>NZ_JBNJMM010000002.1:0-4068500 GCF_050936555.1 Streptomyces sp. CA-135486
ATGGCGAGGTGCTGGTCGGCGCGGGCTACCGGGTGCAGGAGGGCCCGCTGCCGGTGGTGACCTTCGAGGACCCGTCCGAGCTGTGGTCCGCCCCGATCAACAAGCTCTACATCCAGCATCCGGGGCTGGACGACGACGCACTGACGAAGGCGGCCAGGGCGACGATCGGCGGCCTGGTGAACGTGGTGATGGCGGGTGCGGGGATCGTGGAGATCCTGCCGCTGGGGCTGAGCAAGGCGACGGGACTCTCGCTGGCGGCGCGACGGCTGGGGCTGCGGGCCTCGGACACGATCGCGTTCGGTGACATGCCGAACGACATCCCGATGTTCGGGTGGGCGGCGCACGGCGTGGCGATGGCCAACGCGCACGACGAGTTGAAGGCAGTGGCCCACGAGATCACGGCGTCGAACGACAACGACGGCATCGCGATCACACTGGAACACCTGCTGGGCTAGTCCGGCCTGTTGCACCAGTCTTGCGGCCCGCCCAAGGGCCCCTGCGGAGGATGCGCGGATCGAACGCGCGCGAGGCTTCCACCCCGACGACGGCTTAGCAAGCCGCTGCCTTACCACTCGGCCAATCCTCCGGGAGGGGGCGGCCCGCGCAGATGCGCGCTCGAAGCGGCCGCCCCCGGGCAGCTACTCGCGGGCGGCTCCGCGGAGTGTCGGTGGCTACTCCGCGTCCTGCCCGGTGCTGCCCTGCTGGGAGCTCGACGGACTCGTACTCGTACTCTCGGTCATCGCCGCGCTCCTCTCCCGGTCGGATGGCGTCGGTCGCACTGGCGTGCGCCGGCTCAACTACTCTGCCTCCGCCGACGGTTCGCTGCCACTGATTTTCCTCCCACCGGGATTCCGCGTGAGCCGCCGGCAGAGGAGGCCAAGGGCGATGGCATGCCCGAGGTGGGTGAAGGTCCCGCCGGTCGCAAGCGGCACGCCGAAGAAGGCGAGCGCGCCCGCGAGAGCCCCTCGATCATGACGCGTCTGTCCGCTCGGTGCGTCTCCCGCGGGCGGCACCTCTGTGCTTGTCAGCAGTCCGTCAGCGGCGCTTACGGCGCTGGCTGCGCTGCAGCTCTCTCAGCTGATGGGCGAAGTCGTCCATCCTCTTGTCCATCCGGCGCTCCATCCGCCGCATGTCGTCGGAGAGGTTGCAGAGCCGGTTGCTGATGGCACCGACGACTTGATTGGTGGCGTCGAGCCGCAGGTCCAGGCGATCGAGCCGTACCGAGATCCCGTTGATCACGGGACCGAGTTCCTGGAGCGCGCGCCCGACGGTGTCCAGATTCGCCTCGGCGGCGGTGACCCGGCGGTCGAGGGACGCGTACCCCTTGCGCCAGCCTTCCTCGGCGTCGAGGAGGTAGGTGCGGACGCAGCGGGCGATGTCGCTGTCGCGAAGAAGCATCGCGACGTTGAGGACGGTGCGGCGGGTGAAGAGCCTGAGCTGAGTCACCGCCTGTGGATAACTTTCGCCCTCGTTGACGTCCCATAGCGACATCATGTCGCTATGGAAGACGCGCAGCTCAGCGCCGCGCAGCACACACATCCCGTTCTCCGTGAACTCCTTGTGATGGCGGTCGGTCAACCTCCTGACGACGACTGTGGATACTTCGAAGTACCGCGCCACATCCTCTGTGCGAACGTGAACTCCGTCCGGGAGCATGACAAGAGCCTTCACCTTGTCGAGGACGTCGACACGCCCCAGATGCTCGTCGCGCATCGTGCGCGATTCGAGCAGGGCGACTTCCGATGGCATGGGGATGCCTTCCGTTCGTGAAACCGGTCATGGACGGCCCTCTCCCCGGGCACAGGGGTGGAGGTCGGCTCACGGTGCTACTCACCCAATGACCGGCGCGGCTTTCGATCCAGTACCGGCAATCCCCAACTTCACGAACTCTCGTCGCCGCGAACTCCAGTTGCCTCCACGCGCAGTGCACAACGAGCCGATAAACGTACAGTTACGCGCATATGCGTCAACCCCCGTCCATCGGACGGGGGTTGACCGGCAAAGCAGAGGTGTCCGCCTCACTCCTCGCCGACGAGCTTCAGCACCCTCAGCTTCTGCCCCGCGTACCACGTCGCCACCACCGTGACCCCCGCCAGCAGCGCCACCGCCAGCGGCAGCCCCACGTCCGATCCGATCAGGCCCTCCCCGCCGATCTTCTCGGCGAGCGACAGCGACCACTGCTGGACACTCAGCGTGCGCGCCCCCGGCACCAGGCTGCCGAACAGCGTCTCCCACACCAGCGCGTAGACGAGTCCGATGACCACCGCATGCCGGCTGACCGTCCCGAGGAGCAGGAACAACGCGCTGTAGGCGATCGACGCGACCAGCGCCGCCACGGTGTACGCCACCGCGACCTGCTGGCCGTTGCCGTTGAGGATGAACCCGGCGATCAGTGTGGGGATCGCCGAGAAGGCCATCGTGATCGCGATGGCCACGACCAGCTTGGTGACGATGATCGTCGGGCGCTTCACCGGCTTGGCGAGCAGATAGACGATCGACCCGTCGTCGATCTCGGGGCCGATCGACCCGGTGCCCGCGATCACCCCGATCAGCGGCACCATCGTGGCGATGGCGAACCCGCCCAGGACATCGGCGGCGACCTGGTCGTCGACGCCGTTGAAGCTCCGTACCGCCGCCGCGATGGCAAGCAGCAGACCGGGCAGTACGAACAGGATCGCTGCCCTGCGCCTGCCGAGCACGGCCCGGTAGGTGAGCCGGGCGACTGTGGGGTTGTACATGGACGTCACAGCTCCTTTCAGGCCGCTACGAGGTAGGAGAAGACCGACTCGAGGGACTCGTCCGAAGGCGAGACCGTCAGCAGCCGGATGGAGTGCTCGCGGGCGACCCTCGGCAGCAGTTCGGTGAACCGGCCGAAGTCGACGGCCTGGATGCGCAGCGCACCCTCGGCCAGGTCGACCTCGATACCCGCCGTCGACGGATCGGCGATCAGGGCCGCGGCGAGCGCCCGGTCGTCGCTGGACCGTACGAGGTAGCGGTGTGGCCGGTCCGTCATCAGCCTGCGGATCTTGCGGAAGTCACCGGATGCGGCATGGCGGCCGGCCACGATCACCTCGATGTGGGAGGCGAGTTGCTCGACCTCCTCCAGGATGTGCGAGGAGAACAGCACGGTCCGGCCCTCCGCGCCCATCCGCCGCAGCAGGTCCATCAGCTGCATGCGCTGGCGCGGGTCCATGCCGTTGAAGGGCTCGTCGAGCAGCAGCACGGACGGCTCGTGAACGAGGGCCGACGCCATCTTCACGCGCTGCCGCATGCCCTTGCTGTACGTCGCGATCTTGCGGTCCTGCGCGTACTCCATCTCGACCGTGGCGAGCGCCTTCTGGGCGGCCTTCCTGCCCAGGCCGTGCAACTCGGCGTTGGCGACGACGAATTCGCGGCCGGTGAGGAAGTCGTACATCGCTTCCCGCTCCGGTACGACGCCGATCTGCCGGTACACGGACTCGTTGCGCCAGATCGCGTGGCCGTCGAGCGTCACGCTTCCCGTCGAGGGGGCGAGGAAACCGCCCATCATGTTGATGAGCGTGGACTTTCCGGCGCCGTTGGGGCCGAGCAGACCGGTGACGCCCGGGCCGATCGTCATGGTCACGTCGTTGACGGCCACGACATTGCCGAACCACCGCGAGGTGTGCTCGATGTTGATGGTAGTCACAGCCCGACCTTTCGGTAGCGGCGCATCAGTACGGCGTACGAGCCGGCGACGAGCGCGAGGACGACGAGCAGATAGACCACGCCGGGCCCGGCTCCCGGGCCGGCCTCGCCGGGGAAGGCCGAGGTGGCGCCGAGGAAGGCGGTCTGCACGCCGTCAACGAGCGTGACCGGCGAGAACAGGCCCAGCCACTTGATCACCTCGGGCGACCCGGTCTCCCAGGCGATCGCCTGGACGGTGGAGACGGCGCCGTAGGTGATGGTCATCGTGGCGATCACAGCGGCGACGCCGAAGCCGCGGCGCGGTGTGAGCGCGGCCATCACCAGTCCGATGCCGCCGAAGAGTACGGAGAGAAGCGCCACGGAGACCATGCCCTGCGCGAAGCCCTTCGTCTGGTCCGCGAAGTCCATCTTGGCGAGCAGCGAGCCGATGTACAGGATGACCAGCGGCGCCGCGGTGAGCACGAACAGGGCCGAGGCCATCGCGCCGTACTTGGCGAGGACGTAGTCGATGCGCTCGATCGGCCGCGAGAAGTACAGCGGCACCGTCTTGAAGCGCAGATCGCGCGAGACGGACTGCGGAGCCTGTGCGGCCAGGAAGAGGCCGATGACCGCCTGCGTGACGATCGCATAGCGGGTGTAGTCGAGCGGGAGGTCCTTGAGCTTCGTGGCGACGGCCACCGCGACGATGATCGCCGCGGGCAGGCACATCACCGCGAAGAGGATCATCGGCAGCACCTTGGACTTGGCCGAGCGGCCGAGGCCGTAGGCGCCGCGCAGCGACTGGGAGTAGAGGGAGCGCCGCGCATACGCACGGCCGAGCCGCGGGCCCTCGTAGTTCCGGTAGCCGATGTTGTGGATCCGGGTGGTCTCGTTCTGGACCCCGGTGAGCTCTGTGCTCATCGCGCCTGCACCTCCATGGGCTGTGCCGCCGCCTCCGGACGGAAGACCTCCGCGATGTGGTGGCGGCGCTGTTCCATCCGTACGAGACCGAGGCCGAGCCCGGCGACTGTGTCGCGCACGACGTCGTACGTCTCCTCGCCCGTCGCCTCGATCAGCAGGATGTGGCCCGCTCCGGGCAAACCGTCCTCCACGCTCGCGTGCAGCGTGACTCCGGCGGCAGCCAGTGCCTTACGAAGCACAGCCGTGCCGTCGGGGTGCGTGTCCGTGTCGGTGACCTCGACCGCGAGAGTCGTGGTCGTCTGGGTGAAGTCGCTGGTGGAGCTGGAGCGCAGCAGCGAGCCGCCGTCGATGACGACGACGTGGTCGCAGGTGCGCTCGAGTTCGCCCAACAGGTGCGAGGTGACCAGGACCGAGATGCCGAAGTCGGTGTGGACGCGGCGGATCAGATTGAGCATCTCGTCGCGGCCGACCGGGTCGAGGCCGTTGGTCGGCTCGTCCAGGAGGACCAGCTTGGGGTCGTGGACCAGGGCCTGCGCGAGCTTGACGCGCTGCTTCATGCCGGTCGAGTAGCCGCCGATGGGGCGATAGCGCTCCTCGTACAGGCCGACATGGCGCAGGGTGTCGGCGGTGCGCTCACGGGCGGCCGTCGGCGGCAGCCCGGACATGCGCGCCATGTGGACGACGAACTCGGTGGCCGAGACATCGGGCGGCAGGCAGTCGTGCTCGGGCATGTACCCCACCTGCTCCCGGATGGCGGCGCCACTGGTGGCGACGTCGAGACCGAGCACGGCGGCCCGGCCCTCGGTGGCGGGAGACAGACCCAGCAGGATCTTGATCAACGTGGACTTGCCGGCTCCGTTGGCGCCCACCAGGCCGGTCACACCGGGTCCGATGTCCAACGAGAGCCGGTCAAGCGCGGTCACCCGGGGGAACCGCTTGCTCAGGCTTTCGGTCGCGATCACAGTCACATTCCGAAGGTAGTGGCGCACGACACACCGGGCGTCAGCCCTGGCGGCTGGATCGGTGTCCGACTCCAGAGGTACGGACCCGTAGGGGCTCTGCGACCAAAGTCGACCGCGCCACTGCGGCCGGTGAGTTTTCCACAGGCTGAGCACAGCCCTTGACGCAGCCGCCGGGCATTGTCACATTCATCGGTGTCAGGTTTCGAGCGAGTACCGCACACGGGACGGGCGGGTGGCATGGCCTCAGCGGTGGAGAGCGAACTGACCGCGGAACTGCGGGGGTTCAGGGAGGTGCAGCGTCTCGCGTACGCATGCGCGGAGGCAGTGGCGGCGCAGCTCAAGCCGGGTGTGACCGAGCGCGAGGCGGCCCGGATGCAACGGGAGTGGCTGCGTGAGCGTGGCGTGCGGGACTGGTTCCATCTGCCCTTCGCGTGGTTCGGGGACCGTACGGCCTTCGTGGACTTCCGGATACCGCTCCAGTTCTTCCCGACCAACCGGAAGCTGGAGGCGGGGATGCCCTTCATCCTCGACATGGCACCGGTCCACAGAGGTTTCACGGCCGACATCGGGTATTCGGGCTGCCTCGGCCTCAACCCCGTGCACGACAAGCTGCTGACCGACCTGGAGGCACACCGCGAGCTGAGCCTGCGCGAGGTGCGGGAGCGGCGCTCACTGCGCGAGATCTACGAGGACGTGGACCGGCTGATGGTCCGCCAGGGGTACGCCAACCGGCACCGCGCCTACCCCTTCGGCGTGATCGCCCACAAGATCGACCGGGTGAAGGAGCGACGCTGGTCGCCGCGTCTGTTCGGTTTCGGCATCCAGTCGCTGAAGGGCCTGGCGAGCGACGCGCTGCACGGTCACCGGGACGGCTGGTCGCCGCTGTGGAGTCCGTACGCATTCTCCGACCACCCGCCCCGGCCGGGGTTGTGGGCGGTCGAGCCGCACCTCGGGTTCCGGGGCACGGGCGCGAAGTTCGAGGAGATCCTGGTGGTCACCGACTCCAGGGACCCGGAGCAGAGCGCGTTCTGGCTGGACGACGATCTGCCGCATGTGCGGCGCTGGGCGGATGACTCGTGCGGAGCGTCGGCTCTGGGAGAGGACCATGAGAAGGAGTCGGCGTGAGTCTCAAGGGGGCGCGGGAGCGCTGGGTCCGTACCGGCGGAATCGAGCTGTGCGTCGCCGAGCTGGGTGATGCGACGCAGCCGACGGTGATGCTCGTGCACGGCTATCCGGACAGCAAGGAGGTGTGGACGGAGGTCGCCGGACGGCTCGCGAACCGCTTCCATGTGGTGCTGTACGACGTGCGGGGGCACGGCCGCTCCACCTCGCCGGCTCCACTGCGCGGCGGCTTCACCCTGGAGAAACTGACGGACGACTTCCTGGCGGTCGCTGACGCGGTGAGTCCTGACAAACCGGTGCATCTGGTCGGCCACGACTGGGGGTCGGTGCAGTCGTGGGAGTTCGTCACCGCACAGCGCACCGAGGGCCGTATCGCCTCCTTCACCTCCATGTCCGGCCCGTCCCTCGACCACTTCGGGCACTGGATCAAGAGGCGGATGAGCCGGCCGACGCCCCGCAGAGTGGGGCAGTTGCTCGGCCAGGGGGCCAAGTCCTGGTACGTGTACATGCTGCTTACGCCGGTGCTGCCGGAGCTCGCCTGGCGCGGGCCACTGGGCAAGCAGTGGCCGAAGATCCTGCAGCGGATGGAGAAAGTGCCGGCAGGCGACTACCCCACGTCGTCGCTGCCGCGGGACGCGGCGCACGGCGCACGGCTCTACCGGGACAATGTCCGGGCCAGGCTGCGCCGCCCGCGCTCCGACGCCTACGCCCACGCGCCGGTCCAGCTGATCACGCCGACCGGCGACGCCTTCCTGTCCGAGCGGCTCTATGACGAACTGGGCGAGTGGGTCCCGCAGTTGACCCGCCGGTCGCTGCCCGCCAAGCACTGGATACCGCGCACCCGGCCGGACCAGTTGTCGGCCTGGATCGGCGAGTTCGTCACGGCCAACGAGGACTTCGCGGCGGGGATGGCCGCGCGTCGGACCGTGGCCAAGGGGCCCTATGCCGAGCGGTTCGGAGGGCAGCTCGTCCTGGTGACGGGAGCGGCCAGTGGCATCGGGCGGGCCACGGCCTTCGCGTTCGCCGAGGCGGGGGCGCGGATCGTGGCGGTGGACCGGGATACCGATGGCGCGGCCAGGACCGCGGAGCTGTCCCGGCTGATAGGTGCGCCCGAGGCCTGGGGCGAGACCGTGGACGTCAGCGACGAGCAGGCGATGGAGAAGCTCGCCGAGAAGGTCGCCGCCCAGTACGGCGTGGTGGACGTCCTGGTCAACAACGCGGGCATCGGACTGTCCGGCTCCTTCCTGCAGACCACCGCTGAGGACTGGAGGAAGGTCCTCGACGTCAATCTGTGGGGTGTCATCCACGGTTGCCGGCTCTTCGGCAGGCAGATGGCCGAGCGTGGACAGGGCGGCCATATCGTCAACACCGCGTCCGCTGCCGCCTATCAGCCCACGAAGTCGCTGCCCGCGTACAGCACGTCGAAGGCGGCCGTGCTGATGCTCAGCGAGTGCCTGCGGGCTGAGCTGGCCGGCCAGGACATCGGGGTCTCGGCGATCTGCCCCGGCATCGTCAACACCAACATCGCGGCCTCCGCGCGCTTCGCCGGGGTCGACGAGGCCGAGGAGAAGCGGCGCCGGAAGAAGTCCGCCCGGCTGTACAGGCTGCGCAACTACCCGCCGGAGAAGGTCGCCGACGCGATCCTGCGCGCCGTCGTCAGGAACCAGGCTGTTGTACCGGTGACGCCCGAGGCGCGCGGCGCCCACTTCATGTCCCGCTTCATGCCCGGGAGCCTGCGGGCGATAGCCCGATGGGAGCCGCCGCTATGAGCGCCGTGGGAGCACAGTCGGCAGCCGAGTACCGGATCGAGGATCTGGCGCACCACAGCGGTGCCACGGTCCGTACGATCCGCGCCTACCAGGACCGTGGACTGCTGCCGAAGCCGGAGCGGCGCGGGCGGGCCAATGTGTACGGCTCCACCCATCTGGCCCGGCTGCGGCAGATCGCCGACCTGCTGGACCGTGGCTACACGCTGGCCTCGATCAAGGAGTTGCTGGAGGCCTGGGACGCCGGGCGCGGGCTCGGCGGGGTGCTCGGTCTGGTCGCGGAGGTGCAGGGGCCGTGGACGGACGAGGAGGCGGCCCGGATCACCCGGGCCGAGCTGGCCGGGAAGTTCGGCGGGAAGCCGAACGAGGCCGCCGTCGAGGAGGCGGTGGAGCTGGGCGTACTGGAACGCGTACCGGGGCGGGACGACGAGTTTCTGGTGCCCAGTCCCCAAGAGCTGGCGGTGGCGGCCGAGTTGTACGGAGCCGGGGTGCCGCTTTCCGCAATCTCCGGTCATCTGCGGGAACTTCGTGGACAGGTCGAGCACATAGCGTCCCGTTTCCTGGAGTTCACCACAGAGCATGTCTTCGCGCGCTATCTCGGCCACCGGCCCCCGACCGACGGGGACGCGGCCGAGGCGGCGGCTCTGGTGCGGCGGCTGAGACCGCTCGCACAGCAGTCCGTCGACGCCGAACTGGCCCGGGCCATGCCGACGTTCGCCACCCGGCATCTGCAGCAGCATCTGACCGCGGAAGGACCGTCACCGGTGGAGAGCGAGCCCCGGTCGGTGATGCTGCCACCGGAGACAATTCGCGCGGTGCAGGCACTGGTTGGCGAGGAGAACACGGCCGCCTTCATCACGGCGGCGGCCGAACGGGAAGTACAGGCCAGAACATTGGACGCTCTGAACTCAAGAAACTGGCATTCGGGGCAATTTGATCAAAGGACCTAAATCTGCGTTCCGTTGTCCACAGAAGCGTCAATTCCCTTGTGGATAACTACAGTTGGCTGTGGATCAAACCTCCAGAGCGATTTTTTTGGTGGCGACGGGACCGGAGCGACGGGCACGCTGACGGAATGAACGAAAGATCCGACAACCGACCCGACAACCGACCCAATGACCGACCTGAAGACCGACCCGATGACCGACGCACCGTGAAGGTGTCCAAGTACTTGTCGAAGCATCTTCGGCACCAGCCGGAGCGGATCGGCATCACCCTCGACGAGAACGGCTGGGTGGAGGTCGACGAACTGATGCGGGCCGCCGCCGCGCACGGCTTCCGGCTCACCCGGGCCGAGCTCGACCATGTCGTCGCCGTCAATGACAAGCGGCGCTTCACCGTCGACGGCACCCGCATCCGCGCCAACCAGGGCCACACCGTCGAGGTCGACCTGGACCTCTCCACGGCCGAGCCGCCCGCGTCCCTCTACCACGGCACGGTCGCCCGCAGTCTGGAGGCGATCCGCACCGAGGGCCTGCGCCCCATGAACCGCCACCATGTGCATCTCTCGCCCGACCGCGAGACCGCGACCCGCGTCGGCGCCCGCCGCGGCCGCCCCGTCGTTCTGTCCGTGGACGCCGGGGCGATGCACCGGGCGGGCCACGCATTCCACGTCAGCGCCAACGGCGTCTGGCTCGCCGACGCCGTACCGCCGGAGTTTCTGCGCTTCCCCGGCGCATGAGCGCGTCCGCTGATCCTCGGCGGGCGAGGCCGTGAGCCTCAGCGGGCGCGCCGGTAGCCCTCAGCGGGTGAGCTGGGCGAGGCCCTCCGTCGCGATCTGCTCGAAGACCGCCCGGTCCGCGGCGAAGTACGAGTCCGGGATCGGAGCGTGCAGCACGATTTCCGTGAAGCCGAGCTCGAAGTGCCTGCCCGCGAAGTCGACGAAGGCATCGAGGGACTCCAGCACCCGGCCGGGCTGCGGAGTGAAGCCGGTGAGCAGGATCTTGTCCAGATCGGCCACATCCCGGCCGAGGTCCGCGCACGCCTTGCCGAGCTTGTCGATCTGCCCGCGGATCGCCTCGACGGACTGCTCCGGCGTACCCGTCTGGAAGAGCTTCGGGTCACCCGTGGTCACCCATGCCTGCCCGTGCTTCGCCGCGAGCTTGAGCCCGCGCGGCCCGGTGGCCGCGACCGCGAACGGCAGCCGGGGCCGCTGTACACAGCCGGGGATGTTGCGGGCCTCCACCGCCGAGTAGAAGGTCCCCTCGTACGTCACCGAGTCCTCGGTCAGCAGCCGGTCGAGCAGCGGAACGAACTCTCCGAAGCGATCGGCCCGTTCCCGCGGCGTCCAGGCCTCCTGGCCCAGTGCCGTCGCGTCGAAGCCCATACCGCCCGCGCCGATGCCGAGCGTGATCCGGCCGCCTGAGATGTCGTCGAGCGAGATCAGCTCCTTGGCCAGGGTCACCGGATGCCGGAAATTCGGCGAGGTGACCAGCGTGCCGAGGCGCAGCCGCTCGGTGGCAGCGGCAGCGGCGGTCAGCGTCGGGACCGCGCCGTACCAGGGGCCGTCGCGGAAGGTCCGCCACGAGAGGTGGTCATAGGTGTACGCGGTGTGGAAGCCGAGCTGCTCTGCTCGCAGCCACTCGGCGCGGCCACCGTCGTGCCAGCGGCGGACAGGGAGGATCACGGTACTCAAACGCATGCCTTCGAGCGTACGTGGCTCCACAGGTGCCGACGCACACTCGCGGCAGCGGCCGGTACGCACTCACATGTGCGCCCACCCGCACGCCCGTGCACAGCCGTACGGGAGAATGGATCTGTGACCTCAGCTATCGATCCACGCGCCCTGCCCGCTGTCCCCCGGCTGATCGCCACAGACCTGGACGGCACGCTGTTGCGCGACGACAAGTCCGTCTCGGAACGTACGATCGCCGCCCTGGCCGCCGCCGAGGAGGCAGGGATCGAGGTCTTCTTCGTCACCGGGCGGCCCGCCCGCTGGATGGATGTCGTCAGCGACCATGTCCACGGCCACGGGCTGGCGATCTGCGCCAACGGCGCCGCCGTCGTCGATCTGCATGCCGGCGGAAAGGTGCTGGAGGTCCGCCCTCTGGAACGGGACACCGCCCTCGAGGTCGTACGGGCACTGCGCGATGCCGCTCCCGGCACCTCCTTCGCGGTCGAGCTCACCACCGGCATCCACTACGAGCCGGACTATCCGCCCTTCCACCGCGACCCGGTCGCGACCATCGCCACCGCCGAGAAGCTGCTCCACACGGATCACCGGGACGCCGACGCCCCGGTGATCAAGCTGCTCGCCCACCACTCCGAGCTGACACCCGACGGCTTCCTCACCCTGGCCCGTACGGCGGCCGGCGAGCTCGCGTCGTTCACCCGGTCGAGCCCGACGGCACTGCTCGAGGTCAGCGGCCTGGGCGTGAGCAAGGCCAGCACCCTGGCGCTCTGCTGCGCCGAGCGCGGGATCTCCTCGGACGAGGTCGTCGCCTTCGGGGACATGCCGAACGACGTGGAGATGCTGAACTGGGCAGGCACTTCGTACGCGATGGGCAACGCCCACCCGGACGTGATCGCCGCGGCGTCCGGTCGCACTGTTGCCAACAACGAGGACGGCGTCGCGGTCGTCATCGAGCAGATCCTGGCCCGGCGCGCGGAAGCCGACGGCAGTGCGGAGCCCTGGATCGGCAGCTCGGAGCTCCAGGACGGCGGCGCCAGGCTCCAGGACGGCAGCGCGGGGCTCTAGCGGGTCGCTCGCGGCGCGCTAGACATCGACGCCGTGTTCGCGCAGCCACCCCACCGGATCCACCCCGGACCCCAGATACGGCGTGAGCCGCACCTCGAAGTGCAGGTGCGGCCCCGTCGAGTTGCCCGTGGTGCCCGACTGCGCGATCAACTGCCCGGTGCTCACCTGCTCGCCCTGGTCGACGGTGACCGCCGCGAGATGCGCGTACTGCGAGTAGTAGCCATCCGGATGCTGCACGACGATCTCGATCCCGAAGGCCCCCCCGCAGGAGACCGAGATCACACGCCCCGCCCCGACCGACCGCACCGGCGTCCCGATGGCGACCGCGAAGTCCTGCCCGGTGTGCCGATGCGCCCAGTGCTCGCCTTGGCTGTCGAACCCTGCGGAGAGCTCGTACTGCTCCACCGGCGTCACCCACTCGCGGCCGCTCGGCACCTCCCCGCTCTCTTCGAGGTGTACGGCACCGGTGCACTTTCCGGCCGCGACGCTGCTCTGAGCCTCATCCTGCAGCTGCCACTGCGCGGCCTCCAGCTTCATCTCGATGCCACGTTTGATCGTCGCCAGCTGCTCCCTGCGTACGTCGAGCTCGCGCCAGGCGGCCAGGGCCTTCCCCTCCGCGGCAGTGAACCGCTGCTCGGCCTGCCTCGCCCGGCCGAGCAGGTGATTCACGGCCCTCTCCACCTGCCAGGCCAGCCGCTGGGAGCGCATCAGCTCGTCCGGGTTCTTCGCGAGCAGCAGCTGCTCGGTGAGCGCGAGCGGCCCGCCGGTGCGGTACTGGGCGCGGGCGACGCCGCCCACCGCGTCGTGGACCGCGGCGAGTTCACGCCGCTGCCGCACCAGCAGCCCCTGGAGCCGGCCTGCCCTGGTGAGCTGCGCTTCGGCCACCTGCCTGCCCTTCTCGTAGGTCGCGGTCGCCTTCGCCGCTTCCTCGAAGAGGCGCGCCACCTCGGCGCTGGTGCCGGCTTGCGGCCCGTCGGATGCCGTGGCCGCCGGCACCGCCGTTCCGAGGAGCGCGCACAGCGCCGCCGGGACGAGCAGCAGCCGGTCGCGGGGTCTCAAACGCATGCACGGATCGTTACCCGGCGCCGGGGCGATTTCGGGTACCCGCGAGGTGTCGTACCGCCACCTGGCCCCAGATTCCCGACCGCCTGGCGGGTCCCCGCTCGGACTTCGGCCGCGACGCGGGCCGGCTCCGCGCCCACCGGAGCGGCCCTATGTCACGAGGGAAGTCCGTTCCTCGGCTTCGGCGAGCCGCGCGCCCAGCAGGTCCGCTGCCTGTTCGCGCTCCCGCATCCGGCGCAGCGGTCCCTCGGCCGCGGCGAGCTCTTCGTACGAACCGCGCTGCACGGTACGCCCCGCCTCCAGGACGACGATCTCGTCCACGGTGTCCAGCCCCCGCAGCCGGTGTGTGATCAGCAGCGTCGTCCGGCCCTCGGTCGCCGTCAGCAGATCCGCGGTCAGCGCGTCCGCCGTCGCCAGGTCGAGATGCTCGGCGGGCTCGTCGAGTACGAGTACGGGGAAGTCGGCGAGGAGCGCACGGGCCAGCGCCAGCCGCTGCCGCTGACCACCGGAGAGCCGTCCGCCGTGCTCGCCGACGAGGGTGTCGAGACCATCGGGCAGTGCGTCGACCCACTCCAGCAGCCGTGCCTTGGCGAGCGCCTGCCTGAGTTGGTCCTCCGTCGCTTCCGTGCGGGCGAGCCTGAGGTTCTCCCGCACGGAGCTGTCGAAGAGGTGGGCGTCCTGCGCACACAGCCCGACGAACCGCCTGACCGCGTCCCCGTCGAGCGCTGCCGCCGCGACACCGCCGATCGTGTACGTCCCCTCCCTGGCGTCCAGGAAGCGGAGCAGCACCTGGGCGAGGGTGGTCTTGCCCGACCCCGAGGGACCGACGACGGCGATGCGCCTTCCCGCGTCGAGGGTGAGACCGAAGCCGTCGAGCGCGTCCCGCTCCTGCCCTGCGTACCGTGCCCGCAGCCCCCGCACTTCGAGCGGGAACGGCGTACCGGGCGGTGTTGCCGCCCGCTCCGGCTCGTGTACGGGAACGGGCGCGTCCAGCACCTCGTACACCCGCTCGGCGCTCCGCTTGACGCGCTGCCGGTACTGCACGGCGAGCGGCAGGCCAGTGACCGCCTCGAAGGCGGCGAGGGGAGTGAGCACGACGACCGCCAGGGACACTCCGTCGAGCCGCCCGTCGCGCACTGCCTGCACTCCCGCGAACGCGGCGCACACGACCGTCAGTCCGCAGGCCAGCGCGGAGAGCCCGGCGCCGAGCGCGGTGGCCGCGGCGGTCCGCGAGGCGATCCGCGTCAGCTGCCGGTCGGCCTCCCGCGCCGTGTCCAGGCGGCCCTTCAGCGCCCCGGCGACGGTCAGTTCGGCGGTTCCGCCGAGCAGTTCGGCGACTCGGGTCGCCAACGTCCCGCGTGCGGGGGCGAGTTGGCGCTCGGCCCGGCGTGCGACGTTCCCACTGATCAGAGGCACGGCCACCCCGGCGACCAGCAGCCCGAGGGCGAGTACTGCCCCTGCCTCGGGCAGCAGCCACGCCGTGAAGCCGACGGTCCCCGCTCCCACGGTGACGGCGACACCCGCGGGCAACAGCCAGCGCAGCCAGTAGTCCTGCAGGGCGTCCACATCGGCGACGAGCCGGGACAGCAGATCTCCGCGCCGGGTCTGCCGCAGCCCGGCGGGTGCGATGCGCTCCAGCCTGCGGTAGACGGCGACCCTCAGCTCGGCGAGCATCCGCAGCACGGCGTCATGCGACACGAGCCGTTCGGCGTAGCGGAAGACGGCCCGTCCGATGCCGAAGGCCCGGGTCGCCGTCACGGCCACCATGAGATGGAGGACGGGCGGCTGCTCCGAGGCACGCGAGATGAGCCATCCGGAGACGGCCATCAGCCCCACGGCGGCACCGAGACCGAGGCTCCCCAGCCCCAGGGCGAGCACCAGCTGCCCCCGCAACGCCCCGGCCATCCCCCGCACCCGAGCGAGGGCACCCCCGACGGCCCGCGCAGGGCGCGGCTCTCCGCCGCCTGCCGGCTGGAACTCAACGGAGCCAACTACCGTGCCGTCCGGCGAAGCCGACGGCCGCGCACCCCCCTCTCCCTGCAGGGGCGTGCGGGCGGGGAAGACCCCCATCCCGCCGCGGCGGGAGAGCGTGACCACCCGGTCCGCCACCCCCTGCAGCGCCGGCCGGTGGACGACCAGCAGCACCGTTCTCCCCGCCGACAGCCGCCGCACCGCTTCAACGATGCCCGCCTCTGTCTCCCCGTCCAGCGCCGCCGTCGGCTCGTCGAGCAGCAGCAGCGGCCGGTCCGCGAGGAACGCCCGGGCCAGCGCGAGTCGTTGCCGCTGACCGGCCGAGAGCCCCGCGCCGTCCTCCCCGAGCTGTGTGTCCACACCCTGGGGGAGTCCCGCCACGAAGTCATAGGCGCCCGAGTCCCGCAACGCCTCCCGCACCGCCGCGTCGTCCGCGCCCGGCCGCGCCAGCCGTACGTTCTCCGCGATCGTCCCCGCGAAGAGATACGGCCGCTGCGGCACCCACGCGATCCGCTCCCGCCACCGCTCCAGGTCCAGCGAGGAAAGGTCCACGCCCCCGACCTGCACCCGCCCCTCGGCCGGCTCGACGAACCCGAGCAGCACATCCAGCAGCGTCGATTTCCCGACCCCGCTCGGCCCGACCAGCGCCACCGTCTCGCCGGGCTCCACCACGAGCGTTGCGGCGTCCAACGACGCCTCACTGCGCCCGGCATGCCGGACGGTCACCCCGTCGAGCTCCAGCCGGAGCGTGCCGGGCACCTCCCCCGTACCGCCCGCCCTCGGCTCGTTCTCCAGGACCTCGAATATCTCCTCCGCGGCCGAAAGCCCCTCCGCCGCCGCGTGGTACTGCGCCCCCACCTGCCGGATCGGCAGATACGCCTCGGGCGCCAGGATCAGGATCACCAGCCCCGTGTACAGATCCAGTTCCCCGTGCACCAGGCGCATGCCGATGCCGACGGCGACGAGCGCCACCGACAGCGTCGACAGCAGCTCCAGCGCGAACGACGAGAGAAACGCGATGCGCAGCGTCCGCAGGGTGGCCCGCCGGTACTCCGAGGTGATCGCCCGGATCGACTCGGCCTGCGCCTTCGCCCGCCCGAAGACCTTGAGCGTCGGCAGTCCGGCCACCACATCCAGGAAGTGCCCCGACAGCCGGGACAGCAGCCGCCACTGGCGGTCCATCCGGGCCTGCGTGGCCCAGCCGATGAGCACCATGAACAGCGGGATCAGTGGCAGGGTCACCACGATGACCGCCGCCGAGACCCAGTCCTCGGTCACAATCCGGGCGAGCACCGCGACCGGCACGACCACCGCGAGCCCCAGCTGCGGCAGATAGCGCGAGAAGTAGTCGTCCAGAGCATCGACACCACGCGTGGCGAGCGCGACGAGCGACCCGGTGCGCTGCCCGCTCAGCCACCCGGGCCCCAGCTCGGCGGCCCGCTCCAGCAGCCGCCCCCGCAGCTCGGACTTGACCGCCGCGCTGGCCCGGTGCGCGGCCAGTTCGGTCAGCCACGAGACAACCGCCCGGCCGACGGCGACCGCCGCCAGCAGCGCCAACGGCGTCCCAAGACCGGAGAGGGAGAGCCCCTTCTGGAACGCCCCCACCACCACCTCGGCGATAAGCATCGCCTGGGCGACGACCAGCGCCGCCCCGACAAGTCCGAGAAGTACCACCGCGATCAGGAATCGACGGGTGGCCAGGGCATACCGGAGCAGACGCGGGTCGATCGGTTTCACGTGAAACATCCCCCACTAATGCGCATCGGCAATGTGCTGCGTACCGATCCGCTTGCGGAACACCCAGTACGTCCAGCCCTGATAGAGCAGCACCAGCGGCGTGGCGATGCCCCCCAACCAGGTCATGATCTTCAAGGTGTACGGACCCGACGAGGCGTTGGTGACCGTCAGGTTCCACTCCTCATTGAGGGAGGAGGGCATGACGTTCGGGAAGAGCGTCAGGAAGAGCATCGCGACGGCGGCCACGATCGTGACGCCCGACAGCGCGAACGACCATCCTTCGCGCCCCGCCTTGATCGTCACGATCGCCCCCACCAGCGCGAGCACGGCGACGATCATCGCGACCAGACTCTTGGCGTCCCCGCGCGAGACCTGGGTCCACAGCAGAAATCCGAGCGCCAGCACGGCCGTGAGCAGCCCCAGCTTCAGCGCCAGAGCCCGCGCCCGGAGCCTGATCTCCCCCACCGTCTTCAGCGCGGTGAAGACCGCTCCATGGAAGGTGAACAGGGTCAGCGTCACCAGCCCGCCGAGCAGCGCGTACGGGTTGAGCAGATCGAAGAGGTCACCGACGTACTCCTTCTGTCCGTCGATCTTCACGCCGCGCACGATGTTGCCGAAGGCGACCCCCCACAGCAGAGCCGGCAGCAGCGAGGTCCAGAAGATCGCGTGCTCCCAGTTGGTCTGCCAGCGCTCCTCGTCCCGCTTGTGCCGGTACTCGAAGGCGACTCCGCGCACGATCAGGCAGACCAGGATGAGCAGCAGCGGCAGATAGAAACCGGAGAAGAGAGTGGCGTACCACTCGGGGAAGGCGGCGAAGGTCGCGCCGCCCGCGGTCAGCAGCCAGACCTCGTTGCCGTCCCAGACGGGTCCGATGGTGTTGATCAGCACCCGCCGCTCGGTCCGGTCCCGGGCCAGCAGCTTGGTCAGGACGCCGACGCCGAAGTCGAAGCCCTCCAGGAAGAAGTAGCCGATCCACAGGACGGCGATGAGTACGAACCAGACGTCGTGAAGTTCCATGCCTCAGCAGCTCCTCAGGGCCTCAGTACGAGAAGGCCATCGGCCGGTCGGCGTCACGGTCGTCGCCGCCGATCTTGGTGGGCGGGTTGAGGTCGGCTTCGGTGAGCTCGGGTGGTCCGGCCTTGACGTACTTCACAAGCAGCTTGACCTCGATGACGGCGAGTACCGCGTAGAGCAGGGTGAAGACGATCATCGAGGTGATCACCTCGCCCTGCGAGACACCGGGGGAGACCGCGTCGCGGGTGCGCAGCACGCCGTAGACGACCCAGGGCTGACGCCCCATCTCGGTGAAGATCCAGCCCCAGGAGTTGGCGATCAGCGGGAAGCCCATCGTCCAGAGGGCGATGATCCAGTACCACCTGGTGAACCTGGGGTTCAGCGCATTGCTCTTGAAGAGCACCAGAGTCGGCACTTCGTCCTCGCTCGTCCGCAGGCCCGGCGGCAGCATGAACTTCTTGCGGGTGAGCCAGAGCCCGAGCAGACCGATGCCGAGAGAGGTCATGCCGAAGCCGATCATCCAGCGGAAGCCCCAGTAAGCGACGGGGATATTGGGCCGGTAGTCGCCGGGGCCGAACTTCTCCTGCTCGGACTTGTTGACGTCGTTGATGCCGGGGACGTACGAGGAGAAGTCGTCGTTGGCCAGGAAGGACAGCAGGCCCGGTACCTCTATCGCGACCGTGTTGTGGCCCTTCTCCACATCTCCGTAGGCGAACACCGAGAAGGGCGCGGGCGCCTCGCCATCCCACAGCGCCTCGGCGGCGGCCATCTTCATCGGCTGCTGCTTGAACATGACCTTGCCGAGCAGGTCGCCGCTGATCGCGGTGAGCAGTCCCGCGATCACGAGGGTCACGAGGCCGAGCCGCAGCGAGGTCCGCATCACCGGGATGTGCTTCTTGCGCGCCAGATGGAACGCGGCAATGCCGACCATGAACGCGCCGCCGACGAGGAAGGCGGCCGTGATGGTGTGGAAGAACTGGGTGAGCGCGGTGTTCTGGGTGAGCACATGCCAGAAGTCGGTGAGTTCTGCCCGGCCCCGCTCCTTGTCGATCCGGTAGCCGACGGGGTGCTGCATCCAGGAGTTGGCGGCCAGGATGAAGTACGCGGAGAGGATGGTGCCGATGGACACCATCCATATACAGGCCAGATGGATCTTCTTCGGCAGCTTGTCCCAGCCGAAGATCCACAGCCCGATGAAGGTGGACTCGAAGAAGAACGCGATCAGCGCCTCGAAGGCGAGCGGGGCGCCGAAGATGTCACCGACGAAGCGGGAGTAGTCGGACCAGTTCATGCCGAACTGGAACTCCTGGACGATGCCGGTGACGACACCCATGGCGATGTTGATCAGGAAGAGCTTGCCCCAGAACTTCGTGGCCCTGAGGTACTTCTCCTTCTGCGACCGCACCCAGGCCGTCTGCAGGCCGGCGGTGAGCGCTGCGAGCGAGATCGTCAGGGGCACAAAGAGGAAGTGGTACACGGTGGTGATGCCGAACTGCCAGCGTGCCAAAGTCTCCGGCGCCAGAGCCAGGTCCACGTCGTCATCTCCTTACATCGCCGTGGGCAAGCGGCAGCTTGCCCCGCCAATCCCAGTGATCACGGGAGAAACGGGACGCGCTTGTGAACGCGTTCACATTCACAAGCATTATGACCCATGCGAAATCCGCACCTTCGATCGGGGGGGGTGCCTGACCGCGGCATCGAAGAAACCCCCACGAGCAAGGGGCGCTCATGGGGGCTCTGAAGGCGAGGAAACCGGAGCCTAGAGCTCCTTGCGGAAGGCCTCCGCGGTGTGCAGGAAGATGTCGTTGGCCTCGTCCTCCCCGATGGTGACCCGGACGCCCTCACCCGCGAAGGGCCGGATCACCACGCCGGCCTTCTCGCACGCCGCCGCAAAATCGAGCGTACGTTCGCCGAGCCTCAGCCAGACGAAGTTCGCCTGGGTCTCGGCGACGGTCCACCCCTGCTTGACCAGGCTGTCGTAGACCCGCGTGCGCTCGCAGACCAGCGAGCCGACCCGGCCGAGCAGCGCGTCCTCGGCCCGCAGCGAGGCGACCGCCGCGTCCTGCGCGAGCTGTGAGACGCCGAAGGGGACCGCGGTCTTGCGCAGCGCGGCGGCCACCGGCTCATGAGCGATCGCGAAGCCGACCCGCAGCCCGGCCAGGCCGTACGCCTTGGAGAAGGTACGGAGCACCGCCACATTGGGGCGGTCTCGGTAGATCGCGATGCCGTCCGGCACCTCGACGTCGCGGATGAACTCGCGGTACGCCTCGTCCAGGACCACGAGCACGTCCGACGGCACCCGGTCCAGAAAGCGCTCGAGCTCCGCCCTGCGCACCACCGTGCCGGTCGGGTTATTGGGGTTGCAGACGAAAATCAGCCGCGTCCGGTCGGTGATCGCGTCCGCCATCGCGTCCAGATCGTGCACCTCACCGGCGGTCAGGGGCACCTGCACCGGCTTCGCACCGCTGATCCGGGTGATGATCGGGTACGCCTCGAAGGACCGCCATGCGTAGATGACCTCGTCGCCCGGGCCGGAGGTGGACTGCAGCAGGGACTGGGCGACACCGACCGATCCCGTGCCGGTGGCCAGATGCGCCACCGGCACACCGAAGCGGTCGGCCAGCTCGTTCATCAGACCGGTGCAGGCCATGTCGGGATAGCGGTTGAACCCGTGCGCCGCGGCGATCGCGCTCTCCATGACCCCCGGCAGCGGCGGATAGGGATTCTCATTGGACGACAGCTTGTACGCGACCGGGCCACCGGCGGCCGCGGGCTTGCCGGGCTTGTAGGTGGGGATGCCGTCCAGCTCGGCGCGCAGCTTGGGGCTGGTCTCGCTCACCGCAGGTCCTCCTCGTGCCTTTTCGTGCCTTCTCATGCGTTCAGCAGAGTCGAATACTGCTCACCTTATGAGGATTCCCGGCCAGTGCGAATGGCGGTGTCCGGGAAAGGGGGGCGCGCTCCTCCGGGAGCGTGCGCCGGTAGCTCACTCCGTGGCGCGCATCCCCCGTAGTGGTGAGTTGAGACCTCTTTGAGACATCGACCATTCGACAGGCCCGCACGGCTCGCAACCCGTGACCCTGTAGGCGCGCCGCTCAACTGCCTTGATTTCCAATGAAGTTGAACGAAAACGATCATGCAGAAACGTGCCTGTCAACGAGTGAATATGCGACCGGCCCAACCGCCCGCCCGAGCCCTACTATCGGCTCGCCATGACAGCAGCAGGGAAGCACCAGGTGAGCCGGACGGAGACATCCCGCCGGGGCAGCCGGCAGAGTCGAGCGGGCATCCGGGACGTGGCCGCCGCAGCCGGTGTCTCCATCACGACTGTCTCCGACGCGCTCAACGGCAAGGGGCGGCTCCCGGACGCCACCCGCCGACATGTCCGCGAAGTCGCCGATCGGCTGGGCTACCGGCCCTCCGCCGCGGCCCGAACGCTCCGTACCGGTAAGTCGGGCTTAATCGGCCTGACAGTGACCACGTACGGGGATGAACCTTTCACCTTCACCGAGTTCGCGTACTTCGCCGAAATGGCGAGAGCCGCGACCTCCGCCGCGCTCGCGCGCGGCTACGCCCTCGTCATCCTGCCCGCCACCTCACGCCACGACGTCTGGTCGAACGTCGCCCTCGACGGCACCGTCGTCATCGACCCCTCCGACCACGATCCAGTGGTCACCGAACTCGTCCGCCAAGGCCTGCCCGTCGTCTCCGACGGGCGCCCGGCCGGCACACTTCCGGTCACCGCCTGGGTCGACAACGACCACGAGACCGCCGTACTCGATCTCCTCGACCATCTCGCCGCCGCCGGCGCCCGCCGGATCGGCCTGCTCACCGGCACCACCACCGACACCTACACCCGCCTGTCCACCACCGCCTATCTGAACTGGTGCGAGCGCAGGGGCCAGGACCCGGTCTACGAGTCCTATCCCGCCCATGATCCGTGCGCGGGCGCCGTCGCAGCCGACCGGCTGCTCGCCCGCCCGGACCGGCCCGACGCCGTGTACGGACTCTTCGATCCCAACGGCACCGATCTGCTCGCCGCCGCCCGGCGGTACGGCCTGCGCGTCCCCGACGATCTGCTGCTGGTCTGCTGCAGCGAGTCGACCGTGTACGCCACCACCGAACCGCCCATCACCACACTCTCGCTCAAACCCCGCAGAATCGGCACGGCCGTCGTCCAGCTCCTCATCGACGCGATCGAGGGAATCGACGAAGACCGGCCGGTCGAGCAGGTGATACCGACCGAACTGATCGTCCGGACGTCCTCACAGCGCCGCCCTCCGCGCACGACTGTCAGCGCTCCGCGATCACCTTCACCGGACTAGGCCTTCCTAATCAGGACGAATCAACCGGCGAACCAGGGGTGCAAACGGATTCACCACCCCTGGTGCGTCACACAGCGCGGACCTCATTCCTATGATGGGCGGACGACACCGCGGACCACCCCGACCAGGCTGGGCCGAGAGGTGAACGGCGGCGCGACGGTGGTGGAGGGGTCGATGACTCAGGGGGCCGGTCAAGGACCCGTGGTGCGGACGGCGACATTGCGCGATTTCCGCGTTCCGCCGTACGCGCAGGTTCCCGTGCGGTCGCAGGTTCCGCCGCACGCACACGTGGCTCAGGAGCAGGCGGCTCAGGAGCACGTGATGCCGCAGGACCAGGCACCGCCTGCTCGGACTCAGCAGTCCCCGCGGCCGGCGGAGTCCGACCATCCCGGTAACGCCGTCCCGGAGGGCGAGACCCCTGACGGCTACACCCCCACCGCGCGCGATCTCCCGGTGATCAACCTCGGCGGTCCGGGCGACACCGTCCAGGTCCAGGTCAACCCGGACGAGGCGCCCGCGCCCGACGGCCTCGGCCCGCTCTATGTCGTCGGCGACGTCCACGGCTACCTCGACGAACTCGTCGCGGCCCTCGGCGAACAGGGCCTCATCGACGCCGAGGGCCACTGGGCCGCGGGCCACGCCCGCCTCTGGTTCCTCGGCGACTTCACCGACCGCGGCCCCGACGGCATCGGCGTCATCGATCTCGTCATGCGGCTCTCCGCCGAGGCCGCGGCCGCCGGCGGTTACTGCAAGGCCCTGATGGGCAACCACGAGCTGCTGCTGCTCGGCGCCAAGCGGTTCGGCGACACCCCCGTCAACTCCGGCGCCGGCACCGCCACCTTCCAGGCCGCCTGGCTGCTCAACGGCGGCCAGAAGGCCGACATGGACCGGCTGCAGGAGGTCCACCTCCAGTGGATGGCGCGGCTCGACGCGGTGATCGAGGAGGACGAGCATCTGCTGATGCACTCCGACACGACCGCCTATCTGGAGTACGGCTCCAACATCGAGGACGTGAACGACACGGTTCACGAGATCCTCACCCGCAATGACGCCGACGAGTGCTGGGACCTGTTCCGCAAGTTCACCAAGCGCTTCGCCTTCCGCGACGAGGCCGGGCCGCAGGCCGTACGCGAACTGCTCGGCGCATACGGCGGCCGCCGCATCGTGCACGGCCACAGCCCGATTCCGTATCTCCTCGGCGAGGTCGGCACCGAGGACGGCGAGGACGGCGAGCGTCCGGTCGTCGAGGGCCCGCATGTGTACGCAGACGGGCTCGCGATCGCCATGGACGGCGGCGTGACCATGGCCGGAAAGCTCCTTGTCGTCCAACTTCCGCTGCCCAACTGAGCAGAGCCCGGCAGGCGATTTACGGAAACCCCCTGTCACCCCGTGGCGTAACCGCTCTACCATCGGCTTATCCGTAGCAGGCTCTCCTCCGTTTCTGCCCAACTGCCCGATCGATGCGGGCATCCGGCCCTACGGAGCATCGGGGGATGCACATGAACAGCGCTCCGCACCTGCTGACCGAGGACCGCGCCGAGTACGAGCGCATCCTCGACGACGCGCTGCGCAACGCCCATGACCGTCCGGATCTCGCTGCCGTGGGACAGCGACTGAACGCCGAACAACTGCGCACCATGGCCCTCAACGCGACGGCACTGATCACCACCGCCGCCGCTGCCGAATACGAGCACTACATAAAGATCCGCGAGGAGATGCGGGCGCCGACGGCCGCCGCCTCCGTACGCAACTCCGTGCTGGCCCCCGCCGGGGAGGACGAGGACTCCGAGCGCGGCGCCGGATTCACCGCCGTCATAGCCGTGCTGGCCCCGGTGCTCGCGGGGACAGCCGCGGTGATCTTCCTTCTGGTCGGCTACATACTGAAGATGCTCAGTCCCGCGCCGTCCTTCGCCGAGACCCTGGTCTCCGCGGGCTGGTTCTTCGGGGCTCTGACGGCCGTCGCCATTCTGTTCGCCGCCATCGCGCTGCTGCTGACAGCTCTGCGCAACGGCGCTACGCAGGTCCCGGCCGAGGAGTTGACGGGCGAGCTGCCCGACGAGGTGTCCCGGGCCAAGGAGGCCTGGCGGCACGCCCTGCTGGAGCGTGGCCTCCTTCCCTTCCTGCGGGCAGCGCTGGCGGACCCCAGCGCCGACCCGGCCTCGTCGGCTCCGCCGCGCCATGTGAGCCGTATCCCGAAAGTCGGCTACAGCGGCCCGGACTACTCCAGCCCGAGCGAGGGCTCGACGGCGGGACAGCGGCCCACCTTCACCAGCCCGGACTTCACCAGTCCGGACTTCGGCGGCCCCGAGCACCGGCCGGAGTGACCCCCGGCCGGCACTCGGGCCGGAAGGTCACTCCGCGATCGGCAGATAGACACGGTTGCCCGCGGCGGCGAACTCCTTGGACTTCTCCGCCATGCCGTCCTCGATGTCCTGCTGCGAGCCGCCGTGCTGCCGCCGGATGTCCTGCGAGATCTTCATGCTGCAGAACTTCGGGCCGCACATCGAGCAGAAGTGCGCGGTCTTCGCCGGCTCGGCCGGCAGCGTCTCGTCGTGGAACTCCCGTGCCGTGTCCGGGTCGAGGGCCAGATTGAACTGGTCCTCCCACCGGAACTCGAAGCGCGCGTCGGACAGCGCGTCGTCCCACTCCTGCGCGCCCGGGTGGCCCTTGGCGAGGTCGGCAGCATGTGCCGCGATCTTGTAGGTGATGACGCCGGTCTTCACGTCGTCGCGGTTGGGCAGGCCCAGGTGCTCCTTGGGCGTCACGTAGCAGAGCATTGCCGTGCCCCACCAGGCGATCATGGCCGCCCCGATGCCGGAGGTGATGTGGTCATACGCCGGGGCCACGTCCGTGGTGAGCGGGCCGAGCGTATAGAAGGGGGCCTCCTCGCAGATCTCCTGCTGGAGGTCGATGTTCTCCTTGATCTTGTGCATCGGGACGTGGCCGGGGCCTTCGATCATCGTCTGCACATGGAAACGCTTGGCGATCGTGTTGAGTTCCCCGAGCGTGCGCAACTCCGCGAACTGCGCCTCGTCGTTGGCGTCCGCGATCGAGCCGGGCCGCAGTCCGTCACCGAGGGAGTACGTCACGTCGTACGAGGCGAGAATCTCGCAGAGCTCCTCGAAGTTCTCGTACAGGAACGACTCCTTGTGGTGCGCCAGGCACCAGGCCGCCATGATCGAGCCGCCGCGCGAGACGATGCCGGTCTTGCGGTTGGCCGTCAGCGGAACGTACGGCAGCCGCACGCCCGCGTGGACCGTCATGTAGTCCACGCCCTGCTCGGCCTGCTCGATGACCGTGTCCTTGTAGATCTCCCAGGTCAGTTCCTCGGCCTTGCCGTCGACCTTCTCCAGCGCCTGGTAGAGCGGCACGGTGCCGATCGGCACGGGGGAGTTGCGCAGCACCCACTCGCGGGTGGTGTGGATGTTGCGGCCGGTGGAGAGGTCCATGACGGTGTCCGCGCCCCAGCGGGTCGCCCAGGTCATCTTCTCCACCTCCTCCTCGATGGAGGAGGTGACCGCGGAGTTGCCGATGTTGGCGTTGACCTTCACCAGGAACCTCTTGCCGATGATCATCGGCTCGATCTCCGGGTGGTTGACGTTGGCGGGCAGGACCGCACGGCCTGCGGCGATCTCCTCACGTACGACCTCGGCGGAGACGTTCTCGCGGATGGCGACGTACTCCATCTCCGGCGTGATCTCGCCACGTCGGGCGTACGCGAGCTGCGTCACCGCCTGCCCGGCGCGGCCCCGGCGGGGCTGCCGCGGGCGGCCGGGGAAGACCGCGTCGAGGTTGCGCAGACCGCCCCGCGGCGAGGTGTGCTTGATCCCGTCGTCCTCGGGGCGGACCGGGCGGCCCGCGTATTCCTCGGTGTCGCCGCGGCCGACGATCCAGTTCTCCCGCAGCGGCGCCAGACCGCGGCGGACGTCGGTCTCGACGCTCGGGTCGGTGTACGGACCGGACGTGTCGTACAGCGTCACGTCCTTGCCGTTGGTGAGGTGCACCTGGCGGACCGGCACCCGGAGGTCGGGGCGCGAGCCCTCGACGTACCCCTTGTGCCAGCCCGGCTTGCGCTCGTCCTGGCTGGTGGCAGGCGTGCGTGCATCCTGAACGGTCATGAGACCTACTCCCTACGCCGGCATTACCCGGTAACAGGTTCGGCGGTCGACGCAGCGGCTTCCGTACGTCTCGTACGGAGGTCAGCGCCCTCTCAGCCCGGTGCTCCGAGCTCCCGCGTGTGCAAAGGTGCCACCACGCTAGCGTCATTTCTGGCGTGCTGAACAGAGGGGCCATCTCGTTCTTGCGATGATCGGTCGGTGACAGCATCGCCGACCTCATCGCCGCAGCCGCCCGAGTCCCATGGCCATTCCCACAGCCATGGGCCCGCCGCGCCCGTCTCGCTGCACCTCCGCAGGGTCATCGCCGCGGTGCTGATTCCTTTCGCCGCCGCGGTCGTCGTGGGGCTGGTCGTGCTCTGGCCGGGCGGCGCCCCCGGCCATGAGCGCACGGGCGTCGGCTTCGACCGGCAGACCGAGCAGGGCAAGGTCACGCAGGTCGAGAAGGTCAACTGCAAGGACGTGAACGTCGCGGTCCCGCCGACCGGTGACACATCCACGCCGGAGGGACGTGAGGCGGTCAATTCCCAGAAGGGCAGCTGCAAGAAGGCGACGATCGAGGTCACCACCGGCAAGGACAAGGGCCGCACCTTCACCGAGATCATCCAGCCGGACTCGTCACGGCAGTTGAGCGAGGGCCAGGGCGTGGTGGTGGCGTACGCTCCCGACGCGCCCCGCGATCTGCAGTACTCCGTGACCGATGTGGACCGGAAGTTCCCGATGGCGCTGCTGGCCGGGATCTTCGCAGTCACCGTGGTGCTGGTGGGGCGGATGCGCGGCGTGATGGCTCTGATCGCGCTCGCCGCCTCCTTCGCCGTCCTGACGCTGTTCATCCTGCCCGCGATCCTGCAGGGCTCCAATCCGCTGATCGTCGCGGTGGTCGGGGGCAGCGCGATCATGCTGATCGCGCTCTATTTGTGCCACGGCCTCACCGCACGCACCTCGGTCGCGGTCCTCGGCACACTGGTCTCGCTGCTGCTGACCGGACTGCTCGGCTCGCTCTTCATCGGCTGGGCGAGCCTGACCGGCAACACCGACGACAACACCGGCCTGATCCACGGCCTGTATCCGAACATCGACATGAGCGGTCTGCTGCTCGCCGGCATCATCATCGGCTCGCTCGGCGTGCTCGACGACGTGACGGTGACCCAGACCTCGGCGGTGTGGGAACTGCACCAGGCGGACCCGGACATGGGCCCGCGAGGGCTCTACCGGGCCGGTATGCGGATCGGCCAGGACCACATCGCCTCCGTCGTCAACACGCTCGTACTGGCTTACGCGGGCGCGGCGTTGCCGCTGCTGCTGCTCTTCTCGATCGCGCAGAGCAGCGTGGGGACGGTGGCCAACAGTGAGCTGGTGGCGGAGGAGATCGTACGGATGCTGGTGGGGTCGATCGGCCTGGTCGCCTCGGTGCCGGTGACCACCGCGCTCGCGGGGCTGGTGGTCTCCGCCGACCGGCCGGGGGCGTCCGAGAAGGCCGGCAGATCGCCGGTGCGGGGCGGCAGGGGCCGTCGCCGCAAGAGGTAGCCCGCCAAGGGCGCTACGTGGGGCACGGGACGAAGCACGCGGGCTGCGGACTCAGCCGGCGTTCTCCTCGGCGAAGATGCGGCCGAGCGCATCCTCGAGACTGACCTCGAAGTCACCGAACGTGCGCTCCTGTCCCAGGGGCACCAGCTTGTCGGTGCGGTCGAGGAAAGCCACGAGCGGCGCCACGCCCACCCGGAACCGCGCCCGGTCGCAACCGACCTGGAGCTGGATGACGATGTCCGAAAGCCCCTCGGCCCCGGTCGGCGCGATGCGCACATCGCCGTCCCCGCTCGGCCCGTTGATCCCGTCCAGCAGCAACTCCCGCCCGAAGGCCCAGGTCACCGGGGCATCTCCAGGCAGATGGAAGGTCATCCGCACCGCGAATGGATCCCCCGTCTCGTATCGGAGCTCCACCGGGATCCGGAATGAGAGCTCCTCGGAGACAAGGAAGTTCATCAGGACCTCGGCCTGGACCGACTCGCGCATCTTATAACCCCACATTGGATCAGGCACTGAACACATAACTCGGCTCAAAACGGCCAGGAATGAGCCCCCATGGCCCTCTTGACGCAATCGTCCAGTAAGCACTAGGTGATCACAAGGAGTGATTTTTCAGATACTGATAGAGAACACAAGGGAGTTGAGCAGCCCCTCCACGGCTTTGTGCAGCTGATCGACGGCGGGAAGCAGTCGTTCTTGCTGGTTAAGAGGGGGAAATGTCCTGAAGCTCGCTGCGGGGACTGTTGCGAGAGCCGCCGAAGGCGAGCCGCGCGACCGCGTCGCCGAGGACGAACACGCCCTTCTCGCGGCGCAGATAGTCCTCGTGCGTCAGGGTGCGCAGCAGGTGGTACGCGGTGGGAAGCGGGAGCCCCGCCTGGCGGGCCAGCTGTTTTGCGGGGGCTCCGTCGGGATGCGACCCCGCGGCCTCCAGCAGTCTCAGCGCCCGCTGCACCGAACAGATCAGGGTCGGGGAAGGAACATTCGTAGCCGTAGCCGTGGCCATAGGGCACCCCCAAGGCGTGGTGACGGGCAACTCGCCCCGCGGGGGCCGCCCCCGAGGGCCGCCGCACGGATTTCCCCAGGGGCAGTTTTCCCAGGGGCGGCAGCGGATTGTCACTGTATGGGCCTCCCCTGTGCGGGACCGGGGGTTTGTCGGAGCGTTCCCCCGGCTGGGCTAACGCCCGTCCGGGCGCGGACTACCAGTCGCTGCTCGAGCTCGATGACGACATGAACTTCCGTACGACAAAGATGAGTCCGCCGACGAGGGCGACGAACACCAGAACCTTGAAGAGGAGCAGAATCACAAAGCCGACAACGCTTGCGATCAGCCCGCCGAATACGACAAGGGCGATGACGGGCACGGCGACCCACTTCACCCACCACGGCATCCCCGTGAATACTTCCCGCACAGCCATTGTCCTTACCTCGTTTCGCTGGGTTCCTGCCCTCGATGCTAGGCGTCAGGGGGCGGTGGGCGGGGCCCGCGAGCCCTTGATCTCCCCTGACTGAACCCCTAGGGAACGGCGGGGTTCCCGGTCAGCTCTCAGGCGGAGAGAAGACCACCATGACCCGCAGATCCTCGGTGATGTGATGGAACTTGTGGGGCGCTCCGGCCGGGACATAGACCACGCTGCCGCGCCCGACCTGGGTGGTCTCCGTTCCCACCGTGATGGAGGCGCGGCCGCTGACGACGAAGTAGACCTCGTCCTGGCGGTGGGGCAACTGAGGGTCCAGCTCGCCGGCGTCCAGTGCGTAGAGCCCGACCGACATGTTCCGCTCGCGAAGGAACTGCAGATATGCCCCGTCGTTGGCGGCACGCTCCGCCTCCAGATCGTCCAGCCGGAATGCCTTCATCCTGTACGCCCCTGCCTTGTCCCGATCACGTCTGTCACGATCAGACACATGATGAATTTCGTAGTCAAGACGGTCGCCAATGCGGCGGCCCTTCTGGTGGCCATCTGGCTGCTGCAGGACATCACCCTGACCGGCGACAGCACCGGCAAAAAGGCGCTGACCCTGGTCCTGGTGGCACTGCTCTTCGGCGTGGTCAACTTCATCGTCAAGCCCGTGGTGAAGCTGCTGACACTGCCGCTGTTCATACTCACCCTCGGTCTGATCACGCTGGTCATCAACGCACTGATGCTGCTGCTGACCTCCTGGCTGGCCGACAAGCTCGATCTGAACTTCCATGTCGAAGGCTTCGGCACTGCCGTGCTCGGCGGCCTGATCATCTCCGTCGTTTCGTGGGCGCTGAACGTCGCCCTCCCGGACAAGGACTGAACACCTCGTGAGGTCTGCGTATCGCGTCTGCTTCGTGTGTACCGGCAACATCTGCCGCTCACCCATGGCCGAGTCCGTCTTCCGCGTGCGAGTGGCGGAGGCCGGACTCGGCGAGGTGGTCGAGGTGGACAGCGCCGGCACCCGGGCACGGCACGAGGGCGACGGCGCCGACCGGCGCACCGTCGCCGTCCTGGAGGCGCATGGCTATGAATCGGAGCACAGCGCACGGCACTTCCGGGCCGCCTGGTTCCCGCTCCTCGATCTGGTGATAGCCCTGGACGAGGGGCATGCGCGGGAGCTTCGGCAGCTCGCGCCGACGGCAACCGACGCCGCGAAGGTGCGGCTGCTGCGGTCGTACGACCGCCCCTCGCCCGACCCGGCGGCCGGGGAGCTGGATGTTCCGGATCCGTATTACGGCAGTATGAGCGGTTTCGAGGAGTGCCTGGCGATGGTGGAGGCGGCGAGCGAGGGTCTGCTCGACGCCGTACGTACAGCAGTGGAGGAGCAGGCGGCATGAGCGGCGTGAGCGGTGCCGGCGTCAGCGCCGGCGACGGTACGAGGGCGGTGCGGGCGGGGCTGCCCGAGCCGCAGCAGTACGAACCGGCCCTGCCGGGACCGGTCTTCGCGGCCCACTTCCATCTGTCCGGCGAGCCCACCGGGCCGTACACCTACGGCCGTGACACCAACCCGACGTGGACCCATCTGGAGCGGGCGATCGGCGAGCTGGAGGCACCCGGTGAGCCCGTCGAGACCACGGTCTTCGCCTCGGGAATGGCGGCGGTCTCGGCCGTGCTCTTCTCCCAGCTGAAGGCCGGGGACGCGGTGGTCCTGCCGGACGATGGCTATCAGGCGCTGCCGCTCCTGCGCGAACGGCTCGAGGCGTACGGCGTCGAGGTCAGGACCGCGCCGACCGGCAACGACGCACATCTGTCCGTACTGGACGGGGCGCGGCTGCTGTGGATCGAGACGCCGTCCAATCCGGGGCTCGATGTGTGCGACGTGCGACGGCTGGCCGAGGCGGCGCACGCGGCCGGCGCGCTGGTCGCGGTCGACAACACCCTCGCGACCCCGCTCGGGCAGCGCCCGCTGGAGCTGGGCGCCGACTTCTCGGTGGCCAGCGACACCAAGGGCATGACGGGCCACGGCGACATCCTGCTCGGCCATGTGACCTGCCGCGATCCGCAGTTGGCGGCAGGTGTACGGGGCTGGCGCAAGGTCGTCGGGGCGATTCCGGGCCCGATGGAGGCATGGCTCGCACATCGCTCGCTGGCCACGCTGCAGCTGCGGATCGAGCGGCAGTGCGCGAATGCGCTGGCGCTCGCGCAGGCGCTGGGCGGGCGCGGCGAGGTGACCGGGCTGCGCTACCCCGGCCTGCCGACGGATGCCTCGTACAGGATCGCCTCGCAGCAGATGTGGCGTTTCGGCTGCGTGGTCTCGTTCGTGCTGCCCGATCGCGGGCACGCGGAACGATTCCTGGGCGCTCTGCGGCTGGTGGACGACGCGACGAGCTTCGGCGGGGTGCGCTCCACCGCGGAACGCCGCGGGCGCTGGGGCGGCGACGCCGTTCCCGAGGGCTTCATCCGCTTCTCGGCGGGCGCCGAGGACGCGGCGGACCTCGTGGCGGATGTGCTGCGGGCGCTGGACGAGGCGAAGCGTTAGGGGCGTTCGGTGGGCCGGGGGGCGTACGCCGGGGTACGCCCGGGCGTGAGCGGCACCTACCGCAAACGAGCGGTCCGAGCCTCCCCCCTCATGGCTCGGACCGCCCCGGTTCCGCGCGCGAAGAACCGCGTGAACAAGGCTAGTTGACTGTGCGTCAGTGTCCAATCACAGTAGCGACAGCGGCCTATCGACTTATTTATAGTTGTCCGGGTCCGTGGACATCGTCGGCCGGGAGGGGCTTGGCATGGATCTGGCCCTGTTGCGCACATTCGTCACGGTGCACCGGGCCGGCTCCTTCACCCGCGCCGCGGCGCTGCTCGGGCTCTCCCAGCCCGCGGTGACCGGCCAGATCCGTACGCTGGAGCGGCAGTTGGGGCGGCCGCTGTTTCTGCGCCAGGCCCGCGGAGTGACCCCCACGACCATCGGGGACGAACTCGCGCACCGGGCAGCCCCCCATCTGGATGCCCTGGTGGAGATCGCCGAGACCGGCCTTGACGAGGAATCGGGCGTACGGACCCTGCATCTCGCGGGGCCTCCCGAGTTCACCTCATTACGCGCCCTGCCCGCCCTCACTCCGCTGATTTCGCAGGGGCTCACCCTCCGGGCCTCTTTCAAAAACGCCGAGGAGACCCTGGAAGGGCTCGCCGCCGGACACCACGATCTGGCCATCACCACCGCCAGGCCGCGCGGCGGACTGCTCACGTCGACTCCGCTCTGCGACGAGGAGCATGTACTGGTGGCCTCGCCGCGCTGGGCGGCCCGGCTGAGTCCTGGAGTGCTGCGCGGCGGGCATGTGGTGCTGGAGCAGCTGCCCGTGGTGGAGGTCCATGAGTCCCTGCCACTGGTCTCGCGGTACTGGTCCGCCGTCTTCGACTCCCGTCCGGCCGCCGCGGGCGCCGTCATCGTCCCCGACCTCAGAGCGGTCCTGGAGACCGCGGCCTCGGGCGCGGGGCTCGCAGTGCTTCCGCGCTATCTGTGCGAGGAGGCCATCCGGGGCGGGCGGGTCGTACCGCTCCTCGATCCTCCGGTGCCCCCACTGCGTACGTACTTTCTCGCCGTACGGACCGGCACACTCGCCCTTCCGCACATCGCGCGGGCGCACGAGTGGCTGCTGCGCGCTGCCGTCGACTGGTGATCGCCCGGTGGGCAGGAGTTTCAGAACGGGCGTCGCGGGCCATTTTCTAGCCATGACCGAACGGCCCGTGGTCAAGCGCACCGCACGCGCCATCCTGCTCGACGGAGACGACCTCGTCCTCATCAAGCGCACCAAACCCGGCGTCGATCCGTACTGGGTGACGCCGGGCGGCGGGGTCGAGCCCGAGGACGCCACCGTCGTCGACGCACTCCACCGGGAGGTGGACGAGGAGCTCGGCGCCAAGATCACCGATGTGGTGCCCTGCTTCGTCGACACCGTCGAGCACATCGCGGACGGAGGTGTGACGGGGGTGAAGGTGCAGCACTTCTTCGTCTGCCGCCTCGAGTCCATGGACCTCTCGCGCCGGCACGGCCCAGAGATCGACGAGCCCTGCGGGGAGTACGAGATCGTACGGGTGCCGTTCAGCCGGGTCGGGATCGCCGCCGTCCATCTCGTACCGCTGTCGCTGCGGCACTATCTGGACGGCAATATCGAGGGCGTACGCGCGATGCACGCCCCCGACCTGGGCTGATCCCCGCTAGTCCCCCGCTGCCACCAGCTCTTCGAGTGAGTCGTGGCGGATCCTGTCGAACGGGATGCCGATGCCGCGCAGTGCGTCCACACTGCTGCGGATCATGCCGGGCGGGCCGGAGAGATACGCGTCGTACTCGTACCAGGGGCCGTACTCACGCACGGCGTCGGGGAACTGCGAACGGCCGTCGACCACCGGCCGGACCGACAGCCAGGGGTGCGTCTGCTGGAGCCGCAGCATGGTGTCGATGTCATAGAGGTCGTAGTCGGTGCGCGCCCCGTAGAAGACCTCCACCTGTCGCCGCGCACCGTGCTCGGCGACATCCTCGACCAGCGCCTTGATGGGCGCGATACCGGTTCCGCCGCCCAGACAGAGCAGGCCGTTGTCGGTGGTGTGGTCGACGGTCATCGAGCCCGCGGGCGGCCCGAGGCGCAGGACGTCGCCGGGGCGGGCATGGTGGACGAGGGCATTGGAGACCCAGCCTGCCGGGACCGCTTTGACGTGGAAAGAGAGCAGACCGTCGGAGCGAGGTGCCCCGGCGAAGGAGTAGTGCCGCCAGATCCGCGGCCACCAGGGCGTCTCCAGGCTCGTGTACTGGCCCGCCAGGAAGGAGTACGGCTGGTCGGGGCGGACCGTGATGATGGCGATGTCGGGGGTCCTGAGGTCGTGCGAGACCACCTCGCCGTGCCACCAGGCGGGCGCGTGCCGCTCGTTCTCGGCCGCCGCGTCGATCATGATCTGGGAGATGGTGGTGTATGTCCGCACCCAGGCGGCCTCGGTCTCCTCGCCCCAGGTACTCGTTGCGTACCGGGTCAGCGCGCCGATCAGGGCCTCGCCGACGGCGGGATAGTGCGCGGGCTGGGTGCCGTACTTGCGGTGGCCGCGGCCCAGGTGCTGGAGGTAGTCGGTGAGCACGGCCGCGTTGTCCATGTGCTCGGCGGCGGTGAGCAGGGCCTTGAGGAGCCGGTCGCGCTGGGCGTCCATGGCCGCGGGGAAGAGGCCACGCAGCTCGGGGTGACGAACGAAGAGCAGGGCGTAGAAGTACGACGTGACCTTGTCCGCGACGGGCGCGATCTCCGCCATGGTGCGGCGGATGAGGATGGCGTCGGGGGACGCGTCGTCCGCGGCGGGTTCGTGGCGGGCGGTGGCCTCGGGGTGGACCGGAGCCTCGTGGCGGGCGGGAGCCTCGGGGTGGAAGGGAGTGTCGTTGTGCGTGGGGGCGCTCGGCCCGGTGGCTTCGCGAGGCGCCGCGGCCTCGTGGGACGCGGCGGGGTTGTGCGAGGCAGCGGCTCGCTGCGGTGCAGCGGCGTGGTGAGGGGTCTCGTGGGGCCGGTCTGCCATATGCAGCCGCCCTGCGGCTTCCGGGGGCCAGGCCGCCTCACGGTGCCGAGGAGCCCCGGCGGGGTGCGCGGCCTCGCGGGGGCTCGGGCCCCGGGGCTCCGCATCTCTCTCGCGGGCTCTCGGGTCCGTGGAGGGATCGGCGGCCCCGTGCGCCGTGTGCCCGGCGTGGGCTCCCCCGGCCGGGTCGTCGGGGGCCTGCTCGGCCGGCGCATGCTCGGCCGGAATGTCATCTGCCGGGAGGTCGTCGACGAGAGCCTGGTCCATCGAGGTGTCCGGTGCGCCCTCCTCGGCGGTTCCCGGTGCCTCCCTCGCCGGCGGCGGGCCGGGCCGAGACCCCTCGGAGCCCACCGGCCGTATGGAGGCGACGGGACGCCTCTGCGCGGCTATTCGTTCCTGCCCGGCGTCACCCGTGGAAGCCCCCTCACCGGGGGCGGGCCTGCCCTGGACCGGCGTCTTTCGAGGGGTGAACCATCCGCCCCCGCCGTTCTCCCCTGAAGTGCCGTTGTCGGCCGACGTGGTGGTCGGAGCGTCCATTGTCTGCCTCGCCTCGAACATCTTTCGGTCGGTCCACGCACTTCCGCTGAAATCGGAACGTGCCTCAATTCCCCGCTCTGCCTCAGGACTACTGCCAGCCACACTAACCTCGGCCGCGCACCGAACCGGGGCGTCCGAGTCCGGAATGTGACATTGCCCGCAGCGCCCGTCGTCGCAGCATGCCAGGCACTGCCATCACGGGGGACAAAGAGCGGAAAGTCCGGGCATCCGAACCCGCTTTCCCGTTAGGCTTCATTGCCCCCGTGTCCATGTTCCGGGTCTTCCGTGCCACCCCGGGCTCGTGAACTACCTGCGGAATCGCACCTGTTCATAGGCCTCGCGCAGATCGCCCCCCGTATAGGTGTGTGTGGCCAGTCCGGACAGATGGTGATCGGCATTCATCGCTACCGTTGTGGGCACTACCGCGAAGATCTCCGCGTCGGACATGGAATCACCGTATGCAACGCATCTGTCCAGAGTCACCCCGAACTCTGCACAGAGCCGGTCCGCGATCTTCACCTTCGCTGCCGCGTTGAGAATGCCCGACGGGTCGACTGGCTGGGTGAACGGCAGGTCGGGAAAGCGCGAGCCGTGCGCCGCATGAGCTCCCCAGCTCAGCAGCCGCTCCACGAAGAAGGAGGGTGAGAGCGATATGACGGCGCAGTAGTCCCCGCCCTCGCGGATCTCCTGCCACACCTCCTGGATGCCGGCGAGCCAGGGTGCCGCCTCGAAGGCCGCCACAACATGCGCCTCGGTGAGATCGCTCCACAGAGCGTGCACCCGCTCGGCATACTCCGGCGGCCCGATCCGGCGTGCGATCAACTCCCGCTCCAGCTCACCGATCTCTTCCAGCAGCCCGAGCTGCCGGGATATCTCCACCGCCGCAGCTGACCCGCGAATCAACGTGCCATCGAGATCGAAGATGTGGAGCCTGCGCGTTCTCTCCTTGTCCGCCATGTACGCCGAGGTTAGTACCCGGGACTACTCCCGCTGTCAGACGCGATACGACTCGCTTCCCGGCACGGTGTTTCACGTGAAACCACTCAAGCGCCCCGCTCGCCGGGCTCTCCTCGTCGTCCATGTCGCCGCGTCCGCCGCCTGGCTCGGGCTTACCCTCGGCCTGCTCGCGCTGGCCCTCACCGCAGTCACCACGGAATCCGCGCCCAAGATCGAGGCTGCCTGCCGCTCGATGAAGGTGTTCACCGACTGGCTGGTGATCCCCGTCGCGCTACTGACCCTGCTGAGTGGCCTCGTTCTCTCGCTCGGTACGAAGTGGGGCCTCGCCAGGCACCACTGGGTCTTTACGAAGTTCTGGCTGACCCTTGTCACCATCAGCGCGTCGATCCTCGCGCTCCGCCCGGGCGTCAATGCCGCGGTCGAAACCGTCGCCTCGGGGTCCCCACCGGCCGACCCTCTCGACCTGGTGATGGGACCGGCCGTCTCCTTCAGCGCGTATCTCTTCATGACCGTCATCTCCGTGCTCAAGCCATGGGGTCTGACACGGCGCGGTAGGCGAATGCGTCTGTTGACCACTTCTCGGAAAGCACTGGACGAACGATCACTGCGTCCGACAGCCTGACCACTATGTCGACTCCGCTCCCCGAGCTGCCCATTCGCCGTCTGACCACGGACGACCTCATTGCCTGCGCCGACCTCTCCGAGGACCGCGGGTGGCCGCGCGAGGAGCACAAATGGGGCCTGCTGCTCGCAGCGGGGACGGGGTACGGGATCGACGACCCGGCAGGCAAGGGACTGGTGACCGCTTGCGTACTGACGTCGTACGGCGACGGGCTCGCCGCGATCGGGATGGTGCTTGTCGCCGAGCGGTACGCCCGCCAGGGCATCGGACGCCGTCTGATGACGTATGTGCTGGCAGCGGCCGGAGACACCCCGCTCACCTTGCACGCCACCCCATACGGGCAGCCGCTCTATGAGCAGCTGGGCTTTGTGAACGTCGGCCGCGCCGAGATGGTCCGGGGCCACTTCCAAGCCGAGAACCATGACCCCGAGGCGGCGGTGACCACTCGACCGGCGACCGCCGATGACCTCGCGGCCATACTGCGCCTGGACACCGATGTCTTCGGCCTCGACCGCACCCACATGATCACGCGTCTGCCGGCCTTCGCCGACCAACTGCGGGTGGCGGAACAGGACGGCGCACTGACGGGATACGCGGCGGCCTGGCCGAACATGGAGACTCATGTCATCGGCCCGCTGATCGCCCGGGACCTGGAGACGGCGAAGGCCCTGATCACCTCCTTGGCGGCAGGCACGGACCGGCCGCTCCGTACGGACATCGATGTGCGCCACGAGGAACTGATCGCCTGGCTGAAGGAACGCGGTCTGGAGACGGTCGCCTTCAATGCGGTGATGACCTGCGGCATCCCGGACCTCCCCGGCGACTGGACCCGCCGCTTCGCTCCGCTGTCGGTCGCTGCGGGCTGACCCCCAGAGGAGCCGGGCGAGCCGTGGAGCCCGGAATATTTGCAAGCGCGGGATATTGCACCTGCCGTCTATCCTGGGCAGGAGCCGCTCAGGCACGGAGGAGGAAGACACATGACCGCGGCCGACGCCGCGCCCACCGCGCTCTCCCAGAGCTGGTGCGCCCTCTCCCTGCTCCACGGAAAGATCGAGGCGCACATCGAGCGTGCCCTTGAGAGCAAGCACGGCCTGAGCATGCGCGAGTACTCACTCCTCGACGTCCTCAGCCGCCAGCACAGCGGCCCGGGCGGATATCTGCAGATGAAGCAGGTGGCCGACGCCGTCGTCCTCAGCCAGAGCGCCACCACCCGCCTCGTCACCCGCCTCGAGGACCGCGGTCTGCTGACCCACAATCTCTGCGACACCGACCGCCGCGGCATCTACACAGATGTCACCGGGTCCGGCCTGGCTCTGCTCGCCGAAGCCCGCCCCACCAACGACTCGGCGCTGCGCGAGGCTCTCGACGAAGCCGCCAAGAACCCCGACCTGGCTCCCCTGGTCAGGACGGTCGAGGAACTGCGGGTCCCCGCGTAATCTGCGGATCATGAACGATCTGGAGATACGGCCCGCTGTACTCGACGACATTCCGGCGATCGTGGCGATGCTCGCCGACGACCCGCTGGGCGCCCAGCGCGAGTCGCCGGACGACCTCACCCCGTACACCGCGGCCTTCGAGCGCCTGGCCCGGGATCCGAACCAGATTCAGGCGGTCGCCGTACGCGAGGACCGGGTGGTGGGAACTCTTCAGCTCACGATCATCCCCGGACTGTCCCGGCGCGGCTCCACCCGCTCGATCATCGAAGGCGTACGGATCCACGCCGACGAGCGCGGCAGCGGACTGGGCACCCGGCTCATCGAATGGGCTGTAGACGAATCCCGCCGCCAGGACTGCCAGTTGGTTCAGCTGACTTCGGACGCATCCCGCGCCGACGCCCGTCGCTTCTACGAGCGCCTCGGCTTCGAGCCCTCCCACGTGGGTTTTAAACTGCAGCTCTGACCAAGGGAGTTCACCGTGCTCCGGATCAGTGACGCGCAGCGCCGCATCCGGCTCGGTCGCCGCCATCTGCTCGCCCCGTCCGTACGGGCGGACTCACCGGTGGCCGCCGCCGACGCGGTCGTCGCGCTGCATGCCACCGACGCCGCCACGGTCTTTCTCTCCGCCTGCGCCCGTCTCACCAAGCCGAGCGTCGCGGCGGTGGAACAGGCCCTGTACGAGGACGTGACGCTGGTACGGCTCCTCTCCATGCGGCACACGCTCTTTGTCGTCTCAGCCGAACTCGCGCCGTATGTCGACGCCTCCACCGCGCGCGCCATGGCAGTCAAGGAGCGCAGAACACTCGTCGACCACCTGGCGGAGGAGGCGAACGGGCTGGACGAGAAGTGGCTCGCGGAGGCCGAGGAGGCGGTGCTGGCCGCCCTCGTCACCCGTGGCTCCGCGACCGGCACGCAGCTCTCCGCCGACGTCCCGGCCCTGAAGACGAAGATCACTGTCTTCCCCGGCAAGAAGTACGAAACGGTGCAGGGCGTCGCCACCCGTGTCATCCGACTGCTCGCCGCCGACGGCCGCATCCGGCGGGACCGGCCACGCGGCTCCTGGACCTCCAGCCAGTTCCGCTGGACGGCCGGCGGCCCCTGGCCGGCCCTGCCGGCTGCCGAGGCGCGGGCCGCGCTTGCTCGCCGCTGGCTGCTCTCGTACGGGCCCGCCACCGAGGCCGACCTCAAGTGGTGGACGGGCTGGACTCTCGGCGACGTACGTAAGGCGCTGGCTGCCGTGGCTGCGGAGGAGGTCCAGCTCGATGAAGGCGCAGGCTATGTGGCGCCCGGCGACACCGCGCCCGAACCGGCTGTGGAGCCCTGGGCAGCGTTGCTTCCCGCGCTCGATCCCAGCGCCATGGCCTGGGCAGGCCGCGGCCTCCATCTCGCCGCAGACCATCGCGCGATCCTCTTCGACCGCACGGGCAATATCGGCCCCACCGTGTGGTGGAACGGAGAGATCATCGGCGGCTGGGCACAGCGCCCGGACGGGGAGATCGTGTGGCGGCTGCTGACCGACCCCGGCCGTGAGGCCACCGCCGCCATCGCAGCGGAGGCCTCACGGCTGTCGGGCTGGGTGGGCGAGGCCCGGATCACGCCCCGCTTCCGTACACCACTGGAGCGGGAGTTGACGGCCTGATGGCTGCGTAGATCCGGCCTTGTGGCCGTCCGGGTCCGGCCTGGCGGCTGCCCGGGATCAGCCTCGGGCTGTTTCACGTGAAACATCACGTCCGTTTCACACCTGAAGCCCGCGCCAGCCCTCCTTGTCAACGCCGCCGGGAACGGCCGTCCCCGGCTCGTACGGCTCACGGGTGAAGACGAAGGACCCCAGGTCGAGGTGGCTCACCGAGCCGTTCTCCCGACGCACCACGCGCAGGGTCTCCCCCGCGTAGTAGCCCTCAAGACCGGTCCAGGTCCCATCCGCCTCCGCGGAGAAGCGTGACCCTCGGCCGCCACCGCGCATCGACTGTAGCTCCACGCCGCGGTCGGCGAGCAGCCGCAGCCCGAAGGAGTAGGTCCCCCAGTACCACGGCCCGGTCAGCTCCAACAGCTCGTGGTCGACCTCCGGCAACGGCCGCCAGGGCTCAGGGATACGTGGCTCGGCCTCGGCCACGATCCGTACGAGATCGGCGGCAACTGTCCCCGTCAGGGGCCCCGAGGTGACATTCGAGAGCGCAACGGCGGCAACCCCGTCGTCCACGCTCACCCAGAGCGCGGCGACAAAGCCGGGCAGCGAACCCGTGTGCCCGACGAGCGTGCGGCCGTCCTTCCGTACGATCTGCAACCCCAGGCCGTAACCGCTGTCCCACTCCCCGGCCTCGGGCGGCACGGAGGGCGTACGCATCTCCCTCACGGACACCGCACTCAGCACACGGTCGTCGCCCTCGGCGAGAAATGCGGCGAAACGGCAGAGGTCGGCGGCCGTCGACCAGAGCTGACCTGCCGGGGCCATCAGCCCGAGGTCCTCGGAGGGCTCGGGCAGCATCACATCGGCCCAGGGATGCACCGCCCAGCCGCCGGCATGCGGGGCTCGGGGCTGCGTAGTCGTGCGGTGCATGGCGAGCGGCTCGAGAATCTCGCGCCGGAGAACGTTCTCCCATGACGCTCCACGCAGGGCCTCGATCAGTGAACCAAGCAGCGCATAGCCCGGGTTGGAGTAGTGATGGCGGCGGCCGACGGGATGCATCCGGGACTGGTCTCCGAGAACATCGGCAAGTCCGGGACGGAGCGAGCCCGGCGTCCGCTCCCACCAAGGCGCCGGAGTCTCCGCACTCAGCCCTGCACTGTGACCAAGCAGCTGAGCGATGGTCACATCCCCCACGCCGGTGCCAGGAAGGTGCTTCTCCAGAGGATCGTTCAGATCGAGCAGACCCTCGTCGCGGAGCCTCAGCACCAGGACGGCCGTGAAGGTCTTGGTGATCGAGCCGATGCGGTACTGGGTGTCGGCATCCGGTTCATGGCCGTCGACCGAGCTGCGTGAACCCACCCAGACCAGCTGCCCCTCACGCTCCACAGCAGCGACGAACGAGGGCGCGCGCCCCTCGGCCTGGGCGACGGCGACGCGATACAGAAGGGCCCGCTGCGTGGCGGGCAGGAGGTCTTCAAAGGGTGAGGTCATGGGGCAGGTCTATCGGGCAGCCAAGGCGACGTCGAGCTGATTTCGTGGCAGTACGCGGTACGCGGAAAGTGATCCGTCCGCCGACGAGAGCAGCGTGCCTGCAGCTCACGGTTTCGGTGTGAAGCCTGCTGACTGGTCGAGCAGGAAGGGAGAGCCTGCCTCGGCGGGTTTCCAGCCCTGCGTCCGCGCCTCTCGGATGCTCGCGGCAACATGAGCCGGCCGGAGAGGCTCTGCCTCAACGCCCAACCAATTGCCGGGATGCGGCTGACCGGTGGTGACAACCAACGTCGTGGCTGGGCAGAGCGTGTCGGCGAGTTCGACTGCGTACGTCAGGGGCGTCCAGCACAGTTGCTGCGTATAGGTGGGCTTTCTGCGGATTCGCCAGCGGTATGCGATCCCGTCGACGGTGATCCGTCGGGAACCCTTCTTGTTCAACGCCATGGGATCAGGTCTGCGCCATGTCCACAAAGCGTGAGTAGTGTCCCTGGAAGGCGACCGTGATCGTCGCGGTGGGACCGTTACGGTGCTTGGCCACGATCAGGTCCGCCTCACCTGCGCGCGGTGACTCCTTCTCGTACGCATCCTCGCGGTGCAGCAGGATGACCATGTCCGCGTCCTGCTCGATGGAGCCCGATTCACGCAGGTCGGAGACCATCGGCTTCTTGTCCGTACGCTGCTCGGGACCTCGGTTCAGCTGCGACAGCGCGACGACCGGGAGCTCCAGCTCCTTGGCCAGCAGCTTGAGGTTTCGGGACATGTCCGAGACCTCCTGCTGACGGCTCTCCGCGCGCTTCGAGCCGCCGGACTGCATCAGCTGCAGATAGTCGATGACGACCAGCTTCAGATCATTGCGCTGCTTCAGCCGTCGGCACTTCGCCCGGATCTCCATCATCGACAGGTTCGGGGAGTCGTCGATATAGAGCGGGGCCTGCGACACATCCGGCATCCGGCGGGCCAGCCGTGTCCAGTCCTCGTCCGTCATGGTCCCGGAGCGCATATGGTGCAGCGCCACTCGCGCCTCGGCGGACAGCAGACGCATCGCGATCTCGTTGCGGCCCATTTCGAGGGAGAAGATCACGCTCGGCAGATTGTTCTTGATCGAGCAGGCCCGGGCGAAGTCCAGCGCCAGCGTGGACTTACCCATGGCGGGACGGGCCGCGATGACGATCATCTGGCCAGGGTGCAGGCCGTTGGTCAGCGAGTCGAAGTCCGTGAACCCGGTCGGCACGCCGGTCATCTCGCCGCTGCGCGAACCGATCGCCTCGATCTCGTCGAGCGCGCCCTCCATGATGTCGCCGAGCGGCAGATAGTCCTCGCTGGTGCGTTGCTCGGTGACGGCGTAGATCTCGGCCTGGGCGGAGTTGACGATCTCGTCGACATCGCCGTCGGCCGCGTATCCCATCTGTGTGATCTTGGTGCCGGCCTCCACCAGGCGGCGCAGGACAGCACGCTCATGAACGATCTCGGCGTAGTACGAGGCGTTGGCCGCGGTCGGGACCGACTGGACCAGGGTGTGGAGGTACGGAGCACCGCCGACTCGGGTGATCTCGCCGCGCTTGACCAACTCGGCCGCGACGGTGATGGGGTCGGCGGGCTCACCCTTGGCGTAGAGGTCGAGGATCGCCGTATAGACGGTCTCGTGGGCGGGCCGGTAGAAGTCATGGCCCTTGATGATCTCGACGACGTCGGCGATGGCGTCCTTGGAGAGAAGCATGCCGCCGAGGACGGACTGTTCGGCGTCCAGGTCCTGCGGAGGAACACGCTCGAAGCCGGGGGAGCCGCCGTCCCAGCCGCCGCTGTCCCTGCCGCGCTCGTGCTGGTCCTCTCGGCCGCCACGGCTGTCGTTGCGGCGCTGACGGGAGACGGGCAGGCGGTCACCGGGGCCGCTGTCGGCTGCCCACGGGTCGTCCAAGGGCTCGGAAATGCTCACCGGCGCCACCTCCTCCCGTCCGCCCCGCGGACCTCACCGTGCCACTCTTTCTACGGCACAGCACTGACAAAACGAACGGCCGGACTCCGCTTCGGGCGCGTCGGGCGACGGTCCACGGTAGGCCCGTCGGCACCGTCAGCCAATCTGGTTATCCACAGGCCATGTGGACGACGGACCAGATGCTGTGGAGAACTCCGCAGAACCTGTGCACGGACCGGGGGACAGCACTGTGGACAAACTCATAGCCACCCCGCTACACCCACTCTGAACTGGACCTTTTCCGTCCACCGGCTGTGGGGGAGAAAAACTTTCCCAGCTGGATCAAGATCACAACAAATGGCGCACAGCAGAACCCGCACCCAGAGGTCAGGTAAGGACTGCAAAGCAATTGCATCTCTTACCTGTGGAAGATTAGATTGCTGCCATGACACAGGCTCCAACGGCTCCGAAGGCCCTCCGGCGACGCCACGATCGAGAGATCGTGGCGCTCGCCGTCCCCGCCTTCGGAGCCCTCGTCGCCGAGCCGCTCTTCGTGATGGTCGACAGCGCCATCGTCGGCCATCTCGGCACCCCTCAACTTGCCGGACTGGGGGTCGCGGCGGCCCTCCTGATGACTGCCGTGAGCGTCTTCGTCTTCCTCGCCTACGCCACCACGGCCGCCGTCGCCCGCCGTGTCGGAGCAGGCGATCTCGCCGCAGCCATCCGCCAGGGGATGGACGGCATCTGGCTCGCGCTGTTCCTCGGCGCCGCCGTCGTCGCAGTGACCCTCCCCACGGCGCCCTGGCTCGTCCAGGCCTTCGGAGCCTCCGACACTGCCGCCCCGTACGCCACGACCTATCTCCGGATCTCCAGCCTCGGCATCCCGGCGATGCTGATCGTGCTTGCCGCGACCGGTGTACTGCGTGGCCTCCAGGACACCCGGACTCCTCTGTATGTCGCCGTCGGCGGCTTTACCGCCAACGCGGCCCTCAACGCTGGACTCGTCTACGGAGCGGGCCTGGGCATCGCAGGATCCGCCTGGGGCACGGTCATCGCCCAGGTCTGCATGGCCGCCGCCTATCTTGTCGTCGTCGTACGGGGAGCACGACGACACGGCGCGTCGCTCCGCCCCGACGCCGTCGGCATACGGGCCAGCGCCCAGGCCGGCGTCCCCCTTCTGGTCCGTACGCTCTCGCTGCGCGCCGTGCTGATGATCGCCACCGCCGTGGCGGCTCGCCTCGGCGACACCCAAATAGCCGCGCACCAGATCGTCCTCTCACTCTGGAGCCTTATGGCCTTCGCCCTGGACGCGATCGCCATCGCAGGGCAGGCGATCATCGGCCGCTATCTGGGTGCCGACGACGCCGAGGGCGCCCGCCAGGCCTGCCGCCGCCTGGTGCAGTGGGGCATCGCCACCGGTGTGGTGCTCGGAATCCTGATCGTGGTCTCCCGGCCGCTCTTCATCCCTCTGTTCACCAGCGACTCGGCAGTGCATGACACCCTGCTCCCGGCACTGCTGGTGGTCGCCGTCTCCCAGCCCATCGCGGGCGTGGTCTTCGTACTCGACGGGGTGCTGATGGGAGCGGGCGACGGCCGCTATCTGGCCTGGGCCATGCTGGCGACGCTGGCAGCCTTCGCACCGGTCGCCCTGCTCGTCCCCGTGATCGGCGGCGGGCTGACGGCGCTGTGGTGGGCCATGACCCTGATGATGACGGTCCGCATGCTGACGCTGTGGCTGCGAATGCGCTCCGGCCGCTGGATCGTCACCGGCGCCACGCGCTGAGCCGATGTTTCACGTGAAACGGACGAACTGAACTGGACGAACTGAACAGCAAGAGGGCCGCACCCTCGGGGGTGCGGCCCTCTCATCTTCTGCAGTGCGCAGCGTTACGCGGCGACGACGTCGACGCCCAGCTTCGCGGCAACCTCGGGGTGCAGACGCACGGACACCTGGTGCGAGCCCAGGGTCTTGATCGGCGAACCGAGCTCAACGCGACGCTTGTCGACCTCCGGACCACCGGCAGCCTTGATCGCCGAGGCGATGTCGGCCGGGGTGACGGAGCCGAAGAGGCGGCCGGCGTCGCCGGAGCGAACAGCCAGACGCACCTTGACGCCCTCGAGCCGCGCCTTGATCTCGTTGGCCTGCTCGATGGTCGCGATCTCGTGGATCTTGCGGGCGCGGCGGATCTGCGCCACGTCCTTCTCGCCACCCTTGGTCCAGCGGATCGCGAAACCACGCGGAACCAGGTAGTTGCGAGCGTAGCCGTCCTTGACGTCGACGACGTCGCCGGCGGCACCGAGGCCAGACACCTCGTGGGTGAGGATGATCTTCATGATTCGGTCACCCTTCCCTTATCGCGCGGTGGACGTGTAGGGCAGCAGCGCCATCTCACGGCTGTTCTTCACGGCCGTGGCGACGTCACGCTGGTGCTGCGTGCAGTTGCCGGTAACGCGGCGGGCACGGATCTTGCCGCGGTCGGAAATGAACTTCCGCAGCATGTTCGTGTCCTTGTAGTCCACGTATACGGTCTTGTCCTTGCAGAATGCGCAGACCTTCTTCTTCGGCTTGCGCACAGGCGGCTTCGCCATGGTGTATCTCCTGTGTGATCAAGAAGTGGGGTACGAGCTCCCCGGGAGGGATCCCTTAGAAGGGGGGCTCGTCCGAGTAGCCGCCGCCGGAACCGCCGGAGCTTCCGCCCCAGCTGCCCCCACCGCCCTGCTGCTGGCCGCCGCCGGCCGGCGCGCTGGTGGCCCAGGGGTCGTCGGCGGGTGCACCGCCGCCGCCCTGCTGCTGCCCGCCACTGGGACCGCCGCCCCAGTTGCCGCCGCCCTGCTGGCCGCCGCCGTAGCCACCCTGGCCGCCGCGACCGGTGGTCTTGGTGACCTTGGCCGTGGCGTTCTTGAGGCTGGGGCCGACTTCCTCGACGTCCAGCTCGTAGACCGTGCGCTTGACGCCCTCGCGGTCCTCGTAGGACCGCTGCTTCAACCGGCCCTGGACAACGACACGCATGCCGCGCTGGAGCGACTCGGCGACGTTCTCCGCGGCCTGACGCCAGACCGAGCAGGTGAGGAAGAGGCTTTCGCCGTCCTTCCACTCATTGGTCTGACGGTCGAAGGTGCGGGGAGTGGACGCGACACGGAACTTCGCGACCGCCGCACCGGACGGGGTGAAGCGCAGCTCGGGGTCGTCGACGAGATTGCCGACGACCGTGATGACGGTCTCGCCTGCCATGGGTGAACCTCTCGGCGGGATTGCTGCTGGCTGCTTGCTGCTACTCGAACCCGATGACCTCTGAGCTAGGTGCTCAGTGGGTCTCGGGACGGAGGACCTTGGTCCGGAGGACCGACTCGTTCAGGTTCATCTGGCGGTCGAGCTCCTTGACGACCGCAGGCTCGGCCTGCAGGTCGATGACCGAGTAGATGCCCTCGGGCTTCTTCTTGATCTCGTAAGCGAGACGACGACGGCCCCAGGTGTCGACCTTCTCAACCTTTCCGTTGCCCTCACGGACGACGGAGAGGAAGTTCTCGATCAGCGGGGAGACAGCGCGCTCCTCGAGATCGGGGTCGAGGATGACCATCACCTCGTAGTGACGCATGTGGAACCCACCTCCTTTGGACTCAGCGGCCACGGTCGTTCCGTGGCAGGAGGGTCGTGATGCGTAAGCAACGGTATCCGCCGCCACTGACAATCGCGGACGATCGTCTTCTGGCCTGGGCAGACACCGGTGCAGACCGTACAGACTACCCGCAGACGTGCTTCCGGTTGAAATCCGGTGGTCGCGGACCGCACTCTGTACGCATCGGGTGTGGGCGGCGTCACAGTGCGCCGCCTTCCGGGAATGCCAGGAGGTGCTTCATGGCACAAACAATGCGACCGAACCCCACAGGCTCTCTCTTCGCCACGGACGGCAAACCGCATCGGCTCCAGGACACCCTGATGGTGGTGACCCTGGTGCTGGGCGCGCTGGCCTTTGCGTCCGCCCAGTTCGACAACCTTCATCTGCTCAGCTCGTGGTCCGGGCTGATCGGGATTCTCACTGGCGCGTACGGCCAGTTCATCTCGGTCACGACCCGTGAACGCTTCCTCCTGATCGTCGGACTCGGCGCCTCGGCCTTCGGCTTCTTCCTCGGGATGGCACACGGCGGGCTCTTCGGTGGCCTGATCGGCTACTAGCCCCGGTCTCCCACGGCAACGCGGGGCGTTCTCAAGGCCCAGTAGGCTTCGGCGCGAGAGCCGGAGCCCCTGTACCCATGGGGACACACCTGCCGAGGAGCGCCCCGCATGAGCCTGACCCTGAGGACCATCAGCCGAGAGCAGCATCTGGCGTACCTCCAGACCCTGCCCGCGGCAAGTCACTGCCAGGTCCCGGCATGGGCTGATGTGAAGACCGAATGGCGGTCGGAGAACCTGGGCTGGTTCGACAGGAGCGGTGAGCTGGTGGGCGTGGGCCTGGTGCTGTATCGCCAGCTGCCCAAGATCAAGCGCTATCTCGCGTACCTGCCCGAGGGCCCCGTGATCAACTGGTACGCGCCGAATCTGGACGACTGGCTGCAGCCCATGCTCGCCCACCTGAAGCAGCAGGGCGCCTTCTCCGTGAAGATGGGCCCGCCGGTGGTCATCCGCCGCTGGGAGGCACCCGCGATCAAGGCCGGCATCCAGGACCCGGACGTCAAGCGGCTGCGGGATGTGGAGGCGACGCACATCGAGCCGCGGGCGTTCGAAGTGGCCGACAGGCTGCGGAAGATGGGCTGGCAGCAGGGCGAGGACGGCGGCGCCGGCTTCGGCGACGTACAGCCTCGGTACGTCTACCAGGTGCCGCTGGCGAACCGTTCGCTCGACGATGTCCTCAAGGGCTTCAACCAGTTGTGGCGACGCAACATCAAGAAGGCCGAGAAGGCCGGGGTCGAGGTCGTCCAGGGCGGCTATGAGGATCTCGCCGAATGGCAGCGGCTGTACGAAATCACCGCTGTGCGCGACCACTTCCGGCCTCGCCCGCTCTCGTACTTCCAGCGCATGTGGACCGTGCTGAACGCCGAGGACCCGAACCGCATGCGGCTCTACTTCGCGCGGCACGACGGGGTGAACCTGTCCGCGGCGACGATGCTGGTCGTCGGGGGGCATGTCTGGTACTCGTACGGCGCTTCCGACAACATCGGCCGCGAGGTCCGGCCCTCGAACGCGATGCAGTGGCGGATGCTGCGCGACGCCTACGCGATGGGCGCGACCGTCTACGACCTGCGGGGCATCAGCGACTCCCTCGACGAGACCGACCACCTCTTCGGCCTCATCCAGTTCAAGGTGGGCACGGGCGGCGAGGCCGTCGAGTACGTCGGCGAGTGGGACTTCCCGCTCAACAAGCTGCTGCACAAGGCGCTGGACATGTACATGTCGCGCCGCTGACGCGGCCGCCGACAACGCCGTAACCTCGGCCGTAATCTCATAAATCTCGCACATACCTCTGATACACCGCAGACACCAGAAGGGTCCGGACCGGCCATGGCGCTCTCCCTCTACGTCGACACCGCGCGCTGGCGGGCGCACCAGAAGTCCGTGATCGACCAGTTCCCCGGTCTCGTACCGGTCTGCAAGGGCAACGGCTACGGCTTCGGTCATGAGCGCCTCTCGGAAGAGGCCTCCCGCTTCGGCTCGGACATGCTGGCCGTCGGCACCACCTACGAAGCGGCCCGGATCAAGGACTGGTTCAGCGGGGACCTCCTCGTCCTCACGCCCTTCAGACGAGGCGAGGAGCCGGTCCCGCTGCCCGACCGCGTCATCCGCTCCGTCTCCTCGGTCGACGGTGTGCACGCACTGGTGGGCGCACGGGTCGTCATCGAGTGCATGAGCTCCATGAAGCGCCACGGCGTCACCGAGCAGGAGCTCGGCCAGCTGCACGCGGCCATCGAGGACGTACGCCTGGAGGGCTTCGCTCTGCACCTGCCTCTGGACCGTACGGACGGTTCCGACGCGGTCGAGGAGGTCATCGGCTGGATGGACCGGCTGCGCGCGGCCCGGCTGCCGCTGCACGCCATGTTCGTCAGCCATCTGCGCGCCCAGGAACTGGCCCGCCTCCAGCAGCAGTTCCCGCAGACCCGCTTCCGCGCCCGCATCGGTACGCGGCTGTGGCTCGGCGACCACGAGGCCACCGAGTACCGCGGCGCCGTCCTCGACGTAACCCGCGTCGCCAAGGGCGACCGCTTCGGCTACCGCCAGCAGAGGGCAGCCTCGGACGGCTGGCTGGTCGTGGTGGCGGGCGGCACCTCGCACGGCGTCGGCCTGGAGGCTCCGAAGGCCCTGCACGGCGTGATGCCGCGGGCCAAGGGCGTCGCCCGCGCGGGTCTCGCGACCGTCAACCGGAATCTGTCGCCGTTCGTCTGGGCGGGCAAGCAGCGCTGGTTCGCCGAGCCGCCGCACATGCAGGTCTCGATCCTGTTCGTGCCGGCCGACTCGCAGGAGCCGAAGGTCGGCGACGAACTGGTGGCACATCTGCGCCATACGACGACACAGTTCGACCGCCTCGTCGACCGCTGAGCGAAGGCCGCCGGGCCGTCAGGCTGACGTCTCTCCGGATCCCTGCGACGGCCTCCCCCACTCCACCCGCGGACTCTCCACGGCATGCGCCACATGCCGTGGTGGATGGGCCCCCCGCCCCAGTACGAAGATGTCGTCGGCCCCGTCGAGCACACCGCCCGACGGGTCGTCCGAACCGTCCTGGCGTACACCGTCCCGCTCAGGCATCAGGATGTCCCGCACGACCACCGCGCACAGATACAGCGTCCCCAGCAGATGCAGGGCGATCGCCACCTGGTAGCCCTCGGGCGGCAGTCCCTGGTGCTTGGAGCTGGTCGTGTACGCGAGGTACATCCAGATCCCCAGGAAGTACATGACCTCGCAGGCCTGCCAGATCAGGAAGTCCCGCCAACGCGGCCTGGCCAGCGCGGCAAGCGGAATGAGCCACAGTACGTACTGCGGCGAGTAGACCTTGTTGGTGATGATGAACGCGGCGACGACCAGGAAGGCCAGCTGCGCGAAACGGGGCCGCCGGGGCGCGCCGAGCGTCAGTGCCGCGATTCCTGCGCACGCCAGGATCATCAGCAGTGTCGCGTACGTGTTCACCGAGTCGACTTCCAGCGGCTCGCCCGTGCGCTGCGTGATGATCAGCCAGAACGAGCCGAAGTCGACCTGCCGCTCCTGGCTGAAGGTGTAGAACTTCTTCCACCCCCCCGGCGCCATCAGCATCACCGGCAGATTCACCGCCAGCCACGCGCCTGCCGCACCGAGCACCGCAGCGGCGAACTCCCGCCATTTGCCCGCCCGCCAGCACAGCAGGAGCAGCGGGCCGAGCAGCAGTACGGGATAGAGCTTGGCGGCGGTCGCGAGCCCGATGAGGATGCCGAAGGCCAGCGCCCGGCCGCGTGACCACATCAGCATCGCGGCGGCGGTGAGCGCCACGGCCAGCAGGTCCCAGTTGATGGTCGCGGTGAGCGCGAAGGCAGGTGCCAGAGCCAGCAGCAGGGCGTCCCAGGGGCGACGGCGGTGTGTGCGAGCCACACAGACGGCGATGACCGCGGTGCAGATCATCAGCATGCCCGCATTGACCAACCAGTAGACCTGCTCCCGGTGCTGGACGGAGCCGCCGGCCAGATCAAGCCAGGAGGCGACCTGCATGAACAGACCTGTCAGGACCGGGTACTCGAGGTACTGCATATCGCCGGGCAGCCGGTCGAAGTACGGGATGAGCCCCTCGGAGAAACCGCGCCCCACATAGAGATGCGGAATGTCCGAGTAGCAGGCGTGGGTGTACTGGGAGCTGGCACCCCTGAACCAGGCCCAGTTGTAACACGGCAGCTTCTGCACCATGCCCAGCGCAAACATGCCGATTGCCACGAGTGCGACGACACGCACAGGAGTGAGCCGGCCGCTGCTGCCACGCCAGGCCCAGCGGCCCGCCGGACCGCCGATCAGCTCACTGCCGGACACGGCGACGGTGTCCCGCCGCGTGGGCCGTATGTCCGGCCGCTCCGGCTGTTCCGGCCGGTCCTGGTACACGCTGATCTCTTCTGCGCTGGGCATGCTGCACATCCTGCCGTACGGGGTCGGGGATACGGCGAGGGCCGCCGCCACCGGATCACACAGGTGCTGTGCGTACCGGGTGCGGCGGCCCTCATGGCGTTGCCGGGTTCGCCCGGCGGCGCTAACTGCTCGGGCCTCCGATGAAGCCTCCGTTGCCATTGCCGTTGCCGCCGTTACCGTTCGTGCCTGGTGGTGTCGTCGACGGACTGATCGTCGGATCGCCGGTGGGGCCACCGTTGGCTCCGCCATTGCCGGCGCCGCCCTTGGTGCCGCAGGTGAAGTCCTCCCACGGATTGCAGGACTGACTCGGATCGGGGCTGTCGGACGGCGTGGTGGACGGATCGTCCGAAGGCGTCGCCGACGGGGTGCCGGACGGCGTGGTGGACGGGGACGGGGGCGGGCTGGAGGCGCCGCCGCCCCAGATGGCCTCCCCGTCGATGGACTCGGGCTCCGGGAAGGTCTCCACCGCCGTGTTCTTGAGCGCTTCCGACATGTACGTCTGCCAGATCTCCGACGGGAACGACGCACCGTGGATCTTCTTCTGGCCACCGGTTCCGTACATCTCGAGGAACTCGCGCTTCTTGCCGCTCTTCTCGTTGTCGTCCATCCGGTACATGTCGATGGCGGTCGACAGCTGCGGTGTGTAGCCGACGAACCACGCGGACTTGTTGCCGTCGGTCGTACCGGTCTTGCCCGCGACCTGCCGCCCGGGGATCCGGGCGTTCTTGCCGGTGCCCTCGGGGTCGTCGACCACGGACCTCAGCACGTCGGTCACATTGCTCGCGACCGCGGTGGTGAAGGCACGTTCGGGCTTGGTGTCCTGTTTGAAGACCGTCTTGCCGCCGGACTCGACATGGCTGACGGAGTACGGGTCGCGCTGCTCGCCATTGGCCGCGAAGGTCGCGTAGGAGCCGGCCATGCGGATGGCACTGGGGTCGGAGATACCGATCGAGAACGACGGCACATCCGACTTCGAGAGGCTGGACTCGAGCAGCCCGGCCTTGACGGCCGCCCCTCTCACCGTCGGAATTCCGATGTCCATGCCCAGCTGCACGAAGGGCGAGTTGGCGGAGTGGACCATGGCTTCGCGCAGGTCGATGTTCCCGTACGACTCATTGCCGTCGTTGGTCTGCAGCCACTCCTCGTCGTCCTCGTTCCTCCACACGGTGCCGTCGTAATTCTTGATCTTGAGCTTGTTCTTGCCGCTGTACCGGCTCTTGTCGGGGTCGACGATCTTGCGCTCGTCAGGGCCCTGATCCTCGCCCCCCCTGGGGTCGCGCACGCCCTCTTGCATGGCCGCCGCCAGCACGAACGGCTTGAAGGTCGACCCGACCTGGGCGCCTGTCTGATCGGCGTTGTTGGTGAAGTGCTTGGTCGCGTCCTCACCGCCGTAGACGGCGACGATCGCCCCGCTCTTCGGGTCGACCGAGGCGCCACCGAACTGGACGTACGTGTCCGTTTCCGGGCGCTTCTTGGGTTTGATATTGGCGTCCCGGACCTTTTTGACCGCGGCCTCGAGCTTCTTGACCCTGTCCTTCTGGAAGGTCGTATGGATCTCGTAGCCACCCCGCGCGAGCTTGGCGGCGTCGACGCCCTCTTTGTTGTTGTTGAGGAAGTAGGACTTGGCGAGGTCAACCAGATAGCCGACCTGACCGCTCAGCTGGGCGTTCTTCTTGATGTCGTGGGGCATCGGGAACTTGTTGGTGTACTTGGCCCGCTGCGCGGCGCTGAGATGCCCGTCCTTGACCATCTCGTCGAGGATCCAGTTCCAGCGTTCCGTGGCGCGAGCAAGGTTGGCTTCCGGGGTCGCCGCGGGGTCGATGTCCCTGGCGCCGGCCGGGTCGAAGTAGGTGGCGCCCTTCAGGAGCGAGGCGAGGAACGCGCACTCGTCGGGCTCCAGGTCCTTGGCGTTCTTGCCGTAGTACGTGCGCGCCGCGGCCTGGATTCCGTACGCTCCGCGTCCGTAGTACGAGGTGTTCAGATAGCCCGCCATAATGTCGGGCTTGTCCATCTTCGTGCCGACCTTTATGGAGATGAACAGCTCTTTGAACTTACGGCTCAGGGTCTGGGACTGGTCGCCGAGCCGCGCGTTCTTCACATACTGCTGGGTGATGGTGGAGCCACCCTGGGTCTGTCCGCCCTTGGCCATGTTGACCAGAGCTCGGCCGATGCCCATCGGGTCGATGCCCGAGTCGGTCCTGAACGTCTTGTTCTCGGCCGAGATCACCGCGTTCTGCATGGCGTCGGGGATCTGATCGATGCCGACGATCTGCCGGTTGATCTCGCCACCGGTGGCGGCCATCTGCGAGCCGTCCGCCCAGTAGTAGACGTTGTTCTGCGCCTCGGCCGTCTTGTCCGGATTCGGAATCCCCACCATCGCGTACGCAATGGTCGCGGCCGCCATCAGGCTGCCGATGAACCCCAGACAGAGGCCGGTGACCAGTTTCCACGACGGGACCCAGCGCCGCCATCCGTACTTGTTGTGGCGCGGATAGTCGATGAACCGCGGCTTGGGCGGCCGCCCGCCGCGACCGCGGCCCTCGTGCCCTCCGCCGCCGCCTCCGCGCCGACCGCCGCCCCGGCCTCCGTGGCCGGATCCCGCGCCTTCGTCAACGCGTCGGCGACCACCGCCGCTCCGCTGTGCGGCGCGGCGAGCCTCGGCCCGGCCGGCGTAGGGACGCTCCTCGCCGTACGAAGCGGAAGGAGATCCTGAGGTATCGCCCCGGGACGGGCCTGCGCGGCGGCCAGAAGGCTGCTGGGCGGCGCGTCTGGCCGCGGCACGGCCGCCGCCCTGGGACTGCGGCGGTTTGCGACGGTGCTCGCTCATCGAACGACTACTCCTCGGGCAGGCGAGACGCCTGGAAGCGGCAGTTGAGTTCCGGTCCCCCCGAAATGGATACGGACAAGCCCCGCAAGGAGCTCATCCGCTGTGCACCCACGGCGATGACGCTCACTGGCGTCACGTGGTTCCCGGTGGTGTGCATGGCGCACAGACTACGCACGCTCAAAACCTGCCTAGGGCCGAAGGTCCCCCCAAATCAGGCAACTCGCTCTCCACGAATTGGCGATGTGACGCCGCTCACGATGGCCACTCTTGTCGCAGCGGTGACGTCGTTCTATCGTGCTGATGTATCGACTCGATACATCAGCACGGCATAAGCGACCGGGATGGCGAGGGAGGCAACAGTGAGCAGGCGCTCCGGCATCCTTGAGTTCGCTGTGCTCGGTCTGCTCCGTGAGGCTCCGATGCACGGGTATGAGCTGCGGAAACGGCTCAATACCTCGCTGGGAGTCTTCCGGGCCTTCAGTTACGGAACCCTCTACCCCTGCCTCAAGACGCTGGTCGCCAACGGCTGGTTGATCGAGGAACCGGGCAGCGCTCCCGAGGACGCGCTGGCCGCTTCGCTCGCGGGGCGCCGCGCCAAGATCGTCTATCGGTTGACGGCTGAAGGTAAGGAACACTTCGAGGAGCTGCTCTCCCACACCGGCCCGGACGCGTGGGAGGACGAGCACTTCGCGGCTCGCTTCGCCTTCTTCGGGCAGACGGAGCGCGAGGTGCGGATGCGGGTGCTCGAGGGCCGCCGCAGTCGGCTGGAGGAGCGTCTTGAGAAGATGCGCGCCTCGCTGGCGCGCACCCGCGAGCGCCTCGACGACTACACGCTTGAGCTGCAGCGACACGGCATGGAATCCGTGGAGCGCGAGGTGCGCTGGCTGAACGAGCTCATTGAGAGCGAGCGAGCGGGGCGGGATCAGCGACAGTCCTCCCCCGAGAGCTCTGCTCAGCAGGACAACACATCTTCAGAGACGGGCGGCCTGCCCCGGCACAGGGGTGCCGAGTCGTCCGGGGGCACACCCTCCGGGCGCTCCACCCCGCCGGATCCGTCCGACGACACCGCCAAGTGAGGCCCTGCGGTCCGCAGGGTCTCATCCGGAATACCGAGATCACACAGGGAGCAACCGGAATGGGTTCGGTTCGCGTAGCCATCGTCGGCGTGGGCAACTGCGCCGCCTCGCTGGTGCAGGGCGTCGAGTTCTACAAGGACGCCGACCCGGCCGGCAAGGTGCCGGGTCTGATGCACGTCCAGTTCGGCGAATACCACGTCCGTGACGTGGAGTTCGTGGCTGCCTTCGATGTGGACGCCAAGAAGGTCGGCCTCGACCTGGCGGATGCCATCGGCGCCAGCGAGAACAACACCATCAAGATCTGCGACGTGCCGTCCACCGGCGTCACCGTGCAGCGTGGGCACACGCTCGACGGCCTGGGCAAGTACTACCGCCAGACCATCGAGGAGTCCGCCGAGGCCCCGGTCGACATCGTCCAGACCCTCAAGGACAAGCAGGTCGACGTCCTGGTCTGCTACCTGCCCGTCGGTTCCGAGGACGCCGCGAAGTACTACGCGCAGTGCGCCATCGACGCCAAGGTCGGCTTCGTCAACGCCCTCCCGGTCTTCATCGCCGGCACCAAGGAGTGGGCGGACAAGTTCACCGAGGCCGGTGTCCCGATCGTCGGTGACGACATCAAGTCCCAGGTCGGCGCCACCATCACGCACCGCGTCATGGCGAAGCTGTTCGAGGACCGGGGCGTCATCCTGGACCGCACGATGCAGCTGAACGTCGGCGGCAACATGGACTTCAAGAACATGCTCGAGCGTGATCGCCTCGAGTCCAAGAAGATCTCGAAGACGCAGGCCGTCACCTCGCAGATCCGCGACCGCGAGCTGGGTGAGGACAACGTCCACATCGGTCCGTCGGACTACGTGGCCTGGCTGGACGACCGCAAGTGGGCGTATGTGCGCCTCGAGGGCCGTGCATTCGGCGAGGTCCCGCTGAACCTCGAGTACAAGCTCGAGGTCTGGGACTCCCCGAACTCCGCGGGCATCATCATCGACGCCGTGCGCGCCGCGAAGATCGCCAAGGACCGCGGCATCGGCGGCCCGATCCTCTCCGCGTCCTCGTACTTCATGAAGTCCCCGCCGGTCCAGTACTTCGACGACGAGGCCCGTGAGAACGTCGAGAAGTTCATCAAGGGCGAGGTCGAGCGCTAAGCGTTCGCCTGCTCGACCGCGGAGAGTCCCCGGGTTATCCGCCCGGGGACCCTCCGCGTGTGTGACGCTTGATCGCATGCCTGTCGTACGTGACTTGCGCGTACTCCTGCGCCTGACGAATTTCCGGCGGCTGCTTGCTGTCCGGCTGCTCTCCCAGTCGGCCGACGGTGTCTACCAGGTCGCGCTCGCCACGTACGTGGTCTTCTCCCCGGAGAAGCAGACCTCGCCGGCCGCGATCGCCTCCGCAATGGCGGTGCTGCTGCTGCCGTACTCCGTGATCGGTCCGTTCGCCGGCGTCCTGCTGGACCGCTGGCAGCGCAGGCAGGTCTTCCTCTACGGGAATCTGCTGCGGGCCCTCCTCGCGAGTGGTACGGCCGTGCTGGTCCTGGTCTCCGTGCCCGACTGGCTCTTCTACGCCTCCGCCCTGTCCGTCACGGCGGTCAACCGCTTCGTACTGGCGGGGATCTCTGCCTCGCTGCCCCGGGTGGTCGACGCGGACCGGCTCGTCATTGCCAACTCGCTCTCTCCGACGGCGGGCACGCTCGCGGCGACCGCGGGCGGCGGGCTCGCCTTCGCCGTGCGGCTGGTGTCGGCAGACTCCGACGCCGCAGTGGTGCTCCTCGGTGCCGTGCTCTACCTCTGCGCCGCGCTTGCCTCCCTGCGGATGCCGCGTGACCTGCTCGGCCCCGATCCGCAGTTGGTCCAGCCGCGACTGATGTCCGCCCTCGCGTCCACCGCACGCGGTCTGGCGGGCGGGCTGCGGCATCTGGCCGAACGCCGAGCGGCCGCCCGTGTGCTGGTCGCGATGACGCTGATGCGCTTCTGCTACGGCGCGCTGACCGTCATGGTGCTGATGCTGTGCCGGTACGCCTGGTACGAGAAGCAGTCGGACGGCCTGGCTCTGCTGGGCGTGGCCATTCTCATCTCGGGTGCCGGCTTCTTCGCGGCGGCCGTGCTGACCCCGTGGGCGGTCGGCCGGCTCGGCCAGTTCGGCTGGGTGGTGGCGTGCGCGGGGACGGCAGCCATCCTCGAACCGGCGCTGGGGCTGCCTTTCGAACCCGGGCCGATACTGGTCGCCGCGTTCGTCCTCGGACTGATCACCCAGGGCGCGAAGATCGCCACGGACACCGTGGTGCAGATGTCGGTGGACGACGCCTTCCGCGGCCGGGTCTTCTCCATCTACGACGTGCTCTTCAACGCCGCCTTCGTGGGTGCTGCGGCAATCGCCGCGCTGATGCTGCCTCCTGACGGCAGGTCGGTTCAGCTGGTGGTCGTGGTGGCGGTCATCTACGCGGCGGTGGCGGCAACGATGGCCCGTTGGAGGCGTGTTGGCGCGGTGATATAGCGTGCGCGCGTCAAAGAATTGATCGCACACGTTCACTGGGGGACTCCCGCATGACCTATCCGCCTCAGCAGGGCCAAGGCGCGTACGGCCACCCTGACCCGTACGCACAGCAGCCTCAGCAGCCGTACCCGCCGCAGCCCGGCTACGGATATCCGCAGCAGCAACAGCCCTACCCGCAGCAGCCGCAGCCGGGGTACGGGCAGCCTCAGCAGCCGCACCCGCAGCAGCAGTGGGGCGCCCCGCCGCCCCCGCCGCCCTCGTCCGGGCGTAGCGGCCTCGGCATCAAGAACATCCTGAAGATCATCGGCGTTGTCATCGCCCTCATAGTCTTCGCGATCGTCTACTTCACGAGTCAGGACGACGCTGACAAGGCGGAGGTCGGCGACTGCATGCACAACAGCGGCTCCAAGCTCACTCCCGACCTTGAGGTAGTGAAGTGCGGCGACGCGAAGGCTGATTACAAGGTCGTCGAGGTTCACCCCGACACGACCGACCAAAAGCTCTGTGAAGGTAAGTCCGACGTTGGCTACTTCGAGCAGACGCGCGGCAGCCGACGCAGCTCGGGCAAGCAGTTTGTGCTCTGCCTGAACGAGATCAAGAAGTAGGCGCGGAAGCAGCCGCGTGCACCGAGGGGCGATGTTTCACGTGAAACATCGCCCCTTCGCTCGTCGATCCGGCGCCATGTTTCACGTGAAACATGGCGCCGTTTCACGCTCAGCCCTGCGTCGCCCACCATTCCTTGAGCGCCGCGACCGCCGCATCATGCCCCATCGGCCCGTTCTCCAGACGCAGCTCCAGCAGGAACGCGTACGCCTTGCCGATCACCGGGCCTGGCCCCACGCCCAGAATCTCCTGGATCTGATTGCCGTCCAGGTCGGGCCGGATCGCGTCCAGCTCTTCCTGCTCCTTCAGCTGTGCGATGCGCTGCTCGAGCCCGTCGTAGGTCCTGGAGAGGGCGATCGCCTTGCGCTTATTGCGCGTGGTGCAGTCCGAGCGGGTCAGCTTGTGGAGCCTGCTCAGCAGCGGTCCGGCATCGCGTACGTACCGCCGCACCGCCGAGTCGGTCCATTCGCCGGCACCGTAGCCGTGGAACCGCAAATGCAGCTCCACCAGTCGGGAGACATCCCTGACCATGTCGTTGGAGTACTTGAGCGCGGTCATCCGCTTCTTGGTCATCTTCGCGCCCACCACCTCGTGATGGTGGAAGGAGACCCGGCCGTCGGCCTCGAAGCGCCGGGTGCGCGGCTTTCCGATGTCATGGAGCAGCGCGGCAAGCCGCAGCACCAGGTCCGGCCCGTTCTCCTCCAGATCGATGGCCTGATCCAGGACGGTCAGCGAGTGCTCGTACACATCCTTGTGCCGATGGTGCTCATCACTCTCCAGCCGCAGCGCCGGCAGCTCGGGCAGCACATGATCGGCCAGGCCGGAGTCGGCGAGCAGTCCCAGCCCCTTGCGCGGGTGGGCAGAGAGGATCAGCTTGTTCAGCTCGTCGCGCACGCGCTCGGCGGAGACGATCTCGATGCGGTCCGCCATCTCCTTCATCGCGGTGAAGACCTCGGGGGCGACCTCGAAGTCGAGCTGCGCCGCGAAACGGGCGGCGCGCATCATGCGCAGCGGATCGTCGGAGAAGGACTCCTCCGGCGTGCCGGGGGTCCTCAGTACACGCTCGGCCAGGTCCTCAAGGCCGCCGTGCGGATCGATGAACTCCTTCTCCGGCAACGCCACGGCCATCGCATTCACGGTGAAATCGCGACGTACGAGATCTTCTTCGATCGAATCACCGTAGGACACTTCGGGCTTCCGAGAAGTCCTGTCGTACGCCTCCGAGCGGTACGTGGTGACCTCGATCTGGTAGCCCGCCTTCTGGCAGCCGACCGTGCCGAACGCGATCCCGACCTCCCACACCGAGTCCGCCCAGGGACGGATGATCTTCAGTACGTTCTCGGGGTGGGCGTCGGTCGTGAAGTCCAGGTCATTGCCGAGCCGGCCGAGGAGCGCATCCCGGACCGAGCCGCCGACCAGGGCAAGACTGAACCCGGCCTCCTGGAAGCGTCGGGCGAGATCGTCGGCGACAGGCGAGACACGCAGCAGTTCACTGACCGCGCGGCGTTGCACCTGGCTCAGTGCGGTGGAGTTGTCTTCGTTGGCGTTCGGCACAACAGAAAAGGGTACGTGCCGCGGCCCACCCGAGCGTCCCCGTTTATGGCGGCGCACAGAGTAACCGCTCACAGCGGCGCTCTCGGCCACCCGGAAGTCCCTTCCGATCACGTGGGCCACTCCGCGGCACTTCGACGCCGCGCACCTCGTTACCATGCGTGGACGCAAGAACCGAGAACCACCACCGGCAGCAGACGACGAGGGACGGGCGAGCGCGTGGCCGACGCGGCAGACTTCCAGGGGATGGGTCCTTCTCCTGCCCGCCGGTGGCTGCGCCGCACAGCCTCCCTGATCCTCGGCGCACCTCTGGTGGCCGGACTGCTGAGCGGTCCCGCCACACCGGCCGCGCACGCCCACGAGGCCGCCTCGAGCTCGCAGACCGCTTCCGGTTCGCACACGGTGGATGTGTCCCTCGACACTCTGACGCCGGCAGCTCCTGGACAGCACGACACGCTCACCGTCTCCGGCTCGGTGACCAACAAGGGCAAGCAAACCGTCACCGACGCCCAGATCGATCTACGGGTGGGCCCGAGGCTGTCCGGCAGGACCGCGATCGACCGCGCCGCCGAGCGGACCGGTGATACCGCGGTCGCCGACGCACCACCCGTCGGTGGCAAGTACAGCGTCAAGCTCCCGCAGCTTCTCTCCGGCATCAGCCGGGACTTCACGCTGTCGATCCCGGTCGATGAGCTGGGACTCGACGACGACGGCGTCTACCAGCTCGGTGTCTCCCTCTCGGGCCAGACCCCGGCCGAACCCTTCGATCAGCTCCTGGGCGTCGAGCGGACCTTCCTGCCCTGGCAGCCGGAGGCCACCGAGAAGAAGACCCAGTTCAGCTATCTCTGGCCGCTGATCTCCTCGACCCACCTCACTTCGGAGACCGGTTCGGACGAGCAGCAGACGCCCGTCTTCGAGGACGAGGCGCTGGCTACGGAGCTCGCCCCTGGCGGGCGGCTGGACCAGCTCGTCTCGCTCGGCAAAGAGCTGCCCGTCACCTGGGTCATCGACCCGGATCTGCTGGCCACCGTCGACGCGATGACCAGGAGCTACCAGGTCAAGAACGGGAACACCACGGTTCCGGGCAAGAACCAGGCCCTCGCGAAGCGGTGGCTGAGCGCCGTCGAGGCCGCCGTCCAGGGCCGCAAGGTGGTCGCGCTTCCCTTCTCCGACCCAGATCTGGCGTCCCTGGCACACCGCGGAAAGAACGTCTCCGGATCCCTCAGCCATCTTCAGCCGGCCACCGAGGTCGCCGAGACGACCGTGGAGACGATCCTCCATGTGAAGCCGTCCATCGACTTCGCCTGGCCCGTCAACGGCGCCATCGACTCCTCGATCGTGGATGTCGCCACCTCGGCCGGCGCCCACAAGGTGATCGCCCGCAGCGACAGCCTGCGGGACGACCTGTCGTACACGCCCAGCGCTGCCCGGCCGATCGGCGGCGGGACAACGGCGGTGGTCGCCGATTCCCGGCTCTCCACCGCCTTCGAGGGCGACATGATCAGTACGGAGAATTCGACGCTCTCGGTCCAGAAGTTCCTGGCCCAGACACTTGCGCTGACCCTCCAGGACCCGGACAACCAGCGGAGCATCGTCGTCGCCCCGCAGCGGATGCCCACCGCGTCCCAGGCGCAGTCCATGGCACGTGCGCTGCAGGCCCTCGATGGTCAGCGCTGGACGCACCCGCTCGACCTGGTCGCGGCGGCGGGCGCCAAGCCCGACGCCAATGCCACGACCAAGGTGCCCGGCACCTCCCGGTACCCCGGGCATCTGCGCAAGCAGGAGCTGCGGATCCAGGCGTTCCGGGACATCAGGAACACGCAGAACACCCTCGACAACTTCAAGGTCATCCTCACGGCGCAGGACCGGGTCGAGACCCCCTTCGGCAGGGCGATCGACCGGGAGATGTCCACTTCCTGGCGAGGCAAGCCGGTGGAGGCCAAGGGGTACCGGGACCAGGTACGGGCCTATCTGCGGAGCCTCACCGAAGAGGTGCAGCTGATCGAGAAGTCGGCCATCACGCTCTCGGGGCGTAGCGCGACGATCCCGGTCACCGTGCAGAACAGGCTGGTCCAGGGAATCGACCACCTGGTCCTGCGGCTTACGTCGGACAACCCCACCCGCCTCAACCTCGACCACGACAAGGGCACCGCCGAGCAGCCGATCAAGGTCGAAGGGGGCCACAGCCAGTCCGTGAAGTTCGCAGCGTCGGCCAACGCCAACGGCCCCGTGAAGATGACGGCACAGCTCTTCACCGAGGACGGCAAGCCGTACGGCGATGCCATGGAGTTCACGGTGAAGGTCTCCGAGATCACCCCTACTGTGATGCTCGTCATCGCGGGTGGTGTCCTGCTGCTCGTCCTCGCCGGCATCAGGATGTACAGCCAGCGCAAGCGCGCGGCAGCCCGCGAGGCGACCGCGGCTGACGCAGACGGGCCGGAGGGGATGGAAGACTCCGACGACGCGGATGACGAGGACGGCTCCGAGGGATCTGAGGACGCCGAAGGTGGCATCGAAAGCCCCGATCCCGGGCAGGCGAGTGACCCGACACCGGACACCGGACCGGAAAGCGGCGACCCGTCCGGCACTGGTGAGAAGGTGGACCGTTGAGCGATGTCGTGGCCGGTCGGCCGGGGACGATGAGGTGGGGTTGCAATGAACGCGCCGTACGACGGTGACCGCGGCCAGGATGTGAGCAGAGACCCGGCAGGCCAGGTTCCGCCGCAGCCGACCCCTGAGCCCTCCACACAGGACCCGTACATCCAGGACGCCTATGCCCATGATCCCTACGGGGCGCAGGATCTGTCGGCCCAGGACCCGGTGACCGAGGCGCTCTACGACCGCGCCGCGCACCCGCCGCCACCCCCAGGCACCTACCAGGAGCCCCAGCCGCTGTACCAGCAGCCGCCGTCCCCGCAGCACACACCGGACCCGCGTATCTGGGCGCAGACCCCGCCGCCCGAGCCCGCGGGGCCGTCCCGTCACCTGCCGTTCGGCGACGACGTCAGGACCACCCAGTTCACCGGCGTCGACGATCTGGTGACCCGGGCCGGCGAGCAGGAGCCGGAGCCCGACGCCTTCGCACACCTCTTCCGGGACCAGCAGGCATCCGGTCAGCCCGAGCCCGCCCCCGAACCGCTCCCGGCAGCTCCGGCCCCCAAGAAGCCGGGCGGCCGGGGCTCCAGCCTGCTGAAGTCCAGCGCTGTGATGGCGGCCGGCACGATCGTCTCCCGGATGACGGGCTTCCTGCGCACCCTGGTCATGGCCGCGGCAATCGGTGTCGGCACGCTCAACGACTCCTACCAGGTCGCCAACGTACTTCCGACGATGATCTATGTACTGGTCGGCGGCGGTGCTCTGAACGCCGTCTTCATCCCTCAGCTCGTGCGGGCAATGAAGAACGACGACGACGGTGGCGAGGCGTACGCCAACCGGCTGCTGACCCTCGTGGTGGTGCTGCTCGCCGGTGTCACGACGATCTGTGTGCTGGCCGCGCCCGTCCTCATCCGGATGATGTCGACGGAGATCGCGTCCGACCCGCAGCGGATGGAAGTAACGGTCGCATTCGCGCGCTACTGCCTGCCCACGATGTTCTTCATGGGCCTCCATGTGGTGCTCGGCCAGATCCTCAACGCCCGCGGCAGGTTCGGCGCGATGATGTGGACCCCGGTCCTGAACAACATCGTGATCATCGCGACCTTCGGTGCCTTCATCTGGGCCTTCGGCAGTTTCACCGGCTCCCGGTTGCAGGCCGAGACCATCACCCCGGAAGGCGTCCGGCTGCTGGGCCTCGGCACCCTTCTCGGCCTCGCCGTACAGGCGCTTGCGATGGTTCCGTATCTGCGCGAAGCGGGCTTCAAGATGCGGCTCCGCTTCGACTGGAGGGGCCACGGTCTGGGCAAGGCCATCCGGCTCGCCAAGTGGACCTTCTTCTTCGTCCTCGCCAATCAGCTCGGCATGATCGTCGTCACCCAGCTCGCCACCTGGGCGGGCTCCGTGGCCGAGAAGCAGGGCTTCACCGGCACCGGCATCACCGCATACAACTACGCGCTTCTGCTGTGGCAGATGCCACAAGCCATCATCACCGTCTCCGTGATGACCGCGGTTCTGCCGAGAATCTCCCGATCGGCCCATGACGGCGACCCCGCCGCGGTGCGCGACGACATCTCGTACGGGCTACGCACCTCCGCCGTTGCGATCGTGCCGTGCGCCTTTGCCTTCCTCGCACTCGGCGTGCCGATGGCGACGCTGCTCTACGCGGGCTCGGGCGCCGAGGGCGCCCGCGGCATCGGCTTCATCCTGATGGCCTTCGGTCTCGGCCTCATCCCGTACTCCGTGCAGTACGTCGTGCTGCGCGGCTTCTACGCCTACGAGGACACCCGGACCCCCTTCTACAACACCGTCATCGTGGCCCTCGTCAATGCCGCAGCTTCCGGACTCAGCTTTGTCGTGCTGCCGGCCCGCTGGGCGGTCGTCGGCATGGCCGCCTCGTACGGCCTCGCCTACGCCGTCGGCGTGGGTATCGCCTGGCGGCGGCTCAAGAACCGCCTCGGTGGCGATCTGGACGGCTCGCACGTCATGCGCACGTACGCGCGCCTCTGCATGGCTTCCGTTCCCGCAGCGGCGGCCGGAGGTGCGGTCGCCTTCGTCATCATCCAGGCGCTGGGCACCGGTGCCCTCGGTTCGCTCGCCGCCCTGGCCGGCGGCGGGGTCGTGTTGCTGGGCGTCTTCTTCGTTGCCGCGAAGCGGATGCGCATCGACGAGCTCAACGCAATGGTCGGCATGGTGCGCGGGCGCCTCGGACGCTAAGGAGCCCGCGGGTCCCGCACAACCATCGTCGGCCGCCGTGTGTCGTGCATAGGGGCCGACTGTGGGCACAATTGGCATGGCTGTTGAATATGCGCAACGGATGGGGAGGCAGGAACGACGGTGGCGGAACGTAGCACGGCTGCCGTCGACGTGGCCGACAACAGCGGAGACGATCCGCTGACCGCGCAGGCGGGCAAGGCCACGACCGACGGGGCGGCGGAATCCCAGGACACAGCGGAGAAGACCGCACCGGACACAGGCAGCGAACGGCAGGACACCGATCCCGCCATCGCGACGCCCGAACTGCACAGTGGTCATAAGCTCGCCAGACGCTATCGGCTGGAGGAGTGCGTCACCCGTCTGGACGGTTTCAGCAGTTGGCGTGCTGTCGACGAGAAATTGCGCCGCGCCGTCGGCGTCCATCTGCTCCCCGCCGACCACCCGCGGGCCCGTTCCGTGCTCGCGGCGGCCCGCTCATCGGCGCTTCTCGGCGACCCCCGCTTCGTACAGGTCCTGGACGCCGTCGAGGAGAACGACCTCGTCTACGTCGTCCACGAGTGGCTTCCGGACGCGACAGAACTCACCGCGCTGCTCGCCATGGGACCCATGGAGCCGCACGACGCGTACCAGCTCGTCGACCAGCTCTCCCAGGCCATGGCCGCGGCACATCGTGAGGGGCTGGCACACCTCAGGCTCACCCCGGGCGCGGTACTGCGGAGTTCGACCGGCCAGTACCGGATCCGCGGCCTCGCGGTGAACGCCGCCCTGCGCGGAATCACCGCGGACCGACCCCAGCGCACCGACACCGAGGCGATCGGCGCCCTGCTCTACGCGGCGCTGACCCAGCGCTGGCCGTACGAGAACGACGCGTACGGACTGTCCGGCCTGCCCAAGGGCGTCGGACTCCTCGCTCCCGACCAGGTCCGGGCCGGGGTGCACCGCGGGCTCTCCGAGCTCGCCATGCGCGCCCTGGTCAATGACGGCGCCACGGCATCCCGCCAGGAGCCGCCCTGCACTACGCCCGACGAACTGGCCAGGGCCGTCGCAGCGATGCCCCGCATCCGGCCGCCGGAGCCCGCGTTCACCTCCCCGCCCGAGTACCAGCGGACCACGTACCAGCAGGGCACGTACGGCCGTCCTGCGGCCCGCCCGGGCCCCACGGCGCCCCAGCCGGTGGCAACCCCGCCGGCGCCGCTCCAGAGCCGCACCGGCAAGGTCCTGAAGTGGACCGTGGCCGCGCTGCTCATCGCAGCGCTGGGACTCGGCAGCTGGCAGATCGCCGACAAACTCATCGACCGTGACAAGGACCCGGTGGATCCGGGTACGTCGCAGCCGAACAGCGGCGAGAGCAACACCGGCGACGACAAGTCCGGCAAGCCGGTAGCCATCGCCGGTGCCCGTGACTTCGACCCCTTCGGCCAGGATCGCTCGGAGAAGCCTGCCGGGATCAAGAACAGTTACGACAACGATCCGACCAGCTACTGGAACACCGACGGCTACAAGTCCTCAGCCTTCGGGAACCTGAAGTCCGGTGCCGGCATCATTCTGGACCTCGGTAAGGTCCAGCAAGTCGGCACTGTGGATGTCTCGTTCCTCGGTGGCGAGACATCCGTGGAGCTTCGGGCCGCACCCGAGGGGACCACGGCTGAGCCGACGACGTTCAACGAGTTCACCAAGGTATCGGCCGGGACCGGGGTGAATGTGTCCCTCAAGCCCGGAAAGCCGGTGCAGGCGCGATACGTTCTGCTCTGGCTGACAAAGCTGCCGCCGAGCGGCGACGGCGACTGGCGGGGCAAGGTATCGGAGATCAAGATCACCAGCTGACGGCACCAGGGGAGGGGGCTCACCGTTGGACGACGCGACACTCGGCGACACGAGCGACCAGGACCTTCTGGCTCGCCATGTCGCGGGGGACCCGGATGCCTTCGGTGAGCTCGTACGGCGACACCGCGACAGGCTCTGGGCAGTTGCCCTGCGCACGCTGGGAGACCGCGAGGAAGCCGCGGACGCGGTCCAGGACGCCCTGGTGTCCGCCTTCCGGGCCGCCCACACCTTCCGTGGCCAGTCCGCCGTCACCACCTGGCTCCACCGCATCACGGTCAATGCCTGTCTGGACCGGGCACGCAAGGCCGCCTCACGGAAGACCTCTCCCGTCGACGACACCGAGCGACTGGAGCAGCTCCTCGAACCGTATGAGTCCGCCGAGGCCCCGGCCGAGCGTCAGGATCTGCACCGCGAACTCCTCGCCGCCCTGGCAAAGCTTCCCGTCGACCAGCGGGCCGCCCTGGTACTGGTGGACATGCAGGGCTATCCAGTGGCGGAGGCTGCGCGCGTCCTCGATGTGCCGACAGGGACCGTGAAAAGCCGGTGCGCTCGCGGTCGGGCGCGGCTGTTGCCGATGCTCACTCATCTGCGCGGTGATGCAGGGGATAACACGCAGCTCAGCATGGGAAGGAACCGGACGCCGGGGACATCCGTCCCACCGGCGTCAGGGCAAGAGAACGCAGGGACGAGTGATCCTGCAGCTGTGAAGGGCGGAGGTGGGCGCGCGTGACTTCCACGGCCGACACGACTCAGCATCCGGACGTCTCAGAAATCTCCGACCTCACCGAAGGTCTGCTCTCCCCTTCCCGAACTGCCGACGTACAAGAGCATCTGGACAGCTGTCCCCTGTGCGCCGATGTACGTGCGTCCCTCGAAGAGATCCGCGGGCTGCTCGGCACACTGCCCGGAGCCCATCGCATGCCCGCCGATGTCGCAGGCCGCATCGATGCCGCTCTGGCCGCTGAAGCTCTCCTCAACGCGACCATGCCCGAGGAAGCCACGCATGTTTCACGTGAAACATCACCCTCCCCGCAGCCGGCCGAGACCACCCCTGCCGATCGTCCAGCGGGCCACGCGCGCGCCGCAACCGGCCCCGGCCGCAGCCGCAAGGCCCAGCGGCGTCGAAAGACTGTGCTGGGCACCGTCTTCGGCGCAGCCGCGGTCGGCATGAGCGTCCTGCTCCTCCAGTCGCTGCAGCCCACTGGTGGGAACAGCGCCGACTCGGCCAAGAAGGATGCCAGCGTCAGCGCTGCAGCAGGAGACTCCCAGGACTTCTCCGCGTCCGGCCTCCAGAAGCACGTACAGGCACTGCTCTCCACCAGCTCCGGTCAGCCGGAGCAGCGGATCGAGAAGGGGCCGTCCATCGAAGGCCAGACCAGTCCCGCCTCACCCCGGATGCTGGAGCACCCGACGGTGCCGCCCTGCATCCAGAAAGGCACCGGCCGGACCGAGACCCCGATCGCCTTCGAACGGGGCCAGTACAAGGGCGACAATGCCTACCTCGTCGTGCTCCCGCATCCCACGGACAGCAAGCAGGTTCAGGCGTATGTGATCGACGCCGCATGTGTCGACACGGCGTCCGCGCCCACGGGAGAACTCCTGCTGACGAACACCTATCCTCGCCGCTGACACACACCACTGCGTCGCTCGGGTATCCCGGGAATGCAAGCCCCGTAGGATCCGTTGGGTCGGGTGGGAGTCATTCTCCCGGCCCAGTAGGCAGCATGCAGTCCGCAGAGACGAGGAAGAAACCCGTGAGCGACGTCCGTAACGTGATCATCATCGGCTCCGGGCCGGCCGGCTACACGGCGGCGCTCTATACGGCGCGCGCATCGCTGCAGCCGCTGGTCTTCGAGGGTGCCGTCACCGCAGGCGGTGCACTGATGAACACGACCGATGTGGAGAACTTCCCCGGTTTCCGCGACGGCATCATGGGCCCCGACCTGATGGACAACATGCGCGCCCAGGCCGAGCGCTTCGGCGCTGAGCTGGTGCCGGACGACGTCGTCTCGGTCGACCTCAGCGGCGAGATCAAGACCGTCACCGACACTGCGGGCACCATCCACCGGGCCAAGGCCGTCATCGTCACCACCGGCTCCCAGCACCGCAAGCTCGGCCTGCCGAACGAGGACGCGCTCTCCGGACGCGGCGTCTCCTGGTGCGCGACCTGCGACGGGTTCTTCTTCAAGGACCAGGACATCGCCGTGATCGGCGGTGGTGACACGGCGATGGAGGAGGCAACCTTCCTCTCCCGGTTCGCCAAGTCCGTCACCATCGTCCACCGCCGTGACACGCTGCGCGCCTCCAAGGCGATGCAGGACCGTGCCTTCGCCGACCCGAAGATCTCCTTCGCCTGGCACAGCGAGGTGGCGGAGATCCACGGCGACCAGAAGCTCACCGGTCTGACCCTGCGCAACACCAAGACCGGCGAGACCTCTGCGCTCCCCGTCACCGGGCTGTTCATCGCAGTGGGCCACGACCCGCGGACCGAGCTCTTCAAGGGCCAGCTCGACCTGGACGACGACGGCTACCTGAAGGTCGATGCGCCGTCCACGCGCACCAACCTCAGCGGTGTGTTCGCCGCGGGTGACGTCGTCGACCACACCTACCGTCAGGCCATCACCGCTGCCGGCACCGGCTGTTCCGCCGCTCTCGACGCCGAGCGCTACCTCGCCGCTCTCGCCGACGGCGAGAAGGCGGCAGAACCGGAGAAGACCCCCGTGGTCTGACCTCCTGCGCACCATCCCCCCTCTCACCCCCGTAAAAGAAGTAAGGAGGCCGCCGTGGCCGGCGCCCTGAAGAACGTGACCGACGCATCCTTCGAAGAGGACGTCCTCAAGAGCGACAAGCCCGTACTGGTCGACTTCTGGGCCGCCTGGTGCGGTCCGTGCCGCCAGATCGCTCCGTCCCTCGAGGCCATTGCAGCCGAGCACGGTGACAAGATCGAGATCGTAAAGCTCAACATCGACGAGAACCCGGCCACCGCAGCCAAGTACGGTGTCATGTCCATCCCGACGCTAAACGTCTACCAGAACGGCGAGGTCGCCAAGACGATCGTCGGCGCCAAGCCGAAGGCCGCGATCATCCGCGATCTTGATGGCTTCATCGGCGAGTAGTCAGGGCCTCACTGTTTCACGTGAAACACGAGTGGGCTCATCCCCTGACCGGGGATGAGCCCACTTTTGCGTGCGGGGTCTCACAGGGGCCGCAGAATGGGCTCCTTCTGTACAGCGCCGAGCAGCCGGTCCAGCGCCAGCTCCACATCTTCCTTCCAGGAGAGCGTGGTCCGCAGTTCCAGTCTCAGCCGGGGATACGTCGGATGCGGACGCACGGTCTTGAAGCCGACGGCCAGAAGATGCTCGGCGGGCAGCACACAGGCGGGCTCCTTCCAGCGGGCATCGCCGAATGCCTCGATCGCACGGAAACCGCGTCGCAAGAGATCCTTGGCCACCGTCTGCACGATGACCCTGCCGAGCCCCTGTCCTTGATACCCCGGGCTGATCCACGCGGTCATCAGCTGGACGGCGTCGGGTGAGACCGGGCTCGTCGGGAAGGCCGTGGACCGTGGCACATAGGCCGGAGGCGCATAGAGCACGAAGCCGACCGGCACGTCGTCGACATAAACAACCCGGCCGCAGGAACCCCATTCGAGCAGCACGGCCGAGATCCAGGCCTCTTTTTCAAGCTCGGGAGTTCCCGCCTTTACCGCGGCTTCTCCACTGACCGGATCAAGCTCCCAGAAGACGCACGCACGACAGCGCTTGGGAAGGTCCGACAGGTTGTCCAGCGTGAGCGGTACAAGCCGACGCCCCATGAAGGCTGTTCCTCGCTTCCTTCACCCGCCGCGCTACGAGCGGCTGCCAGCGCGCTCCGCTCCTGGAGCAGGCTGCTGATAAAACCTCCGACTGCCCCAAGGCCCAAGCCTGCTGTCACCAGTTGGCTGCGGCTCACCGTTCGCATGGCCCTCGCCCTCCCTCTGAGGTGGATCAAGGTGGATGCGCCATACCAGAACGCATCGTATCCACCCAGCCCCGGCACGGGTACCGCCCTACAGCAAAGGGCGGGTCGCGTCCGGTCAACCCACCGGACGCGACCCGCCCTTTCCCACACCCTGAAGCCTCAGACCTCGTCGTCCTCGGGCCCCTCAGCAAGTCCCTGCTCCAAGACCCGCCCCTCGCCAGGTGCGAGGGTGCCGAGGATCCGCTCCAGATCGTCTATCGAGGCGAATTCGACGACGATCTTTCCCTTCTTCTGACCGAGGTCGACCTTCACTCGGGTCTCGAAACGGTCGGAGAGCCGTGAAGCGAGGTCGGTCAGAGCAGGCGACAGCCGGGCACCGGCACGCGGGCTCTTCGGCTTGGACGTGCTCTTCGGGTTCGAGTTGATCAGCGTCACGATCTCTTCGACCGCTCGGACCGAGAGCCCCTCGGCCACGATCCTGTGTGCCAACCGGTCCTGCTCCTCGGAGTCCTCCACCGAGAGCAGCGCGCGCGCATGACCGGCCGAAAGCACCCCTGCGGCGACCCTGCGCTGGACGGGGGGCGACAGACGCAGCAGGCGCAGCGTGTTGGAGACCTGCGGACGCGAGCGTCCGATCCGGTCGGCCAGCTGGTCATGCGTGCAGTTGAAGTCCTTGAGCAGCTGGTCGTAGGCGGCAGCCTCTTCCAGCGGATTCAGCTGCGCGCGGTGCAGGTTCTCCAGCAGCGCGTCCAGGAGAAGCTTCTCGTCGTCCGTGTGCCGGACGATCGCGGGGATCCGCTCCAGAGCGGCCTCACGGCAGGCCCGCCAACGGCGCTCGCCCATGATGAGCTCATAGCGCTCCGGCCCCAGCTGCCGAACGACGACGGGCTGGAGAAGCCCCACTTCCTTGATGGAAGTAACCAGTTCGGCGAGAGCGTCCTCGTCGAAGACCTCACGCGGCTGGCGCGGGTTGGGCGTAATGGCGTCGAGCGGCAGCTCGGCAAAGTGCGCGCCGGCCGGCTCCGCGGGCGATGCCGCCTCCGGCTCCGGCGCGGGCGTGATCGCCTCGGGCGAGGCAGCGGCCGCCGGAAGCGTTGTCACCTTGGCTGCTGCCACCCCACGTTCCGCCGTCAGAACCGGAGCCGCTCCCGGAGAGCCGGAAGCCCCGGCAGGGGGCACCTGCTTCTCCTGGGGAGCGGCAGGGATCAGGGCACCGAGCCCACGCCCCAATCCTCTACGTCGCTCGCTCACTGGATCCCCTCCGAGATGTTCTGCTGACTGTTCTGGCTGCCCACATGGGCCTGCTGCGGGTCGTAGTGAATCCCGACCCCACGCAGGGCGATTTCACGAGCCGCCTCAAGATACGACAGCGATCCGCTGGAACCCGGATCGTAGGTCAGCACCGTCTGTCCATAACTCGGCGCCTCCGAGATACGCACCGAGCGCGGGATGCTCGTCCGCAGCACCTCGTCACCGAAGTGGCTGCGCACCTCGTCCGCCACCTGCGAAGCGAGCCGGGTTCTGCCGTCGTACATGGTGAGCAGAATCGTCGAGACATGCAGCGTGGGGTTGAGATGCCCGCGCACCAGATCCACGTTCCTCAGCAGCTGTCCCAGCCCCTCCAGCGCGTAGTACTCGCACTGGATGGGGATGAGCACTTCCGCACCGGCGACCAGCGCATTGACGGTCAACAGACCGAGCGACGGCGGGCAGTCGATGAGGATGTAGTCCAGCGGCTGCTCATAGGCCTGGATAGCCCGCTGCAGTCGGCTCTCCCGCGCCACCAGCGATACCAGCTCGATCTCCGCACCGGCGAGATCGATGGTGGCGGGGGCGCAGAAGAGGCCTTCGACGTCCGGGACCGGTTGGACCACCTCGGAGAGCGGCTTGCTCTCCACCAGGACGTCATAGATCGAGGGGACTTCGGCGTGGTGATCGATCCCCAGTGCCGTGGAGGCGTTGCCCTGTGGATCCAGGTCGACCACCAAGACGCGCGCGCCATGCAGCGCGAGCGAGGCGGCGAGATTGACCGTGGTGGTGGTCTTCCCTACGCCGCCCTTCTGGTTGGCCACGACCATGACGCGTGTCTGCTCAGGTCGGGGAAGACCCTCACCGGCACGCCCCAGCGCCTCCACGGCCAGCTGGGCAGCACGGCCAATGGGGGTGTCGTCCATCGGGGGCGGTGTTTCACGTGAAACATCCTCCCCCGACGACTCGGTACGGGGACCGGGGACCGGATCGGTCATCGGTCCCGCGATGTTGGCGTCGGACCGCAAGGATTCACTCTCCTCGACTTCAGGCTCGCAATGAACAGAGCCTGCCATGCTTTCGGGGTCGTGAACCAGCGAGGCCCGTGGTTCTGTGGATGAATCCACATCTGTGGATAATTTCGTAGCCCTCATGAGGGGCTTGCGGTCCCGCATCGGGGCGGCAGCACGGCCGCGGCTGATGATTCCCTGCAGCAGTGAGCGACGTTTCACGTGAAACACGATGCACGCGCCGCATGCCTACAGCCGCTCGACACTCCGAATTGCGTACGTATGGCAGCTTGTATGGAGCATCGCTGATAGACAGTACGAACTGTGGATCAGCGACGCCGACGGGTCCGGCTGGTTCGGGCGGCCTTGGCCCGCTTCGCCGCGAAACGCACTCCGCCGGGGCTCTCCCCGACCACGACGCGCACCACGGTGGACAGTGGATCGACCAGCCCTTCGCCGACATGCAGCACCGAGGTCTCCACCACACCGAGCTTGCTCAGCGCGGCCCGGGCTCCCTGAATCTCCTCCTCCGCAGTGTCGCCCTTGAGCGCCAGCATCTCGCCGTACGGACGCAGCAGGGGCACCCCCCAGCCTGCCAATCGGTCCAGCGGAGCCACGGCCCGGGCGGTCACCACATGGACCGGGGGCAGCGTGCCCAGTACTTCTTCGGCCCGGCCGCGGACCACACTCACATGGTCCAGACCCAGCAGCTCGACCACTTCCTGGAGGAAGTTCGTCCGCCGCAGAAGCGGCTCAAGGAGCGTGATCTTCAGATCGGGGCGCACCAGCGCGAGCGGAATGCCGGGCAGCCCCGCCCCCGAGCCCACATCGCAGACCGTGACGCCCTCCGGCACGACCTCTGAGAGCACCGCGCAGTTCAGCAGATGCCGCTCCCACAGCCGCGGCACCTCACGGGGACCGATCAGGCCACGCTTGACTCCGGCGTCCGCGAGCAGCTCCGCATACCGCACGGCCTCCGGAAAGAACTCGCCGAATACCGTCCGCGCCACTTCTGGCGCCTGGGGAAGCTCTGCTGCCTCCGTCACGGGAACCGTCCTTCCGTACCGCACTGTCGCAATGTGGACTGTGGTGGCTGACTATCAGGCTGACAAAGATCGGCCCCGCCTGCGAACAGACGGGGCCGAGGAAACGATGAGGGTCAGGCAGGGAGCACGACGACGAAGCGCTGCGGCTCCTCGCCCTCGGACTCACTGCGCAGACCCGCGGCCGCAACCGCGTCGTGCACGACCTTGCGCTCAAAGGGCGTCATCGGGTTCAGCTTCACCGGCTCACCGGTGCTCTTCACCTCGTCGGCGGCCTTGGCGCCGAGCTCGGCAAGCTCCGTGCGCTTCTTGGCCCGGAAACCCGCGATATCGAGCATCAGCCGGCTGCGATCCCCGGTCTCCCGGTGCACGGCGAGCCGCGTCAGCTCCTGGAGAGCCTCCAGGACCTCGCCGTCACGACCGACAAGCTTCTGCAGATCCCGGCTGCTCGCGTCACTGATGATCGAGACCGCAGCCCGGTCGGCCTCGACGTCCATGTCGATATCGCCGTCGAGATCGGCGATGTCGAGCAGACCCTCGAGGTAGTCGGCCGCGATCTCCCCTTCCTGCTCAAGGCGGGTCAGGGTGTCGCCACCCTCGGCGGCGGCGGAGATGGTGCCTTCCGTCACGGATGGACTCCTTTTTACTTCTTGGACGACGGGTGCTTGGGGCGCTGCTGGCCCTTGCGCTGACCGGACTTGGGCTGCTGGCGCGCGGAGCCCGAGGCGGGCTTTCCTGCCGACTTCGGCTGCGCGTCCTGAGGCGCGTCCTTCTGCAGCGAAGGCTTGGCGTCGGCGTCTTCAGAGCTCTTGCCCGTGCCCTGCTGGGCACTGGCGGACTGACGCTGCGACTTGGACTGCCGCTTGGGCTGCTGCCGCCTCTGCGCTGCTCCGCCCTCGGCCTCGGCGACAGCAGTGTCGCTCTTGGTTACGGTTCCGTCAGCCTGAGCAGCGAGGCCCGCCTTGGCCAGGCCAGTGATGAAGCGGCGCTCGTTCTCGTTGCGGTCCGAGCCCTTGGCCACGATCGCCTGGATGACGTTGCGCTTGCGGCGCGACTTGACCTCGTTCTGGGCGGTGACGCCCTTCAGCAGCCGCTGCAGGTAGTGGTCCTGGGCCTTGCTGCCCGGCGTCGGGTTCTGGTTGATCACATACATCTGCTGGCCCATGGTCCACACGTTGGTGGTCAGCCAGTAGACGAGGACACCGACGGGGAAGTTGATGCCCATCACGGCGAAGATGACCGGGAAGATGTACATCAGCATCTTCTGCTGCTGCATGTACGGCGTCTTGACCGTCAGGTCGACGTTCTTCTGCATCAGCTGGCGCTGCGTGTAGAACTGCGACGCCGACATCATCACGATCATGATCGCGGTGACAATGCGCACATCCAGCAGCGTGGCGCCAAGAGCGGCGACCTTCTCCGGACTGTCCGTGAACTTCGAGGCGAGCGGGGCACCGAAAATGTGCGCCTGACGCGCGCTGTCCAGCAGCGATTCATTGATGACGCCGATGGTCTTGCCCGAGGCGATGCTGGAGAGCACGTGGTAAAGGGCGAAGAAGAACGGCGACTGCGCGAGGATCGGAAGGCACGAGGAGAGCGGGTTGGTGCCCGTCTCCTTGTACAGCTTCATCATCTCTTCGGACTGACGCTGCTTGTCGCTCTTGTAGCGCTCCTGGATCGCCTTCATCTTCGGCTGGAGCGCCTGCATGTTCCGGGTCGACTTGATCTGCTTCACAAAGAGCGGGATCAGACAGATCCGGATGAGGATCACCAGCGACACGATGGACAGTCCCCAGGCCCAGCCCGTGTTGGGGCCGAAGATCGCCCCGTAGAGCGTGTGGAACTGGACGATGACCCACGAAACAGGTGTGGTGATAAAGCTGAAGAGACTGGCAATCGTGTCCACTAATCAGGCTCCTTGAGCATTGGGCGAGGTCTCTGCTGCCGGACTCGGGGGTTCGGGGGTCGATCCCCGGGGAGGCACATCGGCGGCGGAGTGCCCGCCCTTGCTGCCACGCAAGGCGTCGCGCAGCATTTCGTGCCACCGCGGTCGCTTACGCGGCGGCACATGGTCCACACCACCCGGCGACCACGGATTGCACCGCAGGATGCGCCAGGCGGTCAGTGCTGTGCCCTTGATCGCGCCGTGCCGGTCGATGGCCGTGTATCCGTAGTGCGAGCAGGACGGGTAGTACCTGCAGACAGGCCCCAGCAGCGGGCTGATCGTCCACTGGTAGATCTTGATCAGAGCCAGCAGCGGGTACTTCATCGAGCGCCCCCTCCCAGCAGCCGCTGGAGAGCGGCATCCAGGTCTCGGGCCAGCTGTGCATGATCGGCGTCGCCCGCACCGGGCAGCGCCCGTACGACCACCAGGCTACCGGGGGGCAGCTCGGCGAGTCGGTCGCGCATGAGGTGGCGCAGTCTCCGCTTGACCTTGTTGCGTACGACCGCCCCGCCCACAGCCTTGCTTACAACGAAACCCGCACACGTCGGGGGAGCGCTCTCCCCAGGCGCGTGCGGGTCCGTTGCACCGCTGCGTAGATGGACGACGAGGAGCGGGCGGCCTGCCCGGCGTCCTCGGCGTACCGCAGTCGCGAAGTCCTCGCGCCGCCTCAGCCGATTCTCGGTAGGCAGCACGTCATGACCTGTACGCGATCAGGCGGACAGGCTGGCGCGACCCTTGCCACGGCGGTTCGCGAGAATCGCGCGGCCGGCACGGGTGCGCATCCGCAGGCGGAAGCCGTGGGTCTTGGCGCGACGACGGTTGTTCGGCTGGAAGGTGCGCTTGCTCACTCGGGGGCTCCAGAAATGATTGTGTGGTGGCGGGACATCGCCTGGCTGTCACCGTGCGCCCACGAGTAGCTCGCGTTTACGCCCGAGTGCACCGCTTCACGATCACAGACCGTGATCATTGCCCATCGGAGGCAGGCGGCAGCAGCCATCGACAACTCGACCTGGTTACGGTACGCGCGGCTACGCCATCCGGTCAAACCAGGGTCACGGCGTGCTCCACTGTGCACAGGCTGTGGACAACAACTTGAACCGCGCGGGTCGCCCTGACTACCGTGGCTGAACTCCAATTCCTTTCCTGCCTGTCTTCCCATCCCGTCCCGAGAACCACACATTCGTGGGACCTGCGAGAGAGCGTGCCTTGTGGCTGACGTACCTGCCGATCTTGCCGCAGTGTGGCCACGAGTGCTGGAACAGCTCCTTGCAGAGGGCCAGCAGGGCATCGAACCCAAGGACAAGCAGTGGATCGAACGCTGCCAGCCTCTCGCACTGGTGGCCGACACCGCACTTCTGGCCGTACCCAATGAATGGGGCAAGCGGGTCCTCGAGGGCCGGCTCGCCCCGCTGATCAGCGAGACCCTCAGCCGTGAGTGCGGCCGCCCGATCCGGATCGCGATCACTGTGGACGACTCCGCGGGCGAGCCTCCGGCCCAGCAGCAAGCCGCCCGCTATCAGGGGCCGCAGCACGACGAGCGGCAGAACGACCCCTACGACAGTTACGGACGCCGACCCCCCAGCGACGACGGACTGCCGGATGTGCGCCCTGCCTATCCCGAGTATCAGCAGCAGCGCCCGGAACCCGGCGCGTGGCCGCGTACGCAGGAGGATCTGTCCTGGCAGCAGCCCCGGCTCGGCGGCTTCCAGGACCGGGACCCGTCCACGGACCAATGGCGCGAGCCCTACGGCACCGCCCGGCCGCGCCCTCCCCAGCACGACTACCGGCAGCCGCAGCCGCCCGAGCGTGCGCAGTACGAGCAGCGGCGCCCGGAGCGTCACGAACTTCCCGACCAGGCCCCGCACCGCGGCGCCGGCTCAGGAGCGACCGGACCGCTCGGCGCACAGCCCTCGCCGGCTCCCCGCCCCGGTGAGCCGCATGCCCGCCTCAACCCGAAGTACCTCTTCGACACCTTCGTCATCGGCGCGTCCAACCGGTTCGCGCACGCGGCTGCGGTCGCGGTCGCCGAGGCACCCGCGAAGGCGTACAACCCCCTGTTCATCTACGGGGAGTCGGGGCTCGGCAAGACCCACCTGCTGCATGCCATCGGGCACTACGCGCGCAGTCTCTATCCGGGCACGCGGGTGCGGTATGTGAGCTCGGAGGAGTTCACCAACGAGTTCATCAACTCGATCCGCGACGGCAAGGGCGACACCTTCCGCAAGCGCTACCGCGATGTGGACATCCTGCTGGTCGACGACATCCAGTTCCTGGCGAGCAAGGAGTCGACGCAGGAGGAGTTCTTCCACACCTTCAATACGCTCCACAACGCCAACAAGCAGATCGTGCTCTCCTCGGACCGGCCGCCCAAGCAGCTGATGACGCTGGAGGACCGCCTGCGCAACCGCTTCGAGTGGGGGCTGACCACCGATGTACAGCCGCCGGAGCTGGAGACGCGCATCGCGATCCTCCGTAAGAAGGCGGTGCAGGAGCAGCTCAACGCTCCGCCGGAGGTGCTGGAGTTCATCGCCTCCCGGATCTCTCGCAACATCCGCGAGCTGGAGGGCGCGCTGATCCGGGTGACGGCGTTCGCGTCGCTCAACCGGCAGCCGGTGGACCTCGGGCTCACCGAGATCGTGCTCAAGGACCTGATCCCGGGCGGGGAGGACGCGGCCCCCGAGATCACCGCAAGCGCGATCATGGCCTCGACCGCCGACTACTTCGGTCTCACGGTGGAGGATCTCTGCGGATCCTCGCGCAGCCGGGTGCTGGTGACGGCCCGCCAGATCGCGATGTATCTGTGCCGCGAGCTCACCGATCTGTCGCTACCGAAGATCGGCGCACAGTTCGGCGGCCGTGACCATACGACCGTGATGCACGCGGACCGCAAGATCCGCGCGCTGATGGCCGAGCGGCGCTCCATCTACAACCAGGTCACCGAGCTCACCAACCGGATCAAGAACGGCTGACGACAGCGGCCGCAGCGGCCGCTGCGGCCGCCGAAGACGCCTTCGAGGGCGCCCCAGGACCTGAGTCCTGGGGCGCCCTTCGTCGTCCCCAGCCTGTCCCGCCGATGTCCGCTGTTCGAATCCGCGGCGACGGGAAGGTGTTCTCCACAGATCTGGGGACTATCTCCCATCCACAGCCTGGGGACTGGGAAGTTGTCCAGATTGCGTCCACAAGGGCGGTTGCTGAAACTTCATCACGCCAGGTCAGCAGGTTGTGGATTTGTGGCCAACCGTGCTCCACAGTCTGTGGACGCCGAGACCGTCCACAGGGCGTGATCAAGGTTGTCCACCGGCGGCCCACAGGCAGCACCGCGTTGCCCACAGCTTCTCCACACCCCTGTCCACTGTTCGGCAACGAAACACCAGAGATCACCGCGTCGAGTGAAAGGCGTCACACCAACGTGGTCGGTTGGGCTGTGGGGAACGCGGGTAAAGCTGGGGACAGCACTGGGGAGAAGTCCCCCGGGTCTGTGCATCGGATGTGCAGAACTTTCCGGCGTCCACAGAAACACCGGGTTGTCCACCGGCTCCACCCACAGGTCCCGTGGACAAAAAAACGGGTCTGACCTGCGCAGACAGGGTTATCCACCGTTTCCACAGGCCCTACTACTACTCCCACTTAGAGTTACCGGGGAATTCGCTTCGAAGAAGGCCCTGTGCACAACTCGAGCCCGGAGCACCCGACACCTCTTGCCACGACTTGACCCCGACCCGCACCGACTGTCGGTGCCGTACGTCAGACTGGTCCCCGGCGACACAGCCGACGACGAAGGCCAGCAAGGGCGAGCCAGCAACAGCAGGAGGCGGTTCCGGTGAAGATCCGGGTGGAGCGCGATGTACTCGCGGAGGCGGTGGCCTGGGTGGCCCGCAGCCTTCCGGCCCGTCCGCCGGCGCCCGTACTCGCGGGCCTTCTCCTGAAGGCGGAGGACGGCGCTCTCAGCTTCTCGAGCTTCGACTACGAGGTCTCGGCGCGAGTCTCCGTGGAGGCGGAGGTGGACGAGGACGGCACCGTGCTCGTCTCCGGCCGGCTCCTCGCCGACATCTGCCGCGCCCTGCCCAACCGTCCGGTGGAGATTTCCACAGACGGTGTACGGGCAACCGTGGTCTGCGGCTCCTCGCGATTCACCCTCCACACCCTGCCTGTGGAGGAGTACCCGGCGCTGCCGCAGATGCCGACCGCGACCGGCACCGTGCCCGGTGAGGTCTTCGCCTCCGCCGCCGCCCAGGTGGCCATCGCCGCGGGTCGCGACGACACGCTCCCCGTGCTCACCGGCGTACGCATCGAGATCGAGGGCGACACCGTCACGCTGGCCTCCACCGACCGCTACCGCTTCGCGGTCCGCGAGTTCCTGTGGAAGCCGGAGAACCCGGAGGCGTCCGCCGTCGCGTTGGTGCCCGCCAAGACGCTGCTGGACACCGCGAAGGCGCTCACCAGCGGTGACACGGTCACGCTGGCGCTTTCCGGCTCCGGTGCCGGCGAGGGGCTCATCGGTTTCGAAGGCGCCGGGCGGCGGACCACGACCCGGCTGCTCGAGGGCGATCTGCCGAAGTACCGGACGCTGTTCCCCACCGAGTTCAACTCCATCGCGGTCATTGAGACCGCACCCTTCGTCGAGGCCGTCAAGCGCGTGGCGCTGGTCGCCGAGCGGAACACCCCGGTGCGGCTCAGCTTCGAGCAGGGCGTGCTGATCCTGGAGGCCGGTTCCAGCGACGACGCACAGGCTGTGGAGCGTGTGGACGCCCAGCTGGAGGGTGACGACATCTCGATCGCCTTCAACCCGACGTTCCTGCTGGACGGTCTGAGCGCGATCGACTCGCCGGTGGCCCAGCTCTCCTTCACCACCTCGACGAAGCCCGCGCTGCTGAGCGGGAAGCCGGCGGTGGATGCCGAGGCGGACGAGGCGTACAAGTACCTGATCATGCCCGTACGCCTCTCGGGCTGACGCACACAAGGGCGTTGGGCCCGGTCGGCGGTCCGGGGTGGTCCCCCGGAACAACGCGGTACGCGTGAGCGGATGAGCCCGGGCGACTGAGCGCCTGACCCCACAGGTGTGCACCCGCGTCCGGGCGTAGGCTCGGTCGCGGGTACGAAAACTGCACACAACGCTTAAGGAATCTCTGATGGAGCTCGGTCTCGTCGGTCTCGGCAAGATGGGCGGCAACATGCGTGAGCGCATCCGCCGCGCAGGCCACACCGTCATCGGATACGACCGCAACCCGGACCTCGCCGATGTCCGCAGCCTTGAGGAGCTTGTGGGCAAGCTCAAGGGCCCGCGCGTGGTGTGGGTGATGGTTCCGGCGGGCGCCGCGACCCAGTCCACCGTCGACGAGCTGGCCGCGCTGCTCGAGCCCGGCGATGTGGTGGTCGACGGAGGCAACTCCCGCTGGACGGACGACGAGAAGCACGCGGTCGAGCTGGGCATCAAGGGAATCGGCTTTGTCGACTGCGGTGTCTCCGGCGGCGTCTGGGGCCTGGACAACGGCTATGCGCTGATGTACGGCGGCCACAAGGAGCATGTCGAGCGGGTGCAGCCGATCTTCGACGCGCTCAAGCCCGAGGGCGACTTCGGCTCGGTCCACGCGGGCAAGGTCGGCGCCGGGCACTTCGCGAAGATGGTCCACAACGGCATCGAGTACGCGATGATGCAGGCCTACGCCGAGGGCTGGGAGCTGCTGGAGAAGGTCGACTCGGTCACCGATGTACGCGAGGTCTTCCGCTCCTGGCAGGAGGGCACGGTCATCCGTTCCTGGCTGCTCGACCTCGCGGTCAACGCGCTGGACGAGGACGAGCACCTGGACAAGCTGCGGGGTTATGCACAGGACTCCGGCGAGGGCCGGTGGACTGTGGAAGCCGCGATCAACCACGCGGTGCCGCTGCCCGCGATCACCGCGGCGCTGTTCGCTCGGTTCGCGTCCCGCCAGGACGACTCCCCTCAGATGAAGATGATCGCCGCGCTGCGCAACCAGTTCGGCGGTCACGCGGTCGAGAACAAGAAGTAGCCCTGAGCCGGGGGAGGTCGGCGTACATCCATGCACGTCACGCATTTGTCGCTGGCCGACTTCCGCTCGTACGCCCAGGTCGAGGTCCCGCTCGACCCGGGCGTCACCGCGTTCGTAGGGGCGAACGGGCAGGGGAAGACCAATCTCGTCGAGGCCGTCGGCTATCTGGCGACGCTGGCCAGCCACCGGGTCTCGTCGGACGCTCCGCTGGTGCGGATGGGGGCGGACCGGGCGGTGATCCGGGCCGCCGTCACGCAGGGCGAGCGTTCCCAGCTGATCGAGCTGGAGCTCAATCCCGGTCGGGCGAACCGGGCCCGTATCAACAGGTCATCGCAGGTCAGGCCACGTGATGTGCTGGGGATAGTCCGGACCGTGCTGTTCGCGCCGGAGGATCTGGCGCTGGTGAAGGGCGATCCGGGCGAGCGGCGGCGGTTCCTGGACGAGCTGATCACGGCGCGCTCGCCGCGGATGGCGGGAGTGCGATCCGACTACGAGCGGGTGCTCAGGCAGCGCAACACCCTGCTGAAGTCCGCTGCCATGGCGCGGCGGCACGGTGGGCGTGGCATGGACCTGTCCACGCTGGATGTGTGGGACCAGCACCTCGCGCGGGCGGGCGCGGAGGTGCTGGCGCAGCGGATCGATCTGATCACGGCGCTGGAGCCGCTGGTGGAGAAGTCGTACGAGGCGCTCGCTCCCGGCGGCGGTCCCGTTGAGCTGGAGTACCGTTCCTCCGCCGGTGGGGAGGGCGGCGTTCACGGGCGGGACGCGCTGTACGAGCAGTTGCTCGGCGCGCTGGCCGAGGTGCGCAAGCAGGAGATCGAGCGTGGCGTGACGCTGGTCGGGCCGCACCGGGACGATCTTGTGCTCAAGCTGGGGCAGCTGCCGGCGAAGGGGTACGCAAGCCACGGCGAGTCCTGGTCGTATGCGCTGGCGCTGCGGCTGGCCTCGTACGACCTGCTCCGGGCTGAGGGCAATGAGCCCGTCCTGGTGCTCGACGATGTCTTCGCGGAGCTGGATGCGCGGCGTCGGGAGCGGCTGGCGGAACTGGTGGCTCCGGGTGAGCAGGTGCTGGTGACGGCGGCGGTCGAGGACGATGTGCCCGGGGCGCTGGCGGGGGCGCGGTATGTGGTGGCGGACGGGGCGGTGGAGCGGGTATGAGCGAGGACCCCGGCGGCGAGCCCGTCCAGACGCCGAAGGCGCCCGAGTCGTCGGGTGTCGACCTGGCGCGGGTAGCGCTGCGCGCGGCGAAGGAGCAGGCGAAGGCGCGGGGCGCGGCGGCGCAGCAGAAGAAGCAGGCCAGGCGGGGCGGCGGGCTGCGGTCGGGGGCGCGTGCGGATGGCCGCGATCCGCTGCCGCTGGGTGCGGCGATCAACCGACTGATCACCGAGCGGGGCTGGGAGACGCCGGCCGCCGTGGGCGGGGTGATGGGGCGCTGGCCGCAGATTGTGGGCGAGGACCTGGCGAACCACTGTGTGCCGCTGACGTACGACGATGATCCTGACGAGCGCGTGCTGACGGTGCAGTGCGACTCGACCGCGTGGGCGACGCAGCTGAGGCTGCTGGCGCCGCGGTTGGTGGCGCGGCTGAACGAGGATCTGGGGCACGGGACGGTACGGCTGATCAAGGTGCTGGGGCCGGGCGGGCCGCAGCGGGCGTACGGGCGGTTGCGGGCGCCGGGGAGTGTGGGGCCGGGCGACACGTACGGCTGAGATCGGGGGCCTCCCCCACCCTGCCGCTTCCCGAAACCCGGGGCGCCGCCCTGTGCCCCGCCCCACCCGCCCCTTTCACCTCGATCGCACCCCCCGACCCATGTGACGTGTCCCTCACCGTAGCCAGTGGTTGACAGGCCGAAGCGCTCAAAGCCCGTGTGAGCCTCCTGAAGCCCCTTCCCGGATATGGGGAGTCGGACCGTGATGGTTCAGGGCGGCACATGCGGACTCAGCTACCGGCAAACCCCCATTCGGGTCGGCGGTACCGGTAGACTGATAGACAATCCCGCCCACTCGCGGAACATGTCGAACGACGCAGCCGCTCCCGCCTGCCCGGAGAACGGCTGTGCTGTGCCAGAAAGGGCGCTTCGTGGCCGATTCCGGCAACCCCAACGAGAACATTCCGTCCACTCCTGCCGGTGGGAACGGCGAGGTAACCGCCTCGTACGACGCCAGCGCGATCACAGTCCTCGAGGGTCTGGACGCGGTCCGCAAGCGCCCCGGCATGTACATCGGCTCGACCGGTGAGCGTGGACTTCATCACTTGGTGTACGAGGTCGTCGACAACTCCGTCGACGAGGCCCTCGCAGGCCACGCCGACAGGATCGATGTCACGATCCTTGCCGACGGTGGCGTACGTGTGGTCGACAACGGCCGCGGTATCCCGGTGGGCATCGTCCCGTCCGAGGGCAAGCCGGCCGTCGAGGTCGTGCTGACCGTTCTGCACGCCGGCGGCAAGTTCGGCGGCGGCGGCTACGCCGTCTCCGGCGGTCTGCACGGCGTCGGTGTCTCGGTCGTCAACGCCCTGTCGTCCAAGCTCTCCGTCGAGGTCAAGAGCGACGGCTACCGCTGGACGCAGGACTACAAGCTCGGCGTCCCCACCGCCCCCCTCGCGCGGAACGAGGCCACCGGCGAGACCGGTACCACGGTCACGTTCTGGGCCGACGCCGACATCTTCGAGACGACCGAGTACTCCTTCGAGACGCTCTCGCGCCGGTTCCAGGAGATGGCCTTCCTCAACAAGGGCCTGACCCTGACGCTGACCGACGAGCGCGAGTCGGCCAAGGCCACCGCGGGCGCGGACGCCCCCGAGGAGCCGGACGAGGAGCCGCCCGCCAGGACGGTCACGTACTACTACGAGGGCGGCATCGTCGACTTCGTGAAGTACCTGAACTCCCGCAAGGGCGATCTGATCCACCCGACTGTCATCGACATCGATGCGGAGGACAAGGAGCGGCTGCTCTCTGTCGAGATCGCGATGCAGTGGAACTCCCAGTACACCGAGGGTGTGTACTCCTTCGCGAACACGATCCACACCCATGAGGGCGGTACGCACGAAGAGGGCTTCCGAGCCGCGCTCACGGGCCTGGTCAACCGTTACGCGCGCGACAAGAAGCTGCTGCGCGAGAAGGACGACAACCTCTCCGGCGAGGACATCCGCGAGGGTCTGACCGCGATCATCTCGGTCAAGCTGGGCGAGCCGCAGTTCGAGGGTCAGACCAAGACCAAGCTGGGCAACACCGAGGCGAAGACCTTCGTCCAGAAGGTCGTGCACGAGCACCTCACCGACTGGTTCGACCGCAATCCCAACGAGGCCGCGGACATCATCCGCAAGTCCATCCAGGCGCAGACGGCGCGTGTCGCGGCCCGTAAGGCGCGCGACCTGACCCGTCGCAAGGGCCTGCTGGAGTCGGCTTCGCTGCCGGGCAAGCTGAGCGACTGCCAGTCGAACGACCCGACGAAGTGCGAGATCTTCATCGTCGAGGGTGACTCCGCCGGTGGTTCGGCGAAGTCCGGCCGTAACCCGATGTACCAGGCGATCCTGCCGATCCGAGGCAAGATCCTGAACGTCGAGAAGGCGCGGATCGACAAGATCCTGCAGAACACCGAGGTCCAGGCGCTGATTTCGGCCTTCGGCACCGGAGTCCACGAGGACTTCGACATCGAGAAGCTCCGCTATCACAAGATCATTCTGATGGCGGACGCCGACGTTGACGGCCAGCACATCAACACGCTGCTGCTGACCTTCCTGTTCCGCTTCATGCGGCCGCTGGTCGAGGCCGGGCACGTCTACCTCTCGCGCCCGCCGCTCTACAAGATCAAGTGGGGCCGGGACGACTTCGAGTACGCGTACTCGGACCGTGAGCGCGACGCGCTCGTCGAACTCGGCAAGCAGAACGGCAAGCGGATCAAGGAAGACTCGATCCAGCGCTTCAAGGGTCTCGGCGAGATGAACGCCGAGGAGCTGCGCATCACCACGATGGACGTGGACCACCGCGTGCTCGGCCAGGTCACGCTCGACGACGCGGCGCAGGCCGACGACCTGTTCTCGGTGCTGATGGGCGAGGACGTCGAGGCGCGGCGCTCGTTCATTCAGCGCAATGCCAAGGACGTCCGCTTCCTCGACATCTGAGTCGGTCTGTCGCTGACCGCTTCGAAAGGATTTTGACCAGCAATGGCCGACGAGAACACTCCCGCCACGACTGAAGAAGAAGAGCCGACGCTGCGGATCGAGCCCGTCGGGCTCGAGACCGAGATGCAGCGCTCGTATCTCGACTACGCGATGTCCGTCATCGTCTCGCGTGCGCTGCCCGACGTACGGGACGGTCTCAAGCCCGTCCACCGGCGTGTGCTGTACGCGATGTACGACGGCGGCTACCGGCCCGAGAAGGGCTTCTACAAGTGCGCCCGCGTCGTCGGTGACGTCATGGGTACGTACCACCCGCACGGCGACTCCTCGATCTACGACGCGCTCGTGCGTCTCGCCCAGCCGTGGTCGATGCGCATGCCGCTGGTGGACTCCAACGGCAACTTCGGCTCTCCCGGCAACGACCCGGCCGCCGCCATGCGGTACACCGAGTGCAAGCTGATGCCGCAGTCGATGGAGATGCTCCGGGACATCGACGAGGAGACCGTCGACTTCCAGGACAACTACGACGGCCGTAACCAGGAGCCGACGGTCCTGCCGGCGCGCTTCCCGAACCTCCTGGTCAACGGCTCGGCCGGCATCGCGGTCGGTATGGCCACCAACATCCCGCCGCACAATCTGCGCGAGGTCGCGGCCGGCGCGCAGTGGGCGCTGGAGCACCCCGAGGCCACCCACGAGGAACTGCTCGACGCGCTCATCGAGCGGATCAAGGGCCCGGACTTCCCGTCCGGCGCGCTGGTCGTCGGCCGCAAGGGCATCGAGGAGGCGTACCGCACCGGTCGCGGCTCCATCACGATGCGCGCGGTCGTCGAGGTCGAGGAGATCCAGAACCGCCAGTGCCTGGTGGTCACGGAGCTTCCGTACCAGACCAACCCGGACAACCTCGCGCAGAAGATCGCCGACCTGGTGAAGGACGGCAAGATCGGCGGCATCGCGGACGTCCGCGACGAGACCTCCTCCCGTACGGGACAGCGCCTGGTCATCGTGCTCAAGCGCGACGCGGTCGCCAAGGTCGTGCTGAACAACCTCTACAAGCACACCGACCTGCAGACGAACTTCGGCGCGAACATGCTGGCGCTGGTCGACGGCGTGCCGCGCACGCTGTCGCTGGACGCCTTCATCCGCCACTGGGTGCACCACCAGATCGAGGTCATCGTCCGGCGTACGAAGTTCCGCCTGCGCAAGGCGGAGGAGCGGGCGCACATCCTGCGCGGTCTGCTCAAGGCGCTGGACGCGATCGACGAGGTCATCGCGCTGATCCGGCGCAGTGACACGGTCGAGGTCGCGCGCGAGGGCCTGATGGGCCTGCTCACGATCGACGAGATCCAGGCCAACGCCATCCTCGAGATGCAGCTGCGCCGACTGGCCGCCCTGGAGCGCCAGAAGATCGTCGCCGAGCACGACGAGCTGCAGGCCAAGATCAATGAGTACAACGCGATCCTGGCCTCGCCCGAGAAGCAGCGCCAGATCGTCAGCCAGGAACTGGCCGTCATCGTCGAGAAGTTCGGCGACGACCGGCGCTCCAAGCTGGTGCCCTTCGACGGTGACATGTCCATCGAGGACCTGATCGCCGAGGAGGACATCGTCGTCACCATCACGCGTGGCGGCTATGTGAAGCGTACGAAGACGGACGACTACCGCTCGCAGAAGCGCGGCGGCAAGGGCGTACGCGGCACGAAGCTGAAGGAAGACGACATCGTCGACCACTTCTTCGTCTCGACGACGCACCACTGGCTGCTGTTCTTCACCAACAAGGGCCGGGTCTACCGTGCCAAGGCGTACGAGCTGCCGGACGCCGGCCGTGATGCGCGCGGCCAGCACGTCGCCAACCTCCTCGCCTTCCAGCCGGACGAGCAGATCGCCGAGATCCTGGCGATCCGCGACTACGACGCCGCGCCCTATCTGGTGCTCGCCACCAAGGGCGGTCTGGTGAAGAAGACGTCGCTGAAGGACTACGACTCGCCGCGCTCGGGTGGTGTCATCGCGATCAACCTCCGTGAGACGGAGGACGGCAGCGACGACGAGCTGATCGGCGCGGAGCTGGTGTCGGCCGAGGACGATCTGCTGCTCATCAGCAAGAAGGCGCAGTCGATCCGGTTCACGGCGACGGACGATGCGCTGCGCCCGATGGGACGCGCGACGTCCGGCGTCAAGGGCATGAGTTTCCGCGAGGGAGACGAGCTCCTCTCGATGAATGTTGTGCGGCCGGGTACGTTCGTGTTCACTGCCACCGATGGCGGGTACGCGAAGCGGACCGCCGTTGACGAGTATCGCGTTCAGGGGCGTGGCGGCCTCGGAATCAAGGCAGCCAAGATCGTTGAGGACCGCGGTTCGCTGGTCGGCGCGCTGGTGGTCGAGGAGACGGATGAGATCCTCGCCATCACGCTGGGCGGCGGTGTGATTCGTACGCGAGTCAACGAAGTCAGGGAGACGGGCCGTGACACCATGGGCGTCCAACTGATCAACCTGGGCAAGCGCGATGCCGTGGTCGGTATCGCTCGAAATGCCGAGGCCGGCCGTGAGGCAGAAGAGGTCGAAGGGACCGTTGAGGTCGAAGGGACCGTAGAGGCCGACACCGAGGCGGCCGAGGTGGCAGTCGAGGGCACGCAGCCCTTGGCCGGGGAGCACGAGGAGTAAAGCGTGAGTGGAGCCACGGGCGCCGGATCGGCCGCTGCTGGAGCTGCTGGAGCGAACGGTGCCGGTGGCCCCGCCACGGACTCCCAGGGGGTTACGGTGACGGACACCCGGGGGGCAAACCCCCCGTACGAGACGTACGGCGGCGAGCAGCCGCCCCAGCAGCCTGCGCAGCCGTACCACCCGCCACAGGCGTATCCCTCGCCGCAGGGCGGTGGCGCCGCGCCGCAGGCGGGCGGCGCCGTGCGCCTTCCCCGCACCGGGGCGCGCACGACGCCGCGTACGCGCAAGGCGCGGCTGCGGGTGGCCAAGGCCGACCCGTGGTCGGTGATGAAGGTCAGCTTCCTGCTCTCCATCGCGCTGGGCATCTGCACGGTGATCGCGGCAGCCGTGCTGTGGATGGTCATGGACGCGATGGGCGTCTTCTCCACGGTCGGCGGGACGATCAGCGAGGCAACCGGCTCCAACGAGAGCAATGGCTTCGACCTCCAGTCGTTCCTGTCGCTGCCGCGGGTCCTCATCTTCACCGCGGTGATCGCGGTGATCGATGTGGTGCTGGCGACGGCGCTGGCGACACTGGGAGCCTTCATCTACAACCTGTCGGCCGGCTTCGTGGGCGGTGTCGAGCTCACGCTCGCCGAGGACGAGTGAGGCATGACAACCGATTTTGGGACTGGCCCCGACGTGCGCTAATCTTCATGAGTCAGCGCGCAGCGCGGCGGGGCTATAGCTCAGTTGGTTAGAGCGCATCCCTGATAAGGATGAGGCCACAGGTTCAAATCCTGTTAGCCCCACCAGCCGAAAGACCCCCAGGTGATCAAGCCTGGGGGTCTTTTGCATCAGTAGCTGACATCAGCCGATGAGCGGATCTTCTAAGAGGTCGGCGAGCAGGGCCGCAGCCTCGCGTCGATCGGTATCGACAACGTGTGTATAGATGTCCATCGTCATGCTGATCTGGCTGCGCCGGAGGATCGCCTGGGCGACCTTGGGATGCACTTTCAGGAAGGCCAGCAGCGTCCCGCAGGTGTGACGAGTCGGCCACACCGTGATCCGCCGAAGACCAGCTCGCTTCACCAGGGCGTCGAAGGTACGAGAGAAGCCGCGAGGCTCGATCATCCCGCCGTGCCGCTCCGAGAAAATCAAGTCTGCGTCCTCGCTGCCCCGGCGTAGGTCCAGTGGGCGAGCACGAGCGTGGAGCCCTCCTGGTCGTCGGGGTCGATGTCCGGCAGGCCGCGGGCTTGGCGGTCCTGGCGGGCGCGGTAGTCGGCGCGGACCTGGCGGAGTGCGCCGAGGGTGGTGGAGTACGGGCGGGACTTGGTGGAGAAGTGGCCGCGGAAGCCGAGCATGTGGGACCAGCGCGCCAGCAGCCGTTCCGGGTAGTCGGCGTCCAGGTCCCAGCAGGCCTCGATGAGCCGCCGGGTGTGGGTGGGCAGGTTCAGCCGGTCCAGCTCCGAGATCTCCCCAATGCGGCGGTCGACGGTGCCGGTGGTCTCGGCGGTCTCGGCGGTCTTGGTGGCGTACTTGGCCACGTATGCGGCAACTGCCTGTTCGGTCAGGTCCTCCCGGCCGAGAGCCCCAATGGCCTGCACGTCTACCTGCGTTTCCCCAGCGCAGCGTTCGGGCCCGGTGGGTGCCGACCGAAGGCACCTCCACAGCCACACCGGCGGCAGCAGCACGGATCGCGTCGTCGAGGAGTGGCACGGTGGCCCAGGCCGGAGGCTCGGTGTCCGGGCCGTCGAGGCGCACGACAGCGTGGAAGTGGACCGCGCCGCGCTTTTGGAATTCGGCGACCTTGCCGAAGGAGACCCGGCAGGGGTCGGCCAGGGCGCGTTGGGAGAGGCCCGCGCGTGCGGCGATCTCACGGCGCAGGTAGATCGTGAAGCGCTGCCAGAGCTGCCCGGCGTAGTTGTTCCAGAGGACCGCCCCGGAGTAGTCGTAGCGCTCCGGGTTCAGCGCCGTGCCGAGGGCGGGATCGTCCTCGTGGTGGGCGGTGCCGCAGCGGCAGACGCCGGAGGCCGGTCGGTTGTGCACCGGGCCGAACGAGGGTGCCGTGAGAGTGGCGAACACGCGAGGGTGATCCCGGACGGTTGCGGGCACGTCCTTGCGTTCGTCGCCTGTGATCCCGGCGCGGATCAGGCGGTAGGTGTCCCCCGCGTAGGTCCAGGCGCAGGAGGGGCAGCGGGAGGCGCGGCGGTTGCCGCAGGCGACCCGGAGCCGTCCGCCTGGCTCGGACTCGGTCGAGTAGGCGTACAGGGTCTCGGCCGTCTGGCGGTCCTTGGTGATGGTCCAGCCCTGGAGGTGGATCGGGTCGGAGCAGCCGCCCGTGCGCCGGATCTGTTCCTGCCAGCGGTCGAACCCGGGTGTGGAGGCGACGCGTAGGAGGTCGGCGAGGGTGAGCGGGTCGGTGCCCACGGCCGCCGCCACATCAGCAACGGCGGCCGGGGGAACGGGCAGGCGGGTCATGCAGCCACCGCCCCGGAGACAGGAGCCAGCGCATTGCCGGTCTCCCAGTCGAAGGGAACGGCCATCGGGCACCGCTCGCGACCACGGGCGTTGTGGACGAGGACGCCGATGCCGTTCACCTTGATCCAGTCCGTACCACCCGCGATTCCGCAGGCTTGGCCGCCAGCGACCATCCGCCTGTTCGACACCGCCGCAGCGCGCGTCAACTACCTCCGGAAAGAATTTTAAGAACGAAGTTGTACATGGGTCCGTACCTGGAGCAGGTCCTGCTGCCGGACCAGGCTGTGTGTGCCCCAAGGCGCCATGTGGAGGTTCCATTTACGACGAGTAGATCACCGCAAACTGCCCACGGCATCGCCTGGATCCAGTCGAGGCGATGCATTTCGCTGGCGACTGCCCCGGCCCGCCAAATCCGACGAGACGAGAAAGGTCTGGCCTGATGCGAATCTTCAGGCGGAGTTGAGATGGTCGCCATTTCTTCCATTTTCGGAACGACGAGGTCCGGTTGAAAGTCTGTGATATCTCCTGATTCCCTCATATCGGGACAAAGGGCCACCATATCCCGGACTGTGGCCGAATCTTATGCACTGAATGGCCGATATTCGCCCGCAAGAGAATAGCACATTTGTGCGATGATTCCCAGGTCAAGCAGGTGAACCATACGTTAGGTCACCTCGATCATGGAGGCGTCGATGAAGAAGACTGCACGAACTCTGTCCATTGGAGCGTCAGTGGGAGTTGCGGCCCTTGCGGCAGTGCTCGTGACAACGACGCCGGCGGCGGCGGCGGCCAGTGTGAGGTGGCACGTCAATAAGTCCATGGCGTACTGTAAAACGCTGGACAATGGCACGACACTGGGCAAGATGAAGAGGGCTCAGTGCGAGAGTGAGACCCTCTCACTCCAGGCGATGCTCGTGAACGAGTCTATTGCGCGGCAGACCGAAATCCTTCGCACGCTGAACTGGCCTGGGCCTGGGCACTAACGACTGAGCCGTCCAATAATTACAGCTAATTTCCGCCTTGACTCCGGAAGGTAAGGCCTCGCTCTGGGATTATCTCGGAGCGAGGCCTTACACGCGTCGAGAGCTGCGTGAGGCACACAGTGAGCTTTTCGACAACAATGCGAGTCAGGGAAGACCTGACGTCCTTTGTCCGTTCCCCGCAGCTATGTCGACAATGGCGACTCGTGGGACCAGGGGATCTCGGTGGCGTCCTGGACGCCCTGGCCGCATGGATCGACTGATACGGCGACCCCGGTCGTGAGTTGCCCGCCGGGCATGCCCCTGTGCAGCAAGGCCGATTCCCACGACGAGCAGAGACAGGGGGCGGAGGTTCCAGCTGATCAACATCAGCATGGCGCCCGCTCCCCAAAGCCTTGGCTGCCGCACTCATCGCTGGAACCACGGGCCAGGCAGGCGGCCGAGCAGCAGAGCGTGCACCTCGATGACGGTCCAGACGATGGCAGCGTGAGCAGCACCAAGAGAAGTGCAACGAACAGGTACAACCCCATCCCTTTTTGTCAAGGCCGCATGCATGGGCTGACAGCAGCGACTGGCACCGACAAGCGCGGACAGCGGCGGTCGGCGCCGGGCCTTAGTGGACGAACATTCGAGATACCGGGCCAGCTGACCGACGTTGCAGGCACACCGCGATCGACCTGATGAGGATGAGGCCACAGGTTCAAACCCTGTTAGCCCACAGTCATGATTCGGCCCGGACGGAGATTCTCCGTCCGGGCCGATCGCTTTGTCCGAGGCCTTAGTTGAGCCGTGGACAGGTCGTACGCAGGTCACCGATCGGTATCGGTCGGTGTGTATAGTCGGGCGCCAGAAGTCCTCATACGTCAAGGAAAGACGAGGTCGCGCGGTGAAGAAGCTTCTCCTGGTCGCACTGGCCGCCATCGGCGGGCTCCTCGTGTACCGCCAGATCCAGGCGGATCGCGCCGAGCAGGATCTGTGGACGGAGGCGACCGACTCCGTGCCCGCAGGTTCGGGTGTGTGAGACGCAGCATTCTTGGATCACCAAGCCCCGGTCGCTGAAGCGGCCGGGGCTTTGTGCTGCCCGGTCCCGGTCGGCAGGGGAGGTGTTGCGCGACCGTGACAATCCTGCTCTTGAGTTCGCCCTAGCAAATCACTAGCTTGCAAGAGCAAACTTGGGGGACTCGAGTGAAGGCACGACTGGGCCACCGCGCGACGGCGGCGACGATCGGAGCGGCGCTGCTGGCCCTGGTGGCCGGCCCGCTGCCGGTCGCGAGAGCCGCCACACCGGCGGGGAAGGCCGGGCAGGGGATGGGAGCCGGGCAGGCGGTACGGGCCGAGGTGCCCGACGGGACGAGCGGGCTGGTCATGGTGCTCGACTCCTCCGGCTCCATGGCCGACGACGACGGCACCGGACAGCCCCGGATGGCATCCGCCCGAGCGGCCGTCGGAACGGTCGTCGACGCCCTTCCGGACGGCTTTCCCACCGGCCTGCGGGTCTACGGCGCGGACCAGCCCAAGGGCTGCACCGACACCCGGCTGGCCCGGCCGGTGGGCCCACTGGACCGCGCCGGCATGAAACAGGCCGTTGCAGCCGTGCAGCCCAAGGGCGACACCCCCATCGGGCTCTCGCTGCAGAAGGCCGCCAACGACCTCCCGGCGCCCGCGGAAGGCTCCATCGGGACCCGTACGATCCTGCTGATCTCCGACGGCGAGGACAACTGCGGCTCCCCGCAGCCCTGCGAGGTCGCCCAGCAGCTCTCCGAGGGCGGGATCGGGCTGCGCATCGACACCGTCGGCTTCCAGGTGCGGGGCGCGGCACGAGCACAGCTGGAGTGCATTGCGAAGGCGGGCAACGGCCGCTACTACGACGCACCCGACGCCAAGGCGCTCGCCCGCCAGCTGCAGCGCTCCGCACAGCTGTCGGCCGACGGGTACCGCTTCCGCGGAAAACAGGTCGAGGGCGCGCTCCAGCGGGACGCGGCACCGGCTCTCGTACCGGGGCAATATCTGGACACCATCGGCCCGGGCGAGCAGCGGTACTACGCGGTCGACCTCGATGCCGAAGCCACTGTTCAGTTCTCGGCGACGGCGGTGCCGCAGCCCGGGGCGGCGGTGGACACCTTGGACGCGCTGCGCACCAGGATCGCGTACGGCACTGACAGTGCCTGCGCGACCAGCACCGAGCACTTCTTCCAGAAGGAGGGGGCGACGACGCTGACTTCGGCGGTTGCCCGGATTCCCAGCGAGAAGGGCATGAGCTCCTGCGACAAGGCGGGCCGGTACTGGCTGGTCGTGGAGCGGGAGAGCAAGAAGGGCTCGGACGCCGCGCGCTGGCCGCTGGAGCTGACGTACGGGTCCGAGAAGCCGCTGCCCAAGGGCGTGACGCCGGCCCAGTCGCAGCCCGAGTACGGGAATGGCGGCAAGGCCGCCCAGCTGCCGACCGGGGACCCTCGCGATGTGGCGGGCGGCACCGGCTTCAACGACGCCAGGGAGATCGGGCAGGGCGTGTGGCGGGACAAGGTGCTGCCGTCGCAGACCCTCTGGTACAGGGTCCCGGTCGGCTGGGGGCAGCAGCTGCGCTACGACGTGGAGTTCGCCAACGAGCCCACTGTGGACGGCTCCTCCTCGGTCTGGTCCTACGGAGCCACACAGGTCTTCACGCCCGGTCGGGCGCCGGTCGGCGGCGGCACGGCGGAGTTCAGCCCGCAGTCCATCTACAACGGCCGGCCGATGGCACTGAAGATGGGCACCGTGCCGGTCGCCTGGACCAACCGCCACGAGTCCCACCCCAATGTCGTCCCGGTGCACACCAAGGGCGGTTTCTACATCGCCGTCACGCTGGGCGCCAAGGCCGCCGAAATCGCCGAGAACCCCCGGATCGGGGTCGTGTTGCGGGTGGCGGTGCTGGGCGACGAACTGTCCGGTCCGCAGCATGACGCGCCCCTGCTGGCGAAGAAGGGGGACAAGCAGGGTGATTCGGCAGCCCGCGAAGACAGCGAAGCGGCTGCCGGGGCAGGATGGTCCGGCACCGCGACCGCCGCGGCGGCAGGCGGCGTGGTCGTCCTGATCGCGGGCCTGGTGCTCGTACTGGTACGGCGGACAAGGAGAAGCGCGTGAAGAGGCAGCGCGGCAGCGGCCGGGTGACGCTGGCGGCCATGGCGGCGATGTGCGCGGTGGCGGCGCTGCCCGGGCAGGCCTGGGCAGCCGGCGAGCCCAATCCGTACGCCTTCGACAGCGAGGCCAAGACGGTCAAGGGCTCGGCGGTGAACAGCGACGGGCCGCCCCTGAGGGCCGGATCGACCTACCGGGACACCATCAGGCCGGGCGAGAAGCACTACTACCGCGTCGACCTGGACACCAAGACCAATGCGTACATCTCGGCTGTGGCCGTCCCCAAGCTGGCGACCAAGGTCGCGTACGCGGACAAGCTCGCGGTGAGCATCGAGGACCGCTCGGGCATCAAGTGCGGTGACAACGACGCCCAGTTCGGCTCCGCCACGTATGCCAGGCCGGTGGCCGCGTATGCGGACCGGACCATCGAGAAGGACAGCAGCAGCTGCCAGGACGCAGGGGCGTACTACGTACTCCTGGAGCGGTCCGGCGAGGATACCTCGACGCCCGAGCCGTGGGACGTGGAGATCCGATTCGCCTCCGAGCCCGGTCTGAAGTCGGCCGGTCCGAGCGCGCCGCCCGAGAACTGGCCGTCCGCATCGCCCGCCGCGCCCGGCGGCGGCCCTCAGAAGCGGCACGGCGGCACGAGCTTCACGGACGCCACCGGCCTGAAGGAAGGCGAGTGGCAGGACAAGATCACCCCTGGCCAGACGCTCTTCTACCGGGTTCCGGTGAACTGGGGGCAGCAGATCTTCGCCAGCGCCGACCTCGGCAGCAGCGCGGCGCCCGACAGCGCGCAGAGCGTCAGCAACGCCCTCGTCATGGCCCTGCACAACCCGGCACGCGGGATGGTGGAGGACACCTGGAGCATGTACTACGACGGCAAGCAGAAGACGCTGGCGCTGGATCCGCTGCCGCCGGTGGCGTACGAGAACAGGCACGATTCCGACCCCTCCGCCAGCGCCATGCGGTTCGCCGGCTGGTACTACCTCTCGGTCACGCTCAGCCCTGAGATCCGCGAGCAGTACGGCAAGAAGGCAATCCCGCTGACGCTGCGGGTGAACGTCGAGGGCGAGGCGACGAGCGCTCCCGCATACGCCGGGCCCGCGAGGGACTTCGAGGTCACCCAGGACGACCAGGAGGCCGCGGACAGCGGGAAGAGCGCGCCTCAAGAGGCGAAGAGCGACACTATGAAGCTGGTCGCGGCGGCCGGGATCGGCGCGGGGACCGTGCTGGTGGTGGGGCTCGGCGTGTGGACGCTGCTGGCCCGGCGGCGGACGGGCTCGGGTGCGGTGCCCGAGGCGGCGCCGGGGCCGGTCGCTCCGTTCCCGCCGCAGGCGCACCTTCAGGGGCAGGCGCACGTCCCCGGGCAGGCGCAGGTGTCGGCGCAGGGGCAGGTTCCGGGACAGGCGCCCGGGCAGTACGGGCCGCCGCCCACTTGGTAGTTGAGGGCCGGCGGTTCAGGCCTGGGCCAGTGCCCAGATGCCGACCGCGAAACACAGCAGCGCAACGATCAGCACCGGGACCGCGACCTTCGGGGGCGGTCCCGGACGCTTTCCGGCCGCCGTCGGAACTGGCGCATGCGAGAGCGGAACCTGCGGGCTCTGAGCGGTGTAAGCACGAGTAGAAGGCGGTTCGTACTGCAACGGGGCGGTCGGCCCGGTCGGAGGATGAAGGAGGGAGGCGCCGTGCGCCGGTACGGGTGCGGGGAGGGGGGTCGGCGTGGGCGTCGGCTCCGGGGCCGCGGGCACGGGGGGAGGAGTGGACGGCTGGGCCACGTGCGGGAGTTGTGCGGGCGGCTGCTGCGGTGGCGGGGCCAGATGGAAACTGCCCGTCTCCGACGGCGGGAGCGGCGGCCGCACGGGAGCCTGCGCCGCCTGCGGGACCGCGAGGGCCTGCCGGGCAGCATCTGCGGCCGTTACGGGACCGGTGGGGCCGAAGCCCGCAGGGAGCGGCCCGATCTGGTCGAAGACCTCGACCGGCTCGTCGTCGGCCCCGGCGTCCGGAAGCATGTCGACGGCCGCCGTCAGCGCCTTCCGCGCGCCCGTAGCCGTACGGAACCGGGCCTGCGGATCGGGCTGCAGCAGACCGGCCAGCACCTGCCACAGCGGTTCCGGGATGCCGTGGGGAGCGCCGGGTGTTCCGTTGTCGGCGAAGTGCTCGACCAGCGCCCTGGAGTCGGGCTTCTGGCCCTGGAGCAGATAGAGCGCGACCAGGCCGACCGCGAAGAGATCGGCCGGGAAGTCCGGCTCCGCGCCCATCATCTGCTCCGGCGCGAAATAACCGGGCGTGCCCACCACATAGTTCGTCTCGGTCAGCCGCGGCTCGCCCTTGCGCATCGAGATGCCGAAGTCGGACAGCCGCAGATGCGGCCGCCCCGTTCCGGTGGCCTCCAGCAGGATGTTCGCCGGCTTGATGTCGCGGTGCACGACCCCCTCCGCGTGCACCGCGGCAAGTCCGGACAACAACTGATCGAGCAAGGTGCACACAAAACGGGAAGGCAACGGGCCATAGTCACCGATCACATGCGCCAGCGACCCGCCACTCACCAGATCCATGGTGAACAGCACCTTGTCGTCGTCCGCGGCCCAGCTGGCCGGGGCGAGGACATGCGGGTGATCGATCCGCAGAGCCTGCTCGCGAACGAAGCGCAGCAGCGTGTGCGCATCGCTCTGCTGCAGCACCTTGGCCGCGACATAGCGACGGCGCCGGTGGTCCCAGGCACGCCAGACCGCACCGACACCGCCGCGTCCGATCGGGTCGATCAGTTCATACCGACCAGCGAAGACCTCACCCATTGCGCTGCGCCCGCTCCCCGTCCCCTAGTGAGGCCCGCTGCCTCAGTCAGCTCTGATGCGACTCGTAGTGCGCGACCGCGTCAGCCGTGCGCCCCGCGCCGTACACCCGGAGGAACTCTGCCAGCTCCGGGTGGCTCGGGGCGAGCGAGTCCGCAGCATCGATGATGTCGCCCGCCGCGGCCACAGAACGCAGCAGCGACTGGATCTCCCGGACAACACGGCGCACCGTCGGCGCACCGGAGCTGCTCGTGCTCTGGCTGGTGCCGGTCAAGACGGAGCCCCCCTGCGACTTCTTGATCTCCTCCATCCGGTCGGTGGCCTCGACGGCGCTGACGCTGCCGTCGGCGACCTGGCTCGCCAAATCCTGCAGCGCCTGCACACGCTGGACGACCGCGGGGTTGCCGATCTTGGCGCGCTGGCCGCTCATCAGCTGGGAAAGCATGGGAGCCGACAGCCCGAGCACCGCCGCGAGGCGGGCCTGATTCAGCCCCAGATCATCGATCAGCCGACGGAAGAGCGCCCCCAGCGGCTCTCCGTACCAGCTGCGCTGCAGCTCTCTGGCTCTTGCGGTTGTTTCCTGCTGAGCGGCGTCCATTTGCGTCTCCCCATCGCTTCCCCAAAGCGGGCTTCGCTGCTGCGAACCACGACGAGCATCCTACGGAGCGTGGTCGTCCATAGGGAGTCCCAATCCTTTTGCAGGATCCGGGGGGTCACCCGGTACTCTGGTCTGCGGCGGTCGCCGAGACAGGTTTTCTGCTCGGCCGTACCCACCCATCCCGGGGCCTTAGCTCAGTTGGTAGAGCGCTGTCTTTGCATGGCAGATGTCAGGGGTTCGACTCCCCTAGGCTCCACAACCCAAGGGCGCTCCGATCTGTTCTCGACAGATCGGAGCGCCCTTTTCGCTGCCCTGCCCACCGCCTCGCGGCTGTCCTCGCACCGCGGATGGGACCGTCCGGGTGGTGTTCATCGGAAGAACTGCACAGCGGCGGCGTAGCTACCGCACTTCTCGAGATGCGTACACATCATGAGGAAGGTATGTAGATCGCTCAACCCGAAAGCGAGGGGTCATGGCCGCCCTGAAGGTCAGAAATCTGTGGACCGCGTTCCTCAGCGCGCTCTTTGCACTGCTTGCCTCCGTGGGGCTGACCACCGCCGCCACCGCTGCCCAGCAGCCGGCCGCGCAGACGCCGGACCGGCCGGGTCTGCCGACCGTGCCGAAGCAGCGGCGCAGGCAAGCCGTCCGGGCGACGGCATCATCCCCCCATACACGCGGGAACCCGATCGCGCGCGACAGATCGCTGCCGCCGACGATCAAGCAGCGCATCCGCGCCGAGGCCCACGGCTCATCGCCCGCCGGCCGGCACCTGCACGCACCCGACACCGACAGCGCCGACGGCCTCGACCTTCCCGACCGCGGGCCGCGCATCACCTCCGACACCGCCACCGACCGGGCACTCGCCTCAGCATGAGGCGCCGGGAGCTCTCACTGCCTCCCGGCGCCACCAGCCATCAGCGACGGTCGTCGCGATCCGCTTCCGCCTCAGCCTGCTTCGCCTGCACATCCGGGTCGAGATCGGTTCGCTCACTGCCGTCGACGGACGACAGCGGCGCGCGGTCGGACACCTCCGTGGCAGCGGGCGGTTCCACCAGCCAATCGGGGTTGGCCTGCTTGTCCCACCACTTCCAGACAGCGAAGGCACCACCGGCCACCACGCCGATGATCGCAAGACCCTTGGTGATACGACCGGCCCTGGCGCGCCGTTCGTGCTTCCTCACCAACTTCTCGATCTCCTTCGCCGTCACCTGCCCACGCAGCGCGGCCAGCGCCGCAGCAGAGCGGGCCACAGCCTCTTCCCGAACGGGCTGAGTGACGGCCACCGCGTGCTCGACACGCGGAACGGTGTAATCCGCCGCCTGACGAGCGGTCCTCCGGGCCTGAATCGCGGCCCGGCGCGCGGCGCGGTCCACCTTCGGCGGCACATGCGGCGCCACACGCGTGCCGTACTGCACACGCGCCTGCACACGCGCCTTCTTGGCTGCCTTCGAGACTTGTGGCGCGAGCCGTACGCGGGCCTCGTGCGCATAGTGCGCGGCCTGGTCTTTTGCCGTATCGGCGTAGGGCGCCACCACGTCCGCGGCGTGCAGCACGCTGTCCTTCGCCGTACCGGTCGCGGCGCGCACGCTGTCCATGCGGGTCACGGGATCCTCCTCCTCGGTGGCGTTCTGGGGGACTGGGGCTTATTCCCAGTTGGGCACAGTTTCGCCTTTCCACCCGTCTCGAAATCATGCCTGCTGACTTCCCTCTCGGCATGCGGGGCGGGCATCCGGGTCATGTAGGTACCTTGTGGACGACGATGCCACGGTTCGCCTCATAACGCGCCGCCCAGTCGACTACCCGGCGGCTTTTATCCCTACACGACTCTTCCGTGCGAGGATCGGGAGACGTCAGAGAAGACTTACGGAAGGCAGACCGTGGCCGAGCAGCTTTACGCCACCCTCAAGACCAACCAGGGCGACATCGAGATTCGGCTCCTGCCGAACCACGCCCCGAAGACGGTCAAGAACTTCGTGGAGCTCGCCAAGGGCGAGCGTGAGTGGACCCACCCGGCGACGGGCAAGAAGTCCACGGACAAGCTGTACGACGGCACGGTCTTCCACCGCGTGATCAGCGGCTTCATGATCCAGGGCGGCGACCCGCTGGGCAACGGCACCGGCGGCCCCGGATACGAGTTCGGGGACGAGTTCCACCCCGACCTCGCCTTCGACAAGCCGTACCTGCTGGCCATGGCCAACGCCGGCCCGGGCACCAACGGCTCGCAGTTCTTCATCACTGTGTCGCCCACCGCCTGGCTCACCCGCAAGCACACCATCTTCGGCGAGGTCACCAACGAGGCCGGCAAGAAGGTCGTGGACACCATCGCGGGCACCCAGACCAACCCGCGCACCGACCGCCCGGTCCAAGACGTCGTCATCGAATCGGTCGTCGTCGAGACCCGCGAAAGCTGATCCCCCGGGAACCAATACGCCCCGCCCGTCCGTATGGATGGGCGGGGCGGTGTGTTGAGCCAGTGGTGTTGAGCTAGGGAGATCGAGGACCTCATGGACCAGGCGCCAGGCAGTCCGCAGGAGCCGCAGGACGCGCACAGCCTGCCCAGCTGCTACCGGCATCCCGGCCGCGACACGGGCATCACCTGCACCCGTTGCGAGCGGCCGATCTGCCCGGACTGCATGGTCAGCGCGTCGGTCGGGTTCCACTGCCCCGAATGCGTACGCAGCGGATCCGGTACGGGACACTCCGCGACCGCCGGCCAACCGCGGACCGTCGTCGGCGGTGCCGTGTCGGCCAGCCCTCACCTGGTCACCAAGATCCTCCTGGCGATCAATGCTGCCGTGTTCATCGCCGCGCTGGCGAGCGACCGCGTGGTCAGCGATCTGGCTCTGGTCGGACAGTGGCCGCCGGCGCCGTACGCCCCAGTGGAAGGCGTTGCCGAAGGACAGTGGTACCGGCTCTTCACCTCGATGTTCCTGCACCAGGCGGTATGGCACTTCGCATTCAACATGCTGGGCCTGTGGTGGCTCGGCGGCCCCCTGGAACAGGCGCTCGGACGCATCCGCTACCTCGCGCTCTATCTGCTCTCCGGGCTGGCCGGCAGTGCTTTCACCTATCTGCTCGCCTCCCCGGACCAGGCCTCGCTCGGTGCCTCCGGCGCCATCTTCGGACTGCTCGGAGCCACGGCTGTACTGATGCGCCGCCTCAACTACGACATGCGGCCGGTCATCGCGCTGCTCGCGCTGAACCTGCTCTTCACCTTCACCTGGTCGGGCATCGCCTGGGAGGCGCATGTCGGCGGCCTGATCGCGGGCACGGCCATTGCCTTCGGCCTGGTGCACGCGCCGCGCGAGCGACGCACCCTCGTGCAGGCCGGGACCTGTGCGCTGGTCCTCATCGCGACTGTCGTGACCGTGCTGGCCAGGACCGCGGCGCTCACCTGAGCGAGACCTTTCCCCAAGGTTGTCCACAGCGCGTGGCGGATCTTGTGCATGCTGTGGGGAACAAGCGTGCCCCTCGTCGCTGAGCTGGGTTTTCCCAGCAGGGACAAGGGGCGGGGCGCTTCACCAAGATGGCCGATGCAGTCACACCGGCGTCAACGCCCGGAGAGTTATCCACAGATCGTCTGACCTTTTCCCCATGTGGAAAACCTGTGGATAACCTCAGGGCAGGGCTTGGCGGCCGGGCTGCGGAGGCAGCCGAAGCTGCGGAAGCTGCGGAAGCTGCGGAGAAGCTACTTCCACTGGGTGGAGACACCGAAGCCGGCGGCGATGAAGCCGAAGCCCGCGACGATGTTCCAGTTGCCGAAGCTCTTGATTGGCAGGTCGCCCTCGGTCACATAGAAGAGGACGATCCAGGCAAGACCGATCAGGAACAGCGCGAGCATCACCGGCGCGACCCAGCTGCGGTTGGTCAGCTTGATGTTCGTCGCCTGCTTCGACGCCGGCGGCGTGAAGTCGGCCTTCTTGCGGATACGTGACTTCGGCACGAGGGACTCTCCTGTCGATGCGCTGCGTGACCGCGCAGGGGAACTGTGGCTGGCGCCGGGGCTGGAGCGAGGGGGACCACTGCCGCACCCGGGCGTCCGTTAGCGTAGTGCTTCCGCGGCGCCTAAGGAGATAAGGGTACGTTGAGCAATTCTGCGGACTCCCCCCAAGGGTCGGTTCACCGCTTCGAGTGGCGGCTGGTCCGGCTGCTCACGGCCGCCGTTTTCGCGCTTGCCGGGCTGATCTTCGTGACCAGCTTCAATACCGCCAAGGGCACCAACATCCGTACGGACACGTCGCTGCTGAAGCTCTCCGACCTGATCCAGCAGCGCAGCGCCAAGAACGCCGACCTCGACGAGTCCACCGCGGCGCTGCGCGGGGACATCGACGCCCTCGCGCAGCGCGACGACGGCTCCACCAGGGCCGAGGACGCGAAGCTCGGCGCTCTGGAGAAGACCACGGGCACCAGGAAGATCAGTGGGCCCGCCGTCACCGTCACCCTCAACGACGCGCCGCCGAACGCGCAGGCCGCCCCCGGCTACCCCGAGCCGCAGGCCAATGACCTGGTGATTCACCAGCAGGACCTGCAGGCCGTCGTCAATGCTCTGTGGAAGGGCGGCGCCAGGGGCATCCAGGTCATGGACCAGCGGCTGATCTCGACCAGCGCGGTGCGGTGCGTGGGCAACACGCTGATCCTTCAGGGTCGCGTCTACTCCCCGCCGTACAAGATCACCGCGGTCGGTGACCGGGGCGCGCTCAAGAAGGCGCTCACCGCCTCCCCGGCGATCCAGAACTACCAGCTCTATGTGAAGGCCTACGGCCTCGGCTGGAAAGTCGACGACCGCGAGGCGGTGACTCTCCCCGGCTACTCGGGCACAGTGGATCTCCACTACGCGAAGCCGGTGCAGTAGCCCCTGGGGGGACGGTGCGACGGACGGTGTCGGCACGACTGGTCGTCAGGACGTTCAGCGAACTCTGCATCACCGCCGGCACCTTGATCGTTCTCTTCGTGGTGTACGTGCTGTTCTGGACCGGCGTCAAGGCGGCCGGTGCCGGCGACGGCCAGATCGACAGGCTCCAGCAGGAGTGGTCCCAGGGCCCGGTCGCGTCTCCCGCCCCGGCGCCCCCGGGGACGACGACGCCCGCTCCGCCGGCCCCCAAGGCGTACGAGGACGGCAAGCCCTTCGCCGTGATGTACATCCCCCGCTTCGGCGGGAGTTGGGACTGGCCGGTCCTGGAAGGCACCGCGACGGGCACCCTGAAGAAGGGCCTCGGGCACTATGCGTCCACCACGGCGCTCGGCGGCACCGGCAACTTCTCGGTCGCCGGGCACCGGCGCACGTACGGCGATCCCTTCAAGGACTTTCCACAGCTGCGCCGGGGGGACGCGGTCGTCCTGACGGACGGGACGACCTGGTTCACGTACCGCATCGACAACGAGCCCTACCGGACCGTCCCGAGCGACATCGGCGTGATCGATCCCGTCCCCGGGAAGTCCGGCTTCGACGGGCCGGGGCGCTATCTGACCCTGACCACGTGCGATCCGGAATGGGGCAGCAGCCACCGGCTGATCGCCTGGGCGCATCTGAAGGCCACGCAGCCTGTGACCGACGGCAAACCGGAAGCTTTGCACAGCTGACCCATGCACCCCTGGCGACCTTTAGTCTGGTGCGGTACCGAACGGAAAGGGACAGCATGTACGGCTGGATCTGGCGGCATCTGCCGGGCAATGCATGGGCGCGGGCGTTCATCTCGCTCGTGCTGGTCCTCGCGGTCGTGTACGTGCTGTTCCAGTACGTCTTCCCGTGGGCGGAGCCGCTGCTTCCGTTCAACGATGTGACGGTCGACGGAGCGGGGGCGGCCCGATGAGCGCGCGCATTCTGGTCGTCGACAACTACGACAGCTTTGTCTTCAACCTCGTTCAGTACCTGTACCAGCTCGGTGCGGAGTGTGAGGTTCTGCGCAACGACGAGGTGGCCCTCTCGCATGCGCAGGACGGCTTCGACGGGGTGCTGCTCTCCCCCGGGCCGGGCGCGCCGGAGCAGGCCGGGGTCTGTATCGAGATGGTCCGGCACTGCGCGGACACCGGCGTGCCGGTCTTTGGCGTCTGTCTGGGCATGCAGTCGATGGCGGTGGCGTACGGCGGCGTGGTGGGGCGCGCGCCCGAGCTGCTGCACGGCAAGACCTCGCTGGTCACGCACGAGGGCAAGGGGGTGTTCACCGGGCTGCCCTCGCCCTTCACCGCGACTCGCTACCACTCGCTGGCCGCAGAGCCGGCGGAGCTGCCGGACGAGCTGGAGGTCACGGCGCGTACGGCGGACGGCATCATCATGGGGCTGCGCCACCGTGAACTGGCCGTCGAGGGTGTGCAGTTCCACCCCGAGTCGGTGCTGACCGAGCATGGCCATCTGATGCTCGCCAACTGGCTGGAGCAGTGCGGCGACACCGGCGCGGTCGGGCGTTCGACGGGGCTCGCACCGGTGGTGGGCAAGGCCGTGGCGTGAGCTCGCCACGGCCTGGGGACGGGCACGAGTACGACCCGCTGACGGATCCCCTGCCGCCGGGGGAGCATGGCTCGCCGTGGTTCCGGGCGACGGACGGTCCGGCGGACGAGGGGAATGAGCAGCCGGAGCCGCAGCCTCGGTCTCAGGAGTGGTCCGGCTATCAGCAGCAGTACGCCGTGGATGACTCTGAGGGCTATCAGCGGGACTGGTATGCGCGGCCGCAGCCGGAAGTGGAACCTCAGCGGATATCCGAGCCCGTACCGATGCCTGAGCCGGTTCCGGTGTCCGAGCCGATACCCGTACCGGACGACGAGACCGTCGCCCTGCGTACGTCGGAGACCCGGCGCGCCGCCGAGACGCCCGCCGGTCCCGGCCGCGCCGAGCGCCGCAGGGCGGCCAAGGCCCGCGGGCGCAGGCGCCCCGAGCCCGCTGCCGCCTCGGCCTCCGGGGCGCCTGCGGCGCCCGCCAGGCCTCTGTCGCGCGTCGAGGCCCGCCGTGCCGCGCGTGCGGCGAAGGACAGCCCCGCTGTCATCGCCAGCCGCGCCATCGGCGAGCTCTTCATCAGCTTCGGCGTGCTGATGCTGCTCTTCGTCACCTACCAGCTCTGGTGGACGAACATCCGCGCCGGGCAGGAGGCCAGCCAGGAGACGAACAAGATCCAGGACGACTGGGCGAAGGGCCGCAAGCCCGGTGCGTTCGAGCCGGGGCAGGGCTTCGCCATCATGCACATCCCCAAGCTGGATGTGGTCGTCCCGATCGCGGAGGGCATCAGCAAGCACGCTGTCCTCGACCGGGGAATGGTGGGTCACTACGGCGAGGGAAAGCTCAAGACCGCAATGCCTTCGGACAAGTTGGGCAACTTCGCGGTCGCGGGCCACCGCAACACTCACGGCGAACCCTTCCGGTACATCAACCGTCTCAAGCCGGGGGATCCGATCGTCGTGGAGACCCAGGACGCGTACTACACGTACAAGATGGAGAGCATCCTCCCCCAGACGTCGCCGTCGAACGTAGGCGTGATCGGTCCGGTGCCGCCCGGCTCCGGGTTCACCGAGCCGGGCCGGTACATCACGCTGACGACGTGTACGCCGGAATTCACGAGTACGTACCGAATGATCGTGTGGGGCAAGATGGTCGAGGAACGGCCGCGCAGCAAGGGCAAACCCGACGCGCTTGTCGGCTGAACGCGGTGGGACTTCTGGGACTTCAAGACGGGAAAAGTGCAGTGTCACGTGCGCGTAGCCGGACTGCCGGCGTCATCAGTGTCTTCGGCGAGCTGCTGATCACTGCGGGCGTGGTGCTGGGGCTCTTCGTCGTCTACTCCCTGTGGTGGACGAACGTCCTTGCCGACCGCGAGGCTTCCAAGCAGGGAAACGAGATGCGCGACGGCTGGGCCGGCAGCCCCGGCGCGCTCGACACCAGGGACGGCATCGGCTTTCTGCACGTACCCGCCATGAACAACGGCGAGGTGCTGGTGAAGCAGGGCACCGATTCCAAGAGCCTCAACGACGGTATCGCCGGCTACTACAAGGTCCCGATCAAGTCGGCGCTCCCCTGGGACAAGAAGGGCAACTTCACGCTGGCCGCGCACCGCGACGGCCACGGTGCGAAGTTCCACAACATCCACAAGCTGAAGGACGGCGACCCGATCGTCTTCGAGACGCGGGACACGTGGTACGTCTACAAGGTCTACGAGAAGCTCACTGAGACCTCGAAGTTCAACGTGGATGTGCTGCAGCCGGTCCCGAAGGAGTCGGGGAGGACAAAGCCGGGCCGGTACATCACGCTGACGACCTGCACGCCCATCTACACCTCCGACTACCGGTACATCGTGTGGGGCGAGCTGGTGCGTACGGAGAAGGTCGACAAGGACCGTACGCCGCCGGAGGAACTGCGCTAGCCGTACGATGAGTCGGGCCCGAAGCCGCAACTGAGCCTTGCGACTTCGGGCCCTTTGTCTGTACGGCGCCGGCTACCGCAGAACGTTCAGCGCCGTGCCCGCGCTCCAGGCCTCCAGCAGCCCTCGATGCACGGCGGTGATGCCGCCCTCGGCGGAGATGCTGAGCGCTTCCCGGGTGAACGGCGGGGGCCTTCCAGCCGGCGCAGCCGGGTGTGGTGGAGGCAGAGCTTGCGCTCGACGTGTTGGATTCCTGGCGCAGGGCTATCAGTTCCTTGCGGTGTTCGCCCGAGGTCTCGATGAGGGCGTTGAACATGGGGACGACGGCTGTGCCGAGGATGTCGGCGATGCGACGGTCGATGCGGGCGTCGAGCGCTGCGGGCTCGGGCTCCGTGTCGACGTTGTCCACAGGCAAGGGCCGCGCCACGTACTCCGCGTCGAGCAGGTACACACGCACCTGACGTGCGACGTCGCTGTCGCGGAGGAGCATGGCGACGTTCAGGACGGGGCGGCGGGAGAAGATCGCGACTGCCCGCGAGCGCGACTGAATCCCACAGGCCCTCTTGAAGAGGGTCGGTCGCGTACCTGCCAGAATCTGCAGGCCGTTGGTGTCCAGTTCTTCCCTGGGTCTTCCACCACGGACTCAAGGGTCTTCACGGTCACCTCGAAATACGCCGCGACCCTCGCCGTCGTCACACGCATGCCGTCCGGTAGCAATGACAGCGCCTTGACCCTGTCGAGCGCCTCCGTGCGGGTAGCCAGGCTGGTGCGCAGCGATTTCGACTCAAGTAGCGCGAGGTCGTCGATCACGCCTCTGCCCTCCCCACTCGTGCATGGCCCTGAGGCCAGGGCGAATCCCAATACCCCACCCCACCGTTTCAACGCAGAAAGGCCCCGGCGCCCATCAAGGGTGCCGGGGCCTCCGTCGTACCGGGGGCGGCGACTAGCCGAAGATCCCGCCGTCGTTCCCGCCGTTGTTGCCGTTGTTTCCGCCGCCACCGTCGATGGTGCGGACACTCACCTGCTGGCCGGGAGTCGCAGGGGTGCCGGCCGCCGGATCCTGGATGATGACCCGGGCGTTGTCGTCGTTGGGACCGTCGACGTTGCCGAGCTGCAGGCCCGCCTGGGCGAGGAGCTGCTTGGCCTCGCCGAGTGTCTTGTTGAACAGGTTCGGCACCTGGGCGGTCTGCTGCGGGCCCTTGGAGACCTGCAGGGTGACCGTGGTTCCCTTGGCCGCCTTCGAGCCGCCCTGGGGGTCCTGCGCGATGACCTGGCCCGCGGGTTGATCGGAGTCCACGTCGGCCCGAACGACCTGGAATTCCAGGGTCGTCAGCTGGCTCTTGGCGGCGTCGAACTGCTGGCCCACGACCGGAGGCACGTCGATCTTGGACTGCTTGGCCAGTGTGAGGGTGACAAGCGAGCCCTTCTCGGCCAGGCTGCCGCCCTTGGGGTTCTGGGAGAGCACCGTGCCGGGCTTCTCGGCGGACTCGATCGCCCTAGTGTCGACCTTGAAGCCCTCGCGCGTCAGCGCGTCCTTGGCCTTCTGCTCCGACTTCTCCGTGACGTCCGGGACCTCGACCTTGGGCGCGCCCTCGGAGACGACGACCTGGACGGTCTCGCCCTCCTTCATCTTGCCGCCCTCGCCCGGCGTCTGGCTGCAGATGCTGCCCTTGGGCTGCTCGCACCTCTGCGTGCCGGACTGCGCGACCTTCACGTGCGAGTTGGTTGCGAGATCCTGCGCCTCGGTCAGTGTCTTGCCGACCAGCGCGGGCACCGGCACATCGCCGCTGCCGCCGCCACCGCCGAAGACCGACTTGCCGATCAGTACCGCGCCGACCAGTACCAGGATGCCCGCGAGGATCAGCAGGATCGTCGAGGTGTTCGACTTCTTCTGGCGGCGGCGGTCCGGACGGTCGTCGTAACCGCCGTAGCCGCCGTCGTCCGGGTTCATCGGCGGGAGCATCGACGTCTGGCCCGCCGGGTCGGCCTGGCGCAGTGCCGTGGTCGGCTGGTCGTCCGCGCCGTACCCGCCGTAGCCGACCGCGCCCATCGCCGCCGTCGCCGCGACCGGCTGGCCGTCGAGGCAGGCCTCGATGTCCGCGCGCATCTCGTCGGCCGACTGGTAGCGGTAGTCGGGGTCCTTGACCAGGGCCCGCAGGACGATGGCGTCCATCTCGGGCGTGATCTCGGGGTCGAAGTTGCTGGGCGGCTGCGGCTCCTCGCGTACATGCTGATACGCCACCGCCACCGGGGAGTCGCCCACGAACGGGGGACGGACGGTGAGGAGCTCGTAGAGCAGGCAGCCGGTGGAGTACAGGTCGGAGCGCGCGTCGACCTGCTCGCCCTTGGCCTGTTCCGGGGAGAGGTACTGGGCGGTGCCGATGACGGCCGCGGTCTGTGTCATGGTCATGCCGGAATCGCCCATGGCGCGGGCGATGCCGAAGTCCATGACCTTGACCTGGCCGGTGCGCGTCAGCATGACGTTCGCCGGCTTGATGTCGCGGTGGACGATGCCGTTGCGGTGCGAGTACTCGAGCGCCTGGAGGATGCCGATGGTCATCTCCAGCGTGCGCTCGGGCAGCAGCTTGCGCCCGGAGTGCAGCAGCTCTCTGAGCGTGGAGCCGTCCACGTACTCCATCACGATGTACGGGATCGAGACCCCGTCGACGTAGTCCTCGCCGGTGTCGTAGACAGCGACGATCGCAGGGTGATTGAGCGAGGCGGCCGACTGGGCCTCACGGCGGAACCGGGCCTGGAAGGACGGGTCGCGGGCGAGGTCGGCCCGCAGCGTCTTCACGGCGACGGTGCGGCCGAGCCGGGTGTCGTGGGCGAGGTAGACCTCTGCCATGCCACCGCGGCCGAGCACCGAGCCCAGTTCGTACCGGCCGCCGAGGCGACGCGGCTCTTCCATAGCTGTTCCAGCCCTCTCCGTCAGTCCCGACCGCACCCTCGTGTGGTCCGGCGGTTAGCTGTTCGCGCATACGCTACCGGCCGCGTACCACCTGATCGGCCCGTGACCGTCACCTGATACCCGACCGGTATCGCAATGTGCAGGTATGGACGCCGGACGTGATCCGTGTCACTTCTTGCTGTCCAGTACCGCCTGCATCACGGCCTTGGCGATCGGGGCGGCGAGGCCGCCGCCGGTGATGTCGTCGCGCTTGGCCTCGCTGTCCTCGACGACGACCGCGACGGCGACCGGTGATCCGTCGCCGGTCTTGGCGTACGAGATGAACCAGGCGTACGGGTTTTTGCTGTTGTTCTCGCCGTGCTGGGCGGTGCCGGTCTTGCCGCCGACCGTGGCGCCGTCGATCTGGGCCTTGGTGCCGGTGCCGTTCTCGACGACGTTCTCCATCATCTGCTGCAGGAGCTGCGCGTTCTTCTGGGAGAGCGGGCGGCTCATCTCCTGCGGCTCGTTCTTCTTGAGGACGTCCAGGTTGGGCGATTCCAGCTGGTCGATCATGTACGGCTTCATCAGCTTGCCGTCGTTGGCGATCGCCGCGGTGACCATGGCCATCTGGAGGGGGGACGCGGCGGTGTTGAACTGGCCGATGGAGGACAGCGCGTTTCCGGGGCGGTCCATCGCCTTGTCGTAGACGGAGGCGGCGGCGCGCACCGGGGTGTCGATCTCGGGGTTGTTGAAGCCGAACTTCTGCGCCGTCTCCAGCATGTCGTCGCGGCCGACCTTGTCACCGAGCCTGGCGAAGACCGAGTTGCAGGAGACCTTGAGCGCCTGGTTCAGGCTGGCGTTCTTGCAGCCGCTGGCGTGGTTGACCATCGGCGTGCGGGTGTCGGGCAGGATGTACGGCTCGGGGGTGTCCGTCGGCGCCTCGATGTCCGTGACCTTGCCGTGCTCCAGGGCGGCGGCTGCCGTGACCACCTTGAAGGTGGATCCGGGCGGGTAGACCTCGCGCAGCGCCCGGTTGAGCTTCGGCTTGTCCTTGTCCTTCTCGAGCTTGTTCCAGGCGACCTCGTCCGATGCGCCGTAACCGGCGAAGGAGGCGGGGTCGTACGAGGGGGTGGAGGCCAGTGCGAGGATCCTGCCGGTCTGCGGGTCGATGGCGGCGACGGCGCCCTTCTTGGAGCCGAGGCCCTTGTAGGCGGCCTTCTGCGCGGCGCCGTTGAGCGTCGTGACGACGTTGCCGCCCTTCTTCTTGTCGCCGGTGAACATCGCCATCGTGCGGTCGAAGAAGAGCTGGTCGGAGTTGCCGGTGAGGATGCCGTCCTCGAGCTTCTCGATCTGGTTGGCGTCGAATGCCTGGGAGGCGTACCCGGTGACGGGCGCCCACATGGGGCCGTTGACGTAGGTGCGCTTGTACTTGAAGTCGGTGTCGTTCGTCGCGGCGGAGCCGGTGATGGGCTTGCCGTCGACGATGATGTTGCCGCGCTCGTAGGAGTACCGCTCGATCTGGACGCGGCGGTTGTACTTGTGCGAGTTCAGCTCGTCGGCGCGGACGTACTGGAGCCAGTTGTCCCTGATCAGCAGGGCGAGGACCAGGAGGCCGCAGAAGATCGCGATCCGGCGCAGGGGCTTGTTCACGGTCGGACCACCTGGGTCATCTCGGCGTCGGGGGACGGGGCGGGGGTCGGCGCGGGTCGCCGCGCGGTGTCGCTGATGCGGATCAGGATGCCGACCAGGGCCCAGTTGGCGATCACGGATGAACCACCCTGCGCGATGAACGGCATGGTCATACCGGTCAGCGGGATAAGGCCCATGACACCGCCGGCGACGACGAAGACCTGGATGGCGAAGGCGCCGGACAGGCCGATGGCGAGGAGCTTGCCGAAGGGGTCCCGGGCGGCGAGGGCGGTGCGGACGCCGCGCTCGACGATCAGGCCGTAGATCAGCAGGACGGCCATCATCCCGGCGAGGCCGAGCTCTTCGCCGACCGTGGCGAGGATGAAGTCGGAGTTGGCGGCGAAGCCGATGAGGTCGGAGTGGCCCTGGCCGAGGCCGGTGCCGAGGGTGCCGCCGGAGCCGAAGGCCATGAGGGACTTGGCGATCTGCTCGCTGGCCGCCACTTTGCCCCAGCCGGCGAACGGGTCGAGCCAGGCGGTGACGCGCTGCTGGACGTGCGGTTCGAAGGTGGCGACGCCGACGGCGCCGACCGCGGACATCAGCAGACCGAAGACGATCCAGCTGGTGCGCTCGGTGGCGACGTACAGCATCACGACGAACATGCCGAAGAACAGCAGCGAGGTGCCGAGGTCGGTTTCGAAGACCAGGATGAGGATCGAAATCGCCCAGACGACCAGGATGGGTCCGAGGTCGCGGCCGCGGGGCAGGTAGAGGCCCATGAAGCGGCGGCTTGCCAGCGCCAGGGCGTCCCGCTTCACCATGAGGTAGCCGGAGAAGAAGATCGCGATGATGATCTTGGCGAACTCGCCGGGCTGAAGGGTGCCGACGCCGGGGATGTTGATCCAGATCTTCGCGCCGTTCACCGCCGGGAAGAAGACCGGCAGGACCAGCAGGAACAGCGAGACCACCATGGAGATGTAGGTGTAGCGCTGCAGGATGCGGTGGTCCTTGAGCAGGATCAGTACGCCGACGAAGAGCGCGACGCCCACCGCGGAGAACATCAGCTGCTTGGAGGCGGCGGGGGCGAAGGTCTTCAGCGACTGGAAGCGCTCGGACTGGTCGAGGCGCCAGATGATCGCAAGACCGAAGCCGTTGAGGAGAGTGGCCAGCGGCAGCAGCAGGGGGTCCGCGTACGGGGCGAACTTGCGCACCACCACGTGGCTGACGGCCGCCAGCAGGCTGAGTCCGATTCCGTATCCGAGCATGCCGGCCGGGAGCGCGCCATTGATGGCGAGGCCCACGTTGGCGTACGCGAACACCGAGATCGCGACGGCGAAGACGAGCAGCATCAGCTCGGTGTTGCGGCGGCTCGGTGCTTCGATCGCGCCGATCGTGGTGGTGTTGGTGACAACGCTCATGGTGGAGAGGCCCCCTACGGCCTATTACTGCTTTCCGCAGTTCGAGGCCAGCTTCCGCTCCTCCTCCGAGAGGGTGGGGCCCGGAGAGGGAGTGGCTGCGGTCGGCTTGGTCTTGGCGTTCTGAGTGGTCGGCTTGCCGGTGGTGCCACCGGCCTGGCCCTCGCCGGGCGGCGCGGTGCTCGCGCGGTCGGCCGCTTCGCGGCGCTGCTCGTCCTTCTTGCAGGCCGAGGCCTGCACGGCGAGCTCGTCGATCTTCGCGCGGGCCTTGCCGAGGCTGTCCGCCGTGATCGTCGCCTCCACCTGCTTGCGCTGGTAGGGCGGGAGGTACTTGAGTTCGATCTCGGGGTGGTCCTTCTCCACGTTCGAGAGCGAGACCCAGGCCAGGTCCTGGCTGATGCCCTGGTAGAGGGCGACGTGCTCGTCGTTGGAGCCGACGAAGTACTGGGTCTGGGTCCAGCGATAGCCGCCGTACAGACCGCCGCCGACGACTGCCAGTGCGAGCACGGCGTAGAGGCTTCTCTTCAGCCACTTGCGGCTGCCGCGCGGCTTGATGAAGTCCTCGTCGGTGTACGCCCCGAAGCTGCCCTCGGGCGGCATGCCGCCGTAGCCCATTCCGTCGCCGCTGCCGGGCGGGCCGAAGCTGCCGGGCTGTGGGGGTGTGGGGCGGCCGAGGCCGGCGGCGCGTCCCGCCGGGGTCTGCATGGCGCCGTCGTCGTTGAGCTGGAGCTGGTTCTCGGCGACCGCGCCGACGACGACCGGCGTGTCGTTGAGCTGCCCGGCCAGGGTGTCGTTGGAGTCGGTGTCGAGGACGTCGGCGACGATGCAGGTGATGTTGTCCGGGCCGCCGCCGCGCAGGGCGAGCTGGATCAGGTCCTGGACGGTCTCCTGCGGGCCCTGGTAGCTGGCGAGGGTCTCCTCCATCGTCTGGTGGGAGACGACGCCGGAGAGCCCGTCGGAGCAGATCAGATAGCGGTCGCCGGCGCGGACCTCGCGGATGGAGAGGTCGGGCTCGACATGGTCGCCGCTGCCCAGCGCACGCATCAGCAGGGAGCGCTGTGGGTGGGTGGTGGCTTCCTCTTCGGTGATCCGGCCTTCGTCGACGAGGCGCTGCACCCAGGTGTGGTCCTGGGTGATCTGGGTCAGCACGCCGTCGCGGAGGAGATAGGCGCGTGAGTCGCCGACGTGTACGAGGCCGAGGCGCTGGCCGGTCCAGAGCAGGGCGGTGAGCGTGGTGCCCATGCCTTCGAGCTGGGGGTCCTCCTCGACCATCAGCCGCAGCTGGTCGTTGGCGCGCTGCACGGCAGTGCCGAGCGAGGTGAGGATGTCCGACCCGGGCACGTCGTCGTCGAGCGTGACGAGCGTGGAGATGACCTCCGAGGAGGCGACCTCGCCGGCGGCCTGGCCGCCCATGCCGTCGGCGATGGCCAGAAGGCGGGGGCCGGCGTAGCCGGAGTCCTCGTTGCCCTCCCGGATCATGCCCTTGTGTGATCCGGCGGCGAAGCGCAGAGACAGACTCATGCGCACCTCGCCCGTCGGATCGGGGTACAACCGGTCTCGAGCCACACTGCCCACCCTCCGGTCGGGAGCCCGTCCCGGTCCGCTGTAGGGACCGCTGCGGCTCGCTCGCTCCGCTCGCTCATTGTCGTACTACTTCCGCAGCTCGATGACGGTCTTGCCGATGCGGATCGGCGCGCCCAGCGGAATCGGTGTCGGGGTGGTGAGTCGGGTCCGGTCGAGATATGTGCCGTTGGTGGACCCGAGATCCTCGACGATCCACTGGCCGTCACGGTCCGGGTAGATCCTGGCATGCCTGCTGGACGCGTAGTCGTCGTCCAGCACGATCGTGGAGTCGTGCGCCCGGCCCAGGGTGATGGTCTGGCCCTGCAGCGCCACCGTGGTACCCGTGAGGGTGCCTTCGGAGACGACCAGTTTGGTGGGTGCTCCGCGGCGCTGGCGGCCGCTCGGCTGCTGCCGCTGCGGCGGCGGCGCGGCGGTCTGGCGCGCCTGCTGAGGACGCGCGTCGGCGTTGCGGCGTGAGCCGCGCTGCGTGACGCGCGTACCGAACAGGTCGCTGCGGATGACCTGGACGGCCACAATAACGAACAGCCACAGAACGGCCAGGAAACCTAGCCGCATGACCGTCAGGGTCAGCTCTGACATTGCCCCCGCTTCACCCTTCGGCTTGCCGGTAAACGATGGTGGTGCTGCCCACGACGATCCGCGAGCCGTCGCGGAGCGTAGCGCGGGTGGTGTGCTGCCCGTCTACCACGATGCCGTTGGTAGACCCGAGATCCTGGATCGTCGAGGGCGTTCCGGTCCGGATCTCACAGTGCCGGCGCGAGACGCCGGGGTCGTCGATCCGCACATCGGCGTCGGTGCTGCGACCCAGCACCAGCGTCGGGCGGGAGATCTGATGGCGGGTGCCGTTGATCTCGATCCAACGTCGTACTTGGGTGCTCGGCATCGGCCCGGGGCCGGGTGCCGGGCGGCGGTCCGCGACGGACGCGGGGCCGGGTCGGCCGGCGCCCGGAGGGGGCGCGGCCGGCATGGGAGGCGCTCCGGTGGGCGGGTAGCCGTAGCCGCCGCGTGCGCCGCCCTGGGGGGCGACGGGGCCGGGGCCGGCGGGAGCCCGCTCGGGCGACTGTGACGTACTCGACGCGAGGGTGCGGCTGCGCACCCGGTACAGGCCGGTGTCGAGGTCGTCCGCCTTCTCCAGGTGGACCTTGATGGGTCCCATGAAGGTGTAGCGCTGCTGCTTGGCGTAGTCGCGGACCAGGCCGGAGAGTTCGTCGCCCAGTTGGCCGGAGTACGGGCTCAGGCGTTCGAAGTCGGGCGCGCTGAGCTCCACGATGAAGTCGTTGGGGACGACCGTCCGCTCGCGGTTCCAGATCGTCGCGTTGTTGTCGCACTCCCGCTGGAGGGCGCCCGCGATCTCGACGGGCTGGACCTCGGACTTGAACACCTTGGCGAAGGTGCCGTTGACCAGACCTTCGAGGCGCTGCTCGAATCGCTTCATGACTCCCATGGGGCACCTCCTCCGTCGTTGCCGTCCTGGTACTGCTTACTGATCGTATCCACGCGTCGGGAAATCGGCTGGTTCCCCTTGTCTGCCCCGTCGATGAGTGTCACCTCTCACACGGATCGTAGAGGCGGCTTCCTGACAGTGTCCCGCACCCGGGAGGCTCCCAGGAGGAGTGGGGGGCGGCCGCCTTCCGTTCCCTGTTCCCCGCCGGGGTGTGCCAAACAAACTGATGTGAATCCACCCTGCCCAGCGTGCTAATCTTCTGGATGTCGCCAGGCGCTCGCACCGGACAGGTGGGGGCAGAGGCGGCAGCACCCAATGCGCGGGTGGCGGAATAGGCAGACGCGCTGGATTCAGGTTCCAGTGCCCGAAAGGGCGTGGGGGTTCAACTCCCCCCTCGCGCACAGAGAGAAACCGACGAAACGGGTTCTCACCAGAGACGAAAGTCCTGGTGGGGCCCGTTTCTCGTTGTCCGTACGGGCGTCGACCTCATCGGGGATGCCGCTGAGGGCGTTTTTACGTGAAAGTGCCCACACCGTGGCATTCGTCACGATGCGGGCCCCGGCTTTCGATGATCTTCAGTTGGTGCGGATGGAGGCGACGTTCGTCGCACCGGGGCAAGACGAAAGTGGGCCGTGGCGCGCGGGGTGTACTGCCTAGGGTGCTGGCGTGGACGCGTCATCGAAGATCCGGGCCGGCTGGGCATGGCTGGCCGCGCCAGAGCTGTGGTCACGGCGGAGGACCGCCGGTGAAGTGGTGCTCGCGCTGGTGCTCGGCCTCATGGCGGCCGGGACCGAGGAGCTGACGGGCAGCGAGGGATCGAGGCTGTTCGTCGTGGGGGCGTCGGCCGCGCTGCTGTCGCTGCTGCGGCGCAGGATGCCGACGCCGGTGCTGGCGGTCAGCGGGGTGCTCGCCCCGCTCGTGAGCGGGTTCGCGCCGCTGCTGCTGGTCGTGGGGTGGTCGGCCGGGCGCAGGATCGTGGGCGCCGGGCGGGCGCTGGCGGCGTTCACCGTGGCGTACTTCCTGTTCGTCGGCACCATGCTGCTGGACAACTGGACGCAGCAGGGGCCGATGACGCTCGTGCTGCTGGCCACCCTGTACTTCCTGGCGACGACCGTCGTACCGGGGCTGGCCAGTCGCTACCGGACGCAGCGGCGGACCCTGCTGCACGCGCTGCAGCAGCGCAACGCCCAACTGCTGTGGGAGCGCGCGATGGTGGCCGGGCAGGCGCGGCTGCGTGAGCGGCAGCGGATCGCCCAGGACATGCACGACAGCCTCGGTCACCAGTTGGCGCTGATCTCCGTGCATACGGGGGCGCTTGAGGTGGATCCCGAGCTGACGGGGCGGCAGCGGGAGGCGGTCGGAGTGCTGCGGGAGGCTTCGGTGACCGCGATGCACGAGCTGCGTGAGGTCGTCGGGATTCTCCGGGACGGGGTCGAGGGGCCGGCGCCGGTCGACGAGGCGGGGCGGGCCGCGCGCGGTACGGCAGGTATCGAAGGGCTCGTGGAGTCGGCCCGCTCGGCGGGCAATGCGGTGGAGCTGCGGTGTGCGGGCGAGGTGCGGCCGCTTGCCGCAGCGGCCGACCATGCCGCCTACCGCATCGCGCAGGAGGCGCTGACCAACGCTTTCAAGCACGCTCCCGGCGCTCCGATCGAGGTGGAGCTGCGGTACGAGCCGGACTCGTTCGTCGTCGAGATCGTCAGCGGGGCTGCGGCATCTGCGGCGCCGGGCGAGGTGGTCAGCGGCGGTCAGGGGCTGACCGGGCTGCGTGAGCGGGCACGGCTGGTCGGGGGCATCGTGCATGCGGGGCCCGCGGACGGCGGGGGGTTCCGGGTGGCGGGTGTGCTGCCGTACGGGGTCGTGGAGGCGGCGCCGTTCGTTGCGGCGGAGGACGACTTCCGCCAGCAGTCGCCGAGAGCCGCGCTCGGGAACGGCGGTCCGGTCATGGACTGGACCGTTTCGGAGCGGGAGCTGGCGATGGGCGGGAAGCGCAGGAGCAGGGGCGGGGGTGTGGCGCTGGGCTGCGGGATAGCCCTTGCGGCACTTCTGGTGCTGGGGGTGGCGGCAGTCTTCGGGATGTTCTTCCTCGTGGGGTCGGTGAGCGAGGGGATGATCGACCCGGCCGAGTACGAGAGTGTGCGGGTAGGGGCGGACGAGGGCGAGGTGCGCGACCGGCTGCCGAACGGGGACACGATCGCGACGGCCGGCTTGAGCGGCAAGGGCCCTCAGGAGCCTGCGGGCTCCGCGTGTCTGGTGCTGATGTCCTCGGAGGTGGGGGACGACATCGACACTGAGCCGGTGTTCCGGTTCTGCTTCAAGGGCGGCAAGCTGATCGAGAAGAAGTCCTACGAGGTCAGCCGGTGAGTGGCGGCGGCCGCCGGTAGCTGTGGGGGTGCATGTGACGGGGTCGCCGATCCGGGTTGTCATCGCTGATGACGAGCCGCTCATCAGGGCCGGGATCCGGATGATCCTCACCTCGGACCGGGGGATAGAGGTCGTGGCGGAGGCGGCGAACGGGCGTGAGGCGGTCGAACTGACCCGTTCGCACAGCGCCGATGTGGTGCTCCTCGACATTCAGATGCCGGTGATGGACGGGCTCACAGCGCTGGGGGAGCTGCGCAGGGCCGTACCGTCGGCGCGGGTGATCGTGCTGACGACCTTCGGCGAGCGGAAGAACGTACTGCGGGCGCTGGAGCAGGGCGGCGCGGGCTTTCTGCTGAAGGACACGGCGCCCGCGGAGCTGATCGGTGCGGTACGGGCGGCGGCCGCGGGGGATGCGTATCTCTCCCCCGGAGCGACGCGGCATGTGGTCGACCAGCTGGCCTCGGGGCGAGCGGCCGCGCGCGGCGAGGAGGCGCGGGCGCGGGTGGCCGGGCTGAGTGCGCGCGAGCGTGAGGTGCTGGCGCTGCTCGGGGAGGGGCTGTCCAATGCGGATGCGGGGCGGCGGCTGCACATGAGCGAGGCCACGGTGAAGACGTATGTGAGCCGGATCCTGTCGAAGCTGGAGTGTGAGAACCGGGTTCAGGCGGCGCTGCTGGCGCGGGACGCGGGGCTGGATGCCGGGTGGTGAGGGGTCGTTGAGGCGTTGCTCGGTGGGCGGGGCTGCGGGCTTGTTCCGCAGGGCCGGTTACGCGGGCCGGTGCTCCGCGGGCGCGGTCCCGCTGGGCCGGTTCGGTCGACGTTTCACATGGAACATCCGCGCTGCCTGTTTCACGTGAAACGCCCGCGGAGAGGGCTCCCTCCGCGGGCGTTCGCAGGTTCGGGGGTCATCAGGGAGTCGTCAAGCGGCGAGGCGGGCGGCCAGTGCCTTGCCCTTCTCGGCGGCTTCGTCCAGCGCCTTAGTACGGGACGCGTCGGCGAGCGGGATCAGCTCCGCCATCTCCGGCCTGGAACGGGCCATCGTCAGCTCGGGGACGATGAAGTCGACCTCGACGCCGAGCATGCCGGCGAACACCTTCTCCAGATAGGTCTGGACGAACTCGAAGTCCTCGCGCGGGGTACCGGGGGCGTACGAGCCACCGCGGCTGGCCACGACCGTGACAGGCGTGCCGGCCACCGGCCCGTCCGCACCCGCGTTGTGGCCGACGACAATCACCTGGTCCAGCCATGCCTTGAGGGTGGACGGGATCGTGAAGTTGTACATCGGCGCACCGATCAGAACGGCGTCCGCCGCTTCGAGCTCGGCGGCCAGCTCGGCACGCAGGGCGTCCTCGATCCCGGCGGAGACGGCGGCGAAGTCCAGGTGGGGCAGCGGCGTGGCGGCGAGATCCCGGTAGATGACGGTGCCGTCGGGGTGCTGCTCCTGCCAGGCATTGACGAACGCGGCTGTGATGTCGCGAGAGGCCGAGCCCTGAGGGAGGACGGCGGAGTCGAGATGCAGCAGCGTGGCCATGAGGTTCTCCATGGGGGCGGGAGGAGGAACTAAAATTCCGTATGCACCTATGGATAGCATAGTCACTTATTTTTTATAAGTCCCTAGTGGGGGCGCAGTACCCTGGAGCCATGGCGGAACACCCGGAACACAGCGAAGACGCGTGCAAGAAGGTCGACGGGGGCATCGCGCGTGTCTTCGAGCTGTTCGGCAAGCGCTGGACCGGGCCGATCGTCTCCGTACTGCTCCAGCGGGCGGTGCACTTCGCGGAGCTGCGGCGAGCCATCCCAGGCATCAGCGAGCGCATGCTCTCGGACCGGCTGACCGAGCTTGCGGCGGCGGGGCTGGTCGTGCGGGAGGTCGACGAGGGGCCGCCGCTGCGGGTCGCGTACCGGTTGACCGAGGCGGGCGCGGCGATGGAGCCCGCGCTCAAGGAGCTGGGGCTGTGGGCCGACAGGTACCTGGCCAAGGGTGGGTCGGGCGCCTGCTAGCGCGGGGATCTCCGCAGGCCGCCGAGTTGCGCAAGGTTATCCACAGGGGGAGACGGCTGTCGGGCGTCGGCGGTACCGTCGTTGGCAGTTGATGTTGAGGTGGTACGACGACGGGGGAGGCAGCGCGTCATGGGCGAGGCTCAGACGGTGGCGCCGGTTCAGCAGGCGGAGTTCGACGGCCCGGGGGCGGGCTGGGACGAGGGCTGCGGTTCCGAGGGCGGCGGGCGCATTCCAGTGGTGCCCGGCTTCGCGCGGCGCAAGGGCCAGGGGGCGGACGGCGCTCCGGGTGGCGCGCGATCGCCGAAGCAGGAGGGGAAGGCGCTGCGGGACCGGGTGCCGCGGTCCTCTCACGACTCGCTGGTGCAGGCAGTGGCGCGGCCCGACGCGGTCGAGGCAGTCGAGGAGTCCAGCCGCGGCCGGGTGCCCGAGCTGACGCCGATACGGGTGGGCAGGATGGCCGCCTCGCCCTTCGCCTTTCTGCGCGGCTCGGCCGCTCTGATGGCTCACGACCTGGTGGGCACTCCGGTTACCGGCGTGAGCGCGCAGATCTGCGGTGACGCGCACGCGGCGAACTTCGGTCTCTACGGCGATGCGCGCGGCCGCCTCGTCATCGACCTCAACGACTTCGACGAGACAGTTGTCGGCCCGTGGGAGTGGGATCTCAAGCGGCTCGCGGTCTCGCTGGCACTGGCGGGGCGCGTGGCGGGTGCGGACGAAAGCGTTTGCAGGGCGGCCGCGTTCGACGCCGTGGGCGCGTACCGGCGCACCATGCGTCTGCTGGCAAAGCTGCCTGCGCTGGACGCATGGAACGCCATCGCCGACGAGGAACTCGTGTCCCACGCGGACGCGCGTGATCTGCTCGGCACGCTGGAGCGGGTCTCGGAGAAGGCCCGTAACAACACGAGTGCGCGATTCGCCGCCAAGGCGACGGAGGCGCTGTCCGACAGTGTCGAAGAGGGACGGCGCTTCGTGGATGCGCCGCCGGTGCTGCGGCGGGTACCTGATGCGGAGGCGGCGGCCGTTGCCGCGTCGCTCGGGGAGTATCTGCGCACGGTGTCGGAGGACCGGCTGCCCCTGCTCGCGCGGTACGCCATCCACGATGTGGCGTTCCGGGTGGTCGGCACCGGGAGCGTCGGCACCCGGTCGTATGTGGTGCTGCTGCTCGACCACCGCGGAGATCCGCTGGTGCTGCAGGTGAAGGAGGCGCGTCCCTCGGCGTTGCTGCCCTATCTGCCGGCAGCCGGGTTTCCGACAGCGGAGGTGGCGCACGAGGGCCGCCGGGTGGTGCTCGGGCAGAAGCGGATGCAGGTGGTCAGCGACATCCTGCTCGGCTGGACGACGGTCGACGGACGGCCGTTCCAGGTGCGGCAGTTCAGGAACCGCAAGGGGAGCGTGGACCCGGCGGCGCTTACACCCGATGAGCTTGACGACTACGGACGGATGACCGGCGCGCTGCTCGCCCGGGCGCATGCGCACAGCGCCGACCCGAGGCTGATCGCCGGGTACTGCGGCAAGAACGAGGAGCTGGACGAGGCGGTGGCCGGCTTCGCCACGATCTACGCGGACCGCACGGAAGCGGATCATACGGAGCTGCTGACCGCGATCAAGAACGGACGGATAGCCGCTGAGCTGGGGGTGTGACGGGGTGCGTCGCCGCGCCCGTAGGCTGGACGGGTGACCCAGGATGCACCCGGGGGGCCGACGACCCGGAACCAGGAAGAGCAGGACGCGCAGACGCGGCCCGAGGCCCGGCTGGAAAAGGCGGTGCGCGCGGCAGAGCAGGCGCTGATCGAATTCGAGATCGCGCTGGAGACCTTCCGGGTGGAGGTGGAGAACTTCTCCCGGCTGCACCACCAGAAGCTTGGCCCGATGTATGCGCGCCTCGACGAGCTGGACGCGCAGATCGCGGAGGCCCGGGCTGCGCGTACCGGCGACCCGGAGGATGTGCGGAAGGCCCAGGAGGCGCGGGCAATGGTGATGCCGATGCCCGGTGTCGAGGAGCTGTTCCACGACTGGATGGACTCCGACGGCCTCTCCCCCGAGGCCACCGCGATGCTCAACGACCAGCCCGTGCGGGCGCCGAAGCGGGTGCGGCCGAGCGAGGAGGCACGCAAGCTCTACCGCGAGCTGGCGCGCAAGGCGCATCCGGACCTGGCGCAGGACGAGAAGGAGCGGGAACGGCGCGGCGAGTTCATCGCGCGGGTGAACGCCGCGTACGGGCTCGGCGACACGGACCTGCTCCGGGAGCTTGCCGAGGAGTGGGAGGCCGGGCCGGTCCCCGAGGAGCAGCGGCTCAGCGAGAGCGAAGAGCTCTACGCCCGGCTGGAGTGGCTCTCGCAGCGCAAGGAGCTGCTCACGGCCGTGGCCAAGGAGCTGGAGGAGAGCGCGATCGGTGCGATGCTGCGGATGGCGCCCGAGGACCCGGACCGGCTGCTGGAGGAGATCGCCGAGCAGCTGCTTGCGCAGGTCGCCGAGCGTGAGAATGAACTGGCCGGACTGGTGCAGTAGTTTTCCTGAGGCTTCCCGGGAAGCCGCAGAACCCTGCGGTGTCAGTACGAGAAAGGCATGACCCATGAATTTCGCCCCGCTGCCCTCGGTGGACGCCGCGGCGGTACCGTCCGACGGTCTGGTGCTGGACGTCCGGGAGGACGACGAGTGGGCGGCCGGGCATGTCGAGGGCGCTCTGCACGTCCCGATGAGTGACTTCGTGGCCCGTTTCGGTGAGGTGACCGAGGCGCTGGCCGACGGAGGCCGGGCGTATGTGATGTGCCGGGTCGGCGGGCGGTCCGCGCAGGTCACCCAGTATCTGGTGCAGCAGGGCATCGACGCGGTGAACATCGACGGCGGCATGCTCGCCTGGGACGGCGCCGGGCGCCCCATGGTCACCGACAACGGCACCTCGGCGTTCGTCCTCTGAGGCTCTGCCGCCGCACTCCGAATCAGCCGAGGGGGTGGGCGGCCAGCAGGTCGCCCAGTGCCTCCTCGTGAGCCGCGGCCGGGCCGAGCGAGAGCTCCAGCTGTTTGGCCCAGGCGTGGTAGCGGTGCAGCGGGTAGTCGGTGTCCGCGCCGAAGCCGCCGTGCAGATGCTGCGCGGTCTGGACTACGCGGCGTACGCCCTCCGAGGCCCAGATCTTGGCCACCGCGACATCGCCGGAGACCGGCAGCGGGCCGCCGGCCCCCGCACTACCCCGAGCCTGGCCCAGCCGCCAGGCCGCCTGCCAGAGGGTCGCTTCCATGGCACGCAGATCGATATAGCGGTCGGCGGCCTGCACTGCGACCGCCTGGAAGGTCGCGACCGGGAAGCCGAACTGCTCTCGTTTTCCGGTGTATTCACTGGTCATCGCGAGCACGCCCTCGCCGAGCCCGAGCGCGAGCGCGCAGGTTCCGGTGGCCAGGAGCTGGCGGAGCCACTCCCAGGCACCCTCGGCGTCGATCAGGTCCTGGCTGTCTATCCGTACGGAATCCAGGCCGACCTCGGCGAAACGCTCGCCGCTGGTGGAGACCTGATCGGCGAGCGTGAGGCCGGCCTGGTCCCGTGGGACCAGCGCGAGGACCCCGCGGCCGTCATCGGTGTGCGATGGCACGGCGATGCGGTCCGCGCACTGGGCCCAGGGCACGCCCGTCTGCACCCCGTCGAGCACCCAGCCGTTGCCTTCGGTGTCCCGGCGCGCGGCGACGGCGAGTTCGGCGGGATCGTGGCCGGTGCGGCCGTTGGCCCCGACGGTGAGCACCAGTTCCCCGCGCCCTACCCGGGGGAGGAGCTCTTGGCGCAACCGGGCACTGCCGTAACGCTCCACGGCCATGGCGACCGCGCTGGTCTCCAGCAGCGGCACCCGCGCCAGCACCTTCGCCGACTCGCGCAGCACCAGACAGAGCGCGATGGGGTCAAGGCCCGCCCCGCCGTGCTGCGGGGACAGGACCAGACTCAGCAGATCGGCTTCCGCCAGCCTGGCCCACAGCGGCCGGTCGAACTCATCGGCCACCGCGCCCGGAGTGAGAGCGGGGCTCGGCACTCCATCGGGCGCGACGCCCGAGAAGACCGCCCTTGCCGCTTCGACGGCCGCCTGCTGCTCCTCGGTGAAGGTGAAGTCCACTGCCTGTCCTCCCACGCACCGGCGCATCCTGAAGCGCTGCTCGAATCCGTATCCGACCCGTATCTGACGGACCGTCAAGATAGAGCACGTTCTTGAAAAAGAACACAGTGCGGGAGGGAACCGAGCCCGTTCGGCGAACTCAGCGGTCGAAGTCCAACTCCACTTCGGGGGTGGCCGGATGGGACTGGCAGGCAAGCACATAGCCCGCCTCGGTCTCTTCCTGCTCCAGTGCGAAGTTGCGGTCCATACGCACCTCGCCCGAGACCAGGAATGCCCTGCATGTGCCGCAGACCCCGCCCTTGCAGGCGTACGGCGCGTCCCCGCGGCTTCGCAGCACGGTCTCCAGCAGCGACTCACCCTCCCGCACCGGCCACTTGCCGGACCGGCCGTCGAGGGTCGCGGTCAGCTCGGCGTGAGCCGGCGCGCTCGCCGGAGCCGAGCTGGGCCCGGAGCCGTCGTCGACGTGGAAGATCTCCTCGTGGATACGGGTCCGGTCCACACCGAGCCCGCGCAGCGTGCGCTCGGCGCCCTGGACCAGACCGAAGGGTCCGCACAGGAACCAGCCGTCCACGTCCGACACCGGAAGCAGAGCCGGCAGCAGGCCGGTCAGCCGCTCCTGATCCAGCCGCCCGGACGGCAGTCCCGACTGCTGCTCCTCCCGCGAGAGCACGGTGACCAGCTGAAAACGATCGGGGTAGCGGTCCTTGAGGTCGGCAACCTCGTCCAGGAACATCGTGGAGGCCGCGGTGCGGTCGCTGCGTATCAGACAGAACCGGGCCTCCGGCTCCCGGGCCAGCAGCGTCGCAGCCATCGACAGCACCGGGGTGATTCCGCTGCCGCCGACGATCGCCGCGAAGTAGCCGGGGCGCGGGGCGAGCAGGAAGCGGCCCATCGGAGGCATCACCTCGACGGTGTCGCCGGCGGTCAGTTCCTTGAGCGCGTACGTCGAGAACTCGCCACCGTCGACCAGCCGGATGCCCACGCGCAGCACGGGATCAGCGTTCGGCGGGGCGGCCGGGGCGCAGATCGAGTACGTACGGCGGATTTCCTCGCCGTCCACCAGCCGGCGCAGTGCCAGGTGCTGACCGGGGGTGTGGCGGAAGGTCTCGCGCAGCTCGGGCGGCACCTGGAGGGTGACGGCCACCGAGTCGTCCGTGAGCTGTTCGACCTCGCTCACCCGGAGCGGATGGAACATCTACAACTCCTTGAAGAGGTCGAAGGGTTCACGGCAGCTGACGCAGCGGCGCAGCGCCTTGCAGGCGGTGGAGGAGAACCGGCTCAGCAACTCGGTGTCGGTGGAGCCGCAGTGCGGGCAGCGCACCGAGAGGGAGAGCGGCACCGGCCCCTCCGCCGCGTGCGGGCGCGGCGGGGCTATCCCGAACTCGGAGAGCTTGCGCCGCCCCTCAGCGCTGATGTCGTCCGTCGACCAGGCCGGGGAGAGAACCTTGACGACAGAAACGTCCGGTATCCCGTGATCGTGCAGCACTTGCTCGATGTCCGAGGTCATGGCCTCGATCGCCGGGCAGCCGGTGTACGTCGGGGTCAGCTCCACCTCGACCCTGCCAGGCCCGAGTATCTGCACCCCGCGCAGCACGCCGAGCTCTTCCAGCGTCAGCACCGGCAGCTCGGGGTCGGGCACCGAGCCGGCAAGCCTGCGCAGCTCCGCCTCGAGCCGTGTCTCGGTCCCATCAGTCAGGTCGGTCACCATGACGCCCCCGGGTGGCTGCGGTGCAGATGCTGCATCTCGGCCAGCATCCGCCCGAAGGACTCGGTGTGCAGACCCTGGCGTCCCGCTCCGGCGGCCCAGCCGTCGGCGCGCGGTCCGGCGGGCACGGTCAGCGTCGAGCGCTTCAGGACGGCGGTGACTGACTCGAGCCAGTCGGACTGCAGCGCCTGCCAGTCGACGTCCAGCCCCTCGACCGGCTCGAACATCTCGCCGGTGAATCGCCACAGCGCGTCGCACGCCCGCCGCATCCGCTCATGGCTCTCGGCCGTGCCGTCGCCGAGCCGCTCGGTCCAGTGCTCGGCGTGGTCCTGGTGGTACGCGACCTCCTTGACCGCCTTCGCTGCGAGCCCGGCGAACTCACCGCCGCCGGCCGCCAACTGCCCGTACAACAGCCGCTGGTAGACCGAGAAATAGAGCTGGCGGGCGATGGTGTGCGCGAAGTCGCCGTTCGGCTGCTCGACCAGCTGGAGATTGCGGAAGGCCCGCTCCTCACGAAGGTACGCCAGCTCGTCCTCGTCCCCGACGAGGGAGAGCAGCACTCGCGCCTGGCCCAGCAGATCCAGGGCGATATTCGCGAGGGCGACGTCCTCCTCCAGGACGGGCGCATGGCCTGCCCACTCCCCCAGCCGGTGCGACAGCACCAGCGCGTCGTCGCCGAGGGCGAGTGCTGCGGCGTTCGCCGTGGTGGTCACAGGTGCTTCACCCCTTCCGGGATCTCGTAGAAGGTCGGGTGCCGGTAGGGCTTGTCGGCAGCCGGTTCGAAGAACGGGTCCTTCTCGTCGGGCGACGACGCGGTGATCTCCGTTGAGGGCACCACCCAGATCGACACGCCCTCGTTCCGCCGGGTGTACAGATCGCGGGCGTTGCGCAGGGCCATCTCCGCGTCGGGGGCGTGCAGGCTCCCCGCGTGGGTGTGGGACAGCCCGCGGCGTGAGCGCACGAAGACCTCCCACAGCGGCCAGTCGGTCGAGCTGCTCATGCCGTCGCCTCCCCGGGCTTCGCGTGCTGCTGCGTTTGATGCGTCGCGTGTGTTTGATGCTTTGCGGCGTATGCCGCAGCCGCATCCCGGACCCAGGCGCCCTCTTCGTGGGCCTGGCGGCGCTGCGTGAGCCGTTGTTCGTTGCAGGGGCCGTTGCCCTTGAGGACCTCGTGGAACTCGGCCCAGTCGATCGCACCGAAGTCGTGGTGGCCCCGCTCCTCGTTCCACCGGATATCGGGGTCCGGGAGGCTGAGGCCAAGGGCCTCGGCCTGCGGGACGCAGATGTCCACGAAGCGCTGGCGCAGTTCGTCGTTGGAGTGCCGCTTGATCTTCCAGGCCATGGACTGCGCCGAATGGGACGACTCGTCGTCCGGCGGGCCGAACATCATCAGCGACGGCCACCACCAGCGGTTCACCGCGTCCTGCGCCATCTCGTGCTGTGCGGCGGTCCCGCGGGAGAGGGTGAGCAGCAGCTCGTAACCCTGGCGCTGGTGGAAGGACTCCTCCTTGCAGATCCGGACCATCGCGCGGGCATACGGGCCGTACGAGCAGCGACAGAGCGGCACCTGGTTGGTGATCGCCGCGCCGTCCACCAGCCAGCCGATCGCGCCGACGTCGGCCCAGGTCAGCGTGGGGTAGTTGAAGATCGAGGAGTAGCGCTGGCGGCCGGCGTGGAGCTTGTCGAGCAGTTCCTCACGGCTGGTGCCCAGGGTCTCGGCGGCGCTGTACAGATACAGCCCGTGGCCCGCCTCGTCCTGGACCTTGGCCATCAGGATCGCCTTGCGCCGCAGCGAGGGCGCCCGGGTGATCCAGTTCGCCTCGGGCTGCATGCCGATGATTTCGGAGTGGGCGTGCTGCGCCATCTGGCGGACGAGCGTCGCCCTGTACGCGTCAGGCATCCAGTCGCGCGGCTCGATGCGCTCGTCGGCGGCCACAGCGGCGTCGAAAACCGCCTCGTACGTATCCGCAGTCACTGCCGTCATCCGGGCCCCCTACCGACCGATCGTTCGGTTCATTGGCTTCAATGGTGAGTCGACGGCCCGTAGGGTGTCAACCCTGTGGATAACTGAGGTGGACCGATGGGGATCGGGGCGGGATGGACTCCTACGAGGACGAGGACGTCAAAGGCGCCAGGAGCCTGAGCTCCGAGCCGCCGCCCGACGGCGCCCCCGAGCCGCCTCCCGCAGCCCAGGGCGAGGTCCAGCCCCCGGCCCGGACGGAGCACGTCCCTGCCTCCCGGGCCGAGGATCAGCCGGGTGCGGTACCGGCCTCGAAGAGCCCGAGTGTTCTGTCGGCCCAGGGATCGGCCCTGAGGTCGGCTCCCGGCGCGCAGACAGGCCCGCAGGCCCCGAGCGCCCCGCCGATGCCGGGCACGGAGGCGTCGAGCGGCCCGTTCGCGGCGGGCACGCACACCCCGCCCGCCCCGCACCCTGGCGTCCCGGTCCCCCTACGGGGCATTGCCGCGCTCTCCCTCCCCTACCAGGTGGCCGCCGCGCTCTCCCTCGCTCTCATCGGCGTATTCGCCTGTGTCCACCTGGCCATGGTGTTTCTGCACGTGGCGCCGTCCAACACGGTGACCAAGGAGCACGGCGGGGCGGTCGACGGCTGGGTCTATCCCGAGTTCGAGCAGAACTGGAAGCTCTTCGCCCCGAACCCGCTGCAGCAGAACGTCGCGGTGGAGGTGAAGGCCGAGTACACGGCCGACGACGGCAGCCACAAGAACACCGACTGGATCGATCTCACCGCCGAGGACGGCGAGGCGATCCGCGGCAATCTTCTGCCGAGCCATGTGCAGCAGAACGAGCTCCGGCGGGCCTGGGACTTCTACGTGAACTCGCACGACAACGAAAACCGCGGGAACGGCCTGCGCGGCCAGCTTTCCGAGAGCTATGTGCGCCGCATCGTGATGCAGCGGCTCGACGCTCATGATCTTGGCGGCCCCGTCGAGCGCATCCGGCTCAGGTCCTCGACCCGCTCGGTCAAGGCCCCTGAGTGGAGCGACGAGAAGATCGACACCCGCGCCGCGTACCGGGTCCTGCCCTGGTGGACGGTCACCGCGGCCGATCTGCCCGGGGGAGTCCGCAACGACCGGACGGAGGCCGGGCAGTGAACGCCACTCCCGACCACAGGGTCGCCCGGGCCGTCCAGCGCGTCACGGCCACCGCCCTCGGCCCCTACCAGAGCGCCGTCGTCCGGATCGGCTTCGCCGCCACCTGGCTGCTCTTCCTGCTCCGAGAGCTGCCCAACCGCCATGAAATGTATGGGCCCCACGGCCCATGGAGCTGGGACATGGCGCGCCAGCTTATTTCGGGCAATGACGCCTTCACCGCGCTCATGTGGGCGGACAACACCCTCTGGTTCGAGATCGTCTACGCCGTCGCCATGCTGTCCAGCGCGTTGCTGATGCTCGGCTGGCGGACCCGCACCATGTCGGTGCTCTTCATGATCGGTGTGCTGTCTCTGCAGAATCGCTCGATATTCATGGGCGACGGCGGCGACAACGTCATCCATCTGATGGCGATCTATCTGGTCCTGACGCGCTGCGGGCAGGTCTGGTCGCTGGACGCAAGACGGCTCGCACGGGCGGTGCCGGGCGTCCCGTCGGCTCCGGACGGGCCGGTGGTGCCCGGGAGGCCGGGTGGTCAGCCTCCCGACCGGGTCGGCCCCGCCCTCTGGGTCGTGCTGGGATGCGCCCTGGTCGTTGGAACATTCCTGAACCAGACCGGCTGGTTCGTGCTGCTCCTGCTCTGGGTGCTCTGGGTGGCACAGGCGCTGTGGTGGATGGTGAACCGGTACGCCCCCCACAGCGAGCCCCGCGCCCTGCTGGACGTACTCGCCAACCTGGCGCACAACGCGGCGCTCCTCGTGATCATGGCCGAGGTCTGTCTGATCTATGCCACCGCCGGCTGGTACAAGATCCAGGGCTCGCGCTGGCAGGACGGTACAGCGCTCTACTACCCGCTCAAGCTCGACTACTTCACGCCCTGGCCGGCACTCTCCGACATCCTCGCATCCGGCGGCGTGATGGTGATGGTCCTGACGTACGGCACGGTGATCGTGCAGGTCGCCTTCCCCTTCACGCTCTTCAATCGGCGCGTCAAGAACGTCCTGCTGGGCGCCATGATGCTGGAGCACGCGGCCATCGCGGTGCTGCTCGGGCTGCCCTTCTTCTCGCTCGCGATGATCGCCGCGGACGCGGTGTTCCTGCCGACCGCCTTTCTGGTCTGGCTCGGCGTTCGGGTGGCCCGGGGGCGGGACCGGCTGTTCTCGCGCGCGGACGCTGCCGGGGCGGAGCAGCGGCGGGGGACCCAGGACGAGCCCCGTACGCTCGTCGGGTAAGCGCCACCGTAGAACCGATTCAGTACGACGATGTCTTCAGCCCCGAGGCCGGCGTCGGGCCGCATCCGCTGCCGTGGCCCCAGGACGAGCGGTACGACCCCCGGCTGCTGGCCGATGGCGACCCGCGCAATGTTGTCGACCCCTACCGGTACTGGACGCGCGAGGCGATCGTCGCCGACCTCGATACACGACGGCACGGGTTTCATGTGGCCGTGGGAGAAGCAACCGCCACGGTCACGGGTGATCGCCATCCACCACCAGCGGCCGACTGACCAGTCGAGCAGACCTCAGCTGACGCGATGCAGGCCGGACATGGGCCACGAAAGGCGGGCCCTACAGGGTGGAATGCGATGCGTGAGAGCGGCTGTTCGACACCGTAGCCTGTGGCGATGAGCGACGACGATGCCACGAGGGCCGTACGGCAATGGAGCGAGGCCGCGCCTGATGCTGTGCTGCTTGACGGCTTCCACGCGCTGAAGCATGCGCTCCGTTTCGGAGCGGACGTACGAGTCGCAGTCACCAGCAACAAGGAGACTGCCCTGGCGCTGGCTGCTTCACTTGCCGACGACGTGACGGACCGCATCAGGGATCTTGTTGTCGAGGTACCAGGACAGACCCTGCGGGAACTGGTGCCGAGGATTCACCCCACGCAGGTGGCCGCTCTGGCCACCAGGCGCAGCCGTCAGACGAACTTGGCGGGATTGGGCCGGCTGCCACGGACGTCACCGATCGTCGTGCTGGACAACCCGCGCAATCTCGGGAATGTCGGAGCCGTGGTTCGCCTTGCTGCCGGTTTTGGGGCCACAGGCGTGGTCACTACCGGCGACGTGGACCCGTGGCACCCCAACGCGGTGAGGGCGGGCGCGGGTCTCCATTTCGCCACCGCCGTGGAACGGCTCCCCTTCAGTGATCTTCCGCCAGGCCCGCTGTACGTCCTTGACCCGGAAGGGGAGGACATCAGGTCTGTCAGCATCCCTGGTGACGCGCTGCTTGTATTCGGCTCTGAGCGGCATGGGGTCTCGCCCGAGCTCCGGAGCCAGGCAACCAAGCTGCTGGCCCTCCCGATGCGGCCCCAGGTGTCGAGCTACAACCTTGCGACCAGCGTGGCCATGGCTCTGTTCCACTGGGGCGGTCCGCTACAGGGACCAGACGCCCAGGACCGCTGAGAGCTCTCCAGACCTGTTTCAACATCGGGTCGGTGGTGCGTACCGATCAACACGGGCGCCGCGGCGGCGATCGCGAGGCATGCGTGGGTTCAGCGGTACGCGGAGATCCAGTCCTCGTAGGGGGTTCGCGTCGTGCCGCGGGCCGTGACCCCGGAGGACATCCTCCCGGGTCACGGCCTGTCGGGACTCAGGCCTGGCGGCGGACCTCCACCACGCGGAAGCGGTTCGAGACGAACGCCCCGTCGCACAGGGCCGCGTTCGCCGCCGGGTTGCCGCCCGAGCCGTGGAAGTCGGAGAACGCCGCCGTCTGGTTGACGTACACCCCGCCCGTCAGATTCAGGGAGAGCTGCGCCGACTCGTCCAGGCAGACGTCCTCGATCGCGCGCTCCGTCTCCTCGGACGTGGTGTACGCGCCCACCGTCATCGCGCCCTTGTCGCGGACCGTGCGCCGCAGCAGCTCCACCGCGTCTGCCGTCGAGTCGACCGCGACCGCGAAGGAGACCGGGCCGAAGCACTCCGACATGTAGACCGCTTCGGCGTCGGGCTTGGCGCCGTCGAGCTTGACGATCACTGGCGTACGGACGACGGCGTCCGGGAATTCCGGGTTGGCGATCTTCCGAGAGGGCAGGGCCACCTCGCCCAGTTCGGCCGCTGCGTCCAGGCGGGACTTGACGTCAGGGTTGACCAGCGCGCCGAGTAGGGCGTTCGCCCGCGCGTCGTCGCCGAGCAGGCCGCCCACCGAGGCCGCGAGGTCGGTGACCACGTCGTCGTACGACTTGGGTCCGGCGTCCGTCGAGATGCCGTCCCTCGGGATCAGGAGGTTCTGCGGGGTGGTGCACATCTGGCCGCTGTACAGGGACAGCGAGAAGGCCAGGTTGGACAGCATCCCCTTGTAGTTGGCGGTGGAGTCGATGACGACGGTGTTGACGCCGGCCTTCTCGGTGTAGACCTGCGCCTGGCGGGCGTTGGCCTCGAGCCAGTCACCGAAGGCGGTGGACCCCGTGTAGTCGATGATCTTGATCTCGGGCCGCACCGCGAGGGTCTTGGCGATTCCCTCGCCCGGCTGCTCGACGGCCAGAGCGACCAGGTTCGGATCGAAGCCCGCCTCGGACAGCACCTCGCGGGCCACGCGCACCGTGAGCGCGAGCGGCAGGACCGCGCGGGGGTGCGGCTTGACCAGCACCGGGTTGCCCGTGGCCAGGGAGGCGAACAGCCCCGGGTAGCCGTTCCACGTGGGGAAGGTGTTGCATCCGATCAGCAGGGAGATGCCGCGGGCCGCGGTGGTGAAGGTCTTCCGCAGCTCCAGCGGGTCGCGCTTGCCCTGCGGCTTTGACCAGTCGGCGGCGTCGGGGGTGCGGGTCTGCTCCTGGTAGGCGTACGCGACGGCCTCGAGGCCGCGGTCCTGGGCGTGCGGGCCGCCCGCCTGGAACGCCATCATGAAGGCCTGCCCGCTGGTGTGCATCACCGCGTGCGCGAACTCATGGGTGCGTGCGCTGATCCGCGAGAGGATCTCCAGACAGACCAGGGCACGGGTCTCGGGCCCCGCCTCGCGCCAGGCGGCCACGCCCGCGCGCATGGCGGGCAGCAGGACGTCGATGTCCGGGTGGGGGTACTCGATGCCCAACTCCGGGCCGTACGGCGAGACTTCGCCACCCGTCCAGCCGTCCGTACCTGGCTGGTCCAGCTCGAAGCGGGTATTGCGCAGGGCCTCGAACGCCGCGAGTCCGTCGGCCGGCGCGCTCTCGCCGTATGCCTTGGGGTGCTCGGGGTGCGGGGACCAGTAGGCGCGGGTGCGGATGGCTTCGAGGGCCTGGTCGAGCGTGGGCCGGTGGGTCTCGGTCAGCTGCATGGAAGGACCAACTCCTCGTCGAGCTGGGCAGGGAAGGATTGACAGAGTTAGAGTAACCGAACGATCGGTCGGTACAAGGGGGCCTGTCAAACCTGTGGACAACTCATCGGGGAGGATCGCTTCCATGACCGCCATCGATCAGAGCCGTACCGTCGCCGTGGTCGGCACCGGCACCATGGGTCAGGGCATTGCCCAGGTCGCCCTTGCCGCAGGCCATCCCGTACGTCTCTACGACGCCGTACCCGGACGGGCGGCCGAGGCCGCGAAGACCATCGGCGCCCGCCTCGACCGGCTGGTCGAGAAGGGGCGCATGGACTCCGCCGAACGGGACGCCGCACGCGCGCGCCTGCACCCGGCCGCGGACCTCGCCGAGCTGGCCGACGCCGCACTCGTCGTCGAGGCGGTCCTCGAGCAGCTGAAGATCAAGCAGGAGCTGTTCACGGCGCTGGAGGAGCTCGTTGCCGACGACTGCCTGCTCGCCACCAACACCTCCTCCCTCTCCGTCACGGCCATCGCGGGCGCACTCAAGCACCCGGGACGCTGCGTCGGACTGCACTTCTTCAATCCGGCGCCCCTGCTCCCGCTCGTCGAGGTCGTCAGCGGCTTCGCCACGGACGAGGCGGCGGCCACGCGCGCGTGGGCGACGGCAGCGGCCTGGGGCAAGACCCCGGTGCGCTGCGCCGACCAGCCCGGTTTCATCGTCAACCGCATAGCCAGGCCCTTCTATGCGGAGGCCTTCGCCGTGTACGAGGAGCGGGGCGCCGACCCCGCCACGATCGACGCGGTGCTGCGTGAGTCGGGCGGCTTCAGGATGGGCCCCTTCGAGCTCACCGACCTGATCGGCCAGGACGTCAACGAGGCCGTCACCCGGTCCGTGTGGGAGTCCTTCTTCCAGAACGTGAAGTTCACCCCTTCCCTGCCGCAGCGGCGGCTCGTCGAGGCGGGCCTGCTGGGCCGTAAGTCGGGCCGTGGCTGGTACGACTACGCGGAAGGTGCTGTCCGCCCGGAGCCGCACACCGCGGAGCCCGCCGGCGCCCCGGAGTACGTCATCGCCGAGGGCGGCCTGGGCGCCGCCGCCGAGCTGCTCGACCTGATCCGCGAGTGCGGTATCACGGTGCGCAAGGGGGGCGGCGAGGACACCGGTACCCGGCTGGTGCTGCCCAGCGGCGGCCAGCTGGGGCTCGCGGACGGCCAGATGTCCGGCGAGTTCCGAGACGTCGTCTTCTTCGACCTGGCGCCGGACTACCGGGCTGCCACCCGGATCGCCCTCTCCGCCTCCCCGGACACCCCGGAACGCACCGTTTTGGAGGCGACCGGCCTGTTCCAGGCGCTGGGCAAGAAGGTCAGCGTCATCGGAGACGTACCCGGGATGATCGTCGCCCGTACCGTCGCGATGCTGATGGATGCCGCGGCCGACGCCGTCGCCAAGGGAGTCGCCACCGAGGACGACATCGACACGGCGATGAGGCTCGGCGTCAACTACCCTCTGGGGCCCGTCGAATGGAGCCGTAGGCTTCCCCAGGGCTGGGCCTACGAGCTGCTGCAAGAGCTGGATCTGCGCTATCCGGGTGGGCGCTACGCACCCTCGGTCGCCCTCTTCCAGCACTCGCTCGCCGGTGACCCGGAAGGAGCGGACGAATGACCACCGCCAAGCGCGACACGTACACCCCGGAGACACTGCTGACCGTCGCAGTCCGGATCTTCAACGAGCGCGGCTACGACGGCACGTCCATGGAGCATCTCTCCCAGGCGGCCGGCATCTCCAAGTCCTCGATCTACCACCATGTGGCGGGCAAGGAGGAACTGCTCCGCCGGGCCGTCAGCCGGGCGCTGGACGCGCTCTTCGCGATCCTCGACGAGCCGGGAGCCCTCAGCGGGCGCGCCATCGAGCGGGTGGAGTACGTCACCCGGCGCACCGTCGAGGTACTGATGGCCGAGCTGCCCTATGTGACGCTGCTGCTGCGCGTACGGGGCAACACCAAGACCGAGCGCTGGGCCATGGAGCGGCGGCGTGAGTTCGACCAGCGGGTGGCCGATCTGCTGAAGGCGGCCGCGGCGGACGGCGATCTCCGCACCGATGTCGACATCCGCCTGGCGACCAGGCTGCTCTTCGGCATGGTGAACTCGCTCGTCGAGTGGTACCGGCCGCATCCGGGCAGCGGCTACGACGGCGACCAGGTCGCCGAGGCGGTCGTCGGACTCGCCTTCGACGGGCTGCGTACGGACTCGTAGGCGCCCGGCCGGCGCCCGCTCGTGGAGGCCGGCTAGAGCGGCTCGGCGTCCGGAGCGGATGCCGGGCCGAGAACCGTACCCGGAGCCGGGCCCGGCCCGGGGTCGAGGTCCGTCTCCTCGAAGACCAGCAGCGTACGGGTGGACAGCACCTCCGGGATCGACTGCAGCCTGGTCAGGACGAGCTCGCGCAGCGTGCGGTTGTCAGAGGTGTGCACCAGCAGCAGGACATCGAAGTCTCCGCTGACCAGGGCGATGTGGGCGGCACCCGGCAGCGCCTGGAGCTGTTCGCGCACGGTGCGCCAGGAGTTCTGCACGATCTTCAGCGTGATGTAGGCGGAAGCGCCCTGGCCCGCTCGCTCGTGGTTCACGCGGGCGCTGAAACCGCGGATCACTCCGTCGTCGATGAGCCGGTTGATCCGGGCGTACGCATTGGCGCGGGAGACATGGACGCGCTCGGCCACGGATCGTATCGAGGCGCGACCGTCCGTCTGGAGGATCCGCAGGATGTCCCGGTCGATGGAGTCGATCGGGCGCGGCGGAGGCATCTGCTCCGCCCGGTCCCCGTCCTCGGCCATTTGTTCAGCTGCCATATCCCCCCGCTTCCCTAGCATGGACGACCTGTCTCTATATCAGGCTGTGGAGAACCGTTTGTCCACAGGCTGAAGGTGCCTGTAGCCAAAATGCGTCCACGACCGAACAATCGGTAGGTGAGGCGGGCCACACTCGTGCCGCTTCGTCGTCGCCCCCACGAGGAGGTGCTCGCGTTGAGAAAGAGCAGCATGACGGTTCAAGAGCTGCCCGGTGCCACGGCTGCCTACCGGCCCACCCCGCCCCCGGCGTGGAAGCCCCGCACCGACCCCGCACCGCTGCTCCCGGACCCGGAGCCGTACCGCGTGCTCGGCACGGACGCCGCAGCCGGGGCCGACCCCGAGCTGCTGCTGCGGCTGTACGCGGAGCTGGTGCGCGGCCGCAGGTACAACGCCCAGGCGACCGCGCTGACCAAGCAGGGCCGGCTCGCCGTCTACCCGTCGAGCACCGGGCAGGAGGCGTGCGAGGTGGCGGCTGCGCTGGCGCTGGAGGAGCGGGACTGGCTCTTCCCCAGCTACCGCGACACCCTCGCGGCCGTGGCCCGCGGCCTCGACCCGGTGCAGGCGCTGACCCTGCTGCGCGGCGACTGGCACACCGGCTACGACCCCCGAGAGCACCGCATAGCGCCGCTGTGCACCCCGCTCGCCACCCAGCTGCCGCATGCCGTCGGGCTGGCCCACGCCGCCAGGCTCAAGGGCGACGACGTCGTCGCGCTCGCCATGGTCGGCGACGGCGGCACCAGCGAGGGCGACTTCCACGAGGCGCTGAACTTCGCGGCGGTCTGGCAGGCCCCGGTCGTCTTCCTCGTGCAGAACAACGGTTTCGCGATCTCCGTGCCGCTGGCCAAGCAGACGGCGGCACCCTCGCTCGCCCACAAGGCCGTGGGGTACGGAATGCCCGGCCGGCTCGTCGACGGGAACGACGCGGCCGCGGTCCACGAGGTGCTCCGCGATGCGCTGGCGCGGGCCAGGCGCGGCGGTGGTCCCACGCTGATCGAGGCCGTGACGTACCGCATCGACGCCCATACGAACGCCGACGACGCGACCCGCTACCGGGGCGAGAGCGAGGTCGAGGCCTGGCGGGCGCACGATCCGATCCGGCTGCTGGAGCGGGAGTTGACGGAGCGAGGGCTGCTCGACGAGGACGGCATACGGGCCGCGGCCGACGCCTCCGAGACGATGGCCGCGGATCTGCGCGAGCGGATGAACGCCGACCCGGTGCTGGACCCGATGGACCTGTTCGCGCACGTCTACGCCGAGCAGACCAGCCAGCTGCGGGAGCAGGCGGCGCAGCTGCGGGCCGAGCTCGACGCCGAGGGAGAGGCGCGATGACCACGGCCGCGGTGAAGCCCGCCTCGATGGCGCAGGCCCTGCAGCGCGCGATGCACGATGCGATGGCCGAGGACCCGGCCGTACATGTGCTGGGGGAGGACGTCGGCGCGCTCGGCGGGGTCTTCCGGGTGACGGACGGGCTCGCCAAGGAATTCGGCGAGGACCGCTGTACGGACACGCCGCTCGCCGAGGCGGGCATCCTCGGCACGGCCGTCGGCATGGCGATGTACGGGCTGCGGCCGGTCGTCGAGATGCAGTTCGACGCCTTCGCGTATCCGGCGTTCGAGCAGCTGATCAGCCATGTGGCACGGATGCGGAACCGCACCAGGGGCGGTATGGCACTGCCGATCACCGTCCGCGTGCCGTACGGCGGCGGGATCGGCGGGGTCGAGCACCACAGCGACTCGTCCGAGGCGTACTACATGGCGACTCCGGGGCTCCATGTCGTCACGCCCGCGACGGTCGCAGACGCCTACGGGCTGCTGCGGGCCGCGATCGCCTCCGACGACCCGGTCGTCTTCCTGGAGCCGAAGCGTCTGTACTGGTCGAAGGCGCCGTGGTCGCCGGACGCGCCGTCCGAGGTCGAGCCGATGGGCCGGGCTGTGGTGCGGCGGCAGGGGCGGAGCGCCACGCTGATCACCTACGGGCCTTCCGTGCCGGTCTGCATGGAGGCTGCGGAGGCCGCCGCGGCCGAGGGATGGGATCTGGAAGTCGTCGATCTGCGTTCGCTGGTGCCCTTCGACGACGAGACGGTCTGTGCGTCCGTTCGGCGTACGGGACGGGCGGTCGTCGTCCATGAGTCCACCGGTTTCGGTGGCCCTGGCGGGGAGATCGCCGCGCGGGTGACGGAGCGCTGCTTCCACCACCTGGAGGCACCGGTGCTGCGCGTGGCCGGTTTTGACATTCCCTATCCGCCGCCGATGCTGGAGCGGCACCACCTGCCAGGAGTGGACCGGGTGCTGGACGCGGTCGCACGGCTGCAGTGGGAGGCGGCGAGCTGATGGCTCAGGTACTCGAATTCAAGCTCCCGGACCTCGGGGAGGGGCTGACCGAGGCGGAGATCGTGCGCTGGCTGGTGGCAGTGGGCGATGTCGTCGCGATCGACCAGCCGGTCGTCGAGGTCGAGACGGCCAAGGCGATGGTGGAGGTGCCGTGCCCCTACGGGGGGGTGGTGACCGCGCGCTTCGGCGACGAGGGCACGGAACTGCCCGTCGGCGCACCGCTGTTGACGGTTGCTGTCGGCGCGTTGGAAGCCTTCGGATCCGCTCCTGCCGCCGAATCCTCCGCTGCCTCCGAAGCCTCGGACGGGTCGAGCGAGTCGTCCGGCAATGTGCTGGTCGGCTACGGCACGGGGGCGCCGGCGGCTCGTCGCCGCCGGATCCGGCCCGCCACTCCCGCTGCGGCTGCTCCTGTCGTGTCGCCTGGCCCCACCCCGGTTGCGGAGCCGGAGCGGCGGGTGGTGCCCACGGTGGCGGTCGAGGAGGTGGCGCTGAGCGGCCCCGTACCCGTCATATCGCCGCTCGTCCGCCGGCTCGCCCGTGAGAACGGCCTCGATCTGCGTCAGTTGACCGGATCCGGACCCGACGGCCTGATCCTGCGGGCCGACGTCGAGCACGCGATGCGGGCAGCCGAGACGCCGACCGCTGCCGAGCCCGTGCTCGCCGCGGCGCCTGTCTCCACAGCGCTTGCCTCCGCGGCGGCGCGCGGTGAACGGATACCGCTGCGCGGCGTCCGCGGAGCCGTGGCCGACAAGCTCTCCCGCAGCCGGCGTGAGATACCGGACGCCACCTGCTGGGTCGACGCGGACGCGACTGAGCTGATGGCCGCGCGGGCCTCGATGAACGCCGCGGGCGGGCCGAAGATCTCGCTCCTGGCACTGATGGCCCGGATCTGTACGGCCGCGCTCGCCCGCCACCCGGAGCTCAACTCCACGGTGGACATGGACGCCAGGGAGATCGTGCGCCTGCCCGAAGTGCATCTCGGCTTCGCTGCGCAGACCGAACGAGGACTGGTCGTCCCCGTTGTACGGGATGCGCATCTGCGCTCGGCCGAGTCGCTGAGTGCGGAGATCGGGCGGCTGACCGAGGCGGCCAGGCAGGGGACGCTGACTCCGGCGGATCTGACGGGCGGGACGTTCACCCTGAACAACTACGGGGTGTTCGGTGTCGACGGCTCCACGCCGATCGTCAACCACCCCGAGGCGGCGATGCTCGGGGTCGGCCGGATCGTGCCGAAGCCGTGGGTGTACGAGGGCGAACTGGCCGTGCGCAAGGTCGTCCAGCTCTCGCTCACCTTCGACCACCGGGTCTGTGACGGCGGCACGGCGGGCGGTTTCCTGCGCTATGTCGCCGACTGTGTGGAGCACCCGTCGGTGCTGCTGCGCAGCCTGTAGGTCCGTACAGCGAGACGGACCCAGCAGAGATCCAATCGGGGTTCTCCGCCCACGCGATCGCGGCCCATACTTCAGGCATGACCGCGTATGACGCCATCGTGCTCGCCGGAGGTGCCGCGAAGCGGCTGGGCGGGGCCGACAAGCCGGCGGTGAGCGTGGGCGGGCGCCCCCTGCTCGACCGCGTGCTCGGGGCGTGCCGCGACGCGGGACGCACCGTTGTGGTCGGCGGGCGCAGGGCCACCGCGCGCCCCGTGGTCTGGGCGCGTGAGGAGCCCCCGGGCGGCGGGCCGCTCGCCGCGCTGGACGCCGGCGTGCGGCAGGTCGAGGCACAGGCAGTCCTTGTGCTCTCGGCCGATCTGCCGTTCCTGGGGGAGCGCACGGTGCGCCGGCTGATCGGCACCCTTGGGACGAGCGGGCGCGAGGCGGCGCTGCTCACCGATCCCGACGGCCGCGACCAGCCTCTGGTCGCCGCGTACTGTACCGAGCCGCTCCGTCGTGAGCTCGCTCTTCTCGCCACCGAGTACGGGAGTCTGGCGGGGCTGCCGTTGCGTCTGCTGACGCAGGAACTGGATCTCGCCCGGATCGATGCGGAGCCGCTCGCCTCCTTCGACTGCGACACCTGGGAGGACATCTCCGCAGCCCGGGCCCGTATCAGGGAGCATGGGAACGTGCTGGACGAATGGATCACCGCAGTCAAGGACGAACTCGGCATCGAACTCGACGTCGACACCGGCGCCCTGCTCGACCTCGCCCGGGACGCGGCGCACGGCGTCGCCCGTCCCGCGGCGCCGCTCACCACCTTCCTGGTGGGGTACGCGGCGGCCCAGGCGGGCAGCGGCGGCCCGGCGGCGGTCGCGGAGGCCGCCCGCAAGGCGGCCGCGCTCGCCAGGCGCTGGGCGGAGGAAGCCGAGCAGGCCGCCTCCCAGGCCGGGCCCGCCAAAGGTGCTGAGCCTCCCGGGCCGGTCAAGGCCGCCGAGCCCGGCGAACCGGACCGGGGCGACGCCGTATGAACGGTCAGGAGCAGGACGCCGAGTCGGACGGCGTCGAGGATGCCCTCGCACTGGTCGGCCGGCAGACGCGGCAGGAGGCCGCCCCCGGCTCGGCTCCCGGGACTGGCTCCGGGCCGGCCGGCGGGCCCGCGACGGTCCGGCACCGCGCGACCCCCTGGCCCGACGCCAGGGCACTCGCCGCGCGCATCGGGCGCTCCGCCCCGCCCCGTACCGCGCGCATCCCCCTCGATCAGGCTCGTGGCCAGGTGCTCGCCGAGCCGCTCACCGCACTCTGCGACCTGCCCTCCTTCGACGCCTCCGCCATGGACGGCTGGGCCGTCGCGGGCCCCGGGCCCTGGACCGTTCAGGGCGGCGGTTCGATCCTTGCCGGGCACGGCGAGGTTCCGCCGCTCCCCGATGGCGTGGCGGTACGGATCGCCACCGGGGCACGTATCCCGCCCGAGACCACCGCGGTGATCCGCAGTGAGCACGCCCGTACCGCGGACCGCGGCCAGCTGTACGCCGAGCGCGAGGTGGTCACCGGTCAGGAGATCCGGCCGAGGGGCCAGGAGTGCCGCTCCGGCGACCAACTCCTGCCCGCCGGCTCGCTGGTGACCCCGGCCGTGCTGGGACTCGCCGCGGCCGCCGGTTACGACGAGCTGCTCACAGTCCCCCGGCCGCGCGTCGAAGTCCTTGTCCTCGGCGATGAGTTGCTCACCGCCGGACTCCCCCACGACGGCCTGATCCGCGACGCGCTCGGGCCGATGATCGGCCCCTGGCTCAGTGCCCTCGGCGTCGATGTCATCGCCACCCGCCGCCTCGGCGACGACGCCGAAGCCCTCCACGAGGCCGTCACCACCTCCGACGCCGATCTCATCCTCACCACCGGCGGTACGGCCGCGGGCCCCGTCGACCATGTCCACCCGGTCCTGCGGAAGGCGGGGGCCGAGCTGCTGGTCGACGGTGTCGCCGTGCGCCCCGGGCATCCGATGCTCCTTGCCCGGCTGGCCCAGGAGGGTGACCGGCCTGCCCGGCATCTGGTGGGCCTGCCCGGAAATCCCCTGGCCGCCGTCTCCGGGCTCCACACGCTCGCCGAGCCGCTGCTGCGGGGGCTTGCGGGCCACCCGGCGCCCGTTCCCTATCGCGCTCCCGTACGTGACGAGGTGCACGGGCATCCGTACGACACCCGCCTCGTGCCCTTCGTCCACCGCGCCGAAATGCTGGTACCGCTGCACTACAACGGGCCGGCCATGTTGCGTGGCATTGCCGCTGCCGACGGGCTGGCCGTCGTACCGCCAGGCGGTGCGCGGTCCGGCGACGAGCTGGAAGTGCTTGATCTGCCGTGGACACCGGGCACCTCCTCCGTCGCCGGAGGGGGACGTTTCACGTGAAACTTCCCGGCCATGACGCCATGGCCCGGAATGCCGACGAACAGCTGGTCACCAGCCGGGTGAAACTCCCCCGCCGTATCGTCGAGCACCCGCTGCGGCAGGTCGGCAAACGGCTGCTGATGGCCCTGGGGGTGCTGGCCCTGACCGTACTGCTCGTCTGGGCCGACCGGTCGGGGTACCACGACAACGCCGACGACTCCGTCGACTTCCTCGACTCCGTCTACTACGCCACGGTCACCCTCTCCACGACCGGATACGGCGACATCGTTCCGCACAGCGACGGGGCCCGGCTCGCCAATGTGCTGCTGGTGACGCCGCTGCGCGTGCTCTTTCTGATCATCCTGGTCGGCACCACTCTCGAGGTCCTCACGGAACGGACCCGGGAGGAGTGGCGCTTGAACCGCTGGAGGCTTCAATTGCGTGAGCACACCGTCGTTGTGGGCTTCGGTACCAAGGGCCGGTCCGCGATTCAGACGCTGACTGCCACGGGTCTGAAGAAGGGACAGATCATCGTTGTCGACCCCAGCAGCAAGGTGATCGAGACGGCCAACACAGAGGGCTTTGTGGGGGTGATCGGAGATGCGACCCGCAGCGATGTGCTTCTACGGGCCGAGGTGCAGAAGGCCCGCCAGATCGTCATTGCGACGCAGCGCGACGACACGGCGGTGCTTGTCACGCTGACCGCGCGGCAGCTCAATCGCGGGGCGAAGATCGTCGCGGCGGTGCGGGAGGAGGAGAACGCGCCGCTGCTGCGCCAGTCCGGTGCCGATGCGGTGATCACCAGCGCCAGTGCGGCGGGCCGGCTGCTGGGCCTGTCCGTGCTCAGCCCGAGCGCTGGCATCGTGATGGAGGACCTGATCCAGCAGGGCAGCGGGCTCGACCTCATCGAACGGCCGGTGATAAAGGCCGAGGTGGGACGCGGTGTGCGGGAGACGGACGACCTGGTGGTGAGCGTGCTGCGCGGGCATCGGCTGATCGGTTACGACGATCCGGCGGCAAGTCCGTTGCAGCTGACGGACCGGCTGATCACGATCGTGCGCGCGGATGGTGGCTCACCCCTCAACAGCCTTGGCAGGCCGCTTCCGGAGTAGCCTCGCGCCCATGCATGCGATCACGATTCCCGAACCCGGTGGTCCCGAAGCGCTTGTCTGGGCCGAGGTGCCCGATCCCGTGCCCGGCGAGGGAGAGGTCCTCGTCGACGTCGTGGCGAGCGCCGTCAACCGCGCCGATCTGCTGCAGCGGCAGGGCTTCTACGATCCGCCGCCCGGCGCGTCCCCGTATCCCGGGCTCGAATGCTCGGGGCGCATCTCGGCCCTGGGGCCCGGTGTCTCGGGATGGGCCGTGGGCGACGAGGTGTGCGCGCTGCTCGCGGGCGGTGGTTACGCAGAGAAGGTCGTCGTGCCGGCCGGGCAACTGCTGCCGGTGCCGGAAGGGGTGGACCTGATCACGGCGGCGGCGCTGCCGGAGGTGACCGCGACGGTGTGGTCGAACGTGTTCATGATCGCTCACCTGCGGCCGGGCGAGACGCTGCTGGTCCACGGTGGCGCGAGCGGGATCGGCACGATGGCGATTCAGCTGGCCAAGGCGGTGGGAGCGCGGGTGGCCGTCACGGCGGGTGGGCCGGAGAAGCTGGCGCGGTGCGCGGAGCTGGGCGCGGACATTCTGATCGACTACCGCGAGCAGGACTTCGTGGAGGAGCTGCGCAAGGCGACGGACGGGGCGGGGGCGGACGTCATCCTCGACATCATCGGCGCGAAGTATCTGGACCGGAATGTGCGGGCGCTGGCGGTCAACGGCCGGCTGGCCGTGATCGGCCTGCAGGGCGGCGTCAAGGGTGAGTTGAACCTGGCGATGCTGCTGGGGAAGCGGGCGGCCGTGACGGCGACGTCGCTGCGGGGGCGGCCGCTGGGCGAGAAGGCGTCGATCGTGGCGGCGGTGCGGGAGCATGTGTGGACGCTGATCGAGGGGGGTCGGGTGCAGGCGGTGGTGGACCGGAGGGTTGCGATGCGGGATGCGGGGGAGGGCCATCGGGTGCTGGAGTCCGGCGCGAATATCGGCAAGGTCCTGCTGGTCTCGCCGGCGGCGGGCTGACCCCACCCGCCCGCCCTGTACGCGGGGGGTTACTGCGTACCCCCGCACCCCCGGCGCCCTGGCGGCTTCGCCGCAGGGCTCGGCTCAGGCCGGGGCTGGGGTTTTGCGCACCCGCGGGCCGCGCTCTCGGCGGCTGCGCCGCGCGGCCCGCGCCGCTTCCGGGGTGCCGTACCGGCTTCGCCGGACGGCATGAGAGGCGAGGTCCGGTGCGGGGCTACTGCGTACCCCCGCTCCGGTGCCGTGGCGGCTTCGCCGCACGAGAATGTCCGGGGGCTGGCCGGTCGTGGCGGCTGCGCCGCACGGCTCAGCCCAGCAGCCGGGGTCTGCGTACCCGGGCCGCGCTCTCGGCGGCTGCGCCGCGGCCCGCGTCGTTCGCTTCCGGGTGCCGTACCGGCTTCGCCGGACGGCATGAAGGCCTGGTCGGGTGCGGGGGCACTGCGTACCCCCGCACCCCCGGGCGCCGGCTCTGGCGCGGGATCGACTGCCTGCCGCGTGGCCGGGGGCACAGTGCCCCCCAACCCTCCGTGGCGGTGGCTTCCCAGAACTACAGGTACGGGCCCGAGCGGATTGCTCCGTGTTGGCCGTCATCGTCGTCGTGCGGGGCGCCCGGTGGCAGGGCTCGGCGCATTTGTTCCAGTTGGGCGCGGGCTGCCATTTGCTGGGCGAACAGGGCCGTTTGGATTCCGTGGAAGAGGCCCTCCAGCCAGCCCACCAACTGGGCCTGGGCGATGCGGAGTTCCGCTTCGGAGGGGATTGCCTCGTCGGTGAAGGGGAGCGAGAGACGCTCGAGTTCCTCGACGAGTTCGGGGGCGAGGCCGTCCTCAAGTTCCTTGACCGAGCTGGCGTGGATCTCCTTGAGCCGGACCCGGCTCGCCTCGTCCAGAGGGGCTGCCCTGACTTCCTCCAGCAGCTGCTTGATCATGCTGCCGATGCGCATGACCTTCGCCGGCTGTTCGACCATCTCCGTCACCGGGACCTCGCGCGACTCGTCGTCACCGTCACCGCCGCCGAGTGCCATTCCGTCCTGCCCCACGACAAGGACGTGGGGGCTCTCCTGCGACCGTTCATTCCTCGGCATCTCCATGCCGCCATTCTCTCTCACATGGGCGTCACCACACGGTGTGCCCCCGTACGAGAGTGATCCACCCTCGTACGGGGGCACAAAACCGCAGGCAGTGCGATCAATGGCCGATTATGTTGCCTCTCGGCGGGCCAACGCCCCGCGCGAGCGGGTCACCAGCGCCGCCAGCAGCGCCGCGCCCAAGGGGACCGCGACGAGCAGCGCGGCCAGGGTTTCCCACGGCACGATGATCGGTACGTACGGCACCGAACCGCCCGAGTCGTAGCCCTGGTCCAGTGCCTGCTGGTACCACTTGATCTGCTCGCGCTCCTCGGTGAGCCGCAGCCCGATCGCGGGCAGTACCCCGGCCGCCGAGCCGAGCACCACACCCATGGCCGCCACCACCCCGCACTGGAAGCCGCTGAGCGTCCTGCGCACCCGCGGCGGGGCGCCGACCGCGGCGAGCGTCTTCAGATCTGCCTCGGCATCGGCCTGGGCGAGGCCCGTGGCGATACCGGCCGCGCCAATGGTGATCAGCCCGGCGAAGACGGTCAGCGACAGCAGGATGATGCTGTTCTTGCTGGTGTAGCCCTCCTCGATGTGGAGGGCTACATCGGAGCCGGTCTTGTCGAGCTCGCCGTCGAGACGCTGGCGCTGCTCGCTGCTCGGCATCTTGTCCGTCGAGTAGTACGCGCCGAGCGGCACCGTGTTCATGCCCGCCGACTTGGCCGCGGCAGGCGGCACAATCATCGAGACGCCGTACGACACGGGCTCACCGGCGACCTGGTGCGCGGTGAAGGTCCTGATCACGCCCGGCGCATCCTGGCCCTTCTGCGCTGCCTCGTCGGCCTCCTTGGTATCGGTGATCAGACGGATGCTGATCTTGCCCTTGGTGTCGACGTTGCGCTTGTCGAACGCCACGACCTGTCCGGCCGCCAGCGCCTTTTCGGCGCCGGGGTCGTCGATCGCGAGTACCTTCAGCAGCTTCGCGTCGCCGACCAGCACACCGCCTTCGACATTCGCGTAGCCGCCGGACTCCTTGCAGCGCCAGTCGGCGGCGAGCTTGCGGCGCTCGGCCTTGCTGAACTTCGCCGTGGGGTCCTCGTCCGGCTTGGTCGGGTCGGTGATCCACAGCGGGCACTGGTTGGCCTTGGGCACGACGATCTCGTAGCGGCCGCAACCCTCCCCGTCGCTGTACGGCGAGCAGCTGGGCTTGCCGACCGAGATCCGGTCCACATCGGCCCGTACGTCGATGGGCAGCATCTTCTGCACGGTGGCGCGCACCGCGGGGACATCCCGCCCGCCTCCCTCGTCGAGGACCACGGAGACCGCGCCGTGCGGAAGACGCGCCTCGTACTCCGCCTCGCTCTGGGCATCGCGGCTTGCGGCGTATGTCACCACGGCCACCGTGCCCGCGACCGCGGCCAGCACCGCGGCCACGGCGGGAGCCGTGCGGCCCCGGTTGCGCACCGCGTCACGCAGCGCGAGGCGCGGAGAGAGCGGCAGGATGCGTCCGGTCCGGCCGAACAGGCCGACCAGGGCGGGGGTCAGCGCGACCACGCCCAGCTCGGCGACGGCGCTGCCGCCGGCGACGATGATGGACTGGTCGGTCACCACCGATCCGTAGAGCGCGATCACCACGCCCAGTGCCACCGCGATCAGGCCGACGACGGTCAGCGCGCGGCTGCTCTTGCGGACGCCGCGTCGACCGGTGAGCGAGGCCAGTACGGACTGCCGGGAGGACGTGATCGCCGGGACGATCGCTGCCATCAGGCCCGTGAGTACGGCGAGCAGCCCGATACCGAGCAGCTCCAGCGGCCGCACGTCGAAGCTGCCGAAGCGCTGGCCCATGTAGTTCTCGAGCACCGGCTGCAGCACGAAGGTGAGCAGCAGACCGAGGGCGGTGCCGACCACGGCCGCGGCGACGCCGATCACCAGACCACCGGCGAGGACGATGGCGCGGATATGGCGGCGGTCGCCGCCGTTGGCGCCGACCAGACCCAGCTGGCGGCGCGAGCGCCGGGCGCCGACGGCGAAGGCGGGCCCCGCCAGCAGGCAGATCTCCAGCATGGCGAGGCCGACGACGGTGCCGACGGCAGCGAGCGCGGCGGCCTTGGCGGCCGTGCTGTCCTCGAAGGTGCCCCAGCCCTCTTCCTGGTAGATCGGAACGTCGGCCTTGGCGGGCGGGTTGAGAGCGACCGCGCGCGAATTGACCGTCACACCCTTGGCGTTGATCTCCTTGACCATGTTCCACGTGAAACCACCGGGAACGGTCACGAGATATGTGGTGTTCGCCTCGGTGACGGGCAGCCCGGCCTTTTCGAGGGCCTTGTCGAGCGGGGCGAGAAACGCGCCGGGCAGCGCGTTGACCTGGTCGGTGTCCAGTTCGTCGGGGAGTTCGTACGAGCCGACGATCTTGTATTCACGGTCGAGTCCGCGGGCCGTGAGTTTGCCGCCCACCTTCAGACCGCTGGACTCCAGGAAGTGCGTGGTCGCCGCGACCTCGTCGGACTTCTGCGGCAGCCGGCCCTCGTCGACGACCATGATGCCCTTGGCCATCGGGTCGGAGGACTTGAGCTCCCGGATCTCGGTGTTCAGCAGACCGTGCGTGGTGCGCAGCTTGCCCGAACCCTTGGAGTCCGACAGGGACTTGGTGTCGGCGGGCAGCGCCTTCGTCACATCCGTCTTGCCCTCGGGCCACGGCTTGCCGTCGAAGTCCTCCACCGGCGTATAGCTGTTGGCATCGGGGGTCTGCTTGATGGGCGTACCGCCCATGCCGGGGTCGGACACCCGCGCGTCCGCTGCGCCGAGCGTGCGCTCAAGGCTCTGCTCGGTGGACAGTTCGGCGCTGCGCAGGGTCAGATCCGCGGCGCTCACGCCGAGGATGGGGAGCGCGATCATCGCCAGGACGAGGAAACTGCGTCCCTTGGAGCGCCAGGCGTCGCGGCGGGCGATCCGGATCGCGGCCCGCCAGGAGTGGTACCAGGTCCTCACAGCTCGGCCGCCTGGCCGGAGAGCAGCGAGTCGGCCTGGCTGCGGATGGTCTGGTCGACGACCGCGCCGTCGCGCAGGAAGACCACACGGTCCGCCCAGGCCGCGAAGCGCGGTTCGTGGGTCACGAGAATGCCGGCCGCGCCGGCGTCACAGCGCGAGCGCAGCAGGGCAAGTACGGATTCACCGGTCTCCGAGTCCAGGGCGCCGGTGGGCTCGTCGGCGAGGACGAGACGGCGTTCGCCGACCAGGGCGCGGGCGATGGCCACACGCTGCTGCTGACCGCCAGACATCTCGTCGGGGAAGCGGTCGGCGAGATGCCCGAGCTCCATCTCCTCCAGTGCGGCGACGGCCTCGGTACGGGCCTTGCGTGCGGAGATGCCGTCCAGCTCGCGCGGCAGGGAGACGTTCTCGGCGGCGGTGAGGGCCGGGATGAGGTTGTAGTCCTGGAAGACATAGCCGATGCTGCGGCGGCGCAGGGCGGCGAGCGTCTTGCGGTCGGCTGTGGTGATGTCGGTGTTCTCGACGATCACGCGGCCCGAGGTGGGGGTGTCGAGTCCGCCCGCGATGGTGAGCAGCGTGGACTTGCCGGAACCGGACGGGCCCATGACGGCGACGAGTTCGCCGGGGAAGACATCGAGGTTGATGCCGCGCAGCGCATGCACCTCGGTGGCGCCGCTGCCATGGACACGGGTCAGTTCCTGGAGTTGCAGCACAGGTTGCTGTGATGTCTGTGACTGGTGTTGAGACATGGGAAGGGTCCCCCCTTGGACGGACGGAGTACGTACGAGCGGATGTACGGAGCTTCAGAGATGCGAAGCGGTCAGTGACGACGGTGAGGTCAGTGAGGGCGGAGAGGTTGCCGAGCGGGAAGCCCGGCCCGGGCTAGGTCGGCGGCGCGGGCCGTGCCTCGGCCGATGCAGCGGGCTGCCCGAGCAGAGAAGCGGCCGTCGTGCCCTCGGCTCCCCGGTGGGCCGCCGCGGAGAGCCGGATGAGCCGCACCTCGCAGTGATCGAGCCAGCGCGCCTCGGCCTCGGTCTGGAAGATCAGCTGCTCCAGCACGAGCAGCCAGGCCACGTCGTCGCGCTCGGCCGAGCCGCCGCCCTCGATCGCGGTGAGGGCCTGCGCCTTGAGCCGGGTGTAGTCCTGCATCGCCCGCACGGTGTGGTGGCGCTGGGACTGGATGACGTTGCGGATGTCCACGCCGGGCGCGCCGACGGCCATCGCGAGCTTGATGGCCAGCTCGTCGCGGGGCGGGCTGCTGCGGTCCACGGGAGTCTCGAACCAGCTCTTCAGCTCGGTCCGCCCGGCATCGGTGATGACGTAGAGCGCATGACCGGCGTCGTCCTCGCCGCCCTGGGCGACCATGCCGTCGCGCTCCAGGCGGCTGAGGGTCGTATAGACCTGGCCGACGTTGAGCGGCCAGGTGGCACCGGTGCGCGACTCGAACTCCGTACGGAGCTGGGAGCCGTAGCGAGGGCCGTGCTCAAGGAGGGCGAGGAGCCCGTGTCGGATGGACATACTCAGTATGTATACCGGGTATGCGGGGGCCAGCAACCACCAATAGGCGGAGCCTGTGCCTCCATCTTGAGGATGACGCGAGGGTCAACGACGCCTCAGCCGTACGCCCAGAAAGCCGATGCCGAGCCCCATGAGGGCCATACCGATCCCCAGGGACAGCGGGGAGATCTGGTGCGCGATGGGCTCGGGGAGGGCCTGAGGTCCCTGGTGACGTGCGGCGGCGGGAGCGGTACGGGTCGGGGTGGGCGTCGGCGCGGCCCAGGCGCCGTCCGGCTCCTCCGGCTCCTCCTTCTCCAGTGCCTCGTCCTCCGCAGGAGGGGGGTCCGGCTTGGCCGGATGGGCATGGGACGGGGCCGCGGAAGTGGCAGCGGAACGGGAGGCGGAAACAGACGCCGAAGGCGACACGGACGCTCCGGTGGACGGCGTACGGGCCGGGTCGCCCCTGTCGTACGCCTCGCCGTCACTCTCGTCATCGCTCGGGCTCACCGTTCTGGGGGGCCGTCCGGGCCGGGGCCGTCCCTCCCCCGCCTGCCGCCCGGCGAGAGAGGCGGAGGCGACGGGAGTGGCCGTTGGGGAGGGGTCGGAGGCCTCGGACTCCTCGGCGTACGCAACGGGCGTGGCCAGCAGCAGGAACGAGGCGACGATGATCGCGCACTGTGTGCGGAGCCTTGGAGTCACCGGGTGACCCCCTCCCGTGCCGAGTCGCCGAGTCGCCGAGATATCGGACTCAGGGTCACATGTCATGACTCTTCCGGCATCTCGGGCGGCTGCACGAGGGACCGGGAACGGGAACGGACAAGGGACCGGGAAAGGGAACGGGAACGAGAACGGCCCGGCACGCGCGCTGCGTGCCGGGCCGTTCCGGGAAAACGGTGCGGGCCGGGTCAGCCCGACTTGCCCGTGGAGATCGTGAGCTCGAACTCCTGGCTCTTCGGCACGATGGCCTCGCCCGAACTCGGGTACTGCAGGATGACGGCGTCCTTGGGGTACTGAGGGTTGTCCTCCTCGGTCACCTTCCAGGTCCAGCCGGCTTCCCGCAGGCAGTCCTTCACCGAGAGGATGTCCTTGTAGAGGAGCTGCGGGGCCTGAACCTTCGACGGGTCGGTGCCGTCCTCCGTGGCGTCCGTGCACTTCGACTTGTCGATCGTCCGGGTACGGTCCGGCGCATTGACGCCCGCGTCCACCGACTCGCTCGAGCTCGGGTCGTCGCCCGCGTTGTCCCCGCTCCCCGAGTCCTTGTTCAGCGCGATCATCGTGATCAGACCGCCGACCGCCAGCAGCGCCACCACGATCGCGCCCACGATGACCGGCATGTTCCGCTTGCCGCCGCCGTTGCCGCCCGGCACCGCCGTCTGCGGTGAGAGGGAGTACGGGGGCGGAGTCGAGGCCACCGGAGCATGCTGCTGGTACGGGGAGACCGGAGCGGGCGTCTGCGGGTACCCGTACTGCTGCGCCGGAACGGGCGCCGGAGTCGGCTGCCCGTACGGACCCGGCTGGTACGGCGTCTGCACGCTCTGCGGTGCCGGAGTCGCCTGGCCCAGCGGCGGGAAGACCGCGGAACCGACCCCCGCGCCACTCGTCGTCGGCGCGCCGCCGATGATCACCGGCGCCCCCGTCTGCCCGGCGCTCGCCACCCGCGCGCACTCGTCGCGCATCGCCGCGGCGCTCGGGAAACGTTCGTTGGGGTTCTTCTTCAGCGCCCGCGTGACCAGTGCGTCCATCGCGGGCGTGACGGAGCGGTTGATCGTGGACGGAGCGACCGGCTCCTCCTGCACATGCGCGTACGCGATCGCCAGCGGCGAGTCCGCGTCGAACGGCAGCCGCCCGGTCAGCAGTTGGAACAGCATGATGCCGACGGAGTACAGGTCGGACCGCGCGTCCACGCCGCGCCCCAGCGCCTGCTCGGGCGACAGATACTGCGGGGTGCCCACGACCATGCCGGTCTGCGTCATCGAGGTGACGCCGGACTGCATGGCGCGCGCGATGCCGAAGTCCATGACCTTCACGACATTGCGCTTGGTCATCATCACGTTGCCGGGCTTGATGTCGCGGTGGACCAGGCCCATCTCATGGCTGGTCTCCAGGGCGGCCAGCACATCGGCCGTCACCTTCAGCGCCTTGTCGGCCGGCATCGCGCCGTACTGCGCGATGTCCGCCTGCAGTACGGATCCGAGCGGCTGGCCCTCGACGTACTCCATGACGATGTACGGCATCAACGAGCCATCGAGCTCGTCCTCGCCGGTGTCGAAGACGGACACGATGTTGGTGTGCGACAGCTTGGCGACCGCCTGCGCCTCGCGCCGGAACCGCTCGCGGAAGGACTGCTCGCGCCCCAGTTCCGTATGCAGCGTCTTGATGGCGACCTGGCGGTCCAGCGCCGAGTCGTACGCGAGATACACGGAGGCCATGCCGCCTTCGCCGAGCAGGTCGCGCAGCTGATACCGGCCGCCGGCGACCGAACCTCCCGCATAGCGGCCCTGTGCGCCGTCCTGGCTCATCCTGTGCTTCCCCCTCGGCGCGAAGGCCCGTGTTCCGTAAGGCCGCGACCCGTATTGCCGTGATCAGTATTGAGATGATTCGTTGGCGTGATCCGTACTACAGGCCAAGTCTGCCCGAGGGCAGAGACACGTCAAGCCAGGTGCCCGTTCCGTGACCGTACGCACAACAAGCGTCTCGGAAGCGTTACAGGAAAAACATGGGATTTGCGTGGCCGGACCGGCAGAGGCTTTGATGGTCGGTCCACTCGAAACCGCCGCATCGCCCGAAGGCTGTAGCGTGACGTGGCAGAGAACTGAGGACGACAGCGAATCCCGCACGCAACACTACGCAGGCGGACAGATACGACGGCGAGGACTGATGGCACCCGAATCCGAGGCCGGCAACGGCGGAGTGCCGGATGCGGCCGACTCCTGGGGCATCGGCGGAGTGGTCGGCGACGGCCGCTATCGCCTGACGCACCGTCTTGGACGCGGTGGCATGGCCGAGGTGTTCGCCGCGGAGGACGTACGGCTCGGCCGTACCGTCGCCGTCAAGTTGCTCCGGCCCGACCTTGCCGAGGATCCGGTCTCCAAGGCCCGTTTCACGCGTGAGGCGCAGTCGGTGGCCGGCCTCAACCACCATGCGGTGGTGGCGGTCTACGACTCCGGCGAGGACGTGGTGGGCGGGCAGACCGTCCCCTACATCGTGATGGAGCTCGTCGAGGGCCGCACCATCCGCGATCTGCTCGTCAACGCTGAAGCCCCGCCGCCCGAGCAGGCGTTGATCATCGTCTCCGGTGTACTGGAGGCGCTCGCCTACTCGCACCAGCACGGCATCGTGCACCGGGACATCAAGCCCGCGAACGTCATCATCACCAACTCCGGTGCGGTGAAGGTGATGGACTTCGGCATCGCGCGCGCCCTGCACGGCGCGCAGTCGACGATGACCCAGACCGGCATGGTCATGGGCACGCCCCAGTACCTCTCCCCCGAGCAGGCGCTGGGCAAGGCCGTCGACCACCGTTCCGATCTGTACGCCACGGGCTGTCTGCTCTACGAACTCCTCGCCCTGCGGCCCCCGTTCACCGGCGAGACCCCGCTCTCGGTGGTCTACCAGCATGTCCAGGACATCCCGGTGCCGCCGTCCGAGGTCTCGGACGTGGTGCCGCCGGAGCTCGACGGTCTGGTGATGCGCTCGCTCGCGAAGGACCCGGACGACCGGTTCCAGAGTGCGGAGGAGATGCGCGGCCTCGTCCAGTACGGGTTGCAGATGCTGCAGCAGCAGGGCAGCCACTCCGGCACCTGGAACACGGGTCCGGTCGAGATGCACGACGCCGCGTTCACCCCTGCGATGGGGACGACCGGGCCGACGGCGATGCATCACCCGGTGCACGGCGAGACCTCGCAGGGGCCGTTGTTGCCGCCGGTGAACCCCAACGACGGCGGATACGACGGCGGTCACCGGGACGGCCGGGGTGGCAAGGGCGGCCGCGGAAAGATGTGGCTGTTCGCCGTGCTCGCGGTGATCGCGATCGCGGCGGGTGTCGCGTTCGCGGTGGACAGGGCGAAGGAAGCCGGCACAGGACCGCAGGACAACACGAAGACCTCGCAGACTCCGACGACGCCGGGCGCCTCGCCGACGCCGTCCGAGGAGGAGACCGGGCAGAGCGAGGATCCGGACCCCACGGGTGACGATCAGCAGCCCTCCTGGACGCCGTCCTGGACGCCGTCGTACACGCCGAGCGATCCGCAGACGCCGACGGACGACCCGACGACGGCCGATCCGACGGAGCCGACGGGTGATCCGACGGTCGACCCGACGACGGCGGATCCGACGGAGCCGACGGGTGATCCGACCGGTGATCCGACGGGCGGGCCGGGGGATCCGGGCGGGAGTCCCTGACGGGGGCGGTTGCGGTGGGCGTCGGGACTGCGCCGCGAACGCCGGCGGGGCTTGATTCGGGCTACGCCTCGGGCCTCGGGCCCCCCGGGCCTCAATCGCCGGACGGGCTGAAATGTGGGGCTCCGCCCCACACCCCGCGCCGCGAACGCCGGTGAGGCTGATCTTGCGCCGCCATCGCCGGAGGGCCGAGGTGTGCGGCTCTGTCCCGGACCCTTCGCCCGGCGAGGCTGATGCCGCGCCTCGGTCTGCTCAGCCCGCGAAGGCCTCGCACACCGCCTCGTACTCGCTCGTCCACCACACCGCCAGGGCCGACGCCGCAGGGAACTGCGGGTCGGCCCTTCGGTCGTGCAGTTGGTAGCGCCAGCGCAGTATCCAGAAGTCGTTCAGCCGCTCCCACCACACCCGGTGCACCGCCGCCGTCAGCTCCGCCGCGTCCGCGCCGGCCGCCCGCCGGTAGGCCCGCGCATACGCCCGTACCTTCGTCAGCTCCAGCTCCCCGGCCGGCTGGACGAAGAAGATGGCCGCAGCCCGCACTGCCTCCTCCGCGCGCGGCTGCACCCCCAGCCGGTCCCAGTCGACGATCGCGGCCGGCTCCCCGTCCCGGTAGAGCAGATTCAGCGGGTGGAAGTCGCCGTGCACCCAGCCGCCCGCGGACGCCGGCGGCGGCCTGCGGTCGGCATGGCGCTCCAGCAGTTCGCGCCGCTCCAGGAGGCGGTGTTCGGCCAGGGCGTCGAAGGCGTCCAGGGGACGGGCCCGGCGGGCCAGCACCAGCAGTTCGTCGATGAGCGCGAACGTCTCCTCGGGGTCGGCGCTCTCGTACTGCCTGCCCTCGGTGTCGTCCACGTCCATGACCTGCTCCAGACAGGTGTGTACGAGCCCGAGGAGGGAGCCGAGCCGCTGGGACTGGAGGGTGGTCAGATGCGCCCCGTCGCGGTGCCGTCCGTCGATCCAGGGGTGCAGCGCGTAGCACCGCCCGCCGATCACCGCGACGGTGTCGCCGTGCGCGTCCTCGAGGGGTGGGGCGACCGGCACGCCGAGCATCTGGAGCCGCTGGGTCGCACGGTGCTGGCGGGTGATGGCCTCGCGGTCGCCGTCAAGGTGGTGCTTGAGGAAGTACGCGCCACGGGTGGTGGCGAGCCGGTAGCCGCGGTTGAGGAGGCCCTGCGTGACGGGCTCGCAGGAGAGTGGTTCGCCCGGGTCCTTGTAGCGGTTCAGCAGTGGACCGAGGGGAGGGGCAGTTGCAGATGAGCGCGGCACTCGCCAAATGTTAGATCACGCAGCGTGGTCAATGGGCGGCTCTTGGAGATAATCCGGGAGTGCACCACGACGGGGCCGCGCCACGACGCGCCGGATCACTTCGTGGGAATCCTTCAGAAATGCGGCGATTTTTCCGGCTTCGCGCGCGAAAGCGGTCTCACACATTTACTCTTCCCGTGTCCGGGGTGACCGGGATAACGTGCCGGTGTTCCGGCGGCCTGCAAGGCTGTGACCAGTGGTTGTTCCCGCATTTCTCGATTTACTTGGAAATCCAAGCAAAATCGCAGGTCAAGTAGGGTTTCGCAGTAATGCGACACACTGGGTAACGTGCCTTGGCAGGGCGCTCGCCGGGGCACCTGTCACGCCTGATCCCGGCCGAGTCGCACCCACCCCGTGCACAGGTACGGAACAGGCGAGCCGCACTGGTTTCCCGGCGGACCCCGGGGGCCGGACCGACGGAGGAGCACGCACGTGACCGTGGAGAGCACTGCCGCGCGCAAACCGCGCCGCGCCAGCAAGCGCGCGAGCGCAGCGAAGAAGCCGCAGAGTGCCGAGCCTCAGCTCGTCCAGCTGCTGACCCCCGAGGGGGTGCGCGTCGAGCACCCCGAGTACCAGATCGACCTGAGCCCGGACGAGCTGCGCGGGCTGTACCGGGACATGGTCCTGACCCGCCGATTCGATGCCGAGGCCACCGCTCTTCAGCGGCAGGGCGAGCTCGGGCTGTGGGCGTCGCTGCTGGGCCAGGAGGCCGCACAGATCGGCTCCGGCCGTGCGCTGCGCGACGACGACTATGTCTTCCCGACCTACCGCGAGCACGGCGTCGCCTGGTGCCGCGGGGTCGACCCGACCAATCTGCTGGGCATGTTCCGCGGTGTGAACCACGGCGGCTGGGACCCCACCACCAACAACTTCCACCTGTACACGATCGTCATCGGCTCGCAGACGCTGCACGCCACCGGCTACGCGATGGGCGTGTCCAAGGACGGCGCGGACTCGGCCGTGATCGCGTACTTCGGCGACGGCGCGTCCAGCCAGGGCGACGTCGCCGAATCGTTCACCTTCTCCGCCGTCTACAACGCCCCGGTCGTGTTCTTCTGCCAGAACAACCAGTGGGCGATCTCCGAGCCGACCGAGAAGCAGACCCGGGTGCCGCTCTACCAGCGCGCACAGGGCTTCGGCTTCCCCGGTGTCCGGGTCGACGGCAATGACGTACTCGCCTGCCTCGCCGTGACGAAGTGGGCGCTGGAGCGGGCCCGCCGCGGCGAGGGGCCGACGCTGGTCGAGGCGTTCACCTACCGGATGGGCGCGCACACCACGTCGGACGACCCGACCAAGTACCGGGCCGACGAGGAGCGTCAGGCATGGGAGGCCAAGGACCCGATCCTGCGGCTCCGTACGTATCTGGAGAAGGCCGGCCTCGCCGACGAGGCGTTCTTCACGTCCCTGGACGAGGAGAGCGAGACGCTCGGCAAGCGAGTGCGTGAGGCCGTACGGGCCATGCCCGACCCCGACCATCTGGCGATCTTCGAGAATGTCTACGCCGACGGGCACGCGCTCGTCGACGAGGAGCGCGCCCAGTTCATCGCGTACCAGGCGTCCTTCGCCGAGGAGGGCAACTAACCATGGCTGTACAGAAGCTCCCCATCGCGAAGGCACTCAACGAGTCGCTGCGCACGGCGCTCGAGACCGACCCCAAGGTCCTGATCATGGGTGAGGACGTCGGCAAACTCGGCGGCGTCTTCCGGGTCACCGACGGACTGCAGAAGGACTTCGGTGAGGACCGGGTCATCGACACCCCGCTCGCCGAGTCCGGCATCGTCGGCACGGCCATCGGTCTCGCGCTGCGCGGCTACCGGCCCGTCGTGGAGATCCAGTTCGACGGTTTCGTCTTCCCCGCGTACGACCAGATCGTCACGCAGCTCGCGAAGATGCACGCCCGTGCGCTCGGCAAGATCAAGATGCCGGTCGTCGTCCGCATTCCGTACGGCGGCGGCATCGGCGCGGTCGAGCACCACAGTGAGTCCCCCGAGGCGCTCTTCGCGCATGTCGCGGGCCTCAAGGTGGTCTCGCCGTCCAACTCGTCCGACGCGTACTGGATGCTGCAGCAGGCGATCCAGAGCGACGACCCGGTCATCTTCTTCGAGCCGAAGCGGCGCTACTGGGACAAGGGCGAGGTCGACACCGAGGCGATCCCCGGCCCGCTGCACAAGGCCCGGACCGTCCAGACCGGCACCGACATGACGCTCGCCGCGTACGGGCCGATGGTGAAGGTCTGCGTCGAGGCGGCGGCCGCGGCCGCCGAGGAGGGCAAGTCGGTGGAGGTCCTGGACCTGCGCTCGATGTCCCCGATCGACTTCGACACCATCCAGACGTCGGTGGAGAAGACGCGCCGCCTGGTCGTGGTGCACGAGGCCCCGGTCTTCTACGGCTCGGGCGCGGAGATCGCCGCCCGGATCACCGAGCGGTGCTTCTACCATCTGGAAGCCCCGGTGCTGAGAGTCGGCGGCTTCCACGCCCCGTACCCGCCGGCGAGGCTGGAAGAGGAGTACTTGCCGGGCCTGGACCGGGTACTCGACGCCGTCGACCGCTCGCTCGCGTACTGAGAAGGGCCCCCTAGATCATGTCTCGCTACCGCGAATTCAAGATGCCCGATGTGGGCGAGGGCCTGACCGAGGCCGAGATCCTCAAGTGGTACGTCCAGCCCGGTGACACTGTCACCGACGGCCAGGTCGTCTGTGAGGTGGAGACCGCGAAGGCGGCCGTCGAGCTGCCGATTCCGTACGACGGAGTGGTGCACGAGCTCCGCTTCGAGGAGGGCACGACGGTCGACGTCGGCACGTCGATCATCACCGTGGACGTGGCCCCGGGTTCGGAGCCCGAGGAGCCGGCTGCCCCGGTGGCCGCTGCCGCTCCGGTCGATGCCCCGGCCGAGGAGAAGAAGCCGGAAGGACGGCAGCCGGTCCTCGTCGGCTACGGCGTCGCCGAGTCCTCCACCAAGCGTCGCCCGCGCAAGGGGACCTCGGTCCCGGAGCAGCCCCAGGCCGCGCCCGCGGGCACGTACTCCGCGCCGCCCACCGCCGCGGCGGTCCAGGGCGAGCTCAACGGCCACGCGGGTACGGTCACGCTGGACCGTCCGCTCGCCAAGCCGCCGGTCCGCAAGCTCGCCAAGGATCTCGGCGTCGATCTGACGACGGTCACCCCGACCGGTCCCGACGGGATCATCACCCGCGAGGACGTCCACGCGGCGGTGGCCCCGGCGCCTGCCGCTGTCCTGCCGGAGCCGGCGGCCGAGGCGCCCGCGCCGGTGGCGGCGGGTGAGCGGGAGACACGCATCCCCGTCAAGGGCGTACGGAAGGCCATCGCGGCGGCGATGGTCGGCAGCGCCTTCACCGCGCCGCATGTCACGGAGTTCATCACGCTCGATGTGACGCGGACGATGAAGCTCGTCGAGGAGCTCAAGGCCGACAAGGAATTGGCGGGGCTGCGGGTCAATCCGCTGCTGCTGGTCGCCAAGGCCCTGCTGGTCGCGATCAAGCGGAACCCCGAGGTCAACGCCGCCTGGGACGAGGCCAACCAGGAGATCGTGCTCAAGCACTATGTGAACCTGGGTATCGCGGCGGCCACCCCGCGCGGTCTGATCGTGCCGAACATCAAGGACGCGCACGACAAGACGCTGCCCGAACTGGCGGCGGCGCTGGGCGAGCTGGTCTCCACGGCCCGCGAGGGCAGGACGACTCCTGCGGCCATGCAGGGCGGCACGGTGACCATCACCAACGTCGGCGTCTTCGGCGTCGACACGGGAACGCCGATCCTGAACCCGGGTGAGTCCGCGATTCTCGCGGTCGGGGCGATCAAGCTCCAGCCGTGGGTCCACAAGGGCAAGGTCAAGCCGCGCCAGGTCACCACGCTCGCGCTCTCCTTCGACCACCGGCTGGTCGACGGCGAGCTGGGCTCCAAGGTGCTGGCGGACGTCGCGGCGATCCTGGAGAACCCGAAGCGGCTGATCACCTGGGCCTGATCCGCAGACCTGATCCGCAGGCCTGATCCGCAGGCCTGATCCCCAGGTCCGATCCGCAGGTCACAAGGCAAGGCCCGGGCGAGTGACGCCCGGGCCTCCGCCATGCCCGTCCGGTGTGCCCGAAGGAGCAGCCCGAACTGTCCTTGTCCGTCCTCCGTCCGAGCGGAAATGATCGTCCGGGACGGCGGCAGACGATGACTGGCGATGGGGAACACCATGACTTCAGCGCGCCGTTCGGCGTTTTTCGATGCCGACGAGACGGTGATCACGGCCAAGAGCATGTTCGCGTTTCTGCGCCACTGGATGGCCCTGAACGGGGACTCCGGGCCCGGATACGACAGGGTCATGGCGGACATCAGAGCCCTGGCCGCGAACAACGTCGACCGCAGCGAGATCAATCGCACCTACTACCGGCTCTTCAAAGGCGTACCGCAGCGGGAGCTGACGGCAGCGGGCCGCGAGTGGTACGCCGGCTACCGCGCCGGGCCCACCGCGTTCGTCGGAGCCACGCTCGACGCCCTGGACGCGCACCGTGCGGCCGGCGATCTGATCTGCCTTGTCTCCGGCTCGTTCCGCGCCGTTCTCCAGCCGCTTGCCGAGGAGATCGCCGCGGACGTCATTCTGTGCACCGAGCCCGTCGTCACAGCGGACGGACTGCTCAGCGGCGAGGTGCACCGGCCGATGATCGGCGCGGCGAAGAGTGCCGCGGTGGCCGACACCATCGCCGCACACGGCCTCTCACCTGCGAATTGCTATGGATACGGCGACCATCTGTCCGATCTGGGACTGCTGGAGCAGGTCGGGAACCCCCATGTCGTCGACGTCGATCCGGCGCTGGTCGCCCTCGCGAAGGAGCGGGGCTGGCCGGTGCTGTCGTCCGCTCCCGCGCCTGCGCGCCGCGCGGCCGACCGCTGAAACGCAGGGCGGTAATTCCGCTTCAATTAACCCCCGGCATTTATGCTCGGGGGTTTCTTTTCGCTTTCTTTCCGGCCGTGTTGCGGATCCATTAACGAAATGGTCCCGGTGGGCCATTCGGGTATGCGCATGCGGTGCGGTAGTTATTTCCTGAACTTCTTTTGTATCTTGTTCAATTTACTGGTGGTGAGCTATATCACATAGGATGGCTGAATCCCGTCGGTATCCTTGACTTGTGCCCGGAGTCGGATGACCGCCGGCGCGCTTCAAAGCAACAGGGGGTAGTCTTGCTGGGCGTCTCGGAAATTAAGGAAAGAGAGATCACTGTACGGCGCGTCGTCGTGGCAATCGGGAATGGACTGCTGCGTTACGGCGTCGAGCGAATGCTTCAAGTGCCACCGAAAGTCGAGATCCGCTCCCTGCCGGGGCTCGCCGGAGCGCTTTCTGACGGTCTCGACGACGGAGACCTGCTCATCGCGCTGCTGAGCGAGGTCGACGGCGAGGTTGCCGCGGAATTACGCCAGAACGAGGATCGCGGAGTCCGCATCATGCTGCTCATCGAGGACGACGATCTCGACGAACTGCCCAATATGGCCGGTATCAGGGCCGGCTTTGTGAAGATCGACGGGATCAACGAGGACACTCTGAACAAGGCGCTGGCCTCCGTCGCCGGGGGTAACGTGCCCATCCCTCCCGAGCTGGCCCAGGATCTGCTCCTGCTCGCGACCCGGCGCAACGACGCGCCGAGGGGTCAGCTGAGGCTGACCCCGCGGGAGCAGGAAGCACTTGTACTCATGGTCGAGGGGCTGAGCAACAGGCAAATTGCCCGCAGGCTCCAGATATCCGAGCACGGAGCGAAGCGCCTGGTGGCCAATATCTTGGCCAAGATGGACTGCAACAATCGCACGCTCGCTGTTTCCAGGGCTCTGCGTGAAGGTCTCTACGAGCGTTATGTGAAAGCCCGGGAAATGAACTGACAAGACCCTCTGTGAGGGTCTTGTGCAAAGGGGCTGCTATGAGGGGAGCTCATAGTAAGCGGAATCCCCCCAGGTTGCAGTTGCCAGGTGGCCCTCGGCATCGATGCCGAGGGCCACAGGCGAACTCAGACCGGTCAGAACGGACGTGATTGAGCCATCGCGGGCCACCCGCTTGATCTCGCCCGCCGTACGGTCGGTGACAAAAACGGAACCCGCCTGGTCGGCGACGATTCCCACACCGAGGCCGTCGAAGTCCTTGGAGTGGGTTTCCACGGTCCCGTCCCGCGTGACGCGGGACAGCAGGCCACCCTCGTAATTCGACACATAGATCGTGCCGTCGGCGGCCTCGACCACACCCACCGGGGTGCGCAGCCCATCGGCCACCCTGCTGCTCCTCCCGTCCGGGGAGACGCTCATGAGCTCGTTGGTCGCCCGGTTGGTGACCAGGAGGTTCTGCCGGGAGTCGAAGCTGATGCCGGTCGGGGTGTGGAAGCCGGAGGCGAACTTCTCCAGCTTCCCCGCGGCCGGGGCGCGGTAGACGACATCGGCGTTGTAGTCGGCGATGTAGAGGGCGCCCCGCTTGTCCACGGCCAGACCGGCGGGGGCCTCAAGCCCCTTGACGTGGACGGAGCGCTTGCCGTCGCGGGTGATCCGCTCGACCGTGCCGGCCGACCAGTTGGACACATACACCGAGCCGTCCCGGCCGAAAACCAGGCCGGTCGGCGACGAGAAGCCGGTGTACTTCGGCTTCCCGGCTTCTCGGGCCTTCGCGGCGGGCTCGCCGCCCGTTCCGCCTCCCCCGGTGGGGGGACCGGAGGAGGCGGAGGATCCCGGCGACCGCGATGCGCCGGAGCGCCCCGCGTCGTCGTCGCCTCCGCAGGCTGCCACTGAGGACATCAGCAGGCCGCCCACGAGCAGCTTCGGCAGGAGTAAGGAACGCATGACCACCTCTTGGGGGAGTGCATGAGTGCGCCGACGGACAACGTACGAGTTGGAGCGCACTCCACCGCAAGGGCCGACCGGAGTGCGGAACGGGCTCAACGCCCCTTGCTGCGTACAAAGTCGGTGACGGACTGGGCCATGTAGTCGGTCATCTCGTCGGTGAGCCCGGGGTGCACACCGATCCAGAAGCTGTGCTCCGTGATGATGTCGCTGTTGGTCAGATCGCCGGCCACGCGGTAGTTCGTGCCCTGATAGGCCGGGTGCCGGGTCAGATTGCCCGCGAAGACCTGACGCGTCCCGATGCTCCTCGCCTCCAGGAAGGCCACCAGCTCACGGCGGGTGAAGGGGGCGTCCGGCAGCACGGTGAGCACAAAGCCGAACCAGCTCGGCTCGCTGTTCGGGGTGGCGCTCGGCAGCAGCAGACCCGGCACGTCGGCCAGCGCGTCGTGCAGCCGCTGCCAGTTGCGCCGGCGCGCCTCGATGAAGACGGGCAGCTTGGCCAGCTGGGTCAGTCCCAGGGCGGCCTGGCTGTCGGTCGCCTTGAGGTTGTAACCCACATGGGAATAGATGTACTTGTGGTCGTAACCCTCGGGCAGGGTGCCCAGCTGCCACCGGAACCGCTTGGCGCACTTGTTGTCCTCGCCGGGAGCGCACCAGCAGTCCCTTCCCCAGTCGCGCAGCGACTCGACGATGCGCGCCAGATGCAGATCGCTCGTGGAGACCACCCCGCCCTCGCCCATGGTGATGTGGTGCGCGGGATAGCAGCTGAGCGTCGACAGATCGCCGAACGTACCGGTCAGCCGACCGTCGTAACGGGCGCCCAGGGCATCGCAGTTGTCCTCGACGAGCCACAGGTCGTGCTGCTCGGCCAGCTCCGCGATCTCGCGGGCCGCGTACGGATTGCCCAGTGTGTGGGCGAGGGCGATCGCCCTGGTCCTCGGGCCGATCGCCGCCGCGATCCGGTCCACACTCGCGTTGTACGTACCGAGCTCGGTGTCCACGAACACCGGCACCAGGCCGTTCTGCAGCACCGGGTTGACGGTGGTCGGGAAGCCCGCGGCGACCGTGATGACCTCGTCGCCCGCAACCAGCCGCCGGTCGGCCAGCTGCGGGGACGTCAGCGCGCTGATCGCCAGCAGATTGGCGGACGAGCCCGAGTTCACCAGGTGGGACTTGCGTACACCGATGGTCTTGGAGAAGCGGCTCTCGAATTCCTGCGCCGTCTTCTTCGCCACGATCCGCATCTCCAGTGCGGCCTCGACGAGCGCGACGCGGTCCTCGTCGTCGAAGACCGGTCCCGAGGAGTACAGCGGGGTGACACCGGGCACGAACGGCCGGTCGGACTCGGTGGAGCGATGGAACTTGCGTACGGCGTCGAGGAGCTGGGCCTTGGCCTCTTCACGGCTGTCTGTCTGCACGGGTGCGCTGGTCACACTGGACTCCTTCGCTTCGTCTGGTGGGAAATCGGGACCGACCGCGGTCAGCGGCACTCGGCTTCGAAGGCCGTCTCCAGCAGGCGGACCGTCTCGTCGAGACCGGTGCGCGCGGCGTTCTCGTTCTGCAGCCGCCACGCGACCTCCTGCAGGCCGGGCTCCTCCAGCACGAGGCGTACGGATTCCCTGATGGCCTTCACGGAGGCCTCCTGCGGGTGCAGTACGCGAGCGGCGCCGACCGCCGCGATCCGGTCCGCGTGCTGGTACTGGACGCACATCTGCGGCAGCCCGAGCTGGGGAAGGCCGGCGGCGGTCGCGGCCATCGCACTGCCCGCACCGCCGTGGTGGATGACCGCCGTGCAGGTCGGCAGCACCTGCGAGAGCGGCAGCGTGTGGATGAGCCGGGTGCGGGCCGGGCGCTCGCCCAGCTGGTCCAGCTTGATGTGGTCGCCGACCGCGATGACCACATCGATGTCGAAGGCGGTCAGCGCCTGGACCGTGCGCTGGAGGACATTGGCGTGGTCACCGCCGATCGGCGCGTTGCCGAGGGTTACCAGGACCCGTGGTGCGTCAGGCTGCTCGAACAGCCACTCCGGCATCACACCCGCCCCGTTGAAGGGGACGTACCGGCTGGGCACGGCGTTGGCCGGCGGGGTCCGCCACTGCAGTTCCGGCGGGCAGTTGTCGATGATCTTCCAGTGGCTGTGCGCCTCCTCGCCGAGGCCCCACTTGCGGCGGACCGGCCGCAGCGCCTCGGCGATCGGCCCGTCGACCGCGGGGTCGGCGAGCAGCCCCCAGCCGTGCAGGACCGTCGGCACACCGATCAGACCGGCCGCTATCGGGGCCGCGTACTCCCAGTCGGTGCACAGGATCAGGTCGGGCCGCCAGGTCTCGGCCACGGCCACGGTCCGGTCCACGGTCCGCTCGGTGGCGGGCACGTAGTAGTCGATGATGTGGTCGGTCAACTCGGCGATCGACGAGCCCTGCTGGGCCCTCTTGGTGCCGAGGTCGCCGAGCCGGAAGTCCTCGGCCACCGCCACGGACGAGATTCCCGCCTCGGCGGTGAGCCGCGCGAACCTGTCGGGCAGCGCGGCCAGTACCTCGTGGCCGGCGTTCCGCAATGCCCACAGCGTCGAAATCATTGGATAGAGATGCCCCTGGTTGGGGGCACTGGTCGCCAGAATTCGCATTGCTCGAACATAAGGAATCCATTTTCCCTCGGTCAACGCCCGCCAATTATCAGTCCTTTGGGTGTAGCCGTCTGGTGCATGGCCTCACGGGCAGCCCAGAATCGCCTTGTCGGGCGGTCGGCCGCGCTGGCAGGGTCGTCGGCATTCGTCCTCGAATGCTGGACAGGTGAATTAGATGCGCATTCTGGTTACCGGCGGCGCCGGCTTCATCGGTTCGCACTATGTGCGCAGCCTCCTCGGCAGCGATCTTCCCGCGCGCGCGGTGGAACGGCTCACCGTGCTCGACAAGCTGACCTACGCCGGAAGAAAGAGCAATATCGCGGCACATCTTGCTGATCCGCGGCTGACGTTCGTGCACGGAGACATCGGCGATCCGAAGCTGGTCGACGAGGTCATGGCCGGCCAGGACGTCGTGGTGCACTTCGCCGCCGAGTCGCACGTCGACCGCTCCATCGCCGAAGCCTCGGTCTTCGTCCGTACGAACGTGCTCGGCACAGAAGTGCTGCTCAGCGCGGCTCGACGGCATGGCGTCAGCACGTTCGTACATGTCTCGACCGACGAGGTCTACGGATCCCTGGAACGGGGCTCATGGCCGGAAACCGATCCGATGAACCCCAACTCCCCCTACGCGGCGAGCAAGGCGTCCTCGGATCTGCTGGCCCTCGCGTACCACCGTACGTACGGAATGGACGTACGCATCACCCGCTGCTCCAACAACTACGGCCCGTACCAATTCCCCGAGAAGGTCATCCCGTTGTTCGTGACCAATCTCCTCGAAGGAAAGAAGGTGCCGCTCTACGGCGACGGAATGAACGTACGTGATTGGCTGCATGTCGACGATCACTGTCAGGGCATCCGGCTGGTGGTGGAGAAGGGGCAGCCGGGCGAGATCTACAACATCGGCGGCGGGCAGGAACTGGCCAATATAGAACTGGCCCATCTGCTCCTCGACGCACTCGGCCACGACCGGGAAATGATCGAGCATGTCGAGGACCGCAAAGGCCACGACCGTCGCTACTCCGTGGACTGGTCGAAGGCGCGCGCGGAAATCGGCTATGAGCCGCGACACGACTTCTCCTCCGGGCTCGCCGACACCATCGACTGGTACCGGGAAAACCATGACTGGTGGACGGCGCTGAAGAAAAGGTGAATCGCTGATGCGTGGAATCATCCTGGCGGGCGGCGCCGGCACCCGGCTGCGGCCGCTGACCTCGGTGACATCGAAACAGCTGCTCCCGGTCTACGACAAACCCATGATCTACTACCCGCTCTCCGTCCAGCTGCTGGCCGGGATCCGCGAGATCCTGATCATCACCACCCCCGAGAGCCGCGAGGACTTCCACCGGCTGCTCGGGAACGGCGAGCGGCTGGGCGTGCGGATCGAGTACGCCCAGCAGGACGAGCCGCGGGGCCTCGCCGACGCCTTTCTGCTCGGCCGCCGCTTCATCGGTGACGACCAGGTCTGCCTGGTGCTCGGCGACAACATCTTCCACGGGCAGGACCTGCCGACCATCGTGCGCAAGGAGGTCGCACAGCTCGACGGGGCGACTCTCTTCGGCTACCAGGTGGACGATCCCCAGCGGTACGGCGTCGCGATACTCGACGACGAGGGCCGGCTGGTCGACATCGAGGAGAAGCCCGCCGAACCCACATCGGACCTGGCGGTCACGGGGCTCTACCTGTACGACAACGACGTGGTCTCGTACGCGGCGGAGCTGTCGCCCTCCGCGCGCGGTGAACTGGAGATCACCGACATCAACCGGCGCTATGTGGAACAGGGCAGGGCACGGCTGGTGAATTTCGGCTCCGGTACGGCATGGCTGGACACCGGGACCCACGACAGCCTCTTCGAGGCGGCCGGCTATGTCCATGCCGTGCAGTCGCGGCAGGGGGTGCAGATCGCCTGCATCGAGGAGGTCGCCTTCCGGATGGGGTTCATCGGGGCCGACGACGTGGCCAACAGCATCGACGCGTACGGGCGTTCGTCGGACTACGGACGTCATCTGGCGCGGCTGGTGGGCTGAGCGCACGACAAGGATGGCCGTCCCGGGGGGTGGGGACGGCCATCCGGCATGTCGGTGCTTCAGGATGTGGTGGCGGCCGCCGTGGAGAGCTTCTGCGCCAGCAGATTCAGCACATCGTCGAGGGTGTGCTCAAGGGTGATCTCCTCCTCGTCGACCGGGGTGCCGAACTCGTTCTCCAGGGCGGTGGCGAGCTCCACCAGGGTCAGCGAGTCGAACTCCAGGGACTCCAGCGTCGGGTTGTCCGCCAGCGCGGCGGCCTCCAGCTCGAAGGTGGAGAGAAGGATTGCCGTCACCCGGCTCAACAGGTCGCTCATGGATCGTTTCTCCTCATCGGTGTGGCGTTCAGTGGTCGGTGTCACGAGGTGACTGCGGTGACATCCGGCCAGCGCAGTACGGTCGAGGCCCAGGTCAGCCCGCCGCCGAAGGCCGTCAGCAGCACGCGCTGCCCCGGCCGCAGAGTGCCGGAGGCGGCCGCGTCGGCGAGCGCGAGCGGTATCGAGGCGGCGGAGGTGTTGCCCACCCGCTCGATCTGCGAGACGACCCGCTCGCCCGGGACGTCCAGCTCGGCGGCGACGGCGTCGAGGATGCGCTGGTTCGCCTGGTGGGCGACGACATGGTCGAGGGTGTCGGTGCTCCAGCCCACGCTCGCCAGCACCCGCCGCGCGGACTGTGACATATGGGCCACGGCATTGCGGTAGACCCGCTTGCCCTGCATCTGGAAGTAGTGGTCGGCCCGTTCGACGCTCTGCCCGGGGGCCGAGCGCTGGCGGGAACCGCCCGCGGGGATCGTGATGAGATCGGCGAGTGACCCGTCGCTGCCCAGGTCGTACGGCCCGAGCGCGCCCTCCTCGTCCGCCGTGCCCGCACGCAGCACCACGGCGCCCGCCCCGTCCCCGAACACCGCACGGGTGGTGCGGTCCTGCGGGTCGAGGATGGTGGAGTACGCGTCCGCGCCGATCACCAGCACCCGCTCGGCGATGCCGGCGGCGATGAAGCCCGAGGCGACGGCGAGGCTGTAGACGAACCCGCTGCACACGGCCGCCACATCGAAGGCGGGTACCGGGCCGAGGCCGAGGCGTCCCGCCACATCGGGTGCGGTGGCCGGACACGGCCGGTCCGGTGTTGTGGTGGCCACCAGTACCGCGTCGACGTCCGAGGCTCCGGCCGACTTCAGGGCACGAGAACCCGCTTCGACGGCGAGGTCCGAGGTGGCCATCCCCTCGTCGATCACATGCCGCTGGGCGATGCCCGTACGGCTGCGGATCCATGCGTCGCTGGTGTCCAGTTCGGCGGAGAGGTCATGGTTGGTGACCACTCTGGCCGGCAGCCAGGAGCCGATACCGGCGATGACGGCGGCCCTGTGGTGGCCCTGCAGTTGATTGCCCGGTTGACTCTCCGGTTCTGAAACCATGTCAATTCATCCCCTTGTCGAAGGCCGCGTCGAAAGTCTTCCAAGTGGTGTCGGAAATAGGGAATTTCATGGAAGCCGGTTTCGAAAGTATTCATCGAAGTGAGCCGGCGTCAACGGATATCTAGGCGATGCTTGCAGGTCACATCGGGCGGCGTAGCCGATCGGCCACCCCGGCCTGGCAGTTGTGCCGCGGGAATTCGGGAAACTAATGTCCATGACGTACTTCCTGGGCGGTTGTTACGCCGAAATTACCGGGAGAGGAACGGAAGATGAGCATCCACGTCATGGTGGTCGCGGACCGCTTCACCGGCTTTGTGCACTCGGACGAAGTCCGCACGATCTCCGGACTCACCGCGGAGATCAACAAGGGCGTGTTCGACGACGGCGACGGCGAGGTCCTGCTGCACGAGGGGCAGGGCGTCGGCAGCTTCGAGCGCACCTATGTCCAGCAGGCCATCGACCGTCGCAAGCTGACCGACCGGATCCGCTTCACCGGCCCGGAGGTGGCGCCGGAAGGCCGCGATGTCGTGCACAAACACAGCGAGAACAACGTCCTGCTGGCGGATCTGAGACAGCTGGGGGAGGCACGTTACACCGCTGACATCCGGGTGCACGGCGACAATGAACTCCTCCTCGACCACCAGACCGGAGAACACGTCCAGGGCATGGTCATCGTCGAGGCGGTGCGCCAGCTGTTCCTCGGTGTCTTCGAGCGCGGGTACCGCAATCGCTGGCCTCTCAGTGATTTCTACATCGTCTGGAACTCGGTGAATCTGACGTTCGGGAACTTCCTCTTTCCACTCCCCGCGGAAATTCGCTGCACCGTGCGTGAGCTGTCGGTCGACAAGCCGGATCGGCAGCTCGACTTCGAACTCGACTTCGAGCTGTATCAGAGCGGAAAACTGGCGGCTTCGGGACAGGTCGGTTTCTCCGGATTCCCTCGCCAGAAAATCGCCGTGCTCGAGCGCCGCAAGGCTCAGAAGGCGCTCAAGGGTCTCCTTGAGACCAGCGCCTGACCTCTTCACTTCTTCACTCCGCTTCACTTCTCCAGGAGGAAATCCTCGTGTCCGCACGCCTGTTGCTCGTGACCGAAGTGCCGGTGCAGAGCGAAGAGATCGACAAGACCAGCGCGGCCTGGGCCGCCCACAACGCGGCCTCCGGGCACCACGGCTCCGTGCTCTACCGCTCGCTCGACGACGCCGGCCTGCTGGTGGAGCTGACGCCCATCACCGGCCTCGCGGAGATCGCCGGGCGCGAGGCGGCCCACCGGGAGCTCTCGGCCACGATCGCGCCCGCCCTGGCCGGTGACTTCCGCCGCCAGGTCGTCGAGTTCGTCGAGGCGCCGAAGGACACGGACGAGCCGCTGCCGGCCACTCCCTACCTCCAGCTGAGGCATGTCGAGGTGAAGCCGCCGGTGTACGACGCCTACCGGGAGTGGCGGGACCGCACGATCTTCGACGTCGTCCGCACACACGACGAGGTCGAGGTCTTCCTGGCCTACCACTCGCTGCTGAGCACCGAGCCCGGCGTGCTGTTCGTCTCCGGATTCTCCGTCGAACCCGACGTCTACCAGGCGGTGTTCACCTCCCCCCGATACCAGGACATCGTCAAGCAGGCCGGGGACACGTACATCACCGACCGGGGGCTCTACACCCGGATCTACGCCCGCGTCGAGAACTGAGGGGCGGGGACGATGACTGAGCCGAAAAGGACGGACCGCGATGTGGCCGTCGTCAGCGGCGCCACCGGCGGAATCGGCGGGGCGGTCGTGGAACGGCTGGCCGCGGACGGGGCGCACGTGGTGCTGCTCGGCCGTGACGCGGCCCGGCTGGAAGCGGCCCGCAAGCGCATCGCCGGGCGGCTCGGCGAGATCGGCGACGGTACGCACGAGCTCACTGCCGTGGTCCTCGACATCAACGAGACCGCGTCGGTCGAAGAGGGCATCGCCTGGGTGGTGGGGCGCTTCGGCCGGATCGACGTCCTGGTGAACGCGGCGGGCGACGGACCGGTGGCACCCCTGCTGGAATCCACCGACGAGCAGTGGGACACGACGGTCAACAGCAAGCTCTTCGGTGCGATACGGCTCACCAGGGCCGTCGCCAGGGCCATGGTGGAACGGGGGGCCGGCCGGATCGTCTTCATCAACGGCTCGTTCCGCCGCGAGCCCGACCCGCTCTTTGTGATCAACGGAGTCGCCAACGCCGGGCTCGGCGGCTTCGCCAAGGCGATCTCCCGCGACCTCGGCAGAAGCGGACTGCGGGTCAACACCGTGGACCCGGGAGCCACCGACACCGATCTGTGGACGCAGACCCTCGCGGACCTCGCGCAGCGCTTCGGCATCAGCCCCGACCAGGTCGGCGAGGACTTCCTCGGCAAGACGCCGTACGGATCGCTGCCGACACCCGCCGATGTCGCGGAGGCCGTGGCCTATCTCGTGTCGCCCGGCGCCGCCCAGGTCAACGGAGCCTCGATCACCGTCGACGGCGGCGCCTCGGTGGCGCTGTAGATGGAGGGAGCCGACATGGTCAGCACGGCACAGACAGCCTCCCCCCCAGCCGCGCGTTCCACGGCGGCGTCCTGGCGTGCGGCCGTCATCGCCGCGGCCGCAACCTGCTGCGCGGTGTCCACGATCTATATGACGCAGCCGGTCTTCCCCGAGATCGCCGCGTCCCTCGATGTCGGCCCGGAGGACGCGCGTTTCGTCTTCACCGTCGCGAGCTTCGCCTACGCTCTGTCGTTCTTCCTCTTCGGGCCGCTCTCCGACCGGTTCCGCAGCAAGGTGCTGGGCGCGGCCGGGGCGGTGACGGTCGCCGCGCTGATCGCCATCGCCGCGGTGGTGCCCGGCTTCACCGCGTTCGCGCTGCTGCTCGCCGTGGCCGGGATCGCGGCCGCGGCGGTACCGGCCGCGATGATCGCGCTGATGCCGAGGATCGCCCCCGACGGTCTGGTGGGCGTCTTCTTCGGGCTGATCATCGGGGCCACGGTCGCGGGCATCACCCTCGGGCGCTCCTTCACCGGGGTTGTCGCCGGCTGGGCGGACTGGCACAAGGCGGTGCTGCTGCTCGCGGCGCTCAATGTGCTGACCGCGGTGCTGATGCGGCTGCTGCCGACGCCGGGGACGGGGGATCTCCGAGCCCGCAGGCCGGTGGGGCAGGCGTATCTGGCAGCGCTGCGGATGTTCGGACAGGGGCCTGTGGTCCGGCTGTTCGGGGTCGGGGCGCTGCTGTTCTTCGGGTATCTCGGACTCGTCACCTTCCTCACCTACCGGCTGCAGGGCGCTCCCTTCCACTACAGCGCCGGCGCGATCGGCACGGTCAGCCTGATCGGTCTGACCGGAGTGCTGGGCGCACCGCTGGCCGGCCGGCTCAGCAGCCGGATCGCGCCGCGCCAGGTCGTCCTGCTGGGCCTCGGCCTGGTGCTGGCCGGTGTCGCGGCGCTCGGGGCGGCCACCGGCACCGCGCTGCTGGTGGCCGGAATGCTGCTGCTCTTCCTCGGCGTCTTCTCGTGCCAGCCGGCCGTGCTGGTGCTGCTCGCGCGGGCCGTGCCCGAGGAGCGGCGGGGCGCCGCCTCGTCCATGTACATGCTCGTCTGCCTGCTCGCGGGCAGCGCCGCCAGCGCCGCGCTCGGCCCCGTGTGGACCGGCGGCGGCTGGGGTGCCGTGGTGGCCACCGGCGCGGGTTCCGTGGCACTCGCGGCCGCACTCGCCGCACTCGGCTTCCGGGACAACACAGCAGAAGGGAGCGGTTCGCGATGAGCCGTTCGGGGACCTACCGGCTCAGCCCCACCACTCAGGGGCCGTCCTATCCGCCCAGTGAGATCGTCGACGCCGACGGCGACTTCGTGGTGATCGGAATGATCAACCGGGAGAACCCTTCCGGGGGTGTCGAACGGTCCTGGGGATCGGCCGTCGTCAGCCCCAAGAGCGAGCTGCCGCCGTTCGGCGAGCAGGTCCCGTACACCATCGTGCGTGAGCTCGGCGACGAACTCGACCCGGCGGACCGGGACATGGTGCTGTATACGCTGCCGCTCCCGCTGCCCTGCAACAACTACCCGATGGTCTTCGCGCCCGAGCAGCGCCCCGACGCGAACGAGATCGTACGGCCGAGCCATCCGCTGCATCAGGCGCCGATCCCCGATCTGCGTCCCGAGGACGGGCCCAAGGTGACCGAGCCCATCACGCTCGGCCGATGGGTCCAGGCGGAGGGCGAGCTGGAGGTGGAGCTCACCGAGGACGGCCGTGCCGCCGTGTTCAAGATGGAGTTCGGAGGGCTCGTCCCCAGCAGCCTCTACACCGTGATGTCCCTGCGCGAGCGCGACCTGGATCCGGCCGGTCCCACCAGGCCGGGGCCGCTGGGTGTGCCCAATGTCTTCGTCACCGACGAGGAGGGCAGGGCCACTTACCGCGCGACCATGCCGCATCCCTTCCCGGCGCCCGGCACACCGGGAGCGAACCGGATCATCAATGTCGTGGTGCTGTGGATGAGTTATCAGCAGAACTACGGCGGTGCCATCGGATGGTTCGGTCTGGGCGGGGATATTCACGCCCAGTTGAAACTCCAGAAGCCCGCATTTCACGAATTTGTAACGACGGAATGAATCGAGGTCGGCGGCTGTGCCGTTCATCACTGTGACCACGTGGCCGAATCAGACGGACGAGAAGTGCCAGGAACTGATAGAGGAGATCACGAAGGCCACGCACAAGGTCACCGGAGCGCCACTCGACAAAATAGCGGTGGTCATTCAGGAGATTCCCCAGAATCGCTGGGGCGAGGGTGGGATCATGGCTACGAACCCGGAATTCCCGGAGCTGAGCCGGCGTCGGTCCTGATCCGGCGCAGGTCCTGACATGGAACAAGGAGTCGTCCAGGCATGGCAGTTGAGTCCCACCACGAGAAGGACCGCTACACCAGGGGGTTGGCCATCCTTCAGCAACTGGCCGCTGAAGAACGTCCTTCGGTGCTGGACAGCTTCTCCGACATCGCACCGGATCTCGGCCGGTTCACGGTGGAGTTTCCCTACGGCGACATCTATGCGCGGTCCTCACTCACCCTGCGTCAGAGGCAACTGGCGACAGTGGGGGCCCTGACGGCTCTTGGACATGCCGCACCGCAGTTGAAGTTCCATATCAACGGAGCGCTCAATATCGGGGTGACCCGGCGCGAGATCGTCGAAGCGATCCTTCATGTCGTGGTGTACGCGGGATTCCCCGCGGCCATCAATGGTCTGAATGTTGCCAAGGCGGTGTTCGCGGAGCGTACGGACGACGGTGACGAGGCCCCGCACGCGGTGAGCGAGAACGACGAGACGCCGCGTTACGACCGCGGCTGGGACGCCCTCGCCGAGATCGACGGCCACGCGGGCGAGGCGGTGATCGAGAGCCTCAAGGACATCGCTCCCGATCTCGCCCGCTACATCGTGGAGTTCTCCTTCGGCGACATCTACACGCGCGGCGGCCTGGACCTGCATGCCCGCGAGGTGGTGACGATCGCCGCGTGCACCGCGCTGGGGACGGCCCGTCCCCAGCTCAAGGTGCACGTGAACGGGCTGCTCAACGTCGGCGGCACACAGGACGAAGTCGTCGAGACCATCCTGCAGATGGCCGTGTACGCGGGTTTCCCCGCCGCGATCAACGGAATCACGGCCGCCCGCGAGGTCTTCGCCGAGCGGGCGGCAGCCGGTCACTAGCGGGCTACGGCGTCAGGTTCGGGTAGGCACGGCCGGTCCGCGGCGGTACGGCAAAGGTCGCCCGGCTCCGTACCTCCATCACCGAGTTGATGCCATTGTTGCGGCGGACCCCGATGTCGCCGTGATGCCCGCGCGCGTCCGCCGCGTTCATCACCGCGCGGGTGGCGTTGAAGTCCTCCATGGTGCGCTGCAGGGACACGAAATGGGTCCCGGGCGCACCATGGTCGAGCGTCGCGAAATCCCGCCGGTTGATCCGGGGGCGCCCGTGGAGCCGGGCGCGGCCGGTGGCCTGCGCATGGCCGACCGATCCGTGCGCGCCGGCCAGCGCGGGCAGCCGGTCCGCGTCGCTGCGTGCGTCGTCCACCAGCCTTTCGGCCTCGTCGGCGCTGATGCCGGGCGCGTACATCCGGGCGCTGCGGGTGTCGCGGTCCTGCTCGTACCAGCTGTCGAGGTCGAGCTCGATATAGCTCACATGCATGGTGGTGCCGCCGGCCAGCGGGCCCTCGGCGACGGTGATGCTCTCCTCGGTCGCCTGGTTGCCGCGCAGCCCCGAGTGGAAGCCGAGCAGCAGCGGCGCCTTCGCGGAGAGCCCGCGCTCGGGCAGCCGTTCGGAGGGCAGCCCGCTTCCGACAAAGCCGGTGCGTACCTCCCGTATCCGCAGCCGTGCGCGCTGGTCCAGCGGGCCGGCCCCGAAGAGCGCGTCGGTGACCTCCACGAGCAGGTCCTCGTCGTCGGACGCCAGATGCAGACAGGCGTCGATGTCCTCCAGCGCCGGGTTCTCCCAGCGCGCCATGGGGATGGCGCGGGGTACGGGGGAGCGAATGGCGGTGTGCCGCGCGTAATAGCCGAATCCCCAGCCCAGGCAGGTGAGCAGCCCGTCGGGTCCGTACGGGAAACGCTCCTCCAGAGCGGCGAGCGCACCTTCGAGACGCTCGGCGTCCGCGGCGGTGGGGTGGTCCAGGACATCGAGCATGAGCAGCCGGTGGAAACGCGGGGCGAGCGGACGGCCCTCCTCGTCGGCACGAAAGGTCGGTTCCCATGCGTGCTGGGCCTCGGGCAGCTTCATACGAGTTCCTTGTGGGGTGCGGCGTCGGGCTGGAGGCGGGCGTATGCGGCGGCCCAGTCGGCAGGCGGTGTGCCCGGCTCGCTGAACAGCCCGAAAGTCGTACGGACGGCGCTCCCGCTCTCGATGGCCGCGATCAGTGCCACCGCGATGTCCGCACGGGAGACCATGCCGTCGGCGTGCGGATCCTGGGTGAGGGTGATGGCGTGCGCACCGGGTGGATCGTCGGTGAGCCAGGTGGGGCGGACGATCGTGTACGGCAGCCCGCTGGCGCGCAGATCCTCTTCGGAGGCGATCCTCGCGGGCAGTTGGGTGGCGTCCACCCGGCTCAGCGGGTGGGCCCTGCCATGGCCGACGACGAACGAGCTGACCAGCAGGATGCGCGGGGGCGCGGGCAGTTCGGCGGCAGCGGCGAGCAGGGTACGCATGGCCTGCTGGGCGTGCAGCCGGGCGTCGCCGCGCTTGGGGACGAGGACGGCGGCGTCGGCGCCGCTGAGCGCCCGGCGGGCGGGCCCGACCTCGTCGTAGGTGCCGAGCCGGAGTACGTCGTGCCCCCCGGCCTGGGCGAGTTCCGCGAAGTGCACCGCGGTGGTGCCGGGCGACATGGTCCCGGCGCTGACGAATCTCATGTCAGCACGGTAGGAGCGGGAAACGGCGGAGGGGAAAGACCGCCCGGGTCTCAACTCATAGGCAGCGGTTATGAATCCGCGGCGCTCCGTATCCTGGCTCCATGATTCCGGAGGCGAGGCTGCTGCGCTATTTCCTGGCCGTGGCCGAGGAACGGAACTTCACCCGCGCCGCCGAGCGCCTGCACATTGCGCAGCCGGCGCTGAGCGCCCAGATCCGCCGTCTGGAGTCCCAGCTGGGTGTACGGCTCCTGGAGCGGACCACCCGTGTGGTGCGGCTGACCGAAGCGGGCCGCGCGGTCCAGGAGCGGGGCCCGGCCGCCCTGGCGGCGCTCGCCGAGGTCTGGGACGCCGCGCGCCGCGCGGGCCGGGGCGAGCTGGGCCGGATCCGCATCGTCTACAGCGCGAGCACCGGCTACGGCACCGTCCCCCACCTGGTGGAGTCCCTGCGTCGGCACCACCCCGACATCGACGTGAGCGCCGAGATGCTCCGTACGCCCGACATCACGCGGGCCGTGCTGGAAGGGCGCGCCGATGTCGGCATCGCGCGTACCCCGGAGCCGGCCGAGGGTGTGCGGGTGCGACCGCTGCGCCTGGAGCGCAGGGGGATTCTGGTCGCCGCGGGGCATCCGCTCGCGGGCGCGACACAGGTCGTCGACGCGGCGGGGATCGCACCGTTCCCGGTGCTGGCGCATCCGCGCGAGGCCAACCCGGTCCACTACGACGAGCTGGTCGAGCTGTTCCGGCGCGCGGGAGTGCGGCCCCGGCTGGTCGAGCGGCCGGTGGCCTTCGACCCCACGCAGCGCGTACTGCGCGACGCGGAGACCGTCGCGCTGGTCGGCGAGGCCTCCGCGGACGGACTGGCCCCGTGGCTGCGGTGGGTGCCGCTGGCCGAGCCGCATTCCCGGCTGCTGATCGCCCTCGTGCTGCCGGACCCCGCGCCGCCGACGGCCGAGCGCTTCGAGCGGGTGGCGGTCGAGGCGGCGGCGGAGGCGGGCTGGCTGCCCGGCTGATGCGGTATGCCGGCCGCCGGCACAACGAGACGCCGACGCGGATCGCGTCGGCGTCTCGGGTGCAGCGGGGCAGGATCAGTCGCGTTCAGCGCCGGCCGGCAGCGAGCGCAGCTCCATCGTGCGCGCGGTGCTGGAGCCGAAGCCGAAGTCGAGCAGCTTCGCCGCGTCCTTGTAGCGTTCGGCGACGGTCGGGGCGTTCAGGAGAACGCCCACGAAGGTCTTGCCGTCGCGGGTGGCGGCGAACACCAGGCAGGGTCCCGCGGCGGTGCCGGTGCCCGTCTTGATGCCGATGGCGCCCTTGTACGAGCCGAGCAGCTGGTTGGTGTTGTACCAGGTGTAGGTGCGCTTGGCGCCCGTGCTGCTCGTCGCCGTGGTGACGTACTTCGGCGTGGCGACCACGGCACGGAAGTTGGAGTTGGTCATGGCGTACTTGGCGATCTTCGCCAGGTCGCGCGGCGTCGTGTAGTTGCTCCCGGCCGACGAGATGCCGTCGAAGGAGTCGAAATGCGTGTTCTTCAGACCGAGTTCGGCGGCCTTCTTGTTCATCTTCCCGATGAACGACTTGGTGCGCGCGGCGGTGGTGGTGCCGGTGCCGAGGAGGTCGGCGAGGGCGTACGCGGCGTCGCAGCCGGAGGGCAGCATGGTTCCGTAGAGCAGCTGACGGACGGTCACCTTGTCGCCGGTCTTCAGGTCCGCCGTGCTGGCGCCCTGCTTGACGACGTAGTCGCGATAAGCCTGCTTGACCGTCACGACGTGGTTGAGATTGATGCCCTTGGTGGTGACCACCACGGCGGCCGTCATGATCTTCGTCGTGCTGGCCATCTGGCGGCGGGTGTCCGGGGTCTTGGTGTAGACCGCGGTGCCGGTCGTGCCGTTGATCAGGATCGCGCCCTTGCTGGCGATCGGCGGTACGGGGACCGCGTGAGCGGGGGCGGCCAGGGGCGAGATGGTCAGCAGGGAGCCGGTGGCGAGAACCACCACGGCGGCCTTGCGCACGCCCGGGAGGCTGATGGTCAAGAGAACGCTCCGAGTTCGCGAATGCGGTGAAAAGGGCGGTAAGGGACCACGGCAGAAAGAGGGTCCCAGTACGAGACCACTGAGAGCCCCGAAGGGATGTACGCCCACGGCGCATCAGTTGGCCCAAGTTCCGTCCTCCATCTCCGTCCTGCATCGTGGACGCGACTTTCTGATGCACCTGTGTTGTATCTAAGCTGTGCGCATGCCCGCCGCCGCACCCGCCGCCGAACGCGTCTACACCCACATCAAGCAGGCCGTCCTTGACCGCCGTTACCAGGGCGGCACCCTCCTCACCGAGGGTGAACTGGCCGACGCGGTCGGCGTATCGCGCACCCCCGTCCGCGAGGCCCTCCTCAAGCTCGAGGTCGAGGGACTGATCAAGCTCTACCCCAAGAAGGGCGCCCTGGTCCTCGCCGTCTCCGCACAGGAGATCGCCGATGTCGTGGAGACCCGGCTGCTGGTCGAGGAGCATGCCGCGCGCAAGGCCGTACCGGCATCGCCACAACTCCTCTCCCGGCTCGAAGAACTCCTCGAGCAGCAGAAGCGGCAGGGCGAGGAGGGGGACCTCGCGGCCGTCGCGGTCACCGACCGCTGCTTCCACGCCGAGATCGTGCGCAGCGGCGGCAATGAAATCCTCTCCCGCCTCTACGACCAGCTCCGCGACCGGCAGCTGCGGATGGGCGTCGCCGTGATGCACTCCCACCCCGACCGGATCACCAAGAACGTCGCCGAGCACAGCGAGATCCTTGAAGCGCTGCGCGCCGGCGACCCGGACGCGGCGGCCGCCCTCGTACAACGGCATGTCGGCTGGTTCAGCAACCTGGCGCGGGGCGAAGTCCGATGAGCGCATCCGCCGTCGCCCTGCCGGGCGATCCCCCCGGCGGCCGCCGCGCCGCCGCGGTCTGGGGCATAGGCGTCGCCGTCTACTTCGTCGCCGTGACCTTCCGTACGTCCCTGGGCGTCGCGGGCCTCGACGCCGCCGACCGCTTCGACGTCAACGCCTCCGCCCTGTCCACCTTCTCCATCCTCCAGCTGCTGGTGTACGCGGGGATGCAGATACCCGTCGGCCTGATGGTCGACCGGCTGGGCACCAAGAAGGTCCTCACGATCGGCGTGGTGCTGTTCACGGCCGGGCAGCTGGGCTTCGCCCTCTCCCCCTCGTACGGCATGGCACTCGCCTCCCGCGCGCTGCTCGGCTGCGGCGACGCGATGACCTTCATCAGCGTGCTGCGGCTCGGCACGCGCTGGTTCCCGGCCCGCCGCGGCCCGCTGATCGGGCAGGTCGCCGCGCTCTTCGGGATGGCGGGCAATCTCGTGTCGACCATCGTCATCGCGCGCATGCTGCACGGCGTGGGCTGGACCGCGACCTTCGCGGGCAGCGCGGTGGCCGGAGTGGTCGTGCTCGTGCTGCTCACGTTGTTCCTGAAGGACCACCCCGAGGGGCACGAGCCCCCGCCCGCGCAGCACGCGGGATCCGCTTTCGTACGGAAGCAGATCGCGCTCTCCTGGCAGGAGCCCGGCACCCGGCTCGGCCTGTGGGTGCACTTCACGACGCAGTTCCCCGCCATGGTGTTTCTGCTGCTGTGGGGGATGCCTTTCCTGGTCGAGGCACAGGGCCTGTCCCGGGAGACCGCGGGCACGCTGCTGACCCTGGTGGTGGTCACCAACATGGTGGTGGGTCTGGTGTACGGGCAGATCATCGCCCGACACCATGCGGCCCGGGTCCCGCTCGCGCTCGGCACGGTCGGGACGACGGCACTGCTATGGGCCACGACCATTGCGTACCCCGGTGACCGGGCGCCGATGTGGCTGCTGATCACACTGTGCGCGGTGCTCGGGGCATGCGGCCCCGCTTCGATGATCGGCTTCGACTTCGCCCGCCCGGCCAATCCGCCGGAGCGTCAGGGCACGGCCTCGGGGATCGTCAACATGGGTGGTTTTGTGGCCTCGATGACGACGTTGCTGGCGGTCGGAGTGCTGCTGGACGCCACCGGGGACAACTACCGGATCGCGTTCTCGTCGGTCTTCGTGCTGGAGGCGCTGGGGATCGCGCAGATCCTGCGGCTGCGGGCGCGCACGGTGCGGCGGGAAAGGGAGCGGCTGGTGGCGAGCCGAGTGGAGGCCGTGCACGTACCGGCGTGAGGTGGGCCGGCAGCGGAGGGCAACCGCCCGCGCCGAGCCGCCCGCCGCGGGGATCGCCTGCGCCGCCGGCCGGGCATCCGCAGATGCGCCCGGCGCGGGCGGTCTCGGCGACGGACCGGGCCACCGCGCTGCCGTCAGGGGGTGACGGCGAAGTCGCGCAGGATCGCCGCGGCCAGGTCGGGATCGCCGTCCACCTTGATCCGGTCCGGCACCGCGGTCGCCCGCACCCGGCCGCAGGCCAGGCGTACGAATGTCTCCCAGTCCAGGGCGAGGGTGACGATCGGCCCGAGCGAGGGCGCCCCGTCGATCGTGCCGTGGCCGTCCGCGTCCACCCGGACCGTCCGCAGGAACTCGACCGGGCCGTGTACATCGAAAACGACCGCCGAGTTCGCCGGTGCGCCGGCGTCCTTCGCGACCACCTTCGGCAGGGCTTCGAGCAGGCAGTCCCGGGTGATGTACGCGCCGGGGGAGTCGAGGTTGCCCGGCTTGTTCAGCGCGACACGCAGATCCTGCTCGTGCGCCCAGGTGTCGAAAGCGCGCATCCGCATGGCGAGTTCAAGAGTCTGCTCGGCACCGAGCGGGGCGCGGACCATGGTGTCGGGAGCGCGGTTCTCGTTGCGCAGCTGACGGGCCCGGCGGATCATCGTGTACTCGAGCTCGGAGGTCATCTCCGGCGCCGTGTGGTGGCGGCGCACATCGACCTGCATCTCCATATAGCGGGTGAACTCGCTCTGCACATGATAGAGATCGCGCGGCAGCGTATGGATGGGCCGGGGATCGCCGAGCATCTCGCACTCCATGCCGATGACATGCGAGACGAGGTCACGCACCGACCAGCCGGGGCAGGGCGTTGGCCGGTTCCACTCGCCCTCGACGAGTGGCTGCACCAGCTCGGCTATTGATTCGATGGAGTGGGTCCAGGCGTCGGCGTAGGTCTGGAGGCTGGGATGGACGGTCACGGGACCCCTCGGCGGTTCTGCGGTACGCGGGCTGGGCTGCTGACTGCTGGGCTGCGTGGGAGGCTCGGCAGTTAAGTTACGCTGCCGGGCGGCACCCCGGCAGTGCTTTCGTGTGACGATCGTAGGCCCGTGATTGAGGGCTCGAATGCCAGGACGGTGGTAGTGTGCGCGCCTCACTCATCCAGATCGCAGTAGACCCGGACGAATCGGTTGATTCTCGCCGTCGGCGGGCCGCGTCTCTCGTCCGGGAGCAGCACGGCGCCGATCTGGTGGTCCTGCCGGAGCTGTGGCCCGTCGGGGCGTTCGCGTACCAGTCCTTCGAGGACGAGGCGGAGTCGCCCGCCGGGCCGACCTACGAGGCGATGGCGAAGGCGGCGAGCGACGCGGGGGTCTGGCTGCACGCGGGCTCCGTCGTCGAGAAGGGTTCCGACGGCACCCTCTACAACACCTCCCTCGTCCTCTCCCCCAGCGGCGAGCTCGCCGCCACCTATCGGAAGATCCACCGCTTCGGCTTCGACAAGGGCGAGGCGGTGATGATGGGCGCGGGCGAATCGCTGGTCACCGTCGCGCTGCCCGAGCTCACGCTCGGCCTCGCCACCTGCTACGACCTGCGCTTCCCCGAGCTGTTCCGCGGTCTGGTGGACGCGGGTGCGCAGGCCTTCGTCGTGCCGGCCGGCTGGCCCGCCCGCCGCCGCGAGCACTGGACCCTGCTGGCCCGCGCCCGCGCCGTGGAGAACCAGGCGTACGTCCTGGCCTGCGGCACGGCGGGCACCCACGCCGGGGTCGAACAGGCCGGGCACAGCATCGTGGTCGACCCCTGGGGTGAGGTACTGGCCGAGGCGGGTCCGGGCGAGGAGGTCCTGAGCGTCGAGCTCGACGTGACGAAGGTGCTGACGACGCGGGAGCAGTTCCCGGTCCTGAAGGACAGGGTGCTGGGCGTGACGGCGCCGCGCCGCGACTAGGCCATTTCGTTTGTTCCCCGCCGACGCCGTGGCGGGCGGCCGTTCTCAGCCGTCGAGTGCCGCCGCCATGTGGTCGAGGTCGGTGAGGAGTTCGGCGAGGCGTTGCTCCGGGACGGCGGCGGTCATGCGCTGGTCGATGGCGTAGACGGCGGAGCGTGCTGCCGCGAGGCGGCGGTGGCCCTCCTCGCTGAGGTGGGCGGGCAGAGCGCGACCGTGGTCGGTGGTGGCCGGGCGGGTGATGAGGCCGGTGTCCTGCAGTCCGCGGAGGACGACGTTCATGGACTGCCGCGTGACGAAGGTGCCACGGGCCAGCTCGGCGTTGGACAGGCCGGGCTGCTGGTCGAGGAGTTCGAGGCAGGCGTACTGCGGCACCGTCAGGCCGTGCTCACGCAGTGCTCTGTCCATCGCGCTGCGCAGCGCCGCGGCGGCGCGCTTGAGGCGGTATCCCAGGCGCTCGGTCACGTCGGCGGCCGGGGTCTGGCTGGAGGGAGTCCCATCATGCATGTCAGGAGTTTGACATGTGGGCGCGGTGCCGTCTATCTTCCGTGTATGTCAAAGTCCTGACATGCAGCCACGATCGAGGAGTATCCATGACTGCCACCGCCGACGGACCGGACTTCATCGCCCTGCAGGTGCGCGATGTCGAAGCGGCTGCCGCCTTCTATGAGCAGCACCTCGGGCTCCGCCGCGCGCCCGCCTCGCCGCCCGGCGCCGTGGTGTTCGCCACCGAACCGGTCCCCTTCGCCGTCCGCGAGCCCCTGCCGGGAGTGGAACTCGACGCCGTCGAGCGGCCCGGCCTCGGGGTCGCCCTGTGGTTCCGGACCACCGACGCACAGGCCCTGCACGACCGCCTCCACGCCGCCGGGATCCCCATCATCAAGGCACCCGAAGACGGTCCGTTCGGCAGGATGTTCACCTTCGCCGGCCCCGAGGGCTACGCCATCACCACGCACGAAGGCTGACCATGACCGCCATCGTCATCACCCCGCGCGGGCCGTTCTCACTTGCGGCGAGCATGCGGTTCCTGGAGGGCTTTACACCTGCCGGGTACCGCGACGCCTCAGCCGGCCGGGTGCTGCGCCTGGCCTTTCCTGCCGACGACGGCCACTCGACGGTGAGCGCGGCGGTGAGGCAGGCGGAGGACTCGGAGGGCACCGTACAGGCGGATGTCACGGTGCACGCCGGGAATCCGGGCAAGGACGCGGTGGGCACGGCGTCCGCGGAATCGGACGCCATGAGCGCGGTGCGCGCGCAACTGGCCCGCATCCTCTCGCTCGACGTCGACGGCGGTGGGTTCCCACGGCTCGCCGAGGCGGATCCCGTCGTGGCCGAACTCATCTCGGCCTACCCGGGATTGCGGCCGGTGTGTTTCTACTCGCCGTACGAGGCCGCGGCCTGGGCGGTCATCGGTCACCGCATCCGGATGGTCCAGGCCGCCGCGATCAAGGCCCGCATCGCCGAGCACCATGGACAGCGCGTCACCGTCGCCGGAGAACCGCTGCACGCCTTCCCCACCCCGCTGGTCCTGCGCGGACTCAGCCGCGTTCCTGGCCTGCCCGAGACAAAGGCCGAACGGCTGCGTGCCCTCGCCGACGCGGCCCTCGCCGGTGATCTCGACGCCGCCCGGCTGCGCGCGATGCCAGTGGAGGACGCCCTCGCTCATCTGCGGACCCTGCCCGGCATCGGCCCCTTCTCCGCGGAGCTCATCCTCATCCGCGGCGCCGGACACCCCGACGTCTTCCCCCGCCATGAACGCCGGCTCCACGCTTCGATGGCCGATGCCTACGGCCTCGGCGATCCCGACGCCTCCGATGCGCGCCGGCTCGCCGGGATCAGCGACCACTGGGCGCCCTACCGCAGTTGGGTCGCACTCCTGCTGCGCACCCGCCGCGAGGAGAAGGCCGGGTCGGCAGCGGACGCTCGCTCGGTGCGGTAGTGCCCGCACCCCTAGTCGTCCTCGCCCTCGCGTTCCTTCTCCGCCATGCGGATCACGCACACCGCGACCGCGATCATCAGCGCCGCGTCCGCGTCCTCCCGTACGACATTCACCGCGTACGTCTCCCGCACCCGGAACCACTGCCGGGAGACGTGGGCCAGCAGCTCCCCCTCGTACTCGACCGTGAACTCACGGTCCAGGATCCGGCCGCTGACATCCAGCTCCGAGCCCTCGACGAGCGTGACGCGGTAGTGATTGCGCAGCAGTGAGAGCCGCTTCCTGCGGATCGTGGCGAGCGGCTGGTCGTCCCGCTCGATGGTCATCGCGTCCCGCAGGCTGAGCAACTTCTTGCGCAGCGTGACGAGTACAAGCCCGGTCGGATCCTTCAGCTCCAGCGTTTCGCGCAGCCGCAGCGCCTTGCCGTCGACGAGGAAGGCGTGGCGGCCCGCCTCGTCGTCGATCCAGTAGTCGTCACCGATCGCGAAGATCTTGTCGCGTACGAGGTATTTCATGGCTGGAATGCATACCCCGCCGCGTGCTGTTGGATGGGGGTATGGCTACACGTGCACGCGTTCGGGCCCCCGAGCTGATCGGCAAGGGCGGCTGGCTGAACACCGGAGGCAAAGACCTCACCCTCGCCGACCTGCGAGGTAAGTGCGTTGTTGTGGATTTCTGGACATTTTGCTGCGTCAACTGTCTGCACGTCCTGGACGAGCTGCGTGAGCTCGAGGAGAAGCACCGCGACACCGTGGTGATCATCGGGGTTCACTCGCCGAAGTTCGTGCACGAGGCCGACCACCAGGCCGTCGTCGACGCCGTCGAGCGCTACCAGGTGCACCACCCCGTGCTCGACGATCCCGAGCTCGCCACCTGGAAGCAGTACGCCGTACGGGCCTGGCCCACGCTCGTCGTCATCGACCCCGAGGGGTATGTCGTCGCCCAGCATGCGGGCGAGGGGCATGCGCACGCCATCGAGAAGCTCGTGGAGGAGCTGGAGGCAGCGCACGAGGCGAAGGGCACCTTGCGGCGCGGCGACGGGCCCTATGTCGCGCCCGAGCCCGTTGCCACGCACCTGCGCTTCCCCGGGAAGGTGCTCGCGCTGCCCGGTGGTGGCTTCCTCGTCTCCGACACCACCCGTCACCAGCTGGTCCGGCTGGCCGAGGACGGCGAGAGCGTCGTCCAGCGGTACGGCGACGGTGAGCGCGGCCTCGTCGACGGCGGTCCGGACCGGGTGCGGTTCAGTGAGCCGCAGGGTCTCGCTCTGCTGCCCGGGGGCCGCGTCGTCGTCGCCGACACCGTCAACCACGCCCTGCGTGTGCTCGATCCGCAGACCGGCGGGACGACGACCGTCGCGGGCACCGGCCGCCAGTGGTGGCAGGGTTCGGCCACGTCCGGGCCCGCGCTCGATGTGGATCTCTCCTCGCCGTGGGACGTGGCCTGGTGGCAGGGCAGGGTGTGGATCGCCATGGCGGGCGTCCACCAGCTGTGGGCGTACGACCCGGAGACCGGGACCGTCGAGGTCGCGGCCGGGACCACGAACGAAGGCCTCGTCGACGGGCCGGCCGCCGAGGCCTGGTTCGCCCAGCCGTCCGGGCTCGCCGCGACCGAGGACCGGCTGTGGATCGCCGACTCCGAGACCAGCGCGGTCAGATGGATCGACACCGACGGTGCCGTGCACACCGCCGTCGGCACCGGGCTCTTCGACTTCGGCCACCGGGACGGGGCCGCGAGTCAGGCCCTGCTCCAGCACCCCTTGGGCGTCACCGCGCTGCCCGACGGCTCCGTGGCCATCAGCGACACGTACAACCATGCGCTGCGCCGCTTCGACCCGGCGACGGGCGAAGTGACCACGCTCGCCACCGATCTGCGGGAGCCGAGCGGCGCCGTGCTCGTCGGGGACGAGATCGTGGTGGTGGAGTCGGCCCGGCACCGGCTGACCCGGCTGCGGCTGCCGGAGGAGGCGGTACGCGTCGAGGCCGTCGCCCACCGCACCCAGCGTGCCGCCACCGAGGTCGCCCCGGGCAAGCTCCGGCTGGACGTCGTTTTCCAGGCCCCGGCGGGTCAGAAGCTGGACACCCGGTACGGTCCTTCGACCCGGCTGCTCGTTTCCTCGACCCCGCCGGAGCTGCTGCTCGGCGGCGACGGCGCGGGCACCGACCTCTCGCGGGTGCTGGAGATCGACCCGGCGGTCGCCGAGGGCGTACTGCATGTCTCGGCGATGGCGGCGTCCTGCGACGACGACCCCGAGAACGAGTACCCGGCCTGTCATGTGCACCAGCAGGACTGGGGAGTTCCGGTCCGGGTGACCGCGGAGGGGACCTCGCGGCTGCCGCTCGTACTGGCCGGGATGGATCAGGAGCGGTAGCGCCGGGCAGGGCCTAGTGGAACAAGCCCTGCTTGATCAGCTGCCGACCCGCCGCGCCGGCCAGGCAGCCGTCCACCCACAGCCCGGGGTCGTACGTCGCCTTCCGCCCGCCCCACCCGGCGGACTGAATCTGCGCGCATCCACCGGCCAGGAGCTTCTTGGTCTCCTGGCCGGTGGGGTCGGCCTTCCGGATGCGGCTGCCCTGGATGTAGCCCGCCTCGTACGAGATGTCCTGCGCCCACGGCGGCCGTTCGTTGTACCGCTGGATGACGAACCAGGACCCCGCGAGCAGGACCGCGACCGCCGAGGTGAGCGCGAGGGACAGGGTGCGGCGCGACGGGCCCGCGCGGTGCGCGCCGAACGTCTGGTGACCGTGCAGAACCATGGTCGTCAGCCTGGCGTGCGGATGCTTTCGCAGATGTTTCGCGCGGTCTCAACCGGCCGGGCGGATCAGGCGACTTCAGCCCTCCAGGAAGGCCGTCAGCGCGTTCGCGAGCAGATAGGGGTCCTTGGCGCCGCACAGCTCACGCGCGCTGTGCATCGACAGGATCGCGACGCCGATGTCGACGGTCTTGATGCCGTGCCGGGCGGCGGTGATCGGGCCGATGGTCGTGCCGCACGGCATCGCGTTGTTCGACACGAACGTCTGCCACGGCACGCCCGCCTTCTCGCAGGCTGCGGCGAACACGGCCCGGCCGCTGCCGTCCGTGGCGTACCGCTGGTTCACATTGACCTTGAGGATCGGGCCGTTGTTGACGCGCGGGTGGTGCGTCGGGTCGTGGCGCTCCGCGTAGTTGGGGTGGACGGCGTGGCCCGTGTCGGAGGACAGGCACACCGTGCCCGCGAAGGCGCGCGCCTTGTCCTCGTACGTACCGCCGCGCGCGAACACCGAACGCTCCAGCACATTGCCGAGCAGCGGGCCGTCGGCGCCACTGTCGGCCTGCGAGCCGTTCTCCTCGTGGTCGAAGGCGGCGAGCACCGGGATGTACCCGAGCGCCGGCGACGCGGAGACCGCGGCGAGCGCTGCCGTACCGGCGTGCACGGACAGCAGGTTGTCCATCCGCGGCCCGGCGACCAGCTCGCGGTCGCGGCCCAGGTAGGCGGGCGCCTCCAGCGCGTGCGTCATCAGGTCCCAGCCGAGGACCTCCCCGGCGGCGAACCCGAGCTCCGCCTCCAGGAACGAGATCAGACCGCCCTCGTCGGTGACGTCGCCGCCCAGGCCCCAGATGGGCTGCATGTGCCGCTGCTTGTCGAGCTGCAGACCCTTCTCGTGGATCGAGCGGTCCATGTGGATGGCCAGCTGCGGCACGCGCAGCAGGGGCCGGTCGATGTTGACCAGCCGTGTCGTGCCGTCGCGCAGGGAGAGCCGGCCGGCCAGGCCCAGATCGCGGTCGAGCCAGGAGTTGAGCAGCGGGCCGCCGTAGATCTCGACGGCGATCTGACGCCAGCCGTGCGCGCCCATGTCGGGCTGCGGCTTGACGCGCAGATTCGGTGAGTCGGTGTGGGCGCCGACGATCCGGAACGGGGTGTGCGGCGGGGCGCCCTCCGGCACGTACCAGGCGATGATCGCCCCGCCGCGCAGTACGTACTTGCCGCCGGTCCCCGCGGCGTCGGCCGCTGGTGTCCCGGCATCCCAGGCGTCCGTCTCCAGGACCTGCCGGAAGCCGGCCTTCTCCAGCCGCTCTGCGGCGGCGGCCACCGCGTGGTACGGAGACGGCGCGGCGGCCAGGAAGGACATGAGGTCGTCGGTGTGTCCGCGGTCGAAGCGAGGTGCGCTGCTCATGGGGTCACCTTAACGAGGGGGCGTACGCCCGGGCGCAGAGTTGGAAGCGGCCCGCCCCCCAGGCAGGGGGCGGGCCGCGTCATCCACGGGCCGGAGCGACTAGAACGCGGCCTCGTCGAGGTCCATCAGAGAGGTGTCGACCGTCTCGGCGAGCGCGCGCTCGACGGAGACGCCCGGCAGCACGTTCGCGGCGAAGAACTTCGCGGCCGCGATCTTGCCCTGGTAGAACGGCACGTCCTTCGCGGACGCCGTCTCGAGCTTCTCCGCCGCGACGGCCGCGCCGCGCAGCAGCAGGTAGCCGACGACCACATCGCCCGAAGCCATCAGCAGACGGGTGGCGTTGAGGCCCACCTTGTAGATGTTCTTGACGTCCTCGCCGGTGGCGATGAGGTCGTTCGTCATCGTGCCGACGATCGCCTCCAGGTCCACCGCCGCCTTGGCGAGCGCGTCGCGGGCCGGGGCCAGCTCCTCGCCGCCGGTGCCGACCGCCAGGAACTTCTTGATCTCCTCGGAGAGGGTGTTCAGCGCCTGGCCCTGGTCGCGGACGATCTTCCGGAAGAAGTAGTCCTGGCCCTGGATGGCGGTGGTGCCCTCGTAGAGGGTGTCGATCTTGGCGTCCCGGATGTACTGCTCGACCGGGTACTCCTGCAGATAGCCGGAGCCGCCGAAGGTCTGCAGCGACTGGGCGAGCTGCTCGTACGACCTCTCCGAGCCGTAGCCCTTCACGATCGGCAGCAGCAGGTCGTTCAGCGCGACGAGGGACTTGGTGTCCTCGCCGGCGGCCTCCTTGACGGCGATCTCGTCCTGGACGGAGGCGGTGTAGAGCACCAGGGCGCGCATGCCCTCGGCGTACGCCTTCTGCGTCATCAGCGAACGGCGCACGTCGGGGTGGTGCGTGATGGTGACCTTGGGCGCGGTCTTGTCCGCGAAGTTCACCAGGTCCTGGCCCTGGACGCGCTCCTTGGCGTACTCCAGCGCGTTCAGGTATCCGGTGGAGAGGGTCGCGATCGCCTTCGTGCCGACCATCATCCGCGCGAACTCGATGATCATGAACATCTGGCGGATGCCGTCGTGCTTGTCGCCGATCAGCCAGCCCTTGGCGGGGTGCTGGTCGCCGAACGTCATCTCGCAGGTGTTGGAGGCCTTGAGGCCCATCTTGTGCTCGACGTTCGTGGCGTACACGCCGTTGCGCTCGCCCAGCTCGCCGGTCTCCCAGTCGAAGTGGAACTTCGGCACGAGGAAGAGGGACAGTCCCTTGGTGCCCGGGCCGTGGCCCTCGGGGCGGGCCAGCACGTAGTGAAGGATGTTCTCCTCCATGTCGTGCTCACCGGAGGTGATGAAGCGCTTCACGCCCTCGATGTGCCAGGAGCCGTCGTCCTGCTGGACGGCCTTGGTGCGGCCGGCGCCGACGTCCGAGCCGGCGTCCGGCTCGGTGAGCACCATGGTGGAGCCCCACCGCTTCTCGACGGCTATCTCGGCGATCTTCTTCTGCGCCTCGTTGCCCTCTTCGAAGAGGACGCCGGCGAAGGCCGGGCCGGAGGAGTACATCCAGACGGCCGGGTTCGAGCCGAGGAGCAGCTCCGCGTACGACCAGATCAGGGAGCGGGGAGAGGTGGTGCCGCCGATCTCCTCGGGGAGACCGAGCCGCCAGTACTCGGAGTCCATGAAGGCCTGGTAGCTCTTCTTGAAGGACGCCGGGACGGGCGCGGTGTTGGTGGCCGGGTCGAAGACCGGGGGGTTGCGGTCGGCATCGGCGAAGGATTCGGCCAGCTCGTTCTCGGCGAGACGGGCGACCTCCTCAAGGATGCTCTTGGCGGTGTCGACGTCCATCTCCGCGAACGGGCCGGTGCCGTACAGCTTGTCGCGCCCGAGGACCTCGAAGAGGTTGAACTCGATGTCGCGGAGATTCGACTTGTAGTGCCCCATGGCGACGGCTCCGTAAGGTCGGTATCAGCGGCGCGAAGCGCCTCATTGCGGTGGTGCTCGGGCGACGGCAAGCGGATTTCCGTTCCACCTACCAGTCAGTAGCTTCGATGATGCTACCCGTCGGTAATAAGATGCAACCCCTATGGGGCAACTGTGACTCGCTACTCTTGCGGACATGTACGGCTACGACCAGAACCCGGGCGCTCAGCAGCAGTACGTACCGCAGCAGCCCTCCTACGGGGAGCAGCCGCTCTACCCCGAGCCGTCGCCGCCCTCGCTCGCCGACGCGGTGCGGGCCTTCACCACCGGATCGCTGTCCGCCGAGGACTTCCAGCAGATCTTCGCGACCTCGAAGGTCTACTGCCCGCGCGGGGACAACCCTGGCTTCCTCGCGCTGCACAACACCCAGCAGCCGGTCATTCCCATGTTCAGCACGCTCAAGGAGCTGCGCAGATACGCGGGCAAGGAGTCGAAGTACTTCGTGATCACCGGGGCCGAGGTGATCGATCTGCTGCCGACCGGGTACGGCTTCGTCCTCGACATGGAGGGCGATCACCGGATGGTCTTCGACGCGAAGGCCGTCGAGCAGATGGTGGACTTCGCGATGCGGCGGATGTACGGCTAGGCACTGTCCGGTGCGGCCGGGCACTGTCCGGCCGATCTTGTTCTTTGGCGCCCGGGGGGAATTCCTCCCGGGCGTCGTGTGTTCCCCGTGGCAGGAAGTTCATTCTTCAACTAAAATGAACGCACAAGGAGGCCCCCCATGCCTGCAGTGGCTGTCGAGAATCCGCTGACCCTGCCGCGCGTCTCAGCCCCCGCCGGGGCGCTGCCGCGGCCCGTGCTCGCCGTGTCCACGGCGCCGACGGGCTTCGAGGGCGAGGGCTTCCCGGTGCGGCGTGCGTTCGCCGGGATCAACTACCAGTACCTCGACCCGTTCATCATGATGGATCAGATGGGCGAGGTGGACTATGCGCCGGGCGAGCCCAAGGGGACACCCTGGCATCCGCACCGCGGGTTCGAGACCGTCACCTATCTGATCGACGGAACCTTCGTCCACCAGGACAGCAACGGCGGCGGCGGGACCATCCAGAACGGCGACACCCAGTGGATGACCGCCGGCTCGGGGCTGCTCCACATCGAGGCGCCGCCGGAGTCGCTGGTCGTGTCCGGCGGGCTCTTCCACGGGCTCCAGCTGTGGGTGAACCTGCCCGCGAAGGACAAGATGATGGACCCCCGCTACCAGGACATCCGCGGCGGCCATGTCCAACTGCTCACCTCGCCCGACGGCGGTGCGCTGCTGCGGGTCATCGCCGGTGAGCTGGACGGTCATCAGGGCCCCGGCATCACGCACACGCCGATCACGATGATCCACGCGACGCTCCGGCCGGGTGCGCAGATCACCCTGCCGTGGCGGGAGGACTTCAACGGCCTGGCGTACGTCCTGGCCGGGCGCGGCGCGGTCGGCACCGAGCGGCGGCCCGTCCACATGGGACAGACGGCGGTGTTCGGCGAGGGTGGCGCGCTGACCGTGTGGGCGGACGACGCCCAGAACGGCTCGCTCACCGGCGACCTCGAGGTCGTGCTGCTGGGCGGGCAGCCCATCCGTGAGCCGATGGCGCACTACGGGCCGTTCGTGATGAACACCCGCGAGGAGCTGCAGCAGGCCCTCGAGGACTTCCAGAAGGGCCGCCTGGGCACGATCCCCGCTGTGCACGGCATGTGAGCCGAGCCGACCAGGGTGCCTCACCCGCCCGGCCCCGCCCGCGGGACGGGGTGGCACCCGCTGTGGTCGGCTGGGCTGTGTGCAGAGTCTTCTTCCCGAGCCCGTGCGGCGGCTCGCCGCCTGGTGTGTCGTCGCGCTGCTGGTCGCCGGTGTGGCCGCCATCGGGATCTGGCTCGTCGTCACCTTGAAGACCGCCGTCACACCGGTGCTGCTCGCGCTGCTCGGGACCGCTCTTCTCGGGCCCCTGCACCGGCGGCTCATCAGGATGAAGGTGCATCGGTCGCTCGCGGCCGGACTCACCTGTGTCGCGGTGGTCGCCGTCTTCGGCGGGGTCATCTACATCGTCGTCAGTGCGCTCATCGAGACCGGCGACCAGATCATCACCTCGCTGCGGCAGGCCGCCAAGGATCTCACCAAGCACTTCGGGGCCGCCGGGTCCTCGCTCGACGATCTCGCCAAGAACTCCAAGGAACTGCTCGGGAAGTTCGGCGGGACCGCCGCGTCCGGGGTGATCAGCGGGCTGAGCGTGGTGGGGGAGGTGATCGCCACCGCCGTGCTCGCGCTGTTTCTCAGCTTTTTCTTTCTGCGGGACTCGCACAAGGCGGCGGGAGCCCTGAGGTCGCTGGCGCCGGGTACGACCGGGGACCTCGTCGAGGCCATGGGGCGGCGCGCCTTCGAGGCCGTCGAGGGCTTTATGCGCGGTACGACCTTCATCGCGCTCATCGACGCCCTCTGCATCACCGTCGGCCTGCTGATCCTCCGCGTCCCCGGCGCCGTCGGACTCGGCGCGCTCGTCTTCCTGGGCGCGTACATCCCCTACCTCGGCGCCTTCATCTCCGGCGCCGTCGCCGTGCTCGTCGCGCTCGCCGACCGGGGGTTTGTGATCGCCCTGTGGGTGCTGGGCGTGGTCCTCGCGGTGCAGGTGCTGGAGGGTCATGTGCTCCAGCCGGTGATCCAGAGCCGTACGGTGCAGATGCACCCGGCCGTCGTGATGCTGGCGATCACAGCGGGCGCCTCCGTCGCGGGCATCCTGGGGATGCTTCTCTCCGTGCCGGTCACCGCCGCCGCCTTCGGTGTGATCGGTGAGCTGCGCGGGCGCTACGAAAGCGGCGCCGCCGGCTCGTAGCGCGCCGGTGGCTCGTAGAGCTCGAACCAGATCGACTTGCCCTCGCCCCGCGGCTCCACGCCCCACGCGTCCGCGAGCACCTCCGTCAGCAGCAGGCCACGGCCCGACGACGCCAGCTCGCCGGGCCGCCGTTTGTGCGGCAGTTCGTCGCTCGTGTCCGTGACCTCCACGCGCAGCCGCCGTGCGGCGTCGTGCGTCACCTCCGCCACCAGCAGCGCGTGCCCGTCCGTGTGGACCAGCACATTGGTGACCATCTCGGAGACCATCAGCACGGCGGAGTCGACCTGTTCCTGGTCCGCCCAGTCGTGCAGCAACTCCCGCAACTGCTGCCTGGCGGCCGCGATCCGCTCCGGTTCGGCCTGGGCCACGCTCATCGCCGTGCGCCGCGGTGCCTGCCGGGCCGGCGTTCCGTCCCGGGCGAGCAGCAGGACCGCGATGTCGTCCTCGCGCCGGTCCGCCAGCGGCCCGGTCGAGTGGTGCGAGCCGGGGCCGTGCACCGCGTGCACGAGGGCGTCGGCGAGTTCCTCCAGCGACTGGTCCGCGTGCTCCTCCAGGAGCGTACGCAGCCGCGTCCACCCCGTGTCCAGATCGTGCCCGCCCGTCTCGAGGAGACCGTCCGTGCAGATCAGCATCGTCTCGCCGGGCTCCAGGACCAGCCGCGTCGTCGGATAGTCCGTGTCCGGGTCGATGCCGAGCGGCAGTCCGCCCGCGGTGGGGCGCACCAGCACCGTGCCGTCACCGGTGCGGACGACCGGCTCCGGGTGGCCGGCCCGGGCGATCTCGACGCTGCCGGTGGCCGGTTCGACCTCCAAATAGAGGCAGGTCGCGAAGCGGGAGCTGGAGTGCTCGCCCTCTTCGTGCGTATCGGCCCCGAAAAAATCATGCAGTCCGTGCAGAAAGCGGGAGGCGCGGGAGAGCACCGCGTCGGGCCGGTGCCCCTCGGAGGCGTAGGCGCGCAGGGCGATCCGCAGCTGGCCCATGAGTCCGGCGGCGCGCACATCGTGGCCCTGGACGTCCCCGATGACCACGGCGAACCGCCCCGAGGGCAGCGGGATCATGTCGTACCAGTCGCCGCCGACCTGGAGTCCGCCGCCCGTCGGGACGTACCGCGCGGCGATCGACATCCCCGGCACCTCGGGCCCGAGCACCGGCATCATCGAGCGCTGCAGGCCCAGCGACAGTTCGCGCTCGGACTCGGCGACTCCGGCCCGGGCGAGGGCCTGCGCCAGCATCCGGGCGACGGTGGTCAGCACGGACCGCTCGTCGGGCGTGAAGGCGACGGGGTGTTTGAAGGCGGCCATCCAGGCGCCGATGGTGCGCCCCGCGACGATCAGCGGCAAGTACGCCCAGGACTCCCGCCCGAAGGGCTCGGCGAGCGGCCAGGTGGTGGGGTAGCGGCGGCGGTACTCCTGCGGGGTCGGCAGATACACGGCGCGCCCCGTGCGTACCACGTCCGCCGCCGGATAGTCCGTGTCCAGCGGCATGTCGATGAACGGGTCTTCGCCGCCCGGCAGATACCCGTGGTGCCCGATGACCGTCAGCCGCTCGCCCGCCATCCCGAAGACGGCGAGCCCGTCCGGTGAGAAGCCCGGCATGGACAGCGAGGCGGCGACCCGCAGCACCTCGGCGGTGGAGCGTGCCTCGGCCAGCGCCCGGCCGGCGTCCAGCAGGAACGCCTCGCGCGAGCGCCGCCAGTCACCGGTGATGGGGGTCTGCGCGGCGGCTCCCGGCTGCGGCTCGGCCACCTCCTGGATCATGCCGACCAGGCGGATGTCGCCGTCGACCGCGATCGGCTTGGAGCGGCTGCGTACGGTGCGCAGCACCCGGCCCGCCCCGTCCACGATCCGCAGCCGCGCCTCGGCGAGGGTCTCCTCGGCGATCGCGAGGCTGACGACGCCGTTGATCTCGTTCCAGTCGACGGGGTGGAAACGGGAGCGTACGACGGACTCCGGGAAGTCGCCCGGTACGGCGGGCATACCGAGCAGCCGGGCGGCCTCGGCGTCGAGGGTGACCGTCCCGGATGCGTTGTCCCACCGCCACAGGCCGGTGGCGATCGTGGCCAGGACGTCCTCGGTGCGCATTGCCTTACTTTATTCCGACCTTCATGGCGGCGGCCTGCCGGCCTCCTGGCATGTGTATGTCAATGGGGTGAAGGGAGACCGGCCGGTACCCTTGACGGGCCCACCCCTCTCAAAACGCTAAGACTGGATGAACGACGATGCATCGGTACAGGTCCCACACCTGCGGCGAGCTCCGCGCCTCTGACGTCGGAGCCGACGTCCGGCTGAGCGGCTGGCTGCACAATCGCCGAGACCTGGGCGGCATCCTCTTCATCGATCTGCGCGACCACTACGGCATCACGCAGCTCGTCGCCCGCCCCGGCACCCCCGCGTACGAGGCCCTCGACAAGGTCAACAAGGAGTCGGTCGTCCGCGTCGACGGCAAGGCCGTCTCGCGCGGTGCCGAGAACATCAACCCCGAGCTGCCGACCGGTGAGATCGAGGTCGAGGTCTCCGCCGTCGAGCTGCTGGGCGCGGCGCAGCAGCTGCCGTTCCAGATCAACACCGACGACGGGGTGGGCGAGGAGCGGCGTCTCGAGTACCGCTTCCTCGACCTGCGCCGCGAGCGCATGCACCGCAACATCATGCTGCGTACGGCGGTCATCTCCGCCATCCGGCACAAGATGACCGCGCTCGGCTTCAACGAGATGGCGACCCCGATCCTGACCGCGACCTCCCCCGAGGGCGCGCGCGACTTCGTGGTGCCGTCCCGGCTGAACCCCGGCAAGTTCTACGCGCTGCCGCAGGCTCCGCAGCAGTTCAAGCAGCTGCTGATGATCTCGGGCTTCGACCGCTACTTCCAGATCGCGCCGTGCTTCCGCGACGAGGACGCCCGCGCCGACCGTTCGCCGGGTGAGTTCTACCAGCTCGACGTCGAGATGTCCTTCGTCGAGCAGGAGGATGTGTTCCAGCCCGTCGAGAAGCTGATGACGGAACTCTTCGAGGAGTTCGGTGGCGGCCGCCATGTCACCTCCCCCTTCCCGCGGATCCCGTTCCGCGAGGCCATGCTGAAGTACGGTTCCGACAAGCCGGACCTGCGTGCCCAGCTGGAGCTCGTCGACATCTCGGACGTCTTCGAGGGCTCGGAGTTCAAGGCCTTCGCCGGAAAGCACGTACGCGCGCTGCCGGTGCCGGACACCGCGGGGCAGACACGGAAGTTCTTCGACGGCCTCGGCGACTTCGCCGTCGAGCACGGCGCGAAGGGCCTGGCCTGGGTGCGGGTCGGCGAGGACGGCGCGCTGAGCGGCCCGATCGCCAAGTTCCTCACCGAGCAGAACGTCAAGGTCCTCACCGAGCGTCTCGGGCTGGCGCCCGGCCACGCGGTCTTCTTCGGCGCGGGTGACTTCGACGAGGTCTCGAAGATCATGGGCGTGGTCCGCGTCGAGGCCGCCAAGCGGGCCGGCCGCTTCGAGGAGGGCGTCTTCCGGTTCTGCTGGATCGTCGACTTCCCGATGTACGAGAAGGACGAGGAGACCGGAAAGATCGACTTCTCGCACAACCCCTTCTCGATGCCGCAGGGCGGCCTCGAGGCCCTTCAGACCCAGGACCCGCTGGACATTCTGGGCTGGCAGTACGACATCGTCTGCAACGGCGTGGAGCTGTCCTCCGGCGCGATCCGGAACCACGAGCCCGAGATCATGTTCAAGGCGTTCGAGATCGCGGGCTACTCGAGGGAGACCGTCGAGCACGAGTTCTCCGGCATGCTGCGCGCCTTCCAGTACGGCGCCCCGCCGCACGGCGGCATCGCCCCGGGCGTCGACCGCATCGTGATGCTGCTGGCCGACGAGCCGAACATCCGCGAGACGATCGCCTTCCCGCTCAACGGCAACGCCCAGGACCTGATGATGGGCGCGCCGACGGAACTGGACGAGGCGCGGCTGCGCGAGCTGAACATCGCGCTGCGCAAGCCGGTCGCCAAATCCGGCGAGTAGCCGCACGTCGTAAGGCACCCGGAAGGGGCCCCGAACCGAAAGGTTCCGGGCCCCTTCTCGGCTGTCGCGGGCAACACACGGGTCTCCGGCGACGCCTCACACGCTCTGACCGAAACACAACGGATGATCTTAAACGTCCGATTTGACGTCGCCGGGGCCGAGGCCGCCCCGCCCCCGCAGCAGCAGCACGACAAGTCCCCGAACTGAAAGGCCCGCACATGTCCCTCCGCACAGGCACGTTCCCGGCGGTCGCCCTGGCTGTTGCCGGTCTGCTGCTCACCGGCTGCGCGGGCGATACCGGCAAGGCGGCGCCGGCGGCCGCGAATGTGTCCGCGAGCGCGAGCGCCGTCGGCAGGTCGGGCCCCAGCAGGCACTCCGGCCCCGAGGCTCAGGGCGGCGTCCGGGCGCGGGAGATCCCCTCTCTCGGACCGGGGACCCGCGAGAGGATCACCGCGGCGAACCGGCAGGCGGTGGTGGTGGTCGGCCAGGGCCCCAATTCCAACCGGTCACTCGCCGCGCTCTATGAACGCGATCCCGTCCTGGGCTGGCGGCCCGTGACCGGTGCGTGGCCGGCGCACAACGGGCTGCTCGGCTGGACCGACGACCACGAGGCGGGCGACCGCCGCTCCCCGATCGGGGTCTTCGGCCTCACGGACGCGGGCGGCAGACTGCCCAACCCGGGCACGAAGCTCCCGTACGACGAGGGGCCCGACTTCGACGCGCCCGGCACCGGCTTCGAGGGGGAGTCCCTGGAGGGGTCCTTCGACCATGTCGTGGCCATCAACTACAACCGCGAGCCCGGGACCACGCCGCTGGACTGGACCCGGCCGCTCGGCGCCGACAAGGGCGGCGGCATCTGGATCCACGTCGACCACGGCGGGCCCACACAGGGCTGCATCTCGCTGCCGCTCGACCGGATGGAGCTACTGCTGCGATGGCTGGATCCGGCGAAGCGGCCGGTGGTGGTGATGGGTGACGCTGCGGCGCTGAGCGAATGAGGTGACGCGCCGCATGCCCGTGGGGCGGGGCCGGTCGGCACACCGCTCAACTTTGATGGGCTGCCGGAAAAGCCGAAGGGGCCCGCGTGCTGCGGGCCCCTTCGGGACTGGCGTGTGCGACGAGGTACGCGTACGGACGGGGCCTAGGCCTTCGTCGGGTCCTCCAGGCGCGGGAACAGCACCGCGCCCTTCGTCACCGTCGCGCCCGGCGAGAGCTTGCCCCACTCGCCCGCGTGCTGGACCTGCTGGTCCGCCAGCGCACCCAGCGAGGCCTCGGCTCCCACCGAGTCCCACAGCGCCTGCGAGGTCTGAGGCATCACCGGGTTCAGCAGGACCGCGACCGCCCGCAGGGACTCGGCCGCCGTGTACAGGATCGTCGCAAGACGGGCCTTGCCCTCGGGCGAGTCGTCCTTGGCGACCTTCCACGGCTCCTGCTCCGTGATGTAGCCGTTGACCTGCTTCACGAAGTCGAAGACCGCCAGGATGCCGCCCTGGAAGTCCAGCTCCTCGCCGATCTTCCGGTCGGCCTCGGCGACCGCCTTCGCGAGCCCCTCCTGGATGGCCTTCTCCGCCTCGCCGGAGGCGTCGGCGGAAGGCAGCGTGCCGCCGAAGTACTTGCCGACCATCGCCGCGACGCGGGAGGCGAGGTTGCCGTAGTCGTTGGCGAGCTCGCTCGTGTAGCGGGCGGTGAAGTCCTCCCAGGAGAAGGAGCCGTCCTGGCCGAACGCGATCGCGCGCAGGAAGTACCAGCGGTACGCGTCCACGCCGAAGTGCGAGGTCAGATCCTGCGGCTTGATGCCCGTCAGGTTCGACTTGGACATCTTCTCGCCGCCGACCATCAGCCAGCCGTTCGCGGCGACGCGACCCGGCACCGGCAGGCCGTTCGCCATCAGCATCGCGGGCCAGATGATCGCGTGGAAGCGCAGGATGTCCTTGCCAACCAGGTGCACATCGGCCGGGAAGGTCTCGGCGAACTTCGCCGGGTTCTCGTTGTAGCCGACGGCCGTCGCGTAGTTGAGCAGCGCGTCGATCCACACATAGATGACGTGCTTCTCGTCCCACGGCACCGGGACGCCCCAGTCGAAGGTCGAGCGCGAGATGGAGAGGTCCTGCAGGCCCTGCTTGACGAAGTTCACGACCTCGTTGCGGGCGGACTCGGGCTGGATGAAGCCGGGGTTGGCCTCGTAGAACTCCAGCAGCTTCGGTCCGTACTCGCTGAGCTTGAAGAAGTAGTTCTCCTCCTTGAGGAGCTCCACCGGCTTCTTGTGGATCGGGCAGAGCTTCTGCCCGGCGAATTCACCCTCGCCGTCCAGCAGGTCGGCGGGGAGCTTGTACTCCTCGCAGCCCACGCAGTACGGGCCTTCGTACCCGCCCTTGTAGATCTCGTCCTTGTCGTACAGGTCCTGCACGAACTCCTGCACACGGTCCGTGTGCCGCTTCTCCGTCGTACGGATGAAGTCGTCGTTCGCGATGTTCAGATGCTCCCAGAGGGGCTTCCAGGCCTCCTCCACGAGCTTGTCGCACCACTCCTGGGGCGTGACGTTGTTCGCCTCGGCAGTGCGCATGATCTTCTGACCGTGCTCGTCCGTGCCGGTGAGGTACCACACCTTCTCGCCACGCTGACGGTGCCAGCGTGTGAGCACGTCGCCTGCGACGGTCGTGTAGGCGTGGCCCAGGTGAGGAGCGTCGTTGACGTAGTAAATGGGGGTCGAGACGTAGTACGCCTTCGCCCCCTGCTTCTCGGATCCAGTGGCCGCCATGGTCGAAATCCTAACGGCCCGCGGAAGGTCGACTCACCCCGATAACTCGAGGCGGGCCGGAGCGGGGGACTCGTCGTGGAGAGGTCCCCGAAACATCGGGTCCGGTAGAAGGTCCGGTAGACAGGTCCTAGGGGAGCGGGGGGACGACGATATGCGGGTACTGGTCGCCGAGGACGAGGAAGTCCTGGCCGAGCTGGTCGCCACGGGGCTGCGGCGGGCCGGGTTCGCCGTCGACACCGTCTACAGCGGGGACGCCGCGCTCGCGTATCTCGGACTCCACGACTACGACGTCGTGGTACTCGACCGCGATCTGCCGCGGGTGCACGGCGACCAGGTGGCGCGGGAGCTGGTCGCCTCCGCGTCCCGCACCCGCATCCTGATGCTGACCGCCTCCTCGTCGACGGAGGACCGGGTGGAGGGCCTGGACCTGGGAGCGGACGACTATCTGGGCAAGCCCTTCGAGTTCCCCGAGCTGGTCTCCCGGGTGCGGGCGCTGCGGCGGCGCAGCGCCCGGCCGGTGCCGCCGCTGCTGGAGCGGCACGGGGTACGGATGGACACGGTGCGGCGCACCGCGGAGCGGGACGGGCGGGATCTGGACCTCTCCCCCAAGGAGTTCTCGGTGCTGCAGATCCTGCTCGAGGCGGACGGCGCGACGGTCTCGGCGGAGGAGCTGCTGGAGCGGGCGTGGGACGCGCACGCGGATCCGTTCACGGGGGCGGTGCGGGTGTGCATGAGCAAGCTGCGCGGGAAGCTCGGGGAGCCGGCGCTGATCCGTACCGTGCAGGGTGTGGGGTACGTGCTGTGATCGGACCCGGGTCCACGATCCGTACGCGGATCGCGCTCGTCTACGGGGGTGTCTTTCTGGTCCTCGGGGCGTGTCTGCTCGGGATCGTCAATCTGCTCTCCCGGGCCGGTACGGAGGACGAGGTCGCGGCGATCAGGGCGCGTGCGGTGCCCGCGCTGCCGGTGGCGGACGTGCGCGGAGTCACGATCGTTCAGCTGACGGACAGCGTCCGGGACGCGGCGGGGCAGCAGATGCTGATCTGGTCGGCGTTCGCGCTGCTGGGGACGGCACTGTGCGCGGTCGTGGTCGGGTGGTGGACGGCGGGGCGGGTGCTGCGGCCGGTCCATGAGATGACGGCGAAGGCACGGCGTCTTTCGGAGCGGACGCTGCTGGGGGCCCCCCCGGACGGAGTCTGGGGGAGGATCGGGGCGGGTGGTCCCGACGACGAGCTGAAGGAGCTCGGGGACACGCTGGACGCGCTGCTGGCGCGGCTGCAGAAGGCGTTCGACAGCCAGCGGCGGTTCATCGCGAATGCGTCGCACGAGCTGCGGACGCCGCTGGCGACGCAGCGAACGGCGATCCAGGTCGGCCTGGACTCGGGCTGCTCGCCGGACGAACTGGCGGCCACGAAGCGCGTGTTGCTGGACAACAACCGGCGCAGTGAGCGGTTGATCGAGGGCCTGCTGGTGCTGGCGCGCAGCGAGCGGGGGCTGGCGGAGCGGGAGGACGTGCACCTGGGGGAGGTCGTGGCGGAGGAGGCGGCACGCCACGAGGTGAAGGCGGCGTCCCGGTCCGCCGGCGTGGTGCGGGGGAACCGGCTGCTGCTGGCGCAGCTGGTGGGCAATCTCGTCGCCAACGCGGTGACGTACAACGTGCCGGACGGCTCGGTGGACGTCCGCGTCGAGTCCGGGGTGCTGACGGTGCGCAACACCGGGCCGGTGGTCGCGGCGGAGGATGTGCCGGCGCTGTTCGAGCCGTTCCGGAGGGGGGAGGGGCGGGACCGGATGGGGCCCGGGGCGGGTCTCGGTCTGTCGATCGTCCGCTCGATAGCGCAGGCGCACGGCGGGACGGTGACGGCCGAGCCGGGCCCTGCGGGGGGCTTGGCCGTCACCGTGGTGCTGCCCGTGTCCTAGGAGCGGGGCCGCCAGGTGGCAAGGACGCCCTCGAACAGCTCGGCCTCCGGGAGCTCGCGGGGCGAGGGGCCGGCGTGGAAGAACGCGGCGTTGTCGGCCTGGAGCTTGCGCAGATAGTCGAACGCCTTGGCGTCGTGCTCGCCGAACGCCACGAACTGCCAGAACACGGGCTTGTCGGCGGCCGCGGCGAGCGCGGCGGTGGCCGCGGTCCTGGACTCGGGCGCGCCGTCCGTCTGGAAGATCACGAACGCGGGGGTGTCCGTGTCCGCCTTGGCGTGCAGCGCGAGAACCTCCTCGACGGCGAGGTGGTAGTTCGTACGCCCCATGCGGCCGAGACCGGCGTGGAGCTCGTCGATGCGGCCCTCGTACGTGTCGAGGGTGAGCTCGCCGGTGCCGTCGATCTCGGTCGAGAAGAAGACGACGTCGACGGCGGCGTTCTCGCCGAGGTGCGCGGCGAGCGCGAGTGCCTGCTCACCGAGCCGCTGGGCGCTGCCGTCCTTGAAGTACGGCCGCATGGAACCGGACCGGTCCAGGACGAGATACACACGGGCCCGGGCCCCGCTGAGCCCGTGCTTCTTGAGTACGGAGCCGGCGGCGGTGTAGGTCTCGACGAGCTGGGGCGCGCGGGAGGTGACCCGGGCACGGGAGACGGCCGGCCTGCCGCCGGAGACGGCGGCCTTGGGCTCCGGGTCGGCGGCGGCCGCGACGGGCTCGGCCTCGGTGTCGGCCTGCGGCTCGGCGACCGGCTCCTCCGCAGCAGCTTCCGGCTCGGCCGCCGCGGCGGCGGGCTCGGCCTCGGTGTCCGCCTCCGGCTCGACGACCGGCTCGACGACCGGCTCGGCGCCCGCCTCCGGCTCGACGGGGGCCGGGGCGGCGGCCTCGGCGTCCGCGGGAGCGGCCTCCGGCTCAACCTCCTCGGCAGCGGGCTCGACCACGGCTTCCGGCTCGGCGACGGCTTCGGTTGTCGTGGCCGGCTCCTCCGGAGCCTCCGGTTCGGCGGCGGCCTCCGCGGCCGCGGGCTCGGCTTCGGTGACGGCCTCTTCGGCCACAGGCTCGGGCTCCGGCTCGGTCGCCGCCACGGCCGCGGGCTCGGCCTCGGCGGTCTCGGGCTCCTCGACCGCAGGCTCCGGCTCGGGCGTGACCTCAGCCTCGGGGGAAGCCACCGGCTCCTCGGCGGTCTCGGGCTCCTCGACCGCAGGCTCCGGCTCGGGCGTGACCTGAGCCTCGGGCGAAGCCACCGGCTCCTCGGCGGTCTCGGGCTCCTCGACCGCAGGCTCCGGCTCGGGCGTGACCTGAGCCTCGGGGGAAACCACCGGCTCCTCGGCGGTCTCGGGCCCCTCGACCGCAGGTTCGGCTTCGGTGACTGCCTCGGCCTCCGGCTCGGGCGAAGCCACTGCCTCGGCCGTCTCCTCCGGCTCCGCAGCCGGGGTCTCCGCAGTCGTCCGCACCGGCTCCGCGGCGGCCTCCGGCTCGGGCCCGGCCTGTCGGCTCGGGGTCGGGTCCGACGAGGACTGGGCCGGGACCCTTGGGGCCGGGTTGTCGAACGCCGCCGAGACCAGGTCCGCCGCCCTCTCCGCCGGGGACGGAGCCGGCACCGTCGCCTTCGTCGGGTCCGTGCGCTCGGTCTGGGGCGGTACGGAGGCTGTCGCCGACTCGTTGCGCTCCGAACGGTCGCGACCAAACACCTTGCGCAGCAAGCTCCGAATGCCCATGTGCGAGGCCTTTCGCATGAGTTGAGTGCGGTGATTGTCCGTCCTTGGGCCGGGCGTCCAGAGGGTGTCCTGGCCAGGGCAGACACGTAAGGTTAGCGGCCGCCCGCGGCGAACCCCGGCAGGGGCGCCCGCCCGGCCGCCGCACCTGTGCCCCCGCCCCGGGGCGCGCACCCCAACCCCGCCCCGGCCGCGCCGGATTCATCCCGCGTTCACCTCGCGTCCGCCGCATTGCGCTCGTACGCCCCTAACGTCTCAGCCGGACATATTCCGACACCATGTCGGCGCAGGCTGCGCCGTAGGAGGACGAAGTGCGCAAACTGCTGCCGCTGTTGAACACGAACCCCCACCCCGGCGGACGTTCCGCCCTCACCTGCCGGTACCGCTGCGGCGACGCCTGCTTCCACGAGGTTCCGAACACCAGCGACAACGAATATGTCGGTGATGTCATAGCAAGCGCCATGTCGAGACGATCGATGATGCGCGCCGCCGCCGTCGTGACCGTCGCCGCCGCGGCCGGCACCGCGACCGTCATCGGCCAGGGCGGTGGCAGCCAGGCCGCAGCCGCGACCGTCGGCGGCGCCGCGGAGCGCCACGGGAACACCGGGCGAGCCGCCCGCGGACTCCGCTTCAGCCCTGTCGCCCCCAACAAGGACGACCAGGTCACCGTCCCCGACGGCTACTCCCAGAACGTCGTCATCCGCTGGGGCGAGCCGATCCTCCACGGCGCGCCCGCCTTCGACGCCGACAAGCAGAGCGCCAGGGCACAGGCCGGCCAGTTCGGCTACAACAACGACTTCCTCTCCCTGCTCCCCCTCCACGGCGAGCGCGGCCGCCAGGTGCTCGTGGCCAACCACGAGTACACGGACGAAGTCCTGATGTTCAAGGGCTACGACCCGGCCAACCCCACCCGCGAGCAGGTCGAGATCGCCTGGGCCGCGCACGGCCTGGGTGTCGTCGTGGTCGAGGAGGAGCGCCGGACCGGCAAGCTCAACGCCGTGAGGCGCCACCACCTCAACCGCCGTCTGACGGCGACGAGCGAGTTCAGGCTCACCGGTCCCGTCGCGGGCGGCGCCCTGGTCAAGACCTCCGCCGACCCGACCGGCACCAAGGTCCTCGGCACGCTCAACAACTGCTCCGGCGGCACCACCCCGTGGGGCACCACCCTCCACGGCGAGGAGAACTTCAACCAGTACTTCGCCAACGCGTCGAGTGCCACGGACAAGCGGTACGGCATCGGGACAGGTGCCACCGAGCGCAAGTGGGAGCGTTTCGACAAGCGCTTCGACGTGGCGCAGGAGCCCAACGAGTCGCACCGATTCGGCTGGGTCGTCGAGCTCGACCCGTACAACCCGGACTCCACGCCCCGCAAGCGCACCGCGCTCGGCCGCTTCAAGCACGAGGGCGCGCAGCCGCGGCTGACCGACGACGGCCGTCCCGTCGTCTACATGGGCGACGACGAGCGCTTCGACTACTTCTACAAGTTCGTGTCGTCCAAGCGGATGAAGAGGGGTTCGAGCCGGGCCGCCCGCGAGCACAACCTCACCCTCCTCGACGAGGGCACCCTGTACGTCGCCAAGCTGACCGGCGACTCCCCGGCGGCCGAGATCGACGGCATGGGCGAGCTGCCGAGCGACGGCGAGTTCGACGGCTCCGGGCAGTGGATTCCGCTGGCCACGGCGGGCCCCGAGGGCAGCGTCTCGCACGTCCCGGGCATGAGTGCCGAGGAGGTGTACGTCTTCACGCGCCTCGCCGGCGACAAGGTGGGCGCCACCAAGATGGACCGCCCCGAGGACATCGAGCCGAGCCCGCGCACCGGCCGCGTCTACGTCGTACTGACGAACAACACCGACCGCGGCAAGACCGGCAAGGCCCCGGCCGACGAGGCCAACCCGCGCAACCTCAACAAGCACGGCCAGATCCTGGAGCTCGCCGAGCACTGGGACGACCCGGCCGGCGACGGCTTCTCCTGGCGGCTCTTCCTGGTCGCGGGCGATCCGGGCGACCCCGCCACCTACTTCGCGGGCTTCCCGAAGGAGAAGGTCAGCCCCATCTCCTGCCCGGACAACGTGACCTTCGACCCGCACGGCAACCTGTGGATCTCCACGGACGGCAACCAGCTGGGCTCACACGACGGACTGTTCGGTGTCGCGACCCGCGGCGAGCGGCGCGGTGAGCTCAAGCAGTTCCTGACCGTTCCGGCGGGCGCCGAGACCTGTGGCCCGATCGTGCAGGACCGCCGGGTGCTCGTCGCGGTCCAGCACCCGGGCGAGATCGACGGTGCGTCCGTCGAGAAGCCCGCGAGCGTCTGGCCGGACGGACCGGGCAGGATCGTCCGGCCTGCGGTCGTCGCCGTCTGGCGCACGGACGGCCGCGACATCGGCCTCTAGGTCAATACATCTAGGACGTCACCGGCGTCGAGGACTTCTCATGAGGTGGCGCGTACATGTGCGCGCCACCTCATGAACTCCTCCGCCGCGTCCCCCGTGTACGACCACGGCACCCGTGCCGCCCGGGTCCCGAGGAGTCCGAACAGCCGGCGGGCCTCGTCGTTAAGACCCGCATAACAGGCCGCGTGCGCCAGATAGTTGAGCTCCCCGATCTCCGCGGGTCCGGCGGGGCCCGGCGGGCGGCCGCCGATCCAGCGGTCCCAGGTGCGCCGTACGTCCGTCACCGCCAGCTCGTGGTGCCAGTGCCGGCCGAAGTCCCGCACCGCGGCCCGGCCCCCCTCTGTGGCGTACCGGTACTCCTCCACCCGCGCGATCTGCACCAGAACCGGCAGCGGCGACCCGAGCGGCGCCGCGCCCGCCACGTCGCGGGCGAAGTCGTACATTTTGCCGTGTGTGCCGTGCCAGCGCGCCGAGTGGTAGCGCAGCAGCTGTACATGGCCCTCGATGTTGTACGGGTCGCGTCGGCGCAATTCGTCCCACCAGCGCCGCAGTTCGCGCCGTGACACCCCCGTCTCGTACAGCCGGGCCAGCGTCAGCAGCGACACCCACGGCATCGGATCGGCCGGGTGCACCTCTGCCGCGCCCAGAGCGACCAGCACGGTCGCGTCGAGCCGTGCCTCGTCGAGCCCGGACCCGCGGCCCGCCGCGATGGCCTGGTGGAAGACCCGTACGACCTCCGTCGCCGCCCGCAGCACCGCCGCGTCCGGGTCACGGGGCTCCGCCGCACGCCAGGCCTCCACCGCCGACGAGCCCGCCGCCGCATGGGCGAGCAGCCGCAGCCGGTGGGTGCGCAGCGGCCAGTCGTCGCCGGTGGCGCGCAGCAGATCCCGTACGCCCTGCCAGCGGCCGATGACGATGTCGTGCACGGCGTCGGCGAGCGGCCGGTCCCCGAAGGCGGGGTCGAAGTCCGGGACGAAACCGCCACGGCGGCGGTGCGTGGCCATCTCCGGCACGTCCTCAGAAGTCCGTCGCCAGCGCGTTGTCGGCGTAATCCGTATGCTGGGAAGCGGAATTGGCGTACCGCTCCTCGGCGGCCTTGGCCCGGGTCGCGTCCAGCAGTGCGGGACGGTAGTACGAACTCCCCCGCCGCCAGTAGCGGATCATCGGCACCAGACCGGCGGCGAGACCGCCGATGCCGATCGCGATCGAGGCCGCGCTCAGCTCGCTCAGCGCCTCGACGAGGATCCAGAGCATGAACAGCGCGCCGAGCAGCGGCCATACGCCGCCCAGGACGAAGTCCCGTACGGATGCCAGCAGCGTCCTGCGGTACGCGACGACGGCGGCGATGCCCGCGAGCCCGTAGTAGAACGCGATCTGCAGGCCTATCGCGGCGACCGCCGCGGAGAGCACATCGCCGACCGAACCGAGCGCGGTGGAGGCGACGAACATCGCGAGTGCCACCGCGCTGACGACGGCGATCGCGACCCAGGGGGTGTTCCACCGGCGGTGCACGGCGCCGAGCGCTGCCGGCATCGTACGGTCCCGGCCCATCGCGAACAGCGAGCGCGTGACCTGGATCAGGGTGGTCTCCAAGGTGGCGACGGTGGACAGGAGCACCGCCACGGCCAGCAGTTTCCCGCCGACGCCGGGCAAGATCGCCTCACCGAGCGCGCCCAGCACATTGGCGCCGGCGGCGCGGATCTGCTCGCGGTCAAGGATCATGTTCACGGCGATCGTGAACGTCTCGAAGAGCAGGAAGACGACGCCCACGCCGACGAGCGCGGCGAACCCCGCGGTACGGCGGCTGTCGCGGGTCTCCTCGCTGAGGTTGCTGGTGACGTCCCAGCCCCAGTAGTAGAAGGCGGCGACCAGCGCGCCGGAGGCGAAGCCGGCCGCTCCGTCGAAGTGCGAGAAGCCGAGCCAGGACCAGTCGAAGGCGGCCGCCGCGCCGCCCCGCAGGAGTACGGCGACGACGAAGAACAGCAGTATCGCCAGCTCCACGCCGGACATCAGCAGCTGCGCGCGTACGGTCAGCCGCGCGCCGCCCAGGACGACGAGCAGCATCGCCAGGAACCAGGCCGCGCCGACGGCTGTCGCGAGAACGGTGTTGTCGGCGAGAGCGGGGTCGAAGAGCGCGAGCGTCATCGCACCGGCCGGGAGCGAGCCCGCCACCATGAAGATGGTCGCGGAGACGACAAGCGCCCAGCCGGACAGAAAGCCCAGGAAGGGATGGAGGGTTCGGGCCACCCAGGAGTAGCTGGCCCCCGCGTTGACGTCGATCCTGCCGAGTCTTCGGAAGGCGAGGACGATGCCGAGCATGGGGATGGCGCAGTAGAGCAGCGCGGCGGGTCCGGCGAGGCCGACGGATGCGACGAGTACGGCGGTTGTGGCCGCGATGGAGTAGGCGGGGGCGCTGCCCGCGATGGCCATCACGATGGTGTCGAATGTGCCGAGGACATTGGGCTGAAGCCCTCTGCCGGAGCTGTTGCGCATAGGACTCTCCGAATGCCCTGGTGCCGCCTCCGTAAAGGGAGAACGTGCGCATCGTAGTCGGATGCATGCTCCGTGTTGAGGGGGCGGTGCTCGCCGGTGCGGGCGGCACGGACGGAATAGAGTCGGTGCATGGCTGCAGAGGTTTCGGACGAGCAGGCCGTACGGGTCGACGCCTGGATCTGGTCCGTACGGCTCACAAAGACCCGCTCCCAGGCCGCGTCGGCATGCCGGGCCGGCCATGTCCGTGTGAACGGCGAACGGGTCAAGCCGGCGCACCCGGTGCGCGCGGGTGACCAGGTGCGGCTGTTCCACGCGGGCCGGGAACGGCTGGTGGTCGTCTCGAAGATCGTCCGCAAGAGGGTGGGCCCACCGGTGGCGGCCCAGTGCTACGTGGACAACAGTCCGCCGCCCCCACCGCGGGAGTTCGTGGCCCCGGCGGCGGTACGGGACCGGGGTGCGGGCCGCCCGACCAAGCGGGACCGCCGCGAACTGGAACGCCTCCAGCGCGCTGCGTCGGACGGGTTCTCATCCTCCTCGGGCGGGTGACCTGCCGCGCGTGACGGACCGCGGCAGGTGACGCTGCACCTGGAGGTGAGCCATGGAGCTCCGGGAAGCGGACGTGAGCCCGGGGTGTGCGCTCGGGCGAGCGGGCGGCGGACGAGGTGCCGGCAGTGCTCTGATCGGCAGTGTCCTGCACTACGGCCGACGGGTTTCGGCCCCCGGTGATCCCGACTCGGTCACCCTGACCGACCCGTCACCCCGGCCGCTCCGGTGACGCAATCGCTCTCGCCGCCTGGACCTCCCGCCGCAGTGGGCCCAGCACCCCCTCCTCGTCCCCCGTCAGCTCCGCCCTGACCTCCACCAGCACCTCGCTGCTCCGCAACCCCGCCGCCAGCTGCCGCAACTGCTCCTCGATCTCCGCGACCTCCGACCGCGTCGGCGGCTCCGCGCCATGGTTGACCCGGACGCGCGCCGCCGTCGTCGCGTCCACCACGCGTTCGACGGCGACGACCAGCGGCCACCACGCCGCCGCCCGCGCCCCCACCGGCGGCGGTTCGGTCAGCGCGCGCTGGAACTCCGAGCGCACCGATGACAGATCGCGGTAGATCCGCCGCCGTCTGCGCACCCGCTCCCCGCGGTCCTCCCCCGACGGGGCTCCGAACGCGTACGCCACATACCTCGCCGCGTCGTCCACCGCCGTCGCCAGCCGGTCGCCGACGCGCGTGTGCCAGCTCTCCGGCCAGAGCAGATACCCCGCGACCAGCGCGATCGCGCAGCCCATGAGGCTGTCCACCAGCCGGGGCAGAACCAGGTGGAAACCCTGGTGGTTGAGGACGTCGGAGAGCAGCAGGATCACCGGGGTGATGGCCGCGGTCTGGAAGGCGTACCCCTTCGCGGAGAACGCGGGGATGAGCGCCGCGAGGACCATCATCACCGGCACGTCCCACCATCCGCGCGGCACCTCGGAGAGCACCGCCGCCGCGACGAGCAGCCCCGCCGCCGTGCCGAGCGCGCGCAGTACCGCCCGGGAGAAGACCGAGCCGAAGTCGGGCTTCAGGACGAAGGTGACGGTGAGGGCGACCCAGTACGAGCGGGGCACCGGCACCAGCGAGACCAGCGACTGGGCGAGGCCGATGCAGAGCGCGAGCCGCAGCCCGTAGCGCCAGGAGGGCTCGGAGAGCAGCACGTTCCGGACCCCGCGCCGGGCGCGGATGCGCAGCGCCGCGGGCCGCCCGAGCCGGTCGTCGACGTTGTACGGATCGGGGTCGGGCTTGTGCACGACCACCGCGGCGTGCCGCAGTGCGGCCTCCACGGCGCGGTCCGCCGGTCCCTCGGGCCGGGGCAGCTCCAGCTCGGGGGCCTCGCTGCGGCCCTTGTCGACCGCGTCCGCCAAGTCCCGTACCGCCCGGGCGATTTCGGGCCGCCGGGAGGCCCGCCCGTGCAGATGCGCTGCCGCGGCCGCCTCGACCAGCGGGATGAGCACGTTCAACTGCGCGAGCAGCCGTACGAGCGGGCTGCGCCGCCCGTGTTCGCCGGCCCGCCGGGCGAGGATCAGGTCGTAGGAGCTGTTGAGGGAGCCGGTGACGGCCTGGCGTTTGTCGTCGTACGCCGAAGTGCCGGCGGCCGCCAGCAGATCGGCGACGCTGCGGTACGCACCGGCGACCGCGGCCCGCTCCGGCTCCCGGCCGCGCAACGGCCAGGCCAGCAGGGTCAGTACGAGTACGAACATGCCGCCGAGCGCGAGCAGCAGCGGGGCCTTCCACCACGGCCCCGGCATCGGCAGCCCCGCGCCCACCACCGCGTTGAGCAGGAGCAGCAGCCCGGACACGGACGCCACCGCGCCGATGGAGGAGATCATCCCGGAGACGAGCGCGACCAGCGTCAGCGCGGCGACCGCGAGCCAGCCCTCCCCGTACACGAGCGTGCCGAGCGTGACGCCGACGGCGCCGAAGAGCTGCGGGACCGCGATGGTGAAGATCCGCATCCGGTACGAGTCGGCGGTGTCGCTGATGACCCCCGAGAGCGCACCCATCGACACCAGCGCGCCGTACTGCGGCTGCCCGGCCGCGAGCCCGACCGCGAGCGGCGCCGCCAGCGCGACGGCGGCGCGTGCCACGGCGGCCCAGGGGATGGGTGCCGACTGCGGCAGCAGGCCCTTGAGCAGCCAATCGGGTGGGGACAGCCGTCCCGCTCGGGTCTCCATGGTCAAGACATGCCTCATGGAGGCGTATGGGAGCAAGTCCTGCGGGGACGGAACCGGAATCAGGACGCGCTGTGCAGCTCGATCTCGACGAGCAGCGAGCGGTGGTCGGTGCCCGGCAGGTCCAGGAAGCGGGCCTTGCGTACCGCGAAGTCCTTGCTGACCAGCACATGGTCGATCTGCGTGCCGAGTGGGCGGCCGACGGTGGCCGGCCAGGACGGGGTGTGGGCCGCGCCCACGAGGGTGGCGCTGTCGCGCAGGCCGCCCGCGTCCAGGATCCGGCGGAAGGCGGCGTGGTCCGAAGTGGCGTTGAAGTCACCGGCGACGAGGGCCGGCCCGCCCTTGACCTCGCGGGCGTACGTACGCACCAGGCCGAGTTCCCTGCGCCAGTCGGCCACGCCGCCCGGGAAGGGCGGCAGCGGGTGTACGAGCTGAAGGTTCACGGGGTGACCGGCGACGACGGCCACCGAGCCGGGCATCGCCAGCGTGCTCTCGATCCCCGGGGCCGTGCTCAGCGGGTACTTGCTGAGGATCGCCGAGCCCGAGGCCGCGTTGCCCTCGACGACATTGCGGTACGGGTAGTCGGTGCGGGAGGCCTTTGCCGCGAGCGCGTCCGAGCAGACGCGGGCGCACTCCTGGACGAAGACGATGTCCGGCTGCTCGCGGCGGACGGCCGTGAGCAGGGCCTCGGTGGCGTTGCCGAACTCGAGGTTCGATGTGAGCACTTCGAGGCGGGCGACGACCCGGCCGGGCGGTTCGTCGGTGAGCCCGGTGTCGTACGGCCTGACGTACCAGCCGGTGACCGCCAGCACGGCGACCGCCCAGAACATGCCGGTGCGCCAGCGCGCGAGCAGGGCGAGCAGCAGCGCGGCCCCGGCCGGCACCAGCAGCCAGGGCAGGAAGGCCAGCAGCTGGGTCACGGGGGTGATGCCGTCGGTGTCCGCGGCGCGGCAGCCGACGACCGCGCTGAGGGCGAGCAGCAGCAGCCCCGCCAGCCAGGCGGCGGCGCGCCGGCCGCCCGAGGGGCGGACCTCCGGCTCGGCGGCCGGGGCCGGCGTCGAGATGGCGCTGTCCAAACCGGCCTCCGAGCCGAGGGTGTACGTGGTCGAGGGTGTGCGTGGCCGTGGGCGTGCCGTGTGGCCGAAGGTGGGCGTGTATGTCCGTCGACGTCAGTTTCGGCGACTTTGGTTGCGGCTGTCGCGGTAATCGCCGCAACTCACTCGGGGGCGTACCGGCGCAGCGCGCTGATCAGCAGTTCGACCCCGAAGGTGAACTCCGCCTCGTGGTCGATCACCGCCAGCATCGGGGCGAGTCTGGCCACGGCGGGCAACCCCGACTTCTCCAGATGCGCTCTGCGCTCCTGTACCGCCGACTCCGCCTCCCCCTTGACCGCGGGCGAATGGAACTCCCGCAGCATCGAGCCGACCTGAAAGGCGATGAGCAACCGCAGAGCATGCACGGCGGCCGCCTCGTCGAAGCCGTGGTCGAGCAGAACGGACAGGGAGCAGTTGATGGTCGGCAGTGCCCCGGGGGAGGCGAGCTGGCGGGTGAGGACCAGCTCGCAGGCGCGCGGGTGACGCAACGAGGTGCGCCGGAAGCCGTACGCGACCGAGCGGATGCCGTCCTCCCAGCCGGCGCCGGGCCGCCGGGACAGCTGCATGTCTGTGGTGAGGTGCTCCGTGACCCCGTCGAGGACGTCCGCCTTGCCGTCCACATGGTTGTAGAGCGACATCGCCTGCACACCGAGGGCGGCGGCCAGTCGCCGCATGGAAAGGGCGTCCACGCCCTCGTCGTCGATGACGTCCAGCGCGGCCCGGATGATCCGCTCGCGGGACAGCGGTTCACGGCAGGACGGACCCGGGGCCGCCGCCCGCCGGGCCGATGAGCTGCGCTCCGTGGGGTGTTGACGGGTTCTTCCGTCAGACATCGCGGTGCTCCTGAGGGGGTTTCGCGGAGTCGGGTCGTACTCCTTGACGACTTACAGCGTAAGTGCTTCCCTCGGTCCCGTACTTACGGCGTAAGTACGAAACGAATTGGCCTGGGGGGCCCGGAAGATGACGCAGGAGGCGCGCGAGGCTCCCGTCGACCCCGGCTCGGCCTCGCGCCGTCCCTCCTCCTCCCCGCGTAGCCGGAGTCACCGCATGTCCTGGCCCACCGTCCACCACCTCGACTGTGCCCCGATGCATCCCGTCGGCGGCACCCCGCTGGTCGCCCACTGCCTGCTGGTCGTCACCGGCAGCGGCCTTGTCCTCGTCGACACCGGCCTGGGCTCCGCGGACGTCTGTGACCCCCGGCGGCTCGGGATGTTCTTCCGCAGGACCATGCGGCCGACACTGGACCCGTCGCATACGGCCTTTCACCAGATCCAGGCGCTGGGATACGACCCGTACGACGTACGGGACATCGTCCTGACCCATCTCGACCTCGACCACGCGGGCGGTCTCGGCGACTTTCCCGACGCGCGGGTCCATGTGATGGCGGACGAGTACCGGGCAGCCATGCGGCGCGACACCCGCCTGGACGCCGGGCGCTATGTCACCGCCCAGTGGGGCCACGGCCCGCAGTGGGTCGTCCACGACACGGCGGACTCCACCTGGCACGGCTTCGCGGCGGCACGGGTACTGCGCTCCCCCGACATCCTGCTGGTGCCGCTGCCGGGGCACACCCGGGGCCACTGCGCGGTGGCGGTCCAGCAGCCGGAACGGTGGCTGCTGCACGCGGGCGACGCGTACTTCTTCCACGGCGAACTGGACCTGCGCCGCCCGCGCTGCCCACGGCCGGTCGCCCTCCACCAGCGCCTGGTCGCGGAGAATCACGGCCAGCGGCTGATGCAGCTCGAGCGTCTGCGCGACCTGCGCCGCGCGGACCCGAGACTGATCCGGATCTTCTCGTCCCACGACGCGTACGAGTTCGCCCAACTCGGCGCGGAAAGTGTGCGTCCCGTGCGCTGACGAGCCGCGGATCCTTCGCACTTGCGCGGGCAACGGGCGGTCGAAGCCGCCGCTACAGGGGTGCGGGGGCGTCGGCCCGGGAACACACCACGGTCGTCCGCCGACCCCAGAGCCACGCCAACGCCCCCACCGCCAACCCCACCCACATCACCCACCACCCCGTCCTCACCAAAGTCGACGTCAGCGCGTCGTACACCGCCCCCGCCGCCGCCCGGTCCACATCCGGCGGCAGGTCGTCGAGTGCCAGGGCCCGACCCACCGTGAGCGCGATCCGCAGAAGCACCGCGCCCGCGGAGAGTGCGAGGCCGAGCGTGGTCAGGGTGCGTGCTCGGCGGGACGCGAGGAGTGGCGCGGACGACGCGAGCAGCAGGGTCGTGACCGGGAGCCAGACCCCGGCGAGCCGCAGGCCGTCGAAGACCTCCCGCGCCACCCCCAGCTCGTCGGACTCCAGGATCGTGATCCGCGTATGCCCGACCGGGATCTGTTCCGCGAACGGCACCCCGTCGTCGTCGAGCTGCCGCTTCACCTGCTCGATGACCGGCGCCAGATCCATGCCGACCGCGTCCTCGCTGTCACTGCTGAGCCCCTCCTCGACCGCCTGGTGAGCAGCCCGGTTCACCGTGTTCCATACGGCCCGGAAGGACTCCGTGCCGGAGAAGGAGACCACAGCCTCGTGCAGCAGATTCCGTACGCCCTCCCGGTACGGACGCCCGTCGAACTTCTTCATCACCTCGTCGGTGATCCGCGCGGCAACCGCGTTCTGCACCGCGGGGTCCGAGGCGAGCGGCTCCATCGCCGCGACGTACCCGTCGGTGTCACCGATCTCCCGGTCCGCCCAGACGGCGAGCGCGCTCAGCGGAGTCAGCAGCGCCACGAGGACGATCAGCACCGCCGACACCGATGAGAGGAAGCTCCGCACACCTCCAGGGAACGTGGGGGCCGCGGCGGGCGCGCGCGTTGCTCCGCCGACCGGGCGCGGACCGGGCGGGGCGGATCGAGCGGGCACCGGCCGGGGCCTGTCGGCCGATCGGGGCCCGGGAAGCGTTAAGGGTTCGTACGTCCGCTGACTTGCCACTCGGCCCGCCCGGGTGTGCTCTGAAAGAAGGACGCGGGGGACGAGAGGGAAGGAGCCCGCCATGGCCACACAGCAAGCACTGCCCGCACGGCACCACGGCTCTATGGCCTGGGCGATGCCCGTCACCCTGGGCGTGTCCTTCGGCTTCATGGCGGGCTTCCTCCGCCGCGAGGGAGCGCCCGTCGACTGGTGGGACGTCCTCTACGGTGTGGTCGCCGGACTGGTCTTCACGGCGGTGGCGTTCGGGCTCGGCCGCATCCAGCACGCACTGACGCCCGAGCTGCACGCCGGTGCGTACGGGGCGCTGTGCGGCATCGCCCTCGGGTTCCTGCACAGCCTGACCGGGGCGAGCGTGCTGACGGCCGTGGTGACGGGGCTCGTCTTCGGCGGGATGATGCTCGTCGGGAGCTTCTACGTCTTCCACAGCAGAGCGGACTGACCTGCGGATTTCTGGTCCTCGCGCGGCCGCCGGATCCGATCCGGCGGCCGCGCGTCACTGTCTGTCTTGACCTTGTCCCCAGGGGAAGCCCCAGCATCGGTGGGGCCGGGCGAAGCGCCCGGTACGAGGAGGAAAGCATGGGTCTGCTGACCATCGGTGCGTTCGCCCGCGCCTCCCGGCTGTCCGCCAAGGCACTGCGTCGCTATGACGAGCTGGGGCTGCTGCCGCCGGCCCGCGTCGACTCCTTCACCGGCTACCGGTACTACGACGAGACGCAGCTGGAACGGGCCCGGCTGGTGGCGTGGCTGCGGCGGATCGGGATGCCGCTGGCCCGCATCCGGGACGTCTGCGACCTGTGCGCGACGGACGCGGCCGCGGCAGCCCGGGACGTCCGGGTGTACTGGGCCCAGGTGGAGGCCGAGACCTCCGCGCGCCGCGATCTGGCCTCCTTCCTCGTCGACCAGCTGTCAGGGAAGGACACCGACACGATGTCTCAGCTCAGTCCACCTCTGGGAATCCGTTACGCCGCACGGTCGGACCGCGGTCTCGTACGGGAGACCAACCAGGACGCCGCCTACGCCACATCCCGGCTGCTCGCCGTCGCCGACGGGTTCGGGGACGAGGGCGCGCCCGCCAGTACGGCGGCGATCGATGCGCTCAAACCTCTGGAGGCCGAGGCAGCCGGGTCCGCCCGGACAGGGGATCTGCTCAACGCCCTTGAGGACGCGCTCCACCGGGCGAACGCAGCGGTGAACGGCCTCGCCGAATCCGGTACGACACTGACCGCGATGGTGTGGAGCGGCTCCCGGCTGGCGCTCGTGCATATCGGGGACACGCGCGCCTATCTGCTGCGCGGCGGGGAGTTCTTCCGGATCACCCATGACCACACCGTCGTGCAGTCGATGGTCGACGAGGGCAGTCTCAGCCCCGAGGAGGCGGCGTCCCACCCTCGGCGGGCGATGCTGCTGCGGGCGCTCGACGGGAGCGAGGGGCTCGCCCGCCCCGATCTGCGGCTGCACGAGGCGCGGGACGGGGACCGCTATCTCCTGTGCTCCGACGGCCTGTTCACGGTGGTGCCGGAGGAGGATGTACGGCGGTCCGTCGCGGCGGTCGCCGATCCTGACGAGGCCGTACGGGAACTGATCGCGCACGCCCATCGCGCGGGCGGCCCCGACAACATCGCGTGCGTCGTCGCCGATGTGGTGGCCGTCTGACCGCGGCCGCCCGCCCGGCTCTGAGCCGCCCCGCTCAGAGCCGTCAGGCGACCCTCGTCGACCCGCGCCGCGGAACCGGTCAGCCTCGCCGGTTTTGTGTATCTGCTCTTCCACGTCGGCGAGCACGCGCACAAGTGAGCCGCGGGCCGGGCGGCCGCGCCGGGCAGACGCGACCGTGGGCCGAACCGCCCGGACGGCCGTCGGTCAGCCCTTCCCCGCGGCGCTCGCGAACAGCACGCGGAAGGCGTCCGCCGACTCCGAGCCCGACCGCCCGAAGGGCGCGTCGAAGTCCCAGACCAGGAAGAGCAGAAAGGCGATCAGGGCGCTGAAGAGGCCCGCGAGCAGCAGCTCCCGGGCGGTGCCGCCGATCTGCAGCGTGAAGATCAGGCCGACCGTCACCAGCGCCCCGGTGATCAGGCCGAACCACACGACGCCCGGCAGCGTCGCCCCCGCGTTCTGTGCCCGCGCGTTGCGCGCGTCGTCGGCGATGGCGACCTGGTCGAGCAGCGGCTGATAGGCCTGTGCCTCCAGTTCGTCGGCCGGGGCCCGCTCCGCGATGTCCGCCCGTACCGCGCCGAGCAACTCCGCACCCCGGTCGGGCAGTTCCCTGCTGTCGACCATCCTCGGCCACTCCTGGTGGACGACATGGGAGACGTACCGGTCGATGTCCGTACGGATGCGCTGCTGTACGCGGACGGGGTAGACCTGCGCGCGCTGGGTGACCTCGTGCAGCGCCTGTGCCTCGCGGCGTACGTCGTCCTGCGCGGCGCTGCGCGCCTCCCAGACGCCCGCGATGGCAAGACCGAGCACGATCGCGTACACGACGCCGACCATCATCGTCATGTACTCGAGGACGTCAGGGGTCTCGGCGCCGTCCTCCTTGCCGGGTGTCCCGGCCCGGTGCAGTCGGTGCTGCCTGAGCAGTGTGATGACAAGGACGACGGCGCAGGCGGCGGCCATCGCGGCAGCCAGGACCAGCCATTCAGACATGAGGGATCTCCGAAGGGTGTGGTGTGTGTTCAGGCGCGGCCGCGCCGGGGCCGCAGCATCGCCGCGGCGAGTACGGCGGGGACGGTGGTCACCAGCATCAGGACGACGAGGGAGGTCCCGGCGTGTTCCGGCTTCCCGGACAGGGGTCGGTAGTTGCGTACGGCGCTGACGCGCGGTGCCGCGGGGGCCGCCGTTCTGGGGGGCGTCTTGGGACTCGTCGCGGGGGCCGCGGGCTGCGAAGCCGTCGGCTCGGGAGGGGGCTGGGGGCCCCTGGTGGGCCGTTCGGTCGGCGTCGTCGGCGTCGGTGCCGGTGCCGGAGTGCTGGGCGGCACCGGAGCCGGAGCCGGAGCCGGAGGCACCGGCTGTGCCGGCGTCGGCGTGGGCACCGGAGTCGGCGAGGGCAGGGGCGGCGGTGCTGGTGGAGGCGACGGCGGGCACTCGCAGTAGATCGATACCGACAGCGATACGGACACCGCTGCCGGTACCGACACCGATACACCGGCCCCACCGCACGCAGAGACGCCGATGCCGATCCCGGCCCCCTGCGAGCCGAGAATCGCCGCGATCCCCAGTGCGCTCAACTGCTGCCATCCCGCCACAAGCGGCACGTTATGGGCGTACGACGGGGCCGGGCGAGGGTCGGCGACCTCTATCACCCGTACGGATGATCAGCACACTTGTCGGACCGTGATTTTGCACCTTGTTGCAAAACGGCGGAACGGGCGCTAGAACTGATGCGACAACCCCGCCCGAGGAGGCGCCCCGATGAGCACGACGAGCCCCTACCCGCACCTGCTGAGCCCGCTCGATCTCGGGTTCACCACCCTCCCCAACCGCGTGCTCATGGGCTCGATGCACGTCGGTCTCGAAGAGGCGGAGAACGGCTTCGAGCGGATGGCCGCCTTCTACGCAGAGCGCGCCCGCGGCGGCGTCGGCCTCATCGTGACCGGCGGAATCGCCCCCAACGACCGGGGCCGTCCGTACGAAGGCGGCGCCAGGCTCACCACCGAGGCCGAGGCGGCGAAGCACCGGACCGTCACCGACGCCGTGCACGCCGAGGGCGGCCGGATCGCCATGCAGATCCTGCACTTCGGCCGGTACGCGTACCACGCCGATCTCGTCGCGCCGAGCGCCATCCAGGCCCCCATCAGCCCCTTCGTCCCGCACGCCCTGACCGACGCGGAGGTCGAGGAGACGATCGAGGACTACGTACGGGCGGCAGGGCTCGCGCAGTCCGCGGGGTACGACGGCGTCGAGATCATGGGCTCCGAGGGCTACTTCATCAACGAGTTCATCGCGAGCGCCACCAACCACCGCACCGACCGCTGGGGCGGCTCGTACGAGAACCGGATCAGGCTCCCGCTGGAGATCGTCCGCCGTACGCGCGAGCGCGTCGGCCCGGACTTCATCCTGATCTACCGCCTCTCCATGCTCGACCTGGTACCCGGCGGCTCCTCGCTCGAAGAGGTGATCACGCTCGCCAAGGAGATCGAGGCGGCCGGAGCGACGATCATCAATACCGGGATCGGCTGGCACGAGGCCCGTATCCCCACCATCGCGACCTCGGTCCCGCGCGGCGCGTACACCTGGGTGACCAAGAAGCTGATGGGCTCCGTCTCGGTCCCGCTGGTGACCAGCAACCGCATCAACACCCCCGAGATCGCCGAGCAGTTGCTGGCCGACGGGCGCGCGGACATGGTGTCGCTGGCCCGGCCGTTCCTCGCCGACCCCGACTTCGTCGCAAAGGCGAAGGCGGACCGCGCGGACACCATCAACACCTGCATCGGCTGCAACCAGGCCTGCCTGGACCACACCTTCAGCGGGAAGCTCACCTCCTGCCTGGTCAACCCGCGCGCCTGCCACGAGACCGAGCTGGTCCTGTCCCCGACCCGGCGGCGCAAGCGCGTCGCCGTGATCGGCGCGGGTCCCGCCGGGCTCGCCTGCGCGGTCGCGGCAGCCGAGCGCGGGCACGGGGTCACGCTCTTCGACGCCGCGGACGAGATCGGCGGCCAGCTGAACGTCGCCAAGCGGATCCCGGGCAAGGAAGAGTTCAACGAGACGCTCCGCTACTTCCGTATTCAGCTCGAACTGCGCGGCGTGGAGATCCGGTTGGGGACGCGCGTCGCCGCCGAGGACCTCACGGCCGACGCGTACGACGAGATCGTGGTGGCCACCGGAGTCACGCCCAGGACCCCCGAGATCGAGGGCGTCGACCACCCGAGCGTCGTCAGCTACCTCGACGTCCTGCGCGAGGGCGCGCCGGTCGGCGAGCGCGTCGCGGTCATCGGCGCGGGCGGCATCGGCTTCGACGTCGCGGAGTTCCTGACCGACGGGGGTCAGGGCGCGAGCCTGGACGCCGGGACGTACTTCCGGCAGTGGGGTGTCGACACCGACTACAGCGCGCCCGGCGGGCTGATCGCGCCCGAGCGCCCGAAGCCGCCGCGCTCCGTCCATCTGCTGCAGCGCAAGACCAGCAAGGTCGGTGCGGGTCTCGGCAAGACGACGGGCTGGATCCACCGTACGGAGCTGAAGCACCGCGGGGTGACGATGACGGCCGGAGCGACGTACGAGCGGATCGACGACGAGGGTCTGCATGTCACGGTGGACGGCACCACGAGCGTGCTCCCCGTCGACACGGTGGTGCTGTGCACCGGCCAGGAGCCGCAGCGCGGTCTGTACGAGGAGCTGAGCGCCGCGGGCCGTTCGGTGCATCTGATCGGCGGCGCGGACGTGGCGGCCGAGCTGGACGCGAAGCGCGCGATCGACCAGGGCACCCGGCTCGCGGCGACGCTGTGAGGCGCCGTCCCCGCCGTCCTTAGGATGCGGCCATGTCCCTCCCGCACGCGATCCTCACGGCTCTGCTCGAAAAGCCCTCTTCGGGCCTTGAGCTGACCCGCCGCTTCGACAAGTCGATCGGCTACTTCTGGTCGGCCACGCATCAGCAGATCTACCGCGAGCTGGGGAAGCTGGAGCAGGCGGGCCACATCCGCGCGCTGCCGTCGGCGCAGCCGAGCCGCGGGCAGAAGAAGGAGTACGAGGTCCTGCCCGCGGGCCGCGAGGAGCTGACCGCGTGGGTCGCACGGCCGGAGGACCCCAGGCCGGCGCGCGACCCGCTGCTGCTGCGGCTGCGGGCGGCGGGCGTGGTGGGCAGCGCGGGTCTTGAGGCGGAGCTGGAACGTCATCTGGTGCTGCACCGACGGCAGTTGGAGCAGTATCTGGCGATCGAGGTGCGCGATTTTCCGCCGGAGCGGCTGGTCACGGAGCAGGACAGGCTGCGGCATGTGGTGCTGAGGGGCGGGATCGAGCTGGAGACGTTCTGGACGAAGTGGCTGACGGAGGCGCTGGCGGGGTTGCGGCCCTGACGGGGCGGCGGTGCCGCCGAGACCTGCGCCGGCCGCCCGGGCCCGGTCTGCGGGACCTGCGGGGCCGCCGGCTCACCCGTGCGAACGCGCCGATGCGCGGCCGGGCGGCTGAGCTCCGTCTCCGTACGGAGTACGCCGCCGAGCATTATCTGACGGACCGTGAGATTGTCGCCGGATGACAGATTCCTTGATCGCCGCCTTCTCCGTGGCCGCGCTCGTCCTCGTCCTGACCTCTGCTCTCCGCCTCTCCCGCGTCGGCGGCACCGACCCGTCCGACGAGGCGCGCTCCGTGTCGCTCGCGCTGTACGGAGGTGTCCTGGCCGTCGTGACCCTGGGGTTGTTCATCGCCCTGGCGTGAGGCGGACGCCCGCGGGATTGTCAGTGAGGGCTGAGACTCTGGGTGTCATGACCGACCCCATTGCCGCGATCACCGACTACTGGGACGCCGCCGCGCCGGCCTTCGACAACGAGCCGGACCACGGCCTGCGCGCGGAGCCCACGCGCGCCGCGTGGGCCCGGCTCCTGCACTCGTGGCTGCCGTCCGCGCCGGCGAAGGTCCTCGACGTCGGCTGCGGCACGGGCTCCCTCTCCCTGCTGCTCGCCGAGGCCGGGCACGACGTCACCGGCGTGGACCTGTCCCCTCGCATGGTCGAAGCGGCGAGCGCAAAGCTCGCGGCGGCCGGTCTTGAGGCCGACTTCCTGGTCGGGGACGCATCGATACCCCCGACGGGCGACCGGCGCTTCGACGTCCTGCTCTGCCGCCACCTGGTGTGGACGCTGCCCTCCCCCCAGGCCGCGCTGCGCGAGTGGATCGGCCGTCTGCGCCCGGCCGGCCGGCTGCTGCTGGTCGAGGGCCGCTGGCGCGAGTCGGGCGAGAAGGGCGTGCTGTACGTGGCCGGGGCCGAAGCGCTGCCGTGGCACGGCGGCATCGAGGCGGAGGCACTGGCCGCCGCGGTGCGTCCGCTGGTCACCGACCTGCGTATCGAACCGCTCAGCGGCGACCCGGACTTGTGGGGCGGCCCGGTGACCGACGAGCGTTACGCCCTCAAGGCCCGGGTCTGAGACGTGCCAAAGGCCCTCAATTTCAACGACTGTCCGGCGAACTCCTCGGCCGCCGCTTCGGATTACGCTGATGCGATGTCCCGAGTGGTAGAGCTGACGACCTATCCCATCAAGGGATGCGCAGGCGTTCCGCTGACCGAGGCGTTGCTGACGGAGGCGGGTCTCGCCCACGACCGCAGCTTCATGGTGGTCGACGAGCGGGGGGTCTTCCGCAGCCAGCGGCGGGATCCGCGTCTTGCGGTCGTGCGGCCACACGTCACGGCCGGCGGGGAGCGGATCACGCTGGGCGCGCCGGATGTCGAGGATCTTCGGATCGACGTCGACAGCACTTCCGCGAGAGTCGATGTGGAGCTGTTCGGCACGCCGTATCAGGGGATCGACCAAGGGGACACGGCGTGTGAGTGGCTGTCCGAGGTGCTCGGCAAGCCGAGCAGGCTGGTGCGCGTGCCGCCCGAACACGGACGTGTGACGGACGGGTTGACGCCCGGCACGTCCGGCTATGCCGACAGCAGCGCGGTCCACATCCTTTCGGTCTCCTCGCTGGAGACGCTGAACCGGCGGATCGCGGAGTCGGGCGGCAGCCCGCTCGGCATGACCCGTTTTCGGCCCAACATCGTTGTGGGCGGCTGGGACGACCCGCATCTCGAGGACCGGGCCCGCCGGATCAGTGTCGGGAACGCCGAGCTGGGATACGCGAAGCTCGCCATCCGCTGCGCGGTCACGCTGGTCGACCAGAGCAGCGGTGCCAAAGCGGGGCCCGAGCCGTTGCGGACGCTTGCCGGCTATCGGCGGGCGGCGGCGGGCGGGGTCTCGTTCGGGTCGAAGTTCTCCGTACTGCGTACGGGCAAGCTCGCCGTGGGCGACGACGTGATCGTCACGGAGTGGGGCGGCTGAGAGGGGTCGGCGCGCTCAGCCGTGCGGCTGTCCGACCGGCGCCACCAGGTGCATGGTGAACCAGTCGCGGGCGAGCTCGGCAACCCGGTCCAGGGCCCCCGGCTCCTCGAAGAGATGCGTGGCACGCGGCACGACCACCAGGCGGCACTCGCAGCGCAGCTCCGTCAGGGCCTGTCGATTGAGGTCGAGGACCCTGGTGTCGCGGCCGCCGACGATGAGGAGTGTGGGCGCGCGTACGTCGGCGAGGCGCGGCCCGGCGAGGTCGGGCCGGCCGCCGCGGGAGACGACGGCCCCGATGTCCGCCTCGCCCGTCCTGTCGCCGTTCGTCGCCGCGAAGGTGCCCGCGGCCAGCAGGGCCGCCGCGGCCCCGGTGCTCGCGCCGAAGTAGCCGATGCGCACGGGCTCGCGTTCCCGCAGCCAGCGGGTCGCGGCCGCGAGACGCCTGGCCAGGGTCCCGATGTCGAAGACGTTCGCCCGGTCGGCCTCCTCCTCCACGGTGAGCAGGTCGAAGAGCAGGGTGCCCAGGCCCGCACGGTTCAGGGCCGCCGCCACGAGACGGTTGCGCGGGCTGTGGCGGCTGCTGCCGGAGCCGTGGGCGAACATCACGACCGCCCCGGCGCCCTCCGGCAGGTTCAGATCCCCGAGGAGCCGCACCCCGGCAGCGTCCACCTCGACCTCGGTCTCTACGGCTTCCCCGGCCGCCTCGGCGAGCAGGGCCGTGACCTCCTCGTCGGAGGTCTGGGAGAAGTCCTCGTACCACTCGCCGACCGCGCGGAACGCGCGCGGCGTGGCCAGGCACACCACTTCGTCCGCCTCGGCACGCAGCGAGTCGAGCGAGTCCGGCGGCGCCACCGGTACGGCAAGGACCACACGGGCCGCGCCCTGGGCCCGTACCACCTGGCATGCCGCCGCCGCCGTGGCGCCGGTCGCGATTCCGTCGTCCACGATGATCACGGTCCGGCCGCGCAGTGGCATGCGCGGCCGATGGGCGCGGAACCGTCTCGCCTGCCGCGCCAGCTCCGCCTCCTCGGCCCGCTCGACCGTGGCGAGCTCCTCCCGCCTGGCCCGGCTCCGGCGGACGATGTCCTCGCTGATGACCCGCACCCCGCCCTCGCCGATGGCCCCGAAGCCGAGCTCCCGGTGGTAGGGCACGCCGAGCTTGCGGACCACGATCACATCGAGTGGTGCGCCGAGCACCCGTGCGACCTGGAAGGCCACGGGCACTCCGCCCCGTGGCAGGCCCAGTACGACGGGTTTCTCCCCCTGCAGGTGCCGTAGCGCCTCGGCGAGTCGTCGTCCTGCATCCGTGCGGTCGGTGAAGAACACCATGGGTCACTCCCGCTTTCGTAATAACCCCATTTGTGGCTATTTAGCAAGCGGGCGTCACGCCGACGGTACGGTCGTGCGCATGGAGCGAATCGGAGCGGTCCTGATCGACATCGACGGCGTGCTCACCGTGTCCTGGAAGCCGCTGCCCGGCGCCGTGGAGGCCATGGAACGGCTGCGCGCCGCGGGTCTCCCGCTGGCGCTCGTCACCAACAACACGTCCCGGACGCGCGCCGTGATCGCCGAGCGGCTGACCGGGGCGGGCTTTCCGGTCGAGGCCGACGACATCCTCACGGCACCGGCCGTCACCGCCGCGTATCTGCGCGAGCACTACCCCGACGCCCGCTGCCTGCTGCTGAACAGCGGCGACGTGAGCGACGATCTCGGCGGCGTGGCACTCCTCGACGAGGGGGACGGCGGGGAACCTGACGTGGTCGTCCTCGGCGGCGCGGGGGACGAATTCACCTACGCGGCTCTCAACCGCGCCTTCCGTGAGCTGCAGCGCGGCGCCCGGCTGGTCGCCATGCACCGGAACCTGTACTGGCGTACGTCCCAGGGCCTCGACCTCGACACCGGCGCCTTCCTCCTGGGCCTGGAACGAGCGGCCCGCGTCGAGGCGCAGATCACGGGCAAGCCCGCGGAGGCGTTCTTCGCCACTGCCCTGGCGCGCCTGGACGTCACGGCGTCCGAAGCCCTGATGGTGGGCGACGACATCGAATCGGATGTGCTGGCGGCCCAGCGCAGCGGAATCACGGGTGTGCTGGTGAAGACGGGCAAGTATCTGCCTCAGACGCACGAAGCGGCCGACGGGACGCCGGACCACGTGCTCGACTCCTTCGCCGACCTGCCGGCGCTGCTGGAAATCTAGAGCCAGCCGTTGCGCCGGAAGCTGCGGTGGAGGACGAGGCAGGCGGTGGCCATGACGGCGAGGACGAGGGGGTAGCCGTAGGTCCAGCGCAGCTCCGGCATGTGCTCGAAGTTCATGCCGTACACGCCGCAGACCATCGTCGGTACGGCGATGATCGCCGCCCATGCGGTGATCTTGCGCATGTCTTCGTTCTGCGCGACGGTCACCTGCGCGAGGTGGGCCTGGAGGACCGAGTCGAGCAGGGCGTCGAACGACGTGATCTGCTCGGTCACGCGCGCCAGGTGGTCGGCGACGTCACGGAAGTACGGCTGTATCTCCGGGCCGACCGCCGGCAGCGGCTGGGTGGCCAGGGCCTGCAGCGGCCGGTCCAGCGGCGCCACCGCGCGCTTGAGCTCCAGCAGTTCGCGCTTGAGCTGGTAGATCCGGCCCGCGTCGCCGCGCCCCGCGTGCTCGGTGAAGACGGCCGTCTCGACGGCGTCGATGTCGTTCTGCACGGCGTCGGCGACGCTGAGGTACTCGTCGACGACATGGTCGGCTATGGCGTGCAGCACGGCGGCGGGACCCTTCGCCAGCTGCTCGGGAGCGTCCTCCAGGGCCTCCCGGAGCGGACCGAGCGAACCGTGCCCGCCGTGCCGGACCGTGATCACGAAGTCGGGACCTGTGAAGATCATCAGCTCCCCGGTGTCCACCACCTCGCTGGTGGCGGTGAGCTCCTCGTGATCGACGTAGCGGCAGGTCTTGAAGACGGCGAAGAGCGTTTCTCCGTACCGCTCCACCTTGGGCCGCTGATGTGCGTGCACCGCGTCCTCGACGGCCAGCGGATGCAGCCCGAACAGCTCGGCGACCCCGGCGAACTCCGCCTCCGACGGCTCGTGCAGCCCGATCCAGACGAAGCCGCGGCCGGTCTTGCGGACCTGCCGCGCGGCTTCGTCCACGGGACCGGCCTCGGGCTGCCGTACGCCGTCCTCGTAGACCACGCAGTTCACGACCGTGCTGCCGAGCGGTGAGCGGGCCGGATGGCTCAGGTCCACGGTTTTGCGGTAGGCACGGCGCACGGCGCGGCGGAGGTTGCTGATCATCGGCACGGCGGAGCTCCTTCGGACAACTGGCCGACCAGTGTGCCACCGCCGGTTGCGCTGCCCTGCCGTGCCCGTCTTCGACCTGCCTCAGGCGCAGGTGAGCCTGGGGACCGCCCAGTCGGCGTGGTCGTAGTTGATGCCGTCCCCGCTGTCGGTCACGACCAGCCTGAGCTCGCGGCCGCCGCTGAGATCCGCGGTCAGCGCCCTGGGGGCGTCGGCTCCGGTGACCCTGCCGCTGTCGGCCACCTTGGTCCCGTCCCGATAGATCTGGAACACCACCGACCCGTTCGTGCCGCCCGACTCGTCATCGACGCCGACGCTCGCGGTGAGGGTGGAGCAGCCGGCGCCGAGGTAGTACGTGATGTCGCCGGCCGCGTGTGTGCCGAGCCCCTTGGCGTATGTCGTGCCGCCGATGGTCAGGGTTCTGCCGTCGGCGGCGCCCTGCTCGCCGTTGCTGCGGTCGCGTTCGACCGGCCCCCAGCCGTTGATCGCCGACGTCCACGGCAGATCGCTGAGCCGGCTGACCCCGGCGGGCGGCGGCACCGGAGTGCCCGGCGTCACGCGGTACATCACCGTGCCGTGCGCGGGCACCGAGGCGCTGATGGCACCCGTGGTGGTGCTGTTCTGCTTCGACCAGAGGTCCTTGAGGGCGTACGAGGAAGCGCCCCCGATCCCGAGCGCCTCCACGCTCGTCGTGATCGTCCTCGTCGTGGTGGTCTCATTCGTCAGCGTCACCGAACGGCCGCCGTCGGCAAGGGGTTTCGACATCACCACAAGACCGCCGGAGCCGGCCACCACCGTTCCCTGCTTGCCCAGGCTGTCCTGGTCGACCGCGATGACGTCCGTGTTCTTGAGGATCGCGAGCGTCGATGCCGAGGCGCTGCGCAGATCACTGCCGATCAGCAGCGGCGCGGCCATCTGCGCCCAGAGGCTGAAGTGGGTGCGGTACTCGGTGTCGGTCATCCCGCCGTTGCCGACCTCGAGCATGTCGGGGTCGTTCCAGGCGCCGGGCCTGGCGTACGGCGCGAGCGACTGGTTCCGGTGCGCGATGCCGATCATGCTGGACCAGGAGTCGCTGATGTCCCCGGTGGTGCGCCAGGAATTGCCGTACTCCGCCGCCCAGTTCCACGGCTGGTTCTCCCCCCACTCGCAGATGCTGTAGAGAATCGGCCGCCCGGTGGCCCTGAGCGCGTCCGCCATCGCCCTGTAGCGCTGCTTGGCGTCGGCGCCGGTGTTGTTGCAGTTGTCGTACTTCAGGTAGTCCACGCCCCAGGACGCCCAGAGGTTGGCATCCTGCTGCTCATGCCCGAGCCCGCCGGGGAAGCCCTGTACGTCACAGGTCTTGGTGCCGGCGCTGGAGTAGAGGCCGAACTTGAGCCCCTTGGAGTGCACATAGTCCGCGACGGCCTTGATCCCATGAGGAAAGCGCACGGGGTCGGGCACGAGATTGCCGGAGGTGTCGCGGTTCGGCAGGGCCCAGCAGTCGTCGATGTTGACGTAGGTGTACCCGGCGTCCTTGAGTCCTTGGGAGACGAAGGTGTCGGCGACGCCCTTGACCATGGCCTCGTTGAACTCGGCCCGGCAGTGGGTGGAGTTCCAGTTGTTGAACCCCATCTGGGGTGTACGGGCAAGTCCGTTGTCGGCGGCCGGTGTTGGCGCCGGTGTTGGGGCCGGGGCTGTGGGCGAGGCCGCCGATGCGGGCGCACCGGCCAGGAGCGAGCCCCCGGCGAGAAGGGCGAAGGCGGCGGCAGCGGCAGGGCGCCGTCTGCAGGTGGGTCGTTCGGCAGGCATGTGCGGCTCCGCGTGGGGGTGAATGGCGCACAATCAAACGAGGACGAACGAAAGCCACCACATCTCAGCGCCGAGTCAGGGTCATGTCAATAGATCGGGCGCGACCCGGACCACGCCCGACGCCGGACGGGCTCAGCGGTGCTCGGGGTTGGGGAAGTCGAAACGGCAGCCCGCGTCCCATTCCGAGCGCTGGTTCCCATGGGCCGGGATGCCGCCGGATTGCTTGAGCAGGGCGGCCAGGTGCATCAGGTTCCAGCTCATGAAGGTGGTGTTGCGGTTCGTGAAGTCGTTCTCGGGCCCGCCCGAACCCGGGTCGAGATACGACGGTCCCGGCCCGGCCTCACCGATCCAGCCCGAATCCGCCTGCGGGGGGATGGTGTAGCCGAGGTGCTGGAGGCTGTAGAGGACGTTCATCGCGCAGTGCTTGACGCCGTCCTCGTTGCCGGTGATCAGACAGCCGCCGACCCGCCCGTAATACGCGTACTGTCCCCGCTCGTCGAGGAGCGACGAACAGGCGTAGAGCCGCTCGACGATCTGCTTCATCACCGAGCTGTTGTCACCCAGCCAGATGGGTCCGGCCAGCACCAGGATGTCGGCGGCCATCACCCTTTCGTACAGCGCGGGCCACTCGTCCGTACTCCACCCGTGCTCGGTCATGTCCGGCCAGACACCGGTCGCGATGTCGTGATCGACGGCCCGGACGACCTCGGTGGCGACGCCGTTGGACTCCATCACCGCCCGGCTCTTCTCGAGCAGGCCCTCGGTATTGCTGACCTCCGGAGAGCGCTTGAGCGTGCAGTTGATGAACATCGCGCGCAGGTTGTCATAACGCGGAGTAGTCATGGAGGCTCCCGGAGTGCGGCTCTCGCCGGGGAGCGTACTGCCGGAGGGCCGGAGGGCGGGGGACCCGGCAGCGGTGTCCTATCCGCGAAAGGCCTTATTCGCCGATTCGCACCAACGCGAGCGTGATGTTGTCGGGCCCGCCGGCCTCGATGGCGGCCTTCCACAGCTCGAAGCCCGCCCTGCCGTCGTCGTGGACCCGCAGCAGCATGTCGAGCTCATCGTCCGGCACCGGGTCGGTCAGCCCGTCGGTGCACACCAAGTAGCGGTCGCCCGGGGACACCGGAAAGGCCGTCACATGCGCCGTGACGGCGCTGAACACGGAGGAGCCGCCGAGCGTCTGCGTGACGGCCGAGGTGGTGCGGTGCCCCGGCGCCGGCGGCGGGCTGTCGTCCACGCTCACCTGACGCAGTCCGACCCGGCCCGCGTCGAACACCTTGCTGTCGCCGACGTTGAACGCCAGCAGCGAATCCCCCAGCACGACGGCCCCCGCGACCGTGGTTCCCATGGTGACCAGCTCCGGATGCCCGTCGGCGGCCGCATACACCGAGTGATTGCATACGTCCAGAGCGTCCCGGACGGCTCCCTCGCTGTCGATGGAGGGACCGAGCGAGGCGAGTTGGCGGACGACCAGCGCGCTGGCCACCTCACCGGCCGGCTGCCCGCCGAGCCCGTCGGCGACCGCGACGACGAGCGGTGAGCCCAGGGGGAACACCAGCGTCTGGGGGTTCTCCGTCACGGTGCCGCACAGTGTCCACGGTCCGACCACCACGCTGTCCTCGTTGTGGTCGCGAATCAGCCCGACATGACTCAACGCGGTCACAGCTATGTACGGCACCGCAATCTCCGCCTCTCCGCAGCGGCAGGCGTGTCCCTCACCACCATTGTGACGCCGGGGAGGGTGCCGGGTCCTGCGGAAGGGGTGCCAGAGCCTGTGGGGCGTTACGGGACAGTGGCGTACGGTGCCCGTCGCGGCCCGGCCCCCTGTGAACCGTGCGCAACCAGTCCCTTACCGTCGGGAAACCACGCCAGGCATATTCGGTTCGTACCGTCGTTGGACGTGAAGCGCACTCAACGACGCGTTCTGCCGCACCTGCCCCCTCTGCCCGGCTGGGGCACGATCCGGGGCCGTGTGGCCATCGTGCTCGCCGTCCCCACCTGTCTGCTCCTGGTCGTGACCGGTCTCGGCGTCGCCGACCGGGCGGCCGACTGGTCCGCGGCGCGTGAGACCGCCGGCCGGGTCGAACTCCTCATCGAGGCCCAGGGCCTCGTACGCCAGCTACAACGCGAACGGGGCCTCACCAATGGTCTGCTGGGCGGCGCCGCGGAGTACCGCGACGACGTCGAGGCCCAGCGCACCCGCACCGACACCGCCCGCAGCGGATTCGACGCCCTGCTCGGGGCGGACGGCGCGGGAGCGGACACAGCCAATGACTTACGGGAGGCGCTCGCCCCGGTCGCGGCGCTGGACGCCGTGCGCGAGCAGGTGGACGGCGGTACCGCCCGGCGCGCCCCGACCCTGGCCGCGTACACCAAGGCGATCGACGGGCTGATCGGCGCCGCGGCGGCGGAACCGGCCCGTGGTGACCGCGCCCTCGCCGAGGCCATGGGCGCCCTGCAGGCCCTCGCCCGGGCCACCGAGGCGGTCGCCCTGGAGCGCGGCCTGCTCAACGGGGTCTTCGCGGCCGGGCGTTTCAAGGGGAGCGAGTTCCTCGATTTCACCGAGGTACGGGCGGAACGGGTGGCCTTCCTGGGCCAGTACGCCGGACTCGCCACCTCCGCCCAGCAGGCCGCGCTGGACGCCGCCTTCGCCACACGGGACGCCCGGCGCGCCACCGGCTACGAGAAACGGGCCGAGGGCGGAGCCGATGGCAGCCGGCTCGCCGTGAATCCCGGCAGCTGGTGGTCGTCGATGACCGCGCTCGTCGACCAACTGCATGGTGTCCAGGGGAAGATCGGCGCCGAGGTACGGCTTCGCGCGGACCGGCTCGGGGACGACGCCACCGGCCAGCTCGGCGGCTTCATCGGCCTCGGCGTGCTGATCCTCGCGGTCGCCGCCGCGCTCGCCGTGCTGTCCGCCCGCTCGATCACCCGGCCGCTCGTCGCACTCGCCGATGAGGCCGACTCGGTCGCCCGGACCGGGCTGCCGACCGCTGTTGCCCGGATCCAGGAGGCCGATGCGGACGACGAACTCGTCGTGGAACGGTCCCGCCGGGTGCCTGACAGTGCCCGCGAGATCACCCGGCTCGCCGCCGCCCTGCACAATGTCGAGCACACCGCGATCGGTCTGGCGACGGAGCAGGCTGTGCTGCGCCGCAACAGCTCCGAGTCGCTCGCCTCACTCGGTCGCCGCAACCAGTCGCTGCTCTCCCGCCAGCTCGGCCTGATCACCACCCTGGAGAGGCAGGAGATCGACCCGGACGCGCTCGGCGAGCTCTTCGAACTGGACCACCTCGCCACCCGTATGCGCCGCAACGCCGAATCGCTGCTCGTGCTCGCAGGGGAGGAGCTGCCACCGCGCACCTGGTCGGGCCTGGTGACGGCAGCCGAAGTGGTGCAGTCGGCGATCGCCGAGGTGGAGCAGTACCAGCGGGTCGCCGTGGTCGACGTACAGGCCGCCCGGATCCGCGGCCGGGCCGTCGCCGAGCTCTCCCATCTGCTCGCCGAACTCATCGAGAACGCCCTGCTCTTCTCACTGCCGTCGTGTCCGGTCGAAATCTACGGATGGCGCGACGGCGGCGAGTACTGCCTGGCGGTCGTCGATCGCGGCTCCGGCATGACCCCCGAGGAACTGGCCCGCTCCAACGCCCGGCTTGCCGGCCGGGAGTCCTTCCTGGTGGCACCCACCCGCTACCTCGGCCACTTCGTCGTCGGGACTCTCGCCGCCCGGCTCGGTGCCCAGGTCGAACTGCGTCCCACTCTGGGGCAGGACGGTGTCTGCGGCGTCACGGCGTACATTGCCCTGCCGACCAGCCTCGTCGATGTGCCGGAGACGCAGCCGGGCGGCGACGGCCGGCTGACCAGGGCTTAGTGATCGCATGCGTCGTCGAGGCCGTACGCCTCCCAGGACGGGAACGGGTCGTCCCACGCCGCCGAGGCGCGGGCGCCCCGCCCGTCCTCCGTGAGGAGGCCCCGGGGGTCCGCGTGCCTACGGGGCGCCGCAGAGGAGGAGATGTGCCGTTGGTGATGATCCGGGCTCGCCGGGCCGCTCACGAGATCGTGGCCGTGACAGCGGGGGCGCCGGACTGACGGCCGGCGCGGAGCGGGACCGGGGCCTGCCGCGCGTCGGGTGCGGCGATGAGCCGTTCATGGGATGCGCAGGAGGTCCGCCGGCCGCTCCACGCCGAGCGGGAGGCGTCACAGGGCTCGCCGTTCCCCTTCCACCAGCTCCTTGAAGTGCTCGAGGTCGCTGCGTACGAGCCGTTCGATCGCGGTCGCCTGGGCGAAGCCTTTCGGTCCGCCGAACGCCTCTTTGACAGCGCCCGGGTCGTACTCGATCCGGGCCTGGACTTGGGTGTGATCCCGGTCGATGGGCAGCAGCGAGAAGGTTCCGGCCAGGTCCGGACCCCTCGTGGTCTGCCACTCCATCGTGTTCGCCTTGCCACGATCGGTGATCTGGGCCTCGAACTCCTGCGCCCGGCCGCCCGCGGTGACGTCGAGGTGCGCCAGATGCCCGCCCCCCGGACGAGCCTCGCTCACTCCTTCGAGGAATCGCGGATAGGTCTCCACGTGGTGGAGGCAGTCCCAGGCCACATTCAACGGAACACCGACGTCGATCTGTTCTTCGAGAGTGCTCATCGGCCACCTCAAAACTCGGTTCACGGTCTACGGGGCCATGAGTCCAGTGTGCTCCCGGAGGCGCGATGGCGGCTGGTGCCGACGCAGGGCCGGCGGGTACGGGGCGCCGGGCTTGCGCCGACCGTACGAAGGCATTTGTCGTATGCACGAAGGGATGGGCGTTATTTGCCGCCGGGCGCGTGGTACTGCACCTTCTGCTGGACTGCCTTGTCGATCTCCTCGGGCGTCAGCAGCGCGACCGTGCTCGTACGAACGCCGCCGGCCGCGGACACGACCAGACTCATGGTCGCGGCGGACGTGTTGCTCGGCAGCTCCACGATGGCGTACAGGTCCTCGTCGCCGAAGGCCCAGTAGAAGGATTCGAGCCGGCCCTCGAGGCCCTCGACCATGCGCTTGACGACCTCACGGCGCGCGGTGGCGCCTTCCTTGAACACGCCGTTCAGTCCGTCCACGGTCATCTTGACCCTGAAGAGGTATTTCGGCATCGGAGTCCGCCTTTCACGTGCGGCTGAGTGATGTGCCCCCTTCCCTCAGCCGGGCTCCGGTGCGCGACGGCGCGGTACGAAGCCGGTGCCCAGCGCGATGGCCATGACACATGCGGCCGTCACCAGCAGTACCACCGGCGGCCGCACGGCCTCGTGCAGCATCCAGGCACCGAGCAGCCCACCCGCGAACATCGCACCGACCGAAGCGGCGCGCCGGAGCTCGGCGCCCGCGCCGGAGGGGATCTTGGTGTCGAATCCCAGGGTCGAGGCGCCGAAGAGGGCCGTCATGGCCCGGGTGACCCGCGTGGTCGGCAGGTCCGCCACACTGGCCCGAAGCGTCGTCACACTCCGCATGCCCATCGCCAGCGCCACCAGCGCCGCCACCCCGTAGTGCCGACTGGAGAGAGGCTCGTCGAGCCGCTCGATCTGCCAGGCCACCAGTCCCGCGATGCCCAGCAGTACGGATTCCGCGACGAGGCCCACCACGAACCACCGGCGCCCGCGGACATTCATGCCCGACTCCAGCCGGGCGCCCAGGAGCGCACCCGCGGCGAACCCGACGAGCGAGGCCGTCGACGCCATCGCGGAAAATCCACCGGCGCCGACGACCGCGAAGCCGAGGAAGAGCGTGTTGCCGGTCTGGACGGCCGTGAAGACCGGGCCGAGCGCGAGGAAGCTGACCGCCTCGACCATCCCCGTCGTAATGGTGAGGGCCACCATGGCTGTCGTCAGAGCGGCTTCGTGCTTCGCCGTCACGGGCGCACTCCTCACCGTCCTGACTGCATCGGCTTCCCGAGTCTCGGCGGGGCCGACGACCCGAACCGCCCATTGCGCCGTCTGTGGGCCGTGCAGCGGAGCCGGCGGTCAGAGCAGCTGGGCGTACTCGCGGAACTCCCAGTCCGTGACGTGCCGTCGGAAGCGGGCCAGCTCGTCGCGCTTGAAGGTGAGGAAGGCGTCGACGAAGGGTTTGCCCAGTACCTCGGTGAGTTCGTGGTCGGCTTCCAGGGCGTCGAGCGCGTCGCCGAGGTGGGTCGGCAGCTTGGGGGCGCTGGTGGGGTCGTATCCGTAGCCGCTCATCGGGGCGGCCGGCTCGGCCGCGGCACGGATGCCCAGATGGACGGCGGCGACCAGGCCGGCGATGGCGAGATAGGGGTTGGCGGTGGCGTCACCGAGGCGCATTTCCAGGCGGGATCCGCTGCCGCGCTCGGGCGGGATCCGCACCATGGCACCGCGGTTGTCCAGACCCCAGTCGATGAGCCAGGGCGCGGCGGTGTCGGGGCCGAAGCGCTTGTAGGAGTTGATCGTCGGGTTGAACAGGGCGGCGAGTGCGGGCGCGTGGGCGAGCAGACCGGCGATGGCGTGGTGGGCGGTGTCGGACAGTCCATGCGCCTGGCCGGGTGCGTCGAAGACGTTGCGGCCTTCCGCGTCGATGACGGAGATGTGCAGGTGGAAGCCGGAACCGCCGCCGTCGTTGAGGGGTTTGGCCATAAAGGTCGCCAAGCGGCCCTCGGCGCGGGCGAGTTCCTTGACCGCGGCCTTGAAGCGGAAGGCCCGGTCGGCGGCGTCCAGGGCCTCGGAGTGGTCGAGATTGATCTCGAACTGGCCGCCGTCGAACTCCCGGTTGCCGCCGCTGGCGCCGATGCCGATGTCGTGCAGAAGGCGCAGCGTGCGCAGCAGGTGTCCGTCCGGGTCGCCCTTGCGCCCGACGGTGTAGACATTGCCCGGTGTGGCGGCGTAGCGGCGCCAGCCGACGGGCGATGCGGGGTCGGGGTCGAGCAGGACGTACTCCAGCTCGGGGCCGACCACGGCCGTCAGCCCCCTCTCGGCCAGTTGTCCGGTGACCCGGCGCAGCAGGTCGCGGGGTGATTCGGGCGCGGGCAGCCCTGTCTCGGGGTCATGGGCGTCGCCTATGCACCAGGCCACCCCCGGTTCCCAGGGGAGCGGGACCAGGGTGCTCAGGTCGGGCCGTACGGCGATGTCGGGCATGCCGGCGTCGAGGCCGCCGGGGATGTCGGAATGGTCGCCCAGCGCGCCGGTGTGGTAGATCGCGCGGCAGAAGGCCAGGCCGTGGCCGGTCGCGCTCGGCAGGTGGTGGAGCAGGACGTCCCGGCCGCGGTCGGAGCCGATGAGGTCGGGGTAGGAGATGCGTACGACATCGATGCCCTGGGCGGCGAGTGCCTCGATCTTCTGCTGGATCTGTCCGGACTGGTCGGTGCTCACCGTCTGTCTCCTCAGGTACGGGCAGGATGCGGCGGTACGTGGAAATCTCGCCCGTATCCCCATGGTGCACATGAGATCTGTGCCCTGAGCGGGCTGCGGTGACGCCACAGCTATTCGTTTGAAGCCAAACGGTATGCTCGGGAAGGCTCCCCTGCAAGAGGTGGTCCGCAATCTGGATCCAGCCGCGGGGTGGCGGGTTAGATTTGGGAGCAAACGAGCCAAGTGGGGCGGCGGGAGTGCCGCTCGCGACCGAGGGGGAACCAGTGTCCGGCCACCGATCCATCGTCGAGACCGAGAAGGCTGTCCAGGAGAAGCTCGGCGACTTCCAGCTGCAGAGAGAGCAGATGGCGGCCGTCGCCAACATCCATCGCGCGGCGGCCGCCGTCCGGCAGCATCTGGAGAATTCGGTGCTGCGGCCGTCCGAGCTGACCTGGACCGGGTTCGTGGTCCTCTGGGTGCTGTGGATCTGGGGCGAGACGGAGACGCGTCATGTGGCCGAGGAGGCGGGCATCACCAAGGGCACGCTCACCGGTGTCGCCCGGACCCTGGAGTCGCGGGGGCTGGTGTCGCGTTCCGTCCACCCCGAGGACGGCCGGCGGGTGCTGCTCGCGCTGACCCCGCAGGGCGAGGAGGCCATGGAGAAGCTCTTCCCGGCTTTCAACACCGAAGAGGCGTTCGTGGCCTCGCGGCTCAGCTCCGAGGAGTGTCTGCGGCTCGCGGACGGCCTGCGTGCCATCGTCGCCCAGCTCGAAGAGCACGGCGAGGAGCGGCGGCTGGAGCTGCTGGGCGGGGCGGAGCCCAAGCCGCGCCGGTCGGGCCGGCGGCCGCGGGCCTGATTGCCCGGCGCTTCTGCTCGTCGGCACGAACGGTGCTCGGGTGGCCGCGGTCGCCGGTGGCCACCCAGGCCCGGCGGTGGTTGTCCGCTCGCGGGGCTTGCGGGAGTGCCACCCCCCGGAGTTATCGTATGGATCCAAACGATTATTCGCTCCACCCGGCAAAGGAGGCGCCATGGCCGGCGTCCGCGGATTCTTCCACCCCAAGAGCGCTACCGGCGGCTCGTCCCTGGTCCCCGCGCCCCCGTGGTACTACTCCGGCGACCTGATCACCATCGAGTACCGGACCGAGCCCGCGCGGGTCGCGGAACTGCTTCCGGAACCACTGGAGTTGGCCGACGAGGACCCGGGCGCGGTCGCCCTGATCTGGGCCGACTGGCAGTCCTGCAGCGGTTCGAAGGAGGAGCTGCTCGACCCGGTGCGCTCGCAGTACAAGGAGTGCTTCGCGGTGGTGCGCTGCACCTACCGGGGGAAGACGTACTCCCGCTGCGTGTACATCTGGGTGGACAAGGACTTCGCGATCGCGCGCGGCTTCCACCAGGGCTACCCGAAAAAGCTCGGCTCGATCCATATGACGCGTCCCCATCCCTTCGGGCCCGCGCCGCGGATCGAGGCCGGGGCGGCCTTCGGGGCGACCCTCGCCGCGGCCGACCGGCGGCTGGCCGAGGCGGTGGTGACGCTGCGGGAGCCGGCTGCCGGCAACGGCTTTGTGAACAGCCATCCGATGGCCCACCACCGCTGGCTGCCGTCGATCGAGAAGGGCAAGGGGCTGGCGCTCGACGAGTTGATCGAGACGGGTGCCGCATCCTTCGAGGCCGGTCGGCCCTGGGTGGCCGACGCGGACCTGGCGCTCTTCGAAGCCCCGACCGAAGAACTGGCCCGATTGGAGGTCAAGGAGCTCATCGGCGCCTACTACCGGCAGGTGGGCGTGTGCTGGGACGGTGGCAGTCTGCTGGAGTCGGGCACCTCGGGCGCCGAGTAGCGCCGGGCCTCGGCTTCGTACAGCGAGCGGGTGAAAGGGTGTTGCCCGCAACGGGCGGGCACTGCCCGGACCTGGGTGCCGGACCTAGGCAGCGGCGCCGGGGCCCTCGTGGAGAGGCTGCTCGGCCCAGATGGTCTTGCCACGAGAGTCGTAGCGTGTGCCCCAGAACTCGGCCAACTGCGCGACCATGAACAGCCCCCGGCCTCCCTCGTCGGTCTCCAGCGCATGCCGCACATGGGGAGTAGTACTGCTGCCGTCGGAGACCTCGCAGATCAGGCCGCGGTCGCGGATCATGCGCAGCCGGATCGGTGGAGAGCCGTAGTGGATGGCGTTGGTGACCAGTTCGCTGACTATCAATTCCGTGGTGAACTCCAGCTCTTCCAGGCCCCATTCGGCCAGCTTCCGGAGGGCGAGCGCACGTGCCGTGCCCACCACCTCGGGCTCGGACGCCAGCTCCCATGTGATGTGCAGGTCCGGATCCAGCCCCCGCATCCGCGCGACCAGCAGTGCCACATCGCCCTGCGGGCGGGTCGGCACCAGCCGGCGGATCACCGCGTCGCAGATGGTGTCGAGTGCGGGGGACGAGGAGAGAGCGGGCTCGGACAGGGCCGCGCGGAGCCGTTCGGCACCTGTGCCGGCGCTCTGCTCCCGCGACTCCACCAGACCGGCGGAGTACAGCACGAGCAGTTCCCCGTCGGCCAGAGTCACCTCGGCGTTCTCGAACGGGGACCCGCCCCGGCCGAGCGGAGGCCCGCCGGGCAGATCGAGGAGCTGGACCCTCCCGTCCGCCGAGGCGCGCGCGGGTGGCGGATGACCCGCGGCGGCCAGAACGCAGCGCCGTGAGATCGGATCGAAGACCGCGTACAAGCACGTTGTTCCGGCCGCCCCGGCGGTGAGCCCTTCGCCGTGCTCGTCGTGGAACCGGTTGACCTGGTCGTCGAGATGGGTCAGCAGCTCCTCGGGTGACAGATCGAGGTCGGCGAGCGTCCGCACGGCGGTGCGCAGCCGCCCCATGGTCACTGCCGCGTGCAGGCCGTGCCCCGCCACATCTCCCACCACCAGCGCCACTCGCGCGCTCGACAGCGGGATCACGTCGAACCAGGAACCGCCCAGCCCGGCATGCGCGCTCGCCGGCAGGTATCGCGACGCGGCGTCCAGTGCCCCCAGCGCCGGCAACCGCTGCGGAAGCAGACTGCGTTGCAGGGCCAGTGCCGTCGCCCGCTCCCGGCTGTAGCGACTCGCGTTGTCGATGCACACGGCGGCACGTGCCACGAACTCTTCGGCCAGCAGTACGTCATCCGCCTCGAACGGATGCGCCCGCTTGGAGCGTACGAAGACCGCCGTACCCAGTGCGGCGCCCCGCGCGAACATCGGGACCAGGAGCCATGAATGGACGCCGTACTCGCTCACCGTCGTGGCCCGGCCGGGGTCTGCCTCCGCGAACTCGGCGATCAGTTCCTCGCCCGACATCAGCCTGGGCTCGCCGCTCGCCAGGGCAAGCGTGAACAGTGATCCCGGCCCCGACGCGAAAGGGTCGATGTCTCCCATGGGAACCATGGCCTCGCTCCGCGCACCGGGTGCGACCGAGCTCGCCGCCCGGCGCATGGGCATGGCTCCGGGCACGGGACCGGCCACCGGCTCCGCGCCGCCGAAGACCGGGTCCAGCAGGTTGACATAGGCGTGGTCCGCGAACCGCGGGACCGCCACCTCGACGAGTTCCTGCGCGGTCTTCAGTACGTCCAGCGTGCTGCCGATCCGGGTGCTCGCATCGTTCACCAGCGCCAACCGCTCCTGCGCTCGGGCTCGTTCTGTTGCGTCGACCACGGCGTGCGCCAGCGCGATCACCTCCCCCGTCCGGCTCCGGAGCGGAAGGATGGACTCGGACCAGACGTGCTCACGGTCCGGGTCGTCGGGTCTGCGGCCACGCACCTCCGTCTCGAGCTGGGCCTCACCGGTCTGAAGGACTCGCCGCTGCCGCGCCTCGAAGGCCGCCATGTCCAGCAGGCCGGGAGGCGCCACGTCGGCCATGGTGCGCCCCCTGAACTCCCTGCCCGCGAACGTCCCGGCGCGGGCCTGCGCGTCGTTCTGGGCCAGGAAGCGCAGCTTCGTGTCGAAGACATCGATGACCACGGGTGATTCGGTGAACAGTCCTCTCAGGAGCGCATCCCCGAGTTCTTGCCGCCGTGCGGCGTCGGCATCCTGCACCTGGATCAGCCACTGCTGGTCACCGCCGGTGGACACCAGGGCACGTGCCTGCAAGGTGACCTCGATGCCGCGTCCGCTCCGGTGCCGCAGAACCGTCTGCCCCAGCTGGACCACCGAGTCCATGCCGCACCGCCCCACCAGGTCGGCGGCGTCCGAGCTGTGGTGCAGCAGATCGGTCCCGCGCCGGCCCCGGACCTCCTCCGCCGTGTAGCCGAGCAGGTGTTCCGCCTCCGGGCTCAGTCCGATCAGCACACCGTGCACATCCAGGACGGCGTAGGCCTCATCGCCCGGCTCCGAAAGGACGCCGGAAGCGTCGTGGAATACGGGGTCGTGCATCGCTCCGCCCACTTCTTGATCCGATGCGCTCAGTTCTCGGGGGCCTGGGCCAATTGTCTCTTCGATCTATTTCTTGTGCAGCCCGCGTGGCGGGCCGCCGGAGCTACGAGCGCGCTGCTTCCACCAGTGCCTCGAACAGGGCCCGACTCCTCGCGTCGGTGGCGGCGGTGTCCTCGGGATGCCACTGGACGGCGACGAGCCAGCCGGGTGAGCCGGGCCGTTCCAGCGCCTCGACGGTGCCGTCGGCTGCTCGGGCGGTGACCGTGAGGCCGCGGCCCGGCCGGTCCACGCACTGGTGGTGGTAGCAGGAGACGTCGGCCTTGTCGTCCGTGAGGGCGCCGGCAAGCAGGGAACCGGGCTCGACGACGACCGGGTGGGTGAGATGGCGGTGTTCGCCGTCCGGGCCGCCCATGTCCTGGCGGAGGGTGCCGTTCAATGCGGTGTTGACGATCTGCAGGCCGCGGCAGACCGCCAGGGTGGGAAGTCCGGTGTCCAGTGCGTGGTGGGCGAGGGCGAGGTCGAAGGCGTCCTGCTCGTCGTCGATGTCGTAGAGGTCGGGATGGGCGTGCTCGTCTCCGTACCGGTGCGGGGAGATGTCGCCGCCGCCGGGGAGCAGAAGTGCGTCGCAGCGCGCCAGGCGTTCGGCGACCTCAGTGGGGTCGGCCCGGCCGCCGGGGGCGTGGGGGTGCAGTGTGAACGGCTCGCCGCCCGCCCGGTAGACGGCCTCGACCAGGGCGCGGGCGTTGACCTCGGCGCGGTGGCGCAGTGCGGAGGCGGAGGCGGAGAAGCGGGCCGGGACGGCGATCAGCGGGCGGTACGTCACAGCTGGATCCAGGTGGTCTTGAGTTCGGTGAACTTCTCCAGGGCGTGCGCGGACTTGTCCCGGCCGTTGCCCGATTGTTTGTAGCCGCCGAAGGGGACGCCCAGGCCGCCCTCCTCGTAGCAGTTGATCCAGACGGTTCCGGCGCGAAGCCGCCGGGCCACCCGGTGGGCCGTGGAGAGGTCGGCGGTCCACAGCCCGGCGGCCAGCCCGTACTCGCTGTCGTTGGCGAGGGCGACGGCCTGCTCGACGGTGTCGAAGGTCAAGACGGACAGCACGGGGCCGAACACTTCCTCGCGGGCGAGCCGCATGTGGGGGGTGACCTGGTCGAACACGGTGGGCTGGACATGGAGGCCGCCATGGTCGGGGAGTGCGGAGCCGCCGGTGCGCAGCCGCGCGCCGTCCTGGTGGGCCCCGGCGATATGGCCGAGGACGCTGTCGAGCTGGCGGGCGGTGGCGATCGGGCCCATCTCGGTGGCCGGGTCGAGGGGATCGCCGACGTGCAGGGTGCGGGCACGCTCGACGACGGCGTCCACCACCTGCTCGGCGACAGAGGAATGCACCAGCAGCCGGGAGGGCGCGGTGCACATCTCGCCCGCGTTGAAGAAGATGCCCCAGGCGGCGGTCGCGGCGGCGGTGTCCAGGTCGGGTGCGTCGGGCAGCACGATGTTGGGTGATTTGCCGCCGAGCTCCAGCCAGACCCGCTTGAGGTTGGAGTCCGCGGCGTAGCGCAGATAGTGGCGGCCGACGGCGGTGGAGCCGGTGAAGGCGAGTACGTCGACATCGGGGTGGAGACCGAGGGCGCGGCCTGTCGCGGGGCCCTGGCCGGAGACCACGTTGAGTACGCCGTCGGGGAGCCCGGCCTCGGCGCCGAGGCGGCCGAGCCGCAGAGCGGACAGCGGGGTCTGCTCGGAGGGCTTGAGGACAACGGTGCATCCGGTGGCGAGCGCCGGTGCGATCTTCCATGCGGCGAGGGTGAGGGGGAAGTTCCACGGGACGACGGCGGCGACCACACCGATCGGTTCGCGGGTGACCAGGGCGAGAGCGTCCTCGCCTGCCTGCGGGGCCTCGTCGAGGTGTTTGTCGGCGAGTTCGGCGTAGTAGCGCAGGGTGTTGATGACGGCGCGCAGCTCGATGTCGTACGCCTCGGTGACCGGCTTGCCCATCTCCAGGCTGATGAGCAGGGCGAGCTCGGTGCGGTGCTCCTCGACCAGGTCCGCGAAGCGCTGCAGCACCCGGCCCCGCTCGGTGGCCGGCAGGCGGGGCCAGGGGCCGTGGTCGAAGGCGCGGCGGGCGGCGGCGACGGCGCGGTCGACCTCGTCGGGACCGCCGTCGGCGACCTCGGCCAGGACGCCGCCGTCACGGGGGGAGACCAACGGGAACACGCCGCCCTTGCCGGGTTCGTCGCTGCCGTCGATGAGGTGGTGCACGGGTGGCGCGAGGCTCGCGGCCAGGGACAGCCACTCCGCGTGGGTGGTAGGTGGCATGGAACCTCCCAGATTATGTTTGGGTTCAAACGATAGCCCCTGGCGTCCTTGCGGTGGAAGGTCTTGACCGGCCACCGGGTGCTGGCTAGTTTATTTGGAGCCAAACGATTCGGAGGCTCGCAGATGTCTGAACGGCACGACAGGGCGGTGGTGACGGTCGCCGGGGTGGCGGTCGACACCCGTCATTGGATCGACGGGCGACGGGTCGCCTCGTCGGCCACGTTCCCCGACGCCTCGCCCATGGACGGCGCCCCGCTCGCCGAGATCGCCCGGGGCGGCGCGGCCGAGGCGTCGGCCGCCGTGACCGCGGCCCGGGCCGCCTTTCCCGGCTGGGCGGCGACCGGCCGCGAGGAGCGGGCCCGCATCCTGCACGCCATCGCCGACGGTGTCGACAAGCGCACCGAGGAGCTGGCGGCCGTCGAGACCGCCGACAACGGCGCCCTGCTCCGCTCCCACCGCCGGGGCGTCATGCCGCGCGTCGCGCACAACTTCCGTTTCTTCGCCGACTGGCTGCTGACGCTGGGCCACGAGGACTTCGAGACGCGGGGTCACAGCAACCACGTCTCCTGGGACCCGGCAGGCGTCTGCGCGCTGATCACGCCCTGGAACGCCCCGCTGATGCTGGCCACATGGAAGGTCGCCCCCGCACTGGCCGCCGGAAACACGGTCGTCCTCAAGCCCGCCGAATGGTCTCCGCTCACCGCGTCCCTGCTCGCCGACATCGCCGCCGAGGCCGGACTCCCCGCCGGGGTGCTCAACGTCCTCCAGGGCTACGGCGAGGAGGCCGGCGCCGCCCTCGTCTCCGACCCGCGCGTGGCCCGGATCAGCTTCACCGGCTCCGTACCCACCGCCCGCCACATCGCGGGCGCCGCGGCAGCCAACCTGGTCCCCGTCAGCCTCGAACTCGGCGGCAAGTCCCCGCTGCTGGTCTTCGCCGACGCCGACCTCGACCTCGCCGTCGAGCTGGCCGTCGAGCAGTACGACAACGCCGGCCAGGTCTGTCTCGCCGGCACCCGGCTGCTCGTCGAGTCCTCCGTCGCCGAGGAGTTCACCCGGAGGTTCGTTGAGAAGGCCGCCACGCTGCGCCAGGGCGACCCGCGCGACGAGGCCACCGGCATCGGCCCCAACATCCACCCCGACCATGTCGCACGCATCGACGGTTTCGTACAGCGCGCACTGGCCTGTGGCGCCCGCGCCGTCATCGGCGGCGGCCCCAACACCGAGCTGGGTGGGTTCTACTACCTCCCGACCCTCCTCACGGACGTCGCCCCCGATGCCGAAATCGTCACGGAGGAAGTCTTCGGCCCCGTACTGACCCTGCAGACCTTCGACACCGAGGAGGAGGCCCTCACGCTGGCCAACGGCACCCGCTTCGGACTCGCCGCCACGCTCCTCACCGGTGACCAGGAGCGCGCGGACCGGGTCACGCGGCAGCTGGTCGCCGGCACGGTCTGGGTCAACTGCTTCTTCGTACGGGACCTTCAGGCCCCGTTCGGCGGCTCGCGCCAGTCCGGCATCGGCCGCGAGGGCGGTACCTGGAGCTTCGACTTCTACTGCGACGTCAAGAACACCGTCACCGCGCCGAAGGGCTTTGCGCACCATGGGTGAGATCGTCGGGGCCGGGATCGTCGCCCATGTGCCCACCATCATGCTGCCCGAGGCCACCCGGCGGGAGCTCAACCACGGCGAGGACACCACCCTGGTCGCCGGTCTCGAGCGGCTGCGCCGCGAGGTCTTCGAGACGGCCGACTACGACACCGTGGTGCTGCTGGACTCGCACTGGGCCACCACCGTGGAGTTCGTCGTCACCGCGCACGACCGGCGCGCCGGGCTGTTCACCTCCGAGGAACTGCCGCGCGGAATGTGCCGGATCCCGTACGACTTTCCCGGTGACCCCGAACTCGCCCACGCCATAGCCGCGCACGACGAGAAGCACGGCACCTGGATCACCCCGATCGACGACCAGTACCTGCCGATCTTCTACGCGACAGTCAACCCGTGGAAGTACCTCGGCGTCGAGGGCAAGCGATGGATCTCCATCGGCGTGTGCCAGACCGCGGACACCGAGGACTATCTCCGGCTCGGCCGGGCGATCGCGGACGGCATCGCCGCCACCGACCGCAAGGTCCTGTTCATCGCCTCGGGCGCCCTGTCGCACACCTTCTGGCCGCTGCGCCGGATCCGCGACCACGAGGCGAGCGGCCTCGAGCACATCTTCACCCCTGAAGCGCGCGCGGCCGACGAGGAGCGCATCGACTGGTTCCGGGAGGGGCGCCACGACCGGGTCCTGCAGACCATGCCCGAGTTCCTCGCGTACAAGCCCGAAGCCCGCTTCGGCCACTACCTGACGATGGCCGGCGCACTTGGCGAGGAGCGCCTGAGCGCTCCCGGCCGGCTGTTCAGCGCGTACGAGAACTCGGTCGGCACCGGCCAGGTGCACATCTGGTTCGACCGGCCGGCGGCCGGCTGGACCGCCCCGCGTGCCAACCGGGGCGGCCTGCGCCACGACCCCCATCACCATGTCGACCCTCATCACCACGAGGAGCCCCTCCATGCCTGAGTACCGCCGCATTCTGCTCGACGGCGCCGTGGCCGAGGTCGTCCGCGAGGGTGATCAGCTCGTCGCCGCCGACGGCCGCCGGGTGAAGACCGGCGAGGCGCACCATCTGCCGCCCGTCGTTCCGTCCAAGGTCGTCGCGGTGCACCTCAACCACCGCAGCCGGGTGGCGGAGTTCCAGACCTCGCTGCCGCCCGCGCCCACCTATTTCCACAAGCCCACCTCGTCGCTCAACGCGCACGGCGGCGCGATCGTCCGCCCCGAGGGCTGTCAGTACCTCAACTACGAGGGCGAGGTGGCCATCGTCATCGGCAGGACGTGCCGCAATGTCTCCCCGGCCGAGGCGGGGGAGTACATCGCCGGTTACACCGTCGCCAATGACTACGGCCTGCACGACTTCCGCGACACCGACGCCGGCTCCATGCTCCGCGTCAAGGGTTCCGACACCCTGTGCCCGCTCGGCCCCGGCCTGGTCACCGACTGGGACTTCCACGGCAAGCGGCTGCGTACGTACGTCAACGGCGAGGTGGTCCAGGACGGCTCCACGGACGAGATGGAGTGGGACATGCACTATCTCGTCGCGGACATCGCCCGCACCATCACCCTCTTCCCGGGCGACGTGCTGCTCTCCGGCACCCCGGCCAACTCCCGCCCGGTCCAGCCCGGCGATGTGGTCGACGTCGAGGTCGAAGGTCTCGGGAAGCTCACCAACCACATCGTCACCGGCCCGGTCCCGGTGCGCGACGACTGCGGAGCCCAGCCCACCGCGTCCGAAGAGGTGCTGTCCACCACCTTCGGCGGCGACTGGGAGTTCCGCGGCATCCGCCGGCCCCAGCGGCCCTGAACCAGTACGAACAGGAGAGAACCCCATGGATCTGCGCTACTGGCTCGAAGCGGCCGTGACATCCAACGAGGAATGGGCGAGCGGCTTCGGCCCCTTGGCCGGGCATCCGTCACTTCAGGTCGACGACGCGCGGTTCGCCGCCGCGTTCGGAACCTTCACCGAACGGCTGAAGGACAACTACCCGTTCTTCCACCCCCGTTATGCCGGGCAGATGCTCAAGCCGCCGCACCCGGCCGCCGTCGTCGGCTACCTCGCCGCCATGCTGGTCAACCCCAACAACCACGCCCTGGACGGCGGTCCGGCCACCGCGCAGATGGAGCGCGAGGCCGTCCAGCAGCTCGCCACGATGTTCGGCTACGACACCCACCTCGGCCACCTCACGACCAGCGGAACCATCGCCAACCTCGAAGCGCTCTTCGTGGCCCGGGAGCTCCACCCCGGCAAGGGCATCGCCTACAGCACCGAGGCCCACTACACACACGGCCGGATGTGCGGGGTCCTCGGCGTGGAGGGATATCCGGTCGCGGTGGACGACAGCGGCCGGATGGACCTCGACGCGCTGGAGGAGCTGCTGCGGACGGGGCGTGTCGGCACGGTGGTGCTCACCACCGGTACCACCGGGCTCGGCGCCGTCGAACCGGTCCACGAGGCGCTGGCGCTGCGCGAGCGATACGGCGTGCGCATCCATGTCGACGCCGCCTACGGAGGGTTCTTCACCCTGCTGGCCGGCGCCGACGGTCCCGAGGGGCTGCCCGAGGCGCCGTGGCGTGCCATCGCCGAGTGCGAGTCGATCGTGATCGATCCGCACAAACACGGACTCCAGCCGTACGGGTGCGGCGCGGTGCTGTTCCGCGACCCGTCCGTCGGCCGCTTCTATCTGCACGACTCGCCGTACACGTACTTCACCTCCGAGGAACTGCACCTCGGCGAGATCAGCCTGGAGTGCTCCCGCGCGGGCGCGGCCGCGGCTGCCCTGTGGCTCACGTTCCAGCTGCTGCCGCCCACCCGTGACGGGCTCGGCCAGGTGCTGGCCGCCGGCCGCCGTGCCGCGCTGCGCTGGTCCGAACTCATCGAGGAATCGGAGTACCTGGAGCTCTACCAGGCCCCGGAACTCGACATCGTCAGCTACTTCCCGGTGACCGAGCCCCTCACTCTGTCGCGGATCGACGAGGCGTCGGGGCGGATCCTGCAGGCCGGTATGACCGATGCCGACGACCCGCTGTTCCTGAGCACCCTGCGTATCGGGGCCGACCGGCTCACCGCCCGGCACCCGAAACTCGACCCCGACGCCGACGGCGCCCGCATTCTGCGCAGCGTCCTGATGAAGCCCGAATCCGAGGACTACGTGGACCATCTCCACCAGCGCCTGGAACAGCTCGCCCGCGCCTGACGGCACCCGACCGCAGACCGAGGGAGCGCCGACAGGTGCGGGCACTGATCATCGAGCACGAGCACGTGTCCACCCCGGGATACGTGGGCGAGCGGCTGGCGCAGCGGGGCTACGACCTCACCGAACTGGTCGTCGTCCCGGCGGAACGGTTCACCGACCCCGGGGTGGCACGGGTCTTCCCCGCAGCCGAGGCGTACGACCTCGTCGTTGCCCTGGGTGCGCCGTGGTCGGTGGACCACACCGAGCTCATCGGGCCATGGATAACGCCCGAGCTGGACCTGCTGCGCGCCGCGCACGCCGCCGGGGTGCCCGTGCTCGGCATCTGCTTCGGCGGTCAGGCACTGGCGACCGCGCTCGGCGGCCGGGTCGAGCGCTCCCCGCGCTTCGAGCTCGGCTGGACCACGGTCCACTCCGACGATGCCCAACTCGTGCCGGGGGGGCCGTGGTTCCAGTACCACGGTGACCGGTGGCGCCTGCCGCCCGGCGCGCGGGAGATCGCACGCAACAGCGTCTGCTCCCAGGCGTTCGTGCACGGCCGCAGTATGGCTGTGCAGTTCCATCCGGAGCTCACTTCGGCCACGCTCGAGAACTGGCTCGTCCACGGCGGCGACGCCAAGGCGGACGAGCTCGGCCTGGACACCGCCGCTCTGCTGGCCCGTACGCGTACCGAGGCCCCGCACGCCCGGGTGCGCGCCCACCTCCTCGTCGATTCTTTTCTGTCTCTGCCCGCTCGGTAGCGGGGGCGCGCAGACCCTTGCAGGAAATCGTTTGGGTCCTTACGATCCCCTCAATGGGCCGTAGTGGCCCAAATGAGAAAATTATCGGGCCATCGGTCACCTCGGTTGCCACGGCCTCGTCCCCGACCCACGGGAGTGCCAGTCATGGCCGTCGAACAGCTCTCCACCCCCTCCACGGACAGCCCCCCGAGACGTGGCATCGGTGTCTCGCACATCGTCTTCTTCGTCGTCGCGGCATCCGCGCCGCTGACCGTCGCCGCGGGGGGAAGCCCGCAGGCCTTCGCCGTCACCGGCTCGGTGGGCTACCCGCTCGCCTTCCTCGTCCTGACGGTCGTCCTCGTCGTCTTCAGCGCCGGCTACGCGGCGATGAGCCGCCACATCACCAACGCCGGCGCCTTCTACTCCTACGTGGCGCAGGGCCTGGGCCGGTCGCTCGGTGTGGGCACGTCCTTCGTCGCGCTCGTGTCCTACAACGCCATGCAGATCGGGATCTACGGCCTGTTCGGCTACACCGCCGCCGACCTCGCCGAGACCCGGCTCGGCCTCGATCTGCCGTGGTGGGTGTACGTCCTGGCGTGCATAGCCGCCGTCGGCGTACTCGGCTACCGGCGCATCGACCTCAACGCCAAGGTGCTCGCGGTCCTGCTCGTGATCGAGACGGTGACCGTCGCCGTCTTCGACGCGGGACAGTTCCTCGACCCCGGCCCGCAGGGCATCTCGGCCACCCCGCTGTCCTACGACGCGCTCGCCACCGGAGCGGTCGGCGCTGCCTTCTGTTTCGCGATGGCGGGCTTCATGGGATTCGAATCCGGCGCCATCTACGGCGAGGAGTGCCGGGATCCGCGGCGCACCATCCCCCGCGCCACCTACTTGGCGGTCGTCCTCATGGGCGTCTTCTACGCCCTGTCGGCCTGGGCGCTCGCGATCGGCGCCGGACCCGGCCTCGTCGTCGGCGCCGCACAGGAGCAGGGGCCCGGCCTCTTCTTCGCCCTCGGAGAGCAGCGGTTGGGCAGCGCCTTCGGCGACATCGCGAACGTCTTCTTCCTGACCAGCCTCCTCGCGGCCATCCTGTCCTTCCACAACGCCGTCGCGCGCTACTCCTTCGCCCTCGGACGGGAGCACGTGCTCCCCGGCGCGCTGGGCGCCGTCCACCCCCGGCACCGCTCACCCCACGTCAGCTCGCTCGCCCAGACCGGGCTCGCGGCCCTGACGGTCATCGTGTTCGCGGCCGCCGGCCTGGACCCGCTGGCAACCCTGTTCACCTGGCTCACCAACCTCGGGGCCCTGGGAGTCATCTTCCTGCTGACGGTCGTCTCCGCCGCGGTCATCGGGTTCTTCGCCCGCGACGGGCGCGGCGAGCGGCTGTGGAGCCGCGCCGTCGCCCCGGTCCTCGGCGGGACCGCCCTGGCCGCCGTCTTCATCACCGCTCTGATCAACTTCGATGTGCTGCTGGGCGCGGCGAAGGACTCGTCCCTGACGTGGATCCTTCCCGGTGTACTGCTCGCGGCAGGCATCGCCGGTGTCGCCTTCGGCCTCTTTCTCAAGTTCCGCCGCCCGCTCGTCCACAAAGGCATCGGCCACGGCGCCGACGAGGGCACGCAGCTGTCCGACAGTCATCGCGGATGAGGCCGCGTCGCTCAGGAGCTGGACCACTGTGCCCGGGCCGGCGGTGTACGGCTCACCGTCCGGCCCGACGCGGCCGCTGCCCGGGCGAACTTCACGGCGTCCACCACGGCAGCACCACCCGTGTCGTTGTTGAAGTAGACGTACACATCGTCCTGGTCCGGCCAGGCGTCGGCGATGCGTCCGGCCCAGGACTTCAGCGCCTGGCGGCCGTAGCGCGGCGATGGCTCGGCGAGGCCGCCGTGAAACCGCACGTACCCCCACGAGGCGGTACGCCACAGTGGCGTCACGGGGCGGGACCCCCGGTCCGCCCAGCACAGTGCGCTGCTGTGCCGTTCCAGCACGGCCCGCAGCTCCCGCTCCGACTCCCACCACGAGGTGTGGCGGAGTTCGACGGCCACCCGGACCGTGCGGGGGAAGCAGCTCAGGCAGGCGTCCAGAGCCCCGATGTCCTGCCGGAAGTTGGGCGGCAGTTGCAGCAGTACGGGCCCCAGTCTCCCGCCCAGGCCCTCGGTCCGGTCCATCAGTCGGCGCACCGGCTCCTCGGGGTCGCGCAGCCGCTTGATGTGGGTGAGGTAGCGGCTGGCCTTGACCGCCATGACGAAGCCTTCCGGCGTCCGCTCCCGCCAGGACGCGAAGGTGTCGGTAGCGGGAAGCCGGTAGAAGGCGTTGTTGTTCTCCACAGTGGCGAAGTGGCGGGCGTACTCCTCCAGCCACAGCCGCTGCGGCTGCCCGGGCGGATAGAGAACACCGCGCCAGTCCTTGTACTGCCACCCTGAGGTTCCGACGAGCAGAGGCATGGTCAGATCTCTGCCCGTTCTTCCCCTTTTGTCGCGTCCTCAAGGGCGCCGGTTACGGTCGCGCCGCCGGGGGCTGTCCGGCCGGCGCCCGGAGCGGGACGCGTACGGCGCGGACTGAGCCCGGGCCGGCCCGCAGGCCCGGGCCACCCGACCGGAGTCTCGACGGCCGGACAAGAGTCGGGGGGAGCCGGAGTGTAAGTATGGCTACGGGTCAACCCGGTGGCGGATGAGCCATCCTCCGGTGGCGACAGGTCACCCGGACGCCGGTCATCCGAGTGCGTGCCCCGTTCGTTTGATGTGCGTGACATCACCGAAGCTGTATCGCTCATTGCGCGGAAGACGACCCAGCGACACCAGCCGCGGAGGGTGCCCGCCCGACCCGGTGGCGGGGCACGCAGGACATATCACCGGTCAGGCCGCGGACAGTGCCGACCGGGTGGTCCCGCACTACTTTGTCGACGTGCTGGACGAGTTGCTGCAGGAACTGGAGTGCATCCAGAGCGACTTCCACCGCCGCCTTCATGCCGTACTGCCCGCCCCGCCCCAGTACGCCCCGACGCAGCGGGGTACTGACGCCGGCACCATGACGAGGCCCCGGCCTCCCGCACACTCGCCCGGCGCCTCGTACAAGGCCGGTGAGAGGCTGGGGCAGACGCGGCATGTATGACGGTCCCGAGTTGTTCGATGGCTACCAGATGCCACCCCACGGCACGCTGGAGTCCGACGCGCAGTGGTCGGCCGACCATGCGTTGCGCGCGCAAAATGGTTTCCTCCCGCCCGATATGGACCAGACACTTCCGGGCGAAGGGCTGTCCTGGGAAGGCGAGGCGCTGTCCTGGAAGGGCGAAGCGCTGGACTGGGAAGCAGAGCTGGCTCAGCTGCTGGGCACCTCCGCACCGCAAAGCGCCCCGGCCCCCGCGGCCTTTCCCCGGCCCCGCTCCCACACCCGCCGCAAACCCAAGGCCACCCAGCGCTTCCAGGGCTGGACGTGGCTGCGTGTGGTCAGCTTCAGTCTCGCGACGCTCACCGCGTTCGTCATGACCGTCGTCAGCGTCTACAGCGTGATGGTCTCCTACGACCCGCTGTTGTACGTGGCCGCCCCCGGGGTGCCGGCAGACCTGGCACAGGGCTGGCCGCTCCTGGTCTTCGGGCCCTGGCTGGTTGCTTCGCTGTCGATCCTGCGCATCACACTGCACCGGCGCCGGGCCCCGCACGCCTGGGCTGTCGTGGTGTTCTTCGCCGCCATCGCGGTGGCTCTGTGCGTCAGCAACGCACCGAGGACACTGCCCGGCATCGCGGTGGCCGCCCTGCCCCCGGTAGCCGCTCTGTCCTGTTTCCACCAATTCATTCGTCAACTCGTCCTGACCCACCCCACCCATCCCCGCCACACCCTGTCCCGCCACCGGGCCGCCCATCGCGCCACCCCCTGACGCCCACGCCGCAGCCCGCTCGGCGATGGCCAGGAGGCCCGGTCGTCCGCGATGTGGCGGACGGCCGGCTGTTGTTGCCGCGGTCGGCCCGGTGGCCGAGGGTGGTGGAGGGCGTCGAAAATCCGCCACTGCCACGCGGCAGCCGGTGGTTCCGCATGCTCTTGGTGGACGGCGCCGAGGTGCCTGGCACTCATGCCCTTGTGGTCCGGAAACAGGTGATTCAAAGCCTTTTCAGAGCGCTTTTCGACCTGCGTTTGTCTTCATTTAGCTAACGATCAGTACCCGTTGTCATCTCGTTAATAATATACTTCTTGACGCTTTTGTCGGGGCGGGGTTGACTTCCAGCCACCTTGGCCGCAGGGGCGCGGCCTCCCAGGGAGGTTGACTTCTGTCCATGAACGCACATCTGCGTCACGCTGCCGTTGCTGTCGCTGCTTCCGCGATGGCCGTCTCGCTCACTTCCTGTGTGAGCGCCCAGGACTCCGGAGTGAAGACGAGCGACGACATTTCCGTCGGTCTGCTCCTTCCGGAGAACGAGGCTGCTCGTTACGAGAAGTTCGACAAGCCGGTCATCGAGAAGAAGATCAGCGAACTGACCAACGGCAAGGGCAAAGTCCTCTACGCCAACGCCAAGCAGAACGCCTCCCTGCAGACGCAGCAGATCGACACGATGATCGACAACAAGGTGGACGCGCTCATCGTGGACGCGGTCGACTCCAAGGCCATCGCCGGCGGCATCAAGAAGGCCAAGGAGGCCGGTATCCCGGTCGTCGCCTTCGACCGCCTCGCCGAGGGCCCGATCGACGCGTACACCTCCTTCGACAACGAAGAGGTCGGCCATGTGCAGGGCATAGCGCTGCTGCAGGCGCTGAGCTCCGACACCACGTCGGGTCAGATCGTGATGATGAACGGTGCGCTCACCGACCCGAACGCCGCGCAGTTCAAGAAGGGCGCGCACGCCAAGCTCGACGGCAAGGTGAACGTGGGCAGGGAGTACGACACCAAGGAGTGGAAGCCGGAGAACGCCGCCGCCAACATGGAGGAGGCGATTTCGGCGATCGGCAAGAACAAGATCATCGGCGTCTACTCCGCCAACGACGGCATGGCGGGCGGCATCATCAAGGCCCTGAAGGCCGCCGGTGTCTCCCCGCTCCCGCCGGTCACCGGCCAGGACGCCGAGCTCGCCGCCGTGCAGCGCATCGTCGCGGGTCAGCAGTACATGAGCGTCTACAAGCCGTACGCCCCGGAGGCCAGCGCAGCGGCGGAGATGGCCATCCTGCTGGCCAGGGGCATGTCGCTGGACTCCATGGCGCAGGCGGACGTCAACAGTCCGACCACCAAGAAGATCCCCTCGGTGCTGGTCCCGGTCATCTCGCTGACCAAGGACAACATCAAGGACACCGTGATCGAGGACGGCGTCTACACCGTCGCCGACATCTGCACCCCCGAGTACAAGGCGGCCTGCGCCACGCTCGGCCTGAAGAAGTAGGCCCGCCAGGCCCCTCTTGCCGGCCGCGAGCGGCTGCGCGCCGGCGGTCAGACCCTCCGGAACTCACATCATGAGCGCCCTTTCCGGCATGGGCTGCTCCACGCCGTCCAGCTCCAGCGTGCATCTGGGCGGCCTGGAGGGGACGAGGTGCGGCTCGCGTATCCGGACCCGGATCGGGCGGGCGGGCTCTTCGGGCAGTTCGGCGGCCAGCAGGCTCGTCCCACGGCCGTGCTCCTTCTGGCACGCGACCACTTTGCCGTCGACCAGGAGCTCGATCTCTCCGTTCCTTCCGGGTCCGACGTTCACGGTGATCGAGTGGTCACCCTGATCCAGATGGAAGTGGTGGCTGTGCCCCATGTCGCACCTCCGCACTGCTGTCGGTAGGTCCAGCGTAGATCCGGTGCCCTCGTTGTACGTAGTTGAGCGTCCCCCGGGCTTGTACGTGCCCTGGGCCTCGGGCCGACGGCGGGAGGCTTTGCGAGAGACAATCGTCAGTGGGTGCCGTGCTGATCGGTTCACGGAGCCCGCAGGAGACGACGATGAACGGCTCGGTCCGCGTCGGACAAGTTGTCGGGGTCCCGCTGCGCATGCACTTCAGCGTGCCGCTGCTGGTGGTCCTGTTCGCGTACGGTCTCGGCCGCCAGACCCTCCCCGCCTGGACTCCGGGGCGCTCGGACACGGTGTACACCTTTGCCAGTGCCGTGGGCGCCGTGCTGCTCATGGGCAGCCTGCTGCTCCACGAGACGGCACACGCGGCCACTGCCCGCAGGAAGAAGATCGCGGTAGAGGACGTGACGCTGTGGGCGCTGGGCGGGATGACCCGGATGGGGCGACCGCAGTCCGCCGCGGTCGCTTTCGCGGTGGCCGTCAGCGGCCCGCTGACCAGTCTGGCTGTCGGAGGTGCCGCGCTCGGCGCGGGAATCGGGCTGCACCTGATGACCGGCTGGGCGGTGCCCGCCGCCGTTCTGATGTGGCTCGGCTGGGCGAACCTGTTCCTCGGCGCGTTCAACCTGCTGCCCGCTTCGCCGCTCGACGGCGGAAGGGTGGTTCAGGCGCTGGTGTGGTGGCGCACCGGAGACCGGGAGCGCGCGGACCGGGCGGCTTCCCGAAGCGGTCAGGTCATGGGCGTGCTGCTGATGGTCGTCGGGTGGATCGCCCTCCTGCGCGGGGTGCCGGGCGGGCTGTGGCTCGTCTTCGTCGGCCTCTTCATCACGGTCGTCGCCGGCGCGGAACGGCAGCGCGCCGTAATCCACACGGCACTGCGGGGCGTGCGGGTGGCCGACGCCATGTCGAGCCCGGTGACCACCGGTGCCGACTGGCTGACCGTCCAGCGGTTCATCGACGAGGTGGCCATGAAGACCCACCATTCCGCCGTGCCCCTGCTCGATTTCGAAGGGCGCCCCAGCGGGATCGTTCAGGCACGCAGGCTGGCCGGGATACCGGGAGCGCGCCGGGAGGCTCTTCGTGTGCGCGATGTGGCGATCCCGCTGTCGCAGTGTGCGGTGGCCACCCCGAGTGATCTGCTGAGTGAGGCTCTCGACAGGCTCCGCCCGGCCACCGGCATGCGCATTCTCGTCGTGGACGGGGGACAACTGGTGGGGATCATCAACGCGAAGGACATCTCACGGCTGATACGGCGGCAGACTCTGCGGGCACAGGGGCCCAACTGAGCCGGTCCCGAAGCGTCGTCGAGTGGGAGGGCGGTTCAGCCGGGGGCCGAGCCCGAGCCGGTGGGCGGCTGCTCGCGCGCCATCCGGGACTGCGGCTGATCTTCCGCAGAGCCGGCCGTCCACCCGGCGCGATCTTGGGTGTACGGGGCAGTGGCCAGGCGCCCGGCTTGTCCGGGACACCTGGCTCCGGTGAATGCTCCGGCGCGGCGACCGGAGCGTCAGCCCGCGCGGCGGGGGCGGCGCGGACGGGTCAGCCCTCGGCGATCTCGCGGACCTCGGAGGTGACGGTCCAGTGCTCCGGGTGGATCTGCAGGAAGCGCTTGGTCCACTCCAGGGCCTCGGCCTTGTCCTTCGCCTGCAGGATGGCATAACCGCCGATGACTTCCTTGCTCTCGGTGAAGGGCCCGTCGGTGAACCGGAACGCACTGCCGGACCAGGTGACCCGGGTGCCCTCGGAGGTCGGAGTGAGCCCGGCCGTGTCCAGCATGACCCCCGGCCTTGGTGATCTCCTCGAACAGCTCGCCCATGCGCTGCTCGAACTCGGGGCCGGGGTCGTCGGTGGGGGCATTCTGCTCGTCGATGCGGATCAGCGAGAGACAGCGCGGCATGGTGACTCCTCGGTCGGGAGGACGGGGGCTTTCCCTGCCTCTCATCCTTGCGTCGAACGGGAGAGGGCCGGATCGACGGCCACGGAATTCTTCTGAGAATTTTCCGGGGCGGCCACCGCAGTGGCCCGGTCCCGGCAGGCTCCCGCCCGCTCGTAGCGGGTCCTGGAACGCTCCCGCCCGGTCTCGCTGAGCTGCCATATCGGGCCAGGTGGGCCCGAACCTGCGCACACTGGGAATATGCGCGGGATGATCGCTGGTGAGACGGCGGAGCGCGAGGATCTGCTTGCCGCGGCCGTCGTCAAAGCCGTCAGAGGAACCGGCGCGTACGCCGGGAGCGTTTTTCTCCGCTCTCGCGACCGCCGCTCGATCGTGCTCGCCGCGACGTGCGGGGTGCCACCCTCCCTGCTGGGCGGCTGGCGCCTCATTCCGGTGAGCAGCCCCATCCCGGTCGCCGCGGCCTACGGCTCGGGGCGCACGGTCCACCTGGCCGACGCCGACGAGACGATGCGCCGGTTTCCCCAGCTCGCCGTGGCGCTGCCGCACGCCTTCGGCTCCTGCTCCGTGCCGGTGGGCGTGGGTGGCGAGACCTTCGGGGCGCTCGCGATCGTCTGGGCGGCGGGACCGGGCGGCGAAGGGCTGTCCAAGGCCCAGCGCCGCCACGTGCGCACCATCGCCAACCGGCTCGGCGCCTCCCTCGCCGCCCTCCGCGCCCGTACCGGCGATCCCGTCGAGTGCGATCCGCAGACGGTTCCCGTCGAGACACCGGCTCCCTCGGGAACGGCCGTACAGGTCGGCCAGTTCGACTGGGACCTCGTCACCGGCACCTTCACCGTGGACGACGAGCTCTGCGCGATCTTCGGTCTGGACCCCCGTGCTTTCGACGGTCGAGCCGAAACGCTCGCTGCCTGTCTGCACCCCGGCGACCTCGCTGCCTTCCGGGCCGCGGCCCGCGCGGCCACCGCCGAGGGCCGGATCATCGCGCGGCGCCTGCGCGTACGAGATCGCGCGGGCGGCGGCGAGGGGTACCGCACCGTCGAGTTGTGGGGCCGCGTACCGGAGGTCGACGACGCGCGGGTGCGTACCCATCTGGTCGGCGCGGTCGTCGACGCGCGGGCCGGCAGCGCGGCCGTCGCCGCGGCCGAGCGGCTGCGGGACGGACTGTTCTCCCTCGCCCCCGACGGGCGGGTCACCTACGCCAACCCCAGCCTTGAGCAGCTGCTGGACGTACGCGGCGACGATCTGCTGGGCCACTGTCTCTGGGACATCCTGCCGTGGCTGTCCGACCCCGATTTCGAGTACCGGCACCGGTCGGCGATGATCTCGCAGGAGCCGCTCTCCTTCCTTGCCCGCCGCCCGCCCGACCAGTGGCTGGCGTTCTCCCTCCACCCGCAGGCGGACGGGGTGACCGGCCGGGTGGTCCCCGCCGGTCATCCCCCCTTGGCCGCGACGGCACCCGCCGCGACAGCACCCGCCGGACCGGTCACGACGGCATCCGCCGCCCGGGAGGCAACGGCACCCGCCGCCACACCGGCGCGCCTGGGCGTGATGTACCACGTCCTGCAGCTGGGCAGCGCGCTGACCGAGGCGGTCACCGCCCGCGAAGTCTGCGGCGTCGTCGCCGACCAGCTTCTCCCGGCGTTCGGCGGCCAGCAGCTGGCGATCTACGTGGTCCGCGAGGGAACGCTGCACCTGCTCTTCCACACCGGCCACCGTGAGGACTTCCTCGACTGGCTGGAGGGCGTGCCGCTGCACGCCCGCCTGCCCGGTACGGAGACCCTGACCTCCGGGGCCCCACTCTTCATCGAGTCGCAGCAGGACCTCTCCCAGGGATATCCGGGAATCCCCGCGGGCGGGTTGAGCTCCTGGGCGTATCTGCCGCTGATCGCCTCCAGCCGCCCCGTCGGCACCTGTGTTCTCGGCTTCGACGACGCCCATCCGTTCACGGCGAAGGACCGCGGTGTCCTCACCGCGCTCGCCGGGCTGATCGCCCAGGCCCTGGAACGAGCGCGCCTCTACGACTCGGAGTTCGCCCTCGCGCGCGGCCTGCAGCAGGCGCTGCTGCCGCACCGGCTGCCGGTGGTCCCCGGCGTCCACGCCGCCGTCCGCTACCTGCCCGGCACCAGCGGAATGGACATCGGTGGCGACTGGTACGACGTCATCCCCACCGGTGGCGGAGTGTCCCTCGTCATCGGCGACGTCGAGGGACACAGCATCGCCGCGGCGGCCACCATGGCTCAGCTGCGCAGCGCCGTACGGGCCTTCGCGGCAGTGGGCCATGCGCCCGACGACGTGATGGCGGGCGCCAACCGGACCCTCATCGACCTCGACGCCGGGCTGCTCGCCAGCTGCTGCTACATCCGCCTCGAACCCTCCGGCCACCGTGCGTACGCGGTCAGCGCCGGTCACCTCCCGCCACTGCTCCGCCGTCCCGACGGGACGACCGACGTCCTCGCCCTGGAGGCCGGCCCACTCCTCGGTGTGGATCGCGCGAGCACCTATGAGGGAACCTGGATCGACCTCCCGCCGGGCTCTGTCCTCGCCCTCTACACGGACGGCCTGGTCGAGGAGCGCGGCACCGATATCGACGTGGGCATCGACCGGCTACGGGCATCCCTGGCCCACGCCCGTGCCGACTCGGTCGACGAACTCGCCGACCGGCTCCTGCACGACGCGCGCCGCTCCACATACCGTGCCGACGACATCGCCCTGCTGCTCACCGAGTACGGTCCCGGCACTGCGCGCGGCTGAGACCTGCCGCTCAGAGCCAGTCCTTGCGCTTGAAGACGAGGTAGAGCAGCGCGGAGACGACCACGATGGCGGTGGTGGAGGTGATGAATCCCGTCTGGTGGGCGAAGCCCGGGTAAGGAAGGTTCTGACCGTAGAAGCCGGTGATGGCAGTGGGCACGGCGATGATCGCGGCCCAGCTGGTCACCTTCTTCATGATCAGATTCATGCGATTGGACTGGACCGACAGATTCGTCTCCATCGCCGAGGCCACCATGTCCCGCACGGACTCGGTCCATTCGATGGCACGCAGCGCGTGGTCGTAGACGTCCTGGTAGTAGGGCGCAAGAGGTTCGCTGACCAGGCCGGGGCGCATGAGCGAGTTGACGACCTCGCGCATCGGCAGCACCACGCGGCGCAACCGGACAAGCGATTTTCGCAGTGCGTACAGGCGACGGTGCACGGTCCGGATCTGGTGACGCCCCTCCGCGAAGAGCAGGTCCTCCAACTCCTCGACCCGGTCGTCGAGTTGCTGTGCCGCGGCGAAGTGCCCGTCGACCACGTGGTCCAGCAGGCCGTGCAGCAGGAATCCGACCCCGTGCCCGGCGAGGTCCGGGCTCTGGTCCCAGCGGGCGACGACGTCGTCGATGGGAAAGCCGTCGTCCTTGCGGATGGTGATCAGCGCCTGGCTCGTGAGGAACGCGGAGATCTCGCTGGTGGACAGGTCGGCGCTGTCCGGGGCGATGGAGACCGCATGGGCGCTGAGGAATTCGTGGGTGCGGTAGCGGTCGAGTTTCGGCCGCTGCCCCTGGTGCGCGGCGTCTTCCATGGCCAGTTCATGGATCCCGAACTCCTCGCCGACCATGGCGAATTCGTCCGGCCCGGGCCGGTACAGGTCCAGCCACAGCACCGACGACGGATCGGTGAGGTGCTCGGAGATCTCGTCGGCGGGAAAGTTCTCCAGGACCAGGGTGCCGTTGCGGTACAGCCGGGTGCGCGCCATGCGGCGAGCGTAGCCAGCCGACCCCGGAATTCCCGGAAGCCACCGGGACCGTCGGTCCGGGCCGCTTCCGGGCGCTCGCAGGCTCCTGCGGGCCTTGGGTGTCTCAGGTTCCGGGCTTGCGGCCGTAGACGAAGACGTCGTCGCCGTTGCGGAGCAGGCTCCAGTACTTGGCGGCGTCGGTCTTGGTCATGTTCACGCACCCGTGCGAGCCGGGCGGCGCCCAGACACTGATGCCGACCGAGTGGAAGGCCTGGCCGCCGTCGAAGAACTGGCTGTACGGCATCGGCACGTTGTACAGGCTGGACACATGGTCGATGTCGCGCCAGTAGACCGTCTTCAGGCCGGTGCGGGTCTCGTGCCCGTCACGGCCGGTACGCACCGCGACCGGTCCGTACACCAGCTTGCTGCCGTCCTGGATCCAGCTGAGCTGGAGCGTCAGGTCGACGCAGGCGATGCGGCCCTTGTTCGTCGGGCACTTGCCGGCCTTGTTCGGGTTCTTCCCGACGGCCTTCTGCTTGGTCATGAGATCCATGACGCCCCAGGTGATGGGGCCCGCCAGCCCGGCGTTCGGGCTGATCGAGTGCTTCGTCTGGAAGGCCTGGATCGCCTTGCAGTCGGCGGCGGACTGCCTGCCGTCCACCGGGCGGCCGAGAAACCGCTCGACCTGCTTCTGGTACGCCCCGGTCTGCGTCGTGCAGGAGGCCGCGTGAGCGGTCGTGCTCCCCATGGCCAGAGTGAGCGGGACCACCAGCGCGGTGATCCCGAGTGCGACGACTCCTCGTCGGCGTATGTCCCCCACGGCTGTCGACTCCTTATGCGCGCATGATGCGAGTTCCTCCTGCTAGACAGCAGAGGGGGCACCGTAGTTGCACGCAGAAAGAAGACAGTTCCGTAACAGCCGCCCCCGCAGATGCGGGGTGGCGCGCGCCCGCTCAGTAGCCACTGTTCTGCGAGGGGGTCTTGTTCACGGGCGGGCTGCCGCCCACGGTGATCTCCGTCTTCATGCCCAGGTCCTTGTGCCCGCCGACGGGGCAGTAGATCTCGTAGGTGCCGGACTTCAGGGTCACCTTGAGCGTCGCGGATGCTCCGGGAGCGAGGGTCTTGCTGCGGTGCTCTCCGGCGGGGCCTTCGATCTCCAGGGCGTGGTCGTGCTGGCCGCTGTTCTTGGCGACGAAGGCGTAGGCGCCGGGCTTGAACGTCTTCTGTGACAGTGCGATGTGGAAGTCGGTCAGCTCCGCTGTCACCTGCGTCACTCCTGTTTCGGCGCTCTTCGCCGGGGGTGTGGAGGTCGTCGAGCCACTTCCGCTTCCACCGTTGCCACCCCCACAGCCCGCGAGCACGCCCGCCAGTGCTCCGGCTGCCAGCCCCAGCACCGCGCGGTTGCGAGTGAGTGTCCTTGTCATGGCTCAGCCCTCCGGGAAGTTCCGTCCAGCAGTGGATACGAATGAACCGTGCCGAGGGATTGGCGGCACCGCATCCCGGGCCGGCCCCAAGAGCGGAATCCGTCGCCAGGCGCGAGAGTGGCATGGGGGCACCCCGCGGATCGGAGGTTCCATGAGCGGCCGGGACACGCGGAGCCCGCACTGTCTGGTGACAGGCGCGACGGGATACATCGGAGGCCGGCTGGTACCCGAATTGCTGGACGCCGGGTACCGCGTACGGTGCATGGCCCGGTCTCCGGACAAGCTGCGCGACCACCCCTGGGCGGGACGCGCCGAGGTGGTCACCGGGGATGTGACCGACCCGGATTCGGTCGGCGACGCCCTGCGCGGTATCGATGTCGCCTACTACCTTGTGCACGCCCTGCGGGCCGGACACGACTTCGAGGAAACCGACCGGAAGGCTGCCCGGCTGTTCGCCGAGCGGGCCCGCGCCGCGGGCGTCCGGCGCATCGTCTACCTGGGCGGACTGACCCCGGCCGATGTGCCGGAACGCGAACTGTCACCCCATCTGCGGTCCCGCGCCGAGGTCGGCGAGATCTTCCTCCGCTCGGCCGTGCCGGCGACCGTCCTGCGCGCCGCGGTCATCATCGGCTCCGGTTCGGCGTCCTTCGAAATGCTGCGCTACCTCACCGAGCGGCTGCCGGTGATGGTCACCCCGAGCTGGGTCAGCACGCGCATCCAGCCGATCGCCGTCCGGGACGTGCTGCGGTATCTGGTGGGCAGTGCACGGATGCCCGACGAGGTGAACCGCGCGTTCGACGTCGGCGGGCCCGACGTCGTGACATACGAGCAGATGATGCGGCGGTACGCGGAAGTGACCCGCCTGCCCCGCCGCTTCATCCTGCGCGTACCGATGCTGACGCCCCGTCTCTCCGGCCTGTGGATCGGCCTGATCACTCCCGTACCCGCCTCCCTCGCCCGGCCGCTGGCCGAGTCGCTGCGCCACGAGGTCGTCTGCCGAGAGCACGACATCGCCCAGTACGTACCCGATCCGCCTGGTGCGCCGATCGGCTTCGACCAGGCACTCACCCTGGCCCTGCAGCGCGTACGCGACGCGCAGGTCACCACCCGCTGGTCCTCCGCCGCGCTGCCCGGCGCTCCGAGCGACCCCCTGCCCTCGGACCCGGACTGGGCCGGGGGCAGCCTCTACATCGACCGGCGCGCGCTCTCCGTCGACGCCTCACCGAAGGCACTGTGGCAGGTCATCGAGGGGATCGGCGGTGACAACGGCTGGTACTCCTTCCCCCTCGCCTGGGCGGTACGAGGCCGGCTCGACCGGCTGGCCGGAGGCGTCGGCCTCCGCCGTGGCCGCCGGGACCCCGCACGGCTGCGGGTGGGGGACTCGCTGGACTTCTGGCGCGTCGAGGAGATCGAACCGGGCCGACTGCTGCGGTTGCGTGCCGAGATGCGGCTGCCGGGGCTCGCCTGGCTGGAGATGTACTCCGACCGGGACGAGCAGGGCCGGGCCCGCTACCGGCAGCGGGCGGTGTTCCACCCGCACGGTCTGCTCGGGCACGTCTACTGGTGGAGCGTGTGGCCGTTCCACGCGTTCGTGTTCGGCGGCATGGCCCGCAACATCGCCCAGGCCGCACTCCGGGCGGACGCCGCGCATGAGGGCCACGGGGCGCATCCGGGCTGACGCCGACTCCGTGCCCCTGCGGGTAGTTGTCATCTGCCACGCAGCGACAGGGCAGGTCTTGTGAAAGCACCGGACAGTGGGCGTTTCCGGTATGAGCGTCAGCCGAAGGTCTGCGGCCCGACGGCGCAGAGGAGTGCCAGGGCCTGGTGGTCGGGCGTGCCCGGCGCGGCGGTGTAGACGACCAGGCGGAGCGCCGAGCCCGTGGCCTCCAGTACGTCGCAGTTGAGCATCAGCCGCCCCACCTCGGGGTGCTCGACCCTCTTGAGCTGCGACGTGCTCGCGGCGACATCGGTCCGCGCCCAGAGTTCCGTGAAGCGCGGGCTGACCGACTGCAGTTCGCCGACGAGCCCGAGCAGGTACGGATCGGCGGGGAACCGCCCGAGACTCGCGCGCAGGTCGGCGACGGCGTACGCCTCGAAGTCCGCGGCTTCGGCGGGGGTACGGACCACCCGCGAGGGCCGCCCGGTGAAGTGCCGGCGCAGGACGTTGCGCTCACCGTCCTCGCCCGTCGCGTCGTCGCCGAGGAGGGTGATCGCCAGCGGGTTGGCCAGGACGACGTTCCAGGCGCGGTCGACCGCCAGCACCGCGGCATCGTTCAGCCGGTCGATGATCCGCTGCAGCCCTGGCGTGACGTGCGCGGACGCGACCCCGGGCGCGGGCGAGGAGTGCCCGGCCAGCCGGTAGAGGTGGTCGCGCTCCTCCTCGGTCAGCCGCAGGGCACGAGCCAGGGGCCGCAGGACCGAGGCTGAGGGCCGTCCTGCGCGGCCCTGTTCGATCCGGGCCAGGTACTCGACCGAGAGCCCGGCCAGGGTGGCGAGCTCCTGGCGGCGCAGCCCGGGCGCGCGCCGCCGCGGGCCGGCCGGCAGGCCGACTTCGGCGGGTGCCAGACGGTCGCGCCAGGCACGCAGGCAGCTGCCCAGTTCGGCGTCGCTCATGCCGTCATTGTGGCGGGTCCGGCCCGGGCCCGGGTTCGCGGAGGGTCGCCCTGCGAGTACCAGGATCATTTCGTGAGCAGGTTCTATGCCTGATCTGCGCCCGTGGAGTCGCCATGGTTGGGTGATCGCTCGTCTTCTGCGGGCTCGGCCGGAGGTTGCGTGGCTTCCATGACTGCTACCACTGCATCGTCCGGCAGTAGATCGCTGAGAACGGCATGGAAGGCATCATCGCCGAGGAGAGCCCTCTGTCGGTCGAGCCAGTAGAGAGCCGTGGTGGTCGGAATTCCGATCTCCAGTTGAAGCTCCAGCGTCTGCAGCATGTAAGACACGCCTTCTGTAAGGCGCTGCTGTGCAGTACGGAGTACGCCCAGCTGACCGAGGCTGGTGGCGATGCCGGAGCGGTCGCCCAGCTCCTTCAGGATGGCGAGGGATGCCCGGTAGTGCTCCTCGGCCTGCGCGTACTCCCCCCGGTGCTCCGCGACCCTGCCCAGCTGGTGGTAGCTGCTGGAGATGCCGGAGCGTTCGCCCAGCTCCTCCCTGATGGCGAGGGAGGCCTGGTAGTGCTCCTCGGCCTGCGCGTACTCCCCCCGGAGCTGCGCGATCATGCCCAGTTGGTGGTAGCTGGTGGCGATGCTGGCGCGGTCGCCCAGCTCCTCCAGGATGGCGAGGGATGCCCGGTAGCGCTCCTCGGCCTGCGCGTACTCCCCCCGGTGCTGCGCGATCATGCCCAGTTGGTGGTAGCTGGTGGCGATGCCGGAGCGGTTGCCCAGCTCCTCCTCGATGTCGAGGGATGCCCGGTAGTGCTCCTCGGCCTGCGCGTCCTCCCCCCGGTACTGCGCGATCATGCCCAGCTGGTGGTAGCTGCTGGCGATGCCGGAGCGGTTGCCCAGCTCCTCCAGGATGGCGAGGGAGGCCCGGTAGTGCTCTTCGGCCTGCGCATACTCCCCCCGTTCCTGCGCGATCATGCCCAGTTGGTGGTAGCTGCTGGCGATGCCGGAGCGGTTGCCCAGCTCCTCCTCGATGGCGAGGGAGGCCCGGTAGTACTCCTCGGCCTCCGCGTACTTCCCCCGGCGCTGCACGATCGTGCCCAGCTCATGGATGTAGGCGGCGGCAGGGTGGGAGCGGGCGGGGTACCAGGTGAGCGCCTCCTCGCACAGGCGTTGTTCCCAGTCCCAGGCTCCCCAGGTGCGCAGCTGCGTGCAGACGCGCCGGGTGACAGTGTCGGCTTCATCGAGGTCGCCGGCCTGGTGACGGTGGTGGCGGACTTCGATGAGCTGGGTGATGTCGTCGGCGGGGGTCTGGGGCCAAACGTTGACGCGCCACTGCCAGTAGGAGGCGGCCCGACGGTGAGCGGCGTTGAGAGTGTCGGGCCGGGCGCGTCGTTGGAGGGCGTCGGCGGTCCAGCGATGCACCATCAAGCCGCTCGGCTGACTACCCGGTTCGTCTTGTGGCGCGGGGGCCGGCGAGACCAGCCCGAGCTCCATGAGCAGGTTCAGGGCCTTGCCGCCATGGTCGTCCAGTTCGACCGGAGGCCGTCGGATCTCCTGCCAGTCTCGCGCGGCCTGGGTTATCGTCGCGGGCGCAAGGCCATAACCGTCCTCCGGCCGAGCCCCCGCCGCGACGGCCTCGGCGATCTGCGTATTCACCGTTTGGAGGCGCTGCATGAGTACGGGGTCGGGGTCGGGCGCTGCGGTGAGATGTGACATCTGCCAGGCAGCCCCCGTGCGGTCTACCGGGGTGCGGTAGACGGCCAGGCCGTCCAGGAGCAGCCGCGCCCCGGACACCTCATCGAGCTGATCGAGGAGAGTGTCGAGAAGGACGTCGTCCACAGCGAGGGTGACGGTCTCGGCCAGCGCCATGTCCAAATCACCCTCCACGCCTGCCAGCCAGCGCTCTGGATCACGAATGCCGCGGTGCTCCAGTGCGGTTTCCATGCGGTCGGCGATGTCGGGGAAGCGGGCCGGGCCGCCGCGTAGCAGGGCGTCGAGGTATTCCAGGGCGCGTGGGTGGCCCCCGACGTCGGTGTAGGCACGGTGCTGGTCGGCCGGCCTCAGAGCGCCCAAACCGGGCAGTCGCCAGATCAGTTTGCGGCTCTCCGCGAGTGACAGCGGGCCCAGGTGATGGGTGGTCAGCCGCTTGTGGGCGCGCTGGGGGAGGCTGAAGGGGTAGCGGCTGGTGATGAGCAGTCGCGTTCTCGGGCTTGCCGCCGTCCACGCGGCCAGGAGATCCGCCAGCGCCGGGTCGTACAGCTGCCGGCCGTCACCGGAACGCGTCAGGAGGTCTTCGGCGTTGTCCAGGATCAGCAGGACCGTGAGCCTTGGCAGCACGAGCTGGCGGATCAGTTCCCAGCGGTCCCGCCAGGGCGAGCTGGCGTCCGTCAGCGCCACCGCGACGCGTCGGAGCTGGTCATTCTCCGACAGATCCTCGGCCAGGCAGTATGCGGTCAGGCGTTGCCGCAGTGTCTCCAGGAGGGCGTCGACGGTGCGGGTCGTGGTGGCCGAGACCGGTACCACGAGCCGGTCCTGGGAGCCGTAGTGGTGCAGAAGCTCAGCGGCGAGAGTGGACTTGCCGACGCCGCCGATACCGTGTACCAGCACTCCGGCCCGGCCGGGATCGCGCAGGGCGGCCAGTAGCCGACGCAGCTCGGCGCGGCGACCGACGAATTCGCCGACCTTGCGCACCACCATGCCCTCATCCAGCACCGCCTCACGTACAGCCCGCACCTGACCGGCACCATGGGCGCGGTCGAACAGCGGCAGCGGCGGCCCTGCCAGGAACAGCGCCGGGGTCGCCCACTCCGGCCACACGGCGCGTGGGTCACGCTCGGGCAGTTGCCGACGTCGGGTTTCCAGAGTGCGGCGGGCTTGGGACAGAGCGGTCAGCGGGTCCGGGTGCTCGGCCCGCGCCAGCTCCTCGTACGCTGCCGCGGTCAGCTCGGTGGCGTAGTGGTCCGTGACGGCTTCGGTCATCGCCAGTACCGCCGGCACCCCGCGAGCCAGCAACTCCCGGGCCAGACCGGCCCGCGCCCGCCCCTCCGCGCTGACGTCAGCCTCACCGGAGCCCTCGGTGCTGTTCTCGTCCGGGTCCCCGTTCTCGTCCGGATCCCCGTTCTCTTCCACGTCACGGAACGCAGGCGTGAGGGCGGTGGAGCAGCCGGCCAGCACCACCAAAGGAACGCCCCGCCCGGTCGGCATTCCTTCTGCCATGAACCGCTGCGCGTCCACCCGGTCTGCCCGGCCCCGCTCGTCCTCGAGCAACAACGTGCCCGGCCCGGCGTGACAGGACAGGTGCAGCACATGGAAACGCTCCTGCTCCAGGGCAGCGCGAATCTCGCTCAGACTGCCCCAGTTCAGCACCCGCACATACGCGCCGTGCCCGGACCGCGCCGGGTCGACCGCATCCAGGATCCGGCCCAGTTCCCGCTCATAGTCGAGCAGTTCACCCCCGCCGGACTCCGGGCTCGCCACCACCGCCAGAATCCGTAACGGGCCCGGCACCTGCACCGCCACCGGCGGACTCTCCCGCCGCACCGTGCGGTACAACTGCACCTGCTCCGACAGCACTAACGGCTGCCCTGCGCCAGGGACAACCAGCGTCTCCCACGGCAGATCCACCCACCGCGGGTCGTCCACCATCAATCCCATCCGGAACGGTGCATGACGTGCTTCGGCGGCCGCGACTTCCCTCGTCAGGGCCGTGGCCAACGCACCGCCCACAAACCTCTCACCCAACGCATCGCCGACGGCGGTCAGCGCCCCCGCCACACCACCGGGAGCGACCACTTCACCCATCGGGAGCGGCTGCCGAGTGGCCAACCCGCCGTCAGCCCGCGCACGAGCTCGCCGCAGCATCCACAAATGCTGCTCCAGACCGCGATCCACACCGTGCGGCGTGCGGGACACCTCCGAGCCGGCGGTGGAGAACACAACCGATCCCGTGCTGACCTGTAACTCCGCGTACACCGGCCCGTCCGGCCGGTAGGCGATCCCGTCGGGGATGACCAGCGCCCCGCCCCGCGCAGGACGCTCACCCGTCGGCAACCCCCGTACCGCCCGCTCCAGTTGCCGCACCAGTTTCTCGTACTGCGCGGGAGAAGCCACGTGGCGGAAGTCGAAATACAGCCGCGAAGCTATGAACGGCGGCAGCTCCGTCTCGCCGAGCAGCACCGGGATCACCTGTTGCCGTCCCGCCACCGTGGCCGTCACGGCCGCCGCGAACTCCTCACCACACCACCCGGACGCCTTCCAATGCGGACTGACAACAGCGACCAGTGCATCAGCGCGCGCCAGTCCGTCCTCGAGCCGCGTCGCCACCCGCCGGCCACCGACCAGCTCCCACTGATCCAGAAACACCTCAAGGCCCAGCCGATGCAGGTTCCCCGCCAACGCCGTGGCCCACGGCCCATCCTCATGCGCATACGACACAAACGCATCGAATCGCCCGACTTCAGCCACGCTGCACCCCCGAACAACTCAATCCCGGCACCCAACGCCCCGACAGCCGGCACCAAGGAGTACCAAACGCTAGAGCACCCGGCGGACCGCTATGGCCGTAACGGCGCAATCGCCCCATACGCGTTGCAGGAGGCCGCTCGACGCGCTGAGCGGCCCAGGCGCGGATGGGTCTCCGTCAGTGCCTGTAGACGGCGGCGTGCGACGGGAACGAGGCGATCAGCCGATGCACACACCGATCAGGCACACCTGCGTCGGTGCTGTCGGAGCGCCCGCCGACGTTGTCGGCAGAAGGTTCAGGGCCGATGTGCCGGCGCCGGGGCCTTGGGTGGCAGCGGGCGCGGTCGTCTCCGGGGTTGAGGCTGGGGCTGGGGCGTCGGCGTTGCCAACGTGCGTCCCCTGGGCCGGCTCGGCTGTGGTGTGCGGCGCTGACCTCGGGGCTGCGGGGGCTGGGGCCGAGGCGGCGGATGTCGGCTGCCGGTTCGTCGTCGCAGCGGGAGGCGTGGCGGCGGTGGTGCTCTGCTGCCGGTCGGTTGTCGTGGGTGGGCGAGTGCGGGGATGCCGCGAAACCGGGGTGTCCGGTTGCTCCGACGCCGAGTCGGTGGTCACTGCGCCGGGAGTGGCCGCGGTCACCGGCTCCGGCGGTGCGGCTGCCTGTGTGTGACTGTTGGAAGGCCTGGTGGTCGGCAGGGCAGCTACGGTCAGGCCGCCACCGACAAGGGCAACGGCCGTTGCGGCCACGGCCCGACGCTTGTTCTTCTTCCAACGTGCCAGCTGCCGACGCCGAGCCGCCCGGCCCTGCCCGGTGGAGGCGGTTCCTTCGTGGCCGCTGGACGAACCAGTACCCGATGCATCCGCCATCGCGTCCACGGATGCGCCGCTACCGATCGGTGCGGTGTCGGTGTGATGAGTGCCGGGGTAGGACCCCGGAGCGGGGACCTCCTCCGCGCGCCATGCCTGCCTTGTCGTTGCGGTGGAGGCGAACTCGCCGTGGAGGCGAGGGGCCGGCGGGGCAATGTCGGGAGCGTATGCGCCGCACCCTGGACACACGAGCGCCCCATTGAGATTACGGCGGCACGCGGAGCAGTAGTCCATCTGCGATCTTTCTGTGCTGACTGCGCCGCCAGGGACGCCGGCGACCTGTTTCAAGTTCGCACGCGGGATCGAGCGGCCAGTAACGCTACTGGCGCCTGCCGAAGGTGATGCGCAGCCCTTGTGATGCTGCTGCAAAGATCTACTGGCGGTCGTGCCTCGTACTCCCGGACATGTCGTCACGAATGCCGGGATGCGAGGCAGGGCTCCGCGGCGCGCCGCCGCTACGTAACCGTGTGGCCACTTTTGGCGCCGCCACGGTGGGTGTGCTGCCTGAGCTGCAGCATTGCGTGCTCCTGCTGGAATGTTCGGCCGGACGTCGGCCCCGTCGTTGACCGTGGTTTGCCGACCGATCTGGCACGGGTCTGGCACGACCGTTTGCGTCCGCGGAAATTGTGAGGCGGTTGTGAGGTCACCCCTGGACATTGGGCACCATGGATGAGGCGACCGACCCGCGCAACCCGGCTGGCATCCGCGTGGGAGACGTGTACGAGGACCTGGAGGTAGGGCTTCCCGGCGGCCCCCGAAGCGCCTGGGGCCGCAGGTCTCGCCGAGATTTGAAATCTGGCTGCGGTGGGATGAGTAGCCGTTGATCGCCTACCAGTACGATCCCTTGTCCATCAGCCCTGGGGAGGACGTATGACCGCCGACGTATCCGTGCAGTTCACGTACACGGTGACACTGCGGGAGATATCCGACGGGTTGAAACTTCAGATGCGGCACAGTCCGGTTGGCCGGTGGGGTTATCGCGTCCTGTGGGTCGTGGGCATCTTCCTCGGCCTGGTGATCGCGATCAACGTTGCGGCCAAGGGCATCGACTCCCCTGCCCTGGGGGTATTGCGGTTCACTGTGACCGTCATCGTCATCATGATCGCGTGCCGCTGGCTGATGGCTCTGGGCTTGCTCGGATACGCCAGACACCTGGGCGAACATCACGTCACGGTCGACCGATCAGGGATCGGCACTGTGACCGAGCGCCATACGAACCACACAGGTTGGGGGTTCTACGGGCGCTGGGTCGAGGGTCGCCGGGTCTTCGTGCTACTCACCCCAGATGTATGGGGCGCCGGAGTGCTGATACTGCCCAAGCGCGGCTTGAGCACGCCGCAGGACACGGAACGCATGCGGGAGTTGCTCGCCGCCGCGCTGATCGACCAGCACTCAGTCCGGGCCGCGCGGAAGAAGGGCTCTGACCAGCCGGAAGAGGGTCCAAGCGGCGCGGAAGTGGTGCGCGGTGCCTAAATCGGTCTAGACAATACAAAGGCATGCATTGGGGGTCATGTCCCTGGCCCGGGCCTTAGTCGTTGGAGCGGGTGACGGGAATCGAACCCGCGCTCTGAGCTTGGGAATCACGGCGGTTCCGGCCGCTTCGGTGTTCTGACCAGGTGGGACGGCCTTATGGCAGGCTGCGCCTCACCTGAGATCGATCCGCTGTGGACCGTGGTTCACCGCTCCGTCTGGTGCCCTTCTGGTGCGCCAGGCGTGCGACAACTGCGGTGCGGTGAGCTCAACGCTGCTCTGCGATCGCCTGGCCTGCGTCGACCAGCAACTATAGAGCCGCAGCAACGTCCCGGGAGCCCCGACGTGTTGACGGGATAAGGTGCCGTCGCACATCAATGGGAGGGGACCCAAACACATGCAGAACCGTTTCATGCGGGGGGTGGCGACGCTGGCCGGCCTCGTGCTCGCCGGCACCGGCCTGGCTACCGTGAACGCCGCTCCGGCTGCCGCGAGCGCGTACGACTGCCCGGCGGGCTACTGGTGCGGCTGGTCGGGCGAGAGCGCGACCGGACAGATGTACAAGACGAACAAGAGCGTCGCGGACCTGGGCAGCTGGGACAACAAGATCCGCTCGAACGTCAACCGGACAACGTCGATCGCCTGCGTCTACGAGGACAAGAACTACGTGCCGTGGGGCGGCTACTTCCCCGAAGATCCGGCCGGCCCCGGCGAATACAGTTCGTCCCCGACCGCGACGACCAGCTCGGTCAAGTTCGTCCGCACCGCGCGCGAGTGCAGCCAGCCCGCCTACCCGAGCTGGTACTCCGAGACGTCGCCCAAGGCCTTGGGCTTCGGTGACATGAACGGCGACCGCAAGGCCGACGTGATCACCCGCGACAAGGCCGGACGGCTGTGGTTCACTCCGGGCGACGGCACTGGCCGGCTCATCGGCACGGGCGGCTGGAACGTCATGAACGCCCTCACCCGGCACGGCGACTTCAGCCGTGACGGCCGCGAGGACGTCATTGCCCGCGAGGCATCGACCGGCAAGCTGTGGCTCTACCCCGGCACCTCCACCGGCACGCTCGGTGGGCGCAAGCTGATCGGCACGGGCGGCTGGAACGGCATGCGCAACATCACAGCCTTCGGCGACCTGACCGGTGACGCCCGCTCCGACCTGATCGCGGTCGAGCAGGCCACGGGCAGGCTGTACCTGTACCCCGGCACCTCCACCGGCACGCTCGGTGGGCGCAAGCTCATCGGCGCCAGTGGCTGGAACGTCATGAACGCGCTCGTCGGCGTGGGCGACATGAACGGTGACGGCCGCTCCGACCTCTACGCTCGCGAGGCGGCCACCGGCAAGCTGTGGCTCTACCCCGGCCGCTCCGCCGCGCTCGGCGGGCGCGTCCTGGTCGGCTCGGGCGGCTGGAACGCCATGGCCAACCTCATTGCGCCCGGCGACTTCTCCGGCGACGGGCGTCCCGATCTCGCCGCCGTGTCCAACGACAAGTACGTCATCGACGGCTACCCGGGCCACCTCGGCTGGCTGGTCACCTACCGGGGGCTGGGCAACGGCCTCCTGGCGGGCGGCGAGCGGACCGACGGCGAGTGGTGGGGCCTCAACGGCTTCTGCTAGGCCCGGTGCTCAGCTGAGCCAGTTTGCATGAGACCGGGCCAGCGATCTTGAAATCCGTCGTGGCAGCGATGTCACCGTGGGCTCAAATCCCACATCACCGCATGTGAACGGCCCTTGACCAGCCATCTCGGTCAGGGGCCGTCAGCATGTCCTGGTTGAGTCCCCTATAGGGCATTATCGCCGCCTACTACGCGGCTGCAGCCCCCTCCCTCGCAAGCGCCCGGCTGGCAACCGCCGAGTGCTGAAATAGGAACCATGAAGCTCAGCTCCGAGACGAGGGCCCGCCTGCTGGATCGCCTGGCCCTGCACCAGGATCGCCATCGGGACCAACCGCAGGTTCAGCAGCTGCAGTCATCCGACTCCGGCCGTGGAGAATCGGACGAAACGGTTCTGGAGATCACCGTCGAGGTATCGCCGACGGATGCCGCGCACCAGACGTGGCTGATCACCTTGGATTTCAGTGAGGACGCACCGAACCTGCTCATCGGCGATCCGACCGATGAATGCGTGCAGACAGCAGCACTCGTCATCCGCGCCAACATCGACGAATGGTGGGCGACCAAAGACCGCGAGCCTGTCACGGCGGCCATGGGACGCAGGCTGCACTACTGATCTTTTCGTTAGTTCTGTGGGGTTGGTGGGTGGATGGTGAGGCCGGTGTGGGTGAGGAAGGACCAGGGCAGTTGCGGGTTGTGGTTGATGCGGTGGATGCCTTGCTCGGTGGCGTCGGCGACATCGGCGAGGTGGTCGCCGGCGAGGTTGGCGAGCTCGCGCTTCTTGAGGGATGACCACAGCAGCTCCACCGGATTGAGCTCGGGCGCGTAGGCGGGTAATCGCTCCAGGGTCAGCCAGTCCTGTTCGGCGACCCAGGCACGCATGGCACGGCTCCAGTGGGCGGACAGCCCGTCCCAGACCAGCACCACCCGTTCCCCGGCGTAGAACACTTTGACCTGTTCCAGCACCTCGATCAGGGCGGTGGTGTCGTAACTGCCCGGCTTGAGATGGAAGCACAACCGCGGACCACGGTCGGGGTCGGGGGCGTGGTAACCGAGGGCTGCGGCCATCGAGGCGCGTTTCCAGTTCAGCCGGTGCCGCAGTGTCGGGGTGCGGCCGCGGGGCGCGTAGGTGCGGCGGACCTGGGGCAGCAGGGACACCCCCGATTCGTCGAGGAACACGATCCAGGCACGTGTGTTCACCGCCCCCTTTTGATGCGCGGCCACTCGTGCGCGATCCAGCGGGCGATCTCGGACTCGTTCCGCTCGAGGGCCCGACGCTCCGGGCGCTGCAGACTCCACCCCATCCGACCGGTCAGCAGCCGCCACACCGACGCCCGCGACAACGACACCCCTGTCAGCCGCTCGACGACCAGGCCCACCCGCTCCAACGTCCACAGATCGGCCTCGAAGCCATGTGCCTGGGCGCCTCGCTCCAGCGCGGCCCGCACCTCATCGACCTGGGCGTCGTCCAGCTTGGGCGGACGACCCGTGGCCGGACGCCGGCGCAAGGCATCAGCGCCGCCCTCCTCCCATACCCGCTTCCACCGCCGCACGCTCTCGCCGCTGACCTCCAGCATCCGTGCGATCTCAGTACTCGTGCGTCCCTGCCCGAACAACTCGGCCGCCCGCACACGCCGAGCCTCGGCCAACTGCGGCCGCGTCAAAGGAGGAACGACAGACTCGGAGGCAACAAACGAAGGCTTGAAAGACACCACAACAGGGTCCCACCAACACCCCGTCACACGCACAGAACTTACGAAAAGATCAGTAGTAGGTGGTGCGGAAGTGGTGCGCGACGCCTGAATCGGTCTGGACAGCGCAAAGGCCCGGGTTGGGGATCATGTCCCTGACCTGGGCCTTGTCTTTTGGAGCGGGTGACGGGAATCGAACCCGCGCTCTGAGCTTGGGAAGCTCATGTTCTACCATTAAACTACACCCGCGAGGCGTACCGGTGATCGGCCCGCACCGTCGCACACTGTACCCCATTGCTGGCCCCCAGTGTATTTCGCCGCGGCGCCTTCGTGCCGTCCAGGCCGCCGGTCCGGGCACCGGTCCCGCCGCTCCTTCGGGGCTCCGATGTGGCTGCGGGGCGCGGGAGTTGAGGCGTACCTTTGACTCGCCGAGTGAGCCACGGAGTGCCGCGTGCAGCCCCGTCCCATAGATCCCCTAATGTGGTCCTTCGTCCGGATTTCTCTGGGGAAGGGACCCGATGGACTTGATGGAGCGCACCGTCGTCCGCTGTGCCGAGGGGCACGTCTTCACTACCGCTTCGTTCCCGATGCAGCAGCTCGGCGCCGATCGGATCGGGCCAGGGCGGCTCATCCGATGTCCGCGTTGTGCGCGGCTGCGGAATGTGCTGCCCGTGGAGTCCGCCAAGCGGTGACCGAGCGGCACGGGAGGGGGCGCGTGGGGCTGTCCGATTGGGGCGGGCCCGCGCGCTCTGCGTATCCTCGGGGCGTGCTTCTCTCAGACAAGGACATCCGGGCCGAGATCGACGCCGGGCGAGTGCGTATCGACCCGTACGACGAATCCATGGTGCAGCCCTCGAGCATCGATGTGCGGCTGGACCGCTACTTCCGGGTGTTCGAGAACCACCGCTATCCGCACATCGACCCCGCCGTCGAGCAGTCGGATCTGACGCGGCTCGTCGAGCCCGACGGCGATGAGCCCTTCATCCTGCACCCCGGGGAGTTCGTGCTCGCCTCGACGTACGAGGTCATCACGCTGCCCGACGATCTGGCGTCGAGGCTGGAGGGGAAGAGTTCCCTCGGGCGGCTCGGGCTCGTCACGCACTCGACCGCCGGGTTCATCGACCCCGGGTTCTCGGGGCACGTCACCCTCGAGCTGTCGAATCTCGCGACGCTGCCCATCAAGCTCTGGCCGGGCATGAAGATCGGTCAGCTGTGCATGTTCCGGCTGAGCTCCCCGGCCGAATTCCCGTACGGGAGCGAGCGCTACGGCTCCCGCTACCAGGGACAGCGCGGACCCACCGCCTCGCGCTCGTTCCAGAACTTCCATCGGACGCAGGTGTGAGCCGTGTCTGAGGTGCGGGAGAACCTGACGTACGAGACGTTCGGCGGCGCGATCCGCGAGCTCGCGCAGGTCATCGCCGACGACGGCTACGAGCCGGACATCGTTCTCTCCATCGCGCGGGGAGGCGTGTTCGTTGCCGGCGGTCTTGCGTACGCGCTCGACTGCAAGAACATCCACCTCGTGAACATCGAGTTCTACACGGGGGTCGGTACGACGCTCGACATGCCCGTCATGCTCGCGCCCGTGCCGAACGCGATTGATTTCTCGGACAAGAAAGTCCTCATCGCCGACGACGTCGCCGACACCGGCAAGACACTCAAGCTCGTGCACGACTTCTGCGTCGACCATGTCGCCGAGGTGCGCAGCGCCGTCATCTACGAGAAGTCGCACAGCCTCGTGAAGTGCGAGTACGTGTGGAAGCGCACCGACGAGTGGATCAACTTCCCGTGGAGCGTGTTGCCTCCGGTACGTAAGTCTGGCGAGCCGGTCACGCCCTCCAAGGAGGCGCTGTAGTCCCGGACGCCTGCGCGTCCCTCCGGTGAAAGAGGGCCCCACCGGCTGGTGGGGCCTCTTCCGCGTTCGTACCGCGCTAGATCGTGCCCAGCTTGATGATCGACAGCAGCGCGATCAGCTGGATCGACGACGCCGCCAGCGCCTTGGGCCACGGCAGGTCGTGCGACTTGCTCACCATCGAGGTGAACAGCGCCCCCGCCGCCAGCCACGTCGCCCAGCCCAGGAGCTGGACCAGGGAGTTCTCGCCGCCCAGGAACAGGGCGAAGACCAGGCGCGGGGCGTCGGTTATCGACATGATCAGCATCGACAGGCCGACCGTCGGCTGCCAGGCGCCGTCGCCGCCCAGTTGGCGGGCCAGGGTGTGGGTCACGGCGCCCAGGATCAGGCCGCCGACGACGAACGCGACCGCCGTGGTCAGGACGTACGGGATGGCCGCGGAGATCGTCGCGTTGATCGTCTCCTCGCGGGCCTTGTCGAAGCCGAAGAGCGCGAGCAGGCCGTAGAGGAACGTGACGATCAGCGCCGGACCCCACACGGGGTAGTCGCGCATCTGCCAGAACGTCGGGCCCGGGCGCAGCACGATGCCGCTCAGCAGCTGCTTCCAGTGCAGGCGGGGGCCCGCGGGTGCGGCCGGGGCCGTGCCCGCGCGGTAGGTTGCGCCGTCGCCGTACGGGTCCTCGTTGATGCTGAACGCCTGGGTGTGGCCAGGGTTGTTGGCGTACGGGTCGATGTGCGGGGCGGGTCCGCCCTGGTGCTGCTGGTACGGGTCGCCGAAGTACTCCGGTTCGCCGTACGGGCCCTGGGGGCGCTGCTGGTGGTGCTGAGGGCCGCCGGCCTGGGGCCACTGCGGCGGCGGCTGCTGTTGCCCGTACGGCGGCGCCGCATGGCCGCCCCCGCCTCTGTAGGGCGGCGGTGCCTGCTGCGGTTGCTGCTGCTGCGTGCGGTTGTCCCGGCCGCGTCCGATCCTGAATCCAGCCACGTAATTGAACGTACCTGGTCCCGGAGAGTGAGGGTGCCGGAGCGGGGGAACCCGGCAGCCTTTGCTGCCGACCTGTGACATCCCCTAGGGGGCCCGCCCCAGGGACCCTCAGGGGTGGCGTCAGCGCAGGAAGACCGAGCTGCTGAAGGTGAGCAGCGGGCGGCTCCTCGTGGTGGCCGGGTACAGCGCCAGCACATCCGCGCGCTCGCCCCTGTGCGTACGAGTCACCAGGTCGGGGCGTTTGTCGCCGTCGAAGTCCGCGTACTGGAGTACGTCCGTGGTGGGCGTCGTCTCGCCCGACGGGAGCGCGGGCGCCGGCGGCGTCTGTACGGCGTCGAAGACGTAGCGGCCGCCCGCGCGACCGGGGCCGTCCGGGCCGCCCAGCAGCAGGGTTCCCTTGGCCGATGCGCCCGGCTTCGGGGTGCGGGCGGAGACCACCAGGTCGTCGTAACCGTCGCCGTTCGCGTCGGGCTTCGGGGACGGGGCCGACAGGGCCGGGCCGCCGCCCGGGACGGGGGCCGTGGCGGCGCGCGGGGCGCCGGTGCGGGTGAAGGGGCCGCGCAGGAAGCTGACCCGGCCCGCGGAGGCGGTGACGGCGAGGTCTGTCGAGCCGTCGCCGTCGAAGTCGCCGCAGACGGGGTGGTCGGGCCAGTCGTTGCCGTAGCGGGCCTTCTCGGGGATGCGCAGGACGACCGCCTTGCCGCCCAGGCCGGACGGGGAGCCGAAGAGCAGCTGGAGCGGTACGGGGGGCCGGCCGATGCCGTTGTAGGGCGGGTCGGTGGCCACGATCAGATCGGAGAAGCCGTCCTTGTCGAGGTCGCAGGCGGCCGCCGCGTCGAAGGCGGCAGGGAGGGTGCCGTCGACCGGGGCGGCGTTGGCCCGCGGGGTGAGGAGGCGGCGTACGGCCGGGTCGAGGGCGCGGGGGCTCCCGGTGCCGTAGACGACGCCGATGCCCGCGTCGTCGCCGTGGGTGTCCCGGGGTGCCTTGACCAGGTCGTTCACCACGAGGTCGCGGTGGCCGTCGCCGTTGAAGTCGGCAGGCACGCGGCTGCCCTTGCCGCGGGGGACGGGCAGGGCGGTGGCCCGGCCGGACAGCGGGGCGATGTCGCCGTTCTTGGCGGCGGGCCGGTCGTCGGGTGCGGGGTGGCTCGTGCAGCCCGCGAGCAGCACCACGCAGGCGCCGGCCACGCCGATGGCCACCGCTGCCGTCGCCCTCATCCGTATCCGCCCTGTCCGCCGTGTCCGCACTACCCGTCCCGTCCGTCTCGCCCGTGCTCCGTCTGCTCAGTCGCCCCTCGATGCTCGTCCGGCAGTCCCGGCAGGGCAATGGATCCGGCGCAATCGCTGGCCAATGGTTATTCGGGGGATCGCCTTCCGTGCCCCGCCCCGCCGAGCAGTGCACCCGTAGAGAGCACTGCGTGCGCGCCCTTCGCACCGGCGGCAGACGAAGACGGCCGGACCTGCCCCCGAGGCAGATCCGGCCGCTTCCGCGTACGTACGGACTACTTCACCGGCTCCGGTTCCGGCGCGTCCGCGGGCTCCTCGTCGTCCGCCGGGTCGGCCGGCGTCTTCACCGAGTCGAGCAGCAGCTGCGCGACGTCGACGACCTGGAGCGACTCCTTGGCCTTGCCGTCGTTCTTCTTGCCGTTCACGGAGTCCGTGAGCATGACGAGGCAGAACGGGCAGGCCGTCGAGACGATGTCGGGGTTGAGCGACAGGGCTTCGTCGACCCGCTCGGTGTTGATGCGCTTGCCGATCCGCTCCTCCATCCACATGCGCGCGCCGCCGGCGCCGCAGCAGAAGCCCCGCTCCTTGTGGCGGTGCATCTCCTGCTGACGCAGACCGGGGACGGCCGACATGATCTCGCGCGGCGGCGTGTAGACCTTGTTGTGGCGGCCCAGGTAGCAGGGGTCGTGATACGTGATCAGACCCTCGACCGGCGTGACCGGGATCAGCTTGCCCTCGTCGATGAGGTGTTGCAGCAGCTGCGTGTGGTGGATGACCTCGAACTCGCCGCCCAACTGCGGGTATTCGTTCGCGATCGTGTTGAAGCAGTGCGGGCAGGTCGCGACGATCTTCTTCGCCGACTTCGGCTTCTTCGTGGACTCGTCCTCGTCGTCCTCGCCGAAGGCCATGTTCAGCATGGCCACGTTCTCCTGGCCGAGCTGCTGGAACAGCGGCTCGTTGCCCAGGCGCCGCGGCGAGTCACCGGTGCACTTCTCCTCGCCGCCCATGATCGCGAACTTCACGCCCGCGATGTGCAGCAGCTCCGCGAAGGCCTTGGTGGTCTTCTTGGCCCGGTCCTCCAGCGCGCCCGCGCAGCCGACCCAGTACAGGTAGTCGACCTCGGACAGGTCCTCGACGTCCTTGCCGACGATCGGGACCTCGAAGTCGACCTCCTTGGTCCACTCCACGCGCTGCTTCTTGGCCAGACCCCAGGGGTTGCCCTTCTTCTCCAGGTTCTTGAGCATCGTGCCCGCCTCGGACGGGAACGCGGACTCGATCATCACCTGGTAGCGGCGCATGTCGACGATGTGGTCGATGTGCTCGATGTCGACCGGGCACTGCTCGACGCACGCACCACAAGTGGTGCAGGACCACAGCACGTCCGGGTCGATGACGCCGTTCTCCTCGAGCGTCCCGATCAGCGGGCGCTCGGCCTCCGCGAGGGCCGCCGCCGGGACACCGGCCAGCTGCTCCTCGGACGCCTTCTCCTCGCCCTCCATCGTCTTGCCGCCGCCGGCCAGCAGATACGGGGCCTTGGCGTGCGCGTGGTCACGCAGCGACATGATCAGAAGCTTGGGGGAGAGGGGCTTTCCGGTGTTCCAGGCCGGGCACTGCGACTGGCAGCGACCGCACTCGGTGCACGTGGAGAAGTCGAGGATGCCCTTCCAGGAGAACTGCTCGACCTGGGAGACACCGAAGACGTCGTCCTCGCCCGGGTCCTCGAAGTCGATCTCCTTGCCGCCCGAGGTCATCGGCTGCAGCGCGCCGAGGGCGGTCGACCCGTCCGCGTTGCGCTTGAACCAGATGTTCGGGAAGCCGAGGAAGCGGTGCCAGGCGACACCCATGTTGGTGTTGAGCGCGACCGTGATCGCCCAGATGAACGACGTGCTGATCTTGATCATCGCGACGAAGTAGATCAGCGACTGCAGGGTGGGCACGCTCAGGCCCTTGAAGGCCAGGACCAGGGGATACGAGACGAAGTACGCCGCCTCGTAGTGGTCCACGTGGTGGATCGCGCCCTCGAGACCGCGCAGGGCGAGGATCGCCAGGCCGATCGTGAGGATGATGTACTCGACGAAGTACGCCTGCCAGGCCTTGGAGCCGGCGAAACGCGACTTGCGGCCGGCCCGTGAGGGCAGGTTCAGCAGGCGGATCGCCATCAGGACGACGATGCCGACGACGGTCATCAGGCCGATGAACTCGATGTACAGCTCGAACGGCAGGAAGCCGCCGAGGACTGGCAGCACCCAGTCGGCCTGGAAGAGCTGGCCGAACGCCTGCACAAGCGTCGGTGGCAGAGTGAGGAAGCCGATCGCGACGAACCAGTGGGCAAAGCCCACGATCCCCCACCGGTTCATGCGGGTGTGGCCAAGGAATTCCTTGACCAGGGTGATCGTGCGTGCCTTCGGGTTGTCGGTGCGGCTGCCCGCGGGCACCGGCTGACCGAGCTTCACGAACCGGTAGATCTGCGCGACGGCTCGGGCGATGAGCGCAACGCCGACCACGGTCAGCACCAGCGACACGATGATCGCGGCGAGTTGCATTTCGGGCTCCTCGGGCCTGCGAGGGTGGGCAATCTGTCCAGACTACTAAGCGGTAACTTAGGTAGTCCGTGCTGAGAGTACCCACTTATTCCGCCGCACTGTAGCCGCGCGGCCGGTGATCTGTGTCGCTCAGGCAAGCCTGACCGGACAGGGCGCCCGGCGTCCGGCCGCGGCCGTAGGGAGGGTGCGGGCCAGGATAAGTAGGTCCAGTCCCAGCCAGTGTTGCTCGACATAGTGCAGATCGAGTACCGCCATCTCCTCCCAGGGCAGCTCCGAACGGCCGCTGATCTGCCACAGGCCGGTCATCCCGGGGCGTACGCCGAGCCGGGCGCGGCCCGCGCAGCCGGCTTCCTCGGGGTCCTCGGGTGGCAGTGGGCGAGGGCCCACGAGCGACATCTCGCCACGCACCACATTGATCAGCTGCGGCAGCTGGTCCAGGAAGTGGCGGCGCAGCAGCCGCCCGACGGGTGAGACCGGTGTCGTACGGAAGGTCAGTATCGCAAACCTGGATCCGCCGAGGCCCGTCCGCTCCCGGTGGGTCAGGACCGAGCCCCGGGTGGTGGCCGCGACGGCGGCCGTGAGGGCGAGCAGCAGGGGGGACAGGAGCAGCAGCAGGACCAGACTGCCCGTCAGGTCGACGGCTCGCTTTGCAGGCATGGACGCACGCCCTTCGTCGCGACCTTCGTCACGGCTGTCATTCATTGACCGTTTTTTGCGGCTATGACTCTCTCAGACGGACGCCGCTGCCGACCGTTGCGCCACGCGTGCGTAGCAGGTTCGGCCCAGGTCCGGGGTGGTGTCCGGAGGGCAGGGTGCAGGTAAGTGCTGGATAAAAGTTGAGCGGGGTAGACTCAGCTCCGTTGACGCCCTGGACTCGGTCGTGCATCCTTGAGCCAGATCCACTCAAGTCAGTCTGCTGGAGGAATTGAAATGGCACGTGCGGTCGGCATCGACCTGGGCACGACTAACTCCGTCGTCAGCGTTCTGGAGGGCGGCGAGCCCACCGTCATCACCAACGCCGAGGGTGCCAGGACCACGCCGTCCGTCGTCGCCTTCGCGAAGAACGGTGAGGTGCTGGTCGGCGAGGTGGCGAAGCGTCAGGCGGTCACCAACGTCGACAGGACCATCCGGTCGGTCAAGCGCCACATGGGCACCGACTGGAAGATCGAGCTCGACGGGAAGACCTTCAACCCGCAGCAGATGAGCGCCTTCATCCTGCAGAAGCTGAAGCGCGACGCGGAGTCCTACCTCGGCGAGAAGGTCACCGACGCGGTGATCACCGTCCCGGCGTACTTCAACGACTCCGAGCGCCAGGCCACCAAGGAGGCCGGTGAGATCGCCGGTCTGAACGTCCTGCGCATTGTCAACGAGCCGACTGCGGCCGCCCTGGCCTACGGCCTCGACAAGGACGACCAGACGATTCTCGTCTTCGACCTCGGTGGCGGCACCTTCGACGTCTCGCTGCTGGAGATCGGCGACGGCGTCGTCGAGGTGAAGGCCACCAACGGCGACAACCACCTCGGTGGTGACGACTGGGACCAGCGTGTCGTCGACTACCTGGTGAAGCAGTTCGCCAACGGACACGGCGTGGACCTGTCCAAGGACAAGATGGCTCTCCAGCGTCTCCGCGAGGCCGCGGAGAAGGCGAAGATCGAGCTGTCGTCCTCGACCGAGACCACGATCAACCTGCCGTACATCACGGCCTCCGCCGAGGGCCCGCTGCACCTGGACGAGAAGCTCACGCGCGCCCAGTTCCAGCAGCTCACCGCGGACCTCCTGGAGCGCTGCAAGACCCCGTTCCACAACGTCATCAAGGACGCCGGCATCCAGCTGTCCGAGATCGACCACGTGGTTCTGGTCGGCGGCTCCACCCGCATGCCCGCCGTCGCCGAGCTCGTCAAGGAGCTGACCGGCGGCAAGGACGCCAACAAGGGTGTGAACCCGGACGAGGTCGTCGCCATCGGCGCGGCCCTCCAGGCCGGTGTCCTCAAGGGTGAGGTCAAGGACGTCCTGCTCCTCGACGTGACCCCGCTGTCCCTCGGTATCGAGACCAAGGGCGGCATCATGACCAAGCTCATCGAGCGCAACACCACGATCCCGACCAAGCGGTCCGAGATCTTCACCACGGCCGAGGACAACCAGCCGTCCGTGCAGATCCAGGTCTACCAGGGCGAGCGCGAGATCGCGGCGTACAACAAGAAGCTCGGGATGTTCGAGCTGACCGGTCTGCCGCTCGGCCCCCGCGGGGTCCCGCAGATCGAGGTCGCCTTCGACATCGACGCCAACGGCATCATGCACGTGACCGCGAAGGACCTCGGCACGGGCAAGGAGCAGAAGATGACCGTCACCGGCGGCTCCTCGCTGCCGAAGGACGAGGTCGACCGGATGCGCCAGGAGGCCGAGCAGTACGCGGACGAGGACCACCGCCGCCGTGAGGCCGCGGAGTCCCGCAACCAGGGCGAGCAGCTCGTCTACCAGACCGAGAAGTTCCTCAAGGACAACGAGGACAAGGTTCCCGGCGAGGTGAAGACCGAGGTCGAGACCGCGGTCGGCGAGCTGAAGGAGAAGCTCAAGGGCGAGGACACCGCCGAGATCCGCACGGCCACCGAGAAGCTCGCGGCGGTCAGCCAGAAGCTCGGCCAGGCGATGTACGCCAACGCCACGCCCGACGGCGCCGAGGCCCCGGCCGGCGAGCAGGCCCAGTCCGCGGACAACGCGGAGGACGTCGTGGACGCCGAGATCGTGGACGACGAGAAGGACGCCAAGGGTGGTGCAGCGTGACCGAGGAGACCCCGGGCTTCGAGGAGAAGCCCGACGTCCCCTCCGGCGCCACCTCTGACGACGCCGCCGAGTCCGCCGAGTCCTCCACGAAGGAGGGCCCGGCGGCCCCGGCAGGGGACGCAGCCAAGCTCGCCGGTCTGACGGCTCAGCTGGACCAGATCCGTACGGCGCTCAACGAGCGCACGGCGGACCTCCAGCGGCTCCAGGCCGAGTACCAGAACTACCGACGTCGGGTGGAGCGCGACCGGATCACGGTCAAGGAGATCGCCACGGCGAATCTGCTGACCGAGCTCCTGCCCGTGCTCGACGACATCGGTCGCGCCCGTGACCACGGGGAGCTGGTGGGCGGGTTCAAGTCGGTGGCCGAGTCCCTGGAGACCGCGGCCGCCAAGATGGGCCTGCAGCAGTTCGGCAAGGAGGGCGAGCCCTTCGACCCGACGATCCACGAAGCCCTGATGCACTCGTACGCACCGGATGTCACCGAGACCACGTGCGTCGCGGTCCTTCAGCCGGGGTATCGCATCGGCGAGCGGACCATCCGCCCCGCGCGGGTCGCGGTGGCCGAGCCCCAGCCGGGCGCGGCCCCGAAGGAAGAGACGGCGAACGACGAGGAGAGCGGTGGCCCGGAGGAGGGTGCGTGACCTGGTTCCGCGCGCGCGGAGCCGGGGCAGGCACCCTACGGGCTGACGCAAGGATTGTCCGAGAGGAGGGATGTCGATGAGCACGAAGGACTTCGTCGAGAAGGACTACTACAAGGTTCTCGGCGTCCCCAAGGACGCCACCGAGGCCGAGATCAAGAAGGCGTACCGGAAGCTCGCCCGCGAGTTCCACCCGGACGCCAACAAGGGCGACGCCAAGGCCGAAGAGCGGTTCAAGGAGATCTCCGAGGCGAACGACATCCTCGGTGACCCCAAGCGGCGCAAGGAGTACGACGAGGCCCGCGCCCTCTTCGGCAACGGCGGCTTCCGTGCCGGTCCCGGCGGCCCCGGCGGCTCCTTCAACTTCGACCTGGGCGACCTCTTCGGGGGCGGCCAGGCCGGCGGTACGCAGGGTGGCGCGGGTGGTTTCGGCGGCGGTCTCGGCGATGTGTTCGGCGGACTGTTCAACCGTGGCGCCGGCCCGGGTACGCGTACCCAGCCGCGGCGCGGCCAGGACATCGAGTCCGAGGTGACGCTCAGCTTCACCGAGGCGATCGAAGGGGCCACGGTCCCGCTGCGAATGTCCAGCTCCGCTGCGTGCAAGGCCTGTTCGGGCACCGGCGACAGAAACGGTACGCCTCGGGTGTGCCCGACCTGTCTCGGCACCGGCCAGGTCTCGCGCGGCGGCAGCGGCTCCTTCTCGCTCACCGACCCGTGCGTGGACTGCAAGGGCCGCGGTCTGATCGCGCAGGACCCCTGCGAGGTCTGCAAGGGCAGCGGGCGCGCCCGCTCGTCCAGGACCATGCAGGTCCGCATCCCCGCGGGTGTCTCCGACAGCCAGCGGATCCGGCTGCGCGGCAAGGGTGCCCCGGGCGAACGGGGCGGCCCGGCGGGCGACTTGTATGTCGTCGTGCATGTCGACGCCCACCCCGTCTTCGGCCGCAAGGGCGACAATCTCACCGTCACCGTGCCCGTCACCTACGCGGAGGCGGCGCTCGGCGGCGAGGTGAAGGTGCCGACCCTGGGCGGTCCGCCGGTCACGCTGAAGCTGCCGGCCGGTACGCCCAACGGCCGTACGATGCGTGCCCGCGGCAAGGGCGCGGTCCGCAAGGACGGCACCCGCGGGGACCTGCTGGTCACCGTCGAGGTCGCCGTACCCACGGAGCTCACTGAGAAGGCGAAGGAAGCGCTGGAGGCCTACCGCGAAGCCACCGCGGCCGAGGACCCGCGGGCCGAGCTGTTCCAGGCCGCGAAGGGAGCATGAGATGGATGGCCGAACCGGACGCAGCCGCAATCCCTACGAACTGACCGAAGAGTCGCCGGTGTACGTCATCTCGGTGGCGGCTCAGCTCTCCGGCCTGCATCCGCAGACGCTTCGGCAGTACGACAGGCTGGGTCTGGTATCCCCCGACCGCACCGCGGGACGGGGCCGGCGCTACTCCGCGCGCGACATCGAACTGCTGCGCACCGTCCAGCAGTTGTCGCAGGACGAGGGCATCAACCTGGCCGGAATCAAGCGCATCATCGAACTGGAGAACCAGGTCGCGGCGCTTCAGCAGCGGGTGGCGGAGCTGTCGTCGGCGGTCGAGGGAGCGGCGGCGGCGATGCAGCAGCGCGAGGCCCAGGTGCACGCGTCCTACCGGCGCGATCTGGTGCCGTACCAGGATGTGCAGCAGGCGAGCGCGCTGGTGGTCTGGCGGCCCAAGCGGTCTGAATAGGACAGGACTGCGGGGCTGACGGGGCCGGAGATGTTCTGTTCCGGCCCCTGATGTCCGCCCCTCGTCTGTCCCTTCGGCCTCTGCGGGGATCGGTTTGTCTGTCCCTTGTGGGGATCGGTCAGCCTTCGGAGAGGATGAGGGCGATGAAGATCCCGCAGGCGATGATGCTGATGAGCCAGCTGTGGGTGTTCATCCACTCGCGCACCCTCGGCATGACGCGCGCTGCCTTCTTGCCGAACAGCAGGAGCGCCAGTAGGGGCAATGCCGCGATGAGGACCGTCAGCCCGATGAAGCCCAGCGCCTCGCCCAGGTTGGCGTGGTGCTGCTGCAGATGAATCCCGACGGTCAGCAGGACCATGAGGTCGGAGGGCATCAGCAGAATCAGCAGCACGCCGACGGTGAACGCCTTCCTCGGCCCGGCCGTCATCAAGGAGTTCAGCCACTTCGGCGGCTCGGCCGTCTTGCGCCCCAGCCAGTTCTTCGCCGCTGCGAACACCAGCAGGCCGATGAGTACGTACTGAATGATGTGCCCGGCCGAGCCCTTGTCGGACGGATGGCCCGTGTCGACGGCCTTGCCCAGGAGCGCGGCGACACCCCGCATGACGGCCACCCCGGTGGTGGTCGCGAGGGCGATACCCGCAAGGAACGCCAGTGACGACCGGACCGCTCTCGGCGCGGTGACGAAGATGATCGCCGACATGATCTGCGGCCCCACCATCATGGTGAAGGCGAGCGGAAGGATCCTCAGGTCCATGCTCGACCGCCGGTGCCGGGCCGTACGCCGCCGCACCCGGTGCGGGATCCTCTCCTCGGCTTGTCAGCCCTCCGGGCGCAGCGCCTCACGGGTGGTCCCGGACGCCGAGAGCGTCGCCGGTTCGCCCACGCTGCTCCCGCGCCATCGCACTCCTCCTGCCCTTCGGTCGTCCCGTGCCTGCACACCGGACGCTGCGTAGTCCTTCAAGGCTGCCCAGAGGGTGAGAGATGTGCCATTTGAGCAGGGAGTGAATGAATCTCCCGGCGACGCGTCCTTCCGGGTGACACGGACCCGAGGCGGCAGCCGCTGCCCCGGCGTGTCGGCGGACGCCGGGGCGGTGGAATCAGGTCGTCTGCGCGGAGCTCAGGACTCGTGCTCCAGCACCCCCGACTGGGCGATCAGATAGCCCAGTTGGGTCCGGCTGCCACTGCCCAGCGAAGAGCCGAGCTTGGCGATATGGGCGCGGCAGGTGCGCACATTCATCCCCAGCCGGCGGGCGATGGCCTCGTCCACATGGCCCTCGACCAGGAGCTTGGCGATGGAGCGCTGGACGCCTGTGATGCCGTCCAGGTCCGGGCCGTACGAGATCGGCTCCTCCCACGGGATGCCGTGCAGCCAGAACTGCTCGAAGACGCCGACGAGATACTCGACGATGCCCTTGTGCCGCAACTCCAGGGCGGACAAACGGTCGCTGCTCGCCGGAATGAACGCCACTTTCCGGTCGATGATGATCAGCCGGTCGATGATCTCCTCCAGCGTGCGCACCTCCACGCCGGACGGGCCGACCTTCTCCATGTAGGCCAGCGTTGCCGGGTGGTGGCGGGCCGTGTGCTGGTAGAGCGTGCGCATGCGGACGCCGCGGTCGATCAGCGGCTCCACGCGGCGCAGCGCCTTCTCCAGGATGTGCGGCTGCCGCCCGCTCCCGGGCTGCACCGTGAGAAGCTCCTCGGTGCAATCTGCGGTGACCTGGTCAAGGGTTGTGTTGATGCGGTTGAGGCCCTCGAGGACGGTAATCCCCTGTGGGACGGTGGAGTTCTGAGCGGTGAACGCCATGAATGGCTCAAGTGCATCGGTCAGAGCGACAGTTCGTCGTCGACGCTCTTGGATCTCCCGCTCAATGGGGTGTATCAGCTGTGTCAGCGCAGTGGTTGGCGGGACAGGCCGGAGCCACTGAGCGTCGTCGGGATCCGGAAGCAGCAGGGCGAGATCGAAGAGGCAGGGTGTGGGTTCTGCCTCTGACCGGGCTATTCGCCCGGTGCGCAGTGCGGTGATGTAAAGAATTTTCCCCGCCTCGCACAGCTCACCGTCTGCGTGAGGGTGTCCCGTTTCGCCCTCATTAGATGGCATATGCACCCCCTCAGGCTCCTGCATTACAGGAACATGATGCCTGCCGTCGCTGGTGCAAGCGTTCGGAGTGAGACATCGTCTTATGCGCGGGGGAGGAGGAATGATCAAAAGAGGTGGAGATCACCCATGTCTAGGACGCTACGTGCTCTTTGTGCTCTTGCCATAGCGGCGGCCGCGCTAGGTGCGGTGGCCTCCGGTGAGCCCTCCTGGGGGAGCTCTCCCGCCAACTCGGTGACGGCGACCCCTGGTGAGCCTTCCTGGGGCAGCCTCGTTTCCGCGGATGGTGTGGCGGAATCGCCCGGTGAGCCTTCATGGGGTGTCGCTCCGGCTGACGCCGCGAGCACGCCTGGTGAGCCCTCCTGGGGTGCCGCTCCGGCCCGCACGAGCGCATGACCGTTCCACCGGACGACCGGGTCTTCCGGCGTGAGATGGCTACGGCTTATCGATCGGGGTGGCATTTCATCGACCTCGTCACGGCAATCCCCCACCGTGGCGACTCGTTGATGGTCACCCTCTTCGGAGAGCCGATCGTCGTGGCGCGCGAGGAGGACGAAGACGTCCGCGCGTATCGGTGCCTTCGCCGGCCCCGAGGAGCACCGCAGCCCGTCCGCTGTGCCATCCGGTACGGCATGATTTTTGTCAATCTTGACCAGCGGGACCACCAGTTGGTCGAGCCAGACACCACCGCCACCCCCCGCAGTGCCTGAGCGGTTCCCCCGTCGTTGTAAATCGCTCAGGTGCTTCCCCCACACAGCGGCGCCATCGTGGACCTGAAACACGATGGCGCCGCTGTGCTTTCCGGGTACGGGAGCCGCGTACGGCCCCTTTCTACGCCCGGCCCATCGCGCGGGTCAGCGTGATCTCGATGAGTACCCGGTCCGGGTTGGGTGCCGGGGTGCGCCCGTAGCGCTCCGCGTAGCGCCCCACCGCGTCCGCGATGAGCTCCGGCTCCGTACGCACCCTCGCCCGCCCCTCCAGGGTCGCCCAGCGGCCCTTGTCCACCTGGCAGACCGCGACCGGCGCCCCGTCCGGGCCCGCGGCCAGGATGTTGGCGACCTTGTGGCTGTGCTTGTTGGTGATGACGCGAGCGAAACCGCCCTCCGGGTCGTATGTGACGCCGACCGCCACGACGTGTGGTGTGCCGTCCACACGAGGAGTCGTGAGGGTGCACATGTGGTACTCGCGCCAGAAGCCGAGGTAGGACGCGTCGGGGTGCCGCGGGTCGATGGCCATGCTGTGGAACCTACCGGCGGCGGCTGTCCGTCACGAGCTTGAGTGAAATAGACTCAACTTTGTGTACGTTGGATGAGTCATAGCAGTGTAGGTACTGCGGACGAGGAGGAGAGCCGCACGTGGACGCAGAGCTGACCAACAAGAGCAGTGACGCCATCAACGCCGCCAGCACCCGGGCGGTGTCCGCAGGACATCCCGATCTGACCCCTGCGCATCTGCTGCTCGCGCTGCTCGAGGGCGCGGACAACGAGAACATCACCGATCTGCTGGCCGCCGTCGAGGCCGACCAGGCTGCCGTGCGGTCCGGGGCCGAGCGGGTGCTGGCCGGGCAGCCCAGCGTGACCGGATCCACGGTCGCGCCGCCACAGCCCAACCGGGAGCTGCTCACCGTCATCGCGGACGCCACCCAGCGGGCCAAGGAGCTGGGCGACGACTACATCTCCACCGAGCACCTCCTCATCGGCATCGCCGCCAAGGGCGGACAGGCCGGCGAGGTGCTGGCCCAGCAGGGGGCCACGGCGAAGAAGCTGCTGGACGCTTTCGAGACGGTAAGGGGAGGACGCCGGGTGACCACTCCCGACCCCGAGGGGCAGTACAAGGCACTGGAGAAGTTCGGTACGGACTTCACCGCCGCGGCCCGTGAGGGCAGGCTCGACCCGGTCATCGGCCGGGACCAGGAGATCCGCCGGGTCGTCCAGGTGCTCTCCCGTCGTACGAAGAACAACCCCGTGCTCATCGGCGAGCCCGGCGTCGGCAAGACCGCCGTCGTCGAGGGCCTGGCCCAGCGCATCGTCAAGGGCGATGTGCCCGAGTCGCTGAAGAACAAGCGGCTCGTCGCGCTCGACCTGGGCGCGATGGTCGCAGGTGCGAAGTACCGCGGTGAATTCGAGGAGCGGCTGAAGACCGTCCTCTCCGAGATCAAGGCGAGCGACGGCCAGATCATCACCTTCATCGACGAGCTGCACACCGTCGTGGGCGCGGGCGCCGGCGGCGACTCCGCGATGGACGCGGGCAACATGCTCAAGCCGATGCTGGCGCGCGGCGAGCTGCGCATGGTCGGTGCGACGACGCTCGACGAGTACCGCGAGCGGATCGAGAAGGACGCGGCGCTGGAGCGCCGTTTCCAGCAGGTGCTGGTCTCCGAGCCGAGCGTCGAGGACACGATCGCGATCCTGCGCGGCCTCAAGGGGCGGTACGAGGCCCACCACAAGGTCCAGATCGCCGACAACGCGCTGGTCGCCGCGGCGAGCCTGTCCGACCGGTACATCACCTCGCGCTTCCTGCCCGACAAGGCGATCGACCTCGTGGACGAGGCCGCGTCCCGGCTGCGCATGGAGATCGACTCCTCGCCGGTCGAGATCGACGAACTGCAGCGCGCTGTCGACCGGTTGAAGATGGAGGAGCTCGCGCTCAAGAACGAGTCCGACCCCGGCTCCAAGCAGCGGCTGGAGAAGCTGCGCCGCGACCTCGCCGACAAGGAGGAGGAGCTGCGGGGCCTGACCGCGCGCTGGGAGAAGGAGAAGGAAGGTCTCAACCGCGTCGGTGAGCTGAAGGAGAAGCTCGACGAGCTGCGCGGCCAGGCGGAGCGCGCACAGCGGGACGGTGACTTCGACACCGCGTCCAAGCTGCTGTACGGCGAGATCCCCACGCTGGAGCGGGAGTTGGAGGAGGCCTCCGAGGCCGAGCAGGAAGCGGCCAGGGACACGATGGTCAAGGAGGAGGTCGGCCCCGACGACATCGCGGACGTGGTGGCCTCCTGGACGGGCATTCCGGCCGGCCGGCTGCTCGAGGGCGAGACGCAGAAGCTGCTGCGGATGGAGTCCGAACTCGGCAAGCGGCTGATCGGCCAGAGCGAGGCGGTCGGGGCGGTGTCCGACGCGGTGCGCCGCACGCGGGCGGGCATCGCGGACCCGGACCGTCCGACGGGCTCGTTCCTCTTCCTCGGCCCGACGGGTGTCGGCAAGACCGAACTGGCCAAGGCGCTCGCGGACTTCCTCTTCGACGACGAGCGGGCGATGGTCCGCATCGACATGTCCGAGTACGGCGAGAAGCACTCCGTGGCCCGGCTGGTGGGTGCGCCTCCCGGGTACGTCGGCTACGAGGAGGGCGGCCAGCTGACAGAGGCGGTGCGCCGGCGTCCGTACTCCGTGGTCCTCCTGGACGAGGTCGAGAAGGCCCACCCCGAGGTCTTCGACGTCTTGCTGCAGGTGCTGGACGACGGGCGCCTGACGGACGGCCAGGGCCGGACGGTGGACTTCCGCAACACCATCCTGGTGCTGACGTCGAACCTGGGCAGCCAGTATCTGGTCGAGCCGCTGACCAGCGAGGAGGTGAAGAAGCAGCAGGTCCTCGAAGTGGTGCGGGCCTCCTTCAAGCCGGAGTTCCTCAACCGCCTGGACGATCTGGTGGTCTTCTCCGCCCTGTCCAAGGACGAGCTGGCGCATATCGCGAAGCTCCAGATCGGCCGCCTGGCGAAGCGGCTGGCGGAGCGCCGCCTCACGCTGGACGTCACCCCGGCGGCGCTGGAATGGCTGGCGGAAGAGGGCAACGACCCGGCGTACGGAGCACGCCCCCTGCGCCGCCTCGTGCAGACAGCGATCGGCGACCGCCTGGCGAAGGAAATCCTGGCGGGCGAGGTCACGGACGGCGACACGGTACGGGTGGACCGCTTCGGCGACGACTTGATCGTGGGCCGGGCGTAAGTCCCGGACCGGGGCGCGGGCGGTCGCGGTGGGCCGGGTCTGCGGGGTGGGCCGGTTCAGCGGGGCGCGGGCGGTCGCGGTGGGCCGGTTCAGCGGGGCGCGGGTTCCGTGGGTTCGCCCGCGAAACCCGGCACCGGCAGCAACCACCAACGCCCCCGGGTCCACGCCCACCACGACCGCGGTACTGGCCCCGTCGGGCTCGTCCCCTCCCCGGGTGGACGCGCTCGGCTGCGGCCCCTGCCGCGATCGGGCCTGGCCTCCGCGCCGCGAGGCCGGTGGATGTGGGCAAGGGTCCGCGCGCCACGAAGCCGGCGCTCCCGGAGTACGGCGGGCGGGTCTCCCCGCCGCGAGCCGGCGCTCCGGCGGTACGGAGCCTGGTCCCTGCGCCGCGAAGCCGGCGCTCCCAGGGGGTGGGGGCGTCAGCCCCTACGTACCTCCACCTCCCAGGGGGCCTGGGGGCTCGCCCCCAGTTCCGGGAAGGGGCGGGGTGGGGGAACAGGCCCGCCCGCACCCCCCGCGTCCCCCCAACGGCCGGATCATGTCAGCCCGCAGCGGATCGCCGCCGTCAGGGCTTGCCAGCCCCCGCCCGCCATGGGAGAGGATGGCAAGAACCGTACGAAGGGAAATCCACGGTGACCATCGATCCGTCCTCGATTCCGAATTTCGGGGGCCAGCCCCAGCCTCAGGCCGCAGGACCGGCGGGCCCCGTCGTTCCCGACCAGGACCTGGTCAAGCAGCTCCTCGACCAGATGGAGCTGAAGTACGTCGTCGACGACGAGGGCGACCTCGCGGCGCCGTGGGAGGAATTCCGCACGTACTTCATGTTCCGCGGCGAGGAGGACCAGCAGGTCTTCTCGGTGCGCACGTTCTACGACCGGCCGCACGCCGTCGAGGACCGGCCCAAGCTCCTCGACGCGATCGACGACTGGAACCGCCGCACCCTGTGGCCGAAGGTCTACACGCACCTCCACGACGAGGAGGAGGACGGTCCCGTCACCATCCGCCTCATCGGTGAGGCGCAGATGCTGATCGGCACGGGCGTCAGCCTGGAGCACTTCGTGTCGTCGACCGTCAGCTGGGTCCGCGCCGCGATCGAGTTCGACAAGTGGCTCGCCGAGCAGCTCGGTCTGGAGACCGCCGACGAGACGCCCGCGGACGAGAAGCCCGCCGACGACGCCTGAGCACATGCCTAGAGCGCGATCGGGGACAGCGTCAGCAGGTATGCCCCGTACGCGAACGAAAGCCCGGCCAGCGCGGCGGTCACCACGACCGCCGCCCTCGGCCGGGCTTTCGCCAAAGCGCGGGCCAGCGGGAGCAGCAGCGGGAAGGCCGGCAGCAGAAAGCGCGGCTTGGACTCGAAGAAGCCGGAGCCGCCGAGCGTGATCAGCACCAGCACCGCCGTGTAGACGAGCAGTGCCGCGGGCGGCCGCTCCAGCGTGAACAGGGCGAACAGCAGCACCGCCGCCACGACGACCAGCAGCGCGACCATCAGCGCGATCAGCGAGGGCCGCAGCACCATCGCCCGTACCACTTTCAGCGCCCCGATCCCGAAGTCGAACCGCGAGGTCCAGCCACGCTGCACGGCGAAATAGCCGCCCAGCGGATCGCCCGTACGGAAGCCGACCTCGAGCACATAACCGCACCAGCCGAGCGGGGCCAGCGCCGCGCCGGTCCAGATCCGCCGGTTCGCGCGGGCGCTCTCGCCCCGCCGGTATGCCGTGAACAGTTCGTACGCCGCCACCACCAGCACCGCGGCGGCCACCGCGATCCCATTGGGCCGCGACAGACCGGCGAGCAGGGCCAGCGCACCCGCCGACACCCAGTGCCGGGTCAGCAGCGCGTACAGCGACCAGGCGGCGAAGGCGGTGAGCACGGGCTCGGTGTACGCCATGGACAGCACGATCGAGTGCGGCAGCAGGCCCCACAGCAGAACCAGCACGGTCGCCGTGCGCCGCCCGTGCAGCCGTTCCACGACGGCGTAGATGCCCCAGGCGGCCGCGCCCGCCGCGGTCCACGAGATGACAAGCCCGGCCGTTCCGCTCGTCACCGGCAGCACCGTCGTGCCGGCGCGCACCAGCGCCGGGTAGAGCGGGAAGAACGCCAGATCGCTCTGGACCGTGCCGTCGGGCCAGTGGAGCGTGCGGCCGTAGCCGTGCTCGGCGATCAGCATGTACCAGTCCGAGTCCCAGGCGCGGGCGATGATCGCCCGCGGTGAGCGCCCGATGTGCCACGACCAGCCCGCCATCACCAGCAGCCCGGTCAGCCGTGCCACCGCGAACAGCCCCAGCGCGGGGGCGGCCCGCAGCAGCGCGGCGCGCCAGCGGGGGACGGGCCGGGCACTGGCCGCAGCGGCACGGTCGACGGTCTCGGCGGACAGAGGACACCTCCGGGCGGCACACGAGTCGGTCAACCCGACCATGAGCGGCGAGAGCCCCGCATGCGAGCGCCGACCAGCCGACAGGGCCGGGTTCCTACCCGGTCGGCTGAAAGGCCGCGTGTCACCCGTGACAGCCGGGGCGTCAGCCGCTAGCGAGCCCCTTGAGGCGCGTCACCGCCTCCTCCAGCACCGTTTCGCGCTTGCAGAAGGCGAACCGAACGAACGGCGCGCCCTGTTCGCGGTGGTCGTAGAAGACCGCGTTCGGGATTGCCACCACCTGGCACCGCTGCGGCAGCGCGCGGCAGAAGGCGAAGCCGTCGTCCTCGCCCACGGACCTGATGTCGGTGGTGACGAAGTACGTACCGGCCGGGAGGTAGACCTCGAAACCGGCGTCCGCGAGACCCGCGCTCAGCAGATCGCGCTTGGCGCGCAGATCGTCTCGCAGACCGTCGAAGTACGTCTGCGGCAGCCGCAGCGCTTCCGCGACCGCGTACTGGAAGGGCCCCGCCGACACATAGGTCAGGAACTGCTTCGCCGAGCGGACCGCCGTCACCAGCTCGGGGGACGCCGTCACCCAGCCGACCTTCCAGCCGGTGAACGAGAAGGTCTTGCCCGCCGACGAGATGCTGACCGTGCGCTCCCGCATCCCGGGGAAGGCCGCGATCGGCACATGCTCGCCGTCGAAGACCAGATGCTCGTAGACCTCGTCGGTGACGACCAGCAGATCACGTTCGACGGCGAGCTCGGCGATCGCGGCGAGCTCGTCGCGGGTGAGCACCGTGCCGGTCGGGTTGTGCGGCGTGTTCAGCAGGATCAGTCGCGTCCGGTCGGTGACCGCGTCCCGCAGCTCGTCGAGGTCGAGGTGGTACGCACCCTCGCGCGGACGCAGGGTCACCGGGACGCGGCTGCCGCCCGCCATCGCGATGCAGGCGGCGTACGAGTCGTAGTACGGCTCCAGTGCGATGACCTCGTCGCCCGGCTCCACCAGCGCCAGCAGCGTGGCCGCGATCGCCTCGGTCGCGCCCGCCGTGACCAGCACCTCGGTGTCGGGGTCGTACGGCAGCGAGTAGCGCTGCCTCTGGTGGTCGGCGATCGCGGTGCGCAGCTCGGGGACGCCGGGCCCAGGCGGGTACTGATTGCCGCGGCCGTCGCGCAGCGCCCGTACCGCAGCCTCCCTGACCTCTTCGGGGCCGTCGGTGTCGGGGAAGCCCTGGCCGAGGTTGATCGACCCGGTCGCTGCGGCCAGCGCCGACATCTCCGCGAAGATCGTCGTGCCGAATTCCGCCAGCCGGCGGTTGAGCAGCGGTCGTGGTCCCGGTTCGCGTGCAGTCATGGTCGCCATCCTGGGCCGAAGCTCTGGAGTTGCTCAAGTCTGCTTTGGGTCCGTGGGGCCGGGGGCATCCCCCTCTCACGCAAGAAGCGGTCACGCAAAGACGCGGGGGGCTCGCTTCGGGGGAACGAGAGAGGACGGTGAGCGCAGTGGCAGCTTTCATCGGGATTGTGATCGTGCTGTTCGTGGTGGTCGTGGTCGTCGCGATGGCGTCCGCCTCCGGCCGCGACAAGCGCGTCAAGGGGAGCCGCCGGGGCACGGCCGGCAGCAGTAGCGCGGGCAGCTGGTGGGCCGGCGGCGGTGACTCGGGCGGCTCCTCGGGCGGGAGTGGCCACCATTCCTGCGGTGGTGGTTCTTCCTGCGGGGGCGGCTCGTCCTGTGGCGGCGGGGGAGGATGCGGTGGCGGAGGCAGCTGACACGGGGCAGCTGGTCCGCGACCACTGAAGGCACCTGGCGGGTGAACTCCCGCCGGGTGCCTCCTTGTTGATGTCCATCGCGGTACTTTTTGGTTGAACAGTTGAACCCTGAGGCCCCCGACGGGATGAAACGACTGCAAGTTGGGTAAAAAGGCTGTGGGCGTCGCGCAGTTCATGATTCCCTCGCTGTTGGAACCTGTAGGAACCATCCAGCCCTCGGACCTGATGTGGACCCGAGCAGGGCGTTCCCCGGATTTTCTTCAACTCCCCTCAGGGGCGCCCCCGGTCCACGTGTCCTCCCGCCGAAGCGTGTTTTGCGGAGCCGACCCATGCTCACGACCCTCCATACCGCGTATACCGACACCCGCGCCGACGATCTCGCCTGGGCGCTGGGTCGGGAGCCGCTCCCCGCCCTGGCCGTCCTCGACCTCGAACTGTCCGGAGCGAAGCTGCAGTTGCGACTGCTGGGCGCCTCCCATCAGGTGCTCCTTGAGGAGAAGCAGGGCAACTGCTCAGAGACCGTCGCCTGCATGTCCGGCTCCAGCACGCCGCTGCCGCTCGGCGTCGCCAAGCGGCTCGGCGACTGGGAGTACGAGTTCGCGGCGCGCGTCGAGACGCTCTCGAACCGCTCGTTCGCGGGCCGGGCACAGGAGTTGCTCGCGCTGGTCGCCGACCATCCGCTGGGTCTCGCCGGAACGTTTCCGGGCTCCCCGCACGCTTTCACGGCGATGCTGGCTCAGCGTCTGGACGGACAGGTGCGCTGGCGTACCTGGCATGCGTATCCGCAGGAGGGCCGTCTTGTCGTCACCCGTACGCGGGTCGGTAGCGTCCTCCCCTCCGGCTCGCGGCAGGCTGAGGCGCCCTCAGGCGTCCGCGTCGTAGTTTGAACCCTTGTGGGTGACAGGAAGCATGTAATCCCTGACGTAGCGTAACGAATATGATCGATCGGCAGCAGACTTCACCGCCTCCGTACGTGGTGCGGCTGCCCGTGCGCCCCGACGCCGGCCGGTATCTGGTGCTGACGGCGGTCTTCGTCTGCGCCGCCTGCGGATTGGTGTACGAGCTCGAACTGGTCGCCCTCGCCTCGTACTTGATCGGCGACTCCGTCACGCAGGCGTCCGTCGTGCTGTCCGTGATGGTCTTCGCGATGGGCATCGGCTCGCTCCTCGCGAAGCGGCTGCGCTGCCGGCCCGCGGTCGGATTCGGCCTGCTGGAGACGGCACTTGCCCTGGTCGGCGGCTGCTCGGCGCTGGTGCTGTACGCCGCGTTCGCCTGGATCGGCGAATCCCGGTTCGTGCTGGTGGGCTTCTCCCTCGCGATCGGGGTGCTGATCGGCGCGGAGATCCCGCTGCTGATGTCGCTGATCCAGCGCATCTCGCGGCGCGACGCGGAGGGCACGGTCGCGGATCTGTTCGCCGCGGACTATGTGGGCGCGCTGGTGGGCGGCCTCGCCTTTCCGTTCCTGCTGCTGCCGTGGCTGGGGCAGTTGACCGGCGCGCTGCTGACGGGCGCCGTCAATGCGGCGGCGGGCGGCTCGCTCGTGCTGTGGCTGTTCCGGCGGGATCTGACAGGGCGTTGGCGCGCGGGGCTGCTGGTCGCCAATGTGACGGTGCTCGCGGTGCTGGCGACCGCGACCGTGCTGGTCGACGACTTCGAGCGGGCCGCGCGCACGGCGGTGTACGGGGACCAGGTGCGGGTCGCCGTACATACCGGTGTCCAGGAAGTCGTGCTCACCGGTGGGCGGTCGGGGCCGCTGGACCTGTTCCTGGACGGGCGGCTGCGGGTCAGCGGGCGCGACGAGCACCGCTACCACGAGGCGCTGGTCCACCCGGCGATGCGGGGGCGGCATGCGCGGGTGCTGATCCTGGGCGGGGGTGACGGGCTGGCGGCGCGGGAGGTGCTGCGCTATCCGGACGTCGAGTCGGTGACCGTCGTCGAGCTGGACCCGGGGGTCGTGCGGCTGGCACAGACGGATCCGGCGCTTGCCGTGCTGAACCGGTATGCGTATCGCGACCGGCGGGTGCGGGTGGTCACGGCGGACGCCTTCACCTGGCTGCGGGAGCCCAGGGGGACGTACGACGTGGTGATCTCGGATCTGCCGGATCCGGGCATCACAGCGAGCACAAAGCTGTACTCGCAGGAGTTCTACGGACTCGCGGCGCGGGTCCTCGCGGACGGCGGCCGGCTGGCGGTGCACGCGGGGCCGCTGGCCTCTCGGCCGCGGACGTACTGGACGGTCGACGCGACGCTGCGGGCGGCGGGGTTCGGCACCCGTCCGTACCGCGCCACCGGCCGCCTGGCCGGGCCTGCGGGCCCGGACCGTTCCACCGGCACGGCGTCCGCGCCGGACGACTGGGGTTTCCTGCTCGCCGCGCCGGGTCGGCTGCCGGACCTCGCGCTCGCGCCCGGCGCACCTCCGCTGCCGACGCTGGACGCGGCGGTGCTGGCGGAGGCGTCGTGGGGCGCGGAGCGTACCCGGCGGGTGGGTCTGCCGGCGTCGACTCTGGTGCACCCGCGCTACAGCGACTGAAACGCAGACGTGGGCGTCCGGCCTGAGTAGGCTCGGCTCCCATGGAGCATGAGGTGTTCGTTCCGGTTGCGGCAGAGACCGTCCGACAGGCCCTGAGGGACCCCGCGCGGGTCGCGCGCTGCGTGCCGGGCCTCCAACAGGACGCGGACGCGTCGGCGGGGCCGCTCTCGGGCCGCCTGAAGCTCCGGATCGGCGGTCACACGATCACCTACCGCGGCACCTTGCGCATCGTGGAACAGGGCGAGGTCTTCGCGGTGGAGGGCGAGGGCGTGGAGGCACGCGGCTCGGGCTCGGCGAAGGTGGCGCTGACCGTCGGCCTGAAGCCGGCGGAAGGCGGCACGACGCTGACGTTCACGGGAACGGCACGGTCGGAGGGCCGGCTGTCGGAGCTGGAGCCGGCAACGACGGAAGCCGCGGCCCGCAGACTCCTGGACCGCGCGGCGGAGCGCCTGTCCCAGGCCGCGGCGGCGTCTGACGACGCGGGTGCGGGTCAGCCCGGGGCCGGGGACGCCGTTGCGGCCGGCGACGCGAAGGGCGTGGACGACGCCGTTGCGTCCGGCGACGCCGAGGCGGCAGATACGAACCGGTCCGACGGGGTGGACTCCGACGACGCGCGCGGGGGCCTGCCCGCTGCCGCTGACGTCGGCGCAGACGCGGCGGATACGCCCCCGTCCGCGGACCCGGGCGCCGCCGAGCGCCCCGACGCGGCGCAGCCCATCGCCGACGACGCCGAGGACGCGGATGGCAGCGAGTCGGCCGCGTCCGTGTTTGACGCGCCCGTGCCCGCGCCCTCGTTGGATCCGCTGGCCGACGCCGATTTCGGCGCGGACGAGCCGCCCGCCGAAGCCGCCCACGCGCGGCGGACCATGATCGGGCGCAGTGCCGAGGAGGTCGATCACGCGCCGCCGCGGGGGCGTTACGCGCCCGTGCCCGCGCCCGACGCCGGGTCCGCCAGCGCCACCCTGCGCTGGATCGCACCCGCCGCCGCTCTCGCGCTCGCCTCCGCCGTGGTTGTCGGACGCGTGCTTCGCCGCCGTAAGTAGCCGCCGCCAGTACTGTCGTTGTGTGAGTAGCAGCGAAGAGAGCGTCCGGCTGGCTGCCGGAGACGTCGAGTTGACCGTCCACCCCCACAACGGCTGCCGCGTCGCAAGCCTGGCCATCGGCGGCACCGAGGTGCTGCGCCAGGGCGAGCGGTACGGCGCATTCCCCATGGTCCCCTGGTGCGGCCGCGTCGCAGGCGGCCTGTTCCACAACGGCGACGTGCCCCACCAACTGCCGCTCAACTCCCCGCCCCATGCCATCCACGGCACCGGACGGGACACCGCCTGGCGCACCGCCCGCACCACCAAGAGCGACGCAGCCTTCACCTATGACCTCGCCGAGCCCTGGCCGTACACCGGACGGGTCACCCAGACCTTCGATCTCGCCGAGGACTCGCTCACCCTCACCATGGGCATCGAGACGTACGACACGTCCTTCCCGGCGCAGGCCGGCTGGCACCCCTGGTTCCGCCGCAACCTCGGCGGCGAAGACGCGCGCGTCGATTTCACGGCCGAGTGGCAGGAGGAGCGGGGAGCCGACCACCTGCCCACCGGGCAGCGCATCACGCCCCGCCCCGGACCCTGGGACGACTGTTTCGGGATGCCCGAGGGCGTCAAGGTCACGCTCACCTGGCCGCAGCAGCTGGAGCTCACCGTCACCAGCCGCGCCGAATGGGTCGTGATCTACGACGAGCAGGCCGAGGCTGTCTGCGTGGAACCGCAGTCCGGCCCGCCGAACGGGCTCAACACCCACCCCCAGTTCGTCACCCCGATCGAGCCCCTGGAGATCGCGACAACCTGGAGCTGGCGCCGCCTTTAAGCTGGCGAGCATGACTGACGTACGTGCTGAGCTGCTCCAGCAGATCAAGGACAAGGCCGTGGTGCACGGCAAGGTGACCCTCTCCTCGGGTCTTGAGGCCGACTACTACGTGGACCTGCGCCGGATCACGCTGGACGGCGCGGCCGCCCCGCTGGTCGGTCAGGTGATGTCGGACCTGACCGCGGAGCTGGACTTCGACTGCGTCGGCGGGCTGACCCTCGGCGCCGACCCGGTGGCGACCGCGATCCTGCATGCCTCCGCCGCCCGCGGAAAGCGCGTCGACGCCTTCGTCGTACGCAAGGCCGCCAAGGCGCACGGCATGCAGCGCCGCGTCGAGGGCCCGGACATCAAGGGCCGCCGCTGCCTCGTCGTCGAGGACACCTCCACCACCGGCGGCTCCCCGCTGACCGCCGTCGAGGCCGTCCGCGAGGCCGGCGGCGAGGTGGTCGCGGTCGCCACGATCGTCGACCGGGCGACCGGCGCGGGCGAGAAGATCAGCGGCACGGCAGGCGTCCCGTACCTCTACGCGTACTCCCTGGATGAGCTCGAGCTCGCCTGATCAATCTCTGACCTGCGGTGATAGTGAGGCCCCGGCTGTTTCACGTGAAACAGCCGGGGCCTCGCGCACGTCCGGGCAGCACGCCTGGTGGAGCCGAGCCAAGAGTCTGGAAAGATAGGCGCCGACGATGACGTCGCCCCCAGGTCAGGGCCGAAGCACCACATACCCGCACATCACAAGGAGCGGACACATGCCCATCGCGACTCCCGAGGTCTACAACGAGATGCTCGACCGGGCGAAGGCAGGCAAGTTCGCCTACCCGGCCATCAATGTGACCTCGTCCCAGACCCTGCACGCTGCGCTGCGCGGCTTCGCGGAGGCCGAGAGCGACGGCATCATCCAGATTTCGACCGGCGGTGCCGAGTTCCTGGGTGGCCAGCACAGCAAGGACATGGTCACCGGCGCCGTCGCCCTCGCCGAGTTCGCGCACATCGTCGCCGCCAAGTACGACATCACCGTCGCGCTGCACACGGACCACTGCCCCAAGGACAAGCTGGACGGCTATGTCCGCCCGCTGCTCGCCATCTCCGCCGAGCGCGTCGCAGGCGGCCAGAACCCGCTGTTCCAGTCCCACATGTGGGACGGCTCGGCCGAGACCCTCGCCGACAACCTGGACATCGCCCAGGAGCTGCTGGCGCAGGCCGCCGCCGCCAAGATCATCCTTGAGGTCGAGATCACCCCGACCGGCGGCGAGGAGGACGGCGTCACCCACGAGATCAACGACGAGCTGTACACCAGCGTCGACGACGCGCTGCGCACCGCCGAGGCGCTCGGCCTGGGCGACAAGGGCCGCTACCTGCTGGCCGCCTCCTTCGGCAACGTCCACGGCGTCTACAAGCCGGGCAATGTCGTACTCCGCCCCGAGCTGCTGAAGGACCTGCAGCAGGGCGTCGGCGAGAAGTACGGCAAGTCGAACCCCTTCGACTTCGTCTTCCACGGCGGCTCCGGCTCCACGGCCGAGGAGATCGCCACCGCCCTGGAGAACGGCGTCGTGAAGATGAACCTCGACACCGACACCCAGTACGCCTTCACGCGCCCGGTCGCGGACCACATGTTCAAGAACTACGACGGCGTCCTGAAGGTCGACGGCGAGGTCGGCTCCAAGAAGACCTACGACCCGCGCACCTGGGGCAAGGCGGCCGAGGCCGGTATGGCCAAGCGCGTCGCCGAGGCCTGCGCCGCGCTGCGCTCCACGGGCACCAAGCTCAAGTAAGCGCCGTTTCGTCCGACGGGCCCGGCACCCCTTCGCGGGGTGCCGGGCCCGCGGCATGCCCCGGGAAGGACTTCATCGTGAGCTATGACTTTGACACTCCCGTCGACCGGCGCGGCACGTGGTGCATCCAGTGGGACGGGGTCGCGGACCGTTTCGGGGCCGACGGGCTGCTGCCCTTCACCATCTCCGACATGGACTTCACCTCCCCGCCGGAGGTGCTGGACGCGCTTCAGCGGCGTATCGCGCACGGAGTCTTCGGCTACACCGACTGGCGGCACGACGACTTCCTGTCCGCGGTGGGTGACTGGTTCTCGAGCCGGCACGGCACCGAGATCGACACCGGGCGCATCGTGTACGGGCCCTCCGTCCTCAACCAGCTCTCCCAGCTGCTGCGGATGTGGACCGAGCCGGGCGACGGCGTGGTCGTCCACACCCCGACGTACGACGGCTTCCGCAAGGCGATATCCGGCCTCGGGCGGGAGCTGCGCGGGGTGCCGGTCGGCGATATGACGGCCCTGGAGCGGCAGCTCGCCCGCCCCGGCAGCAAGGTGCTGGTCCTCTGCTCGCCCCACAATCCGACCGGTCGGGTGTGGACCGGGGCCGAGCTGGCTCAGACGGCCCGGCTGGCGGCCGCGCACGGCGTCGCGGTCGTCAGCGACGAGATACACGCCGACTTCGTACACCCCGATTTCGTGTCGGACGGGCAGCGCCATCTGCCGTGGACGCGGTTCGGGACCGGCCGCTGGGCGCTGATCACCTCCGCCACCAAGGCCTTCAACTTCCCGGCACTGAGCGGTTCGTACGGGATCATCGGCGACCCGGACGACCATGCGGAGTTTCTGCGCCGGATGCAAACGGGTGAGGGGCTCGCCTCGCCCGCCGTGCTGTCGCTGACCGCGCACATAGCGGCGTACCGCCGGGGCGGGCCCTGGCTGGACGCGCTCGGCGCGTATGTGGCGGGGAATCTGCGGATGGTCGCCGAGCGGCTCGGCTCCGCGTTCCCGGAGCTCGGCTGGCGGCCGCCCCAGGCCGGCTATCTCGCCTGGATCGACCTGCGGCCCCTCGGCGTCGACGACGCGGACCTGCAACGGGAGCTGATCGAGCGGGAGAAGGTCGCGATCATGCCGGGCACGACATACGACTGCGACGGCTTCGTACGGTTCAACATCGGCTGTCCCCGGCCCAAGGCGGAGCAGGGTGTGGACGCCCTGATCCGTGCCCTCCGCCGGCTGGCCTGAGGCGCCCGGCCCGAGGATGATCCGGGATATGGACAACAGGCCGGGGGAGACAGGTCCGGGGGAGCGGAGCCCGGAGCAGCAGAGCCCGGCGGAGCAGAGCCCGGCGGAGCAGCAGAGGTCGGAACAGCAGAGGTCGGAACAGCAGAGCCCGGCAGGGATGAGCCCCGGGGAGAAGATTCCGGGCAGCATCCGGCTCTCCACCGCCACCGGCCGCTGGGTGATTCTGACGACCGTGCTCGGGTCCAGCATGGCGCTGCTGGACTCGACCGTCGTCAATGTCGCGCTGCCCCGTATCGGGCGCGACCTCAACAGCGACATGGCGGTACTGCAGTGGACCGTCAACGCCTACATGCTCACCCTGGCCTCGCTGATCCTGCTGGGCGGGGCGCTCGGCGACCGCTATGGGCGGCGGAAGATCTTCGTGTTCGGCGTGGTGTGGTTCGCGGTGGGCTCGCTGCTGTGCGGTCTGGCCCCCAATGATGTGGTCCTGGTGGGCGCGCGTGCCCTGCAGGGCATCGGCGGTGCGCTGCTCACCCCGGGGTCGCTGGCCCTGATCCAGGCGAGCTTCCACCCCGACGACCGGGCCCGCGCGGTCGGGCTGTGGTCGGGGCTCGGCGGCGTCGGAGCGGCGATCGGCCCGTTCGTCGGCGGCTGGCTCGTCGACGGTCCCGGCTGGCGCTGGGTGTTTCTGCTCAACGTGCCGCTGGCCGCGCTGTGTGTGCCGGTCGCTCTCCGGCATGTCCCGGAGTCACGCGACCCGGAGCACCACGGCCGGTTCGATGTGCTGGGGGCGGCGCTCGGCGCGGCGGCGCTGGCGCTGGTGACGTACGCGCTCATCGCGCCGCAGGTGTGGGCGGGCGTGGCTGGCGTCCTCGTCGGGGCGGCCTTCGTGCTCGTCGAGCGGCGGCGGGCGGATCCGATGCTGCCGCCGTCGATCTTCCGCTCACGGCAGTTCACCGCCGTCAATCTGGTGACGCTGTGCGTGTACGCGGCCTTCGCCGGGTTCTTCTTCCTGGCCGCCCTGCAACTCCAGGTGGTGGTGGGCTACTCGGCACTCGGCGCCGGTACCGCGCTGCTGCCCACCACCGTGCTGATGCTGCTTCTGTCGGCGAGATCGGGTGAGTTGGCACAGCGGATCGGCCCGCGCATCCCGCTCACCGTGGGCCCGCTGCTGTGCGCGGGCGGGATGCTGCTGATGCTGCGCGTGGACGAGAACGCCTCGTATCTGTCCGATGTTCTGCCCGCGCTGCTGGTCATGGGCCTGGGCATGGTGACGCTGGTGGCGCCGCTGACCGCGACGGTGCTGGCCTCCGTGGAGACGGCGCGGGCGGGGCTTGCGAGCGGCATCAACAACGCGGCCGCCCGCGCGGCCGGTCTGCTCGCGGTGGCCGCGCTGCCGCTGCTGGCGGGGATGGGCCCGGAGGCTTACCGGTCGGCGACGGAGTTCGGCGAGACGTTCCGGCGGGCGATGCCGATATGCGCGGGTCTGCTGGTGCTGGGCTCGCTGATCGCGTGGACGACGGTACGGAGGCCGGCACCGGCGGACGTCCTGGCGCGGGCTCGGCCGCAGTGCCGGGTGAACTGCGGGGTCTCGGCGCCACCGCTCGAACAGGCGGAGGAACGGGTGACCGGGTCGGCGGGCCCTTGACCGGGGGCTGCGCCCCGGACCCCACGCCTCAATCGGTGCGGGGGTGGCCGCTGCGCGGGGCCCGCCCGCGCCTCTGGCGTCCCGGTGGGGAGGGGCGGTGCAGGGTCGTCCCCGCAGGCGATTGGCGGCCAACACCGGGTGACCGTTACGAACCCCTCATCGCCGCCGACGCCGAGGAGTCGAGCCCGGAGGCGACCCGGAACCCGCACCACACGGCGCCGGGCACCCCGGACCCCCAAGCCCCGCACCCGGACCCCCAAGCCCCGCACCCGGACCGCACCCCACCGCGCCCGCTGCCACGGACTTCCCATGGACCTGTGACACTGGAACCCATGTCGATCCATGAAAATCTGCTGGGGGGACCGCCCCCGACCCATCTGCCCGACGAACCCGAGCCGCGCGAGCTGCTCGCCGCCGGGACGGCCCCCGCCGAGGTCGCGGCCAAGTACCCGACCTCCTCGCTGGCCTGGGCCCGGCTCGCCGACGACGCATTCGAGGCAGGCCGCGTCGTGGAGTCGTACGCCTACGCCCGCACCGGCTACCACCGGGGCCTCGACTCGCTGCGCCGCAGCGGCTGGAAGGGCCATGGCCCGGTGCCGTGGGAGCACGAGCCGAACCGCGGCTTCCTGCGGGCGCTGCACGCGCTGGCCCGCGCCGCGCAGGCGATCGGTGAGCAGGCGGAGTACGAGCGCTGCACGACGTTCCTGCGTGACTCCTCGCAGACCGCGGCCGACACGCTGAGCTGACACGCTGAGCTGACGCCCCGCGCCGAAAACTGAACCGAAGGCCCGTATCCCCCGTCTGTACAGGGGGTGCGGGCCTTTCGGCGCTCCGGCCCGCACACTGCCGATATACACAGGGGGCGTTTCCGTTGGACAGTCGCAGCCGTCGAAAACGGGCGCCCCGTCGCCCTCCGCTGACCCGGACACTCCTGCCCGGCGTGGCCCTCGCCGCCTTAGCCCTCGGCGGCGGCGCGGCCCTCGCGCACTATCAGGGCGGCGGCACGAAGCCCGCCCCGGAGGCGGCCGACGGCCGCGTCCGGCCGCCCGTAGCGCCGACCGTGAGCCCCGAGCCGCGCGACACCGCATCGGCGCCCTCCCGCAGCCGTGCGGATGCGTCCGCCGGGCCGTCCCAAAAGACCCCGCCGAAGCGCAAGCCGGCCACCAGGGTTCCCGCCTCCGGCAACGGCACCTTCGCCACGGCCGAGGCCGCCGGCCGAGCGTCCGGCTCGGGCCCCCTGCGCCGCTACCGCGTACAGGTCGAGAAGGGCATCGACATCTCCGCGAAGGACGCCGCCGCCGAGATCCAGCAGATCCTCGCCCACCCGCGCGGCTGGGCCGCGCACGGCCGGGGCTCCTTCCAGCTGGTCTCCGCGGAAACCGACGCCGACTTCGTGATCAGGATCGCCACCCCGGCCACCGCGGACCGGCTCTGTCGCGATCAGGGACTGGACACCCACGGCGAGCTGAACTGCGAGACCACCGACGGTGTCGTCGTGAATCTGCGCCGCTGGATGCTGGGCTCGCCGACGTTCGCCGGCCCGGCCGCCGAGTACCGGCATCTGATCATCAACCACGAGGTCGGGCACGTGATCGGCCTCCGCCGCCACCTGGGCTGCGGAGGCGTCGGCAAGCCCGCGCCGGTGATGATGCAGCAGATCAAGGGGCTCGACGGCTGCCGTTCCAATGCCTGGCCGTACGCCGAGGACGGGACGTACATCACAGGCCCGACGCTCTGACCGGCGAAAGAACCGGCGGCTTATGATGCCGGTGGGGACCGGGGCTCCCGAGCCAACAGGAAGGGGCGGACCGCTACCCGGACACGTCGAGGAGACAGCGATGTCACATGACGCGACCCCGAATCTTGATTTCGCGGGCACCACTCCTTACGAGGACTACGTCCAGGCGGACGTCCTCACCCACCTCCAGCACCCTCTCTCGGACGACCCGGGCGAGATGGTCTTCCTGGTCACCACCCAGGTGATGGAGCTGTGGTTCACTGTCATCGTCCACGAGTGGGAGACGGCCGCCGGCGCACTGCGCGAGGACAATCTGCCCGTCGCCCTGGCCGCCCTGAAGCGCAGCACGTACGAACTGGAGTCGCTCAACGCCTCCTGGAAGCCGCTCGCGCACCTCACCCCCGCACAGTTCAACTCGTACCGCAGTGCCCTGGGCGAGGGATCCGGCTTCCAGTCCGCGATGTACCGGCGGATGGAGTTCCTGCTCGGCGAGAAGTCGGCGTCGATGCTGGTGCCGCACCGGGGGGCGCCGCGCGTCCATGCGGAGCTGGAGAAGGCGCTGCAGGCGCCGAGCCTGTACGACGAGGTGCTGCGGCTGCTCGCGCGGCGCGGGCTGTCCGTGCCGGCCTCGGTCCTCGACCGCGACCTGTCCCAGAAGTACGAGCCGTCGGCGGAGATCGAGGAGGTCTGGGCCGCGGTGTACGGCGGCGCGGACCAGGACACCGAACTGGTGCGTCTCGGCGAGGCGTTGACGGATGTCGGCGAGCTGGTGTGGCGCTGGCGCAACGACCACCTGGTCGCGACGCGGCGGGCGATGGGCTCGAAGGCGGGGACGGGCGGCTCGGCGGGGGTGGCCTGGCTGGAGAAGCGGGCCCGCAAGAATGTCTTCCCGGAGCTGTGGACGGCGCGCAGCCATGTCTGAGTCGCTCGCCCAGAGGGCCGCGGCGCTGGACGCCGCCGATGAACTGGCCGGGGCGCGCAAGCTGTTCGCGCTCGACGAGGCCGTGTATCTGGACGGGAACTCGCTGGGCGCGCTGCCCGCGCATGTGCCCGCGCGGGTCGCGGATGTGGTGACCCGGCAGTGGGGCGAGCTGCGGATCCGCTCGTGGGACGAGAGCGGATGGTGGACGGCGCCGCAGCGGATCGGGGACCGGATTGCGCCGCTGGTCGGTGCGGCGCCGGGCCGGATAGTGGTCGGGGACTCCACAAGCGTCAATGTTTTCAAGGCGGTTGTGGGTGCGGTGCGGCTCGGCGGGGACGACTCCCGTACGGACATCGTCGTCGATGCGACGACGTTCCCGACGGACGGCTATATCGCCGAGTCGGCGGCCCGGATGACGGGCAAGCGCCTGGTCCCGGTCGCGCCCGCGGACCTCCCGGCGGCGCTCGGCCCGCGCACGGCGGTCGCGCTGGTCAACCATGTCGACTACCGCACGGGCCGTCTCCACGATCTGCCGTCGCTCACGGCGGCGATCCACGAGGCGGGCGCGCTGGCGGTCTGGGACCTGTGCCACAGCGCGGGCGCGCTGCCGGTCGGCCTGGACGCGCACGGCGTGGACCTGGCCGTCGGCTGCACCTACAAGTACCTGAACGGCGGCCCGGGTTCACCGGCGTATCTGTACGTCGCCGAGCGCCATCAGGCGGCCTTCGACTCCCCGCTGCCGGGCTGGAACTCGCATGCGGACCCGTTCGCGATGTCCGCCGGGTTCGAGGCGGCGGCGGGCGCGGTCCGGGGGCGGGTGGGGACGCCCGACATCCTGTCCATGCTGGCACTGGAGGCGGCGCTGGATGTGTGGGACGGGGTCTCGATCGACGCCGTACGGGCGAAGAGCCTGGCGCTGACGGACTTCTTCCTGGAGTGCGTCGAGGCGTATGTGCCGGGGGGCGCGGTCACCTCGCTGACCCCGGCGGACCACGGCTCGCGCGGCAGCCAGGTCGCACTGCGGTGCGCGGACGCGCCCGCGGTGATGGAGAAGCTGATCGCGCGGGGAGTGGTGGGGGACCTGCGGCGGCCGGATGTGCTGCGGTTCGGGTTCACGCCGTTGTATGTGGGCTTCGGGGACACGGAGCGGGCGGCGGCGACGCTGGCCGAGGTGCTGGCCTGAGCCCTGGGGGACTTTTCCCCTACCCGCCCCTTCCCGCAACCGGGACTCCGCCCCGGACCCCGCGGCGTGGCAGCCGCGGGGCCCGGTCCCGAGGGGAGGGGGCGCAGGGCTGAGGCACCCATTCCCGGGGCTTCGCCCCGGACCCTCCGGAGCCGGCGGCGCCGGATTCCCGACACGGCGGGTGCCCACCCCCGCGCATCTCTGGACCTCGGAGCAACGGGTTCGCGGGGGCTGAGCCCGCGCGCCGTGCGGTAACCCTGGTCCCGCGGCAGCCTCGCGGCGCGCGGCGCCGGGGGCGCCGGCTTCGCGCCGCAGGCGCACTCGCCCCGCCGCCCGCCGCAGTCTCGCGCCGCGAGGGCACCCCGCACCCACCCGAGGGGCTGGGGGCGCCGCCCCCCGTTACGGGAAGGGCGGGTAGGGGAATACGCCCGGGCCCGAGCCACCCCGCCCGCCCGCCTCTCGCCCCATGATCGCGGCGCAGGACTGGTACCGTCCCCGCTGGTCAGGTCAATTCCGCCACTACGTCGGAAGGTTGGAGCCGCAATGCCGGACCCCGTCGCCCGTGACGCCGCCGAGGCCGAGTCGGCCTTCTCGCATCCCGCCGTCGCGCCGGACGTTTCCGTCCCGTACGGGGACCATCCCGACCAGGTCGTCGACTTCTACGCGCCCCGCGAGGGGCAGGCCAGTGTGCCGCTCGTCGTGCTCCTGCACGGCGGGGCCTGGCGGGCGGCGTACGACCGGCAGCATGTCACCCCCTTCGCGGACTTCCTGGCCCGCCGCGGGCTCGCCGTCGCCAATGTCGAGTACCGGCGAGGGAGCGAGATTCCGCAGCAGCGCGGGAGCGGGCCCGTCGCCGGGCGGTGGCCGGAGACGTTCGACGACGTCGCCGCCGCGATGGACGCGCTGCCCGGTCTCGCCCGGGAGGCGCTGCCGCAGGCGGACGTCCGGCGGATCGTCGTGACCGGGCACTCCGCCGGCGGCCAGCTCGCGCTCTGGGCCGCCGCGCGGCATGTGCTGCCCACTGGTTCGCCCTGGCGGCTCCCGGCGCCGCCCGCCCTGCGCGGGGTCGTCGCGCTCGCCCCGATCGCCGACTTCGCGCACGCCGTCGAGCTCGACGTCTGCAACGGAGCGGTCGTCCAACTCCTCGGCGGAGAGGGCGAGTTCAAGGCGCGCAGCCCGTACGTCGACCCGGTCGCGCTGCTGCCGACCGGCATCGCCACCGTCGTCGTCCAGGGCCGTGCCGACATCACCGTGCCGTACGCCGTCGCCGAGTCGTACGTCGACGCCGCGGCCAGCGCGGGCGAGACCGTCGGGCTGACTCTCCTGGAGGACGTCGGGCACTTCCCGCTCATCGACCCGGCGGCGGACGCGTGCGCCGTCGTCGCCGAGGAGATCGCCCAACTGGCCTGGTAGGGCGGGACGTTGCGGGCGGAATGCCGACGGAATGCGGACAGAACCTGACCGCAAGCCCTCCTAGCGTTCTTCCCATGACGAATCTCGTAACCGGAGCAACCGGAACCGTCGGCCGCCAGGTAGTCGCCGAGCTCCTCAGCCGTGGACACTCCGCCCGTGCCCTGACCCGCGACCCCGCCAGGGCGGACCTCCCCGCCGGGGTCGAGGTCGTGCAGGGCGATCTCACCGACCCCGAATCGCTCGCCGCCGCCCTGGATGGCGTCACGGGCCTGCATCTGATCACCTTCGGCGGACCGTACTTCGCGCCGCTGGAGACCGGCCCGCGGATCATCGACCTCGCTCGCCAGGCCGGGGTCCGCCGGGTCACCGTGCTGCACGGCGGTGGCCCCAGCCTGCTGGAGGACGCCGTGCGCGCGAGTGACCTCGCGTGGACCGTGCTGATGCCGGTGGAGTTCATGGCGAACGCCCTGGAGTGGGCTGACGGCATCCGCGGCGCCGACGAGGTCCGCGAGCCGTTCACCGGCAGGCTCAGCGCGATGGTTCACGAGGGCGACATCGGCGCGGTCACGGCGGTGGCGCTCACCGAGGACGGGCATGGCGGCCAGGAGTACGTGATCACCGGCCCCCAGGTGCTGACCCTGCAGGACAAGACGGACGCGCTCGCCGCGGCCCGCGGCCGGGAGATACGGCTCGTCGAGCTGACCGAGGAGCAGGCGGTCGAGCAGTGGCGGGCCGCGGGACAGCCGGAGGAAGTGATCGGCTTCCTGGTGGAGGCGTACGGGAACACCCCGCTCGTCGGCCGTACCGTCGTCGACACCGTGGAGAAGGTCACCGGGAGTCCGGCGCGGAACTTCGCGGAGTGGGCGAGCGAGCACGCGGACGCGTTCCGTTCCTAGTCAGAGCGGGCCTACCAGGTAGTACTCAGGACGGACGCGGCAGAATCCGCAGCGATGCTGACGACCGCGTCCGTCCTTCCGCATACCTTTCTGTACGTGACCGAGAAGACCCGCAGCCCCGAGTACCGCCTGGCCATGGGCGCGCTGAGCGGCCTCCGCCAGGACCTGTTCCAGGACGCCTTCGCCTACCGGCCGCTGCCGCCCATGGGGACGGACGGCCCGCTCACCCGTCGGCTGCCGGGCCGAATACGCGACTACGCGCAGTGGACTCCGCACGCCGTGGTGGCGGGCGTGGCACTGTTCGTGCTCCTCCTGGCGGGTGTCTCCGGGAACAGCGAGGGCGCCGGGCTCGGCTTCGTCCTGACCGGGTTCATCCCCGCCGCCGCCGTGCTGATGACCCTGAGCAGGCCGGTCGGCGCCTGGTGGCTGTCGTTGGGCAGCACACCCGTCGTCGGCGTCATGGCCAGCTACTGGGACGGCTGGCCATGGACGCCCAGCGCCTTCGTCTCGCATCTGACGGTGATGACCGTGGTCGCGATGCGGACCCGGCCGCGGACCGCCGCCTGGATGTGGGCCCTCACCGCCGGGTACGGCGTGTTCGTTGAGTTCGCCTTCTCTCATGGCTTCGGCAGCGACGTCCCGCAGATGCTCTTCGTCTCCGCGCTCGTGCTGCTGGTGGTGACCGTGCGGCACGTCCGCCGCGAGGCGAAGCAGGAGGTGGCGGCGCAGCAGACCGTCACGGCCGTCGAGCGCGACCGCCGCACCCTCCTTGAGGAGCGCACCACCATCGCCCGTGAGCTGCACGACGTGGTGGCCCACCACATGTCGGTGGTTGCGATCCAGGCGGAGGCCGCGCCGTACCGGGTGGAGAATCCGCCGCCCGAGCTGGAGAAGGCCTTCGCCACCATCCGTGAGAACGCGGTGGCGGCGCTGACCGAGCTGCGCCGAATCCTCGGCGTCGTAAGGGCCGAGGACTACCAGGCGCCCGACGCCCCGCAACCGGTGCTCGGCGACCTCGACAATCTGCTCGGCAATGTCCGGGAGGCAGGCCTCGACGCGGAGAAGACGATCACCGGCGCGGTACGACCGCTGCCGCAGGGCGTCGAGCTCTCCGCGTACCGGATCATCCAGGAGGCGCTCAGCAACGCGCTGCGCCATGCGCCGGGATCGTCGGCGAGGGTCGAGATCTCGTACGTCCTCGGGGGCCTCGGCCTGCGGATCGTGAACACCGCGCCGCAGGGTCTGGTCAAGCCCTCGCCGGGCGCAGGGCACGGCATCACCGGCATGCGTGAACGTGTGACGATGCTCAACGGCGTGATGACCGCGGAGCTCACGGACGACGGGGGCTACGAGGTGACCGCCTTCATTCCCGTCGCCGCGACCGAGACCGCCTCCGAGGAGACCTCATGACGATCCGCGTGCTCATCGTCGATGACCAGATGATGGTCCGCGAGGGCTTCTCGGTCCTGCTGAACGCGATGCCCGACATCGAGGTCATCGGCGAGGCGGTGAACGGCCGCGAGGCGGTCGCCAAGGTCGCCGAGCTCGCGCCCGACGTGGTCCTGATGGACATCCGTATGCCGGAACTGAACGGCATCGAGGCGACCCGCGAGATCGTCGCCGCGCACAGCGACTCCAAGGTGCTGGTGCTGACCACCTTCGACCTCGACGAGTACGTCTACCAGGCGCTGCGCGCGGGGGCGTCCGGCTTCCTGCTGAAGGACGCGTCGGCACGCCAGCTCGCGGACGGCGTACGGGTGGTGGCGGCGGGCGAGGCGCTGCTCGCGCCGACCGTGACCCGTCGGCTGATCACGGAGTTCTCCAAGCTCTCGCACACCCCGCGCCCACCGGCGATGGCCCAGATCGGGGACCTGACGGAGCGCGAGACGGAGGTCCTGGTGCTGATCGCGCAGGGTCTGTCGAACGCGGAGATCGCCTCGCATCTGGTGGTCGCGGAGTCGACGATCAAGACGCATGTGAGCCGTGTGCTGGTGAAGCTGGGGCTGCGGGACCGGACGCAGGCGGCGGTGTTCGCGTACGAGGCGCGCCTGGTGACACCGGGCTAGCCCTCGCGCCTCACTGTCCCCCGGCGATTGAGGAGCGGGCGCGAGGGGTCTGGGGCTTGCCCCCAGTTTCGGCAAGGGGCGGGGGCTGGGGAAACAACCCCCCGCCCGGTAGCGTCAGCCCATGGCCGCCGATCTCTTCGACCCCTGGTCCCCCGACTTCGTCGCCGACCCCTACCCCGCCTACGCCCAGCTCCGCGCCCGCGGACGCGTCCACTACTACGAGCCGACGCGGCAGTGGCTCGTGCCCCGGCACGCCGATGTCTCCGCACTGCTGCGGGACCGGCGCCTCGGCCGTACGTATCTGCACCGCTTCACGCACGAGGAGTTCGGGCGTACGCCGCCCCCCGCCGCGCACGAGCCGTTCCACACGCTCAACGACAACGGGATGCTGGATCTGGAGCCGCCGGACCACACCCGCATCCGGCGCCTGGTCTCGAAGGCGTTCACGCCGCGCACGGTCGAGCGGCTGCGCCCGTACGTCCACGGTCTGGCGTCCGAACTGGTGGGCGCGCTGGTCGCGGACGGCGGCGGCGATCTGCTGACCGCGGTCGCCGAGCCGCTGCCGGTCGCCGTGATCGCGGAGATGCTGGGCATCCCGGAGAGCGACCGGGGGCAGCTGCGGCCGTGGTCGGCGGACATCTGCGGGATGTACGAGCTGAGCCCGTCGGAGGAGACGGCGGACAAGGCGGTCCGCGCGTCGCTCGAATTCTCGGCGTATCTGCGGGAGTTGATCGCGGTGCGCCGCAAGGACCCGGGTGACGATCTGATCTCGGGCCTGATCGCCGCGTACGACGAAGGCGACCGGCTCGACGAACAGGAGATGATCTCCACCTGCGTACTGCTCCTGAACGCGGGCCACGAGGCGACGGTGAACGCCACCGTCAACGGCTGGTGGACGCTCTTCCGCCATCCCGAGCAGCTGGCGGCCCTGCGTAAAGACCGCTCGCTGTTGTCCACAGCTGTGGAGGAGCTGATGCGGTACGACACCCCGCTCCAGCTCTTCGAGCGCTGGGTTCTCGACGACATGGAGATCGACGGCACGAAGATCCCGCGTGGCTCCGAGGTGGCGCTGCTCTTCGGCTCGGCCAACCGCGACGGGGACGTGTTCAGCGATCCGGACACCCTGGACCTGTCCCGTCAGGACAACCCGCACATCTCGTTCAGCGCGGGCATCCACTACTGCATCGGCGCCCCGCTGGCCCGCCTCGAACTGTCGGCGTCCCTCGGCGCATTGCTGGACCAGGCTCCGGACCTCCGCCTGGCCGCGGTGCCGGAGCGCAGGCCGAACTTTGTGATCCGGGGGTTGGAGGGGCTCCGGGTCGAGGTGTGATCCTCAATCACCGGGTGGCCCCGACCGCCGTACTGCCCTGGCTCTGAACCGGCAACGTCAACCCCCACGCCCCCGGCCGCACCGTCCACGTCCGGGTCCTTACCGGCCCCGTCACCGTCGTATCCGCCCGATAGCGGAAATCCGGCCCCGACACCGTCACCGTCAGCGCCTCCGCCGTGACCGGATCCCCCGAAGCCGTCGGTCGCACCGTGACCTCCGCCCGCCCGCAGCGTCCCGCCCGTACCGTCACACCCGCCACCTCGCGGTCCAGGTCGGACAGCATCACCCCGTCCGCCTCCACCCGCAGCCGGTGCGTCCGCACCGGTGGCGACGGCGGTGCCGGCCGGACCAGGGTGCGGACCAGGGAGCGGCAGGTGTGCCACACCGAAACCCCGTTCGCGACGGGCACCCCCGCCACCGCCGGGATCGCCAGATCGCCCAGCACCACCCCGTCGCTCTCGTCCACCAGCAGATCGAGCCGCCGCACCGCTCCGTCCAGCACCGCCCGCGCCGCCGCCACCGCCCCGCGGGGCACGCCCAGCGAGTGCGCGAGTTCTACGGAAGGTCCCACCGGCACCACCGCCAGCGCCCCGTCGCCCAGCCAGCGGTCCCGGTGCAGCAGTGCCACCGCCCGCAGCAGCGCCCGGTCGTCACCCACCACAACCGGCCGCCGTGACCCCCTGCGGGCCAGTGCCCGCGCGAATTCCTCCGGCCCCTCGGGGAGACAGATTTTCGCCTCCGACCCGCCGCACAGCACATCCTTCGCAATTCGCACGGACTCGCCGTCATTTCGGCGGGCGACCGGGTCGATGACCACCAGCAGCTGGTCGTGAGCCGACACCTCGGTCCTTCCTCGGGTAGCATCTTTGTGCAAGAGCCCCTTGCGCTATTGCGCCAGGGGCTTCGTCTATTCCGGGGCAACCGGACCGAAGGCTCAGGCATGGCTGTGGCCCCCTGACCTTGGTCTTGCCCCGCCCGGAAGGGGTGTACGCCTGTGCCCGCACTTGTGCTGCTCGGTGCTCAGTGGGGTGACGAAGGCAAGGGAAAGGCCACCGACCTGCTCGGTGGATCCGTGGACTATGTAGTGCGCTACCAGGGCGGCAACAATGCCGGCCACACGGTCGTCGTGGGCGATCAGAAGTATGCGCTGCATCTCCTCCCTTCCGGAATCCTCTCGCCGGGATGTACTCCGGTCATCGGCAACGGCGTCGTCGTCGACCCGGCCGTCCTGCTCTCCGAGCTGAGCGGGCTGAACGACCGCGGTATCGACACGTCCAAGCTGCTGATCAGCGGTAACGCGCATCTGATCACTCCGTACAACGTCACCCTCGACAAGGTGACGGAACGGTTCCTCGGCAAGCGGAAGATCGGCACCACCGGCCGCGGTATCGGCCCGACGTACGCCGACAAGATCAACCGCGTCGGCATCCGCGTCCAGGACCTGTACGACGAGTCGATCCTGGAGCAGAAGGTCGAGGCGGCGCTGGAGTCCAAGAACCAGCTCCTCGCCAAGGTCTACAACCGCCGCGCGATCGAGGCCCCCAAGATCGTCGAGGAAATGCTCCAGTACGCGGAGCAGCTCAAGCCGTACGTCGCGGACACCACGCTGATCCTGAACGACGCGATCGACGAGGGCAAGGTCGTCCTCTTCGAGGGCGGTCAGGGCACGCTCCTCGACGTCGACCACGGCACGTATCCCTTCGTCACCTCGTCGAACCCGACCGCGGGCGGCGCCTGCACGGGCACGGGTGTGGGACCGACGAAGATCAGCCGGGTCATCGGCATCCTGAAGGCGTACACGACGCGCGTCGGCGCGGGCCCGTTCCCGACGGAGCTCTTCGACGAGGACGGCGAGGCGCTGCGCCGCATCGGCGGCGAGCGGGGCGTGACCACCGGCCGCGACCGCCGCTGCGGCTGGTTCGACGCGGTGATCGCGCGCTACGCGACCCGGGTCAACGGCCTGACCGACTTCTTCCTCACCAAGCTGGACGTGCTGACCGGCTGGGAGCAGATCCCGGTGTGTGTCGCGTACGAGATCGACGGCAAGCGGGTCGAGGAGCTGCCGTACTCGCAGACGGACTTCCACCACGCGAAGCCGGTGTACGAGATGCTGCCGGGCTGGTCCGAGGACATCACCAAGGCGAAGACCTTCGCGGACCTGCCGAAGAACGCGCAGGACTATGTGAAGGCGCTGGAGGAGATGTCCGGCGCGCCGATCTCGGCGATCGGTGTCGGCCCCGGCCGTACCGAGACGATCGAGATCAACTCGTTCCTGTAGGGGTTCCTGTGGCTCGCCCCGGTCGGCCGAAGGGCCGGCCGGGGCGAGTTGCGTTCCTGAGGTCACCCTGAGGGGTGAATGGCCTCGATGGGCCACCCGGGCGAACTCTGTGACTGGCATAGTCCGTTGGCACTTGCCCCTATACACGGAGTGTCCCTGTGACCATCGCATTAGAGCGCCCTGAAACGGTATACCGCCGGTATACTGTGATCATGGCTGACACCACCATCAAGGTCGACCCCGCCGTCCGAGACCGTCTGCTGGAGCTCGCTCGCGAGCGCGGGATGACCATGCGCGACCTGGTCGCGCAGCTCGCGGGTGCCACGCCCACCCAGGAAGAGCTCCAGAAGCAGTACGAGGAGACCAAGGCGTACGTCGAGAAGCACTTCCTCGGCAGGCCGTACACCGAGGAGGACGAGCGGGCCGGCGAGCAGCTCTGGGCCGACCTCGAGGCCGGACGGATCGGGGAGGTCCAGTGACGGCCCGCAAGGAGTACCCGCTGCCGCGTGCTGTCGTCTTCGACGACACCGCCGCCCTGGCGCTCGGCGCCGGCAACAGCATGGCCTCGCGGCTCGTCGCCGAGGCCGAGAAGAACCCGGCGCAGCGCGTCTACATCCCGGCCCTGTGCCTGACTGCCGCAGAGGCGGAACGCGCGGGCGTCGCCGAGCACATCGGCGCGCTGCCGTCCGTGGACATCACGGCGCTCGACTTCGCGGGAGTCATGGCGGTCGGCAAGCAACTGCGCTCCGACGTGGACGACGACCGGGAGAAGGCGGAGAACGACTGGAGCGGTGCGCACGCGCTGCATCTGGCCCGGCCGTCCGTCGAGTGGCCGCGCGGCCGCCCGGTGCTGACCCGCGCGCCGTCGCGGTACCGCGGTACGGGCATCCGGACGATCCGGATCGTCGAGTAGTACCAGGCGCGGGGCCCGGATCGCGCCCGGGCCCCGCGCCTCCTGTCGGCCCATCGGGCCACCATGCGGACTGGGGCACGCTCGTGTAACAAGCAGGATTGGATTGGCAGTTGTGCCCCACCGAGCCACATGGGTCGTTCTACCGTGAAGTCGGCAGATATCACGGCGGGGACAGGCATGGGGGTGCGCGATGGATCCGGTTTCGGTCGCATTGCTGGGGGCACTGGCGGGCGGGTTCGGCGGAGAGGCCGGGAAACGGGCCTGGAATTCGCTGACCACGCTCGTACGCCGGCCCTTCGCCAACCGGTCCGTCAGTTCCGGTGAGCCCGAGCTGACCGCTCTCGCGCAGGCGCCCGGCGAGGTCGAGCGGGCCCATGCGCTCAGCACGGTACTCGCCGTACGCAGCGCTCTCGACCCCGACTTCGGTTCCGCTCTGAGCAGTTGGGCCGAGCAGGCGCGCCTCGTGCAGACGGGCGAGGGCGACGTGCACAACGAGATCAGCGGCGGTACGCAGCACGCCCCGGTCCTCCAGGGCCGGGACTTCTCCGGCCTGAACTTCACGACCAGCCCTCCACCGCCTCCAAAGGCGGGCGAGTGACCCACAACGAGATCAGCGACGGCGTCTTCTTCAACGTCGTCGTGCAGGGCCAGACCGTCACCCTCCAGCTTCCGAGGGAGATAACCCCGGCCCTGGCCGGGCTGCCGCCCGCCTCGGGGACGTTCACCGGACGCGACGACCAGCTGAAAGAGCTGCTCGGCGGGCTCGATCCGGAGCACCCCCAGACGCGGGCGGTGCTGGTCTGGGCCGTCGCCGGGCTCGGCGGAGTGGGAAAGACCGAGCTGGTCCTCCAGGCGGCTCACCACGCCCTCGCCCAGCAGGGCTGGTTCCCCGGTGGGGTGCTCTTCGTCGACCTCTTCGGTTACGACTCCGAGCGCCGGCTCACCCCCGAGGCCGCCCTGGGCTCGCTCTTACGCGCCCTCGGCATGCCCGACGAACACGTCCCCGCCGACCTCCAGGAGCGCGCCCGCCTCTACCGCTCGGTGCTCTCTGCGTACGCAGACCAGGGCCGTCGCCTCCTGGTCGTCGTCGACAACGCTTCCGCCGGCGAGCAGGCCGCGCCCCTGCTGCCGTCGGACCCGAGGATCCCGGCCCTGGTCACCTCCCGGCACCGGCTCGCCGACCTCGACGCCCGCCTGTACAACCTCGACGTCCTCGATCCCGAACCCGCCGTCGACCTCCTGCGCCAGGCCCTCCTGGCGGCCTGCGGCCCCGGGGACACCCGCGTCAACGACGCCCCCGAGCAGTCCGAGCTCGTCGCCGAACGTTGCGGCTACCTGCCGCTTGCCCTGCGCATTGTGGCCGCGCTGCTGGCGGAGCTGCCCGATCGGCCGATGCGCTCGATGGCCGAGGCGCTGGTGGACGCCCACCGGCGACTGGACCGGCTCAGGCGCGGGGACCGCGCGGTCCGGGCCGCGTTCAGCCTCTCGTACGAGCACCTGCCCGAGGATCAGGCTCGCCTGTTCCGTCTCCTGTCGGCCAACCCCGGCCAGGACATCTCGACGGAGTCCGCGGCGCATCTCGTGGGCGCGGAGGTCTACGCCGCTGAGGAACTGCTGGTGGCTCTGGCTCGGGGCCACTTGATCGAGCCCGGTGTCACGTACGGGCGTTGGCGGTTGCACGACTTGATGCGGCTGTACGCGGAGGGGCTGGGTCGGGATCATGCCGAGGGCGACGACCGCGACGAGGCGGTGGCCCGGCTGCTGGGCCATCTGAGCAGCATGGCCACGGCAGCCGGCACCTATTTGCATTTCGAACAGGAACACTCGCCGCGGTTTGCCACCCGAGCGGAGGCGATGAGCTGGTTCGACGTCGAAAGCCCCAATCTCATGGCCGTGGCAACCGCAGCCCCAGCCCTCGGACATCCCGACACCACCATCGACCTGCTCTACTCGCTGGGACATTACTTCGTCCAGCGGCGCTCCTTCGACGAGTGCCTCAACTTGGGCCACATCGTCCTGGAACTCGCGCGCGCATCCGGTAAACGGAACCACGAGGCAGCGGCTCTGCAAACTCTCGGCATCGCTCTGGACGAGCTGCGGCGTTTTGAGGAGGCGGTAGATGCCCACAGCAAGGCCGTTGCCATCGTGGCCGAGACCGCCAACCGCTATGAGAAAGGTCGGGCGCTGGGGAACCTCGGTAATGCCCTGTGGGAAGCAGGGCGTATCGAGGAGGCTGTCGATGCCCAGAGCGAGGCGATTGCCATCTTCCGGGAGGTCGGCGCCAGCCATGCGGAGGGCCGGTCTCTGACCAACCTCGGTACTGCCTTGTGGCGAGCGCGGCGTTTCGAGGAGGCCATCGATGCCCACGCCAAGGCCATTGCCATCCATCGGAAGAGCGGTGACCGCCTGAGGGAGGGGAGGGCGATGGGCAGTCTCGGCAACGCCCTCTGGGGAATCGGGCGTTTCGAGGAGGCCATTGCCGCGTTCATCACGACAGTTGCCCTGTTCCGTGAGTCGGGCGACCGTTACGACGAGGGCGTGGTGTTGGGCAACCTCGCCTATTCCCTGCGGCAGGTTCAGCGGTTGGAGGAGGCGATCGATGCCTATATCAAGGCGATTGCCATTTTCGGGGAGTTCGGCGACCGCTCCGCGGAAGACAACGCGAGGCGGAACCTGGCGATCGCTTCCAACGAGCGTTGGAGCAGGAATTGACCCGTACGCGGCGGGGGGGCCCGGAACGCGTCCGGGCCTCCGCGCCAGGTCAGCGCGCCCCGTCCACGCGGCGCAGCGCGCACCGTGCCGGGCCCGCCGCGCGCAGGGTGATCCCGGTGTCGACCGGGACATCGACGTCGACCGCGTCCAGTTCGTACTCCCGCAGGATCATCGCCAGCGCCAGCACCGACTCCAGCATCGAGAAGTGCTGACCGATGCACGCCCGCGGTCCGCCGCCGAACGGGAACCATGCGTACCGCGGCCGCTCCTTCTCCCGCTCCGGCGTGAACCGTTCCGGGTCGAAGCGCTCCGGATCGTCCCAGTACTGGGGATGGCGGTGCGTCACCCACGGCGCGACGAGCACATCCGCGCCGGCCGGGATCGTGTACCCCCCGATCTCCGCCGCCGCGACCGCCCGGCGGCCGATGACCGGACCCGCCGGATAGAGACGCATCGCCTCCTTCAGCACCTGTGTCAGATACGGCAGTGCGTCGAGATCCGCGGCCCCCGGGGTCCGTCCGTCCAGTACGCGTACGACCTCCTCCCGCGCCCGTGCCTGCTGCTCGGGGTGGCGGGCCAGCAGATGCAGCGCGAACGCGAGCGACGTGGCGGTCGTCTCGTGCCCCGCGAGCAGGAACACCAGCACCTGGTCGCGGATCTCGGACGCTTCGAGGGACCCGTCTTCCGCGCTCTCGGCCTGGGAGAGCAGCGTCAGCAGATCCTCGCCCGTCGCCGCGTCCCCCTCCGCGCGCCGCTTCTCGGTGATCCCGTCGCACACCGCGTACAGGTCTTCCATCGCGGTGGCGGCCCGCCGGTTGGCGGGAGTGGGCCAGCTGCGCGGGAAGTTGGCGGGGGAGTAGCCGCGGGTGAGCGTGTACTCCCCGATGATCGGGAAGCATCGCTCCACGACGTCGACCGCCGCTTCGACATCCGTGCCGAAGAGGATGCGGGCGACGGCCCGCAGAGTGAGCCGGGTCGTCTCGGCGACGACGTCCACCGTGGCATCCGGGGCGGTGCGCCAGGCGGAGAGCAGAGCAGAGGTTTCGGCGGTGACGGCGTCGGCGTAGCCGTCGACCCGGCGGCGGGTGAACAGCGGCTGCGCGAGCCGCCGCTGCCGGAGGTAGTCGTCGTCCTGGCTGGTCAGCAGGCCGTTGCCGAACGACTCCCGGACCTCCTGATAAAAGGCGTTGTCCTTGCGGAAGTTGGCCGATTCCGTCGCCAGCACCTGCTGGGCGGCCTCCGCGGAGAACACCGCGTACAGCTCGGCCCGCAGCCCGGGCGGGCCCGCGGTGATTCTGACGACGTCTCCGTGCTCGCGCTGTGCGTTGAGTAGGGTGCCGAGCGAGTCCCGCTTGAGCTCGAACATCGAGCCCAGTAGCGGCAGACCCGCCGGACCCGGTACCGCTGTGCCCGTCATCGTCATGGCTTCTCCTCCGTACGGGTTCAGCTCGCCCAGTCGAGGAAGTTCGTCCAGGTGGTGGGGGCGACGGCGAAGGTGGGGCCGTCGGTGACCTTGGAGTCGCGGATGTGGATGGTGTGGGGGCAGGCGGCGACCTCGACGCAGTCGCCACCGCTAGAGCTGCTGTAGCTCGACTTGCGCCAGTCGAAGGCCACTTCGATGCAGCTGCCGCCACTACTGTCGCTGTAGCTGGACTTGAACCACCGCAGGGTGTCGCTCATCTCTGCTCTCCTGCCAACCGCTCGATGAGGCCCAGCGATTCACGGGGATCCAGGGCCTGTGCTCGGATCCTCGCATACCGCTGGGCGCACGTACTCACCTTTGCTGGGTCCTTGATCAGCAGGCTCTCACCTTGGGACTCCAGATAGACCAGGTGGTCGTGTTCCGGGGTCTCGACCAGCTCCATTCCGCCCTGGTCGCCCGCGTACTCACCGCTGAGGCCGCAGTCCAGCGGCAATACCTGAAGCGTCACGTTACGCCGCCTCGCACACTCCGCAAGATGCCGCATCTGGCCGCGCATGACCTCCTCGCTGCCGATCGTCCGCCGTAACACCGACTCCTCCAGCACCAGCTCGATCAGTGCCACCGGCTCCCGCTCGAACAGCGCCCTGCGCGCCATCCGCACCTCGACCAGCTCCTCCACCCGACCCTCGGACAGCGGCGGGTATCCGCCCCCGATCAGCGCCCGTGCGTACTCCTCCGTCTGGAACAGCCCATGCACGACGAGCGTCGCGTACAGGGAAAGCCCCAGTGCCTTCTGCTCCAGCAGTGCGTAGTCCTTGAACTGCGCCGGGTACTTGTCCAGCCGTACGTACTCCCGCGCCTGCTCGAAGATCCCCATCCCGTCCCCGAGCACCCGCTCCAGCGCCACCAGCATCTCGTCGCTCGCGGGCTGCGCGCACGTCTCCATCGCGCTCACCGCCGCCCCCGAGAATCCGAGTTCGCTTCCCGCCTGCTCCTGCGTCCACCCTTTCTTGACGCGCATATTGCGGGCGATACCCGCCACCAGACGCGTCGCGGGGCCCGCCGTTTCCTTGTTTTCGGCTCGTGCCATTTGCGATCACCGTTTCGACTCAACCGGACTCAACCGGTCTCAACCAGTCCCCGCCGAATTCAACCCGCACCAAAGGGAGTTCGCGCAGGTCAACCCCTACCCGACGCCCTCCGCGAGGCCATGGAAAACGCTAGCCAAGGTCACTCAGACTGTCCTTGTGGATACGCAAAGTCGCCAACTAAACCTCGATTGGATTCCGGCTTCCGGATTCCAGCTCCGAAAGGCAGGCGTCCAATTCGACGCCCTCCGCGTCGACGACGAGGACGGCCGCCGTCTCGCCGACCTCCTGGAGCGGCTGACCGGCGGTGACCCCGGGCCCGTCGTCATCGAGGCGTCCGGGCGGCGGTCGGTCTACTTCCTCGTCCCGGCAGGGACTACGTCCCACCGGCCCTGGCCGCGTGGGGTCACCCGGCTCAACTCGGGTCCTGCACATGTGAGTTACGTCCCTGTTCCCGCTCTTGGCGGCCGCACCTGGCCGCTGTCCTGGCGCTTCCCGCCGACCACGGCGGACCGGTTCGTACACCCGCTGCTCCTGCGTAACGCCGCTTCAGCGCTGCTGGGCTGACCCCGACGGCCGCCCGGCGCAGCTGGTCGCTGAAGGAGCACGGGAACAACCGCTACGTCTACGCGATCCGACTCTGACGCGAGGAGAACGGGACGGGGGGTGAACACGACGGGGGAACGGCACGTACTGAGGTGGGGGCCCCTGGTTTCCGGGGGCCCACGGGCTTGTGACGTCATGTCGGTACGACCTTGGGGCCGCGGATGAGGCACGCACGACGGAACCTCCAGCGTCTCGCGCGGCTGGCGGCCGTGGGAGGGCTGGTCTGCGGCGGATTAATGGTCTCGAACGCCATGGCGAGTGAACCCTCCGGTCCGCACGCCCTGGCGGGCGAACCGTCCGGCCCCTCGTCCGCCGATCCAATGGCTGACCTGGTCTCTCGGCTCGGCACCTCCCGTACTGCGGGCAGTTGGACGGGGGCCGACGGGCGCCAGGTCGTCGCCGTGACCGACGAGGAGGCGGCGGCCGAGGTGCGGCAGGCGGGGGCACGCGCCGAAGTCGTGCGCTACAGCATGCGCCGGCTCCGCTCGGCCGCCGAGGAGCTGGGTGAGGCGCCTCGGGTGCCCGGCACGGCATGGGCGGTGGACTACGCGTCCAACAAGGTCGTGGTGCACGCTGACAGCACCGTGTCGGCCGCCGACTGGTCGCGCATGTCCGACGTCGCCGGGCGGATCGGCGGCTCCGTCCACATGGAGCGGACCGCAGGCGCCTTCACCACCAAGGTGAACGGCGCCGTCCCGATCTTCTCCCGCGACGGCCGCTGTTCCGCGGGCTTCAATGTGACCGATGGCAGGGACACGTTCATCCTGACGGCCGGCCACTGCGGCCCGGTCGGCACCACCTGGTTCGGCGACCGCCGGGCCGAGCAGCGGATCGGCACGACCATCGGCAGCACCTTCCCGGGCAGTGACTTCTCGCTCGTGCGGTACGAGAACGGTGAAACCCTCTCTCCCGGCGGAAGCAACATCGTGGACATCGGCGGTGGGCGGGGGGTGCAGATCAACGGCGCCGCCGATCCTGTCGTCGGTCAGCGGGTCTTCCGCAGCGGCAGCACGTCGGGGTTCCGCGACGGGAAGGTGACCGCGCTGAACGCGACGGTGAACTACCCGGAGGGCACGGTCACCGGACTGATCGAGACCACCGTCTGTGCCGAGCCCGGAGACAGCGGGGGCCCGCTGATCTCGGAGGGTCTGGCGATCGGTGTGACCTCGGGCGGCAACGGGGACTGTGCCACGGGAGGCGTCACGTTCTTCCAGCCGGCCACGAAGGCGCTGGAGGCGCTGGGGGTAAAGCTGGTGGCGGCCGGCGCTCCGCCTGCCGGGGGCACCGAGGGCACAGGCGGCCAGACGGCTGCCCCCGCCGACCCGTCGTCAGCCGCCGGAGCCGTCCCGCCGGGGTCGGCCGGGCCGCCCGGGTCCTCGGGGGCGAACGGATCGAGGGCGACCCCCGGGATACCCGTCAACTTCCAGACTCTCGGCCCGGGGCTGGGCGTCATCGTGGTGAGTCTGCTCGGACTGCTGGCCAGCCACTGGATCAGATCGGCCAAGGACCGCCAGAACTACTGGAGCTACTACTCCCAGAGCTGGGGCTGAGTTCAGCTCTGCTTCGTGTACGTGAGTGGCGCGCCGCCCGAGCCCACCAGTTCGCGGACGATCGTGGTGTCGTCCGGCATGTCCAGACGGCTCCACTGGCCCGGTGAGCACTGCCTCGGGTCGCCGAACGTGACCTGGGTCGGGCCGAGTTCGAGGGGTGGGCCCGAGGCGCGGAGGGTGGCCGACCAGCGGCAGTCGTAGTTCGGGCCGGTGCCCGACAGGGTCATGACCTGGGTGCCGGTTGAGCCCTGCGTGATCGTCATAACGCGGGAGTTGGTGCCGTCGGCCGTGTCGAAGGACGCCCGCCAGGTGCCGACGTACTCCGCCGGAACGCCGCCCTCCTGGGTGCCGGGGCTGGTCGGGGGCGTGGTGGTGGGGGTCGTGTTCCCCGAGCCGTACGGGGTCGCCGAGGACGTCGAGGCCGCCGGCCTGGAGTCGTCGGCCGTGCTCTTCTTGCCGTCGCCGCCCATCAGTACGTAGACCGAGCCGCCGGCCGCGACCGCGACGAGGACGGCGACCGCGAGGAGGGCGACGGTGCCGCGGCTGTTGGTCGGCGCCGGCTGCGGGGGTGTGTACGGGACGGGTGTGGGGGCGTACGGCGCCGGGGCCGGGGTGTTGTACGGGAAGCCGTATCCGTACGCGGGAGTCGGGGCCGGGGCCGGTGGGGGTGTGGGTTGCGGAGCGGGGGGTCGCACGGGTGCGGTCATCGTCGGAGGCTGCTCGGGCGCCGGTGACGCGGGCTGCTCGACCTCCAGCAACTGCACTGCATGACGGCCGAGTTGGGCGATCAGCGCACCCGGCAGCCAGGGTTCGGTCGTCGCGTCGGAGGTCGTACGCTCCAGGATCTGCGCGAGTGTCGGCCGCGCCTCGGGATCCTTGTGCAGACAGTCCCGTACGAGCTCGAGCAGCCCCTCCGGCATGTCCGCCAGGTCCGGCTCCTCCTGCGCTATGCGGAACATCAGCGCGTGCCCCCCGCTGTCGGCAGAACCGAAGGGGAGGCGGCCCGTTGCCGCGTACGCGAGGACCGAGCCGAGGCAGAAGATGTCGCAGGCGGGGGTGACGCGGTCGCCGCGGACCTGCTCGGGGGCCATGAAGCCGGGCGATCCCACGAGCGCGCCCGTGCGGGTCAGACCGCCGTCGGTGACCGTCTCCAGGGCGCGCGCGATGCCGAAGTCGATGACGCGCGGGCCGTCGATGGTGATCAGGATGTTGGACGGCTTGAGGTCGCGGTGGATGAGGTCGGCCGCGTGGATGTTCTGCAGGGCGTGCGCGAGGCCGGCGGCGAGGATGCGGACCGAGCGTTCGGGCAGCGGGCCGTGCTCGCCGGAGACGACGGTGTGCAGGGCGGGTCCGGCGATGTAGCCGGTGGCCACCCAGGGGACGCGGGCCTCGGTGTCGGCGTCGAGAACGGGAGCGGTCCACTGGCCGCCGACCCGCAGGGCGGCGCGTACCTCCTGGCGGAATCGGGCCCGGAACTCCTCCTGTTCGGCGAGCTCCTGGCGTACCAGCTTGACGGCGACGGTGCGGCCGCGGTCGTTGCGCGCGAGGTAGACCTGGCCCATGCCGCCCGCGCCGAGCCGGGCCAGCAGGCGGTACTCGCCGATGTGCTGCGGATCTCCTGGTGCCAGCTGCTCCATCGCCGCGCGCCTTCCCCCGTGCTGTTGTGACGGACCGAGGATAGTGCTGCCCGCGCACGGCCATATAGGTCGGGACCTGTCCTAATGGCCGCCTACGGTCGGTCTTGCGCGAGCGATCCCAGCACCATCCACGTATGCGAGGAGACCGTTATGGCCGTCAATCCGGTTCCCGAGGGCTACACCACCGTCACTCCGTGGATCATTTCGCAGGACACCGCCGGTGTCATCGACTACCTGAAGGCCGCGTTCGGAGCGGTCGAGCTGAGCCGGATGACCGGTGAGGACGGCCGGATCGGGCATGCGGAGGTGCGGATCGGCGACGCGGTGGTGATGCTCTTCGACGCGCCGAGCAAGGACTGGCCGGCGACGCCCGCGTTCCTGCGGCTGTACGTCGAGGACGCCGACACCGTGCACCGGAGGGCGGTCGAGTGCGGCGGCACGTCGGTGACCGAGGTGACGCACCTCTTCTTCGGCGACCGGGTCGGCCGGGTGCGGGATCCGTTCGGGAACCTCTACTGGATCCAGACCCACCTCGAGGACGTGAGCGAGGAGGAGATGGAGCGCCGGCTCGGGGACCCGGTGTTCACGGAGGCGATGGACTACGTCACGAGCGCGGACTTCTTTCCGGGCTCCGGTCGCTGATGCTGTCGAGGGCCTTGGAGAGCTGCTCCAGCACCCTGGCCGTCTCGGCGAACTGCTCGGGGCCGAGGGCTTCGGCGAGGTGGGCCGCCAGCTTGGCGTGACCGGGACCGATCTTCGCGACGGCGGCGCGGCCCTCGTCGGTGGGGCGCACCAGCTTGGCGCGGCGGTGCGCGGGGTTGGGTTCGTACGCGGCAAGGCCCCGCTCGACCAGCAGGTCGGCGATCCGCTGCACGCTCTGGCGGGTGATGCCCATGTCGCGGGCGATCCCCGCGACGGGCAGCGGCTGGTGCAGTACGGCTCCGAGTACCTGCCACCAGGCGGCGGTCAGCCCGGCCGGTTTGGCCAACTCCTCGGAGACGGCGAGGAATTGGCCGTTCAGCCGGAAGGCGCCGAGGGCGGTCCGGCTGAGGAGGTCCTGCTGTTCGCGGCTCATGAGTTGAGCACCGCGAAGGCGGCCGCGTCCGAGTCGTGGAACAGGCGGTACCAGGCGTCCAGCTTCTCGCCCTCGTAGACCCCCAGCCGGGCGAAGACCTCGCGGGCGAGGGCGACGGGCTCGGTGGGGCCCGCGGTGATCAGGTCCCCGTCGGTGACGGCGTCGGTGTCGCGGTAGTGCGCGCCGCCCTGGTAGCCGGTGGCGTCGAGGTAGAAGGGCGCGGCGCTCGTGTGCGCGCGGTCGTCGAGCAGCCCTTCGCGGGCGATTCCGGCGGTGGCACCGCAGATGGCGGCGACGGGGACGCCGGCGTCGAGGAACTCACGGGCCTTGGCGGCGAAGGGGGCGAGTTCGTCACCGGTGTCCCACAGGTGCGCGCCGGTGAGGATGAGCAGGGCGCTGTCCTGGGGGTCGAGCTCGCTGAGCGCGCTATCGGGCTGGATGCGGATGCCGCCCATGGTGACGACGGGGTCTGTGGTGGGGCCGACGGTGCGGACGGTGAAGCCGTTCTGGGTGAGGTGGGCGGTGGTGTGCCCGGTCTCCCAGTCGGCGAAGGTGTCGTACACGGCGAGATGAACGGTGCGGGTGGTCATGGCGTCCTCCTTGGCGTGATGACAGCAGCCTGTCACTTCGACAGCATGCTGTCAATGCGGCCGACAGACGTCCGGCCCCCCGGCGGGGCTCCGCCCCGAACCCTGGGTCCGGGGGGCCAGCCCTGGTTCGGGAAGGGGCGGGCAGGGGAAAGGCCCGACACACTGCCCAGGAACGTGGCCATGGCCATACACCGTGGCCATGTCCCGCCCCACCAGCACGTCTCTACGCTGGCCCGCATGACCCCTCATCCCGACCCCCAGGCCGGCGCTGCCGTCAAGGCCGCAGACCGTGCGCATGTGTTCCACTCGTGGTCCGCCCAGGGCCTGATCGACCCGCTCGCCGTCGCCGGTGCCGAGGGCTCGTACTTCTGGGACTACGACGGGAACCGCTACCTCGACTTCACCAGCGGCCTCGTCTACACCAACATCGGCTACCAGCACCCCAAGGTCGTCGCCGCGATCCAGGAGCAGGCCGGCAAGCTCGCCACCTTCGCGCCCGCGTTCGCCGTCGAGGCGCGTTCCGAGGCCGCACGCCTGATCGCCGAGCGGACCCCCGGCGACCTCGACAAGATCTTCTTCACCAACGGTGGCGCCGAGGCCGTCGAGAACGCCATCCGGATGGCCCGGCTGCACACCGGCCGTCCGAAGGTCCTGAGCGCCTACCGCTCGTACCACGGCGGCACCGCCACCGCGATCAACGTCACCGGCGACCCCCGCCGCTGGGCCAACGACAACGGCACCGCCGGCGTCGTGCACTTCTGGGGGCCCTTCCTCTATCGGTCGCCGTTCTACTCCGAGACCGAGGAGCAGGAGTGCGCCCGCGCCCTCCAGCACCTGGAAGACACCATCGCCTTCGAGGGCCCGGCGACCATCGCCGCGATCATCCTGGAGACGATCCCGGGGACCGCCGGCATCATGACCCCGCCGCCCGGCTATCTCGCCGGTGTCCGCGAGATCTGTGACCGGTACGGGATCGTCTTCGTCCTCGACGAGGTCATGGCCGGCTTCGGGCGCACTGGGAAGTGGTTCGCCGCCGACCACTTCGACGTCGTTCCCGACCTGCTGACCTTCGCCAAGGGCGTCAACTCCGGTTACGTACCACTCGGCGGCGTCGCGATCTCCGGCGCGATCGCCGAGACCTTCGCGACCCGCCCGTACCCCGGCGGCCTCACCTACTCCGGCCACCCGCTGGCCTGCGCCGCCGCCGTCGCCACCATCAACGTGATGGCGGAGGAGAAGGTCGTCGACCAGGCGGCCCACACCGGCGAGACGGTCCTCGGCCCCGGCCTGCGCGAGCTCGCCGAGCGGCATCCGAGCGTCGGTGAGGTGCGCGGCACGGGTGTCTTCTGGGCGCTCGATCTCGTACGGGACCTTCAGACGCGCGAGCCGCTGGTGCCGTACAACGCGACGGGCGCCGCGAACGCCCCGATGGCCGCGTTCGCCGCCGCCTGCAAGAAGAACGGCCTGTGGCCCTTCGTCAACATGAACCGCACGCACGCGGTCCCGCCGTGCAACATCACCGAGGCGGAGGCGAAGGAGGGCCTGGCGGCGCTGGACGCGGCGCTGTCGGTGGCGGACGAGCACGTGGCGTAGAGCCGGGGGGCGGCCCCCGGACCCCTTTGTCCTGGAACGGCGCGGGGTCCGGGGACCGAGTCGTCGGTGAGGCCACCGAGAGGACAATCCTGCCGCGCGTCCGCCCGCGCTCCCGCAACTCGTGTGCCTTCGCCGCTTCCTTCAGCGGCAGCACCGTGTCGATCCCCACCCGCAGCTTCCCCGCCCCGACCAGCGTGGCGGTCTCCTTCAGGCTGCCGTTGTCGGGTTCCACGATCGTGAACCCGGCGCGCAGGCCCTGCTTTTCGGCCTCCGCAGCGAGGTACGTCTCCTCGGGGGAGGCAATCGAGACGACGATGCCGCCCGGCGCAGGGGCCTCAGCGAGCGCGGCCGGGGGCCAGCGGCTCAGCCCCGGCCCGGCTCCACCTCCAAGAAGCGGCGCCCACGTGGCCCCCGGTACAGCAGCGCCTCCCACCCCACCGCCCCCAGCGCCGACGCGCACTGCCTCAACCGCGTCTCCTCCTCCTGCGCCGCACCACTGCCCGCCGGCCCCAGCCAGTCCACGCACACCATGCGCGGGGTGTCCGACGCGCGTACCCGGTAGCCCGTCGCCGTCCGGGCGCCGGACGCGTCCACGGCGGAGGGCGGGAGGCCCGCGGCCTCCAGTGCCAGTGCGACCGCGCGCACCATCTGGTTGAGCTCCCACGCCGCGGGAGCGGTGTTCGTCACACGGCGGATCTGGAGCAGGCCGTCGAACGCCGCCCGTACCTCGGCCGCGCGTGCGGAGGAGCCGGTCACCGGCCCGTCACCCGTCGCCGCCTCGAAGGCGTCAGTCATGTCAGAATCCCCTGTCCGCACCCGGTTCGTGACGTCTGGCCTATCGTGTCCGGGACCTCGGCGAAGGAGAAGGCCACGATGCCCGGCACCGGCAGCAGTACCGCTGTGACCCGCAACACCCTGCGGCAGCAGATCGCGGACGCGCTGCGTGACGAGGTGCTGGCGGGACGACTCCAGCCCGGACAGGAGTTCACCGTCAAGCAGATCGCCGAGCAGTACGGCGTGTCCGCGACGCCCGTCCGGGAAGCCCTCGTCGATCTGTCGGCGCAGGGACTGCTCGACTCCGACCAGCACCGGGGCTTCAAGGTCCACCAGTTCTCGGTCGACGACTACCGCGGCATGACCGAGGCCCGCTCCCTGATCGTGGACGGCGTCTTCCGCCAACTCGAGAAGCGCCGTTGCGCCGGCGTGCCCAGCAAGGTGCTGGTGTCCGTACGCCGCCGCGCCGAGGAGGCCGCCCGCGCGGCCCGGGGCGGGGACCTGGCCATACTCATCGGCTACGACCTGCGCTTCTGGCGCGAGCTCGGCGCGCTCGTCGGCAACACCTACATCTCCGAGTTCCTGCACCGGCTGCGCGTCCAGGCCTGGGTGTTCGCCGTCCCGTATCTGCGCGAGGACCCGGAGCTGCGGGACTGGCTGTGGAGCGGACACGAGGACCTGGTGGACGCCTTGGCACTCGGCGACGCCGAGAAGGTGCGCGAGGTCATCGGCGCCTACAACGACCATGCGCTCGCCTGGGCGGATCGGCTGGAGCAGTGAGCGTGGAACTGAGCGTCGTCGTCCCGGCGTACAACGAGGAAGGCCGGCTGCGCCCCACGCTCGACGCGATCTGCGCCCATCTGCGGGAAGAGCCGGGCCGCTGGGGCAACTGGGAGCTGATCGTCGTCGACGACGGCTCGACCGACGCCACCGCCAAGATCGCCCGGGAGGCCGCGGCCGAGGAGCCGCGCATCCAGCTCGTCTCCAGCGACGCCAACCACGGCAAGGGCAACGCCCTGCGCCAGGGTGTGCTCGCCTCGTACGGCCGCCGCGTCCTGATCACCGACGCCGATCTCGCCACGCCGATCGAGGAGTTGGACCGGCTCGACAAGCAGCTCGCCGCGGAGGACAGCGCGGCGGCGATCGGCTCGCGCGCGCACCCCGACTCCCGTATCGAGGTGCACCAGCGGCGGATACGCGAATGGCTCGGCCGGATGGGCAACCGCCTCATACGCGCCGTCGCCGTGCCCGGCATCCACGACACCCAGTGCGGCTTCAAGCTCTTCGACGGCGACAAGGCACGTGCCGCCTTCGCCGACTCGCGCCTGGACGGGTGGGGGATCGACGTCGAGATACTCCGTTACTTCCGGCGCGCGGGCTGGACGGTGACAGAGGTCCCGGTGCGCTGGTCGCACCAGGAGGGCTCCAAGGTCCGGCCGCTGGACTACGGCAGGGTGCTGCTGGAGCTCGTCAGGCTGCGGGCCCGTGCCGTACGGCGGGTGGACCTCGCCGTCACCGGCCTCTTCCTGCTCGCTTCGGTACTCCTCTACAAGGGGCTGTGGACGGACCTCGACCGCGGCTATCTCGCCGACTCGGGGCAGGACCAGAACCAGTGGGAGTGGTTCTTCGCGGTCACCGCCGACAATGTCACGCATCTGCGAAATCCCCTGTTCACGACCCTGCAGGGCTATCCCGACGGCGTGAACCTGATGGCGAACACCGTGATGCTCGGGCTCTCCGTCCCGCTCACCCCGGTGACGCTGCTGCTCGGGCCGACCGTCACCTGGACGCTGGTGCTCACGCTGGGGCTCACGGCGACCGCGACCGCCTGGTACTGGCTGATCGCCCGCCGGCTGACCGACCACCGGTGGGCCGCCGCGCTCGGCGGCGCCTTCGCGGCCTTCGCGCCGCCGATGATCTCGCACGGCAACGCGCACCCCAACTTCCTTGTGCTGTTCATGATTCCGGTGATCATCGACCGGGCGCTGCGGCTGTGCGAGGGGCGCAATGTCGTACGCGACGGGGTGCTGCTCGGTCTGTTCGCGACGTATCAGATCCTCCTCGGCGAGGAACCGCTGCTGCTCGCGTCGATGGGCATGCTGCTCTTCGCCCTCTCGTACGCGCTCGTGCGCTGCGATGTGGCGCGGGCGGCCTGGCGGCCGCTGCTGCGCGGGCTCGCGATCGCGGCCGCCGTCTGTCTGCCGCTGGCCGCCGTGCCGTTGGGCTGGCAGTTCCTCGGTCCGCAGAGCTATACGAGCGTGCTGCACGGCGACAAGGCGGGCAACAGCCCGCTCGCCTTCCTGGAGTTCGCGGGCCGTTCGCTCATGGGCACGGACGAGGTCGCGGACCCGCTCGCGATGAACCGCACCGAGCAGAACGCCTTCTTCGGCTGGCCGCTGATCGCGCTCGCGGCGGCGATCGTGGTGCGGCTGTGGCGGCACGCGCTGGTCAAGGCGCTTGCCTTTACGGGGCTCGCGGCGGCGTTTCTCTCCCTCGGGCCGAAGTTCCGCATCCCGTACACGGACCTCGTGTTGACAGGTCCCTGGCGGGCGCTTGCCCATCAGCCGCTCTTCGAGTCGGTCATCGAGTCACGGGTGGCGATGATCTGCGCGCCGGTGCTCGGTGTCCTGATCGCGCTGGCGGCGGACCGGCTGCTGGCGACCAGTGATCGGGTGAATCAGGTGGTGGGGCTCGCGGCGGTGGCGGTGGCGCTGCTGCCCGTGCTGCCGACGCCGTACCCGGTGCGGGAGCGTTCCGAGGTCCCGGAATTCATCACGCAGGGCATGTACCGCTCGTACCTCTCCAAGGGGGAGTCGGTGGTCACGGTGCCGCTGCCGAATCCCGGCAGCGCGGAGGCCCTGCACTGGCAGTCGGCGACGGGGTTCGGCTTCCCGGTCGCGGGCGGCTACTTCAACGGGCCGTGGGGGCCGGACCGGATCGGCATCTACGGCGCGACGCCTCGGCACACCTCCAACCTCTTCAACGATGTGCGGGGCAGCGGGCGGGTGCCGGAGATAGGGCCGAACTGGCAGGCTCAGGCGCGGTTCGACCTGGCGGCGTGGCGGGCGGGGGTCGTGGTGCTGGAGCCGCAGTACAACGACAAGGCGCTGTATGCGACGGTGGAGAAACTGCTCGGGAAGCCGGGCAAGCCGGTGGGCGGCGTGTGGGTATGGGATGTGGGTACGGGTTGAAAACGAAGCGGACCGGGCGGTTGACCGGCACCCTTCGCCGAACGTATCCATGGCATTACGCTGTCCCGACCATCGCACGTGCGTGCCCGATCCCCTTGGAGAGCGAGCCTTCCCTTGGCCTGTGACCTGTGGCTGGTCCCCCTCGTCGATGTGCTGTGCCACAGCCCCGACAACCCCTTCGCCGAAGAGATCGCGTCCTACGACAAGGCCCTGACCGACGCCGGACTGCCGACCGTGCCCGTCTTCGCCTATATGCCGGGCCTGTCGGGGGATGTGGCCCCGGTCGCCGGCTTCGACTACGACGCGCTGCACTTTCTGCGGCGGGCGTATCTGCTGCAGCTGTGCGGGCTCGCGGTGACGCCGGTGGACGAACTGGGCGGCGACTACGAGCAGTTGCTGGAGATGTTCGAGACGACGGCGCAGCAGTCGCATCTGGTCTGGCACTACGACCACGCGGGTGCGTACGTCCCGGTGGACTTCGCGACCCCGCTGTTCAACGACGAACTGCTGGCGGGCGGCGGACCCCTGGGCTCCACGCAGGGGCTGCTGCGGGAGCTCGAATACGTCGCGCCGTCGATCGGCATCGACCCGGCGAACCCGCCGGAGGCTCCGGAGCCGCCGGACCGGCCGACGTCGCTGGAGGAGCCGGCCGGGCCGATTCCGTACGACGAGAGCCCGTTCGCGCGGGAGCGGCATGTGTGGCTGGGGCTGCACGCGGCGGCGACGCGGAGCCTTGGCCAGGGCTCAATGATCATTTTCAGCTGACGCACAGGTGACGCACATGCGCTGAACGCACAGCCTTAAGCTGCGGGACATCTCGGTCCGGTAGGACCGGTGCATGTCACAGACGACTACCCCGACGGCGGGGGAGATGGCTGAAGAGGCGCTCCCCCGGCCGACGCGATTCGCGGACGTCAAGGGCTGGTTCTGGCCCGTGGACCAACTGCTCTTCGACTGGTTTCTGTCCCATCAGCGGGACACGGACCCGGACGGTCGAGGGGATCTGCTCGAGCTCGGCGCGTATCTGGGCAAGAGCGCGATCTTCACCGGCCGGTATCTGCGGGAGGGGGAGGAGTTCACGGTCTGCGACCTGTGGGACTCACCGGCGCCGGACGATTCCAACAGCGCGGAGATGGACCGCTCGTACGCGACGCTGACGCGGCGCGCCTTCGAGGCGAACTATCTGTCCTTCCACGACGAACTGCCGACGATGGTGCAGGCCCCCACCTCGGTGATCACCGCCCGGGTGCGGGCGGGGAGCTGCCGCTTCGTGCATGTCGACGCCTCGCATCTGTACGAGCACGTGCACGGCGACATCGCGGCGGCGAAGGCGCTGCTGCAGCCTGGGGGCATCGTGTCCTTCGACGACTTCCGCGCGGAGCACTGTCCGGGCGTCTCGGCGGCGGTGTGGGGCGCGGTGGCGACATCGGGCCTGAAGCCGATCGTGATCACGGGCACGAAGCTGTACGGCACGTGGGGCGACCCGTCGGCGGTGCGAGAAGAGCTGCTGGCGTGGCTGGAGACGCGTGCGGACCTGTGGCACGGCGTGGAGGAGGTCGCGGGCGCGCCGCTGATCCGCATCAAGTCCGCCAAGTCGACGATGCCTCCGCACCCCCCTGCCTCCCGTCACGAGCCAATCCCGGAGCCCCCCGGGCCAACGCCGCCCCCGGCGACTCCTCCGGCCCCCCGCCCGCGCCCTTCCCGCACCCGCCGCCTGGCGAGGGACCTGCTGCCCCCGATCCTGACGCGAGCACTCAGGTCCCGCCGCACGCACTGACGCGGTCCGCGCCCCGGCGCCGGGAAGCCGCCGCGCCGGGGTCGCGCCCTGGCGGGCGCGGCTGCCCGCGCTCGGGTGTCCCGCTTCCGCGCGGCGCGAAGCCGGCGCGCGGCGGTCCGGCGGTCCGGGGGTTCGGCGGCGGTCCGGGGCCCCGCCCCCGGACCCCCTCAGCGCGGCGACTCCGGCGGCCGCTGTCTCGGCATGTTCGGCCGCGTCCCCGGCGGCAACGGCATCCGCCCCGTACCCCCGCTCCCCTCCCGCGCCCCGCTCCCACCGCCCCCAGGCGGCACCGCAGTCATGCCCATCGACCGCACCTGACCGCCCCCGCGGAACTCCACCACCCAGTCCGCCGTCTCCGACCGCACCAGCTCCGAGACATCCTCCGAGAACCGCCGCAGCACCCCCAGGCACCGCTCGACCGCCTCGCTCGCCGTGCCCTCCGCCGGGCCCAGCACCTCCCGTACGCACTCCGACGCCCAGTCGAACTGCAGCGCCAGCAGACGCCGCTGCACCGCCTGCGCCGTCGCGACGTTCCTTATCCAGCCCGACGTCAGGCCGAAGTACCGGTCGCATACCAGACAGGCCGCTGCCAGCAGCAGCGAGAGATACCCCCACTCCGCCGCCCCGGGCGCCGCACCCGTCAGCCCGAGCAGCGGCAGCGCCGCCCCGGCGATCGCCCCGAGGGCCGTACCGAGCCGCAGCACCCGCGCCGCGAGCCGCTTGTGCGCCCGGTTCGCCAGATACCACTGAGCCGTCCGCAGCGCGTCCGCCTCGACCCACCGGTACAGCTCGTCGAGGCGTTGCGCCGGCTCGCCCCAGTCGCCGAGCGGAAATGGCCTCCCGGTCAGGTCACGGCGCGGCCCCTCGCCGCGCTCGCCCCGGGCCGGCCCCCCGGGCTGCATCTCCGGCTGGCTCACCGGGGCACTCCTCTACGACGTGGCGACGGACGTGACACTGCGTGACGTACGGTGCGTGCGGGCAACGACTGCATGGTGTGCATCGCGGGCATTCTGATGTGCATGCCACTCCGCACTTCCTACCGCCGAATGGTGGGCTGTGCGCCGGAAATCCCAGTATTTCCGCCCACACGAGGGTCTTGATCAGGTGGAGGCTCCTGACCGACTCACTCGAAAGAGTTGGTCACCGCAGGGTGGGGCGCGGCGCCCGGTGACCACGTAGGCTCGGCTTACCGAACAATCCTCGTCGAATATGCCAGGAGTGACCGTGATTCCCGGTGGTGGCCAGCCCAATATGCAGCAGCTCCTCCAGCAGGCTCAGAAGATGCAGCAGGATCTCGCGCAGGCCCAGGAAGAGCTGGCGCAGACCGAGGTCGAGGGCCAGGCGGGCGGCGGCCTGGTGAAGGCCACCGTCACCGGCTCCGGTGAGCTGCGCTCCCTCGTCATCGATCCGAAGGCCGTCGACCCCGAGGACACGGAGACTCTCGCGGACCTCGTCGTCGCCGCCGTCCAGGCCGCGAACGAGAACGCACAGCAGCTGCAGCAGGAGAAGCTCGGCCCGCTCGCGCAGGGTCTGGGCGGTATGCCCGGCCTGCCTTTCTGATCATGCGGGGTGGGCCCTTCTAAGGCGTACGACCACCAACTACCGTAAGCACCAAGCACTTCCAGGAGAGGCGTTCCGTTGTACGAAGGCGTGGTTCAGGACCTCATCGACGAACTGGGCAGGCTGCCCGGCGTCGGTCCCAAGAGCGCGCAGCGGATCGCCTTCCACATCCTCCAGGCCGAACCCACCGACGTCCGCCGCCTCGCCCACGCACTCCTCGAGGTGAAGGACAAGGTCCGCTTCTGCGCGGTGTGCGGCAATGTCGCACAGCAGGAGCAGTGCAACATCTGCCGTGATCCGCGCCGTGACCTGACGGTCATCTGTGTGGTGGAGGAGCCGAAGGACGTCGTCGCGATCGAGCGGACCCGGGAGTTCCGGGGCCGCTACCACGTGCTCGGCGGGGCCATCAGCCCCATCGAGGGCGTCGGCCCCGACGACCTGCGGATTCGTGAGCTGCTGGCCCGCCTCGCGGACGGCACGGTCACCGAGCTGATCCTGGCCACGGATCCCAACCTGGAGGGCGAGGCCACCGCCACGTACCTGGCCCGCATGATCAAGCCGATGGGTCTGAAGGTCACGCGGCTGGCCAGCGGTCTGCCCGTGGGGGGAGACTTGGAATACGCCGACGAGGTCACGCTGGGACGTGCCTTCGAGGGGAGACGACTTCTCGATGTCTGACGCCATGCTGCACGCCACGAGCCAGAACCCGGACGATTTCGCGGTTCAGATCGCGGACTCGATCGAATCCTTCATCGTCGCGACCACGGAAGTCGCGAAGGGCGACGAGCCCGACAGCGCGGTGCCCTTCCTGCTGCTCGAGCTCTCCCAGCTGTTGCTGACGGGCGGCCGTCTGGGCGCGCACGAGGACATCGTCCCGGACGAGCGGTACGAACCGGACGCGGGCCCCGACGCGGACGTCGACGACCTGCGCGAGCGCTTCGCCGTGCTGCTCGACCCGGTCGACATCTTCAACGAGGTCTTCGACCCGTACGAGCCCCGCAGGGCCCCGGTCGCCTGCCGGGTCTCCGACAACCTCGCGGACATCGTCACGGATCTGCGCCACGGCCTGGCCCACTACCGGGCGGGCCGCACCACCGAGGCCCTGTGGTGGTGGCAGTTCTCGTACTTCTCCAACTGGGGCCCGACCGCGTCCGCGACGCTGCGCGCCCTCCAGTCGCTGGTCGCCCATGTCCGTCTCGACCAGCCGCTTCAGGAGCTGGACGGTCTGGACACGGACGAGGACCTGGCCGAGGAGGCGCTGGCGGAGGAGGCCGGCAAGGTCATGGTGGAGGAGATCGCGGGCCCGCTGGGCCTGCGCGCGGTCACCCGGGGCGCGTGAGGCAAGCGCGCACGCCGGGTGCGGTGTGAGCCGCCCCACACCTCGCGTAGCTCGGCCGACGGTGGGCAGAAGCCGATCCGAGCGGCCGTGGTCCTCCCTCATGATCACTGAGTGAGCGGGACATCTCACGATGTGACATCACAAGGGCGGAGTGCGGCCGCTCGTTAGACTGAGCCGACCGCAGTAATGACTGCAGTAAGAACCGAGCGAGGAGCGCACGTGGGCCTTGTCGTGCAGAAGTACGGAGGCTCCTCCGTTGCCGATGCCGAAGGCATCAAGCGCGTCGCCAAGCGGATCGTCGATGCCAAGAAGAACGGCCACCAGGTGGTCGTCGTGGTATCCGCGATGGGCGACACGACGGACGAGCTGATCGATCTCGCCGAGCAGGTATCCCCGATCCCTGCCGGGCGCGAATTCGACATGCTGCTGACCGCGGGAGAGCGGATCTCCATGGCCCTGCTGGCGATGGCGATCAAAAACCTGGGTCACGAGGCCCAGTCGTTCACCGGCAGCCAGGCAGGCGTCATCACCGACTCGGTCCACAACAAAGCGCGCATCATCGATGTGACGCCGGGCCGGATCCGTACCGCGCTCGACGAGGGCAATATCGCCATCGTCGCCGGCTTCCAGGGTGTGTCCCAGGACAAGAAGGACATCACCACCCTCGGTCGTGGCGGGTCCGACACCACCGCGGTCGCCCTCGCCGCCGCGCTGGACGCCGAGGTCTGCGAGATCTACACCGACGTCGACGGCGTCTTCACCGCCGACCCCCGGGTCGTGAAGAAGGCACAGAAGATCGACTGGATCGCCTTCGAGGACATGCTGGAGCTCGCCGCCTCCGGCTCCAAGGTGCTGCTGCACCGCTGCGTCGAGTACGCACGCCGATACAACATCCCGATCCATGTCCGCTCGTCCTTCTCCGGGCTGCGCGGCACCTGGGTCAGCAACGAGCCGCAAGGGGACCAGCAGGTGGAGCACGCCATCATCTCCGGAGTCGCCCACGACGTCTCCGAGGCCAAGGTCACGGTCGTCGGAGTGCCGGACAAGCCGGGCGAGGCCGCGGCCATCTTCCGTACGATCGCCAATGCCGAGATCAACATCGACATGGTCGTGCAGAACGTCTCGGCGGCCACCACCGCCCTGACCGACATCTCCTTCACCCTCCCCAAGACCGACGGCCGCAAGGCCATCGACGCCCTGGAGAAGGCGAAGGCTGCGATCGGCTTCGAGTCGCTGCGTTACGACGACCAGATCGGCAAGATCTCCCTCGTCGGTGCCGGCATGAAGACCAACCCCGGCGTCACCGCCTCGTTCTTCGAGGCGCTCTCCGACGCGGGCGTGAACATCGAGCTGATCTCCACCTCGGAGATCCGCATCTCGGTGGTCACCCGCGCCGACGACGTCAACGAGGCTGTGCGCGCCGTGCACACCGCCTTCGGCCTGGACAGTGACTCCGACGAGGCGGTCGTCTACGGAGGCACCGGACGATGAACCGTAAGCCGGCGCTCGCGGTCGTCGGAGCGACCGGAGCCGTCGGCGCGGTGATGCTCCAGATCCTGTCGCAGCACGCGGACGTCTGGGGCGAGATACGGCTCCTCGCCTCGCCGCGCTCGGCCGGCCGCAAGCTGGCCGTGCGCGGCGAGGAGTGTGAGGTCGTCGCGCTGAGCGAAGAGACCCTGACGGGGGTCGACGTCGCGCTCTTCCTCGTGCCGGACGAGGTCTCGGCGCAGTGGGCGCCGATCGCGGCGGCCAAGGGCGCCGTGGTGGTGGACAATTCGGGCGCCTTCCGGATGGACCCGGATGTGCCGCTGGTCGTCCCTGAGGTCAATCCGCATGCCGTACGGGTCCGCCCGCGCGGCATCGTCGCGAGTCCGCACGACACGACGCTGGCGATGATTCCGGCGGTGGGCGCTCTGCACGCCGAGTTCGGGCTGCGCGAACTGGTCGTCTCCTCCTATCAGGCCGTCAGCGGCGCGGGCCGGGACGCGGTCGCCGCGCTGCGTGCGCAGCTGTCGCTGGTCGCCGGTACGGAACTGGGCGAGAAGCCCGGAGACGTACGCCGTGCCGTGGGCGACGATCTCGGGCCCTTCCACGCCCCGCTGGCGCTCAATGTGGTGCCGTGGTCCGGGACGTTGCAGGACGGCGGCTGGTCGTCCGAGGAGCTGGGGCTGCGGGCCGAGACACGCAAGATCCTGGATCTGCCGGGGCTGCGGGTGGCGGCGACGTTCGTACGCGTACCGGTGATCACCACGCACTCGCTGGCGGTGCATGCGCGGTTCGAGGGCGAGGTCACGGTGGAGCGGGCGCACGAGATCCTGGCGACCTCGCCCGGTGTGGTGCTGTACGACAATCCGGCGGTGGGCGACTTTCCCACGCCCGCGGACGTGGTGGGGACGGATCCGACGTGGGTGGGGCGGCTCCGGCGGGCGCCGGACGACCCCTGTGCGCTCGATCTGTTCGTCTGCGGCGACAATCTCCGCAAGGGGGCCGCGCTGAACTCCGCTCAGATCGCGGAGGCGGTGGCCGCCGAAATCGGTCCGGCGACCCGGTCCGTGACCCGTCCCGCGAGCAATCCTGCAATCAATGCGGCACGGGGGCGGCACAGTACTTTGTAGGATCTGTGAACGCCCTGTGAGCAAGTCGAAGGTCTGTACCACTTGAACCGGGGTGCAAGGATGTTCGACGATTCGCTTCCCTCCTTTCTGCAACCGGTAGTTGGGTGGGGAGCGTCTTTGCGGTTGCCCCTTCACGGTGCCGCGAAATTGTGGCATTGGGGAAGAGCGGGTACGCATGAGGGCATTTGGAGCACCGTCAAAAACGGTGGCGTACGCGTACAACCCTGACGGGGGGAAGCGTGTCCAACAGGCGTGGCAGAGGTTCTCGACATCACCAGGGTGGTCCCGGTCCGTGGCGCTGCAGTGCGTCCGCTCCGCAGACCCCGCCCGTCCGGCGGCATGCCGGTGATCGCCCCGATGCCCGCGCCCCGCACCACCCGCATCCCGTCCCAGCGCGAGGGCGCTGAGGAAACCATGGCTGCGGGCACCACCGTCGATCACCTCACCGAGACCTACCGCGCCCACTACCGGTCGCTGCTCGGTCTCGCTGCCCTCCTCCTGGACGACACGGCCTCCTGCGAGGACGTCGTCCAGGAGGCGTTCATCCGCGTCCACTCGGCGCGGAACCGGGTGCGGGACCCGGAGAAGACCCTCGCCTATCTGCGTCAGACCGTGGTCAATCTGTCGCGGTCCGCGCTGCGCCGCCGCATTCTCGGACTGAAGCTGCTCTCGAAGCCGATGCCGGACATGGCGAGCGCCGAGGAGGGGGCGTACGACCAACTGGAGCGGGACGCGCTGATCAAGGCGATGCGCGGACTCCAGCGCCGCCAGCGCGAGGTGCTGGTGCTGAGGTACTTCGCCGATATGACGGAGGCTCAGGTCGCGGAGACCTTGAGCATATCTCTGGGCTCGGTGAAGGCGTACGGCTCACGGGGTATCGCGGCGCTGCGTGTCGCCATGGAGGCGACGGCATGAGCGGGCACAGGCACAGGTTTGAGCGGTACGGGCCGGACGGGCCGTTTGACGACCGGACTGGGAACGGAATTGTGAACAACGGGCCGGAAAATGAGCTGGGCGGCCTCGGAGGCCTCGGCGGGGACGAAGACGCCCTGCGCCGACTACTGCAGGGAGCCGTGCAGGACCTCGCGCCCTCCGAAGGCGCCCTCGACCATCTGCGAAGGGCGGTCCCCGCGCGGCGCGCCCGCAAAAGGCAGGCGATCGTCGGTGCGGCGGCCGCGGTGCTGCTGATCGGCACCGCCGTCCCCGCCTTCGTCCATGTCGCGAACTCCAGCGGCAGCGACAGCGCCAACCCCGTCAACGCCGGACACGGCGAACAGGCACAGGGCGGCACCGGGTCCGAGACGAGTGCCGACGGCGGCGCCGAGGGAACGGACAATCCCTGGGGCGGCGGCCAGGGCACCGCTCAGGACCAGGGCGGTGCGTCGCAGGCGCCGGAGAAGTCGACCGGCAACCCGGTCGGCACGGCGGGCGGGGTGGTCAATCCCCCGGGCACGGCGGCCGCGAGTTCACCGGCCTGCGCCGCCGACCAGCTCGGCGTCACCTCGGTGCAGGCGGCCAAGCCGGACGCCGAGGGCAAGGTGTACGGCACCTTCCGCATCGCCAATGTCTCCAAGACCGACTGCGCAGTCGGCGGCGACGGCACGGTCGGCTTCCAGGCGCTGGGCGCGGCCGACCCCGCCAAGATCAGTGTGGTCGGCCACACGGCGGGCGACGCGGCGACCGGACTGCCCGCCCCCTCGCAGGAGTCGAGCGCGCTGCTGCTGAAGCCGGACGCGGCGTACGAAGTGAAGTTCGCGTGGGTGCCGAAGGACACCTGCCCGACCACCGGCGCCTCGCCCGACCCGACGCCCTCGCAGGGCGGCTCATCGGGTACGAGCACCGGCACGGGCACGTCGGAGAACACCGAGCCCCAGCTCGCTGCGGAGGACGGCGGCGGCACGGCGGACGGCAGCGTCACTGTGAACCACGTTGCGGAGCCGGGCGCACCGACGGCGGAGACGACAATCCCGAACGCGTGCGCGGGCACGATCTACCGCACGGGCGTGCTGAGCGCGCAGTAGCAGCGGCGGAAATCAGGCCCCTCTCCCCTGGCATCCGGAGCAGTGCAGCCGGGTCAGCAGCAACCACAAGGCCCAGGGAAGCCTGGTCGCCCGAGCGCGGGACATGACCGCAGGAGGGGCCAGGGAGGGTCCGGGGCAGCTTGTAGCCCGACCGTGTGACCTGCCCGGCCGAAATGGGGCAGCGTGGCGTGCCGGTCTGTCCCGTCCGCGGCGCGGAGTGCTTTCGTCTGGGGGCCGGGTGTGCGACGGCTCCTGCGTCTGTCCGGGCGGGAAGGGCGACTCCCGGTCTTCTCCGTGCGCCTCGCCCGTTCACTGAGGGCGTGACGTCCGAAACGCCGAAGGAGAGGGCGTCGTGGCAGGCAGTGCCGACGAGAACCGTGGGGCGATGTCCGCGCAGCTGCTCAAGGGCCGGAAGGCGCTGGTGACCGGTGCCAACTCGGGCATCGGCGAGGCGACCGTCCTTGTGCTGGGCCGGGCCGGAGCGGACGTGGTGATGAACCACGTCGTCGGTGCGGAGAGGGCCAGGAAGGTTGTCGTCGACGGCGGAATGACGCTCTTTCCCGGCTTCGCCACCGGAGGCTGATCTCCGATGCAGGATCACGTCACGCCCCGCCGGGTGGTGATCCTCGGCGGGGGGTTCGCCGGGCTGTTCGCCGCCCGCGCCCTACGCAGGTCGCCGGTCGCCGTGACCGTGGTCGACCGCTGCGCACACCACCTTTTCCAACCGCTGCTCTACCAGTGCGCCTCCGGAATCCTGTCCGAGGGCCAGATCGCCCAACCGCTCCGCGCGGTCCTGCGTCGTCACCACAACGTGAGGTGCCTGCTCGCCGAAGCCACCGACGTAGATGCCGACGCCCGGCTGGTCCACGCCCGGCGACCCGATGGCGGTGCTGTCGAGCTGCCCTACGACGATCTGATCGTCGGGGTCGGCATGCGCCAGTCCTACTTCGGGCACAACGAGTTCGCCGCGCACGCCCCCGGCATGAAGACCCTGGACGACGCGCTGGACATCCGCCGACGGCTCTACCTGGCGTTCGAGATGGCCGAAGCGGCCGCGGACGACCGGGAACGGCAGCAGTGGCTCACCTTCGCGCTCGTCGGCGGCGGGCCGACCGGCGTCGAACTCGCGGGACAGATCCGGGAGATCGCCGGCCACACGCTCGACCGGGAGTTCCAGACGATCGACTCCGCCCGGGCCCGGGTGCTGCTCTTCGAGGGGTCCGACGAGGTGCTGGGCGCGTTCGGCCGCCCATTGGCCCACCGTGCGGCCCGCACCCTGCGGAGCCTCGGCGTGGAGCTCCATCTGGGCACGAAGGTCACCGACGTCGACGCGCACGGCCTGACGGTACAAGACCAGGACGGTGCGACCACCCGGTTCGAAGCCCGCACCGTGCTGTGGACAGCCGGCGTCGAGGCGCCGCCCATCGCCGCCGCGCTGGCCCGGGCAACCGGCGCCACCCAGGACCGGGCCGGACGCATCGTCGTCGAACCCGACCTCACCGTCACCGGCCACCCGGAGATCCGCGTCACGGGCGATGTGATGAGCCTGAACAAGCTGCCGGGCCTGGCCGAGGTCGCCATGCAATCGGGCGCATACGCCGGCCGGGTCGTGCGCCACGCGGTGGAGGGCAGGATGAAGCAGCCGAAGCCCTTCACGTACCTGGATCTCGGCAGCGCCGCCTACATCTCCCGCGGCCGGGCCGTCGTCAAGGCCGGCCCGCTGCACCTGTCGGGCGCGATCGGCTGGTTCGCCTGGCTCTTCATCCACCTGGCCTTCCTCACCGGTTTCCGCAGCAGGCTGGGAGCGGTGCTCAGCTGGTCCGTCTCCTTCGCCACCAGTTCGCGACGCGAGCGCGCCTTCACCATGCCCGACACCGATGCGGCGGCCACCGGCCCGCCCGAGCCGAAGGCGCCCCCGCCGCATCCCTGACAACGGCCTCGGCCCTTCCCGGCCGCCCCCTCCGCACCCTGTCCCTCCTCAGCCCCGCCCCCCTCACAGGGGCAGACCACCGAGGCGCACATGCTCAGCACAGCGGCCCTGCTGGCGAACACCCCGGCTCAACTCCTGCCGGCTCGCGAGCTGATGGCCTTCACCCTGGCCTCGCACATCCTGCTGGTCCCGTTCGGGGTGGCACTGCCGTTCATCACGCTGCTGATGCATCACCGGGCGCTGCGCCGCAACGACGCCGTCGCCCTTCAGCTCGCGCGGCGCTGGTCGGCGGTGATGGCTGTCCAGTTCGCCATCGGCGTCGTCACCGGCACCGTGCTGTCCTTCGAGCTCGGTCTGCTCTGGCCCGGCATGATGGGCCGCTGGGGCGACGTCTTCGGCCTCGGGTTCGGCGTCGAGGCCTGGGCGTTCTTCCTGGAGGCCGTCCTGATCGCGATCTACCTCTACGGCTGGCGCCGGCTCAAGCCCTGGACGCACTTCTGGCTGGCCGTACCGCTGCCGCCGGCCGCCCTCATGGGGGCGTTCGGCATCATCGCGGCCAACTCCTGGATGAACACCCCGCAGGGGTTCCGCCTCGATGCCCAGGGCAATCCCGTCGACGTCAATGTGCGGCAGGCTGTCTTCACACCGATCTTCGGCCCGGAGTACTGGCACTTCGTGGTCGCGATGTTCATGACCGCCGGCTACCTGGTCGCCGGCGTGTACGCGGTCGGCTGGCTGCGGGGACGCCGCGACCGATACCACCGGCTCGGCTTCACGCTGCCGTTCACGGTCGCCGCGATCCTCACACCGGTCCAGTTCATGCTCGGCGACTCCGCTGCCCGAGCCGTCTTCCACAAGCAGCCGATCAAGTTCGCTGCCACGGAGATCGTATGGAAGACCGACACTCACGTACCGGAGTACATGTTCGGGCGTCTGCATCCCGACGGGACAACCTCCGGCGGACTCAGGATTCCCCAGCTGGACTCGATCCTCGCCGGTTTCAGCCCGGACACCAAGGTAACGGGCCTGTCGTCGGTCGCCGCGAGTGACCGCCCCACGGCGACTCAGGCCACCATCGCCCACTGGGCCTTCGACATCATGGTCACCGTCGGCAGCGTGCTCATCCTGCTCGCGCTCTGGTACGCCTGGTCCTGGCTGCGGCATCGGGACCTCCCTCGCAGCCGTTGGTTCTTCCGCTGCGCCGCAGTCGCGGGAGCTGCGTGCCTGGTCACCGTGGAGTGCGGCTGGATCACCACGGAGGTCGGCCGCCAGCCCTGGATCGTCTACAACCACATGAGGGTCTCGGAGGCGGTGACCGCCACCCGCGCCGGCTCGCTGTGGACGATGCTCGGCATCGTCATGGCCGTGTACGTGGCCGTTTTCGCGGGGTTCCTCGCGATCGTCCTGAAGATGCGAACTCGCTGGCGCATCGCCGACGAGGGCTCGGCCGCCGCGCGCGCCGCACTGCCCCCTGAGACCGACACCCCCTACGGGCCCAGAAGCGAGCCCGAGCCCGCAGCCGCCGAGCCCGCAGCCGCCGGGGCCGCGCTCGGTGGCGGGTCCGACCGCACCTCTGGCGGTGCGTGATGATGGCTGATCTCATCGCCTGGGTGATGGTGCTCGCGATCGCCGCCTACGCCTCTGCGGGGGGTACCGACTACGGGGCGGGCTTCTGGGACCTCTTGGCCGGAGGGGCGGAACGGGGCGAGCAGCCGCGCCGGCTGGTCGACCACGCCATGGCACCGGTCTGGGAGGTCAACAACGTCTGGTTGATCTTCGTCCTGGTCATCATGTGGACCGGCTTCCCGACGATGTTCCAGGCCGTCTTCTCCGCGATGTGGCTGCCGCTCGCCCTCGCCGCCGTCGGTCTGGTGCTCCGTGGCGCCGGATTCGCCCTGCGCAAGCCGTCCCGCCGCCTGGCCCAACGACGGATCTGCGGTGCGGTGTTCGCCGTCTCCTCGCTGGTCACGCCGTTCTTCCTCGGAGCCGTGCTCGGCGGCATCGCCTCCGGCCGGGTCGCCGTCGGCACGACGGCCTCCGCGGACGCCTGGGCCAACCCGGTCTCCGTCCTCACGGGTCTGCTGGCCATCGCCTCCAGCGCCTTCCTCGGGGCGGTGTTCCTCTGCTCCGACGCCCGGCGCTTCGGCGCGGAGGGCCTCATCGACTACTTCCGCCTGCGGGCGCTGCTCGCCATCGGCGCCGTCGTCGTCCTCGCACTCATCGGCCTGCCCGTCACCCACAACGGCGCCCGGTACGTCTGGAAGGGCCTCACCGGGGGCCTGGGCCTGCTCCTGATCATCCTGGCCGCGGTCTGCGGTCTGGCCACGGTGCTGCTTCTGGTGCGCCGGTCCTTCGGCTGGTCCCGCTACACCTCGGTGGCGAGCGTCGCCCTGACCGTCGGCGCCTGGGGCTTCGCGCAGCGGCCCTACCTGCTGCCCACCTCGCTGACGGTGGCCCAGGCGGCCGGCGCCGCTCACACACTGCGCTGGCTGGCGCTCGTCACGGTCATCGCGATCGTGCTGGTCGGCCCGGCGCTGGTGCTGCTCTACCGGCTCGACACCATGGGTGAGCTGGAGCCGCTCACCGACGCCGACACCCGGGCGGCCAGAACATCCGGGGACAACCTGTAACGGCGCTCCGTCGCCGCGTGCGACACCCCGTCAGCGCAGCCGGGCGGCGATGTGGTCACCGACCCGCAGGGCGTTGGCGATGGCGGTCAGTGACGGGTTCACCGCGCCGATGCTGGGGAAGAAGCTGGTGTCCACGACGTAGAGGTTGTCGAGATCGTGGGCCTTGCAATCGACGTCAAGGGCCGAACTCTTCGGGTCGTCGCCGAATCGCACGGTGCCGGCCTGGTGAGCGGTGGCGCCGATCGGCATGCCCTTGTGCAGGTAGATGCTGTGCGACAGCAGGTGGTGCTCGTGCATGCCCAGGTGCCCGAGCATCTTCTGCAGCTTGTGCTGGAGGCGCTTGAGACCGGCCATGTTGTTCTTCTCGTCCAGGGCCAGATGGATGGCGTCGTCCTTGTCGAGGGTGACGCGGCTCCCGGGCAGCGGGAGGTCCTCCCCGCACAGCCAGAAGTCGACGGCGTGGTGCGCCAGTACCTCGAACGGCATGTCGGGCGAGACCGCGCCGGCCCAGCGCGGCGCCTCGCCGTGGATCTGGTCGGCGTCCGACTTGCCGAGCATCTGGATGCCGCCGAGGGGGTAGTCCCAGTCGTCCGCGCCCAGGTACCAGTCGTGCAGCGCCAGGGTCTTCTGGAACTTGGTGGGGTTCGGTTCCTTCGACACCGCCATCAGCGCCAGGTTGTTGTGACGCATGTAGTGGCGCCCCACCACGTCCGAGCTGTTGGCCAGGCCGCCGGGGTGCTTGTCGTTCGCCGAACGGAGCAGCAGGACAGCGGAGTTGACCGCGCCACAGGCGACGACCACGATGTCGGCGCCGAATCCCTCGGTCGTTCCGTCCGCCAGTTCGGCGACGACCCTGGTGACGGTGCGTCCGGTCGCGTCGGTCTCCAGATGCCGCACGTTGGCGCCCGTCACCATCGTGACGTTGTCGTGCTTCAGCGCCGGGTCGACGCAGATCACCTGTGCGTCGGACTTGGCGCCCACCAGGCAGGGGAAGCCGTCGACCCGGTCGCAGCGGATGCAGACGCTGTCATGGGTGGCCCGGCCGTTCTCGTCCTGGGTCAGGTTCACGCCGATGGGCAGGTGGAAAGGGTGCAGTCCCCTCTTCTCCAGGTCGTCGCTGAGCTGCTGGATGCGCGGCTCGTGCTCCACTGGAGGATGCGGATACTGTCCGCCGGCCGGACCCTCGGTCGGATCCTCGCCATGCCTCCCGTGCACAAGGTAGAGCTGCTCCGCCTGCGTGTAGTACGGCTCCAGGTCCTCGTAGTGGATCGGCCAGGCCGGTGAGATACCGTCGTGGTGGCGCAACTCGCCGAAGTCCTCGGGCCGGAGCCGGAAGAGCGCGGCGCCGTAGAACTTGGTGTTGCCCCCGACGTAGTAGTTGACCTCCGGGGGGAACTGGTTGCCGTGCTTGTCGTACCAGAACTCGGGGGCACGGTACTTGCCCTTGACGAAGACGGCGGTGGAGTCCCAGTTGGCCCGCTCCCGGGGCAGGTAGTCGCCGCGCTCCAGGATCAGGACCCGCTTGCCGGTGGGGGCCAGCCGGTGGGCGAGCGTACCGCCGCCCGCTCCCGTACCGATGACGATGACGTCGTAGTGGTGATCGTCGGCCATGCGAAGGTCCCGTTCTAGGAGTCGTTGGCTGTCCTGGCCGTAGCGCCCGTCTGGAGGACCCGCTGTGCCGCACTGTGCCGGACGCACGCCCGCACAATCGGGCACATCCGAGCCAATGTGGAAGCTATCGGGCGGTTCCGGCAGCGGCGACCCGACGGGAGCTGAACAGGTGCCTGTTCACCCGATTGCCCGCACGGCGCTCGCCGCCTCGGCCCTCGACGTCACCGACCCCGGGCCGCTCCCGGCCGGGCATCCGCTCCGGCACGCGCCCACACGCTGATCAGCCCACACGGCGGAGGCGACAGCTCAGCCGGCCCTGACCTGGGGCCGGGCCCGAGACGTCACAGTACGGCGATCGGGTTGACCGGTGAGCCGGTGGCGTCCGGGAGCCGCAGCGGGGCGATCACGCAGAGGAACGACCAGCGCCCCTCCGCCTCGCAGACCGGCGCCAGGTCCTCGAACTGCAGGTAGTCCAACAGGTGAAGGCCCATGGCGTGGACCGCCAGCACATGCACGGGGAAGTCGACGCCCTCGGTGGAACTCGGGGCTGTGTCGTTGTTCCCGTCGCCGCCCAGCACGGCGACCCGCCGGTCCGCCAGGAACTCCAGCGCGGACGGATGGAGCCCGGCCCGCAGTTGTGCCGCGTGCCACGCTCCCAGTTCGGCGCGGCGGCGGCGGTGGCCGACCCGGACGAACAGAAGGCCGCCCTCGGTCACGCGGACGTCCTGGGCGGTCTCGGCCGCGGTGAGGTCGTCGGCGGTCACGTGATCACCGGGTTCGAGCCACGGCACACCGCGCAGCCGCGGGATGTCCAGCAGCACGCCGCGTCCGACAATCCCGTCGCGAGCCGCCTCGATGGAGAGCGCCGTGGCTCCGCCCGCCGTGACGCTGCTCGCGGCCACTCCGCCGTGCAGCGTGCCGTCGTAGATCACGTGGCACAGGGCGTCGATGTGGCTGTCGGCGTCGCCGTGCACATTCATCGCGAAGCTGTCCCTTGCGAAGTGGAGCCCGCTCGAAGCGTCTTGTTCCGGCTGCCCGCTCATCCGGTGCTTCGCGGGCTGTGGATTGTCCGGACCGGGCACTGTCTCCACCGGCGCGGCGAGCGTGACCGTCCGGCCGGTCCGCACCTCGCGGGTGGCGGCCAGCACCCGGGCAGGAGTGAGTGCGTTCAGAGCACCCCGCTCGCCCTCGGCCCAAGCGGCGCGCGAGACCAGGCGCTGGTACAGCACGCCGAACTCGGCCGCGGTCAGTCGTGGCGGTCCTGCAGGACGGGCATGCGTGACCATGGGTCAGCGCCCCTCCTCCGCGTCGAGCGCCTTGTCGAGGGTGATGGCCGCCATGATGAGCGACAGATGGGTGAACGCCTGGGGGAAGTTGCCCAGTTGCTCCCCGCTCGGACCGACCTCCTCGGCGAACAGCCCGACGTGGTTGGCGTAGGTCTGCATCTTCTCGAAGGTGTAGCGGGCCTGGGAAAGCCGCCCCGCCCGGGCCAGCGCGTCGACGTAGAGGAAGGTACACAGACTGAAAGTGCCCTCCGAGCCGCGCAGCCCGTCCGGCGATGCCTCCGGGTCGTAGCGGTAGACGAGGCTGTCGGAGACGAGCTTGCGGTCCATCGCGTCGAGCGTGGAGAGCCAGGCCGGGTCCTTCGGGGCGATGAACTCGACCCGCGGCATGAGCAGCAGGGAGGCGTCCAGGACGTCGCCGCCGTAGCGCTGGACGAAGGCGCCTTCCTTGTCGCTCCAGCCGCGTTCCATGACCTGTTCGAGGATGGCGTCCCTGGCGCTGCGCCACTTCTCCAGGTCGGCCGGCCTGCGGAAGTGCTCGGCCAGGCTCAGCCCTTGGTCGAAGGCGACCCAGGACATCACCCGGCTGTAGGTGAAGTCCTGGCGACCGCCGCGAGTCTCCCAGATGCCCTCGTCCGGCCGGTCCCAGGCGTCGGCGAACCAGTCCAACGTCCTGGTCAGCGCCTTCCACCCCCGGTAGTTGGCCTGCTGCCCGATCCCTCGGCCCTGGGACAGCGCGTAGAGGACCTCGCCGTAGATGTCCAGCTGGAGCTGGTCGGCGGCGCCGTTGCCGATGCGGACAGGGGAGGAGCCGCGGTATCCCTCGAAGTGATCGAGTGTCTCCTCCGGCAGGTCGGGGCTGCCGTCGATCCGGTACATCGTCTGGAGCGGTTCTTCCTCCTTGCCCTCGCGCTCATGCAGCCTGTCCACGAGCCAGTGGACGAAGGCGGTGGCCTCCTCGACGAAGCCGAGGTCCAGCATCGCCCGCACGGACAGCGCGCCGTCGCGTACCCAGGTGAACCGGTAGTCCCAGTTGCGCTCTCCGCCGATCTGCTCGGGCAGGCCCATGGTGGCCGCCGCGATCAGCGCGCCGGTGGGGGCGTAGGTGAGGAGCTTGAGGGTGATGACCGAGCGGTGCACCAGCTCGGGCCAGCGGCCCCGGTAGCGGGACTGGCGCAGCCAGTGCTGCCAGAAGCGGGCGGTCTCCTGGACCTGTGCGGTGACCCCGTCGGCGGTGGGGCGTGCGGGCGCCTCGCCGCCGGACGCGCAAACGGTGAACACTGCGCCGCCGACTTCGCCGGCGCGGAGCGTCACTCTGCCACGTACGTCCTGGCCGTCCTGCTCCAGCGGGAAGGTGCTGTGCAGGTGCGCGTCGATCCCGGGGGCCCGGAACAGGCCGTCGTTCTCGCCGAGCTCGAGTGTGTGCTTGGCCCGGCCGTAGTCGAAGCGCGGCCGGCACTCGAGTACGAAGTCGACGGTACCCCGCACGGCACGCACCACGCGGACCAGGGTGTGACGGTCGGTGGCGGTGCGGGTCTGGTCCGGCGGCATGAAGTCGACCACCTCGCCCACGCCGTCGGACGACATGAATCGGGTCACCAGAATGGCCGTGTCGGGGTAGTAGAGCTGTTTGCAGGCCGCGTGGGGATTCTCGGGGGCCAGCCGCATGTACCCGCCGCCGTCGTGGTCGAGCAGGGCGGCGAAGATGCTGGGCGAGTCGAACCGGGGAGCGGCGAACCAGTCGACGACGCCCTGTGACGAGATGAGCGCCGCGGTCTGCAGGTCGCCCACCAGGCCGTGCTCGGCGATGGGAGGGTAGCGGTCCATAGCTGCTCCGACGCTCGGAAGACGCCCCCTACGCCCCACTATCCGACCAGACGCTCGCCCTCGCCACGTCGAGGCGGTCGACGAGCGCTCGCCCTTGCCACGTCGAGGCGGTCGACGAGCGCTCGCCTTTGCCACGTCGAGGCGGTCGACGAACACTCGCCCCACGGCCGTCGGCGACGACAGTCCGCGGGCCGGCACCCTTACGGCGCGACGGCGACCTGCCGCAGGCCCGCCGCAGCCGGGGCCTCGGCCGGGCACCCGAAGCGACCGTGGCCGCTGGAGCCGAGTGCCTCACTCGGCTTGCTGACCGTCCTTCCGGCGGGCGTTACTGGCTGGGAATTGCCGGGCGCAGGTGGCCCCTGGCCCGGTGCACGGGCGCTGCCGCGCCTCGGTACGGCCGCCGGCCGGGCGATGGAGGTTGCGCATGGAGATGATCCACCTCCGAGTGGTGAGCCCCCCTGATCTCACTCCCCGTGCGGTCGGGTTGCTGACCGACGACCGCTATGTCTTCAATCTGGTCGTCCTTCCCCAACTGGCGCACAACCCCGACGGAGACGCGGTCGAGTGCGACATCCTGGCAGGCGCGGCCAACGCCGTGCTGCGTGGGCTGCGCGAGCTGGAAATCGACCGCCGGGGATCCATCGTCATCGAGCCGGTCGAAATGGCCCTCTCCGGCACAGCGGCAGAGGCGGAGCAGAAGCAGCTCGGGGCGCTCGCGCACGCGCCGGTCTGGGAGGAGGTGGAAGCGCGCATTCGCGCAGAGGGCACCTATCTGCCGAGCTTCTACGTCTACCTGGTCATCGCAGGCGTCATCGGGGCGGTGGGAATCATCACCAACTCCCAGATCCTGATCGTCGCGGCGATGGTCGTCGGACCGGAGTACGGTGCCATCACCAGCGTCGCGCTGGGCATCGACCGTGGTAACGGCACCAGGATCCGGCAGGGCCTGTTCGCCCTGACCGCAGGATTCCTGCTGGCCATCGTGGTGACCTTCTTGTTCTCGAGGGCGATCCGGGGCCTCAGCCTTCAACCCAAGGCATTCGAGCTGGGCATCAGGCCGGTCTCCACGCTGATCAACACCCCCGGCTTCTTCTCCGTCGTTGTTGCGGTGCTGGCCGGCATCGTCGGGATCGTGTCTCTGACCCAGGCCAGGACGAGCGCGCTGCTCGGCGTCTTCATCTCGGTCACCACCATCCCGGCCGCCGCCGACATCGGCGTCTCCTGCGCGTTCTCCAGCTGGAGCCAGGCGCGCGGCTCCCTGGCCCAACTCCTGCTCAACATCGTGCTGCTGATCGTGGTGGGCGTGCTGATGCTCAGATTCCAACGGGCTGTCTGGCGGCACATCGGCCGACGCAGCGGGCGCTCGGGCGGCAGGTGAAGCCGTCGTCCCGTTCGGGAGACAGCGCAAGCCGGGCGAAGTAGGCCCGCGGGGTGAGGGAAGCATCCGCTCTGCGGCTCCGCCGCGGGAGCCGGCCGCAGGCGCGTCGTCAGGCTCGGCCTACGCCGGGCCCGGTTTCGGGCCCGGGTCCGGGTCCGGCGACGGGCCGGTCGGCGGCTCCGTGGCCCGTCTCCGGATCGGGGCCGGTCTCCGGCTCCGGGTCCAGGCCCAGCGCACTGTCCCGTGCCGCCTCCGCATCGCGCCGCAGCAGCCGGAACCACATGAACAGCACGAAGCCCGCGAAGACGAACCACTCCCCGGTGTAGCCGAGGTTCTGAAACGCCTTGAGGTCAAGACCGCTGCCCTCCGGCGCCACCGCGGGCACCGCCGTCAGCCCGCTGTCCGCCGCGGTCAGGGTGACCCACGCGTCGTACACGTCGTCCGGCACGAGGTTCACGAGCGAGGCCGCGCTGATCATCCCCAGCTGGCCGCTGGGCAGCCCGCCGGACGCCTGGACCCCGTCCGTGCCGGGCGTCTCGGAGGCCTGTAGCGCACCGGCCACGGTGACCCGGCCAGCGGGCGCCGCGGGGACCTGGCCCCCCTTCGGCAGCCAGCCGCGGACCACGGGCAGCGTCCGACCGCCGTCGGTCTTCAGCAGCGTCAGCACATACGAGCCGTTCTTGCCGTCCAGCTCCCGGTCCGGCACCAGGAACTGCTTCCCGTACTGCCCGGCGGCGGTTGCCTGCCGCCCCGACGTCTCCTTGTCGACCGGCAGCAACTCGTCGACGGGCGCGGCCTTCTGCTCACCGGGCGCCGGCTTCCGCTCCGCCTCCTGGTGCGTGTGCACGCGTTCCTCGAACTTGCCGAGCTGCCAGGAGCCCATGAAGACGCAGAAGGGGATCGCCAGCACGACGAAGATATTGATCCCCCACCAGCGGGGCGTCAGCAGGAACCGGTACACCCCTCCACGGTACGGAACGTGCCCGCGGGCTCTGGGCCCACCCCTCCGGTTAACCCGGGTGCGCCCCCTGTCCCAGGTGCTCGGCTGCGAAGGCGATCTCCAGCCGCACCTGCTTGATCCGCTCCTCCACGACGAGCGACCCGTGCCCCGCGTCGTACCGGTACACCTCGTGCACCGCGCCCCGCGCCGCCAGCCTGTCCACATAGTTCTCGACCTGGCGGATCGGACACCGCGGGTCGTTGACGCCCGCGGAGATGTAGACCGGCGCCCGCACCGCGTCCACATATGTCAGCGGCGACGAGGCCTCGAACCGCTCCGGGACCTCCTCCGGGGTGCCGCCGAGCAGCGTGCGGTCCATCGCCTTCAGGGCTTCCATCTCGTCGTGGTACGCCGTGACGTAGTCCGCGACCGGGACCGCCGCAAGCCCCAGCGCCCACGCCTCCGGCTGGGTGCCGAGACCGAGCAGGGTCAGATAGCCGCCCCAGGAGCCGCCCGCCAGTATCAGCTTCGCCGGGTCCGCGAGCCCGGACGCCACCGCCCACTCGCGGACCGCCGCGATGTCCTCCAGCTCGATCAGCCCGACCCGGTGCTTGAGGGCGTCCGTCCACTCCCGTCCGTACCCCGTCGAGCCGCGGTAGTTGACCCGTACCACCGCGTACCCCTGGTCGATCCAGGCCGCCGGGCCCGCCGCGAAGGCGTCACTGTCGTGCCAGGTGGGGCCGCCGTGGATCTCGAAGACGGTCGGCAGCGGACCCGTCGCGCCGGCCGGCCTCTGCACCAGCGCATGGATACGGCCTCCCGGCCCCTCCACCCACGCGTCCTCCACCGGCACGGACCCCGGCGCCTTCATCCCCGGAGGGTCGAGCACAACGCCACCCGCGGTCGAGCGCACCTGCGGCGGCAGCGCGGCCGACGACCACAGATACTCCACCTCCCCGTCCGGCCGGGCGGTCGCGCCCGAGACCGAACCGGTCGGCGTCTCGATCCGCACCAGCTCGCGCGTCGCCAGGTCGTACCGCCACAGCTCGCCGCGCGCCTCGAAGCTGTGCGCGACCAGCAGCCCGGAGCCGTCCGGATACCACTCGGCGTTCACATCGCCCGGCAGATCTATCGCGAGATCGGTCTCTTCGCCCGAGGCGACGTCCCAGATCATCGGCTCCCAGCGGCCGCGCCGCTGATGCCCGACGAGCAGCCGGGTGTCCCCGTCCACCGGAGCGAAGCCGAGGACTTCAAGCCCCAGTTCCTTGGTGCCCCCCTTCGTGTCGTCCAGCTCGGCCACCGTGGTGGCTCCGCCGGAGCCTTCGGCGTGGGTGGTGCCCCCGAGGCGCACCACCCGCAGCGCCGAGTGCATCGCGTCCCCGTGCTCGGTGTGCTCGATCGCGACCAGCGTCCCGTCGTGCGAGAGATCGCCGACCCCGGCCGACTCCCGGTGCCGGTAGATCTCGACCGGCTCCGCGCCCGCCCGTACGACATGGATCGTCGTGCCGTCCTCGTCGGTAGACCGGCCGATCACCGAGGTGCCGTCCCGGCCGATGGCCAGCCCCGCCGGGTACGAAGGCTCGAGCCCCGGAGCGGCGGGCTCGTCGGCTCCGCCGCCGAAGGGCTGCCGCATCCAGACCCCGAACTCGTCCCCGTCCGTGTCCGAGAACCACCAGATCGCCGAGCCGTCGGGCGAAAGCACGCCGTCCGTCGTGCCGTTCGGCCGGTCCGTCGCCTGCCGCTGCTCGCCCGTCGCCCTGTCCCATGCGTACAGCTCGTATGTCCCCGTGGCGTTCGACACGAAGAGCGAGCGGTCCGGCGCGTCCTCCGCCCAGTCGGGCAGGGAGACGCGCGGCGCGCGGAAGCGCTTCTCCCAGTCCGTCATGCCGGTCGGCTCCGGCTTGGAGTCAGTGATCTCAGTCATGACCCCATTCTGCGCCGGGCCCCCGACAACCCGTTCGCATGGCCCGCAGCCTGTGGATAACTTCGTTGGCATGTACTCTCCAGCCGCTCGGACTGGCGCGAGTCCAGGGCCGGCCTGATTGTCAGTGGTGCGGTGCACACTCGCCGTATGACCGAACTGCACAAGACAGTTGAGAGCTTCTGGTCGGCGGCGGAGGCCCGCGACTGGTCCACTTTCGCGTCCACGCTCGCCGAGGACGTGCTCTACGACCTGCCGCAGACCCGCGAACGCATACGAGGCAGGGACAGGTACGTCCGGTTCAACCGCGAGTACCCCGGCGACTGGCAGCTGCGCATCCAGCGGATCGTGGCCGACTCCGAGCAGGCCGTCACCTGGGTACACGTCACGGTCGGCCTTGAGGAGATCTACGCGGTCACCTTCTTCACCGCCGACGAGGAGGGCCGGATCACGACCGTCACGGACTTCTGGCCCGAGGCGTACGAACCCCCGCCGGGCCGCGAGCACCTGGTCGAGCGCTACTAGGGCGGGCGTTACTGAGCCTTCGGCACGCGCGGCAGCCGTACCACCGCACGGCCACCGTCCAGGTCGACCGTGGACCGATGCGGCGGAGCTCCGTCCTCCTCGTCGTCCTTCATCAGCAGCGCGCTCTGCCGTTCCTTGAGCTCGCTCTGCTTGCCGGGCGAGAAGGTCGCATGCAGCTGCTCGAACCCGGTCGCGGAAACCTGGCCGCGCCGTCGGCCCCGACCTGTCGCACGCAGTAGTTGGTCGCCGAAGGCTATGCCGACGAGCAGGATCACCAGCCCCGGGAGGGTCATGAAAACGACGAACTCCATGGGCTCAGTCTCCGGTGCGCGGCTGATTGCGTGACCGCGGCATCGACGGGTGGCGGCGGACGGCCACGGCTGCCGCATGGCCGGGGTCGGTAGCCAGGTCGGACAGCAACCAGTCGGCGTTCGCGGCAGGTTGTGGGCCGGTTCCCACGTATGTGAGGGACAGCTCCTCGTTCAGCCCGGCGCCGGTCGCCTTCAGGAGAGCCTCCTTACGGGTCCAGCAACGGGCGAACGCGGTGGGGCGCTCCGCAGTGGGCAGCGAGGCCAGTTCCGTACGCTCCCGCGGGTGCAGCTGGGTCGCGACCTCCGCGGTGGTGCCGCGGTCGGGTACGCCTTCGACATCGACGCCGACCGGCGCCCCGGCGAGGGCGATCAGCACCAGGCCGGCCGTGTGGGAGAGCGAGAAGTGCACGGGGTTCCCGGGGACGACGGGCCGCCCGTGCGGGCCGCCGCAGTTGGCGCACGGTTCGCGCGTCAGCGTCACCGACTCCGGGGCAAGTCCGAGCCGCTCGCCGAGCAGCCTGCGCAGCGCCACATGCGCGACGGCGAAGGCGTCCCGATCAGTGTCCCGGTGGAAGGCGAGCAGACGCGCGGCCTCTCCGGCGTCAAGGAGGTGCCGGTGGGCTGCGGCGTCCTCGGCATGGTCACGGACCCGGCCGGACCAGAGCAGCTCCACGCCGGGCGGCGGCGTCAGCTGCTCGTGGCCGGTCGGTGTGTCGGTCGCCACGCTGTGGTCCTCCTCGGGCCGGAGAGGCTGTCGAAGCGCTTCACGGTCCCCGGCGGCCGGTCGCCCGGAACCGGGTCTGCGGGTCCGACCCCCGAGGAGGCCAGACCCGCGGAACTGCCAGGTGCGGCTCAGATGTTGACGCCGAAGTCCTGCGCGATGCCGCGCAGGCCCGACGCGTAGCCCTGGCCGACCGCGCGGAACTTCCACTCCGCGCCGTTGCGATACAGCTCGCCGAAGACCATCGCCGTCTCGGTCGAGGCGTCCTCGCTCAGGTCGTACCGGGCGAGCTCGGCGCCGCCGGCCTGGTTGACGACGCGGATGAATGCGTTGCGCACCTGGCCGAAGGACTGCTGGCGGCTCTCGCCCTCGTGGATCGAGACCGGGAACACGATCTTGTCGACCTCGGCGGGCACGCCCGACAGGTTCACCTTGATCTGCTCGTCGTCGCCCTCGCCCTCACCCGTGAGGTTGTCTCCGGTGTGCTCGACGGAGCCTTCCGGACTCTTGAGGTTGTTGAAGAAGACGAAGTGCTGGTCGGACACGACCTTGCCGTTGGCGTCCACCAGCAGGGCGCTGGCGTCCAGGTCGAAGTCGGTGCCGGTGGTGCTGCGTACGTCCCAGCCCAGGCCCACGACGACCGCAGACAGGCCCGGGGCCTCCTTGCTGAGCGAAACGTTGCCGCCCTTGGAAAGGCTGACTCCCATGGAAATCCCCTGCGCAATCCGGCGCGGGCCGCGCCTCTTGACGATTCCTTTGCCCACCGGGGCAACGAGCGGCCCCCGGCGCGGGTTCCCCACATTCGTTAAGTTTTGACTTATATAAACGGTGCTCGGCATGGGCATAGTGGGGAACGTGCACGCATTCGACGTACTGGGAGATCCGGTGCGACGCCGGATATTGGAGCTGCTCGCCGAGGGTGAGCAGCAGTCGGGCGCGGTCAGCGCCGTGATCCAGAGCGAGTTCGGGATCTCTCAGCCCGCCGTGTCGCAGCATCTGCGAGTGCTCCGCGAGAGGGGCTTCGCCTCCGTACGGGCGGAGGGCACCCGGCGGCTCTACGCCGTCGACACCGCGCCCCTGCGTGAGGTCGATCTGTGGCTGGACCGTTTCCGCAACGACCGCCGCAAGAGGAATGAGCAGGAGAAGCAGTGATGAGTGACATCGTCGATCACATCGATCACGTCAGCCGCGAGGTCGGCAGCCGGTCCGTCGCGCAGGGCGAGGCGCGCACGGTCCTGCTGCGGCGTACGTACGAGGCCGCGGCCGCAGATGTGTGGGACGCATGCACCGACCCCGAACGCATCGGCCGGTGGTTCCTGCCGGTCAGTGGCGATCTGCGGCCGGGCGGCCACTACCGGCTGGAGGGCAACGCGGGCGGCGAGATCCTGCGGTGCGAGCCGCCGAAGCTGTTGAGGGTGAGCTGGCTGTTCGGCGAGAGCCCGGGCTTCGGCGAGGTCGAGGTGCGGCTGACACCCGAGCCCCGCCCGGCAAACGAGCCCGTCGAGGGCGGCCGGGGCGGCGAGGGCGGCCGGCGAACCGTCTTCGAGCTGGAGCATGTCGCGGTCGTACCGCCGGGGATGTGGGACCAGTTCGGCCCCGGTGCGGTGGGCGTCGGATGGGATCTGGCGGTCTTCGGCCTCGGTATCCATCTGCGCGGACGCTCGGTCGAGGACCCGGCGGCCTGGCAGGTCTCGGACGATGGCCGGGAGTTCATGACCCGCAGCAGCGAGGCATGGGGTGCGGCGTACGAGGCGTCGGGCGCGCCGGCGGACGTGGCGGCCGCCGCGGTGCGTGCCACGACCGGCTTCTACGCGCCCGAGAAGTAGGTCCGGGAGGGACCGACTCAGGCGGTCCGCCGTCGACGTTGATCACTGCGCGCTCTCCGGGAGGTGATGGAGCCGGAGGGCACGGCCGCCCGGCACTGGGCGATGACCCTCTGCCGCAGTGCCCGGGTTCGAACCTGACGTCCGCTTCGAGTCCACGGACCTCCTCCTCCATCTGCGCCTCGTCGAACAGGGCCACGCGGCCGCCCTGCTCCCGGACCTGGTCTGGGGCGGCCGTGCACCGACCGTCCCCCTGCACCAGCTCCCGCGCGGCCATGCGTCCCGCAGGCTTTTCACGGCGGTACGCCGGGGCCGCAGCCGGCACCCTGCGATCCAGGCCTGCCGACAGGCACTCCACAGGGCGTCGTTGTCGTGACAACGACGCCCTGTGGAGGGAGGGCCTGGACCCGGTGACGTTCGCTGTCCGCCAGGATTTCCCGGCGTTGAGCGATACGACTGCGGCAGAGGCTCGTCAGTAGGCCGACGAACGCCCTCGGTCCCCTCGGTCCGTGCACAGCGCCCAGATCACAAAGACCGCGATGGCGATCGAGACGATGGCCCAAACGGGCTGGTACGGAAGCCACATGAAGTTGGCAATGAGGGCGAGCGAGGCCAGCAGCACACCCAAGACACGACCCCAGCCGGTCCCTCTGAGGATGGCCGCGCCGACGAGGGCCACGATCACGCCGAGGATGAGGTGGGTCCAGCCCCAGGCGGTCGAGTCGAACTCGAAGACATAGTTGCCGATCTGTGCGTAGACGTCGTCCTTCGCAATTCCCACGATGCCCTGGAGAATCATGAGTACGCCTTCGACGACCATCAGAACACCGGCGAACATGGCGCCGCCGACCGCCCACATGCTGCGGCCACCGTGGCCTCGTTCGGAATGCTGCGAGGCGCTGGGCTGGGTTGTTGTCTTTGCCATAGCAGGCTCCTTCGTCGAGATGACACCGAGCCTGTTCGGCAGGCCTGGGGGCGGCGACCCGGACGCGGCCATACGGGTGACGGAGTGAACATGACAGCACCGCCCTAACCGGCAGACCATGAGGGCGATGACGGCTACGCCTGGCTCGCCGCGACACGCGTCGTCAAACCGAGGGAGACAGTGGCTGCTGAGCGGAATGGCCGGACCAATTGCGGCCGCTACCCGCTATGCTTACTGGGCACGTTCTCTTGAACACGAAGAGTGTCGAACATCCTGCATCTGGCACTGCCTGATCCGTGGCGACGGCAGTTCGTGACCGTCGTCGCGTGAGCGTTGGCGGGAGGGCCGCATCACGGTGGTGGCGATCGATGTCGTAAGCGCTGTTGTGGGTTGGCTGGTGGCTTTCTGCAGCGACTCCGGCGTCCGTCTGGTCAGAGGTCAACACGACGAGCGATCGCTCAAGAAGACCGTGAGTCGCGCCTTGGCGACGGTCGTGGCCCAGGCGGACCCAGCGGTTCGGCCCGTGCTGGAGCGGGGACTCGCTCGCCACTTCGCCGCATCGCCAAAATTGAGCTTCGGCGGTTCGCCGTCCGTGCGGGACGCCCTGACGGCCGCCGTAGCAGGCCAGATGGTCGAATTGGAGCAGTGGGTCGCCGATGCGACCGGCCGCCCCTTCGCCGACGTGGTGGACATGGAGCCGGCGGAATTCGTCGGACAGGTCTCCGAAGCTGTCGTCACCGGCCTGCGCCAATATGCCGCCGCCGGAGAACTGACGGAGCTGGTCCGCGCCCTCGACACGGCCGAAATCATGGGCCGACTCGAAGTGCTCGGGGTGCAGATCACCGAACTCGCGGTGCCGGCAAGGGCGGCTGCGACGTTCAGTCTGCCCCGCGACATCGCGTCCTTCACCGGGCGCGGTGCCGAGCTGGAACGGATTGTGCAGGTCCTGGACTCGGCCGACCCGGACACCGGGGCCATTGACATTCACGCGATAGACGGAATGGCGGGAATCGGAAAGACTGCCCTCGCCCTGCGCACCGCGCACTTTCTCGCCCCGCGATTCCAGGACGGCCAGCTCTTTCTCCATCTGCATGGTCATACCCCGGGGCAACGCCCGGTCGACCCGTCAGACGCTCTCGCATCGCTGCTTCTCGCAGTAGGGGTACCCGCCAGCCGGATCCCCACGGATCGGCAGACACGGTCGGCACTGTGGCGACAGCAACTGCGCACCAAGAGGATATTGCTACTGCTGGACGATGCTGTATCGAGTGAGCAGATTCGTCACTTGCTGCCCGGATCCCCGGGTTGCCTGGTCCTGATCACTAGCCGACGCCGGCTTACCGCGCTGGAAGGGGTGGTTCCGATCAGCCTGGAAACACTCCCGCCGACAGAGGCGACCGTGCTCTTCTCGCGCCTGGCAGCCCGCCCGGGCCTCTTTCCCTCGGACCCCCATGTCGAGGAGGTCGTACGCCTGTGCGGCTACCTGCCGCTGGCCATTCGGCTCACCGCGGGGAAGCTGGCCCACCATCCGAGCTGGACCGTCCGGGACCTCGTAACCGACCTCACGCGGACACAGAACCGGATTGCGGCAATGCGTGCCGAAGACGACTCCGTGGCTTCAGCGTTCGATCTTTCCTACCATGACCTCGCTCCCGACCCTCAGCTCATGTTCCGGCGGCTCGGTCTGCACCCCGGCTCGGAGATCGACGCGTACGTCGCCGCGGCCCTCGCCGACATGGAGCTGGCAACGGCGCAAGAGCTGCTCGACGACCTCTTCATGCACCACCTCATCGAGGAACCCGCGCGTGGCAGCTACCGCATGCACGACCTCGTGCGGCAGAAAGCAAAGTCCCTGGTCTCCCTGGACTTGGTGCTGGAAACCGAGACCGCACTGGACCGCATGCTGGACTACTACCTGCACACGGCACAGCACGCCGCACATTTCGTCATCGGGCGGGCTCCCGCCTCGGCCCGGCCGACGGTGAACCGGCCTCCCGCCTGGACACCCGAGATCAACAGCTCCGCACAGGCCCTCGACTGGCTGCGAGAACAGCGTGCCAACCTGCACGCCGCCGTCGACTTCGCCGCCTTCCGCGCCCGTCCCACTCACGCGATCTACATCGCGGCAGCGCTGAACGACTTCCTCCGCATCCAAGGGCATTGGGACGAAGCAGTCGCTGTGCACCAGTGCGCTCTGGAAGCGGCGATCCGGACGGGGGACCGCCTCGGGCAGGGCCTGGCTCTGGGAAATCTTGGGTCAGTGCAACGGCTGCAAGGCCAATACCCGGCCGCGGTACGCAGCCAACAGCAGGCACAGAGAGCCTATCGGGAGGTCGGCGACCGCCTCGGCGAAGCGAACGCCGTGCACGAATTGGGCGTCGCGCAACGCCTCTGCTCGGACTACGCCGCCGACCGGGTCAGCCAGGAGCAGGCCGGAGCGCTCTACCGAACTCTCGACAACAAGCTCGGCGAGGCCAACACGCTCCATGAACTCGGCACCATGTATTTCCTGATGGGAAACCTGCATGCGTCGCTCGCCTCGCAGGCGCGTGCACTGGAGATGTTCCAGGAAATCGGCAAACCCTACGGCCTGGCCTTCGCGTACAACGAATTGGCTGTGGCCTCCTACCTCATGGGCGACTACCCGGCAGCCGCGACACATGTCGCCCACGGGATGAGCCTCCATACCGAGCTCGGCAACACGTTCGGGGAGGCCTACTCCCTCAAGGAATTGGGTGTCGTCGAATACCTCACCGGAAACCTTCGCGCCGCGATCACCACGCTCACCTCGGCGGTGGATCTGCACCGCCGACTCGGCAGCCGCTACGGGATGGGACTGGCCCTGACCGACCTGGGCGTGGCCCACCGTCTTTCCGGCGAGCACGCAACGGCCCTCAGTACGCTGCTCCAGGCGCTCAGCCTGCACCGTGAGTTCGCCTTTCGATACGGCGAGGGCTGCACGCTCAAGGAACTCGCGGTCGTGAAGGATCTGCTGGGAGACCGTGCCGGCGCGGAGGCCGATCTCGCATCGGCGCTCCATCTGCACACTGAATTCGGGCACCGTCATGGTCTGACCGACACCGTGATCACCCAGGGAGAGCTTCTGCTCCGCCACGGCGAACACGACCCTGCCAGGGACACGTTCAACCATTCACTGGAGCCGGCGCGGGAGATCGGCGCCCCGCTCCTGGAGGCCCGTGCTGACGAGGGGCTGGGCCACTGCCTCCTCCGCTCCGACGACACGACCGAGGGCCTCGCCAGGCTGAGGCAGGCACAGGCGATCTATCAGCGCATCGGTGCACCTGATCTGGCCCGGGTCGAGGAAGCGCTGCGCGGTCGATAGCGAGCCTTCCGCCAAACGATCAATAAGGGCGGAGGAGGAACGCGAGGGAGTGGACTCCCGTTGAGCTGCGACAGAGCTGCGTCTCGCAGTGTCAGGGGTCGATACGAAGCGGCCGTCACGCAGATGGTCACGCACAACACATCAGGCCCGGGTCGTCACCTGACGACCCGGGCCTGACCTGGTGTTTCAGCTGTCGGGGTGGCGGGATTTGAACCCACGACCTCTTCGTCCCGAATTAGGCCCTGGAAGATCGCCGGCCTGGGACTCAAGCTGAAGACGCAGGTCAGAGCGTCGGGATGTGTCGGTCTCCGGCGGCGCTACAGGGCAGCCATCGCTAGATCGTCTCCAGGATTTCTCCACGGAGGTATGGCGTGGCTGCGTGGGTTCGCTGCGGCTGCTTCCGCCCGCCAACTTTCGTCGTGGCTGACGGCCAGATGGGGAATCAAGACCGAGACCCACGCATCATGAGGACAGTGGGCGGACAGACTGCGGGGTGGTCGGACGTGGCTGCTTTGGCTGCAGCGCCCTCTACGGCGAGTTCGACGCCGTTCATGCAGCGAAAGCAGGCACTAGGAAAAGGAGGGGTTACTCCTCGCTCTCCGTATCACTCGCCTTCTCGTTCTCCGCAGCCTTTCTCGCTCTCTCTTCCATCTCCTCTGCTTCCTTCGCTACCTCATCCTCCCGCTTCTTTTCTTCCCGGGATTCGAGGAGAATCCCGACGCCACGCCCAAAGAGTGCGGAGCCGACAGTTGTTGCAGGCGCAGCAATCATGGCTCCAGCAGGACCTAGAGCGAATACGCTGCCAGCGCCTCCACTGATGAGTAGGAGGCCGCTGAGGGCGCACAGGGCGCCCGTCAAACGTCTCGGCAGGTCCCCCTCCGGAACCCCGCCCTTGAGTAGAATCTCCGACCTCTGGACGAGGTAGTCAATCTCCCGCTGGCCATACTCCTCGATGTATCTGGCAGCGTCGTTGGCAATGTGGTTGAGCGACGTCCCGAGGTCGGGACTGATGCTGCTCGTATCGTGCGTCGCGTGCTTGGCGAAGTCCCGCACGAAACTGGCGCTGTGCCTGATGGCTTCGAGCTCCGCCACCATCTCGTGCCCAACACCGGCTAGATCCTCACGTGACGCATCACTGAGATCCGACTCAGCAAGCCGACCCGTCCAGATCACATCCAAGGCGAGCACACGAATGCACCTATCGGCCAGGTCCACCGCATGGCGCTGCTCTGAGATCGAAAGGGACATCGGTAGTGCCTCCTGCCACCGCATCACGTGGAGATCTGCCCCGATCGTAAGTACAGCTCTTCTCACGTTGCCTCACAGCGTGCGCCGAATGAGCGACCATCCGCATGGTGAGCCTGGGGCGCGTGCCATCACCGTCATGCCGGTGGTGCGCTACTGGCCCTGCGCACCGCCCAATGGGTGCACCGCGTCTGCCGCCTGCGCGCCAGGCTGCGTCGCGGACCGCGGGCGGTTAAGGGCGAGACCTACACATTACGAGTTGTCCGATCTTGGTCCGGGGGCGTCCGTGGGTATCCGCGAAGCAAGCAGCATGCCTGCTCATAGGGGGTGCCGGCCCCGGTGGACAGTGGTGGACAGCGACGGAACAGGGGTGACCGAGGCCCCAACTGAGACCGTGGCGACGCTCCGGCATGAGCCGAATCGTGCGTGACCGACGGTCATCGCCCCCTAGCGCATGGTCAGTTGAACCGGTCACCATGTCCGGATGGACACTCCGGAGGACCCCCGGGTCAACATCCCGACGCCTCGCCCCGATGACACTCATCCTGCTGTCACGGTTCTGGGCGATAAGGCATGCAAGGCGCGGTTCGGAGTCGCGTATGTCCGGGCGATCTTCAGCCAGGCAGGATTCCCTTTTAAGGAAACATCTCCCGACGAGGATGCAATGGCAATCGACGGGGACGTGGATTTTATCGCCGCCTCCGCTCGCGTTCAAATCAAATGCTCGTCACAATTCAAGATATCCGGGCGAGGGGCGACGTGGCCAGCGGAAGTGCATTGGCGCGACCGTTGGAATAAATGCAAGGTTCCCGTATACTTCGTCCTCGTCATACTTGAACATAACGACAGACCCGATTGGGTGGAGCACCATCCGGCCGGAACAGACCAGCAGGCCGCAGCATTCTGGGTCCGAGTTGACAGCATCGGGCCCGAAGAGAACGTTGTGATACCGAAAAGTCAGCGACTGACAATCAGCACTCTCACTCAATGGGCAGAGGAGGTGGAGGAATGCTTCTCGCCGAGGTGAGCGAGATCACGAGCCCCAGCCTCCCCACGATCGATCAAATTCGCGACTATCTTGAGGCTGAGGGTTGGGCGGCGCGAGCTCCCGGACCTGCCGGTTCAATGTGGATCCGCAACGAGAGTCGCATCGGCGTCCCCGACATTGAAGGGGGAGACCCCTACCTCATTGATGGGATTCTGGAGCGCATCGCCAGAGCCGAACAGAAAGATAAGCGTTTCGTCACAAACTACATCCGGTATTACCGCATGGATGTCACTCTCTTGCAGGCCGCGAGCGAGCAGTCCCCCTCGGAGACAATCCCTCTAGGAGCAGCCTCGACGGTTATAAGCTCCGCGCGCTCAATCCTTAGGGCTAGTGGAACCACAGCATGGAATGAGCGGAGTCACATTGCCGGTAATTACGCCAGGCAAGGCGACACCGTCCTGGAGCGGGCAAGGATGGACCATACCGTTCGTGGCCCTTTCATGATTCCTGTATTGGTCCCCCTCCCCCGAATGCAGGCACCTGACAACACGCGTCAGGGGGATGAGTCGTTGGAACTCTTCCGGGCTGCTCCTGAGCCATTTGAACGGCGCGTCACGCGCACGCTCGCTCAATCCCTGCTCGCAGTTCAAGAAGTCATCGTGCAACCTGAAAAAATGCCAACAATGCGTGACTTGCATCTCGCAGTTGAACGCGGAGTAAGTCGAGAGTTTTGCACCGCCCTATCCAAGATCCTCGAAGAGCCATCGATTGGAGAATTCAAGGCCCAGTTTGAATGGGCTCCCGCCGTGAGTGCGCCGGAAACTATGCCCCGAAGTGTCGAGCTACCCTCGGACGCCAGGGAAAAAATTGAGCACGCTGCCGATATCCTAAAGCGCCACCGTGTCGAGCCACGCTCCATCTTCTCCGGCGGCATCGTTGAACTTCGTCATGTCGTGGATGACCCCTGGGGATACATCACGATTTCCACAGTCCGACATGGCAGGGCGTCCGAGATTCGGGTTCGACTTAGGTATGACCAATACCTGGAGGCCATGTCATGGCACAGCAAACACCGAGCGGTGATCGTAGAGGGAACAGTCAGGGAAGGCCCAAATCGACGCCTGGTTGTAGACGAGCCTGTTAGCTGTCGACCGATCGACGAAGCGTTGCTTCCTGAGGATCATAATCCGCCCCTCCCTGCACCTAGGCCGGCTTCGTGGAGCGATCAGAAATTTCGGTAATTGGGCTGGTCAGCCATTCTAAGTCGACCCGCGCGGCAACAACGGGGATCGTCGCAGCTTGAGCCACTGGCCGCCGAGAGAGCCGAGCGTGGGAAGCTTGAGCCAGACGGCGAGCCAACAGGGAGGGAGAGCGCGTGTCACAGCAGGCCAGCCCTCGGGGGACCTTCTTGCAGATCGCAGAGTTGGTGAAGGCCCAGATCAGGGCGGACCCGCAGATGACGCAGCTTCCGCCTGCCGCAGATCTCATACGCGATCACAACGTCTCGCGCGGGGTTGTCCTTCGTGCATTCAAGGCGCTGGAGAGAGAGGGTGTCGCCGAGCCGGTGCGGGGCGGCCGGTGGCGCGTCGTCCGTGAAGGCGAGCAGACCGACCGCCGACCGCTGGATGAGCGCATCGCCGACATCATCACCGCTGAAGGGTTTGAGGTGGGCGCAGCCTTCCTGAGCGCATCCGACCTAATGGAGAGGTTCGGAGTCTCACGCCCCACCGTAACCAAGGCGCTCGACAAGTTGGAAGCTGCTGGCGTGCTGGAAGGCGCAGGGCAAGGCAGGGTGCGGACCGTACGCGCCGTGCCGATTCGAGAGGAGCGTTCCTAGCTTGTCGGACCTGACGGAGTGGGCCTATCCCCTCGCCGAGTCATTGCTCGCCGAGCCCTTGCCGCGACGGTGGCAACACTCGCTGGGGGTAGCCGAGCGAGCGCGCACCATCGCGCTCATCCTCGGGCAGGACGCCGAACTGCTCGAAGCATCAGCCGTCCTACATGACATTGGCTACGCGCCAGATCTGGCTAAGACGGGATTCCACCCGCTCGACGGCGCTCGTTACCTCCGTGACGTGGCGCATGCCGACGCACGGGTCGTGAACCTGGTGGCCCACCACTCGTGTTCTTGGATGGAGGCCGAATCGCGCGGCCTGCGCGAAGAGCTGGAGGGCGAGTTCCCGCGCGAGTCTGCGCACCTCAATGACGCCCTCTGTTTCTGCGACATGAACACCACGCCGGACGGCACGCCCACGAATCCGGTCGACCGCGTCAACGAAATCGCCGGACGGTACGGACCGGACAGTCTGATCGGCACGTTCATCCGCCGCGCCGAGCCGGAGATCCTCGCGAGCACGTCGCGCGTCCTCGAACGGGTGGCCGCCGCCAAGCGTCAGCCGATGTAGGGAGCGGTCCGCGTCCCGTCCATCGCGTGCTCAATCCGGAGCCGCATGGTGGGGTGGATGTCCAGCTTCGACAGGTCCGCTGGGTCGACCCAGCGGACCTGCGTCGTCTCGTTGCTCGTGCGCAGCTCACCGCCGACCGGCCGCGCGCGGAAGCAGATGCTGAACTGCTGGCGGATCTCACCATCGTCGTATTGCATCCGGTGACCAGGGTCGGTGTAGATCCCGGACATGTCGACGACTTCGGCCTTGACGCCCGTCTCTTCCCAAACCTCGCGCACCACAGTGTCGCTGATGGACTCGCCTACGTCGTGCCCGCCGCCGGGCAGTGCCCAACGGCCGTTGTCGGACCGCTGGATCATCAGGACCTGTCCCGCATCGTTCTGCACAAATGCCACAACGGACGGCACCACAGAGTTGGCCGGCGGGGCGTCGGGGTCGTGAAGGTAGTCGATGCGTCCCATGGCTCATGCTCCTGTGATGTCGTGTTCCGTCACTGCCCTTGCACCTTCCCAGGTCTGCTGAACGCTATTGGCGAAGGTGTCGAAGAGCCCGCCCCCGGGGAGTCGGCGTAGGTGCAGCACCGGCGCCAGGTAGGCACCGATGCCGTACACGTGCGTGTTGACGAGCATCTCGTCATCCACACGGTAGATCGAGTTGTAGAGCACGGTGTCATGCAGGCGGAATGTGATCTCAGGGTGGCTGGTGAACAGAGGGCGGTAGTTGACAAGAGCGTTGCGGATCTTTCCGTCCATGATGCGGTGACCCTCGTCGATGCCGCGCCGAATGACGGCCTCGCACGCAGGATCGCCCATCAGGACGCGAATCGCGACGCTCTTTGATTTCGCCTTGAGGACCGACAGGAAGCGCGGGTCTTCCGCCAAGCCGATGCCTGCGTAGACGAGGATGTCGATGCGCTCCTTGGCGCGTTCGCACATCTCCCGCCACAGGTCGGTCGGTACGACGTGGCGATGCGGGTAGACCGTGACGATCTCCGCTTTGCTCAAGTCAGTGGCGCTGTCGACTGATCGTGCGTCGTCCCAAAGCGTTGTCACGTCGACGTTCAGGACAGACGCCGTGGCGTACTGGTGGCGTCGATAAGGGACCTTGCCCTGCGTGATCCAGCGCTCGACCGTCTTCGGGTTGACCTCGATCTTTTCCGCGAGCTGCTGAATGGTCATGCTCTGCGCCAAGAGGGCCGACCGTAGACGCTCGTTGGACATCTCCACCCCCGATGGGAGCTCTAGGGAGCTCTTGACGGTAGCCAGATCAACCGGAGCTGTCCACGCATGGGGTGTCCAACTCCCCTGACCTGCACCGATTCTGATGGTGCACCAAGAAGTCCCGGTGCGAAGCCAAGAGGTTCCGTCGCTGTACTTGACGGACCCCTATGCAGTACCTGTAAAACAGGTACTGCATCAGGAAGCGCCCGGAGGGCCCCGTGAAACGGGCTCGAAGGAAGCGAGTGATCTTTGACAACTTCACACAGGGAACTGCCGGTAACCCGTGGTCCGCCTGCCCGAAGGGGTCGGAAACAAGGCGGAGAAGACCGGCGTGCCCCGTACGGCAGCCCGACCGGTTCGAGTCCGGTCCGGGGCACTTCGGCCACTGCTCAGTGGCCGCGCCGCGCACGACGCGCGGCTTTCTCCATCAACGGCGCGCACCCCCGGAGGGGCAACTCCGGGGGTGCTGTTCGGGCCGTTCCACCTGTGAGAGGAACAACGACCCATGAAGCACATCGCTGCTGCTCAGGCGGTTGTTACCGCCGACGACTTCGACCGCGAACCCACCCACGCGGAGCTGCGCGCGATCGGGCAGGAAATGCCCGTGATCCTGGCTGAGGTCGACCTGCTCGACGCCCAGATCATCACGCTTGACCGCACCCCGACCGAGCTGGACGCCCGGCGTATCCGGCGCGCTCGCCGCCGCGTGCTCGCTGAGCGCCGCGCCCTGGCCAACCGCACGGCCGGCGTGACCCTGTCCGGGGGTGCCGCATGAGCACCACCACCAGGAGCTTGACGGCCGCGCACGCCGAAGTGAAGGCGGAGATCGCACGGACCGACACCAAGACCGCTCTGTTGCTAGCGTTCGTCGGCGCGGTGCTCGCCGGTACCTGGACGGTCGCCCGCGGCCTCCCGCTGACCGTTCCCGCCGCTGTGGTGGGCGGGGTCGGTATGGCGCTGCTGGTCGGCGCGGCCGGACTGCTGCTGCGCTCCACGCGGCCGAACCTGCGCGGTCGGCACGGCTTCCCGCTGTGGGCCACCCTCACGGCCGAGGAGATCACCGCCGTCGTCTCCACCGATCTGGCCGCCGATATCGCCGGGCTGTCCCGGCTGGCGGTCGCCAAGTTCACCTGCCTGCGCCGCGCGGTCGACCTGACCCTGAGCGGTGGCGCCCTGCTCATCCTCGCCGCCCTGCTCACGCTCGGGGGTGCGGCATGAAGGCCAAGACCGTGCTGCCCGCCGTTGCGATGACGGCGGTGTCCATGGTGCTCACCCTGGCCGTGGTCGTGATGTGGCTGGGGACGGCCGTGCCGTGGCCGGTCGCTTTGGTCGTCGGTCTGGGAATCGACGGCGGGTGGCTGGCCACCCTCGCCTACGAACGCCGCCTGGCGGCACAGGGCGACCACAGCCGAGTGGTGACCGGTGTCGGCTGGTGCTTCGGTCTGGTCGCGGCTGGCGTCCTGGTGGCGCACGCACTCACCGTTGAGGAGTCCGCCGCCGCGTGGCTGGCCGTGGCGTGGCTGCCGATTGCAGCCAAGGCGCTGTGGCTGGTGCACGGGCTGTGGGAGCGCACCGCGCTCACTCCGGTGGCGCTGGACGCGATCCGGGGCATTCAGCAGGAAGCCCGCGACGATGCGGCCGTGGCCCGTGCTCGACTGCGGGCAGACGCTACCACCGAAGAGACCCGGCTGACCGCCGTGACGGCGGCCGGCGCTCGCGTCGCCCGCGTCCAGGCGAAGACCGCCAAGATCCTGTCACGGGCCTGGTCGACGCTGGAGACGGCACGGCAGGGCAAGGACACCGGCAGGGCGCTGACCAGCGTGACGACCCCCGTCACACCCGGCGTCACGCCCCGTTGGGAACTCCCCGTCTGGGGTCCTACGGAGCCTGTCCCCGCTCTCACACTGGAGGCCGGTCCCGCGCTCACCGACGAGGCGCTTGACGCGCTGGTCGACGAGATCCGCAACAGCGAGACGCCCGCTCTGTCGTATCGCGAGATGGCCGCCCGGTTTCGCGCTGCCGGACACTCCGCATCCGAGGTCCGCTTGCGCGCCGCGTGGAAGCGCGTGGCGTGAGTGTGCGGTTCTGGGACCCGGGCGGCACCAAGTTCGGCATCCCCACCTACCCGTGGCGTCTGGCCCCGGACGGCTTGGCCACCCGTCGCCAACTGCGTGGCCGGGGACTGAGCCCGGGTCGCCAGGGCATCGCCGCACAGATGCTGCGCCCGCGTCGCCGGCGCAAGCCGCTGACCGCGTAGCTGTACCGCATCGACCTGGCGCGCCCGGTCCGGCCGATGACGCCGGGCATGTGGCGCGCGCACGCCGCGATGATGCGCGCTCGCCGCCGCTGCCCCGAGTGCGGCCAGGACGCCGGATACGTCATCCCGACCTCGCTCGGAACCTGCGTGACCTGCGCCGACCCCGAGGAACAGCGCGCTGCCTGAACCATCCGAAACCCGGGTCCGGCCGTCCACCTTCCACAGCAAGTCGGCCGGACCCTTCGACTCCCGAAGGAGCCCGTACATCGTGACGGAGAACCCCGTGTTCCCGCCCCCGGACGAGCCGGAGGGCACCGACGAGCGGACGGCCGCCGTGCTGCCGTTCCCCCTCAAGAAGGACACCGACCCCGCCCCCGAGGCACTCGCCGGGGGCGAGGCCAAGCCGGGCGAGTGGGAGGCCGAACTCCCCGACGCCGACGACCCCGAGGGCGACGGCCTGACCGAGGGCGCCCCGGTCGACCCGCCGCGCGATGCCTACCCGCCCTCGGTCAGTGAGTGGATGGAGGCCAAGGACAAGGCCCGTATGCCGGTCCTGCCGGACTGGGTCAAGCTCCCTGACCAGCGCACGGCCGTCCGCAAGTGGGCCGTCCGGCACTACTCGGCTGTGATCGGCTACCACGCCGTTCGCCTGCCGTGCATCTACACGCCCAAGGTGCTGTTCTACTCGCCGCGCGGGGCATGGCGCTGGTCGGCCGCGATCGGCCGGTGGGTGTTCGACGCGGAAGGCAAGTCCCTGCGCCTCGCCTCCGTGGCCAACGAGGACGCTGCCGAGTACCTGAAGCTCTCGCGGCAGCGCAACGACCGCGTGAGGCTCCGGGGCATCGTCGCCACGATCGCCGGGTTCATCGGCCTCGCCGCCGCCCTGACTTTGTACGTCATGGCACCGTCGTGGCTGTTGTTGCTGTCCATCGCCGCCCTGACGACCACGCTCGGGGCGGTCGGGGCGCCGGCGGACCGGCCGCTGATCGACATGGCCAAGGTGACGTTCCGCAAGCGCAAGTTGTCCTCGGACATCGTCATCCGCGCTCACGATGCGTCCGGACTGACCACCAAGGATCAGTCGATTGCCTTCCCGCGGCCGATCGGCAGGGACGGCGACGGATGGCGGGTGGTCGTGGACCTGCCGTACGGCAAGACGTTCGAGGACGCCGTCAAGGCGCACGCGCGGCTCGCCTCCGGCATGGACATCGCGCCGACTCAGCTCTTCCTCGACAAGGACGAGACGAGCGGTCGGCGGGTGTCGTACTGGATCGCCGACCGTGACCCGCTCGCCGTCCCCTCTGGCAAGACCCCGCTGTTGGGCGCGACTCGGGTGGACTTCTGGAAGCCGTTCCCGTGGGGCGTGGACGAGCGGGGCAACCCGGTCATGGCCACCATGCTGTGGCTGTCGCTGCTGGTCGGTGCCGTCCCGAGGCAGGGCAAGACGTTCTCTGCGCGGACCATCGCGCTCGCCGCCGCGCTGGATCCGTACGTGCGTCTGTACGTGTTCGACGGCAAGGCGTCGCCGGACTGGCGCAAGTTCACCAAGGTCGCCCATCGCATCGGGTTCGGCATCGTCCCGAAGAACGGGTTCGATCCGGTGGTGCATCTGCTGACCTCGCTGCGGGAGTTGAAGGCGGACGTCGAGGACCGGTACCACCGGCTCTCGGAACTGCCGCTGCACATCTGCCCGGAGGGCAAGCTCACCCCGGAGATCAGCCGGGACAAGAAGCTGAACATGCCCCTGACCCTGTTCGTGGTCGACGAGGTGCAGGAGTACTTGACTCACCCCGAGCACGGCAAGGAGATCCTGTCTCTGCTGGTCTACCTCGCCCGGGTCGCCCCGGCGGTCGGCGTGAGCGTGATGACGTCCACGCAGAAGCCGGACGACAAGGCGTGCCCCTCGGAGCTGCGTGACCAGCATCAGGCCCGGTTCGCGCTGCGGGTCGGTGCCTACCAGGTCTCGGACGTCATCCTCGGTGCGGGCTCGTACTCCGAGGGTCTGGACGCGTCCAAGCTGCTGAAGTCGCACAAGGGCGTGGGGCTGCTCAAGGGCATGTCGGACGACTCCGGGATCGTGCGGACCTACCTCGCCGACGGCCGCGACGCGGAGCGCATCCTGACCAGGGCTGCCGCGCTGCGGGAGGCCGAGGGCACGCTGACCGGCGACGCGGCCGGCGAGGCTCCGGCCCCGGAGGTGTCCGCGACGATCCTGGACGACGTGGCGGCCGTGCTCGGCAAGGGCGAGGCCAAGGTGTGGTCCGAGACCATCGTCGACCGCCTCGCCGACCTGCGCCCCGAGACCTACGGGCCGTGGGCTGAGCTGGACGCCAAGCCCAAGGCGGAAGCGCTCACCGCAGCGCTCAAGCCGTTCGGCGTGGCAACCGAACAGATCAGCCGCCGTATCGACGGCAAGACGGTCAACAAGCGCGGCATCAAGCGCGACGACCTCGCCGCCGCGATTACGGAGCGCAACAAGAAGAGGGACGCCGGATAGGTCTCCGGGGGTCGCTTGCGCAAGCATCGCCCGTCGCTTGCGCAAGCGACCCTGCTAGCGACCAAAACCACTCCTGATCAGGCCGCTAGCGAATAGCGGCCCACCTGCGGAAACCCTTCAAACCCTGCCTGAGAGGCCCCTGATGAGCCTTCCTCTGCTCGCTTTCGCCTGCCTGATGTTCGTCACGCTCGGTTACAGCGTCAAGTGCTGGCTGAGCCCGTTCGGCGACTGCCGCAAGTGCTCCGGCATGGGTCACGCGCTCAAGGCCGACCGCAAGGGACGCCTCAAGCGCGGCAAGGACTGCCGCCGCTGCCACGCCACCGGCAAGCGCATACGCGTCGGCCGCTGGATCTACAACCGCGCCGCGCGGACCTACCGCGCCGGCACCCGCTGACCCGCTCCGGAGGACCCATGGTCATCACCATCCCGCTCGTGCTGCTGCTCGCCGGTGGCCTCGCCCTGCTGCTGCGCTTCAAGGCGCTGGGCTTCGGCGCGGCCGTCGTCGCCGCGCTCTTCGGCTTCTACCTCGCCGCCACCGACGCGAGCGACACCGTCAACCAGCTCGTCACCGCCGTGACCGGCGCGCTCGCCGACATCGGCCGCTAGAAGGGGAGACCAGGACGTGAACGAGCCCACCACGCCCTACGACTGGCACCGTCCCGCCGGGCACGATGTGGCGGCTGTGGAGGTCCACCACCCCACGCCGCTCGCCCCGGTACCGCACGCCGCACCGCTCGTGCCCGTGCAGCCGGGCAGCATCCCGGCCGTGGCGAGCGTCGTCCTGCCGGACGGCCGCGTCGTCACCGGCTACGCCATCGAGCCCGTCAAGCCCGAATCGGTCGCGACCAAGCCGGCCGTCTCGCGCACGGCGGTGAACATCGCCCTCGGAGGCATCGGGTTCGGCGCCGTGTGCGGCGGCCTGGTCCTGCTGACCACCTTCATCGCCGCCCTCGCCGCGCTGGTCCACCAGCTCATCATCCTCGCCGCCGTCATCTTCGGCGGCTGGATCGCCGTGCAGGTCTTCAGCGCGAGCGGCCACAACGGCGGCAACACCTTCCACATCCGCAAGGCCGTGTTCAAGCGCAACCACTTCAACGGCTGACAGGAGCCTCCGTGTTCGAGATCCGCGTCCTCTGCGACCCCGCCGACGCCGACCGCGTCACCACCGCGCTGAACGCCGCGTTCACGACCGGCGACGTGCGCCAGTACCCGACCCGCGACGGCAAGCGCACCCGCTTCTACCTCACCGCCGATCACCGCCCCACCCCGCAGGACTGGCCCACCCCCGAGCAGGCATACGCCGACGCTCCCAGCATCAACAGTGAGATCGGCTGGACGGCCCGCTTCCTGGCCGACGCAGAGTGCTACACCGAACTCGACCGTGAGTTCTACCTGCGCAAGGCCGCCCTACTCGACCGCATCGCCCTGCTCGACGAACCCGACGCCACGGACAGCGACGCCACCGACACCGCCTACGCGGCGGCTGTGTTCCTGCTCGACATCGACCAGCCCGGCGTGATCTGCGACCCGCGCGCCTACGTCCGTCAGCAGTACGCCCTCACGCTCTCCGACCAGTAGCTATGCCAAGGGCGGCCCCCTCATCTCGCCAAAGATCCGGGGCCGCCCTTGCCAACCAGTCACCTTCAAGGAACTGGAGACATCCAGCATGACCGAACCGACCGACATCCGGCGAGCACCGGCCGCGTCCCGACCCTTGAGGGTTGTGGACGGGTTCTCAACCAAGTGCGTCCCCAACGACATCGTTGAACTGTTCCGTGGGCCTGGTGGCTGGGCAGAGGGCCTGCGCATGCTCGGTCTGGCCGACATCGGCCTGGAGTGGGACACAGCGGCGTGCAGGACCGCGCACGCCGCCGGCCACGCGACCATTCAGACCGACGTAGCCGCCTACCCGACCGACCTGTTCAAGGACCGCATCAAAGGGCTGATCGCGTCGCCACCGTGCCAGGCGTGGTCCCGCGCCGGGAAGCGCGGCGGGGTCGCCGATCAGGCGCTCGTGCACCAGGCCGTTCGCGACCTCGCCCATGGCCGCGACACCCGTACGGAACTCCTCGTTCAGTGCAAGGACAAGCGGTCCCTGCTCGCCGCAGAGCCGATGCGCTGGCTGTACGACCTGCGCCCCGAGTGGGCGTGCCTGGAGGAGGTCCCCGACGTCCTCCCGCTGTTCCAGCAGTACGCCGGCATCCTGCGCGGCTGGGGTTACAGCGTGTGGGTCGGCATCCTCAACGCAGCCGACTACGGCGTGCCGCAGACCCGGAAGCGGGCGATTCTCCTGGCCTCCCGCATCCGCCGTGTGACCGCGCCCGATCCGACGCACGCCAAATGCCCGGCGACCGATCTGTTCGGCGGGCGCCCGGCTGCCTGGGTGTCCATGGCGGACGCGTTGGGCCTGCCGTCCGGTGTCACGGTCAACACGCGCGGCGACCGCCCCAGGGATGGGCGTGGGCGGGCGGTCGGCGGCAACGAGTTCACGGCCGACGGCCCGAGCAACGCGCTGACTGGTCGGGCGCGCTCCTGGAAGCTGCGCAGCGGGCAGGGTTGGAAGCTGCCCTCCGGCGACGTCGAACGGTACGAGCGGGCACTGAGCGAACCCGCTTTCACCATCACCAGTACCGCGAACCGCTGCAAGTGGGTGGGGGACGGCGTCGAGGAGCGCAACCTGACGCTTGCGGAAGCGGCGATTCTCCAATCGTTCCCAACCGATCACCCCTTCCACGGGACCCGAACCAAGCAGTTCGAGCAAGTCGGCAACGCCGTGCCGCCGCTGCTGGCCGCACACATCGTCTCCGTGCCCACTGGCATCCCGGTCCGCCCGGCCTTGGGGGTGGCGGCGTGAGCGAGCATCTGCGCACCGCGCTGCGGCTCGCAGCCTCCGGCGTCCCGCCCCTGCCCCTGCGGGCGGGAAAGCTGCCGTTCGGGAACTGCCGCTCCTGTGCCAACAACGCGTGCGGCGGCCGGCCGAACATGAAGAGCGCGGGCCCCTGCGCCTGCCCGGCGCCCTGCCACGGCTGGGCTGCCGCCACCCTCGACCCCCGCGTCATCAACTCGCCGGTGTGGGTGCGAGCGTGGGGGGAAGCGGCGGCGGTCGCGTACCACCCCGGCGGCGCTGGCCTGACTGTGGTCGACCTCGACAACGCGGAGGCCATCGCGTGGGCGCGTGCGAGCCTGCCCGCGACCCGCATCGTGCGCACGACTCGGGGTGAGCACCGGATCTACCGGGGCACCATGGCGTCCTCGAACGCGGTCCGGCCCGGTGTGGACATCAAGTCCCTTATGCAGTACGCCCGTTGGCTGGGCCAGGGGGTGGGTGCCACGGCTGCTCTCCCGGCCGCTGTACGCGCCCTGGCAGTAAAGGAGCCGTCCCAGGTTCGTAGGGCCCGACAGGCGCTGTCAGTGCCCCTGGGGGGCGGCGAGGGAGAGTGCCGTCACCGCACGCCCACCTACCTGGAGCGTGGCATTGCCATGGCGGAGCAGCGCATCACCGAGGCCCGCAGCGCGATCCACGCGACCGTGTACCGCACGTTCCTCGCCGTGCTGTCCACGCATGGCCGGTGCGGCTGCCTCACTGATGCCCATGTCGCGCGGCTGTTCACCGCCGCGCAGGCCAAGGGCGAAACCGCCCGGCACTGCACCGACGCGTGGACCAACGCCCGCACCGCACTGGGGATGTGACCGTGTCCGACGACGACGAGAAGACTCCCGCCCGCAAGGTCATCACCGACTACGCGCAGGCGCACTTCCGGTACTTCCGCACCATCGACGGCACCGTCTACGCGCAGAAGAACGGCCACCCCGTCGCCCGCCCGATCCGCTCCCAGGGCACCACGGGCAGCCACCGGCAGGAACTCATGGTCGGTCTCTTCAAGGACGGGATCGGCGTGTTCAACGGCACGGCACTCAAGGAGGCACTGGACTTGATCGAAGCACTCGCCCTGACCGAGGACGTACAGCCCACCCACATCCGCGTGGCGCCCGGGTTCGACGGCGCGACCTGGCTCGACCTGGGCCGCACCGACGGCCAGTCAGTCCGCATCCACCCCACCGGATGGGACATCCGCACCCCCGACCCGCAGGAAGTCTGCTGGCGGCGCACCCAGCTCACCGGAGAACTCCCCCTGCCCGCCAAGGACACCAACGGCAAGGGCATCGATCACCTGCTCCGCCTGTGCAACTTCGCCGGCGCCGAGACCGAATGCCTGGCCCTGGCCTGGCTGATCGGCTGCCTGGAACCCTCCGTGCCCGTCCCCGCACCCTTCCTCACCGGCCCCCAGGGGGCGGGCAAGTCCACCGGCGGCCGGATGCTCGTGCGGGTCATCGAGGGGATGAGCGGCGACCTGCGCCGGGCTCCGAAGGACGAGGAGAACATGATCACGGCCGTTGCTGCCGGATGGGTCACCGCCCTGGACAACCTCTCCCACCTGCCCCCGGACCTGTCCGACCTCATGTGCTGCATCGTCACCGGCGCCGAGAGCATCAAGCGCGCGCTGTTCACCGACGGCGACGTCGTCCGCTCCCGCTACCGGCGCCCCATGCTCCTGACCGGTATCGACGTCGGCGTCATCCGCCCCGACCTCGCCGAACGCCTCCTCCCGCTCCGTCTCGTACGGCCCCGGGTACGGCGCACCGAGGCAGAGCTGTGGGCGGAGTACGCGGAGATCCTCCCCGTCGTTCTCGGCTCCCTGCTCGACCTGACGGTCAAGGTGCGGGCCGCGCAGGCGGACACCCCCACCGACCTGCGGATGGCCGACTTCGCCCACCTGTGTGCGCAGCTCGATGCGGCTACCGGCTTCGCCTCGCTGGCCGCCTACCGGGCCAGCCTCGACGACCTCAACGACGACGTCATCGAAGGTGACCTGCTGGCACAGACGGTCCTGAAGCACGCCGGCGAACTCGACGCGGGAGCGGAAGTCCGCATGACGTCCTCGGAGTGGCTGCACTGCCTCACCACCCTCTACAGCGGTGAGGAGTGCCGTCCCCTGCCCAAGGGCTGGCCCACCACCGGCAAGGTCCTCTCCGACCGGCTCAAGCGGCTGCAACCGACCCTCGCCGCACGCGGCGTGCTCATCGACTGGGGACGCACCAGCGCCGCCCGCTACATCGAGATGACCCGCGCCGCCACCCTCGCCCCCCACCAGCAGGAAGCGGCGTTCTGACCCGCCACCGACCGGCGCGGACAAGCAAGAGGAGCACCCCCGCCCGGCGACGGGTGCTCCTCTTGTTGTTCCGGCGGCTTGCCGCCGCATAAGCGTGCCGCTGCGCGGCTCCGCATTCGTCCTGAGCCGAGCCGCACCACCACAGACACCACCCCGTCTCTTTCCTAAGAGAAGAGACCCTGCGTCACCCACGTCACCAGCCACCCGAAACCGGTCGCTGACCAGCGGCTACAGCGGTGACGCAGACGGCCGAAATCTGCGTCACCGCCCGTCATCCGCGTCACGGGTGACAGAACCCCGCCCCGCCCTGTGACACGCCCCGCACTGCCCGCGTCACCGCATAACCCCAGGTCAGAGGCACAAATGACGTGCGTGACGCGATGACGCAGAAATCTGGGCCTCGGACAGGTCCAAGCGTCGGAACCCCCGAAGCGAGCCCAAGAGGAGACATGAAAGTGCGTCAGAAGATCACTGGCTTGCCTCAGCTCTACTCTGCTGCGGATGTTGCCCAAGCTCTCCGTTGCTCCGAGTGGTGGGTGAAGGAACAGGCCCGGAGGGGACGCATTCCCTTCACCAAGCCCGGAGGCAGCTACCGGTTCACGGCTGACCACGTTGCAGAGATAACGCGCATCTTCGAGAGCCGTCCCACCGAAAGCAGCAGCGCTGCCGTACCAGTCTCACAAGCGCCGCGCCGCCGGGCGGCCACCGCAGCGGTGTCCGTCACCTCGCTGAAGGCAAGGACCCCGCGCAGGGCGCGACACGGCCAATCGCAGTCCACCGCAGCCTGATTCCGTGTGCCGCCCGGCCCTCCAGCCGGGCGGCAACCCCGCCGATAGGGAGAGCAAGTTGGGTTACGCCGAGAACCTCGGCAGCTACTGGCGCGGCCGGTACAAGCTCGCGCCCGGCAAGTACGCCACTGTGCGCGATGCCGATGGTGACGCCATCCGCTTCCGGACCAAGGCAGCGGCAAAGAAGGCGGCGGACGCCGAAGAAGCGAAGCTGTTGGCCGGAACGAAGAAGGCGCCTCCTGAGCGGATCACTTTTGGCGCCTACGTGAACCGCTGGTACGCCGCACAGGACTTGGCGGCGTCCACCATGCAGAACTACCGGCGGCACATCGAAGAGCACCTGCTCCCTGCGTTCGAGGATTTCGCCATTGCCGACATCTTGAGCACCGACATTGCCGCTTGGGAGAAGCGCGAACGCGCCGTTCCCTACGCGGCTACCAGCGTCAAGACATGGCGGGCGACACTGCACCTGATCCTTGCCGACGCGGTTGACGAGGGATTGCGCGACTCCAACCCGGCAACCAAGCGGCGCGGACGAGGGAAGCGCGCCGGCCGCTCCCGCAACCGTGGCCCGGAGAAGGCTGTCACCACAGCGCTCGGCATTCTGCTGCTCGCCGAAAGGATGGCGCTGCTGTCCGGCCGGGACGATGAGTTCGTTGGCGGCATCCTCAAGGGCTACACAGGCATGCGCTGGGGCGAGATCGTTGGCCTTGAGACCGAGTTCGTCCGACCGAAGAGCATTCGCGTTGAGTGGCAGCTCTACGAGCTGGACACCGGCGAACTGCACCGTTGCCCGCCCAAGGACGACTCGTACCGGGATATTGACGCTCCGGATTTCCTCGCCGTACTGGTTGCGAGCCACATCGCCCGGACGAAACCGAAGCCTTGTGAGTGCCACGGACTGGCCTATGTCTTCCGTGGTCACGGCGCTGCCAATGGCTCTGTGAACCGTCCGGGAGCAAAGCTGGTCGACGTCGCTCGACGCGCCGGCGTCTCGACAGGCACCGTCTCCAACGTCCTCAACCGCCCCGGCGCTGTGGCGGAGCCGACTCGCCTGAAGGTGCTGGATGCGATCACCGAACTCGGGTACGTCCGTAACGCGGGAGCGGGGGAGCTGGCCGCGCACTGGCGACGCTCGGGCTTCGCCACCTGGCTCTTTCGACCTGCCGCCACGGGACGGTACCCCGGACGCGGCGATCAGAAAGAGCACCCTGTGCCGGTGGTCGCTGAGCCGTGGCCCGGGATTCCCGCACGTGGGCGAGGAGCCTCCAAGCGGGCTGAGGCGTGCTGGGTGCCGATCGCTCCGGGGCTGACGCCGCACGGGCTGCGCCATACGCACAAGACCCTGATGAGAGAGGTGGGGACCCCGCCGAAGCTGATGGACGAACGCATGGGTCACGAGGACGGCTCGGTGCAGTCCCGCTATGACCACATCACGGCTGGCATGCGGCAGGCGCTGATGACCGCGCTCACCGGAATGTGGGAGGAGGCGTTGGACGCGCGCCGGGCGATGAGCCCCGGCTCGCCCGTTGCTGCTCTGGATGCGCTGCTGAGGGCTCGCGGGTAGGGCACTGGTCTGGAGACGATTTCCAAGATCTTCTCCAGGATTTCTCCAGAGAGCCTCTGGAGAACAGTTCAGGGCCGGTGCTGATCTCTCAGCACCGGCCCTGAACTGGTGTTTCTCTGTCGGGGTGGCGGGATTTGAACCCACGACCTCTTCGTCCCGAACGAAGCGCGCTGCCAAGCTGCGCTACACCCCGATGTCACCGCTGTCGCGGCGACATCGATTACTTTAGCCCACCCGCGCTCCCAGACGAAATCCGGTTTTCGCCGCTCTCCAGGCGGCTTCACCAGCGGGCCCCGCACCTCTGCCAGGCCAGCCTCAGTCGCGCCCCACCAGTGTCAGCAGCGTCGCCTCCGGGGGGCACGCGAAGCGCACCGGCGTGTAGCGGTTCGTGCCGCAGCCTGCCGAGACGTGCAGGTAGGAGACATTTCCCGCCGTGCTGTGGGTGGAGAGGCCCTTCGCGCGGGCCGTGTCCAGGTCGCAGTTGGTGACCAGCGCTCCGTAGAAGGGGACGCAGAGCTGCCCGCCGTGGGTGTGACCCGCCAGGATCAGGGGGTAGCCGTCCGCCGCGAAAGAGTCCAGCGAGCGCAGATACGGGGCATGGACCACGGCCAGGGACAGGTCGGCGCCCGGCTCCGGGCCGCCCGTGACGGTGTCGTAGCGGTCGCGTCTGATGTGGGGGTCGTCGAGGCCGGTGAAGGCCAGTTCGTAGCCGTCCACCTTCAGGCGGCCGCGGGTGTTGTTCAGGTTCACCCAGCCGGCCTCGTCGAAGGCGTCGCGCAGGATCTCCCACGGGTTGTGGACCACGCCGACCGCCGGGGCGTTGCCGTTCAGGCCGTGCCTGCCGCGTGCCGTTTCGATGAGGTAGCGGGCCGGGTTGCGCAGTTTGGGCCCGTAGTAGTCGTTGGAGCCGAAGACATAGACGCCGGGGAAGTCGAGCAGTGGACCAAGGGCGTCGAGGACCTCGGGCACGCCCTCCGGGTCGGACAGGTTGTCGCCCGTGTTGACCACGAAGTCCGGGCGCAGGCCTGCGAGCGACTGGAGCCAGGCGCGTTTCTTGCGCTGGCCGCACACCATGTGGATGTCGGAGACCTGGAGTACGCGCAGCGGCCGCATGCCGCGCGGCAGCACCGGGACCGTCAGCCGTCGGAGGCGGAAGGAACGGACCTCGAAGCCGGCGGCGTAGGCGAGGCCGGCCGCGCCGAATGCCGTGATTCCCAGGGGTACTCCGTAGCGTGCGCGCATGCGCCCATCGTTGCAGACCCGGTGGGTTGAGGGAGCGGGCGGGCGAGTCCCCCGGGCCTGCCCGACGTCGTCTGCGGCCCGCCCGGGGCCGCCGCCGGTACGTCCGACGTCGCGCCTTCGCGCAGCGGCAGCGCGAGCAGCAGGCCAAGACAGATCCAGACGTACGTATTACTCCCCAGGAAGCCGTCGATGCCCCCGGCTCCCCAGCTCCACAGCCATACGACGCTGCTGCACAGGACCACATAGATCGTTCCGGCCCACCTCAGCAGCAGTCTCCTACGCCGTGGGTCCTCCTGGCCGGCCCGCAGCCCGGCGTCGGTGAGGACGGCGAGGGCCGGAAACACCCAGACCAAATGGTGCACCCAGGTGACCGGGCTGATCAGGCAGGCCGTCAGGCCGGTGAGCGCGAAACCCGCAAGCTCGTCACCCACGGCGACAGCACGGCGTACCCGCCGGACCCAGACGCAGAGGAGTACGAGTACGCCGAGCGCCCACACCGTACGGCTCGGGTCGTCGGGTTCGGCGAGCCGAGCCAGTACGCCCTGCCAGGACTGGTTGGAGACATAGGCGAGCCGTCCCACGCGGTCCGTGTCCCACATCGCCTCGGTCCAGTAGACACGCGAGGCGCCGGGTGCCAGCCACAGCGCGAGCAGCGTCGCGCTGATCGCGACCCCCGAGGCTGTCGCGGCGGCCCGCCAGCGGCGGGTGATCAGCAGGTAGCCGATGAAGATGGCCGGGGTGAGCTTGATCGCGGCTGCGAGACCGATGCCGAGGCCCGCGAACCGTCCCAGGCCCGCGAACCGTCCCAGGCCGGCGGACCCTCCCCGTCCCGCAGCCCGCCCCCCGCCCTTGGACAGCAGCCACGCATCCGCCAGTACCAGCGCCAGCAGCAGCAGATTCACCTGGCCGAAGCTGAATGTGTCGCGGACCGGCTCCAGCAGGGCGAACAGACAGCCCGCGACGGCGAACGTGTACCACCGGCTCCAGCCCTGCCGGCGTACGACCGCGGCGGCCGAGCAGTACAGCACCGCAGCCGCCGCCGAGACATTGAGCAGCACGCTGATCGCGACGGCGCCCGGCCAGCCGATCAGGGTCATCGGCAGCATGCAGATCGCGGCGAACGGCGGATAGGTGAAGCCGTAGTGCGTGCCCGGCACCAGGTAGTCGTAGATGCGGCCGCCCTGCTGCCAGCTGTCGACGGCTCCGTAGTAGACGCGGAGGTCGAACCAGTGCCGGTGCAGCGGGACCGTCGCGAGGAAGAGTGCGGTCGCGGCCGCCAGTCCCACGACGAGGAACAGCCGCCCGCGCGTGCTCCTCGGCCAGGTCGTGGTCATGCCGGGCTCCCCAGCGCGTCGGTCCCGGCATGTGACGCCGCGCGCCCCGCGATGCGATGGGCGCACCACAGCGCCAGCACCGCCAGGACCCCACCGCACGTCGCCAGCGCCAGCTGTGGCCCCTCCGGAGCGAAACCGCTCGGCAGTACGGCCAGGGCGAGCACCGCGCTTGCGGCCGCGACCGCCCGCCGCACCGGTCTGTCGGGCCCGGCGGCGGCTATCAGGAACAGCCCCCACAGCACATACCAAGGCCGTATCGCCGGGCCGAGGACGGCCACCGCGATCAGGCTCAGCCCGAGTGCGTACACCGGACGCACTCGATGGTGGCGCCGCCACGCGATCAGTACGGTCAGTGCGGTGGCGGCCAGTCCCGCCAAGTGCCAGGCGGGGGCGGCGAATTGGGCCAGACCGCTGCCCGCGTTAGTAAGCAGCGCGCCGGTCATCCGGCCCAGTGACGAGGTGATCGACCAGTTCTGCGGCGATACGGGAGTGTCCAGCGCGCCTATCCAGCCGTAGCCCGTGCCCGCGACGGCCGTTGTCACCGCCGTCGTCGCCGCAGCTGTGCCCACCACCGCGAGACCGGCCCTCAGCCGTGGAGTCCGGCCGCCCAGCTGACGGCCCCAGAGCAGGGCGACAGCGACCAGTCCCAACGCGGCGGGAGCCTTCACCAGGGCGGCGAGCGTGACCAGCACGGCAGCGAGGATCGGCCATCGTCCGAGCGCCGCGACCAGGCCCGCGCCCAGCAGGCCGAGCATGATCGCGTCATTGTGGGCGCCGCCGACGAGATGCAGCAGCAGGAGCGGATTGAGCGCCCCGAGCCAGAGGGCCGCGGCCGGGTCCGCCCCGCAGCGCCGGGCCAGCGCCGGCAGGCAGAGCACCATCACCGCGACCCCGAGCAGTGCGACGAAGCGCATGCCGAGCACCCCGACGGACACCTCCGTACGCGAGAGATCGGCTATCGCCGTCGCGCAGGCGAGGAACAGCGGCCCGTACGGAGTGGGGGTGTGCTGCCAGAGCGGTGCGACCTCGTCGGTCAGCGGTCCGCCGAGCCGGGACGGCCCGTTCGCGTACACATCTATCTGGGCGTCGACCATGGCGCCCTGGGCGAGATAGCTGTACACGTCGCGGCTGAAGAGGGGGGGCGCCAGCAGCAGCGGCGCTGCCCAGAGCCCGAGCGTGAGCAGCAGGGTGCGCGGGGCCGGCGGCTCGGGGCCGCGCACCGCCCTGCCCAGCAGCGCCCAGGCCGCGACCAGCAGTACGAGTCCGAAGTACGTGGCGACCAGGCCGAGCGCCGCCCGCCCGGACTCCGGCGCAAGAGCCTCCCGTACGGGCAGCGCACCCGCGGTCACGCCACCCGTGGCAAGCGCTCCCGAGCCCACCAGTCCCAGCAGTTGGCAGCGGCGGGTGTCCACGGGAAGGGGCACGGCGAGCATCTGTGCAGCCTGTCAACGGGCGGTGGCCGGAAGGCGACGTAGCCGTCGCCATCGAGCGGCCGCAATGTGTCGGCCGCATGACGAACACGCGGACGGAGGCAGGGACGGACGGAGACACCCAGGGAAGGAGACGCGGACGGAGACGCGCACGGAGATCTCCAGCACGCGCAGGTTCAGCTTCACTCCTATGCTCTTCGGCGCCCGCACTATCTCTTGCCCCCGTGCCTGGACTGGGGAGTTCTCAACGATTCCCGCCCTGCGGCCACTTCATACGGGAGATCATGGGTGCGGCGTTGTGTCGGGGTGGCCTTGAGGGGAATGGGGCCAAGGGATCGCCGCAGCAGCGGAGTCGGTCTCGTCTGTAGTGGGGAGGGGGGCCATGCACGGTGAGCCTGTGGCGTTCATGAGCTATGTCCGTTTCAATGACCAGCACGACGATGGTCTACTCACCCAGTTCCGGGAACGGCTCGGTACCGAAGTCCGGGCGCAGACCGGCGAGGAGTTCGCGATCTTCCAGGATCGTAACGACGTCGCCTGGGGGCAGAACTGGCAACAGCGCATCGATGAAGCGCTGGACGCAGTGACACTGTTGCTGGTCATCATCACGCCGAGCCTGTTCCGCAGCCCCGCCTGTCGGGCAGAGGTGGCACGGTTTCTCGAGCGGGAAGGTGACCTGGGCCGACAGGACTTGATCTTGCCGGTGTATTACATCAGTGCCCGGGAGCTGGATGATCCCGAGCTGCGCGAAGCCGATGAGATGGCCAGGATGCTGGCCTCACGGCAGCACGTCGACTGGCGGGAGCTGCGGTTCGAGCCGTTCACCTCACCGCTGGTACGCAAGTCCATCGCGCAACTGGCGTCGCGGATGCGGGATACGTTCTGGCATCCTCCCGCCACCACCCCGGCGCGCCCTGCCAGGCGTGCGGAGGAAACTGAGGCGACGGCCGGGGCGGCAGAGCAGACGGAGGGCGCGGCCAGAGCCACGGCCAAGACCGAGCCGCCGACCCATGTGGTGGATCCCTATCAGCGGGGAGACTTCGCCACGATCAGCGCCGCGATCAAGGCCGCGAAACCCGGTGACCGGATCCTGGTCCGACCGGGCCTTTACGAGGAGGGCCTGGTGGTCGACAAGCCGCTGGAAATCCTCGGCGACGGCCCGGTCGCCGACATCGAGATCCGCGCCCGCGACGCCAACGCGCTGATGTTCCAGGCCAGTATCGGCCGCGTCGCGAACCTGACCCTGCGCCAGACCGGAGGTAAATGGTACGGCGTAGACATCACCCAGGGGCGCCTGGACCTGGAAGGCTGCGACATCAGCAGCCAGGGCCTCGCGTGCGTCGCCATCCGCAACGGCGCCGACCCGCGCCTGCGTCGCAACCGGATCCACGACGGCAAGGCTTCCGGCGTCTTGGTCCTTGACAGCGGCATGGGCACGTTGGAGGACAACGACATCACTGGCAACGCTTTGGCGGGTGTGGAGATCAAGACGGGCGGTGATCCCACGCTGCGTCGCAACCAGATCCACGACGGCAAGACGGGCGGCGTCTTCGTCCATGACAGCGGCATGGGCACGCTGGAGGACAACGACATCACCGGCAACGCTTCGACGAATGTGACGATCAAGACGGGTGCCGATCCGCGCCTGCGTCGCAACCGGGTCCACGACGGCAAGGCTTCCGGCGTCTTGGTCCTTGACAGCGGCATGGGCACGTTGGAGGACAACGACATCACTGGCAACGCTTTGGCGGGTGTGGAGATCAAGACGGGCGGTGATCCCACGCTGCGTCGCAACCGGATCCATGACGGCAAGACGGGCGGTGTCTTCGTCCATGACAGCGGCATGGGCACGCTGGAGGACAACGACATCACCGGCAACGCGTTGACGGGTGTGGAGATCAAGACGGGCGGTGATCCCACGCTGCGTCGCAACCGGATCCACGACGGTAAGCAGGGCGGCGTCTTCATCTACGACAGCGGCATGGGCACGCTGGAGGACAACGACATCACCGGCAACGCTTTGACGGGTGTGGAGATCAAGACGGGCGGTGATCCCACGCTGCGTCGCAACCGGATCCACGACGGCAAGACGGGCGGCGTCTTCGTCCATGACAGCGGCATGGGCACGCTGGAGGACAACGACATCACCGGCAACGCTTCGACGAATGTGACGATCAAAACGGGTGCCGATCCGCGCCTGCGTCGCAACCGGGTCCACGACGGCAAGGCTTCCGGCGTCTTGGTCCTTGACAGCGGCATGGGCACGTTGGAGGACAACGACATCACTGGCAACGCTTTGGCGGGTGTGGAGATCAAGACGGGCGGTGATCCCACGCTGCGTCGCAACCGGATCCACGACGGCAAGACGGGCGGCGTCTTCGTCCATGACAGCGGCATGGGCACGTTGGAGGACAACGACATCACCGGAAACGCGTTGACGGGTGTGACGATCACAACGGGTGGCAACCCGACCTTGCGCGCCAACCGGATCAACGGCAACCAATATCAGGCGGTATGGATTTACGAGGGTGGCGGTGGCGTGATCGAGGCCAATGACCTGACGGGCAATGCCAAAGGCGCGTGGCGCATCGCAGAGGATTGCGAGGCCAATGTGACCCGCGCCGGCAACGAGGAATGAGTACTGCTTCACACACCTGGCGACTCTCCTACCTCGTTGCCTGTCAGAGGGGGTTGGGGTCGATGTCCGCACGGCCGAAGTCGAAGTACCGCCCCTTGGTGGTCGGCTCGTCGATGATCACGGCGTTGAAGAGGAACCGCAGAACTGCATTCATCCGGTCGTACTCCTCGGCCTCCACGAGCTTGTGCCAGTTGCTCTCCGCATCCGGACCGGCCAGACCTCTGAGCACTTCGACTGCCGGCCTGACGACGAGCTTGCGCTCAGTCCTTGAGATCCGCTCCTCGACCGTCTTTTTCATGGCGCGGTACTCGTGGGTCTTCAGCTCTCGCTTGTCCCACATGTCCTTGAGCTCGGCGAGCTCTCCGTGGTCGGCCTCGATTGCCGCCTGATCCTCCTCCGACAGGACAGCGGCGCTCTCTTGACCAGTCACGTCCAACCGCTCGAGCAGCTTGATCGCAGCATCACTCACGAACTTCTCAAGGGGCACGCTGCTGGCGGTGCGGTAGCAGCGCAGTGCGTCGGAACGGGCCGCGCGATTGCACATGTACTTGCCTCCGCTTCCGCCCATCCGGTTGCCGCACCCCTTGCACACGACCAGCCCGCGAAGGATGTACGGATGCTTGGGCGCGTACTGGCCCCGGCTCGCTGCCGTGCGGTAGCTGCGGCGCTCCTGCACCTCGTCCCACGTGCCCCGAGGGATGATCGCCGGCCACTCGCCCTGCCCCAACTCCTCGCCCCGAAAGACGCGGATACCCGCTACGTGGCGACTGCCCAAGATCGTCCGAACGTTGAAGCTGTTCCACCCCCTGCCGAGTGCGGTCAGCTCTCCCCGCTGGTTGAGATCCCCGGCGATGGCCGTCGTGCTCTCCCCATCGAGGTACCGCGAGAAAATCTCGCGCACGATCTCTGCCTCTGCGGGAATGATGGCCGTGCCGCTCTTGTCGTAGCCGTACCGCCGCTTGCCGGTGTGCGGCTTGCCGTCCTGGGCGCGGTCGATCAGTGCGTCTTTGAGTCGTCGGGAGGTGTCGTCGCTGGACCTGCAAGCGTGTGCTACCTCTATGCGCAGAAGGAACCGGTCGTCGGGGTCGGCAAGGTCCCGTTGGTTCGCCTGCCCGTGCAGGGTGATGCTGTGGTCGTCCGCGATCTGAAGAAGCTCCTCAAGGTCGCGAGGCTGCCTCATCAGCCGGTCGGGGTGGTAGGTCAGGATGTGCCGGACGCCTTCGGACCGTGCGGCATCGAGTAGGGCATCCCACCCCTTCCGCTTCCGGTTGCGCTGCCACGCCGATCGGTTGTTGTCCACGAAGACCATGTGCTGACCGACCGTCACACCGAGGCGCTGCGCGATGTCCCGGCAGATACGCTCTTGTCGGTCGACACCGGTTTGATCGTCGTCGTTGACGTGCGAAATCCGGCAGTAGATCGCCGCCGGTTCCCCTGTCCAGTCGGTACGACTGCGTGTGTCCCGCTGCGACCCGGCTGTCCGGGCCAGCCTGCGGAGCCGTTCCGAGTCGTTGTTGACCTGCGAATCCTCGTTGACCGGGTCCATGAGAAAAGGCTATGAAGAAGTTATGACTACCCTCAAGTCCAAGCTGCACGAAGACCTCACCACCGCCATCAAGGCGCGCGACGAGCTGCGCTCCTCGACCCTTCGGCTGACCCTCGCCGCGATCTCCAAGGAGGAGGTCTCGGGCAAGACGGCCCGCGAGCTCTCCGACGACGAGGTGCAGAAGGTGATCGCCAAGGAGGCGAAGAAGCGCCGTGAGGCGGCCGACGCCTTCGCCCAGGGCGGCCGGCCCGAGCAGGCCGAGCGCGAGAAGGCGGAAGGCGTCATCCTCGACGCCTACCTGCCGCAGCAGCTGACGGACGACGAGCTCGGCGCCATCGTCGCGCAGGCCGTCGAGGAGGCGAAGGCCGCCGGCGCCGAGGGGCCGCGTGCCATGGGTGCCGTGATGAAGATCGTGAACCCGAAGGTGGCGGGCCGCGCCGAGGGCGGTCGGCTGGCCGCCACGGTGAAGCGGCTTCTCGCGGGCTGAGCGACGGCGGATACAGAGAGAGGGGACCCGGCAGCCAGGCCGGGTCCCCTTCTCCCTTCAGTCTCTACGGGAACTTCCCGCCGCTCCCGCCGCCGTTCCCCTGGCCGCGGTTGTTCCCGCCGCCGATGATGTCCGGCGGGATCGAGATGCCGGGGAACGGATCCTGCCCGCCGTTGCCCTGGCCCCGGTTGTCGCCGGGCTTGTCGTCCGGCTTCTCGGGCTTCTCCTTCGGCGGGTCCGGAATCACGACGCTGTTGAACGGCGGCGCTTCCTTCCCGTCCAGCGCCCCGGTCATCGCGTCCCGCCAGATCGGTCCGGGGACCTGACCACCGAAAACCTTGTCCTCGTACTTTCCGCCGATGTAGATGTGCTCCATCTTCACCTGCTGGGTGGGGCTGCCGACCCAGACGGCCGCGGACAGGTTCGGGGTGTAGCCGACGAACCAGGCGTTCTTCCGGCCGTCCGTCGTACCCGTCTTGCCCGCGTTGTCACGGCTCTGCAGACCAGCCTGCCGACCCGTACCGGAATCGATCACTCCGCGCAGCAGTGTGTTGATCGTGTCCGCGGTCCGCTCGGTCATGGCCTTGGTGCAGGTGCTCTGCGGCACCTCCAGGTTCTTGCCGTCGGCCGTCCTGATCGACTCGATGGCGGTCGGCGTGCAGTACGTGCCGCGGTTGGCGAAGGTCGCGTACGCACCGGCCATCGTCAGCGGTGAGATACCGGTGGAGCCCAGGGTCAGCGCGGAGGGCTCCTCGGGCAGCTTCTTGCCGTTGCCCTGCACCACTCCGAGCCGCTGGGTCATCTCCATCACCGGGCAGAGACCGATGTCGGCGATCATCTGCACGAAGTAGGTGTTGACCGACTTCGCCATCGCGTCCTTGAGGGCGTACGGACCGACCTCGGACTCGTTCTCGTTCTCCAGGCGCTGGTTGCCGAGGTTGACCCACGGCTTTCCGCTGCAGGTCGCCACCTGGGAGGGGTAGGGCATTTGGTACGGCGCCGGATACATCTGCGTCGGCGGCCTGCCCTGCTCTATCGCCGCCGAGGCGACGAACGGCTTGAAGGTCGAGCCGACCGGGAAGCCGTAGTTCGAGCCGCCCATGCCCTGGTTGACCGAGTAGTTGATCTGCGTCTCGGTCTTTCCGAAGCCGTACGGCCGTGACTGGCCCATCGCCAGGATCTTGCCGCTGCCCGGCTGGACCATCGTCACCGCGGTGGCGACCTCGTCCGTCTGGTAGACGTGCTTCTTGATCGACTTCTGCGCCGACTTCTGCGCCTGCGGGTCGAGGGTCGTCTTGATCGTCAGGCCGCCCCGGTTCCAGACCTTGGCCCGGTCCTCCTTGGTCTTGCCGAAGACCGGGTCGGAGAGGAACACCTCGCGTACGTAGTCGCAGAAGAAGCCGGCGCCGCTGGCCGCGGTGATACAGCCGTTCTTCGGTTTGCTGACCTTCAGCTGGATCGGGATCGCCTTGGCCTTGTCGGCGTCCGCCTGGGTGATGTCGCGTACGTCGGCCATGCGCTGCAGCACGGTGTTGCGACGCTTGGTCGCCTCCTGCGTGTCATTGACCGGGTCGTAGCGGCTGGGGGACTGGACGATGCCGGCGAGCATCGCGGCCTCCTCCAGCTTCAGATCCTTGGCCGACTTGGAGAAGTAGCGGTGCGAGGCCGCCTCGATGCCGTACGCCTGCTGCCCGAAGAAGGTGATGTTGAGGTAGTTCTCGAGGATCTTCTTCTTGCCCAGCTCTTCCTCGACCTGGATCGCGAACTTGAGCTCCTGGATCTTACGGCCGAGCGTTTGCTGGGTGGCCTGGGCGACCTTGTCGGGGTCGTCGCCGGCCTCCTCCACGAAGACGTTCTTCACATACTGCTGGGTGAGGGTGGAGGCGCCCTGGGAGACCCCGCCCGACTGGGCGTTGCGGTTGAGTGCGCGCAGCACGCCCTTGAGGTCGACCGCGCCGTGCTCGTAGAAGCGCGAGTCCTCGATCGCGACGATCGCCTTCTGCATGTACGGGGAGACGTCCTTGAGCGGCACCACCGTGCGGTCGCGGGAGTAGACCGTGGCGATCTGCCCGCCCTGCGAGTCCAGGATCGTGGTGCGCTGGCTCAGCGGCGGCGTCTTGAGGTTGGCGGGGATCTCGTCGAATCCCTTCACCGTGCCCTTGGCGGCCAGTCCCAGTGCGCCGACGGCGGGCAGGGCGATGCCTGCCAGCACAGCTCCGGAGAGCACGCTGACACCGAGGAACTTGGCGGCCTGCTGGGTCCCTGTCAGACCTCCGCCGGAGCGCTTCTTTGCCATGGGGGCAGCCTACGTTCTGAATCACCGGACACGCGTATATGCCTTGGCCTAAGCTGCTCTCAACTGTCACAGCCGTGCGGTTCTGCATCAAGCCCTTCCAAGACCCCCCTGTATCCCGAATCTTGCGGGCTGATGTCCGAATTCGCCTCATGCGTCGTCCGACGTCCGTTGTGACCCAGCTGAATTGCCCCTATTTTTCCAGATAGTCGCGTATGCCCCCAGCTCACTCCCCTGGGTGATCTGCCGCGTACCCATAGTCCGTTCGGGCCATTCAAGATTGGGCCCGAAGGGGGTGTTGCGCTGTGCCCACCTTCCGTAACGTCCTCAACTGGCAGCGGTGAATATGCCGCTGCCGCCGTGGGGGAGCCTCGATTCGGGAGAGGACGGCACCGGTATGGGCTGGGTAACCGACTGGAGTGCGCAGGCAGCCTGCCGCACTACCGATCCGGATGAACTGTTTGTACAAGGGGCAGCGCAGAACAGGGCCAAGGCGGTGTGCACCGGTTGCCCGGTGCGGACCGAGTGCCTGGCCGATGCGCTCGACAACCACGTCGAGTTCGGCGTCTGGGGCGGAATGACCGAAAGGGAGCGTCGTGCACTGCTGCGCAGGCGTCCCACGGTCACCTCCTGGCGAAGACTGCTGGAGACCGCGCGCACGGAATACGAGCGCAGTGCGGGCATTCTGCCCGTGGGTCTCGACGACGACGAGACGTACGAGACATACGCAGCGGTGGGGTAGCCCACGGTGTCCTCGGTGGGACGGTCCGCGGTGGGGTAGCCCTCGGCGTGGCACAGCCCACGAGGGTTCCGTACGCGAGGGTCCCGTACACGGATTTCCCGTGTGCCGGGAGCCCGTGAAGCGGCAACCACCCGCTGTCGTCTCTACGCAGCTCCGGCCGGATCGCCACCACCGGTCGCGAGCCGATCACCGATGGCCCGAAGGCCGGCGAGATCGTGTACATCGCCGGGCAGCGCGGGCACTTGGGCAACCGCCACCTCGGGGTGGAGTGCGGTGAAGCGGTCGCGCGTCCGCTGTTCACGCGCGAGCACCTGCATCCGTTCGGCGTGCAGACGCAGCAGCCCCGCGGTCAGTTGTTCCGTGGTGCGGTCAGTATGGTCGGTTTCGTCCGCGGGCGGGGATTCGGGAGAGGCGCCCGTGGCGTCACGAACACCAGTCTTCCCGGACCTCTGATCCACAATGCGGCCCTCGTCAAGATTTTCTGCGGCGGCAAGCGCCCGCTCGGCGGACAGCCTGGCGGCGCCGCTGCCATGGACCCGGTTGAGGACCAGACCGGCCAGCGGCATCTCCTCCGCCGCCAGCCGCTGCACGAAGTACGCAGCCTCCCGCAGCGCGTCCCGCTCCGGCGCCGCGACCACCAAGAACGCCGTGCCGGGCGCCTGCAGCAGCCGGTAGGTGGCATCGGCCCGGGTGCGGAAGCCGCCGAACATGGTGTCCATCGCGGCCACGAAGGTCTGCACGTCACGCAGGAGTTGACCGCCGAGCAGTTTGCCGAGCGTCCCCGTCATCATCGACATGCCGACATTGAGGAACTTCATCCCCGCCCGGCCGCCCATCTTCGCCGGGGCCATCAGCAGCTTGATGAACGTGCCGTCCAGGAACGACCCGAGGCGCCCCGGCGCATCCAGGAAGTCGAGAGCGGAGCGCGACGGCGGGGTGTCGACCACGATCAGGTCCCACTCGTCGCGGGCGCGCAGCTGCCCCAGCTTCTCCATCGCCATGTACTCCTGTGTGCCCGCGAAACCGGCCGACAGGGACTGGTAGAAGGGGTTCTCCAGGATCGCGCGCGCCCGCTGGGCGTCCGCGTGCGACTCGACGATCTCGTCGAAGGTGCGCTTCATGTCGAGCATCATGGCGTGCAGTTCTCCGTCGCCCTCGATGCCCTTGACCCGGCGCGGGGTGTTGTCGAGGGAGTCGATGCCCATGGACTGGGCGAGCCTGCGGGCGGGGTCGATGGTCAGGACGACGACCTTGCGGCCGCGCTCGGCCGCCCGTACGCCGAGAGCCGCGGCGGTCGTCGTCTTGCCGACGCCGCCGGAGCCGCAGCACACGATGATCCGGGTGGCCGGGTTGTCGATGAGCGGGTCGACTTCGAGGGTGGCCGACGCGTCCAGGGTCATGAACCGGTCCCTTGCTTCCGCAGTTCCTTGGCCAGTTGGTAGAGCCCCGCCAGGTCGACTCCCTCGCTGAGCAGGGGGAGTTCGTAGGTGGGCAGATCGAGGTCGGAGAGCGTGGCGCGCTGCTCGCGCTCCAGTTCGACGCGCTGGGCGTGGTCCGCGGCCTGCTCCAGGAGCGGGGTGACGAGCTTCGCGGAGCCGCTGACGCCCGCCGCCGTGAGCACCTTGGCGATGTCCGCACGCCGGCCGCCGGCCGCGCTGCGCACCGCCTCCTCGTCGAGGATGTGTGGGCGCACCATGTTCACGATCGCCTTGCCGACGGGGAGCCCTGCGGCACGCAGTTCGGCGACGCCGTCCGCGGTCTCCTGGACCGGCATCTCCTCAAGGAGCGTCACCAGATGGACCGCCGTCTCGGGGGACTTGAGCACGCGCATCACGGCCTGCGCCTGATTGTGTATCGGGCCGAACTTCGCAAGACCGGCCACTTCGTCGTTCACATTGAGGAACCGGGTGATGCGGCCGGTGGGCGGGGCGTCCATCACCACGTAGTCGAACGCGTACGGCCCCTGCTTGGTCCTGCGGCGTACGGCCTCGCACGCCTTGCCGGTCAGCAGTACGTCCCGTACGCCCGGTGCGATCGTGGTCGCGAAGTCGATGGCGCCGAGCTTCTTGAGCGCGCGGCCCGCACCGCCCAGCTTGTAGAACATCTGGAGGTAGTCGAGGAGGGCGCGCTCGGCGTCGATGGCCAGCGCGAACACCTCTCCGCCGCCCGACGAGACGGCGATCTTCCGCTCCTCGTACGGAAGTGCCTCCGTCTCGAAGAGCTGCGCGATGCCCTGTCTGCCCTCGACCTCGATGAGGAGTGTCCGCTTTCCCTCGGTGGCGAGGGCGAGCGCGAGGGCGGCGGCGACCGTCGTCTTACCGGTACCACCCTTGCCGCTGACGACCTGGAGCCTGCTCACGTATTCGAGCCTAACCAGTCGGGCGGCGGGCTACGCACGAGGCTGCCCACAGGTGCGGGTGAGGTGCGGCTACAGTCGGCTCCATGACCAAGTGGGAATACGCGACCGTGCCCCTTCTCGTGCACGCGACCAAGCAGATTCTGGACACCTGGGGCGAGGACGGCTGGGAGCTCGTCCAGGTCGTTCCCGGGCCGAACAACCCCGAGCAGCTCGTGGCGTACCTGAAGCGGGAGAAGGCATGAGTGGCGTCGTCGAGAGAAAGCTGGCGGAGCTCGGGCTGACGCTGCCGGAGGTCGTGCCGCCGCTGGCCGCGTACCAGCCGGCCGTGGTGTCGGGTCCGTACGTCTACACCGCGGGCCAGCTCCCGATGGTGGAGGGCAAGCTTCCGGTCACCGGAAAGGTGGGCGGCGAGGTCACCCCCGAGGAGGCCAAGGAGCTCGCCCGCACCTGCGCGCTCAATGCGCTGGCGGCCGTGAAGTCGGTCGTCGGTGATCTGGACCGGATCTCCCGGGTTGTGAAGGTTGTTGGTTTTGTCGCTTCGGCGTCGGACTTCACCGGGCAGCCCGGCGTGATCAACGGCGCGAGTGAGTTGCTGGGCGAGGTGCTGGGCGACAAGGGTGTGCACGCGCGCAGCGCGGTGGGCGTCGCGGTGCTGCCGCTGGACGCTCCGGTGGAGATCGAGATCCAGGTCGAGCTCGTCCAGGACTGACTCACCTTTCAAAACTGACTGAGCGTTCAGGTATGACGATGGGTTCGTCCGGCAGAGCGATCGTTTCGGACTGACCGATCGTTCAGCACAGTGCGCAGCTTGTACGGGAGTGAAGCTCCTGGTCAGGCCATACATAAGGCCCCGTGTCCGCTGGTTTTCCGGCGGAGGCGGGGCCTCACTCGTCTTCGGTAGACCCTTGCATCTCTCTTGACGTGGACGCGTCGCCGGGTGTGACCTGTCCACGGTTAGGAACGTTTCCTAACCATCTGAACGCAGGAGGGATCCGTGGCACCAACCCCCCGCCGGTCGCGCAGAGCGGTCGGTGCTCTCGTGGCCGCGGCCACCGCAGCCTTAACCGTGGCCCTGCCCACCCTGAGCAACGCCCAGTCGGCCGCCCACCATGCCGAAGAAACCGTGAGCGCCGCGCCGGTCCGCTACGAGGCCGAATCGGCGACCGTCTCGCACGGCGTAACCGAGTCCAACCACGCGGGCTTCTCCGGCACCGGCTTCGTCAACTACACCAATGTCGCCGGGGGCTATGCCGAGTTCACCGTGAACGCCCCCGCCGCGGGGAGCGCCACCCTGGCCCTCGGCTACGCCAACGGCACCACCGGCAACCGCCCGCTGGACATATCCGTCAACGGAGCGGTCGCCTCCGCCCATCTCACCTTCCAGCCCACCGGCGCCTGGACCACCTGGTCCGCCGTGACCACCACGGTCACGCTCAAGGCGGGCACCAACACCATCCGCGCCACCGCCACCGCCCCCGAAGGCGGCCCCAACCTGGACTTCATCGACGTCACTCCCGCCGACAACCAGGCGGGCACGGACTACGAGGCCGAGTCCGGGACGATCTCCCAGGGTGCCGTCGAGTCCAATCACGCCGGTTACTCCGGCACCGGCTTCGTCAACTTCCAGGCCGTGACGGGCGCCTACGTGGAGTTCGCCGTCGACTCCGCTCAGGCTGCGAACGCCAAGCTGGACTTCCGTTACGCCAACGGCTCCACCGCGAGCCGCCCCCTGGACATCACGGTGAACGGCACCTCGGTCGCCGACGACCTCGCGTTCCCCGCCACCGGCGCCTGGACCACCTGGAAGGCCGCCACCGTCAACGCGGCCCTCAAGGCGGGCTCCAACAAGATCCGCGCCACCACATCCGCGGGCGACGGCCCCAACCTCGACAAACTCACCGTCACCGCGAGCGGCCCGGCCGACACCGAGAAGCCCACCCCGCCCTCCAACCTCCGCAAGGACAAGGAGCCGACGGCGTCCACCGTCTCGCTGGCCTGGGACGCGTCCACCGACAACGTCAAGGTCACCGGCTACGACATCTACCAGCACGGCCAGTTGATGAAGCAGGTCGACGGCAGCACGCTCGCCGCCACGGTGGAGGGCCTCAACCCCGAGACCTCGTACGACTGGACGGTCTTCGCCCGTGACGCCGCCGCCAATGTCTCCGCCGCGAGCAACGCCGTCACCATCGCCACCCAGCCCGCCCCGCCGGACAACCAGCCGCCGAGCGTGCCGGGCAATCTGCGCTCCACCGGAAGGACCGCGACCAGCGTCGATCTCGCCTGGAACGCCTCCACGGACAATGCGAAGGTCACCGGGTACGAGATCTACCGCGACGGCGCCGCAGCCGGCACCGCCGACTCCACCACGACGACGATCGCGGGCCTGAGGGCCAACACCGCGTACAAGTTCAAGGTCAGGGCCTTCGATCTGAAGGGCAACAAGTCCGACTTCAGCACGGAGATCACGGTCACCACCGGCGGCAGCCGGCCCGGCGGCGTCCCCGACCCCGGTGCCGTATCGACCCTGGCCGGCGGCGTGGATGTGGCCTGGGGTCTGGGTTTCCTGCCCGACGGCTCCGGCATCTACACCGAGCGGAACACCTTCAACGTCTACCGGCTCACCAAGTCGGGCACCAAGACGCTGATCGGCAAGGTCCCCAATGCCGTGGGCACGGGCGGTGAGGGCGGTCTGCTCGGCGTCGAGATCAGTCCCGGCTTCAACACCGACCACTACCTCTACTTCGCCCACACCGCCGCCGAGGGCAACCGCATCGTACGGATGAAGTACGAGAACAACGCGCTCAGCGACTACAAGATCCTGCTCCAGGGCATGGAGAAGAGCCGCTTCCACAACGGCGGCCGGCTGCGCTTCGGCCCCGACGGCAAGCTGTACGCGTCGATGGGTGACGCCCAGAGCGGCAGCCGGGCGCAGGACAAGAACTCGCTCAACGGCAAGATCCTGCGGATCAACCCGGACGGCACGATCCCGTCGGACAACCCGTTCGGCAACGCGGTCTGGTCGCTCGGCCACCGCAACCCGCAGGGTCTCGACTTCGACTCCCAGGGCCGGTTGTGGCAGGCGGAGTTCGGCAACAGCACCATGGACGAGGTCAACCTCATCCAGAAGGGCGGCAACTACGGCTGGCCCAACTGTGAGGGCACCAGCGGCAGCTGCTCCGGCTACATCGCGCCCAAGAAGACCTGGCCCACGTCCTCGGCCTCACCCAGCGGACTGACCATCATCAACGACTACGTCTTCGTCGCCACCACCGTCGGCCGGCGCGTCTACCGGCTGCGCATCGACGCCGGCAGCAACCTGGTCGAGCAGAAGACGTACTTCCAGGGGACCTACGACCGGCTGCGCACCGTCGAGGTCGACCACGACGGCGACATCTGGCTCACCACGTCCACGGACAAGGACGGCACGGCCGGCAACGACCGGATCCTCTTGATCGACATCGTCTACTCGGGCGGCAATCCGCAGCCCGGCGATTTCAAGCTGACCAGCGGTGCCTTCAACGACAACGCGACCATCCCGGCGAAGTACACCTGCGCCGGTGACGGCACGGCGGGCCAGGATCCGTCGCCACCGCTGGCGTGGGGCGCGGGCAGCTCTGGGGCGAAGAGCTATGCGATCGTCTTCGCCGACGTCGCGAACAGCGGCAACAAGCTGCACTGGGCGATCTGGGACATTCCCGCGGCGAACCTCTCCCTCCCCGAGGGGCTCGGGTCCGGCTACGACGTCCCGGGCCAGGCCGGCGCCAAGCAGAAGGCGATGGGCAGCGGGGCGAACTCGCAGAAGTTCTTCGGGCCCTGCCCGGGCGGCTCGACCCATCCGTACACCTTCACGCTGTACGCGGTGAACTCGGCGACCGTGCCGGGGCTGACCTCGGGTTCGTCGATGGCCCAGATCGAAACGGCGATCAAGAACGCGAGCACCGCGAATGTGAAACTCCGCGGCAACTCCAACGCGGGCACATGACGGGGGGCCCGGGTTTGTGAGGGGGGTTCGAGGGGCGGCAGGGCATGGCCGCCCCTCGAACATCCCGACGGATGCGCATAGCATCCGTCCATGTCCAATGGTCAGTGGTACCCGCCGGAGTGGCCGGACCGCATTCGCGCGCTCGCGAGCGGTGAGCTCACCGCCGTGCCGCCGAAGCGGGCCGCGACCGTGATACTGCTGCGCGACACTGCGGACGGGCCTGCCGTCCATATGCTGCGCCGACGCGCCTCCATGGCATTCGCCGGAGGCGCGTACGCATATCCGGGCGGCGGGGTCGACACACGGGACTCCCGGCCGGTCCGGTGGGCGGGCCCCTCGCTCGCGGACTGGGCGGACCGGCTCGGCGTGGACACGGCATCCGCGCAGGCCATTGTGTGCGCGGCGGTCCGGGAGACGTACGAGGAGGCGGGCGTCCTGCTCGCAGGCCTCACGCCCGACACGGTCGTCGGCGACACGACGGGCGACGACTGGGAGGCGGACCGGCGGGCGCTGGTCGACCGGGAGCTCTCCTTCGCGGACTTCCTGGACCGGCGGGGTCTGGTGCTGCGCTCCGACCTGCTCGCGGCGTGGGCGCGCTGGATCACCCCCGAGTTCGAGCCGCGCCGCTACGACACCTGGTTCTTCGTGGCGGCCCTGCCGCACGGCCAGCGGACGCGGAACGCGTCGACGGAGGCGGACCGTACGGTGTGGATCCGCCCCGAGGAGGCGGCGACGGGCTACGACAAGGGCGACCTGCTGATGATGCCGCCGACACTCTCCACGCTCCGGGCGCTTCAGCCGTACGCGACGGCCGGGGCGGCGCTGTCGGCGGCGGCGGAGCAGGACCTCACTCCCGTACTGGCCAAGGCGCGGCTGGAGGACGGGAGACTGGTGCTGAGCTGGCCGGGCCACGACGAGTTCACCAAGCACATCCCGACGGAGGGCTCGCGATGACGGACCACACCGGGGCCCGCGCACACGCCGGAGGTGTGCGATGACCGAAGCAGCGGCTCTGCCCGGGCAGCCCCGCGGTGGCGTGCTCTCCGGGCCCGCCACCGCCCGCGCCGTGAACGTTCTCGCGCCCAACCCCTCCGCGATGACGCTGGACGGCACCAACACCTGGATCGTCTCGGAGCCGGACTCGGAGCTGGCCGTCGTCATCGACCCGGGCCCGCTCGACGACGCCCACCTGAACCAGGTCGTCGCCACGGCGGAGAAGGCGGGCAAGCGGGTCGCCCTGACCCTGCTCACGCACGGCCACCCCGACCATGCCGAGGGCGCCTCGCGCTTCGCCGAGCTGACGCGTACGACTGTGCGTGCCCTCGACCCGGCGCTGCGGCTCGGCGACGAGGGGCTCACGGCGGGGGATGTGATCCGGGTCGGCGGGCTTGAGCTGCGCGTCGTTCCCACCCCCGGCCACACGGCCGACTCGCTCTGCTTCCACCTGCCCGCCGACCGGGCCGTGCTGACCGGCGACACGATCCTCGGGCGCGGTACGACGGTGGTCGCGCACCCGGACGGGCGGCTCGGCGACTACCTGGACTCGCTGCGCAGACTCCGCTCGCTGACGGTCGACGACGGGGTGCATACGGTGCTGCCGGGCCACGGGCCCGTACTCGACGACGCACAGGGCATGGTCGAGTTCTATCTGGCCCACCGCGCCCACCGGCTGGCGCAGGTGGAGACGGCGGTCGAGGACGGGCATACGACGCCTGCCGAGGTGGTCGCGCATGTGTACGCGGACGTGGACAGGTCGCTGTGGCCCGCCGCGGAGCTCTCGGTACGGGCGCAGCTGGAGTATCTGCGCGAGCACGGACTGATCTGAGCCGTCGTCCCGCGCATGCGCAAGGGCCGCCCGGGAGTCGTCCCGGGCGGGCCTTGTCGTACGTCTGTCCTTGTCGTACGCCTGTCGTACCTATGACGTAGGTCGTACGTCAGGAGCTGCCGTCAGCCGCCGCTGCCGGTGGCCGTCCTCTGCCGCTGCTCAGCGCGAACGCTTCGCGAGCCGCTCCACGTCCAGCAGGATCACGGCCCGCGCCTCGAGCCGGAGCCAGCCGCGCTGTGCGAAGTCGGCCAGTGCCTTGTTCACGGTCTCGCGGGAGGCGCCGACCAGCTGGGCCAGCTCTTCCTGGGTCAGGTCGTGGACGACGTGAATGCCCTCCTCCGACTGCACGCCGAAGCGGCGCGACAGGTCGAGGAGCGCACGGGCCACACGGCCCGGCACGTCGGAGAAGACCAGGTCGGACATCTGGTCGTTGGTCTTGCGCAGTCGGCGGGCGACGGCGCGCAGCAGCGCGGTGGCCACCTCGGGGCGTACGTTCAGCCAGGGCTGCAGATCGCCGTGGCCGAGGCCGAGGAGCTTGACCTCGGTCAGCGCGGTGGCCGTGGCCGTGCGCGGGCCCGGGTCGAAGAGGGACAGCTCGCCGATCAGCTCGCCCGGGCCGAGGACGGCGAGCATGTTCTCGCGGCCGTCGGGGGACGTGCGGTGGAGCTTGACCTTGCCTTCGGTGACCACGTAGAGGCGGTCGCCGGGGTCGCCCTCGTGGAAGAGCGCGTCGCCGCGGGCGAGCGTCACTTCACTCATCGAGGCGCGGAGCTCCGCGGCCTGCTCGTCATCGAGCGCCGCGAAGAGCGGGGCGCGCCGCAGAACGTCGTCCACGAGTTCTCTCCTTGTCGACCTGCTCAGGGACCGTGGCCCCTGCTGCTCAGGGGTGGTGGCCCCATGATGCCGGACCGCGCTGCATTGGACCGAGGCCGCAGCACCGTAGGGCGGCGCTGCACTGTACAGCGGCGCGGGGGCCGGATCACCAGCAGTAAAACCGTGCGATCAATCACAACAAGTCTGACGCACTGGAGCGCCTGTTCGTGCGGCAGGGGCCCGATTGGGTCCCGATTACCTGTGACCGGGGCGGATGTCAGTGGGGGACCGTAGGCTGGCCGGGTGTCCAATTCGCCGGTGAGAGCGCAGGCCAAGGGGGCTGGGAGAGTGTCCGGAAAGCTGAATTCCGCTGTGGGCGAACAGTCCTCGCCCGGCGGCAAGAAAACGACCAAATCGGTCAAATCGGAATCGCGGCTAGCGACAGTCCGCCGTGCCCGGCGGATCAACCGTGAGCTGGCCGAGTTCTATCCGTATGCCCATCCGGAGCTGGACTTCGAAAATCCCTTCCAGCTGCTCGTGGCCACGGTCCTGTCCGCCCAGACGACGGACCTCAGGGTGAACCAGACCACGCCCGCACTCTTCGCGAAGTACCCGACGCCCGAGGACCTCGCCGCCGCGAATCCGGAGGAGGTCGAGGAGCTCATCCGCCCGACCGGCTTCTTCCGCGCCAAGACCAAGTCGATCATGGGCCTGGCGACCGCCCTGCGGGACAACCACGGCGGCAATGTCCCCGGCCGCCTCGAAGACCTCGTCAAGCTGCCCGGCGTGGGCCGCAAGACAGCCTTCGTGGTCCTGGGAAACGCCTTCGGGGTGCCCGGGATCACCGTCGACACCCACTTCATGCGCCTTGTGCGCCGCTGGCGGCTGACGGAGCAGGAGGACCCGGTGAAGATCGAGGCGGAGATGGCCGCGATCTTCCCCAAGAGCGAGTGGACGATGCTCTCGCACCGGGTGATCTTCCACGGCCGCCGCATCTGCCACGCCCGGAAACCGGCCTGCGGTGCCTGTCCGATCACGCAGCTGTGCCCGTCGTACGGAGAGGGCGAGACGGACCCGGAGAAGGCGAAGAAGCTGCTGAAGTACGAGCTGGGCGGACTGCCGGGCCAGCGCCTGAACCCGCCGCCGGACTATCCGGGCAAGCCGGCCCCACCGCTCGGAGCGGCCGGGTGACGCTGCTGCCCGAGCCGGGGGAGGTACGAGTGCCGGCCGAGCCGGGGGAGGTACGAGTGCCACGGCCTCAGTCCCCAGGCGTGCCCGCGGGACTCAGCCACCCAGGCGTGCCCGGGCCTCAGGCCGTACGAGTCACGGAACGATCCAAGCGCCCCAAGGCGTTGTGAACGAGGGGTGCCCTGATGAGAGCTGGAGAGAACACGTACGACGACACGTTCAACGAGACGTACGACGGGGGTTACGAGACGAGCGGTGACGGCGAGGTCGCCATCACCGCCGACGGGCTGCCCGCCTGGCTCGACCCCGTCGTGCGCGCCGCGGACACCGTCGAGCCGGAGCAGCTCAGCCGTTTCCTGCCGCCCGAGAGCGGCCGCGGCCGGCAGTCGGCCGTCCTGATCCTGTTCGGCGAGGGCGACAGGGGTCCCGAGGTGCTGCTCATGGAGCGTGCGGGGAGCCTTCGCTCGCACCCGGGGCAGCCGTCCTTCCCCGGCGGCGCGCTCGACCCGGAGGACGGCGACCCGGCGACCACCGGGCCGCTGCGGGCCGCGCTGCGCGAGGCCGAGGAGGAAACCGGCCTCGACCCGGCGGGCGTCCAGATCTTCGGCGTACTGCCCAAGCTCTACATCCCGGTGAGCAGTTTCGTTGTCACGCCCGTACTGGGATGGTGGCGCGCCCCGAGCCCGGTGGGGGCGGTCGATCCGGCCGAGACCGCGCGGGTGTTCACGGTGCCCGTGGCGGATCTCACGGACCCCGCCAACCGTGCGACGACGGTGCACCCGAGCGGTTACCGCGGCCCGGCCTTTATGGTCGAGGGGGCTCTGGTCTGGGGTTTCACCGCGGGTGTGATCGATCGCATCCTGCATTTCGCAGGATGGGAACGACCATGGGACCGCGCCAAGCAGGTCACGCTGGACTGGCGCTCATGACAGGCTGACCCCAGCCGCTCCAGCCCGACGGAGCATAGGCGACGAATCTGCGAGGCAAATGACGGTGAACGTGCTGGACATTCTGTTGCTGGTTGCCGCCGTGTGGTTCGCGATCGTCGGTTACCGCCAGGGTTTCGTCGTCGGCATCCTGTCGGTGATCGGTTTCCTCGGTGGCGGTCTTGTCGCCGTGTATCTGCTGCCCGTGATCTGGGGTCAGCTGACCAACGATTCCGACGTGTCCACGACGGCCGCCGTCGTGGCCGTCGTGATTGTGATCGTCTGCGCCTCGGTGGGCCAGGCCTTCACCACCCACCTCGGCAACAAGCTGCGCAGACACATCACCTGGTCACCCGCGCGCGCCCTGGACGCCACCGGCGGCGCGCTGGTCAACGTGGTCGCGATGCTGCTGGTCGCCTGGCTGATCGGCTCCGCGCTCGCCGGGACCTCGCTGCCCACGCTCGGCAAGGAGGTCCGCAACTCCAAGGTGCTGCTCGGGGTCTCCCGGGTGATGCCCGATCAGGCCAACACCTGGTTCACGGACTTCTCCTCCGTCCTCGCGCAGAACGGCTTCCCGCAGGTCTTCAGCCCGTTCTCCAACGAGCCCATCACCGAGGTCCAGGCGCCGGACCCGGCACTCGCGGGCAGCCCGGTGGCCGCCCGCGCGCAGCGGTCCATCGTTAAGGTCGTGGGCACCGCGCAGAGCTGCGGCAAGGTCCTCGAAGGCACCGGCTTCGTCTTCGGCGAGCGCCGCGTGATGACCAACGCGCATGTCGTCGGCGGGGTCGACGAGCCGACCGTGCAGATAGGCGGCGAGGGCAAGCTGTACGACGCGAAGGTCGTCCTCTACGACTGGCAGCGCGACATCGCTGTACTGGACGTGCCCGACCTCAATGCGCGGTCGCTCCAGTTCGCCGACACGGACGCGCGCAGTGGCAACAGCGCGATCGTCGCGGGCTTCCCGGAGAACGGGGCATACGACGTGCGCTCGGCCCGCGTCCGCGGCCGGATCAACGCCAACGGCCCCGACATCTACCGCCGTGGCACGGTGCGCCGCGATGTCTACTCGCTGTTCACGACGGTCCGTCAGGGCAACTCCGGCGGACCGCTGCTCACGCCCGACGGCAGGGTGTACGGCGTCATCTTCGCGAGGTCGCTGGACGACCCGGACACCGGTTACGCCCTGACGGTCGACGAGATCCGCGAGGACATCTCATTCGGCCTGACCGCCAACCAGCAGGTGGACACGCAGCAGTGTGCGCTGTAGCGCCTGCGTGGTGGCGGTGCGGTACCGGCGATGAGGTGGTGGCGCCGCGTGCGTCAGCCGTGGGTACGTCAGCCGTGGGTACGTCAGCCGTGGGTACGTCAGCCGTGGGTATGCCGCAACTCAGCCGCGGGTATGCCGCAGCCGCGCCGACACCCAGCGGGCGCGGCGCCTGAGGATGCGGGGAATACCGATCCCTTGCCCCGGATGCTCATGGCCCTCAGTCGGGGGGCCGCCCCTCTCCTGGGTGATCGGCCCACTGGCCGACCGGCGGTTGCGTGCTGCGTCACCGTAGTCGTGCGTCCAGCCCATACCCCGACCTGTGCCCGTGCCCCATGGTCGGTAACCGCGTCAGGAGCGGCCAATTGGCCTATGCGCCAGGCATTTGGCTGTTCGTAGTACAAGTGTTCACCGGTGTACGCGGTGCGCACGGGTTGGCCTACCGGTCGGGCTCGGGGTCCTTCAGCCAGTTGATGAGCTCCGTGGAGAAGGCCACAGGGTCCTCCTCATGGGGGAAGTGGCCGAGGCCGTCGAACAGGCGCCAGCGGTACGGCGCCTCCACGTACTCGCCCGAGCCCGCCGCGCTGCGCGTCCGCATCGCCGGGTCGAGCGAGCCGTGCAGATGCAGCGTCGGCACCCGCACCGGGCGCTTCATACGGCGGTTGAACTGGATGCCGTCCGGCCGTGCCATCGACCGCACCATCCACCGGTACGGCTCGATTGAGCAGTGCGCCGTCGACGGAATGCACATGGCCCGCCGGTAGACGTCCACCGCGTCCTCCTCCGGCGGCTGCGGCCCGGACCAGTCCTGGATCAGCTTGCCCACCAAGGCCCCGTCGTCCGCCACGAGCTGACGCTCCGGCAGCCACGGCCGCTGGAAGCCCCAGATGTACGACCCGGCACGGCTCTGCGAGAAGTCGGAGAGCATCGCCGAACGCCACCGCCGCGGATGCGGCATCGAGGAGACCGCGAGCCGGCGCACCAGCTTGGGCCGCATCACCGCCGCCGTCCACGCCAGATAGCCGCCCAGGTCGTGCCCGACCAGCGCCGCGTCCGGCTCGCCCAGGGACCGCACGACTCCGGTGATGTCGAGCGCGAGGTTCGCGGGGTCGTAACCCCGCGGCGTACGGTCGCTGCCGCCCACGCCGCGCAGATCCATCGCCACCGCCCGGAACCCCGCATCCGAGAGCGCGGTCAGCTGATGCCGCCACGTCCACCAGAACTGCGGAAACCCATGGAGCAGCAGCACCAGCGGCCCGTCGCCCACCTCGGCAATATGGAAGCGCGCACCATTGGCCGCCACGTCGCGATGTGTCCAGGGACCTTCGATGCGTACAGGGCTTCCAGTACCGGTATCAGGGGCCGTCATGCAGACGAGCGTGCCACACTCGCGCACCACGCGTTCGCCACGCCCACCCCCCAAAGGGCGGCGGACCGCCCCCAATGGGCGCTCCGCCGGAGCTCAACGGCCCTGCGGCCGTGTCCTCAGACCGAGACCTTGGCCTGCGCCGGCCGGGTGTGCGGCTTGACGCCCTGCAGTACGGCCGCCGTCTCCTTGGCAGAGGCGATGGACCTCTCCGGCGGCTTTACCTTCTTGAACTTGGCGACGGCCAGCAGCGCCAGCAGCCCCGCAAGCAGCAGATAGGCCCCGCCCACGATCAGGAACGACCACGCCAGGCCGAGACCCAGATTGTGAATCCCGTACGCCGCCGCAAAGCTCAGCACCGGCAGCGAGAAGAGCGCGAACACTCCCGCGACGGTCATGGAAACGCCGCCGATCGCTCCGCGCTTCACGTCCTGCCGCAGCTCGGCCTTGGCCAGGGCGATCTCGTCGTGCACGAGCGCGGTCATCTCGGCGGTCGCCGAGGCGACCAGCTGGCCGAGACTGCGGTCGGCGCTGACAGTGATCGCCGCGCTGTTGCCGGGGTCGCTCATCGCTGACTCCCTCTCCTCATCGACGGATTCCTCATCAATTCATCAACGGATCCGATGTCAGATCATGCCGGACCGTGGCCGTCGTCGCGCGATGCCCCTGCCAGTTCAGCCTTGCGGCGGTGCTCCGCGGCCTTCTCCTCGTAGATCGCGGCCATCCGAAGGTGGTACTCGGGGCTGTCCTGCTCGTAGATGTCGGGGATGCCGTCGCGGTCTTCGTCGCGCTCCTCGTCCTCGACGAGCGCCCGGTACCTCCGTACCCGCAGCTTGAGCAGAATCCCGGCAAACAGGGCGGCGATCAGGGAGCCCGTCAGGACCGCGGCCTTGACCTCGTCGGTCAGCGCGGGGTTCCCGGTGAAGGCGAGTTCACCGATGAGCAGCGAGACGGTGAAGCCGATGCCCGCCAGCGCGGCGACGGCGAACACGTCCGGCCAGGCCAGGTCGTCATTCAGCTCGGCGCGGGTGAAACGGGCGGCCAGCCAGGTGCCGCCGAAGATTCCCACGGACTTGCCGACCACCAGGCCTAGGACGACGCCGAGGGGCTCGGGCCTGGTGAAGACATGGCCGAGCAGGTCGCCGGAGACGGCGACACCGGCCGAGAGGAGGGCGAACAGCGGCACGGCGAGTGCCGCCGAAAAGGGCCGTACGAGGTGCTCGATGTGCTCGCCGGGGGAGTGCTCCTCGCCGTTGCGCCGGGTGCAGCGCAGCATCAGGCCCATCGCGACACCGGCGATGGTGGCGTGGACGCCGCTGTTGTACATCAGCGCCCAGACGACGAGCGCGAGAGGTACGTACACGTACCAGCCCCGCACGTCCTTCCTCAGCAGCAGCCAGAAGACGCCGAGGCCGATGACCGCGCCGCCGAGCGCGGCGAAGTTCAGGTCGCCGGTGAAGAAGACCGCGATGATCAGGATCGCGAACAGGTCGTCGACGACGGCGAGAGTGAGCAGGAAGGCGCGCAGCGCGGACGGCAGTGAGGTGCCGATGACCGCGAGAACGGCGAGCGCGAAGGCGATGTCGGTCGCGGTCGGCACGGCCCACCCGTCGGTGGATCCGCCGCCGGTCGCGGCGACGAGGGTGTAGACGAGCGCGGGCATCGCCATGCCGCAGAGCGCGGCGATGACGGGGAGGGCGGCGGCCTTGGGGTCGCGCAGCTCACCGGCGACGAGCTCGCGCTTGAGCTCGATGCCGGCGACGAAGAAGAAGACGGCCAGCAGTCCGTCGGCGGCCCAGTGCTCGAGCGAGAGATCAAGACCGAGGGCCGAGGGGCCTATGTGGAAGTCGCGTACGGATTCGTAGCTGTCGCCGAGCGGAGTGTTTGCCCAGATCAGCGCGGCGATCGCGGCGACTAGCAGCAGCACGCCCCCGACGGTCTCGGCCCGCAGCGCATCCACGACGTAGGTCCGCTCGGGCAGCGAAAGACGTGCGAGGAACTTACGGCTGGTGGTGGGCGCGGCCACGTCGGGGACCTCCGGTCGGGTAGGCAGGACAGAGCACATGCCGACCAGACTTCCCGGCGCACCTGGGTCATTCTTGTCGCGTCATTGACGCGATCTTCACTGTACCCAACGACGCAAGGGCGTATCCGGCGAAACTCATTTTAAGTACATAATGGGCGACAGGCGCGCGAGGTACGCCGTGCGGTGGGCCCGTTGGGGGCCGGGCCCCCTGCCCGTCCACGACGGAGGGGTCCGGCCGCGACGCGGTCGGACCCCTCCGTACAACACCCGGTCAGTCCTCGTCTGTGGTGGTGGGGAGCTTGGACTGGATGAGGTCCATCACGGAGGAGTCCGTGAGCGTGGTGACGTCGCCCAGTTGACGGTTCTCCGCCACGTCGCGCAGCAGTCGGCGCATGATTTTGCCGGAGCGGGTCTTGGGCAGCTCGGCCACCGGCAGGATCCGCTTGGGCTTGGCGATCGGCCCGAGCGTGGCGCCTACGTGGTTGCGTAGCTCGTCCACCAGGCCCGCGTCCTCCGCGGCGTTGCCGCGCAGGATGACGAAGCCGACGATCGCCTGGCCGGTCGTCTCGTCGGCCGCGCCGACGACGGCGGCCTCGGCGACCTTCGGGTGGGAGACGAGTGCGGACTCGACCTCGGTGGTGGAGATGTTGTGGCCGGAGACGAGCATGACGTCGTCGACCCGGCCGAGCAGCCAGATGTCGCCGTCGTCGTCCTTCTTCGCGCCGTCGCCCGCGAAGTACTTCCCCTCGAAGCGCGACCAGTACGTCTTGGTGTAGCGCTCGTCGTCGCCCCAGATGGTGCGGAGCATGGAGGGCCACGGCTCGGTGAGGACGAGGTACCCGCCGTGTCCGTTGGGGACCTCCTTCGCGTCGTCGTCGACGACGGTGGCGGAGATCCCGGGCAGGGCGCGCTGCGCGGAGCCGGGCTTGGTCTCGGTGACGCCCGGCAGCGGGCTGATCATCATCGCGCCGGTCTCGGTCTGCCACCAGGTGTCGACGATCGGCGTTGTGCCCGCGCCGATGTGTTCGCGGTACCAGATCCAGGCCTCGGGGTTGATCGGCTCGCCGACCGACCCCAGGACGCGCAGCGAGGACAGGTCGAACCTGGCGGGGATGTCGTCGCCCCACTTCATGAAGGTACGGATCGCGGTGGGCGCGGTATAGAGGATGGTGACGCCGTACTTCTGGACGATTTCCCAGAAGCGGCCCTGGTGGGGGGTGTCGGGGGTGCCCTCGTAGATCACTTGTGTCGCGCCGTTGGCGAGGGGCCCGTAGACGATGTAGGAGTGGCCGGTGACCCAGCCGATGTCGGCGGTGCACCAGTAGATGTCCGTCTCCGGCTTGAGGTCGAAGACGGCGTGGTGGGTGTAGGCCGCCTGGGTGAGGTAGCCGCCGGAGGTGTGCAGGATGCCTTTCGGCTTCCCGGTGGTGCCGGAGGTGTAGAGGATGAACAGCGGGTGTTCCGCGTCGAAGGCCTGCGGGGTGTGCTCGGCGGACTGGCGGTCCACGGCCTCGTGCCACCACACGTCGCGGCCCTCGGTGAAGGCGACGTCCTGGCCGGTGCGGCGGACCACCAGGACGTGCTCGACCCGGTCCACGCGGTCGATCGCGTCGTCGACGGCGGGCTTGAGAGCAGTGGCCTTGCCGCGCCGGTAGCCGCCGTCGGCGGTGATGACGACCTTGGCGTCGGCATCCTCGATACGGGTGGCGAGCGCTTCGGCGGAGAAGCCGCCGAAGACGACCGAGTGCGCGGCGCCGATCCGGGCGCAGGCCAGCATCGCCACGACGGCCTCGGGGATCATCGGCAGATAGACGGCGACCCGGTCGCCCGCCTGGACACCCAGCTCGGTCAGGGCGTTGGCGGCGCGCGAGACCTCGTCCTTGAGCTCGGCGTAGGTGATGGCGCGGCTGTCGCCGGGCTCACCCTCGAAGTGGATGGCGATGCGGTCGCCGTTGCCGGCCTCGACATGGCGGTCCACGCAGTTGTACGCGATGTTCAGCTTGCCGTCCGCGAACCACTTCGCGAACGGCGGGTTGGTCCAGTCAAGGGTCTCGGTCGGTTCGGTGGCCCAGCTCAGCCGCCTCGCCTGCTCGGCCCAGAAGCCAAGCCTGTCAGCCTTGGCCTGCTCGTACGCCTCCGCCGTCACGTTGGCGTGCGCGGCCAGCTCGGCCGGCGGTGCGAACCGCCGTTCTTCCTTGAGCAGGTTGGCCAGGCTTTCGTTGCTCACGACATCTCCCTTTCCCAGGGCGTCCTATGTGCCTATGTGTCCCATGCCATAGCTCATCAGCCAGACGGCCGGGTGACAAGAGTCTTCCGGAAATTGGTTTAGACCTATTGGCTTCATGAGTGGCCCCTCCTCCCCGGGCGGTGGGAAGGAGGGGCCATACGTTCTCACGTGCGCGGCAGGTCGCCGGTTCAGGCGCGCGACTTCTCCAGAGCCGAAGGAGCAGGTGCGACACGGTCGAAGACCACGTCGATCTCATGCTCGTCACTGCTCGCGAGCAGATAGGCCTGAGCCTCGCCGACGTGGAAGTACATGCCGTGCAGCTCCAGCGTGCCCTCGGCGAGCCGCCGAGCCACCGCCTCATGGGCTCTCAGATGCTCCAACTGCTGGACCACATTGGTCAGACACAGCTGCTCCACCGCATCGGTGGGCAGCCGCCCGGAGATCCTCGCCCAGGAAAGGTGCGGGCTCCTCATCCGGTCCAGGCTCGGCAGTCCGTGCCGCAACCAGCGCCGCAGAGGTGTCTGCGCGCCCCCCGACGGACCGTTCAGCAGGGCCTGCATCGCGCCGCAGCCGGAGTGCCCGCAGATGGTGATGGAGCCGACCTCCAGCACATCGACGGCGTACTCGATCGCGGCCGCCACCGAGTCGTCGCTGCTCTCCGCGCCGGGCAGGGGCACCAGATTGCCCACATTCCGTACGGTGAACAGATCGCCCGGGCCGCTTGCCGTGATCATGCTGGTCACCAGGCGGGAGTCGGCGCAGGTGAGGAACAGCTGTGAGGGCCGCTGCCCCTCGCGCGCCAGCCGTGCCAGCTCGTCCCGCACCAGCGGAGCCGTATTGCGCTGGAAGGAGCTGAGCCCGCTGGCCAGTTGATGCCCGGTGGTGCGCCGAGGGCGCTCTCCGCAGTGGTGGTTGCGCCACGGAGTCCAGGGGCGGCAGCAGCCGTGCGTCTCCGAGGCGGGCTCGCTGATCCGGCCCCCGGCCCGGCCGGTGAACTCCACCGTCCCGCCCTGCGCGAGGTGCGAGGCCTGCCAGTCGTGCAGCGCCTCGTACGCGGCATGGTCCATGAAGGATCCGTCCAGCTCGACGACACAGTCCGTCCCGTGAGGCACCTGACCGAGCGTCCGGCTCAGCCGCGGCACCGCAAGAAAGGTCAACTGGCCGCGTGCCCGCACCCGGTGGAGCCCCTCGTGCTCCTCCACCGTGATCCGGGTCCTGGTCAGCCGGTGCAGAGCGACCGCGACCGCCACCGCGATCCCGATCACCACGCCCTCCAGCACGCCGGTGACGACGACCGAGATCAGCGTCACGGCGTACACCAGCAGTTCGCGATTCCGCTTCACGGTGCGCATATGGGTGATGTTGACCATCTGTACGCCGACGACCATCACCAGCGCGGCCAGGGCGCCCAACGGGATCAGATCGAGCACGGGCACCAGCAGCAGTGCCGCGATCGCGATCCACAGGCCGTGCAGCATCGTGGCGTGACGACTCACCCCGCCCGCGGCCACATTGGCGGAGCTGCGGACGGCGACCCCGGTGATGGGCAGGCCGCCGAGGGCACCGGACACGACATTCGCCGCCCCCTGCCCGGCCAGCTCCCGGTCGAGCCGGGCACGCGGAATGCGAACGTCCGGCTCCTTGCGGGCAGCCACCAGTTTGTCGACGGCGACCGCCGACAGCAGCGACTCCACGCTCCCCACCAGGGTGATGGTGAGGACGGCGGCGAGGAGGCCGAGCACCGGGCCGTCGGGCAGCCCGGGCAGGGCGTGGTTGCTCCACGACGGCAGATCGACCCGTGACAGCCGCAGCCCGGCGACCGCGGCGAACGTGGTCGCGGCCGCCACGGCGGCGAGGGCGGCCGGGAGTCTACGTACGACCCGCCCCGCGCGCCCGGGAATCCGCGGCCACAGCAGCAGTACGGCAATCGTCAGCGCGCTGGCCGAGAGCGCGGCAGGTTGCAGATCGGCCAACTGGGCGGGAAGTGCACGGACGTTGTCGATGGCGGAGCTCTGCGGGGTGCCGCCGAGCACGATATGGAGTTGTGCCAGGGCGATCGTGGCGCCGATGCCGGCCAGCATGCCGTGCACGATCGCGGGGCTGACTGCGAGGGCCGAGCGCGCCACCCGCAGTGCGGACAGGCCGAGTTGGGCCAGTCCGGCGAGGACGGTGATGGCGCAGGTGGTGCGCCAGCCGTACTGCTGGATCAGATCGGCGGTGACGACGGTCAGCCCGGCGGCGGGACCGCTGACCTGAAGCGGCGAACCGCCGAACCGGCCGGCGACGATGCCGCCGACTGCGGCGGCCACCAGCCCGGCCTGGAGCGGTGCGCCGGTGGCGAGTGCGATGCCGAGAGAGAGCGGCAGCGCGATCAGAAAGACGGCGATGGAGGCGGTTAGATCGGCGCCCGCGATGCGGAAGCGGCGGGGGCCGCCTTCGCCGGTCGGTGGCGGGCTGTGCGGACGCTGGAAGCGCGCAGCGAGAATCGCGCGGGACGGACGGAGCTTGCGCGAGGCGCCGGCCTCGCCGCTCGTGGGGGCTTGGTGGGACTTGCTGTTCTTTCGGGACTTTCGGGACTTGGGGTTTTTACGAGATGGGTCGTCGGTGCGAGTGGGGACGCAGGCGGACATGTTTCCCGTCTCCTCCGGGGCAGCGCGGTCGCGGAATGTGGGGACGCGGCCGTGGGTCACGGCGTGCAGCGGCGGGATCTTCAACTCTCGGTAAATTGATCGTAATGCAGAGTAAAGACTGAGGCAGGATTTTCCAGGCAAACGGGGCAGCTTTTCACCCGTTCTGGTGATTAATGATTTGAATGCGGCTCGTCGCACCCTCCCCCTCGGCACCCCGATGCGAGTTTGTCGGCGCCGTAGGCAATTCGTCGTACAGGCATACCGGCCTATAGGCGTATGGGCACAGGAAAGAGGGTGGGCGGATGAAGGCCGCTACGAGGAGGATCGCCGTCGGCGCAGTCGCCACGGCGCTGATCGCAGGACTCGCCGGCTGTTCCGGTGCCGATCGTTCGACCACCGTCAACAAGGGCGCTCACGAAGGGAAGAAGGCTGCCCCGGCCCCCGAGAGCGCGGTACGCCTCATCGGCGACGGCTCCACCGCGTTCACCGGAGTCCAGCCCGGCCTGCTCAAGCCGGAGCGTCTGAAGCCCGGTCAGCAGCCACCGCAGTTCGTGGTCTTCTCCTGGGACGGGGCCGGCGAGGACAGCCAGAAGCTCTTCTCGCGCTTTCGCAAGGTCGCCAGGAAGTACGACGCGACGATGACCTACTTCCTCAGCGGCGTCTATCTGCTCCCCGAGGCGAAGGCCGGCCTCTATCTCCCGCCCCAGCACTCGGCCGGCCGATCGGACATCGGCTTCAACGACACGCAGGGGATCAAGGACACCGTGCGTGAGCTGCGCGGCGCCTGGCAGGAGGGCAACGAGGTGGGTACCCACTTCAACGGCCACTTCTGCGGCACGGACGGCGGGGTGGGCCAGTGGTCCGTGGCCGAGTGGCTGAGCGAGATCCGCCAGGCCAAGTCCTTTGTGAAGAACTGGAAGTCGAACGCCGGCCTCGCCTCCGAGCAGCCGCTGCCCTTCGACTACGACAAGGAGCTCATCGGCGCCCGTACCCCCTGCCTGGAGGGGCGCCCCAACTTCCTGCGCGCCGCAGGCCAGTTGGGCTTCCGTTACGACACCAGCGGCATCAACGACCAGATCTGGCCCAAGAAGGAACTGGGCCTGTGGGACCTGTCGTTGCAGTTGGTCCCGGTGCCGGGCCGCTCCCTCGAGACGCTGTCCATGGACTACAACTTCATGGTCAACCAGTCCGGGACGGGCAAGGGCGACCCCTCGCGGCGCAAGTACTGGGGCGACCAGCTGCGCGACGGCCTGGTGCAGGCCTTCGACCGCGCTTACAAGGGCAACCGGGCCCCGCTGATCATCGGCAACCACTTCGAGTCCTGGAACGGCGGCCAGTACATGCGCGCCATCGAGGAGACGATCGCGACGGTCTGTGTGAAGCGCGACGTGAAGTGCGTGTCCTTCCGCCAGCTCGCCGACTGGCTGGACGTCCAGGATCCGCAGGTCCTGGCGAAGATGCGCACGCTCGGGGTCGGCCAGGCCCCGAAGGGCGGCTGGGCGGCCTTCCTCGCCGCCCAGCCGGCGGCTCCGGCCGCCTCACCCGCCGTCAGACGGGCTGGCCGGCACTGACCTCCGACATCCGCTCCGCGAGCACGAAGGCGGGGTCGACCTGCGCGGCCAGGTCGGCGCCCGTCTTCGCGTTCCCCCAGCTCTCCGCGTTCTTGAGATGGAAATGCACCATCTGACGCGTGTAGCGCTCCCAGTCGCGGTGCTCGTACGAGTCCTCCGCGGCGTTCTGCAGGGTCTGGAGCGACATGCGGTTGTCTGCCTCCAGCTGCTCGAAGTGCAGCGGCCGGCCCTTCTCCATCGCCCGCACCCAGTTGGAGTGGCCGACGGTCACGAGCAGATCGTCGCCCACCTCCGCACGCAGGAAGTCGATGTCGTCCGGTCCCTGCACCTTGTTGCCGACGACCTTCAGCGCGACACCGAAGTCCCGTGCGTACTCCTGGTACTGGCGGTACACGGACACACCCTTGCGGGTCGGCTCGGCCACCAGGAACGTCATGTCGAAGCGGGTGAACATCCCGGAGGCGAACGAGTCCGACCCGGCGGTCATGTCGACGACCACATACTCGTCCGGGCCGTCGATGAGGTGGTTGAGGCAGAGCTCCACCGCGCCGACCTTCGAGTGGTAGCAGGACACCCCGAGGTCGGATTCGGTGAAGGGGCCGGTGGCCATCAGCCGGATGTCCCCGTCGTCGAGGCGGACGGTGCGGGCGCAGGCCTCGTAGACGGGGTTGTCCTCGAGAACGCGCAGCAGCCGCGAGCCCTCGCCCGGCGGCGTCGTCTTGATCATTGTCTCGGCGGAGGCGATCCGGGGGTTGGAGCCCCGCAGGTATTCCTTGATCAGCGGCAGATGCGCGCCCATCGCGGGCAGCGCGACGGCCTCTGCCTCGCCGAGACCGAGCGCGGCCCCCAGATGCTGGTTGATGTCGGCGTCCACCGCGACGACGGGGGCTTCATTGGCGGCCAGGTGGCGGATGAAGAGCGAGGACAGCGTGGTCTTCCCGCTGCCGCCCTTCCCTACGAAAGCGATCTTCATGTTCACCTAGGGTAGTGGATCAATCGCATGGTGTGCTCAAGTTGCGTGAGGAAGACCACTCCAAGGTGGGGCGCACGCCGCAGGCGCGTAGCCTCGCTACTTATGAGTACGAATGCCTCGTCGGTCGACCCCCTGGCCACTCTCGGATCCCTGCCGGGTGTCGCCGACTCCGTGGACTCCGTACGTAAAGCGGTCGACCGGGTCTACGGCCACCGGGTCATGCGACGCCGCGGCAACGAGATCACCTCTGAGGCGGCGCTGCGCGGAGCGCGTGGGTCCGCCGCACTGTCCGGCGCGGACTGGGCGCTGGAGGAGGTCCGCAGGCGCACCGACTTCGGTGTCGAGCGCGAGGCGCGCACCGTCGGCGCGGCGCTGCGACTGACCGCCGAGGCCGGTCAACTCCTCTCCATCTGGCGGCAGTCGCCGCTTCGGGTGCTGGCCCGGCTGCATCTGGTCGCCGCCGGCGGTGCCGCCGCCGACGACACGGTGGGCAGGCCGCGGCTGGCGGGCGAAGCGGTCGACGAGCCGCTGATCGAGGCCCCGCTGCCGGACGCGAGCGAGGTCACCGGCCGGCTGGACGGACTCGCCGAGCTGATCATCTCGGGCAGCTCCGCACCCGCATTGGTGGTGGCGGCCGTCGTCCACGGCGAGCTGCTGGCGCTGCGGCCCTTCGGCTCGTACAACGGGCTCGTCGCGCGGGCGGCCGAGCGCATTGTCCTGATCGGCAGCGGGCTGGACCCGAAGTCGATCTGCCCGGCGGAGGTCGGGCATGCGGAGCAGGGCCGGGCGGCGTATCTAGCGGCCTTCGAGGGGTATCTTTCGGGGACTCCGGACGGAATGGCCGCCTGGATCGCCCACTGCGGGCGCGCGGTGGAACTCGGCGTGAGGGAGTCGACGGCGGTGTGCGAGGCGCTTCAGCGCGGGGCTGCGTGACTTTTCCGTTCCTGGCGGAACGTGCCCTGAACAGGGTTGCGGCGGTACCGGAATTGGTACCGCCGCTGGCATGTCCACGTAGTTACCATGCGTCCTCGAATATTTGCCCATCAGGTCGGGAACTCTGCCCGTCACCTGGTGCGGCTGGCCCGTAATCGACGGGTCGACGTCGCGTGGGTACTCCGTTTTCATGCTTCGGTCCGTGGGGCCTTCATGCGTTTAAAGGTGATCCTCTCGGATGTCCTTGGTCTCGCGGGCCGTTGACTCCTTTCTACTCCTGCGCGAGAGCAAGCGGAAGTCCCGGCTGCACTTCTTTACTTTTAGGTTCAAATTCGGGCGAAATGGCCGCCCGTAACGGCCGCAGCGGCCTGAGCTGCGGCGCTGCGGCGGCGGCTGGCGTACCAGACCAGCCCGGCGGTGGCCGCCGCGGCACCCACTGCGGCCACCGCGACGAGGGCCGGACGGGGCGGCATCGAGAACGCGGGCAGCCGCTGCTTCAGCCGGACCGGCCGGTTGAAGACGAGAATCGGCCAATCGCGAGCGGTCGCCTCACGGCGCAGCGCGCGGTCCGGGTTCACGGCGTGCGGATGTCCGACGGACGCCAGCATCGGGACATCGGTGGCGGAGTCGCTGTACGCGTAGCAGCGCTCCAGGTCATACCCCTCGGAGGCGGCGAGCTCCTTGATCGCTTCCGCCTTGGTCGGTCCGTATGCGTAGTACTCCACCTCCCCCGTGAAGCAGCCGTCCTCGCCGACCACCATGCGGGTAGCCACCACCCGGTCCGCGCCCAGGAGCTCGCCGATGGGCTCGACGACCTCCGCGCCCGAGGTGGAGACGATGACGACGTCGCGGCCCGCCGTGTGATGCTCCTCAATAAGGGACGCGGCCTCGTCGTAGATGATCGGGTCGATCAGGTCATGGAGGGTCTCGGCGACGATCTCCTTGACCTGCTGGACGTTCCAGCCCTTGCAGAGCGATGAGAGGTACTCACGCATCCGCTCCATCTGGTCGTGGTCGGCACCGCCGGCGAGAAAAACGAACTGGGCATAGGCAGTCCGCAGTACGGCGCGCCGGTTGATCAGCCCGCCTTGGTAGAAGGACTTGCTGAAGGTCAGCGTCGAAGACTTCGCAATGACCGTCTTGTCCAGGTCAAAGAAGGCGGCTGTGCGCGGCAAGGAGTGGTTTTCCACGAGCCTGAGCATAGGTGCCCGCCATTCGGCGTACGCTCGCGCGTGTGGGTTTGCCTGAGAAGGCTCTCGGGTACACCATGGAAGTCACGGATCGTTCGCGACCGTGCTAACCCGGTCCGGCTCCTCCCCCCCCGAGTCGGCCGGAGAGACGACCCCCGCTCTCCCCCCCCGGCGGGGGTCGTCGCATGTCCGGGTGCCTTTTCGCCTGTCTGCGGTGATCCATCGTGATCGATCTCCCCTCGGCGAGCTGTGCTGCGGGCGGCCTCCCATCACTCTGACCCGTCACTGAGCGTAGCGGAAGGGCTGCTCCCGGGAGTCACCGGTATGAGCTACGGAGATATTCACAAGTGGCGAGTTGTCCACAGTTTTTCAGCAAGATCCACACCATTTTCCGTTGGGCTGCACGGTGATTCCACCCGCGTAGTTCGCGGACCGCGGGAATCGCAGATCTCACAACCAAGCGAGATCGAAGTAAGTAGGGGGTGGAGATCGTGGCTGGATCTATCACATCGCAGCGGCCGCCGGTCGTCGAAGGGCGTCGGGACGGGCCGCTGATCGTCACCGAAGACATGGAACTGCTCGACGATCTGCTCAGGTTGTGCGCCGCCGCGGGAGCCGAGCCGGACGTCCATCACTCGGTTCCGGAGCAGAGGGGAAGCTGGGAGGGCGCGCCGCTGGTCCTTGTCGGCGACGATGCGGCCGCGCGCTGCCGCGGGGCCACCCGCCGACGCGGCGTGCTGCTGGTCGGGCGCGACCAGGACGACCCGGACGTCTGGCGCCGGGCCGTGGAGATCGGGGCCGACTGTGTGCTGCGGCTGCCTGATGCGGAGGGCTGGCTCGTCGACCGGATCGCCGATGTGGTCGAGGGGGTCGGGCGGCCGGCGCTGACCGTCGGGGTGATTAGCGGTCGAGGCGGGGCAGGGGCATCGACGCTGGCCTGCGCGCTGGCGGTGACAGCGGCCCGAGGCGGTCGCCGCACCATGCTCGTCGACGGCGACCCGCTCGGCGGAGGGCTCGACGTGCTACTCGGCGGGGAGCAAGCGGAAGGCCGACGATGGCCGGATTTCGCCGCTTCCAAGGGCCGAGTCGCGGGTGGGGCGCTGGAGGAGTCGCTGCCCGAGCTGCATGCGTTGCGGTTGCTCAGCTGGGACCGAGGCGACTCGGTGGTGATCCCGCCGGAGGCGATGCGGTCGGTGCTCGCCGCGGCCCGCAGACGCGGCGGAGTGGTGGTCGTGGATCTGCCGCGCCGGGTCGACGAGGGCGTGGCCGAGGCGCTGGCTCAGCTGGATCTGGGGCTTCTTGTGGTGCCTGGCGAGCTACGGGCGGTCGCCGCGGCGAACCGGGTGGCGTCGACGGTGGGCATGGTGCTCCAGGACCTGCGCGTGGTTGTGCGCGGGCCGTTCGCGGCGGGGCTGGACGAGCAGTGGGTCGCGGACGCCCTGGGGCTTCCGCTGGCCGGCGAACTGCCTGCGGAAGCAGGGCTGTTGATGGCACAGGACGGTGGCACCCCGCCGGGCGGGGCACGCGGGCCGCTGGCCAGGTTCTGCACTGCCTTCTGGGAGCGGGCGCTGGCCGGGGGCGGGGTCTCATGAGCACCGGACTGCTCGATGCCGTACGGCAGCGGCTCGCGGAGAGCGGCGGCGAGCCCACGCCGGCCAGGGTGGCGGCCGCACTGCGGGCGCAGGGGCGGCTGCTCGGGGACGCCGAAGTGCTCGGCGGGACCGAGAAGTTGCGGTGCGAGCTCGTGGGGACAGGGCCGCTGGAGCCGCTGTTGGCAGATCCGTCCGTGACGGACGTCCTGGTGTCCGCGCCCGACCGGGTGTGGGTGGACCGGGGCCGAGGCCTCGAGCTCACCGAGGTGACCTTCGCCGACGCGGCGTCGGTGCGCAGGCTGGCGCAGCGGCTCGCGGCGGTGGCGGAGCGGCGACTGGACGACGCCCGCCCATGGGTGGATGCCCGGCTGCCGGACGGGACGCGGATGCATGCTGTGATCCCTCCGGTGGCGGTCGGGTCGACCTGTCTGTCGCTGCGAGTGGTGCGGCCCAGGGCGTTCTCGGTGAAGGAGCTCGTCGCGGCGGGGACGGTGCCGCCGGGCGGCGATCGCGTACTGGGGGCGCTGATCGATGCGCGGCTGTCATTTCTGATCAGCGGAGGTACGGGTTCGGGCAAGACGACATTGCTGTCGAGTCTGCTGGGGCTCGTGGGGGAGCGCGAGCGGATCGTGCTGGCCGAGGACTCGGCGGAGCTCAGACCCGAGCACAGGCATGTGGTCCGACTGGAGTCGCGTACCGCGAACCAGGAGGGCGCCGGCCGGGTGACACTGCGGGACCTGGTGCGTCAGGCGCTGCGGATGCGGCCCGACCGTCTGGTCGTCGGGGAGGTGCGCGGGGCGGAGGTCACCGAACTCCTGGCCGCGCTCAACACCGGGCACGAGGGCGGCTGCGGGACCGTCCACGCCAATGCGGCGGCGGATGTGCCGGCGCGGCTGGAGGCGCTCGGGACGGCGGCGGGGCTCGACCGGGCGGCGCTGCACAGCCAGTTGGCGGCCGCCCTCTCGGTGGTGATCCATCTCGTACGGGACCGGGGCGGGCAGCGTCGGATCGCCGAGGTGCATGTGCTGGAGCGGGATGCGGCGGGCCTGGTGGTGACCGTGCCCGCCCTGCGATGGGGCGCGGAGGCCTTTGTGTACGAGCGGGGCTGGCAGCGGCTGGGGTCGCTGATCGGAGGTGCTCTGTGATGGCCGCCGAGCCGGTGTACGCGGCCGCGGTGTGCGCAGGGGCCGCGGCATGGCTGACGGTCGGGCGGGACCGGGGGTTCAAGAGGGCGCAGCTGCTGCTTGCCGGCGGCGGCGCGGTGCAGATCCCTCCGCGGTGGTCGTGGGAGCGGATGCTGCCGGTGGTCAGGCTCCGGCGGGAGTGGCTGTGCCTGCCGGTGGCCCTCGTCCTCGCCGTACTGGGGGAGTCGGTGCTGCCGCTGATCGCGGGGGTGGCGGCGGTGCCGCTGGTGAGGCGGCAGCTGCGGGCCGGGGAGCGCAAGCGGGAGAAGGAGCGGCGGGCCGAAGGGGTGATCGCCTTGTGCGGTGCGGTCGCCGGTGAGCTGCGGGCGGGGATGCAGCCCGGGCAGGCGCTGCTGTTCGCCGCCAGATCCACTGGAGCGCTGGGCGAAACGGAGGCCGCGGTGCTGGCGGCGGCGCGGTTCGGGGGCGATGTGCCCCAGGCGCTGCGGGAGGCGGCCCGGGAGCCGGGCGCGGACGGGCTCGCCGGAGTCTCGGCCTGCTGGCAGGTGGCCGTGGACAGCGGGGCGGGTCTGGCCGCCGGGCTCGACCGGCTGGAGGCGGCCCTGCGGGCGGAACGGGACCAACGGGAGGATCTGCGGTCCCAGTTGGAGGGTGCGCGGTCGACGATCCGGCTGCTGGCGCTGCTTCCGCTGGCCGGCCTGGCGATGGGCTGGGCGTTGGGCGCCGAACCGCTGAGGGTCCTGTTTCACACCGCGGCCGGGCTGGCATGTCTGGTGATCGGCGGGCTGCTGGAGGCCGCGGGGCTGTGCTGGGCGGGGCGGATCGTCGGACAGGGGGCGGAGGCATGACCGGGGACGCCGTCCACAGGCTCATGACCGGGGACGCCGTCCACAGGCTGGGGACAGTGGTGTTCGTGCTGGCTGCGATGGCCTGCCTGGCCTTCACGATCGCGGCGCGGCAGCGGGAGCGCCGGGCGCGCAGGCGGATCGAGTCTCTCCTGGCCAGGCAGCGCGCGCGACCGCGATGGCGGCCCGAGTGCCGGGTGTGGGTGGGGAGTTGGGCAGGGCCGCTGGGAGCCGTGGTCACTGGTTACGTCCTGGTGGGAGGGCTGATCGGCTGCGCGGTCGGGCTCGGCGGGGCGTATGGCGTGTGGCGCTGGCAGCAGAGCCGTAAGCCTGTCGCCGAAGCCGTGGACCGGGACGCGGGCCGTCAACTCCCGCTCGCCGCCGACCTTCTGGCGGCCTGCATCTCGGCCGGAGCCGGTCCACGGGAGGCGGCGGAGGCGGTCGGGGAGTCGCTGGGCGGGCCGGTCGGCGAGCGGCTTGCGCGTGCGGCAGCCGAGTTGCGGCTCGGAGGTGAGCCGGCACGGGCCTGGGGGTGGTTCGGGCGGATACCGGACGCGGCGCCGCTGGCCCGCTGTCTGGAGCGGGCCGACTCCACGGGGGCACCGGCTTCGGAGCCGGTGTCGCGGCTGGCAGAGCGCTTCCGGGCGGACCGGGCGCGTACGGCCGATGCCCGGGGCCGCAGGGCACAGGTCCTGATCACCGCTCCGGTGGGGCTGTGTTTCCTGCCCGCGTTCCTGGCGGTCGGGGTGGCCCCGGTCGTGATCGGCCTGGCCGACGGACTGCTGAACGGCAACTGAACGACATCTATCAACTGAACGACATCTATAGGGGGTTGGCATGTGGAATTCGGTACGGGGACGGCTGCGCGGACTGGCGCGCAGGACGCGGAAGAGCTCGGTGCGCAGGAACTTGATGCGCAGGGACTCGGGGATGACCACGTCCGAGTACGCGATGGGGACGATCGCCGCGTGTGCCTTCGCCGCGGTTCTGTACAAGGTCGTCACCAGCGGTGCCGTTTCGGGGGCGCTCCAGTCGGTGATCGGGAAGGCGCTCAATGCGCAGTTCTGACGCCCCGGAGAAGGCGCGGGCGGCGGAGCGCGAGGCTGCGACGGACCGGGGGTCCGTGACGGCGGAGGCGGCCGTCGCGGTGCCGGCCCTGGTGGTCTTCGCCATGGCCCTGGTCTGGGCGCTGATGGCGGCCTCGGCCCAGATCCAGTGCGTGGACGCGGCCAGGGCAGGGGCGCGGGCCGCGGCCAGATCCGAGCCACGGGCTGCCGCCCTGGCCGCCGCACGATCAGCGGCCCCTGGCAGTGCCCGGGTGACGCTGGGGCGGTCGGGGGACCTGTGGCGGGTGCGCGTCGAGGCGGACACCCCGGGACCGGGCGCGCTGGCGCTGGCGCTCAGCGCGGAGGCGGCTGCCCTCGCCGAGGACACCGTGGGCCAGACGGACGCGGCCGCCCACAGCACCGAAGCGGTGGACCCATGAATCGGCATCGTGGGCGGGACCGAGGGTCGGCGACCGTGTGGGTGGCCACGGCGGTGACCGTGCTCTGTGCCGTGTTCGCCGTCGTCCTGGCCATGGGGCAGGCGGTGGTCGCCCGCCACCGGGCGGGCGCCGCCGCCGACCTGGCGGTGCTGGCCGCTGCCGACAACGCGCTGCGCGGGCCGGCCACTGCATGCGCGAAGGCGGCCAAGGTGGCCCGGGCCCAGGACGCGGCGGTGGTGCGGTGCGCGGTGCGCGGCGAGATCGCCGAGGTCACGGCGCAGGCCCGCTTCGGCCCGTACGCCCCGACGGTCAGGTCGCGGGCGGGGCCTCCGGGGCTCCCTGTGCGCCACGGTCAGGTCGCGGGAGAGGCCCCTGGTCACCCAGTGCCCCCTGGTCCCCCTCGGCCCCCTGTGCCTCCACAGGCTGGCTCCCCGGGCCGTCCTGGCCCCCCGCTGGATGGGCTCCCCGGGGCTCCCTGAACCTCGCTCGGGTCGCTCGCGTCCCCCGGATTCCCTGGATTCCTCGGAGTCTCACCCGGGCCCCCCGGCGCTCCCCGCAGCAGTTCCGTGAGGAGACGGACGGCGCCGCGCTTGTGCAGCGGGTCGTTGCCGTTGCCGCATTTGGGCGACTGGATGCAGGAGGGGCAGCCCGCCTCGCACTCGCAGGAGGCGATCGCCTCACGGGTGGCGGTGAGCCACTCGCGAGCGGTGTGGAAGGCCCTTTCGGCGAAGCCCGCGCCACCCGGATGGCCGTCGTACACGAAGACCGTCGGCAGCAGCGTGTCCGGGTGGAGGGGCACGGAGACCCCGCCGATGTCCCAGCGGTCGCAGGTGGCGAAGAGCGGGAGCATCCCGATGGACGCGTGCTCGGCGGCGTGCAGTGCGCCGCCCAGCTGCTGAGGGCCCACCCGGGCGGCGTCCAGCTGGTCCTCGGTGACCGTCCACCACACGGCCCGGGTGCGCAGGGTGCGCGGTGGCAGATCGAGTTTGGTCTCGCCGAGCACCTCACCGGTGATGAGTTTGCGGCGCAGGAAGGAGACGACCTGGTTGGTGACCTCGACGGAGCCGTAGCAGAGGCGTCCGTCGCCCCACGGGATCTCGGTGTCGGTCTCGAGTACGGAGATGGAGGTGGTGTCGCGGGCGGTGGTCGAATACGGAGGGTTGGCCTCCTCGACGAGGGCGGCGGAGTCCTCCAGGTCCAGATGCTTCACCAGGTACGTACGGCCCTGGTGGAGGTGGACGGCACCGTCGTGGACCGCGGTGTGGGCGGCCGACTCGTCGACCGTGCCCAGCAGCCGGCCGGTGGCGGCCTCGACGACCTGGACGGGGCGGCCGCCCTCGCCCCGGATGTCGGTGAGGTCGGCGGCCCGCTCACGGCGGGTCCAGTGCCAGCCGGATGCCCGGCGCCGGAGCAGCTTGGCGGCCTCCAGCTGGGGCATCAGCTCGGCGGCCGCCGGGCCGAAGAGCTCCAGGTCGGCCTCCGTGAGTGGAAGCTCGGCAGCGGCAGCGCACAGATGGGGGGCGAGGACGTAGGGGTTGTCCGGGTCGAGGACCGTGGACTCCACGGGCTGCTGGAACAGCGCCTCGGGATGGTGGACGAGGAAGGTGTCCAGCGGGTCGTCACGGGCGACGAGGACGGCCAGGGCGCCCTGGCCCGACCTTCCCGCGCGGCCCGCCTGCTGCCACAAGGACGCCCGTGTCCCGGGGTAGCCGGCTATGACGACGGCGTCGAGGCCCGAGACGTCCACGCCGAGCTCCAGGGCGGTGGTGGCGGCCAGACCGAGAAGCTCGCCGGAGTGCAGCGCCCGCTCCAGGGCGCGGCGCTCCTCCGGGAGGTAACCGCCCCGGTAGGCGGCGACCCGCGTCGGCAGCGACCGGTCCACCTCCGCCAGGCGTTCCTTCGCGATCACGGAGATGAGCTCCGCGCCGCGCCGGGAGCGTACGAAGGCGACGCTGCGGACGCCCTGCACGGTCAGGTCGGTGAGGAGGTCGGCGGCCTCTGCGGTGGCCGTGCGGCGCACGGGCGCGCCCTTCTCGCCGTGCAGCTCCGTGAGGGGCGGCTCCCAGAGGGCGAAGACAAGCTCGCCGCGGGGCGAGGCGTCGTCGGCGACCTCGTGGACGGGCAGGCCGGTGAGCCGGCCGGCGGCCAGGGCGGGTTCCGCGGAGGTGGCGGAGGCGAGGAGGAAGACGGGGTTCGCACCGTAGCGGGCGCACAGGCGGCGAAGGCGGCGCAGCACCTGGGCGACATGGGAGCCGAAGACGCCCCGGTAGGTGTGGCACTCGTCGATGACGACATAGCGCAGGGCGCGCAGGAAGGAGGACCAGCGGGGGTGTGAGGGAAGTATTCCGCGGTGCAGCATGTCCGGATTGGTCAGGACGTACGTGGCGTACTGCCGGACCCACTCACGTTCCTCGACGGGCGTGTCGCCGTCGTAGACCGCGGGGCGGACGCGGTTGCCGAGCGGCGCGGCGAGCTCCTTCACGGCGCGGCACTGGTCGGCGGCGAGCGCCTTGGTCGGGGCGAGGTAGAGGGCGGTCGCGCCGCGTCCGTTCGGGGCCTCGGCGCCGTCGAGGAGGGTGGTGAGTACGGGCGCGAGATAGGCGAGGGACTTGCCCGACGCGGTTCCGGTGGCGATCACGACGGACTCGCCGTCCAGGGCGTGCTCGGCGGCGGCCGCCTGGTGGGCCCAGGGATGGTCGATCCCCGCCTGCTGAATGGCGTTGATCACTTCCGGGCGGATGCGGTCGGGCCAGACGGCATGGCGACCCGGTCTGGGGGGCAAGTGCTCCGTATGGGTGATGCGCGTAGCCCGGCTCGCACCTGCGGTGAGCCGGTCGAGGACCGTACCGGGGGAGGGGCGGTTGCCCCCGCTCTCGGGGGGTCGTCTGGGACGCTGTGTCTTGGCCATCGGCACCGAGTGTGTCACTGGCGTAGCGGACAATGGTCTCAAGGCGTCGTGCATGGCTGCTGGTAAGTGATTGAATGCCATCGCGGCTGGCGACCGTCCTCCGGCTCCGTCGGGGAGACCTGAAGGGCGGCCGCTCGATAGCAAGGTGCTGGAGGATCCGTGGACCTGTCCCTGTCGACTCGCAATGTGTCCGGCCCTGGTGGCGACCGTACGGTCGTCGAGGTCGGTGGCGAGATTGATGTGTATACCGCGCCCAAGCTGCGCGAGCAGTTGGTCGAGTTGGTGAACGACGGCAACTACCACCTGGTTGTCGACATGGAGGGCGTGGACTTCCTCGACTCCACCGGCCTTGGCGTCCTCGTGGGCGGCCTGAAGCGCGTGCGCGCGCACGAGGGCTCGCTGCGCCTGGTCTGCAACCAGGAGCGCATTCTCAAGATCTTCCGGATCACAGGTCTGACCAAGGTGTTCCCCATCCACACCACGGTCGAGGAGGCTGTCGCGGCCACCGACTGACGGTTGCCGGAGACTGCCGGAAGATGAGAGGGGCACCGGGCATCCAGCCCGGGCCCCTGAGATGCACGCCCGTACGTCTGAGGGGGATGGCATGGCCACCGTTGAACTCCGCTTCAGCGCTCAGCCTGAGCATGTCAGGACCGCCCGTCTGGTGGCCGCTGCCGTGGCTCGCCGGGCCGGGGTCGACGAGGCGGTGCTCGACGAGGTCCGCCTCGCGGTCGGGGAGGCGTGCAGCCGTGCGGTCGGGCTGCACCGCAGCCATGGCATCACGGCCCCGGTCAGGGTCGCGCTCACCGAGGAGGAGAAGGCCTTCTCCATCGAGGTCGCGGACGAGGTCCCCGCGGCGGGCGCCGAAGGGTCCTCCGCGGCCTCCGGCGGGCGTGGCACGGACCAGGAGGTGGAGTCCGAGGGCGAGGACGAGATGGGCCTCGCGGTCATCAGCGGTCTCGTCGACGACGTGGAGGTCAGCTCCACCGAGGAGGGTGGCGTGATCCGGATGAGTTGGCCGACGACGCCCGTCGCTGTTGAGCCCTGATTCCTGGTGATCGACAACGGACACGCGAAACCGGCCCGTTGATCGTCTCCAGTCAGTCCCACTTGGAAGAGGCCCCGCTGAGCAGGGCCTCTTTCCTTTTCTCTAGATCATTTATCGAACGTCAATGCTTTTGCCCCATTACCTCTTTCGGGGCGAGTTTCGGAACCCGATCATTTGCTGAGTAGCAAGTGAAGGTCAATTCCGTTTGTCGCCCACTGTTTTGATCAGGTTCCGCTACCTACAATCCGTCCACATCTTGAGCTCTGAGCGTCAAGGAGGACGAATGGCGGGGCTCTTCAACCCAGAACTGATCGACAACCCCACTTCTCTCGCAGCCGCAGTACTCACGGACGACAATCGGCTGATCGTGATCGTCATCGCCGTCGTCGCGGTGGCGGCGCTGATCGTCGCCCAGTTGCTGGTGCGCCAAGTGCTCGCGGCGGGCGAGGGCACCGATTCCATGAAGAAGATCGCGGCAGCGGTGCAGGAGGGGGCGAATGCCTATCTGGCACGGCAGTTGCGCACCCTCGGCGTTTTCGCTGTCGTGGTGTTCTTCCTGCTGATGCTCCTTCCCGCGGACGACTGGTCGCAGCGCGGCGGACGGTCGGTGTTCTTCCTGGTGGGTGCGCTTTTCTCAGCCGCCACCGGATACATCGGCATGCGTCTTGCCGTACGAGCAAATGTGCGCGTGGCAGCGGCCGCGCGTGAAGCAACCCCGGCGGAGGGCGAGCCGGCAAAGGATCTGACGGCCGTCTCGCACAAGGCCATGAAGATCGCTTTCCGGACGGGAGGCGTGGTCGGCATGTTCACGGTGGGCCTCGGCCTGCTCGGTGCCTCCTGCGTTGTTCTCGTCTACGCGGCCGACGCCCCCAAGGTGCTCGAGGGCTTCGGCCTCGGCGCCGCGCTGATCGCCATGTTCATGCGTGTCGGCGGCGGCATCTTCACCAAGGCCGCCGACGTCGGCGCCGACCTCGTCGGCAAGGTCGAGCAGGGCATCCCCGAGGACGACCCACGCAACGCCGCGACCATCGCCGACAACGTCGGCGACAACGTCGGTGACTGCGCCGGCATGGCGGCCGACCTCTTCGAGTCGTACGCCGTGACGCTCGTCGCGGCGCTCATTCTCGGCAAGGCGGCATTCGGCGACGCCGGGCTCGCCTTCCCGCTGATCGTCCCGGCGATCGGCGTGGTCACCGCGATGATCGGTATCTTCGCGGTCGCCCCGCGGCGCGCCGACCGCAGCGGAATGACGGCCATCAACCGCGGATTCTTCATCTCCGCGCTGATCTCGCTCGCCCTGGTCGCCGCGGCGGTCTTCATCTATCTGCCGTCCTCGTACGCCAAGTTGGACGGCGTCACCGAGGCCGCGATCCGTCTCCACGGCGGAGACCCGCGGATCCTGGCCCTCGTCGCCGTTGCCATCGGCATCGTGCTCGCGGCCCTGATCCAGCAGTTGACCGGGTACTTCACCGAGACCAACCGGCGTCCCGTACGCGACATCGGCAAGTCGTCGCTGACCGGGCCCGCGACGGTCGTGCTGGCGGGCATCTCCATCGGTCTCGAATCCGCCGTCTACACCGCGCTGTTGATCGGTCTGGCTGTGTACGGGGCGTTCCTGCTCGGCGGTACGTCGATCATGCTCGCTCTCTTCGCGGTCGCGCTGGCCGGCACCGGCCTGCTCACCACGGTCGGCGTCATCGTCGCCATGGACACCTTCGGACCCGTTTCCGACAACGCCCAGGGAATCGCCGAAATGTCGGGCGACGTCACGGGTGCGGGCGCGCAGGTGCTCACCGACCTCGACGCCGTCGGCAACACCACCAAGGCGATCACCAAGGGAATCGCCATCGCCACGGCCGTACTGGCGGCGTCGGCGCTCTTCGGTTCGTACCGCGATGCCATCGCGGGCGCGGCCCGGGACGTCGGCGAGAAGGTCGGCGACGGCGCTCCGATGAACCTGGTGATGGACATCTCGCAGCCCAACAACCTCGTTGGGCTGATCCTCGGCGCCGCGGTCGTCTTCCTGTTCTCCGGGCTGGCGATCAGCGCGGTCTCCCGCTCGGCGGGCGCGGTGGTCTACGAGGTGCGGCGGCAGTTCCGCGAACACCCGGGGATCATGGACTACACCGAGAAGCCGGAGTACGGGCGCGTCGTCGACATCTGCACCAAGGACGCGCTGCGCGAGCTGGCCACACCGGGTCTGCTCGCCGTGCTGACCCCGATCGCGGTCGGTTTCTCGCTCGGCGTGGGAGCCCTCGGCTCCTTCCTCGCGGGCGCGATCGGCACCGGAACGCTGATGGCCGTCTTCCTCGCCAACTCCGGTGGCGCGTGGGACAACGCCAAGAAGCTGGTCGAGGACGGCCACCACGGCGGCAAGGGCAGTGAGGCCCACGCCGCGACCGTCATCGGCGACACCGTCGGCGACCCGTTCAAGGACACCGCGGGCCCGGCCATCAACCCGCTGCTGAAGGTGATGAACCTGGTGGCGCTGCTGATCGCGCCCGCGGTCATCCAGTTCAGTTACGGGGACGACTCGAGTGCCGGAGTGCGGGGGCTGGTGGCGGTGCTCGCCATCCTCGTCATCGTCGGCGCCGTGTACATCTCCAAGCGGCGCGGCATCGCCATGGGTGACGAAGACAATCATGCGGAGCGGAGCGCGAAGTCCCCTGATCCAGCGGTGGTTTCGTAACACCTGCTCAAGAGGCGGGCGGGCGGCGCGTATTGACGTGTCGGCCGCCCGTCGGCATGTGGTCGTGAGCCTTGTCTCCCTTGGTGCAAATGGCTTTAATAGGTTATGAATGGGACACACGGCACGCGGATGTCGCCCACTTGGCGTGTATGTTCCGGGGCCGAGAGCCTTGGAAGGGACCAATCCGGTGAACAACAAGCTTGCGGCCGCACTGTCCGGCGGTGCGGTACTGGTACTGGCGCTGTCCGGCTGCAGCAGCGACGACGGTGACAGCAAGGTGAATGCCTGGGCCAAGAAGGTCTGCGACCAGGCACAGCCGCAGATCCAGAAGAGGGCCAACGCCCAGCAGACGATCATCTCGACTGCCGCGGACGGTAAGCCGGCCGACATCCAGGCCGCCGACTCGAAGGCCTTCCAGGACATCGCCGACGCGGACAAGGCGCTCGCCGCCGCCGTGAGCAGCGCCGGTACCCCGCCCGTCGACAATGGCGAAAAGCTCCAGCAGGACGCGGTCAAGGAACTCAACGCCACCGCCACGGCCTACCTCAATCTGAAGAAGCAGGTCGACGGGCTCAACGCCAAGGACCAGCAGAAGTTCGCGGACGGACTGCAGGGCGTTGCCGACGGTCTGAAGAAGATCGAGACGATGGACCAGGACGCGCTGAAGAAGCTGCAGTCCGGCGCTCTGGGCCAGGCGATGGCGAAGCAGCCCGGCTGCCAGACGGCGAAGGCCTCCAGCCCTGCCGCCGGCTCATCCGCATCGGCCACCCCGTCAACCCCGGTGAAGCCGACTGGATCGGCGTCGGAGAAGCCGTCCGGGAAGCCCTCGGCGAAGACTTCCGCGTCCCCGTCCAGCGGGCAGTAGCGGGCAGTAGCCGGCCATCGTGGCAAGCCAGGCCGAGTGGCGGGCATCGGCGGCGCGGAGTTTGCCGTCGGCGGTGCGGCGTTTGTCAGTGGCGGTCGCCACAATGGGCAGGTGAGTACGACCAGCCCTGCCCCAGGCCTTCCTTCGCCCGACCACTCGCCCCGGCTGCGTGAAGCCCTCATCGCCGCCGCCTTCACCGCCGACGGGCTGCTCGAGCTGCTCGGTGCGCCCGCGTATGCCGCCCTCGCCCGCAGCGAGACGGTGCCCGCCCTGCGGGCCACCCGCGCGGACGGCGTGCTCGACACGCTCGTACGGCTGTTTCTGCTCCAGCGACCCGTTGCGTACGAGCGGGCACGGGCCGCGCTGCCGCTCGAGGAGTGCCTGGCCGACGGCTGGGTGGTGCGGGACGGCGACGAGGTACGGGCCACGGTGGATGTGCGGCCGTACGGCGGTCCCGAGGGGCAGGACTGGTTCATCGTCTCCGACCTCGGCTGTGCGGTCGGCGGCGCGGGCGGTGCGAGCGGCCAGCGCGAAGAAGTCGTCCTCGGCGTCGGCGGCGCCTCCACCACGCTGGCCGGCATCACCGTGCGTACGCCCGTGGCCTCCGCCCTGGATCTGGGCACCGGCTCCGGCCTCCAGGCGCTGCACGCCTCGCAGCACGCCATCCGGGTCACGGCCACCGATCTGAACCCGCGCGCCCTGCACTTCACCCGGCTCACGCTCGCGCTCTCCGGGGCGCCCGAGGCAGATCTGCGCGAAGGCTCGCTCTTCGAGCCGGTCGGCAAGGACACGTACGACCTGATCGTGTCGAATCCGCCGTTCGTGATCTCTCCCGGTGCCCGGCTGACCTACCGGGACGGCGGGATGGGCGGCGACGATCTGTGCCGCTCGCTCGTCCAGCAGGCGGGGGACAGGCTGAACGACGGGGGATATGCCCAGTTCCTGGCCAACTGGCAGCACGTGGAGGGGGAGGAGTGGCAGGAGCGGCTGCGCTCCTGGGTGCCGCGCGGCTGTGACGCCTGGATCGTGCAGCGCGAGGTGCAGGACGTGGCGCAGTACGCCGAGCTGTGGCTGCGCGACAGCGGTGACCACCGCGGCGACCTGGCCCGGTACGCCGAGCGGTACGACGCATGGCTGGATGAGTTCGAGGCCCGTAAGACCAAGGCGGTCGGCTTCGGCTGGATCACGCTCAGAAAGTCCGGTTCCGAGCGCCCGTCGATCGTCGTCGAGGAGTGGCCGCACCCCGTCGAGCAGCCGCTCGGCGAGAGCGTACGGGCCCACTTCGCGCGGCAGGACTATCTGCGTGCGCACGACGACGCGGCGCTGCTCGCCGGGCACTTCACGCTCGCGGCGGAGGTCGTGCAGGAGCAGGTCGGACTGCCCGGCGCGGAGGACCCGGAGCATGTGGTGCTGCGTCAGAACCGCGGCATGCGCCGGGCCACCAAGGTGGACACGGTCGGCGCGGGCTTCGCCGGGGTGTGCGACGGGTCGCTGAGCGCCGGGCGGATTCTGGACGCGATCGCCCAGTTGCTCGACGAGGACCCGGTGGTGCTGCGCGACCGTACGCCGCAGGCGCTGCGGCTGCTGGTCGGGGAGGGCTTCCTGGAACCTGCGGCTCCGGTCCGCTAGGACGATGCGAGGCTGGTGCCGCGTACCGGAATCGTCCAGGACCGCCCCCACGGTGGCGGCGTGCGGCGGAGGCATGGTTCGAGCCCCGCGCCATGAGGTGAAACCGGCCAACATCCACAACGAGCCCCGGAAAGTCACCGTAAGAAGGGGAGCGGCGGCCTCCGGTCGGGTCCGGTTCACCCGGTACCGCCCCCCGGCGGGTGAACCCATCCGGCGTTCACCTGGAATTCGCACCCATGACGCCCGGGGGTGTCAGCCTCGGCCTCCGGGCACCTCGGCATCAGAGAAGGACCGGGTAGGGGCATGGAGAGCGGGCCAGCGATCTTCGCCGGGACGGCGTTCACGCTGTTCGGGGCCGGGCTGCTGCTGTGGACGGCAATACGCCTTCGGCACCGCGCACCGGTCGCGCACGGAGTGAGTCCCGCCACGGCCGTCGCCCTCGCGACACTCTTCGGCGCCGTCTCCTTCGCCCTCGGCTTCTGGACTTTCGGCCGCGTCTGATCTGGGGGCATCTGGGCTCCGAGGCGTCTTCGTGCCGGTCCGGGCGGCAGGAATGGCCGGAGTCGGGTTACCGTTCGAGTGGCCGTTGCGGGCTTTTGCCGTTTGACACGGGGGCGGGTTGTACCGTCACACTCCGCAGCGACAGCAGCGTCACAGCAGTGCCGCACCCAGTGCCGCACCGCCGTGGGCGCGCACCGAGCGTCGACCGGAGAGAAGAGCGAAGTTGTCCCCGACCAGCGAGACCGCACAGGGCGGCCGCCGACTCGTGATCGTCGAGTCGCCTGCCAAGGCGAAGACGATCAAGGGCTACCTCGGCCCCGGCTATGTCGTCGAGGCGAGCGTCGGGCACATCCGCGACCTCCCGAACGGCGCCGCCGAGGTGCCCGAGAAGTACACCGGCGAGGTGCGCCGCCTCGGCGTCGACGTCGAGAACGACTTCCAGCCGATCTATGTCGTCAACGCCGACAAGAAGGCCCAGGTCAGGAAGCTCAAGGAGCAGCTCGCCGAGTCCGACGAGCTCTTCCTCGCCACCGATGAGGACCGCGAGGGCGAGGCCATCGCGTGGCACCTCCTCGAGGTGCTGAAGCCCAAGGTCCCCGTCCACCGGATGGTCTTCCACGAGATCACCAAGGACGCGATCCGCGACGCCGTCGCGAACCCGCGCGAGCTCAACAAGCGCATGGTCGACGCCCAGGAAACCCGCCGTATCCTCGACCGGCTCTACGGCTACGAGGTCTCGCCGGTCCTGTGGAAGAAGGTCATGCCGCGGCTGTCCGCCGGCCGTGTGCAGTCCGTCGCGACCCGGCTCGTCGTCGAGCGTGAGCGCGAGCGCATCGCCTTCCGCTCCGCCGAGTACTGGGACCTGACCGGCACGTTCTCCACCGGCCGCGCCGGTGACGCGTCCGACCCCTCCGTCTTCACCGCCCGCCTTAACACGGTCGACGGACAGCGCGTGGCCCAGGGCCGCGACTTCGGCTCGGACGGCCGGCTCAAGTCCGGCCAGGTCCTGCACCTGGACGAGGCGAACGCCCGGGCGCTGGCCGCCGCGCTCGAAAACGCCTCGTTCGCGGTCCGCTCGGTCGAGTCGAAGCCGTACCGTCGGTCTCCGTACGCACCTTTCCGTACGACCACGCTGCAGCAGGAGGCCTCCCGCAAGCTGGGCTTCGGGGCGAAGGCCACCATGCAGGTGGCGCAGAAGCTGTACGAGAACGGCTTCATCACCTACATGCGTACGGACTCCACGACGCTCTCCGACACGGCGGTCTCGGCCGCCCGGGCGCAGGTCACGCAGCTGTACGGCGCCAATTACCTGCCGGACAAGCCGCGCACGTATGCCGGGAAGGTCAAGAACGCGCAGGAGGCGCACGAGGCGATCCGCCCTTCGGGCGACCGTTTCCGCACGCCCGCCGAGACGGGTCTGACCGGCGACCAGTTCAAGCTCTACGAGCTGATCTGGAAGCGGACCGTCGCGTCCCAGATGAAGGACGCGGTCGGAAACTCGGTGACCGTGAAGATCGGCGGCCGGGCGAGCGACGGCCGCGACGCCGAGTTCTCCGCGTCCGGCAAGACGATCACCTTCCACGGCTTCATGAAGGCGTACGTCGAGGGTGCCGACGACCCGAACGCCGAACTCGACGACCGTGAGCGCCGTCTTCCGCAGGTCGCCGAGGGCGACGCCCTGTCCGCCGAGGAGATCTCGGTCGACGGCCACGCGACCAAGCCGCCGGCCCGCTACACCGAGGCCTCGCTGGTCAAGGAGCTGGAAGAGCGCGAGATCGGCCGCCCGTCGACCTATGCGTCGATCATCGGCACCATCCTCGACCGCGGCTATGTCTTCAAGAAGGGGACGGCGCTCGTGCCCTCCTTCCTGAGCTTCGCCGTGGTCAACCTGCTGGAGAAGCACTTCGGCCGGCTCGTCGACTACGACTTCACCGCGAGGATGGAGGACGACCTCGACCGCATCGCGCGGGGCGAGGCGCAGGCCGTGCCGTGGCTGAGGCGCTTCTACTTCGGCGAGGGCGACGACGCGGGCGCCGCGTCCGCCGCGGGCAACGGCGACGGGGACCACCTCGGTGGCCTCAAGGAGCTGGTGACGGACCTCGGGGCGATCGACGCCCGGGAGATCTCCAGCTTCCCGGTCGGCGAGGGGATCGTGCTGCGCGTCGGCCGGTACGGCCCGTACATCGAGCGCGGCGAGAAGGACGCGGAGGGCCACCAGCGCGCGGACGTCCCGGAGGACCTCGCTCCGGACGAGCTCACCGTGGAGTACGCGGAGGAGCTGCTGGCCAAGCCGAGCGGCGACTTCGAGCTGGGTGCGGACCCGGTGACCGGGCACCAGATCATCGCGCGGGACGGCCGGTACGGCCCGTACGTGACCGAGGTGCTGCCCGAGGGCACCCCGAAGACCGGCAAGAACGCGGTCAAGCCGCGGACGGCCTCGCTCTTCAAGTCGATGTCGCTGGACACGGTCACGCTCGAAGACGCGCTGAAGCTGATGTCCCTGCCGCGCGTGGTGGGCAAGGACGCCGACGGTGTCGAGATCACCGCGCAGAACGGCCGGTACGGCCCGTATCTGAAGAAGGGCACGGACTCGCGGTCGCTGGAGACCGAGGACCAGCTCTTCAGCATCACGTTGGACGAGGCCCTCGCGATCTATGCGCAGCCGAAGCAGCGCGGTCGGGCCGCCGCCAAGCCGCCGCTGAAGGAGCTGGGTACCGACCCGGTCAGCGAGCGTCCCGTGGTGGTCAAGGACGGGCGTTTCGGTCCGTACGTCACCGACGGCGAGACGAATGCGACGCTGCGCACGGGCGACAGCGTCGAGGACATCACGCCGGAGCGCGGCTACGAGCTGCTCGCCGAGAAGCGTGCCAAGGGGCCGGTCAAGAAGAAGACGGCGAAGAAGGCCCCGGCCAAGAAGGCGCCTGCGAAGAAGACCGCGGCCAAGAAGACGGCGGCCAAGAAGACCGCCGCCAAGAAGACGACGGCGGCCGCGGCGAAGAAGACGACCGCGTCGGCGAAGGCCTCGACGGCTCCGGCGGACGAGTCGGACGAGTAGAACCAGACGAGTAGGACCAGCAGTGGGCCGAGCAGTCGGACACGTCGGACACGGCTGCGGCGGACGAGTCGTCGGATTCCGTACGGGCGCTGTGTGCGAGGGAGCTTTCGCATCCTCCGCGCAAAGCGCCCGTATGTTCGGGCAGGCCTCCGGGGAGTGCGGCGCTCCGGATAGGCTGGGCGGATGACGCGAGCCGAGCAGCCAGCCGAGCAGCAGGCGGTCGTGAGCACCGTCTCAGAGACTGCCTCAGACTCCGACGCATCCGAGGCACTTGCCGCGGACTCACGCGAGCGCGCGGTACGCGCCCTGCTGCGCTTCCCGCCACTGCGGCGCCTCTGGAACGCCCAGGTGGTGGGCGGTATCGGGGACTCCATCGCGATTTTCGTACTCCTGCTGCTGACGCTTCAGGCGGCGGTCCTGCAGGGCACGTTCGGCGGCGGCTACCGCGGCGCCGCCCTCGCCGTTGCCGCGGTGCTCGGCGCGCGCGTGCTGTCGACACTGCTCTTCGGTGCCGTACTGCTCGGCCCACTGACCACCCTCACCTCGCCCAAGGGGCTGCTCGACCGGCGCTGGACCATGATCGGCGCGGACGGGCTGCGTCTTGCGCTCCTCGTCGTCGCCCCGCTGTGGATCGACTGGACCCCTAACAACGCGCCCGCGATCCTGCTGAGCACCGTCTTCGTCACGGGCGTCGCCGAGCGTTTCTGGACGGTCGCCAGGGACGGCGCGGCACCCGCGCTGCTGCCCGCCCCGCCGCTGGAGGGCGCCGCGGTGCGTCCGCTGCCGGACCACCTCGACGCGCTGCGCCGGCTCTGGCTGCGTACGGGCTTCGCCGTCATCCCCGCGGGAGCCGCGGCGCTGCTGATCGCCACGCTCATCGGCAATCTCCTCGGCTCCGGCATCGAGTGGTTCTCGCTGCACCAGGCGGCGCTCGGTTCCTATGTCGCCGCCGGACTCTTCGCCGCGTCCGTCTCGACGCTGTACTTCGTGGAGCTGCCCGGCTCGCAGACCCCGCGGCCGCGTTCGCCGCTCGAAGGGCTGCGCCGTCCGTCCACCGGCAACGGCCTGGACAAGGGGCGTACGGGCGCCATACCGCTGTTCGTCCTCGGCTGTGCCGCGGTCGCGGGCGCGATGGCCTCGGCGGTTGCCGTCTCCGTGCTGCACGCCTTCGACCTCGGTGGCGGCCCCGCCGCCTTCGCGCTGCTTGTGCTCGCGCTGACCGGCGGCACCGGCCTCGGCATCCGTGGCGCCGCGTCCGTACTGCCCACGCTCTCCCGCCGACGGCTGCTGGCTCTTGCGCTCGCGGTCACCGGAATCGCGCTGCTCGCCATGGGCCTGGTGCCGGACACGGCGAGCGTGCTGTTCATCGCGCTGCTCGCGGGACTCGCGGCCGGCGTCGCCGCGAGTACCGGGCACGCGCTCATCGACCAGGAGTCCGAGGACTTCCGACGGCCCAGGATCACCGAACACCTCCAGGCGGTCGTCCGGGTCTCCATCGCCCTCGGTGCGCTCGCGGCGCCGCTGCTCGCCTCGGTGATCGGGCCGCACCGCCTCGCGAGCGGCGACTTCGTCTTCGCGCACGGCGGCGCGGCCTTCACACTGATGCTGGTCGGGGCGCTGCTGCTGCCCGTCGCCGCGATCGTTCTGGCGAAGACGGACGACCGTTCGGGCGTGCCGCTGCGCCGCGATCTGGGCGACGCGCTGCGCGGCGGAGCTGACCCGGCACAGGCGCCGGCCGCGACCGGATTCTTCATCGCCATAGAGGGCGGCGACGGGGCCGGTAAGTCCACGCAGGTCGAGGCGCTGGCGGAGTGGATCCGGGCGAAGGGCCACGAGGTCGTCGTCACGCGCGAGCCGGGTGCGACGCCGATCGGGAAGCGGCTGCGGTCGATCCTGCTGGATGTGTCGTCGGCTGGGCTCTCCAACCGCGCGGAGGCGCTGCTGTACGCCGCCGACCGCGCCGAGCACGTCGATTCGGTCGTACGGCCCGCGCTGGAGCGCGGCGCGATCGTCATCTCCGACCGCTACATCGACTCGTCGGTCGCCTACCAGGGCGCGGGCCGCGATCTGTCGCCCACCGAGATCGCCCGGATCAACCGCTGGGCGACGCACGGTCTCGTACCGCATCTGACGGTGCTGCTCGACGTCTCGCCGGAGGCGGCGCGCGAGCGGTTCACGGAGGCGCCGGACCGGCTGGAGTCGGAGCCGGCGGAATTCCACCAGCGGGTGCGTGCCGGGTTCCTGACGCTGGCCGCGGCCGATCCCGGCCGCTATCTGGTGGTGGACGCGGTCCAGGACCCCGAGTCGGTCACCACCGTCGTACGTCACCGGCTCGACCAGTTGCTGCCGCTCTCCGCCGCCGAGGTGAAGGCGCAGGAGGAGGCCCGCAAGGCGGCCGAGGAGGAGGCCAGGCGCAGGGCCGAGGAAGAGGCCGCGCGCAAGGCGGAGGAAGAGCGGGTCGAGCGCGAGCGGCAGGAACAGCTCGCGAAGCTCCGCGCCGAGGAGGAGGAGCGCAAGCGCCGCGAGCTGGAGGAGGCGCGGCAGCGCGAGGCCGAACGGCAGGCGGAGGAGGCCAGGCGGCGGGCGGAGGAGGCCCGGCTGCGGGCCGAGGAGGAGCGGGCACGGCGGCTCGCGGAGGAGAAGACGCGCCGGGAGGAAGAGGAACGGCGGCGCAAGCAGGCGGAGGAGGAGGCCCGGCTGCGGGCCGAGGCGGAGGAACGGCGTCTCGAGAAGCAGCGCAAGGCGGAAGAGGCGCTGATGAGGGCGGAGGAGGCGCGGCGGCAGGCCGAGGCTTCCGCGGCTGCCTCTGCCTCTGCTTCTGTGGCCTCGGCCACGGAGGTGACGGTGCCGACTCCGGTGGTCAAGCCGGACGAGGTGACGCAGGAGGTCCGGAAGCCGGCACCTGCGGCGGCGGACGAGACGGCAGTACTGCCGAAGGTCCCGGACGGTGCGGACGAGACGACGGTGCTTCCGCCGGTGCGGGACGCGGACGAGACGACCGTACTGCCGCCGGTACGGGACGCGGACGAGACAGCCGTGCTGCCGCCGGTACGGGAGGACGGGGATCCGACCGACCGGGTCCCGCCGGGCATCTTCCGCGACGCGAGTGCGCGTCCGGCCGCGGGCGGGGCCCCGGACGACCGCACTCGCGAACTCCCGCAGGTCGACCCGCAGTCGGGCCGCTCACGCCGCCGCTCGGACTGGGCGGAGGAGACCCCGCTGGACGACCTGCCCACCCTGGCGGACGAGTTGCTGGGCCCGCACGAGGACGACGACGAGGGCAACAGGGGCAGGCGCTGACCCCCGGGTGATGACTGCCTGGGGGCAAGCGGCCCGCCCGCACGACCTTCACTGTCAGACCCGTCCCCCACAATGGGAGATCCCTGCAAGGGGAGACTTCGGCACGGGACACCCAGCACGAAAGGCGGTGACGGCGCATGACCGTCTGGGACGACCTCGTCGGCCAGGACCGCGTCCAGGCGCAGCTCTCCGCCGCCGCCCGGGACGCCGATGCCCGCGTCACCGCCGAGGCCCGCGGTGAGCAGTCGGCCGACGCTTCGAAGATGACGCACGCCTGGCTGTTCACCGGGCCCCCCGGCTCCGGGCGGTCCACCGCCGCGCGGGCGTTCGGGGCCGCGTTGCAGTGCACCAGCCCCGACCGGGCACTCGGCGGCGAGCCGGGCTGCGGATTCTGCGACGGCTGCCACACCACCCTCGTCGGTACGCACGCCGACATCGAGGTCGTCCGCACCGACCTGCTCTCCATCGGCGTCAAGGAGACCCGCGAACTCGTCCGGCGCGCCCAGCTCTCCCCGGCCGTCGGCCGCTGGCAGGTGATCATCCTGGAGGACGCCGACCGCCTCACGGAGGGGGCGGGCAATGTCCTGCTGAAGGCCGTCGAGGAGCCCGCCCCCCGCACGGTATGGCTGCTCTGCGCACCTTCGCTGGAGGACGTGCTTCCCACCATCCGCTCCCGCTGCCGCCACCTGACCCTGCGTACGCCCCCGGTCGACGCCGTCGCCGACGTACTGATCCGGCGGGACGGCATCGAGCCCGACGTCGCGATGGCCGCGGCCCGCGCCACGCAGGGGCACATCGGCCGGGCCCGCCGGCTGGCGACCGACGAGCGGACCCGGGCCCGGCGCGCCACCGTGCTCAAGCTGCCGCTGCGTGTCGAGGACATCGGCGGCTGCCTCAAGGCCGCCCAGGAGCTGATCGACGCCGCGGCCGAGGACGCCAACCAGGTCGCCGAGGAGATCGACGTCAAGGAGACCGAGGACCTCAAGGCGGCTCTCGGCGCGTCCGCGGGCGGGCGGATGCCGCGCGGGACCGCCGGGGCGATGAAGGAGCTGGAGGACAGACAGAAGCGCCGCAAGACGCGTACGCAGCGGGACAGCCTGGATCTCGCGCTCACCGATCTGACCGGCTTCTACCGCGATGTGCTGGCTCTCCAGATGGGCTCGGAGATCGCGCTCGCCAATGGCGACGTACGGGACTCCCTGGACCGGATCGCCCGCGCCTCGACCCCCGAGGGCACTCTGCGCCGGATAGAGGCGGTCGTCGCCTGCCGCCAGGCGCTGGACAGCAATGTGGCGCCGCTGCTGGCGGTGGAGGCGATGACGGTGGCGCTTCGCGCGGGCTGACGACGTCGGAGCGCCCCGGGGGCAGGGCCGGCGGCCCGCGGAGGGGTTGACCGGCTCACCCGTACGAGCGCGCTACGGCACCGCCGCCCACCGGCCGACTAGGCTCCAAGAATGGACACCAGGCGACTGCTGCGTATTTCCGCCCTCGCGCTGACCACGGTCGGCCTGCTGATCTCAGGCTGCACAGGCGGGAGTTCGTCGCCCAGCGCCTCCGCGGACGCCTCCACCCCGGACGGCGGGTCCGCGCCCAACGCCGCGCTCAAGCCGTACTACACACAGCAGTTGAAGTGGCGTCCCTGCGGTGTCACAGGTTTCGACTGCGCCACGATGAAAGCACCGCTGGACTACGCCAAGCCCGGCGGGGAGTCCATCAAACTGGCCGTCGCCCGCAAGAAGGCCACTGGCCCCGGCAAGCGCCTCGGCTCGCTGCTCGTCAACCCGGGCGGCCCGGGCGGATCGGCCGTCGGCTATCTCCAGGTGTACGCGGGCATCGGCTACCCCGCTCCCGTACGCGCCCGCTACGACATGGTCGCCGTCGACCCGCGCGGCGTCGCCCGCAGCGAGCCCGTGGAGTGCCTCACGGGCAAGGAGATGGACACGTACACGCAGGTCGACCAGACCCCTGACGACGCCGCCGAGACGACCCGCCTCGCCGCGTCGCTGAAGGACTTCGCGGCGGGCTGCGAGGAGCGTTCGGGCAAGATCCTGCCGCATGTCTCCACCGTCGAGGCGGCCCGCGACATGGACATCCTGCGCGCCGTGCTGGGCGACGAGAAGCTGTCGTACGTGGGGGCTTCCTACGGCACCTTCCTGGGAGCGACGTACGCCGAGCTCTTCCCCGACCGCACGGGCCGCCTCGTTCTCGACGGTGCGATGGACCCGTCGCTTCCGGCCCGCGCGCTGAACCGCGACCAGACCGCGGGCTTCGAGATCGCCTTCCAGTCCTTCGCCGCCGACTGCGTCAAGAGGAAGGGCTGCCCGCTCGGCACCACCTCCGCCGCGGATGCCTCGGCCCGCCTCAAGGCCTTCTTCGCCGCGCTCGACGCCAGGCCCGTCGGGACCGGCGAGAGCCGCAGGCTCGGCGAGTCGCTGGCGACCACCGGAGTGATCGCCGCGATGTACGACGAGAGCGCCTGGCCCCAGCTCCGAGAGGCCCTCGCAAACGCCATGGCCGGCAACGGCGCGGCTCTCCTCGCGCTCGCCGACAGCTACTACGAGCGCGAGGCCGACGGCTCGTACGCGAACCTGATGTACGCCAACGCCGCCGTGAACTGCCTCGACCTGCCGCCCGCCTTCACCGCCCCCGAGGCCGTGCAGTCCGCGCTCCCCGAGTTCGAGAAGGCATCCCCGGTCTTCGGCAGGGGCTTCGCCTGGGCCGCGCTGAACTGCGCGTACTGGCCGACCCCCGCCACCGGCGCGCCACACCGCATCGAGGCGAAGGGCGCGGCCCCGATCGTGGTCGTCGGCACCACCCGGGACCCGGCCACCCCCTACAAGTGGGCGCAGGGGCTGGCCGGGCAGCTCTCCTCGGGATCCCTGCTCACGTACGAGGGCGACGGTCACACGGCGTACGGGCGCGGTAGCGACTGCATCGACACGGCGATCAACACCTATCTGCTGGACGGCACGGTTCCGCCGGAGGACAAGCGCTGCCGCTGACGGCGTCAGACGGCCACCCGGAGGTGGTTCGGGGCACCCAAAACAACCCTGTAGACTTGGCGCCGCTGCGGATGCGAACGTGTCTTCGCGAGGACGGGTATATCCGCAGCTTGCCGCCTTAGCTCAGTTGGCCAGAGCAACGCACTCGTAATGCGTAGGTCTCGGGTTCGAATCCCGAAGGCGGCTCCAGAGAGGCCCAGGTCGGACACTATCTGACCTGGGCCTTTTGCTTTCCTGTGATCTTCAGGAGATTGCGGCTGCGAAGTCTCAGGGTCTCCTGCGAGAGCAATGCGTGTTTCCGGGGACGTACCGGGGACACGGCGCGGAACGATCAATCGGCGGTGGCCACCGCACAGTTGGTACCGCTGGCGACCAGCTCTGACGGCTGTAGGCATGCGAAACGGGCGAGCCCAGGTCGTGAGGTCCTGGGCTCGCCCGTCGGCACTGCGCGGGTACGTCAGGCGGCTGCCGCGGCCGTACCTTCGTCCCCGTCGGTCTCCTCTTCCTCCGCGTCTTCCTGCGCCTTTTCCTCAGTCGTGATGTCCTCCTCGGATCCCTGGAGGATCTTCTTGCGCGCTCGGGGGACGGCGGCGAGGGTGGCCTCGGCGGCTTCCTTCTCAACCTCTTCGAGGACGCTGGTGTAGATGTCGCCGGTCACCTTGATCGAGGAGTGGCCGAGTTTCTTCTGGACGACCTTGATGTGGACGCCGGCCAGGAGGGCGATGGTGGCCGCGCCGTGGCGGAGGTCATGCAGGCGGATCGGGGGCAGGTCGATCTTCTTGTAGAGCCGTTCGAAGCGGTCGGAGAAGAACTGCGGGTGGTAGACGGTGCCGTCCTCGATGGTGAAGACGCGTCCGCTGTCCTCATAGGGCTTGTTCTTCTCCAGGGCCTCGGCGCGCTCGGTTTCCTGGCGGGCCTTCCACCAGCGCAGGAGGTCGAGGGTGTCCTGGTCGAGGGTGATGTCGCGGATCTGGTCGGTCTTCGGGGTGTCCTCGTAGGGTTCGTACGCGACGGCGACGATCTGCTCGGTGATGTGGATTATGCCTTCGTCGAGGTCTACCTCGCCCCAGGACAGGGCGCAGGACTCGCCGCGGCGCAGGCCATGGAAGGCGATGAGGTGCCAGAGGGGGTAGAGCCGGTCGTGGACGACGGAGTCGAGGAACTGGCCGGTGTGTTCGGGGCGCCAGACCATGACGGAGTTGGGCTTGGTGCTGGTCTTGCGCCAGGCGGTGACGCGGGCGGCTGTCCAGACCATCGGCCTGGGCGGGCGGTAGGAGGGGAGGTCGACGTAGGCGGCCCAGTTGTCGGTGATGGTGCGCTGTTTGCGCGCGGATTCCAGTGCCGAGCTGAGGGCGACCTTGATGCGTGTCTGGGTACCGGCCTCGGTGGGTCGACGGGGCTTGGCCAGCGCTTCTTTGAGCTCCCGCTTTGCTTCGTTCCACTTCTCGCGGAGCTCCGGCGGCCTTGGCTTTTCGGCGTCGCGCCACGCTTTGTTGGCCTTGCGCTCGGCGGCGCGGGCCAGTCTGGCGGCGGTCTGGTTGGCGAGACGGGTCTCGTTCTCCGTACGGATCGCCGTGAACATGTCCTCGATGTGCCGGGTGCGCAGGTCGCGGAGCTTGATGTGTCCGAGGTGTGGGATGAAGTACAGCCGCAGGTAGTCCTCGTAGCTGTGGCGGGTGGACCGCTTGAGGCGCTGCTTGCCGTCGAGCCAGCGCCGTAGGTACTGGCCCATGGTCTCGTCGGACAGGACGTCGATGCCGGCCTGCGCGAGGTCCCAGACCTCCTGTGCCTTGTCCTCGGCGTCCCTCTTGGTGGCGAAGCCGCCCTTACGGGCCCTGCGCCGTTTCCCTCCGGGGCCGGGCTCCAACTCGACGTAGTAGTACCAGGATCCGTGGTCGCGTCGCTTGAGTGCGGGGCACTGTGTCCCGAGTTCGCCGATCTTTTGAGTGCCGTCCTTGTTGAGGACGGGTTTTCCCCTGGTGTCTACAAGCGGCCCCGTGCATGTGGTGCATCGCTTGTAGACGGACCCCTTGAACACGTTGCTTCCCCTCCCGTGTCGATCGGTGCCGGTGGCAGCTGAACGTACTCGATCATATGTGGAGACGGTTCAATGTCTCCTTGATAACGTCGGCTTAGATGGACGGCCTCGTCGACTTGGTGTCTGGTTGGCGTGCACCCGGGTTCGTATGCCCTGGATGCGCACACCTGTGTGGTGGCAGTTGATCCGGATGCCCCAGTTTGGGTGACGCGGATTTCGGTGCCCTCGCTGGGAGACTCTAGGCTCGGCCGGGACTGTCCGGGAGGCGCGGGGGCGAGACGGGAGAGCCTGAACATGCATGATCGTCGAGATTCAGCCATGCGCGGTGCGGTACCTGGCGGCGGTGCCGGAATGACGCGGGAGGAAGTACTGGCGCTGCCGGTAGCGATCGATGTGCTGACCGCAGGCAGGGCGTTTGGCCTCGGCCGCAACACGACGTACGAACTGATCAATGCCGGCGAGTTCCCGGTGAAGGTCCACCAGTACGGCAAGGGCAACCGCAGGGTCCTGACCTCCGAGCTGTGGGCGGCACTCGGGGTGGAGCCGGAATAGAGGAGGGCTCGACGGGCGACTGCGTCACCCCCTCGAAGGTTGCCGCAGGGTCGCCCACCCCTCAGAGCAGCCAACCCAACGAAGAGCTCCTAACGGAATGACCTGCCCGGTGTCTCCGTGGTCACGTCAGGGTCGGGCCTATCCTCGGATCCGGCGGCTTTGGTGGTTGCTAGTGTCCGACCGTGACCCTGACGGACCTCAATAACGGCTTTCGTGACGATGATCAGCGGCGGCGCGTCCAGGCAGTCATCCATGATCGGCTTGCAGACGACCGAGAGCCGCAGGAGTGCCGCTACCTCATGCGGTTCTGGTGGCAGCTGAGCATGCCCTACCAAGAAGTGTCGATGGAGCAGCTCAGCCTGAACGTCCGCAAGCCGAAGCTGGACGTTCTCGAAGAGTTGGTCAGCGCCATCAGGACGTCCCATGACGAGGTCGATGCGTGGATTGTCACCACGCAGCAAGCCTTTCCGGTGATTCAAGATCGCGGCTTCAGGGCCGCCTCGGACAGCGACAGCTAACGCAGCGAGCCGAGTTGCCGGTGGGTGATGAGGCAGCAGGCAAGTCTGAGGAACGTCACCTGCGTCCGCGCCGGTCGCCGAGCATGCGCTGTATCTCCCCAAGCAGCGCCGACGGCGTTCCCTGGGGGAACAGGCATTGCGCCTGGCGCCATCCCTGCAGGTGAGTCGACCGATCGCGGCGCGCGCACGCCTACCCTTGAGTACGGGCCTGGGGTGGCTACGCCAACTCTCAGTTGGCAGACTACGAGTCTGCATATCCGGAACTGTTGCGTGGGCGTGCGTACGTGTATGGTCCGCTCGGGCCGCTGAAACCCAATACGCGAGCGCGCCACCTGTCGGGGTGGCAATGGTGGGTTTTGGCATAGCCTGTGTTTGGGGGATACATCGGGGGATATGGGCTGGAGAGGTTATGAGGGCGTACGGCCATGAGACGGATGGCGTGACTGCCATTCCTGACGAGGCCGCCTACTTGGCGGCTGCTGCTAGGCGTCTCCTTGATGAGAAGACGCTCGCGAGCACCGTGGACTGGATGACGGAGCACGCTGGCCCGACGGTGTCGGGTCGCCCATGGTCGACGACGACGCTGCGCCGCAGACTGCGGAATCCAGCGATTGCTGGGCTGAGGGAGAACGCGGACGGCGAGCTGGTGAAGGGTCCGGCTGAACCACTGATCGACCGCGAGACCTTCGATGCGTTGCAGGAGCTGTTCACGCGCAACGAGCGGGGGCAGGGCGACAAGCCGAAGCACGTGCACTACCTGTCGGGCGGCATCGCCACCTGCGGCCTGTGCCGACATCCGCTGGTGTCTCGGTCTACAGCGAACGGCGGACGGGGGTACGTCTGCGAGGCCGAAGGCTGCGGAAAGGTGCGCATCTCCGCTGAGCCGCTGGACGACTATGTCGGCGAGCGGGTTCTCGCGCATCTGCAGGACAAAGCGCGCCTGAAGTGGCTGGTAGCGATCCGGGATCAGTTTACAGCGGAAGCGAAGAAGGCAGCTGTTTTCCTGGAGCAACTGACCGCCCACAAAGCTGAACTGGCCCGGGCGTACGGTACGAAGGACCTGACGCTGGCGGAGTTCAAGGCAGCCAAGGCCGCCCTCGATGGCAAGCGCAAGGAAGCCATGTCGGCGGAGCGCCGAGGCAAAGCCCTCGAGGAGCTGCCGAAGTTGACACCCGAGGGACTCGAGGAGTGGTGGACGGCGACGGCCGGCCGAGGGCAGAAGCGGACGCTGGTCCAACTCGTCGTAGCCGAAGTGCGGGTGGGTCCGGCGACCGTCCGTGGATCACGGCGGTTTGACGAAGCGAGATTCGACATCGATTGGCGGTAGCAGGAACGCCGTGGCTGTCGGCTGATCCAGCTCAGTCGAGTTTGCGCTCATCCGTGGACGCCCACCACTCGCCGAGCGCGAACTGATTGCCGGCTTCGACGTCGAGGGCTCGGTACAGCCGGGTCAGATGATTCGACAGCGTACGCTCGCTGAGCTGGAGTTCCTTGGCGATCTGGCGCAGCTTCTTGCCCGCGCTGATCCCGCGGAGAATCGCCCGACTCGTAGGGGTCGTGACATTCTCCTCCGGCGGCCGTATTCGTCCTCCCATCCAAGGGTCCGCGCGCTGCCATTGGTCCTCATAGAGCTCGCGGAGGTGGGCGATCATGCCGGGATGGGTCACCTTGAATGCGCCGTTGTCGGGCGTCGGCAGTCCGATGTGGTCGGTCATGAAGGCGACGCTGCTGTCCACGATGACGAGTCTGTGGAACCTGCCGGCCATGGTGCGCACCTCTGCGCCGTGCGCCGTTACTGCTGCCGCCCATGCGGTCTCGGGCCCGCGCGATCGCGAACTCTCCGGGTAGATCGTCCGGAGGTGCTTGCCTTCGCTGAGCAGCTGCAGATCGCGTGGGAGGGACAATTCCAGAGTCTGCTTGGGTCTCTCATGTGGATGTGCGGTAAGGACCTCGTCGGTCAAGCCGTCCATGGCCGCTGTGATTGCGGAGTTGGCTTGGTCGATGGAGCTGAGAAACTCGATGCCGCCAGCGGTCTGTGGTGTCTGTGTGCGGGGTAACGCGGCCAGGAATGCTGGAATCTGCGCCATGCGGTCCGCGGCGGTCGCGATGATTTCGCGCTGGCGCTCCATGTGCATACGCTCCACACGGTGGAGATCGCTCTCGACGTAGCGCCCCACCGTGTAGGGATCACGGACGATCAGACCGAGTTCCAGTAGCTCGTCAAGTCCCTGTTCACCTTCCGGGACCAAGTCTCCCATCTGGACACGCTTGCGGACTCTGCGGGCCTCCTCCGAAAGCCGCAGCCACGTACGGCCAGTGGTCGGGTTGTCCGCTTCAGTCATGTTTCGAACCTGCGTCCTTCCGCAATGCGTGAACACGCATCCGCTCTTCGCTTGATCTCACCAAAACGAACATGCAGCCTACACAAATGACTCACGGGGCAAGGTGGCCGCATCGGCGTGGCGTGTCGGGGGACTTGAGGCGCGCCGCGGACTCCAAGAGGAACGGCCATGTCGGTAGTTCCATGCGCACCAGCTGCCCCCTGTTCGCATCCGGCCGCGGGACGCCGGCGGCCGGTCTACAGTCGCCCGGTCTACAGAGGTGGAAACTCGTGAGGAAAATACGTTGGGCCCAAAGTGCTGCAACTGTCCTGCTGCTTGTTGCTGGAGTGGCGGTGACTCCTGCGGTCGTCGCCGGTGGCGCCACGGCAGCGACAGTCCAGAGTGACCCGAACTGGGGCGCGGCGCTCGGGGATCCGAACTGGGGCGCGCTTGAAGACCCGAATTGGGTGGCGGCGCCTGGGGACCCGAACTGGGACATCGCCAAGGGGATCAGCTTGCAGGGCACTCCTGTCGCCCCAGCTGAGTCTCGCTGGGCCTAGACAGATCGCCTGCGGCCGGGCATGCCAGGGAGGCGGCCCGGCCGTGAAGGCCAGCCCCGCTGCGGGGTGAATGAGGCACGGGCAGGAGCGCTCATGCCGTAGCTCAGGGGGAGTTGCAGGTGGACCGGCGTATCTCGCCGAAGGTGGTCGGGAGGATCAGCGAGGCGGAAGAGCACGAGACGGCAGACATTGATCCGTCGAGCGAGGGCGACTGGCTCGCGGGAGAGATCCTCAAGGTCCTGATGGGGGCTGATGTCGAAGTCGAGCCCGAAGGCGCAGGGTCGACATGTGTGGGGGAAGAGTAGGGCCGTCTGTATAAGTCGCATCATGGTGAGCCCCGATTGCCCGGTGTAGGCAATCGGGGCTCACTCTTTGCCGCCTCCTCGCTCCGACCTCATGAGGCCAGGCTCTGGGCTATATAACACTTGACGGTCAAGATCGATTGATAATAGTATTTAGTCATCACCTCACAGGAATCCATCCTGCGAGACAGACAGTGCGAGGAGTCAGCGACATGAACGTCAGCGAGGCGAACATCCAGGTCATCGCGATCCCTCTCGCGGAGATCGAGCCCAACCCGGACCAGCCCCGCAAGTTCTTCGATGGGGCGAAGCTGGAGGAGCTGGCGGCCCAGTTCCGCTCGGTTGGGCAGCTCCAGCCGATCGTGGTCCGCCCGGCTGGCGACAAGTTCCAGATCGTGATGGGAGAGCGTCGCTGGCGGGCGATGCACCTGGTGGAGGACGCCGGCACCATCGAGGCCAAGGTCGTCAGCAGCGTGGACGATGAGCGGGCGTTCGTGATGGGCATCTCTGAGAACATCGGCCGCGCCGACATGACCCTCATGGAGGAGGCGCAGGCTTATGCGGACCTGGTCGGGTTCGGGTACAAGGCGCAGGGCATCGCGGAGATGTTCGGCAAGACCGTCGACTATGTGAACTGGCGGATGGACCTGCTGAACCTCACCACGGACATCGCGGAACTGGTCGCCGCGGGCACGATCAAGGCGGACTTCGCCTGGTACTTGTCCAAGCTCTCGCCGTCGAACCAGAAGGTGGCGGTCACCCGGTACATGAAGGGTGACTTCAAGACCGAGACGGATGCATCCACGTTCGCGCAGGCCCTGCGGATGAAGGAGAACCAGGAGGGCTTCTTCTCCGAGAAGGAACTGTCGGACAAGGAGAAGCAGGAGAAGTCCACGGAGCGCAAGCGAGCCAAGTCCAAGGTGGACCAGGTCGAGCGCGCCACGGTCCTGCTGGAGGAACTGTCGCAGTTGACGCCGACGGATCTGGCGGAGCTGTTTGAGGGCGAGGTCGGCAAGCATCTGGACGCGGTGGACCGGGTCCGGAAGGCCGCGGCGGAGACGGTGAAGAAGCTTCGCAAGGCGAAGGCGATGTCGGAGGCGAAGCAGCTGACTGTGCGCCCCGAACTGGAGGTCGTGCCCGAGGCGGAGGGTGAGGCCGAGGAGGGGCCGAGCGAGGCCGAGCTCGCTGACCTGGAGGCTGAGGCTCCGGCGGGGGATGGGCTTGAGGCGGCGGCCTGATCGGTCGAGTTCCAGTGGCCGGCTGTCCCTTGAGGTGGGCGCCCGGCCACTGGCATTTCGGCGCCTGGGGGTGCGGGTGCAGTGCCCGGTGGGGTGGAAGTGGGGTGAGGGTGGGGTGGAAGTCGAGGCGCGCAGTTCGTGGGTTGCTCGCGCGAGGGGGTGTGGAGACGGCTGCGAGAGCACGCGAGAACTATAAATGTTGCTTGACGATTGATCTAACTGACAATAGAATTTAATTGTCAAGTCTACAGAGGGTCATGACAACGAGCCGAAACCCGACTGCCCGCTGTGCGGCGGCACCGGAGTCGGCGTGAAGGAGGAGCATGTTCGAACTGTTCACGCACAGGTATCAGGGCTTCGAGCCCGCGATGGGTGCCCCGGTGCGCATCACCCTCTCCCCGCCGAGGTGGACGTTGCCGTACGAGCTGGAGCACCAGGTGCGCGAAGCCGCGCCGAGCCGGGAGTACTTTGGGTCGCCGCGGCCGGACTTCGAGAAGGCATACCGGGCGCAACTCGGCACTGTCGGGGTCGACTTCTTCGGGTCGCGGTTCCAGGAGATTGCGGTCGCGGGGCGGGATCTGCGGCTGGTGCTGCTGTGCTTCGAGGACTTGGCGAAGCCGGGGGAGTGGTGTCACCGGCGGATGTTCGCCACATGGTGGCGGGAGCAGACCGGGGCGCAGGTGCGGGAGCTGGGCCCGTTGGGGCCGGCGTATGAGCAAGGGACGTTGCTGTGAGCGAAGCCGTGGGGCCCAACTGGGTGCAGATGAAGCGTGAGGACTTTGAGGCGGGACCGCCTCCGAGGCCGACGCCGCCGGGGCAGATGGAGCTGTTCGAGCCCGGGCCGACGAAGGTCAAAGTGAAGCGCAGGGCCGTTGAGTCGGACCCGGTCGGCACGATGGACCTGCTGGAAGCCCTGGGCTCAGGCGAATAGCCGAATCTGCCCTCGTCTGTGGTGTGTTGGATATGTAGCGGGTGCGATCTTGCACCCGCTACATGTGTGGAGACGGTTAAGTGTCTGATAGCGTTCGATTGTTGGCGGGTTGATCCTCCCGATCAGTTCCCGTCGCGCGCCGGTAGTGCACCAGGCAGCACACCCCGCCCCCGGCGGGGAAGAGCCCGTTCGAGTCGGGTCCGGCGCTCGAGGATGCGTCCACACAGGCATGTGGTGTGGAGCCGACCAGCCAAGGAACCAAAACCCTCCAGGCGTCCCCCGCGCCTCCTGGTTCCCCGGCAGTCCGGCACGGCAGGACCAGCCCCCTGCCCCTCCGGACCCGCATCCCACCTGTTCGAAAGCGGTCAGCGAACAACGAACTACGAACGAACCAACTCGCTTGGGGAGGACCGGTGTTCCACGGCTCAATCCCCGCAGACCTCCGCGCGATCATCCACGAGCACACCGCCACCTGGGCCGGGCAGGCCGAAGACATCTACGTCGGCTGCTCTGGCAACTTCACCATCGAGCGTGTGCTGCACAACTCCGGGTTCCGGCTGCACGGCTGCGACGTGCAGCTGTACTCCTCGGCCATCGGCTGGTACCTGGCTGGGGAGGAACTCCCGATCACGATCCGGCCCGAATCCGTGGATGAACTCGACTGGCTCGCCCCTTACATGGACGGCCGTGCTGGCACGCTCGCCGTGGTGCTGCTCGGCTCTCGCTTCTTCCAGTGGCTCGGCCGCGACGACCACCCCTACTACGGGCGAATGCTCACCGCGTACCGCGCCCAATTCCCTCAGCTGCACGCGAAGTCCGTCGCGAAGATCGAAGCGCTGCCGCTCAGGCTCGGGTCGTACGCGGCGATGGACGTCAACCAGTGGCTCGCCGAACAAGTGCCGGCGGATGCGCCGGTGGTGGCCTTCCCGCCGTTCTTCGCCGGGGATTACGAGTCGCAGTTCGCCGCCCTGGACAAGCACCTGGACTGGCCCGCGCCGGAGTATCCAACGCTGGACGACGCGGCGAAGCAGACGCTGATCGAGCGCATCACCGACCGGCCGCACTGGGTGCTGGGCCTGCACTTCGACGTCGACGAGCTCGCCGAGCATCTGCGCGGGCAAGTGCAGACCGCCAACCGTGGCGTGCCGATCAATGTCTACTCATCGGTGCCACGCTCGCGGATCGTACGGCCAAACCAGCGCCTGGAGCCGGTGAAGGCCCCGCGGCTGACACCCGGGCGGCAGCTCGGCGAGACACTCACGCTCGCGCCGCTGACCATGGGGCAGTTCGCGACGCTCCGCTCGCAGTACATGAACCACAACATCCGGCCCGGCACCCCGACCATGGCGCTCGCAGTCCTGGTGGACGGGGTGGCGGTCGGCGCATTCGCGTACTCCACGCCGAAGTACGACCCGCACAACGTCTACCTGCTCTCCGACTTCCCGGTCGCCCCGACTTCGTACGGACGCCTGGCGAAGCTCGTGCTGTACGCGGCGCTGTCGACGGAGGCGCAGTTCCTCGTGCAGCGCGCCATGAACACCCGGCTCACCCACCTGAACACCACGGCGTTCACACAGCGGCCGGTGTCGATGAAGTACCGCGGGCTACTGCGCCTGAACTCACGCAAGGACTCCGCCGACCCCGCGTACCGCTACCAGCTCGACTACGGCTCACAGCTCGGCCGTTGGTCGCTCGCCGAGGGATTCGCGCAGTGGCGGAGCAAGCACGGACGAGCGGAATGACTGAAGGAGGAGAAGGGCCTGTGACGCAGCCCATCAAGCCCCGCATGGTCGAGGGTGATCCGCGCGAACTGACGCTGCTGGACGTGAACGCGCGCTTCATGCGGCACGAACAGTTCCAGCGCCTGGTCGAGAACATTCGCCAGGACGGTGCGCTGACCTCCACGCCACTGGTGTGGAACGACGCCGAGAACAGCCGTCGGATCGTGCTGTCCGGCAATCACCGCACCAAGGCCGCCATCGAGGCCCGCGTCGAGCGGATCTGGTGGATGGAGATCACCGAACCGCTGCCGAGGCAACGGCAGATCGCGCTGCAGCTCTCCCACAACGCCATCACCGGCGAGGACGACCCAGCGACGCTCAAGGCGTTGTACGAGGAGCTGGAAGACGTCTCCATGCGCCTGTACTCGGGGCTGGACGACAAGACCCTGGAGCTCCTCGAAGAGGTCACGGTGCCAAGCCTCGCCGAGGCCAACCTGGACTTCGCCACCGTGCAGATCGTCTTCCTGCCGGACGAGAAGGAGACGGCAGAGAAGGCCCTTGAGTCCGCGCGCAAGGCAGCCTCGCCCGACGCCCGGTGGCTGGCCCGCATCGACCAGTACGAGCGTGTGCTGGACGCACTCGACACCACGAAGGGCGCGCACAACATCGGCAACGTCGCCGCAGCGTTCGCCATCATCCTCACCATCGTCGAGCGGCACCTCGGTGAACTCGCCGAGGGCTGGTACGACCCGGACGAGCAGGCCCCCCGCCGCAAGGGAACCGCGCCGATCGAGACGCTGCTCGGCACCCGCACCATGCCGGCCGACGCGGCGGCCGTCGTACAGCGGGCCATCGACCGGATGGAGAAGGAAGCAGAGATCGGGGCCGGGCAGCGGTGGCGGGCACTGGAGCTATGGGCGGCCAACTACCTGGCAGGTGCTGCGTGACCACTGCCCGCACTCCCGACGAGATCTTGTACCGCAAGCTGCTCGCCGAGCGGTACGGGCCGCTGGACAGGTTGGAAGCCGAACGCTTCCCCGCGGCCGCCGACTCGGTGGAGCGCGGGTTGGGCGCGAGCGAGGAGCAGTGGCGCCGCCAAGTCCGCGAGATCGCCACCCGCTACGGCTGGACGCTGCAGTACCACACCGTGGACTCGCGACGCTCCGACCCGGGCTGGCCCGACGAGGTGCTCGGCCACCCCGCCCAACGCCGCACGCTCTTCGTCGAGTTCAAGACCGACACCGGACGCATCCGCCCAGCCCAGCGCATCTGGCTCGCGCACCTGGCGGACAGCGGCCTGGAGGTCGCGCTGTGGCGGCCCCGTGATCTGCCCACCGTGCTGCAGGTCCTCGGCCCGGGCCGCCATCGCGCCGTACTGCCGACCGACTTCAGGAGGCCCGCCGCGTGAACAGCCCGTACGCCACCGAACTCAACCAGCTCCACGCCGAGCTGGACCACTTGGTCACCGTCCACCGCACCGCCGCGAGTCTGGCCCGCACCCTGGCCGAGCACCTGGCCGACGAACCGTTCCGCCTGGCCGACCGGCTCGCCCGCCTCCTCGACGGCGAGCTGGAGCCCGACGCCGTACGTGAAGGGAACGCGCAGTGAACCTCGCGAAGGATTCCTCATCGTGGGAGCGCACGGTCTCCGTCACCCCGCTGCCCGACTCCGTACGCCGCAAGGCCGCCCTCCAGGCCGCTGCCCGCGCCACAGGACGGGATGAATGCCGTGATCTGCTGGAACACCTGGGGTTGCGCGATCCAGCCCTGCGCAGAATGACGGCATGACCGACATCGTGGAAGCCCAATGGCAGAAGCTCCTGACGACAGCGGGCGAGCCAGAACTGCCCGTGGGCGCCGCGCCGCTCGAACCGTTCTTGGCCCTGGTCCGCGCGGGGTACCAGGAGCCGCAGCTACGGCAGCTGTACCCCTGGACCAGCCACTGGTGTTTGGGCTTCAGCCGTTGCACAGGCTTCCGTTGGACCATGGACATCCCGCTGGTCTATGGGCGCAGCGTCGGCGGCTACCGGGTCGAGGAACCGAAAGCGGGCCCGTACGACACGGAGTGGATCGGTGACGCGAGCACCGCGCAGGAGGCGGTGGCCATGGTGGTTGAGCGACTGCCTCCGGGCTGCGGCCCGGCCTTCATCGGTACCCCCGAGGAACTCGCTGCGTACGAGAGGGAACGAGACACCAGGTAGGAGCGCGGCGATCGCATGGCGGACAGCGCCGAGGCATGGGAGCGGCAGCCGGGCGAATCGGCCGCCGCGTGGGAGGCGTTTGCCTGCTACCGCGACCTCGGCCTGTCTCGCAGCATCAGCAAGGTCGCCGATACTCTCCGCAAGGCCCGAACCCTGGTTGAGCGTTGGTCGACCAACCATCAATGGGTTATCCGCGCCGAGGCGTGGGATCGCGAACAAGACCGCCTCTGGAGGGCCGAGCGTCAGCAGGCATCTCGCGAGGTCGCTCGCCGTCACGCTCGGCTCGCCTCCGCCGCCCAGTCGAAGATCATCGCTCAGTTGCAGCAGCTCGACCCGTCCCGTCTCAGCCCTGGTGATGTGATCCGCTGGCTGGAGGTCACCATCCGGCTTGAGCGGCAGGCGTATGGGATGGACCTCGCCCAAGCCGTCCCCACGAACGGCAGTCCGGACATCCCCGATGTCAGCGGGCTGAGTGACGAGGAGCGCCGTGCCCGCATGGAGCAGCTGCGCCGCGAGCTCGAGTCCCGGATCGGCACGCTCGGCGGTGAGCCGCAGTGACTGATACTCGAACCGGATTCCCGGATCCGGCTGGCATCTCCGATGCCCAGTTGCACGCCGAGATCACGGCCCTGATCGAAGCCGACGCCCGCTCCGCCCGCCGCTGGTCCTGTGACCGGCCCAGCTGCGACGGCCTGCCCCACGAAGGCTGGCTCCACCATCACGCGCGTGCCGCGCAGCGTGTCCCCGACGGGACGTGGGCGGCATGGATGCTGCTCACAGGCCGAGGATGGGGCAAAACCCGCACAGCATCACAAACTGTCCATGAGTGGGCCACCACGCCCGGCACGATGATCGCCGTCGTCGCCAAGAACGCCACTCTGGTCAAGGAGATCTGCTTCGAGTCCCCCAAGTCGGGCCTGCTGTCCGTCATCCCGCCCGAGGCCATCCGCCGCTACAGCCCTGGCAACGGCCTGACCATCCTCCGCCTGAAGAACGGCTCCGCGATCTACGGCTTCGGCGCCGAGACCCCCGACAACCTCCGCGGCTTCGCTTTCGACAAAGGCTGGCTCGACGAGTACGCCGCCTGGAACCGGCACACCGCCCAGTCCGTGTACGACATGCTCTGGTTCTGCCTGCGTGAAGCCCCCGCCCCACAGGTCGTCATCTCCACCACCCCCAAACCCCTCCCACACATCAAGCGCCTCGTTGAGCGCGGCCGCGCCGTGGCCGGCCGCCGTAGCGTCGTCCTGACCACCGGCCGCACTGAGGACAACCGGGCCAACCTCTCCGACGCCGCCCTCGCCGAACTCGACGCCGAATACGGTGGCACCCGCCTCGGCAGCCAGGAACTCGACGGCGTCCTCCTCGAAGACGTCGAAGGCGCCCTGTGGAAGCAGTGGATGCTCGAGGTCGAGGGCTTCCGCGTCGCCCGCCACGCGATCCCGCCCCTTGAGCGCCTTGTCGTAGCCGTCGACCCGGCCGTCACGACGACCGACAGTGCCGACTTCACCGCCTTCACGGTGGCCGGCCGCTCCTACCCGCTGGAGCAGATGTACGGTGACCGCCGCCCCCGGGGCTACGTCCTCCACGCCGAACAGGGCCGCTACACACCCACTGCGGCGATGCGCCGAGCCGCCGCTCTTTACCACGAGCACCAGGCCGACTGTGTGGTCATCGAGGCCAACAACGGTGGCGACTACCTACCTGCCCTCCTCACGGAGGTCGACCCAACGGTCCAGTGGCGCATCGTCCACGCCACGCGCAACAAGCGCGCCCGCGCCGCCCCGGTCGCAATGCTCTATGAGCAGTCCCGTATCACTCACGCCGGCTCGGCCCGCAGCTTTGCGGCGCTGGAGGAACAGATGACGACGTACGTCGGATCCTCCGAGCAGGAGGAGAAGTCGCCGGACCTCCTCGACTCCTGCGTCTGGGCACTCACGGACCTCTTCCTCGACGCCGGAGTGGCCGGCGCACCTTCAACGCCGACGGATGGCCGGCTTGCTGGTAGACGGTGATGGTGTCGCTCAAGAGCCGTATCCAGAAGTGAAGTTGACGAGCACACGCGGCATTGTCAGTGGCCCCTGGCAGGATGAGACGTGTGACGCGGGACTACGAATCTGTTGCTGACCGAGCCGTCCAAATCCTCAACAAGCATCACCGTGGGTTGGTGCCTCTCGACGACCTCGCGAAGGATCTCCTCGTCGGGGCGGAAGGGGACTCGTCTGCGCCGACGTCCCCGGAAGAACTGGCGCAAGAACTACTCCAGGACGATGCCCGACGCACTGAGATGGGTTATCGCCAACGCTTCATGATCACCGGTGGAGCGGTACGGCTACGAGCTGAAGGCAACAAGGTCGAATTGGGCGTTGAGCGCTGGAACGCCCAGGTGAAGGCTGACCTGTTGGCCCAACTGAAGGCAGTACATCCACGGACCTTCGAGAACATCGTGGGCAGGCTGCTGGCAGCGATGGGGTACGAGGAGGTTCGAGTCTCTCAGTACTCGAACGATGCTGGGGTGGACATCGAGGCTGTCTTCGCGTCCGGTGGCATCGCCAGGACCCCAATCGCCGTCCAGGTTAAACGCTACGACAAGCGGAAGACGGTAGGGAGGCCGGAGGTGCAGAGCCTCCGGGGCGCTGCGGTTCGGCATCCCATGGGATTGATCGTGACTACGGCCAGATTCTCACGGTACGCCCGGGTGGAGGCAGCTCGTGCTGAAGAGAAGCCGATCTACCTGATTGACGGCGACCATCTCGTGGACTTGATGACGAAGCACGGCGTCGGCATCAATTCATCCCCACTTGTCCTTCTATCGGTGGATGAGCAGGGTCTGGCAAGCCCTGAGTCTGATGCCGTTGAGGAACTGGCCGCGACGGCTGGCGAGGTGCGGTCCGGGAGTGCGGACTACATCCTCGAGAAGCTGCCAGGCGGACGGAGCGCGAACTACTTCGAAACCGTCGTTGCCATGGCGCGGCTCGCGCTGGGGCAACCGCCGTTGGTCGAGTACGTTGCGGCGTTTCAGCGAAGGTTCCCTTCTATCGGCCGCGCGGATGTTGCTCGACGCAGGATGCGCATCCTGCTCTCCTTGGGACTTGCCGAGATCGAGAGCGATCGAGTGGTGCTGACCTCGCTCGGAGAGGACGTCACCAGGACGGCAGATCCCCAGCTGCTCAGCACTGCCTTCCTGTCTCGAATTGCCGGAGCCAGCGAGATCAGGAATCTAGCGCGAGGCGCATCCGACATGACCGACTTGCGTAGGGAGCTTGGCGAGAATCCGCCACTCGGGCTGAGTCCGACGCAGGCATTGAGAGTGCTCAGGTGGCTCGATCAACTTCAGCTTCTATGAGCTCCCTTGGGAGCAGGGCACGCGTCGAGGATTAGGCTGCGCCGACCCATCAGCCTTCCGACCAGACGGGAGTGGCCTGTGCGGCCCTGGCGCAACTTGATCATCGATACGTGGGGTGCGCTGGCGTTCAAGCCGGCGTTCCAACGCGCCTCCGAGAATCACGGCCTCGGGCTGCCTGGACAGGCAGGTGCGGGGTGGGTGCCGGAGACAGACCGGCGCCGCCTCGCCGCGTATACGGTGCTCGCCGCGTACGACACGAACCAGGCGGCCGTGTTGCTCGGAGAGGATGGAGCGGACCGGCGTGAGTATGGAGACCCGGCGCTCATCGTTGACCAGACGCTGACCCACCTGCTGGGGGAAACACAGAAGGTGGTCGTACATGGGTCCGAGGACGACGAGACCGCCCGTGAGCGCGAGGCCGTGCTGAGGGAGTGGGCTGACGCCGAGCACCTGTGGATGCGCATGCAGCACGCGGAGCGCAGAGCGGTTCTGCTCGGCGACACCGTGTACCTGCTCGCCTGGTCGCGTACGAAGGGCCGACCCGCACTGAAAACGATCGACCCCGGCTTCTACTTCCCGGCCCTCCAAGACGGAGCGATCGACGCGGAGGAGTACCCGGAGCGCGTCCACCTGGCCTGGGAGACACCCGCCGACCCCGCGACCGGCCGGAAAGGCACCCTCCGACGGGTGACGTACGAGCTCAGCCCGATCAGTGAGGATGGCACCGGGACGCGCACGTACCCATGGTCCACGCGACCGAGCTCGGTCACCTGCTACCTCACCGATGCGGAGTGGGATCTGGATCAGATCGATCGGTCCGGTGACATCGATGCGCTGTCGTTGTCCCGCGCGCGGTTCCGCACCAACGCCGATGGCGAGATCCTTCACCGCCTTGATCTGCAGCTGGACTTCATCCCGATCGTCCATGTGCCGAACACGATCAACGGCGCGGAGCACTTCGGCCAGTCGAGCTTGCTGTCTTCCGCCCAGCTCCTCGACGACCTGGCCGCGGCTGATACCGACAGTCAGCGAGCCTCGGCCACCACGGGCTCGCCGATCATCGGCCTGTCTGGCGCCCGGCTTCCCGTGGACCGGAAGACCGGCCAGCCGCTGCCCGTACAGGTGGAGCCCGGAATGGTTTGGCCACTTGGCGACAGCGGCCAGCTCACCACTGTCGACACCTCCACGCAGCTCGCCGAGCTCCGCGCGTACGTCGAAGCCCTCCGCGACCGCCTGTCGGTGGTAACCCGCCTACCAGGCAGCGTGCTCGGCACCGTCGACCCTTCCCAGGTCCCCTCGGGGTACGCGATGGAGATCAGCTTCGGACCGCTGGACGCGATGGTTCGCGCTATGCGGCTGGCCCGCGCTGCCAAGTACCCACTGCTACTGAAAATGGTGCTGCGCCTCTACCAGCTCGGCGGCGTGCTGCCGGCAGGTGAGCAGCCGCGCGCGACGATCGATTTCGGCTCCTACCTGCCCACCGATCAGTCCAGTGTGCTGGACCTCGTGACCAGGGGCGTTGCTGCCGGGGTGCTGTCTTTGGAGACGGGCGTGCGGATGCTGGTGAGTGCCGGATTCCCCATCGATGACGCCGCGATGGAAATGGAACGGCTGCGGGCGGTCCCCGCGGTGCAGGATGCCGCACATGCCCAGGCGGCCTAGCATCCAGCGGGTCTTATAAATTTCGCCCCGCACATGCGGTACGGTTCTTATAAGATCGTTCTGTCGAGACCGGAGGTTTGATGGCCCTGCCCTTTGCTGCGCCTGTCCCCGATGATGTCCATGCGCAGCTCGCTGCCCTCGGAACCAAGCTGGAGTACCTGCATCCAGCCCTGCACGCCGGCGAAGCGGCACGGCGAACGGCAACCCCCAATCACCCGGCGAACTCTGCGGGCACCCGGGCGTACCAGGAGCATGTGCGCGTCGTGCGCGAAGCGCACATCAGGCACGAAGGGTGGAAGCGGCTCCTCCACGACCACCTGGAGCTGGTCTGCAACGCCGACAAGACCATGGCGATTGGCATCATGGTCGGAGACGCGGCGACGGGAAACCCGAGCCTGCGTCCCACGAACTTGCATCGCCGGGGAGCAGCGACGGAGCGTGCGGCCGAGAACAACGCGCAGCTCGAGCTGTTTCCGCGCCCCGGTGCACCGGACGAGATCTTTCTCCGCGCTGAAGAGTCGGTGCAGCTTCAGACCTGGTTCTTGGTGTCCTACCGAGTTCAGGTGGGTGATGCCGTACGGATCCACAGTGAGCTGTCGCTCCCGGCGCGGATGGAGCGTGGTTTTGTCATGGAGTGGAAGAAGCGGATCCCTCTGCCCGTCCTCGAGATGGACGGAGTCGAACTGCCGGACGAAGATGGACCTGACGAGATCGACATCCCTGTCGATTTCCGCTGACGTCCCATCGAAGTGCGGCACCGGCTTCCCGGTGCCGCACCGCGCACTACTGAACAATGAGGCAGCCTCACCATGGTGACTCCATCCCGCATCACGCTGGCCAGAAAGCGCCGGGGGCTGACCCTCGCGGAGCTCTCGCAGCGCGCGGACGTCTCCCTGCAGAGCCTGTCCAACTACGAGACGGGGCGCACCGCGCCTCGCCACGCCACCATCGGGCGTCTCGCCACGGCCCTCGACTTCCCAGCAACCTTCTTCGACGGACCAGAGATCGATGAGCTCCCAGCTGAAGGCATCTCGTGGCGTGCCCGGACCAAGACCCCGGCGCGTACCTTGGACGCCGCCCGCGCCGCGGGAAGCCTCGCCGCCCAGCTGTACGAGTGGATCGATCAGCGTTTCCGGCTCCCGGACTCCGACATTCCCTCGCTCGGCAAGCCCGATCCGGAGACCGCGGCAGAGATGGTCCGCACGCGCTGGGACCTTGGCAGTGCGCCGGCCCCGAACATGGTCCATCTCCTCGAAGCTCACGGCGTGCGGGTGTTCTCGCTGGCTCCCGACTACGCGGAGGTCGACGCGTTCGCAGTGTGGCGAGGCACCGTTCCGTTCGTCTTCCTGAACACGATGAAGTCAGTGGAGCGTGGACGCTTCGACGCGTCCCATGAGCTTGGCCACCTCGTCATGCACGGCAGCGATCGGCAGTGCACAGGCCCTGAAGCCGAACGGCAGGCGAACGACTTCGCCAGCGCCTTCCTCATGCCGGCATCAAGCGTGCTGGGACACATGCCTGCCGGGGCGCACGTCGATCAGATCATCAAGGGCAAACGGATCTGGCGAGTGTCGGCGATGGCCCTGACCTACCGGATGCACGACCTCAGCCTGCTCACCGATTGGCAGTACCGGTCGACATGTGCCGAACTGAGCAAGCGTGGCTACCGGACCGACGAACCGCAGGGCATGAAGAAGCGCGAGACATCGCAGGTGCTGACAAAGGTCTTCCAGGGACTGCGATCGGCTGGAGTGCGGCCGAGCACGGTAGCGGCCGAGCTTGGCATCACCGTGGACGAGATGAACAAGATGCTCTTCGGTCTGACGATCACGTCCGTGGACGGAGGTGGCGAACGTACATCCGAGGGCCCCAAGCGCGCGTTGTCGCTGGTTACTTGAGCGGTGGATCCCCGCAGCGATGTAGGGATATGTGCCTGGTGGGACTTGAGGATAGGCTTGCGCCGCGCGGGGGCGCTTGGGTGAGGAGTGCCCATGGCCGCCCACTGTGCGCGTCCGCCGCTGCCGCTCGCTCCGCTCGGATTTCGCCGGGACGGTCGTCCCATTCTGCCGATCGTCGGAGCGTCCTCCGACGATCCAGGCAACCCGCCGACGGGCGACCCAAATCCGGATGATGCAGAGACCGCGACAATCACCATTCCTCAGGACGAGCTGTCCCGCCGCTTCGCGAAGGAGAAGGACCAAGGCCGCCGCGCGGGTGTACGCGACCTCCTAGGCAACCTCGGCTTCGACTCCGCGAAGGCCCTGACCGACTTCATCGAGTCCCAGCGCCAAGCCGAGCGGGAGCGCAAGGACGCCGAACAGGCCCAGCTGTCCGAGGTCGAGCGTCGCGAGCAGACCGCTGCCGAGCGCGAACGGCAGGCCGAGCAGCGCGAGTCGGCTGCGGCGGCCCGCGAACGGGACGCCGCTCAACGGGCACTCCTCGTCGGCCTCGGCGCCACCGGCAGCGACCTGGATGACGCCGTCGTCCTGCTCAGCCGAGCCGCCGATCCGGATGCCAACGACGCCGCCCTCACCCAGGCCGCCGAGGACCTGAAGCAGCGCCGCCCCGAACTCTTCAGCCAGCAGCACCTCCCGACACCTCCGCCGGCCCCGCCCTCGGGCAGCCCGTCCGGCGGCATCCCGCCGCGTTCCGGCGGAACTCCATCGCGCCCCGGCTTGCTGGGCCTGGACATCGCCCGCCGCCGTGGCCACCTCAACAACACCTGACGCCTCACGGGGACCGCGCCCCATCAGCTGACCGCGGACGACGGCACCGCCCGGTGACCGTACGGACTCGCCGCTCACCCGGCCTGCCCCGAAGGAACCTGGCGTGGATCTCCAGCCGATCACCTACTCCAAGTCCACCACCGCCGACCGCCCCTGGCTCGCCTCCCGGCACGGGCTCGACACCCCGCTCACCGTCACCCTCGACATCGCTCTGTTCACCAGCGGCACGCACTACAGGCCCAGCAGCCTCCTCCAGCCACGCAATACCTTCCTCGCTGGCGTCCCGCTCGGCCGGGTCACCGCCACCGGCCTTTACGGACCGTGGGACAAGGCCGCCACCGACGGCCGCGACACCTTCACCGGCGTCCTGCTCGCCGAGGTCTCCTTCGCCCCGACCAGCACTCGCGCCGGGGCGGCCCTGCTGTGGCACGGCGTCATCGCGGTCGCCCACATCCCCGGCGGCCTCAACCCGGCAGACATCGCCCAGTCGACCGCGCAGATCCACTTCATCTGAGGAGCCGCACCGACCATGCTCGACAACCTGCTGCGCGACATCGACGCCGCCGATATCAATGCTTTCGCCCGCACCATGACCACTCCGGCCGACTACGAGCTAACCCGCACGGTCATGCCCGAACGCCGCCTGAACTCCGTCAAGTTCCGCATCAAGAGCAGCAAGCGCCGCGTGAACGCTGCGAAGTTCCGCGCGTACGAAACACCGACTGCTGTCGCCCGCAGGCAGGCAGAGAAGATCATCGCCGAGGGCATGCTGCCGCCGCTCGGCCAGAAGCTGCTCGTCGGCGAACTCGAGCAGATCCTCCTCGACACTTCCCGAGGTGCAGACGCCTCCGAGTTCATCGAGTTGCTCTACGACGACATTGAGCGGCACGTTGAGTCCATCTACAACCGCATGGAGCTGGCCGCCGGCGACCTTCTGACCGACGGAGTCTTCACCCTCAGCGGCGAGAACGGCTTGCACCTGGAGGCCGACTTCGGTGTCCCGGCCGCCAACATGCCCACCGCTGCCAAGCCCTGGTCCGACCCGACCAGCGATCCCCTCGCTGACGAACTGCGCTGGATCGAGTACCTGCGCTCCATCGGCGCCCCGCTTCCGGCCCGTGTGATCACCTCGTACAAGGCCCGAGCAACCCTTGCCGCGAACGACTCCTACCGTGCTGCGTACTACGGCAGCGTCAACGGCTCGACGACCCCCACCGCGGTCCTCGCCCCGAACGAGGTCGAGGTCGTCCGCGCCCGCTACAACCTCCCGCCGATCACCGTCTACGACGTCCAGATCTCCGTCGACGACACCTACCAGCGCGTCATCCCCGAGGACCGCTGGATCCTCCTCCCGCCGAACCCGCAGTTGTGGGCGGAGACCCAGTACGGCATCACGGCGGAGTCCCTGGTCCTGTCCTCCGGCACGAACCCGGCGATCACCCGCGAGGACGCCCCGGGCATCGTCATCACCCAGGGCTACCAGGACGACCCGGTCCAGGTCTGGACGAAGGGCGCCGCGGTCGCCATGCCCATCCTGTACGTCCCGGACATCCACATCACCGCGAAGGTTCTCTGATGCCGGTCGCCCGCACCCTCGCCGTCGCGGTCTTCGTCATCGACCCAACAACGCACGAGACCGTGCTCCTCCAGCCCGGTACGCAGATCACCGACCCGGCAATCGCCGAGCAGATGACGCACCCCGACGTCTGGGCCCCGGATCCGCCCCGCCAGTCCCGCCGCACCAAGGCCGAGACACAGTGACCCTCACCGACGCCGAATACGCCTACCTTCGCTCCGAACTGGGCGAAGTTGACCGCGCCGATCTGGACACCCGCTACCAGCGCCTCGGATCACTCCCGGCCGTCGCCACCGAAGTCCTCCGCGAGCGCAAGGCCGCCCTCGTGTCCGACCCCCTGGCTGTCACGGTTCAGGGGGTCGCCACTGTCAACAACGCGGAGAACGTCAAGGCTCTCGAGCGCCAGATCGCAGGGCTTGAAGGTGCCGGGGACAGCGGAGGAGAGACCCAATCTCCGACTTTGTTGGTGCGTCGCCCGATGCGCTGACCGCCGAATTGGACGTAATTGTGGCGATGGTTGGCAAGGGATGATGGTGCTGCAAAACCTTTAATCATTACCAATGAAAGCGCTTACTGTCCAACGGAATGTGTTACCCGACAGTATGACATGCGTAGGTCCATAGAATGGTTGTCGACCGGCTACGATGGGTGGCCAGCGCGGCGTATGCGGTCGGGGTATGGGCGTCCTGCGTGCCCGGGCAGGCGCCATAACAGGGGAATGAATGGGGGCGGCATGGAAGAGGTTTCGTTGTCCTCCACGTCCCCGGTGTCGGTCATCGCGCAGCGCCCCACTGTCCGTGCCCGTGAAGCTGCCGCTCAATCCGTCGCCAAACAACTAGTCGTCATCGAGAGCAGCGAGAAGATTGAGAACCTTCTTGGCGTCTCGCGAGCGCCCATGGTGGATGTTCGACCTTTCTGCTCCACGGTGCGGGCGCGAAGAGCGCTCACAGCCAACGGAATGTGGAACCTTCGGGCACTCTTGAGATCAACAATTCCTGAAATTCTTGATTTGCGGAATTGCGGACCAAGGACTGCGGAAGACATTTTGGCCGCATTGCTGCTGTCAATGGCATCCCCTATTCAACATCATTTGCCCATTGAGGAGGGCGAAGAACTTGGCGCCGTGCGACTGGTAAAAGCGGAAGAAGTAGCTGAACCGCTGACGGCACGTGGATTCATGGCGGCAATCCGCGGAAGGAAGAGGGCATCGTGAAAGATCTTCGATCCATCTCTATTGCGGACAGGTATCGGAGTGATGCTGATGATGTCGCCGAGGATTTCTATGATCCTTGCCTTGAGATGGCGGTTCGCTATGACAGGGCGGTCGGATACTTCACGAGTGGGTCCCTGGCTGTCGCGGCGCGTGGGGTGGAGGCGCTGGAACAATCTGGCGGTCGAATTCGACTTGTTGCAAGCCCTCACCTGACGACTGAGGACGTCGAGTCGATCAAAAAAGGATACGAGTATCGCGAAATCGTGAGTCGTGCCATCGTTCGCGAACTAGAAGAAGCTTCTGGGCTACCTCAGTCTGATTTGGCGAGAGTTGGTCGGCTGGGACGCCTAATCGCGAACAGTCAACTCGACATCAAGATCGCTCTGATGAGATCAAGCCGGGGAATCGGGATCTATCACGAGAAGATCGGCACCATTACCGATGGTCACGGTAATCTGGTGGCGTTTACCGGCTCTTTAAACGAGACTGCCGCAGCGTTCCTCGACAACTTTGAATCAATCCAAGTGTTTTCCTCCTGGAAACCAGAAGATAGTAAACGTGCGGCTGGGATCCAGCGAGATTTCGATGCTCTATGGTCGGGCGAGACGTCGCGGTTGGAAGTGATTGATTTCCCCGAAGCTGCACGGCGGAAGCTCATCGAGTTGGGCAGGGCGACAGGCGGTGAGAATACGGGATCGCCGACGTCAAATTCGGCTACTGGATGGCTAACGCTTCCTACTGATATCGAATTGAGGGATTATCAGAAGCAAGCTATCGAGGCGTGGCTCTCCGCCGAAGGGCGGGGAATCTTTCAGATGGCCACTGGCACAGGGAAGACAATCACGGGGCTGGCTGCTGGAGATCAACTCGGACGCCAGCTAAGGGCTGCCGGCAGCCCACTTGTTACCGTCATCGTCGTTCCTCTTCTCGGATTGGCAGATCAATGGACTGCGCAGCTGAGAAGCTTCGGGGTGACCCCGATCCAGTGCAGAGACGCGTGGCAGAGCTGGGAGCCCGATGTTGTAGATGCCATCGCGGCACTAGGATCTTTCAGTAATGCGAGGCATGTGGCGATTGTGGTTACCAACTCTACATTCGCCACTGATCGGTTTCAGCGAATCCTTGAAGGAATCGAATGGCCAATCCTCTTCATGGCTGATGAGGTGCACAATCTCGGGTCCTTGAAGATGCAAGGCTGCCTTCCTGGGCATTCCACGTTCCGTTTGGGACTTTCGGCGACTCCTGTACGCCATCTCGATACAGAAGGCACTGGTGCGCTTCTTGATTTCTTTGGACATATCCTAATCGAGTTGGGAATCAAAGAGGCGATTGAGATGGAAGCCCTCACGCCGTACAGATACTTCCCAATTCTCGTTCCGCTGAATAGCGAGGAGTCGGAATTCTACGCCGATCTGACCAAGGAGATTGGCAAACTCTTCGCACGTGCGAGCTCAGGAGCTGACGTAGAGGATCGCCTGGGGCAGCTTCAGCAGAAGAGGGCCAACGTTCTTGGTCATGCCGAGGGCAAGATCGCCGCATTGCGTACGGAACTAGCGCAACGTCAAGATGACGCGTATCAACTGATCTACTGCGCCGCGGGAGGTCGTCCCAGTCGAGATGGCGGAACTTCAGGTGTTCGTCAAATCGATGATGCCATGGTTGTTTCGGGTTCCGAGCTCGGAATCCCTACACACCCGTACACCGCGGCGGAAAGTCCCGCCATCCGTCGCGACATTCTGAGGGATTTCTCTACGGGAAGAGATATTCGAGTACTGGCGTCTATGCGCTGTTTGGATGAAGGTGTAGATCTTCCAGATGCGCGAATTGCATACATGCTGGCAAGTAGTAGTAACCCCAGACAATTCATTCAGCGGCGTGGGAGAGTGCTTCGTCGAGCCGAGGGGAAGAAGAGGGCTGAAATCATCGATTTTGTGGCGGTTCCCCCAGGGGATGCGGATCTCTACGAAATTGAGAGGAAGCTCTTCCGGCGTGAACTTGAGCGATGCGTAGAGTTTGCTCGTTACGCAGAGAATCAGGGATTTGCCTTGGCTCAACTGAGGGAGTTGCGTGAGTGCTACGACCTCATGGACCTGTAGTAGTGCATGTGAGAGGGGTGCCGGAATGGACGAGGGCAAGGAAATCACGGAGATCTGGGAAGGACTTAGCGAGGAGGCTCGGGACCTGTTGGGCGCAGTACTCGAAATTGAGCATGAGCACCTCAATCTTGACAAGCCTGAAGGGATCGCAGAAATGATCGTTGCGAGGGTTGAGGGGATCGTTAAGTGAAACTTCTGGACATCGAGCTCGAAGATTTCCGTACGTACGGCGGGAAGCAGGGTGCGACGTTTTCCACGTCCGAAGGTAAAAACGTTACGACGTTTTACGGAACGAATGGCGGTGGGAAGACAACCCTTCTGAACGCACTCCTTTGGGCTTTGTACGGAAAGGTCACTGATGACCTCGAAGACAAGGAGGCATTGGTAAATTCTGAGGCTTGGATCGTTGCTGCTGAAGGGGAAGATATCTCCGCCTTGGTCGTCGTCCGCTTCGAGCATGACGGAAAGACTTATCGAGCCACGCGACGCCGGATTGTCAGGAAACGCGGCAACACGCAGAGCGTCGGCAGAGAGCAGTTTGACCTGGACGTGGAGGATGGGAGTGGCGTTTGGCGCAAGGTGCAAAACGCATCCAGCACGATCGATAAGATTCTTCCGAGTCAGCTCAGTGGGTTCTTCTTCATCAATGGTGAACGCATTGAGCATCTTGCCAAGCAGGAGGCGTATTCCGAGATCCAGTCTGCCATCAAGACGGTTCTCGGAATCGAGCCGTTGGTGCGGGCAAAGCGTCACCTTCCGAATGCGATTAAGAAGATGCGTCACAAGTTGAAATCTGAAGGTGGCGGCACCGGGGCCATCGAAAAGGTCAACGCTGAAATTGATCGACGCGAGACAGAGAGAGAAGAGGAGCGCGAGGCACAGGCTCTTCTCAAGTCTGAGATCGGCCACCTCAAAGACGAGATCGTCAGCGTAGAGGCTCGACTTCGCACGCTTGAGGGAGCTGCCGCGATCCAGAAGGAGCGCGATCGTGTAAAGAAACTCAAAGAGAGTGTCGATGATCGACTGGCAGAAGATTTGGAGTCTCGCAATAAATTGGTTCGCCAGCGAGGTTACCTGACCTTTCTCCCAGAAATGTCAGATCGGATTCAGGTGGCTTGTGAGGCTCTGCGGAAGCGTGGCGATCTGCCAGCCCCCCTGAAGAGAACCTTCGTTAAGGACCTGCTTGATGAATCCCAATGCATCTGTGGAACTCACTTGCTGGCGGGGAGCTCTGAGCGGGCCAGTATCGAACAATGGCTGGACCGGGCGGGGCTCGCTGAAGTGGAAAGCGCTTGGGCGCAACTTCAGGGATCTATGGGGGGGCTGGAAGAGCAGCGCAAGTCAGCGATAATGGAGCTCGACTCACTGGATTCCAGGATTGCGCAGAGTCGCAAGGACGTTCGCGAGCTCAATGCTGAGCTCGATGAATTTCGGGCGAAACTCAAGAACGTCCCTGACGAAGACATCGCCAAGCTAGAAGTGTCGCTTGAAGATAAGGCAAGCTCTGTAGAAGATAAGACTCGTCGTCTTGGTGCTGTGCAAGCTCGTATTGGAGAGTTGGACAACCTGCTAAGGCAGAAAAGTGAGGAACTCGACACTCTTCAAATGAAAGACCTGACTAACCAGCTTGTTCAGAAGCGAATCCGAATTCTTCAGGAGGCAGAGGAAGCGCTTCAGCGGACCTTGGACCTCCTATCTGAGAGGACTCGGCGGAGCCTCGACAGCCGTATTCGACGTGTCTTTGAAGAGTCTGCGTTCAAGGATTATGTCCCAGAACTCACCTCAGAATTCGTGCTCGAATTGTGGGTTGGCAGTGGAGACCAACGGCGCCGTGCACCCAAGTCGACGGGGGAGAACATGCTGTTGGCCCTCGCCTTCGTTGCAGCACTTGCGGAGGAGTGCAGGCACGTGGCGCAGAACGACGAGCATGCGATGAGCGACATGAGTGATTTCCCGGTGGTCATGGACGCTGCCTTCGGAAACCTGGACGTGGATTACAGGAGGAGAGTCGCAACCTTCCTTCCGCGGATGGCCTCGCAGGTAATCGTGCTGACGAGTAAGGCCCAGGCCGAAGGCGCAGCCGAGGAGTACCTGGCGCCTACAGTCGGCAAAGAGTACGTGATTACTGCGCACTCTCGGAAAGCCGATGTTGAAGATGTCACGGCTTCAATCAGTGTGAACGGGCGCGGCTACCCGTACCAGATTGTGGGCTCGTCGTTCGACGGTGCTGTTCTGACGGAGGTACAGGCATGACGACTGAGGTGGAGAGTGTGGATCTGCGAGTTCGCCGTCCGCGTGACCGTGAACCGTTGATCGAACAGCTACTCGCGGAAAACGATGGCGTCTTCGAGAGGAAGGCTGAGGTCATGCTTTTCGCGGCGGCGCTAGGATGGGCGCGCCAGCGTCGAGAACCGTTTGAGAAGTTTGTAGATCCGATTCGGTTTAATGTCTTCCAGAAGATTCACACTGGCGAGGCGTTCATCGAAGCCCTCGCTGTGCTGAACTGCCCTGGCGACGCTCAGATTTTGAGCGATGAGAGAGCCCTTGAGCGCATCAATATCTTCGAGGAGTACGCCAACGGTGGGCTGGCAGTACTCCAGGGAGAGATAAACGCGAGTCGATCCCAAGTGAGGGATGTGTTGGTGGGGCTTGTCCGCGAAGCAGCCAACGCGGACAAGGAGAAGTCGAGCAAGGTACCGGCCGACATTCGGAAGCTCATCACGCGTCCGGACTGGTCCTGAGAGTGATCTAGCGTCAGCGAAATGAATGAGGGGCAGGCTACCGATGCTGTTGTCGGTGTCCCGCCCCTCACTCAATGGGCATTGGATTAATAATCTCGATATGCCACTAAACGCTGGCTTCGCTCACCAAGTCTTGGATACTGCGCAGATCCTTACGGCCGGCGAGATAGCCGACTCCACGCTGTAGATGGACGCGGAGGGTATGCGACACGGCCTCGTCCGTCGGCTCCGCTCCGTCTTGCTGGCACCGATGCTTCAGCAGGGCGAGGTAGATATCACCTTGGGAGCCGGCGAAGGTCTTCCAGTCCATCTCCACGTTGGAGTCAGTGGGAACGTCCTTCACCAGCGGTGTCGAGGGGTCCTGCAACGACATGGCGAGAGCCCACCGGCACAGGATGTTCCAGTTCTTGATCCCGGTGGTCCGCTTGAGTCGGCTGAGCTGGTCCTTGGCCTGCTGGGATAGGCGGATTGTCTCAAGCGACATGTGAAGTTCCCCCGGTCCACCAATAGCCGGGCTTAACCGACGTGGTGAACGCCTGGTCGTCGTGTTCGAGCGTGTACGTGTGAGCGATGGATGGCCTGAGCCTGGTCAGAAGAGGTTCGTCAATCTCTTCGTCCGTCGAGAGGAGCAGCACCTGATGGCTCGCGTGCGGGAAATAGCGGTCGACCAAGTGCTCGCGGTGCTTGCTGTCCAGACGACCAAGTGGGGTGTCGATCACGCTTGGCAGCCAGTTTCCTGCGACTCGGGCGAGTCCCCACAGCAGAGAGATGGCGAGAAGCTGCCTTTCGCCGGCGCTGAGACGTCCAGAGTCAATCGGCTCGTCGTCATCGCCGAGGAGAGTGAGCCGGAACTTGTCTGTGTCGATCTGCAAGTTGCGGATAAGGCCGCTCTTCCGCATAAGCCGCGTAAAACTGTCGAGAACCGCAACTTCCAGTCGGTTGATATGACGTTTCAGTAGAGCGTCGCTGAACTTGTCGAGGGTATCCCGGGCTCTGTTGGTGTAGGTGATGAGACGTGCTGAGTCTTCGGCCTTTTCAATACTGCGGACTCGTCCTTGATGAACTCGTTCGAGTTCGCTCCTGAGCCGTTCCTGGCGCTGTAGATTCGCGGCGTAGTGTTCGGCTGCTGCATTGAACTCAGCTTCGAGCATCGCTGCTTCGCGCATCGCGCGGTCCCGTTGCTCAAGTAGCTTAGTAATGGCTTCTTCGTCGGGGACGCTACCGAGGAGCCGGTCGATACTCTCCAGCCGCTTCGCTTGCTTCGCTGCCTGCGCAAGAACTTCCTTGGCACGAGCGCGCTCGTGCTCGAGGAGCTCACTCAGAGCTGAGAGCTTGGACAAGGCGCCATCTGAGAGATTGAGCGTGCAATCCGAGGAGGAGTTGTTCCTGCGGTTCTTCCTGTCGGCGTAGAGTTGCTCAGCGACAGTGTCGCGGTCTGTCTTGGGCAACGCATCCGCGAGGAGCTCCAGGATCCACTGGTCGCGCTGGTCAAGTACATCCACTACCCGGCCGTCTGCCGCCGCTGCGCGTTCACGCTCGCCCTGTTCTCGGACCGCCGTGATCTGGGTTCCGAGCAGCAGCAGCGGCAGAGGACCGGCGGCGACTTTTTGGCGGAGTATGTCCTGCGTGGCGGCGAGCTGTTTCCCCACTTCCTTGCGTTCCGTTTCGAGCGCGGTCTGTCGGCGATATAGGTCGCCCCCTTCCTTCTCAAAGGCGTGGTCGGCCTCAGCAAGCCTCTTCTTGGCCACGTCCAGCTCAGCCTGCTTCTTCCCCTGCATCTGGAAGGCGACGTCCACCTGCTCTTCCGCATCGGCATACGATGCCTGGAGCTCATGGATGCGATCGATGACCTTCTGGTCTTCGTTTGACAGCTTGTGCCGACGCTGGAGGCCAAGCAGGTCGGAGCGCAGCTGCTCGATGGTGCTGACGCCCAGAAGGGAATGCACTGCAGATTCAATGACGTTGGCCGCGCGGTCGGGATCGGCGAGTGACTCGATCCTCTCTCCGTCGAAGAAGAAGAGGGACGCAACTTCCAGCGGGAGCAGGTCCTCAACGTAATCAGGCCAGTTCTGGCCCGCGACTGGGTCGATCTTGTCGTTGATGAAGACGCTCGTGAACTCGCTGAGCGTCTTGCCGCTGACTTTCCAGCTGCGGTGCAGCCTGTAGATACGCTCCTCGCCGTCCACGGTGATGGAGAACTCCAGCGAGATGCTGGCACCAGCGGCGGGATCTGCCTGCCGGTTGATGCTCTCGCGGAGATACGACTCGTAGGGGCGTGAACCGCGCCCGCTGCAGCGGGCGCGTGCTCCGTAGAGGACGAGTTGGATGGCGTCCAGAAGCGTGGTCTTGCCGCACCCGTTGAGCCCGCCGATCAGCACAATCGGCTTGCCAGGCGTCGTCGTCAGATCGAGGAATTGTTTCCCGCGGTAGGCGCCGAAGTCTTGGAGGGTGATGTTACGCAGAAGCATCGGTGCTCGCTTCAGTCAGCGGGAAGAGTGGGGTGTCGCGGCGCTTGCGCCTGCGGCGCGCGTTCTCGACGGCATCCTCTTCGTTCTCGTAGAAGCCCTTTTCGACCGCGGTCTCCAAGGCTTCGAAGAGACCTGAACGACGGGTCATAGTGCGGAACCGGCGCTCCACTGCAAGAAGCTCTCGCATCGTTGAGAAGTGCAGCTCGTCGCCGTCGCAGACTTCGCGGAGCAGGTCGATCTCCTCGGCGCCAATGGCGAGGTGCTCATCCAAGGGGCGGCCAGGGAAGTCCTCGCCGGTCTCCTCCCTGTAGATACGTGGAAGAGAGTCCTCGACCTCGTGCTTCTCGAAGACCCAATGATGACGGATCTCATGGAGCTCTTCCATGGTGATGAGCTCGATGCTGCGTACGTGGTCCGGCACGTTTGGGTTGCCGCGGATGTAGGTCTGGGCGTGGAGTAGCTTGCGGAGCCAGTCCTCCCGAGCCTTCTGGGTGTACGGGCCTGGGACGTTCCGGTCATTGAACAGCTGGATGTTGCCGTGCATCTTGCGGAAGTCACGCAGGTGACGGTCATCGGCGACGTCCAGCTCGTTGCGAAGCTCCAAGAGCGGGAGCATCCACTCCTTCTCCTCGTCGTTCTGGATCATCGCGGACATGGACTTGTCCTGCTCGACCAGCGTGCACGTCCAGCAGCCGAACCGGCTGGATCCGCATGAAGGGGTGGTGTCGTCGACGACCAAAGGGCACTCGCCATCGCTTGATGCGCCTTGGTACATGGTGAGAAGGTCTTTGTTGTCGTGTCCCCAAGGGTTGGCCTGCTGCATGAGGAAGAGCCACACGTCGTCGTTGGTCCAGTCTTCGACCGGGCTGTAGACGAGGGAGTTCGGCAGGTTTCCGTTGGGAGAGAGCCGATCGCGGACGCGACGTTTCTCGTGCTTGGCCATGGCCTTGGCACGTGCCTGGCTCTCAGCCTTGCGGATGCCGAGGACGAGGATTGCCTCACCGTGGCGTCGTACTACTCGGCGGATGAAGCTGTTCGAGGGCCGGATCTTCAGGCGCTCGGTGCACCACCGAAACTTCGGGCGTGGGGCCGGATATCCACGGCCGATCAGCCCGACCCAGAAGGTGTCCTTGACTTCGGGGGTAAGCCGATGCGGCTCGATGGGGAGGGCTTGCTCTGCCGCGGCCTGGCGCATCGTCTCCAGCGACTGAGAGACCCAGCTCGCGACGATGGGGTTCTCTACGAGAGTGTCTGTGCTGATCACATGGACCGGCTTGGTCCGCTGCTCAACCGGAAGTCCTTGGAGCGCTAGCCATACCAGCTGCAGAACCGCAGTGGAGTCCTTGCCGCCGCTGTAGCCAACGACCCATGGCACCTCATCGGCCACATACAGCTCGCGGATCTCTTCCGTCAGTTCCGCGACGACTTCGGTGAGGCTTCGGCCCTGGAACGGCTTCCGCCGAGTCGGGGTGCTCATGCTTCTCCTCGTAGGTACGCGTCTTCCACGCTCTGCTCTTCGGGGGTGAGCTCAAGGCCGAGGTGATGGCGCAGGTAGTTCACGGTCAAAGTGAGATTCTGTTGACTTTTCTGGACACGCCCCCCCGTCATGGCACGCCCTTCCCAGTCGGTGTTGCTGCGGGACCAGTCCACAGTGCGCAAGAGTTTGAGCCGGCTGCGCCACTTCGCCGGGCTGGTTGACTCTTGGAGCAATGTGTTTCCTAGGCGTCCGAGAGCGTGCAGGGCGATGCCGTGACTGTGGATGTAATCGCGGCGTACGTCAGGTGCAGACAGGGTGCGCTGGCGGATCAGAGACCAGTCGGGGACCTGTGCATCGACGGCCTCCCAGTATGCCTGAGCCAGGGCGGCCGCCCTCTCGTTGTCGACCTTGAGTCCCTGCAGCAGGCACTTGGTGCCGAAGTGCAGGGCGCTCAGAGTGAACAGCTTGCGAGAGCGCTTGGAGAGATTGCTGCTCTCCATCTCGATATGGCCCTTGAAGACGGGTGACCGCATCGCGAGAAGGCGGGTCAAGTTGGCCAGGTCGTCGCGATGGTCATAGAGCACCCCGATGGATCGTGCTGGACGCACGGCGTGACGGTTCAAGTCGGCGAACATCTGCTGGCAGCGTTCGAGCCCTGCGTCATGGAAGAACACCACCGCGATGGTCTCGTTGCCAAGGTCCGGGTTCTCTCGAAGAGCTTGCTCGATGGCCGCCCGTCTGTGCTGGCCGTCGTTGATGAGGAAGCGGGCAGACATGGGAATGCGGATCTGGCCTGCACGCATGCCTGGTCCCTCGCCAGCGATGCCCTCGAAGTGCATGTCGCCATCAACTGAGGCAGTGAGCGCACTAAATACGTAATTGTCTGGGTTGTCCAGCAGGTAACGGGTCAAGGCAGGGAGTCGCCCCTTGTTGAGCACGCGCTGCGCTCTGACCTCTGGGGCGAGCTCATCGTCGTCAAACAAGAAGATCCGGGGAATGAGGCGGAGCGGACACATGGACACGTAAAACTCGCGTCCCGCCTGGACTCCGCGGATGGCCGGAAAAATGTAGTCGAAGCCAGCGGACGTCGTCTCGTCGGCGGTCTTCGTAGATGCGTGAGACCCCACGAACGGAACGCTATCGTACGGAAGCAATAAGACGTGCACAGGATGCAGAAGTTACGTTCAAAGACTTGGTGGACCTCTTGATTACGTACCTGGACGCAGCAGCGACGACACGCGTGGACCCGCGTGTGGCAGACGTGGTCTTGCACTGGATGACCGAAGACTTCGGCAACGCGGGCAGCCGTACGCACGAGTACGGGACGCGGGCGAAGAAGGCAGTGCAGCAGGCGCGCGAGTATCTGGCGGGCACCGTCGCCGCAAAGCCGGAAGAGTTGATCTTCACGAGCGGGGCCACGGAGAGCAACAACATCGCGCTGCTCGGGCTTGCTCCCTATGGCGAGAAGAGTGGCCGGCGCCACATCATCACCTCGGCAATTGAGCACAAGGCGGTGCTGGAGCCGTTGGAGGAACTGCAGTCACGTGGCTTCGAGGTGGACTTCCTTCAGCCGGGTGCTCCGGGGCGCGTCAGTGCAGAAGCCGTCATGGAGAAGCTCCGCCCAGACACGCTTCTCGTGTCTCTGATGCACGTGAACAATGAGACAGGCGTCATCCAACCTGTTGCCGAGTTGGCCGAGAAGCTGCGCGAGACGCAGACTTACTTCCACGTTGATGCTGCGCAGGGGTATGCCAAGGTGCTGGGAGACCTAGCTGGGCCCATCGACATGATTAGCGTCAGTGGTCACAAGATCGGGGCGCCGAAGGGGATCGGAACTCTGGTCATCCGTCGCAGGGGCTGGGACCGAGTCCCGCTAGAGCCGATCATGTTCGGAGGCGGTCAGGAACGGAAGCTTCGACCAGGCACCTTGGCAGTACCGCTGATCATGGGGCTGGCTGAGGCTGCGAAGATCTTCCGGAGCGAGCACGCTCAATGGCAGGATCGCGCCACTGAGATCCGGGCTCGGCTGCTGGCAGGACTGGAGAAGACCCGCTTTCGTATCAACGGGGATCAGGAGCACGCAGTCCCGCACATCCTGAACCTGTCCTTTGACGGGGTTGACGCTGAGGCGCTGATCGTCCGGCTCAAGCAACAGGTTGCTGTGGCGACTGGGTCGGCGTGTACGAGTGCCTCGTACACGCCCAGCCACGTTCTAACCGCCATGGGGCTCCCCGAAGCTGTGGCGGCAAACGGGCTCAGGCTCTCGTGGTTCCCCAGCCAGACGGACGACCTGAACGTCGAGGAGCTGGTTGACGCCATTATGGAGCTTCAGCCCGACTCGGCTTGAGGCGATCAGCTCTGCAGGCGGCGTACCAAGCGATGCCCTCGGAGGGTACGGCCGCACCGGATCAGCTCGGCTTCCCAGCCATTCTCGGTGCCGATGAGGTGCGGATGCTCGTACAGGCCCGCCCTCAACTCGGATTCCGTGAGGCGTCGGTAGCGGGGCACATCAGGGTCGTCCGGTGTCAGGAACTCGTGCTTGCGGTGGAGCAAGGGGCGATTCGCGGAGTTCGCGTATGACATGTGTGATGTCTCGAGTGTCTGGAGGTCGACTTGATAGGAGGAGCGGATCCGAGGATGGGGGTCATTGTCGAACTCTGGGTAGTCGAGCCAGCTCACTGCCCGGCCCCGGTGTTTGAGCTTGGCGAGGGTCCATTCCTGGGGGCGACCTGCGGCGATCGAGGCGCAGTGCTCGTACAGGCGCAGGATGGTCGGGATGTGGTCGATCGCCCGGCGGTGCACGTAGAGGGCAGTCGGGGTCAGCTTTCCGACGGTTGAGGCGTTCATCGCACCGCGCACGTACGTGTCGTCCCGGAGCTTGAGGAGAAGCCGGTCGGAGCGCTGGCAGGCTTCCTTGTACGAGGAGAAGAAGGCCCGGACGTCCAGTTGGACGCTGAACGGGAGGCTGCTGAACGGGCCCCGGCCGTTGAAGAGCTCAACGGCGAGGAATAGCAGCGTGTTGAGGGTGGTGCGCTTGCCTCCCTCGGCTACCTTCTCGGGATCGGCTGAGTCGCGGACCAGCCGCTTGAGTTCGCCGGGCTTCAGATGTGCCAGGAGCTCTGCCACATTGCGCGGCATCTCTTCCACCCGTGGCAGACGCCCCCGGTGCTCGACGTGGTCAACAAGGGCGGTGATCGCTGAGGCGGTGTCTTCCGAGGCAAGCCACTCGGCATCCGGGACGATCCGGTACGCGAGGTAGCTGAGGCGCGCGGCATCGTCCTTGAAGGCGTAGACGACGCCTGGAGCAGCGGATACGCAGCGAGTGCCGGTGACCTCTTCGACGTAGTTCCGGAGTTCGCTGGCGCCGAACAAGTGCTGGAAAGTCTGCCGGCTGGTGAGAAGCCCATCGCCGAACTCTTTGCCCCGAACCTTGGACTTCTCCCAGGTGAGTCGGGCTGAGGCGATGAGGACGGTGTTGGCCAACTGCCATGCCTGCATCAGAGTGTGGCGGCGTTCCGCGGGATCCTCGATGACGTTGAGGACGTAGGTAAGGAGCACGACGTCGGCCTGCTCCACTTTCGTCTCTGGGCGGTAATACGGATCCCAACCCGCGATCCGGCAATCCAGTCGATCGAGTGAGCGAACGTCGTCGCCTCGCCCGCAGCCGTAGTCGAGGATCGTCCTTTCCGGGACGAGCTGTCTGTCTGCGAGGGCCTGGCGAGCGGGGACGGAGAGTGCAGCTCGTCCGATCGCGGTGAGACGGCGTTCGCTGTTCCAGGTCTGCTGCATGGAGTCCTCGCATGTGCGGGGATTTGGGACGGTGGCAGAGTAGTAGCGAACGGGCCAGCGCGGAGCGCGATCGCCCGATCACACTAGATCGAGCGGTGGACTGCGCACGTGAAGGCCGGGGCTCGGAGAGCCCGACCCATGTAGGAGTCGAACCGGGAACCAGGGCGGACGGGAGCCAGGGCGGACGGAAGCCTTGTCTACGACCGTGCTTGAACCAGAGCGTGCGTGCCGCTGGTACGCCATTCCTCGTCGGAGGCATCGAGGGCAGTCAGCGTTTGGTCGCTCAGGCCAATGATGACGTCGGACTTCAAGGTGCGCAAAGCAGCGACCGGTCCAGGGAAGTAGGCCGTCAGGTCCGTGAATGGCGTTGTCGCATCCCATAGCTGGTCTCCGACGAGACGTCGGTAGTTGAGGTCGCCCTTCATGATGGTCAAGGAGGATGTCCTGAGCTCCTCCCGCAGGTCCTCGGGCATATCCTTGTACGGCAGTGGGGCGCAGAAGAAGGCGTGGGCGCGCACGTCGAGTCGTCCGGCTCCCATGGCATCCCACAGGCGCTTGCCGATTTCGCCTGCCTGGCCTGGGGCTTCGACGAGGCGGCGCAGGCAGTCGATGACATCGTCCATGGTCGCGTCGGAGACGTAGTACGGATAGGGCTTGACGTGCAGAACGACATCGGCCGCGTAGCCGTGTTGGAGTAGGTAGTCGATGAGGATCAGGTCGGGGATGAGTTCTCGGCCGGCGTTGTCCGCCACCACACTGACGGTCGAGGGTGCTCCGGCGGCGAGGAGTGACCACAGCAGTGAGCTGTCATCAGCGACCAGGTTCGTGGCGGTGTCGCTCTGCGTCGCCGTTCCGGCCGAGAGACAGAAGCCCAGATCGGCGCGGTTTCCCCAGAGCGACGATTGGAGGAGCATCTCAGCTTGTTTGTCCGCGGGCTGGGAGGGGAGTGCGTCGAGTGCTCGGAGTTCTTCATCTACCAGTGCGCTGCGCAGTTCGGCCTGTTTGAAGGGACCGAAGACGTCCACCCCCTGCCATGGGCCGGGCTCGAAGTATCCGGTGGCGGCGAGGAGCTTGCGGTAGAAGTAGCTCTCAGCCCAGAGGAACGGGGCATCGAACCACGATCGTCCGAAGTTTTCGCGGCCCCATGCCGACCAGACTTCGTGGCCGTGGCCAGAGGCGTCGAGCGGTTCGACGACACCGTTGGTGATCTCGTCCTGCAGAGCGTCGAGCGCCTGGTGCTGTCGAGGGCCGTAGGGGAAGGCATCGCGAACCTGTTGGATCAGGGCTGGATGCCGCTTGTCCAGGACACCCCAGGCGAACGTGCCAGGCTCGTTGCTCAAGATCACCGGAGCGCTGGACTCGGGGATCCGGCCGGTCTGGTCGTCTGAGGCGCCGGAGGTCTTCGCTGTCATGGTGTCTGAGCCCTTCGCATATCGCTCATGTGTCCCTTGATGTTCAGAGCCACGACGCCTGCGGCGCTGCCGACGAGCACTTGGTCGGTCCGGCTGTCGAACGCCGCGCAGTGCAGGGAGGCGTCCACCCTGACCTCGGCGATCTGCCGCTGCTCGCTGATCGACCACAAGCGTACGGTCCCGTCTGCCGCAGCCGACACTAGACGATCTCTATCGCTCGTGAAGCCGAGCATGAGAATGCGGCCGGTGTGACCGGAGAGGTGAGCGGTGAACCTGTCGGTGTCGAGGTTCCGTACTGAGATGTCTCCAGTGCCGGCCCCGACTGCGGCCCGGTTGCCTGGTCCGTTCACGGTGACGGCGCGAGCCCATCCGCTGGGGTTGGTGAACCGGCCCCTGAACTCGCCGGTGGGGGCATGCCACACGCGTACAGAGCCGTCGCCGCCGCAGGCGGTCAGAAGGTCCCCGCTGTCGTCGAAGGCGATCGACCGCAGTCGCCCGGCGTGAACGTCCTGGCTCCACAGCAGCGACCCGCCGGGGAGATCCCAGCATCGGATGTGCCCGTCTCCGGTGCTCGCGGCGAGGCGAGGCACTGAGCGGGCCATGGCTACGGCCCATGTCCGTGCGGTGTCCTGGTTCAGCGTGAGGTCCCAGGCGGTGTCGACCAGTGACCAGGCTCTGACCGATCCGTCGCCGCACGCCGCCGCAACGTACTCCGTACCGGCAGCCAGGGACCACACGCGTCCGTGTGCCGCGGAGAGCCTACGGCGGAACGCCGAGGTCGACGCGTCGAGGAGTCCGACGTTTCCGGCACCGTCTCCAACAGCGGCGATACGGCCGTCGGCCGCGAACTGTGTGGACCATACGGTGTTCGAGCCGCTGCCCAGGATTTCGAGTCGGCCGCTTCCTGAATTCCAGATGCGGACCCCGCCGTCCTCGCAGCCCGCGATCACGGTGCCGTCGTCTGTACGGGCAACTGAGCGCACCCAGTCGACTCCGGGCGGCAGTTGCGTCTCACCCACTGGGCCCTCTGCCGAGAACGCTTGGATCCTCGGTTCCTCGGTGGCGGTGACGACGACATCGGCCCGTGGCGACAGGACGACGGCTCGTACACGTGCTTTGAGGTCGGCGATCCGGCGGACGGCCACCAGCTGTCCGCCGGCCGCGTTCCATACGAGGACAGAGCGATCACCGGAGCCGGACGCCAGCAGAGGGGAGTCTGGGGCAAACGCCACGCAGCGCACCCAGTCCCGGTGCGCTGCGCGCTCATCCAGAAGGCGGCCGGTATTGAGGTCGAAAAGGCGAACGAACTCGTCTTCGCCAACGGCGGCCAAGGCCGAGTCCGTGTCTCCGCCGATTGCCACGGACCAGACGGGAGTTCCGGCCGTATGCATCTTGCGCACGAGCACGAGTCGCTCCGCATCCCAGGCGCACACGGCTCCGTCCTCGGCCCCCGAGGCGAGGACGGAACCGGAGGAGCAGAAGGCAAGGCTGCGGATACGACGGGTATGACCTGTCAGAACGCCGACGGGGGCGCCGGTATCGGTCCGCCATAGCCGGATCACTGCGTCGTCTCCCGCGGACGCGACGGTCATTCCGTCCGGGGACAGTGCGGTGGCGAACACCCAGCCGGTGTGCGCCTGGTGGGTCCGTAACAGCCGACCGGTGTCCAGATCCCAAACCCTGACCACTCCGTCTTCCCCACCTGAAGCCACAAGGTTGCGAACAGTGGAGACGCTGACAACAGCGCCTACATGCCCAGGTGCCAGAGCTTGGGGCGCGGCGTCTTCGGGCGGCAGCAGCCACTTCGCGGCAAGCACGGCCTCCGCGCCGGTGACATGGTCAAGGGCTCGGGCAGCAGCGGGAAGCGGTGAGCGCTGCAGCACGATGGAGAGTGTCGAGGCGAGGTCCGCCGGCTTTTCCAGCCCGCTCAGCAGGTATCCGGCGCCGGTCATCATGCGGGCGGTCAGCCACACCTGATGCTGGGGGTGGGTGTCCTCGTGCCGCCGGGGCAGGGCATCCAGAACGATGGCGTCCGCGGTCAGGGACTGGTGGCCGACGAGTCCGACCTTGCGCATGACGTACGGCGGGGATGCCAGGAGGCTGACCAGCTCGGCGTCGAGATCGGCTTCGTGCAGGTGGTAGGGCAGATGGCGCCAGAGGTAGCCGTGGGTCTCGTCCAGCGTCTCCCACTCGCCGTCCGTGGTCTGCCGGTACGCCTCGACCAGGGAGCGATGGAGGGTCGCCCAGCGATCTCCGATCAGATGGCGCAGGTAGGACCGGAACACGTCATGCAGCACGATGGCGTCCCGGTCGGCGAGGTATGCGCTGATGAGAGACCGGTCCGACAGCACGCGGCAGAATTGCCGTACGGCGTGGGGAGACCAGCCGTGTGCGGTATGCCACCAGTGGGAGAGCACTGGCACCGGGATGGGTGCCGCCGGCGGAAAGACCGCGAGGGAGAGGTATCGGTCTCGAAGGTCCGAACTCCCTGCGATCGAAACGCTTTCGTCCAGGCTGCGCAGGCTGGACGTGAGGGCCTGCCCGATCGCGTTCTTCCGCTGGTCCGAGTCCCATACATCGAAAGCCTGGGGACCGTAGGTGCGGATTGCCTCGCTCGCCTCCGAGACGACGCGATCGGCCGGGGCGCCGGCAACCACGTCTTGTGAGACATTTGCCCCGACGATTGCCGCCAACAGCGGCCAACCGCCGCACACATCAGCGAGTCGCGCGGCTTCGGGATGGCCCAGGGCCCCCACATTCCGGGTGAGCAGTTCGCTGATCTCGCTCGGCGTCATGGGCCCCAGCCGTACGACACGAGCAGCGGTGGGGCACACGCGCACGTTCCGCGTGGTGACGAGCCGGACGCAGTCCTCTCCGCCCAGCAGAAACGGCCCGAGATCGGCAGCGGACCAGACGTTGTCGATTACTAGGAGGGCCCGGCGTCCCTGGAGCAGACGGGCCAAGTGGAACCCGGCCTGCTCCGGATCCGTGAGCGCTGGGCGGCTGCCGTCCAGATGAACGCAGAGATCAGAGATCAGCTCGACGACTCTGGCTGCTGTGCACCCCTCGCCGGTCTCCACCCACAAGATCTCCGAGAAGGAGTCCCGGACCCGGGAATCGTGGCAGACCTGGGTCGCCAGCGTCGTCTTCCCGAAGCCTCCCGGGCCGCAGACGGCCACCGTAGCGATGCCGCCAGCCGCCGTCGCCTCCCGCAAAACGGAGACGAGCCCCTCGAAATCATCTGACCTGTGCACCAAGCCGGGCTCCGGAACGGGTATCGGGAGGTAGTTGTCCGGTGCGGGCGTAGGAGCGGGTATCGGAGCACCGACGGAGTCCCAGAAGCGCTGCTGAACATCCGCGCCACTTTGCTCCAGGGCCGTATCCAATAACGCCTGAGAGTCCGGTGCCAGAACGATCTCCTCGCCCCGGGCCTCCCAGTTGGACACTGTCCGATCGCTGACGCCGAGGTAGGCGGCGAAGCGGCGCACGCTTCGACGCGTCGCAAGCCGTAGTGCTCGCGCCTCCCTGCCGGTCCAGCGCTGCACCGTGCCCACCGAAGCTCCTTCGACCGACATCAACGACGGTAACAGCGTAGGGCGCGCTGACCAGCGGCGTAGGGCCTTCGCTGCGACAAGAGTGCAGCATCAGTTCGACAGTCCAGACGCCAGGCGGGCAGGAGCCGGCACCAGCACAGCCACATTCCCAAGCGACGGTGCTTCTGCATGGGTGCGGCACTACGACAGCCCGCTGCTCGACGCGACCCGGCAGTCTGCTCACCGCGGAGCACAGAGGCTCCGGAACCGACGGAGAGGTAGGACATGCCGACACCACGTCGCAGCAAGAACGATCACCTCATCTACGCGGATGTCGTGGACTCCAAGAGCAAGGCCGGCGTCTGGATGGGAGAGCGCGCCTCCTTCCAGGACCGGCAGCGTCAGATCATGGAGACGGTGAAGGACGAACTCGACTGGGTTCCGGTCGAGGGAGCCATCATGGCGATCAGCACCGCACCCGCTGGGATCGTTGTCATCGCCCCGAACCCGAGCCTGCCCGGCGTGATTGTCCTGGCGGACGGTGGCTCCCCCGCGGCCTCGGCCGAGCTGCAGGCCGCCTACGAGGAGGTCGTCCGCAAGTCCATGGCGGAGCTTGGTATCGCTGAAGAGGGAGCGGCCTGATCACCATGGCCGCCTCCCGCCTCCTGTGGGGGAAGTACGTTCAGTACGACCGGGATGGGGAGTCCGTACTCCTCGACCCGGTCGGGCTGGACAGCGTGTACCTCAACCGCGGAGAGGTCAATGACCTCTCCGCGGTTCCCCCGACCGCGACCCACGACGCTCTCACCGAGCTTGGCTTCACACCGGACAACCCGCCTGTCGACCGGCGCGAAGCACTCCACCATCGACTGCGAGACCTCGACCTTGACCCAACTCCCTCCCGAATCAGCGGCCTTCGCGTTGTACTCACCGACCGGTGCAACATGGCCTGCTCGTACTGCTTCGTCGACACCAACTCCGGCAAGCCGGACATGACACACGCTGAGCTCGCCGAGGGTCTGACCTACCTCTTCGAGCAGAATGCCGGCCAGGAGGAAGTGTCCATCCAGTGGTTCGGCGGCGAGCCGACCATCCGCTTCGACCTCATGCGCTACGGCGACGAACTCGCCGATCGCCTCGCGTCCCGCCACCGGGTGCAGCGAATCCGCCGAACCGTGGTCACCAACGGCGCCCGCCTCACTGACGAGATGCTGGACCACTTCCTGCACTACCAATACGGGATCGGCATCTCGATCGATGGGCCGCCAGCGGTCAACTCCGTCAACCGTAAGCTCCTCGGCGGGCAACTGGCCGACGACCGCATCCGCACCAACGTGCGCCGTCTGCTGGAGGCCGATGGCCTCTACGTGGGCTGCAATCTCACCCCCACCGCTGCCAACATCGGGCGTCTCGGCGAGACCGTCTCGTGGATCATCGACGAGCTGGGGCTGAAGTTCATCTACGCCAACACCCCCATCCCCTCGCGCGGACGCTGGCTCGTGAAGGGAAGGGACTTGGCCCAAGAGCTGTACGACGCCCGGATGGTCGCCCTCGGCAAGGGCGGCATGCTCTTCTCCGTACTCGACCGGGCCTTCCAGGCACTGGACACCCGCCGCCCCATGCTCTTCGACCACATGCAGGGCGACCGCAGCCTCAACGCGGCCCTGCTCCCCGGCCACCGAGTCAGCCTTTGCGACATCAACTTCACCGAACCCAGCTTCCTCCGCACCCTCAACGAACTGCGCTACCACCCCGAACTCCTGAGCACGATCGCCAAGAAGATCGCGCCGTACGACGCATGCGTGGACTGCCCCGCGCTCGCCATCTGCGGCGGCCCGTCCCGAAACGAGCAGGCGCTGGTCGGTGCTGGAGCGCCGGATCCGGAGATGTGCGCCTTCTACACCAGCACGGTCGAGATCGCCGCCTGGGACAGCACGGGGGTGCAGTGAGTGCCGAAAACGTGCCCGAGCCCTCCGCTTCGGCGCACCCTCCGTTCCGGACGGCGCTGATCAGTACGGCCGGGCACTGCGCGGTCGCGTGCGGCTTCTGTTTCCGCACCGACCGCGCGCATGGGTTCCTCGACGTCGCGACCTTCACTCGGGCGCTCTCCCGACTCAAGGAGATCGGTGTCGCGAGCATCTGCCTCACCGGCGGTGAGCCGACGCACCACTCTGACTTGCGCCAGCTCGTCCGGCTTGCCCACCAGTTCGGCATGCCCGTGTCGGTGGTGACCTCGGCCCGCACTTCGGCCGAGGTCACCCGACTCGGCGAGATCGCGCATCTCCTGACGAACGTCACCGTCTCGGCCGACTCGGTCAATGCGATGAGGATCGGGCGCACGACACGCTCGGTGTCATCCGGGGTCTCGGTCCTATTGGGAATCGAGACCCCAGTCAAAGTGCTCCACCTCACGTACTGGCAGGTCACGGCCGACGAGTGCCGCGAGATCCATCAGTTGCTGAGCGACACGGACATCGACATTCAACTGAGCCCCGTGACGCTCGACGAGAAAGCCTGCGACCGCGAAGGTCTGTCGCTCTACGACTACGTTCAGCAGCAACGGAGCGATGCCGAACTCCTCGGCGGCTACGTTCTGCTCAGCCCGCGGTTTCAGGAACACCTCGTCGCTCTGCGCGCTATGCAGCTCTATCCGGAACGGCAGCACGCATGCCGATCTGCGGCTCTGTACGTGTCAGCGGGCGGCGAGCTTCGGCGGTGTCCGTACAGCCGGTCCGGGGTCGCCGTTCACGCAGCGCGAACTGACATCGGCCGCTTCCTCGCCCACGGCACGCAGGACTGGACCACACCGGACTGCGCGGCCATCTGCCGCGCGGATCCCTGAAGCTTGCGAGGCCACCAGTGTCCACCGCCGTCATCGTCACCACTCCCGAAGAATTCACCGAGCGATGGAGAACACCACCGAACTTCAGGATCGGTGGCAACCTCGCCCAAATCGGATTCGAGTTCCCTCCAGCCATCGACGTCCTCGACGCCATCCGAAAGGACGACGAAGTCCGCTTCACAGTCCTGGGCACCGACGACTGGGCCGTCCGTATGGACCGGACAGCCGCCTTCCGCGACGCTCCTATCAGGGAGATCGCCACGTGGCCGTTCCGTCTTGTGCACTTCAATCTCAGCCGCTTCTACGACGGACTGCTGCACGACTTTCAGGATCAGGTCATGATCCCCTGGCGGACGTTCGTCTCGTCCCAGGGATTCACCTGGCAGCGGTGCGCGCCCATCCTGTTCATCTCCAGCGCCGGCTGTTCCTCGACGTACCACAACGACAACTCACACGGTCTGGTGTGGCAGGTGGAAGGCACCAAGACCTTCCACAGCTACAGGGACCCGGATCGCATCCTGTCAGCCGAAGCAGCGGTCATCGGGGAGACAACCGCCGAGGAGCCGCCGCCGCACAACCCCGCTGACCGTCTGTCCGTGCGCATGGAACCGGGCGAGCTGCTGTGGAGCCACGCACTCACGCCGCACTGGGTCACGACCGAATCCCCCCTGGCCATGAGCGTCACGCTCTCCCACGGTGGTCTCTGCCACCAGGGCTGCTACGCGGAACGGGAGTTGGCCCTGCGCAGCTACTGGGACAAGCATCCCGATGAAGCGTGGCTGCGGGATCTCCGTACCACCCGCTACTGATCCCGTCTTGGCTGTGCCACGACGAACTCGTGGCACAGCCCAGACACGTGGGCCGGGGACCTGCCGGGCCCTATGGCGTGAGCCGGTTCGGCCCACGGAACAGGAACGTGGCCTCTCGGATCGACTCCAGCCCGAGCAGCACCATCAAGACACGTCCAAGCCCCATCCCCAGGCCCCCGTGGGGCGGGCACCCGTACCGGAACGCGTTCAGATAGTCCTGCATCGGCTCGGTGCTCATGCCCTTCTCGGCGGCCTGCTTGAGTAGCACGTCATAGCGGTGTTCACGCTGGGCGCCGGTGGTGACCTCGAGGCCCCGCCACAGCAGGTCGAAGCTGAGGGTCAGATCCGGCCGGTCTGCGGGCCGCATGTGGTAGAAGGGCCGGATGCTCGTCGGGTAGTGGGTGACGAACACGAACTCGTGTCCGGTCTCCTCTTTGATGTGTGTGGCGATGCCTCGCTCGCCCTCCGGGTCGAGGTCCTCCTTGATGCCTTCAGGGTCCCATCCCTTGGCTCGCAGGATGTCCTGGGTCTCGGCCATGGTGATGCGCGGGAATGGTGTGCGCGGCACCACCACCTCAACCCCGAAGTGCTCTTGGACCGCCTTCCCGTGCACCGTGGCGACCTTCGCGATGGCGTGCGCGAGCATCTGCTCCTCGAAGACCATCACGTCCTCGACGTCGGAGATCCACGCCAGCTCCGCGTCGACCCCGGTGAACTCGGTGGCGTGCCTCGAGGTGAACGACGGCTCGGCACGGAACACCGGCCCGATCTCGAAGACCCGATCGATGCCGGCCGCGATCGCCATCTGCTTGAAGAACTGTGGCGACTGGGCCAGATAGGCGGAGCGGTCGAAGTAACCGAGCTTGAAAACCTCCGCACCGGACTCCGAGGCAGTGCCCATCAGCTTCGGAGTGTGCATCTCGGTGCAGCCCTGGCCGTACGCGTATTCGCGCATGCCCTGCTCCAGCGTGGTCTGCACGGCGAACAGCAGCTGGGCCGTTGGCCGTTTGCGTACATCCAGGAAGCGCCAGTCGAGACGCTGCTCCAGTCCCGTCTGCTCGTCGATCGGCAGCGGGGTCTCGGCCCGGTTCAGGACCTCGACAAGTTCCGGGATGATCTCCAGGCCGCCGAGCTTGACCACGTCATTGTCGACGACACGGCCGACAATCCGCACAGCGGACTCGGTGGTGAGGTGCTCCAGCTGTTCCTCCAGCTCGTCGCCTTCTCCGCCACGCTTGTGTGTCACCTGGGCCGTGCCGGTGTGGTCCCGCACGAGGACGAATTGCATCTTGCGCTGCAGACGGAGAGTGTTCACCCAGCCGGAGATCGAGACGGTCTGGCCGATGTGTTCTCGCAGGTCAGCGACCAACACGCGGGTAGTCGGGTGGATCATCGCAGCCCTCCAAGGGCGTCGTCATGATCCCTTGGGAGCGCGGGCGAGAAGGGTACTCGCGGTGCCACCACGCCTTTGCCGCCACCAGACAGCGGCGGCCTCATTCGTGCCCGATGACGGGGGCCAGCCGGCGGGGCATAGGGCCCGCAGGGCCGTTCCTCCCCGCGCTCAGGAGGGTCTTCACCAAGGGGCGCGAGACTGCCTTCACAGCTACTGGCAGCTCTCTCGGCTCGCGGATCCCGCGGCTACTCGTCTCCGTCAACGCGTTGCATACGAGGATAGAGGCGCCTCTGCTCCGACGGCAACGGAACAAGATCCCTCTCACCGAGCAGTACTGACGAATTGCGTATCCGGTGAACGAAGCTGGCACGCAAAGGTCCGAATCTGAGGATTCGTGTCCGTTGTTCCCCACGGCAGTGTCCCCACGAGCAGCTGAGCGGTCGCGAGAAGCGTTCGCCTGCCCTGTGGGTCAGGAAGACGCATCCTGGCCGCTATCTGAGCTGGACCAGGTGTTGAACCGGGCAGCCCACCGCCGCACTTCTGCATCTTTCTTCTTGTCGGCGGCGAGAAGGAGCTGGGCCCCGCTTGGGTTTTCGATGACTACGAAGATGTGCCGATCGTCGATCTTCTTCTTGGCACCGAGACCAGCGATGACGGCACCAACGGGGCCTGCCAGGGCGGCGCCGGCGACCATGCGGGTCACGGTCGCGCGTCGTGCGATAGCTCCTGACGACTCAACTGCGGCGCGAGCTCCAACGATGCTGATCGATTCCTGGCCAGGGGCTGACGCGTGAGTACCGGAAATCCGAAGATCGAGGAGCTTTCTCGCGCCGCTGGGTAGGGACTGCTCGGTGGCCTTGCGCCGGCCCTGGGCCGCTCGCCCCTCGGGGGAGAGGCCGAAGACAAAGAGCCCAGCAAGGAAGGTGAAGAGTCCGGGGTAGCCGAAGCTACTGCCGGCCCAGATGGCGATGACGAGGAGGAGGACGCCGAGGCAGCTGATGCCCATACCGATGTTGCCTGCGGTGGTGCCGTTGGTCGTGGGAGTGCCTTTGTTGTCTGAGGCGGACGTCATTGGCTCCTGCTCTCTTGAAAGGACGGCGGCCGCGCCACGAGTGCTTAACTTCCAGTACTTCAGGCTGCGTTCGGTCTCATGATCTCCGAGAGGCAGAGTCCATGTCCTCGGTCCAGCCAACTTCTTCGGCTTGCCGTCGGGCCCGGGGGTTCCTCCGGTGAAGACGCCGAACCGTTCTCAGATGACCTTCCATGGCCGCGCCTCCGCCGTCGTCGTGGACGGCCCGGATGTGGGTGGGTGACGATTGCCTGTGGGCTGCTGAGCGGGTTCGGCCCGTGGAAACAGCAACGTGGCTTCGCGGTTCGACTCGAGTCCGAGCATGGCCATCAGCGCACGTCCGAGCCCCAGGGGTACCCGGAGCCGCGGGCGTCATCTGGATCGAGGTCGATGAGGACACCCCTCGGATCCGGCAGATGAACGTACCGTCCGCAGACTTGTCCAGTGACCTCGAAACCCGTACCGCCCGACGAGGAGCGGGCGGTACGGGTGCGAGAAGAATTGTCAGGCGGCTTCTGCACCGCCGAAGCGCACGCGGTAGGACTCAAGGTCCTCCTCCGTGATCTTCGCGAAGAGCACCGGCGGGACCGTGAACGCAGTCCCGGTCGGGACCGCGTCCAGGGCCTTGGCCTGCTCGGCGGTCACCCAGGTCGCGGTGTCACCCTCCAGCGCGAAGGCGCCGCGCATGGCAGCCGCCGAGGTCGGGATGAACGGCTCGGAGACGACGGCGTACAGGTGGATCAGGTTCATCGCCGTACGCAGGGTCAGCGCGGCGCCGTCGGGGTCGGTCTTGATCTCCAGCCAGGGGGCCTTCTCCTCCAGGTAGGAGTTGCCCGCGGACCACAGGGCGCGCAGCGCGGCCGCGGCCTTGCGGAACTGGAGGGCCTCCATGTGCTCCTCGTACTCGGCGAGCAGCCGTGCGATCTCCTCGCCCAGCTTGGCTTCCGCCTCGCGTGGCACCTCGACCAGCCGGATCGAGGCGGCCCGGTGACGGTGTCGTAGCCGATGGGGTCCGCCCAGCTGGTGAGTGGCGCAGCAGGCGAGGAGCCGTCCGGCGGGGTCGGCCGTCTCGTCTCGGAGGATCGTGACCAGGCCCTCCGTGCGGCCGGTGTACCCGCCGTCGAGTGCATCGGCGATGACGTCGTCCGGATCTTCGCCGACGCCGTCGAAGTCGGTGAAGAGGAGCGCCCTTAGCTCGGGGCTCGGAAGCCAGGGGGCGGGGTCTCAGGCATGGGTCTGCTCCGGCAGTGGGGAATGGTCCGGTGACGTACTCCTTGGGACGATTCCGCTGATCAGCGGCGTGTGTTGAGCAGTGCCATCACCGTGTCGGAGACCTTACGGGACTTGCCTTTGCTCAGCCCGAGGTCATCTACGAATTCGGAGATCTTGTCGGGTTGGTCGGGGCGGAGCGTGGAGGGTACGTCGACGTGCTGTCCGGCGACCTTGTCGATCTCGTCGTTGATGGACTGCTGAATCCGCTCTGGGGAGATCCATCCTGTGGGCGTGAGCTGGCTCACGGGTAGGCTCCGCCGGTGACGACGCCAAACCGATTTCAGATGACCTTCGATGGCCGTTCCTACGCGCTCGCCGTGGACGGTCAAGACGTGAGCACTCACGTCACTGCCGTCGACGTGCATGCCGATCCGCACGACCTGCCCCGCGTCGTGCTGCAGCTAAAGCCGACTGGGACATGGCCGACCCAACTTGATCTCCTGGCGAAGGTTGAGATCGGCGTCCCAGCCGATCCTGGGGCCGCGGCCGCTGCCTTCCTGGAGGCGCTAGACCCGTTGGAGGTGGAGCGGGCGGCGCTCGCTCGTCTGGACCTGGAGAACGTGCGGGGCGGCGGGACGGCGGCCGTGCTGCGGCAGCTCGCGGAGTGGGCCCGTGGCGCTTGACCTCTCCGGCGTGCGTCGTGTTGTGGAAGCGATGCTCGACGACCAACTGCAGGTGTGGCGGGACACAGGTGGCAGTTCGGACGACGTGCTCGATGAGACTACCGGCCAGCTGAGGCCGGCCGAGTCGGACACCGAGCTCGTCTGGGCAGGGCCCGGTGCCATCGTGCCGCTTGGCCAGCCCGCGATCACGACCCCCCTGGATGGCTCGGTCGCAGTGCTTCCGGCGGCCACCTCTTATCAAGCCCTGCTACCCCTCGACGCTCCGCGGACGCGCGACGACGACGTAATCACAGTCCACGGTTCGACACGAGACGCCCAGCTCGTCGGACGTCGCTTCCGGGTAGCCGATGCCAACGTCGGGACCTTCGCTGTGGTACGGGTCGTGCGGCTCCAGGTGGTGGCCTGATGCCACCGAATCTGCATCCCAATGCTCATCCGGACGCAGTGGCGTTCCGGGACCCGATTGAGTTGTCGGCAGCCCTGGCGAGGCTGGGCCCCGCCGTGCGGGCCCGCACGCGGGCGATCACTAGGCATCACGCCATGCTGCTTCGGGTGCGGATCCAGAGGAATGCCTCGGGGCGGCCTGGACCGAATGTGATCACCGGGCGGTATCGGGCCTCATGGGACGTGAAGGTGACCGTGGGCGGTGGTCAGGTGAGCGGCGTTGTGTTCACCGACGCGCCGCAGCAGCGGCGGCTGGAGTACGGCTTCGTCGGTGTCGACAGGCTGGGGCGTCAGTACCGGCAGCCTCCCTTCCCGCACATCGAGCCCGCGTTCCGGCAGACCCAGCCGGGGTTTCTGGATGCTCTGCGCAAGGGGGTGCTGCCGCGGTGAGCCCGCCACGGCTTCCGCTGACGCGGGCGCTTGTCGTAGTGCTTGCCGACGGGACCGGGCGGCCGTGCGGGTTGGGGGTACTGCCCCTCGCGGCGGACGGGCAGCCGGCCGCCTTCCCGTATCTGATTCTGGACAGCCTGCCGGGCGAGTTCTCCGGTCCGTCGTTCGGTGACTGGCAGGCCGATGCGACGTGGACGTACCAGGCGACCAGTGTCGGTGAGCGGGCGGATCAGGTGCAGTGGCTCGGTGATCGCGTACGGACGGTGGTGGCCGACCGTGTCAGGAGCCTTGCAGTACCCGGAATGCGGGTGATCGACCGGGAGTTGACGTACGAAGCCGACGGAGACCCGGTTGACGGGTCGTACGGCAATATCGTTTCCTACGTGCAGCGGTTCACGATCACCGTGACACCCGCAGCCTGATCTACAGACTCACCGCGGAGCCACGCGGACGCCCGGCGGATGAGCCCGGCGAGGTTCTCTCCTTTCGGAGTGTCCGTGGCTCAGCAGCGCTTCATGCGGCGCGGCATCACCAAGATCTACTGGTTGAAGAAAGTCGCCGCCACCAACAACATCCCCACTCGTGCGGAACTCACCGCCCCGAACGCCACCGACCTGACCGAGGCGATGAGTGATGTCGACGGCTGGTCTCTGACGAACGAGTCGATCGAGACGCCCGACATGGCGTCGACGTTTTCGTCCTCCATCCCCGGCAACGACAAGGCCGACAACTCCTCGATCACTTTCTACGAGGACCAGCTCAGCGACACGATCGAGACGCTGCTACCCAAGGGCGCCATCGGCTTCGTGGTGTTCCTGCGCAAGGGCGACATCCCCGGCTCGAAGGCCCTGGACAGCTTCCCGGTTCAGGTCGCCTCCCGCGCCGCGCAGTACAACGCAGGCAACGAGGCGGCGAAGTTCCAGGCGATCTTCTCGATCACTTCACCCCCGGCGCTGGATGCCGCGGTGCCTGCTGCTTCGGGTGCGGGCAGCTGATGGCAACGAAGAGCCCCCTGTCCTGGGAGCAGAAGATGGAGCGGCTGCGCCGCCGCTCCCTGCCAGAGCGCGTTCTGCAGATCTGCGACGACGCAGCGCGGCGCACAGAGTACGACGAAGCCAAGCGCGCCGCCGACCGTGCCCAGCTCCTCGCCGACAGCGACCCGGACAACGCGGTGTTTGCCGCCCGGGCGACGCAGGCCGCCGAGCGTCGCGAGATCGCGGCCGAAGCCCTCAACGCGGCTTCGGTCTACCTGTCCTTCCGGGCGCTGCCTCGCCCGGTCCTCGAAGAGCTGATCAATGTCCACCCACCGACCGACCAACAGGCCGCCGACGGCGCTGCATTCAATCCCGACACCTTCCCCGCCGCCCTGATCACAGCCTCCAGCGTCGACGGCATGAGCGAGACCGAGGCCCGCGAACTCCTCGACTCGTGGTCGGCCCCGGATGCGAACGCTCTTTGGGAGGCCGCCTGGCAGGTGCAGCAGGAGTCCCGTACGGAGCTGGGAAAAGGCTGATGGCCGACCCGCGGCTGAGGTCTGAGCTGGCGATGTGCGAGCAGTACGGCATCCCGCACTCGCAGTTCCTCGGCGGCGACGGCCACTGGAGTGAGTTGGACCGGGCCAAGGCCCTGGCCTGGCAGGAGTGGCAGCGCAGCGTCTGCCCGGACTGTCGTACCCGCATGGGCGAGTGGCAGCACGACAAGCACGCGTACGTCACCGACACCGTGCGCTGCCCCGGCTGCGAGCTGATCGCCCAGGAACGCGACCGGGTGCCCGAGGGCCGGGCCGGCTACGGCATCAAGGTCACGCTCCTGCCCCGGCAGGCGTACGAGCACCTGAACCGCGACGACGACACGTAGAGGGAGGTGAAGAGGGCGGGTGCCGACGTACAACCTGACCGTCCAGCTGACTGCGCAGGCCAACAGCCTGATCTCCGGGCTCCGCGCTGCATCCCAAGCGGCAACGGATTTCGGGCACCGCACCCGCGACCTCGACCGGCGTCTGGCCCAGCTGGACGCGTCCAGCCGCCGCACAGCCCAGCGGATCGACGCGCTCGGCGATCGAGCCCACACGGCGGCAACCCGACTCGGCGCGCTCGGCACCCACGGCGTCCAAGCGGGAGGCAGTCTCCGCCGTGCGAGCGCTGAGGCAAGCGGCGCCGAGCGGTCACTCAAGGGTGTTGGGCAGCAAGTCGCCGCGTTGTCCCGGCTTCTCGCCGGCGGGGCACTGGTCCTGGGCACCGGGCAGCTGCTGGAAGAGGGCAATCGCTACCAGCGGCAGATGAACATCTTCTCCGCCGTGACCGGTGCCACGGCTGCGCAGATGCAGCGCGCCGCATGGATGGCCAATCAGCTCGGCATGGACCTCAACCTGCCGACCACCACCGCGGCCGACGCGGCTGAGGCGATGGTGGAGCTGGCGAAGGCGGGCTTCCGTACCGACCAGGCGATCAGCGCGGTGCGCGCCTCGCTCCAACTCGCCTCCGCGGCCGGGGTGAACGCCGCAGACTCCGCGAAGTACCTCGGCGACATCATGGATCAGTTCGGCCTCGGCGCCGATCAGGCCGGGCGAGCCGCCGACATCCTCGCCGCGACTGCCAACAACGCCTCCGGCGGCATCATCGACATCTACTACGCCATGCGCTACGCCGGGCCGGTTGCCGCAGGACTGGGTGTGAGCATGGAGGACGCGGCTGCGGGCGTCGGCATGCTCGGCAAGGCCGGCATCCTCGGCCAGACCGCCGGCACCGCGCTGCGCGGCATGATGGCCAACCTTGCCGCCCCCACCAAGCAGATGAAGGACGGCTTCGAAGCCCTCGGCATCGAAGCGTGGACCGCCGAGGGCCGCTTCAAGGGCCTGCGTTATGTCATCGCGGAACTCTCCCGCGCCCAACACGAGATGACGCAGAAGGACTTCACCCAGGCGGTGAAGCTCGGCTTCGGCAAGCCCGCCATGTCCGGCGCGATCGCCATGGCGCACCAGGGCACGGACTCCTTCGACGCGCTGTCGCTGGCCGTACGGGAATCCGGCGCGGCCGCGCAGATCACCGCCGCCCGCGGTCAGGGACTGTCCGGCGCGATGACGCTGCTGGAGAAGCAGGCCAAGCAGACCGGGCTCGCGCTGTACGACGCGATGGCACCGGGCCTGGAGCACGTGACCCGGCTGATGACGCACGGCCTGTCCGGTGCGACGCCGTACCTGGTCGCGGCGATCGAGTACGGGCGTGACCTGGCGACGCTGTACGGGCCCGAGCTAAAGAACCGGGCACGCAGCGGTCTCGGCGGGCTGATCGACGAGGCGGAACAACTCCTCGGCCCGCTCGAGGCGCTTGGCGAGCACGCTCTCGCCTCCGGCCTGAACCTGCTGATCAATGCGGCCCGCGCGCTTGGTGACGTACTGGAAAACGCCGCCGACGGCGCGCAGCCAGTTGCTCATGCCCTCGGCTCGCTGGGAGGCGAGTCCGGTGGCGCGGCCAACGCTCTGGACATCCTCGTCACGACCACGAACCTCGCATTATCTGCCGTGGCCGGGCTGTCCGCCGTTCTGGTTCCGGTGGGCGAGAGCGTCGGGACGCTGGTGCGTGCCTTCGGTGCCCTGCCGGGTCCGGTGCAGACGGCAATCGCCGCAATGTTCCTCGCCCGACGGGTCGCTCCCGCCCTGGGCGGGCTCGCCTCCACCGTCGGTGGACGGCTGACCGGAGCGTGGCAGAGCCTCGGCGCTCAAATGCGTGTTCAACAGGCCCTGGCTGCCTCGACCGGCACGTCGATCGGGCGGCTCGGCGCGGCCTTCTCCGTACTACAGGCCCGTATCCCGATCGTCGGTCAGATGGGCGCCGCCTTCCGCAGCGCGCAAGGCCCGGCGGCTGGCTTCACCGGAACGCTCACCGGCATGGCCCGCGCAGCCGGTGTGGGAGTGCGCGGAGCGATGTCCGGGCTGGTCGGGTTCATGGGCGGCCCGTGGGGTGCCGCGCTGGTCGGAGTCACCCTCGGGCTTGGGCTTCTGGCTTCCCAGCAACAGAAGGCCGCCCGTGCGGCGGCTGAGCACCAGCAGCGGGTGAGCACGCTGACCGATGCGCTGCGCGAGTCCGGCGGGGTCATCGATGACAACGTGCGGCGGGCCGCCGCTCAGATGCTGCTGGACACGAAGGTCCGCGACGGCAAGGCGAGACTTGTCGAGGTCATGGAACGGGCCGGTGTCTCCATGACCGAACTTACCGACGTCTACCTGGGCCAGGGCCGTTCGCTGGAAGAGCTCCAGACGGAGCTGAACGCCACCGCCGAGGCCAACGTCCAGTGGATCGCCACGCAGGGCGGCGCGGCGAAGACGTACACCGACACCGGTCTGAAGGCCAAGCATGCCGCCGACGCCCTCGGCGAGGTCAAGGACGAGATGGCCGCGTCGGCAAAGAACGCCAAGCGCCTCGCCGACGTCGACAGTGCCACGAAGAATGGCGCGAGCGCGTACGACCGGCTCAAGACCGCCGTCGGGGCCCTCGCCGACAAGACCGCGGACGCCGACACACGCACCCGCGCCCTCAAGGACGCCCTCGACCTGCTCTCCGGCGGCAGCATCTCCCTGCAGGCCGCCGAAGCACGCGTGAACAACGCGATCCTCGACGTGAACGAGGCCCTGGCCGACGGGATCGACAAGGCAGACGGCTTCGGCAAAGCCCTGGTCGGCAACAACGGCTCGCTGAACACCGCCACCCGCAACGGCCAGCAGCTCTACCAGTCGCTCACCTCGCTCAGCGATGCCGCCGCGGACGCCTCGGTATCCGCATACGCGCTCGCCCAGCAGAACAACAAGACGCTGCCCGAATCCCTGGCCGCTGCGCGTGAGCAGATGGACAAGGCCCGCGAGGCGGCCATCAAGGCCGCCCAGGGCTACGGGCTGACCCGCAAGGAAGCCGAGGGGGTAGCGGACAGCCTCGGACTCATGCCGTCGAAAGTATCGCTGCTGCTGGAGACCGAAGGCATGGACTCCACGCTCGCGCAACTCCTCGCAGTCCAAGCGGAGTTCGACCGGTTTCCGAAGGCCGCCACGATCCGGGTGGACGATGTAAGCGAGGAGGCACAGAAGAGCCTCAAGGACCTCGGCTTCACCCTTGAGACCGTTGCCGGCACTCGCCAGATCAAGATCACGGCGCCCACCAAGGGAGCCCGCGCGGCCCTGAAGACACTGATCGATCAGCTCGCCGCTGTACCGGACGGCAAGAACGTGAAGGTCAGTGCGGCGACCGCGGCCGCCGTCGCCTCCCTCCGGTCGGTCCAGGAAGAGCTGCGCGCGACCCCCGGCGCGAAGACCGTCACCGTCTACGCCCCGACCGCGGCCGCGCGCACCGCGCTGGAACAGCTCGGGTTCAAGGTCAAGACCCTGCCGAAGGGCAAGGCCGAGATCACCGTCCCCACCCAGGCCCCGATCGACGCGCTCGGCAGCATCCAGAGCGCGATCAACAACATCACCGGCCGCAACGTCGGCGTCGGCGTCTTCCTCAAGCCGACCTCCTGGGACACGGATGCCAACGGCATCCCTGACGCGATCCAGGCCCGCGCCGACGGTGCGGTCGTCGACTACTACGCGAACGGAGGCGTACGGGGCGCACGGCGTGAGCGTCACGTCGCGCAGATCGCCCCGGCCGGGTCCTGGCGTATCTGGGGCGAACCGGAGACCGGGGGAGAGGCGTACGTACCGCTCGCCGCCGGCAAGCGCGGGCGCAGCAAGGCGATCGTAGAGGAGGTTGTCACCCGCTTCGGCGGCGACGTCACCTGGTACGCGAACGGCGGGCTGTCCGGGTTCGACTACACCCCGCCGAGCCTCTACACGCTCTCGGGGATCGCCTCGGAAGCCACTGGCAGCAAGGGCCGCTTCAACCTCGCCACCTTCACCAAGAAGCTCAAGGTGTCGAACAAGGTGGCAGTCCAGTGGCGCAAGGACCTCGCCACCGTCGCCCGCCGCGCCGGCCAGGATGTGGCCGACGCGCTAGCCGACATGGGCGAGGACGGCATCGCGCTGACCCGCAAGATGGCCTCCGGCTCCAGCAGTTACGTACGGCAGATGGCCAAGGAGCTGGACAAACTCGCCGCCAGCGCTCGCGCCTCCCTCAGCGAATTCACCACACAGCTCAAGGACGCCGCGAAGGACCAGGCCGGCTTCGAGAAGAACCTCGCCCGCCTCGCTGCCCTCGGCTACGGCGATCTCGCCGCGATGCTCGCCGAGCAGGGCGATGAGGATGCCGCGCATCTGGCAGCCGAGGCGGTGCGGGACCAGAAGAAGGCGAAGCAGGCCAATGACGCCGCGAAGGCTGCCGCCAAGACCCTGGCCGCCGAGGACCTGGCCGACCTGCTCACCATCATCTCCGCGATCAAGACCGGCACCACCGGTATCCACAAAGTCGCCGACACGACTGGCCTCGAGGAAGACCGGATCATCGAGGTGGCTTCCCTCGGTCAGTCGCGCATCAAGTCCGTCCTCGGCTCGCGCGCGCACCAGTTCCTCGCCGACCTTGCGAAAGCGACCAAGGGTCTGGCGTATGCGAACGGTGGTGTGTGGGAGCCCGGCATCTACTCCTCACCGACGGCGCTGATCAAGTTCGCGGAGGCCAGCACCGGCGGTGAGGCGTTCATCCCGCTCGCCGCGAGCAAGCGCGCCTCGGCGACCGCTGTCCTCGGCGATGTCGCGGGTCGCTTCGGCCTCCAACTTTCCCCGTCTGCACAGGAGACAGCGCCGGTGAGCACGGTCGATGCCCGCCCGACGGGTGCCGTGCAGGTCGTGGTGGTCCGCGAGCAGCAGCCGCTGATCGGCACCATGCCGGTCACCGTCTCGGCCACCTCCGCCACCCCGCACCAGATCGGCGCCGAAGTGATGCGCCGCCTGCGCAGTGCCCAGCGAGGAGGGCGGTTGTGATGGCCGAACTCGACGAGTGGCAGATCGAGCTGGCGGGAGTTCTCCTCGGGCCAGGATCGGACATTCTGGTCAGCGAAGTAGAGGGACTCGGCGTGCCCGATCTTCGGTCCCAGGATGTGGAGAACCCTGTGGATGACGGGGCGTTTGCGGGCGTCGACCTGTACGGGCCGCGCACCATCCGAATCGAAGCAGGGATCCGCACACCGGCCGACCCGGCGCGCGCCCTCGACATCCTCGCCCAGCTGCAGCGCGCTGCGAACGACCCGACGGTACGCAAATCGCCGGGCGCCGATGCCGCGCTGCGGCTGCGCTGGCCCGGCCGGACGACCCGCCGCCTGTACGGACGGCTGCGCCGCGTCGAGGCCACCAGCACCACCAGCACCCTGCACGGCTGGATCCCCTTGGACGTCGAGTTCGCCGCCCTCGATCCACGCTTCCACGCCGACGACGCCTCCGCTGTGACCCTCGCGCTCTCTGCCGACGGGCTCGGTGGGTTCCGCGCCCCCCTCGTCGCGCCGTTGACCACCGGCGTCGCCATCCCCGACGAGCGCCGCGGCTGGGCGGCCAACGAGGGCGATCTTCCGGCCTGGCCGTCGCTTCGGATCACCGGCCCGTGCACCAACCCCCGTATCCGGCACGTCGAATCGGGGCGGGTGATCGAGCTTGTTGCCTCCCTCAAGGCCGGGGAGTACGCGGACATCGAGACCCGTCCCGGAACCCGCTGGGCCTTGAAGAACGGCACCGGCAACCTCGCCCCCGCCCTCTCCCCAGCCTCCCGTCTCGACACCTTCACCATCCCGCCCGGCACCAGCGAGCTGTGGTGGACCGCCCGCGACTACACCAACACCACCCGGCTGGCCGTGACCTGGCGCGCGGCCTACGCCGCCCTGTGACCGGAGGACGCACCCGTATGACGCTGATCAACCCGCCGCTGCTCACCCACGGCGGCACCCACGCCGCCCGCGCCTTCCGGATGATGGTCCGCGACCTCGCCCGCGGCTCCCAGGGCGTCACCGAAGGCAACGACCTAAAGGTCAGCCAGCTGGCCACCCCCGGCGCGGGCGTGAGGGTTGGCGACGGCTCCGGGGTGATCCGGGGCGCGGCGTGGGGCCAGGGCTCCTACACCCAGTACAACGTCGGCGACGCCACCGTCCCCATCGCCCCCACCGGCGCGAGCGCCCGCTCCGACCTACTCGTACTCCGCGTCGAAGACCCGGAGTTCGAGGGCACCCGCAACCCGGAAACCGACGAGATCGGCTTCTTCCACGCTGTCTCCAACGTCTCCGCCACCGCAACCGTGCCACCGTCCGGGATGACCGCGATCCCGCTCGCTCGCATTGATATCCCGGCGAACACTTCGGTCATCACCAACTCGATGATCAAGGACGTGCGCCAGGTCGCGAACCCGCGCCGGGACCGCAGGCTCTACACCGCGTTCCCGAGCGCCTCCTCTACCCTGGGCTACTCCGACAACAAGTGGCATGTTTGGCCAACTGCCGCTCGATGGAACCTTCCTGTGCCCTCCTGGGCGACCAGCGCCAAGATCGTCACAACCATCACCGGGCTGGCACTTCGCAGAGCCGATGTCTTCGCGCTGATGCGCAACGTCCTCGGCAGCACGACCGGTCAGCACATCGCCATCGACGACGACCAGGGCACGGGCACCCGCCGCAACACTGTCGTCGTCGCCGACGCCCTCGCTGTCCCTGCCACGCTGCGCGGCACCAGCGTGCCTGTCTACGCCGAGACGTACATGTACAAGTCCGAGACTGGGGACTTGGTGGTCGACGGTGCCACGACGTTCATCTGCGACGTCGAGTTCACCGAGGGCGTGGTGTGAGCATGCCGGCCTACCGCTACCAAACCCGCCACGTGCTCACCGGCGACCTGCTCGCGGCCGATCTCCCGTTGTCCGACGTGGAATTCGGCCTCGCGCTCAACGCCGCGGGCGGCCTCTCCGCCACCCTGGCACAACGCTTTGCCCACCTGCTCCCCGCCCAGCTCGACCCCGGCAACACGGTGCTGACCGCCGAACGCGACCACACCCTGCTGTGGGGCGGGCTGATCTGGCGCGCCGAGCCCCAGGGCAGCTCGTACCCGATCGAGGCCGCCGGATGGGGCAGCTACCTGCACCGCCGCCACGACGTGCACGGCAACCTGAACGGCCGGGGCCCGTACACGCACGCCGACCCCTGCCAGGTCATCCGGGACGTCTGGTCGTACGCGCAGTCCCAGCCCGACGGCGACCTCGGCGTGACAGTGGATTCCACGGCTAGCAGGGCCAAGGCCGGCACCCCTGCCGAGCCGTTTCACACCGATTGGTGGGAGGCCCCGGTCCTCGGCGAGGTCGTGGACGACATGACGCAGATCGAAGGCGGCCCTGAGTGGACCGAGACCACCGACTGGTCCACCGCCGCAGGCAGACCAGTCGGGCGGATCCGGCTCGGCTGGCCCCGCCTCGGCACCCGCCGCACCGACATCTCCTTCACCTCCGGAATCAACGTCGCCACCACGGTCCCAGTGACGTACGACGCCGACAGCTACGCCCAGATCGTCATCGCCTTCGGCGCCGGCGAGGGCCGCGGCCGCCGCCGCGCCATCGACGCCATCCGCAACGGGCGCCTCCGTCTGGAGCACGTCCTCGACGCTCCGGCCGAGAAGTCCAACGATCGGCTCGCCGCCCGGGCCCGCACCGAACGCACCTCCCGCCAGATCCTCGGCCAGGTCACCGAGATCCAGATCAACGACCACCCAGCGGCCCGGGTCGGCAGCTGGCAAATCGGCGACGACGTACGGGTGTCCCTGCACGACCAGTGGTCAGACTTCGACGGCTGGTGCCGCATCACCGGCTGGACCCTGCGCCCACCCCAGGGCGACGACCCCGAACGCATCACCCTCACCCTCGCCCGCGCCGACCGCTTCACCTACGGGGGCTGACGCCATGGCCAACGACCTGGCGCGCCTCGCAGCCCGCATCGCCGATCTCGAGCGCCGCCTCGCCCAGCAGACCCGCACCTCCCGCCTCGCCTACTCCTCCATCGAGGACGGCGCGGTCGAGGTTTACGACGTTGGCGGATCGCTGCGCGCCGTGATCGGCCAGCAGTCGGACGGCTCGAGCGGTGTGATCGCGGTGAACGGGCCTCGGCCGCCCATCCCTTCTGCTCCGCAGGTGGAACCGGTCCTCGGCGGCCTGAGCATCACGTGGGACGGCGGCTTCGCAGAGGCGGACGCGGCGCCCCTGGATCTGTCGCGGGTGCAGGTGCACCTGCTGACGTCGGCGGATGCGCAGCCGGACGTGATGTGGCCTGCCGCGACGATCGAGGCGGCGTCCGGCTCTTCGGTCACGCTCGCCGTGAACTACTACGGCGACATCTGGGTGGGCCTGGTCGCGGTGAACACCTCCGGGACCCCCAGCCTCCCCTCGGGCGCAGTCCGTACGGCGGCGCGTCGCGCGGCATCGGGCGACCTGGGCAACGGCGTGATCCAGCAGGGGCACATTGCGGTCGGTGCCATCGCTACCCAGCACCTGGCGGTCGGTTCGATTACTCCGGACCGGATCGCGGTCGGCCAGGGCACCAACCTGGTTCCGGATCCCGGCTTCGAGGGCGTCGTGATCGTGGGCGCCGTCGCCGCGGCCGGGGCACCCTGGTCGCTGGCGCGCGGCAACCGTACCGGCGTCGGCGTACGGGTGGACTGCCTTGCAGAGACGGCGACGTACTTCACGCTGCCGCTCGCAACGGTGCCGGTACTGGCTGGCGCCCAGCTGTACCTTGCGGTCGACGTACTTGTCTCAGACGATCTCGACGCCCAGGCCGTGAAGATCCTCGCCCGCTGGGAGAACGCGGCCGGGACCGTGCTCGGCTACGGCGTGGTGGAGAAGATTGGCGCCGTGCCAGGCATGTGGCAGCGCATCACCGGACAGGTCGCCGCCCCGCAGGGCACCACCCAGGCGGTGCTCGCCTTGGAGGCGTCCGCGGCCACGAGCGGCTGGGCGGTCTTCGACAACGCCGAAGCCCACAGCATCTTCGGCCGCGTGGTTGGCGGAGCCCGAGCGGAAGTCGGTCCCGACGGGCTGCGGCTGTACGACGAGACGGGCGAGACCGCGGTCTCTCTCGTCACCGGCGCCCCGCAGTACCTGACGCTGCGCAGCAGTGGTCAGGCGGTGGCGACCATCGACAGCGCGGGAAACGCCGGGTTCGCCGACCTGGCGGTGGCCGGGGAGCTGACGGTCGGCGGTGACCCGGTGACGGCGCTGCTCGGCCAACAAGCCCGTGGTCTGGCAGCTGTCCACTACCAGACCAGCGCCATCACCGCGGGCACCACCGACTACGGCTTCACCGAGCTGGCCTTCGAGGCCGACGCCAGCCGCCTGTACCGGGTCGTCCTGGACTGCTACGCAGCCCCCTCCGTCGCGGGCGGCGAACTCGTCCTCGCTCTCAAGGACGGCGGCGCGAGCACACCGACGATCTCGTCCCCGCAGATTCAGTCCGCCATCTACCCGATGCCCACCAACGGCATCCGCCGCGTCCGCATGGAGACAGTGCGCTCCGGGTCCGACTTCGGTGCCGGACAGCACCGGCTGCTGGTCACCTTTCGCTGCCAGGGCGGCCCCAGCGAGCAGACCGCACGGCTGTTCGGCGGCGCCAGCTATCCGGGCCTCATGTACGTCGAGGACATCGGCCCGTACCTCCCGCCCACCGGTCAGTACAACGACGGCAGAGGCACCACCATCCCGCCGAAGACGACCTACACGAAGACCTACTCCGCCTCCTGGTCCGGCTCGTACGCGAATCGATCCGGCTACAACAGCTACTACGGCAACAGTTGCATGCAGGGCTACTACAGCTCGAACAACGGCGTACAAGCGAGCCTGATCGGCTTCCCCGCGCAGCTGGCTACGGACCTGTCCGGAGCGACGATCCAGAAGGCGGAGATCTACCTCTACTTCGAGCACTGGTACTACGCCAGCGGCGGCACAGCCGTGATCCGGGCGCACTCACACGCCTCCCGGCCCGCCAAGTACTCCTGCGACACCGAGGCGAAGAGCATCTCTTGGTCCCGCAACCAGGGCAAGTGGGTGGATATCACTGCGGTTTTCGATTCGACCAAGTGGCGGGGAATCGCGCTGGATCCCAATTCCAGCAACCGCATCTCCTACGGGCGCGCCCGCGGTGTGGGCCAGACCTACCCGCCCAAGCTCCGCGTCACCTACACCAAATGACAGCCTACCGAGGGGAGTTGTAGTGCCCGAACGCTACGGGGACCTGATCGTCAACGGCACCTTCAGCAACGGCACGACCAACTGGTGGACCGGCGATCCGGCGTACGTCGCCGTCGCTGCGCCCGACACCGGCCTGGAGGCCACCGCCACGACCGACGCGGTCAACCTGTGGGACGCCCTGGTCGGCCAGGACAACCTGCTACTGCGCCCCGGCTGCCGCTACACCCTGACCTTCACAGCCCGGGCAAGCCAGGCCGGCACCACGCTGCGGATGCAGGTCGGGCTCGGCGCCGATCCCTGGACCTCGGCGATCGACAAGACCGTGATGCTGGGCAACGCGGACACCTGCTTCACGTTCCCCTTCAGGTGCCCGCTGGACACGTCTACAGGGCAGATCTCCTTCCAGTTCGGCCAGTCCACCGCCGTGACCGTGTACCTCACCGAAATCCGGCTCACGTGCTCCACCGTTGACGAGGGGCTCTACGACGACCCGCATTCCAACGCGGCGAAGTGGCTGGCCGCCAACCCTGACGACCCGCGCGCCAAGAAGATCGAGCGCGCCCTGGTACGGCGCCCCGGAGCACGCTGGTTCGGCGACTGGAACGGGGACGTCAAGACCGACATCGATGCGTACGTGGCGGCCGCGGCCGCCAAGGGCCAGCTACCGATCACCACGCTCTACAACATGTACAACCGCGACAACGGCGGCCAGAGCTCCGGCGGCGCACCCTCACCGGAGGCGTACCGAACGTGGATCGAGTCAGCCGCCGCAGGCATCGCCGACCGCCCCGCGCTCGTCATCGTCGAGCCGGACTCCCTCGCCCAACTCGGCAACCTCCCCAGTGACGCGGCCCGCGCCGAACGCGTCGGCCTGGTCTCGTACGCCGCGCAGACGCTGGGCACTCTGCCTGCCACCACTGTCTACCTCGACGGCGGAAACGCCACCTGGATCCGCCCCGCCCAGATGGCCACCCTCCTGAAGGACGCAGGTATCGCTCACACCCGCGGCTTCGCGGTGAACGTCGCCAACTTCGACGCGATCGACATCTGCTGCACGTACGCCGCCCAGATCACCGCCGAGCTCGGCCGCCTTGGCGTTCCGGGGGCGGGGTTCGTTGTGGACACCTCCCGGAACGGGAATGGCGCGATGAACGCCGACGGACAGCACGTCGACTGGTGCAACCCAGCCGGCCGCCGCCTCGGCGTCCCCTCCTCGATTGGTGTCGCAGGTGCCGACTACTTGCTCTGGATCAAGGTCCCGGGCGACTCGGACGGCTCCGGCGGCATCGGCGAGGGGATCCCCGCGGGCACGTTCTCCCCGTATCTCGCGGAGCGGTTGATCGATGGCACGTAGACGGCAGCCGGGCCCAGTAGCACACTGCGGCCACGGTCTATTGTTCGTCAGCTGTTCTTCTCTGAGGCGGTCTCTTCATCGAGCTCAGATAGCTGCTCCCGCAGCTGCTTGGCTTCTACCTCAGCCTGGCGGAGACGACGCTGCAGGCTCGCACGAGATGGAGGTTTCGGCGTTTTCGGTTGCTTCGGTTCCGGCTTCCGTGGGACGAGCCAACCGACACGCTGGTAAGCCACGATCCACTTGGCCCAGGAGCAGGTATGACACTGCTGCTCGGGCCTCGGACACGGCCAGCCGTCCTCGAGCATCCGCCTCGTGTGCTCGCGTTTGTGCTCATCTTGGCCCTCCGGGTCCGACGCCCAGAATTCCTCGAAGGCTGCCTTCATCTTCGGCAGCCGCTTGGCGATGGCCCTTTTGGGACCGTTCGTCGGCTTCCACTGGAGGTCTGGGGCTACGACCTCGGTGAGATGCCCGCAGGACAGCGTCACGGTCCAGAACGCCGAGGTGTGCGGCTCATCGTGGCGGATCACAGCCCAGCTTTCCGCGTCTGTCCAGTCAGGTGGTTCGACGGGGTCCGCGGGAAAGGAGACTTCTCTGCGCTCTCCCCACGCGACAATGTTCCGGTACGGTGCGGGCGGCGGGTCGTCATGTGAGCAGCGCACCTGCCCTGCCGGAAGCCGTCCCTTGTGAAGGGGATCGTACCCCTGCCCCTCGGCTGGCAGCTTTTCGCTGCCGTTTGTCAGGACTTCGGTGATGCAACCACACTCAAGTTGGACTCGCCACCGATAGAACTGCTCCGGGTCCGGAGCCCAGAACGGCCACAAGGCCGCCGGAATGCGGCTGCGGCGCTTGGCATTGAAGTCCTGGTACTCCCGCAGGGCTTCCTCACGTGGCGTCGCAGCCCCGGGGAGCCGTCGTTGAACTGCGGTCGGCGCCGCGGAAGTGACTTCCTGGGGGCACCGTCCCTCACGAGCAACTGAGTTCGGCATCTGTGAGTCTCTATCTACTTGCATGGTGCGGCCTCTGCTTGCCGATGACGATCCCAGAGGCCACGGCCCTGTCGGCCCGGTCATCTCCAACGCCGGACACAGCGACGCGCCATGCATTAGGCTCCGCCCGCCCGGGCGACCCTCCTCTCTGGCGACTTGCTTCAGCGCTTCAAGGCGACTGCCTTGCCGGGGGACCGCCAGATGGTTCCTGGTCGGAAGACGTAACGGAGGCGTGGGGGAGAAAGAGTCCCGAAGTGGCCCAGCCACTATCTGCAGACCAGTTCCTCGCCATCCTGAAGAAGTCCGGCGTCCGCGTCGTCGAGCACGGCAGTTGGCGTACCCACAACCGCAACCACAAGGGTGCCTGGGGTCCGATCCACGGGGTCATGATCCACCACACCGGCCCGTACTCCACCGAGGCCAGCATGGTGGAGCTCTGCCGCACCGGCTACACCTCGCTGCCTGGGCCACTGTGCCACGGCGTGATCGACCGCTCCGGCACGGTGCACCTCGTCGGCTATGGCCGCGCCAACCATGCCGGGGCGGGTGACGGCGACGTCCTGAAGGCCGTCATCGCAGAGAAGGACCTGCCGCTGGACAACGAGGCCGACGCCGACGGTAACCCCCACTTCTACGGCTTCGAATGCATCAACACCGGCGGCGGTCAGGAGTGGCCTGAGGCCCAGCTCGTCGCCATGCACAAGATCAGCGCCGCCCTGTGCCGCGCACACAGTTGGAGCGCACGCTCGGTCATCGCACACAAGGAGTGGCAGCCCGGAAAGCCGGACCCCGCGGGCATCGCTATGGATGGCTTCCGCACCGCCGTCGCAAGGCTCCTCGACGGCAAGCCGACAAGCCCCAAGCCCACGGAGCACAAGCCGGAGTACGCCCCGTTCCCCGGCGCCGACTACTTCCGCACCGGCCGCCGCTCGGCCCTGATCACCGCGATGGGCAAGCGGCTCGTCGCGGAAGGGTGCGGCAAGTACAGCAAGGGCCCCGGCCCGCGCTGGACCGAGGCCGATCGCCGCTCCTACGCGGCTTGGCAGCACAAGCTCGGCTACTCCGGCAGCGACACCGACGGCACCCCGGGCCCGACCAGCTGGGCCAAGCTCCGCGTCCCCAAGTCCTGATCCACGTTTCGAGAGGACCCAGTCCATGGTCGCCATCAACAACACCCCAAAGCTGCTCGCCGATATCACCGAGCGCGCCGTCCTCACGTACGTCGAGGCGTTCCTCGGCATCCTTCTCGCGGCCGGTACGACCAACGTGATCACCCTGTCCGCGTTCGAGTCGGCGGGCATCGCCGCGATCCCTGCGGGCCTCGCCGTGGTGAAGGGTGCAGTCGGTTCCCTGCTCGGCCGGTCCGGCACAGCGTCGTGGCTCCCGGCCAAGAGCGATCCGGCCTCCACCGCCATCAGCTGACAGGAGAAGAGCATTGCCCGACGGAGAGGTCGCCCTGGAGCTCGCCGAACTCCGCCGCGCCCTCGAAGTCGGGCTGGCACGTATCGACGGCCAACTCGCGCTCCTGGTACAGCGATCTGACCAGATCGACAAGGACGTCGAAGAACTGGATGCCCGAGTCACCGCGCTTGAACGCAGTCGCTGGCCTCTTCCCACTATCAGCACGCTCACGGGCCTCGCGGCTCTCTGCGTCGCTATCTGGTCTGCGATGGACCGCTGACGGCACCGGACTGACTACAGAGGAGCCGAGGGGTGAATGTGGGACGCCGTCGGATACGCCGTGGTGACGCTAGTCGGCCTTGCAGTAGCCGTACTTCTCGGAATTGCCGGGGCGGTCTGGATGTGTTTCCTCGCGGGCATTGCCTGCTTGGGGGCCAGCTCGCTGTTCATCTCCTCAGTCCGTCCTCGTCACCGACAGCGGACGTTGACGGAACTCTGAAGAAAGTCTCCTGGCCTCCGCCTGCTCTGCCACCGCAGCCAAGGTGGCTCCCGCTCGTCCCTGTAAGGGCTGCAGGCCAGCAACAGAGGTGGCAGCGCCCCGGGCAGAGTGCGAGTCAGATCCCGGGGCGCCCTCCCACAAAGGAAAGAGGTGGTCAGGGTAAGGGTGTAGGCACGCCTCACTCAAGGGCGTCTTCCTTCTTCCTCGGCCCCTGCAAATGCACAAGCACCCGGACGACGCTCGTTGATCAGGCGGCGCAGCGCCCCAAATGAGGTAGCCGCTCGTCGGGCAAGGGGGGCGAGATGTTGCGGCTTCTGATCAACGCTGCGTTCGCGGTGCTGTTCCTGGCACCCGGCGCGATCGTTCCCCCTCGGCGCTGCTGACCGGCGCAGGCGCGACCTTTGAGAACACAACAGCCGCCCCCAAGCCTGTCTGATTGCACTCGCTCACCAAGGAGGCTGGCGGGCGCGGCTTTTGAGTCGACCGGTGATGTCCGCTGCAGGTGATGGGGACGTGTTCTGGCCACGTGTACTCAGAGGTCACATCCGCCAGAAGTATCGAACTAGTGTGCCCTTACTGCCTGGTTCGACCGGCCGGGCATGCAACGGAAGGGAACACCTATGCGCACAGCAAGAGCCCTCTCCGATGTGGCGATCGGGCTAGCCACAGCCGCTGTTGTTGTATTCACTACGTCCGCGGCCGCAGCGGCACCGTCGACCGCGGGCACGTCGGACTCCTCGCCCGGCTACGTGATGGTCGAGGGGCATCGCGTGGTGCAGGGGACCACGATCGGGGAGTGGGGGAAGGCGAAGGACGGCCAGCTCTTCTCCTACACATATAAGGCTGGCCAGGCCAAGCCTGCCGAGGCCCCGGCCGCGCCGGCTGCCGCGAGGTGCTCCGTCTACATCTCCGACGTCAAGTTCCACGGCGCTGGCGCCAACGCATGGTTCCAGTGGGAGACATCGCAGGTGTGCAGTGGCTCCTTCGGCTCGCAGAAGCTTCAGACGCAGATGTGGCGCAGCTCGTGGAGCGGCCCGCGCGGCTACAACGACTGGCACAGCACGCGCTCGACGACGAACAGCTTCATCGACTACGGATGGTCGTCGGACTGCAATGACGGCGGCGGAACCTACACCTACTACCCTGTAATGAAGGGCTACGCCAGCGGTATCGGCTGGGGCCCGACGACCCGCTCCGACAATGAACTGCGCAAGGGATGCGGGACCAGGCAGCCGTAGGAGGCCCTATGGTCGACAAACCCCCAGAGCGGTATCCACGCGAGGGGATCCCGCTGGGCCGCAGCGCGGACAGCATCTGGTTCGGCCACAGCTACTCCACCGAGACGCCGCGCGCCCGCAAGCTGTGGTGGCGGATCCGGGACGTTCTGCACTGGCCCGTGAAGAACAGCAAGCGCCGGTACTGATGTCGCCGCCGTCCCGGTGATGATGCTGGAACGGACACCCTTACGACTGGCGGTGGGCCCTTCCCTGGGCTTCGGGAGGGGCCCACATCCCGTGCCGACCCACTGACGAATCCGCCCGGCTGGCATCAACTATGCTTGACGTGTCAAGTTCGTTCTATGGATATGCGGGCACGGAGGCGTCGTGGCGAAGAAGCGGTTCCCTTATCTCCTGGGGCACGGCGAGATCGCGTTCCTCTACGGAGTGGAACGGCAGACCTCCCAGCTCTGGAAGACACGCAGCGTGCTGGGAGAGCCGGACGCCGTTATCTCCGGGAACCCGTACTGGTTGCTGCTGACCGTGCTCGGGCTCGCCGAGGACGGGACACGCGAGTACTCCCCGCAGCGGCTGAAGGACTACAAGGCAGGCATCGTCGGCGGGTACGAAGTCGCCGACGCGTCGGAGCTGCCGGACATCGTCGGCCTGAAGGAGATCCCCTGGGTCTTCGGCAAGAAGTACATGGACGTCTACCAGTGGCGGGTCCGCAAGAGCCTCGTGCCCGAGGATGCGGTGATCTCCGGCTCGCCGCTGTGGCTGCTGGACACCGTGCTCGAGGACGCTGAGCAGCGCGGGCGGGTCATCGTGCAGGAAGGCATCGGCCGGATCCGGGCGGGGGAGCGCGAGCAGGTCAAGCCCCGCGGCCGCAAGCCCTCGGCAGAGCCCAAGCCTGAACGTCTGCCGCTCCCGGAGGCGCGGACGTTCCTGCCGGATGAGCACTCTGGAGAGGACGTCGCCGCGTTCGCGGCGGAGCTGTTGAAGGACGGCTTTTCGCTGACCGTACGCCCCAAGCGATAGCCGGCACTGCTGCGGGCAGACCGGGGCCGCCTGTTCAAAGTGGCCTCGGCGTGACTGAGTACTTCAGATGGCTGGCCGCGCATCCGTGACCTCTACGATCGGTGCATTGTCGGGCTGTACCCCATCGAGTCGACCCTTCACGGAAGTGCGGCCACGACCTTGCTCATTCAGGGCGCACCAGATGGGATCACGAGGCAGATGCCCTCCTCGCCCATTTCTCCTTGTCCGCATCCCAGACGATGCGTATCGCCGAGGCAGTGGGCTCTGCTCTCACGAGGTCATCGAAGTCCCGTATCAGGGCCAGGTGTGCCTCATCTGGGAGGCCGCCGGGGATTCGAATTCTCAGTTGCTCGTCCCCCGTCTGGACGATTGTGAGGTGCAACCGATCGTCTCCACCCTCTTCACGCAGGTTGCGGAGCTGCGAGAACACCTTCCGGAATGACTGCCAAAGAGCGTCAGCCACGTGGGAAGCAAGAACCTGGGCGAGCGGTGGCCCCGTCCAGGTCAAGATGACTACGGCCACGAGCCCATCCCACCCTGGGCCGTCCATGTTGTCCCCGCCCGCAGGCACGACATCCTCATCATCGGCGACCTCTTGCCTTACCCGGACAGCACCCAGCCGCCAGTGGCTCGGCTCGAAATGAAATACTTCGTCAGACACTTTCCCCCTCCTGTCCGCTGGGTCAGCCCACCAGCAGGGTCACTTTGGCGGACCTACCCGGCAACTGGGAAGAGGTAAGAAGGGCAGTACGACCCGCACTCCCACAGGTCCCGAGAGCCGCCATCCTCCTCCAGGCGTAGCCATCACGGAGGCGCGGTAAGGACCCTTCAGATGGCCAGTTGAGCACAACCGTGTGCTCGCGCATATGAGGCTGACCGGGATGTTCGCGTTCATCCGGACTTTCGCGGCGTTGTAAACCAGTGCATCAACGTCGCGGCGCCAGCCGAACGGGCATGAGCTACTTGGCAGTTGAGACCTACGAGTCGGGATCACCGACGTACCCCCGGCCTTATGCTGGCTGCGCGATCAGGTCATCAGCGGACGGGGGCGGCGTGGACCTCATCATCTCTCTTCCTGACGAGTCCGCAGCGGCTTCACTGGCGCGCTGGCTCCTGGAGCAGCCCTCGGTCAGCAGTATCGTCCCCCGTCCACCGCAGCCCGGTATCATTCCCGGTCCACCGCAGATCCAGGTGTTCGTTGCTTCGGCCTCGGAGCTCGCCCCGCTGGGTGTGGCGATCAGGATGTGGCTGCTTTCCCGGATGGGATCCGTCCAACTCACCATTGAGGGTCCGTCGGGCCAGGTGGTGACCCTCACGGACGCGAGCCCCGACGACGCAGCCGAGCTCAGCCGCGTCCTGGCGGCACCAGGAAGCCAGCAGCGGGACGAATCGATCACCACACCAGATGGTCACACCTCTCCCGGACCCCCGCTCGACCCAGATGATGACTGGCCACGGGAAACGCCGGAGCGGTAACCGTGGGAGACATCGCCAAAGGCGCGCTTGGAGGCGGTTGGGCACTGCTGGTGGGTTGGATCCTGCCCACGGCTCTCAACCTTGCCGTCTTTACCCTCGCCGTCGCCCCGAGTCTGCACCGCCCCACCGTGCTGGATCCTCTGTGGCCGGCATCCAACGGCCCCACCGCACTCCTGCTGCTTGTGGCCGCCGTCCTGCTCGGACTCGTCCTGAACGCCCTGCAGACACCCCTCTACCGCGTCCTGGAGGGGTATGCCCTGTGGCCGGCTGCCGCATACGAGCGAGGCTGCCGATTGCAGCGATCCCGGCGCCAAAGGACAGCCGACCGCCTCGCCGACCCCGCCTTCACGTCGCCCATCCGACGCGCCCTCCTCCGGGAGAATCTCAACCGCTATCCGGTGAGCGACAGACAGATCACCCCGACCCGGCTCGGCAACGCCATCCGCCGCTTTGAGGAGTACGGATACGACCGCTACCGCCTCGACACTCAGGTGCTGTGGAACGAACTGGCGAGCGCCGCCCCGGAGCCGACCACCAAGCAGGTCGTCACCGCCCGCACGAGCGTCGACTTCTTCGTGGCGTTGCTGTACGGGCACGCGGTCGTGGCCGTCACCGCGTTCGCCTCGCTGTCTGCCTCCCACGCCCACCGACCAGTGCTCGTCATCACTGGGGTCAGCCTGATCGTCCTGACCCCGGCTTGGTACCACGCCGCAGTGGCCGCCACGGACGAATGGGCCGCAGCCGTACGGGCCATAGTCAACCTGGGCCGCAAGCCCCTTGCCGATGGGCTTGGACTCGCCCTCCCCAAAAGCCTGGAAGACGAACGCCGCATGTGGCAACTGGTCACACGCATGTCCACCAAGCCCTACGCTCCGGCCGCTGACACCGCTTTCGAGCCCTACCGCATCGACCCGCCCCGTGCGACTGGAGAGCCTCCACAGTCCGTTTCCTGACCCGATGCCGTGCCTCAGCGCGGGAGTCGTCATCCAGGCGTAGTCATCACGGAGATCGGTCCAACCGACTGAAGCGCTCAGGCACCCGGCATGCGTATCACTGCCCAGCGCGGACTTCCTTCCAGCGCTCGGCGATGGTCTCGCTCACCGTGTAGAAGAACTCAGACTTGAACTCGGGATTTTGGCTAGCCCCTTCCACCCAAGTCATGGGCCAATTCCTTCGGCGGTAGTGCTTGTGGACGACACGGGTGAACGCGGCCAGGGAGCCACGCAGTTGGTTCCTTTCGACGGCGAGCCTGTCGACAAGAGACGTGTAGCTAACCCGGTTGCCTGGCTGTTCGGCCAGGACGTCTAGCACGCCGGCAACCGTCTGGACCGACGACAGCTGGGCCGCTGTCAGATCGCGTAGGTCTTCCACGCTCCACTCGACGTAGGGGTACTTGCCGTCCTCTTCTACTTCCGCCTCGCCATCGACAGGTGACTCCGACGGCAAACGTGCCGTGCCTGAGAGCTGCGCAAGGTAGGCGTACACCTTCGTGACATGTTCACGCGGCACCGGCACGGAGATGAACTCCAGTTCTTGCTGCGTCATGGATCCCCCACCCCTTCGTATGGTCGCCCCTGTGGCGACGAGAGCGATGCTGGCACGCCTTGACTCGCCGCGTCTAGCGGTTGTCTTGAAGTAGTGAGGGCTTTTCTGGGAGATATAGGTAGTGCGTCTTCTGGATGCATCGTGAGCTCCTTTCGTGACCGACGGCTGGCGCACTCCGATTGGTGATGGCCCGGCTCGCGCGTATCCCGGTCGATGCCTCTAAGGTGTAACTCCGACATGTGTTCAGACGGTACGCAATCGTGTGGGGGGTGAAGTGTGTACCGACAAGTTGAACTCCCGCTGGGGCTCGACGAGCAGAACTCCGGGCAGGATGAGAATGCGCCAACGCTGGACGACCGGTTCGAGGACTTTCACGCCGAGCATCCCTGGGTGTACGAGGCGCTGGAGCGGCTTACGTCTCGGTGGGTCGCGTCCGGTGGTGGCCGGATCGGCGTCAAGGCGCTGTTCGAGCAACTGCGCTGGATCGCAACGGATCTCGCCCATGGCGAATCGTTCCAGCTGAACAACAGCTTCACTTCGCGCTACGCGCGCCTGCTGCGTGCGCGTCACCCGGAATGGCGCGACGTGTTCGAGCTGCGGCGCCTGCGTGTGGGCGAGCATGATGGAGAATATTCGACACTTGACGATAATGATCAAGTGAAATAGATTTAGATCAGCTTCAATTGCTCTCAACATGTGTTGCGACAGTTGAACGTCAGTAAAGGGGAACGAGGTTGCTTGGAGGGGATGTGGCCGATGCTCCGGTCACCTGGCTCGCGATCCGCGAGGACCAGAAGGCGTTCGAGGACCAGCAGTTGCGCGCGCTGCGCGCGGCGTTCCCGGACCTGGCAGAAGCCAGTCCGGCACAGCTGGGGATCTTCTTCCACTACTGCAAGGCGTCCGGGCTCGATCCGTTCGGCCGCCAGATCTACATGATCAAGCGCAAGTCCCGCGGGGAGATCCGCTGGACCATCCAGACCGGCATCGACGGCTATCGGCTCATCGCCCGCCGCGCGGCTGACCACGCCGGACAACCCATCGCGTACGAGGACTTCGTCTGGTACGACGCCGAGGGCGGCGAGCACACCGTGTGGCTGCGCGACGAACCCCCGGCCGCGTGCCGGGCCGTCCTGTGGCGCGGAGACTCCCGCTTCCCCGCCGTCGCCCACTGGCGCGAGTACGCGCCGAAGGTCTGGGACTACGAGTCCCAGGAGTACAAGCTCGGCGGGCTGTGGCCGCAGATGCCGGCCAGCCAGCTCAGCAAGGTCGCAGAAGCCCTCGCCCTGCGCCGCGCCTGCCCGGCAGACCTGTCCGGGCTGCACGTGGACGAGGAAATGCACGCTGCGGACGCGGCCGAGTCCCGCGAGCGTGTCCAGGCCGCCGCGGTCCGGCTGCGCACTCCCGGCGAGAAGCCGCCCGCCCAGCAGCCGGAGGCACCGGCCGCCTCGGAGTCCGGCGTCGTGGACGCCGAAGTCGTCGAACCGGCCGCCACGCAGGAAAAGAAGGACCAGCTCGGCGGGCAGGCCGAGGAGGCCGAGACCGGCGCGGCCGTCGATCCGCAGGGCGCGGTGGAAAAGGCACGCGGCACCGTCCGCGACGTTGCGAAGCGGCTCGGTATCAGCTTCGACGCGGTCAACGAACGCTGCTTCGACGACTTCAGCGTCTCCTTCCAGGACGCCAGCCCCGAACAGCTCCAGGAGCTCGCCGGGGCACTCACGGTGGATACCGAACCAGCCAATGCAACGGAGGCTGCCACTCCCAGCCGACGCAGATCCGCAGGCTCCCGTACGCGCGCACCCGCGAAGAAGGCCGCCGCGAAGAAGACGACCGCCCGTACATCGGCAGGCACCAAGTCGGCCCGCAGCACCGCGAAGTAGCCGCCAGCCACCCCGCGGGGTGGCCAACCCATCAGAGTGCGAGAAGACCTTGTCCATCGATCCTGGCACGATCACTGTCCCCGACCTGTGGAAGGGCGCTCACCGCGAAGACCGCGCTCGGCCCCGCTCCCGCCAGCGCCTCCTCGGCCCGTCCTCGATCGGTCTGTGCAGACGCCGCGCCGCCTACGAAGTGCACGGTGCCTGGCCGACCGATCTCGACGACAACATGCACGCCGCGATCCTCGGCACCTGGCTGCATGAAGGCATCCTGCGCGTGCTGGCCGAGCAGTACGGCGCCCATACCGAACTGGAGCTGACCAACGGCGTCATCCTTGGCCACGCCGACGCCTACTGGGCCCCGAGCGGCGCGACTCCCGGCGTCGTCGAGGACGTCAAGACCAAGTCCACCCGCGCCCTAGACGTTGTCGTACGCCAGGGCCCCAGCCTGCACGAGTGGTTCCAAGTCCACTTGTATGCCCACCTGTTGCGCACCGGCGGCCTCACCGATCACCCGTACCTGCCCACCGGCAAACCGTTGGCCGTCGACGCGGTACGGCTGCGCTACGTGGGCCGCGAATACGGTCAGGTCGTCGTCCACCAGCGCATGTACGACGAGGACATTACCCAGCAGGCGCTCGCCTGGGCCGAGGACGTCGTTGAGAGCACCGAGCCGGAGGCCATGCCACGCGACCTCGACGGACCCGGCCTGTCGATCATCTGCGACAACTGCCCGTTCAAGACGGCCTGCTGGAACCTCGACCAACTCGCTGGCGACGGCCGCGCCCCGCAGACCATCCTCGCCGAGGACGAAGCGGGCATCACCGACGCCCTGCGTGCCTACGCGGATGCCGCGGAGATCGAGAGCACAGCGAAGAAGCGCAAGGCCAAGGCCCGCAAGATGCTCGATGCCGCGGACCCCGGTGCCTACGGGGACTTCAGGCTCTCCTGGTCTGGCGGCAACCCGCGCCCGCCCGAACCCGATGCCGAGGCGATGATCCGCATCCTCGAGGGCCTCAGCGTCGACATCCCGATGAAGTCCGGCGGCCGCACCTCGCGCACCATCGGCGTCACCCGCGTCCCCGACACGACCTGACCCGCGCCTCCCGACACCGGGGCCCGCACCTCGCCGGCCCCGGTGCTCGGCGATACCGCATACCCAACCCTTGGAGGGGAAGTTCCTCATGTTCACACCCACCTACGGCAGCGACCTCGACGACGAGGAGTGACCGCGCCGTGGCCAGCACCTACACACCCAGGCCGCACAGCGTCGCCGCGCCGTTCTCGCTCCTTGGCAGCGACCCCACCCGGCAGCTCTGCCACGTCTACGTCAGCACCACCGCCAGCAACGAAGACGGCATGGGCTTCATTGCCGTCGAGCGCGTCGTCCACGGCGAACTCCCTGCGCCCGAACTCAACGAAGCCGAGCAGGAGCTCGCCGCCCGGATCACGACCCGCGCAGGCCACCCGGCGCGGGCCATCGCCGAGCCCGTCGGTGTGGAGGCCCGCACGGTCATCCGCTGGCGGGCGGCATGGAGGAAGGAAGAAGCGTGAGTATCGAGGCGATGGCGTGGGCGTTCAAGCAGCAGATCCCCAACCCGGGCGCGAAGCTGGTGCTGCTCGCGCTGTGCGACTTCGCGGACGAGTCCTGGTCCTGCTTCCCCGGGCAGGAAACGCTCTCCACGAAGACCAGCCAGAGTCTTAGCACCGTGCGCCGTCATCTCAAGTGGCTTGAGCAGCAAGGCTATATGTCCCGCAGCCCTCGCTTCGTCGAAGGCCGCCGGACCAGCAACCGCTACGTCCTGCGCACCCCCCGGCTCGTCGGCCCTCCACCACACCCGCAGTCCCCCGCGGACCCCGGAGACTCCGCGGAACAGGCCGACGACGAGGACACCAGCCAGGAGAGTGAGCCGGACGACATCGGGGCAAAGCAGGCGGTCAAAATGACCGCTGGTCACAATGACCTGAGGTCAAATCCCACGGGCCTACCGGTCAAAATGACGGGGGAACCGTCAGGGAACCACCAGAGAAACAACCCCCTACCCCCGGCGGACGGTGACGACCGTGAAGGGACCGATAGCACAGGGGGAGCCGGTGGCAAGAACGACGGTGGCTCGAGCCGAGGTTGCACGGCCCACCCACACACCCCCGCACCCAACTGCCGTGGCTGCGGTACCAATCCCCGCAGCCGCCAGGCGACCGCCGCCGCTCAGGAGAGGCAGGCGAAGGACGACCGCGCCCGCGACAGCGACCGCCGGTGGTTCCAGGAAGACGGCGCGCACCGCGCCCAAGTGCAGGTGCTGGAAGCCCAAGGAGCCATCGAAGGCCCCCGCCAAGCCGCCCGCGACGCGATCCGACTCAGCCGCCAGCGCGACAGCACCCGACCCCGTAGCCGTAAACAACACTTGACGCAAAGTGATCAAGGATGATAAAATCATATCAGTTCCACTGGAAAACGCTCCCAACTTCGGAGGTTCCGACCGGTGTTCAGCTTCCTCACTCCAGCCCAACGCGCCACCCTGAGCGCCAACCTCGCCGCCCGCGGCGTAGACGAGGCGCAGTTCGAACAGGCCCAAAGGCTGGCCAAAGAAATGGGCGAGCAACTGGCCCGCGCTTACGGCGACGTCCTCGGCCGCGCCGTCGAGCCGCTCGACTTCGTGCGCGATGTCCTCGGCGTCGAGATGGCCGGCCGTTTGCTCGTGTGCGCGCTGCGCGAGGTCACCGGCCGCCCGGACCTCTACCGCGACGCCTTCTGACCTGCGTGTACGCCTTTACGCCTCCGACATGTGTGGAGGCAATAACAAGCCTCCCCGGCGTGTGCCGGGGCGAGGCCACCAGAGTGCGAGGAACCTCCATGAACATCACCCACATCGCCGCCATAGTCGTCGCCGCCCGCGTCCTCTGTGCCCCCACCGAGCGCCATGAGAGCGGCGGCCACGCCGTCCGCGTACTGAGCCTGCACGGCCAGCAGAGCGGCCAGATCTGCGACTTCACCCTCGACGACGGCCACCGCCGGTGGCGGCTGGAGTCGGTCACCGACAACCACGGCGTCGACATGGTGGGCCGCACCCTCGGCAAGCGCCTCTCGGCCCGCCTCGACGCCCTGCACGCCCAGACCGCCGAGCACTTCACCCTGCGCCCGACCACCGAATAGCACAGCGCCCACAAAAAAGGGAGAGAGAAGTGGACCAGCCCACACGCGAACAGCTCCTGTACGCGGAGGCCGCCACGCACGGCGTCCGCCCCGACCAGATCCACCGAGCCGTCGACCTCATCGCCGCAGTGCAGCGTCGAGACCGCGAGGACTTCCGCACCACCTTCGGCGGGGAATTAACCCCCGACCGGTGGCTCGCCGGCTACGGCGTCGAGGGCTTCAAACAACTGTGCGCCAAGGCCGCCCAGCAAGCCGGACTCGGGGACAGCGGCGACCTGATCATGCGGATCGTCTCCGCCGTCGCCCCCGAGCCCGAACTCCGTGATGACGACCGGCCCGTCCACTTCTGGGCCCGCCCACTCACCGACCCGGCCGAGGCGGTATTCCCGGCCTACCGGGTCACCTACGACCACCCGAAGGCCGACACCATCCCCGGCTTCGACTGGTCCGGCGCGCTCGTACGCACCATGCTCCGCGCCGCCACCATCAGCAGCCCCGGCGCCGCGAGCCTGGAGGAGGCCACCGGCGTCATCGTCTTCACCGACGGCGACCTGCCCGGTGCCTACATCGCCCGCCCCGCCCCGAAGCACGACCGGCCTGCCTGCATCCGGTGCCGCCAGTGGGAGAGCGAGCACCCCCTCCACGAACGCTTCGGCGCCTGCCCGCAGTTCACCGCCACCACAGCCGACCTGCCCACCGCCATGCCTGTGACCTAACGCACCCCGAGCCCCACCCAGCCATCTATCCACCACTGCTGTACGGAAGGAGAACAGGCCATGCCACCAACCCCCTGGCGTGTCGGCGGCGCCCAACACCAAGGCCACGGCGAGTTCCAGGCTGACGCCTTCGCCGTCAGTGGCGACCAGGCCACCGGCCGCATCGCCGCCTGCGTCACCGACGGCCTCGGCGACACCCTCGAGGCCGCCGAAGCCGCCCAACTCGCCGCCGAGGCGGCCGCCCGCGCGACGCTCACTGCCACGCCCGAGGCCGGCTGTGCCGCCGCCCGCGAGCGCCTCGCCGCCAGCGACAACATGGCGGACGCGTCCATCGTCACCGCCCTGTTCGACCCCGACCAAAGCTGCGTCGCGATCACCTGGGCCGGAATCTGCCGCGCCTACGCGCTCACCGACGACGGCCACCTAACGCGTGCCACCTACGACCACTCCCTCGGCGAACACATCCGTCGCCGCACCACCCAGGGCGGCCCGCTCACGCTCTACGACCGCAAGGCCACCCGCACTGTCGCGCGCCACGAGTTCGTCACCACCAGCCTGCCCATCCACACCGTCCGCAGCGTGTTGCTGTGCAGCGACGGGATCAGCCAGAACCTCGCCGACGACGTCATCCTGCGCGCCCTGGCCGAGCCCGACCCCGACGACGCAGCGCAGATCCTCGTCACCGCCGCCGGCATCCACGGACCCGACAACGCAACCGCCCTAGTTCTCCACTACCAGCCCTGACCTGATACCTAAGGAGCCAACCCACTTGAGCGACCAGCCACTTCGGCCCACCGAAGAGCCCTTGAACGACCTCGCCGTCACCTACATCCAGGCAGGCGAGACGCTCTACCTCGCCATCCACGACGACATCGCCGCCCGGGTGCGCGCCGCCCACCCCGACGCCCAGCACCTCGAGGTCAGCGAAGACGCGGACGGCGACCTCGAACTGCACGGCATCTGGAGTACCCAAGCCCCCGGACTCGGCACCTGCCGCCTCCTGTACGACGCCCACACCACCCCCGCACAAGACGAGACGCTGGACGGGCCGCTGGACCTGGAGGAACTCGTCGACGACCTTGAGCGGGTCCTGGCCGGACCGTACCTCTACCACTGGGGACTGGCCGAGCCGCATCCCGAATACCAGCACCGCGACCGCCGCTGGATCACCCTCCCGCCCGCCGACCGCGCCGCGCACATCGCGCGCATCGTACGCCGCTACGTCCCCGACGCCATCTCCCTGATCTGCCTCTTCGAGGCGAACCACGGGCGCATCGCCGTCGGCTTCGAAAAGGTTATCCGCGCCAGCGGCGAGTCCGTCACCATCCCGTGCCCCCGCTGCTCACCGGAGACGCCCGACAGCCTGTGGCCGCACGACGTCTCCCATCAGCTCGCCGGCGTCCTCGGCCAGCTCTACGCCCTCCCGCACCTGCGCAGCCGACACCTCACTCCGTGCGTGGACGTCACCTCCGAGCACGGCGACCAGCTGTGGCTGCTCACCTTCCCCTACCTCGAGCCCGCCCTGCACACCACCCCGTGACCCGGAAGGACACCATCCCGATGACCGATACGAACCAGATCGCCGCGACCCTGCACCACCGCAAAGCGGCCGTCACCGCCTTCAACGAAGCTCTGGCCACCTACGAGATCGCAGTCCTCGACCACGTCAGCGCCCGCATCCGCGCGGCGTTCCCCAGTGCCACGCACCTCACGTTCGTCCACTACGCGAGATCCCGTGAACTGGACCTGCGCGCCTTCTGGACCACCAGTCCCGACGGCACTCAGACGCAGATCCTCGATGCCACCGTCGGCGTGCCTGCCCTCGACCTTGACGAGGTCGCCGACGACCTGACCCATGCCCTCGCTGGGCTGCAGTCGTCCGCCTGGAGCGCCGTACGCTCTGAGCCGACCGGAGCGGGGGAGTGGGTCCTGGAACTCCCGCCGCAGGACCGGGCCGCCCGCATCGCCGAACTCGCCCGCGCCCACCATAGGCACGCGATCCTGCTCACCGTCGACTTCACCGACGACTCAGCCCACGTCCTGGACCTCACCAGCGCGGACATCTCGGAGTTCGGGGGCGCCATCGCCGAACCCATCCAGGCCCTGCCGCACCGGCCGCTGTGGCCCGCCGAGACCGAATGGCAGATCACTGCGCTCGCCACGCAGATCCGCGCCCTCCCACACCTGCGCGCCCAGCACCTGCTGCCCATCGACAACCCGGAAGGCCGCAAGGCGATCCTCACCCTGCCCAAGCTGGCCATCGGCAACGGAATGTCATGAACCTGACTCCTGAAAGGTTGCTCGTGCCCGCTGTCCCCGCGCAGCACGCCCAGATCATCGCCTCCAACGTGCTCAAGACCTGGCCGATGACGGTCGGCCTGACCGTCGAGTACCTCGCCCACCACAACCAGGGCCCGAACGGAGCCGTCACGTTCGCCGCCGTCCGCGCCAGCGAGCCCTGGCCTCAGCCGGTCCTCATCCGCTGCGACGGCTACGGCCAGCTCACCCGCGGCTGCGAACACCCGCGCCCCGACGGCCAGCCCTGCTGGCACCCAGCCGCCTCCCACCTCTCCCTGCGCGATCCCGGCCTGTGCCCCCAGCACCTGCCGCCGCTCGCCGTCGGCGACTGGGTCCGCCACCCCGACCAGCCCCTCTACGGACGCGTCACCCGCACCGAACCGGACGGGACCGTCGCCATCGACTACGGCGGCGGCGAGATCACCCTCCACACCACCCAAGTCCCGCGCATCCCCGCCCACATCGCCGCCGAACTCGACCACGGCCCGCTCCGAGCAGGCACACCACTCCTCGACGACTAACCGCCCACCGTGCCGCGTGCGAGGCGGCCACCTGGCGGACCACCACCCCATCCACACAGCGGAAAGAGAGCTACCCCCATGAGCAGTCACGCCGTGATCACCCTCCCCTTCACCAGAATCGTGTACGCGCACGAGCTCCGCCCCGGCGACGTGTTCACCTTCCCCGACGCCCCGGCCACACCACTCGCGATCACCGCGGTCAGCAAGACGAACGTCTCCTCCGAACTCGCCCTCATGCGCATCACCCTCCCCGGAACCCAATTGCACCTGCCCGCCAACACCCCGGTGCGCGCCCGCCGCATGACCCGCACAGTCACGCTGACCTGCCTGCTGTGCAAACAGCCCGAGGACATCCACCTGAACCTCCCGCACGACGGCGAACCACTGTCCTTCGTCTGCGGCCGGCACCTGCCCGACCTCGAGGTGAAGCCGTGACCCTCACCTACCTCAGCGCCGTCCACCAGCTGCGCCGCGCAGACGAGGACCAAGCCCGCGCCCTGTACACGGACGTCATCGAAGCCCTCGAACAGCACTGCACCAACGTCGGCATGGACTTCTGCGGCAACGAGCTGAACATCACCATTCAGCTCGCCGAGGAGCAGTACGTCACCATTGCCGGCCGCTACTCCCTCCCCTGGCACGACGACCGCAGGGAGCTCGGCGGCTGGATGGCCGTCCACATCGACGACGCCCACGGCACGCACAAGGTCATCTACGACACCACCACCCCCGAAGGCGACCCGCCCGGCGACCTCGCCCTCGAACCGCTCGCCGAGGAAGTCGGCGCGTACGTGACCGGCTGGCACGCCGAACACGACTGACCAACCACCGCAACCACCGGGGCCGCGCCCATCCAGCGCGGCCCCGGCCTCACCCATGCCCCAACGCTAGAAAGGCACCCCTCGTGCTCAACTTCACCGTCGGCCAAGCCGGCCCCATTCCGGCGCCCGCGAGCGCGCCACCGCACCCGTTCGCCGCCACAGAGACCTGCGGACGGTGATCACGATGGTCCAGTTCGACCTCTTCGGCGAGGTAGAGAGCAAGCTCGAAGCCCGCGCCGAACAACGCAAGGCAGAAGCCGCGAAGCCCCGCCCCGTACCCCGCCGCAAGAAGCACGCGCCCCCCGCCGATCCCCACCAGCACGCCCACAAGATCGCCGAGAACGTGATGGACGCCTGGTACAGCAACTACGGCGGCAGCCGCATGGACATCCCCCTCGGCACCGTCGCCGCTCTCTCCTTCTTCCGCGAGCCCCTCGTCGGCGACTGGCTCCTCACCCTCCAACCCGAACAGTTCCTGCCGCTGTTACGCGAGATCTGGGGCGTCCAGTGGTACCACCGCCCCGACCTGATCGAATGCGCTCGCCCCTTGCACGACTGGATCGAAGAAGAGCCGCACGACCAACAACTCCGCGCCGTCCAGGCCGTCGTCCATACCGCCGTGAACACCGGACTCCTCGACATCGCCAGCCACGGCGACCCGTACATGCGAACCGGAGCCGACATCCTCGGCCCGCTCCTCACCGGGCTGCGACACAAGAGCGACAAGAAGTGGCGCGGCGAGTACCACACCCCGCCCTGCGTCAGCGACCTCATGGCTCGCATCCTCTTCGACGGCGACCACGGCCCCACCATCCGCGAACCGGCCATCGGCAGCGGCGGCATGTTCCGCTCGGTCGCCCACCTCCTCCACGAACGCAACTTGAACCCGCACGACTACTGCTGGATCGGCAACGACATCGACCGCCTCTCCGCAGCTTGCGCCGCCGTCAACGCCATCTACTGGGACCTCGGCCCGCAGACCGTCATCTGGTGCGGTGACACCTTCGAAAAGAACGGCCTCACCAATGCCCTGGCCAAACGCACCGAGATCATCGAGCACCGCAACAACGTCGTCGGCAACGCCCGGATGATCGGGCTGCTCCGCCACGTCGACCGGCTCCTCGAAGGAGCCGCCGTGTGAACACGATCCCCTATGGCGGTGGCGTCCACTCCACCGCGCTCCTCGTCCTCACAGCCCAAGGACACATCCCGTACGACGCCTTCCTGTTCGCCAAAGTCGGGGACGACAGCGAACACCCAGCCCGCTGCCCTTCGACGACGACGGTCTGTGCGAATCCGGCTGGTGCATGACCTGACCCACCCACGGCAGAAAGGCCACCCAGAGTGACCTCCACCAACTCGACCACCAAGAAGCAAAAGCGCATCTTCCCGGCGGACTTCGGCGCGTTCATCACAGCCGTCCTCGAAATCCTCGGAGACGGCTGGGCCCTCGACGACGACCACCCCACTGGCCTCACCGCCTTCCTCACCCATACCGACGGCCGCCGCATCGGCATCACACACCTCTGGCGCGGAGAAGCCATCCAGACCTGGGCCATCGACGTACCGCTCCGCCAATTCGACGAACAGCAGGACAAGGACAGCTACGCCGACAGCCTCAAGCATCTGACCCCAGGCGTCCGCTACAACGCCGGCGTCACCTTCACCACCAGCCCACCCGCCACGGCCACCGCGGACACCATCCGCGCCCGGCTCCTGCCCGCCTACGACGGCGAACGGCCAGCCCTCCGCGCCTTACCGCGCAAACGCCGACGAACCGCCGCCAGCAAGAAGACCGCCGCCGCGACTACGGAGGCGAAGAACGCGACCAAGACGGAGCCCCAGACCCGCGGACGCTCGACCGCCAAACCGGCCGCGGCCAAAACCTCGACTCCCAGCCGCCGCAGCACGAAGGCAGCGGCTCCCGCCAAGCCCCGCCGCACCACAACGACCGCCACCAAAACGGCGAAGCCGCGCACGAGCAAGGCACAGCCGACCGAGACCAACAGCTGACCACCAGCCCTCCAGTGTGGGGCGCACCAACGCTGCCCCGCACCCATTACATATAGAGAAGACAGACAACTGCCATGACACAACTCGACATCTTCGGCGAACATCAAGCCGCCCACGACCGAGCCTCCGCCCGCCAAGAACAAGCAGCAGCCCGCGCCGCCCGCTACACCGCGCTCCGGGATTCCCTGAAGATCGACTGCTGCGCCGGAGAACCCATCCCGCGCAGCGAAAACGGCTGCGAGCAATACCGCTGCGGACGCTGCGGCGCACTCGCCTTCGTCGGCACCTTCGCCTTCAACCACGACTGCGGATGGGGCGGCTGCTACGCCGACACCGAACCCACCCGCGCCACCGGCCAGACCATCCACGAAGTCGGCCTCTCCGCCTACCGCCACGACAACCAGCACCACCCCCACTGCGCCCGCCCCCGCTGCGGCCACGCCCGCGGCGTCCACCAGAGCGTTCCGCACCCCTCCGTCCCCGAAGACTCCCGCTGCTACGAGTACTGCGGCTGCCCGGGCTACCTCGCCCCCACCACCACCTGAGGAGCCCGGCATGCCCAACGCCAACGACCCGTACGCCGCCATCAAAGCCCTGCGCGACAAGACGATCCCCGGCCCCTGGGGCGTCATCCAAACCAGCTACGACGAGGACAACGTCACCTTCCTCATCGTCGACAGCGACGACTCCCGCGTCGCAGCCGTCGAAATTGCCCACGAAGGAGACGCCAAGGCCGTCCAAGGAGCCGAAGCCGACGCCCACTTCATCGCTGACTCGCGCACCTGGATGGACCTCCTCCTCCAAGAAGTCGAGACACTCCGCGAAGAACTGCACCAAGCAACCAGACGACGCGGCCTACGAGTCCTTCTCTTCAGGCTGCGCCGCAAGAAGGCGAGCGCCCGGTGATCGCGCACTCGACCAACCTGGAGCGCACCTTCCTCGTCGGCAAGCTCCCCATCACCCTGCGCACCTCCACCCGACGCACCAAGGGCCTCGAAGTCACCACCGACGGCCAGATCATCGTCCGCGCCCCACTCGGCACCAGCAACACCGAAGCCGCAGCCCTCGTACGCCGACGCCGCGAATGGACCTACCGCCAGCTCCACCGAGCCAACCAGCACCGACCCGAACGCCCCGCCAAGGAACTCGTCAACGGCGAAGTCTTCACGATCCAGGGCGTCCCCCACCACCTTCGCCTCGTCGACCACGACTCCCAGGAACACCCGATCGTCCAGCACCGCCACACACCCGCCGGGCCCCGGCTCCACATCCACCGCAGCCTCGCCGCCCACCCCGAACAGGCCCGCAATGCCCTCATCCGCTGGTACGCCGAGCGCGCCCAAGATTGGCTGAATGCGTACGGCCCGGGGATCGTCCAGTACAGGGGCAAAACGGATCTCGGCCTTCGAGTCTCAACGCGACTCGCGAACGCTCTCGTGGCCTACAAACCCGCCAGGAACTCGTCCTCTCCTGGGCCGCCGCCCAGCTGGCCCGCAGCAACCTCCACAGGCTCGTCGCGGATGCCCTCGGCCTGGCAGTCACCGGCGACCTCGACCAGCTCCGCCGGGCGTACCGCCGCCTCTGGTTCGGCGACATCCGCCCCACAGACAAGGTGGGCTGAGGCACACTCATAGGAACAAGCTTCCGGGGACACAGAAGTACGCAGCGGCCGAGTGGCAGTGCGTAGGCCCAAAGAACCGCGCCACGCCCGACAACTGCGGCTTCGGCAGGACCCCTTTGGGGCAGGTCATCAGCCACGGTCCCAGGCGGGACCATCGGGGACGCTCCGGGGACAACTGGACTAACGGGGACGCCCAGGGGGCAGAGTGTTCGAGAGTGATCAGGAGTGACCGGGATCGAGAAGGAACCTCAGGGCTGGAATAGCCCCAGGTCAGTGGCACGGTGCAGTCCCGGATCCCCAAAGGCGCAGGTGAGTCCCGTGATCGTGTTCGATACCCGTTACTGCTCGTAATGCGTAGGTCTCGGGTTCGAATCCCGAAGGCGGCTCCACTGGAAGCCCAGCTCGGACAGGGTCCGAGCTGGGCTTTTTCGTTCAGCGGACCCAGCTACGGTGCCGCGCGCGTGCTGCTCGGCTGTCTGTGGTCTCAGTTGTGGTCTCAGACGTGGGTTTCAGGCTGGGGCATGAAGGTGTCTCCCATGCGGCGCATGGCGTCCTTCGAGAGGTGAGATCTCCCTTCACGTCCGCCGGGTCTGACCGATCTGGGTGTGTCGAAGGATTTTCATGATGGTCGGCATGTCCACGCCCAGCGCGTTTGAGGATTGTGCCCACGGTGTGGCGACTGCCGTCGTACAGGCGGCGGTCGTCGATGCCCGCCTCTTTCAGCAGCTCGTTGAATTCCTCCCAGTCGGCCCGGGGATCGAGCGGCCGGCCGTCCGGCCGCGTGAACACCGCGCCGTACTCCTGCCACTCCTCACCGGCCGCGGCCCGCATTTCTTCCTGCCGCGCCTTGTGCTCGAGCAGGTAGGGAACAAACGGCGGAGGGACGGGCCCGGGACTCCGGCTCTTCTTCGTCTTGGGACGGGTGAAGACCAGTCCACCGCCCCTGCGCTCGGGGCACGCGCTTGCGTGCCGTGTGCAGGTCTTGGTGCATGGCTTGGGGCAGCCGCGCGTATCGGCCTTGGCGTCGTGCAGTCCGGCGAGCACGGCTCGAAGCGGTGAAGGCGAACTCCGCAGGCGTGCGGGTCCTTGCAGCCGTGTCGCCTGTGAGGCGCTGAAGCTGCCACTGGGGGTGGAACAACTTGCCTTCGAAGTCGACGTACGGCCACCGTAAGCCCTGGGTCTCCCCTTGCCGGAAGCCCATCCCGACACCGACGGCCCACCGCATGAAGGTGGGACGCTTGGCTGCGGCTTCCAGGTGCCCTTGCCTCATCTCCGTCCGAGCTGCTGATCGGTCCGCTCCATACGCATCAGGGCCGGGCCGGAGCAATGCCCCTCCGGCCCGGCCCTGATCGTTTCAGGCGAGGCAGCGGGCGAGCAGCCACCGCGCTTCGTGTGCGGACAGGGTCAGCGAGTCCTCGTTCCCGGCATCGATAAGCAGCACCACTTCGTCGGTCGGCCAATGAGCGGCCAATTGCCGCAAGGTGACAGGCCGGTAGCAGGGCACCTGGGGGAAGGCCCTGAGCAGCCGCTCCTCCGAGGTGAAGACCATGACCGTGGGGCGAAATTGTCGACCGGGCTCGGCCCACTTTTTGGGCCCTTTCGGACGGCCCTGACATGGGAGGAGTCGATCAATTGGGACAGCGAGCTGGGCTTTCAGGCTTTCCGGCGCCGACCTCATTGACTTCCCTCGCTCACGTTGGTTCAGTGGCTCATCCACTGAGCCAATGGGGGGGATGGCATGGAAGCACTGCCCCGCGAAACCATCGTCGATGTCCTGGAGGTCCGGCTGCGCGAGGACATCCTCGCGGGGCGCCATCCCGCCGGGAGTTATCTGCCGCCCGAGCGGCAACTCGCCGACGGGTACGGCGTCACTCGCACCACCCTCAAGCACGCCTTCGGGCGGCTGGTGCAGGCGGGGTTGCTGGAGACCAAGCACGGGGTGGGGACCCGGGTACGGGACTACGCGCGGCTCGGTGGCGCCGACTTGCTGCCCATGCTGGTGCGGCACAGCCCGGACTGGATCGGGGAGATATTCGAAGTGCGACGCAGTGTCGGTGCGTTGATCGCCGCCCGCGCCGCGGCGCGGGCGGCCAAGGAGCAACGGAACGAGTTGCGCGGTCTGTTGGAGGCCGTGCGTCTCGCCGAGGGTGGGGACGCGGTGCAGCTGGCCGACATCGAGGTGCATCGGGCGTTGGCGCGTGCCACCGGGAATCGGGTCTATGTGCTGCTGACCAACACCCTCTTCAACGCGTATCTGCCGGTGCGGGCCGCGCTCGTGGGGCCTTTCCTCGACCCCGGTGCGGCGCATGACCGGCTGGAGCCCGTCGTCGAGGCCGTCGCCGCGGGTGACGAGGATGGCGCGCGCCGGGCTGCCGAGGCGTATCTGACCGCTACTGAGCGGATCATGCTGGAGGGGCTCGCGTGAGGGGGAGGGGGACTGATTTCAGGGAGACCATGCTCGGTCACGTCCGGCTCGACGGTGAGGGCCGTACCCGCCGCATGCGGCTCGACCTGTGTGTTGTCGCGGACCGGCTCCTGCGGGCCCTCGGTACCACCGAGGCGCGGGCATCCGGGCGGGTCCGCATCGCCGGATGGTGTGACGATCCGGGAGCCGAAGGCGAGTTGGAGATATCGCCGATCGCCAGACGGCGTATCCGCTACCGGATTTCCTTCACTGCCGACGGCCGCCGGCTCACCCTCGACGGCTGGAAGTCCGTGTCGCCGCGCAGGCCGGTGAGGTCGATGACAGTGCTGCCGTTCACGCTGTGCGAGGGCGGCGTCCGGGTCGGTGCGGGCACGCTGCGCTTCCCTCTGGCGAGCGGGCTTGCGCCGTTTCTCGCCAGTTTCCGTTTTCCTCGGCGCGAGGAGGCGGATCGGCTCTTGGCGCCCCGCTGGAACGGCGCGCCCGGCCGGACCGAGGTCTGGTACACCACCGCGACGGATCCGGCGACCGGGACCGGGCTGTGGCTGCACCATGAGCTCACCGCGCCCGCCGACGGGGCGGAGCCGTACGCGCACGGCTGGGCCGCCGTGTTTCCCAAGGACGGGCCGGTGGTGCACGCCCGCTTCGGGCCCGCCAAGTGGACCCGGAATGAGCACGGCTTCACCGCGGATGGGGTTTCCGTCGCGTCCGGGCGGTTGACCGGGGTGGCTGGGGCGCTTCGCTGGGACGTCGCCGAAAAGAACCAGGACGCGCCGCTGTTCACCTTCCCCCGCTGGTCCTGGCGGCGGCCCCTGTTGCCTGCCGCGCAGATCCTTCCCGCCGCGCGTGCGTCGTACGACGGGACGCTCTCCTGCGGTGACATGACCCTGACACTCAACAGTGCGCCCGGTGCCTCCGCGCGGATCTACGGGCATGGCAACGCGCGTCGCTGGGCCTGGCTGCACGCCGATCTCGGCAAGGGGGACGTGCTGGAGATCGTGGCCGCCGTCTCCATGCGGCCGGGGCTGCGACGGCTGCCCCCGCTGGTCTTTCTGCGGCTGCGACGGGGCGGCCGCACCTGGCCGCGGCGAGCCGAGCGTACGGCCGTCGGCTGGGGCGGGATCGGGCGGTTCCGTGCCGCCGTCGGGCTGCCCACCTGGACGGTGACCGGGCGCGCGGGCCTGCGGCGCATCCGCGTCGAGGTCACCCAGCCCGAGGAGCGGACACTGGCGCTCGACTACACCGACCCCGACGGCTCCCCCGCGATCTGTCGCAACAGCGAAAGCGCTGACGCGCATGTCCTGTTGGAGCGGTGGTGGTGGGGCGGGTGGCGTACGGAGGCCGAGTGGACCCTGGCCGGCACGGCCCACGCGGAGGTGGGCACCCGATGAGTCTCGGCGGGCTTGTGGCCGCGCTCATCGCCGATGACGGCACCGCCGACTGGCCCGCGCGCGTGCCGCGGAGGGTGGAGTCCGTCCTCGACTCGATGCCGCTGCGCGCACGGGCCGGAGTACGGGCGGCGGCCGGCGCCCTCGACGCGTACGCCATGGCGCGCACCGGGCGCAGGCTCGGCTCCCTCACCGGCGCCGAGCGGGAGGCGGTGCTCGAATCCCTCGGCGGGCGCGCCGCGCTGCTGCCGCTCCTCGACGTGCTCAAGGTGCCTGTGCTGCTGGCGGCAGGAACCGAGCGGATGCTCCAAGGAGTCGTGCATGCACCCCGGTTGACCCGGGAGGATCCCGCCCTCGATTGCACACCCGGGGATGCGTGGGCCGCCCGCTCCACCGCAGACGCCGTCGTCATCGGGTCCGGCGCCGGCGGGGCCATGGCCGCCCGGACCCTCGCCCGCGCCGGGCTCGACGTCGTCGTACTGGAGGAAGGACAGCATCACCCGACGGCCTCCTTCGGGAAGCGCACCCCACTCGACCGGTTCGCCGAGCTCTACCGGGACGGCGGAGCCACCGTCGCCGTGGGTTCCCCGCCTCTGCTGCTTCCCGTGGGGCGCGCCGTCGGCGGTACGACGGTCGTCAACTCGGGTACCTGCTACCGCACTCCGGACCATGTGCTCAGCCGCTGGGCGGGTGACTTCGGGTTCTTGCTCGCCGAACGTTTCGGGCCGTACCTCGACGAGGTCGAACGCACGCTGCGCGTGGCGCCCCAGCCGCTCGATGTCCTCGGGAACAACGGCCGCCTCGCGCTCGCGGGGGCCGAGCGTCTCGGCTGGCGGGCGGCGCCGCTGCGCCGCAACGCGCCCGGGTGCAAGGGCTCCTGCCAGTGCGTGGTCGGCTGCCCCACCGGCGCCAAACAGAGTGTGCAGCTGGCCGTGCTGCCCGACGCCTGCGCCGCGGGTGCCCGCATCGTCACCGGCGCTCAGGTCCGGCGGATCCTCGTGGACGGCGACTGTCCCGGCGGCCCGCGGGCGGCCGGTGTACGGGTACGGCGCGAGGGCGGAGGCGAGTTCGAGATTCTGGCTCCGCTGATCGTCGTGGCCGCGGGTGCCCTGCAGTCGCCGCCCCTGCTGCGTCGCTCCGGCCTGGCCGGGCATCCACGGCTCGGCCGGAATCTCAGCGTTCACCCCGCGACCAGCGTCGCCGGGCGATTTGCGGAGCCCGTCACCGCCTGGGAGGGAGTCCTGCAGAGCGTGGGCGTCGAAGAGCTGCACGACGGGGGCGTACTGATCGAGGCCACCGCGACGCCGCCCGGGATGGGTTCCTTCGTACTGCCCGGCCTGGGCAGCGAGTTGCGGCGCGAGCTGGAGAACGCGGACCGGCTCGCCACGCTCGGAGCCATGATCGCCGACCGCCCGTCCGGCCGTGTGCTGGGCCGCGAACGGACCCTGCTCCGCTACGACCTGGACCGGCGCGACGCGGACCGGCTGATGCGATCCGTACGCGCCATGGGGCAGCTCCTGTTCGCCGCGGGCGCACAGGAGGTCCTCACCGGAATTCCTCGCGCGCCCCGCGCCCGCACTCCGGCCGAGCTCGACGACACGCTTCGGCGTGTGACGTCACGGCAGCTGCATCTGTCCGCGTACCACCCCACCGGTACGGTCGCCGCCGGCGCCGATCCGCAGTACTTCCCGGCCGACGCCGCCGGGCGGCTGCGCGGCGTGCGCGGGGTGCTGGTCGCCGACGGCTCGGTGCTGCCCGGCTGCCCCGAGGTCAATCCGCAGCTCACCATCATGGCCGCGGCACTGGCGGTCGCCGAAGTCCACCTCGTACGGGAGCGGTAGCCGGCGGTCTTTGCGGCAAGGCCGTTCTCAAACCGGCCTGACCTGGGGTTTCCTGCTTCTCCTCGGTCTCCTGTCACATACTCGCGCCGGCGCGGGTCATGCCTGTGACGGACCACGAACAGCATGAGGAGCACACCATGAACGAAGGCATCAAGACCGTCATCTACCCCGTCAGGGACCTCGCGAAGGCCAAGGCCCTGTTCACTGAACTCCTCGGGGTGGAGCCGGTCATGGACCAGGCCTATTACGTCGGCTACCGGGTCGGCGGCCAGGATGTCGGACTGGACCCCAACGGCCACAGCAAGGGGATGACGGGCCCGGTCGGCTACTGGCACGTCCACGACATCCGGGGGAGCGTGAAGGCCCTCATCGACGCCGGGGCCGAGGAACAGCAGGAGGTCAAGGACGTCGGTGGCGGCAAGCTGACCGCCGTGGTGAAGGACGTGGACGGCAACGTCATCGGGCTTCTCCAGGCCTCCTGAGGCCAAGGGCGCAGACCGGCACGCGGGCGCTCGGCCGTGCCCCGCGCGCCGGTCCCTGGGGTCAGCCGGGCAGAACCTCCAGGTCGAGCAGCGCCAGCTGCTCCGGGTCGGCCAGGATGTCGATCTCGGCGATCCGGCCCTGCCTGATCGTGAAGCCGAAGACGACGCGGGGCTGTCCGCCCGGGGCCCAGACGAGACCGGCGGCGCCGTTGATGAGGGCGGGCTGCGCGGCCTTGGCGCGGCCCGCGAAGGTGTCGGCCACGGCCGCCGCGCCGCGGGCCCCGGCCGCGCCCGACAGGACGGCCGCGCTGTCCGCCCGCAGGACGACGTCGGGGTCGAGGAGCGCGAGCAGGGCCTCGAATTCGCCGCCGCGAGAGGCGGCGAGGAAGGCCTCGACGACTTCCCGCTGCCGGGATACATCGGTCTCGGGAGCGGCCGGCGCGCCCTGGACCCGGCGGCGGGCGCGGCTCGCGAGCTGCCGGGTCGCGGCCGTGGAGCGCTCCACGATGGGGGCGATCTCGTCGAAGGGCACGGCGAACATGTCGTGCAGTACGAACGCGAGCCGCTCGGCGGGGGTGAGGGTGTCGAGGACCACCACCAGCGCCAGGCCCACCGAGTCGGCGAGCACCGCCTGATGCTCCGGGTCGACGGTGTCCTGGCTGCCGACGGCCGGTTCGGGCCGGTCGGCGTCCCAGGGGTCCTCGCGCCGCGTCTCGCGCGAGCGCAGCATGTTCAGGGACACCCGCGCGACGACGGTCGTGAGCCAGCCGCCGAGGTTCTCCACGTCGCTGCTGTCGGACCGGCTCAGGCGCAGCCACGCCTCCTGAACCGCGTCCTCGGCCTCGCCGGTCGAGCCGAGCATCCGGTACGCCACGGCCCGCAGCCGGGCACGGTGCTGCTCGAAGCGCTCCGCCAGAAACTCGTTCTCGTCCATCGGGCGCATTCCTTCGGTCATGGTTCTGCTGTCACATTCCTCTGGTGCGACGTGTCATAGGAGTGACCCACGAGACCGAGCCGATGTGACACGCGAACGGCAATCATGGCGCGAAAGGAGGACCGATGACCGGCATTGAGTATGTGCTGCGGCCGATCGGCCGGGTCGAGTCACCGTTGGTGGACCTCGACAAGGCGCCGAAGCAGGGTGACGAGGGAGCGCCCGACGCCTGGCTGGTGTTCGAGCCGGGCGTGTGCGAAGGGCTGCGTGACCTGGAGGCGGGATGCGAGGTCATGGTGCTGACCTGGCTCGACCGCGCGAGCCGCGATGTCCTGGTGGTGCACCCGCGCGGCGACGCGGCACGGCCGGAGACGGGTGTGTTCTCCACCCGTTCCCCCGCCCGCCCGAATCCCATCGGGCTGCACCGGGTGCGGATCCTGTCCATCGAGGGCATGAGGGTGCGCGTACAGAACCTGGAGGCGCTGGACGGCACGCCGGTGCTCGATGTGAAGCCCGTACTCGACGAAGGAGTTGAACGCTGATGGCCCCGCTGCCCCGCGCCCCGAAAGAGCGCAAGCAGGACACGCTGGACCGGCTGGAGCAGGACACCGACGCGTGGGTCGCCACGGCCGACCCGGAAAGCGGTACGCCGTACATGGTGCCGTTGTCCTTCCTCTGGGACGGCGAGACCCTGCTGGTGGCGACACCGGCGTCCAGCCCGACCGGCCGGAATCTGCGGGCCACCGGACGGGTCCGCCTCGGCATCGGACCGACCCGCGATGTAGTCCTCGTCGAGGGGGAGGCCGAGACGCTGACGGCCGAAGGGCTCGAGGAGGGCGTCGGCGACGCCTTCGCGGCGAGGACCGGCTTCGACCCGCGCCAACTCGTCGGCCGCTACCTCTACTTCCGGGTCCGTCCGCGACGGGTCCAGGCCTGGCGCGAGGCCAATGAGCTCGCCGGTCGCGAGCTGATGCGGGAGGGGCGCTGGCTGGTCGACTGACGGATCCCCGGCCGACGAACGGGCCGGGCGGCATGCTCTTGGGACCGCTTCGGGGAGGCGCCGCCGGACTTGCTGCGGACCCGGCCGTGGCCGCGACACCCCCCCGAGTGTGGCTTGCCACGCCGAGCACCACCAGGGCACCAGCGCGGTCTGCTGCTGCAGTCCGAGGGGCGCGAGGACGAGGCGCGTGAGCAGTGGCGGCTGGCGGTGGCGATGCTGGAAACGTTCGACGGGGCGTACGAGTCGACGCTCGGCGAGCTGCGGGAACTGCTGGCCGCTCGCTGACCGCCTGAGCGTTTCCTGTGAAACATTCCCCTGGTGCCACCGCGTCGATGAGATGAAGGGGTGAGAGACCCCGCTCGACACAACGGTGATGAACGGGGAGGGCATGAGACAGTCCCGCGCGGACGAGTTCATGGAATTCGCAGCTGGTCGCACAGGCCATCTCTTTCGTTCCGCATGCCTGCTCACCAGTGGCGACACGCATCTCGCCGAGGATCTGGTGCAGGAGACGCTGAGCCGGATGTATGTGGTGTGGGGCCGGATGGCGCGGGTGGACAACCCCGCGGCGTACTCCCAGACCGTCCTGGTGAGGGCGTTCCTCAGCCACCGCCGGCGGCGCTCGGCCGCCGAGCGCCCGCTGGCCGAGGTGCCGGACGCGACCGCGGAACCGGGCACCGACCCGGAGGTACGGCTGTCCCTGCTGACTGCGCTGGGGGAACTGGCCCCGAAGGACCGGGCGGTGGTGGTGCTGCGGTACTGGGAGGACCGCAGCATCGAGGAGACCGCCGAGGCGATGAACGCGAGCACGGCCGCGGTACGGACCCGGTCGACGCGGGCGCTGGCGAAACTGCGGGCCGTGCTGGGCACGAGCCTGGCCGAGTTCGTCGCGACGTGACCCGATCCGACCCGATCCGACCCGAGCAATCCCCCGGACTTACCCAGAACTGGTGGTTCCCCATGTCTTTCGAGGACGAACTCGGCGAGGCGCTGCGCCGTATCGGCAACACCTTCGACAGCGACCAGCAGACCCTGCTCACGTCGGGCCTGGAACGCGGCCGCCGGACGGTCCGCCGCAGACGCGTCCTCGCGGTCACGGCGAGCGTCGTGGCCCTGGGACTGATGGGTTCGGGAGCGTACGCGGGCGGACTGCTCGACGAACTCCGCGGGACCGAGGTCGCCAAGGAGGCACCCTCGGTGGACAGCGGCCGGGTCTTCGAGATCTGGAAGAAGCTGGTCCCGACGGGGACGTTCAGCCAGGAGCGGGTGCTGCCGCGGAAGGCGGGGGAGTACGCGCATGTGTCGTTCGTGTACGACGACGGCAAGGGGGCGGGCCTTGTCGAGTTCCGGATGGGTGAGTTCGACCCGCGCCGGGCCGCAGACAACTGCCCTCCGGGCAACGACCCGAAATGCTCCTCCTGGACGGCGCCCGACAACGCGAGGGATCTGCACGTCGAGAGTCACGCAGCCCCTTACACCACGCTCGAAACCAAGTCCGTGCGGAATCAGATCGTCACGCCCGAGGGCTTCTTCGTCGAAGCCACCGTGTGGAACACCCCCGACCCCAAGCAGGCCACAGGGACGCGGAAGGTGCCGGTTCTCATGCACGACCTGCGCCGGCTCAACGCCAACGAGTGGCGGGACGAGCTGAAGAAGTTCCCCAAGCCGGATCCGCTGCTGGGCGAGCCCGCGATGAACCCGGGCTTCGTCACGCCGTCCGCCAAGGTGTCCGCCGCTCAGTTGGTCGGCACGCTCAAGGCGCTGCTGCCGAACGGCACGATCAGCGCGGAGCAGGGCCGGGGCACGGGTGACCAGTTGGGCCCGGCCGCCTCGGTCGTGCACGACGACGGCAGGGGCAGGGCCGGCATTGACGTCAGGCTGTACCGCGTAGACCCGGACGGTTACTCGACCCGGCAGTACACCATGTGCCGGACGACCGGCACCTCGATCCCGTACGACAAGTGCAAGAGGGAGAAACTCCCGGACGGGTCCGTGGTGCGGGTCTACCAGCTCGACTACAGGGTGAAGGGACAGGACAGGAAGGAGTGGCGGGCCACCTATGTCTCGCCGCGGGGGGACATGGTGGAGGTCGTCGAACGGGACGGCCTCGCGGCAGAGGGGCCGGCGACGCGGGACGAGCCGCCGCTCTCCCGTGCGCAGGTGAGGGCCTTGTCGATGTCTCCTCAGTGGCGAGCCGCGCTCAACGAACTGCCTGTTGCGCCGGAGGAGACGGTGGGCGGTCCCACCCGGCCCACCTGGGACCAGGCCGCAATGGAGGCGCGGAACCTGAGCTCTGCGCGCCGTTACCTCAAGAACCGGCACTCCGACGAAAAGGTGTGTGCCGACGCGTGCTGGTCGCAGGACATCGTCAACAGCGACGGCCTGGGACCCGGAATGATCCAGATCGGCTTCGACGACAGCAAGGTGAACAAGGGCACTCAGGAACGTGTCAGCGTCCGGCAGGAGCGGGTGGAGGGCGGCGGTAAGGGCGTGATCCGCTGGATCGTCACGGCCAGCCGGCCGGGCGGCCGCGAGGTGACCGTGACCGCCTACAACGCGCCCGGCCCGGATGCCGACGCGACGCGCAACAGCCCACCGATCAATGTGCCGATGCTCAAGATGATCGCGCTGGACAACGAGTGGAACAACAAGGCCTACCTCAAGACGTTGGAGCAGGAGTTCCCCACCGGGTGACTCACTTCGCGTCGGCGTAGCACTGCACCACCGCCGTCGTGAACGGAAACCGCACCGGCGTCTGTCCGAAGGCGATCCGCCCGGCCAGCTCCCCGGCCGCGCGGATCGCCTGCGCGACCTCGTCCGCCTCCTCGGCCGGGCAGTGCACGATCACTTCGTCGTGCTGGAAGAAGACCAGCTCCGCGCGCATGCCCGCCGTCGCCTGCCGCAGCGCGGCCAGGAGCAGCAGCGCCCAGTCCGCCGCGCTGCCCTGCACCACGAAGTTACGGGTGAAGCGGCCCCGCGCCCGGGCATTGGACGATGCGTAGCCGGGCGTGAACCCGCCTTCCTGGGGCCGGAGTCCGTCCTGGGGCGGGAGTTCCTCCTGGGGGATGCCCGCCTCGTCGTCCTCGCCCGACCCCGCCGCGCGCGGGCTGGTGCGGCCCAGCCAGGTGCGTACCAGACGGCCTTCCTCGCCCGCCCGCGCCGCCTCGTCCACATACGAGACGGCGAGTGGGAATCTGCGCCGCAGCATCGCCAGGTTCTTCAGGCCGTCGCCCGACGTCTGGCCGTAGATCGCGCCCAGCAGCGCGACCTTGGCGTGGTCGCGGTCGCCGGAGAAGGCCCGGTCCGACAGGGCCTTGTACAGATCGCCCTCGTGGCCCGCGACCTCCATCAGGCCCCGGTCGCGGGAGATCGCGGCCAGCACCCGCGGCTCCATCTGGTCGGCGTCGGCGACCACCAGACGCCAGCCCTCGTCGGCGACCACCGCGCGGCGGATCACCTTCGGTATCTGAAGTGCCCCGCCGCCATTGGTCGTCCAGCGGCCCGAGACCGTGCCGCCGGGCAGATACTCGGGCCTGAAGCGCCCGTCCCGGACCCAGTCCTGGAGCCAGCTCCAGCCGTGCGCCGTCCAGATCCGGTACAGCTTCTTGTACTGGATCAGGGGCTTCACCGCCGGGTGGTCGATCTCCTCCAGCTCCCAGCGGCGCGTCGACTTCACCTTGATACCGGCCTGGGCGAACGCCTTCACCACGTCCGCGGGCAGATCGGGGCGCACCCGGCGTCCGAACGCCTCCGACACCTCGTCCGCCAGCTCAGCGAGGCGGCGCGGCTCGCCCCCGCCCGCGTACCGCTCGCCCAGCAGCTCGTGCAGCACCCGGCGGTGGACGTCCGCGCGCCACGGCAGTCCCGCGCGGTTCATCTCGGCGGCCACCAGCATCCCCGCCGACTCCGCGGCCGTCAGCAGCCGCATCCGCCCGGGGTGCTCGGCGGCGTCGTGTCTTCGCTGCTGATCGGCATAAACATCGAGCAGGGCCTCGAGCGGTACGGGCATGGGCTGCGGCTCGAAGAGCGAGGACTGCGAGCCCGGTTCGGCCCCGCGCTGCGGCGGATCGGGCGGTACGGGAGCGTTCCGCAGCCGGGCCCAGGCGGCCGCGGCCGACCGGGGCTCCCCGAGGCGTCCTTCGTGGCCGAGCAGCAGCAGCTCCGCGTCCTCGATGTCGTAACACCGCTCGACGTGCACGCCGGCCGCCAGCAGGCGTGGATAGATCTCGGCGGTGGAGCGCCACACCCAGCGGCCCACCTCCGGCCGGGAGCGGACGGCCCCGACCAGATCGGGCTCCTCCTGGACGGGCCCGGCGGGCAGCCCGTCGGAGCCGAGGGGGACGGCCCGCGCCCCGTCGCCCTCCGCAGCCGCCAGAGCCCATCGTTCGCCCATGGGTTCGAGTGTGGCAGCCGCCACTGACAACCGCCGGGTACGACAGCTACGCCACGGCGTGGAACAGCGCCGACGCCTCGCCGCGCGACGCGACCCCCAGCTTGGTCAGGATGTTCGCGACATGGAACTTCACCGTCGACTCGCTGATGTGCAGCTCCTGCGCGATCACGCGGTTGCGGTGCCCGCGGGCCAGATGCGTCAGCACCTCCAGCTCACGCGCCCCCAGCGAGCCGAGCGGATCGGTCGGCATGGGCTGGGGCGTCCCCAGCGGGAACGTCGCCGTGACCGTCGTGCCCCAGCCCGGCACCGCGTCCACGGCCAGCCGCCCGCCCAGTGCGTCGAGCCGCTCCCCGACCCGGTGCGCGCCGAGCGCGCACGAGGTGAGCTCGCCGGGGCCGTCGTCCCGTACCGTCACGCGCAGCTCGGTCTCGGTCAGATGCCAGCCGACATGGATCCGGCCGAGCCGGTCCTGTTCGAGGACGGTCAGCAGCACGGCCCGTGCGACCGCGCGCGCCGCGTGCGCCACATCGGCGGCCAGCGGCCGGGCGCTGTCCGGCGCACCCAGCTCAAGACGGACCGGGCTGTAGCGCAGCATCGGCCGCAGCGAGTCCGCGAGCCGGGCGAAGGCCTGACCCGCGGGTTCCTCGGCGACCGCCTGGTCCCGTTCCCGTTCGGTCCGCAGCTCCACCAGCGCGGTGACGGCGAGGTCGACGGCGGCGGCGCGGGCGGCGCTGTCGTCGAGGCCCCGGCTGCGCAACACTCCGAGCAGCCCGGACAGCGCGGTCGCATGAGTCTCGGTCAGCTCGGCGATCACCCTCGCCCGTTCGCCGGCCGAGGCCCGCGACTGGGCCAGCGCGCCCGGCACGGCTTCGGTGGCGAGCCGGTCGAAGTGGCTGGTCACCAGGTCCCACATGGCCTGTACGACGGCGGTGTCGGGCGCTGCGAGGACGCTGTCCGCACTCCGTACGAGCACGAGCAGGGCCCCTCGCGCGGTCGCGTCGCTGGCCACCGCGAGCACCGGGTACTCGCTGCCGCCCATCTGCGCCGTGCCCTGCCAGGGCTGCCCGGCGGACACGGTCGCGGCCAGCGGATGCAGTTCGGCTGCGGTGATCTGTCCGGCCGGCGAACCGCTGTCGCCGTAGGTCTTGAACGGCGAGTGCGCGCAGTGCGTGGAGAGCTCGGCCGCGGCCAGATGCGGGACGAGCCCGTGCAGGGTCGCGGACAGCCGGGGCAGGGTCTCGCCCAACGGCTGCCGGATCACCTCGTAGGCGGCGGCCAGGACGGGCGCGGCGGGCGTGGATCCGGTGAGTTCCATGAGCGTCAGCGTACGGCCGCGAACGGCGTCGGCAGCTGTCCCTTCGGCCAGGTCGAACCATCCGAAAGACGGGCCGGGTCCGGCCCGCCGGCGATCGAGGGTTGATCCCGGCGGAAGGAGCCAGACATGGAAGCGATCGTCTTCGAAGAGTTCGGCGGACCCGAGGTGCTGCGCCTGGCGGGGACCGAGGAGCCGCACGCGGGACCGGGACAGGTGCGGGTCAGGATCAAGGCCGCGGGCGTCAACCCGCTTGACTACAAGATCCGTTACGGCTGGATGCAGGAGGTTCTCCCGACGCCGCTGCCCGCGACTCCGGGCCTGGAGTTCGCCGGGATCGTCGACGAGGTGGGCGAGGGCGTGACCGGCGCGGCCGTCGGCGACGAGGTCCTGGGGTGGACCGTCACCGGTGCGTACGCGCAGTACGCCCTGGCCGAGTCGTTCGCCGCCAAGCCAGCCGAGCTCGACTGGGCGGAGGCGGCGGCCCTGCCCGTCGCGACCGAGACCGCCCGGCGGGTGCTCGATCTGCTCGGGGTGCGGGCGGGCGAGACGCTGCTGCTGCACGGGGCCGCGGGCGCGGTCGGCGCGGCCGCCACCCAGTTCGCGGTGGCGGCGGGCGTGACGGTCATCGGCACGGCCTCTGAGGCCAGACACGACTATCTGCGGGAGTTGGGCGCGACCCCGGTGGCGTACGGAGACGGTCTCGCCGAGCGGGTGCGCGCGGCGGCTCCCCAGGGTGTGGACGCGGTCTTCGACGCGGCGGGCAAGGGTGTGCTGCCGCTCTCGATCGAACTGCGCGGGGGCACGACCGAGCGGATCGTCACCATCGCGGACCCGGAGGCACAGGCGCACGGGGTGACGTTCTCGTCGGGCGGCACGGAGCGGCCCGAGACCGCGCTCGCGGGTCACGCCCGACTGGCGGCCGACGGGCGGCTGCGTATTCCGGTGGGGGAGGTCTTCCCGCTGGCGGAGGCGGCGAAGGCGCATGCGCTGAGCGAGACGGGCCATGTGCGGGGGAAGTTGGTGATCACCCCGTAGCGGGCGTCCTTCGTGACCACCGGTCCCATGATCTCCCTGTCGGTCGGCCTCTCTAGGATCGAGCGAGTTGTTCGAGCTGAACCAGGGGTGGGGAATCGTGGTACGAGGTCGAGGTTTCAGACGCGTTGTGGGCGGGGGACTGGTCCCTGCGGCGCTGGTGATGGAGGTGCTGAGCGGCTGCTCGTCGGAGCCGAAGCCGGACCGGCCGGCGGGCGCTGCGAAGGGCACGGCGAATGACGGGGCGAAAGACGGGGCGCAGGGCACGGCGAAGACCGATACGCCGACCGCGGCCAAGGGCGGCACGGTCGGGGGCGCGGGCTCGCCGTGCGCCCTGCCCGTCTCGTTCGACCTCGCCGCCGACTGGCAGCCGAAGGCGGTCAGGGACGACCCCACGTTCGGGCTGACCAAGCAGGGTCCCGTCACGCTGGTCTGCGAGATCGACGCCAAGCCCGCCGGGCACCTCGGCTTCATCCGCGTCTGGACCGGGGGCGCCGGTGGCGACGACCCGCGCAAGGCGCTCGAAGCCTTTGTCGCCGAGGAGGCGAAGAGCCGGGGCAAGGTCGTGTACGCGCAGACCAAGGCGGGCGAGTACGCGGCGGCCGAGGTGAGCTACCTCAACACCAACGAGTTCCTGGACGAGCCCAAGAAGGAGCGGGCGCTGGCCTTCACCACGGGAAAGGGCGTGGTCGTCGTGCATCTGGGCGGACTGGACTCCGAGGAGCACGAGGCGATGCTCCCGGCGTACGAGCTGGCGAAGAAGAGCGTCCGCGACGCGTGACGCAGGGGGCGCGTCGTACAGCCCGCTCCGCGCGCGGCGGAGCGGGCTGCTCCCGTACGGCGATGTGGCGCACCTGCCCCTCGCCTGCCGTCGGGCCTGTGGCGGATCGCCCTGGTCGCCGGGGCGCCCGTGCTCGACGATGTCGTCCCGAACGGGGGCGAGGCCTGCCGGCCCGGGCTCCGCTGCTGACGGCGGTGACGATCGCATACCACCGGCGCAGGCGCGGGAGCCCGGCGACGGCCTGAGGCCGGACGGGGGGCGTCCCCGTGGGCCTGTCATACCGGCCTGGGATCATCGGTATGTGAGTACGGTCGAGAAGGCGCTGGCAGGCGCGCTGTACGTGGAGGACGACTCGGCGCTGGACACCGCGGCCTCGCTGCTCGCGGCGGACCCGGCCGCCGATGCGGAACTGCGCCTGCGTGGCGCGGAGTTCGTGCGCCGGGCGTGGGAGCGGGGCTGGCAGCCGGCCGATGTCGTACGGCTCGTGAGGCGCGACCTCGACGAGACGCACGAGCGGCTGGCCGCCGAACTGATCACGGGGGAGAGCAGGCGGTACGAACACCTCACCCCGCGCTGGACGGCGCAGCTCACCGAGCTGGAGGCGCACGTCCCGTACCGCGCCGACCGCTTCTCGTACGCGACGACGGTGCTGGAGCTGTACCGGTTGCTGGTCCGGCTGCCCTCCATCGAGCCGGTCGGCCCGGTGCCCGGCGCGTCCGTCCTGCACGTCGCCCCGTCGGCGGGGGAGCCGCGCATGCTCCCCCGTATCCGTGCCCTGCTCGCCAAGGCGGAGGCGACGGGCTACCCGGACGAGGCGGAGGCGCTCACCGCCAAGGCGCAGGAGCTGATGGCCCGCCACAGCATCGACGAGGCCCTGCTCGCGGCGCGGACCCACCGCCCGGACGCCCCCGCGGCCTGCCGCATCGGAGTGGACGCTCCGTACGAGACGGCCAAGGCGATCCTGCTGGACGCGGTCGCCTCCGCGAACCACTGCCGTGCCGTGTGGAACAGCGCCTTCGGCTTCTCGACGGTCGTCGGCTTCGAGGCCGAGCTGGAGGGGGTCGAGCTGCTGTACACCTCACTGCTGGTGCAGGGGACGGCGGCGATGACGCGGGCGGAGGCGGGCCAGCGCGCCGGTGGCCGCAAACGGACGAAGACTTTCCGGCAGTCGTTCCTGATGGCGTACGCGAGCCGGCTCGGCGAACGACTGGCGGCCGCGAGTGAGCGTGTGACCGCCGCCGAGGATCTGCTGCCCGTGCTGGCGTCCCGGGACGTGGCGGTCACGGATCGCGCGGATCAGATGTTCCCGCAGACGACGAGCACACGGGTGCGCGGGGTGACGGACCTGGCGGGCTGGGAGCACGGCACCACGGCGGCGGACGGCGCGCAGATGCCGAAGGCGCACCCAACGCTTCCTTGATGGCTTGCTTGATGCCCGGGATCGGGGACACGCAGTTCCACGGCGGACCCCTGCCCCGCCCGGAGACAGGGCAGGGGGCCGTGGTTCAGCGCTGCTGGACGAGCGCCTTGCCCGCCCGGGCGTCTGCGGAGCAGGAATTCTTCTCCGCATCGGTCATCTTGCGGCTCTTGACGACCACCGCGTTGCTCCTGCCGTCCGTGCCGTTCGGGGCCGGTCCGGTGATGGTGTCCTGCCAGAACCAGTAGTAGTGACCCCACTTGGGGCTGTCGTAGTGGGTCTGCCAGGTGCCGGAGACCTTCTGCATCACCTGGGCGCGGGAGATCCAGCCCACTTCACCGGGCTTGACCGTCATGCCCAGGGAGCTGCTCTCGGAGTGCGTGCTCGACCAGGTGTGGCTGTAGGTCGCCGTCACACTCAGGTCGATGATGCCCGCGATCTTGCCGCCCGCGGTGACCGAGACGCCGGCCGAGTCGGTCGAGCCCACGGTGTCGTTCCAGGTCAGGGACTGAGTGGCGTCCGACGTACTGCAGTTGAAGAGCGAGTCGGAGACCTGGCGGAACTCACCCAGGTACGCCTCGCCCAGCTGGGGGGAGTTGAAGGAACACTTGCCCTCGCCCGAGGCGCAGTCCGCAGACAGCTGCTGCAGTGTCGGCTGCTCGTCGGCGACCGCGGACGAAGCGGCCGCCGCCGCTATCCCGCATGCGGCCACGGCTGTGACCAGTAAACGGCTGCCGTACCGCATGGCGCGGTTGTTCGTCATCCTGTTGCCTTTCGCATGTGCTGGGGGGTCGGTGAATCCACCTGCGGGCCATGGGAGTTGAGGCGCCCGATGCCCGGCGGAGATCACCGCCTGTTGCGTCTGCGATTGTTGCGACAACGAGTCCGACACGCCAGGGGCGGCGCAACGACAAAGGGCCACGGACCCGGTGAAGGTCCGTGGCCCCTGGGCCCTTACGTCAGGGAGTCGGGAAGCCGGTCGGCAGGCCCGGCGGCAGCTTGCCCGCCGCCGACTTGGTCAGCGTGTCCTTCGCGCCCTTGTCCCACGAGATGACCAGCGTCTTGCCGTCGTTGGACTCGATGGAGCCCATCGTGCGGTCGGTGTTCCCGTCCGCACACTTCAGCGACAGCATCTGCTTGCCCATGTCCGACACCTCGCCGGTGCAGGCGTGCCCGTCGGCCAGCAGCACCGCCTTCGTGCCGGTGACGGCCAGGGACACGGCCTTGCCCCCGGTCACGCCTGCCCAGGCGCCCTCGATATTCCCGCTGTCCCCGCCGGCGTCGCCGCCCGCGTTCGTCGGCGCCGTGGACGCCTTGTCCTTGCCGCCGTCATCACCGCCGTCGCTGCCACAGCCGGACAGCACGAGAGCGGCGGCCGTGGCAAGACCTGCCGCGGCGAGTGACGTACGTACGCGCTTGTGCACTTCTCTGTCCCCCTTGTCGGTTCCAAGACCGCGCCAAGCTACCAGGAGGACTTCCGCACCCCCGGCAGGAACCCGGCGTGCGCCTGCTCACGCACCCGCACCCGCGACAGGCCGAACTGCCGCAGATGCCCGCGCGGCCGACCGTCCACGCTGTCCCGGTTGCGCACCCGCGTGGCGCTGGCGTCGCGCGGCTGTCGTCGCAACTCCTGCTGTGCAGCGATGCGTTGGGCCGCGTCCGTGCCCGGACGCCGGATGATCTCCTTCAACTCCGCCCGCCGCGCCGCGTGGCGCTCCACGACCGCCTTGCGCCGCTCATTGCGGACGATCTTGCTCTTCTTCGCCATCAGACCTTCACCCCGCGGGCGCGGATCCGGGCCACGGCCGCCTCGATCCCGATGGTGTCGACGGTCTTGATCGCGCGGGCGCTGAGCGTGAGCCGGACATGGCGGCCCTCGCTCGGCAGCCAGTAGCGCTTGCGCTGAATGTTGGGGTCGAAGCGGCGCGATGTGCGCCGGTGCGAGTGGGAGATGTTGTTGCCGAAGCCGGGCCGGGCGCCGGTCAGCTGGCAGTGCGCGGACACAGGGTGATTCACCTCTCGTTGGACGAGGACCCATTTGGTAATGGAAACCATTTCCATATACTAGCCCCATGGCCCGCAACGAAATCCGTCCGATCATCAAGCTCCGCTCCACGGCAGGTACCGGCTACACGTATGTGACCCGCAAGAACCGCCGTAACAACCCCGACCGCATGACCCTGCGCAAGTACGACCCGCTCGCCCGCCGCCACGTCGACTTCCGAGAGGAGCGCTGAGCCCCATGAAGCCCGGTATCCACCCCCCGTACGACCCCGTTGTCTTCCGCGACAAGGCGGCCGGTTTCGCCTTCCTGACTCGCTCCACCCTCACCAGCGACAAGACGGTCGAGTGGGAGGACGGCAACACCTACCCCGTCGTCGACGTTGAGGTCTCGTCCGCGAGCCACCCCTTCTACACGGGGACCGCGCACGTCCTCGACACCGCCGGCCGCGTGGAGCGCTTCGAGCGCCGCTACGGAGGCCGGGCGTGAGCCTTCCCGTCGCGCTCGTCGCCGGGCTGCACGCGGATGCCCGCAAGGCCGCGGTGGAGCGGCTGCTGGCCACCGTGCCGGGCAGCGTCGCGCTCCACCACGACCTCTCGACTGCCGTACAGGGCATGGTCGTACGCACCGTCCGCGACGCGCTCGGCACGCGCAGCACCGGCGAGACACCCCTGGTCAACGACTGTGCCTGCTGTGCGCTGCGCGAGGACCTGGTGCCCGAGCTGGAGCGGCTCGCAGACGACGGCACGACCCGGCTCGCCGTCGTCGAGCTCTGGGACTCGGTCGAGCCGAAGGCGATGGCCGAGGTCATCACGGCGCACGGCGGCGAACGCCTCGCCGTCACCGCCGTGATGACCGCCGTCGACCCGGCGCTGCTGCTGCCCTGTCTCGGCAACGGTGACGACCTGATCGAGGCGGGGCTCGCCGCCGCCCCCACCGATCAGCGCACGATCGCCGACACCTGGGCACGCCAACTGGAGTACGCGCCCGTACTCGCCGTCGTCGACAGTGAAGAGGCCGACGACGAGGACCGTGCGCTGCTCGCCCAGTTGCATCCGACCGCCCGACATGTCGCCGTGGAAGGGCCCGACCTGCCGCACGCGGCCCTGGCCGGCTTCGACGTGGAAGCGGCCGCGGCCGCCCAGCACCCGGCCTGTGCGCTGCTGCCCCAGGAGGCGGACGACTGCGGAGTCGGTACGTATGTCTGGCACCGCCGCCGCCCCTTCCATCCGGAGCGGCTCTACCGGGCGCTGGAGGATCTGACCTGTGCGGCGGCCCGCAGCCGCGGCCGCTTCTGGCTCGCCGACCGCCCGGACACTCTGCTGGCCTGGGACGCGGCGGGCGGCGCGCTCTGTGTGGAGAACGCGGGTCCCTGGCTCGCCTCCCTCCCGGACGCCGCCTGGGAAATGGTCCCGCCCGTCCGCAGGGCGGCCGCCGCGCTCGACTGGCACTCCGAGCACGGGGACTGCTGCCAGCACCTGGTCTTCACCTCGCCGGGCCTGGATCGCGACGGCCTTGAACAGCTCCTCGAATCCTGCCTGTTGACCGATGCCGAATACCTCGCGGGCCGCGAGGCCTGGAAGCGGCTGCCGCCCGCCTTCGACTCCCTCCTGGAGGTCTGATGTCCCCCCGCCGCACCGACCCGCGCAAGCCCGTCAAGTCCCGCCCCAATCCACTGGACCGGGACGGCATCACGTACATCGACTACAAGGACACCGATCTGCTGTGGAAGTTCATCTCGGACCGCGGCAAGATCCGCAGCCGCCGGGTGACCCGGGTGAGCGCCCAGCAGCAGCGGCAGCTGGCCCGCGCGATCAAGAACGCGCGGGAGATGGCGCTGCTGCCGTACTCCTTTGGCAAGTGATTGCGTGAACGAGGGAGCCAGAACGGTCCGGCATACGTCTCTTCCTTGTGAAGGCGCCCTTCAGGGCCGCGGAGGACGCGGGACCGGCTCGGGCCGCGGCCGTGGGTGCTGTAATCGGGGGACCACCCCGCGTGCACGTGCATCTGCTCGGGCGTCTGCTCATGCATTGGCATATGAACACAGCTATGATCCGGGATAGTTGACACCTGCACCTTGCATCCCGGGAGCGACTTGTGCACCACGTGTACAACGGCATGGCGGCCACGGAGCTTCACGGTGTCGTCTGGCAGAAGAGCAGACACAGCAACTCCCAGGGCTCCTGCGTGGAGTTCGCCAAGCTGCCCGGCGGGGACGTGGCGATGCGCAACTCACGGCACCCCGAGGGCCCCGCACTCGTATATACGCCTGCGGAGATCGAAGCGTTGCTCCTGGGTGTCAAGGACGGGGAGTTCGATCACCTGGTCGCGGGGAGCCGGCCCACCGAGGGGCCGGCTCAACCTGCGAGAAGCTGGCCGGAACCGTAAGACACCCCCCTAGCCGAGGCGGAACAGCGCCCAGACCACCTTGCCGTGCAGTGACCCGGCCAGCGGGTGCCACCCCCAGCTGTCGCTGAAGGAGTCCACCAGAAACAGGCCCCGGCCCGACTCGGCCGCACCGCTGGGGTCCGGAAAAGGGGCGTCGTCGCTCTCGCCGGCCGCCCCCGGGCTGTCATGGCTGGGATCGCGTACCGCGCACACCAGTCGGGTCGTCCAGCGCATCAAGTGCAGCCGTACGGGAGAGTCCTGGTTCTCCCGGGGAGTCTCCGCGGGCAGCGCGTGCCGCAGTGCATTGGTGACGAGTTCGGAGACGACCAGCGCGACATCGTCGAAACGGTCGCTCAGATCCCACTGGCCGAGCGTTGCCTTGGTGAACTGCCGGGCCCCGCGCACCGCTTCATAGCGGGCGGGCAGGGCGCACGAGGCGGAGCCGGAGACCGCTGCGGGATCGATGGGGGGAAGCCCCTGCCGTAACGGCTCGAGCATGGTCGATCCATTCATCCCCATGCGAGGCACTCCCGGGAATCGCGGCTGTGACGCTACAACACGTACGAGCATGCAGGTGCGCGACCACCATGCTTCCGAATGCGTAGGGCAGATGCAAGGGCAGATGCACGTGCACGCGCCGGACCTGTCCAAGCCCGTGCCGATTCTTGCTCATTTCTTCCCCCAATCTCTTTCGCCCCCTTCCCAACGTCTTCTCATCTCTGTAATCGAATGAGTACGGGCTGAAGCGTTTTGGTGGCAGAATCCCGGGTCTCGGGGTTCGGGGGAGCTCCGTCAGGCCAACTGAAGTGGCGATGAAGAGCGATGGGGAGGGCTGGAGTCGTGACCGCAAGCGAGTCGAGCGGTTCCGTGGTGCGGCGCATCCTGTTGGGCTCGCAGCTGAGGCGGCTGCGCGAATCACGCGGCATCACCCGCGAGGCCGCCGGCTACTCGATCCGCGCATCCGAGTCAAAGATCAGCCGCATGGAGTTGGGACGGGTGAGCTTCAAGGCGAGGGACGTCGAAGATCTGCTGACGCTTTACGGAGTCACCGACGAAGCGGAGCGTGGATCCCTGCTGGGCCTCGCCAAAGAGGCCAATGTCGCCGGATGGTGGCACAGTTACGGCGATGTGCTGCCCGGCTGGTTTCAGACATATGTAGGGCTGGAAGGCGCCGCCTCGCTGATCCAGATCTACGAGGTGCAGTTCGTGCACGGACTGCTGCAGACCGAGTCGTATGCCCACGCCGTCGTCAGCCGGGGCATCCCCCACGCCCCTCGGGCCGAGATCGACCGCCGGGTCGCGCTCCGCCTGGAGCGTCAGAAGGTCCTCGTCTCCGAGCGTGCGCCCCGTTTCCACGCCGTACTCGACGAGGCCGCGCTGCGCCGCCCGTACGGCGACCGGGCCGTGATGCAGGGCCAGTTGAGGCATCTGATCGAGGTCTCCGAGCAGTCGAACATCACCCTCCAGGTGATGCCGTTCAGCTTCGGCGGTCACGCGGGCGAGAGCGGCTCCTTCACCATGCTGCGCTTTCCCGAGTCGGACCTCTCCGACATCGTCTATCTGGAGCAGCTCACCAGCGCCCTGTATCTCGACAAGCGCGAAGAGGTGGCCCAGTACGAAAGGGCCATGAGGCGCCTGCAGGAGGACAGTCCGGATCCGGCCGAGAGCCGTGACGTTCTCCGTGGTCTACTCCAACTCACCTGAAACGCAAGTACTATGACGCGACATCAGCCATAAAGCCATCTGCTTCTGCCGTAAGGAATCAGATCACATGTCCTTCTTCACCGAGCTGGCCCACCAGTACATCGATGGCGAGTGGAGGCCGGGAAGCGGCTCCTGGGACATCATCGATTTCAACCCGTACGACGGCGAGAAGCTGGCCTCGATCCCGGTCGCCACGGCGGTCGAGGTGGACCAGGCCTACCGCGCCGCCGAACGCGCGCAGAAGGCCTGGGGCGAGACCAATCCGTACACCCGGAGGCTGGTCTTCGAGCGTGCCCTGCGCGTCATCGAGGAGCGCGAGCAGGAGATCACCGAGACGATCATCGCGGAGCTCGGCGGCACGCATCTGAAGGCGGGCTTCGAGCTGCACCTCGCCAAGGAGTTCCTGCGCGAGGCGATCCAGCTCGCGCTGCGGCCCGAGGGCCGGATACTGCCCTCGCCCGTCGACGGCAAGGAGAACCGCGTCTACCGGCTGCCGGTCGGTGTCGTGGGCGTCATCAGCCCCTTCAACTTCCCGTTCCTGTTGTCGATCAAGTCGGTGGCCCCGGCGCTGGCGCTGGGCAACGCGGTGGTCCTCAAGCCGCACCAGAACACCCCGATCTGCGGTGGATCCCTGGTGGCCAAGGTCTTCGAGGACGCGGGCCTGCCCGCCGGACTGCTGAACGTCGTCATCACCGACATAGCCGAGATAGGCGACGCGCTCCTGGAGCATCCGGTGCCGAAGGCCATCTCCTTCACCGGCTCCGACAAGGTGGGGCGCCATGTCGCCACGGTCTGCGCGGCCAACTTCAAGCGCGCCATCCTCGAACTGGGCGGCAACAGTGCGCTGATCGTGCTGGACGACGCGGACATCGACTACGCGGTGGACGCGGCGGTCTTCAGCCGTTACGTGCACCAGGGCCAGGTCTGCATGGCCGCCAACCGGGTGCTGGTGGACCGCACGGTGGAGCAGGAGTTCACCGAGAAGTTCGTCGCCAAGGTCAAGACCCTCAAGGTCGGCGACCCGTCCGATCCGCTGACCCACATAGGCCCGCTCATCAACACCTCACAGGCCGACGCCGTCACCTTGCTGGTAGAGCAGACCGTGGAGGCCGGAGCGACGGCCCTGCTGCACGGCGGCACCGACGGCAATCTGGTGAGCCCGTCGGTGCTGACCGGCATCGCGGCCGACTCCCCGGTCCTGACGCAGGAGATCTTCGGCCCGGTGGCGCTGATAGTGCCGTTCGACGGGGAGGACGAGGCGGTCAGGATCGCCAATGACACTCCGTACGGGCTGAGCGGCGCGGTGCACACCGCGGACATCGAGCGGGGTGTACGGATCGCCAAGCGGATCGACACCGGCATGATCCACGTCAACGACGGCACGGTTCACGACGAGCCGATCGTGCCCTTCGGCGGCGAGAAGCACTCGGGCAGCGGGCGGCTGAACGGCGAGTCGATGATCGAGGCGTTCACGACGCAGAAGTGGATCTCGGTGCAGTACGGCCGTTCGCAGTTCCCCTTCTGAGGCAACGGACCCTTGCGGACAGAAACTGTCCGCAAGGGTCCCTAGCCTGGTTGTTGTCAGGACGGCAGCAGCCAGGCTCGGAAGGGCGGACATCATGGTCACTCACGTTCCCGCAGAGGCTCACGGCGACGAGCGCGGCGCGCTTCTCTCGTTCGTCGAGGCGCAGCGCGGCGCGCTACGCCGCTCGGTGCTCGGACTCACCGAGGAGCAGGCGGCCGGCCGCCCCAGCGCCAGTGAGCTCTCGCTCTCCGGACTGCTCAAGCATGTCGCGGAGACGGAGCTCGGCTGGCTGCGTCGTGCGCAGCAGCGGCCCAACTTGAGGCAGCGCACCGAGGAGACGTGGGCGGACAGCTTCCGTCTGGTCGGCGACGAGACGGTCCCCGGGACGCTGGCGTTCTGGGATGCGGTCGCCAAGGAGACGGCGGAGTTCATCCACTCCGTGCCGAGCCTGGACGACACCTTCCCGCTGCCCTCGCAGCCCTGGTTCCCCAAGGACGGCAGGGTGTCGATGCGCTGGCTGCTACTGCACCTGGTCGAGGAGATCGCCCGGCACGCGGGCCATGCGGACATCGTGCGCGAGTCCCTGGACGGAAAGACCGCGTTCGAGCTGGTGGCGCTGGAGACCGGCCAGAGCTGGGGTTAGGGCCTGTCCTGGAGTTGAGTCAGAGCTGCGGTCAGGGGGTGTCCTGGAGCCGCTCGGCAATGTCCGCGCGCAGCTTGAGGAGTTGGACGCGCTGTACGGCGGTGGGCTGCTCGTCCGTCAGGGCGAGCACCCGGTCAAGGATCTTCGCCGCGCCCTCCGGATCGTCCTTGGAGTCCGCGAAGAGCGTCGCCATGTGCAGGGCGCGGGCGAAGGTCTCCCGGGGAGCCGGCTGGTGATGCTGGTCCTCGCTGATCTGCTTGCCGACCCGGATGCAGTTGCCGCCGGGGTCGGTCATCAGGAACTGGCGCATTCCGTAGCTCATGTCCCTGAGCTGCCCGATTCGCGGCAGACCGCGGGTCGGGATCTTTCCGTACGCTGCTTTCAGACCACTGCGGAAGGACTCGTACAGCGTGTCGACGTCGTCCGTGACGACGTAGCACGTGCTGAACGACACGGCGGGGTCGTACTTCCTCCTCCCGAAGAACTCCAGTTGGATGCCACCGCGCTCGACCACGGCGTACGGATTGGGGCTCTTCTGCTGGAAGGTCACCTCGAAGCCCAGCGCGGTGTAGAAGTCGAGCACTGGCTTCAGGGTCTGGCACGGCAGTATCGGAATCGTCTTCTCGGCCATGCCGACTACTCTAGTCAAAGTTGAATAGAAAGGTGCGCGGATGTCAGCGATCCGGCTGCTGGTACTCGGCGCCGTACGCCAGCACGGGCGGGCGCACGGCTACCAGGTGCGCAACGACCTGGAGTACTGGGGAGCCCATGAGTGGTCCAACGCCAAGCCGGGTTCGATCTACCACGCGCTGAAGCAGATGGCGAAGCAGGGGCTGCTGCATGCCCATGAGGTCGCGCCCTCCACGGCCGGCGGGCCGCCGCGGACCGAGTACGAGATCACCGAGAAGGGCTCCGAGGAGTTCTTCCAGCTGCTCCGCGAGGCGCTGACGTCCTACGACCAGAAGACGGACGTGCTCTCGGCGGGGATCGGCTTCATCGTCTGTCTGAAGCGGGAGGAGGCGGTGGCGCTGCTGAAGGAACGGGTGCGCGGCCTGGAGGAGTGGCGGACCTCGGTGACCGGGTACTACACGCCGGAGGACGGGCCCGAGTCGATCGGGCACATCGGCGAGATCATGAACATGTGGGTGCACTCGTCGGACGCCGGGGCCCAGTGGACGCGGGGCCTGATCGAGCGGATCGAGGGCGGGGCGTACACCTTCGCGGGGGAAGGCGACCCCTTTGTGGGAGTGCTCGCGGAGGGCGAGGAGAACCCGTACGCGACGGGCGAGCCGCATGAGGGGGACCACGGCTGACGGTCACCACGGCGGGGGGTGGCCATCAGTGGTGGAACGCCGTCGCAGCCGCTGCGTCCTTGCTCATAGGGTGCGGCTGGCGGCGCAGTTCCGGCAGCAGTCCTTGCAGGTCCTCCATCAGCAGCGCCGCGAGATCCGCCGAGAAGCCGTTGCGGCACACCACCCGCAGTACCGACAGATCCTCGCGGTTCGCGGGGAACGTGTACGCGGGCACCAGCCAGCCCTGTTCGCGCAGCCGCCGCGAGACGTCGAAGACGTCGAAGTTCCGGACGTCCGGCGCCGTGGTGAGCGCGAACACCGGCAACTCGTCGCCACGGGTGAGCAGTTGGAAGTCGCCCAGCTGCTCGAACTGGTCCGCGAGCCGGCGCGCGACGTCCCGGGACGTCTGCTGGACCGCCCGGAAGCCGTCCCGGCCGAGCCGCAGGAACGTGTAGTACTGCGCCACCACCTGCGCCCCGGGCCGCGAGAAGTTGAGGGCGAACGTGGGCATGTCGCCGCCCAGATAGTTGACCCGGAAGACCAGTTCCTCCGGCAGTTCCTCCGAGGTGCGCCACAGCGCCCAGCCGACCCCGGGATACACCAGGCCGTACTTGTGCCCCGAGGTGTTGATCGAGGACACCCTCGGCAGCCTGAAGTCCCAGACCAGATCCTCGTCCACGAAGGGCGCGACCATCGCGCCGGACGCCCCGTCGACATGGACGGGGATGTCCAGGCCCGTGAACTCCTGCAGGGCGTCCAGCGCGGCGCAGACCTCCGCCACGGGCTCGTACGACCCGTCGAAGGTGGAGCCGAGCACGGTCACCACCCCGATGGTGTTCTCGTCGCAGAGGTCGGCCGCCGCCTTCGGATCGAGATGGAAGCGGTTCCCCTCCATCGGCACCAGCCGCGGCTCGACCTCCCAGAAGTTGCAGAACTTGTCCCAGCAGACCTGCACATTGACGCCCATCACCAGATTCGGCCGGGCGGTCGCGGGATAGCGGTCGGCGTTGCGGCGCGCCCAGCGGCGCTTGAGAGCCATCCCGGCGAGCATGCAGGCCTCGCTGGAGCCCGTGGTCGAGCAGCCGACCGTCGTGGACGGGTCCGGCGCGTTCCAGAGGTCGGCGAGCATGGCCACACACCGCCGCTCCAGTTCGGCGGTGCGCGGATACTCGTCCTTGTCGATCATGTTCTTGTCGCGGCACTCCGACATCAGCACACCCGCCTGCGGCTCCATCCAGGTGGTGACGAAGGTGGCGAGGTTCAGCCGGGAGTTGCCGTCGAGCATCAGCTCGTCATGGACCAGCTGGTACGCCGTCGACGGCGGCAGCGGGCCGTCGGGAAGCCGGTGCGTGGGCGGAGCCACGGTCATTTCGCTGACCGGGTCGGCCTCCCCGAAGAACGGATTGAGGGAGAGCCTGCGTGTGTCCGCGTCCCGCTCGGGGGTGCTGCCCGCGCCCTGGTGGAGTGGCATCGTCGGTGTCCGCCTTCCCAGCTCTGGGGTCTCAGCTCTCAGGCTCGTACGGGCTTGCACCTCACGCAACGTGAGGGCTCAGGCTGAGGTGCGTACCGAGAAAACGAAGGAGCGGTAAGCGATGGGCTACTCCGTGGGACAGGTCGCCTCATTCGCCGGAGTGACGGTGCGCACACTGCACCACTACGACGGGATCGGACTGCTCTGTCCGAGCGGGCGCAGCCACGCGGGTCACCGGTGCTACGACGACGGCGACCTCGACCGGCTGCAGCAGATCCTGTTCTACCGGGAGCTCGGCTTTCCGCTGGACGAGGTCGCGGCGCTGCTCGACGACCCGGACGCGGACCCGCGAGAACATCTGCGCAGGCAGCACAGTCTGCTGACCGCCCGGATCGCCCGGTTGCAGGAGATGGCCGCCGCCGTCGAACAAGCCATGGAGGCGAAGAAGATGGGCATCAACCTCACGCCCGAGGAGAAGTTCGAGGTGTTCGGGGACAAGGACCCCGAGCAGTACGCCGAGGAGGCCGAGCAGCGCTGGGGCGACACCGCGGCCTTCGCCGAGTCGCAGCGCCGGGCCGCGGGCTACACCAAGGACGACTGGAAGCGCATGCAGGACGAGGTCGCCGACTGGGGCGCGCGCTACGACGCCCTGATGACGGACGGTGAGCAGCCGACCGGCGAACGGGCGATGGACATGGCCGAGGAGCACCGGCAGCACATCACCAAGTGGTTCTACGAGTGCACGTACGAGATCCACACGGGTCTCGGCGAGATGTACGTCTCGGACGAGCGGTTCCGTGCGTTCTACGACGCGACGAGGGAGGGGCTCGCCGTGCATCTGCGCGCCGCGATCCTCGCGAACGCGGCGCGCAACAGCTGACAGCGCTCCGGCCCGGGCCCGACGCGGAGCCGTCGGATGCGGACGTACGAGCCCCCGCGGACAGGCCCGACGCCAGGGTCGGGCCCCGATGCGGACGTACGAGCCCTCGCGCGGTGGCCCGACGCTCGGTCCGGGCCCGGCGTCCGGCCCCATGTCCGGTCGGTCCGGGCCCGGTGCGCCGTTCGGGTTGGCTGTTCGGGTCGGCTCAGGTGCGGGCGATGACCGCCGCCGTGCCGTACGCGCAGACCTCAGTGCCCACGTCCGCCGCCTCCGACACGTCGAAGCGGAACATCAGCACCGCGTTGGCGCCGCGCGAGCGCGCCTGTTCCACCAGGCGCTCCATCGCCTGGTTGCGCGTCTCGACCAGGGTCTTCGTCAGACCCTTCAGCTCGCCGCCGATCATCGACTTGAGGCCGGCGCCGATCTGGCTGCCCAGATGCCGCGAGCGCACCGTGAGGCCGAAGACCTCGCCGATCACCTGCTGCACCTGGAATCCGGGTACGTCGTTCGTGGTGACGACCATTACGTCGGACTGCGGCCCCTGTCCGCCGCCGTAATCCTCGATGCCCATCCGAGTCCACCTTCCGTGCGTCTGCTGGAGGCTTGTGACGCACAGCTTTGTCCCAGTCCGCGCACAGTGCATCCTGGGCGGGCCGATGGAACGTGGACCGGTGGCGATGCGTTGATAGCTTTAGGTGGCCGACCACGCCGAATTCGACGGCCGAATCGACGATCGACCGACTACCGACTCAGGAGCCCGGACCTCGTGACTACCCTTGCGCTCGGACCGAGCTGGCTGGACCCGGACTATCTCATCGGTGCTTTCGGCCTCATCGGTGTCCTGGCCATCGTCTTCGCCGAATCCGGCCTGCTCATCGGCTTCTTCCTGCCGGGTGACTCGCTGCTGTTCACCACCGGCCTGCTGGTCACGACCGGAAAGCTCAACACTCTGCCGCTGTGGGCGGTGTGCCTGCTTGTCGTGGTCGCGGCCGTGCTCGGCGACCAGGCGGGTTATCTCTTCGGCCGCAAGGTCGGCCCTTCGCTGTTCAAGCGCCCGGACTCCAGGCTCTTCAAGCAGGAGAACGTGGAGAAGGCGCACGAATTCTTCGAGAAGTACGGCCCCAAGTCGCTGGTCCTGGCCCGCTTCGTGCCCATCGTGCGGACGTTCACGCCGATCATCGCGGGTGTGAGCAGGATGAACTACCGCTCGTTCGTCACGTTCAACGTGATCGGAGGCGCGCTGTGGGGCGCGGGCGTGACGCTGCTCGGCGCGGCGCTCGGCAACGTCGAGTTCGTCCACAAGAACATCGAAGCGATGCTGATCCTGATCGTGCTGCTCTCGGTGCTCCCGATCGCGATCGAGTTCCTGCGGGCGCGGTCGAAGAAGAAGAAGGAAGCCGCGCAGGCCGGCCCGGCGGCGGACGAGCCGCCGGCGCAGCGCGGCCGCCACGCCAAGCGCTGAGCGCTCTGCGCGAGCGCATCGCTGAGCGAATCGTCCCTGCGCGTGCCCTGCGCTGAGCGAATCGTCTCCGCGCGTGCCCAGCGCTGAGCGCACGCTGTCCTCCGTCGCCGGGAGGGCCCGCCCTTCGAGCCCGTCCGGCGACTGACGTCAGAAGCCTCGCGTCCGCTTCGCCGCGCGGCGCCCGGACGGGGCCTCCGCGCCCGGCACCCTGAAGAACAGCCGGGAAAGCTCGCCTCCCAGGTTCACCCCGATCGCGATGGCCAGCGCCAGAGCCGCCGCCGTGGTCAGTGAGGCGAGGCCAGCGTTCAGGTCGTTCCTGGCGATCTCCAGGAGTCCGAAGTACGTCGCGCTACCGGGCAGCAGCGGCCCGATGGCGGCGGTGACGTACGGCAGCGCCGAAGCGAACCGGTACCGCGAGAGCATCTGCCCGAACAGGCCCACCAGGCCCGCCGCCACAGCCGTCGCAGCGACCGGCGAGACCTCCGCGATGTCGGCGAGTGCCGCGTACACCACCCAGGCCACCCCGCCGTTGAGGGTCGCGAGCAGCACCGTGTTGCGCTCCTGCTGGAGGAGTACGGCGAAGCACAGCGAGAGCGCCATCGCCGCCAGCGTCTGGATCACCGGCCGCTCCACGCTGTGGATGGCCGTCTCCGGGTTGAGCCCCGCGTCCAGTGCGACGCCCAGATACAGCACCATCAGTACGCCGACGACGATCCCGACGATGAGATAGCCGACCTCGAGCAGCCGGGCCGCCGCGGTGATGTAGAAGCCGGTCAGACCGTCCTGTACGCCCGCGACGAGGGCCCGTCCCGGGATCAGTGCGAACAGCCCACCGGTGATCACCGCGGACGCGCGTACGTCCAGCGGCGTCAGCGTCAGCGCGACTCCCATCCCGGCGGGTGGCATGGCCGCGGCCACGAACTGGTAGAACTCCGGCAGCCCGCGGCCCGCGCAGAGCCAGGCCAGCCGGTCGCCGAGCATCGCGCCGATCGCCGCCGCGAGGAAGACCAGCAGGTCGCCGCCGACGAGGACGGAGGCCGCGCCCGCCAGCAGGCCGCCGGCCGCGGTGAGGGCCCAGCCCGGGTACGGGTGCCGGTTGCGGCGGATCTCCGCGAGACGCCGGTAGGCCTCCTCCAGGGAGACCTCCGACTCCTCGGTACTGATGTCGTGGACCAGCCGGTAGACCGCGGCCAGTCGGGTGTAGTCGGTGCCCCGGCGGCGTACGGTCCGGTTCGCCGTCACCGGATCGTCCACCAGCGACGGCTGGTAGGTGATGGACAGCAGCGTGAAGGTGACGGTCGGCTCGCAGCGGTCGAGGCCGTACGAACGCGAGATGGCGAACATCGCCGCCTCGACGTCCTCCGCGCCCTCGCCGCCCGCGAGCAGCAGCTCGCCGATACGCAGCGTCAGGTCGAGGACGCGCGGGACGGCGGGGCCGCCCTCTTCGTGCCGCTGCACCGTCTCGGGCACGGGCCGCTCGCCCACCGGCATCCGCAGCATCGCCCGCATCCGGTCCTGCCAGGGCGCGTCCCTGGTGAGGCGGACGACGGGGACGCCGTGGGCGGGCGTGAAGGCGGGCGGCGACTGCTTGGTGCTGTAGGTGCTCGGCGGGGCGAACGCGGAACCTTCGGGCTCGGCGGGCACTTCGGGCGCCAGGCCGGCCGGAACGGCGAACTCCGAGGTCGGATGGTCCTCTTCGGGCGCATCCGGTGTTCCCACCCCGGGCGGCGGGGTGAAGGCGCTGTGCGCCTCGTCGGACTGGGGCTTCCGGTCTTCCGGAACGTCCGGCTCCGCCACCACGTGCTGTCCTCGCTCCCTCTCGTGTCGCCGGTGTCTGCCCAGTATGGGCATGGTCACGCACTCCGACGCACGACGGGTGGGCGCGCCCCTCCCCGACTGCCTCCGGCCGCCCGGTCCGGGCCGGTCCGATTGCGGGACGCACGACGGGCGGGGCACCTCTCGGTGCCCCGCCCGCTGTCAGCTCGATGCCGGCGTGCTGCGCGTCAGTGCGAGCCGCCCTGCGCCTCCAGGCGCTTGTAGGAGGCCTCGATCTCGGCCTCCGCCTCGGCGCGGCCGACCCAGTTGGCGCCCTCGACGGACTTGCCGGGCTCCAGGTCCTTGTAGACCTCGAAGAAGTGCTGGATCTCCAGGCGGTCGAACTCGGACACGTGGTGGATGTCGCGCAGGTGCTCCACACGCGGGTCGGACGCCGGCACACACAGCAGCTTGTCGTCGCCGCCCGCCTCGTCCGTCATCCGGAACATGCCGATCGCACGGCACTTGATGAGGCAGCCGGGAAACGTGGGCTCGTCAAGGATGACCAGCGCGTCCAGCGGGTCGCCGTCCTCGCCGAGGGTGTTCTCGACGAAGCCGTAGTCGGCCGGGTAGCTGGTCGAGGTGAAGAGTCGACGGTCCAGGCGGATCCGACCGGTCTCGTGGTCCACCTCGTACTTGTTCCGCGAACCCTTCGGGATCTCGATGGTGACGTCGAACTCCACGGGTGGCTCCTCCATGATCAACACATACGTCTGGTGGTTAAGTGTCCCTCACGCAGGTGTGTGATCGCGAAAGGGGTTGGTGCGAGGTGCCAGAGGTCAGGACGTGGCAGCTCGCATCGGGCGCCGCCGTGGTCGGCCTTGCCCTCGCTGCCGGGGCGGTGGCCGCGGCGGGCCCCTGGGACTCCGGCCAGCGTAAGGCCGAGAGGGAGTGGGCGGCTGCCCGGAGCCCTGTGGGTGGCGCACATCACGAGCGGCCCAGGCCCAAGGGCCCGGCGCCCGCGCCCAGCGCACCCGGCGTGCTCGCGGCACTCGGCGCGCCCAGGGCCGCGACCGCCTCGGCCCCGAAGGCCGCCGCCGACCTCGCCAAGGTGCTCGCGCCGCTGCTCGGCGACCCCGGTCTCGGGACGGTCCGTACGGCCTGTGTCGTCGATGTCGCGACAGGCCGGCGGGTGTACGAGAAGGGGGCGGCCGAGCCCATGACCCCGGCCTCCACCATCAAGATCGCCACCTCCGTCGCGGCCCTGTCGGCGCTCGGCCCGGACCACCGGATCCCCACCACGGTCGTCGCCTCCGAGGACGCCAGGTCGCTCACGCTGGTCGGCGGTGGCGACCCGACCCTGGACTCGGCCGGACTGCGCACGCTCGCGGACCGTACGGCCCGGGCACTGCGCGCCCGCGGGGTCAGCCGCATTCGTCTTGCGTACGACACCTCGCTCTACAAGGGGCCCGTCCGGCATCCCATCGGCCCCAACGTGAACATCTCGCCGGTCAGCGCGCTGATGGTCGGCGAGGGGCGGCTCGACGAGAGGTCCACGGGCGCTGCGGCCCGCAGCGGCGATCCGGCGGGCGACGCGGCCCGTGCCTTCGGGCGGCTGCTGACCGAACGCGGCGTCGCGAGTTCCGCGGCGCCCGCCCCCGGCCGGGCCGCCACCGGGACCAAGCCGCTCGCCCGAGTGCTCTCCGGGCCCCTGTCGGCCCTGGTCGAGCGGGCGCTGACCAACAGTGACAACGACATTGCCGAGGCCCTCGCCCGGCAGACGGCCCTCGCCGTGGGCGAGGAGGCGAGCTTCGCGGGCGGCGAGCGGGCCGTCACCGGGCAACTGAAGCGGCTGGGGCTCCCGTTGGCCGGCGCCCGCTTCGCCGACGGCAGCGGCCTCAACCGCGAGGACAGGCTCACCGCCCGCCTGCTGACCACGCTGCTGATCCGCGCCGCCGACCCGGCCCACCCCGAGCTTCGCCCGGTCCTGACCGGTCTTCCGGTCGCGGGCTTCAGCGGCACCCTGCACTCCCGCTACACCGAGACCTCACCGGGCACCGGTTTGGTCCGGGCCAAGACGGGCACCCTGACCGGCGTGAACACCCTGGCCGGCACCGTCGTCGCCCCGGACGGCCGACTGCTCGCCTTCGCCTTCCTGGCCGCCAACACGCCGTCCCGCGAGGCCGCGCAGCCCGCCCTCGACCGGCTGGCAGCCGCGCTGGCCTCCTGACGTTTTCGCCGTCCCGGCCGTTGCCGACACCCCACCGCTGCCGGAGCCGACAACGTACGGTTGACGCATGACGAGCATCGGTGGTGCCGAGATGGTCGACTGGAACCTTGCCGTGGCAACCGCGACCCGCTTCGTGCGGCCCGGACCCGAGGTGAGCCGGGACGAGGCGCGTGCCGTCGTCGCCGAGCTCCGGCGGCATGCCAAATCCTCCGAGGAACATGTGCGGGGCTACACCCGGATGATCCCGGAGGGCCATGAGCCACAGGACACCCCCATCCTCGTCGTGGACCGGGCCGGCTGGGTGAGGGCGAATGTCGCGGGCTTCCGTGAGCTGCTCAAGCCGCTGCTGGAGAAGATGCAGGAACGGCGCGCGTCCAGCCCCGGCGGCGCCGTGCTCGGCGCGGTCGGCGGCAAGGTCACCGGCGTCGAGCTGGGCATGCTGCTGTCGTTCCTGGCCTCGCGGGTCCTCGGGCAGTACGAGACCTTCGCCCCCGCCACCCGCGAGCTGCCCGCGGGCGAGAGCGGCGCCGGACGGCTGCTGCTCGTCGCCCCGAACATCGTCCATGTGGAGCGCGAACTCGAGGTCGACCCGCACGACTTCAGGTTGTGGGTTTGTCTGCACGAGGAGACGCACCGCACCCAGTTCACGGGTGTCCCGTGGCTGCGGGACCATCTCGAGGGCGAGATCCAGTCATTTCTCGGCGAGACCGAGGTCGACCCGATGACCGTTCTGGAACGGTTCCGGGAGGCCGCCCAGTCGCTCGCAGGGGCCCGTCCCGAGGGTGAGCAGGACGAGGGCGGCCGCTCCATCGTCGAGCTGGTGCAGACCCCTGCGCAGCGGGAGATCCTGAGCCGGCTGACCGCCGTGATGTCGCTCCTGGAGGGTCACGCGGACTATGTGATGGACGGCGTCGGACCCGATGTCGTGCCGTCGGTGGCCGAGATCCGGGAGAAGTTTCAGCAGCGCAGGGCACGGGGGGCGAGCCGTCTCGACCAGGCGCTGCGCAAGCTCCTGGGGCTCGATGCCAAGTTGCGTCAGTACCGCGACGGCGAGCGTTTTGTGCGCTCCGTGGTCGAGGAGGTCGGTATGGAGGGATTCAACCGGGTGTGGACGTCCCCCAACACCCTGCCCACCAAGGCGGAGATCGCCAAACCTGCGGACTGGGTCGCGAGGGTGCACCGCAAAGCGGAGTCGTGAGCGGGTGGCGACCACAGGCAGCGGCGCGCTCTGTGGGAGCTGGGGGTGTACACCCGAAGCCGCAGCATCACCCATCCGAGGGACCGTAGCCCATGGGTAGGCGTGCAATGCTCGGGGAACGGCCCGGTTCTGTCACCATCGACGCACTCTGAGTGACTGACTCCGACTTCGACCGAGGCTCCCCCCAAACTTTTCACGAAGGGCACCGGACATGGGTCCCCATCCTGCGGTCGCGGCGATACGCCTGGCGGTCCGCCGCGTACTCCACGACGTACTCACCGAACACTCCGAACGTGTCGCGCGCTCCGTGAGCCACGCGGCCTCCGCGCGCTCCTGCGCGAGCCGCCCGGCCTTTGCGGCCTCGGCGGCCCGCTCCCCGCTGGACCCCGCCTCCGACAGTGAGCGTCCGCTCGTGCTGGTGGCGTGCTCCGGCGGCGCCGACTCCATGGCCCTCGCCTCCGCCCTCGCCTTCGAGGCCCCCAAACTCTCCGTCCGGGCCGGCGGCATCACCGTCGACCACGGCCTCCAGGACGGCTCCGACCTCCGCGCCGCCGAGGTCGCCGCCCGGCTCACCGCGATGCGGCTCGACCCCGTCGAAACCATCGCCGTACGGGTCGGCCGCGGCGGCGGGCCCGAGGCCGCGGCCCGTGACGCCCGCTACGCCGCCCTCGACGACGCCGCGGAGCGCTACGGCGCCGCCGCCGTCCTGCTCGGCCACACCCGCGACGACCAAGCTGAAACCGTCCTGCTGGGCCTCGCCCGCGGCTCGGGCACCCGCTCGCTCTCCGGAATGGCCGCCGTCTCGGGGGCGGCCGGCCGTTACCGCCGCCCCTTCCTCCAGCTGGACCGGCAGACCGCCCGCAAGGCCTGCATGGCCCAGGCGCTGCCCGTCTGGGACGACCCGCACAACGCCGACCCGGCCTACACCCGCTCCCGGCTGCGCCACGAGGGCCTGCCCGCCCTCGAGAAGGCGCTCGGCAAGGGCGTCGTCGAGGCCCTGGCCCGTACCGCACAGCTCTCCCGCGACGATGCCGATGCCCTGGACACCTGGGCCGCCGACGCGGACGCGACCGTACGGGACGAGGCGGGCAGGCTGGACTGCGCCAAGCTGTACGGGCTGCCGCCCGCCGTACGCCGCCGGGTGCTGCGCCGGGCCCTCATCGAGGCCGGTGCGCCCGCCGGTTCTCTCTTCGCCCGGCATGTCGAGGAAGTGGACCGGCTGATCACCGGCTGGCGCGGTCAGGGAGCCATCAATCTGCCGGGTCGCGTCGAGGCGCGACGGCAGGGTGGCAGACTGGTCATTCGGCAAGGCTGACTCAGTCACTGCTGAGGCCCTCCGGACCCCGGGCAACAGGCTGTGTCTGCCCGGGGGGTGGTCCGGGGGATGACCCCCGGACCCCCGGCAACAGAAAGCGACCGTGTGAACGAGCAGGACATGGGCACCGACCTTCAGTCGGTGCTCATCACCAAGGAAGAGATCGACGCGAAGCTGGCCGATCTGGCCGCGAAGATCGATGCGGAGTACGCGGGCAAGGACCTGCTGCTCGTCGGTGTCCTCAAGGGTGCCGTGATGGTGATGGCGGATCTGGCACGTGCGCTGTCCACCCCCGTCACCATGGACTGGATGGCGGTGTCGTCGTACGGCGCGGGCACCCAGTCCTCCGGCGTGGTCCGGATCCTCAAGGACCTGGACACCGACATCAAGGGCAAGCACGTCCTGATCGTCGAGGACATCATCGACTCCGGCCTCACGCTCTCCTGGCTGCTGTCGAACCTCGGCTCGCGTGAGCCGGCCTCGCTCGAGGTCTGCACCCTCCTGCGTAAGCCGGATGCCGCGAAGGTCGCGATCGATGTGAAGTGGATCGGCTTCGACATTCCCAATGAGTTTGTCGTTGGGTATGGCCTGGATTACGCGGAGAAGTACCGCAATATGCCGTTCGTCGGCACGCTCGCGCCGCACGTTTACGGCGGCTGAAGCCCCGCACGGAGACGGGAACCCTGGCCCCGCTCCCGCCGTTGGAGCAAAGGAAGGCGGTCGCGGGTGACAATGCTGGGGTACCGTCCGAAGAACAGTCTTTTCTCACAGCAGCATTTACCTACGGGCAGGAGGGACGGGGCGATTCCGCTCCGTATGGATGGACGTGAAGCGATACTTCCGTGGGCCGGTCATGTGGATCGTGCTGGCCGTCCTCGCCGTGGTCGTGTTGATGCAGGTCGTCGGCTCGTCCGGCGGCTACAAGACGGTGGACACCGGCGAGGTCGTCCAGGCGATCGACAAGAACCAGGTAGACCAGGTCAAGCTGACCACCGGCGACGAACAGATCATCAAGGTTGATCTGAAGGACGGCCAGAAGGTCAAGGGCAGCGACAAGATCCAGGCGAGTTACATCGGTTCCCAGGGCGCCTCCCTGGCCGACAAGCTGCAGACGAAGTACGAAGCCGGCGACATCGAGAAGGGTTACACCGTCTCGCCGTCGAAGCAGAGCCCGTTCGTATCGGTGCTGCTCTCACTGCTGCCCTTCGTCCTGATCGTCGTGGTCTTCCTCTTCCTGATGAACCAGATGCAGGGCGGCGGCTCCCGAGTCATGAACTTCGGGAAGTCCAAGGCCAAGCTGATCACCAAGGACACCCCGAAGACGACCTTCGCCGATGTGGCGGGGGCGGACGAGGCGGTCGAGGAGCTCCACGAGATCAAGGAGTTCCTGCAGGAGCCGGCCAAGTTCCAGGCGGTCGGCGCCAAGATCCCGAAGGGTGTGCTGCTGTACGGCCCGCCCGGTACGGGCAAGACGCTGCTCGCGCGCGCCGTCGCGGGCGAGGCGGGCGTCCCGTTCTACTCGATCTCCGGCTCCGACTTCGTCGAGATGTTCGTCGGTGTCGGTGCCTCCCGAGTCCGTGACCTCTTCGAGCAGGCCAAGGCGAACGCCCCGGCGATCGTCTTCGTCGACGAGATCGACGCCGTCGGCCGGCACCGCGGTGCGGGTCTGGGCGGCGGTCACGACGAGCGCGAGCAGACGCTGAACCAGCTGCTCGTCGAGATGGACGGCTTCGACGTAAAGGGCGGCGTCATCCTGATCGCCGCCACCAACCGGCCGGACATCCTCGACCCCGCGCTGCTGCGTCCGGGCCGCTTCGACCGGCAGATCGCGGTCGACCGTCCCGACATGCAGGGCCGTCTGGAGATCCTCAAGGTCCACCAGAAGGGCAAGCCGGTCGCCCCGGACGTCGATCTGGGCGCAGTCGCCCGGCGCACGCCCGGCTTCACCGGCGCGGACCTGTCGAACGTGCTGAACGAAGCTGCGCTCCTGACGGCGCGCAGCGACAAGAAGCTGGTCGACAACCACGCCCTGGACGAGGCGATCGACCGCGTCGTGGCGGGCCCGCAGAAGCGGACCCGGATCATGTCGGACAAGGAGAAGAAGATCACCGCGTACCACGAGGGCGGTCACGCCCTGGTCGCGGCGGCTTCGCCGAACTCCGACCCGGTCCACAAGATCACGATCCTGTCCCGCGGCCGGGCGCTCGGCTACACCATGGTCCTGCCGGACGAGGACAAGTACTCCACGACGCGCAATGAGATGCTCGACCAGCTGGCGTACATGCTGGGCGGGCGCGCGGCCGAGGAGCTCGTCTTCCACGACCCGACCACCGGTGCTGCCAACGACATCGAGAAGGCCACGGCCACGGCCCGCGCGATGGTCACGCAGTACGGCATGACCGAGCGTCTTGGCGCGATCAAGTTCGGCGGCGACAACACCGAGCCGTTCCTCGGACGTGAGATGGCTCACCAGCGCGACTACTCGGAAGAGGTCGCGGCGCTGGTCGACGAAGAGGTCAAGAAGCTCATCGAGACCGCGCACAACGAGGCCTGGGAGATCCTCGTCGAGAACCGCGACGTCCTCGACAACCTGGTCCTCCAGCTTCTGGAGAAGGAGACCCTCGGCAAGGAGCAGATCGCCGAGATCTTCGCCCCGATCGTGAGGCGCCCGGCCCGCCCGGCGTGGACCGGTTCCTCACGGCGTACGCCCTCGACGCGGCCGCCGGTGCTCTCGCCCAAGGAGCTGGCGCTGACGAACGGCGCCGTCGGTTCCAACGGTTCCGCCCCGACGGACGCCGCTCCGGCGATCGAGGCGGTCCCGGAGGAGCGTCCGGAGAGCTGACACATCAGGCGCTGCGGCCACGCAGGGCCCGGAATGAATGCCGCGTCCCCCAGGTTCTAGCCTGGGGGACGCGGCATTCTCGTATGTCCGCATGCCGGAGCACGAAGGAACGAGGCACAAATGACCGACCCGGTGACGCTGGACGGCGAGGGCAAGATCGGCGAGTTCGACGAGAAGCGGGCCGAGAACGCTGTTCGGGAGCTCCTCATCGCGGTCGGGGAGGACCCGGACCGGGAGGGCCTGCGGGAGACGCCGGGGCGGGTGGCCCGCGCGTACAAGGAGATATTCGCGGGGCTGTGGCAGAAGCCGGAGGAAGTCCTGACGACGACGTTCGACCTCGGCCACGACGAGATGGTCCTGGTGAAGGACATCGAGGTCATGAGCTCCTGTGAACATCACCTCGTGCCGTTCCACGGCGTGGCGCACGTCGGCTACATCCCGTCGTCCGACGGGAAGATCACCGGCCTGTCGAAGCTGGCCCGCCTCGTCGACGTCTACGCGCGGCGGCCGCAGGTGCAGGAGCGGCTGACGACGCAGATCGCGGACTCGCTGATGGAGATACTGGAGCCGCGCGGTGTGATTGTGGTCGTGGAGTGCGAGCACATGTGCATGACGATGCGCGGGGTGCGGAAGCCGGGCGCGAAGACGATCACCTCGGCGGTGCGGGGGCAGCTGCGGCACCCTGCGACGCGCAATGAGGCGATGAGCCTGATCATGGCGCGCTGACAGGGCGCGTTGACCTGATCATGGCGCTGACTTGATCATGGCGCGCGGAGCAGCCGTGTTCGCACGACTCCAGTGCGGTGGCCGTCCCGCGCGTGGCTGCGCAGGCCGAGCCATCACACCGCCGGCGGGTTACGCCCGTGTCGCGTTCTCGTCGTCGTCCTCAGGGAGCTTGCAGACCCGCTCCAGGAAGAACGCCGCCGCGATCACCGCGATCCCCGCCACCACCGAGAAGCCCGCGTAGATCGCCTGGTCCCGGCGGGGCGGGATGTCCAGGGAGCCCAGCAGGAACACTCCCGTACCGCCGTACATCCCCGACACGATCGCCGCCACCAGCGCGCTCGCCTGGCCGAAGACCACCGCTCGCGCCGCCATCAGCGGCTCCACGCCCTTCGCGCCGGGGCGCCTTTCGCGCTGGGCCCGCAGCCGGGCGCGCAGCGACAGCGCGGTCGAGGTGAGGACGACCGCGATGACCGCCAGCACGATCGGTGCGGCCAGCGGCACGCTCGGCAGCGTGCCGATCGACTCCCACAGGCGGGCAGCGCCCCAGGACAGCACCCCGGCCGCGGCGAAGAGACCGGCCAGTACACCGAGCCGTAGTTGCTTCACCGAGAGCGCCGCCCTTCACTTGTTGCCGCTTGCCGCACCGAGCCGTACAGGCTCCGCAGAGCCTAACGACTACTCGGGCAGACGGAGTTCCAGGTCGGCGCGGGGAAACACGCCGTCCTGGCCGATGCCGTCCAGCAGCTGCGCGACCGGTCCGCGGCCCGGCAGCTGGGCCTCCGGCTCCACATCGCGCCACGGCGCGAGCACGAACGCGCGCTGGTGGGCCCGCGGGTGGGGCAGCGTGAGCGCGGGGTCCTCGGAGACCACATCCGCGTACGCCACGATGTCGACGTCGATCGTCCGCGGTCCCCAGCGCTCCTCCCGGACCCGGTCGAAGGCCTCTTCGATGGCCTGGCCGCGCTCCAGCAGGGACGACGGCGGAAGCGTGGTCTTGATCACGACGACCGCGTTGAAGTACGACGGCTGGCTGCCGGGTTCGACGCCCCACGGCTCCGTCTCGTACACCGGAGAGACCGCCTTGACCCGCAGGCCCGGCGTGTCCTCCAGCGCGTCGATCGCGCCCTGGAGGGTCTCCAGGCGGTTGCCCAGGTTGGAGCCGAGGGAGATCACGGCCCGTTTCGGATTGGACAGGGTGATGTCCGCGGCGTCCACCTGCTCCACCACGGAGGTGGGCACCGGCTGCACGGTGGGGTCGCTCATGCTCGGCTCCGGGTGATCGTGATGGTCACATCGTCGAACGGGACGGTGATCGGGGCGTCCGGCTTGTGCACGACCACCTCGACCTCCTGAACGCCCTCGTGCTTGAGGCACTGCTGGGCGATGCGCTCCGCGAGGGTCTCGATCAGGTCGACCGGCTCGCCCTGGACGACGTCGACGACCTCCTCCGCCACCACGCCGTAGTGCACGGTCTTCGCCAGGTCGTCGTCGGCCGCCGCGGGGCGGGTGTCGAGGCCGAGCACCAGGTCCACGATGAAGGTCTGGCCCTCCTCGCGCTCCTTGGGGAAGACGCCGTGGTGCCCGCGGGCCTTGAGGCCGCGCAGCGCGACACGATCCACGCGAATCACTCCTGCTGTCGTTGGGCTTGCGGGCACGCGGCTGCCTGCGGGCGGCCGGGTGTCCATATTCGAATCTACCTGCGGGCACTGACAGTGCTCGCCCATGGGGGCTCCGGCGGGAGTTGGGCGCGCGGGCCCCGAGAGGCTGATAGGCGCGCCTACCCGGGAGCCCGGATTCCAACCCCCGACGGGTCGGTTACCCCCTTATGGGGAGGGCTCTTCGTCCTCTTCGGCGTCGTTTTCCGCCAGTACGGGTGAACCGTGATGTGACCAGATCTTCCACCCGTCCGATGTGCGACGGAACACATTGGTGGCCACGACGAGCTGTCCGACGAGCGGGCCGAGCTGGCCGCTCTCCTCGGCGGGGCCGCCGCTGAGGATGTTCTCCGTACAGGAGACGAGGGCGGTGTCGCCGTGCAGGCTGACCTTCACATCGGTGAGGAAGAACTGGATGTAGTCCGTGTTCGCCATGATCAGGGCGTACGAGCGGAGCACTTCGCCGCGGCCGGAGAGGACGGGCCAGCCGGGGTGGATGCACGAGATGTCCTCGTCCAGCCAGAGGCTGGAGAGCTTCTCGAAGTCACCGCGCTCCATGGTCTCGTAGAACGTGGTGTTGGCCTCTTCGACCAGTTCTACGTCGGTACGGCTCACCGGGCGCCCTCGATGGCGCGGGCGACGCGTACGGCGTCGGCCGTGGCGCGTACTTCGTGCACGCGGACGGCCCAGGCGCCCTCGTGGGCCGCGATGGCGGAGACCGCGGCGGTGGCGGCGTCCCGCTCTCTCGCGGGCGGCGGGGCGCCCTCCTTCGCCAGCACGTGGCCGAGGAAGCGCTTGCGGGAGGCGGCGACGAGCAGGGGGCGGCCGAGCGCGCGGAGTTCGGCGAGGTGGGCGACGAGGGCGAGGTCGTGCTCGGCCTGCTTGGCGAAGCCGAGGCCGGGGTCGATGACGATGCGCTCGGGGGCGATGCCGCCGGAGACGACGGCGTCCATGCGGGCGCGGAGCTCGCCGACGACTTCGGCGACGACGTCGGTGTAGACGGCGCGGGAGTTCATGTCCTGGCTGAAGCCGCGCCAGTGCATGACGACGAAGGGGACACCGGTGGCGGCGACGGCGGGGACCATGCGGGGGTCGGCGAGGCCGCCGCTCACGTCGTTGACCAGTACGGCGCCGGCCGCGACGGCCTTCTCGGCGACGGAGGCGCGCATGGTGTCGACGGAGACGGTGACGCCCTCGGAGGCGAGGCCGCGGACGACGGGCACGACGCGGCGCAGCTCTTCGTCCTCGTCGACGCGGGTGGCGCCGGGGCGGGTGGACTCGCCGCCGACGTCGACGAGGTCGGCGCCCTCGGCGACGAGGTCGAGGCCGCGCTTGACGGCGGCGGTGGTGTCGAACCAGCGACCGCCGTCGGAGAAGGAATCGGGCGTCACATTGACGACCCCCATGACCGCACAGCGATCCCACTCCGGCAGCCCGCTGGCCGTGCCCCGTGCGCGCAACGTACTCATGTCCCCAGCCTAGGCCCGCGCCCCGGTCCCTCATCGCCGGGTGCGCTGTCCCCACCCCCGCGGGGCACCCCCACCGGGCCCGCTCGGCCCGGGGACGCGGTTGTGCCGCGCCCCCGGGCCGCAGGGGCCGAGCGCTGCCGAGGGCGGCGGGCCCGGCAGGGCTTGGCTCCCGCCGGGGCGGGTGGCTCCGTGCAGCCGGCGGACGGGGCGGCCCAGCGGCTCACACGTACGGTCTACGCCGCGCGGACTTCCCTTTCCGCCTTCGGGAGGTGCGCGCACGGGCGGGGCTGGCGGGCCGGGCGGCGGCGCGGGAAGAGGCGGGGGAGCGCGACGTTCACAAAGCCCTCCGCCTGCATCGCGGCGAAGCCGATACGCGGCAGGTCGCGCGTGTTGCGGAAGACCACGAAGCGCGGTTCCCACCGCGGCTGGAACTTGGCGTTGAACTTGTACAGCGACTCGATCTGGAACCAGCGCGAGAGGAAGACGAGCAGTCCGCGCCACATGCGCAGCACCGGCCCGGCCCCGATCTTCTCGCCGCGCGCCAGCGCCGAGCGGAACATCGCGAAGTTCAGCGAGACCCGCTCGATCTTCAGCCCGGGAGACGCCTGCAGCGCGGCCACGATCAGCAGTTCGTTCATGCCCGGGTCCGCCGAGCGGTCGCGGCGCATCAGCTCCAGGGACATCCCGTCCGTACCCCACGGAACGAAGTGGATGATCGCCTTCAGGTCGCCGTACGGAGAGGCGGTGCCTTCGTCGTCCTGCTTGTGCGCCGTGGCTATCACCGCGTCGCCGTCCGCCGGGTCGCCGATCCGGCCGAGCGCCATCGAGAAGCCCCGCTCGGTGTCGGTGCCGCGCCAGTCCGCCGCGGCCCGGCGGATCTGCTCCAGCTCCTCGTCCGAGAGGTCACGAGCGCGCCGTACCCGGGTTTCGTAGCCATTGCGCTCGATGCGCTTCACCATCTGGCGTACGTTTCGCATCGCGCGCCCGGTGAGGGAGAAATCCGCGACATCCACCACCGCCTCGTCACCGAGCTCCAGCGCGTCCAGACCGGTCTCCCGGGTCCAGACCTCGCCGCCGGTCTCCGAGCAGCCCATCACCGCCGGGGTCCAGGAGTGTGCCTTCGCCTCGTCCATGAAGCGCTCGATCGCGCCGGGCCAGGCCTCGACGTCGCCGATCGGGTCGCCACTGGCGAGCATCACGCCGGAGACCACGCGGTAGGTGACGGCGGCCTTGCCACTGGGGGAGAAGACGACGGCCTTGTCGCGGCGGAGCGCGAAGTGGCCCAGTGAGTCCCGGCCGCCGTGCCTGGTCAGCAGGTCGCGCAGCCGCTGCTCGTCGTCCTCGGTCAGCTGCGCGGCCGGGTGCTCCGGGCGGAAGGCGAGGTAGATGGTGGTGACGGCGGTCAGCAGGCCGAGCGCACCGAGGGAGTAACCGACGGTCCAGGACACCCCGTCGGAGTAGTCGACGGGACCCTCGAAGCCGAAGAGCCCGTACAGGACGTGCTCCAGGCGGTCCGTCAGGCTCGGGCTGCCGACCTCCTTGCCGGGGTGCGCGCTGACGATGACCAGACCGAGCCCGAGGGAACCGGCGCCCATAAGAACGAAGTTGGCGAGTGCCTTCCAGCGGCTGCGCGGGTCCGGCAGTGCCGCGAACTCACTCCGGTGGCGCAGCAGCAGCGTCAGCAGCGCCAGCGAGACCAGTACGCCGATGATCGAGTGCCTGTATACGAACTGCCCGGCCGCCCCGGCGGGCAGCAGAATCACCGCGGCCCGCCAGGCCCGGCGCTTGTGGCGCTTGAGGCCGTGGGCGAGCAGCAGAAGCAGTACGCCGGCGCACAGCGAGAGCGCCGCGGCGAAGGGGCCGGTGGCTCCGGGGAGCACCTCGGCCAGGGAGTGCATGCGGCTGTGCCGGAACCGGGGAAAGACCCCGGCGGCAATGTCGATCAGGCCGACGAGTGTGCAGGCCGTTCCGACCAGCGAAGGAACCGACTCCGGGCGGGGGCCGCGCAGCACGCGACGCACCCAATCCGGAACCGATCCTGACTTGTCCCCATCTACCGTTGCAGACATCGCTTCCCGTGACTCCGCGAGAGATCCAGTGTCCGTGGGCCGCAGGTTGGGCTCCGGACGATTAGCGCTCTCTAGGACGGGACTTTCGGGAGGCGGGTTCACTCATTCACAGGAAATTCTCAAGAAAGAAAGCTCTCCCGACTCATGGGTCTGACCAGTAACAAAGTTCTGGCCTTGGCCGTCCTCGTGGCTGTGCTGCTGTTCGCCGCCACGGTCTGGCTCTGGCCGCGGCTCGCCCGCCGCGGCTGGCGCGCCGTGACCGGCAGGATCGGTCTGCTGCTGGCTACCCAGCTCGCGCTCTTCGTCGCGGTCGGACTCGCGGCCAACAACTCCTTCCTCTTCTACGGCTCTTGGTCCGACCTCTTCGGTCAGGAACAGGACATGGGCGTGGTGGTGGACCACTCGGCCGGCGGAAAGCGGATCAAGATCGTCGAGAGGAAGAGGCCCGATGTGCCGGGCGGCTCGCGGCCCGCGACGGGCGGTCAGATACACAAGGTCGTCATCGCGGGTGAGAAATCGAAGATCGACAGCCCGGCCTATGTCTATCTGCCGCCGGAGTATTTCCAGCCGAAATTCGCGAAAAGCACTTTTCCGGCGACTGTCGTGCTGACCGGGTATCCGGGGACCGCGGAGAACCTGCTCAAGGGGCTGAAGTACCCGAGGACGGCTTTTCAGCAGTCCAGGGACGGCACCATGCAGCCGATGATCCTGGTGATGCTGCGGCCGACCGTCGCGCCGCCGCGGGACACCGAGTGCGTCGATGTACCGGGCGGGCCGCAGACCGAGACCTTCTTCGCCAAGGACCTGCCGAAGGCGGTGTCCGAGACGTACCGGGTCGGGACCAAGCCGCAGAACTGGGGCTTCATCGGGAATTCGACCGGCGGCTACTGCGCACTGAAGATCGCGCTGCACCACCCGGAGCAGTTCGCCGCGTCCGCCGGCCTCTCCGCGTACTACAAGGCCGCCGACGACCCGACGACCGGTGATCTCTTCCACGGCAACAAGAGGGAGAAGAACCGGTCCAATCTGCTGTGGAGCCTGGACCATCTGCCGCAGGGGAAGTCGTCGTTCCTGGTGACCAGCTCCACGTCGGGCGAGGCGAATTTCAAGAACACCCTGAAGTTCATCGACAAGGTGAAGTCCCCCGCGCGCGTTTCGTCGATCATGCTCGACAGCGGCGGGCACAACTTCAACACCTGGCGGCGCGAGATTCCGCCCGCCCTGGCGTGGATGAGCGGCAGGCTCAGTGCTTCGTGACGGACGTCTTGACGGACGTCTTCGTGGCGGGCGTGTCCGTCACGGGCGTGACGGGCGCGACCGTCTCGATCGACTCCAGCTCGACTGCGGTACGGGGAATGTCCTGCGCGTCCGCGTCGATCGAGCGGCGCAGCGCCTCATGCAGCCGGGCCGGGGTGAGGACCCCGAGGAAGCGCCCGGTCTCCTCCGCGTCGATGACCGCGATCCATCCCGCGTCGTGTTGCAGCATCGTGGAGAAGGCCTGCTTCAGGGAGGCGCCGACGGGCAGCCATGCCTCCATCCGGCGGGCGTGTTCGCGTACGGAGCCCTTCTGCTGCGCCTGTTCGGCAGAGATCCAGCCGTGCAGTTCGCCCGATTCGTCCAGGACGACGGCCCAGCGGGAGCCGAGCTCCTTCGGCAGCGGGTCGTCGAGCCGTACGACGGGCGGCTCTTCCAGATCGCTCTCCTCGATGGGAGTGACCGAGAGCCGCTTGAGACCGCGGTCCGCGCCGACGAAGTCGGCCACGTACGCCGTGGCAGGGGTGCCGAGGACCGCAGCCGGGGCGTCGAACTGCTCGATCCGCCCCTGGCCGTAGACGGCGATGCGGTCGCCGAGGCGGACCGCCTCCTCGATGTCGTGGGTGACGAAGAGCACGGTCTTGCGCACCTGGGACTGGAGCCTGAGGAACTCGTTCTGCAGATGCTCGCGCACCACCGGGTCGACCGCGCCGAACGGCTCGTCCATCAGCAGCACGGGCGGGTCGGCCGCGAGCGCCCTGGCCACGCCGACGCGCTGGCGCTGGCCGCCGGAGAGCTGCTCGGGGTACCGCCCGCCGTACGTCTTGGGGTCCAGGCCCACCAGATCGAGGAGTTCGGCTGCCCGCTCACGGCCCTTGGAGCGGCGCCAGCCGAGGAGATGGGGGACGGTCGCGACGTTCTCCAGGACCGTCTTGTGCGGGAACAGGCCGACCTGCTGGATCACATAGCCGATACGGCGGCGCAGCTGGACGGGATCGATGGCGGATATGTCGGCCCCGTCGAGGAATATCCGGCCACTGCTCGGCTCGATGAGGCGGTTGACCATCTTCATGGTCGTGGTCTTGCCACAGCCGGAGGGTCCGACGAGCGTGACCAGCTCGCCCTCGGCGACCTCGAACGACAGGTCGTCGACCGCCGTCGTCCCGTCCGGGTACCGCTTGGTGACGTGCTCGAATCGGATCATGGTTCCCCATTGTGACGGGTGTTGTGTGAAAGCCATGTTGCTGCAATGTGGCGGCCCTCGGCGATTGTCAGTGGTCAGGGATAGGGTCGCCAGACATACGTTCGGCACTGCTGGGGAGGTGGGGGTGCGTGAGTACGGAGCAGGCTGCACAGAGCTGTCTGGCGGCCAATGACTGGATTTGCGGGGAGTATCTGCGCACCCGCAGCCAGGAGTTGACCGACGCCACCGTCCAGCATGTCTGGATCACTGTGGTGTCCGTACTGATCGGGCTCGCCGTGGCCTTTCCGCTGGCGCTGCTCGCCCGCGCGAAGCCGCGATTCGCCGGCCCGGTCCTCGGTCTGACGACCCTGCTCTACACGATTCCTTCGCTGGCGATGTTCTCGCTGCTGCTGCCGGTCTTCGGCCTTTCGGCCGCGCTGGTGGTGACGGGCCTGGTGCTCTATTCGCTCACCATTCTCGTACGGAACATCATGGCCGGTCTCGAGGCGGTGCCCGACGAGGCGCGGGAGGCCGCTCGCGGCATGGGGTACGGCTCGGGGCGGCTGCTCTGGGAGGTCGAACTGCCCCTTGCGCTGCCCGCGTTGATGGCGGGCCTGCGCATAGCCACCGTCTCGACGATCGCGCTCACGACGGTGGGAGCGCTCGTCGGCAAGGGCGGCCTCGGCAATCTCATCGACGACGGGGTGCAGACCACGTTCAAGGCACAGGTGCTCACCGCCTCCGTGCTCTGTGTGCTGCTGGCGGCGGTCGCCGATGTGCTGCTGCTCGGTCTGCAGCGGCTGCTGACGCCCTGGACCCGCATACGCACGGCGAGGCCTGCGGTGCGGACCGCGAGCAATTCCGCGGGAAGTTCCGAGGAGAATTCCGAGGCGAAGGTGAAGGTGGCGGGCTGATGGGGGTAGTCGCCGACGCGTGGACATGGCTGACCACCGGTTCCAACTGGTCGGGGGAGAGCGGCGCCTGGCACCGCCTTGGCGAGCATGTGTACGTCAGCGGGATCGCACTCGTGCTGGCCTGCGCCATCGCTCTGCCGATCGCGCTGTGGCTGGGGCATCTCGGCAAGGGCGGCGCGCTCGCGATCAATATCTCCAACGCCGGGCGGGCGATCCCCGTCTTCGCGGTCCTCGCCCTCTTCATGCTCACATCGCTGCGCAACGCCGGCTATCTGCCGACGATCATCGCGCTGGTGCTGTTCGCGGTGCCGCCGCTGCTCACCAACGCGTACGTCGGCATGCGCGAGGTGGACCGGGCGGTGGTGGAGGCCGCGCGGGGGATGGGGATGTCGGGCGGCCAGCTCTTCCTCCGGGTCGAACTGCCCCTCGCCTACCCGCTGCTCATGACCGGGCTGCGGTCGGCCGCCGTCCAGGTGGTGGCCACGGCCACGATCGCCTCGATGGTCGGCCAGGGCGGCCTCGGCCGGATCATCACCGCGGGATTCAACACGTACAACACCCCGCAGGTGGTGGCGGGCGCGCTCCTCGCGGCGCTGCTTGCGCTGCTGGTGGAGGGGGTGCTGGTGGCGGCCGACCGGCTGCTGAGCCCCCTCCGTAAGACCGTGTGACAACACTTGGACGGAGAACCTGATGAGCAAGACCTCGCGCATCGCGGGTGCGGTACTCGGTGTGGTGGCCCTGACGGGTTCTCTCGCCGCATGCGGCGGTGACAGCCTGGAGAAGGAGAAGGGCGGCTCGGCCTCGGGCGGCGGCTCGGGCAGGAAGGGCGCGCTCGCGGTCGGCGCCGCGTCCTTCACCGAGTCCAAGGTGCTCGCCGAGCTGTACGCACAGCTTCTCAAGGACGCCGGATACACGACATCGGTCACCACGGTGAAGAACCGTGAGCTGTACGAACCCTCCTTGGAGAAGGGTGAGATCGACGTCGTACCGGAATACGCCGCGACGATCGCCGAATTCCTCAACGCGAAGGCGAACGGGCCCAAGGCGCCCGACGAGAAGCCGGTCGCGTCCGGCGATGTCACGGCCACCGTGGCGGCGCTCACCAAGCTCGCCGAACCGCGCGGACTGAAGGTGCTTTCCGCGGGGGCGGCCGTCGACCAGAACGCCTTCGCGGTCAGCAAGGAATTCGCCGAGAAGAACAAGCTGAAGACGCTTTCCGATCTTGGGAAGTCGAAGCTGAAGGTGAAGATCGCGGCGGGCGACGAGTGCGAGGTACGGCCGTTCTGCGCGCCCGGTCTGAAGAAGACGTACGGCATTGATGTCGCGGGCATCGACCCCAAGGGCGTCGGCACCCCGCAGTCCAAGCAGGCCGTCAAGGACGGCACCGACCAGCTGGTGCTGACCACGACCACCGACGCCGTGCTGGACGGCCTCGTCTTCCTCGAGGACGACAAGAAGCTCCAGAACGCCGACAACGTGCTGCCGGTGGTCAATGCGAAGGACGCGGGCTCCAAGGAGATAGCCGATGTCCTCGACAAGCTCACCAAGGTGCTGACCACCGAGGATCTTGCCGAGTTGAACCGCAAGGTGGACGCCGAGCGCGCGAAGCCCGAGGACGCGGCGAAGGCATATCTCGAGTCGAAGGGCCTGCTCAAGAAGTAGCGAGGGGCCGCTTCGGAAGAGACGGGCGCCCGCTTGGAGAAGTGGCGGGCGCCCGCTTGGAGAAGCGGTGGGTGTCTGCCTCGGAAGCGGCAGGCGCCTGCCTCGGAAGTGGCGGCGGTACGACCCGGCGTTCTTGAACGAGACATTTGCCGGTCCGAGACCCCATTTGGCGTCTACGCACGGTAAATTTCAGGCCATGCCACGTGGACGCCACCGCCATTCCCCACCCCTTCACAGGCTGCTGCCGCCTTCGGCGGTCGCCGGAGCGTCGGTTCTTTGTGCCGCCGGCGCGTGGTTTCTGGCGGAGCCAGTTGTGCTCCGTTCGCTGGTCACCGCTGCTACGGCCGCGGCCGTCACCGGCGCCGTCATGATGCGCGGTTGGGACCGGGCGGCCGGGCGCCGCGTAGCGGAGCTGACCCGCGGCCGCGCGAGCGATGCCTGGAAGACCGAGGAGCGCATAGCCGAACTGGAGACGGACATCGAGGAGTCGCGCGAGCTGCGCGCAAAGCTCGATGCGAAGCTGCGGGCAAAACGGGTCGAACTGGCCGCGCTGCGCGGTGAGCACGCCGCGCTGCTGCGCCGGTACGCAACCGCCGAGACCGAGCGGGCCGGCGTGCTCGAGGACCGCCGGCAGCTCGCGCTGGAGGCGTCGTCCCCGGTCAAGGCGCTGCCGCCGGCCGGGACCACGCCCACTCCGGCGACCTTCCTGCGCGCCAACAAGGCCCTGGACGAGCTGTCGCGCAACGCCGCCGAGCAGGAGGCGAAGCGCACCGTCGAGGAGGCCCGCGCCCGCGATCTGGCCGAACGGGCCAGGGAGGCGGACGAGCCGCAGGGGAAGCACGCGGCGGTCGCCGGGGGAGAGCAGCACACCCGCCCGTCGTCCGCCGTCCCCGCCAGGCGTGCCGTCCCGGCAGCGGCCGCCATCGTTCCTTACGGACCCCAGCGCCGCCCGGCCAAGCGCCCCGAGGGCGGCTTCGACTTCTTCGGCACCGCCGCGGCCGCGGAGGCGGGCGCGGGTGCGGGTGCGCAGAAGGCGATAGAGGCCGCGCACAACGAGGATCTCGCCGATGTGGTGGGCGAGGAGGCGCTGGCCGCGCAGGAGTCGGCGGACGCCCGCCCGGTCGGCAAGGTCATCGATCTGACCGCGCACGACGAGACGGAACACCTCGACGTGGTCGCGCTGCGCGACGCGGTCAGCTGATCACGGGCGACGATTCGGCGGTTGATCAATCGCCGGTGGATCACTTGTCGATGTCACCGACGACGAAGAACAGCGAGCCCAGGATCGCCACCATGTCGGCGACGAGCGTCCCCGGCAGGAGCACCGCCAGGGCCTGGATGTTGTTGTACGACGCCGAGCGCAGCTTCAGCCGGTAAGGGGTCTTCTCGCCCTTGGAGACCAGGTAGTAGCCGTTGATGCCGAGAGGGTTCTCGGTCCATGCGTAGGTGTGGCCCTCGGGCGCCTTCAGTACCTTCGGCAGCCGCTGGTTGATCGGTCCCGGCGGGAGGTCCGCGATCCGCTCCAGGCAGGCATCCGCCAGCTCCAGCGCGTTGTGCGTCTGCTCGAGCAGCACCTCGAAGCGGGCCAGGCAGTCGCCCTCCGCCCGTGTGACGACCTTGAGTGTGTCCTGCAGTTCCCCGTACGCCAGATAGGGCTCGTCGCGCCGCAGGTCGAAGTCGACACCGGACGCGCGGGCGATGGGGCCGCTGACTCCGTACGCGTGCACGGCCTCCGCCGGCAGCGCGCCCACGCCGCGCGTACGGCCGCGGAAGATCTCGTTGCCGAGGACCAGCCGGTCGTACACGTCCATCCGGGAACGGAGCTCCGCCACCGCCTGCCGGGCCCGGCCGAGCCAGCCGGCCGGGAGGTCCTCCTTGAGGCCGCCGACCCGGTTGAACATGTAGTGCATCCGGCCGCCGGAGACCTCCTCCATGACGTGCTGGAGGTCTTCACGTTCCCGGAAGGCGTAGAAGATCGGGGTGATTCCGCCCAGTTCGAGGGGGTACGAGCCGAGGAACATCAGGTGGTTCAGGACCCGGTTGAGCTCGGCGAGGAGTGTACGGGTCCAGACCGCGCGCTCGGGGACCTCCATGCCGAGCATGCGCTCGACGGCGATGACGACGCCGAGCTCGTTGGAGAACGCGGAGAGCCAGTCGTGGCGGTTGGCCAGCATGATGATCTGGCGGTAGTCGCGCGCCTCGAAGAGCTTCTCCGCGCCGCGGTGCATATAGCCGATGACGGGCTCGGCGTGCTGGATGCGCTCGCCGTCGAGTACGAGACGGAGCCGGAGGACGCCGTGGGTGGAGGGATGCTGGGGGCCGATGTTGAGCACCATGTCGGTGCTTTCCGCCGCGCCGCCGATGCCGACCGTGGTCTCCGTCATGGGTGACAGTATCCCTCTGTCGGGGCTCCGCCCCGAACCCTCCCCCTACGTCCTGCGGGCGTGGGGGGACCCCCGGTCCTCAATCGCCTGGCGGGGTTGATCGCGGGCCCACCCGCTGGCGCAGCCAGCCGAAGTCGCCGAGGCCGGCCCTCGCCGTCAGTTCGGCCGCCTCGCCCGCCGAGGCCAGCGCGCGCACGTATGCCGTCGGGTCGGCCGACGCCAGCGACAACGGGGGCCGCGCGGCCGAGATGCCCAGGTCGGCGAGGGCCTCGCGTTGGCTGGTCAGGGTCGCGCCCGGGAAGGCGCACGCGTCCAGGGCCACGTGCGCCGTGATGTCGCAGCTGCCGTCCGGGACGGGCGGCACCTCCCGGCCGGCCCGGAAGCCGGTCAGCGTTCCGAAGGGCGGCCGGGCGTCCCGTACATGCGCATAGTCGACCGCGACCGCGAGCCCCGCCCGGAGCGTGCCGACCGCCGACGCCCATGCCTCGTCGCGCGGGCGGCCGATCTCCGCGCGCATGCCCGGTTCGGTCAGTGGCCACCAGCGGGCCAGCCACTGCGCGTCCGGTCCGGTGACGGGGGAGCCGAGGCGTTCCGTGCCGTCCGGGCGGACGAGGACGTAGCGCGCCACCCCGTCCTGATCCACTTCGGCGACGTCCACGGGGACGTTGTCCAGCCACTCGTTGGCGAAGAGGAGTCCGCTCACCCCGGCGGGCGGCTCGGCGCACCACTCGATGCGCGGGTCCAGGCCGGTGGGCCGGGGGGCCTGTTCGACGGCGTACGCCTGGACCGGGAAGCCGGCGGGGAGCGCGGCCAGCACGCCCGTGAGGAGTTCGCCGCGCCCCGCGCCGATATCGACGAAAGCCACGTCGTCCAGCTCGTCCGCCGTCGCCATCAGCAGTCGCGCGACGGCCCCGGCGAACAGGGGCGAGGCGTGCACCGACGTACGGAAGTGGCCGGCCGGGCCCTCGGGCCGCAGATAGAAGCCGTCGGGTCCGTACAGCGCAGCCTGAGTCGCTTCCCGCCAACCCCGCCACCGACACGTCTCAGCCGCCACGTCATCCATCACGGGCACAAGTCTCCACCTTGCGGAGTACGCCTCCGCCGCCCGGATCGCTCCTCCGGTTGACCCCTGCACCTATCTGCCTTCCCTACTCTGGGTTACGTGCAGCGCCTCTATGACTTCATCCGCAGACACCCGATGGGCGTCGACACCTTCTGGGCTGTCATGCTCTTCGGGTTCTCCATGCTGTGGGTGATCCAGGTGCCGGTCGGGGTCCAGGCCCACTGGTCGGCCGCGTTCATCGTTCTCCTGCTGTGCGTGGTGGTGGCGCTGCGCCGCCGTATGCCGGAGAAGATGCTGGTCCTCGCCGCCGCGCTGGGCGTTGCCCAGCTGGTGGCGGACGTCGACGTCAACCCGGCCGACTTCGCGATGCTGGTGATCATCTACACCGTGGCCGCCCACGACGGACCCCGCTGGGCGTCCCGTCTCGCGCTCGCCGGCGGGCTCTCCGCGGCCACGCTCTCGCAGATCCGCTGGCCGGCGGAGAACACCGGCCTCGGCGGCAAGATCTTCTTCACGATCGTCATGAGCGTGCCCTTCGCGCTCGCCTGGGTGCTCGGCGACTCGATACGCACCCGGCGCGCGTACTTCGACCAGCTCGAGGAACGCGCGACCCGGCTGGAGAAGGAGCGCGAGGCGCAGGCGAAGGTCGCCGTCGCGGCCGAGCGCGCCCGGATCGCCCGCGAGCTGCACGACGTCGTCGCGCACAACGTCTCGGTGATGGTGGTGCAGGCAGACGGCGCCGCGTACGTCCTGGACGCCGCACCCGACCAGGCCAAGCAGGCGCTGGAGACCATCTCGACCACCGGCCGCCAGGCGCTCGCGGAGATGCGCCGACTGCTCGGCGTACTGCGCACCGGCGATGGCCCGGAGAGCGGCGAGTACGTCCCGCAGCCCGATGTGCAGCAGATCGAGGACCTGGTCGAGCAGGTGCGCCGCGCCGGTCTGACCGTGGACTTCAAGATCGAGGGAACGCCGCGGCCGCTGCCGAGCGGCGTCGAGCTCACCGCGTACCGCATCGTCCAGGAGGCGCTGACCAACACCCGCAAGCACGGCGGCCCGGACGTCGGCGCCAGCGTGCGTCTCGTCTACTTCGACGACGGCCTCGGTCTGCTGGTGGAGGACGACGGCCGTGGCTCGGCGCACGAGCTGTACGAGGACGGGGGCGCCGACGGCCAGGGCCACGGGCTCATCGGCATGCGCGAACGCGTCGGTATGGTCGGCGGCACGCTGGACGCGGGGCCACGGCCCGGCGGCGGCTTCCGGATCAGTGCACTGCTTCCCCTCAAGCCCGCCCACTAGAGCCCGCCCACTAGAGACCGAGGACACAACTGACATGTCCATCCGTGTGATGCTCGTCGACGATCAGGTGCTGCTGCGCACCGGGTTCCGGATGGTGCTCGCCGCCCAGCCGGACATGGAGGTCGTCGCCGAGGCGGGCGACGGCGCCGAAGCGATCGAGAACCTCCGTTCCACGGCCGTGGACGTGGTGCTGATGGACGTACGCATGCCGAGGCTGGACGGCGTCGAGGCGACCCGTCGGATCTGTGCCGAGCCGGACGCGCCGAAGGTGCTGATCCTGACCACCTTCGACCTGGACGAATACGCCTTCTCCGGGCTGAAGGCGGGCGCCAGCGGCTTCATGCTCAAGGACGTGCCGCCCGGCGAACTGCTCGGCGCGATCCGCTCGGTGCACAGCGGCGACGCGGTGGTCGCGCCGTCCACGACGCGGCGACTGCTCGACCGCTTCTCGCCGATGCTGCCCAGCAGCACCAGCGAGCCCCAGCACAAGGAGCTGGAGAGGCTCACCGACCGGGAGCGCGAGGTGATGCTGCTCGTCGCCCAGGGCCTGTCGAACGGCGAGATCGCGGCCCGTCTGGTGCTGTCGGAAGCCACGGTCAAGACGCATGTGGGCCGCATCCTGACCAAGCTGAATCTGCGGGACCGGGTGCAGGTGGTGGTGCTGGCGTACGAGACGGGTCTGGTGCGGGCGGGCGGCGGGGCGGCCTGACGCATGCTGCTCTGGATCAACGGCCCCTTCGGGGGCGGCAAGACCCAGACCGCGTACGAACTGCGGCGGCGTCTGCCCGGCCGCGTCGTCTGCGATCCCGAGCATGTCGGCTTCGGGCTGCACCGGATGCTTCCGCGTGAACTGCGCTCGGACTTCCAGGATCTGGCCGCCTGGCGGCAGGGCGTGTACGAGGTGCTGGATCTGACGCTGCGGGGGTACGAGGGCGTGGTGATCGCGCCCATGACGGTGGTCGAACCGGCGTACTTCGAGGAGACGGTGGGCCGGCTGCGGGCGGCCGGGCACGAGGTGCACCACTTCGCGCTGCTCGCGGAGCGCGAGACGGTGCTGCGGCGGCTGACGGAGCGGGGTCTCGGCCGCGGGCTCAAGCGCGAGAGCTTCGCGGTGCGGCAGCTGGACCTGTGTCTGGAGCGGCTGAACCGGCCGCTGTTCGCCGAGCACATCCGTACCGACCGGGTCGGCGTGCCGCAGGTGGCCGACAACATCGCGGCTTCGGCGGGGCTGAGTCTTGAGCCGAACATGGACGGGCCGCTGCGGCACCGGCTGCGCAAGGCTTGGACGGGCCTCAAGCACATCCGCATCGGCTGACCGGCGTCGACCGGCTCAGTCGTCTCAGTCCTGTCCGTCCTGACGCAGGACGAGGTCCAGCAGGCCGGGGAAGCGCGCGTCGAACTCCGGGCGCCGCAGCCGGTTCACGCGCTTCGGTCCCATGTCGCGCTGCTCGACGAGCCCGGCGGCGCGCAGCACCGAGAAGTGATGGCTGATCGCCGCTTTCCGTACGGGCACGTCGAAGGATCCGCAGGTGCGCGTCCACTCCTCGGAGGCGGCGAGTTCGCGGACGAGCTGGATGCGTACGGGATCGGCCAGGGCGTCGAGCGCGTACAGCAGCGGGACATCGGCGGGGTGGGTGTGCTCGGGTGCGGGCCGGTGACTGCTCATGGCTCTCTCGTGTCCTCCTCGTGCGCCTTGCGGAGTGTTCGACGGTGGTCATACACTCCGAGTGTTCGCTTCCCATTGAACACTCTGGGCGAGGAGTTCGCTATGCGCGCGATTCAGGTGACGGAGTTCGGCGGTCCCGAGGTGCTGCGGCCGGCCGAGGCGGAGGTGCCGGAGCCCGGTCCGGGCGAGGTCGCGGTCGATGTCGCGTACGCCGGTGTGAACTTCGCGGAGATCAAGGCCAGGAGTACCGGCTACCTGGTCCCAAGTCTTCCCTTCCGGCCGGGACTTGAGGTCTCGGGCCGGGTGCGGGCGCTCGGTGAGGGCGTCACGGATCTGACCGTCGGCCAGGAGGTCGCCGCCTTCATCGCGCACGGCGGCTATGCGGAGGTTGCCATCGCGCCCGCTGCCCAGGTCTTCCCGGTACCGGCCGGTCTTTCGCTGCGTACGGCGGCCACGCTGCCGACCGTGCTGCCCACCGCGCATGCGCTGGTGCATGAGGTGGGGCGGCTGCGGGCGGGCGGAAGTGTGCTGGTGCAGGGCGCGGCGGGCGGAGTCGGCACGGTGGTGGGCCAGTTGGCCAAGCGCGTCGGCGACGGTGCCGTCTACGGCGTCGTCTCGTCCACCGCCAAGGCGGAGTTCGCGCTGAAGCACGGCTACGACCAGGTCTTCGTCGGCGACGACTGGCAGTCGCGGCTGGCCGCAGCGACCGACGGGCGCGGCGTCGACCTGCTGCTCGACCCGCTCGGTGGCGAGCAGCTGAGCCGCGCTCTGGACTCGCTGGCGCCGTTCGGCCGGGTGGTGAACTTCGGCAATGCGAGCGACGAGGCTCCCTGGCAGTTCGGCGCGGCCGAACTCGCGCCCGGTGCACGGTCGGTGGCGTTCTTCTCGATCCTGCACCTGGCCGTGACGGAGCCGAAGGCGCTGCGGGAGCTGTCGGAGCGGGCGTTCCGGCTGGTCGCGGACGGGGATGTGGAGCTGCCGGTCACCGCCGAACTGCCGCTTGCCGAGGCGGCGGAGGCGCACCGGCTGGTCGAGAGCCGCGCGACGACGGGCAAGCTGCTGCTCCGTGTCACCGTGGATTAGCCGTGGATTGGCCGTGGTTGGTCATGGATTGGCCGTGGATTGGCCGTGGATTGGCTCTGGATCAGCGGAGCACGGTCTCCAGGAAGTCGCTGCCCAGCCGTGCGACAGCGGCCACGTCCAGCTGGTGCAGTCCGTACCGGCCGCGCCGCCGGGTCGAGACGAGCCCTGCCTTCTTCAGCACGGCGAGATGGCGGGAGACCTCGGGCGCGGTGATGTTGTAAGCGTCCGCCAGCTCGCTCGTCGTGTACGGCGAGCGGGCGAGGTTGCGGCACAGCTGCATCCGCATCGGGTGGGCAAGCGCCTCCATCCGGAGCTTCAGCAGCTCGACGGGGGCGGGGCCGGGCAGTGACGGTGAGCCGACCGGATAGTGGATCACCGGCCGCCAGCCGGGCGCGTGCAGCACCATCAGATGCGGCCAGCCGAAGCTGGACGGCATGAGGGAGAGCCCGGCGCCGACGGCGGGGTCGACGGCGGTCGTGTGCCCGTCCGCAAGCTTGTCGGCGCTGATACGGGCATGGTCCTCGTCCACCGCGAGCGCGGGCGAGACGGCGTGCAGAGCGTCGGCGAGACCCTTGCGGCGCAGCAGATCGGTCTTGTGGCGGGCGTCGGCGGCGAGCTGGGTGGCGACGCGACGCCAGGTGTCGGCGAAGAAGGCCTGGTCGCAGTCCTCGAAGAGCCGGCGCACCCAAGCGCGTACGGAAGCCGGGTCGTCCAGCAGCCGCCGGGTGAAGTCGAGCTGCTTGGGGCCGCGGGTGGCGGCGAGTTCGAGGGCGCGCTCGCGGCGGACAGGGTCGGTCAGGACGGAGGGGCCGGCGACTCCGTACGTACCGGCGCAGGTGAACTCCAGGGCGGCGGAGACGAACCGCTCCTCGTCCAGCCGGTCGAGCATGTCCAAGTCTTCGGCGAGGGTCGTGCCGGCGCGGGCGTCGGGGCTGTTGAGACCCGCGAACGGCATGAAGACGTCCGAGAAGGTGGTCCGCCACAGGAAGTCGGCCTCGTGCAGCCGGTCGGCGAGATCGGGCTTGAGCCCGGCGGCGGTGGCGGTGGCCCAGCCGTGCAGCCCGGGATGGTGCGCGGGCTCGGCGAGCGCGTGCAGCGCCACGCCCAGCTCGGGGAGTGGGGAAATCTCGAAGACGATCCGCTCCGGGGCCAGGCCCGCGATGTCGATGCTCACGCTCACGGCTCCATGGTGCGGGGTGCGCGGGGCGGGGGCGACGTCATTTGACGGGGCTCGTCAATCGACGGGACGAGCGCGGGTGGGTGGGCGCAGCGTGAGGTCATGAACGCGATGCATCAGTACATGCTGGACAGTTACCGCGCATCCCGGCATGGCACCAAGGCCCCGCCCCAGCCGGGCCTCCACGACTGGCAGGCCATGCGCGAACTCACCACCCACGCGGCTCCTCGCCGCGCTCGCCACCCCGGAGGCCGCGTCCGCGCCGTGCTGTCGCGCCTGCTCCACTCCGGCTGAGGGCGCGGCGGGCCGTCCGGGGCACGGGTGCTTTTTCCCCTACCCGCCCCTTCCCGAACCGGGGCGCCGCCCCGGACCCCTTCTTTCGGGGGCTCTGCCCCCGTACCCCCGCGCCTCAATCGGCGGCGGGGCTGATTTTGGGCCTCACGGCGGCGAGGCTGATTTTGGGGCTCCGTCCCAAGCCCGGCGCCTCAACCGCCGGCGGGGCTGATTCGCGGGTCCGGGGGCTTGCCCACGGTGCGGGAAGGGGCGCCCCCGGGCCGTGCCTTCGGCGACGGCCCGATCGTCGCCCACCGCACACTCAAACCCGCCCACAGCCTGTGGACAAGCGCAAGAGGGCCACCCGCGCTGGCGTAGCATGACGAGAAATCGTCCGGTACCCCCCGCGGACTGGAACGGAAGGCCCCGCCGCGTGAATGCCACAGCACCACAGGAACCGCTCGACCCGCGGGACCGCCCCGCCAGGCTGCGCGTCGGCGTTGTCGGAGCCGGCCGCGTCGGTCCCGCCCTCGCGGCATCGCTGCAGCTCGCGGGACACCGGCCGGTCGCGGTCTCCGGCGTCTCCGACGCATCCGTGCGACGAGCGGCCGCATTGCTCCCCGACGTACCGATCGTGCCTCCCGCCGAAGTCCTCGCCCGTGCCGAGCTCGTGCTGCTGACCGTCCCTGACGACGCACTGCCCGCGCTGGTCGACGGCCTCGTCGAGACCGGCGCCGTACGCCCCGGGCAGCTGCTCGTGCACACCTCCGGGCGGTACGGCGCCAGGGTGCTGGACCCCGCCACGCGGGCCGGCGCGCTCCCCCTCGCACTGCACCCGGCCATGACCTTCACCGGGACGAGCGTCGACGTGCAGCGTCTGGCCGGCTGCTCGTTCGGTGTGACCGCCCCCGACGAGCTGCGGCTCGCCGCGGAGGCGCTCGTCATCGAGATGGGCGGCGAGCCCGAGTGGATCGAGGAGGAGGCCCGCCCGCTCTACCACGCGGCCCTCGCCCTCGGCGCGAACCATCTGGTCACGCTGGTCGCCCAGTCGATGGAGCTGTTGCGTACGGCGGGGGTCGCCGCCCCCGACCGGATGCTCGGCCCGCTCCTCGGCGCCGCCCTCGACAACGCCCTGCGCTCCGGCGACGCGGCCCTGACCGGACCCGTCGCCCGCGGTGACGCCGGCACCGTCGCGGCCCATGTCGCCGAGCTGCGCAAGCACGCCCCCGGCACCGTCGCCGGCTATCTGGCGATGGCCCGCACCACCGCCGACCGGGCCCTCGCGCACGGCCTGCTCAAGCCGGAGCTGGCGGAGGATCTGCTGGGCGTTCTCGCCGAGGGGGACCAGCGATGAGCAGGCGCACCGTCGAGCTCGTACCGACCAGGGACGATCTGCGGTACGCCATCGACCACCACGGCGCCGCCGGCCGCACCGCCGTCGTCATGACCATGGGCGCGCTGCACGAGGGCCACGCCACGCTGATCCGTGCCGCGCGCGAGCACGTCGGCAGCGAGGGCTTCGTCATCGTCACGGTGTTCGTCAACCCGCTCCAGTTCGGCGCGGGCGAGGACCTCGACCGTTATCCCCGTACGCTCGACGCCGACCTCAAGACGGCCGAAGAGGCGGGCGCGGACGTCGTGTTCGCCCCTTCGGTCGAGGTGGTCTACCCGGGCGGCGAGCCGCAGGTCAGGATCGCCGCGGGCCCCATGGGCGAGCGCCTCGAAGGAGAGAGCCGCCCCGGCCACTTCGACGGCGTGCTCACCGTCGTCGCCAAGCTCCTGCATCTCACCCGCCCCGACATCGCCCTGTTCGGCCAGAAGGACGCGCAGCAGCTCGCCCTGATCCGCCGGATGGCCGCCGATCTGAACTTCCCGGTCGAGATTGTCGGCGTACCGACCGTGCGGGAGCCGGACGGCCTCGCGCTCTCCAGCCGCAACCGCTATCTCTCGGCCGACGAGCGGCGCACCGCCCTCGCGCTGTCCGGAGCGCTGTTCGCCGCCCGCGACCGGCTCGCGGCCCAGCAGGCGCTGCGCGCGCGTGCCGAGTCGCTGCCCGCCTCGCAGTCCCGGGCAGCCGCGCTCTCCAAGCTGGGCGAGGCCCGGGCCGCCGCCGATGCGCACGCGGTGGCGCAGGCGGGACCCGGCGGCGCGGACGCCGTACGGGCCGCGGCCCGTGTCGTCCTCGACGAGGCGGCCAAGGCAACCCCGCCGCTCGTACTCGACTATCTGGCCCTCGTCGATCCGGCCGACTTCACCGAGGTCCCAGACGACCACACCGGCGAGGCGATCATCGCCGTCGCGGCCCGGGTGGGCACCACACGGCTGATCGACAACATCCCCCTGACCTTCGGAGCACCTAAGTGACAGGAATACGGCTGCACGCCCCGGCCCCCGGCTGGTTCATCGACGCCGAGGTCGTCGTGGTCGGCTCCGGGGTCGCCGGCCTGACCGCCGCGCTGCGCTGCGCCGCGGCAGGGCTGAGCACGGTCGTGGTCACCAAGGCCCGTCTGGACGACGGCTCCACGCGCTGGGCGCAGGGCGGCATCGCCGCGGCGCTCGGCGACGGCGACACGCCCGAGCAGCATCTGGACGACACCCTGGTCGCGGGCGCCGGCCTGTGTGACGAGGAGGCGGTACGCACCCTGGTCACCGAGGGCCCCGGCGCCGTACGCCGACTGATCGCGACCGGCGCGCACTTCGACACCGACCCGGGCTCCGGGGAGATAGAGCTGACGCGCGAGGGCGGCCACCACCGCCGCCGTATCGCGCACGCGGGCGGCGACGCGACGGGTGCCGAGATCTCCCGCGCGCTGGTCGAGGCGGTGCGCGAAGCGGGCATCCGTACGATCGAGAACGCTCTGGTCCTGGACCTGTTGACGGACGCCGAAGGCCGTACAGCAGGCATCACCCTGCATGTCATGGGCGAGGGCCAGCACGACGGCGTCGGCGCGGTCCACAGCCCCATCGTCGTCCTGGCCACCGGCGGCATGGGCCAGGTCTTCTCCGCCACCACCAACCCCGCGGTCTCCACGGGCGACGGCGTCGCGCTCGCGCTGCGCGCCGGTGCGGAGGTCTCCGACCTCGAATTCGTCCAGTTCCACCCGACCGTGCTCTTCCTCGGCACGGACTCCGAGGGCCAGCAGCCGCTGGTCTCCGAGGCGGTACGGGGAGAGGGCGCCCATCTCGTCGACGCGTCCGGCACCCGCTTCATGCTCGGACAGCACGAACTGGCCGAGCTCGCGCCCCGCGACATCGTCGCCAAGGGCATCATGCGCCGGATGCAGGAACAGGGCACGGCCCATATGTACCTGGACGCCCGCCACTTCGGCGCCGAGATGTGGGAGCAGCGCTTCCCGACGATCCTGGCCGCCTGCCGCGCCCACGGCATCGACCCGGTCACCGAGCCCATCCCGGTCGCCCCGGCCGCCCACTACGCCTCCGGCGGTGTCCGCACGGACCTGCACGGCCGCACCACGGTCCCGGGCCTGTACGCCTGCGGCGAAGTGGCGTGTACGGGAGTGCACGGCGCGAACCGGCTGGCCTCCAACTCCCTCCTGGAGGGACTGGTCTTCGCGGAGCGCATCGCCGCCGACATCGCATCCCGGGCCCCGCTCGCGGCCGGCGCCCCCGCGGACCCGGCGAGCCCGTCCGTACTTCCGCTCATCGCCCCCGAGGCGCGGGCCGAGATCCAGCGGATCATGTCCCACGGCGCGGGCGTGCTCCGCTCGGCCGAGAGCCTGGCGGCCGCGGCCGCCGCGCTGCACTCCGTACACCGCAACGCCGTGCAGGACCAGGAGGGTTCGGGCAAGACGGCCGAGCCCGGCGTCGAGTCCTGGGAGACGTCGAACCTCCTGTGCGTGGCCCGCGTGCTGACCACCGCGGCCCTGGAGCGCGAGGAGACCCGCGGCTGCCACTGGCGCGACGACCGGCCCGAGCGGGACGACGACTGGCGCCGCCATCTCGTCGTACGTCTCGCGCCCGACGCGCCGCCCGTCTCCCGCCACCACTCCTCCAACGAGACGCTTCGCGTCACACCTCCCGCTCTCGCCGTCAGCCGCACCGAGAGCACCGCATTCGCCCCGACCGTCCCCGACGCCCCAAGGGAGCCGTAACCGTGAGCACGCCCGAAGAACGTCCGCGCCCCGTGGACGTACCGCTGATCCAGATCGGCGCCCCCGCCCCGCCCCAGGGCGGCTGCGGGGACGGCTGCGGCTGCTCCGGCGAGGGGGAGGAGTACGACGAGCTGGAATGCGGCCTGGACCCCACGCTCGCGCAGCTGCTCGCCGACGCGGGCCTCGATCCCGTACAGGTCGAGGACATCGCTCATCTCGCGATCGCCGAGGACCTCGACGGCGGCGTGGACGTGACGACGGTGGCGACCGTTCCCGAGGACGCCGTCGCCACCGGCGACTTCACGGCTCGTGAGGCCGGTACGGTCGCGGGCCTGCGGGTCGCCGAGGCGGTGCTGTCGATCGTGTGCACCGACGAGTTCGAGGTGGAGCGGCACGTCGAGGACGGCGAGCGCGTGGAAGCCGGCCAGAAGCTGCTGTCCGTCACCACCAACACCCGCGATCTGCTCACCGGCGAGCGCAGCGCGCTCAACATCCTGTGCCGCCTCTCCGGCATCGCGACCGCCACGCGCGCGTGGGCGGACGTACTCGAAGGCACCGGCGCCCGGGTCCGCGACACCCGAAAGACGACGCCGGGCCTGCGCGCCCTCGAGAAGTACGCGGTGCGCTGCGGCGGCGGCGTCAACCACCGGATGTCGCTCTCGGACGCCGCGCTCGTCAAGGACAACCACGTGGTCGCCGCGGGCGGCGTGGCGGAGGCGTTCAAGGCCGTACGGGACGCCTTCCCGGACCTTCCCATCGAGGTCGAAGTGGACACCCTGCACCAGGTCCGCGAAGTCCTGGACGCGGGCGCGGACCTGATCCTGCTCGACAACTTCACCCCGGCCGAGACCGAGGAGGCCGTCGCGATCGTCGCGCACCGCGCCGCCCTCGAGTCCTCAGGGAGGCTCACCCTGGACAACGCCCGCGCGTACGCGGAGACGGGCGTCGACTACCTCGCGGTGGGCGCGCTGACGCACTCGTCCCGGATCCTCGACATCGGCCTCGACCTGCGTGAGGCAGGCGCCTGATGCTGCTCACGATCGACGTCGGCAACACCCAGACGGTCCTCGGCCTGTTCGACGGTGAGGACGTCGTCGAGCACTGGCGCATCTCCACGGACGCCCGGCGCACCGCCGACGAACTGGCCGTTCTGCTGCAGGGTCTGATGGGCATGCACCCGCTGCTCGGCGACGACCTGGGCGACGGTATTGAGGGCATCGCCATCTGCTCCACCGTTCCCTCGGTCCTGCACGAGCTGCGCGAGGTGACCCGCCGCTACTACGGCGACGTCCCGTCCGTCCTCGTCGAGCCCGGCATCAAGACCGGCGTGCCGATCCTGATGGACAACCCCAAGGAGGTCGGCGCGGACCGCATCATCAACGCGGTCGCCGCGGTCGATCTGTACGGCGGCCCGGCGATCGTCGTCGACTTCGGCACGGCGACGACCTTCGACGCGGTCAGCGCGCGCGGCGAGTACGCGGGTGGCGTGATCGCCCCGGGCATCGAGATCTCCGTCGAGGCACTCGGCGTCAAGGGCGCCCAGCTCCGCAAGATCGAACTGGCCCGCCCGCGCAGCGTGATCGGCAAGAACACGGTCGAGGCGATGCAGGCGGGCATCGTGTACGGCTTCGCCGGCCAGGTCGACGGCGTGGTCCAGCGCATGAAGCGCGAACTCGCGGAGGACCCGGACGACGTCACGGTGATCGCGACGGGCGGCCTGGCGCCGATGGTGCTGGGAGAAGCCTCGGAAATCGACGAACACGAGCCGTGGCTGACGCTGATCGGGCTGCGGTTGGTGTACGAGCGGAACGTCTCCCGCATGTGACGGTCACCCTGGTCCGTGGCCGGCGTGGGCCAGGGGCGTTGGTGGTTGCTGTCCGGTGGTGGGTTTCGCGGGCGAACCCCCGGAGCCCGCGCCGCACGGCACAGGTGCGCCCCCACCCACGGACAGCTCGCCGCGCCCGGGGGCGGCCAATTAACCCGATTTTGTCCAAGTCGGACGTATCGTCGGCTCATGCCCACGCCATACGGATCCCGCGGCGGCATGGCCTTCAGCGCAGACGAGCTGCGTGTGCTCCGACGCGCTCTCGCCAGCGCCCTCCATCCCGCCCCTCTCGCCGACTCGGACGTCCAGGACTGTCTGCGACTGGCCGGTTCCCTGGACGAGGCAGTACGCGAGGCCGGCCGGCTGCGTACGTTCCTTCTCGCCGACCTCGTCCGCTACCGCGATGCGCTCCCCGGTTCCGCCACCGGCTATCTGGAGCTCCTCCAGGACGCCCTGGCCGCCGGCTACGACCCTCGCCCGGAAGACCTGTCCGCGCTGCGCACCCTGCGCGGCAACCCGGTCGGCGCCGCCGTACTGCACCGCTGCCAGGCGATCGCCGAGCAGTCGCTGCGCGCCCGGCTGGCCGGCCGCGCAAGGGGGCCCGGCGCCACCGCGCCCGGTCCCCGCACCCGCCTCCTCGCGCTCCCCGGCGGCCGCGCGTCCGACGGCCCGAAGCCGCAGCCCAAGCCCCAGCAGAAGCCCCGGCAGGAGCCGCAGGAGAAACCGGAGCCCAAGGGGCCCACGCCCCCCGACCGCCCGATGCCGAAGCCGTCCGAGGTCTTCCCGCCCCGCCGCAAGCCCGTGCCCCCACCGGAACAGCGCGCCGCCGGATAGCTACCCTGGGGCCATGGACTACGTATCCGCGCTCCTGCCCCCCGTGGTGATGGCCGCCTTCTTCACCGTCCTGGTCGTGACGATCGTCAAGAGCCAGGGTGGCCCGAACAAGGCCAAGGAGGACGCGTTCGTGGACGCCGCGATCGCCCGCGCGGACTCCACCCGCCAGACCGGCCGGGACGACTGACACCTCACGGCGCACCGCGCGCTCGCGCTTCAAGGACGTACGGCAGATTTCCGAGGCCGTACGTCCTTTTTGTTACGTCAATAACCGGCCATTCCCGGCATCTCGCACTATGGTGGCGCTGTGCCCCGCCAATTGGGAGAGCTCGAAGACGCCGTCATGACACGCGTCTGGCAATGGAACCGGCCGGTCACCGTCCGGGAAGTTCTGGAAGACCTTCAGCAGGAGCGGTCCATCGCCTACACCACCGTCATGACCGTAATGGACAATCTCCATCAGAAGGGCTGGGTACGCAGGGAAGTCGACGGCCGCGCCTATCGATATACGGCGGTCTCCACCCGCGCCGCGTACTCCGCCGCACTGATGAACGAAGCCTGGTCCAAGAGTGACAACCCCGCCGCCGCACTAGTCGCCTTCTTCGGCATGATGTCGTCCGAGCAGCGTGAAGCCCTGCAAGCCGCCGTCCGCATCGTTCAGGGCGACGAGGCCGCCGAGGGCGGTACGCAGGCCGGGCGATAGCGTCGGGCCATGCCTTATGCCGCAGCAAATGCCATCACCGTCCGGCGAGCCAGGACCGGCGATGTGCCCTCGGTCCGCCGACTCGTGGACCCGTACGTGAGTGAAGGCATCCTGCTCGACAAAGCGACGGTCACCCTTTACGAAGCCATCCAGGAGTTCTGGGTCGCGGAACGCGACGACGATGCCCGCGTGGTCGGCTGCGGCGCTCTGCATGTCATGTGGGAAGACCTCGCCGAAGTCCGCACTCTTGCCGTCGATCCGGTCTTCAAGGGCACCGGCATCGGACATCAGGTGCTGGACAAGCTGCTGGACACGGCTCGCTGGCTCGGTGTGCGCCGGGTTTTCTGCCTCACCTTCGAAGTGGACTTCTTCGGCAAGCACGGCTTCGTGGAGATCGGTGAGACACCGGTCGACGGAGATGTCTACAGCGAGCTGCTGCGTTCCTATGACGAGGGTGTCGCCGAGTTCCTCGGGCTCGAACGAGTGAAGCCGAACACCTTGGGCAACAGTCGGATGCTTCTGCACCTGTGATCACCACAAGAACCGGAACCCTATGTCCGAATCGCGCACGTTTCCCGCGTTCTCGAGGTTCTGAACCTCTCCCAAGGGTTTGTGTTTTCCAAGGAAAAGCGGTTTCCTTTCCGCGTACTGCATTTTCGATGAAAGGAAATCCGGTGGCACAGAAGGTTCAGGTCCTTCTTGTCGATGACCTCGTCGGCGGCGAGGCGGACGAGACGGTGACGTTCGCTCTGGATGGCAAGACGTACGAGATCGACCTCACCGCCGCCAACGCGGACAAGCTCCGTCAGTCGCTCGCGGAGTTCGTGAAGGCCGGCCGTCGCACGGGCGGTCGTAGCTCGACCAGCCGTGGCAAGGGCCGTGCGGCCGCGGGTGGCAACAAGGACACCGCCGAAATCCGCGCCTGGGCCAAGGCGAACGGCTTCGAGGTCAACGACCGCGGCCGCGTCCCGGCCCATGTCCGTGAGGCTTACGAGAAGGCCAACGGCTGAGTATTCGCACGCGGCGTATTCGTACGCAGCAATCGGGCCCGGTGGCACTCGGTGGCCACGGTGTCCACGAGTCGTACGAGATCGGGGCTGATGCCCCCATCGGTTCCGGCACTGCGCCCGAAAGGGTTCAGGGTCGGCAGAGTCGGCTCCACCTCGCGCCCCGGCACGGGGGGTCGCAGCCATACGGCGGCCCCCCGCGAGCCGAACCATCCGGGTGGCGGCGGAGCCGTCATCAGCCCGCCAGCGCCGATGGTGGTCAGACCGAGGGCGATCCCGCCCCACTGCAGCCAGTCGAGCAGCCCAGGCAGCTCGTCGGCGCTCCCAGCGGCCACCAGGAGCCGCATTCTGTGCCCCATGAGGGCTACCGGCCCGGCGGTCCCTGCCGAGTCCGTACGGCGCAGCACGGCCGCTCCGGCGTCCGCCGGCAGCTCCAGCACATCGAAGCGCAGCCCGGTCGGCAACCGCACCGGGGAACCGCCCGCGGTGGCCCAGCCGAGCTCGTACTCGTACCACTGCGCAATGCCGCCGTCCGAGGGCGTGCGGGGGTGCGGGACGGTGAGAGCCATACCCTGGGAACTACGGAAGAGCCCCCAGAGTTACGCAGCGTGTGTGACTGATTGCACACAGTGTCCGAGTTGAGAGCGTACGGGGGCATTCGAGGGCGCAAGGTTGTTCGCCCGTAGCTGAGGGAACCGGTGCGTGCCGCATGGAGTGTCAGTGCTAACGGGTAAGACATTCCTAGTGGCAAGGGGCGACACGCCTGCCTGGCCGTCTCACGTTCGCCATCGGCGTAGCGGTGGTGAGGGTATCTGCCTGGCCTGCGGGAACATCGTCTCGCACCATCGGGTTGGAGCAGTTGTCGGCGTTCAGCGGTCAGGAGGCCACAGACGGGTGTCGGCAGTTGGAATGAGCGGTCCCCGCTTGCGGGACTAAGCTGCGGAAGGACAGGGAGGGGACCGACCCCTTTACTGCCTGACCGCTCTGAGGAGCGATTAACGATGTTCGAGAGGTTCACCGACCGCGCGCGGCGGGTTGTCGTCCTGGCTCAGGAAGAAGCCCGGATGCTCAACCACAACTACATCGGCACCGAGCACATCCTCCTGGGCCTTATCCACGAGGGTGAGGGTGTCGCCGCTAAGGCCCTGGAGAGCCTCGGGATTTCGCTCGAGGCGGTCCGCCAGCAGGTGGAGGAGATCATCGGCCAGGGCCAGCAGGCCCCGTCCGGGCACATCCCCTTCACCCCTCGTGCCAAGAAGGTCCTGGAGCTGTCGCTCCGCGAGGCCCTTCAGCTGGGCCACAACTACATCGGCACCGAGCACATCCTGCTCGGCCTGATCCGCGAGGGCGAGGGCGTCGCCGCCCAGGTTCTCGTGAAGCTCGGCGCCGATCTCAACCGGGTGCGGCAGCAGGTCATCCAGCTGCTCTCCGGTTACCAGGGCAAGGAAGCCGCCACGGCAGGCGGCCCGGCCGAGGGCACGCCCTCGACGTCGCTCGTCCTGGACCAGTTCGGCCGGAATCTCACCCAGGCCGCTCGTGAGTCCAAGCTCGACCCGGTCATCGGGCGCGAGAAGGAGATCGAGCGGGTCATGCAGGTGCTGTCCCGCCGTACCAAGAACAACCCGGTCCTCATCGGCGAGCCCGGCGTCGGCAAGACGGCGGTCGTCGAGGGCCTGGCGCAGGCCATCGTCAAGGGCGAGGTGCCCGAGACCCTCAAGGACAAGCACCTCTACACCCTGGACCTCGGCGCGCTGGTCGCGGGCTCCCGCTACCGCGGTGACTTCGAGGAGCGCCTGAAGAAGGTCCTCAAGGAGATCCGCACCCGCGGCGACATCATCCTGTTCATCGACGAGCTCCACACCCTGGTGGGTGCGGGCGCCGCCGAGGGAGCGATCGACGCGGCTTCGATCCTGAAGCCGATGCTCGCGCGCGGTGAGCTGCAGACCATCGGCGCCACCACGCTCGACGAGTACCGCAAGCACCTGGAGAAGGACGCGGCCCTGGAGCGCCGCTTCCAGCCCATCCAGGTCGCGGAGCCGTCGCTGCCGCACACCATCGAGATCCTCAAGGGCCTCCGGGACCGTTACGAGGCCCACCACCGCGTCTCCATCACGGACGAGGCGCTGGTCCAGGCCGCGACGCTGGCCGACAGGTACATCTCGGACCGCTTCCTGCCGGACAAGGCGATCGACCTGATCGACGAGGCCGGCTCCCGGATGCGCATCCGCCGGATGACCGCGCCGCCGGACCTCCGCGAGTTCGACGAGAAGATCGCGGGCGTCCGACGCGACAAGGAGTCGGCGATCGACTCCCAGGACTTCGAGAAGGCGGCCTCTCTCCGCGACAAGGAAAAGCAGCTGCTCGCCGCGAAGGCCAAGCGCGAGAAGGAATGGAAGGCCGGCGACATGGACGTCGTCGCCGAGGTCGACGGCGAGCTGATCGCCGAAGTCCTCGCCACGGCGACGGGCATTCCGGTCTTCAAGCTGACCGAGGAGGAGTCCTCGCGTCTGCTGCGCATGGAGGACGAGCTCCACAAGCGCGTCATCGGTCAGAAGGACGCCATCAAGGCCCTTTCCCAGGCGATCCGGCGTACCCGCGCCGGCCTGAAGGACCCGAAGCGCCCCGGTGGCTCGTTCATCTTCGCCGGCCCGTCCGGTGTCGGTAAGACCGAGCTCTCCAAGACGCTCGCCGAATTCCTCTTCGGCGACGAGGACGCGCTGATCTCCCTCGACATGTCGGAGTTCAGCGAGAAGCACACGGTTTCCCGTCTCTTCGGTTCCCCGCCCGGATACGTGGGTTACGAAGAGGGCGGCCAGCTCACCGAGAAGGTGCGCCGGAAGCCGTTCTCCGTCGTCCTCTTCGACGAGGTCGAGAAGGCCCACCCCGATATCTTCAATTCCCTTCTGCAGATCCTGGAGGACGGTCGCCTGACCGACTCCCAGGGCCGCGTCGTGGACTTCAAGAACACGGTCATCATCATGACGACCAACCTCGGGACCCGGGACATCTCGAAGGGCTTCAACCTGGGCTTCGCGGCGCAGGGCGACGTCAAGTCGAACTACGACCGGATGAAGGTCAAGGTCAACGAAGAGCTCAAGCAGCACTTCCGGCCCGAGTTCCTCAACCGTGTCGACGACACGGTGGTCTTCCACCAGCTGACCGAGGAAGACATCATCCAGATCGTCGACCTCATGATCGCCAAGGTGGACGAGCGCCTGAAGGACCGCGACATGGGCCTGGAGCTCAGCCCCACGGCCAAGTCGCTGCTCGCGAAGAAGGGCTACGACCCGGTTCTGGGCGCCCGGCCGCTGCGCCGGACGATCCAGCGCGAGATCGAGGACATCCTGTCGGAGAAGATCCTCTTCGGCGAGCTGCGCCCCGGTCACATCGTGGTCGTGGACACCGAGGGCGAGGGTGAGGAGAAGAAGTTCACCTTCCGCGGCGAGGAGAAGTCGGCGCTGCCGGACGTGCCTCCGATCGAGCAGGCGGCCGGCGGAGCCGGGCCGAACCTGTCGAAGGACGCGTAAGCGTTCTGAGTGTCTGAAGGGGCTGCCCCGGAAACCAGTGATGGTTCCGGGGCAGCCCCTTTTCGCCGTTGTCAGCGGTAGCCGATGATCTGTCGCTTGGGGAGGCCGGAGACGTTGAGCTTCAGCCCTGCCACGGCCCGCAGTGGCGTCAGATTCAGCTCTTCCTCCTCCATCGAGGGGTACGAGATGAAGACGGAGCGCAGCCGGGAAATCCGGGCCATGGCGCCCACGTCGACGGCGGAAACCCGCACGGCATCCAGGTCGACCACCTCCAGCGCGTCGAGCTCGGGGAGAAAGGTGAGGCTCTCCACGGTGGGGCAGCGCCTGATGGCCACCTGCTTGAGCCGTGCACCGCAGCAGCGCAGGAAGGCAAGGTCGGTGAGGAGCTTGTTGTCCGCGATACCGATGGTCTCGATGCTGTGGCCGTCGAGGTGGGCCTCGAGTTCGGCGGCGCTGATGTCACCCGTGATGTCGAGGTGACGAGCGTGTGACAACACGGGGAGCTGTGCCAGCTGTTCGCGGTTGGTGATGAACAGGGGTACGGCAGTCAGGTCGAGGCGAGTGAGGACTTCGCGTACTCGCCGGCCGGATAGTTGGCCCAGTTGCCCGCCAGTGAGGAGGCGAAGTGGCTGGAGCCGTCGGCCTTTTCCGCGAAGCGCCGGGCGTAGGGGATGGCGTCGGCGCCGCCGATCTCGTTGATCAGATCGACCACCAACGTCTCGTGCGACATGGGCCTGGGTGCGGGGCTCGGCAGCAGCGGCAGCACATAGGGACCCAGCCGGGCCAGCAGGTGCAGCTCCAGGTTGTTGCGGGGCTCGACGACTGACCTGATACCCCTCCGTACGCGGTCAAGGGTGTCCGAGTCCAGCCAGGCCGCGTGTTGCGCGCACAGCGCGGCCAGTACGTACAGCTCGGTGTGCGGCCTGCCGTCCAGCACCCCCAGTGAGGAACCGGCGTTCATCAACCCATGGACCAGCACGGTCAGTTCCCGGCGGGAACAATGGCCTGCCGCCAGCAACAGGACATCCTGCCATTGCTGTTCATGGGCGTGCTTCAGCGCCTCCTGGATGTGGTCGCCCCTCGACGAACTCCTTGGCCGCCAGGAAGTCCTGGAAGGTCCGGTGGGCGAACTGGAAGTCGTCGTCGCCGCGTTCCTGGAGGAGACCACTGCGGTTGAGCAGATGGTTCAGTGCATCCTCGGGGGTGCCCTGCTCCCGTACCCGTGGCATCCCCGGCAGGGCGCGCTTCAGTTGGTGCAGGGCCTGTTCCCGGGTGAATTCTGCCTGGCCGCCCCGCACCAGCCATACCGCGATGCGCTGGAGCAGCTGCAGATGCTCCTCCACGGTCATCGAGATGCCTTCGGGCGCGTCGATCTTGCGGCGCTTGTCGCGGTTGCCGAGGAGCATCTGGAGCGCGGACTGGTAGAGCGCCCACCTGGTCTCCGGCAGGAACCCCTGGCGCAGCCGGTGCAGCGCGCAGATGACCGCGCAGAGCAGCGGTGTACGGGCGAGATCGCTGAGTGTGCGGTTCTGCGCGAACTGCTGGGCCAGGTCCCGTTCCAGGTCGTCCAGGTTCTCGCCGTCGTCGCCGTCCAGGCGGGCTGCCCGGTGCCACGCGGCGACGAAGGCATGGATGTCCGCGCCCGTCATGGGCAGCAGGCTGAGCTCCTCGAAACCCTCCGACTTCAGCCAGTCCGGCTCGACCGCGAGCGGCCGTACGGTCACCACGCACCGGGTGCCGGGGAAGCGGGCGAGCAGCCCGGACAGCCACTCGTGGGCCTCTTCCCGGTCGTGTTTCGGCATCTCGTCAAGACCGTCCAGCAGCAGCAGGGCGCGACCGGCCTTGAGGACCCGCCCCGCCCAGCCTTCGGGCGGATCATCAGCCGTCAGCTGGGCCACCGAGTGGAGCTGGGAAGGGGTGGGGAAGGTGCCGCCGCGGGCGCGCAGGGTACGCAGGGGGACGACGAACGGCACCAGGCCGTTCAGCTGATCGAGCCGCGGACCGAGCGTCCCCGCCGAGGCGTGCGCGGCAAGCCACCACATGAGTGTTGTCTTGCCGGCGCCCGCCTCGCCGCGCAGCAGGACGCGCGGGCGGCCGGCCAGCAGGTCGTCGATCCTCTTCGGTACGGAGGCCACGGCACCGCCCGCTTCGGGGAGTTCGGGCGCTACGGGGACGTGGGGCAGGGGACCGGGGCTGTCGTGACTCCCGCCCTGCCGAGGCCTGGCCTCCAGGCTCACATAGGCCGTGTCGAGGTCCCACTCGGAGTCCCGTTTGCTCAGCTCGTCGAGGCCGAAGATCCTCGTTCTGCGGTAGGCGGCGCCCACGGCCTCCGCGTACTCCCGCTCGAAGCGGAGGTCGTTGATCGCCGGGCTGCTGAGCTCCGTCAGGCGCGGCGGCGAGTGACCGGTGGACGCACCGTACGCCTCAAGGAATCCTTGGTTCATCGCGAGTGTCTGCAGGGGAAGGCACTCGACTCGCTGGTGGCCACGGCCGCGAGGGACCTTCTGGACGATGCCGAGAAGCCCCTCGTCGGCGAAGACCGGCGAACCGGAGAGCCCAGCGAGCGGCGAGGTACCGTCAGCGGGCTCGCTCGCGGGAGGCCGGTCGAACTCGAACACCATCATGCGCCGGATGAGCCCGGCCATGGGGAGGATCGTCCCGGTGTACTGATCGAGGTCCAGCCTGTGGCCACCGCCGTACCGCTGGACGCGGGGGAAGCCGATGATCTCGCAATCCGCTACTGGCCGATCGGTGGCCAGGGTGCTCATGCGGGGCAGCAGCGCGGGTGCTTCCGGCTTTTGCGTGATGTGCAGCAACGCCGCATCGAGGCCATGGTCGGACCAGAGAAGCTGGCAGACCCGTTCGCCGGAGCTGCCGGGGACGGCCACCCGAATCGTGTCGGCGGCGCCGACGACATGCGCGCACGTGAGCACAGTGCTACGACCGATCAGTACGCCGCTGCCCTGGTGTTCGGCCAGGACCGCGACGATGCAACCGGACGCCCAAAAAGCCGAGCGGGCCATCAGTCAGCGGGTCCGGCGCCGAAGTCTTCGGTGCTGCCGAGGTCTTCGTTGCCCACCTTCCAGGGCTCGCCCGTCGTCGCTGTCCGCGGCTTGAGGGCGAAGGCGATCTTGTGAGTGTGGCCCGTTGTACGGCCGGCGTCCGCGCCCGCCTCCACCACCCAGGCCTTGACCTTCGTGCCGCCCTTGATCTCCTTGCGGAGCTCGATCGTGAACTCCATCTGGATGTCGCCCACTTCGAAGACCACCGGCTGCCCGGTGGCGCGGGTGGCGGCGTCGAGTAACTGGTCCCGTACCGACTGGATGGCGTCGGCGAGCTCAATGTCCGTCATGGCCCGGACCGTACCTTCCGTACGGTCCGGGGCATGTCGTTTCAGCAGAACTTCGGCTTCTGCCAGGAGCATTCGAGGTCGGACGGAAGCTCATGGGCGCGCGTCGTCTTCGGCGGTACGGCGGTGATCGCTCCCTCACTCGTCTTCGAGGAGGCCAGCGTGACCACGATCGCGTCCTCGATGCTCTTCACCGAGGAGGCGAGGTAGTTGTTGAGGACGACGCTGTAGACGAGCTCCCGGCCGCCCGCATCCCTCACGTAACCGGAGAGCGCCGAAGCGCCCGTCAAGGAGCCCGTCTTGCCGCGGGCGTTGAGTGCGGCAGGCGTCGCGCACATACGGGAGCGGAGCGTGCCGCCGATGGCGCGGTCCGGGTTGCAGGCCACCGGGAGGGACGCGTACCAGTCGGCGTACCAGGGGGCGTCCCGTACCGAAAGGAGCAGGGTGGCGAGCTGCTGGGCCGGGAAGAGGTTCATCCGGGTCAGGCCCGAGCCGTCGAGCTGGCGGATCGTGGAGGTCTGCACGCCCTCCTGTTTCAGATAGCCGCTGATCGCCGTCAGGCCCGCGTCCCAGGTGCCGCGGCCGGCCTTCTCGTAACCGATCGTCTTGGTGAGCGCCTCGGCGTGCATGTTGTTGGACAGCTTCATGAACGGGAGGACCAACTCCCGCAGCGGCATGGAGCTGTGCGAGGCGAGGAGCTTCGCGTCGGGCGGGGTGGGGCGGCCGAGGCGGGGGTGGCCGGTGATGCGTATGCCGTGCTGGGCGAGGGCGTCGGAGAAGACCGCGGCGGCGTAGCCGGTGGGTTCCCAGACGGTCACCCACTCCTTGGTGGCGCTCGCGCCGACCGGGATGTTTCCGCTGATGGTGATCGTGTTGGTGCCGTGCTGCCGCTCGACGGAGAGGGTGTCGGGCAGGCCCTTGGCGACCGTGGTGCCGCGGTTGTCGATGCGTACGTAGTCGGTGGGCGGAGTGAGCTTCACCTGCGGTTTGTCGCCGGGCGCGGCGCCGGGGAGCGCCTCGACGATGACCGTGCCGGAGTCGTAGTCGGTGTCGGGCGCGACGGTCAGCGGTGAGATCTGCGCCGAGTAGTACGAGGACTCGTCGTCCGCGGCCCAGGAGCGGCCGAGGCGCTGGGTGTCGAAGCGGGTGTCGTCGGCGACGAGGCGGCCGGTGACGCGCTTGACGCCCGAGGCGGCGAGATCGGTGGCCAGCTGGTCGTAGTCCTTGGCGAGGGTGGTCGGGTCGCCGCTGCCGCGCAGATACAGGTCGCCGCGGAGGGTGGAGCCATGCCGGCGGCCGTCGGTCAGGACGTCGGTGCGGAAGCGGTAGTCGGGCCCGAGTAACGCCATCGCGGCGGTGGAGGTGGCGAGTTTGGTGTTGGAGGCGGGCATCAGCCGGTCGGTGCCGTCGTGCTGGTAGAGGCGCTCCCCGGTGGTGGCGTCGGCGATCACCACGCTCGCCGCCCCGCCGTCCAGCCGGGCGTCGGTGAGGATCTTGTCGATGGCGCCCTTGAGGCCGGTGTCGGAGGGTCCGGCCCCGGCGGGCGCGCTCCAGGTAAGTGTGCAGGCGAGCCCGATGGCGACGGGCCAGATCCAGCCGTGGCGCTTCACACGGCGCTTCGAGCGAATCACGGGTCTACTCATGGCACAGGAGCATCCCGGACGAGGGTGCGTGCGGGAAGAACGCGTCGGCGGCTGTGCGGCGCCTCGGCGGTGGCGGGTGGTGGCGGGTGCCTTCAGCCGACCGCGGAGGCCCGCAGTGGAGCCTGGGAGAAGCGCTGCGGGCAGGTGGTTGCCGCTTGAATCAGGTGACAAGGCGCACAGGACAATTCGGACCTACTACCCGGAATAGTCGCAGCGACCCGCCCCGATCCGGGACCTCCGGAGTGCCGAGGGGTGGGCACTTTGGCCCGCTCGTGCCCGATGGCTGGGGATCCATGCCGGATGTCCCATTCGGTCGCCTCGGATGTGGGGCTAAACCTCTTCGCTTCGGTCGATTCTCAACCGTTTTGTCCGGATTCAGGGAGGGTGGGAGGGGAGTCAAGAGTCGAATTCTTGGCGTGCCATCTACGGCCTATGGTCGTAGATGGGCGGTTTGAGACCCGGCGGGGACTCGGGTTACCAAGGGATGGCCAGCCCGGCGCAGATGTGCCGGGTCCCTTTATGCCCGGAGGTTTCCCGATGACGCAGCGCGCTACGTCCCACCATCCCCGCCGGTCCGCTCTCCGTACCCGTGCCGCCGTGCTGGCTGCCGGTCTGGGAGCGTCCATGGTGCTCGGAGCCGGGGCCGCGTTCGCCGCTGGGACCACCACGACCACTGAGGCGGTTGCCGCTCCGGTGAACACCTCCGGCGCCGTCGCCGCGCAGGCCCTGGCGCAGGCCAAGGCCGCCACCGCTGCCCAGCACGCGGCTGCCGTCAAGCACGCTGCCGCCGTCGCGCACGCCGCTGCCGTCAAGCAGGCCGCCGCCAAGCAGGCAGCGGTGAAGAAGGCCGCGGTGAAGAAGGCCGCGGCCGCCGCCAAGAAGGCCGCCGCGAAGAAGGCCGGCTGGCACCAGCCGGTCGCCAAGTACACGCTGAGCGCGACCTTCGGCAGGGCCGGCAACATGTGGTCGCACGCCCACTCCGGCCAGGACTTCGCTGTGCCGATCGGCACCAAGGTCGTGGCCACGCACAGCGGCACCGTCGTGAAGGCCGGCCCGAACGGCGGCGGCGACGGCCCCGCGTACGGCAACGCCATCGTGATCAAGCACTCCAACGGCAAGTACTCGCAGTACGCGCACCTCTCGCGCATCAATGTGCAGATAGGCCAGACGGTGAAGACCGGGCAGAAGATCGCCCTTTCCGGCAACACCGGCAACTCCAGCGGTCCGCACGTGCACTTCGAGATCCGTACGACCCCGAACTACGGCTCGGCCGTCGACCCGGTCGCCTTCCTGCGCTCCGTGGGCGTCACCGTCTGACGCTCCGACGCTGAAAGGCGCCCTCAGGGCGTGACGTGGTGGGCCTGGGTGACCAGGCCCATCGCCACTTCCAGGACGGCCTTGCGCTTGTCCTCCGGGTCGGCCTCGACGTCCTTGAGCACGAACATTCCGGCGTGCATCGTGAAGAGCGCGCTGACGCAGCGGACCTGGTCCTCCAGGGCTGCTTCCGGCTCCTTGACGAGGTCGAGCATCACCAGCATCCGGTCCTTGAAGGTCTCGCCGATGCTGAGGTCCCGCACGGTGGCCTGGTTCTCCTGCATGAAGCGGAAGAGCGGCGCCGAGCTCGTGAGCGCCTCGCTGTAGCGGCGCAGGATCTCCTGCTTCGTCTCCAGGGTGCGCGGCTGCGTCTGCCCCCACTCGATCAGTTCGTCGATCGGCCTGCTCAGGTCCTGGAAGAGGCTGATCAGGATGTCTTCCTTGGTCTTGAAGTGGTAGTACAGCGCGGCCTTGGTGACCTCCAGCCGTTCGGCGATCTCGCGCAGCGAGGTCTTCTCGTAACCCTGCTCGGCGAACAGCTCCAGGGCGACGTCCTGAATGCGCTGACGGGTGTTGCCTCTGGTCATGGGGCACTCCTGAGAAAACTTACTTGACGCCCGGCTAGTGGCGGGCTACCTTCCCCAGTGTAGTCAACTAGCCGGGCGGCAAGTAAGTGTCGGGGAGTGGGAGCGATGGCCGGTACAGCGAAAGATCATAAAGAGGCGACGGCGGTGGACGAGCCGCCTCAGCCTCGCAGCGTCCGGGTCGTGATCCTCGCGCTCATGATCGCCATGCTGCTCGCCATGCTCGACAACATGATCGTCGGCACCGCGATGCCGACCATCGTCGGCGAGCTGGGCGGCCTGGAACATCTGTCGTGGGTGGTCACCGCGTACACCCTGGCCACAGCGGCCTCCACCCCGATCTGGGGCAAGCTCGGCGACATGTACGGCCGCAAGGGCACCTTCCTCACCTCGATCGTGATCTTCCTGATCGGCTCGGTGCTGAGCGGCATGGCCCAGGACATGGGGCAGCTGATCGGCTTCCGCGCCATCCAGGGCCTGGGTGCCGGCGGCCTGATGGTCGGCGTGATGGCGATCATCGGCGATCTGGTCCCGCCCCGGGAGCGCGGCAAGTACCAGGGGATGATGGCCGCGGTCATGGCCGTCGCGATGATCGGCGGACCACTGGCCGGCGGCACCATCACCGACCACCTCGGCTGGCGCTGGAGCTTCTACATCAACCTGCCGCTGGGCGCCGTCGCGCTCGCCATGGTGACCGCTGTGCTCCACCTGCCGAAGAAGGAGCGTACGAAGCCGCGCATCGACTACCTGGGTGCGGCGCTGCTGACCGTGGGCATCACGTCGATCGTGCTGGTGACCACGTGGGGCGGTACGGAGTACGCCTGGGACTCGGCTGTGATCATGGAGCTGATCGCGATCGGTGTGGCCGCCCTCACCGGCTTCTTCTTCGTCGAGACCAAGGCCGCCGAGCCGATCATGCCGCTGCACATCTTCCGCAGCCGCAACTTCACGCTGATGTCGGTGATCGGCTTCCTCGCGGGCTTCGTGATGTTCGGCGCGGTGCTCTTCCTGCCGCTGTTCCAGCAGTCCGTCCAGGGCGCTTCGGCGACCAACTCCGGTCTGCTTCTGCTGCCCATGCTGCTGTCGATGCTCGTCGTCTCGATGGTCGCGGGCCGGGTCACCAGCAGCACCGGCAAGTACCGGCTCTTCCCGATCATCGGCGGCGCACTGATGACGGCCGGCCTGTTCCTGCTCTCGACGATGGACACCGAGACGTCCCGGCTGACCTCCGGCCTCTATATGGCGGTGCTCGGCGCGGGCATGGGCTTCCTGATGCAGATCACCATGCTGGTCGCGCAGAACAGCGTCGAGCTGAGGGACATGGGCGTCGCCTCCTCCGGGGCCACTCTCTTCCGTACGCTCGGCAGCTCCTTCGGCGTCGCGATCATGGGCGCGCTGTTCACCGGCCGGGTACAGGACGAGATGGCCGCGAGGGGCGGCGCGGGAATCACGCAGCGCTCTGCGCAGCTGGATGCCGCGAGCCTGGCGAAGCTGCCGGACCCGATCCGTGAGGCGTACGAGTTCGCGGTGGCGTCCGGGACACACGTGGCCTTCCTGCTGGGGGCGGCGGTCGCGGTGATCGGCTTCGTGGCGGCGTTCTTTGTCAAGGAGGTGCCGCTGCGGGGAGCGGGACCGAAGCAGGAGGCCGTCGGCGACCAGCCTGCGGACCGGCCAGTGGACAAGCTGGCCGAGACCGTCTGACCGCGGCGAAAGACCCGGCCAAAGCCCCGGCCGACGGCCCTCGGTGTGCACCCGGTGTGCACGCCGGGGGCCGTTGTCAGTGGTGCGTGGGCGCGCGGCGTGGAGCCTCAATCCCCGGGAGCCGCTAGCCGGGGAGCGGCATCATCGGGAAGCTGCCGGTGTTGGTCGGCGCGTGCTCGGGCAGCCACAGCACCGCGATCGCGCCGCCGGACTCGCCCAGCGGCGTCGTACCCTCCGGCGCCGCGTTGCGGAAGGTGAGCCGGGCGCCGAGGACCCGTGCCTGGCCGGCCGCGATCGTCAGGCCCAGGCCGTGGCCCGTGCCCGCGCGGTCGCTCGCGCCCGTACGGAAGCGGCTGGGGCCCTCCCGCAGCAGCGCCTCGGGGAAGCCGGGGCCGTGGTCGCGTACCCGCACCACCCGGCCCTCGACCGTGACCTCGAACGGCGCCTTGCCGTACTTGGCGGCGTTGGTGAGCAGATTGAGCAGGATGCGCTCCAGCCGCCGCGGGTCGGTGCTGACCCACGACTCGTGCACGACCCGGATCTCGACATGGCGGTTCAGGGCCGAGATGCGGCGGCTGACGAACTCACCCAGCGCGATCTCCTGCAGTTCGGCCCGCTCCGAGGCACTGTCGAGCCTGGCCACTTCCAGCACGTCCTCGACCAGCGTCCGCAAGGCCTGGGCCCGGTCCCGTACGAGTTCGCTGGGGCGGCCGGGCGGCAGCAGCTCGGCGGCCGTGAGCAGTCCGGTGACGGGGGTGCGCAGCTCGTGCGCGATGTCGGCGGTGACGCGGCGCTCGGCCTCGATGCGTTCGTTCAACGCGTCGGTGAGCGCGTCGATGGCGCGGGCCAGCAGGTCGGTCTCGTCGCGTACGACACCGCCGATGGCGTCCCTGACCCGTACCTCCGTATTGCCCTGTGCGACATTGCCGGCGGCCGCGGCCGCCTTGCGCAGCCGGCGCGAGAGCTGTCCGCCGATCAGCACGCCGAGCGCGCAGCCGCCGAACACCACCGAGACCGAGCCGATGATCAGAGCCCGGTCGAGGTCCTTCATGACCGTGGCGCTGCGCCCGGCGAACTGGGTGTGCAGGGAGAGCACGTCGCCGTTGGAGAGCGGCACGGCGGCCCAGATCTCGGGCGGGCCCTGATGGCCGTCCTGCACATAGCTGCCGCGCCGCTTCTCGTGCATCAGCTTCTGCAGCGGCTTGGGCAGCGTGCGGTCATTGAGCTTGGTGTTGAAGCGCGGGTCCTTGTTCTTGGACGTCTCGTACCAGCGCTGGGCGAGCAGCACCCGGTCCATCTGGACATCGCGGGCGTTGTCCAGCATCGAGACCCGGGCGGCGTTGTGCACGACAAGACTCAGCGCCATCGCGATGAGCGCGCCGACCAGCGCGATCGCGATGCTGATCTTCCAGCGGACTCCGGTGCGCAGTACGAGGCGCTTCATGCCTTGAGCTTGTAACCGAAGCCGCGGACCGTTTCTATCCGGTCCTGCCCGATCTTTGTGCGCAGGCGCTGGACATGGACGTCCACGACCCGGGTGTCCCCGCCCCAGCCGTAGTCCCAGACCCGCTCGAGCAGTTTGTCGCGGGAGAGCACCGTGCCCGGCGCGGACGAGAACTCCAGCAGCAGCCGCATCTCGGTCGGCGTCAGCGCCACCGGCTCGCCCGCCTTGCGCACCTCCATGCCCTCCGTGTCGATCTCCAGATCGCCGAAGGAGAGCAGCGCGCCCTGCGCGTCCTCGCCCGCCGCGGACTCGCCGCCCGCCGTGCCGCCCGCGTGGCCGAAGCGGCGCAGCACCGCGCGGATACGGGCGACCAGCACCGCGCCGTCGAAGGGCTTGGTGACGTAGTCGTCGGCGCCGGCCTCCAGGCCGAGCACCACGTCGATCGAGTCGGCGCGGGCCGACAGCATGATCACCGGCACGGTCGACTCGTCTCGGATGCGGCGGCACAGGCTCACCCCGTCCAGGCCCGGCACCATCACATCGAGCAGCGCGATGTCCGGCCGGTTCGCGCGGAAGGCCTCCAGGCCCTGCAGCCCGTCGGGCATGGCGGTGACCACGAAGCCGTCGCGCTCCAGCGTCAGCTGGGTAGCCTCGCGGATGACGTCGTCGTCCTCGACGAACAGGACATGAGTGTCGGCCATCCCGCTGCTCTCAGTTCTCGTTCTTCGTGGGCGGTTCCGTGGCGACTATCTCGCCCTCCCCGACCGCTCTGTTGAATTCGGTGCGCACCCAGTGCAGCTGCACGAACTTCCCGCTCGTCCAGTGGTACGTGGTCACTTCCTCGCCGGACGGCTGGGCCACCGGGTCGCCGTTCGCGTAGACCTGCTTGGTCACCACCAGGTCGCCCCGGTCGATCGCGGAGTACACCGCGGGCTCCTCGGCGGCGTAGACGTTTTCGTACTTCGCGCCGTTGTCGCGATACACGTACGTGCCCATGCCCACAGCGTCGCCGCACGTCATCACATTGACGACGACATCGGGCGAGGTCCCGCCGGTGAGGTTTCCGTACGACGTGTCCACCGGGTAGGTGTCCCGGCCGCAGGGCTTGAGGTCGGCCTTGACCCGTTCGCTGACCTTCGGGTCGCTCTTGATCAGCTCCACCGCGTCGACCGACTTGGCGAACTGGGCCGCGCTGCTGGAGGAGGGCACGGACGAGGGGGTGGTCTTGGCGACGGAGTCGGCGTGCGCCGCGCCCTCGTCCTGCACCCCTGTGCCGCCCGAGGAGCAGGCGACGGTGAACAGGCCGACGGCGGCGAGGCCGGCCACCGCCGCACCGCTCGCCGCCAGGCTCCTGTTGCCGGCTCCGACTTTCAGGCCGCGCACCGCTCCCGCCCCCGTTCTCCCCCGTGGCCACGCTGGCGCGGGAGGTGCCCCTTGCACTCACGATCGGGCTGCACGTCCCCGCGCTCCAGGGCGCGGAAGTCCAGGTCCCGGCTCTCCAGCTCCTGGCGGAGCCGGGCCAGCGCCCGGTGCAGCGTGCTCTTCACCGTACCCGCAGACATCCCCAGCGCGGCAGCGGTCTCCTCGGTGCTCATCTGCTCCCAGTGCCGCAGCACCACGACGCTGCGCTGCTTGGGCGCCAGCACCTTCAGTACGTCCATCAGCAGGGCGCGGTCCGCGCGCTGCTCGCTGCCGTCCTCGACGCTCGCGTCGGGCAGCTGCTCGGTCGGCACCTCTTCGAGCTTGCGGGCGCGCCACCACTCCGTACGCGTGTTGATCATCACCCGGCGGAGGTAGGCGTCGGCCAGCGACTTGTCCGCAATGCCGTCCCAGCGGCCGTAGGTGCGGACCAGAGCGGTCTGCAGCAGGTCCTGCGCGTCGATCGGGTCGGGGACGAGGCGGCGGGCGCTGCGCAGCAGCGCCTCCTGCCGGTTGCGTACGTACTCTTCGAACTCGAGCACCTCGCCGTGCGCCATTCCAACCGCCTCCGTCCCCGTTGAATCCCCGTGACAGCAAATGCCGTTTGCCTTACGTCGCAAGAAGCTACGGAGGTGTTGTCACGGGCCTGTGCGGAGCAGCCGTCGGAGGGCGCACGGCCATCCATCGGTTGTGTAACAGCGGATGTTTCAGGTCGGGTTCGGGTGGGAAACGGCCCTCGGAGTGTTCCAGGGCCGGGTGCGACTCAGCTGTGCGGGAGGCGGTAGACGCCGTTCTCCAGTGGCTCCACGAGGCCGTCGGCGACCAGTCCGTCCAGTGCCCGCGCCCGCTGTACGGGCTCGTGCCAGACCGCGTCCAGCGCCGACTGCGGGACCGGTGCGACGGCCTCGCGCAGTACGGCGAGGAGCTTGCCGCGCACCTGGCGGTCCGTGCCCGCGTAGGTCTGGCCCCGGCGAGCGGGACCGTCGTACGCGGGCTTGCCCGCCAGCCGCCACGCACACCGCGACTTGATCGGGCAGCGCGCGCAGTCCTCGTTCTTCGCCGTGCACACCAGCGCGCCCAGCTCCATGGAGGCCGCCGCCCAGCGGGCCGCGGTCGCCTGGTCGTCGGGCAGCAGCGCGCGGGCCAGCTTCCGCTCGGCGGCGGTCGTGGCGGTCGGCGGGTACTGGATGCCGCTCGCGGCGCGGGCGAACACCCGGCGGACATTGGTGTCGAGGACGGCATGCCGCTGTCCGTACGCGAACGAGGCCACCGCGGCCGCTGTGTACTCGCCGATGCCGGGCAGCGCGAGCAACTGCGCGTGCTCGCTGGGTACATCGCCGCCGTGCCGCTCCGTTATCGCCTGCGCGGCCCCGTGCAGGCGCAGCGCACGCCGCGGATAGCCGAGCCGCCCCCAGGCGCGGACGGCCTCGCCGGGCGCGTCCGCCGCCAGATCCGCGGGGCGCGGCCAGCGGGCCAGCCACTGCTCGTACACCGGGAGCACCCGGCTGACGGGGGTCTGCTGCAGCATGAACTCGCTGACCATCACACCCCAGGCGCCGGCCTCGGGGCGGCGCCAGGGAAGATCGCGGGCGTGCTCGTCGAACCAGGCGATGACGGGGGCGTGGAAGGACGCCGCGTCGGCCTGGGCGGGGACTGTGGCGGTGGCAGGGTCTGCGGAGATGTCAGTCATGGCACTGACGATCCTGGCATGTCCGGGCGGGCGGACGGTGCATACGCTCCGGGGCCGCCGCGCCGTCGCTACGGTCGGCAGTGTGGTCCCCGGCCGGGACTTGCACGCATGAACCCGCCGAAAGCGGGGTCGCGGGCCGCGCCCGTGATGATGATCCGCAGAACTCGCGAAGTCGGGCGGCGGGTGGGACGGGAGTTGGCCCCGATCTCTCGTACAGTTTGCGCCGTGGGATCTCTGCGCAATCCGATCGGGCCGCTCCCCTCCTCCATCTACTGGCGACGGAGGGCAGTCGCGCTGTCCCTGATCGCGCTGCTCGCGGTGCTGGCCGCATGGGCGCTCAGTGCCGGCGGCGGCAACGGTGACCAGGACGACGGCAGCGCCAACGGCACGACCCCCGTGCCCTCCATCACCCCGGGACCCTCGCAGTCCGGTCCCGCGATCAGTGAACAGCCGGGCGGGCGCGACGAGTCGGGGGACTCCGGCTCCGGCGACAGCGGCACGGACGAGGGCGGTACGGGCGCGGGATCCGACGGCGGCACGGGCGGTGAGGCGGGCGCCGGCGGCGACAACGGCGCGGGCGGCGCGGGCAGTGGCGGCGCGGGCGGCCAGCAGGTCCCGGCCTCCTCGAAGCTCCCCGACTGCGCCCCGGGCGCATTGAAGTTGACTCTGCGCAGCGCCAAGGTCGCGTACGCGCCGGGAGAGAAGCCCACGTTCCAGCTGGTCGCCTCCAACCCGTCGGGGACCACCTGCAAGGCGGACTTCGGTCCCCGGGCGGCGGTGCTGACGGTCAAGAACGACAAGGACGACAAGGTGTGGTCGTCGAAGGACTGCCCGCGGGCGGCGGGAAGCCTGCTGCTGAAGGTCCCGGCGGGAGCGACGATCACGCACCCGGTGCAGTGGGACCGCAAGCAGAGCGCACCGCAGTGCGCGACGCCGCCGCCGGGGGTGGCGGGGGCGGGCACGTACCTGGTGGAGGCGGAGTTCCCGGGGGCGACGGTGCTTCCGGCGTCGTTCCGCCTGGAGAAGGACTAAAGCGTGTTTTGGAAGTCCCGCCCGCCCCTGTGGGCAACCGGAATCACACGTAGCGTTCGAGGATCGAGGACTCCGCGAGGCGCGACAGGCCCTCGCGCACGCTGCGCGCCCGCGCCTCGCCCACGCCGTCGACCGTCTGCAGATCGTCCACACTCGCCGCGAGCAGCTTCTGCAGTCCGCCGAAGTGCTCGACAAGCCGCTCGATGATCGCGCCGGGCAGCCGCGGCACCTTCGCCAGCAGCCGGTAGCCCCGCGGCGAGACCGCCGAGTCCAGCGTCTCCGGGGAGCCGCTGTACCCCAACGCTCTTGCCACTATGGGCAGTTCGAGCAGCTCTGCGTGCGTGAGGTCGTTCAGCTCGGTGAGCGCCTCGTCGACCGTGCGGGACCGCTTCGCGGTCGGCTCCGGCACATAGTCGCGTACGACCAGCTCGCGCTCCGGTTCCACGCCCGCGATCAACTCGTCCAGCTGCAGCGCCAGAAGCCGGCCGTCGGTGCCCAACTCCACCACGTACTCGGCGATCTCCGTGGCGATCCGGCGCACCATCTCCAGCCGCTGGGCCACGGCCGTGACGTCCCGGACCGTGACCAGGTCCTCGATCTCCAGTGCGGACAGCGTGCCCGCGACCTCGTCGAGGCGGAGCTTGTACCGCTCCAGGGTGGCGAGCGCCTGGTTGGCGCGGGAGAGGATCGCGGCCGACTCCTCGAGGACCCGGCGCTCCCCGTCCACGTACAGCGCGATCAGGCGCATCGACTGCGACACGGAGACGACCGGGAAGCCGCATTGCCGGGAGACCCGGTCCGCCGTGCGATGGCGGGTGCCTGTCTCCTCGGTGGGGATGGAGGCGTCCGGGACCAGCTGTACACCGGCCCGGTGGATCTTGCCGATGTCCTTGTCGAGGATGAGCGCGCCGTCCAGTTTGCACAGCTCGCGCAGCCGGGTCGCGGTGAACTCCACATCCAGCACAAAACCGCCGGTACACATGGATTCGACCGTTTTGTCCATGCCGAGGACGAGCAGACCTCCGGTGTTGCCGCGGAGGATCCGCTCCAGGCCGTCGCGCAGGGCGGTGCCGGGTGCGACCGCGCTCAGGGCGGCGCGGATCAGCGCTTCGTTGCCGGAGCCTCCGCCGGACTTTCCGGGTGCTGATGCCCCGTCCTTGGCTGCCACTGCACTCCTCCGGCTCGTACGGATGGGCGAGACCAGGGCAAAGTCTACCGGCGCGTGTCGTCGTCCCGGGTGGCCTCCGCACGCTCTTTGCGCGGGGCCGTTACGGAAGCCCCCTCGGAAGGTCTCTGCCGCCCGCGCGGGAGCACCCTCAGCGCGTCCCCCATGTCGGCCACTTCCGTCACCTTCATACCGGCAGGGACCTTGCCCGGATCGGACGGTACGAGGGCGTGCGTGAAGCCGAGACGGTGCGCCTCGGCGAGTCTGCGCTGGACGCCCGTGACCCTTCTGACCTCGCCCGCGAGTCCTACCTCGCCGATCGCGACCAGGTTCTTGGGCAGTGGGGTGTCACTGGCGGCGGAGGCCAGCGCGAGCGCGATCGCCAGGTCCGCGGCGGGCTCGGAGAGCTTCACGCCGCCCACCGTCGCGCTGTAGATGTCGCGCTTTCCGAGCGCGGTGATCCGGCCGCGCTGCTCCAGAACGGCGAGCATCATCGAGACCCGGGAGGTCTCCAGACCCGAGGTCGTGCGCCGGGGCGAGGGGATCTGCGAGTCGACGGTCAGCGCCTGCACCTCGGCGACGAGGGGGCGGCGGCCTTCCAGGGTGACCGTCAGACAGGTGCCCGGCACCGGGGCGTCCCGGCGGGTGAGGAAGAGCCCCGAGGGGTCGGCGAGCCCGGTGATGCCCTCGTCGTGCAGCTCGAAGCAGCCGACCTCGTCCGTCGCGCCGTAGCGGTTCTTGACGCCTCGTACGAGACGCAGACGCGCATGCCGGTCGCCCTCGAAGGACAGCACCACGTCCACCAGGTGCTCAAGGAGGCGCGGTCCGGCGATCGCGCCGTCCTTGGTGACATGGCCGACCAGGAGCGTGGACATCCCGCGTTCCTTGGAGGCACGGATCAGCGCGCCGGCGACCTCGCGGACCTGTGCCATGCCGCCGGGCGCTCCGTCGATCTCGGGTGATGCGACGGTCTGCACGGAGTCGAGGATCAGCAGGGACGGCTTGACCGCGTCCAAGTGGCCGAGGACCGCGGAGAGATCGGTCTCGGCGGCGAGATAGAGATGGTCGTGCACGGCGTTGATGCGGTCGGCCCGCAGCCGCACCTGGCTCGCGGACTCCTCGCCGGTCACATACAGCGTGCGGTGCTCGTCGCTTGCGGCCTTCGCCGCGACGTCGAGCAGCAGTGTGGACTTGCCGACGCCCGGCTCGCCCGCGAGCAGCACGACGGCGCCGGGCACCAGGCCGCCGCCGAGGACCCGGTCGAGTTCGTCCACACCGGTGGAGCGGGCGGTGGCCTGCCGTCCGTCGACCTGGCCGATGGGAACGGCGGCGGTGGAGACACGGCCGGCGGCCGTGGTGCGGACCGCGGGTGCGCCGTACTCCTCGACCGTGCCCCAGGCCTGGCATTCGGGGCAGCGACCGAGCCACTTGGCGGTCGTCCAGCCGCATTCGGTGCAGCGGTAGGACGGCCGGTCCTTCGCGGATTTCGTACGGGCAGCCATGCGCAAACCGTAGCGGGGACCACTGACAACGCGGTCGCCGCGGGCTGATTCGCCACGTTGCCGGGGGCTGATTCGCCACGTTGCCGGGGGCTGATTCGCCACGTTGCCGCGGGCTACTTCACCACTTCGAAGCGCAGGTGGATGATGTCCGACGACTCCAGGGACCACCGCCGGCGCAGTTCGACCTGGCCGCCGACATGGTCGAACAGCCGCTTGCCCGCACCGAGCAGGACCGGGACCAGCATGATGTGGATCTCGTCCAGCAGACCGGAGTTCAGCGCCTGCTGGGCCGCGGTCGCACCGTGCACGCCGACGTCCTTGCCGCCCGCGGCCGCCTTCGCCCGCGCGACCGCCTCCTCGATGCCGCCCGTGACGAAGGTGAAGACGTCCGGCGCGACCACGTCGTGCGGATCCGGCGGGCGGTGGGTGAGGACGAAACAGGGGATCTTGCCGGCCGGGCCGCCGTCGCCCCACCCGCCGTCGCCCTCGCAGACGTCGTACGAGTGCCTGCCCATGATGATCGCGCCCAGGCTGCGGACCATGCCGTCCAGGACCTGGGCGTCGGTCCGGTCCATCTCCCGGACCCACCGGTGCAGGCGCGTGCCGCCCACCCCCAGCGGGTTCTCGCGGGTGTCGTCGGGGGCGGTGATGAAGCCGTCCAGGGACATCGACATGCCTGAGATCACGTTGCCTGAGATCACGTTGCTCATGACAGGTTGACTTCCCCCGGCCGGGTAACTCATCGGCGGCCGACTGGGCGGTAGGGATGGAATTAACGATTCCTGTCCCCCTTCGAGCGAACTGTTCACCCGTAAGGATTAAAAGTGTTCAAGGGGTACGAAGGGGGTGTGCTTGTGAGCCTACGGTCGCCGGGTGACGAGCAGCAGGCTTGAGCCACCCACGCACACCACCGGCGCACACCGCACGCACCGGCGCGCGCCCCGTCCGTCCGCAGGGCAGTCTCCCGCACGTTACGAGCCGTACCTCGACGGCCTGTTCACCTACTGCCTCGCCGTGCTCTGCGACCACGACGCGGCGACCGCGCTCCTCGGTGAGGTACTCGCCATAGCCGAGCGCCACTACGGGCGTTGCCCGTCGGGCGAGGCGGAGCGGAAGGCCTGGCTGTACGCGCTCGCGCGGTGGGCCTGTCTGCGGCGGCTGACCGAGCAGCGGCGCAAGCGGCAGGGGGCGCACACCGGGCGCCCGGCGCGGGCCGCCGACGCCGACGAGGCCCCGGGCGTCCCCGAGGACGTGGCGGAGCGCCGCCGCGGTGAACTGGCGCTGCTGGCCTGGCCGGAGGCGGCGGGCACCACGCCCGAACAGCGCGAGGCCCTCGAACTCGCCGTCCGGCACGGGCTGGGAACGCGCGAGGTCGCCTCCGTCCTCGGCCTCGACCCGCTCGCCGCGCGGGAACTGCTGGCCGCGGCCGCCTGCGAGGTCGAGCGCACCCGGGCCGCGCTCGCCGTCGTCGAGTGCGGCAACTGCCCGGCCGTCGCCCGGCTCACCGACGACCACCGGGTGCTGCTCTCCGCCGCCCTGCGCCAGGAGCTCGTCCGGCACGTCGACGACTGCCCGCGCTGCCGCCGCGTCGCCGAGCGCGCCGGGGCGGGCGGCCCGTGGCCGGGGTCGGCCGTCACCCCGGCCACGCTGCCGCTCGTCGAAGCCCCGCGGGCCGCCGTGTACGTCGCGATGCAGCACGTTCCCCGGGCGCGGTCGGGCGCGCCGCGGTTCGGCCGCGGCGGCTTTCCGCTGGACCCGAAGGACCACGCGGCCCGCCGGGGCCGGCTGAGGGCGCGCGCGCTGACGACCACGGTCGTGGCCACCGTCGTCGCGGCGCCGGTGCTGGCGCTGTGGGCGGCCTACCGGGGCGCGCCGCTGACCGGGGAGGGGTACGACGGATCCTCGGTCGTCGCCAGCGAGGCGGACGGGCCGCGCGGGATGCACGGCGTGCCGTACGACTACTACGAGAACGCGGGCAACGCGCAGGCGGAACCGGACTCCCGGTTCACGGCCGGCTCGCGCTCGCCGGACGTCTCGGTCGAGGTCATCAGCGTCGGCACGTCCACGCCGTCGTCCCGCGCCGGCCGCCCGGGCCGCCCGGGCGGCCCGGGCCGCCTCACGGTCGAGGCGCAGCCGTCCGGCAACACCACGCGGATCACGCTGACGGCGTCGGGCGGCTCGCAGGTTCGGTGGTCGGTGTGGACGGACGCGGCGTGGCTGTATATGAGCCACACGTCCGGGACGCTGCGCCCCGGCGAGTCGGTGACGATCTACGTGACCGTGGACCGTGCGCGGGAGCCGGCCGGGGCGTGGAGCGCGCGGGTGGGGGTGGACCCGTCGGGAGCGGTGGTCGAGATCGACGGCTTCGGCGCGACCCCGGCACCCACTCCGTCGGAGCCGACACCGGCCCCGACACAGCCGTCTCCGGAGCCGACGCCGACGGACCCGACGCCGACGGACCCGACCCCGACCGAGCCCACGCCGACCCCGACGGACTCCTCTCCGTCGGATCCGCCCGCGACCCCGTCGGACGAGTCGTCGCCCCCGTCTTCCCCGTCAGGCTGAGCCTCAGGGGTCCGGTCTGAGCCTCAGGCGTTCGACGAGTTCGACGAGTCCGTCGGGTCCGCCGGGTGCGGCGCCACGAGGGGAAGCTGCGACGCCAGCCGGGCCTCGCACAGGTCCGCCAGGACGTCGTACGCCTTCTTGCCCATCAGTTCCGTCAGCTCCGGCCGGTAGGTCACATAGACCGGCTCGCCCGCCCCGTGAGCCGACGTCGCCGACGTGCACCACCAGTGGAGGTCGTGGCCGCCCGGGCCCCAGCCCCGCCGGTCGTACTCGCCGATCGACACCTGGAGCACGCGTGTGTCGTCCGGGCGGTCGATCCAGTCGTACGTCCGGCGGATCGGCAGCTGCCAGCAGACGTCCGGCTTGGTCTCCAGCGGCTCGCGGCCCTCACGCAGGGCGAGGATGTGCAGCGAGCAGCCCGCGCCCGCAGGGAAGCCCGGGCGGTTCTGGAAGATGCACGAGCCGTCCCACCGCCGCGTCTGGCGTTCGCCGTCGTCGTCGAGCTGGACCCAGCCACCCTCCGTCCCCTCGTCGTGGAACTGCCACAGCTCAGGAGTGAGACGCGCGACATGCTCCGCGACCCGCTTTTCATCGTCCTCGTCGGAGAAGTGCGCGCCCAGCGTGCAGCACCCGTCGTCCGCCCGGCCCGCCTGGATGCCCTGGCAGCCGCTGCCGAAGATGCAGCTCCAGCGCGAGGTCAGCCAGGTCAGATCGCAGCGGAAGACCTGCTCGTCGTCGGCGGGGTCCGGGAATTCGACCCACGCGCGCGCGAAATCGAGCCCCTTCTCGTCGCGCTCGTCACGCCTGGGCTCGGCACGCTGCTTGGAGGGCTTGGCTTTGCCCGGGTTCGCCTTTTTCGTCTTTGGCACGGACCCAGCGTATGCGGGTAACGGCAGTAGCGTTCGCTCCATGAGACTCGGAGTCCTCGACGTCGGTTCGAACACAGTGCACCTGCTGGTGGTGGACGCCCACCCCGGCGCGCGCCCGCTGCCCGCCCATTCGTACAAGGCGGAGCTGCGGCTCGCCGAGCTGCTCGACGACGGGGCGATCGGACCCGCCGGTGTCGAGCGGCTCGTCGAGACGATCGAGGGCGCGGTGCAGACAGCGGAGGACCAAGGGTGCGAGGAGGTGCTGCCGTTCGCGACCTCCGCCGTCCGCGGGGCCAGCAACGCCGACAAGGTGCTGGCCAAGGTGAAGGCCAAGACCGGGGTCGATCTGCAGGTCCTGGCCGGCGACGAGGAGGCCCGGCTCACGTTCCTCGCGGCCCGCCGCTGGTTCGGCTGGTCGGCCGGCAAGCTGCTGGTCCTGGACATCGGCGGCGGCTCGCTGGAGATCGCGTACGGGCTCGACGAGGAGCCGGACAAAGCCGTGTCGCTGCCGCTCGGCGCGGGCCGGCTGACCGCCGCGATGCTGCCGGGCGACCCGCCCGACCCGCAGGACGTGAAGGCGCTGCGCCGCTATGTGCGCGCCGAAATCGCCCGCGTGGTCGGTGAGTTCAACCGGCTCGGACGGCCGGACCACGTCGTGGCGACGTCCAAGACCTTTAAGCAATTGGCTCGAATCGCAGGGGCGGCCCGCTCCACCGAGGGCTTGTACGTGCAGCGTGAACTGAGTCATAAATCACTGCAGGAGTGGGTGCCGAAACTCGCTGCCATGACGGTCGAGCAGCGCAATACCCTCCCGGGCGTGTCCGAGGGCCGTGCCCGCCAGCTGCTGGCAGGAGCCCTGGTCGCGGAGGGTGCGATGGATCTGTTCGGGGTCCAGGTGGCCGAAATCTGCCCCTGGGCGCTGCGCGAGGGCGTCATTCTGCGGCGGCTGGACCACCTCCCGGCCTCCTAGCGCGGCCCCGTACCCTGTCTCCCGTGGCAGAACCGGCAGAACCAGTGGTGCGCATCCCGGATGCGAAGGTTGTCCTGTCGACGGCTTCCGTCTATCCGGAGTCCACGGCGACGGCCTTCGAGATCGCCGCACGCCTGGGGTACGACGGCGTCGAAGTCATGGTCTGGACCGACCCCGTCAGTCAGGACATCGAGGCCCTGCGCCGTCTCTCGGACTACCACCAGGTACCGATACACGCCGTCCACGCGCCCTGTCTGCTGATCACCCAGCGGGTCTGGTCCACCGACCCCTGGGTCAAGCTCCAGCGCGCGCAGACGGCGGCAGAGAAGCTGGGGGCGTCGACGGTCGTCGTGCACCCTCCCTTCCGCTGGCAGCGGCAGTACGCCCGGGACTTCGTCACCGGAATCTGGCGGATGGCAAACGAGACGGACGTCCGTTTCGCCGTCGAGAACATGTACCCCTGGCGCTACCGGGACCGCGAGATGCTCGCGTACGCACCCGACTGGGACGTCACCAAAGAGGACTACCGGCACTTCACGATCGACCTCTCGCACACCGCGACCTCCCGGACCGACACCCTGGCGATGGTCGACCGGATGGGCGACCGGCTCGGCCATGTGCATCTCGCCGACGGCAAGGGGTCCGCGAAGGACGAGCACCTGGTTCCGGGCCGCGGCAACCAACCGTGCGCCGAGCTGCTGGAGCGCCTCGCCCGTAACGGCTTCGACGGCCATGTCGTCATCGAGGTCAACACCCGGCGCGCGATGTCGGCCGCCGAACGCGAGGCCGACCTCGCCGAGGCCCTCGCCTTCACCCGGCTGCACCTGGCGTCGGCAGCCCGTATCTCATGACGGGCACGTCACCGAAGCGGCGCGGCCGCCCGGCCCGTACGGAGTCGGACACGGGCCCCGGCGCCCGGGAGCGCATCCTCGCCGCCGCCCGTACGGAGTTCGCCGAGCGCGGCTACGACAAGACGACCGTCCGCGGCATCGCCCGGGCCGCGGGCGTCGACCCGGCCCTCGTGCACCACTACTTCGGTACGAAGGACGAGGTCTTCGCGGCCGCCATCGAGGTCTCCTTCGAGCCGGCCCTGGTCATCCCGGTGATCCTGGGTCAGGGCGCGGAGGGCATCGGCGAGCGGCTCGCCCGCTACTTCATCGGGGTGTGGGAGAACCCGGTCAGCCGGGCGCCCATGCTGGCGATCATCCGATCGGCGCTCACCCACGACGCGGCGGCGAAGGTGCTGCGGAGCTTTGTGCTGCGGCGTCTCCTCGAGCGGATCGCGGGCGATCTCGATGTGCCGGACCCGAAATTCCGGGCGGAGCTCGCGGCCTCGCACATGATCGGCATTGTGATCCTGCGCTATGTGATTCAGGTGGAGCCGCTGGCCTCGGCGGACCCGGAGACGATCGTGGCGATGGTGGCCCCCACGTTGCAGCGGTATCTGACCGAAGCGTGAGCCGGGCGTCCCGTATAACGGACAGGGTGTCCAGATCTTGGAGCCGCGGCGTACGCTCGAATGAGGCCCATCCGTCTGAAGGAGCGAGCGACGATGCCCGAGCTGAGGTCCCGCACTGTCACCCACGGCCGCAATATGGCAGGTGCCCGCGCGCTTATGCGGGCGTCGGGCGTAGCCAGTGCGGATATCGGTAAGCCGATCATCGCCGTCGCCAACTCCTTCACGGAGTTCGTGCCCGGGCACACCCACCTCGCCCCGGTCGGCCGGATCGTGTCCGACGCGATCCTGGCGGCGGGCGCCGTGCCCCGCGAGTTCAACACCATCGCCGTCGACGACGGCATCGCGATGGGCCACGCCGGCATGCTCTACAGCCTGCCCTCGCGCGACCTGATCGCCGACTCCGTCGAGTACATGGTCGAGGCGCACTGCGCCGACGCGCTGATCTGCATCTCCAACTGCGACAAGATCACCCCCGGCATGCTGATGGCCGCGCTGCGCCTCAACATCCCGGTCGTCTTCGTCTCCGGCGGCCCGATGGAGGCCGGCCAGGCCACCCTCGTCGACGGCACGGTCCGCAAGCTCGACCTGATCAACGCCATCGTGGACGCGGTCAACGAGAACGTCTCGGACGAGGACGTCCTGCGCATCGAGGAGAACGCCTGCCCGACCTGCGGTTCCTGTTCCGGCATGTTCACCGCGAACTCCATGAACTGCCTGACCGAGGCCATCGGTCTCTCCCTGCCGGGCAACGGCTCCGTCCTCGCCACGCACACCGCCCGCAAGGCGCTGTACGAGAACGCCGCCCGCACGGTGGTGGACATCACCCGGCGCTACTACGAGCAGGACGACGATTCCGTCCTGCCGCGCAATATCGCCACCCGCGCGGCCTTCGACAACGCCATGGCCCTCGACATCGCCATGGGCGGCTCGACCAACACGATCCTGCACCTGCTCGCCGCCGCCCAGGAGGCCGGGCTCGACTACGACCTCAAGGACATCGACGCGGTCTCGCGCCGGGTGCCGTGCCTGGCCAAGGTCGCGCCGAACGTCGCCCCCGGCGGCACGTACTACATGGAGGACGTGCACCGGGCCGGCGGCATCCCCGCCATCCTCGGCGAGCTCTACCGCGCCGGAATGCTCAACGAGGACGTGCACACGGTCCACTCGCCGGGGATCAAGGAATGGCTGGAGGCGTGGGACGTGCGCGGCGGTTCGCCCTCGGACGAGGCCGTCGAGCTGTGGCACGCGGCCCCCGGCTGCGTCCGCTCCGCGACCGCCTTCTCGCAGTCCGAGCGCTGGGAGTCGCTGGACACCGACGCCGCAGGCGGCTGCATCCGCGATGCGGCGCACGCGTACTCCAAGGACGGCGGCCTCGCCGTCCTCAAGGGCAATCTCGCCGTGGACGGCTGTGTGGTGAAGACCGCCGGCGTCGACGAGTCGATCTGGACCTTCGAGGGCCCGGCCGTCGTCTGCGAGTCGCAGGACGATGCCGTCGACAAGATCCTGCGCAAGCAGATCAAGGAGGGCGACGTCGTCGTCATCCGCTACGAGGGCCCCAAGGGCGGCCCCGGCATGCAGGAGATGCTGTACCCGACGTCTTTCCTGAAGGGCCGCGGGCTCGGCAAGGCCTGCGCACTGGTCACGGACGGCCGCTTCTCAGGCGGCACGTCGGGTCTGTCGATCGGCCACGCCTCGCCGGAGGCGGCCTCGGGCGGCACCATCGCGCTGGTCGAGGACGGCGACCGTATCCGTATCGACATCCCGAACCGCACGATCGAACTCCTTGTGTCCGAGGAGGACCTGGCTGGCCGGCGTGAGGCGCTGGGTGGCGTCTACGCGCCGAAGAACCGCGAGCGGAAGGTCTCGGCGGCGCTGCGGGCGTACGCCGCGATGGCGACGAGCGCGGACAAGGGCGCGGTGCGGGACGTGTCCCAGCTGGGCTGACCGGCTGGGGCTCCGCCCCAGACCCCGCATGCGACCGTCGGCCGCGTGTCGCCGGACGGGTTTGATGTGCCCGTCACCACCGCGCCGGATCCCCCGCGTCCAGCGCGAACACCGACCCGTCCGGCGCCGTCCCGTACACCTCGCCCCCCGTCGCGACAGGCGCGGGCAGCATGGACGCGAAGGTGTAACGCCCGTCGTCCATGCGCGGTTTCGTCTGGCCGACCAGCACACCGCGCAACGCGTCCACCGCCAGCAGCCGCCCGTCCCCGGCCGTCACATACACCGCGTGCGCATCCGCGGCCGGGCGTGAGAGATGGGTCACCGAGGTCTCGAGCCGCCACAGCTGCGCGGGCTTGGACCCGCCGGTGGCGAGGGCGAGCAGCGCGCCGCCCGAACCGCTGAGGTAGACGGTGCTACCCGCCACCGTCGCCTGCGCCTGGTCGAGAGGCGTGGGAAGTGCGATACGGCGGACGGTGCGCGCCCGGCCCGTGGTGTCGAGTCGTACGACGGCGTCCGTGAAGCCGTCGGCGTTGGCGGCGAGCAGATACAACGTTCCGCCCACTCGCTGTACCGGACTCAGCGACCCCTTCACCCGTTTCTGCCACAGCAGGTCGCCGCTGGCCGGGTCGACCGCGCTGACCAGCGTCGACGTACCGTCCGGCGAAGGCGTCGCGGCGAGTGCCGGCCCCTCGGCGCCGGCGGACGAGACCCACTGGGCGCCGCGTCCGCCCCGCTGCCGGGTCCAGCGTTCCTCGCCCGTCGCCGCGTCGAGGGCCCGTACCCGACCGCTCTCGGTCACCAGCAGCACCATGGAGCCGGCGTGCCGGACCGAGGAGTACGGGGAGATGTCGAGGCCCCAGCGCACTGTGCCCGACTCCGGGTCGAGCGCTTCCAGACGGTGTCCGCCGGGCGCGACCACGTGCAGCAGCCCTCCGGCGAGCACCGGCGTCATGCCTTCGTCGGTCTGTGCCGTGGTGCTGGCCGCCGGCGCGGACCAGAGGGTCTTGCCGTTGTCCGGGTTCAGCCGGGCCGCCTTGATCCCCGGGGCCGCGCAGTACAGCCCGGGACCTCCCACCGCGCAGACCGGTGTCCTGTTCTCCCCGTCACCGCCGCGCAGGGAGACGCTCCAGGGGCTGAAGCCCTGCTCGGCACGGGGCGCGCTGGGTGCGGAGCCAGTGCTGTCGTCGTCCGCCACGGCCCGTACGACGACGATCCCGGCCGTGACCAGCACGACGAGCGCCGCGCCTGCCGCCACCCACCGCAGCTTGCGGCTCAGCCTGAGCCGGGGGCGTGCGGTGAGCCTGCGGAGCACGTTCTCGCGGGGGTCCGGGGTCCGCTGCGCCGGTATGTATGCCTGGGTGTCGTACGAGGACGAGGGTGAGGAGCTGCGCAGCGCGACCATCAGCTCGTACGGCGTCGGCCGGTCCGCCGGGTCCTTCGCCAGGCAGCGCCGGAACAGCGGCACCAGGTCCTTCGGCACGCCCGCCAAGTCCGGTTCGTTGTGCACCACTTGGTACGCCACGATGTACGGGCTGTCCGAGTCGAAGGGGCCACGCCCGGTCGCCGCGTGCACCAGCACGGCGCCCATCGCGAACACATCGGCGGCGGGCCCGACTTCGCGCGGGCGCTGGAACTGCTCGGGTGCCATGAACGGCGGCGTACCGATCAGCTTGCCCGTCTCCGTACGCAGATCGCTGTCCGCGGGACGGGAGATGCCGAAGTCGATGACCTTGGGCCCGTCGGGCGCGAGAAGTACATTGCTCGGCTTGAGATCGCGGTGCACCACGCCGGCGCGGTGGATGTCGCGCAGCGCCTCGGCCAGTCCCGCGCCTGCCTTGCGCAGCTCGTCCGCGCCCAGCGGCCCGTTCCGCTTCACCCGCTCGGCGAGCGTCGGGCCCTCGATGAACAGCGTGGCCATCCAGGGCCGTTCGGCCTCCGGGTCGGCATCGACGACGGGTGCGGTGAAGGCGCCGCTGACCCTGCGGGCGGCCGCGACCTCCTGCCGGAAACGGGCCCTGAACTCGGGATCGGAGGCATGCTCGGCATGGATGACCTTGACCGCGAGGCGCAACCCCGATGCGGAGCTGGCCAGATGGACGACACCCATTCCGCCTGTGCCCAGGCATGACTCAAGGCGGTACTGCCCGGCATATTCCGGATGCTCCGCTTCCGGGAACCGCCCGGTGCTGCGCAGCGGTGGCATCTTCCACCCCCGTGGTTGTTCGTGCGCACGCGCGACGCACGGAGCCTAGTCGATGATGCGTGCGATGCAGGTGTGGCTTGCTAGCCTGCGCGGCGTACGGAAGAACGTACGGATCAAGACACCCTAACGGAATCAAGTCACAGTGGCGGGGGAGAAGTTCCATGGCTGTTGAAGAAGTGCAGAGCGCGTCCGAGGGCCTCGGGGAGACCTTCGAGGAGACGGCCAAGCGCTATCCGGTCGCACCGGGAGTGGCGCTGAATGTCCGCAGCGGTCCCGGCACCAACTACCGGCTGATCAAGGTGCTCCCGATCGGTGCCCGGGTGCCGATCAACTGCCAGAAGCCGGGGGAGCGGGTCAGCGGCCCGTACGGCACCTCCAACCTCTGGGACAACATCGCCAACGGACAGTTCGTCGCGGACGCGTATGTGAACACCGGTAGCGACGGCTATGTGACCATCCGCTGCTCCTGAGGGGGCGGCGGTCTCGCCCGGGGATAATCGACCCCGTGAGCGAACAGAGTGAGCAGAGCGAGACGCGCGCCGGCGGCGGCCCGCAGCCCGAGCCCATCCGTTTCTTCGGCACGACCTGGGTCGGCCGTGACGGGGGCTACGGGCTGCGCCGCGCCGGCGTTGCCGCCGGCTCGCTCGCGGCCGCCGTCGCGGGCTGCCTCGTACTGCGCTTCGCCTACCAGGGCCTGGCGGTGGCCGACGTCGGCGGCTTCGTCAACACGCTGGTCGTGGTCATGTTCGCGATCTGCAGCGCTGTCGCCTTCCGTAAGACCTGGGAGGGCTTCACCCGCCGCGGCGCCGGCCCGGTCAGCGAGGACTCGCTGCGCAGCCTCAAAATGATCGGCTTCGTCGGCCTGCTTCTCGCGTACTTCTTCCGCTCGCTGACCGAGGCGCCGGGCGAGAGGCTGCACCGTGAGGAGTACGAGACGGCCCGCGGGCAGTACGAGAAGCGCCGCGGCGCGCGCACCGGCAACCCCGCGGCCCGCAAGGCGAAGAGCGGTGGGCCGAAGGGCGGTGGGCCGTACGGTGGCGGAACGAAGGGCGGCGGGGCGAAGAGCGGCAAGTCCCGGCGTAAGTAGCAGCATTCCGGTGAGGATGGGGCGCATGACGGATCACGCGCTGCGTGCGCTCTCCTTCGAGGCGGCCGCCGCGCAGTACGACGCCGCGCGTCCCGGCTACCCGCCGGCCCTCTTCGACGCGGTCGAGGAGCTGACCGGCCGCCCGCTCAGCGGCTCGCGCGTCATAGACGTCGGCGCGGGCACCGGTATAGCCACCCGCCTGCTGCGCGAGCGCGGCGCGCAGGTCACCGCCGTGGAGCCGGGTGCTAAAATGGCCGCCCAACTGCGCGGCACCCTGCCGGACACACCGCTGGTGCGGGGCCTCGGTGACGCGCTGCCGCTGGCCGACGGCTGCGCCGACCTCGTCACCTATGCCCAGTCCTGGCACTGGACCGACCCGGCGCGCTCCGTCCCGGAGGCCCTGCGGGTGCTGCGGCCCGGCGGTGCGCTCGCCCTGTGGTGGAACGTCTCGGACCCCGCCGTGCCATGGATCGCCGCGCAGGACGAACGCCTCCGCCGCGAGCTGACGTACGGGGCGCACGGCGCCGGGGGTCGCGCTCGGCAGCTGCCGGACGGCCTGGAGTCCGCCGGACGCCGGGTGCACTGGACCCGGCGGGTTCCGCTCGACACCCACCTCGCGAACCTCGGCAGCCATTCGATCTTCCTGGTGCTCGGTGCGGAGGCCACGGCCGACTTCCTCGCCCGGGAGCGGGCCGAACTGCTCGCACTCTTCCCGGACGGCGTTGTGGAGGAGGCGTACGCCGTGGACCTGACTGTCACACTCCGCGCGCCCGTCACGACCACCTTCCAGGGCACAGAGCGGGACTGGGGCACAGCGCGGGAGAGGAGCCGAGGCATGGCCGAGCTGGCCGAATTCGAGAAGCAGCGCAGCCGTCTGTGGGGCATCGCCTATCGCATCACGGGGTCGGTGGCGGACGCCGACGACGCGGTGCAGGAGACGTGGCTGCGCTGGCAGGCGCTGCCGGACGGCGAGGCCGAGGACCCGAAGGCGTATCTGACGACCGTGGTCAGCCGCATCTGCTACGACCAGCTGGGATCGGCCCGGGCGCGCCGTGAGTCGTACGTCGGGCCGTGGCTGCCGGAGCCCGTGATCACCGACGGTGGCCCGGAGGACCGGGTCACGCTGGACGAGTCCGTGGGCGTCGCCCTGCTCACCGTGCTGGAACGGCTCACGCCCGCCGAGCGCACCGCCTTCATCCTGCACGACGTCTTCTCGGTGCCGTTCCCGGAGATCGCCGATGTGGTGGACCGTACGCCCGATGCCGTACGGCAGTTGGCCTCGCGCGCCCGCAGGCGCGTGCGGGCCGAGGCCCCGCGCCGCTCCGTGGACCGGGGCGAACACCGACGGACCGTCGAGGCGTTCCTGACGGCCGTCACGGGCGGGGACTTCGAGGGGCTCCTGGAGATCCTCGACCCCGAGGTGGTGTGGCGCTCGGACGGCGGCGGCAAGGTCACGGCGGCCAGGCTGCCGGTGCTCGGCAACGAGAAGGTCGCGCGTTTCACGCAGCGGCTCACCCGCGGGTTCGACCCGGCGGCGATGCTCGTGGCCGTACGGGACGTCAACGGCGCCCCGGGCGTGGTCATCGTCGACTCCGCGACCGCGCAGACCGTGGTGTTCGCGTTCACCGTGCACCAGGGGCGGATCACCGAGATCGACGCCATCCTCAACCCCGACAAACTGGCGCATCTCGATCTGGACAGCCTGCGATGACCATGTGACGGGCATCACGGTCACAGTTGGCCGCCGTGCGTCGTCCCCCTTGCATGACGACATCGACGAAGCAATGGCGGAAGCAACCGGCCGAGCGCGGGACACAGCGGGTCATCGTCCTCGGAGCGGGCTATGGAGGCCTGCTGGCCGCGCTGCGGCTGGCCCCGCACAGCCGGGTGACGCTCCTCGACCCCAGCGACCGTTTCACCGAGCGCGTCCGGCTGCATGAACTCGCGGCCGGGCGCCCGGATGTGACCCATCCGCTCGCCGACCTGCTGCGCGGCACCGTCGTGGAGCATCTGGCCGTGCGCGCCGGTTCGCTCGACCCGGACGCCCGCCGGGTCACGACCGACGACGGCCGGAGCCTTTCGTACGACCGGCTGGTGTACGCGCTCGGCAGCCGCACCGCCGAGACCGTGGGGGAGCGGGTCTACACCGCCGAGTCAGCCGAGGCCCTGCGCAAGCGGATGCAGGACGGGCCGGGCAGCCTGGCTGTCGTGGGCGGCGGCCTGACCGGCATCGAAATGGCCGCGGAACTGGCCGAGTCCTACCCCGAGTGGAACGTCCGACTGCTCTCGGCGGGTGAGGTGTCCGCCGGGCACTCGGTCCGCGGCCGGGCCCATGTACGTGGCGCTCTGCAGGCGCGCGGGGTCCGCATCGAGGAGGGCCTCGAGGTCACGGACGCCGAGGCGGTGGACGCGGACGCGGTCGTCTGGGCCGCCGCGATGGTCCCCAACACGGCGCTCGCCGCGGACGCGGGTCTGGCGCTGGACCCGCACACGGGCCGCATCGCGGTCGACGCGAGCCTGCGTTCGGTCTCGCACCCGGAGATCTACGCGGCGGGTGACGCGGCCGCCGCGCACTCACCGGCGGCGGGGGCGATGCGCATGGGCTGCGCCGCCGCACTGCCGACCGGCTCCCACACGGCGACGGCGATCATCGCCGAGCTGCGCGGCCGGGAGCCGAAGCCGCTGCGTTTCGGCTATCTGATCCAGTGCGTGAGCCTGGGCCGGCACGACGGACTGATCCAGTTCGTCCGCCCGGACGACTCCCCCCGTGAACGCCTCCTGACGGGCCGCGCGGCGGCCCGCACGAAGGAACAGGTGATCCGCTCGACCATCCGCTTCCTGCACCTGGCCCGCCGCTATCCGGGCGCGATCCCGCTGTTCCCGGGCGTGGGCTGAGGCCCCTCTGCGGGGGGGCGTCCACGGGTTCCTCGCGCGGGCGTCCGCGGGGTGGCCGACCGCGGGGTTGCCCCGCGTCGCGTGTGACAGGGCGCCGCCCCTCACCCCCGCCCGCGGGAGAACCGTCCCACCAGGCCCACCACGGCAACCACCATCGCGCCCCGCCACAGCCCGTCCCACACGCTGCCGAAGATCCCCTGCCTCGTGAGCGCCTGGTGCACCACCACATCCGCCGCCACCATCAACGCGCCCGGCACGGCCGCGACCCGCCATGGGTGGGCCGCGGCCCAGCGCCGTATCCGGCGGTCGGAGCCGCTTCCCGCGCCCGGCCTGTCGCCGAGCACCGCGCCCGCCCCGCCGACCATGAAGAACAGCATCAGCGCGACCGACAGAGCCCCCGCGAGCACGCCGAGTCCGAGTCCGATGCCGTCGCCGATCGTCCCCAGCGCGAGCGCGACACCTCCGCCAAGACCGCCGACCGCCGCCGCGGCGCGCCACGGCCCGAGTGTTGCCGACGCGACGGCGAGCCGCCGCCGTTCGGCCTTCGAGATCTCACTGTTGTGACTCATATGTCCACAGTCCGCCGCCCTTCCCCCGGTACGCCATGGGGGATGCCCCTGACCCGCCCCCCATCTCTTGACGCCGCACCGCCCCCAGCCGCATTATTCATCGCATGATGAATTCTTCTGGGATTGCCGTCCTGGCCCGCGGCCTCACCGTCGTACGAGGAGACCGCACCGTCATCCGCGGCATCGACTTCACCGTCCCGCCCGGCCGTATCACCGGCCTCCTCGGCCCCTCCGGCTGCGGCAAATCCACCCTGATGCGCGCGATCGTCGGCACACAGGCCCAGGTCACCGGAACACTCGAGGTCCTCGGCAAACCGGCGGGCGACCGCGCACTCCGCTCCCGTATCGGCTACGTCACCCAGGCCCCGTCCGTCTACGACGACCTGACGGTGCGCCAGAACCTCGACTACTTCGCCGCCGTCCTGCTGCCCGGCCGCCACCACCGCGACGCCCGCCGCGAACACGTCACCCGCGCCATCACCGACGTCGACCTCGCCGCGCACGCCGACGACCTCGCCGGCCGCCTCTCCGGAGGGCAGCGCAGCCGCGTCTCTCTCGCCGTCGCCCTGCTCGGCACACCCGAACTGCTCGTACTCGACGAACCGACCGTCGGCCTCGACCCCGTTCTGCGCCGCGACCTGTGGGATCTCTTCCACCGCATCGCCGACGAACGCGGCACGACGATCCTCGTCTCCTCGCACGTCATGGACGAGGCCGAACGCTGCCACCGCCTGCTCCTGATGCGGGCGGGCGAGATCCTCGCCGAGGACAGCCCGGACGATCTGCGCTTCCGCACCCGCTCGGAAACGGTCGAAGCCGCCTTCCTCCACCTCGTCGACGAGGCCAACGCCCGGCACGCGACGGCCGCCGCCGAGCCCAAGCCCCTTCAGGAGAACGCCCGATGAGCACCTCACGCACCCTCGCCACCGCCGCCCGTGTCCTGCGCCAGCTGCGCCACGACCCGCGCTCCATCGCCCTGATGGTCCTCGTGCCGTGCCTGATGCTCTTCCTGCTGCGGTACGTGTTCGACGGCAGCCCCCGGACCTTCGACTCCATCGGTGCCTCGCTGCTCGGCATCTTCCCGCTGATCACGATGTTCCTGGTGGCGTCCATCGCGACCCTGCGCGAACGCACCTCAGGCACCCTGGAGCGCCTCCTCGCGATGCCCCTGGGCAAGGGCGATCTCATTGCCGGCTACGCCCTGGCCTTCGGCATCGTCGCCGTCGTCCAGTCCCTCCTCGCCACCGGCCTCGCGCTCTGGGCCCTGGGCCTCGACGTCATCGGCTCGCCCTGGCTGCTGCTGCTCGTCGCACTCCTCGACGCCCTGCTCGGCACGGCACTCGGCCTGTTCGTCTCTGCCTTCGCCGCCTCCGAGTTCCAGGCCGTCCAGTTCATGCCGGCCGTGATCTTCCCGCAGCTGCTGCTCTGCGGTCTGTTCACCGCGCGCGAGCAGATGCAGCCCGTCCTGGAGGCGATCTCGAACGTCCTGCCCATGTCGTACGCCGTCGACGCCATGACCCAGGTCCTGCGCCACGCGGACGCCACCGGCGACTTCCTGCGGGACGTGCTGATCGTCGGCGCCTGCGCGGTACTCGTCCTGGCCCTCGGCGCGGCGACCCTGCGCCGCCGCACGGCCTGACGCTCCTACTCCAGCGTGACGGTGTCGCCGACATTCAGCCGGTCGTAGACCCACCCGGCGTCGGCGGCCGGCACCCGCAGCACGCTCCGGTTCATGGGGCTTCCCGAGGCGTCGTCCGCGAACAGATACAGCACCTCACCGCTCGGCAGCGAGAGCTCCACCACCCAACTCGCCTCAAGGTTGTACGAGTTGTCCGGTGGGTCCGACAGCAACGCGGGGATCTTCCGCCTCGGGTCCTTGTACCTGACCTTCGCGCTGCCCGCGGTCACGTCGTCCCTCATCGTCAGACGGAAGGAACGGGCCTTCTCACCGGCCGGCTCGAACGTCAGCACCTTCGTGCGGATGTCGACGCGCGCACGGGTGGACGCAGGCGCGGGAGCCGACAGCGACGGGTTCGGCGGATCGGTCGCCACCGGCCGCCGGACCTCCTTGTTAGCGTCCATCAACCACGGCACACCGACCACGGCACCCGCGCCCAGCACCACGACCGCGGCCGTCGCCGCCACCACCCGCCTGCGCCGCCCACGCGCCTCACCGCGCCGCCGGATCTGCCCGCCCGACAGCGTCGGCGGCGCCGCCGCGTCGGCGGCCAGCACCCGCAGCGCGGAATCCAGCCCGTCCGGCTCGTGCTCAGACACGGCTACCCTCCCTCTCGTCAGCGGGCTCCCCGGGGGACAACAGCTTGGCGAGAGCGGCACGCCCACGCGACAGCCTGGCCTTGATGGTCCCTGTCGGGGACCCCGTCTCCGCCGCGATCTGCTCGACGCTCAGATCGCACAGATGATGCAGCACCACCGCGTGCCGCTGTGCCTCCGGCAGCTGCCGCAACGCCTGCACAAGCATCGTGTGTTCCGGACCGGGGCCCGGCACCCGGTCCGCAGGCGCCTGGTGGCGCACCAGCTCCACCCACCGCTTCGCCCGCCGCCAGCGGCTCACCGCGAGCCGCATCGCCACCGTACGGATCCACGCCTCCGGAGCCGCCTCCGCCAGGAAGGAGACACGGCGGTCCCAGGCCCGTACGAACGCCTCCTGAACCACGTCCTGAGCCTCGCCGTGATCGCCCGTCAACGCGTACAACTGCCCCACCAACCGCGGGAACGAGGTCGCGTAGAAGGCATCGAACTCCTCCTCCGTCACGAGCGGTAGGACAGCGCACGCGCCCCGCCGGTTCCCCGGAAACTCTCCCCGTCACCGCTGCAACCTTTCCCCTCCTCCCGTGCGTACAGAAGCCGGACCAGCACAGCTGAACATCAGCTGACCCAGGGGGAGGAACCATGCGAGGACACATCGGCGCGGCCGCACTCGGCCTGATCTGCGCACTGACGCTCACCGGCTGCTCGGACGCGGGCCTGACACCCGACGCCGCCGCAGCGCCCAGGCAACCAGTCGCCGGCAGCCCGGCCTTTCCCGCAACACCCCGGCCCACGACCACCCCGCCTTCAGCCGCCACCCTCGGCCACCTGTCCGACGCCTCCATCAACATCACCGACGGCGGGCACGTCGGCGTCGGCATGCCGATCTCCGTGACCTTCAAGCGCCCGATACCCACGTCCGAGCGCGCCGACGTGGAACGCCTGCTGAAAGTCACCGCCGACCCCGGCGTCACCGGGTCCTGGGCCTGGATCAAGGACCGCAACCTCCACGACGGCCAGCGCGTCGACTTCCGCCCTCGCACCTACTGGAAGCCGGGCACCAAAGTCAGCGTCACGGCAGGCCCCTCCATCCGCTCCTTCACCGTCGCCCGCTCCCTCGTCGCAACGGTCGACGTCCGCACCCACAAGATGACCGTGGTCACGGACGACGCGGCCCCGCAGACCATCCCGATCACCGCGGGCCGCCCCGGCCTGGACACCTGGAACGGCACGATGGTGGTCTCCGACAAGCAGCGCCGCGTTTATATGGACTCCCGGACCGTCAACATCGCCGACGCCTACCAGGGCTGGTACAGCTACGCGGTCCACCTCACCACCTCCGGCACCTGCCTCCACGAGAACGACAGGGCCAACACCTACGCCGGGAGCGACAACGTCACCCACGGCTGCATCGGTCTCGCCTCCGACGGCACGGCCCGCCGCTTCTACGAGCAGATCATCCCGGGCGACGTCATCCGCGTGATCAACTCCAAGGACCGGGTGGCCCCCGGCAACGGCTACGGCGACTGGAACCTCTCCTGGTCCGAATGGCGCTCCGGCAGCGCCCTCTAGACCCGGCAGGCGGGCTCGGCGGATCGTGGCGGATCGATCCTGGTCCCACCGCGCCCGCCGGGCACCACGGGGAACGGCGGGTCCCGTCAGGTCCCGTGTGCCCCGCCGACCCCGGCGTCCGTGGTGCGGGCCGACGCTCACCCGTACCGCCCCTCGGACGCCCCGGCACCGCCGCGCCCCCGGTGCGAGGATGACGGCACGTACCCCCACCGGCGAGGTGAACAGAGCCATGACCCAGACAGTCGCAGTCCTCGGCACGGGCAAGATCGGCGAGGCCCTTCTCAGCGGCATGATCCGCGCCGGTTGGCGCCCCGCCGACCTGCTGGTCACCACCCGCCGCACCGATCGCGCCGAAGAGCTCCGCACCCGCTACGGCGTCGAGCCCGTCCCCAACGCCGAGGCCGCCAAGCGGGCCGACACCCTCATCCTGGCCGTCAAGCCCCAGGACATGGGCAAACTCCTCGACGAACTCGCCCCGCACCTCACCGCTGACCGCCTCGTCATCAGCGCCGCGGCCGGTATCCCCACCTCCTTCATCGAAGAGCGCCTCGCCGCGGGCACCCCCGTCGTCCGCGTCATGCCCAACACCCCCGTACTCGTCGACGAGGGCATGTCCGTGATCTCGGCCGGCAGCCATGCGACCGCCGATCACCTCGCCCACGCCGAGGAGATCTTCGGCGGCGTCGGCAAGACCCTCCGCGTCCCCGAGTCCCAGCAGGACGCGGCCACCGCCCTGTCCGGCTCGGGGCCGGCGTACTTCTACTTTCTCGTCGAGGCCATGACCGACGCGGGCATCCTCCTCGGCCTCCCGCGCGCCCAGGCCCACGACCTCATCGTGCAGGCCGCCATCGGAGCTGCCGTCATGCTCCGCGACAGCGGCGAGCACCCCGTAAAGCTCCGTGAAGCAGTCACCTCCCCCGCCGGCACCACCATCAGCGCCATCCGCGAACTCGAGAACCACGGTGTACGCGCCGCCCTGATCGCCGCCCTCGAAGCGGCCCGCGACCGCAGCCGCGAACTCGCCTCCGGCAACGGCTGACTCCTGTCACCCCACCGCCGAGACGCCACAGCGGTGGGGCGCGCCGTCCTGCGTTACCCGGGCAGCAGCCCGATCGCCCGATAGGCGGCATCCACCCTCGGCCTGGCCATCCCCCTGGCCCGCTCGGCCCCCTTCTTCAGCACCTCGTCGACATATCCCTGATCCGCCGCCAGCTCGGCGTGCCGCTCCCTGACCGGCCGCAGCAGCTCAACCACCGCCTCGGCGGTGTCCCTCTTCAAGGCCCCGTACGACTCGTATACACCGGCCAGCTCGATCGGGTTCCCACCCTCACAAGCCGCCAGCACTTCGAGCAGATTCGCGATCCCGGGCCTGCCCTCCCGGTCGTACTCGACCTCACGCCCGCTGTCCGTGACCGCCCGCATGATCTTCTTGCGCACCACGTCCGCGTCATCGAGCAGATAGACGATCCCGGCCCCGGCCGCGTGCGACTTCCCCATCTTCGACGTCGGGTCCTGCAGATCCATGACCCGAGCCGCCACCGGCGGATGCGTTGCCTTCGGCACGGTGAAGACGTGCCCGTACCGCTGGTTGAACCGCACCGCCAGATCCCGGGTCAGCTCCACATGCTGGGTCTGGTCGTCCCCCACAGGAACCTCATCAGTCCCGTAGGCCAGGATGTCCGCGGCCATCAGCACCGGGTACGTCAGCAGCGACAGCCGCACACTCTGCCCGACCGCCCGCGCCTGCGCGCTCTTCTCCTTGTACTGGATCATGCGGCGCAGCTCGCCGTCCGTCGCCGTGCACTCCAGCAGATACGAAAGCCGCGCGTGCTCGTCCACATGACTCTGCACGAATACGGTGCACAGCTCCGGATCCAGCCCCGCCGCCAGCATCAGCGTGGCGGCCTGCCGGCTGAGTCTGCGCACCCGCGCCGGATCGTGCTCCACGGTCAGCGCATGCAGATCGACCACGCTGAACAGCGCATCCGCCTGATGCTGGTCGACCTCGACCCACCGGCGAAGCGCCCCGAGGTAGTTGCCCAGCGTCAGATGCCCCGTGGGCTTGATCCCGCTGAAGATCCGCGTCATCCCGCTCTCCGTCTCCTGATCGGAGCCGCCGCGTCCAGCGACCGGACTCCCGGAGGGAGAAACGAGAACGGCCGCCGAAGCGGCGGCCGTTGAGTGCATGCGTAGGTGCCGGCCGCCGTCAGGCGGCCCACCACTGAAGGAGGCACGTACGCGATGTCATGCCTACGAGACTACGGGAGTCGGCACCAGGTTGACAGCGGATACCGGCAACCGTAGTGTTCTCCGAGTTGTCCGACGTGAGCACCGACTTCGGCCGGTCCCCGGACAGCCATTCCGCAAGACCCACTACAGGCGAGTGACACTCTGTCGCTCAGCTTTCTGTGCGCTTTTGTGAAATGAGGAATCCGCGTTCGCAGGAGCGCAACCCCGATTAGCATCGGGGGTAAGGATTCCGCTAAAGTCTCACTCGCCGGAACGGCTCAACGGCCGGAAAGGCAACCCGAGTTCGACCGGGAATCAGGCCCGAAAGGATCTGATAGAGTCGGAACCGCCGGAAAGCCGAAAGGCCGGAAAGCGAGCCCCTTCCGACGGGGAATCGGACACGAAAGAGTCTGATAGAGTCGGAAACGCAAGACCGAAGGGAAGCGCCCGGAGGAAAGCCTGCGAGGGTGAGTACGAAGGAAGCGTCCGTTCCTTGAGAACTCAACAGCGTGCCAAAAGTCAACGCCAGATATGTTGATACCCCGGCCTGTTTCGGCAGGTTCGAGGTTCCTTTGAAAGTCCTACCGGCCTGTGTGGCGGGTAGGCATTGACACAGCGAGGACGCTGTGAACGGCCGGTCTTATTCCGACTGGTTGTTCCGCTCTTGTGGTGTTCATCCCGATGACGGGAAAACATTCATGGAGAGTTTGATCCTGGCTCAGGACGAACGCTGGCGGCGTGCTTAACACATGCAAGTCGAACGATGAAGCCCTTCGGGGTGGATTAGTGGCGAACGGGTGAGTAACACGTGGGCAATCTGCCCTTCACTCTGGGACAAGCCCTGGAAACGGGGTCTAATACCGGATACCACCTTCCGAGGCATCTCGGGGGGTTGAAAGCTCCGGCGGTGAAGGATGAGCCCGCGGCCTATCAGCTTGTTGGTGGGGTGATGGCCTACCAAGGCGACGACGGGTAGCCGGCCTGAGAGGGCGACCGGCCACACTGGGACTGAGACACGGCCCAGACTCCTACGGGAGGCAGCAGTGGGGAATATTGCACAATGGGCGAAAGCCTGATGCAGCGACGCCGCGTGAGGGATGACGGCCTTCGGGTTGTAAACCTCTTTCAGCAGGGAAGAAGCGAAAGTGACGGTACCTGCAGAAGAAGCGCCGGCTAACTACGTGCCAGCAGCCGCGGTAATACGTAGGGCGCAAGCGTTGTCCGGAATTATTGGGCGTAAAGAGCTCGTAGGCGGCTTGTCACGTCGGTTGTGAAAGCCCGGGGCTTAACCCCGGGTCTGCAGTCGATACGGGCTAGCTAGAGTGTGGTAGGGGAGATCGGAATTCCTGGTGTAGCGGTGAAATGCGCAGATATCAGGAGGAACACCGGTGGCGAAGGCGGATCTCTGGGCCATTACTGACGCTGAGGAGCGAAAGCGTGGGGAGCGAACAGGATTAGATACCCTGGTAGTCCACGCCGTAAACGTTGGGAACTAGGTGTTGGCGACATTCCACGTCGTCGGTGCCGCAGCTAACGCATTAAGTTCCCCGCCTGGGGAGTACGGCCGCAAGGCTAAAACTCAAAGGAATTGACGGGGGCCCGCACAAGCAGCGGAGCATGTGGCTTAATTCGACGCAACGCGAAGAACCTTACCAAGGCTTGACATATACCGGAAAGCATTAGAGATAGTGCCCCCCTTGTGGTCGGTATACAGGTGGTGCATGGCTGTCGTCAGCTCGTGTCGTGAGATGTTGGGTTAAGTCCCGCAACGAGCGCAACCCTTGTTCTGTGTTGCCAGCATGCCCTTCGGGGTGATGGGGACTCACAGGAGACTGCCGGGGTCAACTCGGAGGAAGGTGGGGACGACGTCAAGTCATCATGCCCCTTATGTCTTGGGCTGCACACGTGCTACAATGGCCGGTACAATGAGCTGCGATGCCGCGAGGCGGAGCGAATCTCAAAAAGCCGGTCTCAGTTCGGATTGGGGTCTGCAACTCGACCCCATGAAGTCGGAGTTGCTAGTAATCGCAGATCAGCATTGCTGCGGTGAATACGTTCCCGGGCCTTGTACACACCGCCCGTCACGTCACGAAAGTCGGTAACACCCGAAGCCGGTGGCCCAACCCCTTGTGGGAGGGAGCTGTCGAAGGTGGGACTGGCGATTGGGACGAAGTCGTAACAAGGTAGCCGTACCGGAAGGTGCGGCTGGATCACCTCCTTTCTAAGGAGCATCTAGATTCCGCAAGGAATCCAGAGCCACAACGCAGGCGAATGTCCTGCGGTGGTCAGCTCATGGGTGGAACGTTGACTATTCGGCACGGTTTCAGGGCTTCACTAGTACTGCTTCGGCGTGGAACGTGAGAGTCAGGGGATCGTGCCGGGCGCGCTGTTGGGTATCTGAGGGTACGGACTGCGGTCCCTGCCTTCGTGATGCCGGCCCCAGTGAACTCGCCCTGTAAGGGGGTGGGGTGGTGGGTGGCTGGTCGTTGCTTGAGAACTGCACAGTGGACGCGAGCATCTGTGGCCAAGTTTTTAAGGGCGCACGGTGGATGCCTTGGCACCAGGAACCGATGAAGGACGTGGGAGGCCACGATAGTCCCCGGGGAGCCGTCAACCAGGCTTTGATCCGGGGGTTTCCGAATGGGGAAACCCGGCAGTCGTCATGGGCTGTCACCCGCTGCTGAACACATAGGCAGTGTGGAGGGAACGAGGGGAAGTGAAACATCTCAGTACCCTCAGGAAGAGAAAACAACCGTGATTCCGGGAGTAGTGGCGAGCGAAACCGGATGAGGCCAAACCGTATGCGTGTGATACCCGGCAGGGGTTGCGCATGCGGGGTTGTGGGATCTCTCTTTCACGGTCTGCCGGCTGTGAGACGAGTCAGAAACCGTATAGGTAGGCGAAGGACATGCGAAAGGTCCGGCGTAGAGGGTAAGACCCCCGTAGCTGAAATCTATGCGGCTCGTTTGAGAGACACCCAAGTAGCACGGGGCCCGAGAAATCCCGTGTGAATCTGGCGGGACCACCCGTTAAGCCTAAATATTCCCTGGTGACCGATAGCGGATAGTACCGTGAGGGAATGGTGAAAAGTACCGCGGGAGCGGAGTGAAATAGTACCTGAAACCGTGTGCCTACAAGCCGTGGGAGCGTCGCTGTTGTTCTTCGGAGCAACAGTCGTGACTGCGTGCCTTTTGAAGAATGAGCCTGCGAGTTTGCGGTGTGTTGCGAGGTTAACCCGTGTGGGGAAGCCGTAGCGAAAGCGAGTCCGAACAGGGCGGTACAGTAGCGCGCTCAAGACCCGAAGCGGAGTGATCTAGCCATGGGCAGGTTGAAGCGGAGGTAAGACTTCGTGGAGGACCGAACCCACCAGGGTTGAAAACCTGGGGGATGACCTGTGGTTAGGGGTGAAAGGCCAATCAAACTCCGTGATAGCTGGTTCTCCCCGAAATGCATTTAGGTGCAGCGTCGTGTGTTTCTTGCCGGAGGTAGAGCACTGGATAGGCGATGGGCCCTACCGGGTTACTGACCTTAGCCAAACTCCGAATGCCGGTAAGTGAGAGCGCGGCAGTGAGACTGTGGGGGATAAGCTCCATGGTCGAGAGGGAAACAGCCCAGAGCATCGACTAAGGCCCCTAAGCGTACGCTAAGTGGGAAAGGATGTGGAGTCGCAGAGACAACCAGGAGGTTGGCTTAGAAGCAGCCACCCTTGAAAGAGTGCGTAATAGCTCACTGGTCAAGTGATTCCGCGCCGACAATGTAGCGGGGCTCAAGCGTACCGCCGAAGTCGTGTCATTCCAGCATGAGGGCCAACGCCCGCTGGGATGGGTAGGGGAGCGTCGTGTGCCGGGTGAAGCAGCCGCGGAAGCGAGTTGTGGACGGTTCACGAGTGAGAATGCAGGCATGAGTAGCGATACACACGTGAGAAACGTGTGCGCCGATTGACTAAGGGTTCCTGGGTCAAGCTGATCTGCCCAGGGTAAGTCGGGACCTAAGGCGAGGCCGACAGGCGTAGTCGATGGACAACCGGTTGATATTCCGGTACCCGCTTTGAAACGCCCAGTATCGAGCCCATTAATGCTAAGGCCGTGAAGCCGTCCTGGAGCCTTCGGGTGAAGGGGAGTGGTGGAGCCGCCGGTCCAAGGTGGTAGTAGGTAAGCGATGGGGTGACGCAGGAAGGTAGTCCAGCCCGGGCGGTGGTTGTCCCGGGGTAAGGGTGTAGGACGCAGGGTAGGCAAATCCGCCCTGCACATAGTCTGAGACCTGATGCCGAGCCGATTGTGGTGAAGTGGATGATCCTATGCTGTCGAGAAAAGCCTCTAGCGAGTTTCATGGCGGCCCGTACCCTAAACCGACTCAGGTGGTCAGGTAGAGAATACCGAGGCGTTCGGGTGAACTATGGTTAAGGAACTCGGCAAAATGCCCCCGTAACTTCGGGAGAAGGGGGCCATCACTGGTGATCCGGTTTACTCGGTGAGCTGGGGGTGGCCGCAGAGACCAGCGAGAAGCGACTGTTTACTAAAAACACAGGTCCGTGCGAAGCCGTAAGGCGATGTATACGGACTGACGCCTGCCCGGTGCTGGAACGTTAAGGGGACCGGTTAGTCACATTTCGGTGTGGCGAAGCTGAGAACTTAAGCGCCAGTAAACGGCGGTGGTAACTATAACCATCCTAAGGTAGCGAAATTCCTTGTCGGGTAAGTTCCGACCTGCACGAATGGCGTAACGACTTCTCGACTGTCTCAACCATAGGCCCGGTGAAATTGCACTACGAGTAAAGATGCTCGTTTCGCGCAGCAGGACGGAAAGACCCCGGGACCTTTACTACAGTTTGATATTGGTGTTCGGTTCGGCTTGTGTAGGATAGGTGGGAGACTGTGAAGCTTGGACGCCAGTTCAGGTGGAGTCGTCGTTGAAATACCACTCTGGTCGTGCTGGATGTCTAACCTGGGTCCGTGATCCGGATCAGGGACAGTGTCTGATGGGTAGTTTAACTGGGGCGGTTGCCTCCCAAAGGGTAACGGAGGCGCCCAAAGGTTCCCTCAGCCTGGTTGGCAATCAGGTGTTGAGTGTAAGTGCACAAGGGAGCTTGACTGTGAGACCGACGGGTCGAGCAGGGACGAAAGTCGGGACTAGTGATCCGGCGGTGGCTTGTGGAAGCGCCGTCGCTCAACGGATAAAAGGTACCCCGGGGATAACAGGCTGATCTTCCCCAAGAGTCCATATCGACGGGATGGTTTGGCACCTCGATGTCGGCTCGTCGCATCCTGGGGCTGGAGTCGGTCCCAAGGGTTGGGCTGTTCGCCCATTAAAGCGGTACGCGAGCTGGGTTTAGAACGTCGTGAGACAGTTCGGTCCCTATCCGCTGTGCGCGTAGGAGTCTTGAGAAGGGCTGTCCCTAGTACGAGAGGACCGGGACGGACGAACCTCTGGTGTGCCAGTTGTCCTGCCAAGGGCATGGCTGGTTGGCTACGTTCGGAAAGGATAACCGCTGAAAGCATCTAAGCGGGAAGCCTGCTTCGAGATGAGGACTCCCACCCCCTTTGAGGGGTTAAGGCTCCCAGTAGACGACTGGGTTGATAGGCCAGATGTGGAAGCCCTGTAAGGGGTGGAGCTGACTGGTACTAATAGGCCGAGGGCTTGTCCTCAGTTGCTCGCGTCCACTGTGTATGTTCTGAAGTAACGAACTCGCCCTTTTGGCCGGCTGGAGTTCACTATTTTCATAGAGTTTCGGTGGTCATTGCGTTAGGGAAACGCCCGGTTACATTCCGAACCCGGAAGCTAAGCCTTTCAGCGCCGATGGTACTGCAGGGGGGACCCTGTGGGAGAGTAGGACGCCGCCGAACAATTTTTAGCCGCAATCCCCGGATCAAGAATCCGGGGATTGCGGCATTTTTGCGTTGCGGGTCCCCGTGGCATTGGCATGAGCATGTTAGGTGAGTGTCTGGTCAAGTGTCGCGTGCTGGGCCTCTCATAGGGTGGTGGGCATGCGCTATGACCTCGTCATCTTCGACAACGACGGCGTGCTCGTCGACAGCGAGCCGATCTCCAACACCATCCTCGCCGGGTATATGAGCGAGCTCGGACACCCCACCTCGTACGAGGACTCCCTGCGGGACTACATGGGGGCGGCTGTGCATCGCATACACGACCTCGTCATGGAGCGGACGGGGAAGCGGCTGCCCGACGACTTCGACGAGACCCTGCACGCTCGCGTCTTCGCCGCCTTCGAGCGGGAGTTGGCCGCAGTGGACGGAGTGACCGAGGTGCTCGGGAAGCTGGTGGCGGACTCCGTGCCGTACTGCGTTGCTTCGTCCGGGAGCCATGAGCGGATCCGGGTCGGGCATCGGAAGACCGGGCTCGATCTCTGGTTCCAGGACGGTGTCGTCTTCAGCGCGCAGGACGTGGGGCGGGGGAAGCCGGCGCCGGATCTGTTTCTGCATGCCGCCCAGCGGATGGGAGTCGCGCCCGAGCGATGCGTCGTTGTGGAGGACAGCCCGCTGGGGGTGCAGGCGGCCCTGGCGGCCGGGATGGATGTGTACGGGTTCACGGCGATGACCTCGGCCGAGAAGCTGGACGGTGCCAAGGGGTACTTCGGGACCATGGCGGAGTTGCCCGCGCTGCTTGCCTGAGCGCCTGATCGCCTGTGCGATTCCTTGCGTGATCGATCTACCCATGGGTAAGGCGGCGCCCTACGCTGTCCGGCCATGACAGATGCGCGTGTGCGGCACGGGCGGGCCTCCCTGGCCTTGAGTTTCTTCGCGCAGGGGGTGGCCTTCGCGCTGCTCGTGACGCGTATTCCTGCCATTCAGGACCGGTACGGGATATCCGACGTGCTGCTGCCCGCCTTTCTGGCGGCGGTGCCGGTGCTCGCCGGTGTGGGCAGCGTTGTCACCGAGAAGGTGGTCGGGCGGGTCGCGCCGAGTGCCGTACTGAGGTGGGCGCAGCCGGTTGTGATGCTGGCACTGCTCGGGGTCGCTGCGGGCAGCGAGATGTGGCAGGTGGCGGTCGCTCTGGCCGTGTTCGGACTGGCCGTGGGAGCGCTCGACGCGTCCATGAACATGCTTGGGGTCAGCCTGCAGCGGGCGTACGGGCGCAGCATCATGCTCGGCTTTCATGCGGCGTACAGCCTGGGCGGGATCGCAGGCGCCTCGCTCGCATGGGCCGGGGCGCACTGGCATCTGTCGCTGCTCGTGTCGTATCTGCCGGTGGTGGGCGTGCTGCTGCCGGCGGTGCTGGCAGGGAGCCGCTGGTACGCGGACGGGGAGCGCGGCGAGGAAGCGGCGCAAGCGGGAGCAGCGGGGGCGGCGGGGCAGGGGGTCGCGTTCAAGCTCCTGCTGCCGCTCTGCCTCGTCATGGCCTTCGCGTACATCGGGGACTCGACGGTCTCCAACTGGAGCGCGAAGTATCTGCAGGACGTACTGGGGAGCTCGGAGGAGCTCGCGACCGTTCCGTACAACGCCTATATGGTCACGACTCTGCTCGGGCGTGCCGTCGGCGATTTCGGCGTGCGGCGCTTCGGCGCGGAGGCGGTCGTGCGGTGCGGGACCGTGCTTGCGGCGGCCGGATTCGGGGTGGTGGCCGTGGCACCCGGGGCCTGGGTGGGGATTCTCGGATTCACGCTGCTGGGGCTCGGGCTGTGTGTGATCGTGCCGCAGACGTTCGGGGCGGCGGGGCGGCGGGCTGTGGAGAGCGGTGGTCCCGCTGCGAGCGACGCGGCGGTGGCGCGGCTGAACGTCTTCAACTACGTGGGGTTCCTCATCGGTTCACCGCTCGTGGGGGCCCTCGGGGATGCCTGGAGCTATCGGTGGGCGATGGTCGTCCCCATGGTGTTGGTGCTGGTGACGTTGCGGTATGCCAGGTCGTTCGGGGCGGATCAGGCCGGATACCGTGGCGGGTATGAGCGGCCGCGGATTGTTGATGTGGGACGAGGCGGTAACGAAGTATGACTTCGGGAACGGCCATCCGATGGATCCGGTGCGGCTTGCGCTGACCATGGAGTTGGTGCGGGCGTACGGGCTTGACCGTGTCGTCGATGTGGTGGCCGCGAAGTCGGCCGGGAACTCGACGCTCCGGCTCGTACACCGCGAGGACTATGTGGCGGCGGTGCGGGCCGCGTCGGCGGATCCAGGGGCGGCGGATCAGGCGTACGGGCTGGGGACCATTGATGATCCCGCCTTTGCCGGGATGCACGAGGCTTCTGCGCTGATCGCCGGGCAGTCGGTGGGGGCGGCGGAGGCGGTGTGGCGCGGGGAGGCGACGCACGCGGTGAACTTCGCGGGTGGGCTGCATCATGCGATGCCGGGTTCGGCCGCGGGGTTCTGCATCTACAACGACGCGGCGCTGGCGATCGCGCGGCTGCTGGAGCTGGGGGCGGAGCGGGTCGCGTACGTGGATGTCGACGTGCATCACGGGGACGGGGTGCAGGCGGCGTTCTGGGACGACCCGCGGGTCCTCACGGTGTCGCTGCACGAACATCCGCAGACCCTGTTCCCCGGTACGGGGTGGCCACAGGAGACGGGTGGGCCGAAGGCCGAGGGCGGTGCGGTGAATGTGGCGCTGCCGGCGGGGACGGGCGATGCGGGGTGGCTGCGGGCCTTTCACGCGGTGGTGCCGGAGCTGCTGGCGGACTTCCGGCCGCAGGTGCTGGTGACACAGCACGGCGCGGATACGCACTTCGAGGACCCGCTGGCGCATTTGGCGGTGTCGCTGGACGCGCAGCGGTTGGTGCAGGAGTCCTGCCATGCGCTGGCGCACGAGCATGTGGAGGACGGGCGGTGGGTGGCGCTCGGTGGGGGCGGGTACGCGGTGGTGGACGTGGTGCCCCGGTCGTGGACGCACCTGGTGGGGATCGCGGGGCATGCGCCGGTGGATCCGAAGTCGGTGATTCCGTCGTCGTGGCGGGATGAGGTGTATGCGCGGACGCGGCAGCTGGCACCGGGGCGGATGACGGATGGGCGCGAGCCGGTGTGGCGGGAGTGGGAGTCGGGGTTTGACCCGGCGGATCGGGTGGACCAGGCGGTGCTGGCGACGAGGCGAGCGGTGTTTCCGGTGCGGGGGTTGTTGGCGTAGTGCCGCTGCGCGGGGCGTTTCCCCTCCCCGCCCCTTCCCGAACCGGGGCTCCGCCCCGGACCCCGGGTTTGTCCCCCACCCACCCGCCCTTGAGATGTGAGGGTACGGGGTACCCCCACGCCCCCGGCGGTTGCGGCAGCTTCGCGCCGCGGGCGTGCCGGAGGGAACGGTCGATGAGGCTTCGCGCCCTCGGCGCGGGCGGAGGCGCCCGGCCCCGGCAGTTGTGGCAGCTTCGCGCCGCACATGGGCGCTGCGGCCCCGGCCCCGGCGGCTCCGCCGGCCTCGTGCCGCGGCGTGCCTGAAAGGCCGGCCGGCGGCGGCTTCCAGCCGCAAGTGAGCGCCGCGCCCGCCCCCGGCGGTACGGCGGCCTCGCGCCGTCGCGAGGCGCCCAACGGCCGGCTTTTGCGCATGCCCTCCACAGGAAGCCACGGCAGGCTCAACCCGCCCAGCCCCCTCCCCATGGCGTGATTACGCCAACTGTGGGGGGTATTCCGCCTTTTGGCCCGGGATTCTTCTCCGTGCGGCAGCATCGGCAGCGTGTTGAGTACCGGAGCGCTGCGTGCGCACCTCTTGGCCGCGCGGTTGGCCGGGCCCGTCGCCACCACGCGGGAGGAGAGTCTGCGCAGTTACCGGCTCTTCGCCGCCAGGGATCCCCGCGTCACCCTCGGGCTCGATCCCGAATCGGCGTGGGGCGAGCGGGACTTGATCGCTTTGATGGCCGACAGGTGCGGCGTTTCGGCCGATCCCGGGCAGGTGTCCGGGCCGGATGTGATTGATCCTGAACGGACGTTGGGCGGGCTCGATGCCTTCGCCGGGCGGCTGGGGGAGGTGGCCGCTCGGCGCGGAGTCGTCATGTTCGGGACCGGGCATCCGCACCGGCTTCTCGGGTTCTACGCAGCGCTGGCAGACGCTTTGTCGGCGGTGGGGTGCGAAGTCCTCACCCCTGCGCAGGGGCGATGTGTCGACATAACGACCCGGTTCGGCGTACGCACGTACAACCTTGAGTACGTACGAGGCGTCGCGCTGGTGCGCGAACGCGGCGCACGGGGCGCCGGGAGTGTGACCGGCGTGCACACCCATTCTCCGCTCCCGGTTCGGGCCGCGCTGGAGGGCGTGGTGGAGGGTGGCGGACCACTGCCCGAGCTGGTCGTCGGGGACCACGGGTGGGTCTGCGGGGCAGGTCAGCTGGGGATTGAAGCCATCGGCCTGGCCGATACGGACGATCCCGCGCTGTTCGTCGGCGAAGCCGAGGGGCGAGTTTCCGTCGCCGTTCCGCTTGATGACGCTGTGCGGTCCGATTACTACCGACCGCTGACTCGCTATGTACTCAATCGAGCGTGTCTGTCACAGTAGGCGGCCGATGGCTGCTCCTCTTCCCCACTCGCATCACCCGCCCCTAGTCTGGGGAGTGAGCGCACAGCGACGAAGAGTCACCGGAGGGGAAGCCGGTGTGCGTCGTGTGCGGAAGGTACAGGTGGGTCATGGCTGCTGGCAGCGAGAGGCCTCTCAACGAGGTCAAGTTTCTTACCGTGGCGGAAGTCGCCTCGGTAATGCGGGTGTCGAAGATGACCGTGTACCGCTTGGTGCACAGTGGTCATCTGCCGGCGATCCGGGTGGGGAGGTCCTTCCGGGTTCCGGAGCAAGCGGTTCACGAGTATCTCCGCGAGTCCTTTGTGGGGGTGGAATCCGCCTAGCCGGAGACGGCCGGCTCCCCTCGGATTACAGGCTCGGAGCTCTGGCGGGTAGGCTAGGCCGACGTAGGTCGTGTGGGCCCAGACGCCCCGCACCAGTGAAGAGAAGTGAGCGAGGGTAGTCGTGGGCTCTGTTATCAAGAAGCGGCGCAAGCGGATGGCGAAGAAGAAGCACCGCAAGCTGCTCAAGCGCACCCGCGTTCAGCGTCGCAACAAGAAGTAGCGCGAACGCTTTACGTGTCGCCGCGGCCCTCCCACCAGCACGGTGGGAGGGCCGCGGTGCGTTTGGGCCCGCTGGCGGAGTCGTTGGCTCCGTTGGTGGCTGAACACTGGCAAAAGTGCGCCGCGCGGTCATCACAGCGCAACACCGAACCGCTACGGTGACGCGTGAGGGCGGATCCAGGCGGATCTGCGGACCTCGCGGACCTATGGGAAGGCGCTGATCTTGGGGAAGGTCGTGCTCGTCACCGGAGTGGCCCGGCAGCTCGGAGGTCGTCTCGTACGGCGCATCCAGCGGGATCCCGAGGTGGACCGGGTGATCGGCGTCGATGCGGTGGCGCCCGAGCACCACCTGGGAGGCGCCGACTTCATCCACGCGGACATCCGCCAGCCCGCGATAGGGCGGGTCCTTGCCGAGCACGCCGTCGACACGGTCGTCCACATGGATGTCACGGGTACGCCCCTGGGCACCGGCGGTCGTACGACGGTCAAGGAGACCAACGTCATCGGCACCATGCAGCTGCTCGGCGCGTGCCAGAAGTCGCCGACGGTCAAGCGCCTGGTGATCAAGTCCTCCACGAGCGTGTACGGCTCCGCGCCCCGCGATCCGGCCGTCTTCACCGAGACCACCCCGCCCAAGTCGCTGCCGAGCGGCGGCTTCGCGAAGGACACGGTGGAGGTCGAGGGGTACGTACGCGGATTCGCGCGCCGCCGGCCCGATGTCGCGGTGTGCGTACTGCGCTTCGCGAACATCCTCGGGCCGTGCGCGGACTCCCCGCTCGCCGAGTTCTTTTCGCTGCCGGTCATGCCGACGGTCTTCGGCTACGACCCGCGGCTGCAGTTCGTCCACGAGGACGATGTGATCGATGTGCTGCGGATCGCCCTGCACGAGCCACGGCGCGGCACGCTCAACAGCGGCACCTTCAACATCGCGGGTGACGGCGTGCTGCTGCTGTCGCAGTGCTCGCGGCGGCTGGGGCGGCCGACGCTGCCGGTGCTGCTGCCCGCGGTCACCTGGGTCGGCTCCGCGCTGCGCACGGTCGGTGTCACGGACTTCTCGCCGGAGCAGATCCGGCTGCTCACGCATGGCCGGGTGGTGAGCACCGCTCAGATGCGCGAGACACTGGGCTTCGACCCGAAGTACACGACCGCGGAGACCTTCGCGGACTTCGCCCGCAGCCGGGCGCCGGGGCTGCTGCCGCCGGACGGCCTGGCCCACGCGGTGGACCAGGTGGCGGCGGCAGTGCCCCTTGTGGGCGGAGCGCTGACGAAGGCCACCCAGCAGCTGACTCGGACGACTCGGCTGACACAGACGACTCAGAGCGACGCCGAATAAGGAGCGCAGCCAACGATGGCGGACGCCAAGGTCATTCCGTTCGACGACGACCGTTCGCGGGCCGGCGCGCAGCGCTCTCCGCGGCGGCGCCCGGCGCAGGGCCGTCGGAAGACCGAGCCCGCGGTGGTGCGGGAGGTTCCGGTCAGCCCGCTGCCGGGGCAGCAGGGGCCCGCGAGGGCCGCCGAGACGGCCGGGCAGGAGCCCGGTGAGCTCCGGGAGGCCGCGGGCCTGGGCGGCGGCTGGGAGCGGCGTATCGCGGGCGGTCTCGCGTTTCTGCGCCGGCGGATCACCGGTGATTACGAGGTCGACGAGTTCGGCTACGACAAGGAGCTCACCGACCAGGTCCTGATGTCGATGGTCCGGCCGCTGTACGAGAAGTACTTCCGGGTCGAGGTGAAGGGCATCGAGAACATCCCGTCCGACGGCGGGGCCCTGGTGGTGGCGAACCACTCGGGGACGCTGCCGCTGGACGGTCTGATGATGCAGGTCGCCGTGCATGACAACCATCCGGACAACCGCCATCTGCGGCTGCTCGCCGCGGACTTGGTCTTCATGCTGCCGGTGGTCAATGAGCTGGCCCGCAAGGCCGGGCACACGCTGGCGTGCGCCGAGGACGCGGAGCGGCTGCTGCAGCGGGGCGAAGTGGTCGGGGTGATGCCCGAGGGCTTCAAGGGCATCGGCAAGCCCTTCAGCGACCGTTACAAGCTGCAGCGGTTCGGGCGCGGCGGCTTTGTGTCGACGGCGCTGCGGGCGGGGGCGCCGATCGTGCCGTGCTCGATCGTCGGGGCGGAGGAGATCTACCCGATGCTCGGCAACGCGAAAACACTGGCACGGCTGCTGGGGTTCCCGTATTTCCCGATCACGCCGACGTTTCCGTGGCTGGGGCCGCTGGGAGCGGTGCCGCTGCCGACGAAGTGGACGATTCAGTTCGGGGAGCCGATCCCGACGGACGGGTATCCGCCGGAGGCGGCGGAGGATCCGATGCTGATGTTCAACCTGACGGACCAGGTGAGGGAGCAGATCCAGCACACGCTGTACAAGTTGCTGGTGCAGCGTCGGTCGGTGTTCTTCTGACGGTCTGATTCGGCGTCGGATTCGGCGGTCTGCTTGGACGGCCTTTTCTGGGGCGTGCAGCACAAGGGCGGCCGCTCCCAGCGGGAGCGGCCGCCCTCGTGTGTGCGGATGTACTACTCGTCGTCCTCGCCATCGAACCCGAGGCCCGGGAGGATGCCCGGGAGCAGCGGCGGGATCGTGACATCCGGCTGGGACGGGGTGAGGCTCTTGCCGGACGCGGACGGCGAGGCACCGCCGTCCGGGGTGTCGAACAGGCCGCCCGTGTCCCCGCCCAACAGGCCGTCGTCCGTCCTGGTGCTCGAGCCGGAGGGACGCGGACTGTTCTCTCCCGGTCGGCTGTCGCCCGCGCCGGGCGACGACTGTGTCGTACGGCCGGGGTCCGAGGGGTGTGCCGAGTCCTGGCTCGACGAGCCGGGCCGCTGCGAGCCGCGGGCGCCCTTCTCGGGACCCCTGGGCAGCAACGACTCCAGCGGGCCGACCTCTTGGTCTATGGCGTCGAAGACGGAGCTCACCTCGTCGCCGACGTCGGTCAGCTGCATGGGCAGCCGGTCGCGGAGTCCGTTCCACACGTCGCGGTGGGAGCGGGCGAATGAATTGAGCGTCGCCATCGGCCCGAGCGAGCCGTCCCGTTCGTACGCGGCGTGCAGCAGGCGGTGACCCTCGCTGACGTCGTGCCGCATGCCATTGAGCGCGCGGCGGACCTCGCCGAGCGACTCGTGGTCCATCGTGCCCGCGCGGCCGCGCTCCATGAGGCGGCGCGCCTCGCTCAGGCGGGTGGAGGCCTGGTCGAGATAGAGCTCGCCGCGGTCGGAGTCGTCGTCCGCCATGCCGAGCTTGAGATCCTCCATGCCGCGCTTCAGCCCGTACAGCGAGTCACCGGGTAGTGCGTCGGAACTGGCAGCGGCCACTCCGCTGAAGGCCCCCGCGGCGACTCCGACGGTCAGACCGCCGGCCGCGAGGCCCTTCGACCAGCGCGAGCGTGGTCGCAGTTTCCGGAGTGGGGAGGCCCGATGGGCGCCGCGGCCGGACGCCCGTTGCTCGGGCAGCGTAGAGCCCGCGGACGCACCTCCCGAGGCGAACATCTCTTCCATGGCGGCCACGAGCTGTGCTCGTTGAACCACCTTGACCTCGGGGTCCATCTCCGGTTTCGGCAACTCGCCGAGACCGTTCGCCAGAGCCAACAGCCGTCCGCGCCCGGCCGGTTCGACCGATTCCTCCGGCTGTTCGGCCGCCTGATCTTCCAGGGCCTGGGCGAAGGCGTTCGCCCGCCGGTGTGCCGAAACTTGTCCGATCACTGGCGGCACCTCCTCTCGTCATGACGATCGACTCCCCCGGGGGTCTGGAAGGTTGCACGCCTTGCACACATCCACACGATCGAGTGAGTGGCTATGGGCATGGCGTGACCACAGGGGGCCTGCATCCCGCACAACGAGCGTCGTGGCACTTGGGTTACGCGCGAAAGATGATCGGACCAGTGCGTCATCAAGCCGTCACCGATTGTGAGTTGAGGGTGAGGTCGGGGGTCGTCAGCGGGCGGACGAGCGGTCAGCGGGCGTCGTCGGGGAGGAGCCGGGCGAGGGTGCGTACGGCCCGGTACTGGAGGGTCTTGATCGCGCCTTCGTTCTTGCCCATCACCCGGGCCGTCTCGGCGACCGAGAGGCCCTGCAGGAAGCGCAGGGTCACGCACTCCTGCTGCTGGGGGTTGAGCTTGCGGACCGCTTCGAGCAGTGCGGCGTTGGAGAGGGACTCCAGGACGGAATCCTCGGGGCTGCGCTCGACCTCGTTGGCGTCGAGCATCTCGCCGGTGGTGACTTCGAGGCGGAAGCGGCTGGACTTGAAGTGGTCCGCCACGAGGTTGCGGGCGATGGTGACGAGCCAGGCGCCGAAGTCGCGGCCCTGCCAGGTGAAGGTGGAGATACGGCGCAGGGCGCGCAGGAACGTCTCGCTGGTGAGGTCCTCGGCCGTCGCCTTCCCGCCCACGCGGTAGTAGATATAGCGGTAGACGGTGTCGCTGTACTGGTCGTAGAGCCGTCCGAAGGCGTCGGCCTCGCCCGCCTGGGCGCGCTCGACCAGCTCCATCATGCGGGCGCTGTCGCTGTCGGCGGTGGGCCGACGGGCGGCGGTCGAGGCACCGGAGCTGCCCCGGCTGCCTCGTCTGCCGACCGTGGCGCGGCCGTCGGTCAGGGCGTAGCAGGGGGCGGCGGGGCCGCTGGCGGCAAGGCGGGGCATGGCGAAGGCGGGGACGGCGTACGCGGTGGGGACGAAGCCGCGCAAGTGGTCGAGGACCGCTGCGCGCAGCGTAGCCAGGCCCGAGGCGTCAACCCCGACGTGTGGGTACACGGGACTCCCAGAGGCAGAGCTTCCATCACGTGCAGTGCGGGACCATTCACCCGTCGTGGGGACTGGTGGAGGTCCGTCATGCGTCTGAGGAGAATAACGCTTCGTACAGGCAGTGCTACACCCAGTTGCTCAAATCGCCGTTTCCGTCGCTTCTCTTACGACTCGACGGCGGATCAAGTGGCACATCGTGAGCGTTTGTTGATCGTATTGCGTCGCGATCTGTCCCAACGGGGGGTGAGTTGTGCACGAGGCACGGCAAGAGGACTGGCCAGGGGTGTGGCGGGGTAAGACCGGTGATTGGCTTGGGGGCGCGGGGCCACGCGGGTTCTGTGGTGCGTGGTCCGCCGGCTTCGCCCGACGGCACGCCGGGACGTTGCGTCGCGGGTCGGAGACGCGCTTCGACGGACAGCCAGCGGCATGGCAGCCCGCGCGTTCAGTCGGGCGTGCCCTGCCCAGAGCGACCCCCCTCGCGGCATGGCGTGGCTGCGGCGCGCCGGCCGCAGCGGCCGGGCTCGGGTCAGCGGCGGCGGCGGTGCAGGGCGACCGCGGCCGCCGTGCCGCCCGCCAGGGCGCCGACGCCCGCGGCCGCCGGGATGCCCACCTTCGCCGCCTTGCGGCCCGTCCTGTAGTCCCGCAGCCGCCACTCACGCTCGCGCGCGTGTTTGCGCAGCTTCGTGTCCGGGTTGATCGCGTACGGATGCCCCACCAGCGACAGCATCGGAATGTCGTTGTGCGAGTCGCTGTACGCCGCGCACCGGGTCAGGTCCAGGCCCTCCGCCGACGCCAGCGCCCGCACGGCCTCGGCCTTTGCGGGCCCGTGCAGCGGTTCACCCACGAGTTTGCCGGTGTACACGCCCTCGACGGACTCGGCGACGGTGCCCAGCGCGCCCGTCAGGCCGAGGCGGCGGGCGATGATCGTCGCCGTCTCCACCGGGGCCGCCGTCACCAGCCACACCTTCTGACCTGCATCCAGGTGCGCCTGGGCGAGTGCCCGGGTGCCCGGCCAGATGCGGTCCGCCATGTACTCGTCGTAGATCTCCTCGCCGATGGACATCAGCTCGGAGACCCGGTGGCCCTTCACGATCGACAACGCGGACTCTCGTACGTCCTGCATATGTTCCGGGTCTTCGACGCCGGCCAGCCGGAACCAGGTCTGCTGCCAGGCGAACCGCGCCAGTTCGCGGCGCTGGAAGAACTTCCGCTTGTACAGGCCGCGGCCGAAGTGGAAGATCGCGGCGCCCTGCATCACGGTGTTGTCGAGGTCGAAGAACGCGGCGGCCCGGTCGTCCCCCAGGACGGGGAACTCCGGCTCGGCAGGCGGGGCCGTGCCGTCCGGCGCCTCGAGCACCTCGAACTGCTGTGACGACTTCCGTGCTGCTTCCGCTGCTGCCTCGCCTGCGAGCACGCTCCGCGCGGTGGCGGAGCGTCTACGGGGCGTGAGCCATCCCAGTGCGGCCATGTCGTGAGCATAGCCAGTCCGTTCGGGACTTCCCGACACGCCGGGATGCGGTGGCGTGAACTCTCCGCGACCGCTCTGTTAAGCGGCGATCGTGCGCATGTCCGGGATGGGTGCCGTGTCCCGTACGCATGGGCGGACAGGACGGAGAATGGCTTTATGAGTCCTGTGCTGCGACGTACGAAGAAGAAGGCCGCCGAGCGCGTGGTGACGCTGATCGGGAAGCCGGGGTGTCATCTCTGTGACGACGCGCGGGCCGTGATCGAGGAGGTGTGCACCGAGACGGGCGCGTCCTTCGAGGAGAAGGACATCACGCAGGACGAGGCGCTGCACCGGGCGTACTGGGAGCAGATCCCGGTCGTCCTGGTCGACGGGGATCAGCACACCTTCTGGCGCGTGGATGCCGGGCGGCTGCGCCGCGCGCTGGGGGCGTAAGCGGAAAGGGGCTGCCTTCGCGGACGTTTTGCCGGTACTTCTCCGGCCGGCCGGGCTGACCCGGATCTGCTGACACGGCTCTATCGGGACGCGATGTGGACAGGGCACAGTAGGCGGTCTCGGGGGCCTATGCGTGAGGAGTGTGTACGGCTTTGCCCCCTTCGGCTCTTCAACGGACCGATGCGGTTCGCGGTTCCTGGAACAAGCGATCGGATTGCGTGACCCCGGTCACTTTGCACGGACAAAACGGACACCATCTTTGTGCACGCGTTCACAAAGACATAGCCTGCATTCGACGGGGCGGTCCTTGGACGTATGGCCGCCTGCAGCCTCGCTCATCCCGCAGGAGCACCGTGGCAACTGGCCGAAATCACCGACCGGCGACCCGAAGCCGAGGAATCCCCGAGGCCACCGTCGCCAGGCTTCCGCTGTACCTGCGCGCCCTGACCGCGCTGTCCGAGCGGTCCGTACCCACGGTCTCCTCCGAGGAACTCGCCGCCGCCGCGGGGGTCAACTCCGCGAAGCTGCGCAAGGACTTCTCGTACCTGGGCTCGTACGGCACGCGAGGCGTCGGCTACGACGTGGAGTACCTCGTCTACCAGATCTCCCGCGAGCTCGGTCTCACCCAGGACTGGCCGGTCGTCATCGTCGGCATCGGTAACCTCGGCGCCGCGCTCGCCAACTACGGCGGCTTCGCCTCCCGTGGTTTCCGGGTCGCCGCGCTGATCGACGCGGACCCGACGATGGCCGGGAAGCCGGTGGCCGGGATGCCCGTCCAGCACACCGACGAGCTCGAGAAGATCATCAACGACAACGGGGTGTCGATCGGCGTCATCTCGACGCCCGCCGGCGCGGCGCAGCAGGTGTGCGAACGCCTGATCGCGGCCGGTGTCACCTCCATCCTCAACTTCGCCCCCACCGTCCTCTCCGTGCCCGACGGCGTGGATGTGCGCAAGGTCGACCTCTCGATCGAGCTGCAGATCCTCGCCTTCCACGAGCAGCGGAAGGCCGGCGAGGAGGCCGAGGCCGCGGCAGGCCGGAAGGGACCGGACGGGGACATGCCCGCCGTGATGCCGGCATGAGCCTTCTGGTTGTCGGACTGAGCCATCGCAGCGCGCCGGTGAGCGTGCTGGAGCGGGCCTCGCTGTCCGCGGACGCGCAGATCAAGCTGTTGCAGGACTCGCTGGCGGCGGAGCCCGCGACCGAGGCGGCGGTGCTGGCCACGTGCAACCGCATCGAGCTGTACGCGGACGTGGACAAGTTCCACGCGGGTGTCGCCGAGCTGTCCACGCTGCTCGCGCAGCACAGCGGTGTCGGTCTCGAGGAGCTCACTCCTTATCTCTACGTCCACTACGAGGACCGGGCCGTCCACCACCTCTTCTCGGTGGCCTGCGGTCTCGACTCCATGGTCGTCGGCGAGGGCCAGATCCTCGGGCAGATCAAGGACGCGCTCGCGCTGGGGCAGGAACTGCACACCGCGGGCCGGCTGATCAACGACCTCTTCCAGCAGGCGCTGCGGGTCGGCAAGCGCGCGCACAGCGAGACCGGGATCGACCGGGCCGGGCAGTCGCTCGTCACGTTCGGCCTGGAGCAGCTCGCGGACGGCGCGGAGGTTTCGGGCTGGGCGGCGGACAAGCGGGTGCTGGTGATCGGCGCCGGCTCGATGTCCTCGCTCGCCGCGACGACGCTGGCGCGGCTGGGTGTACGTGAACTTGTCATCGTCAACCGGACCTTGGAGCGCGCGGAGCGGCTGGCCGCGGTGCTGGACGGGGCGAGCGGGGTTTCCGCGCGCGCGGTGTCGATGGCCGACCTTGACGACGAGCTGACACGTGCCGATGTGGCGGTGTCGTGCACGGGCGCGACGGGTCTTGTCCTGACGGCCGAGTCGGTCGCGACGGCGCTCGCGGAGCACACCGTCCCCGCCCCCGCGCCCCGGGCCGACCTGCGCGCACCGGACGGCAGCCTGGTGGCCCGCCTGGCGGCGACGGCCGCACGGGACGGGCGTGTGCATGACCGCTCCGCGTCGGTGGGGCTCACCGACGACGACGCGGGCACCGGTCGGGGCTCCGCCCCGAACCCCGCGCCTCAGACGCCGGCGGGGCCGGAAAGCGAGAGCTGCCCGGTGGGGCTGGACGAGCTGCATGTCGATGAGCTTGCGCAGCACGGGGCGTGGGTGGACAACGCGGCGCGGACCATCAGGCCCACCCTCGGAGCGCGGGCGGCACGCAGTGGGGCGGTGCGACTGGCCCTGCTCGATCTCGCCATGCCGCGGGACATCGACGGTGCCGTCCACCGGCTCGCCGGAGTACGGCTCGTCGACATCGAATCGCTCGCCGAGGCATCCGCCGACGCCCCCATGGCCGCCGACGTCGACCAGGTGCGCCGCATCGTCTCCGACGAGGTCGCCGCATTCGGCGCCGCCCAGCGGGCCGCGCACATCACGCCGACCGTGGTCGCGCTGCGCACCATGGCCGCCGATGTCGTCGAGGGCGAGATGGCGCGCCTCGAAGGGCGGCTGACCGGGCTCGACGAGAAGCAGCGCGCCGAGATCAACCAGACCGTGCGCCGCGTCGTCGACAAGCTCCTGCACGCGCCCACCGTGCGAGTCAAGCAGCTGGCCAGCGAGCCCGGGGGTGCCGGGTACGCCGACGCGCTGCGGACACTCTTCGACCTCGACCCGGAGACGGTCGCCGCCGTCAGCCGGGCCGACATGAATGACCCGAATCGAGGGCGAGTATGACCGAGAGGGCACTGAGGCTCGGGACCAGGCGCAGCAAGCTGGCCATGGCCCAGTCCGGGCAAGTGGCTCAGGCGGTGCGCCAGTTGACCGGACGCCCCGTCGAGCTCGTCGAGATCACCACGTACGGGGACACCTCCCGTGAGCATCTCGCACAGATAGGCGGCACGGGCGTCTTCGTCACCGCGCTGCGCGACGCGCTGATCGCCGGTGAAGTGGACTTCGCCGTGCACTCACTCAAGGACCTGCCCACCACGCAGCCCGACAACCTCTCGCTGGCGGCCGTGCCGCCGCGCGAGGACCCCCGGGACGCACTGGTGGCGCGCGACGGACTGACCTTCGACCGGCTGCCCGACGGCGCCCGCGTCGGCACGGGTTCGCCGCGCCGTATGGCGCAGCTCAACGCGTACGCCCGTACGCACGGCCTGCGCATAGAGACCGTACCGATCCGCGGCAACGTAGACACCCGGATCGGATATGTACGCAGCGGGGAGCTGGACGCCGTGGTGCTTGCCGCGGCCGGGCTCAACCGCCTTGGCAGGACCGACGAGGTCACCGACTTCCTGTCGGTCGACTTCGTCCTGCCCGCCCCCGGCCAGGGGGCCCTGGCGATCGAGTGTGCCGCGGCCAACGCGGACCTCGCCGCCGCGCTCGCCGAGCTCGACGACCCGCACACCCGGGTCGCCGTGACCGCCGAGCGTTCCCTGCTCGCCGCCCTGGAGGCCGGCTGCTCCGCACCTGTGGGTGCGTTGGCCGACCTGCTGGCCGACGGACAGGTTGTCACCGAAATGCGCCTGCGCGGCGTCGTCGGCACGACCGACGGCTCGACGCTGGTGCAGCTGTCCACCACCGGTCCCGTACCCACGTCGCACAGCGACGCCATCGCGCTCGGTCGCGAACTCGCGTCCGAGATGCTCGCCAAGGGTGCGGCTGGTCTTATGGGGGAGCGAGCACTTTGAGCCCCACCAGTCCCACCGCCAACGCATCCTCGACGCTCTCGGCACACGGGCACGTCACTTTCCTCGGCGCCGGTCCCGGCGACCCCGGACTGCTGACACTGCGCGCTGTCGAGGCGCTCGCGGGCGCGGACGTACTGATCGCCGAGCCGGATGTGCTCGAGGTCGTACGCAGCCATGCGAGAGCGAGCGTAAGCACGCCTGAACTGACGGTTGTTGACGACGCGTCAACAGCCGCCGGGATCCCCGTCCTCAGGGATGCGGCCAATCTTGTCATGGAGGCCGCGCGCAGCGGCAAGCGGGTCGTCCGTGCGGTGACCGGCGACCCCGGCCTGGACACCAACGCAGGTCAGGAGATGCTCGCGTGCGCCGCGGAGGGGATTCCCTTCGAGGTCGTGCCGGGTGTGGCGACCGCGGTGGGTGTGCCCGCGTACGCCGGTGTGCCGCTGCGCGACGCCCAGGGCGCGGACGTCCGCTTCGTGGACGCCCGCACCGCGAGCGAGCGTTGCTGGACCGAGGTCGGCGCGAGCGACGGCACGGTCGTCGTCTCGACGACGCTGGAGACGGTCGCCGCGGCGGCGGGCGAGCTGGTGGCGGCGGGCCGCAAGCCCGACACCCCGCTGACGGTCACCGTCGCCGGTACGACGACGCGCCAGCGCACCTGGACCGCGACGCTCGGCACGATCGCGCAGACGCTGAAGCAGGCGAAGGTGCTGCCGTCGCCGGACGGCCACCAGCCCGTCATAGCCGTGGTCGGTGAGCGCAGTTCCGCCGCTCAGCGCGACCAGCTCGCGTGGTTCGAGTCCAAGCCGCTGTTCGGCTGGAAGGTGCTCGTGCCGCGGACCAAGGAGCAGGCGGCGTCGCTCTCCGACCAGTTGCGTTCGTACGGCGCGGTGCCGCACGAGGTTCCGACGATCGCCGTCGAACCGCCGCGGACGCCGCAGCAGATGGAGCGCGCGGTCAAGGGTCTTGTGACCGGGCGTTACGAGTGGATCGCCTTCACCTCGGTGAACGCGGTCAAGGCCGTGCGCGAGAAGTTCGAGGAGTACGGGCTCGACGCGCGGGCCTTCGCCGGAATCAAGGTCGCGGCGGTGGGGGAGCAGACCGCGGCCGCGCTGGTGGACTTCGGTGTGAAGCCGGACCTCGTGCCGAGCGGTGAGCAGTCCGCGGCCGGTCTCCTGGAGGACTGGCCGCCGTACGACCCCGTCTTCGACCCGATCGACCGGGTCTTCCTGCCGCGTGCCGACATCGCGACCGAGACGCTGGTCGCGGGCCTCATCGAGCTCGGGTGGGAGGTCGACGACGTCACCGCGTACCGGACCGTGCGGGCGTCGCCGCCGCCGGCGGACACGCGCGAGGCGATCAAGGGCGGCGGCTTCGACGCGGTGCTCTTCACGTCGTCGTCGACGGTGCGGAATCTGGTCGGCATCGCGGGCAAGCCGCACAACGTGACCGTCATCGCGTGCATCGGTCCTGCGACCGCGAAGACCGCGGAGGAGCACGGGCTGCGGGTGGACGTCCTGTCCCCGGAGCCGTCGGTGCACAAGCTGGCGGAGGCGCTGGCGGAGTTCGGCGCGCGGCGGCGGGCGGCGGCGGTGGAGGCGGGGGAGCATGTGACCCGCCCGAGCGAGCGCCGGCCCGGGGGGCGGCGGAGGCGGACGACGTAACCCTGGCGAGTGCGGGTTTCGCGGGGCGGCGGCTGGGGGTTTCCCCCGCCCCGCCCTTTCCCGTAACTGGGGGCAAGCCCCAGACCCCCGCGCGCCGGCTTCGCGACGCGAGCTCAGGGGCTCCGCCCCGTGGCCCCGGACGCCCGCTGGGGCCCCACACCCGAAGGGCGTAGGGGGAGTGTCCTCAAACGCCGGCGGGGCTTGATATGCCAGGGCAGATCAAGCCCCGCCGGCGTTTGAGGCGCGGGATTTGGGGCGGAGCCCCCACATCAGAGGCGCTTCGCGCTGCGCAGCGTCGAGGCGTAGAAGCCATTGCCGTCGAGGCGGGACGTCCCGCCCTTGTCGCCCATGGTGGGGCCGTTGGCCTCCTCCCGGCTGGAGATGAAGATCTTGTGGCCGTCGGCGTCGTTGCCGAGGTACATCCCCACATGGTCCAGTCGCTGCCCGGTGCGCGAGTCGAGCTTGAAGAAGACCAGGTCGCCCGGCTGCAGCACATCGGTTGAGCTGGGCCGGTCCGCCGGACCGATGCCCTTGAGCGGGATGATGTCGACGCCGGCATCGGAGCGGGCCATGCCGTTGGAGCTGCGCGGCAGGCCGTCGCCAAACGTGTCGGTCGCCATCAGGGGGTAGCGAGCCCGGTAGCCGAAGACGGTACGGATGAAGCCGGAGCAGTCGATGGACCGGTACTTGGCCGGCTCGGCCGCCATCGTGGTGCCGTTGCGGAAGGTGTACGACTGGCCGAGGTAGTCGTAGAAGTCCGACTGCTCGATCCGGAGGTCGCCGCCTCCCACGGAGTCCGGGTTGAGGGGACCGAACGCGGCGTCGCCCGCGTACGGGGTGCCGTCCACGTCCTTCTTCACCGGTGCCTGGTCGCCGTACTGGAAGGCGATGGCGAAGAGGTCCTCCTTCTCGCTGCCGTAGTACTCCTTGAACCACTCCTTGAACCACTGCTCGCGCTCGGCACCCTTGCGCCACTCCTCGGGCATCAGCCGCACCCAGTTCTCCGTGACCACCTTGGACTTGGTGTTGGCGGGCTCGCTGAAGGTGCGGCTCGGGCCGGTCAGAGTGGCGGTCCGGGCGCCGTCGGTGAAGGTGGCGAGCACGTCGCCGGCACCGTCGCGCAGCACGGAGCGTGCGGGGTTCTTCAGCCGCTCCCAGTTCTGCGAGCCGCCCTCACCGACGGCACCGGAGTCGACGGGCTTGTCGGTGACCGCCTGGATGGCGGGTGCGCCGGCCTGCTCCTCCTTGCGCAGTTCGACGGTGAAGTACGCGCTGCCGGCCAGCAGCGCGATCACGGTTGCCCCGTGCAGGACGGGACGTGTGCGGCTCTTGGACTTGGCGGTCATTCGGTGGCTCCGGGTCGGTGGTTCGGCGGACGGGGCGTCACGCGTGCGGCATGAGGCCGAGCAGGATTCCCGCGGTCAGGACGACGTACGTCATGAGCGTCGCCGAACCCGTCGCGAGCAGCGTGGCGCCCTTGGGCTGGCGCACCAGCTGGTAGGCGATCAGGCCGGGCACGATGAAACCGAGGGTCTGGTTGGCATACAGGAGCGGGAATTTCATCTGCAGCACGATCACCACGGTCGCCTGCAGCAGCACGCCGATGAGCACCACCGCCGCGAACAGCCGCTTGCCGTAGAGGATCACAAAGCGCTGGGTGACCAGCGTGAGCACGTACGTCAGGACCGTGATGAAGACGACGAGCGCGGCGCGCTGCAGGTCCTCGGCGAGCGTGAGTGCCAGCCAGCCCGGCGTGATCATGCCGCCGGGGGAGAGGTTTGTCGTCAGGTAGCACAGGAGGGAGAACAGCAGGCCCAGCGCGATGCCGATCGCGGCGATCTCGGGCGTGAGGACGGCGGGGATCAACGGGGCTCTCCTGGGTTCTGCCACTGCTGGGGGGTCGAAGGGGGCTGCCGCTCGTACGGGAGTGCCTCGGGATGCCACTGCCGCGGACGGGCCTGTACACGGCGGTCCTCCTCGGCCGCGGGCAGGTGCGCGTACGGGTCGAGGTGCTTGACGTACAGCGGCACGGTCCGATCGTGCCGGGGGTGCCCGGGCCGCTCGGTGGTGCTGTCCGCGATGCCCGCCTCGTCCGTCTCCTCGTCGGGCGGCAGCTCCGCGAGGTGTTCAAGGAGGACCTCGCCCTGGCCGTGGATGTTGCCGATGGCGACGAGCGAGGAGTTCTCACCGAGCAGGCCGAGGAGTTCGTGCATGAACTCCTCGCCGTCGCGGGCGTCCCCGCCGAGGTCGACGGCGCGTGAACGCCATTCGGCGGGTATGGCGTCGATGGCGCTCTTGGCCGGGTGGCCGATGACGAACACCTTGTCCGGCTGGAGGCCGGGGACGATCTGGCCCATCTGGCCGTTGCGTTCGACGCGGTCGGGGCGGCAGTTGATGACGACGTTCAGCGGCCTGTTGATCGCGCCGAGGTCCAGCAGCTGGTTGATGTTCATCAGCGTCGACTCGGGGTCGTTGGCGGCGAAGACGTTGGCGAAGCGCAGCCGCTTTCCGCCCGGGGCGATGTAGCGCTCGACGGAGAGCACACCCGGGTCCGGCGGGGCGTCGTACATGCCCTGGAGCGCGGTGTCGCGGTCGATGCCGAGCAGGTCGGCGACGGTGAGCGCGATGGCCACGTTCTCCTTGAAGGTGAACCAGCTGAAGCCGCGCAGCTCTTCGTCGGTGACCTGCTCGGGGTCGGCGTAGATGAGCCGGCAGTCGCGCTTGTCGGCTTCCTCCTTCAGGACGTGGAAGCGGTCCTTCTCGGCGGTGACGCAGATACCGCCGTGCGGCATCGAGCGGGACAGCGACCGTGCGATGTCGTCCAGGGTCGGGCCCATTTCGGCGACGTGGTCCTCGCGGACGTTGCACAGCACGCCGATCGTGGACTGGATCAGCTTGGACTGGTTGATCTCCTGGAGCGCGGGCATGACCGCCATGCACTCCATGACCAGTGCGTCCGGCCGGTAGGCGGCGGCGCGCCGCACGATGCCGATCTGCTCGACGACATTCGCGATGCCGAACTTGCGGTAGACCGGCTCCTCGGTGGCGTCGGGGTGGATGAAGCGGGCAGCGGTGCCGGTGGTCTTGGCGACCGTCGTCAGTCCGCCGCCACGCAGCGCGCCCGCGCACAGGCGGGTGATGGAGCTCTTGCCGCGGATGCCGTTGACCAGCACCCTGGTCGGTATCTGGTCCAGGCTGGCGAAGTGCCGTCGCTGCTCGACGATGCCCGCGATCAGCATGATCGCGCAGCAGACGACGAGCACCGCGTAGAGGAAGAGCACGGTGGTTCAGGTCCTTCCGGCCGGACGGTAGCTGCCGGACCGGCCGGCGCTGCCGCCGACGTCCCGCTTGCGCTGTGCGTGCAGCTGCTGGCGGATGACTTCCAGGCTGCGGGTGACGGCGCCGACCTCGTCGTGATGGCGCGGGTACATGACGGTGCGCCGGTCCCCGTCGGCGAGGGCCTCGGCCCGCTGGGCGAGTTCACGCAGCGGCCGTGCGACGATGATGTGCAGCCAGCCGAGGCAGGCGGTGGCGGCCGTGAGACCGAGCAGCCCGGCCAGTACGGTGCGGTTCTGCACGTCGTACGCGGGGATGGCCAGGCCCTTGGCGGGCTGCCAGCTGACCACGGTCCACCCGAGCGGCCCGGCGACGCCGCCCCCGCCGAACGGGGCCGCCGCAGCGATGGACACGCCGTCGCTGCGGATGACCCTGCCCCTGGGACGGGAGCCGTCCGCGTCGCTGCCGCCGTCCTTGCCGGAAGCTTTCTGGTTCACCTTCGTCACCAAGGCGTCGATCCCGCCCGAGGGCAGGGCCTCGAAGGCCAGATAGCCGGTGTTGGCGCCGATCACGCGGTGCTTCTCGTCGACCACGCGAATCTGGCCCAGGCCCGGCCGCTTGAGCAGCGCGTTGAGATAGCCGATGCGCAACTCGCCGACGACGGCCGCGCCCTTGAGGCCGGGGGCGTCGGCGTACTCGACGACGATCGGCTCGCTGCCTCCCTTGCCGAGCAGGGCGACGGGCTCGGCCGACGGGCCTTTGCCGCGGGGGTGGCGGGGCTTGGAGCCGGACTTCGCCACGATGGTCCCGTCCGCCCCGAGCACATACACCGATGTGTAGCGCGCATGCTGGTTACGGGTCTGCTCCAGCGCCTTTGTCATGGCGGCGGGGGTGGTGCGGTCATCGAGCAAGGACGCCACCGAGGTCAGGTCGGCGTGGCTCTCGTTGAGCGCGCGCCGGACCCGGTCGGCCAGGGTGTCGGTGCGATCCCGCTGGTCGTGGACGATCGACTTCGGTACGGAGACGGAGTCTCCGGCCCTGTTGAGCAGCAGCACGAGCGGGACCGACCAGACGAGCAGCAGAACGCCACAGACGGCGACGAGCGCGCGCACACCGATTCTGCCGCGCCGGCCGCGGCCGGTTCCGGAGCGACCCTGGGTCTGAGCCGGCTCTCCGAGCAGCTGGCGGCGCAGCCGCTCCAGTACAGCTCCGATGCGGGACGCCTCGCCGTACTTCGGCTGAGTCACCGGACGGGTCAGGTCGCCGCGACTGAGCCGGCGACTCTCCAGGAAGAGTTGCAGCAGCGGCCGTTGGACCGTGCCGATCAGCAGGGCGACGGCGAGGGCACCGATGAGGAGCAGCGCGCCGGCGGCGGCGATCCCGAAGAAGGAGCCGAGTGCGGCGGTCCGGTTCTCGGGGATGTCGACGAGCGATACGACGGTGAGGCCCAGCGCGGTCGACTCGGTGGCCTCGCCGGGCACCGGGCCGGTCAGGGCCGCGTAGCCGGCCACCGGGCGCCCGTTTCCATGGGCCTGGCCGAGCAGGCTTCCGCTGACGCCGGGGAAGCCGCCGGAACCGGGCTCCTTGGTCGTCAGCGGATGCTGACGTGCCTTGTGTGCCGCTGTCCCGGCGAAGGAGGCGAGATCTTTCCCCGCCCGCTCGGCGTTCGCCCTGGCCTTGTCGGAGGCTCCACGACCGGGATCGGGGAGACCGTCGCTGCTGAGGACCTGCCCCGAGGAGTCGACCACCGCGATCGCGCGGTCGTCGCCGAGACTCACGCCGGGAAACTTCAGGCTGCTGGAGGCGATCAGCAGCTGCTGGGGCCGGCCGGGCCAGGACAGGACGGCGAGGGTGAGCAGTCGCGTCCCGCCGTGTTCGAGCCGGACCATGCGCGGGCTCAGCCCGTCCTTTTCGTGGAGCTGCGTCCGGTCGATGGCCGTCAGTGGCAGGTTCTCGCCCCGCTGGGCCTCGAGCCGTCCCGACTTGATCTCGATGACGGCGGTGCCGCGCCACTTCTGATAGACGCTGCCGAGCTTGTCGAGCACGGTGTCGGCCGAGACGGGCTCACCCGCGTTGAACATCGCGGCGGTACTGCTCAGATCGGTGATGCTCTCGTCCAGGGACGCGCGAAGTGCGATGGCGCCGTCCTCGGCGAAGTACTGCTGCGATGTGCGGACCGCCTCGGGAACGGGATCTTCGCCCGCGCGTCCGATCTGGAACGCCGTGAGCGCGGCGAGGCAGAGCAGCAGGGCGGCCAGCACGGCGATGGGGGGCCGTATCCCGCCCAGCAGCGACATGTCCGCCCTGCGGCGGACTTTGTGCCGTCGCTTTGTGCGCGACGCGGCCAACGGACGCTCCCTTTGAGTTGGTGGACGGGCATGCCGGGTCTTCGGCACGGCGAGTGTGTGAGTGCGTGAGTGCGGGCGGGTGCTCCGGCGTGGGTCCTACGCCGCCCGGCGGTGACGCGCGCGGCGTGCCCGCCGGTGAGTACCGGGGCCTGTGCCTGCGGGAGCGCCGAACCATCCGCAGCCGGTCAGGGACACAGGCCTTGGCGGGAGTGTCACCTGAGCGGGGGGAGGCGCATGGGCCGCAGTTTTCGTCACTCAGATATTTTCATCTGACTATGGCTGGATCTTTCGCAAAGCGGATAACGATTGGCGTAATTTTCGCTTCCATCTGCGTCGTCGTGACGTGTACCATGCGCGACCGCGTACAACCTTTTGCCGAGAAGCGGGAAACGCCGCGGGCCGAGCCCGTCGCGGCGGTCGATCTGGAAGAACGGATCGCCCGGTTCACGGCCGGGTTCGGTTCACGGGGCGGATACCGGATCCCCACGCGGGACGAACGGCAGACCGTCGCTGAGGGCGTCGCGCTGTTGCTGGAGGGACATCAGAACGAGGCCCGCACCCGCCTGGCCGAGGTCGACTTCACCGTGCAGACGTTCACGGACGGTGCCGGCGGACGCCGCTTCGCGGAGGTGTCCGACGCTGTCACCCGCACCGACGGGACGAACCGGGGCTGGGGCCGGGTGTACGTCGACCTGGAGGCGCCGCCACGCTGGTCGGTCCAGGTGCCGCACCCGATCGCCGACGTCGACACGGAGCGGCTGGGCGCACGCGTGCTGCGGAGCTCCCCGGGAGGCGTCATGGTGCTGGCGGGGGCACACCGTACGGCGGGCAAGGGGGATGCCGCAGACGTCGCCCACCGCACGGACTCCGTCTTCCACGAGATCGTGAAGGAGCTGATGCGGCGAGGACTCCCGGGGGTGCAGCTCCACGGCTTCGCGGACGAGTCCTTTCCGCGGTACGACGCCGTGGTCTCCACCGGCTCCGGGCGCCGGGCCGTCGGGGACGGCAGACGGCTCGCGAAGGCGTTCCGTTCCGCCGGGCTGGAGGTGTGCCGGGCCTGGGAGCACGAGTGCAGGCTGTCCGGCACGGACAATGTGCAGGGGCGGGCCGCGGCCAGGGAGAACCTTCCCTTCCTCCATGTGGAGCTGAGCGGAAGCACGCGTGCCGTCGAGGCCGGCCTCGACGAGTCGGCGCGGGCTGTTTCGAAGGTCGTTGACGGTTGGTCGAGGCCCTGAATTCAAGCGCCCGCACCGACGGGCTGTCGGTACGTGCCCCCTCCCGGCGGGCGTAGCGTTGCCCTTATGACTGCGTACGGTTCCTTTCCCGGCGCGCGGCCGCGGCGGCTGCGCACGACCCCCGCGATGCGGCGCATGGTCGCCGAGACGTGGCTCCACCCCGCCGATCTCATCCTCCCCGCCTTCGTACGGGAGGGCATCAGTGAGCCCGTGCCCATCTCCGCGATGCCCGGCGTCGTGCAGCACACCCGGGACACCCTGCGGAAGGCCGCCGTCGAGGCGCGTGAGGCCGGTGTCGCCGGGATCATGCTGTTCGGGGTGCCGGAGGACGCGAAGAAGGACGCCGCCGGGACCGCCGGCACGGACCCGGACGGGATCCTGCAGGTCGCCATTCGGGATGTGAAGGCCGAGGTCGGGGACGAGCTCGTCATCATGTCCGACCTGTGCCTGGACGAGTACACGGACCACGGCCACTGCGGTGTACTGGACGCGGACGGCCGCGTCGACAACGACGCCACCCTGGAGCGGTACGCCGAGATGGCCCAGGTCCAGGCCGACGCCGGCGTTCACGTCGTCGGGCCCAGCGGGATGATGGACGGCCAGATCGGCGTGGTCCGCGATGCGCTGGATCAGACGAGCCACGAGGACGTCTCGATCCTTGCCTACACGGCGAAGTACTCGTCGGCCTTCTACGGGCCGTTCCGCGAGGCCGTCGGCTCCTCCCTCAAGGGCGACCGCAAGACGTACCAGCAGGATCCCGCCAACGTCCGGGAGTCCCTGCGGGAGTTGGCGCTGGACCTGGAAGAGGGCGCCGACATGGTGATGGTCAAGCCCGCCGGTCCCTACCTCGACGTCCTGGCGAAGGTCGCGGACGCGGTCGACGTACCGGTCGCCGCGTACCAGATCAGCGGTGAGTACGCGATGATCGAGGCCGCCGCCGAGAAGGGCTGGATCGACCGGGACAAGGCGATCGCGGAGGCGCTGCTCGGCATCAGGCGGGCCGGGGCGAACATGATCCTTACATACTGGGCGACCGAGGTCGCGCGCACGCTCTGAGAGACATAAAGCGGCTGCGGACCGGGGAAGGCTCCCGGCCCGCAGCCTGTGTGGGGGGTGTCAGCAGTACAGGTTGGAGCCTGTGGGCACGCCGAGGATCTGAGTGAACCGCGTGTAGCTGTCGACGCGGCTCTGGACCTGCGCCGGGTTCTTGCCGTCGCACTCCAGCGAGCCGTTGATGGAGCGGATGGTCTGGCCGAAGCCCGCCTGGTTGACCATGGCGTTGTGCGGCGTCATCGTGCCCGGCCCGTTCTGGGTGTTCCAGTACCAGAGGCCCGTCTTCCACGCCACGGCGGCGTCGTTCTGCACAAGCCAGGGGTTGTTGAGCAGATCGATTCCGAGCGCGTCGCCCGCGGCCTTGTAGTTGAAGTTCCAGCTGAGCTGGATCGGCCCGCGGCCGTAGTACGCCGACTGACCGGCCGGGCAGCCGTAGGGCTGGCTCCAGTCGCAGTAGTGCGGGTAGTTGGCCTGGTTCTGCTCGACGACGTAGACCAGACCGCCCGTCTCATGGCTGACGTTCGCGAGGAAGGCCGCGGCCTCCTGCTTCTTCACCGTGTCGCTGCCGGTGTTCGCGAAGCCCGGGTACGCGCTCAGCGCGGCCGTCAGCCCGCTGTACGTGTAGAACGAATTCCGGCTCGGGAACATCTGGTTGAACTGCGCCTCGCTCACGACGAAGCCGGAGGGCGACGGGTTCCCGCCACCGCTACAGGTGTACGGGTCCCAGTACCAGGTGCTGATGGTGGGGTCGTAGCCCGGATTGTCGTGCTCCGCGATGTAATACTTGCCGTCGGTGTATTTGACAACGTTGCCAGTGACATAGGACGTACCGGCGGACCAGTTCGGCGCGGAGGTGCAGGCGTCCGTGGTGGCGGCGGTGGCGGCGGGCATGAGGACCGCGGCCAGTCCGCTTCCTACGAGGACCGCGATCAGCAACGCCATGATGCGGTGTCTCAGCACTCGATCACTCCTTTGCACGCAACGGCGGTGCCGTGGTGGGGGGTTGTGCCGCACACTCAAGCGCGTTGACGTGATCGAGTCAAGGTATAGACCAATGCGAAGTTGGGTTTGCCGGGAAGTGGGTGCCTGGCGTGGTCGTTCCTGTGGAGATGTGCGGGCGGAACACCCTCAGCGGTCGAGGCCGGACGTCACGAAGGAGGACCAGGTGGCGGGGGTGAGGGTGAGCACGGGGCCGTCGGGGTTCTTGGAGTCCCGGACGTGGACGGCGGCGGGGTGGGAGGCCACTTCGACGCAGGCTCCGCCCTCGTCGCTGCTGTAGGTGGACTTGCGCCAGATGTAGGCGACTTCGAGGCAGTCGCCACCGTCGCTGCCGCTGTAGCTGGACTTGAACCACTGCAGTGCGGTGCTCATTGCTCTCCTAGCAAACGGTCCAACAGGCCCACGGTGTCCTCTTGGTTGAGGGCCTGAGTCCGCAGCATCGCATACCTCTGGGCAAGGATGCTCACCTCATCCAGGTCCGAAATGAGCTGACTTCCACGCTGAGTTTCGGCGTACGCGAGGTATTGATGATCCGGGGTCTCCAGCAGAATGAAGGGGCCGTCGAGAGCGGGGTGAGCCCCTCGATCGAGCGGCATGACCTGGATGGAGACGCCAGGGAGTTCGGCGCAGGCGCGGAGGTGGCGAATTTGCCCCGTGTGGGTCTCCCCATCTCCGAGGCGAAGCATGAGCACCGGCTGCCAGATGACGAAGCTGATGCTCATTGGGTTCTTGCGCTGCAAGATCTCCTGGCGCTCAATGCGGGTGGCGACGCGCTTGGTGATCTCATCCTCATCGAGGATGGGGATGCGGCTGCGGAAGACGGCGCGGGCATAGTTCTCGGTCTGCAGCTGTCCCGGAACGACCTGGTTCTGATACGAGGACAAGGCGATTGCCTCGCGCTCCAAGTCCATGTACTGCTCGGCCCACGCCGGGATGAGATCAATTTCGGGCATGTTGGCGACCGCTGTCTCCAGCGCCCTCTTGGTTTCCAGCAGACGGTCCAGCTGTACGGCGAGGTCAGGCTTGAGTGGGCGGCGGCCCTGCTCAATCGAGGCGATCGTCTCCAAGTTCACGTTGATCAAACTGGCCAGTTCGCGCTGGGTGAGCCCGGCCGCTTCCCGGAACATGGCCAACTGCGCGCCCACGAGCTTCATCGCCGACGCGTTCTTCCGCTGCCGCTTTCTGGGGTGCATACACGTCCAACTCCCCACCCATGTCCGTACGTCACGCCCTGCGGGCCCGTACGGATTTCTTGTACGGGTTCGCGTACTGCACCACCGTAGTCACGGGGAGTGACGCTCGTCTCATGAAAGACGTCATTCAACAACCCTGTCTGCGCGAGCAGTTCTACCTTCGCGAGCGGCGATCCGTCCCCGCTGCCAGGGAGTTCGTACGAGCCGTGCTCGCCGACTGGGGCCTCGGCACCCGCACGGACGACGTACTGCTCTGCGTGAGCGAGCTCGCCACCAACGCCCTCGTCCACGGCGTCCCGCCGGGGCGCGGCTACCGGCTGCGACTGTTGAGGTACGAGGACGGGCTGCTGCGCGTCGAGGTGCACGACAGCGGTGGCGGACAGCCCGGGGTGCGGGAGCCGGACGGGGAGTCGGGCCGGGGGCTGGTGCTCGTGGCCGCGCTCGCCGACAAGTGGGGGGTCGGCGAGCGCGATCCCGGCAAGATCGTGTGGTGCGAGTTCGGACAGTGGTGATCTGAGCGCGGACGGAGCACTCTGGAGGGGTACCTCTGGAGGTGATCCGCCATGCAGACACTCGTCGGATGGCATGTGGAGATGGAATTCAAGGAGGACGGTGACCGGACCAGAGCCGCCGCCATGGTGAGGCTCGGCGACGGCACGGAAATTCGCGGTCACGGCAACGCGCAGCGTCATCACTCCGACCCGGAGCAGCTGCGGGTGGGCGAGGAGATCTCGGGCGCACGGGCGCTCATGGACATCGCGTCGCAGCTGCTGCAGAAGGCACACGTAGAGATCGACGAGGCCTCGGGCAGGACGTCGCACGCGCTGCAGTGAGGCCCAGGAGCAGTGATCTAGTAGGCGAGCGCATCATCCATGGTGCTCTGCCAGTAGCTGACGCTCGCGGTGTCGTCGATGTACGTGCCCGCGGGGAGCTTCAGCTCGTCGGGCTGGGTGTCCGTCGAGCCCGATCCGTCGCGCGGGGCGAAGGAGACGCCCAGGTTCTTCGCCGTGCGGCCGTTCCCGCCGCTGCCGTCGGCGCTGGACAGGAGGATGGAGGCGTACGCGGACTCCCCGGGCGAGAGGGTCACGACCGCCTGCGGCCTGCTGTCGTCCATGATCTGGGTGACTGCCTGGGCATCGTCGAAGCGGAGCAGCGGGGCGTGGTAGGCGTTGCAGCCCTTCGAGCCAGTGTTGGTCATGGTGAGCAGCAGGTGGTTGATGGGGCGGGACACCTTGGTGACGGTGACCTTGGTGTTCGCGCCGATGCAGGCGGCGGTGACGGGGCCGCTGTCCCCTGCCTTGCCCTTGTCGCCTGCCTTGCCGGAGCCCTTGGGGGTGGGCTTGGCGCCCCCCGCGGGCTGATCGGTCGGTGGGGTCTTGTCCGCGGCGGGGGCCTTGGGCGTGCCCCCTGGGCTGGACGGGGCCACCGCGTCCGGATTGCTGGGGCTGTTGTCGGACGACTGGCAGGCGCCCAGCGAGAGGGCGGCGAGCAGCGTGGTGGTGGCGATGGCGGTCTTGCGCATGGTGTTCGGTTCTCCCCGTAGCGATCTGTGGTGGATCAGTAGTGGCAGATGAGGGCCGTGACGGTCGCGGTCGCCGCGATCAGTACGAGCACGGCCACGGCATCCACGACGCCGTTTCGGATGCGGTTTCGCATGTGGCCAAAGACTGGGCGGCGGTGGATTCGAGCCGCAACAGCCCCTGAACCATTGGGGATGCTGGAACGCTTCCGCGTACTGTGACCTGGGGGGACATGGCGTCCCTGGAACGGCGTTCCGGGACGGTCCACGGGGCTCACGAGGGGGAACACCGCAGTGGCAACGCCAGAGGCCGAGGAGTTCGCGGCCCTTCTCAGGGAACTCAAGGACCGCTCGGGACGCAGTTACGGCGTGCTGGCGGGCAAGCTCCACGTCAGTACGTCCACGCTGCACCGGTACTGCAACGGGGACGCCGTCCCCACCGAGTACGCGCCCGTCGAGCGGCTCGCACGGCTGTGCGCGGCGACGCCGGACGAACTCGTGGAGCTGCACCGACGCTGGATCGTGGCGGACGGGGCGCGGCGGCGGGCGCGGGCCGAGGGGGCGGTGCCGGAGGCGGCCGAGGCTCCCGCCGAACCGGAGGTCGCGCCGGAGCCCGTGCCGGATGCCGATGCCGAGGCCGGGGTCGCGCCGCGCACCCGTGACCACAAGCGGATGCGGATCGCCTTCGTCGCGGGCGCTGTTGTCGCCCTCGCCGTGCCGGCCGCACTCGTCGCGGCCTACACGGGCAAGCCGGACCACGAGGACAAGGGGAAGTCCGGAGCCGTCGTAGGCGCCCGCACGCTCCCGGTGCCGTCCCCGTCGGGGAGCGCCTCGCCGAGCGGCAGCCCTTCCCCGACCACGTCGCCGAGCGAGAGCCCGTCGGCTTCACCGTCGCAGAGCCGCGCGACCAAGCCGCCGGCGACCGTCGGCGTACCGCTGCGTGTGGGCGTCAGTTCGTACAACTGGGACTCGCCCTGCGGCCAGTACTACCTCCTGGACCAGGCCCCGGGAGCGGTCCCGCCGCCGCCCGCGCCGCAGGACCACCGGAGCTGGGCCCGCGCGCTGGGCGGAGTGGACGGCGGCCACATGCTGCTTCAGCTGACCGCGACGGGCAAGACAGCGGACTCGGTGGTGCTGAATGCCGTGCACCTACGGGTCGTTGAGCGCGGCGCACCCCTCGACTGGAATGCGTACTCGATGGGCGACGGCTGCGGCGGCGGCGTCACCCCGCAGACCTTCGACATCGACCTGGATGCCGCGCATCCGCTGGTGAAGCCCGTGGCGGGGCAGGACGGCGACACCGTCGTGCCCGCCAAGGACTTCCCGTACAAGGTCGCGTCCAACGATCCGCAGGTGCTCAACCTCGACCTGCACACCGAGGGACACGACGTCAGCTGGTACCTGGAGCTCGACTGGAGCAGCGGGGACCGGCGGGGGACGGTACGTGTCGACGACGGCGGCAAGCCGTTCCGTACGAGCGCGACCAAGGGACGGACCCAGTACGGATACTGGCCGGACAAGAGCGAGTGGGTCGAGCAGCCCTCTTCCTGAACGAGGGCGTCTGAAGGGGGCCTCTGAGGGCCCCTTCAGACGTCAGAGACGCTCGGGGGTGCGGATGCCGAGGAGTGCCATGCCCCGGTGGAGCGTGCGCGCGGTCAGGTCGCACAGGAAGAGACGGTTCTCGGCCACCTCCTGCGCGGGTGCCGGCTTGATGACCGGGCACTGGTCGTAGAACGTCGTGTAGAGCGACGCAAGCTGGTACAGATACGCGGCCAGCTTGTGCGGCTCGTACGACTCGGCGACCTCCGCCAGCATCTCCCCGAACTGGTCCAGATGCAGGGCCAGCGCCCGCTCCGCCGGGGCCAGTTCGAGCTCCGGGTGGGCCGCGGGCCTGCGGTCGCCGGCCTTGCCGAAGATCGACCGGATACGGGCGTACGCGTACTGGATGTACACGGACGTGTCGCCGGTCAGCGACACCATCTGGTCCAGGTCGAACTTGTAGTCCCGGGCGGCCGAGGTGGAGAGGTCCGCGTACTTGATCGCTCCGATGCCCACCTGGGTGGCGCGCTCGGCGATCTCCTCCTCCGTCAGGTCCTGGGACTTCGAGCGCACGACGGCCGTCGCGCGCTCGATCGCCTCGTCCAGCAGGTCCACCAGCCGAACCGTCTCGCCCTCACGGGTCTTGAACGGCTTGCCGTCCTTGCCGAGCACCGTGCCGAACGCCAGCTGCGCCGCGTGCACCTTGTCGTTCAGCCACCCCGCCCTGCGCGCGGTCTCGAAGACCATCTTGAAGTGCAGGGACTGCCGCGCGTCCACGACGTACAGCAGGGTGTCCGCGCCCAGGTTCTGGACGCGGTCGCGGATCGCGGAGAGGTCGGTCGCCGCGTAGCCGTAGCCGCCGTCGGACTTCTTGACGATCAGCGGGGTCGGGTTGCCGTCCGGGCCCTTGACGTCGTCGAAGAAGACGCAGAGCGCGCCGTTGGAGCGGACCGCCACGCCCGACTCCTCAAGGAGGCGGCAGGTCTCGTCCAGCATGTCGTTGTAGCCGGACTCGCCCACGACGTCGGCGTCCCGGATCTCCATGTCGAGCTTCTCGAAGACCGAGTTGAAGTAGATCTTCGACTCGTCGACGAACTTCTGCCACAGGGAGACGGTCTCCGGGTCGCCCGCCTGGAGATCGACCACCCGGCGCCGCGCCCGGGTCTTGAACTCCTCGTCGGAGTCGAAGACGACGCGGGCGGCCTTGTAGAGGCGGTTGAGGTTCGACATGGCCTCCTCGCCGGAGACCTCCTCACCGCTCTTGTGGTCCAGCTCGTGCGGGTGCTCGATCAGATACTGGATGAGCATGCCGAACTGCGTGCCCCAGTCGCCGATGTGGTGCCGCCGGATGACCTGCTCGCCCGTGAACTGAAGGATCTGCACGACCGCGTCGCCGATCACGGCGGACCTCAGGTGGCCGACGTGCATCTCCTTGGCGACGTTCGGCTGGGCGTAGTCGATGACCGTCGTGCCGGGGTTCTCGGCGAGCGGGACGCCCAGGCGGTCGTCAGCGGCGCGGGCGGCGAGCGTCTTCACGATCGCCTCGTCGGTGATCGTGATGTTGAGGAAGCCGGGGCCGGAGACCTCGATCTCCCTGATCACATCATTGGCCGGGAGCGCGTCGGTGACCTTGGCCGCCAGCTCGCGCGGGTTGCCCTTCAGCTTCTTGGCGAGCGCCAGGATGCCGTTGGCCTGGAAGTCGGCCCGGTCGCTACGTCGCAGCAGGGGGTCGACGGAACCGGCCTCCGGCAGGGCTGCCGAGAGGGCGTCCGCGAGGCGCTGCTGCACGGTCGAAGCGAGGGAAGGGACCGAGGCCATGAGCTTCCGTTCCTGTTGGTGACGGCTATATCGGTTGTCAAGTGTCCCATGGGCGAGGAGCCTCTCTCTCCAGGTTTTGTCCCTGGAAACGGGCAACCTCGGACGACCTCGTTCCGTCTGGGAGAATGGCTAACGCCAAGCTTCGAGAATTCTCGAGAAAGAAGGACGTGCCAACCGTGGCTCAGAGCAGCACCGAGACCGACTGGGTCTCCCGTTTCGCGGACGATGTCATCGCCGAATCGGAGCGACGTGCGCCTGGGAAACCGGTTGTCGTCGCGTCCGGACTCTCCCCCTCCGGCCCCATCCACCTGGGCAATCTCCGTGAGGTGATGACCCCGCACCTGGTCGCGGACGAGATCCGGCGGCGTGGGTACGAGGTCAGGCACCTGATCTCCTGGGACGACTACGACCGGTACCGGAAGGTGCCGGCGGGCGTCGCGGGCGTGGACGAGTCATGGGCCGAGCACATCGGGCGGCCGCTGACCTCGGTGCCCGCGCCCAAGGGGTCCCCGTACCCGAACTGGGCCGAGCACTTCAAGGCCGCGATGATCGCGTCGCTGGCGGAGCTGGGCGTCGAGTACGACGGCATCAGCCAGACCGAGCAGTACACCTCGGGTGTGTACCGCGAGCAGGTGCTGTACGCGATGAAGCACCGCGGGGACATCGACGCGATCCTGGCGCAGTACCGGACGAAGAAGGCCCCGGGGCAGAAGAAGTCGCAGAAGCCGGTCGACGAGGCCGAGCTGGAGGCCGCGGAGGGCTCCGGCGCGGCGGCCGAGGACGACGGCACGAGCTCGGCCGGGTACTTCCCGTACAAGCCCTACTGCGGCAACTGCAACAAGGACCTGACGACGGTCACGGCGTACGAGGACGAGACCACCGAGCTGACCTACAGCTGCACCGCGTGCGGCTTCGCGGAAACGGTCCGGCTGAGTGAGTTCAACCGCGGAAAGCTGGTCTGGAAGGTCGACTGGCCGATGCGCTGGGCGTACGAGGGCGTCATCTTCGAGCCTTCGGGTGTCGACCACTCCTCGCCCGGGTCGTCCTTCCAGGTCGGCGGCCAGATCGTCGGGATCTTCGGTGGCGAGCAGCCGATCGGCCCGATGTACGCGTTCGTCGGGATCTCCGGGATGGCGAAGATGTCGTCGTCGCGCGGTGGCGTGCCGACGCCTGCGGATGCCCTGAAGATCATGGAGGCGCCGCTGCTGCGCTGGCTGTACGCGCGGCGCCGGCCGAACCAGTCCTTCAAGATCGCCTTCGACCAGGAGATCCAGCGGCTGTACGACGAGTGGGACAAGCTCGAGTCCAAGGTCACGGACGGGAGCGCACTGCCGGCGGACGCGGCGGCGTACTCGCGGGCCGTGCGGACCGCGGCAGGTGAGCTGCCGCGTACGCCGCGGCCGCTGCCGTACCGGACGCTCGCGTCCGTCGTCGACATCACGGCCGGGCACGACGAGCAGACGATCCGGATCCTGAGCGACCTGGACCCGGCGAACCCGCTGTCCTCGCTGGACGAGGTGCGGCCGCGGCTGGACCGTGCGGAGAACTGGATCTCCACGCAGGTCCCGGCGGAGGCGCGGACGGTCGTGCGCTCGGAACCCGACACGGAGCTGCTCGGCTCGCTCGACGACGCGGGCCGGGAGTCGCTGCGGCTGCTCCTCGAGGGGCTGGACACGCACTGGTCCCTGGACGGTCTGACGACGCTGGTCTACGGCGTGCCGAAGGTGATGGCGGGCCTGGAGGCGGACGCCAAGCCGACGCCGGAGCTGAAGGCGGCGCAGCGGTCGTTCTTCGCGCTGCTGTACCACCTGCTGGTGGGGAAGGACACGGGGCCGCGGCTGCCGACGCTGCTGCTGGCGGTGGGGGCGGACCGGGTGCGGAAGCTGCTGGGCGCGTAGGGCTCGCCTGCGGCGGGCTGGCCCCTAACCCGCCCTCCCCCTACGGTCTGGCGGCCGTGGGAGGTACCCCCCATCCCGTAACTGGGGCTTCGCCCCAGACCCAGGACGCCCTTCGGGCGTGTCCTCAATCGCCGGACGGGCTTGAATTCCCGCCGGTCGACCTGAAGATTCAGGCCTACCGGCGGAAAATTCAGCCTCGCCGGCGATTGAGGCGCGGGGGTACGGGGGCGGAGCCCCCGAAAGACGGGGTCTGGGGGCTTGCCCCCAGTTACGGGATCGCCGCAGGCGGACGCGCGGCCCCGGCTACGCGATGTGTTCCGCCTCAAGATCCGCCTGGTAGCGGTTCTTGAACGCCGGGATCAGCCGCCGCAACAGCGCCGAGCTGCGAGGGTGCTGAACCCCATGCCCGTCGTTCAGATGTATGTCGAGCTGGTCGGCGCTGGGAAAGTCCCCGTGCTGCTCCACATACGTCCGGAAGACCGGGTACGCCAGCTCGGCGAACTGCTCGTCCTCCGCCGGGCCGGGCGAGCCGGGGACATCCACCGGCTCGGGCTGCGGGGTCTCGACGCGCGGGCCGGGAACCATGCCGCCGAGGGGGCGGGTACGGCCGGGGCCCGCGGGTACGCGTACCGGGGTGGGCTCCAGGCCCTCCACGTACGTCGGGTTGAAGGCGCTCTCGTACGCCTCCTGATACGCCTCCTGCGGCACCTGCGGCGCGGCGAACCACGGGCTCTCGTGGTTGGTGACGCCGTTTGCGACCTCGTCCGCGATCCCATCCGCGACCCCGTTCTGGGCGGGACGGGGCTGCGGCACGGGCTGCTCCGCGTACTGCTCGTACGTCTCCGCGGGCCACTCCTGCCCCCGGGGCAGCTCGGGCTGTTGCTGTTGCTGCTGCGGTGCCGGGGGCAGCAGCATCGGCTCGACGCCCGCCGCGGCCAGCCCCGCCGGTGCCGTCTCCGCGAGCGGTACGCCGTACTTCGCGAGCCGCAGCGGCATCAGCGACTCCACCGGGGCCTTGCGCCGCCACGACCGCCCGAAGCGGGCCTGGAGGCGCGCCTGGTAGATCAGCCTGTCCTGTTCGAGCTTGATGACCTGCTCGTAGCTGCGCAGTTCCCACAGCTTCATCCGGCGCCACAGCTTGAAGGTGGGTATGGGGGACAGCAGCCAGCGGGTGAGGCGTACGCCCTCCATGTGCTTGTCGGCCGTGATGTCCGCGATCCGGCCCACCGCGTGCCGCGCCGCCTCGACCGAGACGACGAACAGCACCGGAATGACCGCGTGCATGCCGACGCCGAGCGGGTCGGGCCAGGACGCCGCGCCGTTGAAGGCGATCGTGGCGACCGTGAGCAGCCAGGCCGTCTGGCGCAGCAGCGGGAAGGGGATGCGCAGCCAGGTCAGCAGCAGATCGAGGGCGAGCAGCACACAGATGCCCGCGTCGATGCCGATGGGGAAGACCAGGGAGAAGTCGCCGAAGCCCTTCCGCACGGCGAGCTCGCGTACGGCGGCGTACGACCCTGCGAAGCCGATCGCGGCGATGATCACCGCGCCCGTGACGACGAGCCCGATGAGTATTCGGTGCGTGCGTGAAAGCTGCATCGCGGCCACCCGCGATCCCCTCCCGTTATTGAATCCAGCGGGGCACAGCCTGGCACATGCTTGCGGAGCCCGTCGCTCCGGGAGCGACGGGCTCCGTCAACAGGCTGTGAACGGAACCTACTTGCGGCCGTCCTGTGACCTGATCGCGGCCAAGGTGCCGGCTGTGGGCGCCTGCGTGCCGGGTCGCCGCCGCCTACTTGTTGGCGACTGCGACCGAGGCCACGGCCTCCTTCGCCGCCGCCACGGCGCCCTTCATCAGGTCGGCGGAGGCCGGCGCGTCGGCGCCCGCGTACCCCGTGCCGTTGTAGGTGAGGGTGATCACGATGTTGTCCGTACGCGTCACGATCGTGGCGTAGGTGAAGTCCTCGCCCGTCTTCTTCAGCTCGTAGCCGATCGCTGTAGCCGCGTCGCCGACGCCGCCCGCGGGCGACATGCGCACCTTCTTCGCGCCCTCGGCGGCCTGCGTCTTGGCGATCTCCTTGGCGTAGTTGTCCTCGGCGCGCTTCTTGCCGCTGACGCCGAGGGAGGCGTCGGACTCGTACCGGAGGAAGGAGACGTCGAGCCAGCGGTACTGCGAGCCCTTGACGCCGTTGTCGTCCAGGCCGTTCCAGGAGCAGCTGCCGCGGCTGGTGGTGTCGGAGGACCGGCCGGCCGTGCCCGCCTTGGACTTCGTCTCCGGCACCAGCTGCGTGATCGTCTTCGTGGCGATCGCCTTGCAGGGGTCCGGCAGCTTGGCGTACTTCGCGGGCTCGACGTTCGCCGGCTTCTTGCCGCCCTGGGAGGAGGCGGAGGAGGACGAGTCCGTGCTCGCGTTCTTGGCGCTGTCGGAGTCGGACGAGCAGCCGGCGACGACGAGCATCACCGGGACGGCTGCGCAGGCGAGGAGGCGAGTGAGTCGCGGGGCTGAACGGTGCATGGTTCCTTCAGTCGATCAGTCGATTGTCGTACGGTCTCTCCGGTCGGCCAGGCCACGGTACGCGGACTCGGCACGTCCGCGGGTGTGTCTCCGGATACGTACGCAATTGCGCGGCCCGTCCGCCGGACCCCTCAGTCGCTGAACTCCTCGGCGAGCCGGCCGGCCAGACTCTGGGCCTTTTCCTGCAGTTCCTTGCTGTCCGGGACCTCCGTCGTACGGGCGGGCTGCTCGACGTACACGATGGTCACGATCACGTTGGATGTGCGGAAGACCACGCTGACGGTGCGGCGCTGGGCGGTGGATCCGGCCCCGGCGCCGTCGAGAACGTCATTGAGGAAGGCGGCGTCGCCGAGGCCGTCGAGGACGCGGGGTTCGAGCCCGTCGAGGGCGCCGGAGCCGGACGGGGTACCGGAGTCGGAAGGAGTGCCCGTGGGGGGCGCCGATCCTGTCGGTGGCTTCGACTGCGAGGGGTTGGCGGAGGGCGAGACGCCCTGGCCCTTCTCGTCGCCGGTGTCGGCGGGGGCCGGCAGCGAGGCCGCGGTCTGCTTGGTGGCGAAGACCTCCTGCGCGCGGTCGTCGTCGCTGACCGCCGTGTCGTACGAGACGACACGCTCGAAGTCGAGGGTGAGGTGATGGGAGGCGTCCGGGGAGTCGGCGTTCCAGCTGCAGCCGACGCGGCGGTCGGTGTCGTAGGTGACGTCGGCGGTCCCACGGAAGATCTTCTGCTGCTGGTCGTCGGGCAGCTCGGCTGTGCCTGGCAGCAGATCCTTGAGGGTGGAGCGCCCTATGGAGCCGCAGGGCTCGCGCAGTGTGCGGTACTTCCCCGGCGCCGCGACGGGGCTCTTGGTGGCGCCGGCCTTGGAGTCGATGGCGGAGCCGTTGGTGCCGCTGTCAGCGGTGCAGCCGGCGACGAGTGCGACGAGGAGCGCCGCCAGGCCGGGTGCATACGCCTTTCGCGCCCTTCGCTGCACGGTCCCAGGCTCCCTTCGCGAGCGAAAAACGGTTGCCGCCCGATGGCGGCCGATGGACACAATGTCTATCGCACACGCAGCCGTGGATGCCGGTCCGTTGAGCCTTTTACCGACCTTGGCACCGGCTTTTGCGCTTTGAGGCTTTTGATGGTTTTTCGGGGGAATCGAGGAAGTATGTCGTACGTAGAGGTACCGGGCGCCAAGGTCCCGATCAGGATGTGGACCGACCCTTCGACGGTGGAGGGCGGTGCGATGCAGCAGCTGCAGAACGTCGCCACGCTGCCGTGGATCAAGGGCCTGGCCGTGATGCCGGACGTCCACTACGGCAAGGGCGCGACGGTCGGCTCGGTGATCGCGATGCACGGCGCGGTCTGCCCGGCGGCGGTCGGCGTCGACATCGGCTGTGGCATGTCGGCGGTGAAGACGTCGCTGATGGCGAACGACCTGCCGGGCGACCTGTCCCGCCTCCGCTCGAAGATCGAGCAGGCCATCCCGGTCGGCCGAGGGATGCACGACGATCCGGTCGACCCGGGGCGGCTGCACGGATTTCCGGCGGCGGGATGGGACGACTTCTGGAGCCGGTTCGACGGGGTGGCCGATGCGGTCAAGTTCCGTCAGGAGCGGGCGACGAAGCAGATGGGAACGCTCGGTTCCGGAAATCACTTCATCGAGTTCTGTCTCGACGAGTCGGGTTCGGTCTGGCTGATGCTGCACTCCGGGTCCCGGAACATCGGCAAGGAGCTCGCGGACTTCCACATCGGCGAGGCCCAGAAGCTGCCGCACAACCAGGGTCTGGTCGACCGGGATCTGGCGGTCTTCATCGCGGACACCCCGCAGATGGCGGCGTACCGGAACGATCTGTTCTGGGCGCAGGAGTACGCGAAGTACAACCGCGCGATCATGATGGGGCTCTTCCAGGACGTGGTCCGCAAGGAGTTCAAGAAGGCGAAGGTCACCTTCGAGCCGGTCATCTCCTGCCACCACAACTATGTGGCGGAGGAGCGGTACGAAGGCATGGACCTGCTGGTGACCCGCAAGGGAGCGATCCGGGCGGGCAGTGGGGACTTCGGCATCATCCCGGGCTCGATGGGCACCGGCTCGTACATCGTGAAGGGACTGGGGAACGAGGCGTCCTTCAACTCCGCCTCGCACGGCGCCGGCCGGAAGATGAGCCGGAACGCCGCGAAGAGGCGCTTCTCGACGCGGGACCTGGAGGAGCAGACGCGGGGTGTGGAGTGCCGCAAGGACTCCGGTGTGGTGGACGAGATCCCGGGTGCGTACAAGCCGATCGAAAAGGTGATGGAGCAGCAGCGGGACCTGGTGCAGGTCGTTGCGAAGCTCAAGCAGGTCATCTGCGTCAAGGGCTGAGGAACAGCACGCCGCCTGATCGAGGCCCCGGACTGATAGTGGTCCGGGGCCTTCTGCTCGTTGGGGGGTCTGTAAGCACTTCTGCTGGCCCCGGTGTACCGGCGGCATCTTGGAAGGCAGGCAAGCTCAGAAGCAGTCCGCGGGCATGTCCAGGGTGGTGCGGTCGAGGCTTTCCAGCAGCGCGAACTGCGCCTCCGCCCTGGGCAGTTCGTACAGGAAGAAGTACTGACCCGCCCGGCGCTTGCCCTCGTAGAAGGCGCCGCTGCGTCCGGCGGCGGCCAGCATCTGCTCCAGCCACATCCAGGCAACCACGACGTGCCCTACGGCCTCCAGATAGACCGAGGCGTTGGCGAGGGCGCTCTCGGCGTCCCCGGCCTCCCACAGGCGCCGCGTCACGGCGGCGACGCGGGCGACGGAGGCGTCCAGCTGCCGTCCGAAGTCGGCGACCTGGTCCTCCGCGGCCGCCGCGCGGGCGGTCGTCACGGAGACGGTCTCGATGAGCAGGCGAAGCCCCGCGCCGCCGTCCATGACGACCTTTCGGCCCAGCAGGTCGAGGCCGTGGACACCGTGCGTCCCCTCGTGGATGGGGTTGAGGCGGTTGTCCCGGTAGAACTGCTCGACGTTGTACTCGCGGGTGTAGCCGTAGCCGCCGTGGACCTGGATGGCAAGGTTGTTGGCCTCCAGGCACCACTGGGAGGGCCAGCTCTTGGCCATCGGGGTGAGCATGTCCAGCAGAAGCCCGGCCCTGGCCCGCTCGTCGGCCGTCGGGGCGGTGCGCTCGTCGTCCAGCAGCCGCCCGCAGTACAGGGTGAGAGCAAGCGCGCCTTCGACGTACGACTTCTGGGCGAGGAGCATGCGCCGGACATCGGCATGCCCGATGATCGGGATCTGGGGGGTGGTGGCGTCCCTGGCCGTGAGCGGGCGCCCCTGGGGCCGGGTGCGCGCGTAGTCCAGGGCGTGCAGGTAGCCGGTGTAACCGAGCGCTGTGGCACCGAGCCCGACACCGATGCGGGCCTCGTTCATCATGTGGAACATGTAGGACAGTCCGCGGTGGGGCTCCCCGACCAGGAAGCCGACCGCACCGGGGGCCCCGCCGGGCCGGAAGGCGCCCTCACCGAAATTCAGCAGCGTGTTGGTCGTCCCTCGATACCCCATCTTGTGATTGAGGCCGGCCAGGGCGACGTCGTTGCGCTCGCCGAGTGTCCCGTCGGCCCCCACCAAAACCTTGGGGACGATGAAGAGCGAGAGTCCCTTTACCCCGGGCGGGCCGCCGGGGATCCTGGCCAGGACCAGGTGGACGATGTTCTCCGTCAGTTCGTGGTCGCCACCCGAGATCCACATCTTGTTACCGAACAGACGGTAGGTGCCGTCGTCGGCCTGTTCCGCGCGGGTGCGCACATCAGCCAGTGAGGAGCCCGCCTGTGGCTCCGACAGGCACATGGTCCCGGAGAAGCGGCCCTCGACCATCGGGCGGACATAGGTGTCGATCTGCCCGGGGGTGCCGTGGGCCAGCAGCAGGTTTGCGTTGCCGATGGTGAGGAGGGGGTAGGCGGCCGTGCCCACGTTGGCTGCCTGGAACCAGGCGAAGCAGGCGTTGGCCACCACGCTGGGCAACTGCATGCCGCCCACCTCGTGATCCATGCCGCCGCCGATCAGCCCGCCGTCGGCGAAGACCTTCAGGGCCTCTTCGACTTCGGGGATGATGTGCACCCGCTCGCCGTCGAAGCGCGGCTCCTGGGTGTCGTTCTTCTTGTTGTGCGGGGCGAAGTGCCGGGCGGCGATCGTCTCGCTGAGGTCCAGTACCGCGTCGAAGGTTTCGCGCGAGTGGTCGGCGAAGCGGGGGCGCGCGGTCAGGGATTCAACGTCGAGCCACTCGTGCAGCAGGAAGTCGAGGTCTCGGCGGGAGAGCAGGAGGGAGGCCATGGTCCTCTTCTTCTCGGGTTCAGGTTGCTCGTTCGAGGGGGAGTGGAGCTGTCGTCGGTCGGTCAGACCGTGGTGCCGAGGCCGCCGTCGACGGGGATGACCGCGCCGGTGACGTAGGCGCCCGCACGGCTGGCCAGATAGACGGCGACGCCTGCCATGTCGTCCGGCCGCCCGATCCGGCGCAGCGGAGCTGCCTCCGCGATCGCCTCGCCCATGGCGTCCAGGGTCGCGGCCATCATCTTCGACTCGAAGGGGCCGGGCGCGATGGCGTTCACCGTGATTCCCTGGGGCCCGAGCTCCTTGGCCAGGACGCGGGTCAGGTGGTGCAGGCCCGCCTTGCTGGCCGCGTAGGAGTAGGCCGAGGCCGGGCTGACGTGCAGGCCGTCGATGGATCCGACGTTGATGATCCGCGCAGGGTCCTCCGTCGACCCGCCGGCGCGCAGCTTCGGCAGGAGGGCTTGGGTGAGCAGGAAGGGGCTGCGCAGGTTGAGGTCCATCACCTTGTCCCAGCCGCTGACCGGGAACTCGTCCAGGGGCGCGCCCCAGGTGGCGCCGGCGTTGTTCACCAGGATGTGCAGCCGCTCCTCCCGCTCGCCGATGTCTGCGGCGAGTCGGTGGCACTCCTCCTCGCGCGACAGGTCGGCGGGCAGCGCGACCGCCTGGCCGGGACCGGACAACCCGCGCACGGCCTCGTCACAGGCGTCCGCCTTGCGGGAGCTGATGTAGACCTTGGCTCCCGCTTCGACCAGGCCCCGGGCGATCATCAGGCCGATGCCGCGGGAACCGCCGGTCACGAGGGCGGTTTTGCCGGAGAGGGAGAACAGTGAGATCACGGTGGACTCCTGAGGGGGAGGGGCACGGGCAGGCTGTTCCCGCCCCAGGCTAGATACTAAGCAGTCGCTTAGCTGCTGGCCAAGCCTTGCGCCCACGGCACCCCATCCGTGCCTCACCCGCGCCTTCCACTGCCGGCTCGGCCTCGCCCTCAAATCAACGAAACTCATGCCCACCCACGCCGCGGGCGACCTGCCCAACGGCCTCCACCTCATGCTCAACACCCAGGACTTCGTTGCCGCGCCGGGGACATCAGTCGGCGACCGCCGACCGCTGACGCTCCCGATGTGCCCGCGCCATGGTCATCAGCCCGGCGAGGGCGTCCCGGGTTCGTACGAGGTCGGCGATGCGCTCGGACAGCCGGTCGCGCTCCTGCGCCATCCGCTCCAGCGCGGCGTCGGAGTTCTCCTCGTTGGGAGAATCGACGCACGGCAGCAGTTCGGCGATGGTGCGGCTGGACAGTCCTGCGGCGAACAGCCGCTGGATGAACGCGACCCGCTCGACCTCGTGGTCCGTGTAGTGCCGCTGCCCGCCGGCACTGCGGGTGCTGGTGAGCAGCCCCTGCTCCTCGTAGTAGCGCAGGGACCGGACGCTGACTCCGGCCCGTGATGCCAGCTCCCCGATGCGCACGTCGTCTCCCTCTGCTTGGTGTGAGCTGAGGCACAAAGCTTGCCCCTGACGTCAGTGTCAGGTTCTAGCGTAGCCGCCGCGCCCGGTTGTGCGGCGCCGATCACCAAGGAGCCATGACATGACGACCTTGTTCACCTCGTACCGGCTGGGGGACCTGACGCTGCCCAACCGGGTGGTGATGGCGCCGATGACACGGGTCCGTGCCGCCGCCGGCGGTCTGGCGACGCCGTCGATGGCGACCTACTACGCCCAGCGGGCCACGGCCGGACTGATCGTGAGCGAGGGGGTGCAGCCGAACGTGGTCGGGCAGTCCAACCCCGGCACGCCGGGACTGCACACCGACAAGCAGGTCTCCTCGTGGCGCCCGGTCACTGATGCGGTGCACGCCAACGGCGGACGGATTTTCGCCCAGATCATGCATGGCGGACGGGTTTCGCACCCCGACACCACCGGTATGCAGCCGACCGGCCCCTCGGCAGTCGCGGCCGAGGGGTGGAAGGTGTTCACCCCGACCGGGCTCCAGCCGGCGCCGATCCCGCGCGCTCTGGACACCGCCGAGGTGTCCGAGCACGCCGAGTCGTACGCCCAGGCCGCCCGCCGCGCCATCGACGCCGGCTTCGACGGCGTGGAGCTGCACGGCGCCAACGGCTATCTCATCTCGCAGTTCCTCTCGTCCAACGCCAACCTGCGCACCGACCGCTACGGAGGCTCGGTGAGCAACCGGATCCGATTCGCCGTCGAGGCGGTGTCCGCAACCGCCGAGGCCGTCGGCGCGGCCAGGACCGGAATACGCCTGTCCCCAGGCGTAACCTTCTGGGGAGTCGAGGAGACCGACGTCCCCGAGCTCTACACCGCGCTACTGACCGAACTGTCCCGCCTCGGACTGGCCTACATCCACCTCGAAGCCACCGCCGAGGAGGAAGTGCTGGCCGGCCTGCGCCGCGCATGGCAGGGCACCCTGATCATGAACCCGGTGCTCCCGATGGGACCGAAGCACACCGGCCGGGACGAGGCCGACCACTGGCTCGAGCTGGGGGCCGAGCTCATCAGCTTCGGCCGCGCCTTCATCTCCAACCCCGACCTGGTCGAGCGGCTGCGCACCGGAGTGCCGCTCGCTCCCGTCGACGAGGCCACGTACTACCAGGGCGGCGACGCGGGGTACTTGACCTACCCGGCATACCAGTACACGGCCTGATACCGCCCCCGCGGCGTCCGGACCCCGTGACGCATCAGGCAGCCCGGCGAACACCCCTCTTCTCTTCACCGCTTCAGAGGGCATCCAGGTCCACGGCGGAGGGGCAGGATGGTATCGCCGACGGCCTTGACCCCCGTTAGCGCGGGCCACGCGGATCGGCTTCTGGTGGGCCTGGATGAGCTGACGTGCGGTCACGCGGTGTGCTGATCCCATGCAGGGGTCGCCCATCTCAGGGGCGCCGATGTCGTTCGCGCTCGTGTGGATGATCACCGTGTGTACGCCGGTGTGGTCGAGTACTTCGCGCCGGAAGGGTCGGCGGCCTTGTCGACGTCGGATCACATCTGCTGTCTGCTGTCTGCTGTCTGCTGTCTGCTGTCTGCAGGTCGCAGCGCTATGCGGTGCGCTCGTGATCTGGCCCTGGGGCCCGCGGGCTGCGCGGAACTCCGCTCGTTGTTCAGGCCGTTCAGCATCGTCCTGGCGAAGGAGCTGTTGCCGTGGGCGGCCGGCGGCCTCGTCGCAGAGAACTGACGGGCCGGCACGACCCCGCGTGGCGCTTCACAGCGGCGGGCATCTTGGGGCGACCCGCACGGCGGTCGGCCTCCGGCGCTCACGCGCCTCCCGGCTCACCCTCCGGCGTCCTCTGCCGGATTGGCCACGCCCAGCAGGGCGAGGCAGATGTGCAGTACGGCGTCCTCCAGGGCGGGGACCTCGCCGATGCGCTCCTGGCGCAGGAGGCGGCAGACGGCTTCGTGTGTGGCATCAGCCGCGGCCATGTAGGTCTCATGGGGGACACGGCGGTAACCGGGAATCCTGTTGTGCCAGGCGCGCATCGACTCGGCGAACCAGGAGCGGCAGGCGTCCTGGTGCTCCCGCGCCCGGCCGCCGGCCGCCGCTGTCTCCAGGAAGAACGCTTTGGCGAATTCGGGCTCTTCGGCGATCAGCCCGAGAAAGGCACGGATCGAGGCACGAAGCGTCGCCACAGGGGAGAGCGACTTCGTCGACGAGCGGGCAAACGACGCCTCAAGCCGCTTGACCATCAGCTCGCGGCCCGTCTCCGCAGCGGCGATGAAGCACTCCTCCTTGTCCGCGAACAGCTCGTAGAACGTCTTGCGGGACACGCCCGCCCGAGCCGTCACATCGGCCACGGTCGCGGTGATGTAGCCCTTCTCGGCCACCACGACCGTCATCGCGTAGATCAGCCGCTGGCGCTGCGAACCCGTCACACGCTCCCGCGCGAGCCCGTGCGGCCCGCGGGGAAGGTCGGTCAGGCTCGGCTGCAGCAGCGGCCGGATTGGCTCTCTCATGAGTGAGAAACAGTCTGGTACATGTTATAGACGCAAGTGTTTCTCACCCGACGTCACCTTACGAGAAAGCAGGAGCGCACCTTCATGAGAAAACCAACTTCCCTTTCGACGCCGGCCGCCTTACTGGTGGCCCTCGCAGGGATCGTGGCCGCCCCGCCGACCTCTGCGCAAGCAGCCTCCGCGTCGGCGACCTTCACGGTCGACTCCACCGAAGACGCCGTGGATGCGGATGCGTCCGACGGCGTCTGCCGCACCGCCCGAGGCGCCTGCACCCTGCGCGCGGCGGTCATGGCCGCAAACGCCCAGCCCGGCAGCACCATCGAACTACCCGCCGCCCACTACCGGCTGACCATTCCCCCCAACCCCGACCAGCTCAACGGGCGCACCGCCGACCCGACCAAAGGCGACCTGAACATCCTCGCGCCGACCACCATCCGGGGGGCCGGTGCCCGGGAGACCATCATCGACGCCGACCACATCGACCGGGTCTTCCGCATGGGCGCCGACACGCAGCTGTCCGACCTCACCATCACCGGAGGAGACGCCAAGCAGCGGGAGGTGCCCATCACCGACCCCGGCGGCGGCGGCATCGCCAACGGCAAGAACATGACGCTGCGCCGGGTAACGGTAACGGGGAACCGCGCCGGCTACGGAGGCGGCATCTTCAACATCCCCGACTCCCACCTGACGCTGATCGACAGCACCGTCAGCCGCAACACAGCGGGCGAGGCCGGAGGTATCCGGTTCGACGACACAGGCACCGTGGTCAATTCGACGATCACGGACAACCGCGTGACCGACGACTGGGACCGGCCGGGCAGCCTGTCCGGATACGGCGGCGGCATCGACATACGCGGCACCGGCCTGGTGGACATCCGCAACTCCACAATCACCGGCAACACCGCCACCGACGGCGGCGGCGGGATCAACATCGCCCCCGCCTACCTGGACAGCCTGCCCTGGCCAATCCCCGACATCGTCGACCTGCCGCTGGGTCACCTGGCCCTGCGGAACACCATCATCGCCGAGAACACCGTCGGCCAGGCCGTCGGCAACTGCAAGAAGGCCTTCGCCACCATCGAATCACGGGGCAACAACCTCGACAGCGGAAACAGCTGCAACCTCACGGCCGGAGGCGATCTCCCTCACCGTGATCCCCGCCTAGCGCCCCTCGGCGACAACGGCGGGCCGACAGACACCGTGGCCCTACTGCCCGGCAGCCCCGCCCTCGACGCCGCCCTTGACTGCCCCTCCGCCGACCAGCGCGGCGTCCCGCGGCCTCAAGGCCCGGCGTGCGACATCGGAGCCTTCGAATACCAGCACTGACTCCCGCCCTGCCCCTTCCCCTCACCCCTCAAGGACTCCACGAACGCGTGGAGTCCTTGAGGCTTGATGAGCGCCACCGCCGCGGCCATCGTCATCTGGCTCCGCTCATGATCGACCGGACAGGGCCTAGCAGGCCATGGGCCTGTAGCAGAGGCGGATGGAGCGCCAGCTCCGGTCGAGGCGCTGGTCGGCCCCGTCCACGGCGACGCCGGTGATGATGTTCCCGCCGACCGTTGGCCATGGCTGCGAAGTCCTTGGCGACTTCGCGGTTGTCCTTGCTCTCCATCGACGCGACGTACCAGCGCAGCTACCGGTCTCGCTGTCGTTCGTCGTCCCCACTCCGCGCCGGACCGCGCCCGCCCCGCTCCTGGACCCGTAACGCCGGCGTCCCGTCACGGCTGGCGATTCCTTTCCCGTGGCGTGCCGCTGCGGCCTATCGGTGTGGACCAGTTGCACGGAGCGGGCAGACGGATGTACGACGTGGCCGTGCGAGATGGTCAGAGCAAGCTCGCGGAAGGAATCACGTTCCTCTTTCGGCTGCGCGGAGTGTGGTGCTTGCGGCAGCGTCTTCAACGTGGCGGGCGAGTACGCGGCCGCGAACTCGCCTGATGGAGCCGGTCAGTTGTAGTCACCACAACTATGTGGCGGAGGAGCGGTACGAAGGCATGTACCTGCTGGTGACCCGCAAGGGAGCGATCCGGGCGGGCAGTGGGGACTTCGGCATCATCCCGGGCTCGATGGGCACCGGCTCGTACATCGTGAAGGGACTGGGGAACGAGGCGTCCTTCAACTCCGCCTCGCACGGCGCCGGCCGGAAGATGAGCCGGAACGCCGCGAAGAGGCGCTTCTCGACGCGGGACCTGGAGGAGCAGACGCGGGGTGTGGAGTGCCGTAAGGACTCCGGTGTGGTGGACGAGATCCCGGGTGCGTACAAGCCGATCGAAAAGGTGATGGAGCAGCAGCGGGACCTGGTGCAGGTCGTTGCGAAGCTCAAGCAGGTCATCTGCGTCAAGGGCTGACAGCGTCTGCCGTACCCGCGAATGCGCGCTCAATGGTCTGCGGCTGCATGAGGTGGCGGCCGATCTGATTGCGCACGCGTGTCGGTGCCGTACTCGGGATCCGGCCTCGCGCCACACTGATCTCTGATCCGCGCGACCGGCGGCAGTCGGCCCGGGCTGCCGCCCGACGCTCCGATGCCCTGTCCAGGAGCACGTGCGAGGTAGGCGGGTCCGCACAGCGCGTTCTCTCCCGTTCCACGATCACGGCTTCGTGCGTTGCGACAGGAAGAGTGGGACGTCATGAGTGGTGGCAGCGCCTGGACCGGAGCTGCGGTTGCGGCCGTTACCGCCGGCTATGCGTTGTTCTCGCGGCGCCTGGCCTCGACGCCCGTGTCGGCTCCGATGGTGTTCACCGGCTTCGGGGTGCTCATCGGGCCGATCGGGCTGGACGTCCTCGACCTGGGCCACGACGCAGGTCCAGTGCTGACGCTGATCGAGGCCGCCCTGGCCCTCTTGCTCTTCACCGACGCGGCGACGGTCCACCGACGGGACCTGCGTACGGGCGGCTTCCTGCCACTGCGGCTGCTGGCGATCGGACTGCCGTTGAGTATCGGAGCGGGGTGGCTGTTGGGGTGGTCCTTGATTCCGGGCCTGACCCTGTGGGAGTTCGCGTTGCTCGGGGCGGTCCTTGCCCCCACCGATGCGGCGCTCGGCAAGACCGCCTGCTCCAGCCCTCGTGTCCCGCCCCTCGTGCGCCACGGGCTCAACGTCGAGAGCGGCCTGAACGACGGCCTGGTGCTTCCGTTCTTCCTCATGTTCCTCGCCGCGCTCCCCGGCACGGTCGCCTCCGAGGAGGGCGCGGGCGGAGTGTTCTGGCGGGCAGTGGTGGTGAGCACCGTGGTGGGCCTGGCCTTCGGGTGGGTCGGCGGGTGGCTGCTGACCCTGTCGCGGGACCGGGGCTGGGTGACAGGTGAATGGCAGCAGGTCCTCGTCCTGGCGGTGGCCTTCTGCGCGTACAGCGTGGCGACGGCCGTGGACGGAAGCGGCTTCATCGCCACCTGGATGGGGGGCTTCGCGTTCGGTGTGGCACTGCGCAAGGGTGAGCCGGCGGGTGGGGAGTCGGCCAAGGAGGGGCCCGCCGACCTGGCCGGGTACGTGGCCGGGCTGCTGGGGACCCTGAGCTTCCTGGTCTTCGGCGCGGTCCTGCTCGGCCCGGCGCTGGAGCACCTGAACTGGCGGATCATCACGTATGCGGTGCTCAGCCTGACGGTGGTCAGAATGCTTCCGGTGGCCCTCGCGCTGGCCGGCACCGGCGTGCGGCTGCCCACCGTCGCCTACGTCGGCTGGTTCGGGCCCCGCGGCCTGGCCTCCGTGGTCTTCGGACTCCTCCTGGTGGAGGAACACGTGCCCGGGATCGAACTGCTGGGCCAGGTTGTCGCGGTCACCATCGGCCTCAGCATCCTGCTGCACGGCATGTCGGCCCCGTACCTCGCCGACCGCTACGGGAACTGGTACGACGCCGCGAAAGCCGCCACCCCCGACCTGCGCGAAGCCCAGGACACGCCGGAAGGCGCCGGGAAACAGCACGGCGGCCCGCGACGCCTGCGCTGAGCCGGGCGGGATCTGCCGGCACGGGCCGCCACCGTCAACCCGGGCGGCCGCGGGCCTCCGTCAGGCCGGATGATCACCGACCTGGCCGTCCGCCCAGTATTTTTCGGCTTTCCGGATGCAGGTCAGCCGTCCGCTCGCCGGGACCAGCGGCTTCGTCTACAGATACGGCTTCGACGAGGGCAAGGGCAACAACGTCAACGACGGGTCCCAGCTGACAGTCTTCACCAGCGGGACGCTGCCACCGTGATCGGCCTCTTGCCTCGTCGAAGCGGGCCCCTTCAAGGTGCGCGTTTACCAGTCGCGCCCTCTTGAGGACGCTGCCTTGCAAACAGGTTTCCTTCAACCACGCTCCTTCGAGCCGGGCTTCAGGCAGCCAGGCACCTTCCAGGCGAGCCTGGTTCAGGACGGCCTTCTCCAGCCGGGCGCGGGCCAGACGCGCCCTTTCCGCGGGCCTTGTCATTTGCGGTCCAGTGGGCGTGCGGCCCACCGGTGACCTGAAGGGCGACGGGCCATACGACCTCATACGGCCCATCAGCGACCAGCAGTTCCTCTGATCGAGGCAGGCCCTCACCGAGATGATTCGGTGGGTCCGGGCCGCGCGCCCGGGCGGGTCGGCGGTTGTTGCCCCGAGGGGCCTAATGGGGGCCGCCATCCGTATGGATTTCCCGATGTTCTGAGCGCAGGTGCGCCGACGATGCCGAGGAAAGGGTTACGTCTGTCGCGTCTCTACGGCGCCCCCGGATCAGTTCCCTCACCCGTCTCCGGCCAAGCGGAGGGGGGAGGGTGGCGGGCCGCTTGAACCGAGAGGAAGAAAACGCATGAATAAGCGTCTCGTGCTTGCTGGATCCGCTCTGATGGCGAGCCTGGGTCTGTGCGCGGCGGCAGTACCGGCCGCGGCCGAGCCGGTGAACGGAAGCGACGACGTAAGCGGCGTAAGCATCGACTGCGGCGACGTCGCCGGACTCATCGACGCGGTGAACCAGGCGAACATCGACGGTGGCACGATCAAGCTCGCAGAGCGCTGCGCCTACCGCTTCGAGGACGACTTCGAGGACTCCGGCAACGCCCTGCCTGCCATCACGGGCGACGTCACCATCCTCGGCAAGGACTCGACCCTGATCCGGTCCTCGCAGCACGGCGCCTCGCTGTTCCGCCTCCTCGCCGTCAACGAGGGAGGCAGTCTGACCCTCAAGGGGGTCACGGTCGCCGGTGGCCTCGTCGACGGGGACGGTGCGGGGATCGCGAACGCAGGCACCTTGAAGCTGCTACGGAGCACTGTCGCCGGTAACCAGGCCACCGGGAACGGCGGCGGCATCTCCAACGAGGGAGGGGACGTCACCCTCGACGAAAGCCGCGTCATCAACAATGCGGTCTTCGACGCCGACACCGACGCCGGGGACGGCGGCGGTCTCAGCAACAACGCGGACGGCACCCTGACGATCAAGAGTTCCACCATCGCGGGCAACTCCTCGGAGGAGGACGGCGGCGGCATCGAGAACTGGGGCACGCTGGCCATCGACGGCAGCCGTATCGTCAATAACGTGGCCCGTGACGACGACGGCGGCGCCATCCACAACCTCGGCACTGCCACGATCGACAACAGCAAGATCACCGAAAACTGGGCCGGCATCGACGGCGGCGCCATCGACAACGGTGAGGACGCGACGCTGGACGTTCTGGCCACCACCTTCAGCCGCAACGTGGCGGGCCGGGACGGTGGTGCCATCAACAACGAAGGCACCGCGACCCTGACGGACAGCTGGGTCAAGAAGAACCAGGCGGGCCGGGACGGCGGCGGCATCAACAACGAGCAGGAGGCGGGCGCCGACACCGCCGAGCTGACGCTCGAAGGCACGAAGGTTTCGGAGAACCGCGCCGCCGGTGTCGGTGGCGGCATCAACAACTGGGCCGGGGGCGTCGTCACGCTCGACGAGGACAGCAGCGTCACCGAGAACGAGCCCACCAACTGCGAGGGCGACGTTCCTGGCTGTGACGCGGTCGCCTCCGCCGCAGTGCAGCAGAACAAGGGGTGAACCCCTGACACAGCGCGAGGAATCCGGTTCGGCCGCCGTCGGGGGATCAACGGCGGCCGAAGCCGCATCCGCGTCAGCCCTGTCCGGGGCCGGCCTCAGAGTTTGCGGTGCACCTTGGCGTTGGAGGCCTGGGCGCGCGGGCGGACCACCAGAAGGTCGATGTTGACGTGGGAGGGGCGGGTGACCGTCCAGGTGATGGTGTCCGCCACGTCCTCCGCCGTGAGCGGCTCGGCCACTCCCGCGTAGACCTTCGCGGCCTTCTCCTCGTCGCCGCGGAAGCGGGTCGTGGCGAACTCCTCGGTCCTGACCATGCCGGGGGCCACCTCGATCACCCGGACCGGGGTGCCGACGATCTCCAGACGGAGGGTCTCGGCGAGGACGTGGGCGCCGTGCTTGGCGGCGACATAGCCACCGCCGCCCTCGTAGGTGGCGTGGCCGGCGGTGGAGGAGAGGACCACGACCGTGCCGTCGCCGCTCGCGGTGAGGGCCGGGAGCAGGGCCTGGGTGGTGTTGAGGGTGCCGATGACGTTGACCTCGAACATCTGACGCCAGTCGGCGGGGTCGCCGGTGGCGACGGGGTCCGCACCCAGGGCGCCGCCGGCGTTGTTGACGAGGACGTCACAGCGGTCCAGGGATGCGGCGAACTCGTCGACTGCCGGACGGTCGGTGACATCGAGGGCGTACGCGGTGGCACGGTGCCCCGCGCCGGTCAGTTCGTCGGCGAGAGCCTCGATGCGGTCCTTGCGGCGGGCGGTCAGAACCACCTGGTACCCGGCCGCGGCGAGCCTGCGTGCGGTGGCGGCGCCGATGCCGCTGCTGGCTCCGGTGACGACGGCGACGGGGGTCCCAGCGGCGGTCATGTCCTGCTCCTCGCGCGTGTGATCGACAATACGGCCAGGATAGGCGGCCCACCCGGCGGACGGCTTCTGGTCTCAGCGGCCCCGGGGGCCGTACATGATCAACGCCCGGTGATCGCCTGGCCGGCACCGACGATTCAGCGGTATCTGACGGCGGAGCAGCCGCAGGGCATTTGGTCCGTACAATCTCTGCATGACGCAGAAGAACGCGGCCGGGCGCGACGCGCTGCTGACCGGGCGCAGCAGGCTGATGGACGAGCTGTCCACCGCCTCGCGGCGCTACATGGCCTCGTACGCCCTGTTCAACCAGGCCCTCGCCGACCATCTGCGGCTGCACCCCACCGATCTCCAGTGCCTCAATCTGCTGGGACTCGAACCGGGTCCTGTCACCACCGGGCGGGTCGCCGAGCTCACCGGGCTGACCACGGGGTCCGCGACGCGGCTCGTCGACCGGCTGGAGCGGGCCGGGTATGTCACGCGTGAGCGTGACGCCGAGGACCGCCGGCGGGTGCTGGTGACCCCGGTGCCCGAGCGGATGGCGGAGCTCGGCGCGGTGTGGGAGAAGCTGAACGGCTCCTGGTACGCCATGTTCGCCGCGTACAGCGACGAGGAGATCGCCCTCCTCACCGCCCATATGCGACGGACCGTGGAGCTCAGTGCCGCGCAGATCGAGCGCCTGCGGGGCGGCGAGTTCTGACCGTGCCGAGGCCGTGGGCGCGCCCGCGCGCGGCGGTGAACTATGCGGCGGCCCCGCCGAATTCCCGCACGGCCTCCTCGACGATGGCCTCCAGGCGGGCGTGGTGCGCGCCCCGCCAGTACACCCGGTCGCAGGCCGTGCACTGCGCGAACACGTCGTACGAGCGCTGCGTGCCCTGCTGCAGCTGGTCCTGGACCGAGTCCTTGTCGGCGTCCGCCAGTCGCCCGTTGCACGCCGTGCAGCGGGTCCACGGCGCCAGCGCGGGCGCGAACCGCTCCAGTACGTCACGGAGCTGGTCGTCCGGCCGGTCGCTGTAGATGTACGCCCCCGCCCAGATCTCCCGTCGCCGCAGCAGCCCGCGGTCCCGGGAGAGCAGCACCCGCCGCTCCTTCGCCGAGAGGGTGGCGAGCGCAGGGTCGCCGATGTCCTCGTTCTCGTACGCGGCGTCGACGCCGAGGAGCCGCAGCCGCCGCGCCAGCGTGCCGAGGTGGACGTCGAGCAGGAAGCGGAGCGGGGCGCCGGGGACCTGCTGCGGCCGCTCGACGCCGTGGACCTCGACGCTCTCGCCCGCGCTCGGGATGTGGGACACGGCCACCTCGCGGCCGTCGACGAGCAGCCGGCCCGCCTCGGTGAGCGGGACGCCCAGCGACTCGATGACATGGCCGAGCGTCGACGATCCGTCGGTGACGAGGGCCGTACGCCCCTGCCGGCGCTCCGACGGGATGAAGAGGCGCAGCTCAGGGGCGACGCTGAGGTGGATTTCCGGTCCGTTCACGCCGCCAGCATGTCATCGGGCGGCGCGGAAGGCATCCGCGTTCTCCTCGGCCCAGTCGGCGAAGGTGCGGGCGGGATGGCCGGTCAGTTCCTCGACGGTCGTGGTGAGGGGGGCGGGCGAACCGTCCGTCGAGGCCCAGTAGTTGAGCAGTCCGTCGGCGAAGGCGCCGGGCAGGTAACCGGCAATGGATTCCTTCCAGGCCTCGCGCGTCACGGTGTTGAAGGGGAAGGGGCTGCCGACGGCGCGTTCGAGGATCGCGAGCTGCTCGGTGAAGGTGAGCGATTCGGGGCCGGTCAGGTGGTACGTGCTGCCGCGCAGCCGCGGCTGGGTGAGCACCGCGAGCGCGGCCTCTGCGATGTCCCGCTCGTGGATCGGATCGCCGTAACTGCCGGGATACGGCAGGTCGATCGAGCCTTGGGACTCCAGTGCCCAGCGCCACTGGAGCGCGTTGCCCGCGAAGGCGCCGGGCTGCAGGACGGTGCTCTCGACGGGCGAGGCCGCGAGCGCCTGCTCGACCGCGAGATGGGACGCGGCGATCGGGTTGTCCGCGGCGTCGGGGTCGAGGACGGAGCTCGACGAGAGCAGCACTATGTGTTCGACGCCCGCGGCCACGGCCTCGTCGAGGAAGGCGCCGATGTGCGACGGCTCGGCGTACAGAAACACGGAGGTGACGGAGTCGAGGGCGGCCGGGAAGGTCGCGGGATCGTCGAGGGCGCACTTCACGGCGCCGGCGGCCGCGGGCAGGCTGAGTTTCTCGGGGGCTGCGGATGCGGCGCGGACATCGGCTCCGGCCTGGTGCAGGAGCGTGATGAGGGTGGAGCCGACTTTGCCGCGGCTGCCGGTGACGAGCACGGTCATGACTGAGGTTCCTTAAGGGAGTTGTGTGCGATGCGGCTCGGACGACGCGGAGAGGCCGCTCCGAGGGCAGGGGGCACGCAGTCGCAACGCTCAATTAGGCGATGTTGCGCAGAATCTGCGTGACGCAGATAAATATCCGTGAAGAGGTGCCTGCCCGTCAAGCACATTAAGTGCGCGTGAGCCCGCCCCGCCTTGCCGGGGGCCTAGCCTCGCGGAGGCGCCTGCAGGTCCAGCCGCCAGTCGTTCGACGTCGCCACGGTGCCCGGCGGGTACTCGAAGTCGCACTCGCCCATCAGCTCGAAGCCCGCCTTCCTGCACACCGCGTTCGAGGGGCCGTTGTCAGGGGGCGGGAACGCGTGCAGATAGCGGTGCTTGTGCTCCGCCCGTGCCTCCCCGACGACCGCCACCGCGCCCGCCGTCGCTATTCCCCTGCCCTGGAAGGCGGACAGGACGCTCCAGCCCGTCTCGTACACCTGCTGTCCGTGCCACGGCTTCTCCCAGAAGCCGACCGCGCCGGCCGCCTCACCTGTCTCCGCCAGGACGATGCGGTACATCCGGCCCCTGCCCGTACGGTCGGAGCTCAGCTCCACATAGCGCTGATGCCGCGTGATCAGCTGTTCTTCCGTCTCCGGGCCTCCCAGGTGCGTCATCAACTCCGGTGCGTTCGCAGCGTGCAGCAGGTCGAAGTCGTCCTCGGACCATGGCTCGATCCGTACCTCCGGTGCTTTGATCTCCATGTCACGCACTGTAAGACGCAGGTCTGACAACCGGGGGTCCCGAGGATGAGCTTCACCGGTGTGTGGGTGATCGGTGCCGTGTCCGACGCCGAAGTCGTCGCCCTGCCCGGGCGCTTCGCCCACCTGGAGGGGGAGTGGACCATGCCTCCCGGCTACGCCGATGACCTGGCGTGGTGGCTCAGTGGCGGCGACCGCGAGCCGTACTTCACGCCCGAACCCACGCCCGCCGCGCTCCGCTTCGCCGCCTTCGCGCGCAGCGTCGGCCCGAGCGCACCGGCCGTGATCGCCATGAAGGAGGCGGGCATGGACCTCCTCCGTGCGGCCGAAGGCAGCGCTGCGTTTGTCGCCGCCGCCCGCAAGGGGGACCCCGCCACCGCCCTCTATTACGGCCTCGGGGCGGAGGCTGCCGCCCGGCTCCCCGGCTGGTTCGGCGACTTCCTGCTGACCGCCGCCGAAGTACGGGCCGTCCTCCCGCACGCCGAGTCCGTGCTCGCCGTCCACGGGCCCCGCCGTACGGAGATCCTCGCGCGCATCAATGCCTGGATGTCGGCCATGAGTGACGACTCCGGCTTCGACGCGAGCACGCTGCTGGACGGGCCGCTGCGGGTGCTGCGGTATGCCGCAGCCAACGGAACCGGGGCGGTCGGAGTCACCGAAAGCTACTGAGATCCACTGAGAGTTGCTGAGGGCTATCCCGGGGCCGGGCGTGCGTACGCCGTCGGCGGCACCCCCACCGTCGCGGTGAAGTCCCGCACGAGATGCGCCTGATCGCTGTAGCCGAGTTCGGCGGCCAGCTCCGCCCAGTCCGGCGCACCGTCGCTCACCGGATCCTCGCCCGACTCGGCCCGCTCAAGCGCCTCATGGATGCGGTAGCGCAGGATGACCCACTTGGGTCCGACGCCGACGTACGCAGCGAAGAGCCGCTGCAGCGAACGCGACGACACTCCTTCCGCCGCCGCGAGCTCGGCGACGCGCCGGATCGTACGGTCCCTACGCACCAGATCGACAAGCATCATCGCCCGCAGTGCCTGGGGGTCCGCCGCCGGCTCCAGTCCCAGCAAGAAGGCGTCCAGGGCGGCCACCCGCGCGTCCTCCGCCTCCGGCCCGATGATCGCCCCCGCCGTCCGGTCATCCGCACCCGCGAGCACGTCCGTGACCGGCACCCGCTGCCCCGTCCAGTCGGAAACCGGCCACCGGGGCGCGAAGGGCCGGAAGCCGCCGGGGCGGAACTGCACCCCGCACACCCGCCCCCGGCCCTGAAGCTTCTGGGTGAAAAGCCCCAGGCCGACGCCCGCGACCTCGCCCCACGCCGGCTCGTCGCCGTACCGCTGGAAGACGACGTTCACGGACGGATGCGGCACCACATGGGAGGCATATGGCTCCGAGAGCTCCCAGTCGATGAGCCAGTAGTGCTCGAGATACGGACGCAGCTCGGGGGCCGGTTCGCGGCGGCGGAAATCGACCCGCGCGAAGAGCTCGCGGGCCTCGACGATTCCCCTGTTGTCGCGTCGCGGGCCTGCCATGACGGGGATCCTATGTCGCGTTTGTTCAATACGCAGGGTGCCTGTGGCGTCCTACTGTCGAGGGATGACGAAGACCATCAGTGAGCTGCTCGACGCGGCGGCGGAGCGTGCCGTTCCGATTGTCCGCGGCATCGCCGACGACCGGCTGTCCGACCCCACGCCGTGCGTCGAGTACGACGTACGCAGCCTGACCGATCACCTCATCCAGGTCGTGATCAACTTCCAGAGGCTGGCCGCGAAACAGGACTCCGACTTCACCTCCGAGCCGCACTACATGGAGGGCGACTGGCGAGGCCGGTTCGCCGACGAGACCGCCGCACTCGTCGTGGCGTGGGCGGCACCCGGTGCCGAGGAAGGCACCACCGGGAGCATGGGCTTCCCGGCCAGGACCGTCGGCAACATGGTGCTGGGCGATCTGACCGTGCACGCCTGGGACCTGGCCCGCGCCACCGGGCAGGAGTTCACGCCGGATCCGGCCGTGGTCGACGAGATCGGGCCGGCGCTCGCGGAGATGGCGCCGATGGCACGGCAGGGCGGCGTGTTCGGCGAGCCCGTCGAGGTGGGCGACGACGCGTCCGCGTTCGACCGGGTGCTCGCCCTGACCGGCCGTGACCCGCACTGGCAGCCCAAGCCGTCCGAGTAGCCGACGTCGGACCGGGCGGCCCGGCACCCCGGGCGGCCGGAGCAGCCCGCGACGGACCGGGCGGCGGCTTCACCGGGCGGCGCTCGGCTTCACCGGGCGGCGGCTTCACCAGGCGGCGCTCGCGTTCACCCGGCGGGGCGTCGCCACCGTGCGATCTGCCGCTCGTTCAGGCCGCCAACGCCCTGCCCGGGCTGCCGGCTCAGGGCCACACCAGGCAGTACGGCTGGTGCCCCGCCTCATGCAGACGGTGGCTGAAATCCTGCCATTCGTGCAGCAATTGGTAGACATTGAACGCGTCTCGCGGGCCGCCCCGGTCCGGGACCGTCGACCAGATGAAGGCCGCCGCACCCACGGACTCCTCGCCGATGTCCCGCAGCGGGTCGACCACCGTCATCGGAAGCTTGACCACCGCGTAGTCGGGGTGGAGCACCACCAGCTCCAGCGGCGGCACTTTGTTCAGCGGCATGCCCTGGATGCCGGTCAGCACCATCGCGGCTATCGTCTCCGGCTTGATCTTGGCGAACATCCCGCCCATGCCGAGCTCGTCGCCGCCCAATTCCTCCGGGCGCATCGAAATCGGCACCCGTGCGGCCGTGGCTCCGTCAGGCGCGCCGAAGTATTTGTAGGTCACCCCCACTCGGCCGCTCCTGCTTCCCAAGGGCTCGTGCGCGCCCGCGTCGCCTCGCCGGTGCTTTCCACGCCGGGCAGGCTCAGGACCCAGGTCGTCGGTCCCCTCGCCCAGTCCGCCACCGCGATGCATATCTCCACCCGACCACTCGCAGCCCCCGCCGCGCAACCCGATCATCGTGACAGTGACCTCCCCCACGAACGTACTGTGAAACACCAGTCCGCAAGAACGTCGGGGCCTCTGACACCATGGATTCCGTGAGCTTTCCCAATGTCGCCCCAGTTTCGCAGACGCGAGCGGGGTGACGCCCTTTCGTAATACGAGGAGACCGCGCTCCCTGCTCACCGGTGGCCGAGATCCTCTCTCCCGGCCCCACCGAACACCCGAATCGCAGATCAGGACCAAAGTGGCGTATTCATACGAAGCCCCAGTTTCGCAGTCGCTTTTCGACCGCGCGTCCCTCGTGACGCCCGGCGGCGTCAACTCTCCCGTCCGCGCCTTCCGAGCCGTGGGCGGTACGCCCCGGTTCATGGTGTCCGGAAACGGCCCATACCTCACCGATGCGGACGGACGCGAGTATGTCGACCTTGTCTGCTCGTGGGGGCCGATGATCCTCGGGCACTCCCATCCGGCCGTCATCGAGGCGGTGCAGTCGGCGGTCGCCCGCGGCACTTCCTTCGGCACGCCCGGAGAGGGCGAAGTCACACTCGCCGAGGAGATCGTGGACCGGATCGACCCCGTCGAGCAGGTACGGCTGGTTTCCAGCGGTACCGAAGCGACGATGTCCGCGATCCGGCTGGCCCGCGGCTTCACCGGCCGGACCAAGATCGTGAAGTTCGCCGGCTGCTACCACGGCCATGTGGACGCGCTGCTCGCCGCCGCCGGCTCGGGCGTGGCGACCTTCGCGCTGCCGGACACCCCAGGAGTCACGGGCGCGCAGGCCGGGGACACCATCGTGCTGCCGTACAACGATCTGGCGGCGGTGCACGAGGCCTTCCGCGCGCACCCCGGTGAGATCGCCTGTGTGATCACCGAGGCGTCGCCGGGCAACATGGGCGTCGTACCGCCGCTGCCCGGCTTCAACGAAGGCCTCAAGGCGGCCTGTGCGAACAACGGCGCGCTGTACATCTCCGACGAGGTCATGACCGGATTCCGTACCTCGAAGGCCGGCTGGTACGGCGTCGACGGTGTCGTACCCGATCTGATGACCTTCGGCAAGGTCATGGGCGGCGGCTTCCCCGCGGCGGCCTTCGGCGGCCGCCAGGACGTCATGGCGCACCTCGCCCCGGCCGGCCCCGTCTACCAGGCGGGCACGCTCTCCGGCAACCCGATCGCGACGGCTGCCGGTCTGGCGCAGCTGCGGCTGCTGGACGACGCCGCGTACGAGAAGGTCAACGCCGTCTCGGCCGAGATCCAGGATCTTGTGATCCAGGCGCTGAGCAAGGAGGGCGTGGCCCACCGGCTCCAGACGGCGAGCAACATGTTCTCCGTCTTCTTCACCGGCTCTCAGGTCAGGAACTACGAGGACGCGAAGAAGCAGGAGTCCTTCCGCTTCACCGCCTTCTTCCACTCGATGCTCGCCCAGGGCGTCTACCTGCCGCCGTCGGCCTTCGAGTCCTGGTTCGTCTCCACCGCCCACGACGACCGGGCGATCGAGCGGATCGCCGCCGCGCTGCCCGCCGCCGCCCGCGCCGCCGCCGAGGCGACGGAGGTGTCGGCATGAGCGACAACCAGGACATCACCGTCGTCCATCTGCTGCGGCACGGCGAGGTCGAGAACCCCGACGGTGTGCTCTACGGCCGCCGGGCCGGCTACCACCTCTCCGAGCTCGGCCGGCAGATGGCCGACCGGGTCGCCGAGCATCTCGCCGACCGCGACATCACCCATGTCGTCTCCTCACCTCTGGAGCGCGCACAGGAGACGGCGACCCCGGTCGCCAAGAGCCACAGCCTCACTCTCGACACCGACGACCGGCTGATCGAGGCGGCGAATGTCTTCGAGGGCAAGACCTTCGGCGTCGGCGACGGCGCGCTGCGCAAGCCGGCCAACTGGAGGCATCTGACCAACCCGTTCCGCCCGTCGTGGGGGGAGCCGTACGTCGATCAGGTCGTACGGATGATGGGTGCGCTGGGTGCGGCGCGGGACGCGGCGCGCGGCCACGAGGCCGTCTGCGTCAGCCATCAGCTGCCGATCTGGATCGTGCGGAGTTTTGTCGAGCGGCGCCGGCTCTGGCACGATCCGCGGCGGCGGCAGTGCACTCTGGCATCGCTGACCACATTCACGTATCAGGGCGACCGGATTGTCTCCGTCGGTTACAGCGAGCCCGCACGTGATCTTGTTCCGGCTCATCTTCTCGCCGGGGCAAAGCCCGTGAAGGGCAAGGCCAAAGCATTCGGCGCATAGCACGGCGCAAGTACCGCGCACAGTAGGGCGCGTGGTAGCGCATACGTGGACCCGCAGATCGGTGAGCAGTCCGTGAGCAGTGGCTGAGCAGTTCCTCACGGACGCTCACGAAAACGAGTGCGAGTCCTTCGGAACCCCCGTCTTCCATTTCGCATCTAAACCATTGCCGGTTTGGACGAGCTCTCCCGACCCGGGAGAGGGCGGATGGGGGACGACAGATATGCGTGACATCAGTCGAAGGGGCTTGCTGGGGGCGGGACTTGGAGCCGCGGCCGCGATCTCGATCGCGGGCTGCGGCTCGTCCGGCCTGGACGTAGGCGGACATACCGGACCTGGTAAGGATGGTGACGGAGGGAAGCCCTCGCCGTCCAAGCCCGAGGGCCGGCCCATCGGTGACGGCTCGACGTCCGACACCGGAAAGCAGCCCAACCAGCCGCCGAAGCCCATTCCGCTTGAGCCTGGACAGACGCCGCCGCAATTCGTCGTCTTCTCCTGGGACGGAGCGGGCGAGGTCGGCAACGGTCTCTTCCCGCGCTTCCTCGAACTCGCGAAGAACCACGACGCGGCGATGACGTTCTTCCTCTCCGGGCTCTATCTGCTCCCGGAGTCGAAGAAGACGCTCTACCGCCCGCCGAACAATGGAATCGGCGCGTCCGACATCGGTTATCTCACCGACGGTCACATAAAGGAGACGCTGAAGTACGTACGCCAGGCGTGGCTCGACGGCCATGAGATAGGCACGCACTTCAACGGGCATTTCTGCGGCGGCTCCGGATCGGTCGGCAACTGGTCGCCCACGGACTGGCAGAACGAGATAGACCAGGCTGTGAAGTTCGTCACCGAGTGGCGTACGAACACCGGCTGGAAGGACATCGATCCGCTGCCCTTCGACTACCGCAAGGAACTCGTCGGCGCCCGCACGCCCTGTCTGCTCGGCCAGGACAAGCTGCTGCCCACGGCGAAGAAGCTCGGCTGGCGCTACGACGCGAGCTCGCCCGGCGGCCGCCAGACGTGGCCCGTCAAGCGCCAGGGCCTGTGGGATCTGCCGCTCCAGCAGGTGCCGTTCCCGGGGCACTCCTTCGAGGTGCTCTCGATGGACTACAACATCCTCGCCAATCAGTCGCAGAATTCGACCAAGGGCATGCCCGAGCGCTATCCCGGCTGGAAGAGGCAGGCCACCGACGCCTACCTCGCCGGATTCACTCGCGCCTACGAGTCCAATCGCGCGCCCTTCTACATAGGCAACCACTTCGAGCAGTGGAACGGCGGCATCTACATGGACGCCGTCGAGGAGGCTCTCAAGGGCATGGCCGGCAAGAAGGACGTACGGCTGGTCTCCTTCCGGCAGTTCTGCGACTGGCTCGACGTCCAGGACCCGCAGGTGCTCGCCAGGCTTCGCACGCTCGAGGTGGGTCAGTCGCCGGCCGGCGGCTGGAACGCATTCTTTAAGGCAGCTTGACAAGGTGCGTTACGGGCACCCAGGGGGTCGCGGAAAGATCCCCGCAAGGGCCATGCGAAACTTTTCACATGAGCCTTGGTCGTGCCCCTCGCGCAGCCGTGCTGACCGCCGTGGTCGCCGCCGGCGCGCTCACCCTGTCCGCCTGCAGCGGTGACTCCAACGGCAAGTCCGGCGGTGGCGGCAACACCAACTTCGTCACCAACACCGGCGGCATCTCCACCGTCGCGAAGGGGGAGCGGACGGCTCCCCACAAGCTCTCCGGCGAGACCCTCGAAGGCAAGCAGCTCGACATCGCCGACCTCAAGGGCAAGGTCGTCGTGATGAACGTCTGGGGCTCCTGGTGCCCGCCCTGCCGCGCCGAGGCGCCGTATTTCTCCAAGGTCTCCAAGGAGACCAAGGACAAGGGCGTGGAGTTCGTGGGGATCAATACCCGCGACCACAACAAGGGCCCGGCGCTCGCCTTCGAGGAGGACTACGGGATCGCGTATCCGAGCCTGTACGACCCGGTGGGCAAACTGATCGTCAATGGCTTCCCCAGGGGCAGCCTCAATCCGCAGTCCATTCCCTCCACGATCGTGCTGGACCGTGAGGGGAAGATCGCGGCACGCTCGCTGAAGGCGCTCGACGACGAGGAACTCCGCAAGATGATCGATCCGCTGATCGCGGAGAAGTGATCCTGTGCATGTTCTCGCCGCCGCTCCCGGCATGAATGAGACGGTCTTCGGCGGGGCGCTCGTACTCGCCCTGCCCATCGCCGTACTCGGCGGGCTCGTCTCGTTCTTCTCGCCCTGCGTGCTGCCCCTGGTACCCGGCTACCTCTCGTACGTCACCGGGGTCAGCGGCAGCGATCTGGCCGAGGCCAGGCGGGGCCGGATGGTCGCGGGAGCCTCCCTCTTCGTACTCGGCTTCACCGCCGTCTTCGTCTCCGGCGGGGCGCTCTTCGGCTACTTCGGCTCCACCCTGCAAGGACAGCGGGAGACCCTCTCCAAGATCCTCGGGGTGCTGATGGTCCTGCTGGGCGTCTTCTTCATGGGGCTGATGCCCTGGCTCACCCAGCGGGAATTCCGTATCCACAAGCGGCCGGTGACCGGCCTGGTGGGCGCCCCGCTGCTGGGCGCGCTGTTCGGCGTCGGCTGGACGCCGTGCATCGGACCGACGCTCGCGTCCGTGAACGCGCTGGCCGCCGAGCAGGCGAGCGCGGGCCGGGGGGCCATACTGACCGTCGCGTACTGCATCGGTCTCGGGCTGCCCTTCGTGCTCGCGGCGGTGGCCTTCCGCAAGGCGCTCGGCGCCTTCGGCTGGGTCAAGCGCCACTACGCCTGGGTGATGCGGATCGGCGGCGTCATGATGATCGCGACCGGTCTGCTGCTGCTGACCGGCGTCTGGGACAGCCTGGTGCAGGGCATGCAGAGCTGGTCCAACGGCTTCACGGTGGGGATCTGAGTTCGATGAGCAAGACAGAAGCGACAGAGCAGGAATTCGGCGAGGCCGGGTCCCAGCTCTCCACCGCTCCCCAGGAAGAGCTCATCGGCGGGCCCACCCTCGGAATCATCGGCTGGACCCGCTGGTTCTGGCGGCAGCTGACCTCGATGCGGGTCGCGCTGATCCTGCTCTTCATGCTCTCGCTCGGTGCGATCCCCGGTTCGCTCATCCCGCAGAACAGCGTGGACGAGCTGAAGGTGCGGACCTTCAAGGAAGCGCACACGACGGTCTCGCCGCTCTACGACAAGCTGCAGTTCTTCGACGTCTACAGCTCGGTCTGGTTCTCGGCGATCTACATCCTGCTGTTCGTCTCCCTCATCGGGTGCATCGTGCCGCGCTCCTGGCAGTTCGTCGGGCAGCTGCGCGGCCGCCCGCCGGGCGCCCCCGGCCGGCTGACCCGGCTGCCCGCGTACACGACGTGGCGTACGGAGGCCGAGCCCGAGCAGGTGCGTGAGGCCGCCCTCGCGATGCTCAAGAAGCGCCGCTTCCGCGCCCACACCGTCGGTGACGCGGTCGCCGCCGAGAAGGGCTATCTGCGCGAGGCCGGAAACCTGCTCTTCCACATCGCGCTGATCGTGATGCTGGTCGCCTTCGCGGCGGGACAGCTCCTCAAGTCCGAGGGCGGCAAGCTGATCGTCGAGGGCGAAGGGTTCTCCAACACCCTCATCCTGTACGACGACTTCAGGTCCGGATCGCTGTACAGCACGGACGACCTCGTACCGTTCAGCTTCAAGCTGGACAAGTTCACCGGCACGTACCAGAAGGACGGGCCGCAGCGTGGCACCCCGCGCACCTTCGAGGCCGACGTCACCTACTCGCGGGCGGACGGCCCGGACAAGAAGTCCGTCATCCAGGTCAACAAGCCCCTGGTCATCGACGGCACCAAGATCTTCCTGCTGTCCCACGGCTATGCGCCCGTCGTCACCGTCCGGGACGGCAAGGGCAAGGTCGTCTTCAGCGGCGCGGTGCCGCTGCTGCCCATCGACAACAACGTCACCTCGACCGGCGCGATCAAGGTGATGGACGGCTACCGCGACAAGAACGGCAAGAAGGACCAGCTGGGCTTCCAGGCCTTCTTCGTCCCGACCTTCGGCGGTGTGGGCAAGGGCACGATGTTCTCGCAGTTCCCGGGACTCGAGTTCCCGGTGCTCGCGCTCACCGGCTACCACGGCAGCCTGGGCGTGGACGCGGGTCTGCCGCAGAACGTCTACCAGCTCGACACCAGCAAGATGAAGCAGTTCAAGGACGCGAAGGGTCAGATCGTCAAGGCGCGGCTGCTGCCCGGCGAGAAGATGACCCTGCCGGGCGGTGCGGGCTCCATCACCTTCGAGAAGGAAGTGAAGGAGTGGGCGAGCTTCCAGATCTCGCAGCAGCCCGGCAACGGCTGGGCGCTGACCGGTGCGATCGCCGCCATCGGGGGTCTGGTCGGCTCGCTGTTCATCCAGCGCCGCCGGGTCTGGGCCAAGGCCGTACGGGGAGATGACGGCGTCACCGTCGTCGAGATGGCGGGGCTGGGGCGCAGTGAGTCCCCCAAGCTCCCCGAAGAGCTGGCCGACCTGGTCATGACTCTGCATGCACAGGCGCCGACCGCGCCTGAACCCGAAGACGTACCTGCCGAAGGGGCTGAGAAGTGACTCTCGCCGCCGCTACCAACGAAAATCTGGCGCACATCAGCAACATGCTGGTCTATTCGTCGATGGCCGTGTACATGCTGGCCTTCTTCGCGCACATCGCGGAATGGGTCTTCGGCAGCCGCAGCAAGGTCGGCCGCACGGCCGCCGCGCTGACCGGCACCGCTGCCACGGCCCCCTCGGTCACGGTCCAGGTGAAGCAGCAGGGCGGCGGCACCGCCGTACTGGACAAGCCGAAGATCGTCACCCGCTCCGCGGCCGGCACCCGGGACGTCCCGGACGGCCCCGGCGCGGCCGGCGGTACCGAGAAGGGCGACCTGTACGGGCGGATCGCCGTCTCGCTGACCGTCCTCGCCTTCCTCATCGAGGCGGCCGGCGTCGTCGCCCGCGCGCTGTCGGTGCAGCGGGCCCCCTGGGGCAACATGTACGAGTTCTCCATCACCTTCTCCACGGTGGCGGTCGGCGCGTACCTCGGCTTCCTGCTCGCCCGGAAGAACGTCCGCTGGATGGGGCTGCTGCTGGTCACCACCGTCCTGCTGGACCTCGGCATCGCCACCACCTGGCTGTACACGGACAGCGACCAGCTGGTGCCCGCGCTCCACTCGTACTGGCTGTGGATCCACGTCTCCACCGCGATCTTCTGCGGCGCGGTCTTCTACCTGGGCGCCGTCGGCACCCTCCTCTACCTGTTCCGCGACAGCTACGAGAACAAGCTGGCGAGCGGCGGCAACCCGAGCTCCTTCGCCCGGTCCGTCCTGGAGCGGCTGCCCGCGGCCGCCTCGCTCGACAAGTTCTCGTACCGCATCAACGCCGCGGTCTTCCCGCTGTGGACCTTCACGATCATCGCGGGCGCGATCTGGGCCGGCGACGCCTGGGGCCGCTACTGGGGCTGGGACCCCAAGGAGGTCTGGTCCTTCATCACCTGGGTCGCGTACGCCTGCTATCTGCACGCCCGCGCCACCGCAGGCTGGAAGGGCCGCAAGGCAGCCACCCTGGCGCTCATCGCCTTCGGCTGCTGGCTCTTCAACTACTACGGCGTGAACATCTTCGTCACCGGCAAGCACTCCTACGCCGGGGTCTGAGGTAGCGGACGCGCCGCCCGGGAGCGACGCTGGTGCCATGAGCGACGCGATCCCGTACGGCACCAGCGAGACCCGGGACGGCGACGTACATCTCCACTTCGAGCTGCGTCTGCCGCACCCGGTGATCCGGACCTGGGCGGCGGTCGCCACGCCGGAGGGCCTGCCGACCTGGCTGGCCGCCGCCGACGTCCTGGAACCGCGGATCGGCGGGGCGGTCGCGCTGCACTGGCTCAACGCGGATGCGGAGGGCCGCCACACGGTCGCCGAGGGCACCGTCACGGCGTGGGACATGGAGCGGGTCGCCGAGTACACGGTCAGTGTCCACGGCCGGATCCGCTTCCATCTGGAGCCCTACGACGCGGACGGCGCCGCGGGCACGACGCTCCGCTTCACCAATGAGTTCCGGGGCACGGACGAGCTGCGGCTGGACAACCTGGCGGGCTGGCACCACCACTTCGAGCTGCTGGCTGCGGCGTTGGAGGGGCGGCCGATGACGGGCGCGGACTGGGACGGGTGGACGCCGGACCGGTGGGAGCAGCTGCGGTCGGAGTACGCGGCGGTGGAGTACGGCGGAAATTCGAGCCCCGTCGGCGATTGAGGCGTGGGGGGAGACAGGTTGGGGTCAGCCCGTCGTGATCGCGTCGAGCTGGGCCCGCAGATAGGTGTGCGAGTCGATGCCCCGCACCTGCGTGCCCGGGTCGCACTCGTAGAAGTAGACCAGCGAGATCAGCTCCTCGGCCGGTACGTCCGCCGGTGGCGGCAGCACCCGGTGCCGGCCCGAGCGCCAGCGGCCCTGGGTCCAGCGGGCCATGAGATCCCCGATGTTGATGGTGAAGGCGTCCGGGTCGTACGGCGCGTCCTCCCAGCCGCCCTCGTCCGTGAAGACCTGGAGTCCGCCCTTGCCCGCCTGCCGGTCCAGGACCGTGACCGTGCCGAAGTCGGTGTGCGGACCGATGCGGAACTGGCCCGGCTGCGGCTCGCCGAGCCGCTCCCGGCTCGGGTACCAGTTCACATTGAAGCCCCAGGTCGGATGCGTGGTGTGCCGGGTGAAGAAGGTCTCCGGCTCGCCCAGCGCGACACCGAGCAGCTCCAGGAGGCGGTCCGACAGGTCACGCATCTGCCCGAGATACGTCTCCACCAGGGTCCTGAGCCTCGGCACCTCGCCCGGCCAGGTGTTGGGCAGGAACCACTCGGCGTCCACCGCGGCGTCACCGGTCGGGTCCTCGGCCGCGAAGGACAGCGACTCCTTCAGGTCCGGCGGGGTCTCGGTGCCCTCCGCATAGCCGTTGGCCTCCGCGCCCGGGCCCAGCCAGCCCCGTCCGCCGACCCGCACGGCGTACGGCTCCTTCGCCTCCTGCGGCAGCCGGAAGAACTCACCGGCCGCCTTCCGGATCTCCATCCGCAGCCCCGGGTCGACACCGTGCCCCGTGACCAGCAGGAATCCGGCGGTCCGCAGGGCCCGGTCGACGCTCGCGGCGATCCCCGCGCGGGCTGCCGGGTCCCCGGAGAACCAGGGGCGCAGATCGATCGTGGGGATCCTGGGTCCAGCCACCTCAGTCGTCTGAGTCACCGATGTCCTCGTTCCACAGCTCGGGGTTGGCCTCGATGAAGTCACGCATCAGGCTTCTGCATTCGCCGTCGTCCACCAGCACGATCTCCACGCCGCATTCGGCCAGCCAGTCATGCCCTCCGTGGAAGGTGACCGCCTCGCCGATCACCACCCGGGAGATGCCGAACTGCCTGACCAGACCGCTGCAGTACCAGCAGGGGGAGAGCGTCGTCACCATTGTCGTACCCCGGTACGAGCGCTGCCGCCCGGCCGCCCGGAAAGCCGCCGTCTCGGCGTGCATCGACGGATCACCGTCCTGCACGCGCCGGTTGCGGCCGCGTCCGAGCACGCTCCCGTCCGCCCCGTACAGCGCGGCACCGATCGGGATCCCGCCCTCGGCGAGCCCGGCCCGCGCTTCCTCGACGGCTGTCGCCAGCCACGTCTCGTACACACCCCGAAACGTATGCCATCGGCGGTGCCGATCGGGCCATCGGCAGGACGCCCCACTGGCTCGTGGACCGGCCCGGGCCCCGCTCGTAGCGTCATGGCCATGAACACAGAGAGCAAGGGCACCCTCGAACTGACCGCGGCCATGGTCCTGTCCGGCACGCTCGGCATCTTCGTCGTCGAGTCCGGCGCTTCGGCGTTCAACGTCGTGTTCTTCCGCGTCCTCTTCGGCGCCCTGGCACTGGGCGGCTACGCGCTGGCCCGCGGCTACTTCCGCGGCCACGGCCTCACCCCGAAGAAGCTCTCACTGGCCGCGCTCGGCGGTCTGTTCATCGTCTTCAACTGGGTGTTTCTCTTCGAGTCGTACGAGAACACGTCGATCTCGGTGGCGACCGTCGTCTATCACACCCAGCCGTTCTACGTGGTGCTGCTGGGCGCCCTGTTCTTCCGTGAGCGCCTGACCGCGGCGAAGGCGGGCTGGATCGGGCTCGCCTTCGCCGGTCTGATCCTGGTCTCCGGGGTGACACCGGCCGACTTCGCCGGCGGCGACGGCACCTATCTGCTCGGCGTCGGCCAGGCACTCGCCGCCGCGCTCCTCTACGGCCTCTCGACGATCGTCACCAAGCGCATCACGGGTGTACGCCCCCACCTGATCGCCCTCGTCCAGGTCCTTGTCGGCATCCCGCTGCTGCTGCCCTTCGCGGACTTCGGCGCCATGAGCGGTACCGGCGCGGACTGGGGCTGGCTGATCGGTCTCGGGCTCATCCACACCGGGCTGATGTACGTGCTGATGTACTCCGCGTACCAGAAGCTGCCCACCACGAAGATCGCCGTGCTCGCCTTCACCTACCCGGCCGTCGCGATGGTCGCCGACTGGGCGGTGTACGGACACCACATCGGCCTTGTGCAGGCACTCGGCGTCCCGCTGATCGTGCTGGCGAGCCTCAAGGTGAGCCTCGCCAAGTCGCCGCGCACCGTGGCTCGTTCGGCAGACTCGGCCGGTTCGGCAGATCCGGCTGGTTCGCCGAGTCCTGCTCCTGCTCCCGCACCAGTCGCATCGTCTCGTCGATGAACAGCCGCACATGGCGCGGCAGTCGCTTCCCTTCCCGCCATGCCACCTGGGTGGACAGCTGGAACGGCGGCTCCCAGGGCAGTGCGACGAGCGTTCCCGTCGCGAGTTCCTGACGGACCGTCATCCGCGGCAGCAGCGCCACGCCGAGCCCGCCGGCCACACCCCGCTTGGTCGCCTCGAGGGTGCCGAACTCCATGAAGGGCGGCGGAGAGCCGGTGCTCTCGCGCAGCTCCTCCTCGAAGAGATCGCGGTAGGGGCAGCCCGGCTCCGTACCCACCAGCTGGACCTCCGCCAGATCGATGGTGGCGAGCCGCGCGGCCGCTACGAGGGCGTGGCTGGGCGCGCAGACCAGCACCAGCGGCTCGGCGGTCAGCACCACGGTCTCCAACCCGGCGTGCTCCGTCTCGCGCTCCATCAGGAAGCCGATGTCGTACCCGCCCCGGCGCAGCGCCTGCCGGGTCTCGTCGCCCAGCGTGGGCCGCAGCGACAGCTTCACCTGCGGATAGCGGTGGTGGAACAACTCGAGCAGGGCGGGCAGCCGGTAGGACGTCAGCGACTCCATGGTGCCGATGTTGATCGTCCCGGCGGGCTCATCGGCGCCGGTGACGGCGGCCCGGGCCTCGTCGTTCAGCTCGATGATCCGCCGGGCGTACGGCAGTAGCCGCTCGCCCGCCTCGGTGAGCCTGATCCTGCTGCCGAGCCGGTCGAAGAGCTCCGTACCGAGCGAGGCCTCCAGCGAGCGGATCTGGCTGGTCACGCTCGACTGGGCGTACTTCAGCTCCACGGCCGCCCGAGTGAAGCTGAGGACGGTGGCGACCTTCTCGAAGGTGACCAGCAGGCGCAGTTCCACGTCAGGGCTGCTTGGGATCGTCGCCGTTCTCGCGGCGCTTGAGCTCCTCCTCGCGGCGGCGCAGATCCGCCTCCCAGTCCTTGAGGAGCGACTCGTCCTTCTTGTTCTCGTCCTTCAGCGACTTGAGGAAGTCGGGGTTGTCATCGGGCGCGACCCACTCCGTGCGCTGGTTGCGGTGCCACTCGGAGGGTGTGCTGCCGCCGCTGGGAGTCCGGCGCGCCCTGCCCGCCACCAGCCAGGCGATCGGGCCGATCAGCACCTCGCCGAAGAGCAGCACGATGATGACCCAGGCCACCTTGGGCAGATGCCTGACCTCCTCCTCGGGGGTGTTCAGGCAGTCGATGAACGCGTAGATCCACAGCGCCAGGATCAGAAGGAAGGGCAGATACCGGAGCATGGTCGTGCAATCCCCCCGGGGGAGCGATGGCGGGGCGCGGCGGGCCCCGGTGACCGGGCCAGGGTAGCGGGTACCGGATACTGGACCGCATGGCTTACGACGATCTTCGCTCCCTGCTCCGGGCGCTGGAGCGCGAGGGAGACCTCAAGCGCATCAAGGCCGAGGTCGACCCCTGTCTGGAGGTCGGGGAGATCGTCGACCGCGTGAACAAGGCGGGCGGACCCGCGCTGCTCTTCGAGAACGTACGCGGGTCGGCCATGCCGCTCGCGATGAACGTCTTCGGCACCGACCGCCGGCTCCTCAAGGCGCTCGGCCTGACGTCCTACTCGGAGATCAGCGACAAGATCGGCGGTCTGCTCAAGCCGGAGCTGCCACACGGCTTCGTCGGGGTCCGCGAGGCCTTCGGGAAGCTCGGCACGATGGTTCACGTGCCGCCGAAGAAGGTGAAGAACGCGCCGGTGCAGGAGGTGGTCCTGCGCGGTGACGACGTCGATCTGTTCCAGCTGCCCGCCCTGTTCACCTGGCCCGAGGACGGCGGGTCCTTCTTCAACCTGGGCCTCACGCACACCAAGCACCCGGAGACGGGGGTGCGCAATCTCGGTCTGTACCGCCTCCAGCGCCACGACCGGAACACCATCGGCATGCACTGGCAGATTCACAAGGACAGCCGCAACCACTACCAGGTGTCGGCCAAGCGCGGTGAACGGCTGCCGGTCGCGATCGCCTTCGGCTGCCCGCCCGCGGTGACGTACGCGTCGACCGCGCCGCTGCCCGGCGACATCGACGAATATCTCTTCGCCGGCTTTGTGCAGGGCAAGCGGATCGAGATGATCGACTGCAAGACGGTGCCGCTCCAGGTCCCGGCGAACGCCGAAGTCGTCCTGGAGGGCTGGCTGGAGCCCGGCGAGATGCTGCCGGAAGGCCCCTTCGGCGACCACACCGGCTTCTACACGCCGCAGGAGCCGTTCCCGGCACTGACCATCGACTGCGTCACGATGCGCACGCGGCCGCTGCTCCAGTCGATCGTGGTCGGCCGGCCGCCGACGGAGGACGGGCCGCTGGGGCGGGCGACGGAGCGGTTCTTCCTGCCCCTGCTCAAGATCATCGTGCCGGACATCGTGGACTACCACCTGCCCGAGTCGGGCGGCTTCCACAACTGCGCGATCGTCTCGATCGACAAGAAGTACCCCAAGCACGCGCAGAAGGTCATGCACGCGATCTGGGGCGCGCACATGATGTCGCTGACGAAACTGATCGTGGTCGTCGACGCGGACTGCGACGTGCACGATCTGCACGAGGTCTCGTGGCGGGCGCTCGGCAACACCGACTACGCCCGTGACCTGACCGTCGTCGAGGGCCCGGTCGACCATCTCGACCACGCCTCGTACCAGCAGTTCTGGGGCGGCAAGGCGGGCATCGACGCGACGAAGAAGCTCCCCGAGGAGGGGTACGTCCGGGACGGCGGCTGGCCGGACATGGTCGAGTCCGACCCCGAGACGGCGGCGAAGGTCGACCGCCGCTGGAAGGAGTACGGGCTGTGACCAGCGCCGCCGCAGCGGTACCCGGACCGGGCAGGACCAAGGCGTTCCTGCGGCTCGTCATGATCGAGCACTCCGTCTTCGCGCTGCCCTTCGCGTACATCGCGGCCCTCACCGCGATGTTCCGGCTCGACCAGAACATCCACTGGGGACGGCTGCTGCTGGTCACGCTCGCCATGGTCGGGCTGCGTACGTTCGCCATGGCCTGCAACCGGATCATCGACCGCGAGATCGACGCCCGTAACCCGCGTACCGCCGGGCGCGAGCTGGTGACCGGCGCGGTCTCGGTGCGGTCCGCGTGGACCGGCGCGCTGATCGCGGTCGTGGTCTTCCTGGGCGCGGCGGCCGCGCTGAACCCGCTCTGTCTCGCGCTCGCCCCCATCGCCGTGATCCCGATGGTGGTCTATCCGTACGGCAAGCGGTTCACGAACTTCCCGCACGCCATCCTCGGTCTCGCCCAGGCCATGGGCCCGGTCGGCGCCTGGATCGCGATCACCGGGCAGTGGTCCTGGGACGCGGTGGTCCTCGGTCTCGCGGTAGGTGTCTGGATCGGCGGCTTCGACCTGATCTTCGCCTGCCAGGACGTCCAGGCGGACCGCGCGCACGGCGTGATGTCGGTCCCGGCGCGCTTCGGCATCCCGGCGGCGCTGTACGGGGCGCGGGCCTCGCACGTCGTGACGACGGTGCTGCTGGTCTGGTACGCCCTGGCGACGGACGCGGGTGGGTTCTTCTGGACGGGCCTGGTGATCGTCTCGGTGGCCTTCCTCTACGAGCACTCCATCGTGACCCCGCACGACCTGTCCCGGCTGAACCGCGCGTTCTTCACGGTGAACGGTGCGATCGGGATCGCCCTTTTCCTGTGCGCGCTGCTCGATCTGCTGGTGCGCGGCCTCACTGTGTGACCGGCGGATAGGCTCAACGGCATGAACGACGCCAAGCGCACCCCCTGGGTGGTGGGGGTATCCGGTGCGTCCGGGACTCCTTATGCCGCCGCCGTGCTGCGTGGGCTGCTGGCCGCGGGCGAGAGTGTGGACCTGGTGATCAGCCGCGCCTCGCGGCTGACCCTGCTCGACGAGACGGGGATCGCCTTCCGCGATGCGCACTGGCGCGATGATCTGCGGGAGTGGCTGGCGCGCGGTGCCGACGGGAAGCCCGGCACCTTCCGGGTGGACGTCGAGGATGTACGGCACTGGCCCGCGGGGGATCTGGCCGCCGGGCCGTCCTCGGGCTCCTATCCCGTCAAGGGGATGCTGATTGTGCCCGCGTCGACGGCGTGTGTGGCCGGGGTCGCGCTCGGGCTCTCGAAGGATCTGCTGCAGCGTGCCGCGAGCGTGACGCTCAAGGAGCGGCGGCGGCTTGTGGTCGCGGTGCGGGAGACCCCGCTGAACGGGCAGACGCTGAGGCATCTGGTGGCGCTCGACGAGGCGGGCGCCGTGGTGCTGCCCGCCTCTCCGGCGTTCTACGCGGCGGCGACGCACATCCAGGATCTGGTGGACTTCGTCGCGGGGCGGGTGCTGGACGCGGCTGGGGTGCCGCATCAGCTGTACCGCCGTTGGGAGGGAGAGCTGGGTGGCTCTCGTGCGGATTAGTCCGGATTAGCCCGGACTAGCGCTTCTTGGCGCGGCGGGCCGTGCGGTTTGAAGGATCGCCAGGGAAAGTGTGAAAGATTCACAGGGTGTTGACCCTGCGCACCTTGGATTCTAAAGTAGATTTGCGAGATTGTTGAATAATGGAAGGGTCCAGACTATGGACGCGGTGGACAGGCAGCTCATCCAGGCCCTCAGGGAGAACGGCAGGGCCTCGTACGCCGAGCTCGGCCGGCTCGTCGGGCTCTCCGGGCCCTCCGTCACCGACCGCATCAACCGCCTTGAGGCGGCAGGCGTCATCACGGGTTACCGCGCCACCGTCGACGCGGCCTCACTCGGCCTCGGCGTCACCGCCCTGATCGGCATTTCGCTCTCCGACGCCGCCGACCACGAGGACGTGGCGCGCCGGCTGAAGGACCTCGCCGAGATCGAGGACTGCTGGTTCATCGCGGGCGACGACTCGTACATGCTCAAGGTGCGGGCGAGCGACGTGGACGGTCTGGAGAAGACGATCCGCCGGCTGTCCGGCACGCGGGGAGTCTCCCGGACACGCACCACGATCGTGCTCTCCACCAAGTGGGAGAACCGGGTCGGGGATCTGCCCGAACAGGGCTGACCTGGAACGCCCATGGGGGTTCCCCCCGCCTGAAAAGTGCGGGGGAGTACGGTTGGTGAAGCTCTCGGGGGTCCGTGGGGTGTCCCCCACGGAAGACACAGAACGAGACATATGGGAGGCGGGCCGTTTATGGACGCGGGGCTCAAGCGCGAGCTGGAGGAGAAGGTCCGGGCCGGTGAGCGGCTGAGCCGCGAGGACGGCATCGCCCTCTACGAGTCGGACGATCTGGCCTGGCTCGGCGGCCTCGCCCACGAGGTGCGCACGCGCAAGAACGGCGACGTCGTCCACTTCAACGTCAACCGCCACCTCAACATGACGAACGTGTGCACCGCGTCGTGCGCGTACTGCTCGTTCCAGCGCAAGCCGGGCGAGAAGGACGCGTACACCATGCGCATCGAGGAGGCCGTCCGCCTCGCCAAGGCGATGGAGAACGAGAACCTCACCGAGCTGCACATCGTCAACGGGCTCCACCCCAACCTGCCGTGGCGCTACTACCCGCGCTCGCTCTCCGAGCTGAAGAAGGCCCTGCCGAACGTCTCCCTGAAGGCCTTCACCGCCACCGAGATCCACCACTTCGAGACGATCTCGGGGCTGAGCGCGAGCGAGATCCTCGACGAGCTGATCGAGGCCGGTCTGGAGTCGCTGACCGGCGGCGGCGCCGAGATCTTCGACTGGGAGGTCCGGCAGCACATCGTCGACCACCGCACCCACTGGGAGGACTGGTCGCGCATCCACCGGCTCGCGCACGAGAAGGGTCTCAAGACCCCCTCCACAATGCTGTACGGGCACATCGAAGAGCCCAGGCACCGGGTCGACCACGTCCTTCGGCTGCGGGAACTCCAGGACGAGACGGGCGGCTTCCAGGTCTTCATCCCGCTGCGCTACCAGCACGACTTCGTGGATGTGAAGGACGGCAAGGTCCGTAACCGCCTTCAGGCGCGGACGACCATGGCGACCGGCGCCGAGGCGCTGAAGACCTTCGCGGTCTCGCGGCTGCTGTTCGACAACGTCCAGCACGTCAAGGTCTTCTGGGTGATGCACGGCGTGCAGACCGCCCAGCTTGCGCTGCAGCACGGCGCCGACGACATGGACGGCTCGGTCGTCGAGTACAAGATCACGCACGACGCGGACAACTACGGCACGCCGAACAAGCTGACCCGCGACGATCTGCTCGACCTGATCCGCGACGCGGGCTTCCGCCCGGTGGAGCGGAACACCCGCTACGAGATCATCCGCGAGTACCCGGGTCCGGACGCCGACCGCCGTGAGTCGCCGCAGCCGATGCGGGTCTGACGCGCGGGGAGCCCCCTGGTCCTTCAGAAGCCCCGGCCGCAGGCCGGGGCTTCTCGCGTGGTGGAAACCGGTTGAGCCGACAGGGTGGTAATGATTAGCATCCCTCCATGCCCCTTACCTTTCGGCTGGACCCGCCGATCGACCGTGACCTGCGGGACGGGATCGTCGCGCTCTGGGTCGACGTGTCCAATGCCGGCGGCGCCGTCGGCTTTGTGCCGCCCGTTGACGCCGATGCCGTACGGCCCGAGCTGGTGAAGCATCTGGCCTCGATGGCCGGGGAGCGGACCCGGCTGCTCGTCGGGTACGACGAGGAAGGCGCCGTCGCGGCCACCGCCTTCTTCACGTACAACACCCACCGGCTGATGCGGCATTGGGTCTGGCTGTACACGGTCATGGTCCACCCCCGCCACCAGGGCGCGGGGTACGGCCGCGATCTGATGGCCGCGGCGGCCGGGGCAGCCCGCGGCTTCGACGGCATCGAGGCGATACGGCTCACCTGCCGCGGCGGCACCGGCGTCGACCGCTTCTACGCCGCCTGCGGCTACAAGGAGGTCGGGCGGGTGCCCGGCGCGATCCGGGTGGCCGAGGGCGACGACCGCGACGACATCGTGATGCTGCTCCCCCTGAACTGATCGCCCGTCCGGCGCCCGGCCGCCACGCCTCATCGAGGCCCTGCGGTCCGCCCCTTTTGCCCGTCGTGCTTCACTTGACGGGCACGAGCTGTCGTACGAGAGAGAAGGCCCACCGTGTCCGCTGCCAAGTCGAGCGCCGCGATCCGGTACACCACCCTGCGCCTGGCCATCTTCATCGGCTGCCTCGTCGTCGTCGGCGGCCTGGTCCAGGTCGGCGCACTGCCCAAGGGTCTGGGCGACTCGAACTACGTCTGGGTCGTCCTGCTCGCGCTCGTGCTCTCCGCGCCGCTGAGTTTCGTACTGCTGCGCAAGCAGCGCGACGCGATGTCCGAGCAGATCGTCACCAAGGTCGACGAGGCGAAGGCCCGTCTTGAGGCGAACCGTTCGCAGGAGGACGGCGCCGTCCAGTAGGCGCCGCGTCCAGACGTCGCGTTACTTGCCGCGCCTCTTTCCTGCGGGGACGGCAGAGGCCTGCTGCCGCGTCCGGACCGGCTGCCGCCGAGTGCGCCGCGCCGGCTCGGGAACCGCGGCGAGGCGCTGAGCGGCGAACTCGCGGTTGACGATCGTCTGCTTGCGAAACACGTCGGGCACGTCGGGCAGCGCGAGAATGCTGTCGCAGGCCTGCAGCGAGCCGAGGTGGTCGCCCACCCAGTAGGCGGCGATCGAGTATTCGAACAGCAGCCCCCAGCGGTACACCCAAGGCTGGACGAACAGCAGGTCGTCCGGCTGCTTCTGGCCGAGTCCGGCGCAGACGAACGCGTGCGCGACCCGGTGGCGGCCCAGTTTGCGCAGCCGCGACGCCAGTTCGTAACAGGCTTCGAGCCGCTGCGGGCGGGACTCCCAGGCGCGTGAGAAGGCGTCCATGGCGGCCGGCCAGTCGTCGGAATCGGCCTTGAGGATGCCGACCTGCAGCAGCGAGTAGTACACCTCCTCGGCCCAACCCCCCATCTGCGCGCGGCGCTCGTACAGGGCGATCGCCTCGTCGGTTCGCTGCATGTCGCGCATGGTCTGTGCCAGGTAGAAGACCGTGCGCGTATCGGTGGGGTCGCGCTCGAGTTCGGCGCTCAGCAGGCGCGCGTCGCGCTCGAACTTGTCGTGCCGTGAGCCTCCGTCGGCGAAGTCCTCGATGACGAGTGCGTCGAGATTCTGCTGGGGGCCTTGGCGGTCGGCGGTGAGGTACTCATGGGTGACGCCCTCGTAGCGCCAGGCGATGGACCCCCGGACCAGGCGCTTGATGCGGTACTCCACCGCGCCTTCGTGCCGCAGCATGTACGAGTCGGCGGTCAGCCGGGGCAGCGGGCCGTCCTGCCGGACCACGTGATCGGCGTCGAGGAGGAGGAGATAGCCGGCCTTGCCGCGGGCGTGCCTGATGTTCAGCGTCCGGTTGTGGCCGAAGTTGACCCAGGGCTCCTCGTGCAGTTCGCCCGGGATGCCGTCCAGCGCCGAACGGATCAGCTGCTGGGTCCCGTCGGTCGAGCCGGTGTCGGAGATCACCCAGGTGTCCACCAAGTCGCGCACGGAGGCGAGGCATCGCTCGATGACTTTCGCCTCGTTCTTGACGATCATGCACAGGCACACGGACGGCTTCACGGGCATCACCCTTTTCCGGCGGGTCGGTCCGGCGGCGACCCTATGCAGCGCACCCGTCGGCGAGGTGACGGCACGCCGACGGCCACATCGCGTTCGCGTCCGCGTACGCCCATTGGTGTGTCTCTCATAGGCCATTGCGTTGATAGCCCCGCGAGCCTCTCAAGACGTTGCGCCCGCTAACCGATGATGCCGAGGGAAGCCCGAACTCGCTTCCGGAGCTTCACTCAAACCGGTTCAAGAAGGAGCATTGTATGAGTCCTGAGAACAGGACCAAGTCCCCTCTGGGCCCGCTTCCGAGGCGGCGTGCCTGGGTGACCGGCGGTTCGATCGCGTCGCTCGTCCTCGTGCTTGCGGGGATCGCGACCCCCGTGACAGCCACGGCGCAGAGTGCCAACGCCGGCGTCTCCGTCGCAGGTGCCTCGGGCCACGAACTGACCGTGGCCGGTCCGCACGGTCCGACGGGTCCGCGGGGCCACACCGGTCCGCGGGGCAACACCGGTCCGCGGGGGCCGATTGGCCCCAGGGGTGCGACCGGGCCCACCGGTCCGACCGGCCCCACCGGGCCGACCGGTCCGTGCAACGACATCGACACCTACAACCCCCTCCTGGTGGCCCCGATCGTCGCCACCCACCAGATCAGCGGCGTGCTCTTCGACCCGGACGGCGCGGGCCCGCTCGACGTCGAGGCCCACGCGGGCATCCGGACGGTCCCCGGGGGCGTCTACACCTGGACGGAAATCAGCAACAACGCCGACTTCCCGGAGGACGCCTGCTCCCTCTCGGTGTCCAGCAACGGGCCGTCGACGGGTACGCCGCTGGTGGGGAACACCTCGGTCCAGGTGCTGACCCAGGAGGGGGTCGTGTGGGAGACCACGTGCACCAACTCCTTCGTGGCGCCTGGAGATCCTGTGGGGACGCTCCCGACCCTTACGTGCAACGCCGCTTGGACTGAGGTAACGGACCAGCCGTAGCCTGCTCCAGGCGCTCGGCTCGGCCAGTGGTTCCGGTCGGGTTGCAGTCCCTGACCTGGTCCGGATCGTGGCGCGGCCCCCCTTTCATCCTGGAAGGGGGGCCGTTCCGCGTTTTTGGGCTCCTCCCGGTAGCCGTAGGCTTACCGCGGAGTCGGGGTGCGGGGCGGGAGGACGTCTGAACATGAGTGCTGTGAAGGGCGCGAAGGCCAAACGGATGCCGCGCGCCGTGCGCGAGCGGCAGATGATGGACGCCGCCGTGCAGACCTTCGGGCAGCGTGGCTACCGGGCGGCCTCGATGGACGAGATAGCGGAGCTCGCAGGCGTCTCCAAGCCCCTGGTCTATCTGTACCTGAACTCCAAGGAAGAGCTCTTCACCGCGTGCATCCGGCGTGAGGCGGAGGCGCTGACCGCCGCCGTACAGGCGGGCGTTGAGCCGGGACTGCCGGCGGACCGGCAACTGTGGGCAGGGCTCGCGGCGTTCTTCACGCACACCGCCGAGAACCCGGACGGCTGGGCGGTGTTGCACCGTCAGGCGCGTACGCACGGGGAGCCGTTCGCCGCGGAGGTGTCGGCGATGCGGGACGAGATGCTGGCATACGTGACCGTTCTGATCGGCGCCGCGGCACGCGAGACCCACCGGGACCGCGAGCTCGCCCGCCGCGATGTGGCGGGACTCGCCCAGGCGCTGGTGGGCGCCGCGGAATCGCTCGCGGGATGGGCCAACGAGACCGACGGCCTGTCGGCGAAGGAAGCCGCGGGGACGCTGATGAACTTCGCCTGGACGGGGCTGGGGGGCCTGATGAAGGGTGAGCGCTGGTCTCCCCGTTGAGAGGCTCCGCCGGGGGCGCCTGCCGGGCGCGTCGGGTGAACTCAGGGTGGTCGCGCGAGTGCGGTTCGCCACAGTCGGGGTTCGGAGCGGGTCCGGATACCCGTGCGTAGGGCTTCGCGCATCGCCGTTCCGAGCAGGGGTGATGCCGCTTCGGCGGGGTACGGGCGGGACGTGAGCCGCCCGTTGTCTGTGCTTCGTACACCAGGCGAGTCGGGTTAACACTGGATAAAGTCCTCGTTTGCCGTGCGCGGAATGGGGATTCGCAGCGCACTCCACACGACGACGGAGAGTGAGAGATGCGTACGAGCCAGCCTGGTTGCCACCGGAGCAAGCCCGCACCACGTGTCCTGTCGGCCGGCGAACGGTGCGCTGTATGACCGTGGCCCCGGAGTCTTTGGCTCTTCTCGACCCGCTGCTGGACGAAGCGCCCGCACCGGCCCTGTTCGCCGCCGGTGCCGCCGCCCCCGAGCGCACCCTGCTGGACATCCTCGACGAGACCGCCCGGCGTCACCCGGACGCAGCAGCCGTCGACGACGGCACGGCGCCGCTCAGCTACCGGGCACTGCTCGGTGAGGTCGAGGCGCTGCGAGTGCGTCTTGCCGACGCCGGGATAGGCGTCGGCGACCGGGTCGGTGTGCGGGTGCCGTCCGGGACCGCCGATCTTTATGTGTCGATCCTCGCTGTGCTCGCCGCCGGTGCCGCCTACGTCCCCGTCGATGCCGAGGACCCCGACGAGCGCGCCGAGCTGGTCTTCTCCGAGGCCGCGGTCGGCGCCGTCATCGGTGCCGGGCGTCGGATCGAGGCGCTGGGCCCGGCGGGCGGGCGCAAGGACTGCCGGCCCGGACCCGACGACGACGCGTGGATCATCTTCACCTCCGGCTCCACCGGCAGACCCAAGGGCGTCGCCGTCAGCCACCGCAGCGCTGCCGCCTTCGTCGACGCGGAGGCCCGGCTCTTCCTGGCCGGGGAGCCGCTCGGCCCCGGCGACCGCGTCCTGGCGGGGCTCTCCGTGGCCTTCGACGCCTCCTGCGAGGAGATGTGGCTGGCCTGGCGGCACGGGGCGTGCCTGGTGCCCGCTCCCCGCTCGCTGGTACGGACCGGTCTTGACCTCGGTCCCTGGCTGGTCGAGCAGCGCATCACCGTCGTGTCGACGGTTCCCACGCTTGCCGCGCTCTGGCCCACCGAGGCACTGGACGACGTACGTCTGCTGATCTTCGGGGGCGAGGCCTGCCCGCCCGAGCTGGCCGAGCGCATGGCCGTCGAGGGGCGCGAGGTCTGGAACACCTACGGCCCCACCGAGGCCACCGTCGTCGCCTGCGCAGCGCCGCTGACCGGCGAGGGGCCGGTACGGATCGGGCTGCCGCTCGACGGCTGGGAGCTCGCCGTCGTGGACGCCCGTGGCGAGGTCGTGCCGATGGGCGGGACCGGCGAGCTCGTGATCGGTGGCGTCGGCCTCGCCCGCTACCTGGACGAGGGCAAGGACGCGGAGAAGTACGCGCCGCTGCCCGCGCTCGGCTGGGGCCGCGCCTACCGCAGCGGCGACCTGGTCCGGGCCGAGGCGGACGGCCTGCTCTTCGTCGGCCGCGCGGACGAGCAGATCAAGCTCGGCGGCCGACGCATCGAACTCGGTGAGATCGACGCGGCGCTGCAGGCGCTGCCGGGCGTCGCGGGGGCCGCGGCCGCGGTCCGCACGACGGGCGCGGGGCATCAGCTGCTGGTGGGCTATGTGGTGCCGAGCGCACCCGCGTCGGATACGGACAGCCCGGACAGCCCGGACGGCACGGCTTCCGGCGCGGACGGCGCGGACGGCGCGGACGGCACGGCCTCCGGCGCCGTTGCGGCCGATGCCGACGCGACCGCCGCGCCCGGCGAAGACGCCGACGCGTGCGACCTTGTCTGCGACGCGTTGCCCCTCGACACCGTGCCCTTCGATCCCACCGACGCCGTCGCGCGGCTGCGCAAGGAGCTGCCCGCCGCTCTCGTGCCGCTGCTCGCCGTCGTGGACACCCTCCCGACCCGTACCTCGGGCAAGGTGGACCGGGCCGCGCTGCCGTGGCCGCTGCCCGCTCTGGACGCTCCGGCCACCGGTCGGCCCGAGCTCACGCCCACCGAGGCCTGGCTCGCCGAGCAGTGGGCCGGCCTCCTCGGCGCGCCGGTGAGCGGCCCCGACACGGACTTCTTCGCCAGCGGCGGCGGCAGCCTGGCCGCAGCGCAGCTGGTGTCCCGGATCCGGGAGCGGTACGCCACCGGGTCGGTCGGCGACATCTACCAGAACCCGACCCTCGGCGCGCTCGCCCGGACACTGGAGGAGACCTCCACCTCCGGCGCGCCCACCCGCGAGATACGTCCGGTGCCGCGCCGCGCCGGCCTCGCGCAACTGCTGCTCCTGCTGCCGCTGTTCGGCGTGGCCGGGCTGCGTTGGGGCGTGGTCGCGGCCGCCGTCAACAACGTCATCGGCCTTCCCTGGGCGCCCACCGTGTCCTGGTGGTGGATCGCCCTCGGCTGGCTGCTGGTCCTCAGCCCGGCCGGACGGATCGTGATCGCGGCGGGCGGCGCGCGGCTGCTGCTGCGCGGCCTGCGCCCCGGCACATATCCGCGCGGCGGCTCCGTCCATCTGCGGCTGTGGACCGCGGAACGCCTTGCCGACCTGAGCGGCGCGACCAGCCTCGCCGGAGCCTGGCTCACGTACTACGCACGGGCGCTCGGCGTCCGCATCCAAGAGGGCGTCGATCTGCACGCCCTGCCCCCGGTGACGGGCATGCTGCGGCTCGGCAAGGGCTGCGCGGTCGAGCCCGAGGTGGATCTGTCCGGGCACTGGCTCGACGGCGACCGGCTGCACATCGGCGACATCCGGATCGGTGCGGGCGCCACGGTCGGCGCCCGCAGCACGCTCTTCCCCGGCGCGCGGATCGGCAAGCGGGCCGAGATCGCCGCCGGGTCGGGTGTGACCGGGACGGTCCCGGTCGGCGAGCGCTACTCGGGTGTGCCCGCCACACGCAAGGGCAAGGCCAACCGCCGTCTCCCCGAAGGCCGCCCGCCCCGCAGACGCCGCTGGATCGGCGTCTACTCGCTGACCTCACTGCTTCTGGGACTGCTGCCCGCACTCGCGGCGCTGCCGGGGCTGCTGGTGATCGGCCTGTTCCTGCGCGGCCGCACCGGTCTCGGCGATGCCCTGACGGCGGCCCTGACCGCCGTGCCGCTCGCGACGGTTGTCGCCGTGGTCAGCTACGCACTGATCGTCCTCGCCGGAGTGCGGCTGCTCGGCATCGGCCTGCGCGAGGGCTACCACCCCGTTCACGGCCGGATCGCCTGGCAGGCGTGGGCGACCGAGCGGCTGATGGACATGGCCCGGGTACACCTCTTTCCGCTGTACGCGAGCCTGTTCACGCCTGTGTGGCTGCGGGCGCTCGGTATGAAGGTCGGCCGCCGGGTCGAGGCGTCGACCGTGCTGGCGCTGCCCGCGATGACGACGGTCGGCGACGGCGCGTTCCTCGCCGACGACACGATGGTGGCGAGTTACGAACTCGGCGGCGGCTGGCTGCGTATCGCCGAGGCCCGCATCGGCAAGCGGGCCTTCCTCGGCAACTCCGGGATGACCGCCGCGGGCCGCTCCGTCCCCAAGCGCGGCCTGGTCGGCGTGCTGTCGGCGACCCCGAAGCGGGCGAAGGCGGGCAGCTCCTGGCTCGGCATGCCGCCGATGAAGCTGCCCAGGGCGGCCGAGAAGGGCGACCAGAGCCGTACGTTCGACCCGCCGAAGCGGCTGATGTGGGCGCGCGCTGCGGTCGAGCTCTGCCGGATCGTGCCGGTCATGTGCGGTGCGGCGCTCGCCGTGCTCGCGCTGGTGATCTTCGGTCTGCTGGCCGGCCGCATCGGCGTCCTGCTCGCGGTGCTGTCCGGCGGCGCGGTGCTTCTCGCCGGCGGCCTCGCGGCCGGAGTCGTCGCGATCGCCGCCAAGTGGCTGCTGGTGGGCCGATTCCGGGCGGTCGAGCACCCGCTGTGGTCGCCGTTCGTGTGGCGCAACGAGCTCGCCGACACCTTTGTCGAGGTGCTCGCCGTGCCGTGGCTGGTCGGTTCGATCTCCGGTACGCCGCTGATGAATCTGTGGCTGCGCGGTCTCGGCGCCCGCATCGGCGGCGGGGCCTGGTGCGAGACGTACTGGCTGCCGGAGGCCGACCTCGTCACCGTCGGCGGCGGCGCCAGTGTCAATCGGGGGTGTGTTGTGCAGACCCACCTCTTCCATGACCGGATCATGCGTATGGACAATGTCGTACTCGGAGCGGGCGCGACGCTCGGTCCGCACGGCATCGCGCTGCCCGGCGCGGTCATCGGTGACCACGCGGCGGTCGGTCCGGCGTCGCTGGTGATGCGCGGGGAGCGGGTGCCCGCGGGCACCCGCTGGCTGGGCAACCCGATCGCGGCATGGAAGCAGTGACGTACGAGAGCAACAGCACGAAGGACGCACGAGGGTGACGGATTCGTACTTCCCGCAGCACGGCGACAGCGGCTACCGCACCACGGCGTACGACCTGGAGCTGGACTACCGTCCGCACACCGGACGGCTCTCCGGCCGGGCCAGGATCAGCGCCGTCGCCGAACGCCAGCTGCCCGGAGTCGTCCTCGATCTCGGCCCGTTCAGGATCAACCGGGTCCTGGTGGACGGCGGTCGCCCGGCCCGGTACACGCACCGGGACGACAAGCTGCGGGTGCGGCCCGCACGGCCGCTGCGGGCCGGGGCCGCGTTCACCGTCGAGGTGCGCTACACCGGCGTCCCCCGCCCCGTCCGCACCCGCGACTGGGGCGACCTCGGCTGGGAGCAGTTGGAGGAGGGGGCGCTGGTGGCCTCGCAGCCGACCGGCGCGCGGTCCTGGTTCCCGTGCAACGACCGTCCCGACGACAAGGCCCGCTACCGGATCGCGGTGACCGCCCCGACCTCGTACACCGTGGTCGCCAACGGTGCCCTGACCTCCCGTACGATCAGCGCCTCCACCACGACCTGGGTGTACGAGCAGCCCGCGCCGATGGCCAGCTATCTGGCGACCGTCCAGATCGGCCCGTACGAGCTGGTCGATGTCGCGCACGCGGGCAGGGTGCCGCAGCCGGCGGCCGTGCCCCGGAGCCTGCTCGACCGCTTCGAGCACGACTTCGCCCGGCAGCCGCAGATGATGACCGCCTTCACGGACCTCTTCGGCCCCTACCCGTTCGACGACTACGCCGTCGTGGTGGTGGACGAGGAACTGGACGTGCCCGTCGAGGCGCAGGGCCTGTCGATCTTCGGCGCCAACCATGTGGACGGGCGGCGCGGCAGCGAGCGCCTGGTCGCGCACGAGCTCGCCCACCAGTGGTTCGGCAACAGCCTGACCGTCGCCGACTGGCGGGACATATGGCTCAACGAGGGCTTCGCGAAGTACGCGGAGTGGCTCTGGTCCGAGGTCTCCGGAGGACCGTCGGCGGCTGCGCTCGCCGCCAAGTCCCGGGCCCGCCTCGCCCTGATGCGCCAGGACATCCGCCTGGCCGACCCCGGTCTGCGGCGGCTGTTCGACGACCGGGTCTACGAGCGCGGCGGCCTCACGCTGCACGCGCTGCGCACGGTGATCGGGCACGCGGCGTTCGTATCGCTGCTGCGTGAGTGGACCACGACGCACCGGCACGGCGTGGTGTCCACCGAGGAGTTCATCGCGCTGGCGCAGCGGCACTCGGCGCATCCGCTGGCCGGTCTGTTCAGGATGTGGCTGTACGACGAGAAGCTTCCCGCGCTGCCGCAGCCGCGAGGCTGACCGCCACGACGCGTCGCCCCGGGCGCCCGGCTACTCGGCGCGGGCGGCGCGCCACTCCCGTACGACCGCGTCGATGTCGAAGGGCAGGATGCCCAGCGGCGGCCCCGGCGGCGGGCGGCGGATCGCGGCCTCGATCTTCTCGTTGACGTCGGTGAGGATGCGGCGCACCTGGGACTCCGTGCCGGCCCGGCCGGCCGACTCCCGCGCGTCCTCGGCCTCCTTGCGCAGGGCTAGCGCGGGAGGCAGGACCGAGACGCCCTCGCGGTGCATCTTGCCCTTGACCCACCACAATTCGTCGTACGGGGCCGTGTCGTCGGGCAGGGGCTTTCCGAAGCCCGGCAGATTCTTGAAGTCCCCGCGCTCCGAAGCGTCGCGGATCTGCTTGTCGACCCACGATTCGAAGCTGACACCAGGGGGCTTGCGTTCGGTCACGGTCCGCTCCTCCCGTTTCGTCCCTCCATCGTAGGCGGGCGTACAAGGCCGGCGCGGGGCTGTCGTGGAGCGCACGCCGCCGAAACAGGCAGGAGCCCCGTTCCACAGGGGACGGGGCTCCTTGGTACTGCTAAGTCGTGCGCGATCGCCGACCCTGGCTGACTAGGCCGGGGTGACGTTCTCCGCCTGCGGGCCCTTCGGGCCCTGAGTGACGTCGAAGTTCACGACCTGGTTCTCCTCGAGAGAGCGGAAACCAGACGCGTTGATCGCGGAGTAGTGGACGAAGACATCCGGGCCGCCGCCGTCCTGGGCGATGAAGCCGAAGCCCTTTTCAGCGTTGAACCACTTGACGGTTCCGGTAGCCATAAGCCCTCCTTGGGCCAAAGGGTTGCCCTGCTCCAGAACCTGCAAGAAGTCTGAAAACTACAAAAGCCTGCGGGTTACATGCTCCGCAGGCTCTGTACTGCAAGGGAAACCAAACTGCAACTTGCGTCGAGCCTAGCACGCAGCGTGTGCGCAGCGGTAGAGGGAAAGATCACGTCACCCGGACGTTTGAAGCGATCTTGATTCTGCTGACGAAACGCCGATGAACCGCAGCTCGGAGGGGGCGCGCACCGCCCCGGCGCCGCCCGCCGCACGCCACAGGTCTAGCCTCACGATGTGGACAGTCTTGGAGAAAGCCCGGCAACCGACCGCCCTCGGATCCGGCCCCGCGTCGGACACATCCAGTTCCTGAACTGCATGCCCCTCTACTGGGGGCTGGCGCGTACGGGAACTCTCCTCGATCTCGAGCTGACCAAGGACACCCCGGAAAAGCTCAGTGAGCGGCTGGTGCGCGGCGAACTCGACATCGCGCCGATCACACTCGTCGAATTCCTGCGCAATGCCGACCAGCTTGTCGCCTTCCCTGATCTCGCGGTCGGCTGTGACGGTCCCGTGATGTCCTGCGTGATCGTCTCCCAGGTGCCGCTGGAGCACCTGGACGGGGCGCGGGTCGCGCTCGGCTCCACCTCGCGTACGTCGGTACGGCTGGCCCAGCTGCTGCTGGCCGAGCAGTACAAGGTGACGCCGGAGTACTACACGTGCCCGCCCGATCTCGGCCTGATGATGCAGGAGGCGGAGGCGGCCGTGCTGATCGGGGACGCCGCGCTGCGCGCCTCGCTGCACGACGCGCCCCGGCTCGGTCTCACGGTCCACGATCTTGGGCTGATGTGGAAGGACTGGACCGGGCTGCCCTTCGTCTTCGCGGTGTGGGCGGCGCGCAAGGAGTATCTGGCGCGCGAGCCGGCGGTCGTACGGGAGGTGCACGAGGCCTTCCTCGCCTCGCGGGACCTCTCGCTCCAGGAGGTCGTCAAGATCGCCGAACAGGCGGCGCGCTGGGAGGCCTTCGACGCGCAGCTCCTGGAGCGCTACTTCCGGACGCTGGATTTCCGCTTCGGCGCCGAGCAGCTCGCCGGCGTACGGGAGTTCGCGCGGCGGACCGGTCCCACGACGGGGTTTCCCGCGGACGTGGCGGTCGAGCTGCTCGGCGGCCGGTAGGGACAGCCGGGGCGCCACCGGGGGGCCGGTGGCGGCTAGGACGAAGGGATGGGGGCCTGCATGTGCTCGCTGATCCACTGGATGGATCCGTCCCCCATGCCCTTCACATAGGTCTTGGCGTTGTGCTCGCCGTCCTGGATCAGCTGGAGGCGGGTCTTGACCGGCCCCTTGCCGTAGTCGCGGATGAAGCGCTTGACGCGCTTCACCCCCGACTCCTTGGTGCCGATCTGGAAGGCCAGATAGACGTCGTTGTCCTTGGTGTCGGGTTTGGCGGACAGCGCCTTGGCGAGCTTCTCCGGGTTGTTGGCCTGGCGCTGCGTCTCGTGGCTGGCCCAGAGCGGCGAGTCCGGGACGGTGTCCGGGCCCGAGGCGATCACGGCCTTGAACTTGCCCGGGTGCTGCAGCACGGACTTGAGGCCCACGAACGCACCGGACGAGGAGCCCATGAAGGCCCAGCCGTCGCGGGACTTGAAGGTGCGGAAGTTGGCCCTCACGAAGTCGGGGACGTCCTCGGTCATCCAGGTGCCCATCCGAGGCCGGCCGGGGATGTCGCTGCCGTCGTAGTAGTACTTGGCGTCCGGGTTCAGCACCGGCATGACCACGACGAACGGCAGGCTCTTGCCCTCCTTCGACCACTTGCTGATGCTGCTCTGCAGCTTGAGGTCGGTGCCCATCCAGTAGTTCTTCGGGTAGCCGTTGCCGCCGGGGAGGGCGATCAGGACGGGGAAGCCGCTGTTCGCGTACGCGGGGTCGAAGTACTCCTTCGGGGCCCAGACCCAGACCTTGCCCCGGAAGCCGGACTTCTTGCCGTCCAGCGTGGTGACGCCGATCTTGGTGCCGTCGTCGAGGCTGTTCTGGGTGGTGAAGGACGCCTTGGGGCCGGTGGGCATCAGCGTCTTCGCCGCGGCTTCTTCCGACCCCGCGTTGTTCCCCTTGCGGCCCCCGGATGCGCCGGGCTGCCCGGCGGGTGCCTGGGCGGTGGGGTCGAAGGAGACCGGGTCGCCCTCGTCCGAGCAGCCCGCGACGAGCGCGACAGAGCCGAGGGCGACGGCGGCTATGAGGGCCTTGGGCAGGCGTTTCATGGGGACTCCGAGCGGTGTTTTCGGACAACCGGTGTGATTTACGCCCAGAGAGATGGCGCCGGGCCCGGTTCGGTTGGCTCCGCGGCGCCAGGAATCCTCGTGAAGCCGGACACGACGCCCCTAGGCTGAGGGCCGTAGCAGGTAGGGCAATCGGGGGAGTACAAATGCAGCCGCTGGATCCGGGCGAGCCGCAGAGCATCGGTGCGTACCGGCTGCTCGGCAGGCTGGGTGCGGGCGGGATGGGACGCGTCTATCTCGGGCGCAGCGCCGGGGGCCGCACGGTCGCGGTGAAGGTCGTCCATCCGCATTTCGCGCTGGACGAGGAGTTCCGGGCGCGGTTCCGGCGCGAGGTGGCCGCGGCGCGGCGGGTCGGCGGCCAGTGGACGGCGCAGGTGCTCGACGCGGACCCGGAGGCGACAGTGCCGTGGGTGGCCACCGGGTATGTCGCCGGTCCCGCGCTGTCCCAGGCGGTCGCCGGGCACGGTCCGCTGCCCGCGGCCTCGGTACGGGTGCTGGGCGCGGGCCTCGCGGAGGCGCTTGCGGCCGTGCACGGCCTCGATCTGGTGCACCGGGATGTGAAGCCGTCCAATGTGATGCTCACGCTGGACGGTCCGCGGCTGATCGACTTCGGGATCGCCCGGGCCACCGACGGCACGGCCTCGCTCACCTCCACCGGAGTCTCGGTCGGCTCGCCCGGCTATATGTCGCCGGAGCAGATCCTCGGCAAGGGCGTCACGGGCGCGGCGGACATCTTCTCGCTGGGCGCGGTGCTCGCGTACGCGGCGACGGGCGAGGCTCCCTTCCCGGGCGACTCATCGGCGGCGCTGCTCTACAAGGTGGTGCACGAGGAGCCCGAACTGGGTTCCCTGGAGGGCGATCTGCGGGAGCTCGTCGCGCACTGTCTGGCGAAGGACCCGGCGGCGCGGCCCGCGCCCGCGCAGATCGCCGAGAGGCTGGCCCCCGGCGGCGCGGCCGCGCTGGTCGGCTCCGGCTGGCTGCCCGGCCCGCTGGTCGAAGAGGTCAGCCGGTCGGCGGTCAGGCTGCTGGACCTGGAGCCCTCGGACGAGCCGGTCGCGGACGCCGTCTCGGGCCCGGTCGCCTTCAGCAGCCCGGCGATAGGTACCTTCGGGCCGCCCGTCGAGCCGGTGGAACCGCCGCGGGACGCGCGGCCGCACACACCGGAGCGGCCCGCGGAACAGCCGCCGGGCCGCGGCCGCCGGAAGGTGAGCTGCACGGTGACCCTGACCGTCGCGGCGGCACTGGCCGCGGTCACGGTCGGCGGTGGCTTGCTGTTCGACCTGTGGCCGTCGCACGGTTCGGACGGCGACGCGGGAGACGTGGCGGCGCACCCGCCGGCGGCCGAGAGCACGGTGCTGAACGAGGTGCCCAAGGCCTTCGTCGGCACCTGGAAGGGCCCGTTCGACGTCGAGTTCGCCGGCAGCAAGATCGCGGCCGGGACCTTCTCGGTCGTCGTCGGCCCCGGTAAGGCGGGCGCAAAGGTGGGCACCGTCACCCAGTTCGACGCCCTGGGGAACTTCGCCTGCGAGGACAGACTCGTGCTGCGCAGCGCGACCGCGACGCAGCTTGTCGCCGACGGCACGTCCAGCGGCAAGGACGGCAACCACTGCACGCCGGGCACGCACTCGGTGAAGTTGAAGCTCAACGGGGCCCGGCTCGAGTACACCTCCGAGGAGCCACGCGCGGGCAACCCGCATGCGCTCCTCGACCGGGCGCAGTGACCGGCTCGCAGGCCGTCGAGGCGGCTGGCGTAGGCTGGACCGGCCCGCAGATGCTCTGAAAAACCGCCGAAAGGTGACGCCCGGTGACCGAGAAGGCCGACCTTCAGTCCGTGCTGGACCGTGCTGCCGAGGGTGGTCGGATCACTCCCGAGGAGGCGCTGGAGCTCTACCGCGGCGCGCCGCTGCACGCGCTCGGCGCCGCGGCGGACGCCGTGCGGCGACGGCGTTACGCGGGGACCGAACACATCGCGACGTACATCATCGAGCGCAACATCAACTACACCAATGTGTGCGTCACGGCCTGCAAGTTCTGCGCCTTCTACGCCCCGCCCAAGGACACCGCCAAGGGCTGGACCCGCGACCTCGACGACATCCTGCGGCGCTGCGCCGAGACCGTTGAACTGGGCGGCACCCAGATCATGTTCCAGGGCGGGCACCACCCGGACTACGGCGTCGAGTACTACGAGGAGCACTTCGCCGCGATCAAGAAGGCGTATCCGCAGCTCGTCATCCACTCCCTCGGCGCGTCCGAGGTCGAGCACATGGCCCGGATCTCCAAGGTGTCGGTCGAGGAGGCGATCTCGCGCATTCACGCCGCCGGTCTCGACTCCTTCGCGGGCGCCGGCGCCGAGTTGCTGCCCGAGCGGCCGCGCACGGCGATCGCCCCGCTCAAGGAGTCCGGCGAGCGGTGGCTGGAGATCATGGAGACCGCGCACGGGCTGGGCGTCGAGTCGACGTCCACGATGCTGATGGGCACCGGCGAGACCAACGCCGAGCGGATCGAGCATCTGCGGATGATCCGTGAGGTGCAGGACCGGACGGGCGGCTTCCGGGCCTTCATCCCGTACACGTACCAGCCCGAGAACAACCACCTCAAGGGCCAGACGCAGGCCACCATCTTCGAGTACCTGCGCATGATCGCGATCGCCCGGCTCTTCTTCGACAACATCGCGCACATCCAGGGCTCGTGGCTGACCACGGGCAAGGAGATCGGCCAGCTGACGCTGCACTACGGGGCGGACGACCTGGGCTCGATCATGCTGGAGGAGAACGTCGTCTCGTCGGCCGGTGCGAAGCACCGCTCGAACCTGATCGAGATGATCGACATGATCCGCAAGGCGGACCGGGTTCCGGCCCAGCGGACGACGACGTACGAGCACATCGTGGTGCACGACGACCCGGCGGACGACCCGGTCGACGAGCGCGTGGCCTCGCACATCTCGTCGACGGCGATCGCGGGCGGCACGGCGCATCCCGAGCTGAAGCTGCTCGCCTCCAACTGAGGCCTCGATGCTGACACTTCACCGGGTGCGCGGAGTGCGGCTCGCCGCCGACGATCCGCGCGCCGCGGAGACCGACCTCGGGCATGCCGTCGTCGTCGAGGGTGCGCGGTTCGCCGCGATCGGGCCGTACGAGGAGCTGTTCGCGGCGTACGGGGACCGGGCCAGGATCCGGGAGTGGGACGGGATTCTCACCCCCGGGCGGTACGAACCGGACGCGGTCGCCCTGTTGGAGTCCACGTACTGGCCCGACCCGCGGGAGGCCGGCGAGCTGGGCAACGAACCGCTCACCGGGGACGCTCTCGCCGCGCTCGGGATGACCGACGCCCGGTGGGGCGCGAGCGCCCGGCGCGGGGTGCAGCGACTGCTGGCGGCCGGGACCACCGTGCTCGCGGGTCCCTTCACCCGCCCCGCGGTCCGGGCGGCCGTCGAGCGCTCCGGCATCCGGTACTACCCGCAAGCTCCCACCGGGCCCCGGCCCAGGGTCCTGGTCCCGACCGGCGCCGCCGACTTCGCGGTGTTCGCGGACGACGGGCGCTGCCTGGTCACCGCCCTCGACGGACGCCTGGTGTTCCGGCGTCAATAGCGCGGCGGCCGTCCATCACTTCGGGTGACGGTACCGTCGTAACCAGGACCGCGCTCCGTACGTGCGTCCACACTCGCGTCCATGGGAGCAGTCATGGCTAGTACCGGTCGAACCGAGCGGGCCACCGAGGACAACTGGATGTTCCCGCCCGCAGAGGGCTGGACCGTTGACCAAGTGAATGACTTGGAGCTGCCCTTCGACTGGGACCTCGTGGACGGAGTGATCGTGGCCCGTGGGCAGACGACGATGGTGCATGACGTGGTCCGGGGAAATGTGTGCGATGCCCTCCGAGCCGCTGCTCCCGACGGCTTCCGAGCGGAGGTTGAACGCTGCGTGCAGCTGAACGAGACCACGGCCATCAAGCCCGATGTCGTCGTCTACGACAAGCGTGGGCTCGACCTGTTCACTGTGCGCTGCACGCCCGCAGGCAAGGTGACACTCGTGGTGGAGGTCATGTCGCCCGGCTCCAAGGGCCAGGACCGGATTTCCAAGCCTGCCCAGTTCGCCGAGGCGAAGGTGCCCTGTTTCTGGCGCGTCGAGCTGGAGCGGGATCGGAAGCTTGCTGTGCACGAGTACTGGCTGAACCGGGATACCCGCTCCTACTTTCCGGCACCCATGCATCCCGTGCATCGGGACAAGCTCAGCACCGAGCTCCCGTTCTCCGTCGAGCTCGACCTGGCCGCCCTGCTCGAACCCTGACCGTGCCGGAGGGGCACAATGGGGTGCGTGACCCGAGCAACCCTGGACAAGCAGCCGCACGAAGTCGCCTCGATGTTCGACGACGTGGCGGCGAACTACGACCTCACCAACGATGTGCTCTCCCTCGGTCAGGACCGGCGGTGGCGCAAGGAGGTCGCCAAGGCTGTGGACGCGCGCCCGGCGCAGAAGATCCTGGATCTGGCCGCGGGCACCGGCACGTCCTCGCTGCCGTTCACCGCCGCCGGCGCGTACGTCGTGCCCTGCGACTTCTCGCTCGGCATGCTGCGCGAGGGCAAGAAGCGCAACCCGTGGCTGCCGCTCACCGCGGGGGACGCGACACGGCTCCCCTTCCGCGACGGGGTCTTCGACGCCGTGACGATCTCCTTCGGGCTGCGCAATGTGCAGGACACGGGCGCGGCGCTGCGCGAGCTGTACCGGGTGACCAAGCCGGGTGGGCGGGTCGTGATCTGTGAGTTCTCGCAGCCGACCTGGACGCCGTTCCGCACGGTCTACACCGAGTACCTCATGCGCGCGCTGCCGCCGGTGGCGCGGGCCGTCTCGTCCAACCCCGACGCGTACGTCTATCTCGCCGAGTCCATCCGCGCCTGGCCCGACCAGGCCGGTCTGGCGAAGCGGCTCCAGCAGGCCGGCTGGACCAAGGTCGCCTGGCGGAATCTGTCCGGCGGCATCGTCGCACTGCACCGCGGCACCAAGCCCCAGTAAGGCCATGGAGCAGCTGGACTACCAGGCCGTCCTGGAACAGGTCGCTCAGGACGTCGCACCGCAGATCGGCAGTGGCACGCCCGCCGCGTACATTCCGGCACTCGCCTCCGTCGACCCGAACCGCTTCGGCATGGCCATAGCCGATGTGGACGGCAAGGTGTACGGAGCCGGGGACTGGCAGCACCCCTTCTCGACGCAGTCGATCACCAAGGTCTTCACGCTCGCGCTGGCGCTTGCCGAGGGCGGCGACAGCCTCTGGGAGCGTGTCGGCCGGGAGCCCTCCGGCAATCCCTTCAACTCGCTGGTGCAGCTGGAGTACGAGAACGGGATTCCGCGAAATCCCTTCATCAACGCAGGCGCGCTCGTCGTCACCGACTCGCTGCAGACCCTGACCGGCGACGCGAGCAGCGAACTCCTGGAATTCCTGCGACAGGAGAGCGGCAACCCGGAGCTGGCCTTCGACGCGGAGGTCGCCGAGTCCGAATCCGCCTTCGGTGACCGAAATGCCGCGCTGGCCCACTTCATGGCCTCGTACGGCAATATCGCCAATCCGGTCCCCACGCTCCTCGACCACTACTTCTGGCAGTGCTCGATCGAGATGAGCTGCGCGGACCTGACCCTGGCGGCCCGCTTTCTGGCCCGCCACGGGCTGCGGGCCGACGGCTCCCGCCTGCTGACGCGCAGCGAGGCCAAGCAGATCAATGCGGTGATGCTCACCTGCGGTACGTACGACGCGGCGGGCGAGTTCGCCTATCGGGTCGGACTGCCGGGCAAGAGCGGCGTGGGCGGCGGGATCGTCGCGGTCGTGCCAGGGCACTGCACGCTGTGTGTCTGGAGCCCGGGCCTGGACGAGCGCGGCAACTCGGTGACGGGCGTCGCGGCGCTGGACCGCTTCACGACGCTGACCGGTCTTTCCGTCTTCTAGCGCGTCCCGCGCGGGCGTGGGCCCGCTCCCCGGCGGGATCCTGAAGTCACCCTGCGAAGCCGTGAGTTGACGGGAACCGGCGGACGGGCAAGATGAGTCAGTTGTTTACGACTCTTGTTTACGGCTTGCTTATCCGCCCTGTTCCTGTCCCCGCTCGTCCCCCGGAGTCTCGCCATGGCCTCGTACTGCCCGCACTGCGGCAACCCATCCCCGGATGAGGCTCGCTTCTGCATGAAGTGCGGGCGCGAGCGCTTGCCCGACGCCGCTGCGGCCCCGCCGCCACCGGCGCTGCCGCCGGCTCTGCCGGCCGCACCCGTGTATGGGCCGGGGCCCGCGCAGTTCTCGCCCGTCGGGGCCTTCTTCGGCCGGGTGTTCCGCGGCGACTGGCTGTCCTCGGCGAAGGCGGCCGCCTGGCCGAGTGGACTGCTGCTCGCGCTCGCGGTGGCGCTCGCCATCCCCTCGTACGGTCAGGACGACGAGGTCGTCGTCGGCTGGAGCGACCGGCTGCGGATCGCGCTCGCGATGCTGCTGCAGGCGCTCGGCGGCGGCTTCGAGGTGAAGGCGACGGCCGGCTCGTCGCCGTTCGGCTCGGACTCGGGCTCCGGCTCCTCCGGCGGGATCTTCGGCGACGGCGGCTACCCCGACACCTCGGGCGGTGGGAGCTCGGACGCGATCGTGCAGGGCGGGGCCTCGCTCTCCCTGGTACCGCTGACGATGACCCTGCTGTGGATCGGCGCGGTCTGCCTGGGCGCGCGGATGCTGCGTACGCGCGGTGCGGGACTGGAAGCTGCGGTACGGCTCTCGCTGCTGGTCACCGGCGTGGTGCTGGTCCTCGGGCTGTTCGCGCAGCCCGAGGTCGCGGGGGTCGAGGTCTCCTCGTCCCCGCTGCTCGCGGCGCTCGGTGCGCTGGGCATCTCGCTCGCGGTGAGCTGCGGGGTGCTCCAGCGCGACGACCTCGCCGCATGGCTCGCGCAGCGGCCCGCGGCCCGGTCGGCGGTGCGCGCCCTCGGTACGTCGGTCCGCGCGCTCGGCGCGGTGGTGGCGCTCTGCTCCCTGGTCGGCTTCGTCGTGTACGCGAACGCGGACGACGTGGACGGCACGGCCCTGCTGATCGCGCTGCCGATCCTGCCCAACATCGGATTCGCGGTGCTCGGGCTGAGCTGGGGTGTGCCGGTCGAGTTCGCCGTCCAGGGGCAGTTCAGCATGGTCGGCTCCAGCACGGAGCGCGGCAGTTTCGGGCTCGGCGAGATCAAGGACGTGTGGGGCGGCGGGGCGGTTGCCGGGCTGCTGGCCCTCGGTGCGGTCTGCGCGCTGACGCTGGGCGTCTGGGCGGCGCGCCGCTCGGCGGACCGCCGCGAACAGCTGCTGGCCGGAGGCTTCTCGCTGGGGCTCATCCTGCTGTTCATGGGCGTCAGCGGGGTCGGCGGAGACCTCGCGGGCGGGATGGAGGGCTGGGGCGGCCGGGGCACATCGGAATTCGCCCCGAGTGTCCCGGACGCGCTGCTGTTCGGCCTGCTGTGGGTGGGCGCGGCGACGTTCCTGGGCCCGTACGTACTGAAACTGACGGGCCGGCAGCCGACGGCTGCTCCCGCGGTACCGCCGTACGCCCCGGGCACCTCAGTCGCGCCGTACGCCCCGGGCACGCCGGTCGCGCCGTACGCGCCGCCTGGCGCCCAGCCCCTGGCGGCCCCGGGCTTCCCCGCGGCCCCGGCCGCTCCCGCGACGCCCGGCGCTGCGGCGGACCCGGGCGCCGCTGGAGCTCCGGCTCCTCCGGCCACACAGGTGGACGCGGCTGCTTCGGCCGCTCCCGCGACGCCCGTCGCCCCCGCGGCCCCCGCCGCCCCGGTTACCGTGACCGACCCGGCTGCTTCCGCCGCCCCCGCGGGCCCGGGCGGTCCGCCCGCCGGCGTCGTACCGCCGTACGCCGCCCAGACCCACGCGGCCGGTGCGTACGACCCGCACGCCGTCCATCTCGCCGCGGCGGCCCCGGCGGCCCCCGCCCTCGCGGCCGAGCGCAAGCGCAAGGTCCTCGTCTGGACCGCCACCCTCACCGTCGCGTTCCTCATCGGCGGGGGAGCGACGGCCGGCGCGCTGATCATGCGGAAGGACAACGACGGGACGGACCACTCGCAGAACCAGCACCAGAACCAGAACAAGCCCCCCGCCGCCTCGCCCTCCGAGTCCCCGAAGACGGACCCGGAGCCGAGCCAGGACCCCGGCCCGCAGCAGTCGCCGATCCCGTCGGCCTCGCCGACGCAGTCGACGGGCACCGGCACCCTCCCCGCGGGTTTCGTGCTGAAGCAGGACCCCGCCGGGTTCAGCGTCGGCGTCATGGACGGCTGGAGCCGCCGCCAGACCGGCAGCCAGATCTTCTACGAGGCCCCGACCGGCGGCGAATACCTCCAGATCGGCATCGTCAAGAACACGCCGATGTCCTCGTACGAGAACTTCCTCGGACTGGAGCAGAAGCACTTGGGGACCCCGGAGACCCAGTACGAGCGCAGTCAGCTGATCCAGAACACCTATCAGGGACGGCCGGGCGCGCTCTGGGAGTTCACCCACATCCCCGAGCCGGACGAGGGCACCCTCAAGCGGCACGTCATCGACCAGGCGTTCGTCGCCGCGGACGGCACGGAGTACGCGATCCTCGCCGCCGGCCGCGCCGAACTCTGGGACGCGAACAAGGACGTGGTGTTCTCGACCGCGCTCAACACGTTCAAAGCGGGCTGAGCTCCAGACGGAAGCAGTACCCCTTCCGCCGCGACTGCGGTGTTGTGAAGGTCTCCGCGAGTTCCATCCCCAGCCGCCGGGTCACCGCGATGGAGCGCTCATTGAGGGCGTCCACCATCGCCACCACCCGCTCCACCCCCGCCGCCCGTACCCGCTCCAGCGTGGTGCGGGCGGCGGCCGTCGCGTACCCCTTGCCCCACGCGGACCGCGCCAGCCGCCAGCCGATCTCGATCTCGCCGACCGGGCCGAAGCCCTCGTGCGGCCAGGGCTGCGCCCCGGTGAAGCCGACGACCTCGCCGTCCTCGTCGAGCATGGTCCAGAAGCAGAAGCCGCGTTCGGCGTCGTGTCTGCGCTGCCGGGCGGTCAGCTCCTCGTAGACCGACAGCTCGGCCGGCCTGCCGCCGTGGAACTCCATGACTTCCGGGTCGGCGAAGACACGGTGCCAGGCCAGGGCGTCCTCGTCGGTGGGCACACGCAGCTGTACGGCGGGGAGCGGCCTGCTCATAGGGGGTAACCCTTCAGTTTGTGGATCAGTGCGCACCCATAGACTGCACATGTCCTGTGCCATTCGGTACGCAATATCGAGTCTTCGGGAGAACCCGCCGTGACCGAGCCCCTCTCCGAACACACCGCCGATGTGATCGTCGTCGGGGCAGGCCCGGCCGGCTCCACAACCGCGTACTACCTGGCCAAGGCCGGACTTGACGTTCTGCTCCTGGAGAAAACCGCCTTCCCGCGCGAGAAGGTCTGCGGCGACGGCCTCACCCCGCGTGCCACCAAGCAGCTCGTCGCCATGGGCATCGACATCTCCGAGGAGGCCGGCTGGCTGCGCAACAAGGGCCTGCGGATCATCGGCGGCGGTGTGCGGCTCCAGCTGGACTGGCCGGATCTCGCCAGTTACCCGGACTACGGACTCGTCCGCAAGCGCGACGACTTCGACGAGCAGCTGGCCCGGCAGGCGCAGAAGGCGGGCGCGCGGCTGTACGAGCGCTGCAATGTGGGTGCGCCGGTCATCGACGACCGCACCGGCCGTATCACCGGCGTGCACGCCAAGCTGGGCGAGGAGAAGCGCGAGGTCACCTTCCACGCCCCGCTCGTCGTCGCGGCCGACGGCAACTCCTCCCGGATCTCCCTCGCCATGGGCCTTCACCGGCGTGAGGACCGCCCGATGGGTGTGGCCGTACGGACGTACTTCACCTCGCCCCGGCACGAGGACGACTATCTGGAGTCCTGGCTGGAGCTGTGGGACCGGCGCGGTCCGGGCGAGGACCGGCTGCTGCCCGGCTACGGCTGGATCTTCGGTATGGGTGACGGCACCTCCAACGTCGGCCTCGGCGTGCTCAACACCTCCGCCTCGTTCAAGGAGCTGGACTGGCGCGAGGTGCTGAAGGCCTGGTGCGCCTCGATGCCCGAGGACTGGGGCTACACCGAGGAGAACATGACGGGCCCGATCCGTGGCGCCGCGCTCCCGATGGCCTTCAACCGCCAGCCCCACTACTCGAAGGGCCTGATGCTGGTCGGCGATGCGGGCGGTCTGGTCAACCCGTTCAACGGCGAGGGCATCGCATACGCCATGGAGTCCGGGCAGATCGCCGCCGATGTGATCGTCCAGGCACACGCCCGGCAGACCCCCGCCCAGCGCGAACTGGCCCTCCACCGCTACCCCAAGGTCCTCAAGGACACCTACGGCGGCTACTACACCCTGGGCCGCGCCTTCGTGAAGCTCATCGGCAATCCGAAGGTCATGAAGATCGCGACGCAGCGAGGTCTGACGCATCCCGTGCTGATGAAGTTCACCCTGAAGATGCTGGCCAATCTGACCGACCCGACGGGCGGCGACGCGATGGACCGCATCATCAACGGGCTGAGCAAGGTGGCCCCGCGTTCATGACGATGCGCCGCCGCTTCGTACGGCGGCGTACCGGGCGGGCCTGACCGGCCTTGCGGCGATACGACGAAGGGCCGCGGCTCCACCCCCGAGCGGGGGAGCCGCGGCCCTTCGAAGTGTGCCCTTCACGGCGTGCCAGTCAAGGCGTGGGGCGGTCAGAGAACGCGGACCGCGCCGCTCGCCGGGTAGCCCGACAGATCCTGGATGACGACGCCCTTGCTGGGGTTGGCCGCGTCGAGGTACTTGCCGTCGCCGATGTAGACACCGACGTGGTACGCGCTGCCGGCGCCGCCCCAGTAGAGGATGTCGCCGACCTGGAGGTTGCTGGTGCCCACCTGGGTGCCGGCCACCGACTGGTCCCCCGAGACACGCGGCAGGTCGACGCCGACCGTCTTGAACGCGGCCTGGACGAGGCCGGAGCAGTCCCACGAGTTGGGTCCGGTGCCGCCCATGACGTATGCGTCGCCGAGCTGCGCCTTGAGGAACGCGACGACGGTCGCGGCGGAGCCCGTGGCGTTCGAGGTGGAGGCGGAGGCGGAGAGCGTGGTGCGCTCGGAGGAGCGGGAGGCGCGGTCCTTGGCGTCGGCCTCGGCGCGCTTCTTCGCCTCGGCCTTCTTCTTGGCCTCTGCCTTGCGGTCCGCCTCGGCCTTGGCCACCTTCGCGGTCTTCGCGGCCTTGGCAGCCGCGGCGTCCTCCCGGGCCTGCAGCTCGAGGTCGAGGGCGACCTGCTGCGTGGCCTCGGCGGACTGCGCGACGGCGGCGGAGAGGTCCGACGTGAGCGTCGGCATCTCGATGGTCTCGGTCACCGGCTCGGCGTTCGCCGACCCCGTGGCGGCGGCCACCGCGATGGTGCTGAGGACGCCACCGGCAACTCCGGCTCGCAGCGCCAGTTTCGAGCTGCTGCGGCGGGGCTTCCGGTGGCTGGGTATGTGAGCGGTGTGGGACATGAGTACAACCGCTATCAGGGGCGCGTGGTTCCCTTCAAGAAACGTGTGTTGCGCCACAGTTACGACCGGAACCTCTGAATCCGCTCTTCTCCGGCCCTTATTGACGCCGTAACGGGCAAAACGGGCAGCCATGATCACGGCCGTGATCAAGGGCTTTCCATAAAAGGTCCGAATTGCCTGGCACTTACCATCCCTTCACTCCGTTGGCCAAGCCCGCTTTTATTGCGGATCGGGGCGAGTGGCACAGGTCACAGGAAGGTGACGTCCGGCCGCCCGGGAGTTCGTGAACGCGAGCACGCGTCCACCTCCATCTGCCCCTGCAACCCGACCGGGTGACGCGGCGTCCACTATCACCCGTTGCGGTCCATCGCCAATTTGCCTGTACGAGCCACTCCTTGGTAGGGCATCGGCCCTCCGACCAGCGGTAACAGGTCCAGATGTCACGCCTGGTGATTGCCCAGGCGCTTCGCGTATGAAGATCACCGCTCATCCGACTTCATGATCGTTCGCCGGGTGGTGGAGATCACAAAGGCGTTGTCGTACCCCGTGTCGCAGATCACAGACCGGCAGGCATAGGATGCGGAGCAGTCGGGCTTGTGAACTGCCTCACATGTGCACGATCTTCGCGAGGCGGCGAGGCGGAATGCCCGGTGCGGTCCAACGGTCAAGGACGACTGGAAGGAGCGAGGAGGGTGAATGCTTACGCGCCCATCCTTGTGCTCGGCGCCCTCGGGGCAGGGTTTGCGATCTTCTCCGTGGTCATGGCCACGCTTATCGGCCCAAAGCGGTACAACAGAGCGAAACTGGAGGCGTACGAGTGCGGCATTGAGCCGACTCCGACGCCCGCCGGAGGCGGCCGCTTTCCCATCAAGTACTACCTGACGGCGATGCTCTTCATCGTCTTCGACATCGAGATCGTCTTCCTCTACCCCTGGGCGGTCACCTTCGACGCCCTGGGGCTTTTCGGGCTCGTGGAGATGCTGCTCTTCGTGCTCACCGTCTTCGTTGCCTACGCGTATGTATGGCGGCGCGGCGGCCTGGAATGGGACTGAGGGGCTGAGGGGCACCAATGGGAATCGAAGAGAAGCTGCCGAGCGGTTTCCTGCTGACCACCGTCGAACAGGCCGCGGGCTGGGTGCGCAAGTCATCCGTCTTCCCGGCGACCTTCGGTCTGGCCTGCTGCGCCATCGAAATGATGACGACCGGCGCCGGCCGCTACGACCTGGCCCGCTTCGGCATGGAGGTCTTCCGCGGCTCGCCGCGCCAGGCCGACCTGATGATCGTCGCCGGCCGGGTGAGCCAGAAGATGGCGCCCGTCCTGCGGCAGGTCTACGACCAGATGCCCAACCCCAAGTGGGTGATCTCCATGGGTGTTTGTGCCTCATCGGGTGGAATGTTCAACAATTACGCGATTGTGCAGGGCGTTGATCACATTGTGCCCGTCGATATCTATTTGCCCGGCTGCCCGCCGCGTCCGGAGATGCTGATCGACGCGATTCTCAAGCTCCACCACAAGATCCAGACCTCCAAGCTCGGCGTGAACGCGGAGGAAGCGGCCCGCGAGGCGGAGGAAGCGGCCCTGAAGGCGCTCCCCACGATCGAGATGAAGGGGCTACTCCGGTGAGCGACGCACGCGCGGCCGCCGGGCCGCAGACGACGACGAAAGTCGCACCTCTGCGCCGCGCGGGCGGAGAAGCGACCAAGGGGATGCAGCGATGACGGACCAGCCGAACCCCGAGAAGGAACTCAGCGAGCAGAACCTGCCGGGGCAGCGCGGTGAGGGCGGCGAGGAGATCCGCGTCCAGCGCGGCATGTTCGGCGCCGCCAGCGGAGGGGACACGTCCGGCTACGGAGGGCTAGTGCGCTCGGTACGCCTGCCGGGCCCGGCCACCCGCCCCTACGGTGGGTATTTCGACGAGGTGGCCGACGAGCTCGAGGGCGCGCTGGAAGAACAGGGACTCGTCCCCGAGAACGCCATCGAGAAGACGGTCGTCGACCGCGACGAGCTCACCTTCCACATCGCCCGCGAACACCTCCTCCAGGTGGCCCGCACCCTGCGCGACGACCCGGCGCTCCGCTTCGAGCTCTGTACCGGCGTCTGTGGCGTGCACTACCTGGAGGACAAGGGCCGCGAGCTGCACGCCGTCTACCACCTGCGCTCGCTCACTCACCGGCGGCTGATCCGCCTCGAAGTCTCCGCCCCGGACAGCGACCCGCACGTCCCGTCGCTGGTCACGGTCTATCCGACCAACGACTGGCACGAACGCGAGACGTACGACTTCTTCGGGCTCGTCTTCGACGGCCACCCCGCCCTCACCCGGATCATGATGCCGGACGACTGGCAGGGCTTCCCGCAGCGCAAGGACTATCCGCTCGGCGGCATCGCCGTCGAGTACAAGGGCGCCCAGATCCCGGCTCCGGACCAGCGGAGGTCGTACTCGTGACCACCCCATCTGCAAGCGCACGCGAGACCACCGAGGGGACCGTCTATACGGTCACCGGCGGCGACTGGGACGAGGTCGTCCGGACCGCGGCCAAGGCCGACGACGAGCGGATCGTCGTCAACATGGGCCCGCAGCACCCGTCCACGCACGGCGTGCTCCGGCTGATCCTGGAGATCGACGGCGAGACCGTCACCGAGGCCCGCTGCGGCATCGGCTATCTGCACACCGGCATCGAAAAGAACCTCGAGTACCGGACCTGGACGCAGGGCACCACCTTCGTCACGCGCATGGATTACCTCACCTCGTTCTACAACGAGACGGCGTACTGCCTGGGCGTGGAGAAGCTGCTCGGCATCACCGACCAGATCCCGGACCGGGCGAGCATCGTCCGCGTCATGCTGATGGAACTGAACCGGCTCTCGTCCCATCTGGTGGCCATCGCCACCGGCGGCATGGAGCTCGGCGCCACCACGATCATGATCTACGGGTTCCGGGACCGCGAAATGATCCTGGACCTCTATGAGCTGATCACCGGCCTGCGGATGAACCACGCGTTCATCCGGCCCGGCGGACTCGCCCAGGATCTGCCCCCGGGCGCGGTCGACGCGGTGCGCGAGTTCGTCAAGAAGATGACCAGGAACCTGCCGGAGTACGACAAGCTCGCCACCGGCAACCCGATCTTCAAGGCCCGTATGCAGGACGTCGGCCATCTCGATCTGGCCGGCTGCATGGCGCTGGGCGCGACCGGGCCGATCCTGCGCTCCGCGGGCCTCCCCCACGATCTGCGCAAGACCGACCCCTACTGCGGCTACGAGACGTACGACTTCGACGTCCCGACCGCCGACACCTGCGACGCCTACGGTCGCTTCCTCATCCGCCTGGAAGAGATGCGGCAGTCGCTGCGCATCGTCGAGCAGTGCCTGGACCGCCTCGAGCCGGGACCGGTCATGGTCGCCGACAAGAAGATCGCCTGGCCCGCGCAGCTCGCGCTCGGCCCGGACGGGCTCGGCAACTCGCTCGACCACATCAAGAAGATCATGGGCACCTCCATGGAGGCCCTGATCCACCACTTCAAGCTGGTGACCGAGGGCTTCCGGGTCCCGGCCGGGCAGGCGTACGCGGCGGTCGAGTCGCCCAAGGGCGAGCTGGGTGTCCATGTCGTCAGCGACGGCGGCACCCGCCCCTACCGGGTCCACTTCCGCGATCCGTCGTTCACCAATCTGCAGGCCATGGCGGCGATGTGCGAAGGCGGCCAGGTCGCCGACGTCATCGTCGCCGTCGCGTCCATCGACCCCGTGATGGGAGGCGTCGACCGATGACGGCCAACTCGCCGAACCAAGAGGTGCAGCTGGGGATGCCGCAGCTCCCCGCCCCCGAGTACCCGGCCGATGTGCGCGCCAGGCTGGAAGCGGACGCGAAGGAGATCATCTCCCGCTACCCCGACAGCCGGTCCGCCCTGCTGCCGCTGCTGCACCTCGTGCAGGCGGAGGAGGGGTATGTGACCCGCACCGGGGTCCGGTTCTGTGCCGAGATGCTGGAGCTGACCACCGCCGAGGTCACCGCGGTGTCCACCTTCTACTCGATGTACCGGCGCAAGCCCTCCGGCGACTACCAGGTCGGCGTCTGCACCAACACGCTGTGCGCGGTGATGGGAGGTGACGCGATCTTCGAGGAGCTCAAGGAGCACCTCGGCGTCGGCAACAACGAGACGACCGAGGACGGCAAGGTCACCCTCGAACACATCGAGTGCAACGCGGCCTGCGACTTCGCCCCCGTGGTGATGGTCAACTGGGAGTTCTTCGACAACCAGACGCCCGAGTCCGCGCGGCAGCTCGTCGACGACCTGCGCGCCGGACGCCAGGTCGAGCCGACCCGCGGCGCCCCCCTGTGTACGTACAAGGAGACCGCGCGGATGCTCGCGGGCTTCCCCGACGAGCGCCCGGGCGCGGTCGAGGCGAGCGGCGGCGCGGGCCCCGCCTCGCTGATCGGTCTGCGCCTGGCCAAGGGTGAGACCTCGGCGGCCCGGATCGTCTCGCCGCGCAGCGAGGCCCGGCGGGACGCGCCGCAACGCGGCTCCGAGCACCTCAGTTCGCACGACGCACCGCAGCAGACATCGGACTCCGACCCGGACCACCCGGCGGGACCCGCAGCCGAGGAGGGGGAGTGATGACCTTGTCCACCGAATACGGGGGCACCTCGGGGCCGGACGCCGGGGGAGAGACGAGTCCCGAGAAGCTTCTCGCGCCCGTCCTGTCGGCCTTCTGGGACGAGGAGGAGTCCTGGACGCTGGACACCTACCGGCGGCACCAGGGGTACGAGGGGCTGCGCAAGGCGCTGGCGATGTCGCCGGACGACCTCATCGCCTACGTCAAGGACTCCGGGCTGCGCGGCCGCGGCGGCGCGGGCTTCCCCACCGGCATGAAGTGGCAGTTCATTCCGCAGGGAGATGGAAAGCCGCACTATCTGGTTGTCAACGCCGACGAATCGGAGCCCGGGACCTGCAAGGACATCCCGCTCCTGTTCGCCAACCCGCATTCCCTCATCGAGGGGATCGTGATCGCCTGTTATGCGATCCGGTCCCATCACGCGTTCATCTATCTGCGCGGTGAAGTCGTCCCCGTACTGCGTCGGCTGCATGAAGCAGTGCGTGAGGCATACGAAGCGGGCTTCCTCGGCAAGAACATTCTCGGCAGCGGACTCGACCTCGAGCTCACCGTGCACGCGGGCGCGGGCGCGTACATCTGCGGTGAGGAGACCGCGCTGCTGGACTCACTGGAGGGACGTCGCGGTCAGCCCCGGCTGCGTCCCCCTTTCCCCGCGGTCGCCGGTCTCTACGCGTGCCCCACTGTGGTGAACAACGTCGAGTCCATCGCCTCGGTTCCCGCGATCCTCAACCGAGGCAAGGACTGGTTCAAGTCGATGGGCAGCGAGAAGTCCCCGGGCTTCACGCTCTACTCGCTCAGCGGCCATGTCACCAACCCCGGCCAGTACGAGGCCCCGCTCGGCATCACGCTGCGCCAGCTGCTCGACATGAGCGGCGGAATGCGCGCCGGGCACCGGCTCAAGTTCTGGACGCCGGGCGGCTCTTCGACCCCGATGTTCACCGACGAGCACCTCGACGTCCCGCTGGACTACGAGGGCGTGGGCGCGGCCGGTTCGATGCTCGGCACCAAGGCGCTCCAGTGCTTCGACGAGACGACCTGTGTGGTGCGGGCCGTGACGCGGTGGACCGAGTTCTATGCCCACGAGTCCTGCGGCAAGTGCACGCCCTGCCGCGAAGGCACGTACTGGCTGGTGCAGTTGCTGCGCGACATCGAGGCCGGCCGGGGCGTCATGTCCGACCTCGACAAGCTGAACGACATCGCCGACAACATCAACGGCAAGTCGTTCTGCGCGCTGGGCGACGGAGCCGCGTCCCCGATCTTCTCCTCGCTCAAGTACTTCCGCGAGGAGTACGAGCAGCACATGACCGGCAACGGCTGCCCCTTCGACCCCGCACGGTCGACCGTCTGGGCCGACAAGCACCTGGAGGTGAACGCATGACGGTGGCGCATGCGCCGAGCCCGGGCCGCGGCCTCGCCGCAGGCCGCTCCTCGGGCCCCGCACCCCACTTCGACACGCATCGCCCGGAGGTGCAGTCATGACCGTCACCACGCCTTCCCCCGCCTCAGGCGCAGGCGCGGCCGTACCGCCGGAGGATCTCGTCTCGCTGACCATCGACGGCATCGAGATCAGCGTGCCCAAGGGGACCCTGGTCATCCGGGCCGCCGAGCTGCTCGGCATCGAGATCCCGCGCTTTTGCGACCACCCCCTCCTCGACCCGGCCGGCGCCTGCCGGCAGTGCATCGTCGAGGTCGAGGGCCAGCGCAAGCCGATGGCCTCCTGCACCATCACCTGCACCGACGGCATGGTCGTCAAGTCGCAGCTCACCTCGCCCGTCGCCGAGAAGGCGCAGAAGGGCGTGATGGAGCTGCTGCTGATCAACCACCCGCTGGACTGTCCGGTCTGCGACAAGGGCGGCGAGTGCCCGCTGCAGAACCAGGCGATGTCCCACGGCGATGTCGACACCCGCTTCGACGGCCAGAAGCGCACCTATGAGAAGCCCGTGCCGATCTCCACACAGGTGCTGCTCGACCGTGAGCGGTGCGTGCTGTGCGCGCGCTGCACCCGCTTCTCCAACCAGATCGCGGGCGACCCGATGATCGAGCTGGTCGAGCGGGGCGCGCTGCAGCAGGTTGGCACCGGCGAGGGCGACCCCTTCGAGTCGTACTTCTCAGGCAACACCATCCAGATCTGCCCGGTGGGCGCGCTGACCTCGGCGGCGTACCGGTTCCGCGCCCGCCCCTTCGACCTGGTCTCGTCCCACTCCGTGTGCGAGCACTGCTCCGGCGGCTGCGCGACCCGCACCGACCACCGGCGCGGCAAGGTCATGCGGCGGCTCGCGTCCAATGACCCCGAGGTCAACGAGGAGTGGATCTGCGACAAGGGACGCTTCGGCTTCCGTTACGCGCAGCAGCCCGACCGGCTGACCACTCCGCTCGTACGCAACTCTGAAGGCGTCCTCGAACCGGCGAGCTGGCCCGAGGCGCTGGAGGCGGCGGCCAACGGGCTGCGCGCGGCCCGCGGCCGGACCGGAGTCCTGGTGGGTGGCCGGCTCACCGTCGAGGACTCGTACGCGTACGCCAAGTTCGCCCGGGTCGCCCTCGAGACCAACGACGTCGACTTCCGCGCGCGCGTCCACTCGTCCGAGGAGGCCGACTTCCTGGCCGCCAGGGTGGCGGGCCGCGGGCGGGACCTCGACGGCACGGGCGTCACCTACACCTTGCTGGAGAACGCCCCGGCGGTGCTGCTCGCCGGGTTCGAGTCGGAGGAGGAGGCTCCCGGCGTCTTCCTGCGGCTGCGCAAGGCCAACCGCAAGCACGGGCAGCGCACCTTCGCGCTGGCCACGCACGCCACCCGCGGCCTGACCAAGGCGGGCGGCACGCTGCTGCCCGCCGCGCCCGGCACCGAGACCCAGTGGCTGGACGCGCTGGCGGCCGGCAGCGGCCCGGAAGGCGACGGCGCGAAGGCGGCCGAGGCGCTGCGCGCCGAAGGCGCGGTGATCGTGGTCGGCGAGCGGCTCGCGGGCGTGCCCGGCGGGCTCACCGCCGCCGTGCGGGCCGCGACTGCGACAGGCGCGCAACTGGTATGGATCCCGCGCAGGGCAGGCGAACGCGGTGCGATCGAGGCGGGCGCGATCCCCTCGCTGCTGCCCGGCGGCCGCCCGGCCACCGACCCGCGGGCCCGCGAGGAGACGGCGGCGGCATGGCGCGTACGCGAACTCCCGCACCACTACGGTCGCGACACCGGCCAGATCGTCGAGGCCGCGGCGACCGGCGAGCTGGGCGCGCTGCTGGTGGCGGGCGTCGAGGTCGCGGACCTTCCCGACCCGGCACGCGCGCGTGAAGCACTCGACGCGGTCGGCTTCCTGGTCTCCCTGGAGCTGCGGCCGAGCGCGGTCACCGAGCGCGCGGACGTGGTCTTCCCGGTCGCGGCGGTCGCCGAGAAGCCGGGCACCTTCCTCAACTGGGAGGGCAGGGCCCGGCCGTTCGAGGCCGCGCTGAGGCCCCAGCAGATGACGCGCACCGTGGCGCCGACCGATGCCCGGGTACTGCACATGCTCGCGGACGCGCTCGACGTCAGCTTCGGGCTCCCGGACCTCGCGTCCGTCCGCAGGGAGATGGACCGGCTGGGTACCTGGGACGGCCCCCGCGCGAGCGAGCCGCTGGAGTCGGCGCAGCCGCTGCCCCGTCCCGGCGAAGGCGAGGCGGTCCTCGCCGGCCACCGGTTGCTGCTCGACCTGGGCCTGCTCCAGCAGGGCGACGCGGCACTGGCGGGCACCCGCCATGCCGCCCTCGCCCGGCTCTCCGCGGCGACGGCGGCGGAGACCGGGGTGAAGGACGGCGACGTGCTGGCCGTCACGGGACCGGCGGGTTCGGTCGAACTCCCGCTCCAGGTCACCGAGATGCCGGACCGGGTGGTGTGGCTGCCGCTGAACTCCGTCGGCGGCGGCGTCACCTCGGACACCGGCGTCGCCCCCGGACAGCTGGTCCGCATCGGCCCGGCGGCAACGCAGTCCGCCACGGACGCGGAGGTTCAGTCGTGACCGCCTTCACCGACCGCCTCGCGGCGGTATCCCGGCCGGCCCCGGGCCCGGCCCTCCCCGCAACGGAGGTGCGAGCGTGAGTGCCCTTGCTCATATCGCCGAAGCCCAGCGGAGCGTTCTCGCTGCCGAGGATCTCTCGATGTTCGGGAGCGACCCCTGGTGGCTCGTCGTCATCAAGGCCGTGTTCTGCTTCGCCTTCCTGATGATCACCGTGCTCTTCTCCATCGTCTGGGAGCGCAAGGTCGTCGCCTGGATGCAGCTGCGCATCGGCCCCAACCGGCACGGCCCCTGGGGCATGCTCCAGTCGCTCGCCGACGGCATCAAGCTGATGCTCAAGGAAGACCTGATCGTCAAGCGCGCGGACAAGGTCGTCTATGTCCTCGCGCCGATCGTCGCCGCCATCCCCGCCTTCATGGCGATCGCCGTGATCCCCTTCGGGCCGGCCGGCAACGAGGTCTCGATCTTCGGCCACCGCACCAGCATGCAGCTCACCGACCTGCCGATCGCGATGCTCTACATCCTCGCCGTCGCCTCGGTCGGCATCTATGGCATCGTGCTCGCCGGCTGGTCGTCCGGATCGACGTACCCCCTGCTCGGCGGACTCCGCTCCTGCGCGCAGATGATCTCGTACGAGATCGCGATGGGCGCCGCCTTCGCCTCCGTCTTCCTCTACTCCGGGTCGATGTCGACCTCGGCGATCGTCGAGGCGCAGGCGGACCGCTGGTACATCATCCTGTTGCCGGTCTCCTTCATCATCTACGTCATCACGATGGTGGGCGAGACCAACCGCGCACCCTTCGACATGCCGGAGTCCGAGGGCGACCTCGTCGGCGGCTTCAATACCGAGTACAGCTCGATCAAGTTCGCGATGTTCATGCTGGCCGAGTACGTCAACATGGTCACCGTCTCCGCGGTCTCGGTCACCCTCTTCCTCGGCGGCTGGCGCGCCCCGTATCCGGTCTCCAGCTTCTGGGAGGGCGCGAACCACGGCTGGTGGCCGATGCTCTGGTTCGTCATCAAGGTCCAGCTGCTGCTGTTCTTCTTCATCTGGCTGCGCGGCACGCTGCCCCGCGTCCGCTACGACCAGCTGATGAAGCTCGGCTGGAAGGTGCTGATCCCGGTATCGGTGGTCTGGCTGATGCTGGTGGCGACCGTACGGGCGCTGCGGAACGAGAACTACGACTTCCAGCAGATCGTGCTCTACGTCGGCGGCGCCGTGATCGCGCTGCTGCTGCTCTCCTTCGTGACGGACATCTTCCGCGGCAAGAAGGAGAAGGAAGCGGAGGCCGCCGAGCCGGAGCCCGCCGCCTTCGACCCGATGGCGGGCGGATTCCCCGTACCGCCGCTGCCCGGACAGACCCTGCCGCCCGTGCCGCGCCGACGACCGCGCCACGAGCGCGCGTTGATTGTCAGTGGTGGCCCGGACACTACGAGTGACGGCCCGAGTAACGGAAAGGAGGCTGACGATGTCTGAGGGATCCGAGAGCAAGTTCCAGAATCCGGTTGCCGGCTTCGGCGTGACCTTCAAGGCCATGTTCAAGAAGCGGCTGACCGAGCAGTACCCGGAGCAGCGGAAGGTCACGGCGCCGCGCTTCCACGGCCGGCACCAGCTCAACCGGCATCCGGACGGGCTCGAGAAGTGCGTCGGGTGCGAGCTGTGCGCCTGGGCCTGCCCGGCGGACGCGATCTATGTGGAGGGCGCGGACAACACCGAGGCGGAGCGGTACTCCCCGGGAGAGAGGTACGGCCGGGTCTACCAGATCAACTACGCCCGCTGCATTCTGTGCGGGCTGTGCATCGAGGCCTGTCCGACGCGGGCGCTGACGATGACGAACGATTTCGAACTGGCCGACAGCTCCCGCGAGAACCTGATCTATACGAAGGAACAGCTCCTCGCGGGCCTGGAAGAGGGCATGGTCGACTCGCCCCACTCGATCTTCCCGGGGATGGACGAGCAGGACTACTACCGGGGCCTGGTCACCGAGGCCGCGCCCGGCACGGTCCAGCAGGTCGCCGCCTCCAAGGGGGAGAAGGGCGAGGAGGTGGACGCATGAACACCCTCGCGGCCACTGCCACTTCGACCGGCGAAGCCGTTCAGTTCTGGGTCCTCGGCATTGTCGCGGTGCTGGGAGCGCTCGGCACGATCCTGATGAAGCGGGCCGTGCACAGCGCGCTCGCTCTCGCCGGGACCATGATCGTCCTCGCGGTCTTCTACCTCGCCAACGGTGCGTACTTCCTCGGCGTCGTCCAGATCATCGTCTACACCGGCGCCATCATGATGCTGTTCCTCTTCGTCGTCATGCTGGTCGGTGTCACCGCCGCCGACTCGCTCACGGAGACGCTGAGGGGCCAGCGCTGGCTGGCCGCGGCCTGTGGTCTCGGCTTCGGCGTGCTGCTGATCGCCGGAATCGGCAATGCCTCGCTGAAGCACTTCAACGGTCTCGGCGCGGCCAACAGCGCGCAGGGCGGAAACGTCGAGGGCCTGGCCCGGCTGATCTTCACCAAGTACGTCTTCGCCTTCGAGATCACCGGCGCGCTGCTGATCACGGCGGCCGTCGGCGCGATGGTGCTCACCCACCGGGAGCGCACCGAACGCGCCAAGACCCAGCGCGAGCTGGCCGAGCTGCGCGTACGGGCGGCAAGTGCTCCCGAGCCCGAGCACCCGTCGCTGGCCGCCTACGGCTGGCGCCTGCCGACTCCGCTTCCCGCGCCCGGCGTCTTTGCCCGGCACAACGCCGTGGACATGGCCGGGCTGCTGCCCGACGGCACGCCGTCGCAGCTCACCGTCAGCAAGACGCTGCGGGACCGCGGCCAGGTCCGCGATGTGCCGAGCGAGGCGCTGAACGACCTCAAGGCGCTGGAGCAGCGCGCGGAGGAGCGGCTGCTCGGACGGGACCGGGACGAAGAGCGGGACCGGGACGAAGAGGAGGCCACACGGTGAATCCGGTCAACTACCTCTATCTCGCAGCCCTGTTGTTCACCATCGGCGCGGCCGGGGTGCTCATCCGGCGGAACGCGATCGTGGTCTTCATGTGCGTCGAACTGATGCTGAACGCCTGCAATCTCGCGTTCGTCGCGTTCTCCCGGATGCACGGCAATCTCGACGGCCAGATCATCGCCTTCTTCACGATGGTCGTCGCCGCCGCCGAGGTCGTGGTCGGGCTCGCGATCATCGTGTCTATTTTCCGCACCCGCCACTCGGCCTCGGTCGACGACGCCAGCCTGATGAAGCTGTAAGGGGTCGCTGAATCGTGGAGAACCTGATTGCGCTGCTCGTCGCGGCGCCTCTGCTCGGAGCGGCGGTCCTGCTGTGCGGCGGCCGGCGGCTCGACCGCACCGGCCACTGGATCGGCACGCTGCTCGCGGCCGCGTCCTTCGTGATCGGCGTGGTGCTGTTCGCCGACATGCTGGGCAAGGGCGCGGAGGAACGGACCCTGCACCAGAAGCTGTTCAGCTGGATCCCCGTCGAGAGCTTCCAGGCCGACGTCGCCTTCCAGCTCGACCAGCTGTCGATGACATTCGTCCTGCTGATCACGGGCGTGGGCTCGCTGATCCACCTCTACTCGGTCGGGTACATGGAGCACGACGAGCGGCGCCGCCGCTTCTTCGGCTACCTGAACCTCTTCCTCGCGGCGATGCTGCTGCTGGTCCTCGCCGACAACTACCTGCTGCTGTACGTCGGCTGGGAGGGCGTCGGCCTCGCCTCGTACCTGCTGATCGGCTTCTGGCAGCACAAGCCCAGTGCGGCGACGGCGGCGAAGAAGGCATTCCTGGTCAACCGCGTCGGCGACATGGGTCTGTCGATCGCGATCATGCTGATGTTCACCACCTTCGGGACCTTCGCCTTCGGGCCGGTCCTCGCGTCGACGGGCGAGACGAGCGAGGGAAAGCTGACGGCCATCGGGCTGATGCTGCTGCTCGCCGCCTGCGGCAAGTCGGCCCAGGTGCCGCTGCAGTCCTGGCTCGGGGACGCGATGGAGGGTCCGACCCCGGTCTCGGCCCTGATCCACGCGGCGACCATGGTGACCGCCGGCGTGTACCTCATCACCCGCTCCGGAGCGATCTTCAACGCGGCCCCGGACGCGCAGTTGGCGGTCACGGTGGTCGGCGCGGTCACGCTGATCTTCGGTGCGATCGTCGGTTGTGCGAAGGACGACATCAAGAAGGCGCTGGCCGGTTCGACGATGTCGCAGATCGGCTACATGGTGCTCGCGGCGGGCCTCGGCCCGATCGGATACGTCTTCGCGATCATGCACCTGGTGACGCACGGCTTCTTCAAGGCGGGACTGTTCCTCGGCGCCGGTTCGGTCATGCACGGCATGAACGACGAGGTCGACATGCGCAAGTACGGCGGCCTGCGGAAGTACATGCCGATCACCTTCGTCACCTTCGGCCTCGGCTATCTGGCGATCATCGGCTTCCCGGGTCTGTCCGGCTTCTTCTCCAAGGACAAGATCATCGAGGCGGCCTTCGCCAAGGGCGGCGCCGAGGGCTGGATCCTCGGCGGTACGGCCCTGCTGGGCGCCGCGATCACCGCGTTCTACATGACGCGCGTGATGCTGCTGACCTTCTTCGGCGAGAGGCGCTGGCAGCCCGCACCCGACCCGGACAAGACGCCCGGCATCGAGCCCGGTATCGAGGTGCACCCCGGTGAACTGCCGCATCCGCACGAGTCGCCCAGGTCGATGACGATCCCCATGATCGTCCTCGCTTTCGGTTCGGTCTTCGCCGGCGGGTTCTTCAGCATCGGCGACCGGTTCCTGCACTGGCTGGAGCCCGTCACCGGGCATGAGCACGGGGACTCCCCGCTCAGCGCGGCGACGGTCACCGGAGCCACCATGGTGTGCCTGGTCATCGGCGTCGCGATCGCCTGGGCGATGTACGGACGCCGACCGGTGCCGGTCATCGCTCCGCGCGGCTCGCTGCTCACCCGGGCCGCCCGCCGCGATCTCCTCCAGGACGACTTCAACCACGTCGTCCTGGTCCGCGGCGGGGAGCACCTCACTCGCTCCCTGGTCTACGTCGACCACACTCTGGTCGACGGCGTGGTCAACGGCACGGCCGCCTCGTTCGGCGGGCTCTCGGGCCGGCTGCGCAAGCTGCAGAACGGCTATGCCCGCACCTATGCGGTCTCGATGTTCGGAGGTACGGCAGTGCTGATCGCCGTGACCCTGCTGATGAGGGCGGTGTAACTGCCATGTCGTTCCCTCTGCTTACGGCGACGGCGGCGCTCCCGGCGCTCGGTGCCATTGCCACCGCCGCCGTCCCGGCCGCGCGGCGCAACGCGGCCAAGTGGCTGGCGCTGCTGGTCTCGCTCGGCACGCTGGTGCTGGCCGCGGTCGCGCTCGTACGGTTCGAGCCCGGCGGCGCCCGGTACCAGCTGACCGAGTCGCATGCCTGGATCGCGGACTTCGGTGTCCGGTACGAACTGGGCGTGGACGGCATCGGGGTGACGCTGCTGGCGCTGACCGCCCTGCTGATCCCCTTTGTGATCCTCGCGGGCTGGCACGACGCCGACCCCCTGGAGACGAAGTCCTCGCGCTGGCGCCCGACTCAGGGCTTCTTCGCCCTGATCCTCTCCGTCGAGGCGATGGTGATCCTCTCCTTCGAGGCCACCGACGTCTTCCTCTTCTACATCCTCTTCGAAGCCATGCTCATCCCGATGTACTTCCTCATCGGCGGCTTCGGGGACCGGGCCCACGCGGGCAGCGACGAGAACGCCGCGGCCCAACGCTCGTACGCGGCAGTGAAGTTCCTGCTCTACAACCTGGTCGGCGGTCTGATCATGCTGGCCGCGGTCATCGGGCTCTATGTCGTGGCGGGCAGCTTCTCGCTCACCGAGATCGCCGACGCGCGCGCGTCCGGCTCGCTCGACATGGCGACCAGCACCGAACGGCTGCTGTTCCTCGGCTTCTTCTTCGCCTTCGCGATCAAGGCGCCGCTGTGGCCGCTGCACACCTGGCTGCCCAACGCCATGGGTGAGGCGACCGCCCCGGTCGCCGTGCTGATCACCGCGGTCGTCGACAAGGTCGGCACCTTCGCGATGCTGCGCTTCTGCCTCCAGCTCTTCCCGGATGCCTCGAAGTGGGCGACGCCGGTCATTCTCGTACTGGCGCTGATCAGCATCGTCTACGGCGCGCTGCTCGCCGTCGGCCAGCGCGACATCAAGCGGCTGGTCGCGTACGCATCGATCTCGCACTTCGGCTTCATCATCCTGGGCATCTTCGCGATGACCTCCCAGGGGCAGTCGGGTGCGACGCTCTACATGGTCAACCACGGAATCTCGACCGCCGCGCTGATGCTGGTGGCCGGGTTCCTGATCTCCCGGCGCGGCTCGCGGCTCATCGCGGACTACGGGGGGGTGCAGAAGGTGGCGCCGGTGCTCGCCGGCACGTTCCTGGTCGGCGGTCTGGCCACGCTCTCGCTGCCGGGCCTCGCGCCCTTCGTCAGTGAATTCCTGGTCCTGGTCGGCACGTTCACGCGATATCCGGTGGCCGGGATCGTCGCCACCTTCGGCATTGTGCTCGCCGCGCTCTACACTCTCGTCCTCTACCAGCGGACGATGACGGGCCCGGTGAAACCCGAGGTGGCGAAGATGCCGGACCTCAGGGCTCGTGAGCTGGTGGTGGTCGCACCGCTGATCGCGCTGCTGCTCTTCCTCGGCGTCTTCCCGAAGCCGCTGACGGACATCGTGAACCCGGCGGTGGAGCACACGCTGTCCGACGTACATCAGAAGGACCCCCAGCCTGCTGTGCCTATTCAAAACGCGGAGGCGGCCAAGTGAGCGCAATGATTGTCCACAGCCTGTGGACAACGGCCGCCGAGCCGATCGACAAGATCCCGGCCCCGACCATCGAGTACGCGCAGCTGGCACCCGCGCTGATCGTCGTGGGCGCGGCCGTCGTGGGTGTGCTGGTGGAGGCATTCGTCCCGCGCAGGGCCCGTTACTACGCGCAGGTGTTCCTGACCGTGGTCGCCCTGACCGCCGCCTTCGCCGCCGTGGTCGCCCTCGCGGCCGGCGGCTACGGCAGCACCAAGGCGCGTATCGCGGCGATGGGCGCCATCGCGGTCGACGGCCCGGCGCTCTTCCTGCAGGGCACCATCCTGCTGGCCTCGCTGGTCGCCGTCTTCACCTTCGCCGAGCGCCGCCTCGATCCCGCGGCACACGGCAACCGCATCGACTCGTTCGCCGCGCAGGCCGCGTCCGTGCCGGGCGGCGACAGCGAAAAGGCCGCGGTCAAGGCCGGGTTCACCACCACCGAGGTCTTCCCGCTGGTGCTCTTCGCGATCACCGGCATGCTGGTCTTCCCGGCCGCCAACGATCTGCTGACGCTGTTCATCGCGCTGGAAGTCTTCTCGCTCCCGCTCTACCTGCTGTGCGCCGTCGCCCGCCGCAAGCGGCTGATGTCGCAGGAGGCCGCGGTGAAGTACTTCCTGCTCGGCGCGTTCTCGTCGGCGTTCCTGCTCTTCGGCATCGCGCTGCTGTACGGGTACGCGGGCTCCGTCTCGTACGCGAGGATCGCGGACGTCGTCGACGGCAGCGTGCGGACCATCGACCCGGCGCTCGCCGACACCATGGGGAACGACGCGCTGCTGCTGATCGGCGGGGCGATGATCCTGGTGGGGCTGCTCTTCAAGGTCGGCGCGGTGCCGTTCCACATGTGGACCCCGGACGTCTACCAGGGCGCGCCGACGCCGGTCACCGGCTTCATGGCGGCGGCGACGAAGGTCGCCGCGTTCGGCGCGCTGCTGCGGCTGCTGTATGTGGTGCTGCCGGGGCTGCGCTGGGACTGGCGGCCGGTCATGTGGGCGGTCGCGATCGTCACCATGCTGGGCGGTGCGATCGTCGCGATCACCCAGACCGACATCAAGCGTCTGCTCGCGTACTCCTCGATCGCGCACGCGGGCTTCATCCTGGCCGGTGTCATCGCGACGACGCCCGACGGTGTTTCCTCCGTCCTGTTCTACCTGGCCGCGTACTCCTTCGTGACGATCGGCGCGTTCGCGGTGGTCACGCTGGTGCGTGACGCGGGCGGCGAGGCGACGCACCTGTCCAAGTGGGCGGGGCTCGGGCGCCGTTCACCACTGGTGGCGGCGGTCTTCGCGGTCTTCCTGCTGGCCTTCGCCGGTATTCCGCTGACCTCGGGCTTCGCCGGGAAGTTCGCGGTCTTCAAGGCGGCGGCGGAGGGCGGCGCGGGTGCGCTGGTCGTGGTCGGTGTGATCTCGTCGGCGATCGCCGCGTTCTTCTACATCCGGGTGATCGTGCTGATGTTCTTCAGCGAGCCGAAGGAGGGCGGCCCGACGGTCGCCGTGCCGTCGCCGCTGACGATGACGACGATCGGGGTGGGTGTGGCGGTGACGCTGGTACTGGGTGTGGCGCCGCAGTACTTCCTGGATCTGGCGAGCCAGGCGAGCGTGTTCGTGCGCTGACCCGGCATGTATGAGGGCCCGGCTTCTCCGTACGGAGGGGCCGGGCCCTTCGGCTGTTACGGCTGCTGCTCCTGGGTTCGCTTCCGGCGCGCTGCGATCCCGTCCAGATCCAGGTCGACGGGGAACGGGACGGAGACCTTCATCCGGTCGTGGAAGATCCCGGTGCTGGTGTAGGCGCCGGTAGCCGGTTCGAGTTCGAAGACGTACACGACAGCCTTGCCCTCGTTGTCCTCCACCCGCCAGTAGTGCGGGATCTTGGCGCGTGCGTACTTCACCGGCTTGGTTTCGCGGTCGCGGGTCACAGAGTCGGTGGAGACGACCTCGATGGCCAGCACCACCGACTCGGCCGGGAACCGGGTCTGCTCCCAGTCCCCGATGACCTCCCCGCGCACGACGAGCACATCGAGCTCGGGCCGGTTCCAGCGGTCGATGTCGATGGTGAATCGCGCGACGACTTCCAGATCCTGGGGCGCGATCGACTCCAGTTGCCACCTGAAGAAGTCGATCGAGCGCGAATGAAAGACGGTTTGCGGACTCGGGAAGACGAGGCTCGCGTCGATGAGTTCCGTATGCGGAGGCAGATTCGGAAGCCGGTCCAGCCGCCGAGGGGCGGGGTGGGCCGGCTGGGCTCCGGGACGCCAGGGCCGCCGCTCATCGGTGTTCCCATGGGATGGGAGTCTCGCGGGCCTGTCCCGCGCAATCTGGGGGAAGTTGATCAGGCTCCCGCACACGGGTGAACGCGTCACGTCGCGTTGACGCGCCCAGCGTGTGGGCTAGCGTCGACGTCCATGGACGACATCTGGCAGTTGCTGGAATGCGCACACGCGCCCGTCTACTTCGCGCCGGAGACGGGGCCCGTCTACTCCGCCGCCGGATCGGGGCTCAAGGGCTTCTGGATGGGGTACTTCGCCTCCCGCGCCGCCGCCCTCGGTGCGGTCCCGCCGGGGGTGGTGACGGCCGCCTTCTACAACTTCGCACCCGCCCGGGTCGCCCGGGCGCTTCCCGATGCCTGGGAGCGTTGCTCACCCGCGCAGGTCCTCGCCGCCCGGCTCGACGTGGCCGACCGGTGTCTGCGTCGGCTGCTCGGGGAACTCGCCGACGGCCCGCAGGTGGCCGAGGCCGCGGAGCTCGGGCGACGGGCGGTCGAGGCCCTGCCCACCGCCGGGCGGGTGCTGTTCGCCGCGCATGCCGCGTTGCCCGTGCCCGAGCAGCCCCATCTGGCGCTGTGGTGGGCGGCGACCGCGCTGCGCGAATTCCGTGGGGACGGTCATGTCGCCGCCCTGGTGACCGCCGGGGTGGACGGCTGCGAGGCCAATGTGATCACCGTGGCACTGGGGCTCGCCCCGGCCGAGCAGCGGCTCAACCGCGGCTGGAGCGAGCCCGAGTGGGAGGCCGCGCACGCCGGTCTCCGCGACCGTGGAGTGCTCGCACCGGACGGAACCCTCACCGACGCGGGCCGCCTTGAGCGGATGCGATCGAGGCCACCACCGATCGGCTTGCCCGGCCCCTCCTCGGCGGTACGAGGCTCGCCGAGTGTCTGCGGCCGCTCGCCCGGCGGATTGTCGAGGCGGGCGGGGTGCCGTTCCCCAATGCGATGGGGCTGCCGCCGCTCAGGCCGGGGTAGCCGCCCGGGAGGCATACGCGCGGACGTCCGCGTCCGGGTCGGTGACCGCGGTGGCCAGCGCCGCCCGGGCGTCCTCGCGGGCGGAGTGCCTGAGCAAGGACAGCACCGCCGCCTTGCGGACATCGGCGTTGGAGTCGCCGAGCGCCTTGGCCAGGGCGGATACGGCAAGGTCCGGGCCGGCCGCGCCCAGGGCCGTGGCCGCGCCCGCGCGGACCTGCCAGGACGGGGCGGCCAGCGCGGTGATCGCCGTGGTGTCGTACGGGGCCGGGCAGCCCGCGACGGACAGTGCGGCGAGTGCGGCCGCGCGGACCAGGATGTCCGGGTCGTGGAGCAGGGGCTCGAGCGCGGCCGGGTCGTCCAGGCTGCGGGCCACCGCGACGCGGACCTCGCGGGCGGAGTCGGCGGTCGCTCGGGCGACGACATCGAGGGCGTCGACCGAGACCAGGGCGCGTACGGCCGCGATGCGGACCTCGATGGCCGGGTCCGAGAGCGCGCCGCCGAAGAGGCCGGCGTCACCCAGCCGGAGCGCGCGCAGGACGTCCAGCGTGGTGGAGCGGACCCGGGGGTCGTCGTTGTCGAGCGCCGCCACCAGGCGGGTGCTCAACTCCGGCGTCGGCGGCAGGACTTCGACCAGCTCCTGGAGGGAGGCCGCGGCCGCGGCACGTACCGCTCCGTCCTCGTCCACCAGGGCCGTGGCGAGCGCCGGGCCCGTGCCGTCCGGGGCCGTCTCGGTGAGCGTGGCGACCGCGGCGGCCCGGACCGCCGGGTCGGCGTCGGCGAGGTAGGGGCTCAACTCCGTGAGCGACGGCTCCTCCTCGGCGAGCGCGAGGAGTTCGAGGATGCGTGGGGAGTGGGCCGCGACATGTGTCTCGACGCGTACGGGGGCGGCGATGCGTGAGCCCGTCGGCGCGATCTCGCGCGGGCCCGCCGTGGAGACCTGCTCGAGAGCAACCTCACCGAGGTGGCGGGACGGGCCGCCGATGGGGCTGAACTCGTCGACCGGCACCAGGTAGGGCGCGACCGGGCGGGCCGTGAACTCCATCGTCCCGGCGGGGGACTTGCGCAGGTCCAGGTGGTGCAGCCAGTCCTCGTCGTCGCGCTGCGGGTGATCCGTACGCTCGTGGTAGAGGCCCCAGCGGGACTCCGTACGCGCGAGTGAGGAGCGGGCCGCCATCTCGGCGCAGTCGCGGATGAAGGTGACCTCGGCGCAGCGCATCAGCTCGTGCGGGGTCTCGGCGCCCATCTCGGCGATCTCGCCGCGCATCCGCTCGAAGTGCTCGACGGCGAGGGAGAGCCGGGCGCCGGACTTGCGCGGGGCGACGTAGTCGTTGACGAAGCGGCGGAGTTTGTACTCGACCTGGGTCTGGGGCGGTCCGTCCGGGTTGCGCAGCGGCCGGTAGATCAGCTCATGGGCGGCGCGCAGCTGGTCGGCGGGCAACTCGCCCTCGTACGCCCGGTACTGGGACGCGTCCGCGCCCGCCAGATCGCCGAAGACGAAGGCGCCGATCATGTAGTTGTGCGGGACGCAGGCCAGGTCGCCGGCGGCGTACAGACCGGGCACGGTGGTGCGGGCGTGGTCGTCGACGCGGACGCCCGAGGCCGAGTGGCCGCCGCAGAGGCCGATCTCGGAGATGTGCATCTCGACATCGTGGGTGCGGTAGTCGTGGCCGCGGTTCGCGTGGAAGGTGCCGCGGGTGGGGCGCTCGGTGGAGTGCAGGATGCCCTCCAGCGCGCCGATGGACTCCTCGGGGAGATGGCTGAGCTTGAGGAAGACGGGGCCGCGGTCGGAGGCGAGTTCGTTCGCGAACTCCGCCATCATCTGGCCCGACCAGTAGTCGGAGTCGACGAAGCGCTCGCCGTGCCGGTTGACCTGGTAGCCGCCGAAGGGGTTGGCCACATACGCGCAGGCGGGGCCGTTGTAGTCCTTGATCAGCGGGTTGATCTGAAAGCACTCGATGCCGGTGAGTTCGGCGCCGGCGTGGTAGGCCATGGCGTAGCCGTCGCCGGCGTTGGTGGGGTTCTCGTAGGTGCCGTAGAGATAGCCGGAGGCGGGGAGACCGAGGCGGCCGCAGGCGCCGGTGGCGAGGACGACGGCACCCGCGCGTACCGAGACGAACTGTCCTGTACGGGTGTTGAAGCCCGCGGCCCCGACGGCCTTCCCCCCGGCCGTCAGGACCCGGACCGGCATCACACGGTTCTCGATACGGATGCGCTCGCGCATCTCGCGGCGGCGCAGTTGCCGGTAGAGGACCTTCTTGACGTCCTTGCCCTCGGGCATCGGCAGGACGTACGAGCCGGAGCGGTGCACCTGGCGGACCGCGTACTCGCCGTGTTCGTCCTTCTCGAACTTCACGCCGTACGACTCCAGGCGCTGCACCATCGCGAAGCCGCGGGTCGCGGTCTGGCGGACGGTGGACTGGTCGACGATGCCGTCGTTGGCACGGGTGATCTCGGCGACGTAGTCGTCGGGCTCGGCGCGGCCGGGGATGACGGCGTTGTTGACGCCGTCCATGCCCATGGCGAGGGCGCCGGAGTGCCGTACGTGCGCCTTTTCGAGGAGCAGGACGTTCGCGCCGTGCTCGGCCGCGGTGAGCGCGGCCATGGTGCCGGCGGTGCCGCCACCGATGACGAGGACGTCGCAGGAGAGTTCCTCGGCGTCCGCGAGTGCGGGGATGTCCATGGGGGAGGGCCTCTCAGGTGCCGAGGGATTCGAGTACTTCGCGGCGCAGCGCGAGGGTCGCGGGTTCGCCGTGGGCCGCACGGTCGCGGGGGCGGGGGACGTCGAGGACGCGTCCGGTGCCGAGGAGGGCGACGCGGTCGCCGAGGAAGAGCGCCTCGTCGACGTCGTGCGTGACGAAGACGACGGTCGCGCCGGTGCCGCGCAGCACGTCGACGAGCAACTGCTGCATCCCGGCCCGGGTCTGCGCGTCGAGCGCGCCGAAGGGCTCGTCCATGAGGACGGCCCGCGGCTCGGCGGCGAGCGCCCGCGCGAGCTGGACGCGCTGGCGTTGCCCGCCGGAGACGCGGTGCGGGAGGTGGGCGGCCCGGTCGGCGAGCCCGACCCGGTCCAGCCATGCCTCGGCCCGCCGACGTCGCTCGGCGCGGCCGACTCCCCTGATGGCCAGGGGGAGTTCGACGTTGCCGCGCAGGGTGCGCCACGGAAGGAGGGCGTCTTCCTGGAAGATCAGTGCCCGCTCGGCACGGGGGGCGGTGATGGGCTCACCGTCCTGCGCGACCGCGCCGTCGAGCGGGGGGAGCAGCCCGGCGAGGGTCCGCAGGAGGGTCGACTTGCCGCACCCGGAGGGGCCGACGACGGTCAGGATCTCGCCGGGCACGACCTCCAGGTCGATCCCGTCGAGCACGGGCGCTCCGGGCCGCCCCAGCGACGCACCGCGCAGGGTGAGCCGGGTCCCACGGGGCGGTGCGGGGGTGGGGGCGAGGGTGGTTTCGGGGGGTGTGGTCATGGGGTTACGCCTCCTCGTGGGTGGGGATGGGGTATGGGTGGCCCCGGACGCCCTTCGGGCGTGTCCTCAATCGCCGGACGGGCTGAAGTTCAGCCCGTCCGGCGATTGAGGAGCGGGGTCCGGGGCGGAGCCCCGGAAATCAGCCTCGCCGGCGTTTGAGGCGCGGGGCCCGGGGGCTTGCCCCCCGCCGCGGGAAGGGGCCGGGTGGGGGAAACCCTCCGGCGCCGGACCGGCGGTCCCGACTCCACCCGCGGGAGCCACCTCGTCACCCGGCGCCCCGCCAGTTCCACCGCAGTCGACGTCAGCCAGCCCAGGACGCCGATCGTCGCCATGCCCACGAACACGCCGGGGTAGTCCACCACCGTGTAGTCCTGCCAGGTGCGGTAACCCACCCCGTACTCACCGGAGATCATCTCCGCCGAGATCACGCAGATCCACGAGACCCCGATCCCCACCGAGAGACCGCCGAGGATCCCCGGCAGCGCCCCCGGCAGGACCACCGACGCCAGAATCCGCCGGCGGCCGCCGCCCATGGTGAGGACGGCCTCTTCCCAGACCGGGGTCAGGGCGCGCACGGCATGCCGTGTGGAGACCATGATCGGGAAGAACGCCGCGGTGAAGGTGATGAAGACGATGCCCTGCTCGTTGCTGGGGAAGAGCAGGATCGCCACCGGTACCAGCGCGATCGCCGGTATTGGACGCAGGACTTCGAGCACCGGACCGAGCAGGTCCGCCGCCAGGTGGGAGCGGGCGATCGCGGTGCCGATCGCCACGCCCGCGAGCGCCGCCAGCGAGAAGCCGGTGACGATGCGGGTGAGGCTGTCGGTCAGGTCCTGCCAGTACGGGCCGCTCCCGACCCGCTCCCCGAACTCCCGCGCGACATCGACGACTGTCGGAAACTGCTCGAACCGCAGCCACAGATTGATGTCGAAGGCGGTCAGCAGCTGCCACACCCCGAGCGCGCCCAGCAGGGACAGCACGCGCACGATGTGCCGGGCGGTCATGACACCTGCTTCAAGGCTTCGGCGTACGACACGGCCCGGGCGCCCGCGTGTCCCGTCACGTAGGCCGCGGCCGCGGACCGGGTGACGAAGGGCAGCAGCGTCGTGCCGTCGGCCACCCACACCGCCTTTTCCGCGAACCAGCGCGTGCCGGTGGTCGCGTCGGGGACGTACGCTGCGCGCACCTGTCCGGGAGCCGCGGCGACCTGCCGCAGCAGCTCGGCCGGGGTCGCGAAGGACCGGGTCGTGTTCTTGCCCTTCAGCCACAGCTCGCTGCGCGCGGGCGCGGCCGCGGACGTGAGCTCCTTGGCATAGCCGTTCCCCAACGCCCGCTTCACATACTGGTCGTCGACGAAGGCGTCCACATCCACGTCGCCCACCAGCTTCGCCGACTTCAGCACCGGCACGTCCTTCTTCAACGCGTCGACCAGCTCGGGCTTGATGGCGGGGCCGAAGGTGGCGATGCCGTGCGCTCCGTTGTAGAGGTAGACGACCTCGGCCGGGAGTCCGGTCGCCTTGGCCACCGACTCCGCGGCCGCGACCGGCTGCTTGCGCAGATACTCGGTCGCGTCGGCCTGCGCGCGCAGGAAGTCTTCGAGCACCGCGGGCCGCTTCTTCGCGAAGTCCTCGCGCGCGGTGACGCCGTGGAAGGTCGGCAGATTCAGCTCCGCCCCGTCGTACAGCGCCTGCGCCTTGCCCTGGAAGGCCAGCAGCCCGGGCCAGGCCACGAACTGCGAGAGCGCGTCCGTGCTGCCTGCCTGGAGCGCCGACGCACCCACGGCCGGCTGCTGGTTGAGCTTGCGGATGTCCTTGTCCGCGTCGATGTCCGCCCGTTGCAGCGCCCGTACGAGCGTGCCGTCCGCGGCCGAGCCGACACTCGTGGAGACCTTCTTGCCGCGCAGGTCCTTCAGCGAGGACAGCTTCGAACCGGGTGCTGTGACAATGGTGTTGAGTCCGCCGCGCAGGTTGTAGCCGGTGACGGAGACGAGCCGCGTCGGCCGGTGCAGCTGCTTGCCGCGCGTGGCGTTGATCAGCAGCGGGAAGTCGCCCATCGAACCGATGTCGATCTTCCCGGCGGTCATCTGCGCGGTGATCGGCGCGCCCGTGGCGTAGTCCTGCCACTTCACCTTGTAGGTGACGCCCTCACGTTTGCCGCGGGCCGTGAGCTCCCGCTCGAAGTAGCCGAGCGACCGCAGCAGCGTGCCCGCCGTGACGGTGTTGATGGTCTTGGACTGGTAGCCGACGGTGACGGTGACGGTCGAGCCGCCCCCCGCCTCCGCGTCACCGCCGCAACCGGTGAGCGGCAGCAGCAGGGCGGCGGCGAGAAACACAACTGGCTTGCGTGACATGGGAGTTCGTACCTCTCGAGCTTTACCGCAACAGATAGGGCATATTGACCGTGACCGCGTCCGTGGGACACCGGGCCGCGCACGGGCCGCAGTACCAGCACTCGTCCACGTGCATATAGGCCTTGCCGCTGTCCGGGTTGATCGCGAGGGAGTCGAGCGGGCACATGTCGACGCAGAGGGTGCAGCCGTCGATGCACTTCGACTCGTCGATGGTCACGGGCACGTCGGCACGCTGGGGCGCAAGAGGCATGGCTGTCTCCGGGAAAGGGGTACGGGGCTATGGGGACGGGTCAGAGGGAGCGGTGGAGCAGCCCGCTCATGGTGATGCGGTCGCCGCGGAAGCGGATGAACTCCAGATCCACGGGGCGTCCGTCGGACAGATGCGTGAGCCGTTCGAGCATCAGCACGGCGGCGCCGCGCGGGGCTTCGAGTACGGCGGCGGAGTGCGCGTCGGCGTTGACGGCCTCCAGGGTGATCTCGGCCGTGCCCAGCGCCTGTCCGGTGAGGTTTTCGAGCAGCCGGAACACATCGGTGTGCTCCAGGTCGCAGCCGAGCAGACCGGTGCCGATGTCCATCGGGATGTAGGTGAGGTCGAGCGAGAGGGGCAGGCCGTTCAGCCGCCGCAGCCGCTCGATGTAGAGCACGTCGGCGTGCTCGGGCAGGCCGAGCCGCCGGGCCACGGGTGCGGGCGCGGGGACGGGGCCGACGGTGCGGACTTCGTTGGTGACGTCGCCGTGTTCGCGCAGGGTCTCGGCGAGGCCCTGCAGCCGGTCGAGGCCGTGCGGGTACTTCTCGGACACCACGACCGTGCCGACGCCCGGCTGGCGTTCGACCAGCCCTTCCGTACGGAGCAGATCCAGCGCTTGGCGGACGGTGTTGCGGGAGACGCGGTAGTCGTTGCCGATCGTGCCCTCCAGCGGCAGCACGCCGCCGGGGAAGCCGCCGGTGCGCACCTGGTGGCGCAGCAGGTCGGCGAGCTGCCGCGCCTGGTCCGCGCGCAGCCGCCGCCGGCGTGCGGCGGCGAGGGGCACGGTGTGCTCACGGGTACGTTCGGCTGGCATGCCCCGGACCATACCGACGCTGCGTCGGCGATGGTGTTGCCAGAGTGTTGCGCCATGAACCGGCCACCGGGACACCGTGCTGACCTGCGGTGATGCGGATCAGTCGGAAAGATCTGCCACCCCGGGGGCGTCAGTCGCCGCCGCCTCCGCCATCGCCTCCGCCACCGTCCCCGTCGCCCCCGAAGCTGATGCTGGTACTGCTCGACTTCTTGTCCTGCTTTATGGCGCGGTGCACGGCGTACGGGGCCCATTGCTCCCGGACGAGAACGCGCAGTGCGCCCCGCCCCTGCCACGACTCGAATCTCGGATGGAGCACTTTGGCGATGCCGATCGCCGCGGTGAAGGCGGCCAGCAGCCTGCTGCGGCGGTCCGGGAAGCCGGCCCACACCGACTGGGCGTAGCGCCCGCGGGCCGGGGCCGAGAGGTCCTCGGCCGCAGCGGGGTACCGGCGGTACGGGAAGATGCCCAGGAAGCGATGGGTCTCGACCCGCAGCGCACCGCGTCCCACCAGGTGGTGCAGGCACAACTCCTCGACGTGCCGCCCGGCGCGCCTGACCCAGGGCCGGGCGCGTACGCCGTCGCCGAACCGGCTGGTGCCCGGGGCCGGGAGACTCGCCAGTATCTGCGCCGACAGCGGGTCCTGCGGCGGCAGTGGATTGACCACCGTCACCCTGCCGCGCGCCTCGGCGACCCTGCCCTGGAGCTCCAGCTCGGCGAGGGCGGCGCCGGCCAGTCCGTACTGGAGGTAACTCCTGCTGCAGTGCCGGCGGCCCGTCACGGGGTCGAGAGCGAGCAGCAGGAGCTCCTCCGGCAGGGAGAGTCCGGTCATTCCGCGGCGCTCGCCGCGATCCGGCCGGTGACCTCGCCGAGGCCGACCCGTACGCCGTCCGGGCCAGGTGCCCAGGCCGTCATCGTCACCACGTCGCCGTCCTCCAGGAAGGTCCGCCTGCCCTCGGGAAGTTCGAGAGCGTCCCGTCCGTTCCAGGTGAGCTCCAGCAGCGAGCCGCGCTGATGGACCTCGGGCCCGCTGACCGTGCCGGAGCCGAAGAGGTCGCCCGTACGGAGCGAGGCGCCGTTGACCGTCATATGGGCCAGCTGCTGGGCGGCCGTCCAGTACATCGTGGCGAACGGCGGCTCGGAGACCACATGGTCGTTGATTGCCACCGTGATGCGCAGGTCGAAGCCGCCGGGCTCCTCGTCGCCGGAGTCGTCGAGGTAGGGGAGCAGCTCGAAGTCCCGCGCGGGGGGATCGGTGCGGGCCGCGTCGAGGGCCTCCAGCGGGGTCACCCAAGCGGAGACGGACGTGGCGAAGGACTTGCCGAGGAACGGGCCGAGCGGCACGTACTCCCAGGCCTGGATGTCCCGGGCCGACCAGTCGTTGAGGAGCGTCACACCGAAGACATGCTCCCGGAAGTCCCCGAGTGCCACCGGGCGGCCGAGCTCGGAGGGAGTGCCGACGAGGAAGCCGACCTCGGCCTCGATGTCGAGCTTCACGGACGGGCCGAACAGGGGCGCGGGGTCGGCCGGGGCCTTGCGCTGGCCGCTGGGGCGCACCACGTCGGTGCCGGAGACGACAACCGTCCCGGCCCGGCCGTGGTAACCGATCGGCAGATGCTTCCAGTTGGGCGTCAGGGCGTCCCCGTCCGGCCGGAACATCTTGCCGACATTCGTGGCGTGGTGCTCGCTCGCGTAGAAGTCGACATAGTCGGCGACCTCGTACGGAAGGTGCAGCGTGACCGAGTCGAGCGGGTGCAGCAGCGGCTCGATGTCCGGCCGGTGGGCGGGCACGGTGACCCAGGCGGTGATCGCCCGGCGCACGTCCCGCCAGGCGGTGCGGCCCGCCGCGAGGAGCGGGTTGAGGTTCGGCTGTGCGAGCAGTGCCGCGTAGGGGGAGCCGAGAGTGCGGGCGGCCGCTCCGGCGTCGAGCACATGGCTGCCGATGCGGACGCCTAGCCGTCGGCGCCCGGGCTCGTCGGCCGTGGTGAAGACGCCGTACGGGAGGTTGTGCGGGCCGAAGGGATCGCCCTCGGCCAGATCGAGCGGGCTCTGCTCGGGCATCGGTGCTTGCCTCGCTTTCCACGTGTGTGGGGCACACGTTACGTGGGTGTTGCCCCGCCGCGGCAGGTCACCCGCCCCGCCCGCTCACCCCGCCATTCTCGGGAAGCGCCGTTCCCATGTGCGGTGGAAGACGATCTCGTCGCCGTCCCTGCACACCACCTCGTCCGACGCGATGAAGTCGGCCGCGTCGCAGGTGAGTTCGGAGCGTGTCTCGATCCGTACGTCCCAGGCAAGCTCCGGCCGGTGCAGCCGGATTGTCCAGTCGGAGCGGGCTTGCGCGGAGTGCGGGTCGCGCTCGCGGATCGTGTACGTCTGAAGGGCCTCCTCCGTATACTCCAGACCGTCCGGATACACCCGCATGCCGCCGGGTCGCGGGTCGGCCTCCAGACGCCACTCGCCCTTGGCGACGTCGCGGATCACCAGACGCTCGGGCCGCTGCTCGTCGAGGGTGACGGGGGAGCTGACTCCGAGCGGCTCGGACTGCTCCGGTTCCTCGAAGAGGATCTTGTCCTCGCTCGCGCCCTGGGAACGTACGGGAAGTTCCAGGCGGGAGCCCGCCGGGTCGAGGGTGAAGCCCGCCGAGCCCGGCTGCGGCCAGATCCACGGCCAGTACGCGGAGGAGACGGCGAGCCGGATGCGGTGGCCGGGCGGGAAGCTGTGGCCAGCGGCGTTCAGCTCGAAGGTCACGTCCTCACGCGCGCCGAGCGGCCAGGCATTGGCGCGGTCACGGCCGTGGCGGGCGGAGAGATTGAGGACACCCCGGGTGACGAGGGTGGACGATCCGTCGGGGGCGACGTCGCAGAGGCGGGCGATCGCCTGGCCGTGGGGCACGTCCAGGCGCAGCTTCAGCGTGACCGCAGGGCGGCCCAGGAGCTCGACCGGCGCGTCGGTGACCGGGAACTCGAAGCAGGCCGAGCGGGCGTCCTCGTCGCGCTGGTCCGGCGGCAGATCGGCGTCGTTCCCGCAGGGGAGGAAGCGGCCCGCGTCCAGGCCGGTGTACTGGGGCGAGTCGACGATCACCGGCCCGCCCGTCAGCGCGTACGACACGGTCGTGACGTGCGGCGACGGCCAGGCGGGCGCACCGACCCAGCGGCCGGGCAGCTCCTCGTACACGGTCGCGGGCGGGTGCGAATCGCTGATCCAGGAGCGCAGCAAGGGCTCGGACATCACGTCATTGGCGGTGTTCTTCAGGTGGTGGTCCCACCATCTGAGCGTCTCCTGGAGAAAGCCGATGGCCGGGCCCGGCCGCATGCCCCGGTCCGGGTACTGGTGCGGCCACGGGCCGAGCAGTCCCCGTACCCGATCGGGCGGCAGCTGCTCGACCAGGCGCAGCACCGTGTCCCGGCAGGGGTCGTGCAGGCCGCCCACCGCGAGGACCGCCGCGTCGATCGCCGCGTAGTCCTCGCGGACGCTGCCGTGCTTCCAGTAGTCGTCGCGGATCTGGTGGGCGAGCCAGATGTGGATGAAGGGGGTGACCGCTTCGAGGCGCCCGAGCCACATCTGCCGCCACTGATCGCCGACGAAGAGGGGGTCCGGCGGTCGCGCGACGAGGGCGAGCAGGGTGGCGGCCCGGGCGTGCATGCCGCAGGCGAGCACGGAACCGCCCATGTAGTGCGCGTCGTTGTCGTAGCGGTCGTCCGTCGAGCAGACCGTGACGACCGCCTTCAGCGGCTCCGGGGCCAGCGCGGCGATCTGCAGGGAGTTGGTGCCGCCCCAGGAGATGCCGAACATGCCGACCCGCCCGGTGCACCAGGGCTGCGCGGCCAGCCAGTTGATCACCGCTACCCCGTCGGCCCTCTCGGTCGCGCTGTACTCGTCGCCGGGAAGGCCCTCGCTGTTGCCGTGCCCCCGCACATCGACCCGTACGGAGGCGTAGCCGTGGCCCGCGTACCAGGGGTGGCGCTGCCAGTCGCGCGGCGCGGTCCCGTCGCTCAGCCGGAACGGCAGATATTCGAGCAGGGCGGGTACGGGTTCATCGGTGAGCGGGCGCCACACGCGCGCGTAGAGCCTTGCGCCGTCCGGCATCGGGATCCGGATGTCCTCGTGGGAGGTCTCGTACGGGAAGTCGGTGCGGATGCGCATGGCAGGACCTCGGTTCCGACAAAGCAGCCGTTTCATGTCGTATTGGCTGATCACGAACATACCGGGGGTGGCGGGAAGGCGCCCACGGTGATCGAAACGCGACCGGATACGCTGACTTGAGTGAATCCAGCGACACATCGACAATCCGTGTGACCGTCAGCAGACAGGAGATCCCCTCGTGACCGTCGTCGGGCCGTTCGGGCTGAGCGTGCGGGACCAGGCTCTTGAGGCCGATGTCCAGACCGGATTGGCGGCTGTCGAGGCGGGACTGCTCGAAGCCACCAAGAGCGAGGTGCCCTTCATCACGGAGGCCGCACAGCACCTGGTACGAGCCGGGGGCAAGCGCTTCCGGCCGCTGCTGGTGATGCTCGCGGCCCAGTTCGGTGATCCGTACGCGCCGGGTGTGGTGCCCTCGGCCGTGGTCGTCGAGCTCACTCATCTCGCGACGCTGTACCACGACGATGTGATGGACGAGGCCGAGGTGCGGCGCGGTGTGGACAGCGCCAACGCCCGCTGGGGCAACTCGGTGGCGGTGCTGACCGGCGACTTCCTGTTCGCGCGGGCCTCCCACATACTGGCCGACCTGGGTCCCGAGGCCGTACGCATCCAGGCGGAGGCGTTCGAGCGCCTGGTCACCGGCCAGATCCTGGAGACGGCGGGTCCGCGGGACGGCCGCGACCCGGTGGAGCACTACCTCGACGTCATCGGGGGCAAGACCGGCTCGCTGATCGCGGTCTCGGGCCGGTTCGGCGCGATGATGTCGGGCGCGGACGAGGGTGTCGTGGACATCCTCACCCAGTACGGGGAGCGGCTCGGTGTCGCCTTCCAGCTCGCGGACGACGTACTCGACATCGCCTCCGACTCGCACGAGTCCGGCAAGACGCCCGGCACGGATCTGCGTGAGGGCATCCCGACGCTTCCGGTGCTGCATCTGCGCGCGCAGGCGGAGGCGCACGCGCGGTCCGAGGACCTTGAGCTCGTCGCGCTGCTCGAAGAGGATCTGACGGACGACGCCCGGCATGCCGAGGCGCTGCGGCTGCTGCGCATTCACCCCGCGCTGGAGCAGGCCAGGCGGGACACCGTGCGGTACGCGGAGGAGGCGCGCGCGATGCTGGCGCCGCTGCCCGACTGCTATGCGAAGGCCGCGCTGGAGGAACTCTGCGACGCGGTGGTCCACCGCGCGGGCTGACGCGCGGGGCTGACGGCTGACGCGCGAGGCCGACTGGCGAACGCCCCGGACTGATGGCCGACGCCCGGGACTGAGGGCGGACGCCCTGCTCACAGTGGGTGCGGGGCGCCCTCCTGGCGTGCCCGCAGGACCTCCGTTCATCCCTCGTTGATCTCCCGTACACCCTTCGTGTGGACCGCTGCCCGGCCCTTCCGTGATCTGTGGCGCAGGTCACATTATTGGATTGAGTCTAACCTTCGATCCACTCCGTACCCATGCCCAGAAGCTGACGCACAGGGCGTTGGCCTCAGTACGGGGAGACAACAGAATGAAGCGCAACAAGGCCCTCCTTATCGGCACCACCGCCGTCGCCGCCGCTGCCGGGGTGGCGCTCGCCGTCCTGCCGGCCTCGGCCGACAGCAAGAGCTCCGCCGCCGACCACGCGGGGCACGGCAACAGCGGCGCCGGCATCGCCGTCCAGAGCGGTTCGGACCGCACCGGCTCGGACCGTGGTGCCTCCCTCTTCGTGGCGAGCCTGAACGGCGCCAACGAGGTGCCGGTGCAGGGTGGACCCGCCGTCGGTGACCGCGACGGCGCGGCGCTCGAGTTTGTGAAGGTCAAGGGGGACAAGGTGTCCGTCGCCGTGAAGTTCCGCGGCACCGACAAGCCGACCGCCCTCCACCTCCACCAGGGCGCGAAGGGCACCAACGGCGGCATCAAAGTCGACTTCACCGGGCTGATCGGCAAGGGCAGGACCAAGGCCAAGGGCTGGACCGGCGCGGTCACCGGCACCGTCAAGGTCACCGACAAGGCCGTCCTCGACGCCTTCACGGCCGACCCGAACAGCTTCTACGCCAATCTGCACACCGCCGCCTTCCCGGGCGGCGCGGTCCGCGGTCAGTTCCACAAGATCACCGGCTCCTTCGGCTTCGGTGCCGCGCTCGACAACATCCAGGCGTCCGTGGTCAAGGGCAAGCAGATCTACGAGTGCAAGAAGGGTGACGACGGCACGTACTCCTTCCAGCAGCGCGACGTGCGTGCCGTCCTCGGCGGACACATCGCCCACTCCTTCGTCGCCCCCAACTCCGGTACGCCGCAGTGGATTGCGCCCGACCACAGCGCCGTCACCGGCAAGCTGATCAGCAAGACGCCCAACGGCGCCAAGAACATCGCCGAGCTGGACCTCAAGGCCACTCAGTCCGGCAAGAAGCGGGGACTGCTCGCGAACACCCAGGAGATCTTCCGGCTGAACACCGTGGGCGGCGTCGCCCCGGCCGGCAGCTGCGAGAAGGGAGCGATCGTCGGCGTCCCCTACGGGGCGGACTACGTCTTCATCCAGAAGTAACCCTTACGGCAACAGGGTTCGCGGCGCTTCCCCTACTGGTTGGGGGAGGCGCCGCGTCATCCTGTCATCCCAGAGCAGTACGCCAAGTTGCTCCCGCGGTCTGACGCTTCTTCACGCCCGATTTGGTCAGATGAATGCAGTTGAACGAATGCAGTTGAACAGCGCCACCCTGACCAACCACGGAGGTAGGGCACACCATGGCACCGAACGACAGCGCACAGACCACCGACGAGGCCGAGGACCTCGCAGCGGGCCGCCGCAAGGCAGCGCGCTACTTCGTCCCGGTCGCGGTGGCCGGGGTGGCGGCGGCGACCATCGGGCTCGTCCCGGCGCTCGCTGCCTCCGGTGACCCCGATCTGCCGAAGATCAGCGCGCAGGAACTCATCGCGAAGATGGCCGCGTCGGACACCCAGCAGCTCTCCGGCACGGTGAAGGTCAACACGGACCTCGGCCTGCCCTCGCTCGCCGGTCTCGGCGGCCTGGGCGGTGGCTCCTTCGCCCCCAAGGGCGGGAACGGCGACGGCGGCGGCTCGTCCGCATCCCCCGACGGCAAGCTGATGGAGCTGGCCTCGGGCTCGCACACGCTGCGGATCGCGGCCGACGGCCCCGACAAGCAGAAGGTGTCGATCCTTGAGGACGCCGCCGAGTACAGCCTGATCCACAACGGCAACGAGGTCTGGGCGTACGACAGTGCCTCGAACGAGGCCTTCCACACCAAGGACGGCGCACGCGACGGCAAGGACCGGAAGGCGACACCGCCCAAGGACCTGCCGACCACGCCCAAGGCGCTCGCCGACGAGGCGCTGAAGGCCGCGGACGACACCACCTCGGTGACCGTCGACGGTACGGCCCAGGTGGCCGGCCGGGACGCCTATCAGCTGGTCATCAAGCCCAAGCAGAGCGGTTCGACGATCGGCTCGATCAAGGTCGCGGTGGACGCGAAGAACGGCGTGCCGCTGAAGTTCACGCTCACCCCGAGCAGCGGCGGCAAGGCCGCGATCGACGTCGGCTTCACCAAGGTCGACTTCTCCAGGCCGGCCGCGTCCACCTTCGACTTCACCCCGCCCAAGGGCGCGAAGGTGACCGAGGGGGACGAGCCGGCGAAGGGGCACGCCGCCAAGGGGCACGAAGGGTTCAAGAACCACAAGGGCATCGAGGGCTTCAAGAACGGCAAGGGCGGCGAGGACGTCAAGGGCCCCCACGACTTCCAGGGTCTGAACGTCATCGGCAAGGGCTGGACCTCCATCGCCAAGATCGAGACGCCGGGCGGCAAGGGCGCCACCGCGCCCAAGGACGGCGACGTCCCGCCGGAGGCCAAGAAGTTCCTGGACGCGCTCGGCGACCAGGTCGAGGGGAAGTTCGGCTCGGGCACGGTCTTCACGACCCGCCTGGTCAACGTCCTGATGACGGACGACGGCACGGTCTACGCCGGCGCCGTGACCAAGGACGCGCTCGTGCAGGCCGCGAACGCGTCGAAGTAGCTCAAGGCGCGTCTTCCGTCCGCCCCGCCGTACGCTCCGTACGGTGGGGCGGACCGTTGACCGACAGAACGGGGACCGGAATGACAGCTGTCATCGAGACGCGCGGGCTCACCAAGCGTTACCGGGGCGGACAGTTGGCCGTCGACCGGCTCGATCTGTCTGTGCCGGCCGGCAGCGTCTTCGGGTTCCTCGGCCCCAATGGCTCCGGCAAGACCACCACCATCAGGATGCTGATGGGGCTCATCGAGCCGACGGCGGGCAGCGCCACGGTCCTCGGACGGCAGATGCCCCGCGCCGTGCGGACCGTACTGCCGCAGGTGGGCGCGTTGATCGAGGGGCCCGCGCTGTACGGGTTCCTGAGCGGCCGGGACAATCTGCTGCGCTACGACTGTGCCGACCCGGGCGCCGACCCCCGCACCCGGCGTGCCCGGGTCGCCGCCGCGCTGGACCGGGTCGGGCTGACCTCGGCCGCGGGCAAGAAGGCCAAGGCGTACTCGCTCGGGATGAAGCAGCGGCTCGGCCTTGCGGCCGCGCTGCTGCAGCCGCGGAGGCTGCTGGTGCTCGACGAGCCGACGAACGGCCTCGATCCGCAGGGCATGCGGGAAATCCGTTCCCTGGTACGGGAGCTGGCGGCGGACGGCACCACGGTCTTTCTCTCCTCGCATCTCCTCGACGAGATCGAGCAGGTCTGCACGCATGCGGCCGTGATGGCGCAGGGACGGCTGCTCACCCAGGGGCCGGTCGCCGATCTCGCGGCAGGTGCGCGGGGCCGGCTGGTCGTCACCACACCCGACGCGGGTGATGCCGCGCGCATTCTCAAGGAGCAGGGCGTGAGCGACCTGACCGTCACCGAGGAGAGGGTCGCCGGCGAACCACCCCCCAAGGACCTCGGGAAGGACCTCGCGGAACTCAACGCAGCACTGGTGCGGGCGGGCGTACGGGTACGGGGCTTCGGCCTCGAACGCGCCTCCCTGGAGGACGCCTTCGTGGCCCTGACCGGAGAGGGCTTCGATGTTGCAGGCTGAAGCGACGACGCTTCCCGTACGGCATCACTGGACGCTCGGGCTCTTCCGCTCCGAGCTGACCACGACGTTCCGGCGCTGGCGCACGCTCGCGCTGCTGGGGGTGCTGGCGGCCGTGCCCGTACTGATCGGCATCGCCGTGAAGATCGAGACGAGCGACGGCGGTCCGGTCGGCAACGGCGGCGGTGGCGGCCCGGCGTTCATCACGCAGATCACCAACAACGGGCTCTTCCTGGTCTTCGCGGCACTCGCCGCGACCCTGCCCGTCTTCCTCCCGATGGCAATCGGCGTCGTGGCGGGAGACGCGATCGCGGGCGAGTCGAACTCCGGCACCCTGCGCTATCTGCTGGTCGCGCCGGCCGGACGCACCCGGCTGCTGCTCGCCAAGTACGCCGCGGCGTGCGCCTTCTGCCTGGTCGCGGCCCTGGTGGTCGCGGCGTCCGCGCTCGCGGTCGGGTCGCTGCTCTTCCCGCTCGGCGATGTCACAACGATCTCCGGCACCCAAATCTCCTTCGGGGACGGGCTGCTGCGGGCCGGCCTCGTCGCGGTGGTCGTGGCGGCGTCGCTGACCGGGATCGCGGCGCTCGGACTGTTCGTCTCGACCCTGACGGGCAGTGGCATCGCGGCGATGGCGACGACGGTCGGGCTGCTGATCACGGTGCAGATCCTGGACAGCATCCCGCAGCTGCACGGGATCCATCCGTATCTCTTCCCGCACTACTGGCTGTCCTTCTCGGACCTGCTGCGGGAGCCGGTCTACTGGGACGAGGTGCTGAAGAACCTCGGTCTGCAAGGGGTGTACGCGGCGGTGTTCGGGTCGGCGGCGTGGGCGCGTTTCGCGGCGAAGGACATCACGGCCTGACCGTCTGGAAGAAGGACTTGGCGGTCAGCGCCGCCTCCGCGTCACGTACGACATCGCCGGGCCGGAGCTGCTCGGCGGCCGGCCGGGCGAGCGTCTCGGTGTTGCCGCCGGTACGGCTGCTGCCCAGCAGGAACAGGAACTTCCGGGTCATGGCGCTCCCCTCGTACGCGACTGCATGCGTGCGCAGTATATGCACACGCATGCAGTCTGTGGGGGGTGGCGGTCCTGGGCTATCTCAGAAGGTGAGCTTCCAGCTGTCGATGTATCCGGTGTCCTGCGCGGCCTTGTCCTGGACCCGTAGCTTCCAGGCGCCGTTGGCGACCTCGGAGGAGGCGTCGACGGTGTAGGTCGCCTGGACGTTGTCCGCCGAGTCGGAGGAGCTGAACGGCTTCAGGTTGTACACCGTGCCGTCCGGGGCGAGCAGGTCGACGACCAGATCGCCGCGCCAGGTGTGCTTGATGTCGACGCCGACCTTGAGGGTGGCCGGGGCGTTGCCGTTGCGGCCGGAGACGGTGACGGTCGAGGTGACGGCCGCGCCGTTGTCCGGGACGGTGACGTCCGCCGTGGTCTCGTACACCTCACCCGGCGGGGTGGTCGTCCCGGTCGAGAGCGTCCAGATCGCGTGCGCGATCGCATCGCTGTTGCGGTCGAGCGCGGTGTCGTTGATGTTCGACGAGTTGTCGCAGGAGGAGTGGTAGCAGCGGTCGAAGGCCTGGCCGGCCGTGCCGCCCCACTTCTGTGCCTGGGCTGCGGTCTTGGTGTAGTCGGCGCCGCTGAACAGGCCGCCGACGGGGACGCCCGCGTTCTTGAACGGCGCGTGGTCGGAGCGGCCGTCGCCCTCGGTCTCGATCTCGGTCGGGACGTTCAGCCCCGCGAAGTAGTCCTTGAGCGTCTTCTCGATCGTCGGGTCGTCGTCGTAGACGAAGTAACCGGGGTTCGGGGAGCCGATCATATCGAAGTTGAGATAGCCGGAGATCTTCGAACGCTCGGTGGCGGGAAGGTTGTTGACGTAGTACTTCGACCCGACCAGACCCAGCTCCTCCGCGCCCCACCAGCCGAAGCGCAGATGCTTGTCCGGCTTGAACTGGGCGCGGGAGACGGCGAGTGCGGTCTCCAGGACGGCCGCGGAGCCGGAGCCGTTGTCGTTGATCCCGGCGCCCGCGCCGACCGAGTCGAGGTGCGAGCCGGCCATCAGAATCTGATTGGCGTCGCCGCCCGGCCAGTCGGCTATCAGGTTGTAGCCGGTGGCGCCCGACGAGGTGAACTGCTGGATGGACGTGGTGAATCCGGCCGCGTCCAGCTTCGCCTTCACATAGTCGAGGGATGCCTTGTATCCGGCCCGGCCGTGCGCGCGGTTGCCGCCGTTGGCGGAGGCGATCGACTGCAGCTGGGTCAGATGGGCCTTGACGTTGGCGAGTGGTATGTCGGGGGCGGCGAGCGCGGGCGCCGGGGCCGCGTTCGCGGCGGGCGCGGCGGATGCGAGCAGCCCGGCCAGGGCCAACGCGGCAGCCGCGAGCGTGCGTCTGGGAACGGAGATGTTCATGTGGGGGCTCCGAATTCCGTACGGGGACAGGACGGAACGTGCGAGACGCCCCGGGATGGCGGGTCCTGGGGCGCTGGAGCTTGTGGTGCGCGTGCGTGGTGCGCTGGGACTTGTGGTGCGCGTGCGTGGTGCGTTGTGCGTGCTGAATGTTCGGTGAGAGCGTGACTCACCGTCAAGGGCGGAAATCGGTCACGGGTGTTCGGATGTCGGACGAATGTGCTGCTCGCTGGTACGTCGCGGAGCGCTGGGGTTCACGAGAACCGGCGCTCCCGCCCATGCCGAAGGCCCGCCGACCCCGGGGCATCACTGCACGCAGAACTCGTTGCCCTCGGGGTCCGCCATCGTCGTCCATACCCCCGTCGGCTCGTTCACGTCATAGAGGACCCTCGCCCCCAGGCCCTCGAGCCGGGCGACCTCCGCTTCCCTCCCGTCCGGGCCGACATGCACGTCGAGATGGATGCGGTTCTTCGTCGTCTTCTTCTCCGGGACGCGCTGGAACAGGAGCCGGCGGCCCCTGCCCATGCCGCTGGTCTCGTCGAAGGGGTCGTCCGGATGCCGAACAGCGGCGTAATCGCGCCAAGCGTCCCGGCCGTGCGACTGGACCGTCGAGTCGTCCGGCAATTGGCCGTACCCGCGCAGACGGGCGATCAGTGCGCTGTGGTCCTCCACCTCGTAGCCCAGGGCCTCGGACCAGAAGTCGGCCTGGGCGTGCGGGTCGGACGTATCGATGACGAGCTTCCAGTGCAGTGCCATGGTAACCAGTTATAGTAGTTACGTGAGCGAGGCCGCAAGAGGACTGACCCTTCGCACCCCGGAGGGGCACACCTATCGATTCGACGCCGGGGCGCTCTGTCTTGAGCTGCTGCCCACCGGAGGCCCTGGAGGCTTCGCGCGGTACGAGGTGCTGCACGGGCCCGATGATCTGGTGCGGTGGGCGGCGGAGAGCCGGCTGCCCGGCGGGCTCGAGCCCGTTGTCACCGGCACGGACATGGCCGCGGCCCGTGCGCTGCGCGACGCTCTGTGGCGGCTCACCGCCGACCGGGCGCACGGACGTCCCCTCGGCCCCGATGACCTGGCCGTGGTCAATGAGGCGGCCGCGCAGGCTCCGCCCGCCCCGCGAATCACCCCGGACGGCTGCCGCGGCTGGGTCCGGGCTGCCACCGGGACGCAACTGCTGTCCGCCGTGGCGCGCGACGCGGTCGACCTCTTCACCGGTCCGTACGCGGACCGCATCCGCGAATGCGCCTCGCACGACTGCTTCTTGCTCTTCGTCGACACCTCGCGGCCCGGGCGCCGCCGCTGGTGCGCGATGGAGCGATGCGGCAACCGGAACAAGGTCCGGGCGCACCGCGCCCGGCACGCGGAAGGGGACTGATGATGCCTACGGGACTGACGCAGGACGCAGGCTGGGAGATCGGTGTCTCGAAGACGCTGCCGCTCCCCGTGGACATCGTCTGGGAGTTCATCGCGAGCCCCGAGGGCGTCGCCTGCTGGCTCGGCGAGGGCACCCAACTGCCCACCCGGAAAGGGGAGTCGTACGAGAGGGAGGACGGCATCGCGGGCGAGGTGCGCAGCTACCGGCCGGGGGACCGGGTCCGGCTGACGTACGGCACGACCACCCTCCAGGTCGCGGTCTCCGCCGCGGGGGAGAAGACCGTGCTCCGCTTCCATCAGGAACGTCTGGCCGACTCGGGGGAGCGCGAGCGGCAGCGGGCGCACTGGAAGGCCGTGATGGCCGAGATCGTGCAGGCGCTGGGGTTGGACTGAGGGCCTTAGGTGGGCCGGTCCTTTGGCCAAGGGCTGTTACGGCCGTGCCGCACGGCTCACATCGGGTCGATGAAGTCCGGCCCCTCGCCCGGAGCCGTCGGGCCCCCGGGAGGCTTGCGGCGTGGCGTCGTCGGGCCCGGCTCCGCCTTCTCGCGGACCCGCGCCGACTCCTGTTCCGCGATCGAGAGCCACCGCTCCCAGCGCCGGCGCATCGGGTGGATGAGGCCGCCGCCCACGCCCACGATCAGGATGCCCGCGATCGTGGCCAGCGCGGCGGTGAGCACCGGTCCGGTCACCGAGGTCGCGATCTCGGCCTGGCCGAGCGCCGCGATCACGCCGAGCGCGACGATGCAGGCCCAGGCGACCGTGGACAGGCCCCTGCCGTACGGGGTCTCGCCCAGTGCTCCCCGGACGATGTCGCGGACCGCGCGTGCGATCGCCATGGCCACCACGACGATCACGCAGGCGACGATCGCCTTCGGCAGCCAGGCGACCACACCGTTGATCATGCTGCTGACCGGATTGGGGCCGAAGACCCCGAAGCCCAGCTGAAGGGCGATCAGCAGGATCCCGTAGTAGAGGATCTTGGCGAGGATCCCGGTGGCGTCGTACTGCGGCCCCCTGAGGGCGTGCGCGACGCCGCTGCGCTCCGCGAGCCGCTCGAAGCCGACCCGGCGCAGCAGCCGGTCGGCGACCCGGGCCGTCAGCTTCGCCAGAAACCAGCCGATGAGCAGGATGACCAGGAAGGCAATCAACTTCGGGACGAATGTGGCGACCGCGGTCCACGCGTCGGTGAACCCCTGACCGAAGTCGACCGAAAGGGCGAGGGGTGGCGGCATGACGCGCTCTCTCCGCTCCACGGGCCCGGCCCGAATGGCGAAAGGCCTCGACCTCCGGCGTATCACCGGTCGAGCGGTCGGGCCCTGCGGCCAGGGCCCAAGGTGGGCCGATCGAGTGACAGAACGAGGGACGCAAACGAGGGACGCAAACGAGGGATGGAAACGAGGGACGGCAGGAGCGATGGAAACGAGGGACGGCTTCGCGGCCGGGCGTCAGGCCGTCGGTTCCGCCTGCGGCGCGGGCGACGCAGGCACCCGGGACGGCGGCGCCGCCATCGCCGACCGCAGCGCCTCGGCCTTCGTACGCCGTGCCGTCCTCAGCGCGTCCCACGTCAGACACGTCAGCGCCAGCCACACCAGTGCGAAGCCCGCCCACCGCTCGGCCGGCATCTCCTCGTGGAAGTACAGGACGCCCAGCAGGAACTGGAAGACCGGCGCCAGATACTGCAGCAGCCCCAGCGTGGAGAGCGGCACCCGGATCGCCGCCGCGCCGAAGCAGACCAGCGGCACCGCCGTCACCACGCCCGTCGCGGCGAGCAGGGCGGCGTGGCCGGCCCCGTGCGCGCCGAAGGTGAGCGAGCCGTCGGCGCCCAGCCAGAGCAGAAAGCCGAGCGCCGGCAGGAACTGGATCGCCGTCTCGGCGGCCAGTGACTCGAGACCGCCGATGTTGACCTTCTTCTTGACCAGGCCGTACGTCGCGAAGGAGAAGGCGAGCGTCAGCGAGATCCACGGCGGCTGCCCATAACCGATCGCCAGGACCAGCACCGCCGCGAAGCCGGTGCCCACCGCGACCCACTGCGCCGGGCGCAGCCGCTCCTTCAGCAGCAGTACGCCCATCGCGATGGTGACCAGGGGGTTGATGAAGTAGCCGAGCGACGCCTCGACGACATGGCCGGAGTTCACGGCCCAGATGTAGATGCCCCAGTTGACGGTGATCACGGCCGCGGCGACCGTGATCAGTCCCAGCTTCCGGGGGCTGCGTATCAGCTCCGGTATCCAGCCCCACCGCTTGAGTGCGAGCAGCGCGATGCCGACGAAGGCGAGCGACCAGACCATCCGGTGGGCGAGGATCTCCGCCGCCCCGGACGGCTTCAGCAGCGGCCAGAACAGCGGGACGAGGCCCCACATTCCGTAGGCCCCGATCCCGTACAGCAGCCCTGCCCGCTGTTCGCCCTCAGGCTTCATCTGCCTCTCCTGCCCTGCGCGCATCACCAGGACGAAGGTACGCGGGACAGGGCCGGGATGTCATGCCCGTATCGCCATACGGTCATGACCGGGCAGGGGGCGCGGCAGGCCCCTGCCGGGTACGACGAAGCCCGGACCTCCTGACAGGAGATCCGGGCTTCGGGGTACCTCAACGCATCAGCCGACGACGGTCCACGTGTCGTTGCCCGCCAGCAGCGCGGCCAGGTCACCCTTGCCGTTCTGCTCGATGGCGGTGTCCAGCTGGTCGGCCATCATCGTGTCGTAGACCGGCCGCTCGACACTGCGCAGCACCCCGATGGGAGTGTGGTGCAGGGTGTCCGGGTCGGCCAGCCGGGAGAGTGCGAAGGCCGTGGTCGGGCTGGCGCTGTGGGCGTCGTGGACGAGGATCTGCGACTCGTTCTCCGGCGTGACGGCGACGACCAGCAGATCGCCGGTCGCCGGGTCCCGTACGACACCCTTGTCGCCGTCGGCGCCGAAGCGGATCGGCGCTCCGTGCTCCAGGCGGATGACCGCCTCTTCCGCCTGCTGCTTGTCCTTCAGCACGTCGAAGGCGCCGTCGTTGAAGATATTGCAGTTCTGGTAGATCTCCACCAGCGCCGTGCCCTGGTGGGCCGAGGCCTGGCGCAGCACCTCGGTGAGGTGCTTGCGGTCGGAGTCGACGGTGCGGGCCACGAAGGAGGCCTCGGCGCCGATCGCCAGCGACACCGGGTTGAAGGGCGCGTCCAGCGAGCCCATCGGGGTCGACTTGGTGATCTTGCCGACCTCGGAGGTCGGGCTGTACTGGCCCTTGGTGAGTCCGTAGATCCGGTTGTTGAAGAGCAGGATCTTCAGGTTCACATTGCGGCGCAGCGCGTGGATCAGGTGGTTTCCGCCGATGGAGAGGGCGTCGCCGTCACCGGTGACGACCCAGACCGACAGATCACGGCGGGAGGAGGCGAGCCCTGTCGCGATCGCGGGTGCGCGGCCGTGGATGGAGTGCATCCCGTAGGTGTTCATGTAGTACGGGAAGCGGGAGGAGCAGCCGATTCCGGAGACAAAGACGATGTTCTCCTTCGCCAGGCCGAGCTCGGGCATGAAGCCCTGCACGGCGGCGAGGATCGCGTAGTCACCGCAGCCCGGGCACCAGCGCACTTCCTGGTCGGACTTGAAGTCCTTCATGGACTGCTTGGCCTCGGCCTTGGGCACCAGTGAGAGCGCCTCAGTCATTGATGGCCTCCTTGAGAGCGGTGGCGAGCTGCTCCGCCTTGAACGGCATGCCGTTCACCTGGTTGTAGCTGTGCGCGTCGACCAGATATCTCGCCCGGATCAGGGTGGCGAGCTGGCCGAGGTTCATCTCGGGTACCACTACCTTCTGGTAACGCCCCAGAACCTCCCCGAGATTCCTCGGGAACGGGTTGAGGTGGCGCAGATGGGCCTGCGCGATGGGGAGGCCGGCGGTGCGCAGCCTGCGTACGGCGGCGGTGATCGGCCCGTACGTCGATCCCCAGCCGAGAACAAGCGTGGTCGCGCCGTGCGGATCGTCCACCTCGAGATCCGGGACCTCGATGCCGTCGATCTTGGCCTGACGGATGCGGACCATGAAGTCGTGGTTGGCCGGGTCGTAGGAGATGTTGCCGCTGCCGTCCTGCTTCTCGATGCCGCCGATCCGGTGCTCGAGTCCGGGCGTCCCCGGAACCGCCCAGGGACGCGCCAGGGTCTGCGGATCACGCTTGTACGGCCAGAACACCTCCGTACCGTCGGCGAGCTCGTGGTTGGGCCCGGTGGCGAACTGCACCCGCAGATCGGGCAGTTCGTCGATGTCCGGGATCCGCCACGGCTCGGAGCCGTTGGCCAGATAGCCGTCGCTCAGCAGCATCACCGGTGTGCGGTAGGCCAGGGCGATCCGGGCCGCCTCGATGGCCGCGTTGAAGCAGTCCGCGGGCGTACGCGGCGCGACGATCGGGACCGGGGCCTCGCCGTTGCGTCCGAACATCGCCTGCAGCAGATCGGCCTGCTCGGTCTTGGTGGGCAGACCGGTCGACGGGCCACCGCGCTGGATGTCCACGATCAGCAGCGGCAGCTCCAGGGAGACCGCGAGCCCGATGGTCTCGGACTTGAGCGCCACGCCCGGGCCCGAGGTGGTGGTGACACCGAGGGCGCCGCCGAAGGCCGCGCCGAGCGCCGCGCCGATGCCCGCGATCTCGTCCTCGGCCTGGAACGTCCGTACACCGAAGTTCTTGTGCTTGGAGAGCTCGTGCAGGATGTCGGAGGCCGGGGTGATGGGGTACGAGCCCAGGTAGAGCGGCAGGTCGGCCTGCTTGCTCGCGGCGATCAGCCCGTAGGCGAGGGCCAGGTTCCCGGAGATGTTGCGGTATGTGCCGGTGGGGAACGCCGCGCTCGCGGGCGCGACCTCGTAGGAGACGGCGAAGTCCTCGGTCGTCTCGCCGAAGTTCCACCCGGCCCGGAAGGCGGTGATGTTCGCCTCGGCGATCTGTGGCTTCTTGGCGAACTTGGTCCGCAGGAAGGTCTCGGTGCCCTCGGTCGGCCGGTGGTACATCCAGCTCAGGAGCCCCAGCGCGAACATGTTCTTGGAGCGCTCGGCCTCCTTGCGGGAGAGCCCGAAGTCCTTGAGCGCCTCGATCGTCAGCGTCGTCAGCGGCACCGGGTGGACGCGGTAGGCGGCCAGCGAGCCGTCTTCCAGAGGAGAGGTGTCGTAGCCGACCTTGGCCATGGCGCGCTTGGCGAATTCGTCGGTGTTGACGATGATCTCGCCGCCGCGCGGCACATCGCCGATGTTCGCCTTGAGGGCGGCCGGATTCATCGCCACCAGCACGTTCGGCGCGTCACCCGGGGTGAGGATGTCGTGGTCGGCGAAGTGCAGCTGGAAGCTGGAGACGCCGGGCAGCGTCCCGGCGGGTGCCCGGATCTCGGCGGGGAAGTTCGGCAGCGTGGAGAGGTCGTTTCCGAACGACGCGGTCTCCGAGGTGAAGCGGTCACCGGTGAGCTGCATACCGTCACCGGAGTCACCCGCGAAGCGGATGATCACCCGGTCGAGGTGGCGGATCTCCTTCTCGCCGGCGTGCTTGCGCTGCCCGCCGACGAGAGCGTCGTTGGCCTCGTCGTCACTGGACTCATCGGCCTGCTCGGCTGCGCTACTGACCTGGCTGGTCACTGAACTGGACCTCCCTCGAGGCGGCTCCTCGGGTCCGGCCGGCCTGCCGGCCGTCCCACTAGCCACCCTACGTCGCTAAGGGTGACCTTCCTTGGACCGCTCATATGCCGGACATCCTTTTGAGACATCCTGACGCCCTGATGTGCCATGTTCCTTCTTCGCCCCCGGTCCTTCTGGTAAGACGCTCTCCACTCATTCTTCGGTTCTGGAACTGCCGCCCGGCTCGACAGTGAATCAATATCTGACAGAGTGTCAGTCAACTACGAGTTGAGGTAGGTCAACACCGCCAGTACACGCCGGTGATCCCCGTCGCTGGGGGACAGCCCGAGCTTCAGAAAGATGTTGCTGACATGCTTCTCGACCGCGCCGTCGCTCACCACTAGCTGTTTGGCGATCGCTGAATTCGTACGCCCCTCGGCCATCAGGCCGAGGACCTCCCGCTCACGCGGAGTGAGACCCGCCAATACGTCCTGCTTACGGCTGCGGCCGAGGAGCTGCGCCACGACCTCCGGGTCCAGGGCCGTGCCGCCCCGGGCGACCCGGACCACGGCGTCCACGAACTCCCGCACCTCGGCCACCCGGTCCTTGAGCAGATAGCCCACTCCGCGGCTGCTGCCCGCGAGCAGCTCGGTGGCGTACTGCTCCTCGACGTACTGGGAAAGCACCAGCACGCCGACCCCTGGATGGTCCCGGCGCAGCCGCACCGCGGCCCGTACGCCCTCATCCGTATGGGTGGGCGGCATCCGCACGTCGGCGACGACCACATCCGGCAGCGCCTGCTGCGCGGCCAGCTCGCCGACCGACTTGATCAGCGCCTCCGCGTCGCCCACGCCGGCCACGACATCGTGTCCGCGGTCGGTCAACAGCCGGGTCAGGCCCTCCCGAAGCAGCACTGAATCCTCGGCGATGACCACCCGCACCCTGTCCTCCACGACCCTGAGCCCCCTGTCGATCTTTTCCCACCCCTGCACCGTCCAGCATCCCAGTATTCGGACCGGACCGCGCCCAGGCTCGGACAATCGACGGGTTTACGGGTTCCTGAGAGGACGGGTGGCGGGGGTCAGCCACGCCAGGGCAGCTCGGCGGTGACCGTGGTCGGACCGCCGGCCGGCGAGTCCAGGGCGAGGATGCCGTCCACCGCGTCCAGCCGCTCCGCGAGGCCCGCGAGACCGCTGCCGGCCGACCCGGCGGCCCAGCCGCCGACGGGCAGCGTGGCGCCACCCCGGCCGTCATCGGTGACCTGCAGCATCAGCCGGTCCCGGGAGCGCCACACGTCCACCGTGGCGCGGCGTGCCTGCGCGTGCTTGCTCACGTTCTGCAGCAGCTCCGAGACGGTGAAATAGGCGATCCCCTCGATGGCGGGGGCGGGCCTGGACGGCAGATCCACCTCGACCGTCACCGGGACGGTGCAGCGGGAGGCGACGGCGGAGAGGGCTGCGTCCAGTCCGCGGTCGGTCAGTACGGCGGGGTGGATGCCGCGCGCCAGATCGCGCAGCTCCTGCAGCGCCACCTTCACCTCGCCGTGGGCCTCGTCCACCATGCGGGCGGCGGCCTGCGGGTCCTCCGCGAGCTTCTCCTTCGCGAGACCGAGGTCCATGGCGAGCGCGACGAGGCGGGCCTGTGCGCCGTCGTGCAGATCGCGCTCGATACGGCGCAGATCGGCCGCGGCTGTGTCGACGACCACGCCGCGGTCCGACTCCAGCTCGACGACCCGGGTGTCGAGCGTTGACGGCCCGAGGAGCCCGGCGACCATCAGCCGGTCGACCCAGGTCAGACCGCGGATCAGCCAGGCGGTCGCGAGTACGAGCACAAAGCCGACGGCGGCGGTGGCACCGATCTCGAAGGGGGTGTCGAGATAGAACCTGGTGCCGTCGCTGTCGCCGTAGAGGGAGATGCCCGGCTCGTCGAGATAGCGGGGGAAGGTCCACCGCCACAGGGGGTAGGTGAGCAGACCCCAGCCGGTGAACCAGAAGGTCGCGGAGACGCTGAAGGCGAAGACCGCCCACGGGAAGTGCAGCATCGCGTAGAGGAAGTGCCGCCAGGAGGTCCCGCTCTTGAGCACGGCGCCGACCCACGACATCAGCCCGCTCTTCCGGGCGCGCACGGGAGACGGATCGCCGACATCCAGCCGCAGCAGCCCCCGCGCCCGGGCCCGCTCCAGGGCACCGAACCCGCGGCAGCCCGCGAGCCCGGCGGCGAGGACGGGGATGCCGAGGAAGGTGACGAGCAGCCCCGCACCCATCGAGACGGTCGCGACGGCGAAGGTGAAGAAGGCGATGCTGATCGGCAGGCTGAGCAACAGATAGCCGAACTCACGCCAGGTGCGGCCCTCGAACGGCGCGCTCAGCGCCGGGGGGAGGAAGTGGTCCCGGGGCTCCGAGGGGTATTCCGTGGCCATCGAAGTCGTCCGTTCTGCGTATCGGGCTGTCATGACAGCAAGCCTCCCGTCGCGGAGGGGTCCGCACCATGAGGGGGGTTCCCGGATTGGGGCGGGGGTTTTCCCCACCCTTGGGGCTCGGGCGGGGTGCGCCCGGTGCGGGTCGCGGGGTGGCCCGGTGCGGGCGTGCGCGGTGCGGGTCGCGAGGTGGCCCGGTGCCGCGGGGTGCGGGCTCCGGGGGTTCGCCCGCGAAGCCACCCACCGGGCAGCAACCACCAACGCCCCCTGGCCCACGCCCCCTGGCCCACGCCCCCTGGCCCACGCCCCCTGGCCCACGCCCCCTGGCCCACGCCCCCTGGCCCACGCCCCCTGGCCCACGCCCCCTGGCCCACGCCCCCTGGCCCACGCCCACCACGACCGCGGTACGGGCGCCGTCGGGCTCGACTCTTCGGGGTCGGCGGCGTACGGGGGTGCGCGTTGATCACTTGGCGATTGCCGCCGATCCCCTGCGGGGGCGACCCTGCACCGCCGCTCCCCACGAGACGGGGCACCCGAGCGCGGCGCGAAGCTCCCGGCGGCGGGAGGTGGCGCCACGAAGCGGGCGCGTCCGGGGTGTGGGGCGCCCGCCGGCCACTGCGAGCCCGGGGGCGGGGCGGAGCCCCGGTCAGCCGGCGACCCGCCCCCGCCACGGCAGCTCCGCCCTGACCGTCGTCGGTCCCCCCACCGGCGAGTCCAGTACGAACACCCCGTCCACCGCCCCCAGCCGCTCCGCCAGACCCGCCATCCCCGTGCCGCCGTCCAGCCGCGCGCCACCCTGCCCGTCGTCCGTGACCTTGATCAGCAGCCGCTCGTCAGCCCGCCACACATCCACCGAGACGCTCGTCGCCCGCGCGTGCTTGCTCACGTTCTGCAGCAGTTCGGAGACGGTGAAGTACGCGATGCCCTCGATCGCCTCGGCCGGCCGTTCCGCCAGATCCACGGTCACCTTCACCGGAGCGGTACAGCGGGACGCGACGGCGGAGAGGGCCGCGTCCAGTCCGCGGTCGGTCAGTACGGCGGGGTGGATGCCGCGCGCGAGATCGCGCAGCTCCCGCAGCGCGAGCTTCACCTCGCCGTGCGCCTCGTCGACCATCGCCGCGGCCGTGTCCGGGTCCTCCAGCAGCTTCTCCTTCGCGAGGCCGAGCCCCATCGCGAGCGCCACCAGCCGCGCCTGCGCGCCGTCGTGCAGATCGCGCTCGATACGCCGCAGATCCGCGGCGGCCCGGTCGACGACCACGCCGCGGTCCGACTCCAACTCCGCGATCCGCCGCTCCAGTTCGTCGGAGGGGGAGAGCAGGCCGCGGGCCATCGCCCGGTCCGCGTTGGTCAGCCCGCGCGCGACGAAGGGCAGTACGGGCCAGAGCACGAACAGCCCCACCAAGGTCACACTGAAGGTCAGTACACCCCACGGCAGCCGGATGAAGGAGTACAGCACCGACCGCCATGCGACCGGGTCCTTCAGGCTCGTCCACAGCCAGGGCAGGACTCCGTCCTGCCGGTGCGGCCGGTACAACGGGCTCGGCTCCTCGATCCGTACCCCCAGCAGCGCCCGTGCCCTCGCCCGCTCCGCCCTGCCCAGCAGACGCGCACCGGCCAGCCCGACGGCGAGCAGGGGCAGACCGATCACGGTCACCGACAGTCCAGCGCCGGTGAAGATCATGAACGCCACGTAGACGAATCCGATCAGCGCCGTCGGCAGATTGGCCAGGAGATACGCGATCTCCTTCCAGGTGTGGCGGCCGAAGGCGAAGCGCGCGGGTGGCGGCCGGTCGTGGTCGGGTGCGGTGCTGCTCACGGTCATAGGGCCCAGCCTGCCGGGCCGGGACCGCCGCACGCCATGGGGTACATGGGTGGGATGAAGTAGGGATAACCCCACCCGCCGCCCACGGATGCGTGACCGACTGCTTACCGTCCCTTTAGCAGGGCCTAGACTCCCGTGCGTACAGATCGTCGAACAGATCGCCAAACGAAGTCAGGGAGCGAGGGGCGGACGTGCCGGAACCGACCGTGGCCGTGCTCGCGGCGGACTATTTCGAGAGCTATTCGGTCGTCGGACTGATCGGGCTGATCGGCGTGCTGTTCGTCGCCGTCGCCTTCGGGGCGGGCCGGCTGCTGCGGCCCGTGGTGCCCACGCCGGAGAAGCTCCTGACGTACGAGTGCGGAGTGGACCCGGTCGGCGAGGGCTGGGCACACAGCCAGGTCCGCTACTACGTCTACGCTTTTCTGTACGTGATTTTCGCAGTCGACTCGATCTTCCTCTTCCCATGGGCGACGGTTTTCGCGGCCGCGGGATACGGCGCGACGACGCTCGTGGAGATGTTCATCTTCCTCGGCTTCCTGGCCGTGGGACTGCTCTACGCATGGAAGAAGGGCGTCCTGACATGGACGTGACCCGTGAGCCGGTTCCCGAGCCGGCTGCTGAGCTGCTTCCCCAACTGCTTCCCGAGCCGAAACGGCTCGGAGCCCTGGCCCGCCTCGCCCCCGAGCCGATGAAGGTGGTCCTCAACTGGGGCCGCCGCTACAGCCTGTGGGTCTTCAACTTCGGGCTGGCCTGCTGCGCGATCGAGTTCATCGCGGCCTCGATGGCGCGCCACGACTTCATCCGGCTCGGCGTGATCCCCTTCGCGCCCGGACCGCGCCAGGCGGACCTCATGGTCGTCTCGGGCACGGTGACGGACAAGATGGCACCGGCGGTGAAGCGGCTGTACGAGCAGATGCCCGAGCCCAAATACGTCATCTCCTTCGGCGCCTGCTCCAACTGCGGCGGCCCGTACTGGGATTCGTACTCCGTGACCAAGGGCGTCGACCAGATCATCCCCGTCGATGTGTATGTGCCGGGGTGTCCGCCGCGCCCCGAGGCGCTGCTCCAGGGCATTCTGAAGCTCCAGGAGAAGATCGCCCGGGAGTCGCTCGGCGAGCGCTACGCGTCGCCGCGGCCCTCCGCCGCCGCCCTCCAGAGCGGCCTGGTGCTGCCCCCGACCCCGGGGGAGGGACGCGCATGAGCTCGTACGACCGCCTTCCGGACGCCGTGACCGAGATCTTCGGTGAGGAGGCCACGGCCGAGAGCGCGTACGACCTGCTCACGGTCGATGTCCCCGTCGGCTCGTGGATCGCCGCGCTGGAGATCGCCCGGGACACGCTGGGCTGCACCTATTTCGACTGGCTGAGCGCTGTCGACGAACCGGGCACGGGCTTCCGCATCTGCGCCCATGTCGTCGCGCTGGGCGGCGGTACGGTGCGCCGCCTGCTGCTCCGTACGACCGTTCCGCACACCGCCCCCTCGCTCCCTTCCGCCGTCGAGATCTACGCCGGCGCGGCCTGGCACGAGCGCGAGACGCATGAGATGTTCGGCGTCGAGTTCCCCGGTCACCCGCACCTCGTCCCGCTGCTCCTGCCGGAGGGCTTCGAGGGCCATCCGCTGCGGAAGGACTTCGTGCTGGCGGCCCGGGTCGCGAAGGCCTGGCCGGGCGCGAAGGAGCCGGGGGAGTCGGAGCACGGCGGCCCGAAGCGCCGCCAGATGCTCCCGCCGGGCGTCCCGGACCCGAACGAATGGGGCCCCCTCAAGGGCCAGCTCCCTCCGGCTCCGGCCCGCCCTGCCCGCACCCCCCGCGCGGCGGGCGCGACCGCCGACCGCCCCCCGCGCCGCACGCGTACCGCGGGGGAGGGCTCGGCCGGCCAGGCGACGGAGCCCGCCGAGACGGGGGAGACCGGGGGAACCCGGGCACCCGCGGGCCCGCGCCGCGCACGCACCGGGAGCGAGGGCTCGGCCGGCCAGACCGCAGCCCCGGGCGCGACCCCGCCGCGCCGCGCACGCACCGCGAGCGAAGGCTCGGCAACACAGCGCGAGGACCTCACCCCCGCGCCGGACGCGGCACAGACACAGCCTGCCGAGTCCGCGGGCAGGGCGCCTGAGCAGGAGCCGAAGGACAAGTCCCCGGCAGCAGGGTCCGGGGCGCAGAAGCCCAGGGCCGAGGCGCCCGCCGAGGCACCGGCGGACGAGCCGTCCGCGCAGGCGTCGGCGGACGCCCCGGAGACGTCGGCCCCGCCGCCCCGCACTCGTAGCGCCGACGCGCCGTGGCACCACGCGCGGCCCGCGTTCGACGACTCGGCCGCCGGTGCCGAGACCGGCACCGACGAGGACGCAGGCGGCGACGCCCGCAGCGAAGCAGACAGCGACACCCCACCGACCACCCCCCGGCCGAAGACCCGGTCCGCCGAGGGACCCGACGACGAGCCGACCGATACCGCAGGAGGCGACCCCGCGTGAACGACGCCCTCGACATCGCCCTCCGGCTGGTCGTCGTCTTCGCCGTGTTCCTTGTCCTTCCCCTCGTCATCGGGCAGACCGAGCACAAGGTGATGGCCCATATGCAGGGCCGACTCGGCCCCATGTACGCCGGCGGTTTCCACGGCTGGGCCCAACTCGTCGCGGACGGCGTGAAGTTCGCACAGAAGGAGGACGTGGTCCCGGCCGGCGCCGACCGCCGCATCTTCCAGCTCGCCCCCGCCGTCGCCCTCCTCCCGTATCTGCTCGTACTGGTCGCCATCCCGATCGGCCCGAGCCAGGGCGCCGTCGGCCAGGTCGTCGACGCGGGCATCTTCTTCGTGCTCGCCGTGATGGGCGTCGGCGTGCTCGGCTCGCTCATGGCGGGCTGGGCCTCTGCCAATAAGTTCTCCCTCCTCGGCGGTCTGCGTACCGCCGCACAGCTGCTGGCGTACGAGCTGCCGATGCTGCTGGCCGCCGCCTCCGTCGCCATGGCGGCCGGCACGGTCTCGCTGCCCGGCATCCTGAACGCCTTCGAGTGGTGGTGGCTGCCCTGGCAGATCGTGGGCGCACTGGTCTTCTTCGTCGCGGGTCTCGCCGAACTCCAGCGCCCGCCCTTCGACATGCCGGTCGCCGACTCCGAGATCATCTTCGGCGCGTACACCGAGTACACCGGGCTGCGTTTCGCGCTGTTCCTGCTCGCCGAGTACGCGGGCATCGTCGTCCTGTGCGGACTGACCACCGTCCTCTTCCTGGGCGGCTGGCACGGCCCGTTCGGGGCGGAGGGCCTCGGCTGGGTGTGGACCCTGCTCAAGACGGCCGTGCTCGCCTTTGTCGTCATCTGGCTGCGAGTGACCTATCCCCGGTTGCGCGAGGACCAGTTGCAGAAGCTCGCCTGGACCACGCTCATTCCGCTCGCCCTCGCCCAGATCGCCCTCACCGGCGTCGTGAAGGTGGTGATGCAGTAATGCCTCCGATCCCCGGATCCGGCCTCGCGAAGGGCCTCGCCGTCACCCTGCGCACGATGACGAAGCGCTCGCACACCGCGCAGTACCCCGACGCCCAGCCCGAACTCCCGCCGCGCAGCCGCGGCGTGATCGGCCTGTTCGAGGAGAACTGCACGGTCTGCATGCTCTGCGCCCGTGAGTGCCCCGACTGGTGCATCTACATCGACTCCCACAAGGAGACGGTCCCGCCCGCCGCCCCCGGCGGCCGCGAGCGCAGCCGCAACGTCCTCGACCGGTTCGCCATCGACTTCGCGCTCTGCATGTACTGCGGTATCTGCATCGAGGTCTGTCCTTTCGACGCGCTGTTCTGGTCCCCGGAGTTCGAGTACGCGGAGACGGACATCCGCGAGCTCACCCATGAGCGGGACAAACTCCGCGAGTGGATGTGGACGGTGCCGGCACCGCCCGCGCTCGACCCGGGCGCCGAGGAGCCGAAGGAGCTCGCCGCGGCCCGCAAGGCGGCCGAGAAGCTCGCGGTGGCACAGTCGGAACCGACCCCGCCACCGTCGGCTCCCTCCGCTCCCGCAGCCTCGGGCGGCTCGGCTGGTCCGGCCGACTCCGCTGGTTCGACCGGCCCGGCGGGTCCGTCCGGCCCGGCACCTGCGGGCGGCCCGGCTGACCGGCCACGCCCGGCAGGCGGGGATGGTCCGGCTGGCTCGACCGGCCCTGGCGATGCCGCCACGCCGCCCTCGGGCGAGGGAGGCTCCGCATGATGCTCGCCGCCGCCCAGACCCACGGCTTCCTCTCCCCGACCGGCGTCGAGATCGCCTTCCTCCTCGTCGGCATCGCCACCCTCGGCGCGGCCGCCATCACGGTCACGACCAGGCAGCTCGTGCACGCCGCCCTCTGGCTGGTCGTGACCCTCGGCGGTCTCGCCGTCGAGTACCTCCTCCTGACGGCGGAGTTCATCGCCTGGGTACAGGTCCTGATCTACGTCGGTTCCGTGGTCGTCCTCCTTCTCTTCGGGCTGATGCTCACCAAGGCACCCATCGGCCGCTCCCCGGACGCGAACTCCGGCAACCGCTGGGTCGCCCTGGCCGTGGCCGTCGCCGCAGCGACCGCCCTGGTCTGGGTGGTCGTGGACGCGTTCCGTACCACCTGGATCGACCTGGACGGACCCGCCCAGGGCTCCACCCAGGTCTCTGGCCAGATCCTCTTCCGGCACTGGGTGCTGCCCTTCGAGGCGCTCTCCGTACTGCTGCTCGCCGCTCTCGTCGGCGCGATCGTCCTGTCCCGCAAGGACGCCAAGGATCCCGATCCCGAGGGGAAGCGCTGATGCACCTCGCCTATCCCGCCGTGCTGGCCGTCCTCCTCTTCAGCGTCGGGCTGTACGGAGTGCTCGCACGCCGCAACGCGATCCTGGTCCTGATGTCCGTCGAGCTGATGCTCAACGCGGTCAACCTCAACCTCGTCGCCTTCGACGTCTGGCTGCGCGATGCCCTGCACGCCGGCCAGGCGCTCACCCTCTTCACCATCGCCATCGCAGCCGCGGAGATCGGCATCGGCCTGGCGATCGTCCTGATGGTCCACCGCAACCGCGGGACCTCGGACGTCGACCGGCTCCGCGACACCGCCGAGGGCCCCGACGGCATCCCCGACGCCCCGGACGCGACCGCCTCGGCGCAGAAGGCTGAGGCCACCGCGTGACCACCACGACCCTCGCCGTCCTCGTACCCCTCCTTCCGTTCCTGGGCGCCGCGGCCGGACTGCTGCTCGGCCGCACCGCCCCCGGTATGGTCCGGCCGTTGGCCGTACTGCCGACCCTTGCCGCGGCCGCCATCGCCGTCCTCGTCGCCGTACGTCAGGGCGGGGGGAAGGCGATCGACGCCTCGACCCAGCTCACCCCCACCGGCTCGGTCCCCATCGACCTCGCCCTGCACCTCGACGGCTTCGCGGTCCTCGTCGCCGTCCTGGTCGGGGTCGTCGCGTCCTGCGTGCAGATCTACTCCACCGGCTATCTGCGCGACGACCCGCGCTATCCCTCGTACGCCGCGCTCGTCTCCCTCTTCACCTCCGCGATGCTGCTCGTCGTCTACTCCGGCGACCTGATGGTGCTCCTGGTCGGCTGGGAGATCATGGGCATCTGCTCGTACTTCCTCGTCGGCCACTACTGGGAGACGCCCGAGGCGCGCGCCGCCTCCCTCAAGGCCTTCCTGGTCACCAAGCTCGGCGATGTCCCTTTCCTGATCGGTCTGTTCGCGCTCGCCGCCGACGCGGGCACATTCCGGATCACGGGCATCCTCGGCTCCGTCGCCGCCGGCGGGATCGAACACCCCACCCTCGTCGCGCTGCTGCTGCTCGCGGGCGTGGCGGGCAAGTCCGCGCAGTTCCCGCTCCACACCTGGCTGCCCGACGCGATGGCGGGCCCCACTCCCGTCTCCGCGCTGATCCACGCCGCGACGATGGTCGCCGCCGGTATCTACTTCGTGGCCCGTCTCCTTCCCGTCTTTGCCGCCTCGGCGGCAGCGCTGATCGTCCTCGCCGTGATGGCAGCCGTCACGATGGTCGGTTCGGGTCTTGCCGCCCTCGCCCAGGACGACATCAAGCGTGTCCTCGCCTACTCGACCATCGGCCAGCTCGGCTACATGTCCGGCGCTCTGGCCGTCGGTGACCGAGGCGCCGCCGTCTTCCACCTCCTCTCCCACGGTGCGTTCAAGGCGCTCCTCTTCCTCGCCGCCGGCGTGATCATCCACGCCGCGGGCACCAACTCGCTGGCCGCCATGTCCCGGATGAGCGGCCTCACCAAGCGCATCCCCGACGCGTTCTGGACGATGACCGTCGCCCTCCTCGCGCTCGCCGCAATCCCTCCCTTCGCCGGCTTCTTCTCCAAGGAAGCCGTTCTGGTGGCCGCCGAGCACGCCGCGCTCGGCGAGTCCGAGGTCGCACCCGGCGTCGCCGGCTGGACCGTACTGGTCTCCGGTCTGATCACCGCCTTGCTCACCGCCGCGTACGCCACCCGCCTGTGGCTGCTCGCCTTCCGCGGCCGCGGAGCCGAAGCCCCCGACCACGGCCGCCAGCCGATCGCCATGAACGCCGTGCTGTGGGTGCTCGCCATCCCCTCTCTGGGCTTCGGTCTGACCGTCGGTTACCTCGACGACTGGTTCGACGGCCACAGCCTCACCCCGACCGTCACCACCGGTGTCCTCGGCACCGGGGTCGCACTCGTCGGCGGACTGATCACCTACGGCACCTGGCGCGCCATCCAGTACCGCGCGGGCGCCGCCCGCATCCCCCTGGGCGCCGTCGCCGCCCATCCGGAAGCCCCGCCGTCGGTCGTCGAGGCCGAGGCCATCGCCGCACACACGCCCGCCTACGGCGACATCGCGGCAGCCCCTGACCCCGCGGACCCCGGCCGACTGCTGCTCGGCCCGCTCCACCGCCACGCGGCGGCCGGTTTCCACCTCGACGCCGTCTACTCCGCCCTGTTCGTACGACCCGTACGGGCCGCCGCCCAGCTGGTCAGCTTCCTCGACCGGGAGGTCGTGGAAACGTATGTACGCGGATCGGGCACCGGAACCCGCTGGCTGGGCGCGGCCGTCCGCCGCGCCCAGACCGGCAATGTGCAGACCTACCTCAGCGCGCTGCTCGCCGGTTCCGTCGTCCTGGCGATCGCCGCCGTCGTCCTTTCCAACGTCAACGCGGGATCGTGAGCCGTGATCGATATCAGCGAGTCCGTGATGCAGTTCCTTCTCGCGTTCATCGTCGTCGGCCCGCTCGTCGGGGCCGCCGCCGCGCTGCTGCCCGCACCGCCCGGGCTGCGCGGCAAGAGCCCGGACCAGGCGGTCCTGCGCCACGGCGTGACCGTGACCGGCGTCATCCTCGCCGCGGCGATCGTGCTGGCTCTCGGCTTCGACCACGACCACCCGTCGAAGATGCAGGCAACGACGGACATCAGCTGGATCCCCGCACTCGATGTGCGGATCCACTTCGGAATCGACGGCATCTCGCTCCCCCTCCTGGTCCTGACGGCGCTGCTGACCTTCCTGTGCGCGCTGTACAGCTACTTCAAGATGCCTGCGGGCCCGTCCCCGAAGGCATTCGTCGCGCTTCTGCTCGTCCTGGAATCCGGGACGCTCGCGACCTTCGCCGTTCTCGACCTGCTGCTCTTCTTCCTGGCCTTCGAGATGGTGCTCATCCCGATGTACTTCCTGATCGCCCGCTGGGGCGGTGCGGATCGGCAGGCCGCGGCCTGGAAGTTCATCCTCTACACGCTGCTCGGCTCTGTCGTCATGCTGCTCGGCCTGCTGCTGGTCGGGCTGAAGACCGGCACATTCGACATGGTGGCACTCGCCACTGACAACGGCCGCGGACTGACCACATCCGCGCAGGTCATCGCCGTTTTGGCGATCGGGCTCGGCCTCGCCGTGAAGACTCCGATGTGGCCGCTGCACAGCTGGCTCCCCGATGCGCACACCGCCGCACCGACCGTCGGCTCCGTTCTCCTCGCCGGCGTACTGCTGAAGATGGGTACGTATGGGTTTGTCCGCATTGTGCTTCCCATCGCGCCCGACGGCATGCAGACCTTCGCGCCGTACCTCGCCGCCTTCGCCGTGGCCGGCATCATCTACGGGTCCCTGGCCTGCCTCGCCCTCGCCAAGCAGGGCGCGGGCGGGGACCTCAAGCGCCTGATCGCCTACTCCTCCGTCGGCCACATGGGCTTCGTGCTCCTCGGCATCGCGACCATGACCCCCACCGGCGTCAACGGCGCACTCTTCGCCAACATCGCCCACGGCCTCATCACCGGCCTGCTCTTCTTCCTGGTCGGAGCGCTCAAGGACCGCTACGGCACTGCCGACCTCGACACCCTCGCGGGCGCCACCGGCGCGGCCCTCTACGGCCGTGCCCCCCGCCTCGGCGGTCTCCTCGCCTTTGCCGCCGTCGCCTCCCTCGGCCTCCCCGGCCTCGCCGGATTCTGGGGCGAGATGCTCGCGCTGTTCGGCGCGTTCGACCCCGCCGACGGCCTGAGCCGCCCCGCCTTCCTCACCTTCATGGCGATCGGCGCGTTCGGAACCCTGCTCACCGCCGCGTATCTCCTCGTCGTCGTGCGCCGCGTCTGCATGGGCGCACTGCGGCAGGACGAGCAGGGGCAGCCCGAGGCGAAGCCGCTCGCCGACGTCCAGACATACGAATTCGCCGCCTGGACACCGCTCGTCGCCCTCACCGTCCTGGCCGGACTGTGGCCCGCGGTCCTCCTCGGCCTCACCGACCCGGCCGTGCAGAAGCTCCTCGCAGGAGGCAAGTCGTGACCGTGGCAGCCGACAGCGGCACCAGTCTCGTCCAGTCCGTCGACTGGCTTACGATCGCGCCGCCGACCATCACGGCGATCGTTGCCCTGATCGTTCTGGTCGCCGACCTGTTCGTACCCGAGAGCCGCAAGCGGCTGCTGGGCGCGGTGGCGATCGCCGGTCTGGTCGCCGCTCTCATCACCCTGATTCCGCTGCGCAAGGGCAACCGCGCGACGTTCTGCCTCACGACCGACGCCGACGCCTGCAGCTACACCGCCGATCACTTCACCCTGGTCATCCAGCTCCTGGTGCTCGGCGGCGCCCTGCTCACCGCCCTGCTCTCGATCCACGACACACGCAAGAAGCTCCCCGCAGGGGAGTTCTGGTTCCTGCTGCTGTCCTCCGCCGCAGGCGCGGCGCTGCTGCCCGCCTCGCGCGACCTCGCCACGCTCGTCGTCGCCCTGGAGGTCGCATCGCTGCCCGCCTTCGCGCTCGTCGGCCTCAGGCGCGGCGACCGAGTCTCCAGCGAAGCGGCCCTGAAGTTCTTCCTCTCCTCGGTCACCGCGACTGCGGTGACGCTGCTCGGTGTCAGCTTCGTGTACGCCACGACCGGCACCCTGCACCTCACGCAGATCGCCGCCGACCTCGACAAGGTCCCCGGCCAGCTGGACACCCTCGCCAAGACGGGCGTGGCGCTGACCCTCGTCGGCTTCGCCTTCAAGACTGCCGCGGTCCCCTTCCACTTCTGGGTTCCCGACACCTATGTGGGCGCCCCGCTGCCCATCGCCGCGTATCTCTCCGTCGTCGGAAAGGCGGTCGGTTTCTCGGGCCTCGTCCTGGTGACCGTCATCGCCTTCCCCGGATACGCGAATGTCTGGGGCCCGGCCGTCGCCGTCCTCGCCGGTCTCACGATGACCGCGGGCAATGTCGCGGCGCTGCGCCAGTCGGCCACGCGCGCGTGGAGCGCGGTACGCCTGCTCGCCTGGTCCTCCGTGGCGCAGGCCGGCTACATCCTGGTGCCGATCGCCGCCGCCGCGTACTCCAGTGACGACCAGATCGGCGCCACCATCGCGTACGCCCTCATGTACGCCGTCGTGAACCTCGGGGCCTTCGCGGTGGTGGCGCTCGTCGCCCGTACGGCGCCGCTCAACCGGATCGCCGACTACCGAGGCCTGTACGCCACCCGCCCGCTCACCGCGCTCGCGATGGGCTTCTTCCTGCTCTGCCTGGCCGGCCTGCCCCCCGGCATCATCGGCCTCTTCGCCAAGGTGACCGTCTTCTCCTCGGCCGTCGACGCCGGACTGGGCTGGCTGGCCGTCATCATGGGCGTCAACGTGGTGATCGCCCTGTACTACTACCTGCAGTGGACCACGATCCTCTTCCGAGCCCCCGAGGGAGCTCCTGAAGGAGCCCCTGCGGGAACCGAGGAGAGCGCCGGCGAGCCCGTCCGGAAGCGCGCCCCCGCCCCGGTCACCGTCGCCATCGTGATCACCGCCGTCGTGGGCGTCGTCCTCTCCGGCTATCCACAGCTGGTTCTGCGGGTCGCGGCGAGCAGTCTGTTCTGAGCGCCACCCGAACGGCCCACTCCAAGGCCGAGTGCACAAGGGAACCAGCGTCCTTCGCCTGGCGTTGACCAGTACAGAAGGGTCCACTGAAGCGTGGAGCACACCACCTGAAGGGTTCCCCTGCCGCACGATTTGGAGGGCGTACCGTGCACCGCCGGCACAACGGGCTGAAGACCGCCGTACTCCTCGGGGGGCTGTCGGCACTCATTCTCGTCATCGGCAGCTTCTTCGGCCGTACGGGGCTGCTCGTCGCGCTCGTCGTTGCGCTCGGCACCAATGCGTACGCCTATTGGAACAGCGACAAGCTGGCGCTTCGCGCCATGCGCGCCCGTCCGGTCAGCGAATTCGAGGCACCCACGCTCTTCCGCATCGTCCGCGAGCTCTCCACCGCCGCCCGCCAGCCCATGCCGCGCCTGTACATCTCGCCGACCCAGGCCCCCAATGCCTTCGCCACCGGCCGCAACCCGCGCAACGCCGCGGTCTGCTGCACGGAGGGCATCCTGCAGATTCTCAGCGAGCGTGAGCTGCGCGGAGTCATCGGCCACGAGTTGAGCCATGTCTACAACCGCGACATCCTTATCTCGTCGGTCGCGGGGGCTCTCGCCTCCGTGGTGATGTTCCTGGTGAACTTCGCCTGGCTGATCCCCATAGGCCGGTCCGACGACGACGAGGGCCCCGGTCTGATCGGCTTGCTGCTGGTGATGATCCTGGGCCCACTGGCAGCGTCCGTGATCCAGCTTGCCGTCAGCCGTTCGCGGGAGTACGAGGCCGACGCCTCGGGCGCCCAACTGACCGGGGACCCGCTTGCCCTGGCGAACGCCCTGCGCAAACTCGACGCCGGCACGAAGCAGTTGCCGCTGCCGCCCGAACCAAGGTTGGAGACCGCGAGCCACATGATGATCGCGAACCCGTTCCGCCCGGGACCCGGCCTTTCCAGGATGTTCTCGACCCACCCGCCGATGGCGGAACGTATTGCCCGACTCGAGCAGATGGCAGGTCGCCGCCCGTGAAGACAATCCTGAACGTCATATGGCTCATCCTGTGCGGCTTCTGGATGTTCCTCGGCTACATGGTCGCGGGACTGCTGCTGTGCATCACGATCATCGGCATCCCGTTCGCTCTCGCCGCGTTCCGTATCGGCGTCTACGCCCTCTGGCCGTTCGGCTACACCGTGATCGACCGCTACGACGCGGGAGCGCCGTCATGCGTCGGCAATGTGCTGTGGCTGGTCCTCGCCGGCTGGTGGCTGGCCCTCGGCCACATCGTCACGGGCCTCGCGCTGTGCATCACGATCATCGGCATCCCGCTGGGCATCGCCAATTTCAAGCTGATCCCGGTCTCGCTGATGCCCTTCGGCAAGGAGATCGTCCCCGCGGACCAGCCGTTCGCCGTTCGGTGACGCCGGCCCCCGCTTTCGCCTGGCGCCCGGTCGACGACGAGGACGGCTCCGGTCCCGCCTGATTGTCAGTGCCGTGGTCCACCATGAACACATGACCGAGATCGAGCAGTTGCTGGACCGCGTTGCTGCCGAGGCGCGCACCAGCCGTCCTTGGGGCTGGGATTCACTTCCCGATCCGGTGGGCCCCGACACCCTCGCCCGCGCCGAGGCCGCGCTCGGCTTCGGCCTGCCTCCACTGCTCGCTGCCCTCTACTCCCGCATAGGCGACGGCGGATTCGGTCCCGAGTACGGCCTGCTTCCGCTCCTCGAAGGGCCGCCCCGGGGCGAGCGGCCGGCCGTTGCGCAGTATCTGGACAACCGCAAGGGCGGCGAAAAGGATCCCGACTGGCCCTGGCCCGCGGGAGTGCTGCCGATATCCCACTGGGGCTGCGGGATGTACGCGTGTGTCGACAGCCGCAGTGCGCAGGGCACGGTCCTGCTGTTCGAGCCGAACGCCGACGAGGCCGACCACGCGTGGTACGTGGACGCGCCGAGCCTCGCCGACTGGCTGCGTGGCTGGCTCGACGGCACCGGCTGGTACGAGGAGACCAACGAAGGCGTGGACCTCGAGCCCTGGTCGGAGTTCAGGGCGCGGACCGCGACCGGCTGACCTTCCTTACAGCGAACAGGGCCGCGCCCAGCGCCAGCACGGCCGCCCCTGCCAGCACCGACGACACGGGCAGGGCGAAGGCCAGCACCAGGCATCCCAGCAACCCGCTGCCCGCCGTCACCCGGACCGTCATCGCTCGGGCTGCTGCCACCCGTTCGGGTGTATCGCCATCCGGGCCGGAACTCAGCGTCCACGCCGAGGCGTTGGCAATTGCGTAGTACACCAGCACTCCGAACGACGAGAAGCCGATCGCCCCGCGTACATCCGCCGTCGCCGCCACCACGGCGACGACCGCACCCACCGCCAGCTCCGCATGGTGCGGCACTTGGAAGCGGGGGTGGACGGCAGCCAGTGCCCCGGGCAGATGACCGTCCCTTGCCATCGCCAGCGTCGTCCGTGAGACGCCGAGGATCAGCGCCAGCAAAGACCCGAGTGCCGCCACCGCGGCGCCCACCCGCACCACGGGAACCAGCCAGTGCGCGCCCGCCGCGCGTACGGCATCGGCGAGCGGAGCCGCCGCCCGGCCCAACTCCCCGGCTCCCAGCACAGAAAGGACCGAGACCGCGATGCACACATAGACCACCAGCGCTATGCCCAGCGCCAGCGGGACGGCGCGCGGGATCGTACGAGCCGGATCACGTACCTCCTCGCCCAGCGTGGCAATCCGGGCGTACCCCGCGAACGCGAAGAACAGCAACCCCGCCGCCTGGAGCACCCCGCCGGCCGAGGCGTCCGTGCCCACATCCAGCCGCCCGAAGTCCGCCGCGCCCGACCCGAGGGAGACCACGACGACCGCAGCAAGGACCGCCAGCACGACCGCGACGATCGCCCGCGTCAGCCACGCCGACTTCTGAACGCCTCCGTAGTTCACGGCAGTCAGCGCCACCACCGCGGCGACCGCCACCGCGTGCGCCTGCCCCGGCCATACGTACGCACCGACCGTCAGCGCCATCGCCGCGCACGACGCGGTCTTTCCCACGACGAACGCCCAGCCGGCCAGATACCCCCAGAACTCGCCGAGCCGTTCCCGCCCGTACACATAGGTCCCGCCGGACGCCGGATAGCGTGCGGCGAGCCGCGCCGACGACATTGCGTTGCAATACGCGACGACGGCGGCGAGCGCCAGTCCCAGCAGCAGCCCCGACCCGGCCGCCTGGGCCGCCGGGCCCAGCGCGACGAAAATGCCCGCCCCGATCATCGACCCAAGCCCGATCACGACCGCGTCGAAGACTCCCAAGGATCGCCGCAGCTCATGTGTCATGCGCGGCACCCTACTGACCTCCGCAACCGCGGCCCCACCCCCCGGCGTCCTCCAGTGCAACACCGTACGAAAGGCAGGTTCACGGCATGGGCATCATCAGCTGGATCATCCTCGGGCTGCTCGCCGGAGCCATAGCCAAGATCCTGCTGCCGGGGCGCGACCCGGGCGGTCTGATCGGCACCACGCTCATAGGCGTGGCGGGCGCGTTCATCGGCGGCTGGATATCCGCCCGCTTCCTGGACCGGCCGATCACCAAGGAGTTCTACGACGGGGCCACGTGGACCGCGGCCATCGGCGGCTCGCTCGTGCTGCTGATCATCTACCGGCTCCTGTTCGGTCACTCGCGCTCGCGCTAGCACCCCTCTCAGGCCCGGTAGGTCCGGCGGTCCGGTCAGCCGGGGAGTCCGGTCTCCCGCAGCGTGATGTTCAGCCGCCCGCTGCTCATCCCCGTGGCCGGGTCGGCCGTGCCCGGGTACACCTTCGGCACTCCGTGGTACGCGAAGCGCGCGGGTCCGCCGAAGACGAACAGGTCCCCGGACGCCAACTCCACATCCGTGTACGGACGGCCCCGTGTCTCGGTGTTCCCGAACCGGAAGACACAGCTGTCGCCGATGCTCAGCGACACAACCGGCGCACCGGAGCGCTCCTCCTTGTCCTGGTGCATTCCCATCCGGGCGCCGCCTTCGTAGAAGTTGATCAGGGCGGTGTCGGGGGTGTACGCCCGGTCGACCCCGCCGTTCCAGTTGCCGTCGGTGCGGCCCACCCCGCTGCCGCCGCTCCCGCCTTCTCCGTACGCCTCGACCAGGGCGGAGCGCCCCAACTCCACAAGCCAGTCCGGGAATTCCGCGACCTGGGCGCCGTTCACATCGCCCGCGGTGCGGCTGTACCGGTAGGGCTGCCAGTGCCAGCCCACGCACACGGTCTCTACGGACATCACGCCACCGCCCGGCAGCACGGTGTGCCGGATCGGCACAGGGCCGCGTGCCCAGGCGCGGCAGGCCTTGACCAGCTCCCGCTGCCGCTCCACCGGCAGCCAGCCCGGCACATGCACCGCCCCCGGGGCGACTGTCGCCCGCTCCCTGGGGAACAGTGCCTCGCCGCTCACGATGCCCGCGCGCCCTCGATGCCGAGGAGCCGCTCCTTGCGCTCCAGCCCGCCGGCGTACCCCCGAAGGGCGCCGTCCGCTCCGATCACCCGGTGGCACGGGCGCACAACGAGCAGTGGATTGCGTCCGATCGCGGTACCGACGGCCCGTACGCCCACCGCCGAGGTTCCGATCCGCTCGGCGATCTTGCCGTAGGTCGTGGTGGCGCCGTACGGAATCTCCTCAAGCGCCTCCCACACCCGCCGCTGGAAGTCCGTACCGCCGTCGACGTACTCGATCTCGAAGTGAGTCAGCAGCCCCTCGAAGTACGAGCTCAGCTGCCTGCCGATCTCCTCGAAGGAGGCGGGGTCGCGCCGCCAGTTGTTCTGGACGACGGCCGCGCCCTTCTGACCGGGCAGAGAGAGCGAGGCGAGCGCGGTGCCGCCCTTCGCGGTGGCGGACTCCTCGCCGACCAGCAGCAGTTCGCCCAGTGGGCTGTCGATAGGCGCGTAGACCGTCATGGCTTGTACCTTTCCTCGCGGCGGGGCGCTGTGTCCCGCGCTGTATGCCTACGCCTACGAGTCTGTCCGCCCGCCCCCGCCGAAGCTGGCGGGAATCGGACATCGCGCCGCTCATCGTCCGCGCCCCGCACCTGCCTCAGGTGGCCGCGCAGCGCGCCCGTCTGGGCGGGGGCGGGACGGCCGAGCCGCTCCGCCCCCGGTCCGCCCGTCGCGCGCCCGCCGGAATCACCGGTAGTTCACGAACTGCAGCGCGAAGTCGAAGTCCTGCCCCTTCAGCAGCGCCTGCACGGCCTGCAGGTCGTCCCGGCTCTTCGAGCTGACGCGCAGCTCCTCGCCCTGGACCTGCGCCTTGACGCCCTTCGGGCCCTCGTCGCGGATGATCTTCGCGACCTTCTTGGCGTTCTCCTGGGAGATGCCCTCCTCGATCGAGGCGAAGATCTTGTACTCCTTGCCGGACAGCTGCGGCTCGCCCGCGTCCAGCGCCTTCAGCGAGATCCCGCGCTTGACCAGCTTGGTCTGGAAGACGTCGAGGATGGCGGCGACCCGCTCCTCGGAGTTCGCCTGCATAAGGATCTTCTCGCCGGACCAGGCGATCGAAGCCCCGACGTTCTTGAAGTCGTAGCGCTGGGAGATCTCCTTCGCCGCCTGGTTGAGGGCGTTGTCGACCTCCTGCCGCTCGACCTTCGAGACGATGTCGAAACTGGAGTCGGCCATGTCCTGTGGCTCCTTGTATCGGGTGCGTGGAGGCGCGGCCGGAGTCCCGGACCGCACCCGCAAGCCTAGCCACCCGCACCCGTCCCCAGGGCTGATCAATCCGGTGGCGAAGCACCCCTGGGCATCAGGTATCGTTTACGTCGTTGCCACGGAGCACCGCCCACAGCGGGCCTCCTGAGGCGACATCCCATGGCGGTGTGCCCGAGTGGCCAATGGGAGCGGACTGTAAATCCGTCGGCTTAGCCTACCCAGGTTCGAATCCTGGCGCCGCCACGCGAAAAGACGGCCCCTGATCTGCGGAAACGCGGATCGGGGGCCGACCTCGTTGTACTTCGACCCAGCCTGGGTGTCTCACTGTGTCTCGATCCCGCACGCTGTCCATCAGTAGTTGTGGACGGGGCGTGGACGGGATGCCCGCTCGATCGTCCGGAGGTAGCGGCCTGCTGTCAGGCGTACCTGTCGGCGGTGCCGGCGAGGTGAGGCATCTCAGGGCAGCGGCTCGCCCCACGTCTCCGGGCCGCCATCCCGCCACTCGATCAGCGTCGGATCGTCGATCGCAGTGTCAGCCTCCGGCAGATCCGCACGGCGCAGGAACTCCAGCAGGTCGAACAGGTTGAAGGCCGTGCCCACGGCCTCACCGCGGATCGTCACTCGCCTGCCGCCGTCCGGCGACACCGGATGCACGATCACGGGCGCGTTCTCGGTCATGATCCCAGCGTCCATCCGTACGAGGCCGGACGCATCCGGACGGTTACGGGATATCCGTGTCGGACGGCTCCGCGTCGTACCTCCCCGGCTCGCCACCCACCCAGTCGATCAGCTTCGAGCCGCCGAGGACCAGCTCGTCCGGATCCGGCACACCAGCCCGGCGGAGGAACTCGATCACGTCGGCGTCCGACCGGGCGAGGCCGAGGATCCGCTCGTCCCCCTCGACGCGGACAGTGACCCGCCGCCCGCCCGACGGAGAGATCCGGTGCACGACGATCGGGGCGTGTTCCATACCTCCAGGCTGCGCCGGGGCGCCGATCACAGCACTCCGAGCGCCGTATCCGGCCGACAGAACGGGCACGCCTCGACGCCCTTCTTTGGGTGCACGGTCCCTTAGACAGCCTTCAGCTGAGCTGCTCGGCCAGTCCGACGATGATGCCCTCGGGGCCGCGGACGTAGCAGAGCCGATAGCTGTCCTCGTACTGCGCCAGCTCGCCGACGAGTTCGGCGCCGTGGGTGCGCAGGCGGGCAACGACGTCCTCGATGTCGTCGACGGCGAACATGATGCGACGAATGCCCAGAGTGTTCGTCGGCGCGTCCTTCGGCTCGGCGCTGATCGCCTTCGGCGTGTGGAACATCGCCAGCTCGATTCGGCCGTGGCCGTCCGGGGTCCGTAGCATTGCGATGTCCTGTCGGACGTCGTCGAGCCCGATGACACGCTCCACCCAACGTCCCTCGATGGGCATCTTGCCCTCCAGCTCCATGCCAAGTTCGACGAAGAACGAAATAGCAGCGTCAAGGTCGTCGACAACGATGAGGACGTTGTCCATCCGCTGGATCGTCATGCTGGGCCTCCTTGGTGTGGCACGGCCAAGGTGGCCGCATCCGCCCCTGAGACGGAGCCGCCAGGCCGTTCTCGACATCCTCTGCCACATCTTCTTCGAGAACAAAAAGGCCTCGGGCATGGGTGCGCGACCTGCGCCGGGAGATCTTGACGACTTGAGGATTGGTCCAATCTCCAAACTCCGAACATCCGCGGACGTTGAGGGACCGTCACCCCAGGTCAATCAATCTCCGACCGCAGTCATGGACGGGTGTCGAATTGCTTTTGGGACGAAGAGGTCGCCAGTTCAACTCGCCGCCAGACCAGCATCAGGAACTCTTGCAGCCGTTAGCGATGAAAGCTGAGTGCCCCCGACCGGGTGGCTGGGGGCACAGGGGGTCGCGCACGTTCATCGGGCCGCGTGGACGGCTTTTGCGTCAACTACTACGGCGATAAAGGCAGATGTAGAGCAGAGGCAGGAGAACCGAGAGCGTCAGAAAGGCTGCTGGCACCTGCCAAGGTTCAGTTACCTTGGCGGCGTCCAAGGCTTTCGCCATCAAGTACGGCGCGGTCACTGACCCCATCACGCCTGACGTGATCCTTAGCGTTTCGAGGAGACGAATAGAGTGCTCCTCGGGGACGCCCACTGAGAGAGCAGGCCCCTCAGGGGACGTCGTGAACGTGACGTAGGCCGCCACTGTCTGTCGGTCTGCGCTGTCAAGCGTCGGAGTGCCGTCGGTGGCCATCTCAGACCCTTCACTATCACCCGTACCAGGTGCTTTTCACCTAGGTGGGAACCGGGTTCAAGGGCTTCATGGCAATCACCTCCTCTTCGCGTCGTGGGTCTTCCTCAATGTGAGCTCAGGACAACTCCTCTCACGGTTGGGTCACTCGGCCCGGATGCGCACCGCATCGCCGCGTCGAGCGGATACGAGATCGCCGACGCTGCACTCCGAGCGCTACAGCCGGGCTTTCCCCCTTGTGAGCCCGTGCCGGCAGCGCCCGGAGTGGGTCAAGGCTGGCCACGTCCCTTCAGGCGCGGGGCAGCGGTGACACCCGGGGCGAAGCAGCCTCGAGCATTGGCACCGTCGGTGCCGCTTCGCCCACGCAGCGTACCGCACAGGTGCATTTCTGCACCAGCATGGTTCAATAGAGGTGTCATGAGGGTGCGGGCGTCTGGGGGCGGCGGCCCGTGCTCGGTAGATCTCGCCGGAGAGGAGAAGGCTTCATGGCGCAGCAAGCCAGCCCGCCGCAGACGACGGCCAGTGAGCGCTACTCGGTGACGCTCGTCCCGCCAGCGGTGAAGGCAATTGCTGAACTCACAGAGCGGAGCGGCCTAAGCAAAACGGATGTGATCAACCGGGCAGTCCAGATCTACGCCTATCTCGAAGCGCAGAAGGACGAGGGCAGGGATCTCCTACTCCGCGGCTCAGACGGATCGTTGGAGCGACTCCACATTGTTTGATCCGCTGTACGTGCCGCTGAGGTCGCAGGCGCTGAAGTCGATTCGGCGAGATCGCCCCAGGAGCATGCTCTCGACGAGTGGTCGGCAGACCGCGCAAACGTCTCGGAACGCTGCTTCCCAGGTCGGAGGCGGCCCGGGCGCGCCCAATAGCGGACTGTAGATCCGTAAATCCGTCCGCTTAGCCTTCCCAGGTTCGAATCCTGGCGCCGCCACGCGATGAAAGACCCCTGTTGACCTGCGGAAAAGCAGGGTAGCGGGGGTCTTCTCGTTGTCTGGCGAGATCCAGCGTTTTCCGCGATGATCACACTGGCGATCCTCGGGCTCGTCGGCCTCGCCGCCGCGGCATTCCTTCCTCAGGGCCTGGTTTCGAGCACCACCCCTTCCCCGTCGCACGAACCCACCTGAGCTGTCTTCCGAATCAGACAGGCCTGAACGGGTGCATCGACGACGCACACCGGTTACCAGCGCCCCCGCGAGAGCGGATGCTCCAAGGCCCTCCCGGGCAGATCGGACGGCACCTTGACCGGTCGTCGGTCGTTCCGGTTCTTCACTCGGCCATGAGGATGTCCGATCCAGTGCATGGCATCAGAATTGGCGTTATCTACTGTTTCTGCCGGATCGGAGCCAGCCCATGAAGGACCTCAAGTTTGAGCAGAAGCGCTCGCTGTCACGCCTTGAGGCGGCTGATCAGCTCATGGCGCTCGCGGCCGCGCTGAGGGAAGGTGGGGATGCAGATCTGGAACTCGGCCCCGGGACGCTGAGCCTGCGGATCCCCGACGACCTTCGCAGCGAGATAGAGGTCGAGGTCGGCGACGGGGCGACGGAGATCGAGTTCAAGTGGCCGACACTCACCCGAACAGCGCAATCCCAGGCGGCGGCAGGCACAAAGGAGGCCCCGAGGCGGCGGAAGAGTGCGCCCGCCAAGCCCAAGCCCAGGCGGAGCAGCACCGGCACCAGCAGGAGCACAAGCGCGAAGCGGTCCACCACAAAAACGTCCTGAGCCGCGCCAAGGCCCACGGGCCGGCCACCCGGGCCGAGCGGCAGGCCGAGAGCAAGATCCGGATCGTCGTTCCTGCCGTCGGCCGAGCGCTCAGTCCCGCTCCGTCTCCGCCGTGTGCTGACGGGCGGTCCGGGCTGTCAGGCCCCGGTCAGGTCCAGCTCGCCCACGGTCTGATCGCCGCTCTTCTCTCCGGTCGGTCGAAAACCGAGCCGCAGGTAGAACCGCTCGGGCCCGTGTTCTCCCGGCGCCCATGTCGTCGTTGCGCGTGTGTGCCCGCGCCTGCGGACCTCCTCGCACACGGACTCCACGGCGAAGCGGCCGTACCCCCGCCGCTGTTGGCCGGCGGCGATGTTCAGTCGCCAGATTCCGGAGCGGAAATCGTCGTCCGACCCGTCCGACCCGTCCGATGCGAAATTGGCCTCGAAGAAACCCATGACGAAGCCCACGAGCTGCTCACCGTCGAAGATCAGTCGAGGCCAGGCCAGCTCAGGGTGCACATATGCCTCTGCCAGAGACCGTGCGACCGGAGCCACGAGGCGCTCCTGGTAGGGCTGCACCTTCAACCGGCACGCGGCCAGAACGTTGTCCGGTGTGACCTTCTCCAGGCGGGGCGACGATGTCATTTCGGCAGCCTATAGGCCGTCCCCGAAGGCTCGCCGGGCACATACTGCCTGCTGGGGCACCCGGAACAGCGCGGCCTCAGCCGACCAGCCGGAACGCCAGCTCGATCTCCCACTTGGACATGTCCGGCTCCTCCCTCGGATCGGTCAGATACGACTCCAGGCGGCACGCCCAGCGCTCAACACCGTCGACCACCGTCATGTCCCACTCCAGACTCTGCCGCTCCGCCCACTCCCGTACGGCGGTGATGACCCCGGGCAGCTGGTCGGGATGGCCGATATGAGTGACCGTCACATACCGGCCCGCCGGCAGCATTGCGACGCCGATGTCGCCCTCCGGCTCCGGCATGGACACGACGGGCACGCCCGCCTCGACCTCCGACTCCCCTTCCATGTCGATGCTGTTGAAGCGGAAGAAGGGCGCCCCGGCGGTCTCCACCCCACGGCCGGCCAGCCAGCGGATCAACTCCGGCAGCCGGTCGGCGATCGGGGCGAAGGCGTCCATCCGTACGGAGCCGCGGATGAAGGCGTAGGGCTGCTCCCTGCGCTCGACGACCGTGGGCTGGATCTCAGGCATCTGTTCCCTCATGACAACAAAGACCGTACGGAGACCGGGAATTCATCGCAGAGAGGAAATAAAGCGGTCCGACAACCGACTTTCGCTAGTTCCCCGCGACGGCCTTCACCGCGACCGTCACCGGCACCGACCCGCTGATCAGCTCCAGCGTCAGCCCTGCTGTGCCCGGCGTCTCGGCGATCTCCGCCAGTACCGCCGCCACATCGTCACGCGGCACCGTCCCGCGCCCGGTCGATGCCTTCAGCTCCACAAGACCGGTTCCTGCGTCGTTCGTCAGGATGCCCGGCCGCAGAATCGTCCAGTCGAGGCTCGGCCTGGACCGTACGTAGTCGTCGGCGGCGCCCTTCGCGCGCAGATAGACGTCGAACACGTCGTCGCCCGGATGCTGAGAGTCGGCGCCCGTCGAGGAAACGACGATGTGCCGCCGTACGCCTGCCCGTTCCGCTGCGTCCGCGAAGAGCACCGCGGCGCCGCGGTCCACCGTTTCCTTGCGGGCGACGCCGCTGTTCGGACCCGCGCCCGCCGCGAAGACCGCGGCGCCCGCGCCCTGCAGCACCGCGGCGACCTGCTCGACCGAGGCCGACTCCAGGTCGAGCAGGACCGGTTCGGCTCCCGCTTCGCGCAGGTCGTCACCCTGTTCCGGTTTGCGGATGATGCCTGCGACCTCGTGTCCACCCGCCGAGAGCAGCCTCTCCAGGCGAAGTGCGATCTGTCCGTGTCCTCCGGCGATGACAATACGCATGACTACGACGGTACGTCCGAAGCGCGGGCAGCGCTCAGGGACCAGTGTTCTCCGATGTCGGAGGAGCGGATCAAGGCCCGTGGTCAGGGCCCGGGATCCGGTCGCCCCTGCCGCGGCAGCTCGAGCGCGACCGCCGCCGCCGAGTCGCAGTACTCCCGCACCGCGCTCGTCCGTGCCACCACCCGCCCCCGGTGAATCACGATCCGGCTGTACGCGAGCGACAGCACCCCCGAGATCCGCTCGCCGCGGACCGCCAGCAGCTCCGCCGGAAAACCCGCCTCCACCCGCACCTCGGGCAGCCCCATCGCCTCCCGCGCCACCCCCGCCACCGCCCCGTACGCGTCCCGCGCCCGCATCCCGCCCTGCGAAGCCAGCAGATACGCGGCCTCCAGCGGATCACCGCGGCCCACCGGGTTGGAGACGTCCCGCAGCGCCCCGCTGCCCGCCGCGACCCGAACGCCGGCCGCGCGCAGCAGCCGCACCGGCGCGTTGCCCCGGTGTTCGACGGGTCCGCAGCCGCCCTGCGGCACACAGACCACCGTGACGCCGGCCGCCGCCAACTGGTCGGCCGCCCTGGAGGCGGCCTCGCGCGGCAGCCGGGCGAGCCCCGCGCACGGCCCGATCACCACCCCCGGCCGCAGTCCGCCCGCCATCGCCGCGAGGCGCCCGAGCCGGGCCGGGTCGTCACCGTGGGTGTGGAGATCGACGGGGCAGCCGTGTTCGGCAGCGACCTCCAGCACGGCTTCCGCGTACCCGGTGGGATCGGGATCGGCGTCCGGGCAGCCGCCCACAATCCCGGCGCCCATCTTCACCGCGTCCCGCAGCATCGCCAGACCGTCCGCCCCCGCCACGCCCGTGAGCAGCCGAGGAACCGCGACCGCCGTCAGATCCGCGAGCCCGCGCAGCGAGCGCCGTGCCTGCAGCACCGCCTCCAGCGGGCCGAGACCCTGCACATCCCCGATCCGTACGTGCGAGCGCAGTGCCGTCGCCCCGTGTCCCAGCTGCAGCAGTGCGGCCTCGGTGGCACGCCGCTGGACCTCTTCGATGTCGTACGAGACGGGCCCGGGGGAGTCGGCGGTGAGGGCGGTGTCGCCGTGGGTGTGCGGCTCGGCCGGCGCGGGCAGCAGCAGATAGCCGCTCAGGTCGACACGGGTGTAGTACGGGGTGAGGCTGCCCGCGGTGCCGACCGCCTCGATGCGGCCGCCGCTGAGTCGTACGTCGACGGTGCGGCCGTCAGTGAGCCGAGCGCCGCAGAGCAGCAGCGCGGTGGTGTCCGCGGTGGCGCCGTCGGGCGGCTGCGGCTGGCTGTCGGGCATTGCGCTCCTGCGTCGGGCGGTGGGGCTCGGGCGGCGTGACGAAGGGCAAGATCACGCAGCGTGAGTCGAGCCTAGGGGCGCGTCGAGCGTGCTTCGAGGAGGAGCGCAATAGTCGTACCGGTGTGGCCACGAGTGGCGTACGGGACAGGCGGGGCGCAGACCGGTCGGGGGGCGGAGAAACGGATTTGGGCGATCGGCGACCGACCGTGTAATGTCTTCATCGCTCGCCCCAATAGCTCAGTCGGTAGAGCGTCTCCATGGTAAGGAGAAGGTCTACGGTTCGATTCCGTATTGGGGCTCTGATGTCGGTGATCCTCACCTTCGGGTGAGGGGATCCGGTATCGCAGCGGTGTAGCTCAGTCGGTAGAGCAAGCGGCTCATAATCGCTGTGTCACCGGTTCAAGTCCGGTCACCGCTACACACAGTAGCCGATTGTGGGGTCGGTCCTCCGATCGGCTACTCTTTTATGCGTTCATCCGTTCATCAGTCCGTCCAAGGAGCACTCACGTGGCTGCCACCGACGTCCGCCCGAAGATCACGCTGGCCTGCGTGGAGTGCAAGGAGCGGAACTACATCACCAAGAAGAACCGGCGCAACAACCCGGACCGTCTTGAGATGAAGAAGCACTGCCCGCGCTGCAACTCGCACACGGCGCACCGCGAAACGCGCTGACTCAGGCTCGTATACGAGGCCGTCCCCACTGGGGGCGGCCTCGTGTCGTTTGTTGTGGCCAATCCGTCGGGTCAAGCCGTCAGGTCAATCCGTCGGGCCAAGCCACAAGTTCAATCGATCAGGCCAAGCCATCAGGTCAATCCAGCAGGAGGGAGCCAGTCCATGGCGCTCGACCAGTCCTTCGTGGGGCGGACCTATCCGCCCACCTCGCCCTATGAGGTCGGCCGGGAAAAGATCCGCGAGTTTGCCGAGGCGGTGGGTGACGCCAATCCCGCGTACACCGACCAGGAGGCCGCCAAGGCGCTCGGCCACTCCGATGTGATCGCTCCGCCGACTTTCGCCTTTGCGATCACTTTCAAGGCGGCGGAACAGGTCATTCAGGACCCGCAGTTGGGGCTGGACTACGACCGGGTGGTGCACGGCGATCAGAAGTTCGCGTACACCCGGCCGGTGCGGGCGGGGGACCGGCTGACGGTCACGTCGACCATCGAGAGCATCAAGTCCCTTGCGGGCAACGACATCGTGGACATCCGCGGTGAGGTGCACGACGAGGCGGGCGAGCATGTCGTGACCGCCTGGACAAAGCTGGTGGCGCGCGCCGCCGAGGGGGTGTGAGACGTCATGACGGCGAAGATCTCTTACGCGGACGTCGAGGTCGGCACCGAGCTGCCGGCGCAGAGCTTCCCGGTGACCCGCGCCACGCTGGTGCAGTACGCGGGCGCCTCGGGCGACTTCAATCCGATCCACTGGAACGAGAAGTTCGCCACCGAGGTCGGGCTGCCGGATGTGATCGCGCACGGCATGTTCACCATGGCCGAGGCGGTCCGCGTGGTGACGGACTGGGTGGGTGACCCGGGCGCGGTCGTCGAGTACGGCGTGCGCTTCACCAAGCCCGTGGTCGTGCCGAACGACGACAAGGGCGCGCTGATCGAGGTCAGCGGCAAGGTCGCGGTGAAGCTGGACGACAACCGGGTGCGGGTGGACCTGACGGCGATGAGCGCCGGGCAGAAGGTACTGGGGATGTCCCGCGCCGTGGTGCAGCTCGCCTGAGCAGTACGGGTCCTGAGCAGCACGGGTTCTGGGCAGCACGGATAGCGGTAAGGGGCGCCCGTCAGTGGCGGGTGCTCCTTACCGCGTGTGGGGCTTTCTCCTCAGCTCTTGACTTTATTAGTGATTGGCCACTAACTTACTCGCATGGTCAGGATGAGCGCAGATGAGCGACGTGAGAGCGTCATCCGCGCCGCGATCACCGAGTTCGCGCGCGGCGGCTACAACGGCACCTCCACCGAGGCGATCGCCAAACGGGTCGGAGTGTCGCAGCCGTATCTCTTCCGTCTCTTCAAGAACAAGCGGGAGCTCTTCCTGGCGGCGGCCCTCCGCTGCCTCGAGGAGACCCCCAGAGCCTTCGCCGACGCGCTGGAGCAGCGTCCCGACAGCTCGCCGCTCGAAGCGATGGCGGCCGCTTACATGCGGATGATCAACGACAGCGACAAGCTGCTGATGCAGATGCAGACGTATGTCGCGGTGGCTTCCGCCGAGGCGGCCGGCGATCACGAGTTCGGCGAAGAGATCAGGGCCGCCTGGGCCGAGATCTGGGACTTGGCGCAGGTTGCCTTCGCGGGGGACGCGTGCGAGACGACCGACTTCCTCGGCTGCGGCATGCTGATCAACGTTCTGGTGGCGCTGGGCTTCCCTGAGGATCACCGGGTCTGGTCCGGACTCGACATGTCCGACATCAAGGCTCCGCGCTAGGGCTGCCACCACCCGTCCCCTCGGGGGCGAGTTCTGCCCGTAAAAGTTAGTCATTAATAACTAACCCTCTGGGGGAGCAATGAACCAGCAAACAGCCCGCCGCGGCAGCGCTGCCTGGGCCCTCGTCATCACCAGCGTCGCCGGCTTCATGGCGGCCCTCGACAACCTCGTCGTCACCACCGCCCTCCCCTCTATCCGCAAGGACCTGGGCGGCGCGCTGGAAGACCTCGAATGGACGGTGAGCGCATACACCCTCACCTTCGCCGTCCTGCTGATGCTCGGTGCCGCGCTGGGCGACCGGTTCGGCCGCCGCAGGCTCTTCATAGCGGGCCTGACCGTCTTCACCGGCGCATCCGCCGCGGCCGCCCTCGCGCCGGGTATCGACGCGCTGATCGCCGCCCGCGCCGTCCAGGGCGTCGGCGCCGCGATCATGATGCCGCTGACGCTCACCCTGCTCACCGCGGCCGTCCCGGCGGCCCGTCGCGGCGCGGCCCTCGGCATCTTCAGCGCCGTCACCGGCCTGGCCGTCGCCAGCGGTCCGCTCATCGGCGGCAGCCTCACCGAGCACATCTCCTGGGGGTGGATCTTCTGGCTGAATGTGCCGATCGGCCTGGCTCTGCTGCCCCTGGCCCGGCTGCGCCTGGACGAGTCGTACGCCCCCAACGCCCGGCTCGACATACCCGGCACCCTGCTCGTCAGCGGCGGGCTCTTCGGGATCGTCTACGCCCTGGTCAACGGCCAGGCCGACGGCTGGACCAGCACCCCGATCCTGGCCGGCCTGATCGTCGGCACCCTGCTGCTCGTCGCCTTCGTCCGGCACGGGCTCGTCAGCAAGAACCCCATGCTCCCCATGCGGCTCTTCCGTGACCGCGCCTTCTTCGGGATCAATATCGCGAGCCTGCTGATGTTCCTGGGCATGTTCGGCTCGATCTTCCTGCTCAGCCAGTTCCTGCAGGGCGTCGCCGGTTACTCGCCCACCGAGGCCGGTCTGCGGATGCTCCCCTGGACCGGTATGCCGCTGATCGTCGCGCCGATCGCCGGAATACTCTCCGACAGGATCGGCGGCCGCCCGGTCGTCGCCACCGGTCTCGCCCTCCAGGCCATCGGCCTCGGGCTCTTCGCCCTGGTCCTTGAGCCGGGTGTGTCGTACGCGGCCCAGCTCCCCGGTCTGATCCTCGGCGGCGTCGGCATGGCCCTGTACTTCGCCCCGGCGGCCAGCGTGGTCATGTCCAGCGTCCGCCCCGGCGAGCAGGGCATCGCCTCCGGCGCCAACAACGCTCTGCGCGAGGTCGGCGGCGCCCTGGGCGTCGCGGTCCTGGGTGCGGTCTTCGCAGCTCAGGGCGGATACGAGACCCCCGACGCCTTCACCGACGGCACCGTCCCGGCGCTCTGGATCGGCGCGGGTGCGGTGGCCCTCGCGGCGCTGGTCGCCCTGCTGATCCCGGGCCGCCGCACGGAGCAGGCCGCGCAGGCCGTGTCCCAGGCGCCCGCGCAGGCCACCGAGGAGCCCCAGTCCGTCGCCGTGTGACAAGGCGCGTGACCAGGCCCATGACAAGGCGCGGGACAAGGCGTACGAAAGCCGCCGTATGAGAAGGGGTACACGTCCACGGTCCGTGGTCCCGTCCGAGCGGCGGGCCACGGACCGTACCCTTGTCCCCGTGCAGGAACTCCACGACGTCCCCCTCGCCCCCCTGACCACCTTCCGGCTCGGCGGCCCCGCGACCCGACTCGTCACGGCGACCACCGACGACGAGGTGGTCGCCGTCGTACGCGCGGCGGACGCCGCCGGCACCCCGCTGCTGATCATCGGCGGTGGCAGCAATCTGGTCGTCGGCGACAAGGGCTTCGAAGGCACCGCCCTCCGCATCGCGACGAAGGGCTTCGAACTCGACGGCACGCGGCTGGAGCTGGCGGCCGGCGAGGTCTGGACGGACGCCGTCGCCCGCACCGTGGAGGCGGGCCTCGCGGGCATCGAGTGCCTGGCCGGCATCCCCGGCTCGGCCGGTGCCACCCCGATCCAGAACGTCGGCGCGTACGGCCAGGAAGTCTCCAGCACCATCACCGAGGTCGTCGCCTACGACCGCCGCACCGGCGAGACGGTCACCGTCCCGAATGCCGAGTGCGCCTTCTCGTACCGCCACAGCCGCTTCAAGCAGGACCCGGAGCGCTATGTCGTCCTGCGCGTCCGCTTCGAGCTGGAGGACGCGGACGGCCTCTCGGCACCCCTCAAGTACGCCGAGACCGCGCGGGCCCTCGGCGTCGAGGCGGGCGAGCGCGTCCCGGCCGCGGCCGCCCGCGAGAGCGTCCTGAAGCTGCGCGCCGGCAAGGGCATGGTGCTGGACCCCGAGGACCACGACACCTGGTCGGCGGGCTCGTTCTTCACCAATCCGATCCTCGACCAGGCGGCGTACGAGGCATTCCTGGCCCGGGTCCATGACCGCCTCGGCCCGGACGTCGTGCCGCCCGCCTTCCCGGCGGGGGACGGTCACACCAAGACCTCGGCGGCCTGGCTGATCGACAGGGCCGGCTTCACCAAGGGGTACGGCTCCGGCCCGGCCCGTATCTCCACCAAGCACACCCTCGCCCTCACCAACCGCGGCGAAGCCAGCACCGAGGATCTGCTGGCGCTGGCCCGCGAGGTCGTGGCGGGCGTGCGCGAGGCCTTCGGCGTCACGCTGGTCAATGAGCCCGTGACGGTCGGCGTCAGCCTGTAAAGACCGCCTGTAAAGAACGCCTGCACAACCGATGGAACCCCCCGGGCCTGCCATGTTGTCGAGTGGGTGACAGGGTCCTTCAGGACCACACTGCTCGGGGGGAGCGCCTGTGGGCGACGGCGGTTCGGCACGCGACCTGGAGTTCGCGGATTTCGTGACGGCGGCGCACACGTCGCTGCTGCGGACCGCCCGTCTGCTGACCGGCGATCCGCACACCGCGGAGGACCTGGTGCAGGCCGCACTGGTGCGCGTCTATCTGCACTGGGGCCGCTCGGCGGGCTGGGACTCACCCCAGGCGTACGCGCGCAAGGTGGTCGTCAATCTCTACGCGACCTGGCGCAGGCGCCGCTGGCACACGGAAGTCGTCCGCCCGGAGAAGGACAGTGCTCCGGACGGTCACGACATGGCGGGCAGCGCGGAGGCACGGCTCGAACTGGGCCGCGCGCTCGCCGCCCTGCCCCGTGCCCAGCGCGCCGTGGTGGTGCTCCGCTTCTACGAGGACCTGTCGGTGGAACAGACGGCCGAACTGCTCGGCTGTTCGCCCGGGACGGTCAAGAGCCGTACCAACAGGGCCTTGGAGCGGCTGCGCGCGACGGGGGCGCTGGCCGGTTACGCGGGAAGGGGCACGCGATGAGCGACACGACTCACTCGGACGAGGACCTGCTGAGGCGGGGCCTGCATGAGCTGGCCGACGCGGACGGCTCCGCGGGGGCGCCCGCGGTCGACGACCTGGTGACCCGGGGCCGCCGGACCCGCCACATGCGCCGCGCCGCGGCGGTCTGCTGCGCGACGGTCCTGGTGGCAGGGGGAGTTGGCCTCGGCCTGCGGCTGACGGACCACGCGCCACGTACCCCGGACCCGCTCGCGTCCAGGGTGACACCCGCCCCGGAGCGGTCCCTGCAACTTGGGCCGCCCGACCCGAAGATCGGGGTCAATTACCCCTACGACCTGGTCACCAGCTGTGATCTGCGCTTCGCCACCTTTGGCGGCAGCAACTGGGTCAGCACCACGGAACCGAACACCAAGGCACGGTGGGCCACCGACCACGTGTCCGGCTACATGACCCTGACGTCGAAGGACACCGCCCGCTTCGAGTTCCCGCCAGGATCCGAGCGAGGCCCCATCGCGTTCCGCACGGCTACGGGCGGCGGGAACTGCCCCATCAACCCGGCACCGAACCCGGCCAAGCCGCCGGTCCTGGAACTCGCGCCTGCGAAGGCGCAGGAGGGGGCCTGGTATCCATACGGCCTCTACGTCCACTGCGGCCTCCGCTACGCCACGTTCGACAGCCGTCTGTGGACGACCGTGCGTGACTACACGAAGGAGACCGGCATGGACGGGAGCGGACGGTTCACGATCGTGAGCGGCTTCGCGAAGATGTCCGGGGACACGCTCCGATTCGAGTACGCCGGTGGCGCTCCGATCGAATTCCGGCCCGCCGAACCCGGCGAGAAGCCGCCCATGTGCGCCTGACCGGGGCCCTAGTACGCCACCCCGACCCCCTGCTTGACCGTCGCCGGGTCGTCCACCATCGCCAGCATCGCGTGCGCCACATCCGCGCGCCCGATCGTCCGCCCGCTGCGCGGATTGCCCCCGACGACCGTCCGGTACGCGCCCGTCACCGGCTTGTTCAGCAGCCGCGGCGGGCGCACCGACGTCCAGTCCGTCGCACTGCTGACCAGCTCCTCCTCCATGGCCCGCAGATCGGCGTACACGTCCTGCAGCAGCATGTTGATCACCGCCAGCATCGTGCGGTCGAGCAGCGGCGTTCGCTCCGGGGTCGGACCGAGCGGGCCCGCGCTGACCACCAGCAGCCGGCGGGTCTGCTCCGCCTCCATCGCCCACAGCACCGAGCGCGTCAGTTTCGCCGCGATCCCGGCGTCGGCGCGGCGCCGTGCCCCCAGAGCCGAGAGCACCGCGTCGCGCCCGGCGACGGCCGCCCGCAACGACTCGCCCTCCTTCAGGTCCGCCTTGAACACCTGCAGGTCAGGGCCTGTGATCGGGAACCGTGAGGGATCGCGCACCACCGCCGTCACCTCGTGTCCCGACGCCAGCGCCTGCCGCACTATCTCCTGTCCGATGCCTCCGGTCGCACCGAAAACCGTGAGCCTCATTGCCCGCACCTCCATGGTGGGTAAGTGTTCACTCACCTCTAGAGTGGGTAAATACTCACCCACCCGTCAAGTCCAGGTCTCCCGGCGGAGGATCCATGCAGAAACCGGCCCGCGTCCGCATCCTCGACGCCGCCCATGAGCTCATGCTCACCATCGGCCTCGCCCGCGCCACCACCAAGGAGATCGCCAAGGCGGCCGGCTGCTCCGAGGCAGCGCTCTACAAGTACTTCGCGAGCAAGGAAGACCTGTTCGTGACCGTGCTCAAGGAGCGGCTGCCGGGGCTCAACCCGCTGCTGAGCCGACTGGCCGAAGAGCCGGGGGAGCGGAGCGTCGAGGAGAACCTGACCGAGATCGCCCGCGAGGCCGCCCTCTTCTACGCCCAGAGCTTCCCGATCGCCGCTTCGCTCTACGCCGAGCCCACGCTCAAGCAGCGCCACGACGCGGCCATGCGCGAGATGGGCAGGGGCCCGCACATGCCCATCCGGGGCCTCGACGCCTACCTCCGCGCCGAGCAGGCAGCCGGCCGCATCAGCCCCGAGGCCGACACCTACGCCGCGGCGTCCCTCCTCCTCGGCGCCTGTGCCCAGCGCGCCTTCGCGTACGACATGACCGAGGACGGGAAGCCGCCGCAGTCCGTCGAGGAGTTCGCCGCCGGACTCGCCCGCACCCTCCTGCGCGGAATCGGCTAGCCGGTCAGCCAGTCGTCGATGCCGGCCTCCAGCTTTGCCTTCACCTCGTCCGGCGCCGCCGACCCCCGCACCGACTGCCTGGCCAGCTCCGCCAGTTCCTCGTCCGTGAAGCCGTGATGCCTGCGCGCCAGTTCGTACTGAGCGGCCAGCCGGGAGCCGAAGAGCAGCGGGTCGTCAGCCCCCAGTGCCATCGGCACCCCCGCGTCGTACAGCGTCCGCAGCGGTACGTCCTCGGGCTTCTCGTACACGCCCAGCGCCACATTCGAGGCGGGGCACACCTCGCAGGTCACCCCGCGCTCGGCGAGCTTCCGCAGCAGCCGGGGGTCCTCCGCTGCCCGCACCCCGTGGCCGATGCGCGAGGCGTGCAGATCGTCCAGGCAGTCCCGTACCGACGCGGGGCCCGTCAGCTCGCCGCCGTGCGGTGCCGCGAGCAGCCCGCCGTCCCGGGCGATCGCGAAGGCGCGGTCGAAGTCCCGTGCCATGCCCCGGCGTTCGTCGTTGGAGAGGCCGAAGCCGACGACGCCGCGTTCCGCGTACCGCACCGCGAGCCGCGCCAGTGTGCGGGCGTCCAGGGGATGCTTCATCCGGTTCGCGGCGACCACCACCCGCATCCCGAGTCCGGTGTCCCGCGCCGCGGTCTCCACCGCGTCCAGAATGATCTCCAGGGCCGGGATCAGCCCGCCGAGCCGCGGTGCGTACGAGGTCGGGTCGACCTGGATCTCCAGCCAGCCCGAGCCGTCCCTGATGTCTTCCTCGGCGGCCTCGCGCACCAGCCGCCGGATGTCCTCGGGCTCGCGCAGGCAGGAACGCGCCATGTCGTACAGCCGCTGGAAGCGGAACCAGCCGCGCTCGTCGGTGGCCCGCAGCTTGGGGGGCTCCCCGCTGGTCAGCGCATCGGGCAGATGGACGCCGTACTTGTCGGCGAGCTCCAGCAGAGTGGTGGGCCGCATCGAGCCGGTGAAGTGCAGATGCAGATGGGCCTTCGGCAGCAGGCTGAGATCTCGTACACGCTCCATTGCAGGATCTTGCCGCACCCGCCCGCCGCGTGGCAGCCCCTTTCCCCGATCGGGTTCTTGCTCGAACGAAGAAAGGAAAGGCCACCGACTCGTGTGAGCCGGTGGTCTTTCGTTGCCGACGGACCGCACCCTCGCCGGGCCGTCGTTGGCAGGACGTCAGTCGCGCGCTTCGGCCAGCAGCTTCTGCAGCCGCGACACACCCTCGACCAGATCCTCGTCGCCCAGCGCGTACGACAGCCGCAGATAGCCCGGCGTACCGAATGCCTCGCCCGGTACGACCGCCACCTCGGCCTCGTCCAGGATCAGCGCCGCCAGCTCCACCGAGGTCTGCGGGCGCTTGCCGCGGATCTCCTTGCCGAGCAGTGCCTTCACCGAGGGGTACGCGTAGAAGGCGCCCTCCGGCTCGGGGCAGAGCACGCCGTCGATCTCGTTGAGCATCCGCACGATCGTCTGCCGACGGCGGTCGAAGGCGGTCCGCATCTCGGCGACCGCGTCCAGCGAACCGGAGACGGCGGCCAGTGCCGCGACCTGCGCCACGTTGGAGACGTTCGACGTGGCGTGCGACTGCAGGTTGGTCGCGGCCTTCACCACGTCCTTCGGGCCGACGATCCACCCCACGCGCCAGCCGGTCATCGCATAGGTCTTGGCCACACCGTTGACCACGATGCACTTGTCGCGCAGCTCGGGCACGAGCGTCGGCAGCGAGGTGAACGTGGCGTCGCCGTACACCAGGTGCTCGTAGATCTCGTCCGTCAGCACCCACAGGCCGTGCTCGTGGGCCCAGCGGCCGATCGCCTCGGCGTCGGCCCGGCTGTAGACCGCGCCCGTCGGGTTGGACGGCGAGACGAACAGCACAACCTTCGTACGCTCCGTGCGCGCCGCCTCCAGCTGCTCGACGGAGACCCGGTAGCCGGTGGTCTCGTCGGCGACGACGTCGACCGGGACACCGCCCGCGAGCCGGATCGACTCGGGGTAGGTGGTCCAGTACGGCGCCGGGACGATGACCTCGTCGCCCGGGTCGAGGATGGCCGCGAAGGCTTCGTAGATCGCCTGCTTGCCGCCGTTGGTGACGAGGATCTGGGATGCCTCGACCTCATAGCCGGAGTCGCGGAGCGTCTTCGCGGCGATGGCGGCCTTGAGCTCGGGGAGCCCGCCGGCCGGGGTGTACCGGTGGTACTTGGGGTTCTTGCAGGCCTCGATGGCGGATTCGACGATGTAGCCGGGCGTCGGGAAGTCGGGCTCACCGGCGCCGAAGCCGATCACCGGGCGCCCGGCGGCCTTGAGGGCCTTGGCCTTGGCGTCTACGGCGAGGGTCGCGGACTCGGAGATCGCGCCGATGCGGGCGGAGACCCGGCGCTCGGTGGGAGGGGTTGCAGCGCTCATGCGGCCCATCGTCCCAGACGGCAATCGCGCACGGCACACCTGTTTCGACTAGCGGACCGGAAGCTTTCGGGTAGCGGACCGGAAGCGCTCGGGAGCTATCTGTTCGACGCCGCGCCCATGACCACGTACACTCACTCGTCGTTGGCCCTCACCAACCACATCGTGGGATGGGGTAGGTTGGGGAAACCACAAAGGGTCGTAGCTCAATTGGTAGAGCACTGGTCTCCAAAACCAGCGGTTGGGGGTTCAAGTCCCTCCGGCCCTGCTACACACACCTCCGCCAGGTTGTGTGCGCATGTACGTACATTCAATGAACCGCCGTGCGGCTCCACCGGGTGCGGCACGGCCACGACCCGGAACCAGGTGAAAGATCGTGACGGACGCCGTGGGCTCCATCGACATGCCTGATGCCGAGGACGAGGCGCCGGAGTCGAAGAAGAAGTCCCGCAAGGGCGGCAAGCGCGGAAAGAAGGGCCCCCTGGGCCGTCTCGCGCTCTTCTACCGACAGATCATCGCCGAGCTGCGCAAGGTCGTCTGGCCCACTCGCAGCCAGCTGACCACGTACACCACAGTGGTGATTGTCTTCGTAGTCGTCATGATTGGTCTGGTGACCGTGATTGACTATGGGTTCCAGGAAGCCGTCAAGTACGTCTTCGGCTGATCCCGCGGAGGGCGCCGGCAGCGGCGCCCCTTTCGCATGTTCCACCCCATCTGTATCCAGGAAGAAGCAGCCACCGTGTCTGACCCGAACCTGAACGACGCCGGCGAGTCGGTCGAGTCCGTAGAGGACGAGCTCGACATCGTTGAGGCGGCGGACGCTGTGGAGCCTGACGAGGCCGAGGCCGCCGACGCCAGCGCGGGTACCCCGGCCGAGGCGGCCGCGACGCACGTCGAGGGCGAGGCGGCCGAGGTCGATGAGGACGAGCTCGCTGAGGAGGAGGCCGACGTGGCCGCCGCCGCAGAGCTCGAAGAGGGCGAGCCGACCGAGCCCGAGGCCCCGGTCGACCCGGTCGCGGCCCTGCGCGAGGAGCTCCGCGGTCTGCCCGGCGAGTGGTACGTCATCCACACCTACGCCGGGTACGAGAAGCGCGTGAAGGCCAACCTTGAGCAGCGCGCCGTCTCGCTGAACGTCGAGGACTTCATCTACCAGGCCGAAGTGCCCGAGGAAGAGATCGTCCAGATCAAGAACGGCGAGCGCAAGAACGTCCGCCAGAACAAGCTCCCCGGCTATGTGCTCGTCCGTATGGACCTGACGAACGAGTCCTGGGGCGTCGTCCGCAACACCCCCGGCGTCACCGGCTTCGTGGGCAATGCCTACGACCCGTACCCGCTGACCCTGGACGAGATCGTCAAGATGCTCGCCCCGGAGGCCGAGGAGAAGGCCGCCCGCGAGGCCGCAGAGGCCGAGGGCAAGCCGGCTCCGGCCCGCAAGGTCGAGGTCCAGGTGCTGGACTTCGAGGTCGGCGACTCGGTCACCGTCACCGACGGCCCGTTCGCGACGCTGCAGGCCACGATCAACGAGATCAACGCCGACTCGAAGAAGGTCAAGGGCCTCGTCGAGATCTTCGGCCGCGAGACCCCGGTCGAGCTGAGCTTCGACCAGATCCAGAAGAACTGACACCCTCTGGAACATATGCCTCCGACCAGGTCAGAACGGCTCTCGCAGCCGCTCTGACCTGCTCGGTTTTTGGCCGCGCAGCTATACCCGTTATCGTTGTGCGGTATGCCTCCATCCGGATGATCGGGTGGAGCGCTGAAAACTCTCACTAGGACCCGGAGAGAGCAATGCCTCCCAAGAAGAAGAAGGTCACGGGGCTTATCAAGCTCCAGATCCAGGCCGGCGCGGCCAACCCGGCACCGCCGGTCGGCCCCGCGCTGGGTCAGCACGGCGTCAACATCATGGAGTTCTGCAAGGCCTACAACGCCGCGACCGAGTCGCAGCGTGGCATGGTCGTGCCGGTGGAGATCACGGTCTACGAGGACCGTTCCTTCACCTTCATCACCAAGACTCCGCCGGCCGCCAAGCTGATCCTCAAGGCCGCGGGTGTGGACAAGGGCTCCGGCGAGCCGCACAAGACCAAGGTTGCCAAGCTCACCGGCGCCCAGGTCCGTGAGATCGCCACGGTCAAGATGCCCGACCTGAACGCCAACGACCTGGACGCCGCGTCGAAGATCATCGCCGGCACCGCCCGTTCGATGGGCATCACGGTCGAGGGCTGATCAGCCCCCACTCGGCGCCGGCAGCACATATGGCGCCGTAGACCTCAGTGGCAGGACCACGCGCTGGTCCGCACCACGACTCCATACCTGAACCACCAGGAGAAGAAGTGAAGCGCAGCAAGGCTCTCCGCAACGCGGACGCCAAGATCGACCGGGAGCGCAACTACGCCCCGCTCGAGGCCGTCCGTCTTGCGAAGGACACCGCCAGCACCAAGTTCGACGGCACCGTCGAGGTCGCCTTCCGTCTGGGCGTTGACCCGCGCAAGGCCGACCAGATGGTCCGTGGCACCGTGAACCTCCCGCACGGCACCGGTAAGACCGCCCGGGTCCTGGTCTTCGCGACCGGTGACCGTGCCGAGGCCGCACGTGCCGCGGGCGCCGACATCGTCGGCGCCGACGAGCTCATCGACGAGGTTGCGAAGGGCCGTCTGGACTTCGACGCCGTCGTCGCCACCCCGGACCTCATGGGCAAGGTCGGCCGCCTCGGCCGCGTGCTCGGTCCGCGTGGTCTCATGCCGAACCCGAAGACCGGCACCGTCACCCCCGATGTCACCAAGGCTGTGAACGACATCAAGGGCGGCAAGATCGAGTTCCGTGTCGACAAGCACTCGAACCTGCACTTCATCATCGGCAAGGTTTCCTTCGACGAGACGAAGCTGGTCGAGAACTACGCCACGGCGCTGGAGGAGATCCTCCGTCTGAAGCCGTCCGCCGCGAAGGGCCGCTACATCAAGAAGGCGGTCCTGACCACCACGATGGGCCCCGGCATCCCGCTGGACTCCAACCGCACCCGCAACCTCCTCGTCGAGGAGGACCCGGCCGCCGTCTGAATCTGACGGCAGTCGCGGGTCTCGCGTACTGAAGCCGGCCCCCGCACCTCGTACGAGGCGCGGGGGCCGGTTCTTTTGCCCGTCAGGAAGCAGGCCCCCGTGGCTCCGGCGCGACCGCCGGCGGCCCTGGGGGCGGCAGCACCGGCGCCGGGGAGCCGAAGCACGTGGGCGGCGCCCCGGCGGGCGCCGTGAAGCCGGCCGACGGGGCCGGCAGCCGGCTGCGTGAGGCCCGATTTGCCTGAGTGGGATCCGGTCCCGTACTCTTCCACAGAAGCCAAAGACCGCTGGTCGTTGCCGTGCTCTCGCAAGAGGGTGCGGCGGCCGAAGGATCCGCTAGCTGCGGACGTCCTGCGCAGGTGACTGTGGAAAGTTCCCGGGTTCCCTCCGGTTGAGCTACGCCCCGTGCGCCTGCGCCGGGGCGTTTCGTTTTGTCCAGCCCCTTCTGAGCGGTCCTCATCACCCGGAAGGAGGCCGACGCTCTATGGCAAGGCCCGACAAGGCTGCCGCGGTAGCCGAGCTCGCGGACCAGTTCCGCAGCTCGAACGCCGCCGTGCTGACCGAGTACCGGGGTCTCACCGTGGCCCAGCTCAAGCAGCTGCGCCGTTCGCTCGGTGAGAACGCCCAGTACGCCGTGGTGAAGAACACGCTGACCAAGATTGCGGCCAACGAGGCCGGGATCAACACGCTCGACGACCTGTTCAACGGTCCGACGGCGGTTGCCTTCGTCACCGGTGACCCGGTGGAGTCGGCGAAGGGTCTTCGTGACTTCGCCAAGGACAACCCCAACCTGATCATCAAGGGCGGTGTCCTTGATGGCAAGGCGCTGTCCGCCGATGAGATCAAGAAGCTTGCGGACCTCGAGTCCCGCGAGGTTCTGCTCGCCAAGCTGGCGGGCGCCATGAAGGGCAAGCAGTCCCAGGCTGCCGCGCTCTTCCAGGCGCTTCCCTCGAAGTTCGTCCGCACCGCGGAGGCGCTTCGTGCCAAGAAGGCCGAGCAGGGCGGTGCCGAGTAATTCGGCTCGCGCATTGATCAGCGTCGCCTGACGGCGCTGGTCGCAGCGGGCCGCACGCCCGCCGACATATACATCCGGCACCAGCCGAATTAGTGGAAGGACCGCCATCATGGCGAAGCTCAGCCAGGACGACCTGCTTGCGCAGTTCGAGGAGATGACCCTCATCGAGCTCTCCGAGTTCGTGAAGGCCTTCGAGGAGAAGTTCGACGTCACCGCCGCCGCCCCGGTCGCCGCCGCCGGCGTTGCCGTCCCGGGTGCCCCGGTCGAGGCCGAGGCCGAGCAGGACGAGTTCGACGTCATCCTCACCGGCGCCGGCGAGAAGAAGATCCAGGTCATCAAGGTCGTGCGTGAGCTGACCTCCCTGGGTCTGAAGGAGGCCAAGGACCTCGTCGACGGCACCCCGAAGCCGGTCCTCGAGAAGGTCGCCAAGGAGGCCGCTGAGAAGGCTGCCGAGTCCCTCAAGGCCGCTGGCGCCTCCGTCGAGGTCAAGTGACCTTTTGAGTCTCTGATTCGTGGCTCCGCAAGGGGCCGCAGGGACACAGCGAAGGGCGATCACCCATTCGGGTGGTCGCCCTTCGGCGTTGTGACGGCCTCCCTTGTTCTTCCGGAAGCGCCGAGTATGGTGATCTTCGCCGTGCGCTCCAGACCCTGGTCAGTCCTGGTCAGTGACGATCTCAGCAGCCAGTTTGGGTTGGGGGGCCTTGACGAACCGCACGCAGCGCGCAATTCTCAGGACGCGTCGGCACAACGATCCGTATCCGAGGCATGGATCGACGACCGAACGGGCAGTATCGAGGTGCGCCACACGGCGCGAGGGTTACGCGGAGTTGAGGACAACGAGGGTCTCGAAAACCCGCACTGGACATCAGTGTGCCAAGTGGCTACACTGACCCTTTGCGCTGCCTGTTAACTGCCCCCTGCCCGTCACCAGGGGCATCCCCACGTATGAGCATCGTTGACTGAACTTCCCTGAGCTGGGATTTCTGTCTCCGTGCCCATGGTGGGACCGGTACGCGCGTAGTGAGTCCGAGCCCTCGGAAGGACCCCCTCTTGGCCGCCTCGCGCAACGCCTCGACCTCGAATACGAACAACGGCGCCAGCACCGCCCCGCTGCGCATTTCCTTTGCAAAGATCAAGGAGCCCCTCGAGGTTCCGAACCTCCTCGCGCTGCAGACCGAGAGCTTTGACTGGCTGCTCGGCAATGCCGCATGGAAGGCTCGTGTCGAGGCGGCTCTCGAAAGCGGACAGGACGTCCCCACCAAGTCCGGTCTGGAGGAGATCTTCGAGGAGATCTCTCCGATCGAGGACTTCTCCGGGTCGATGTCGCTGACCTTCCGCGACCACCGCTTCGAGCCTCCGAAGAACTCCATCGACGAGTGCAAGGAGCGCGACTTCACGTACGCTGCCCCGCTCTTCGTCACGGCCGAGTTCACCAACAACGAGACCGGCGAGATCAAGTCCCAGACGGTCTTCATGGGCGACTTCCCGCTCATGACCAACAAGGGCACCTTCGTCATCAACGGCACCGAGCGTGTCGTGGTGTCGCAGCTGGTCCGCTCGCCGGGTGTCTACTTCGACTCCAACATCGACAAGACGTCCGACAAGGACATCTTCACGGCCAAGATCATCCCGTCCCGGGGTGCCTGGCTGGAGATGGAGATCGACAAGCGCGACATGGTCGGTGTCCGCATCGACCGCAAGCGCAAGCAGTCCGTCACCGTCCTGCTCAAGGCTCTCGGTTGGACCACCGAGCAGATCCTCGAGGAGTTCGGCGAGTACGAGTCCATGCGCGCCACCCTGGAGAAGGACCACACCCAGGGCCAGGACGACGCGCTGCTCGACATCTACCGCAAGCTCCGTCCGGGCGAGCCGCCGACGCGTGAGGCCGCTCAGACGCTGCTCGAGAACCTCTACTTCAACCCGAAGCGCTACGACCTCGCCAAGGTCGGCCGCTACAAGGTGAACAAGAAGCTCGGCGCCGACGAGCCGCTGGACGCCGGCGTGCTCACCACCGACGACGTCATCGCGACCATCAAGTACCTGGTCAAGCTGCACGCCGGTGAGACCGAGACCGTGGGCGAGAGCGGCACCCAGATCGTCGTCGAGACCGACGACATCGACCACTTCGGCAACCGTCGTCTGCGTAACGTCGGCGAGCTCATCCAGAACCAGGTCCGCACGGGTCTGGCTCGTATGGAGCGCGTCGTGCGTGAGCGCATGACGACCCAGGACGTCGAGGCGATCACGCCCCAGACCCTGATCAACATCCGGCCGGTCGTCGCCTCCATCAAGGAGTTCTTCGGCACCAGCCAGCTGTCGCAGTTCATGGACCAGAACAACCCGCTGTCGGGTCTCACCCACAAGCGCCGTCTGTCGGCGCTCGGCCCGGGTGGTCTCTCCCGTGAGCGGGCCGGCTTCGAGGTCCGTGACGTGCACCCGTCGCACTACGGCCGCATGTGTCCGATCGAGACCCCTGAAGGCCCGAACATCGGTCTGATCGGCTCGCTCGCCTCGTACGGCCGGGTCAACGCGTTCGGCTTCGTCGAGACGCCGTACCGCAAGGTCGTCGACGACCAGGTGACCGACGAGGTCGACTACCTGACCGCCGACGAGGAAGACCGGTTCGTCATCGCGCAGGCCAACGCCGCGCTGACCGACGACATGCGCTTCGCAGAGGCTCGTGTCCTGGTCCGCCGCCGAGGCGGCGAGGTCGACTACGTCCCGGGTTCCGACGTGGACTACATGGACGTCTCGCCGCGCCAGATGGTGTCGGTCGCGACCGCCATGATCCCGTTCCTCGAGCACGACGACGCCAACCGTGCCCTCATGGGCGCGAACATGATGCGCCAGGCCGTTCCGCTGATCACGGCCGAGGCGCCGCTGGTCGGCACCGGCATGGAGTACCGCTGCGCGGTCGACGCCGGTGACGTCATCAAGGCGGAGAAGGAAGGTGTTGTCCAGGAGGTCTCCGCGGACTACATCACCGTCGCCAACGACGACGGCACGTACACCACGTACCGCATCGCCAAGTTCTCCCGGTCGAACCAGGGCACCTCGGTCAACCAGAAGGTCGTCGTGGACGAGGGCGCCCGGGTCGTCGAGGGCCAGGTCCTCGCCGACGGTCCGGCCACCGAGCAGGGCGAGATGGCGCTCGGCAAGAACCTGCTGGTCGCGTTCATGCCGTGGGAGGGTCACAACTACGAGGACGCGATCATCCTGTCGCAGCGCCTCGTGCAGGACGACGTCCTCTCCTCGATCCACATCGAGGAGCACGAGGTCGACGCCCGTGACACCAAGCTCGGCCCCGAGGAGATCACCCGGGACATCCCGAACGTCTCCGAGGAGGTCCTCGCCGACCTCGACGAGCGCGGCATCATCCGTATCGGTGCCGAGGTCGTCGCCGGCGACATCCTGGTCGGCAAGGTCACGCCCAAGGGTGAGACCGAGCTGACCCCGGAGGAGCGTCTGCTCCGCGCGATCTTCGGTGAGAAGGCGCGTGAGGTCCGTGACACCTCGCTGAAGGTGCCGCACGGCGAGACCGGCAAGGTCATCGGCGTACGCGTCTTCGACCGCGAGGAGGGCGACGAGCTGCCGCCGGGCGTGAACCAGCTGGTTCGCGTGTACGTCGCGCAGAAGCGCAAGATCACCGACGGTGACAAGCTCGCCGGCCGTCACGGCAACAAGGGCGTCATCTCGAAGATCCTGCCGATCGAGGACATGCCGTTCCTGGAGGACGGCACCCCGGTCGACATCATCCTCAACCCGCTGGGTGTCCCGTCCCGAATGAACCCGGGACAGGTCCTGGAGATCCACCTCGGCTGGCTCGCCAGCCGCGGCTGGGACGTCTCCGGTCTCGCCGACGACTGGGCCCAGCGCCTGCAGGCCATCGGCGCCGACCAGGTCGCCCCGGGCACCAACGTCGCGACGCCGGTCTTCGACGGTGCGCGCGAGGACGAGATCGCGGGTCTCTTCGAGGCCACGATCCCGAACCGCGACGGTGACCGGCTGGTCCAGCCGTCCGGCAAGGCCAACCTGTTCGACGGCCGCTCCGGCGAGCCGTTCCCGGACCCGATCTCGGTCGGGTACATGTACATCCTCAAGCTCCACCACCTGGTCGACGACAAGCTGCACGCCCGCTCGACCGGTCCGTACTCGATGATCACCCAGCAGCCGCTGGGTGGTAAGGCTCAGTTCGGTGGCCAGCGATTCGGTGAGATGGAGGTGTGGGCGCTGGAGGCATACGGCGCCGCATACGCCCTCCAGGAGCTGCTGACCATCAAGTCCGACGACGTCACCGGCCGCGTGAAGGTCTACGAGGCCATCGTCAAGGGCGAGAACATCCCCGAGCCCGGCATTCCCGAGTCCTTCAAGGTGCTCATCAAGGAAATGCAGTCGCTCTGCCTCAACGTGGAAGTGCTCTCCTCGGACGGTATGTCCATCGAGATGCGCGACACGGACGAGGACGTCTTCCGCGCAGCGGAGGAGCTCGGTATCGACCTGTCCCGGCGCGAGCCGAGCAGCGTCGAAGAGGTCTGACGGGTCTGGCCGGGACCTCCTCGTGAGGCCCCGGCCCTGCCCCGGACCCGTACAGACCATGATTGAGACACGACCCCGAAAGAGGGATTGACGACAAGTGCTCGACGTCAACTTCTTCGACGAGCTGCGGATCGGCCTGGCCACCGCGGACGACATCCGACAGTGGTCGCACGGCGAGGTCAAGAAGCCGGAGACCATCAACTACCGCACGCTCAAGCCCGAGAAGGACGGACTCTTCTGCGAGAAGATCTTCGGTCCGACCCGGGACTGGGAGTGCTACTGCGGCAAGTACAAGCGTGTCCGCTTCAAGGGCATCATCTGTGAGCGCTGTGGCGTCGAGGTCACTCGCGCCAAGGTGCGCCGTGAGCGGATGGGCCACATTGAGCTGGCCGCGCCCGTCACCCACATCTGGTACTTCAAGGGCGTCCCGTCGCGCCTCGGCTACCTGCTCGACCTCGCGCCGAAGGACCTCGAGAAGGTCATCTACTTCGCCGCGTACATGATCACGTTCGTGGACGAGGAGCGCCGCACGCGCGACCTGCCCTCGCTGGAGGCGCATGTCTCCGTCGAGCGCCAGCAGGTCGAGAACCGCCGCGACGCCGACCTCGAGGCCCGCGCCAAGAAGCTCGAGACCGACCTGGCCGAGCTCGAGGCCGAGGGTGCCAAGGCCGATGTGCGCCGCAAGGTGCGCGAGGGCGCCGAGCGTGAGATGAAGCAGCTGCGCGACCGTGCGCAGCGCGAGATCGACCGTCTCGACGAGGTGTGGAACCGCTTCAAGAACCTCAAGGTCCAGGACCTCGAGGGTGACGAGCTGCTCTACCGCGAGCTGCGTGACCGCTTCGGCACGTACTTCGACGGCTCGATGGGTGCCGCGGCGCTGCAGAAGCGCCTGGAGTCCTTCGACCTCGAGGAGGAGGCCGAGCGTCTCCGCGAGATCATCCGTACCGGCAAGGGCCAGAAGAAGACCCGTGCGCTCAAGCGCCTCAAGGTCGTCTCCGCGTTCCTGCAGACCAGCAACAGCCCCAAGGGCATGGTGCTGGACTGCGTGCCGGTCATCCCGCCGGACCTGCGTCCGATGGTGCAGCTGGACGGTGGCCGCTTCGCGACCTCCGACCTGAACGACCTGTACCGCCGTGTGATCAACCGCAACAACCGCCTCAAGCGTCTCCTTGACCTCGGTGCCCCCGAGATCATCGTGAACAACGAGAAGCGGATGCTGCAGGAGGCCGTCGACGCGCTGTTCGACAACGGCCGCCGTGGTCGCCCGGTGACCGGTCCCGGTAACCGCCCGCTGAAGTCCCTGAGCGACATGCTCAAGGGCAAGCAGGGTCGTTTCCGTCAGAACCTGCTCGGCAAGCGAGTCGACTACTCGGCGCGTTCCGTCATCGTCGTCGGCCCGCAGCTGAAGCTGCACCAGTGCGGTCTGCCCAAGGCCATGGCGCTGGAGCTCTTCAAGCCGTTCGTGATGAAGCGCCTGGTCGACCTGAACCACGCGCAGAACATCAAGTCGGCCAAGCGCATGGTGGAGCGCGGCCGCACCGTGGTGTACGACGTCCTCGAAGAGGTCATCGCCGAGCACCCGGTGCTGCTGAACCGTGCGCCCACCCTGCACCGCCTCGGCATCCAGGCCTTCGAGCCGCAGCTGGTCGAGGGCAAGGCCATCCAGATCCACCCGCTCGTCTGTACCGCGTTCAACGCGGACTTCGACGGTGACCAGATGGCCGTGCACCTGCCGCTGTCCGCGGAGGCACAGGCCGAGGCCCGCATCCTGATGCTGTCCTCGAACAACATCCTCAAGCCGGCCGACGGCCGTCCGGTCACCATGCCGACCCAGGACATGGTGCTGGGCCTCTTCTTCCTCACCACGGACGAGGAGGAGCGCGAGGTGCGCGGCGAGGGCCGTGCGTTCAACTCCACCGCCGAGGCGATCATGGCCTTCGACGCCCGGGAGCTCTCGCTCCAGGCGAAGGTCGACATCCGCTTCCCGGTCGGCACGATCCCGCCGCGTGGCTGGACCCCGCCGGCCTCGGAAGAGGGCGCGGACATCGCCGCCGGCGAGTGGCAGCAGGGTGACAGCTTCCGGCTGCGTACGACTCTGGGCCGCGCGCTCTTCAACGAGCTGCTGCCCGAGGACTACCCCTTCGTCGACTACTCGGTCGGCAAGAAGCAGCTCTCCGAGATCGTCAACGACCTCGCCGAGCGCTACCCCAAGGTCATCGTGGCGGCGACGCTCGACAACCTGAAGGCGGCGGGCTTCTACTGGGCCACCCGTTCCGGTGTCACGGTCGCCATCTCCGACGTCGTCGTTCCCGAGGCGAAGAAGGAGATCGTCCGCGGCTACGAGGCGCAGGACGAGAAGGTCCAGAAGCAGTACGAGCGCGGTCTGATCACCAAGCAGGAGCGCACGCAGGAGCTCATCACCATCTGGACCAAGGCGACCAACGAGGTTGCCGAGGCGATGAACGCGAACTTCCCGAAGACCAACCCCATCTTCATGATGGTCAACTCGGGTGCTCGCGGAAACATGATGCAGATGCGTCAGATCGCCGGTATGCGTGGTCTGGTGTCCAACGCCAAGAACGAGACGATCCCGCGGCCCATCAAGGCGTCGTTCCGTGAGGGTCTGTCCGTGCTGGAGTACTTCATCTCCACGCACGGTGCCCGTAAGGGTCTCGCGGACACCGCTCTGCGTACCGCCGACTCGGGTTACCTGACCCGTCGTCTGGTGGACGTCTCGCAGGACGTCATCATCCGCGAGGAGGACTGTGGCACCGACCGCGGTCTGAAGCTCAAGATCGCGGAGCGCGGCGCCGACGGCACGCTGCGCAAGACCGAGGACGTCGAGACCTCCGTGTACGCGCGGATGCTCGCCGAGGACGTCGTCGTCGACGGCAAGGTCATCGCGCCGGCCAATGTCGACCTGGGTGACGTGCTCATCGACGCCCTGGTGGGCGCCGGTGTCGAGGAGGTCAAGACCCGCTCGGTGCTGACCTGTGAGTCGGCGGTCGGCACCTGTGCCTTCTGCTACGGCCGTTCGCTGGCCACCGGCAAGCTGGTCGACATCGGTGAGGCGGTCGGCATCATCGCCGCCCAGTCCATCGGTGAGCCCGGTACCCAGCTGACGATGCGTACCTTCCACACCGGTGGTGTGGCCGGTGACGACATCACCCAGGGTCTGCCCCGTGTCGTCGAGCTCTTCGAGGCTCGTACGCCCAAGGGTGTCGCCCCGATCTCGGAGGCGGCCGGCCGCATCCGTATCGAGGAGACCGAGAAGACCAAGAAGATCGTCGTCACCCCCGACGACGGCAGCGACGAGACCGCGTTCCCGATCTCGAAGCGTGCCCGTCTGCTGGTGGGTGAGGGCGACCACGTCGAGGTGGGCCAGAAGCTCACCGTGGGTGCCACCAACCCGCACGACGTGCTGCGGATCCTCGGTCAGCGCGCGGTCCAGGTCCACCTGGTCGGCGAGGTCCAGAAGGTCTACAACTCGCAGGGTGTGTCGATCCACGACAAGCACATCGAGATCATCATCCGGCAGATGCTGCGCCGGGTGACGATCATCGAGTCCGGCGACGCAGAGCTGCTGCCGGGCGAGCTTGTCGAGCGCTCGAAGTTCGAGACCGAGAACCGTCGTGTGGTCACCGAGGGCGGTCACCCCGCCTCCGGCCGTCCGCAGCTGATGGGTATCACCAAGGCCTCGCTGGCCACCGAGTCGTGGCTGTCGGCGGCGTCCTTCCAGGAGACGACCAGGGTCCTGACCGACGCGGCGATCAACGCCAAGTCGGACTCCCTGATCGGCCTCAAGGAGAACGTCATCATCGGTAAGCTCATCCCGGCCGGTACGGGTCTGTCCCGCTACCGCAACATCCGGGTGGAGCCCACCGAGGAGGCCAAGGCCGCGATGTACTCGGCCGTCGGCTACGACGACATCGACTACTCGCCGTTCGGCACCGGCTCCGGCCAGGCCGTTCCGCTGGAGGACTACGACTACGGTCCGTACAACCAGTAAGGCGTAGGTCTGACGAAGGGCGGTCACCCCACACGGGGTGGCCGCCCTTCGGCGTTTGTGGGTCTGGCGTTTGTGGGCCTCAGCGGCCGGGCTGGTGGTACCGCGCCAGGGCGCGCAGCCGGGTGGCGTGGTCGGGGTGGGTGTCGAGCAGCCTGGCCAGCGTGCCCGGCTCGTTGAGCTTCTGGCCGGCCCCGGCCGCGCGGACCTTGTCCGCGTCCTCCTCGGCCTGGAGCCGGTGCAGCACCTGGGCCACCTCGGGCGCGAAGCCGAGGGCCGCGGCCTGCTGGTCGGCGCGGAGTTCGGCCTGCCGGCCCACGTAGGCGAGCAGATACGGGGCGATGACCAAGGGGATCGTGATGTACCAGGCGCCGAGCAGACCCGCTATCACGAACATCCCGAAGAAGAGGATGAGAAAGCCGTACGCGACCAAGGAAAGCCGCCTGGCGATGAAGAGCGCGATCCGGGCGAATCCCCGGGCCAGGGACCAGGCCATGCGCCCGGGCAGCGAGTACCAGTAGCCGAGCAGGCCCGCCCAGGCGTGGCCGCCCGTGTGGTGGCCGAGTTCATGGGCGAGTACGGCGGCCAGGTTGCTGCTGGACAGCCGGTTGAGCGAGTACGTCGTGACCCCGACGACGTGCCCGGCGGCGGCCATGGCATTGAGCTCGGTGCTGTTCTCCACCATCAGTTCGTACGTGTCCCTCTCCACGCCCGCCCGGGCGGTGACCTCGCGCCAGACCGGCTCCAGCCTGGCCCGTTCCTGCGCGAGCGGGGGCCGCAGCTTGAGCACGCTTCGGGCGTAGGCCAGCTCGGTGGGGCGGTGGAAGACCAGGGCGCCGGAGGCCAGCCAGGCGAGCACGACGAGCCAGCCGCCGACCGTGCCGAACAGCCCCTGCGCGATCGCGGCGACCACGGCGAGGCTCACCAGGAAGCCCGGTACGTGGATCGCCAGCCGCCCGATGGCGGTGGCGTCGGCGCCGCGCTGGTGGGCTGCCACGTGGACGCGGGAGCCGCGGTGACGGTAATCGAGGTCGTCGGCGGCGGGCTGCTGCGGGGGTGGAGTCGCGGCCGACGCGGGGTGCGGGTACGGGGTTGCTCCCTGCGGGTACTGCGGGTACTGCGGGGCCGGGGGAGGCGCGGCGGTCGGGTACTGGGGAGGCTGGGCGGCCGCCTGCGGGGCCGGCGGTGTGGGCGCGGGGTATTGCGGGGGCTCGGTGGCCTCCGGGTACTGCGGGGCCGGGGACGGGGCGCCCGGGTACTGCGGGGCCGGGGACGGCGCGGCGCTCGGGTGCTGCGGAGGCGCGGTGTTGCCGCCCGGGTACTGGGGCGCCGGATAGGTGGGGCCCGGTGGCTGGGACATGGGACTTCCTTCGCGTCGTTGGGGACGTCAGCCGATCAGCAGGGATGCGGGGAGCAGCACCGTGCCGACGCAGAACGCGATCAGCCCCGTGCGGATCCACTGGTGCTTGCGGGCGGCGATGCGGCTGGTTTCGGTGAGGGCCGCCGCCAGGCCGGCGACGGGATCGCGTTCGGTCTCGGCGAGTGCGGCCGCCAACTGGCCCTGCCGTGCCGCCTGTTGGATGTCGCCGAAATAGGAGAGCGGCTGTCCGGGCGCCCAGGTGCCACGGCGGTAGCGGGGCAGCACGGCCAGCAGCAGCGCGAAGAGGGAGAGAGCGAGCGTCGACGCCCCCAGCCACCAGGCGGCCGTGCCCCACAGGGAGAGCGGGCCGGGCGCCCAGTGGCGCCCGGCGAGCAGTGCGCTGAACACACCCCCGGTCATGCCCAGCGCCGCGACCAGTACGGAGGCCTTGCTGTCGGCCCGGGCGATCTCGGCCCGCAGCTCGGTGAGCAGCCGCTCGGCGGTTCTGGTGCCGTCAGCGGTGTCCGGTGCCGTCATGAGGAGCCTGAATCCGGGGCGTTCTGCGGAGGCGGCGTGTAGGGCGGCGGCGGGGTGTAGGAGTGTGGGGCGCCGTACGGCCGCGGGGATGTGGCATCAGACGCCTGCCCCGCGTACGGCTGCTGCGGCGCCTGCCCTTCGTAGGGCGGCTGCGGTACGGCTCCGGGGGCCTGCCCCGCGTAGGGCTGCTGCGGCGCCTGCCCTTCGTAGGGCGGCTGCGGTACGGCTCCGGGGGCCTGCCCCACGTAGGGCTGCTGCGGCGCCTGATCGCCGTACGGCTGCTGCTGCGGGACGGATCCGGCCGACAGCGCGCCCTGCTCTTCGTCCGGGGGCGGTGGCATCGGCGAGGTGAGCCCGTGCTGACGGATGAGGTCGTTGACCGCGCGCAGGGCGTGCTTCGCCGACTCGGCCTTCTGGTAGTCCTCCAGGGCGTCCCTGCCGATCAGCTCCAACTGGCTTTTGATCAGCGCCAGTTGGTCCTGTCTGATGCTGTTCATGACCAGCTGGGTGTCCTCGGGGTGCTGAGCCAGATGCAGTGCCCACACTCCGACCCCGCCGTGCTGCAGGTGGTACTGGTAGAACGCGATCTTCTGCGCCACCAGCTCGTGCGACTGCCGCTGGCGCAGCAGCTCCAGCTCGTGCTGCTGGTGTGCCATCCGCAGCCGGAACTGGTGCTCGGGCTCGAGCATCTCGTTCTCGTACCGCAGATTCCGCTGTCGCCGCCGGTGCGCGATCGCCTCGTCGTCGAGCCGGAGCCGCACCACGCAGGTCACGTCGAGTCCGATGCCCGCCGCGAAGCCCCCGCTCTCGACCGCCTGCTGCACCGCGGCCTCGGCCGCCGGGCTGTCCTCGATGGAGAAGCGGCGGCTGACCGGCCGCGCCAACTGGTTCAGCTCGCGGGTCAGCCGCGTGGGTACGTCGCGTTCGCCGCCCGCCACATAGGCGATCGGGTCCGAGACGCGCCAGGTCAGATCGGCAGTGACCCCGAAGGAGAACGCGTCGTCGTCACTGGGCAGTTGCAGCTCCAGCTGCACGGGGTGGGTGCCCATGTCCACCTCGTACACGGAGGCGTAGCGCCGGGCCGCGGCGTCCGCGCGGCTCGGCCGGTGCGGTGGGACGAAGACGTCGTACGTCCCCTTGGCGGTGGCGAAGACCAGTGCGTGGTCGATCGCGGTGACGGGCCTGCGGGCCGTGTAGTCGAACCGCGAGATCGGCCGCACGGTGAGCACCGGGTCGATCAACGTACTGTGCCGGTCGGCCTGTTGCTGCCACTCCGGCTGACGGCGGAAGTCCGCCATGGGTCAACTCCTCGACGGTTCAGGGGCGGGTAGGTCAAAAATCGGGCAGGTGCAGCAGAGATCAGTGGGACGGGGCCGGGGGGCGCGCGGGGTGGAGCACCTTCAGCAGTCGGTCGGCGATCGCGGGCCGCGGGCCGCCGTCCACGGCGCGCAGGGTCTCCAGCAGATGGCTCAGCCGGTCGCGGTCGGCGGACGTGCTGACCAGCGCGGGCAGCAGCAGTTCCAGGGCCTGCGCCGTGTCGGCCCGCCGCTCAGCGACGTACAGCCAGGTCCGCAGCGCTTCCATCGCCTGCCTGGTGTGGGTGCGGTCGCCCAGAGCGGTGCGCCAGAGCGTGGCGAGATCGCGGGCGGATTCCGCGTCGTGCATGCCGTACTCCGTGTACCACTCGACGAGCCCGTGCTCCTCGGCGTTGTCGCAGGCGCGCACGAACGCGGCGAGGGCGAGTGCGCGGACCGCCGGCGTGTCCAGGCAGAGCAGCCGCACCAGCTCGGAAAGCATCTCCCTGCGGCTGCCCGCGGACAGGAGCAGAGCCGTGGACTCGACGAGGTTGTGGCGTTCCGCCTCGCTGCTGTCGTCGGCCCGGGCCCGGGCCGCGAGCGCGTCCAGGGCGCGCCCGGCCAGATCGGGCCGCAGCGGCGCAAGCAGCGCGAAGGCACGGATCGCGGTCCAGCGGCGGGCCCAGTGCGGGTCGGTGCACCACTGTGAGAGCAGCCGCAGGATCACCGGGGCGTCGAGAAGCTGGGCGAGCGTGAGGGTGTTCGCGGCGGTCACCCGGGGTCCGAAGGAACGCGAGAGCGCCCAGCCGTCGAGCAGCAGCGCCATCGTCGAGGGCAGATCGGCGGCGGCCAGCAGCGCGGTGGCGGCGGCTGCCCGGGTCCGTACGAGCGGGCGGCCGTCGCGGGCCAGCTGCTTGAGCCAGTCGACCAGGGCGGGCCGGGCCGAGGGGTGGCCCGTCCACACCTCGGTGAGCAGGGCGCGCGGGGTGCGCTCTTCACTGAACTGCGCCATGTACTGGGGGACCGGACCCCATTCGGTCGTCTCGTGCCGCAGCTCGCCGCCGGCCCGCGCGAGGCCCAGCCGGTCGGTGACCGCGGGACCGAACACGGGTATCTCCGGCGGCTGTTCGGGGTGCTGGAGCCGCTGGAAGTGGACGAAGAGCTTGTCGGCGAGCTCGGCGGCGAGCGCATAGGGCGCCTGGTCGAACACCGCGAGCGAGATCAGAAAGGCCTTGTCCCGCAGCCCGAGCGCAGGGTCGCTCAGCCATGTGCGGCACTGTTTCTGGACCGCGGCGAGACCGAACCCCGCGAGTCGCCCGAGCGCCTCCTCGCTCCCGTCGTACGCGGCGAGCCCTTCGGCGAAGTCGGCGGCCTCAGCCGGCCGGTGGTGGCCGTGCGCCAGGAAGTCCCGTACGGGGGCGAGCGCGAGCAGCGACTCGATGTCGTCCTCCGCGCGCAGCGCCGCCACATGCGCGCGCAGAACGGCCTCGGCCTCCGGCGGCTCCCACGGCGCAGGCGTGACCCCCAGCAGATAGGGCGAATTCTCGACGGTGATGACCAGATAGCCGTCGGACGCCTTGAGCTGGTCGCGGGCGGAGTGCAGATGGGTGTCGCGCAACGGTTTGTTGCGGCTCAGGGGCATGTCGTGCAGGACGTGGCCGCCCGGCCGCGCGAGCTGTGCGGCCAGCGCCGCCGGGCTGGTCTCGGGCTGGAGAGCGCGTACGGCGGGGACGCCCAGGCGGTGCAGCAGCATCAGCGCGGCCGCGCTGCGCCCGGTCGCGTGGGCGCCCGACAGCACCAGGACCCGCTCGTCGCACAGCCGTTGGAGGGCAGCCGTGAAGGCCGGGGTCTCCACGAAGACGCCGGCGAGTTGGTCGAGCCGCACCCGCGGGATCTTTCCGGAGGCGTACGCGGGCCCGGCCGCCGCACCGTAATGGTGGATCTCGGTCTTGCCGCCCATGAAGACGTCACCGGTGACCTGTCCGCCGGACACCCCGTGCTGGGCACCGCCGACCAGCGAGCCGCCGAAGGCCGCGGCCGAACCGAGGATGAATCCCGGTGCGTGCGCGAAGAGTTCACGCTGCGCGGCCCGTGCCTCCTGTGACTGCTCCTCGGGCTCGGTCGCCTCCGTCGCCTCCGTCGTCGACGGGCCGGGGTCCGGGGACGGCGACTGCTGCTGAGCAGGTGGTACGGCGCCGGCGGCGCGGTCGGCCTGTGGGGGTACGTTCATGCGGGCTCACCCTGTTCCGGACGGCGAGAGCCGGAGACCGGGCCCGACCCGGACGCGGAGCCCGGGCCCGAGCCCCCGAGGTGCACATCGCCCGTGACCTGCCCACCGGACACCCCGTGCTGGTCGCCGCCGACCAGCGAGCCGCCGAAGCCGGGGGCGCCGCCGTTGAAGTTGAAGACCGCGGACCCGGGAGCCGTGCCCTGCTGCGGTCCCGGGCCCGTGCCCTGCTGCGGTCCCGGGTCCGTGCCCTGCTGCGGTCCCGGGCCCGTGCCCTGTTTCGGCCCGATGCCGGAGCCCCCCTCCTGCTCGGGCACCGGGCCGCCCCCCGCCCCCGGATCCCCCTGGTCCTTTTCCGGGCTCCCGCCCTCGTTCGGCACCGGCCCGTGCAGCCATGCCTTGAGCGGGCCGTTCTTGCTGCTGACGGTGATGGCGTGGAAGTCCTCGGCCGGGATGCCCGGATGGCTGTGCAGCACGATCCCGTCGTGCACGCTCTGAGAGACGCACAGAGCGAAGTCGTCGGTGCGCTCACGCAGCGCCGCACGCAGCAGTTCCGCGTCGAGGAGCCTGCAGGCGTGGTTGAGGTCGGAGCCGACCCATCCGTCGTGCCCGTCGACCGCGACGTACCCGGTCGCGACGACTCCGCGCAGCCGGATCTGCGCGGAGCTGGACGCCATCCGGTTCACCGCGCGCAACTGGGCCGGCACCTCGAACAGGAGCGCGCGAAGCAGCGCGGTCACCGAGGCGTTGGCGTCGATCAGCTCCATCACACTGTCGCCGCGGTCGGCGCGCAGCCGAAGGGTCTCGTCGACGCCTGCCGCCTCCAGCGCGCTGTCGGTGATGCCGTACAGCATGCGCCGCAGGTAGGCCTGCTCGACATCGTCCCGGTCGCTGTACTTCTCGATGTCGAGCAGGAGGATCGTCCGGCTCACGGGATCGGTCATGGTCACCTTTCGATGGGGTGCCGCACGGGGTGGCAGTAAGAGTGCAGGTCCGCTGCCGTCGGCGGTGAGGAACGATGACGCACTCGGAGTGTGACCGTGTGCACAGAGTCGCTCCTGGGATGCATGCGGGCACCGTGAGTGAGGGTGCCGGGCCGCAGAGCAGGCGGGTGGGCGGCGTGGCGGCCGACGCGGTCAGGGATCGTGTTGTTCCGCGCGGGCTGTCCGGCGCAGCACATCCGGGCGCGTGATCAGCAGCGCGCGCCGCCCGGTGGCCACCGCCTCGCGCGTCCGCAGCTCCTTGAGCAGCCGCTGAACCATCTCGCGGGAGGCTCCCACCGACCCGGCGAGCTCCTGTTTGCTCAGCGGTACGGCCAGTTCGATTCCCGCGTTCGTACGTCGTCCATGCGTACGGGCCAGATCCAGCAGCAGCGCGGCGAAGCGCTCGCGCACGCTCATCGAGGCGAACTGCAGACGGCGCCGGTCGGCGGCACGGGTCCGGTCGGAGGTGAGCCCGAGGAGGGCGAAGGAGACATCGGGGGAGCGGCCGAGGAACTCCTTGAACCGCTCGTGCTCCACCGCCACCGCCCGTACGGGTTCCAGCGCGGTCACCGTCGCCGAGCGCGGCCGACGCGTCAGCGCGGCGGACTCCCCGATGACGTCGCCGGGGCCGCGCAGTGCGAGCAGCGCCTCGTAGCCGTTGGCGGCAGCGGCGGTCACCTTGGTCCAGCCCTGGGTGAGAAAGAGGACGTGGGAGGAGGGTTCGTGCTGATGCAGCAGGACGACACGGGGCGCGAAGCCCAGCTCACGGCCGAGTGCCAGCAGCGTCTGCCGGTCCTCGGTCTCGAGGCGCGCCAGGAAGGGCACGCGGTCGTCCAGACCCCCGTCGTCGGGTAAGTTCACCGCCGTCATGGCTCCCCCGGTAGTCACAGCAGACCGGTCAAGGTACTGAAGGCATGGGGTCTCGTGGGCGCGAATGCGCCAATGGATCCATCGCGCCACGGTGGTGCGGTATCCGGGGCGGGCCGCCCGGCGTGTCGCGGCCCCCTTGCATTTGTTTTGACCGAAGTCCATGAGGTAGGTACGCTCAGACCTTGTGCCTGGGGTGTGCCTGGGCTCGTGTGCGTGTCCTCAACCGCATGGCGAGCCTGAAGAATCGGCCATCGTAATCTGCGCTCTCTTTGCCTCGCGGCAGGAGCCTGCAGTATTCGACACACCCGACCGCGTGGGTCGGCGACGTTCCAGGTTAGCTTCACGAACGGCACACAGAAACCGGAGAAGTAGTGCCTACGATCCAGCAGCTGGTCCGCAAGGGCCGGCAGGACAAGGTCGAGAAGAACAAGACGCCCGCACTCGAGGGTTCCCCTCAGCGTCGCGGCGTCTGCACGCGTGTGTTCACGACCACCCCGAAGAAGCCGAACTCGGCGCTGCGTAAGGTCGCGCGTGTGCGTCTGACCTCTGGCATCGAAGTCACGGCCTACATCCCGGGTGAGGGACACAACCTGCAGGAGCACTCCATCGTGCTCGTGCGTGGTGGCCGTGTGAAGGACCTGCCGGGTGTTCGTTACAAGATCATCCGCGGTTCCCTGGACACCCAGGGCGTCAAGAACCGCAAGCAGGCCCGCAGCCGCTACGGCGCCAAGAAGGAGAAGTAAGAATGCCTCGTAAGGGCCCCGCCCCGAAGCGCCCGGTCATCATCGACCCGGTCTACGGTTCTCCTCTTGTCACGTCGCTGATCAACAAGATCCTGCTCAACGGCAAGCGTTCCACTGCCGAGCGGATCGTCTACGGCGCCATGGAAGGCCTCCGCGAGAAGACCGGCGCCGACCCGGTCATCACGCTGAAGCGCGCTCTCGAGAACGTCAAGCCGTCTCTCGAGGTCAAGTCCCGCCGTGTCGGTGGCGCCACCTACCAGGTGCCGATCGAGGTCAAGCCCGGTCGCGCCTCCACCCTCGCGCTGCGCTGGGTCGTGGGTTACTCCCGCGCCCGCCGCGAGAAGACCATGACCGAGCGCCTCATGAACGAACTGCTCGACGCCTCCAACGGCCTCGGCGCTTCGGTCAAGAAGCGTGAGGACACGCACAAGATGGCCGAGTCCAACAAGGCCTTCGCGCACTACCGCTGGTAGTCGCTACCCACATCGAGACCGAGAGAAGACTGAGCCATATGGCCACCACTTCGCTTGACCTGGCCAAGGTCCGCAACATCGGGATCATGGCCCACATCGACGCGGGCAAGACGACGACCACCGAGCGCATCCTGTTTTACACCGGTGTGAGCTACAAGATCGGTGAGGTCCACGACGGCGCTGCCACGATGGACTGGATGGAGCAGGAGCAGGAGCGCGGCATCACCATCACGTCCGCCGCGACGACCTGTCACTGGCCGCTCGAGGACGTCGATCACACCATCAACATCATCGACACCCCGGGTCACGTCGACTTCACGGTCGAGGTGGAGCGTTCGCTCCGCGTGCTCGACGGTGCCGTCACGGTGTTCGACGGTGTGGCCGGTGTTGAGCCGCAGTCCGAGACGGTGTGGCGTCAGGCCGACCGTTACGGCGTGCCCCGCATCTGCTTCGTCAACAAGCTCGACCGCACCGGCGCGGAGTTCCACCGCTGCGTCGACATGATCGTGGACCGCCTTGGTGCGACCCCGATCGTGATGCAGCTGCCGATCGGCGCCGAGGCGGACTTCAAGGGCGTCGTCGACCTCGTTCGTATGAAGGCTCTTGTCTGGTCCGCCGAGGCCACCAAGGGCGAGATGTACGACGTCGTCGACATCCCGGCCACGCACACCGAGGCCGCCGAGGAGTGGCGCGGCAAGCTGATCGAGACCGTGGCGGAGAACGACGAAGAGGTCATGGAGCTGTACCTGGAGGGCGTCGAGCCCACCGAGGAGCAGCTGTATGCCGCGATCCGTCGTATCACCATCGCGTCCGGCAAGGGCGGCGGCACCACGGTCACCCCGGTGTTCTGTGGCACCGCCTTCAAGAACAAGGGTGTTCAGCCGCTGCTCGACGCGGTCGTGCGCTACCTGCCTTCTCCCCTGGACGTCGAGGCCATCGAGGGCCACGACGTGAAGGACCCGGAGACGGTCGTCAAGCGCAAGCCGTCCGACGACGAGCCGCTGTCCGCCCTGGCCTTCAAGATCGCGAGCGACCCGCACCTGGGCAAGCTCACCTTCATCCGGGTCTACTCGGGTCGCCTGGAGTCCGGCACGGCTGTGCTGAACCCCACCAAGGGCAAGAAGGAGCGCATCGGCAAGATCTACCGTATGCACGCGAACAAGCGTGAGGAGATCGAGTCGGTGGGCGCCGGCGACATCGTCGCCGTCATGGGCCTGAAGCAGACCACCACCGGTGAGACGCTGTGCGACGACAAGAACCCGGTGATCCTGGAGTCCATGGACTTCCCGGCGCCGGTCATCCAGGTCGCGATCGAGCCCAAGTCCAAGGGTGACCAGGAGAAGCTGGGTGTCGCCATCCAGCGTCTCGCGGAGGAGGACCCCTCCTTCCAGGTCCACTCCGACGAGGAGACCGGCCAGACCATCATCGGTGGTATGGGCGAGCTTCACCTCGAGGTGCTCGTCGACCGCATGCGGCGCGAGTTCCGCGTCGAGGCGAACGTCGGCAAGCCGCAGGTCGCGTACCGCGAGACGATCCGCAAGGCCGTCGAGCGTATCGACTACACGCACAAGAAGCAGACCGGTGGTACCGGTCAGTTCGCGAAGGTGCAGATCGCGCTGGAGCCCATCGAGGGCGGCGACGCGTCGTACGAGTTCGTGAACAAGGTCACCGGTGGCCGCATCCCCCGTGAGTACATTCCCTCGGTGGACGCGGGTGCGCAGGAAGCCATGCAGTTCGGCATCCTGGCCGGGTACGAGATGGTGGGCGTCCGCGTCACCCTTCTCGACGGTGGTTACCACGAGGTCGACTCCTCCGAACTCGCGTTCAAGATCGCCGGTTCGCAGGCGTTCAAGGAGGGTGCTCGCAAGGCGTCCCCCGTGCTCCTCGAGCCGATGATGGCCGTCGAGGTCACCACGCCCGAGGACTACATGGGCGATGTCATCGGCGACCTCAACTCCCGCCGTGGCCAGATCCAGGCCATGGAGGAGCGCAGCGGCGCCCGGGTCGTCAAGGGCCTGGTTCCGCTGTCGGAGATGTTCGGCTACGTCGGAGACCTCCGCAGCAAGACCTCGGGTCGCGCAAGCTACTCGATGCAGTTCGACTCCTACGCCGAGGTTCCGCGGAACGTCGCCGAGGAGATCATCGCGAAGGCCAAGGGCGAGTAACTCTCCCGAGTACACGCTTTAGGCTTGTCACCGGAGCCTGCTGGGGCATTCCACCCGAATCCCGGATGGAATGCCCCGGGGCCCCGGCATCCCAGCAAAGATCACCTGGCGCCGATGAAGTAAGGCGTACAGAACCACTCCACAGGAGGACCCCAGTGGCGAAGGCGAAGTTCGAGCGGACTAAGCCGCACGTCAACATCGGCACCATCGGTCACATCGACCACGGTAAGACGACCCTCACGGCCGCCATTACCAAGGTGCTGCATGACGCGTACCCGGACCTGAACGAGGCCTCGGCCTTCGACCAGATCGACAAGGCTCCTGAGGAGCGCCAGCGCGGTATCACGATCTCGATCGCGCACGTCGAGTACCAGACGGAGTCGCGTCACTACGCGCACGTCGACTGCCCCGGTCACGCGGACTACATCAAGAACATGATCACGGGTGCGGCGCAGATGGACGGCGCCATCCTCGTGGTCGCCGCCACCGACGGCCCGATGCCGCAGACCAAGGAGCACGTGCTCCTGGCCCGCCAGGTTGGCGTTCCGTACATCGTTGTCGCGCTGAACAAGGCCGACATGGTGGACGACGAGGAGATCCTGGAGCTCGTCGAGCTCGAGGTCCGCGAGCTGCTCTCCGAGTACGAGTTCCCGGGCGACGACCTTCCGGTCGTCAAGGTCTCGGCGCTCAAGGCGCTCGAGGGCGACAAGGAGTGGGGCCAGACCGTCCTCGACCTGATGAAGGCCGTCGACGAGTCGATCCCGCAGCCCGAGCGTGACGTCGACAAGCCGTTCCTGATGCCGATCGAGGACGTCTTCACGATCACCGGTCGTGGCACCGTCGTCACCGGTCGTATCGAGCGTGGTGTCCTCAAGGTCAACGAGACCGTCGACATCGTCGGTATCAAGCAGGAGAAGACCACCACCACGGTCACCGGCATCGAGATGTTCCGCAAGCTGCTCGACGAGGGCCAGGCCGGTGAGAACGTCGGTCTGCTCCTGCGTGGCATCAAGCGCGAGGACGTCGAGCGCGGCCAGGTCATCATCAAGCCCGGTTCGGTCACGCCGCACACCGAGTTCGAGGCCCAGGCCTACATCCTGTCGAAGGACGAGGGTGGTCGTCACACCCCCTTCTTCAACAACTACCGCCCGCAGTTCTACTTCCGTACCACGGACGTGACCGGCGTTGTGACCCTCCCCGAGGGCACCGAGATGGTCATGCCGGGCGACAACACCACCATGACGGTCAACCTGATTCAGCCGGTCGCCATGGAGGAGGGCCTCAAGTTCGCCATCCGTGAGGGTGGCCGGACCGTCGGCGCCGGCCAGGTCACCAAGATCAACAAGTAATTGCTGATCTGACCTGGTTGCTCCTGGAGCATCAGCAAGGGCCCCGCACTTCGGTGCGGGGCCCTTCGCGTTGCGCGGGATGCGGTCCTGTCGGCCGGCGCTGTCAGCCGGCGGTGCCGGACTGCGGGGACCAGATCCAGGGGTGTGCGTCCGCGCCCATGCCCACCGCCGTCGCGGTGCCGCGCGGGCCGCGCAGGTGGAGGGCGGGGGAGTCCAGCGCCGGAGTGCCCTGAGTACGTGTCAGAAGCTGCTTGCCGACACGGAGTTGAACCCGGCCGCGGGTGTCCTTGCCGAGCAGTACCGGGCCGCCGGGGGCTGCGGCCGCGCTGAGCTGCCCGTAGCCGGCGAAGCCCTCCTTGCGAGGCCGCGACGGTGCGCCACCGGGGCGTACGGCCATCACCAGCGAGGACGCCGGCCTGCGGTAGAAGAGCTCGATACCCCCGTCGCGCGTCGGAACGGGGGCCGCCGGGTCCCCGGGCACGGGCAGCTCGCCGTCCGGGCGGAAGGTGAGCGGCAGCCCCATCGTCTCCTGCGTCCAGTGGTGCACGTTCTCCCGCCCGGCACCGAAGACATGGACCCGCCCGGCGCCGTCCACGACCGTCGACAGACCGTCCTGGATCTCCGCGCCGCCGAGGTCGCGCCAGCGGTCCCAGCTGCCGTCGGTGTCGCGTATGCGGGCAGAGATGCCCTTGTCCGCGTTGCGTACGAAGAGATGCACCCGGCCGTCGGGCGCCGCGACCGCGACCGGCACGCCGATGCGCCGGCCCCGGTCGTCGTCCCGCTCGGGGTTGCCGAGACCGTTCCAGGCGAGGAACTCGCCGCCGGGGGAGCGCTGCTCGAGCAGCACTATCTCGCGGCGGTTGGTGCCGCCGTGGCCGCCGATCGAGGCGAAGCGCAGCGCGAACAGCAGCTGACGGCCGTCCCTGAGGGCCGCGGCGCCGAGCGTGGGCGCGAGCGGGCCGCCGCCGAGGTCGTCCGGGGCAGCCCACCGGCCGCTGCCCGGCCGCGTCTCGCGCCAGCGGACCGTGCGCAGTCCGAGCACGCCATAGGCGACCAGCCGGCCGGACGGCTCGGCGGCGACGACGGGCCGGGCGCCGGGGTAGCGGTAGTGGGTGGAGCGCACCCAGCCCTTCCTGTTCCTGAGCGGGCGGATGCCACCGACGTTGTAGTCGCCGCAGCCGGCCGGGTTGCCGCACTCCCAGTCCGGGTCGCCGCCGTACGGGACGAGGCCCGCGGCCTTCTCCTTGAGGACCGGGGCCGGGAGGTTCTTCGGCCAGTGGCGGTTGTAGTAGCCGCGGAACGAGGTGGCGACAAAGCCGGGCACCTCACCGCCGTCCTTGGTGGCGTGGGCGACCCAGCGGACCATCGCGGCCCAGCTGAACGAGGCGACGGCGGTGTGGTCGGCGTGATCCGAGTAGCCGTGCTGCTCGCTGTCCTGCTTGCGGGTCGCCTCGTCGCTGTGCTGGATGTCCGGGTCGGGGTCCAGGGTCTGGATCACGGTCGGCCGGTACTGCTCCATCAGCCCGACGAGTACGTCGATGAGCGCGTCGTAGTCGTAGGCGACGGTCCGGCGCAGCCGGGAGCCCGCGGCGACGACGGTGTTCAGGCCCAGCGCGCGGTGCTGCCACAGGCTGGGGAGGGCCATATAGCGGCGGGCGGTGTGCATGGGCAGGTTGAGGAAGATCAGCTCGACCCTGCGGTTGCCGTTGGTGAGGGTGTTGATCTCGGCCTGGCGGTCGCCGTTCAGCGAGGCGACGCCCTTGGTCCAGTCGGCGAACTTGTCGAGCCCTATCAGGGCGGCGTACGCCTGGCGCAGGCCCTGGTGGCGCGCGGAGGAGTAGTCGGCCTTGTCCGCGGGGACGTCCCCCTGGCCGGGGATGTGGTTCCTGCCGTCGTGCTCACCGGCCGTGACATAGACGCTGACGAGCGGGACCCCGGCGTCCAGCATCCGCTGGGTGTCCGGGTTCATGAAGTACAGATCGTCGTCCGGGTGGGCCAGTATCTGCATCAGCTGTGCCCGCCGGGAGCTGGCTATCGGCATTCCGGGGGCGGGGTCGGCGGTGGCCGTGGCCCGCCGTGGGGCGGGTACGGAGCAGGAGGTGACCGCGCCCGCCGCCACCAGGGCGGTCAGCGCGGCGACGACACTGCGCCTGCGTGGCCGGCTTCGCCCGCCGCCGGTGGCCGTGTCACCGTGCTCCCCGGCCGCGGGTATGTCCTCGCCCCTTGCGCGCGCGGCCGTGGGCAGCGCGCGGACAGCTCCGTCGTTCACTTGTGCTCCGTCCGCTTCCCCCCGCAGCGGTCGGGCCGTGCCCCCGTCTGCGTACTGTGATCTCCCCAGGCGGAGAGGCTGGTCGGAGCCGCTCTCCGCGATCAGCTAGACGGAAAGCAGGCACGCCAGGTTGCCTGGGCGTTGGTGTGGTGTTCCTCTCCGCGGGGAGGGATCCGCGGGCAGGGATCAGCCCAGCGTCGGGACCTCGCCGCCGGGTGCCTGGACGAGCGTGACGCCGGGCATGCCCCGCAGCCAGCGGTCGGCGATCTCGGCGAGAAGGGTCCGGTCGGGCGGGGTGGGGCCCAGACCGATGGCATACCGCCTGGTGGCCGGGTCCGTACCGAACGGCTGGGGCCAGGCGTGGACGTCCGGTACGCCCGCCTCTTCCAGGGCGGTGAGCAGCGCCCGCATGCGGCCGCGGACCCGGCCCTCGTCCGGGCCGCGGGGCACGGTCACGACGGCCCACGCCGCGTGGCGGCGGTGCAGGGGCGGTGGCGACAGCAGGCGCGGCCACGGGTCCGTCTCCGTCTCCAGGAGCTCCCAGGCGCGGAACAGCTCCTGGGCCAGCAGGTCACGGCCGGCGGCCGTCACCTGGGCGGTGCAGGGGCGGATCGGCTCCGACGGGGTCATGATCGCGACGGGGACGGCAGGCCATGGGGCTCCCACGACAGGGACGGCGGGCCCCGGCGGGCCAACGACCGGGACGGCGGGCCCGGGCAGGCTCACCGGCTCGCGCCAGTCCCAGGCCGCCCACGTCGCGAAGAAGTGGCGCAGCAGGTCGGCGGGCGGCAGGTCGCCGGCCTCGCGGACGGTACGGGCCGCCAGTACGCACCAGGCCAGACCCGGCAGGCCACCGAAGGGAGCCGAGTCGAGGCCGCGGGCCTTCGCCCACGCCTTGACCTGGGTGGCCAGTCGGGCGAACGCCGCGCCGTGGGCGCCGACCGATGCGAGGAGGTCGTTCGCGTCGCTCACCGCACTGAGCGCGATCGCCGCCGCCTCACCCAACTCGGCCCGGCGGCCCACCGCTTGAGCGGGATCCACCGGTCCGGTGGCGACGACGACCAGGTCCACGCCCAGACCGTCGACGCACAGTCGCAGCCCCGGCACACGTGCCCCGATCACCTCCCGCACCTCGGTCGCGTCGGGCAGCGCGGCCGCCAACCGCGCCCGCACGTCGGCCGGTTCGGCCGCGCCCGGCAGCGTGGCCACCAGGTCCAGGTCCGCGCCGGGCAGGGCGCACCCCATCCGCCGGGAGCCGACGAGGTGGACGGCTCCGCCGCCGAGCGCCTGCGAGACGCGCTGTGCGATCCGCCCGGCATGCTCGGTGCGGCCGGGATCCTCGGCGGCCGAAGCACCTCCGGCGCCGTCCTCCGGCACCCATCGCAGCTCGCCCGTCCCCAGCGTCACCGTCGCCCGCACCCGCATGGGCTCGTCGCCCCGGCGGGAGAGCAGGACCAGCTCCCCTACCCGCGCCGTCATGCCGTCGAGCAGGGCGGCGCAGCGGGCGGCGAGCTCGTGCGGATCCCTGGTCCGGCCCAGCGAAAGATGCGGAGTGAAGCCCTTCGCACCGCCCCCGCAGCGCGGGAAGCGCTGCTCCAGCGCGTGGCGCAGCCGGCTCCACGGCTCCTCGCCGTCCGCCGCCGGGTCGAGCCAGACGGTGGAGTCCTCCCGGTGCCCGAACCAGTGCACGCCTTCCAGCCGGGCGGTGAACGCCGGTGTCTCGGCCGCCGCCGCGGCGAGCAGCGGGGCCGCCCGCTCGAACTCGGACTCCGGTACGAAACCGAAGAGAACATTGACGTGCGGCGGCCAGCGGTGGATCTGGCGGTCGTGCTCCCGGCGTACGTGCTGGATCGGAGGCCACAGCTGCTGCGGGGGAATCCACGCCACCGCCGTGCGGGCCGTCGGCCGTACGGCGAGGACCTCGCCGGGCTCGTGCCCGCCGAGACCCAGGGGGTGTCTTTCGGATCTTGCCGGGCTCGCGTGCCCTGGCACGGCACCTCGCTGCGTTGTCGCCAGTCGCCTACGCTCCGCGTGGGCTCCTTTCTCCGCCTCGCGATGCTCCCCCGTAGCCCTTCGGGCACGGGAGGTGCCCCCATCGCCAGACGCCGCTCGCTGATCCGGCCTGATCCAAAAGACACCCCCTAGCTCCGCCTCGACGCCGTAGTGGTCGGAGACGTACAGCCCGTCCGGACCTGGCGCACTGCCCCGCAGGACCGCTCCGTCCGCCCGTAGGCCCTCCGCACGCAGCAGCACCCGGTCCAGCCGGGAGGCCCGCCCCGACAGCGAGGACACCGCGGCGAGCGGATTGGCGGCGGGGTCGAAGGTCGGCGTCCGGTCGTGCGGCCCGTGCACCTCGCTCCACGCGTCCCGCATCCCGAGAGTCGTCTGCGGGGCGTCCCCGCCGTCGTTGAAGTCGCCGAGCAGGACCAGGTCGCCCTCGACGCCCGCCAGGCCTTCGGCCAGCCGGACCAGTTCGGCGTCCCGCCTGACCTGGCCGTTCTCGGAGTGGTCGCTGGTCAGATGGGTCGCCGCGATGCCGAGTGGGCCGGACGCCGTGTCCACGACGACGGCGGTGACGGCCTTGTGCGGCCCGAGGACATGCAGGCCCGCCTCCCGCACGGGCAGCCGGCTGAGCAGCAGCAGCCCGCAGTCCTCGACGTCCGCCGCGGCCGGGTCGGTGCCCAGCGTGTAGCCGTCGCGCACCCATCCGGTCCGCAGCAGCATGCGAAGCAGCTCCGCCTCGACCTCCTGCAGCGCGATGACGTCCGCGTCGGCGTCACGGAGAGCCTCCAGCAGCAGCGGGCGGCGCCGGGCGGTGTCGATGCGGTCGCTGTCGTAGCGGTCCCACAGGGTGTTCCAGGTCAGTACGCGCAGGCTCTGAGACACGGCTGCGCCCCGGGGCGTCCGGGCGGGCACCCAGGCGTCCTGCTCCCGGTCCCAGGCGTACGGAGTCCGCGCCGCGAAGAACGGCGCGCGCAGTCGCCGCGGGTCCCGTACCCGTCCGGCGTCCGTCGCGTCGATCCGGTCGACCCCCGATGAGCGGTCCCACACGAGCTCGCCGTCCGCCTCGAAGAACAGCACCCGGTGCCACGGGATCTCGCCGCCGGGGTCGAATGTGTCCAGCGGAATCCGCTTGGGCGGCGCGGACCGCTGGTTGATCCCCATCACGAACCGGGCCGGGTCGAAGCGCGAGTCCCAGCGGACCCGGTGGTAGATCTCCTCGCTGGTACGCACCTATGCCTCCTCCTCGACGGTCCCGCCCGCCCCGATGTACCAGGTGCGGTGTGCCTGGCCGGGGTACGGCGGTACGAAGCGGTGCAGCTGCGCGTCGAGCACCTGTGGCGGCACCGGGTTCGCCCGGTCGGCATTGCGCCGGGCCAGTTCGGCCGCGTCGACGAGCACCACCGCGTGCGTGGTCAGGGCGTCGCGGCGGCGGGCGACCGCGTGGACCAGGGAACGCTGGTGCGGGTTCAGGGATGTGGCGTCCCACACCACGGTCCCACCTTCGGCCAGTGCGGTGTCGAGCCGCTCCAGTCCGGCGCGCAGGATGTCCCCGCCCGCGCGCTGGTCGGCGCGTGAACCGCGGGCCTCCCGCAGATCGTCGAGGGACACATACGCATCGGCGTCCAGGCCGTGCGCGAAGGTGCTCTTCCCGCTGCCCGAAGGACCCACCATGTGGATCAGCTTCGGAAACTCCCCGGACCGCCAGCGCCAGCTCGCGGCGACGGCTTCCTCGGCGGTCGTGATGCGCCCCTGGGCGTACGCCTCGCGCGCCTCGGCCCAGCAGCGGTCGGCTGCGTCGGTGTCCAGACCGGCGAACGCCTCCCGCAGGCCGGCCGGCACATCGACGCCTTCCGCGTGCAGTTGGGACCAGTCCACCTGCTCGCGCGCCTCGGCGTCCGACGCGAGGGCCCCGGCGACGGCGTGCAGCACATCCAGGTCCACCGCGTACGACATCCGTACGAGCCCGGTCCGGCGCTTCTCGTCGGGGTAGGGCCGGTGCAGCCCGGTGTGCAGGCCGACCAGGTCCGCGACGCGGCGGGCCGCCGGCATGCCCAGCGGTGCGGCCAGCCGGCCCGCGAGGAAGGAGCGCGGGCGCTCGTGCAGCAGCGCGGCGAGGACTCCGGCGAGCCGCGCGTCGCCGGTCCGCCCGAGCACATCGAGCCGCGCGGACACATCACAGGCGGCGGCCCGATCCCCCTCGGTCACGCCGGCCGCGGCCCGATCCCCCTCGGGCACCCCCACCGCGGCGAGCAGTGCCTCGGCGTCCGGCGCGGCGCCGGACCGGACCGCCCACAGCGCGGCGGCCGGACCCAGTCCGTTCGCCACGACGTTGGCGTGCATCCAGTGCGTGTCGGTCCCTACGTGCCCGGTCCGCACCCACTTGGCGACCCGCTGTCCGAACTCCTGCGGACCGAAGCCGTCGACCGTCCGTACGACGTAACCCTCCTGCCGTTCGGTGTCGCACTTCAGCGCCCGCAGCGCACGTTCGGCCCGCCGGTCGAACACCCCCCGCCACAGCACCGCCGGCACCGGAACCCCCAGGCCACGCAGAAACCGCACGGTCCGGTCCCAGTCCAGACACCGGCCGTCGCCGTCCCAGACCGAGAATCCGTAGAACCAGCTGTCGAGGTCCCGGTACGCGATCGAGTGCCGCGCGTACATGTTCTCGCCGCACACCCGCCACCCGTCCGGGATGCCGTGCCCGATCCGCCCCTGCAGGGCCTTGATCCAGGCCCGCGACGGATGATGCGCCGAGTCGAGGGAGCGGGCGTGCAGCCCGTCGGCGTAGAGCGTCGTGTTCTCGCCGTCGAGTTTCTCGGTGACCACGACCTCGCGGCCCAGCAGCCCGGACAGATCGGCAATCCGCACATCGTCCGAGGCCGCACCCGGCGACCACGGCAGATGTGGTGTCCGCGGATAGTGCGTGCGCATGACGGATCGGCCCCCCCGGTGACGATGTGCCCGTCACTGTAGGAGTCTCTCGGAGCGGCGTTCCAGCCATTAACCACCGGCCGGCCGGCCCGGCCCGCCGCGTGCCGCTGTTTGACACGCAACCCCGCCGGAGTAACCTCTTCGGCTCGATTGGCCAGGGCACCGGCCCGTATGGCAGACTATCCGGGTTGCTCGGTTGAGTGCCAATGCTGCGCGCCTCCCGCCGGGAGGACCGGAAGCGAGTCCCACAGTACTCGTCGCCCCATCTGCCAATAAGGCAGCGCTGGAGCGGACGTACGGGAATCTTCCGGGAAGTGTCAGCGGGGTACCGGCCAGGCACTCGGTGGGTGTTCTTCCCCCGACGCGTGGTCTTCGGCCCGCACCCCCTTGGTTGGGAAATCCTTCGGGAGATCTTCGTAGAGGGAGTGCGACACGCCCGACCGCGGGGGTCGGAGAAGATCGCAGGACCGACCGAGTTCCAGAGCGTTTCACTAGACAAAGGACTACTGAGTAGCCATGGCGGGACAGAAGATCCGCATCCGGCTCAAGGCCTACGACCACGAGGTCATCGACTCCTCGGCGAAGAAGATCGTCGAGACGGTGACCCGCACTGGTGCGTCGGTCGCGGGCCCGGTGCCGCTGCCCACTGAGAAGAACGTGTACTGCGTCATCAAGTCGCCGCACAAGTACAAGGACTCTCGCGAGCACTTCGAGATGCGCACCCACAAGCGCTTGATCGACATCCTCGACCCGACGCCCAAGACCGTTGACTCGCTGATGCGCCTGGACCTTCCGGCCGGCGTTGACATCGAGATCAAGCTCTGAGAGGCGCGGAAGAGATGGCTAAGCAGATCAAGGGCGTCCTGGGCGAGAAGCTCGGCATGACCCAGGTCTGGGACGAGAACAACCGTGTCGTCCCGGTGACCGTCGTCAAGGCCGGGCCCTGTGTCGTTACCCAGGTCCGTACGAATGACTCCGACGGCTACGAGTCGGTCCAGATCGCCTTCGGCGAGATCGACCCGCGCAAGGTGAACAAGCCTCTCAAGGGCCACTTCGCCAAGGCCGACGTGACCCCCCGCCGCCACCTGGTGGAGCTCCGCACCCCTGACGCCAGCGAGTACACGCTGGGCCAGGAGATCACTGCCGAGGTGTTCGAGTCCGGCGTCAAGGTTGACGTCACGGGCAAGAGCAAGGGCAAGGGCTTCGCCGGTGTCATGAAGCGTCACAACTTCAAGGGCCTCGGCGCCGGTCACGGTACCCAGCGCAAGCACCGCTCTCCCGGCTCCATCGGTGGCTGCGCCACCCCGGGCCGTGTGTTCAAGGGCCTCCGCATGGCGGGCCGTATGGGCAACGAGCGGGTCACCACCCAGAACCTGACCGTTCACGCCGTTGACGCGGAGAAGGGCCTGCTCCTGATCAAGGGCGCGGTTCCTGGTCCGAACGGCGGCCTGGTCCTGGTCCGCACTGCGGCCAAGGGGGCCTGAGGACTATGAGCACCATTGACATTCTGTCGCCCGCGGGCGACAAGTCCGGGACCGTAGAGCTCCCGGCCGAGATCTTCGACGCCAAGGTCAGCATCCCGCTGATCCACCAGGTCGTCGTCGCGCAGCTGGCCGCTGCCCGTCAGGGCACGCACAAGGTCAAGACGCGTGGCGAGGTCCGCGGTGGTGGCAAGAAGCCGTACCGCCAGAAGGGCACCGGCCGCGCCCGCCAGGGTTCGACCCGTGCGCCGCAGTTCGCCGGCGGTGGCGTTGTCCACGGCCCGCAGCCGCGTGACTACTCGCAGCGGACCCCGAAGAAGATGAAGGCCGCCGCCCTGCGCGGTGCCCTCACCGACCGGGCCCGTCACTCCCGTATCCACGTCGTCTCCGGCGTGGTCGAGGGCGAGGTCTCCACCAAGGCCGCGAAGACGCTGTTCGGCAAGATCAGTGAGCGCAAGAACCTGCTCCTGGTCGTCGACCGCGCCGACGAGGCCGCGTGGCTCTCCGCCCGCAACCTGCCCCAGGTGCACATCCTGGAGCCGGGCCAGCTGAACACGTACGACGTGCTCGTCTCCGACGACGTGGTCTTCACCAAGGCCGCCTTCGAGTCCTTCGTGTCTGGCCCCAAGGCCGCTGAGACCGAAGGGAGCGACGCCTGATGTCCGAGGCGACCGTAACCAGCAAGACCTACTCGGACCCGCGTGACGTTCTCGTCAAGCCGGTTGTTTCCGAGAAGAGCTACGCCCTGCTCGACGAGAACAAGTACACGTTCATCGTCGCGCCCGGCTCCAACAAGACCCAGATCAAGCAGGCCGTCGAGGCGGTCTTCTCGGTCAAGGTCATCGGGGTCAACACGATCAACCGCCAGGGCAAGCGCAAGCGCACCCGCACCGGTTTCGGCAAGCGCGCCAACACCAAGCGCGCCATCGTGACCCTTGCCGAGGGCGACCGTATCGACATCTTCGGCGGTCCGACCGCCTAACGGCGGTCTGGATCGTCCGGAATCGGACGAGGACTGAGAAATGGGAATCCGCAAGTACAAGCCGACGACGCCGGGCCGCCGTGGCTCCTCCGTCGCCGACTTCGTCGAGATCACGCGGTCCACGCCGGAGAAGTCGCTGGTCCGCCCCCTGCACAGCAAGGGCGGCCGTAACAACACCGGTCGTGTGACCGTCCGTCACCAGGGCGGTGGCCACAAGCGTGCCTACCGCGTGATCGACTTCCGTCGTCACGACAAGGACGGCGTGCCGGCCAAGGTCGCGCACATCGAGTACGACCCGAACCGCACCGCGCGCATCGCGCTGCTGCACTACGCAGACGGCGAGAAGCGCTACATCATCGCGCCGCGTGGCCTGTCGCAGGGCGACCGTGTCGAGAACGGTCCGGCCGCCGACATCAAGCCCGGCAACAACCTGGCGCTGCGCAACATCCCGGTCGGTACGACCATCCACGCCATCGAGCTGCGGCCCGGCGGCGGCGCGAAGTTCGCCCGCTCCGCGGGTGCCTCCGTGCAGCTGCTGGCGAAGGAGGGCTCCATGGCCCACCTTCGTATGCCGTCGGGTGAGATCCGCCTGGTCGACGTCCGCTGCCGCGCCACCATCGGCGAGGTCGGCAACGCCGAGCAGTCGAACATCAACTGGGGCAAGGCCGGGCGTCTGCGCTGGAAGGGCGTTCGCCCGACCGTCCGCGGTGTCGCCATGAACCCGGTCGACCACCCGCACGGTGGTGGTGAGGGTAAGACCTCCGGTGGTCGCCACCCGGTCAGCCCGTGGGGTCAGAAGGAGGGTCGTACTCGCTCGCCGAAGAAGGCATCGAGCAAGTACATCGTCCGCCGCCGCAAGACGAACAAGAAGCGCTAGGAGCGGGTTTAGATGCCGCGCAGTCTCAAGAAGGGGCCCTTCGTCGACGACCACCTGATCAAGAAGGTGGACGTACAGAACGAAGCAGGCACCAAGAACGTCATCAAGACCTGGTCCCGTCGCTCGATGATCATCCCGGCCATGCTCGGCCACACGATCGCGGTGCACAACGGCAAGACCCACGTCCCGGTGTTCGTCACCGAGTCGATGGTCGGCCACAAGCTCGGCGAGTTCTCGCCGACTCGCACCTTCCGCGGCCACGTCAAGGACGACCGGAAGTCGAAGCGCCGCTAACGCGGGGTGGAACGACTATGACTTACACCGAAGGGACAACCATGGAAGCCAGGGCCCAGGCGCGGTACATCCGCGTCACGCCCATGAAGGCCCGCCGCGTGGTGGACCTCATCCGTGGCATGGATGCCACGGAGGCTCAGGCGGTCCTGCGTTTCGCCCCGCAGGCCGCGAGCGTGCCGGTTGGCAAGGTGCTTGACAGCGCCATTGCCAACGCTGCACACAACTACGACCACACTGACGCCTCTTCGCTGGTCATCAGCGAGGCGTACGTGGATGAAGGCCCGACCCTGAAGCGGTTCCGTCCGCGTGCTCAGGGCCGTGCCTACCGGATCCGTAAGCGGACCAGCCACATCACCGTGGTCGTCAGCAGCAAGGAAGGAACCCGGTAATGGGCCAGAAGGTTAACCCGCATGGGTTCCGGCTCGGCATCACCACGGACTTCAAGTCCCGTTGGTACGCCGACAAGCTGTACAAGGACTACGTCAAGGAAGACGTCGCCATTCGTCGCATGATGACGAAGGGCATGGAGCGAGCCGGCATCTCGAAGGTTGAGATCGAGCGCACCCGCGACCGCGTCCGCGTTGACATCCACACCGCCCGCCCGGGCATCGTCATCGGTCGCCGCGGCGCCGAGGCCGACCGTATCCGCGGCGAGCTCGAGAAGCTGACCGGCAAGCAGGTTCAGCTGAACATCCTCGAGGTCAAGAACCCCGAGGTGGACGCTCAGCTGGTGGCCCAGGCCGTCGCCGAGCAGCTGTCCTCCCGCGTCTCCTTCCGTCGGGCCATGCGTAAGAGCATGCAGAGCTCGATGAAGGCCGGCGCCAAGGGCATCAAGATCCAGTGTGGCGGCCGTCTCGGCGGCGCCGAGATGTCTCGCTCGGAGTTCTACCGCGAGGGCCGCGTGCCCCTGCACACGCTCCGCGCGAACGTCGACTACGGCTTCTTCGAGGCCAAGACGACCTTCGGCCGTATCGGTGTGAAGGTCTGGATCTACAAGGGCGACGTCAAGAACATCGCCGAGGTTCGCGCCGAGAACGCCGCTGCCCGCGCCGGCAACCGTCCGGCTCGTGGCGGCGCTGACCGCCCGGCCGGCCGCGGTGGCCGTGGTGGCGAGCGTGGCGGTCGCGGCCGCAAGCCGCAGCAGTCCGCGCCGGCAGCCGAGGCCCCCAAGGCCGAGGCTCCCGCCGCCGCTGCTCCGGCTGAGAGCACCGGAACGGAGGCCTGACCGAAATGCTGATCCCCCGTAGGGTCAAGCACCGCAAGCAGCACCACCCGAAGCGCAGTGGTATGGCCAAGGGTGGTACGCAGGTTGCGTTCGGCGAGTACGGCATTCAGGCCCTCACTCCGGCGTACGTGACCAACCGCCAGATCGAGGCGGCTCGTATCGCGATGACCCGCCACATCAAGCGTGGCGGCAAGGTCTGGATCAACATCTACCCGGACCGCCCGCTGACCAAGAAGCCCGCCGAGACCCGCATGGGTTCCGGTAAGGGTTCCCCTGAGTGGTGGGTCGCGAACGTCAAGCCCGGTCGGGTGATGTTCGAGCTGTCCTACCCGAACGAGAAGATTGCTCGTGAGGCGCTCACCCGCGCTGCTCACAAGCTTCCGATGAAGTGCCGCATCGTTCGGCGCGAGGCAGGTGAGGCGTGATGTCGGCCGGAACCAAGGCGTCCGAGCTGCGCGAGCTGGGCAACGAGGAGCTTCTCAACAAGCTCCGCGAGGCCAAGGAAGAGCTGTTCAACCTCCGCTTCCAGGCGGCGACGGGTCAGCTCGAGAACCACGGCCGGCTCAAGGCCGTCCGCAAGGACATCGCGCGGATCTACACCCTCATGCGTGAGCGCGAGCTGGGCATCGAGACGGTGGAGAACGCCTGATGAGCGAGAGCAATGTGACTGAAGAGAACACCGCCCGCGGTTTCCGCAAGACCCGTGAGGGTCTGGTCGTCAGCGACAAGATGGACAAGACCGTCGTCGTCGCCGTCGAGGACCGTGTGAAGCATGCGCTGTACGGCAAGGTCATCCGCCGTACGAACAAGCTCAAGGCGCACGACGAGCAGAACGCTGCCGGCGTCGGCGACCGCGTCCTCATCATGGAGACGCGTCCGCTGTCGGCGACCAAGCGCTGGCGCATCGTCGAGATCCTCGAGAAGGCCAAGTAATTTTGCGGGGTTCTCCCTGATGGGAGAGTCCCCGCATGCCCCTCGCTGGGGCTTCGGTCCCAGCACTAGTTCCGCCAGGCTCGGTGGGCTGGCCAGTGATCTGGCACAGCCCGCCGGGAACCGGCAGACGATCAGGAGATAGACGTGATCCAGCAGGAGTCGCGGCTGCGTGTCGCCGACAACACTGGTGCCAAGGAGATCCTTTGCATCCGTGTTCTCGGTGGTTCCGGTCGCCGCTACGCGGGCATCGGTGACGTCATCGTCGCCACCGTCAAGGACGCGATCCCCGGTGGCAACGTGAAGAAGGGTGACGTCGTCAAGGCGGTCATCGTTCGCACCGTCAAGGAGCGCCGCCGTCCGGACGGCTCGTACATCCGCTTCGACGAGAACGCCGCCGTCATTCTGAAGAACGACGGCGACCCTCGCGGCACCCGTATCTTCGGCCCGGTGGGCCGTGAGCTGCGCGAGAAGAAGTTCATGAAGATCATCTCGCTCGCGCCGGAGGTGCTGTAAGCATGAAGATCAAGAAGGGCGACCTGGTTCAGGTCATCACCGGCAAGGACAAGGGCAAGCAGGGCAAGGTCATCGCGGCCTTCCCCCGCGAGGACCGCGTCCTGGTCGAGGGTGTCAACCGGGTCAAGAAGCACACCAAGGCCGGTCAGACCGCTCGCGGTTCGCAGACCGGTGGCATCGTCACGACCGAGGCCCCTGTTCACGTGAGCAACGTTCAGCTCGTCGTGGAGAAGGACGGCAACAAGGTCGTCACGCGCGTCGGTTACCGCTTCGACGACGAGGGCAACAAGATCCGCGTTGCCAAGCGGACGGGTGAGGACATCTGATGGCTACCACCACCACTCCGCGTCTCAAGACGAAGTACCGCGAGGAGATCGCGGGCAAGCTGCGTGAGGAGTTCTCGTACGAGAACGTCATGCAGGTGCCCGGCCTCGTCAAGATCGTGGTCAACATGGGTGTGGGCGACGCCGCCCGCGACTCCAAGCTGATCGATGGTGCCATCAAGGACCTCACCACGATCACCGGCCAGAAGCCGGCCGTCACCAAGGCCCGTAAGTCCATCGCGCAGTTCAAGCTGCGTGAGGGCCAGCCGATCGGTGCCCACGTCACTCTTCGTGGCGACCGCATGTGGGAGTTCCTGGACCGCACCCTGTCGCTCGCGCTTCCGCGCATCCGCGACTTCCGTGGTCTGTCCCCCAAGCAGTTCGACGGCCGTGGCAACTACACCTTCGGTCTCACGGAGCAGGTCATGTTCCACGAGATCGACCAGGACAAGATCGACCGCGTCCGGGGTATGGACATCACCGTGGTGACCACGGCGACCAACGACGCTGAGGGCCGTGCCCTTCTCCGTCACCTCGGCTTCCCGTTCAAGGAGGCGTAAGCGAGATGGCGAAGAAGGCTCTTATTGCCAAGGCTGCTCGTAAGCCCAAGTTCGGTGTGCGCGCGTACACCCGCTGCCAGCGCTGCGGTCGTCCGCACTCCGTGTACCGCAAGTTCGGCCTGTGCCGCGTGTGCCTTCGTGAGATGGCTCACCGTGGCGAGCTGCCGGGCGTGACCAAGAGCTCCTGGTAATTCCCTACTTGGGAATCACCGGAAGCTCTCGGTAAGTATCTGGTCGGCGGGGGCCCTCCCTCACATGCCGTAGGCTTGTGGGGTTGGGCGCCCGCCGCCCTGACCGACTTACTACGCCGTAGGTCCCCGCACCGCACCCGTCCCGCCACTGAGTGGGGAGAGGGATGGCGCATACAGGAAACCCCGGCGAGAGAGGCCGAAGGCCAATTCATGACCATGACTGATCCCATCGCAGACATGCTCACGCGTCTGCGTAACGCGAACTCGGCGTACCACGACTCCGTCGTGATGCCGCACAGCAAGATCAAGTCGCACATCGCGGAGATCCTCCAGCAGGAGGGCTTCATCACCGGCTGGAAGGTCGAGGACGCCGAGGTCGGCAAGAACCTCGTCCTGGAGCTGAAGTTCGGCCCGAACCGCGAGCGTTCGATCGCCGGCATCAAGCGCATCTCCAAGCCGGGTCTGCGCGTGTACGCGAAGTCCACCAACCTGCCGAAGGTTCTCGGCGGCCTGGGCGTGGCGATCATCTCCACGTCCCACGGTCTCCTGACCGGCCAGCAGGCGCAGAAGAAGGGCGTGGGTGGGGAAGTCCTCGCCTACGTCTGGTAGTCGGGAACGGAGGAATAGCCAATGTCGCGAATCGGCAAGCTCCCCATCCAGGTTCCCGCCGGTGTGGACGTCACCATCGATGGCCGCACGGTCGCGGTGAAGGGCCCCAAGGGTTCCCTCTCGCACACCGTCGCCGCGCCGATCGAGGTCACCAAGGGCGAGGACGGCACCCTGAAGGTGCTGCGCCCGAACGACGAGCGTCAGAACAAGGCCCTGCACGGCCTGTCCCGCACGCTGGTGGCGAACATGATCACCGGCGTGACCACGGGGTACGTCAAGGCGCTCGAGATCAGCGGTGTCGGTTACCGCGTTGCCGCGAAGGGCTCCAACCTGGAGTTCCAGCTCGGCTACAGCCACCCGATCCTGGTGGAGGCGCCCGAGGGCATCTCCTTCAAGGTCGAGTCGCCGACCAAGTTCTCGGTCGAGGGCATCGACAAGCAGAAGGTCGGCGAGGTCGCCGCGAACATCCGCAAGCTGCGTAAGCCCGACCCGTACAAGGCCAAGGGCGTCAAGTACGCGGGCGAGGTCATCCGCCGCAAGGTCGGAAAGGCGGGTAAGTAAGCCATGGCATACGGTGTAAAGATCGCCAAGGGTGACGCGTACAAGCGCGCCGCCATCAAGCGTCGCCACATCCGCGTCCGCAAGCACATCTCCGGTACGCCGGAGCGTCCGCGCCTGGTCGTGACGCGCTCCAACCGCAACATCGTTGCGCAGGTCATCGACGACATCGCGGGCCACACGCTCGCGTCGGCGTCGACCCTGGACACCTCGATCCGTGGTGGCGAGGGCGACAAGAGCGCCCAGGCCAAGCAGGTCGGCGCGCTCGTTGCCGAGCGTGCCAAGGCTGCGGGCATCGAGGCCGTCGTGTTCGACCGTGGTGGCAACAGGTACGCCGGGCGCATTGCCGCTCTGGCTGACGCCGCCCGCGAAGCCGGGCTGAAGTTCTAGGCCCCGGTTCCGGGACTAACGGACGTAACAGAGAGAGGTAATCCAATGGCTGGACCCCAGCGCCGCGGGAGCGGTGCCGGTGGCGGCGAGCGGCGGGACCGGAAGGGTCGCGACGGTGGCGCTGCTGCCGCCGAGAAGACCGCGTACGTTGAGCGCGTTGTCGCGATCAACCGCGTCGCCAAGGTTGTGAAGGGTGGTCGTCGCTTCAGCTTCACCGCGCTGGTCGTGGTGGGCGACGGTGACGGCACCGTGGGTGTCGGTTACGGCAAGGCCAAGGAGGTGCCGGCCGCCATCGCCAAGGGTGTTGAGGAGGCCAAGAAGCACTTCTTCAAGGTCCCCCGTATCCAGGGCACCATCCCGCACCCGATCCAGGGCGAGAAGGCCGCGGGCGTCGTCCTGCTCAAGCCTGCTTCCCCCGGTACCGGTGTTATCGCCGGTGGCCCGGTGCGCGCCGTTCTGGAGTGCGCCGGCGTTCACGACATCCTGTCGAAGTCGCTCGGCTCCGACAACGCGATCAACATCGTGCACGCGACCGTGGCGGCCCTCAAGGGCCTGCAGCGTCCCGAGGAGATCGCGGCTCGCCGTGGTCTGCCGCTCGAGGACGTCGCCCCCGCGGCTCTGCTCCGTGCGCGTGCGGGAGCGGGTGCGTAATGGCCCGCCTCAAGATCACGCAGACGAAGTCGTACATCGGAAGCAAGCAGAACCACCGCGACACCCTGCGTTCGCTCGGGCTCAAGCGCCTGAACGACGTGGTTGTCAAGGAGGACCGTCCCGAGTTCCGCGGCATGGTGCACACCGTCCGCCACCTCGTCACGGTTGAGGAGGTCGACTGACATGGCGGAGAACAACCCGCTGAAGGTCCACAACCTCCGGCCCGCCCCGGGTGCCAAGACCGCGAAGACCCGTGTGGGTCGTGGTGAGGCGTCCAAGGGTAAGACCGCAGGTCGTGGTACCAAGGGCACCAAGGCCCGTTACCAGGTTCCGGAGCGCTTCGAGGGTGGGCAGATGCCCCTCCACATGCGTCTCCCGAAGCTCAAGGGCTTCAAGAACCCGTTCCGCACCGAGTACCAGGTCGTGAACCTGGACAAGCTCGGTGCTCTCTACCCCGAGGGTGGAGAGGTCACGGTGGCCGACCTGGTCGCCAAGGGCGCGGTGCGCAAGAACAGCCTCGTCAAGGTCCTGGGCCAGGGCGAGCTCTCCGTGGCGCTGCAGGTGACGGTTGACGCCGTCTCCGGCTCCGCCAAGGAGAAGATTGCCGCTGCCGGCGGCACCGTCACCGAGCTCGTCTGAGACGAGTTCAGTGGCTGAAAGCTGAAAACCGACCGGGGATGCCTCCCAAAAGGGGCATCCCCGGTTGGTCGTTCCTAGGGGAGCACATCCGCCGGTAAGGTGGCGTGCACTGTTGCTGTAAATACCTATTCGTTGATCCTCAAAAACCGTCACCTCTGACGCAGAAGCGCGGGGGTCGCAGGAGGCACCGTGCTCACCGCGTTCGCCCGGGCGTTCAAGACGCCCGACCTGCGCAAGAAGCTGCTCTTCACGCTCGGCATCATCGTTCTGTACCGGCTCGGGTCGCACATTCCGGTCCCGGGTGTCAGTTATCAGAACGTACAGATCTGCGTGGACGCGGCCCAGAAGGGCAACAACAGCCTGTTCGGCCTGGTGAACATGTTCAGCGGCGGGGCGCTGTTGCAGATCACCATCTTCGCGCTGGGCATCATGCCGTACATCACGGCGAGCATCATCCTGCAGCTGCTGACCGTGGTCATCCCGCGCCTGGAAGCCCTCAAGAAGGAGGGCCAGTCCGGCACGGCGAAGATCACGCAGTACACCCGCTATCTGACCGTGGCGCTCGCCGTGCTGCAGGGCACCGGCCTGGTGGCCACGGCCCGCAGCGGCGCGCTCTTCAGCGGCTGTCAGGTGGCCGACCAGATCGTTCCGGACCGCTCGATCTTCACCACCATCGTCATGGTGGTCTGCATGACCGCGGGCACCGCGGCGGTCATGTGGCTCGGTGAGCTCATCACCGACCGCGGCATCGGCAACGGCATGTCGATCCTGATGTTCATCTCGATCGCCGCCGGCTTCCCGGGCGCCCTGTGGGCCATCAAGCAGACCGGCAAGCTCGCCAAGGGCTGGATCGAGTTCGGCACGGTGATCCTGATCGGCTTTGTGATGGTCGCCCTCGTCGTCTTCGTCGAGCAGGCCCAGCGCCGTATCCCGGTTCAGTACGCGAAGCGCATGATCGGGCGCCGTTCCTACGGCGGCACGTCCACCTACATCCCGCTCAAGGTGAACCAGGCGGGTGTGATTCCCGTCATCTTCGCCTCGTCGCTGCTCTACATCCCGGCGTTGGTCGCCCAGTTCTCCAACTCCCAGTCGGGCTGGAAGTCTTGGATCCAGGCGCACTTCGTCAAGGGTGACCACCCGTACTACATCACCGCGTACTTCCTCCTGATCGTGTTCTTCGCCTTCTTCTATGTGGCGATTTCGTTCAACCCCGAGGAAGTCGCGGACAACATGAAGAAGTATGGTGGCTTCATCCCGGGTATCCGGGCTGGTCGACCTACTGCCGAGTACCTGAGCTACGTGCTCAACAGGATCACTTGGCCGGGCTCGCTGTACCTGGGTCTGATTGCTCTCGTCCCAACAATGGCGTTGGCGGGCTTCGGCGGCGCAAACCAGAACTTCCCGTTCGGCGGGACGAGCATCCTCATCATCGTGGGTGTGGGTCTGGAGACCGTGAAGCAGATCGAGAGCCAGCTCCAGCAGCGCAATTACGAAGGGTTCCTCCGCTGATGCGAATCGTCCTCGTCGGACCGCCCGGTGCCGGCAAGGGAACGCAGGCTGCGTACCTTGCCAGGAACCTCTCGATCCCGCACATCTCCACGGGCGACCTCTTCCGCGCCAACATCAGCCAGGGCACAGAGCTCGGCCGGCAGGCCAAGGCCTACATGGACGCGGGAGAGCTGGTCCCGGACGAGGTCACCATCGGCATGGCCAAGGAGCGGATGGAGCAGCCCGACGCCGCGGGCGGTTTCCTGCTGGACGGCTTCCCGCGCAATGTCTCGCAGGCCGAGGCGCTCGACGCGATGCTGAAGTCCGAGGGCATGACGCTCGACGCGGTGCTCGACCTGGAGGTCCCCGAGGACGAGGTCGTGAAGCGGATCGCGGGCCGTCGTATCTGCCGCAACGACTCCAGCCACGTCTTCCACGTGACGTACTCCCCGCCGAAGCAGGAAGATGTCTGCGACATCTGCGGCGGCGATCTGTACCAGCGCGACGACGACACCGAGGAGACGGTGCGCAAGCGGCTCGAGGTCTACCACACGCAGACCGAGCCGATCATCGACTACTACCGGGGCCAGGGCCTGGTGGTCACCATCTCCGCGCTGGGCAAGGTCACCGACGTGACCGAGCGCGCGATGGAGGCGCTGAAGAAGTCCACGCAGCACGCCAAGGACTGAGCAGTACCCCGCAGTACCAGTGGTTCGGCCGCGGTGTCCGATGGGCGCCGCGGCCGTACTGTTGAGCACAGACCCGACAGAGGTGGAAGGCAAGGACATGGTGCAGATCAAGACCCCGGAGCAGATCGCGAAGATGCGCGAGGCGGGGCTGGTCGTCGCCGCGATCCATGCGGCGACGCGTGAGGCGGCCGTGCCCGGTGCCACCACCAAGGATCTGGACGAGGTCGCCCGCAAGGTGATCGCCGACCACGGTGCGAAGTCGAACTTCCTGGGGTACGGCGGTTTCCCCGCGACGATCTGCACCTCGGTGAACGAGGTGGTCGTGCATGGCATCCCGGACGAGAAGACCGTCCTCAAGGACGGCGACATCATCTCCGTCGACGCCGGCGCGATCGTCGACGGCTGGCACGGTGACGCGGCCTACACCGTCTTCGTCGGCAGCGGTCACGCTCCGGAGCTGATCGAGCTCTCGCGGGTGACCGAGGAGTCGATGTGGGCGGGCATCGCGGCGATGAAGAACGGCAACCGGCTCGTGGACGTCTCGCGCGCGATCGAGACGTACATCCGCCGCCAGCCGAAGCCGGGCGGCGGCCGGTACGGGATCATCGAGGAGTACGGCGGCCACGGCATCGGCACCGAGATGCACATGGACCCGCACCTGCTGAACTATGTCTCGCGCAAGCGCGGCAAGGGCCCGAAGCTGGTCCCCGGCTTCTGTCTGGCGATCGAGCCGATGGTCTCGCTGGGCACCCCGCACACCGAGGTGCTGCAGGACGACTGGACGGTCATCACGACGGACGGCACGTGGTCCTCGCACTGGGAGCACTCCGTCGCCCTGACCGAGCAGGGCCCGCTGGTCCTCACCGCGCCGGACTGCGGCAGGGCGAAGCTGGCGGAGTACGGGATCACGGCGGCCCCCGACCCGCTGGGCTGAGCCGTGTCCGGCGGACGGAGTCGGGCGGAGCCGGTCGAAGCTTGTGAGGCGCCCTGGCGCCGAGCCCGGGAGAGCGGCGCCAAGGATCGGGTTCCGCCGGGCTGAGCCCGTCCGGGCCGCTTAAGGATCTCTCCGGGTGGGCAAACTTGCCGGATTCGTCTTTTCGAGTGGCCTGACGTAGACTGATGCGTCGGCTCTCGTGTACCCGTGTGTCTGCATGCGGTTGTGTGAGCCGATCAAGGTAGCCGATTCGAAGGGCGAAGCGTGGCCAAGAAGCAAGGTGCCATCGAAATTGAGGGCACCGTGATCGAGTCCCTCCCGAACGCCATGTTCAAGGTGGAGCTCCAGAACGGTCACAAAGTCCTCGCGCACATCTCCGGCAAGATGCGGATGCACTACATCCGTATCCTCCCGGACGACCGGGTTGTCGTGGAGCTCTCTCCGTACGACCTGACGCGCGGACGGATCGTCTACCGGTACAAGTAGATCTTGTCGTCACCCCCATCGCGTGGGGTGCCGGCACTGACCCGGAGAACCTCACATCCCATGAAGGTCAAGCCGAGCGTCAAGAAGATCTGCGACAAGTGCAAGGTGATCCGCCGTCACGGCCGGGTCATGGTCATCTGCGACAACCTGCGCCACAAGCAGCGCCAGGGCTGACGCACGACCTGCATTCGCAGATCTTCGCGCGACGTATCCAAGCAAGTACATACGCAGAATCCGCCCAGCCCGTAAAGGGTCGGCGGCACCTCCGGCGGGGGCCGGGGACCCGGACGTACCACTGCCTCACTCGAGGCGGTCGGCGGTCGGGAGTGGTTCTGCGGAAGACCCCCGAAACACACAGGAGCCATTGAATGGCACGCGTTTCCGGTGTTGACATCCCGCGCGAAAAGCGTGTGGAGATCGCACTCACCTACGTCTTCGGTATCGGGCGCACCCGGTCGAAGGAGATTCTCTCCGAGACGGGCGTGAACCCGAACACCCGCGTTCGTGACCTCCCCGAAGAGGACCTGGTCAAGATCCGCGAGTACGTGGACGCCAACCTTCGCACCGAGGGTGACCTTCGCCGTGAGGTCCAGGCCGACATTCGCCGCAAGATCGAGATCGGTTGCTACCAGGGTCTGCGGCACCGCCGTGGCCTGCCGGTCCACGGTCAGCGCACCAGCACGAACGCTCGTACCCGCAAGGGCCCGCGTCGCGCGATCGCCGGTAAGAAGAAGCCGGGCAAGAAGTAGTCCTCAGCCGGACGCTCATCAGCGGTCTTCGCTGTAGGACCGACCACCTCCCGTAGGAGTAATAGATGCCCCCCAAGGGTCGTCAGGGCGCTGCCAAGAAGGTGCGCCGCAAGGAAAAGAAGAACGTCGCTCACGGGCACGCCCACATCAAGAGCACGTTCAACAACACGATCGTCTCGATCACGGACCCCTCGGGCAACGTGATCTCCTGGGCCTCCGCCGGCCACGTCGGCTTCAAGGGCTCGCGCAAGTCCACCCCCTTCGCCGCGCAGATGGCCGCCGAGTCGGCCGCCCGCCGCGCGCAGGAGCACGGCATGCGCAAGGTCGACGTCTTCGTCAAGGGTCCCGGCTCCGGCCGTGAGACCGCGATCCGCTCCCTCCAGGCCACGGGCCTCGAGGTCGGTTCGATCCAGGACGTCACCCCCACCCCGCACAACGGCTGCCGCCCCCCGAAGCGTCGCCGCGTCTGACCCCTCGCGGGTAGGACTTTGCGGGCGGTATGGCGCTTCGGTGCCGTACCGCCCGTACCCTTGTTCCGTTGGCATCAAATAGTGGGTGCCAAGACTGGAGGCATTTCTCATGCTTATCGCTCAGCGTCCTTCGCTGACCGAAGAGGTCGTCGACGAGTACCGCTCACGGTTCGTGATCGAGCCGCTGGAGCCGGGCTTCGGCTACACCCTCGGCAACTCGCTCCGCCGTACGCTCCTCTCCTCGATTCCGGGTGCGGCGGTCACGTCCATCCGTATCGACGGTGTCCTGCACGAGTTCACCACCGTGCCGGGCGTCAAGGAGGACGTCACCGACCTCATCCTGAACATCAAGCAGCTGGTCGTCTCCTCGGAGCACGACGAGCCGGTCGTGATGTACCTGCGCAAGCAGGGTCCGGGCCTGGTCACCGCCGCTGACATCGCCCCGCCGGCCGGTGTCGAGGTGCACAACCCCGACCTGGTGCTCGCCACGCTGAACGGCAAGGGCAAGCTGGAGATGGAGCTGACCGTCGAGCGCGGTCGCGGCTATGTCTCCGCCGTGCAGAACAAGCAGCTGGGCCAGGAGATCGGCCGTATCCCGGTCGACTCGATCTACTCGCCGGTGCTCAAGGTCACGTACAAGGTCGAGGCGACCCGTGTCGAGCAGCGCACCGACTTCGACAAGCTGATCGTCGACGTCGAGACCAAGCAGGCCATGCGTCCCCGTGACGCCATGGCGTCGGCCGGTAAGACCCTGGTCGAGCTGTTCGGTCTGGCGCGCGAGCTCAACATCGACGCCGAGGGCATCGACATGGGTCCGTCCCCGACGGACGCCGCGCTCGCTGCCGACCTGGCGCTGCCGATCGAGGAGCTCGAGCTCACCGTTCGTTCGTACAACTGCCTCAAGCGCGAGGGCATCCACTCCGTGGGTGAGCTCGTCGCCCGCTCCGAGGCGGACCTGCTCGACATCCGCAACTTCGGTGCGAAGTCGATCGACGAGGTCAAGGCGAAGCTGGCCGGCATGGGCCTGGCCCTGAAGGACAGCCCGCCCGGATTCGACCCGACCGCCGCCGCCGACGCCTTTGGCGCCGACGACGACGCGGACGCCGGTTTCGTCGAGACCGAGCAGTACTGATCGGGACCCGTCCGGCGATCGACTTCTCGATCGCCGGACGGGCTTGATCACACACTTCCGGTGGGCGGCCGCCCACCGGTAACTGACATCGGTACCTGATACGGCCGGTGCAGATCACAAGGAGAAACACCATGCCGCGTCCCACCAAGGGAGCCCGTTTCGGCGGCAGTGCCGCGCACGAGCGTCTGCTTCTCGCGAACCTCGCGAAGTCGCTGTTCGAGCACGGCCGCATCACCACGACCGAGGCCAAGGCCCGCCGCCTGCGTCCGGTCGCCGAGCGCCTGATCACCAAGGCGAAGAAGGGCGACATCCACAACCGTCGCCTGGTGCTGCAGACGATCACGGACAAGGGCGTCGTGCACACCCTCTTCACCGAGATCGCCCCGCGCTACGCCGAGCGCCCGGGTGGCTACACCCGCATCACCAAGATCGGCAACCGTCGTGGCGACAACGCCCCGATGGCTGTGATCGAGCTGGTCGAGGGTGAGATCGCCAAGAAGGCGACCGTCGCCGAGGCCGAGGCCGCGACCAAGCGTGCGGTCAAGGAGTCCGAGACCAAGGCCGCCGAGGCCGAGGTTGTCGAGGACGCCGCGCCGGCCGACGAGGCCGCCGAGTCCAAGGACGCCTGAGCGTTCCGAGGCTGATGGACGGGTCCGCTCCCTCACGGGAGCGGGCCCTTCCGCGTTGAGAGGATCTGTCGCGTGAGCGATGAGGTGGAGCCCGGATGTGTACGGGTGCGGCTGGACCTGTCGTACGACGGGGCGGACTTCTCCGGCTGGGCCAAGCAGGCCCGCGGGCAGCGGACGGTCCAGGGGGAGATCGAGGACGCCCTGCGTACGGTCACGCGCTCCTCGCAGACGTACGAGCTGACCGTCGCCGGGCGTACCGATGCCGGGGTGCACGCCCGCGGGCAGGTCGCGCACGTCGATCTGCCGCGGAGCGTCTGGGCCGAGCACCAGGAGAAGCTGCTGAAGCGGCTGGCCGGGCGGCTCTCGCGCGATGTCCGGATCTGGCGGGTCGCCGAGGCTCCGGCCGGGTTCAACGCGCGCTTCTCGGCGATCTGGCGGCGGTACGCGTACCGGGTGACCGACCACCCCGCGGGCGTCGATCCGCTGCTGCGCGGCCATGTGCTCTGGCACGACTGGCCGTTGGACGTGGAGGCCATGAACGCCGCCGCCGAGAAGCTGGTGGGGGAGCACGACTTCGCGGCGTACTGCAAGAAGCGTGAGGGCGCCACCACCATTCGTACGCTGCAGCAGCTTCGGTGGGAGCGGGACGCGGACGGGATCATCACCGCGACCGTGAAGGCCGATGCCTTCTGCCACAACATGGTGCGCTCGCTGGTCGGCGCGCTGCTGTTCGTGGGAGACGGCCACCGTCCGGTGGACTGGCCGGGCAAGGTGCTGGCCGCGGGTGTGCGGGACTCGGCCGTCCATGTGGTGCGGCCGCACGGCCTCACGCTGGAGGAAGTCGGTTATCCCGCCGACGAGTTGCTGGCCGCCCGGAACCGGGAGGCCCGCAACAGGCGTTCGCTGCCGGGGTCAGCCGGCGGGGTTGGCGGCTGCTGCTGAGGCCTGGGCCTCGCCGCGGCGCACGATCTGACGGAAGGTGAACTCGGCGAGGTCGTCGCCCGTCTGGAAGGCCTTGCTGTCGCCCGAGGTGACGGACTTGGCCTTGGTGTAGCCGGTGGCGGTGAAGTAGGCGTAGCGGCCGTAGGAGTTGGCGGTGAACCGGCAGACCGGGCCGCCCTTGCAGAAGCTGGGGACGCCGGCGCCGGCGAGCGGGGCGACATTGCCCTTCGCCTGCTGGGCCGCCTTCTTGGCCTCCGTCTCGGTGCCGAAGATGGCGACGCCGATGGTGACCGCGATGCCGTCCTTGCTGTAGGTGGCGCGGAAGACCTGGTCGCAGCCGTTGCTCTCGAGGATCGAGCCGAGAGCGCCCTGGGTGGCGGAGGGGCAGGTGCCGGTGCGGGCGGTGGCGCCCTTGGCGTAGACCCGGTCGCCCATGGTCAGCTTCTTGCCCGGGAAGAGGGACTCCGCACTGAGCGGTGCCGTGTCCTTCTTCTCGTCGGAGATGAAGTCCTTCGGGTTCGGCGGAGGCAGCGGGGCGACCGAGGAGAAGGACGGCTCGGGCTGGGTCGTGTCGCTGGGCAGGTCGGGCGCCGTGGGGAGCTCGCCGGCGTTCTTGCCCGAAGAGCGGTTGTCCTCGTCACTGTTGGAGGCGACGATCCCGGTCGCCACGACGCCGGCGATCGCGGCGGTCGCGAGTGCGCCGCCGCCTATCAGCAGCCATCGCCTGCGGCGGGCACGGGTCGCGGAGGCGTCGGCGAGCGCGGCCCAGTCCGGTGTGTTGTCGGCCGCCGAGGCACGCAGACCGAACGGATCCGGGTCGTTCTGCCCGAAGTTGTACCGGTCCTGTCGCCCGTACGGGTCTTGACCTCCGTACGGGTCCTGGTTCTGTCCACCGGACCCCCACTGAGGTCCCCCCTGCCCAAAGCTCATGCCGCGCATCCTAAACCTGTTGGGCGCGGGGATGACGACGGCGAGAATCGGAGCATGGGACATCTAGAGGCAGCGCACCTGGAGTACTACCTACCGGACGGGCGGGTGCTCCTCGGTGACGCCTCCTTCCGGGTGGGCGAAGGCGCGGTGGTCGCCCTGGTCGGGGCGAACGGCGCCGGCAAGACGACGCTGCTGCGGCTGATGGCGGGGGAGCTGCAGCCGCACGGCGGGGCGGTGTCGGCGAGCGGCGGGCTCGGTGTGATGCCGCAGTTCGTCGGGTCGGTGCGGGACGAGCGGACCGTACGGGACCTGCTGGTGTCGGTGGCGCAGCCGCGGATCCGCGCGGCCGCCGCCGAGGTGGACGCCGCGGAGCACCTGATCATGACGGTCGACGACGAGGCCGCGCAGATGAAGTACGCGCAGGCGCTGAGCGACTGGGCGGAGGCGCGGGGGTACGAGGCCGAGACCGTCTGGGACATGTGCACCATGGCCGCGCTGGGCGTTCCGTACGAGAGCGCGCAGTGGCGGCTTGCCCGCACCCTCAGTGGGGGCGAGCAGAAGCGGCTGGTGCTGGAGGCGCTGCTGCGGGGTCCTGACGAGGTGCTGCTCCTCGACGAGCCGGACAACTATCTGGACGTGCCGGGCAAGCGATGGCTGGAGGAACGGCTGAAGGAGACCCGTAAGACGGTGCTCTTCGTCTCTCACGACCGGGAGCTGCTGGCCCGGGCCGCCGAGCGGATCGTGAGTGTGGAGCCGAGTCCGGCGGGGTCGGACGTGTGGGTGCACGGCGGCGGCTTCGGTACGTATCACGAGGCGCGCAAGGAGCGGTTCGCGCGCTTCGAGGAGCTGAAGCGGCGCTGGGACGAGGAGCATGCGCGGCTGAAGGCGCTGGTGCTGCGGCTGCGGCAGCAGGCGGCGATCAGCCCGGACATGGCGTCGCGGTACCGGGCGATGCTAACCCGCTTCAGGAAGTTCGAGGAGGCGGGGCCGCCGCCGGAGCCGCCGCGGGAGCAGGAGATCCGGATGCGGCTGCGCGGCGGGCGGACCGGGGTGCGCGCGCTGACCTGCGCGGGGCTTGAGCTGACCGGCCTGATGAAGCCGTTCTCGCTGGAGATCTTCTACGGGGAGCGGGTCGCCGTCCTCGGCTCGAACGGGTCCGGGAAGTCGCACTTCCTGCGGCTGCTGGCGGGGGAGCCGGTGGCGCACAAGGGGGAGTGGAAGCTGGGGGCGCGGGTGGTCCCCGGGCACTTCGCGCAGACGCATGCGCATCCGGAGCTGCTGGGGCGGACGCTGGTCGACATTCTGTGGACGGAGCACGCCAAGGACCGGGGCGGGGCGATGTCGGTCCTGCGGCGGTACGAGCTGGAGCGGCAGGGGGACCAGCGCTTCGAGAAGCTCTCGGGCGGCCAGCAGGCACGGTTCCAGATCCTGCTGCTCGAACTGGCGGGGACGACCGCGCTGCTCCTCGACGAGCCGACGGACAACCTGGACCTGGAGTCGGCGGAGGCGCTGCAGGAGGGCCTGGAGGCGTACGAGGGGACGGTGCTGGCGGTCACGCACGACAGGTGGTTCGCGAAGTCGTTCGACCGGTACCTGGTCTTCGGCTCGGACGGGGTCGTACGGGAGTCGACGGAGCCGGTGTGGGACGAGCGACGGGTGGAGCGTGCGCGGTGACCTCGGCCGCGCATCGGCCGCTGGGCGCGGCGTGAGGTCCCGGTTGCTCTGGAGCGCAGGGACCAAACGCCGTTAGAGTGGCGCCCGTTGTCGGGTGGGGCGGACCCGGGGGGCGGGCATGCAGGGTGACGGGGTGGCGGATGCGCTCCCGGTGGGGCACAGCAGTTTCGGGCCGTTCACGGTGCTGGCCGAACTGGCCAGCGGAGGCATGGGGCGGATCTATCTCGCCCGCTCGCCCGGCGGGCGCACGGTCGCCGTCAAAACACTGCTCACCGACGGCGTGGACGACCGTCGGCGGTTCGCCCGCGAGGTGGTCCTGGCACAGCGGGTCCGGGGCGTGTACACCGCGAGCGTCGTCGAGGCCGACGCGCACGCCGCGGTGCCGTGGATGGCGACCGAGTACATCCCCGCGCCCTCGCTGAGGGATCTGGTCGAAGGCTGCGGGCCGCTCGGTCCGAGCGCCCTGCACTGGGTGGCCGCCGGCATGGCCGAGGCTCTGGTGTCCATCCACGCGGCCGGTCTGGTGCACCGGGACGTCAAGCCGTCGAACGTACTGCTGCCGGTCGAAGGCCCGCGGGTGATCGACTTCGGCATCTCGCAGGCCGGTGATGTGACCCGTACGCAGGCGGCACTCGGGACGGTCGCGTACGCCGCGCCCGAGCAGGCTCGGGGCGAACCCACCACCGCGGCCTCGGACGTCTTCTCGCTGGGGGCGACACTCTTCTTTCTCGCGGTGGGCCGGGCGCCGTACCGCGAGGGGGGCGCGGGCTCCGCGATGGAGCAGCTGGTGCGTGCCGCGACGGGCGACCTCGATGTCTCCGGGCTGCCGCCGGAGCTGGACGCGCTGGTCCTGCCCTGTCTGGCGCTGGACCCGGCCGAGCGGCCCGCTCCCGCCGAGATCCTGGCGCTGTGCGCGTCCCGGCTGGGGGAGCGGCCGGACGCCCGCGGCGGCGAGGACTGGCTGAACCCGTCGTGGATCGAGGCCATCGAAGGGCACCGGGAGCGGCGGAACCGCGCGGTGGAGGACGCCCGGCGGCGGGTGCAGCCGGACGCGGTGACGGATGCGGTGCCCCTGCCCCGGCCGACCTCACACCTGGCGGCGCCGGCTCCCGTACGGCGTACCAGGCTGTGGTGGGCGGGCGGCGGGGCGGGGCTCGCGGTGGCGGCGCTCGCGGTGGGCCTGGTGGTACGGCCCTGGGAGGGCGACCAGGCGGCGGGTGTGCCGGACAAGCCCGTGCGCATCCTGGAGGTGGAGAGCGAGTTCCGGGGCTCGTGCTCGACCGGACCGGACCCGGGGCTCCTCCCGACGCGGACGCCCGTGCCCGACGGACGGGGCTTCGCCTCTTACGACACGCAGACCTGTGTCGTCGTATCGACGGCTCCCGGGATGACCGTCAACAAATTCAAGAAGGTGACTGCCTTCGAGGACACGGGGCCGGGGGCGAAGGGGTGGGCCGTCATGGTCACCTTCGAGGACGCCGACAAGGCGAAGTTCGCCGAGCTGACCGGGAACGTCGCGGGCCGGGCCGAGCCGCACAACCACCTGGCGTTCGTCCAGGGTGACGACCGGCTGCTGGCCAGCCCGGCGATACTGGAGCGGCTGCCGGGCGGGAGCGCGCCGATCGCCGTCGGCCTGGAGCGCGACCAGGCCCAGTTTCTGGCCAAGGTACTGGGTGCCCCCTGACGGCGGCGTTTTGACCCGACCGGGGGAGCGCGGGTATTCTTCTGGTTCGTTATGCGTATTGGCTTGCTCTATCTCACGTGAGGGGCCCTTACGCCGGTCCACCGGGCCGATGACCAGCGGCAGGCACTCGGGTTGCGTCCCCGTAGCGCCGCCAAGGCTGTCGTGATCGTCCGGGTGACCTGTCAGGACCCTTCCCCTAAGCCTTGGGGCTTGGGGAGGCCCCATCACTGAAGAAGCGAAGGCTACGACCGTGCGTACGTACAGCCCCAAGCCCGGCGATGTCACGCGCCAGTGGCACATCATCGACGCGCAGGACATTGTCCTGGGCCGTCTGGCGACTACGGCAGCGAACCTCCTCCGGGGCAAGCACAAGCCGACTTACGCCCCCCACATGGACATGGGCGACTTCGTCATCATCATCAACGCCGAGAAGGTTCACCTCTCCGGCAACAAGAAGACCCAGAAGATGGCGTACCGCCACTCCGGGTACCCGGGTGGTCTGCGCTCCGTCCGCTACGACGAGCTGCTTGCCAAGAGCCCGGAGAAGGCTGTGGAGAAGGCCATCAAGGGCATGATCCCCAAGAACACCCTGGGTCGGCAGATGCTCTCGAAGCTGAAGATCTACGCGGGCGACCAGCACCCGCACGCTGCTCAGCAGCCGGTCCCGTTCGAGATCACCCAGGTCGCGCAGTAGTTCCGGCCACCCCCTAAGACGTACAGAAAGATCTGAGGAGAATCGTGGCCGAGACCACTGCAGAGACCCCCGTCGAGGGCGAAGAGACCTACGCGGAGGTCACCACCTTCGAGTCGGAGACCCCCGTCGAGGGTGAGTACACCTCCGAGTCCCTTGCTTCCCGCTTCGGCGACCCGCAGCCGGCTGCCGGCCTGGGCCGTCGCAAGAACGCCATTGCCCGCGTCCGGATCGTTCCGGGCACCGGCAAGTGGAAGATCAACGGTCGCACCCTTGAGGACTACTTCCCCAACAAGGTGCACCAGCAGGAAGTCAACGAGCCCTTCAAGGTGCTCGAGCTCGACAACCGCTACGACGTCATCGCCCGCATCTCGGGTGGCGGCGTCTCCGGTCAGGCCGGCGCCCTGCGCCTCGGCGTGGCCCGCGCCCTGAACGAGGCGGACGTGGACAACAACCGCGCGCCGCTGAAGAAGGCGGGCTTCCTGAGCCGCGACGACCGTGCGGTCGAGCGCAAGAAGGCCGGTCTGAAGAAGGCCCGCAAGGCCCCGCAGTACAGCAAGCGTTAATCGCTCGCTGGCCTGTACGGCTTTCGTTCGCCCCGGCGGCACTCCGTGCTGCCGGGGCGTTCGTTTATGGACCACCTCGGGCGTATAACGGGCTACGGCGCTCGGGGGCTTGCATTTTCGGAGCATTTTCGGAGGACAGCTGTGGGACGACTCTTCGGCACGGACGGCGTGCGCGGTGTCGCCAATGCGGATCTGACGGCTGAGCTCGCGCTCGGCCTTTCGGTCGCTGCGGCGCATGTGCTCGCCGAGGCGGGGACCTTTGAGGGGCATCGGCCGACCGCCGTGGTCGGACGTGATCCGCGTGCGTCGGGAGAGTTTCTGGAGGCCGCCGTCGTGGCGGGCCTCGCAAGTGCGGGCGTGGACGTGCTGCGCGTCGGCATACTGCCGACCCCCGCGGTGGCGTATCTCACCGGTGCCCTCGGCGCCGACCTCGGCGTGATGCTCTCCGCGAGCCACAACGCCATGCCCGACAACGGCATCAAGTTCTTCGCGCGCGGCGGTCACAAGCTCGCCGACGAGCTCGAGGACAGGATCGAGTCCGTGTACGAGGAGCACCGCACCGGCGCTCCCTGGGACCGGCCGACCGGTGCGGGCGTGGGCCGCGTGTCCGACTACGACGAGGGCTTCGACAAGTACGTGGCCCATCTGCTCGCGGTGCTGCCGAACCGGATCGACGGGCTCAAGGTCGTCCTTGACGAGGCGCACGGTGCGGCCGCCCGTGTCTCGCCCGAGGCGTTCGCGCGGGCGGGCGCCGAGGTGATCACCATCGGCGCGGACCCGGACGGCCTCAACATCAACGACGGCTGCGGCTCCACGCACCTCGGCCTGCTGAAGGCCGCGGTCGTCGAGCACGGCGCCCACCTCGGCATCGCCCACGACGGCGACGCCGACCGCTGCCTCGCCGTGGACGGCGCGGGCAACGAGGTCGACGGCGACCAGATCCTCGCCGTGCTGGCGCTCGCCATGCGCGAGGCCGGGACCCTGCGCGGGGACACCGTTGTCGCCACCGTGATGTCCAACCTCGGCTTCAAGCTGGCGATGGAGCGCGAGGGCGTACAGCTGGTGCAGACCGCGGTCGGCGACCGGTACGTCCTGGAGTCGATGAAGGCCGAGGGGTACGCGCTCGGCGGCGAGCAGTCCGGGCACGTCATCGTGCTCGACCACGCCACGACCGGCGACGGCACGCTCACCGGCCTGATGCTGGCGGCCCGGGTCGCCGCGACGGGCCGCTCGCTGGCCGATCTTGCCGGGGTCATGGACCGGCTGCCGCAGGTGCTCATCAATGTGCCGGACGTGGACAAGGCGCGGGTGAACACCTCTACGGAGCTGGCCGGCGCGGTCGCCGAGGCGGAGCGCGAGCTGGGTGCCACCGGTCGCGTACTGCTGCGTCCCTCGGGCACCGAGCCGCTGGTACGCGTCATGGTCGAGGCCGCCGACATCGAGCAGGCCCGCTCGGTGGCCGGCCGGCTGGCGGACGCGGTGAAGTCCGCGCTCGGCTGATACGGATGGCGGGGCGCGCCGGTGGACCCGGCCCGCCCCGCCGTGCTTTCCCCTGCGCCCGGTTCGGACCATGACGGTTCGGGCCGGGCGCTTCTGCCTGCCCCCCGGCGTCAGCCCAGCGTCGTTCTTGCCGCCGTACGCGCCCGCTGCCTCGCCCAGAGGTACTTCTGCACCAGCAGCGTCAGCGCGCCCGCCAGCACGATGCCCAGCAGATTCAGCAGCAGCTGCTCAGTCGAGCCCCACGCCTGCTTGTACTTCTGGTAGCTGAATGCCACCGCCGCGTTCGCCGCCGCCGGGACCGTCGTCACCGAGATCGCCACGCCCACCAGCGCGCCCGACTTCGCCGAGGTCAGCGAGAGCGTCCCGGCCGCGCCGGCCAGCACGGCGACGACGAAGGAGAACCAGTCCGGGCGGTAGATGAAATTGGTGTTGGGGCGCTCGGCCGTCAGCTGCGACGCCTCGAAGAGGCCCACCGCGTCCATGAAGTAGCTGAAGGCCACCGTGGCCAGCATGGCCGCGGCGAAGCCGACGATCAGCGCCTGGAACGAGCGCCACGCCAGCCGCGGGGCGCGCTGCACCAACGCTGTGCAGATGCCCGCCAGCGGGCCGAACTCCGGGCCCACCGCCATCGCGCCCACGATCAGGATCGCGTTGTCGAGCACCACGCCGCACGCCGCGATCATCGTCGCCAGTGTCAGAAAGGCGATGTACGTGACCGAGAGCGTCGACTCCTCGTCGGTCGCATCCGTCAGGTGCTCCCACAGCACCGCGTCCGCGCCCTCGCCCGGGGCCTCCTCCTCCGCCTTGTCGGCGCGCCTGGAGAGCGACAGGTCGATGTTCTCGACGGCGATCGAGCCGGTCTCGTCGATACCGAGCGCCCGCAGCGCGCCGATCAGCTCATCGCCCGCCTCCCGGGCCACGTCGCACATCACCAGGTCGCCCGGGGGATTGAGGGCGGTGCCTGGGACGAGGGCGAGATGCGCCGTGCCGACGGTCCGCTCGATAAGCCGGACCACCTCGGCGGTGCGGTCGGCCGGGGTGATCAGGCGCAGATGCAGCACGCGGGCGGCTCCTCAGAGTTTGCGCAGGGACAGGCGCTGCACCTTGTGGTCGGGGCCCTTGCGCAGCACCAGCGTGGCACGGCCGCGGGTCGGCGCCACGTTCTCCAGCAGATTGGGCTTGTTGATGGTGCGCCACATCGTACGGGCGTAGTCCAGGGCCTCCTCCTCGGAGACCTGGGTGTACTTCCTGAAGTACGAGAAGGGGTTCTGGAAGGCCGTCTCACGCAGCCTGCGGAAGCGGTTGAGGTACCAGCGCTCGATGTCCTCGGGGCGGGCGTCGACGTACACGCTGAAGTCGAAGTAGTCCGCCAGACCCACCCGGGTGCGGCCGTCCTTGCCCGGCAGCGCGGGCTGCAGAACGTTGAGGCCCTCGACGATCAGGATGTCGGGGCGGGCGACCGTCAGGCGCTCGCCGGGCACGATGTCGTAGATCAGGTGGGAGTAGACGGGGGCGGTGACCTCGTCCTTGCCGGCCTTGATGTCGGCGACGAAGCGGGTCAGGGCGCGCCGGTCGTACGACTCGGGGAAGCCCTTCCTGGACATCAGACCGCGGTCCTGGAGCTCCTTCATGGGGAGCAGGAAGCCGTCGGTGGTGACCAGCTCGACGCGCGGGTGCTCGGGCCAGCGGGCGAGCAGGGCCTGCAGCAGTCGGGCGACGGTGGACTTGCCGACCGCGACGGAGCCCGCGACGCCTATGACGAAGGGGGTGCCGCGCTGCTCGCCGTGGCCGTTCCCGGCGTCGCCGAGGAACGTGTTCAGCGCCCCGCGCAGACCGGCCGTGGCCTGTACGTACAGATTGAGCAGCCGGGAGAGCGGGAGGTAGACGTCCCGTACCTCGTCCAGGTCGATGACATCGCCGAGACCGCGCAGTTGCTCGACCTCTTCGGCCGTGAGGGGGAGCGGGGTCTTTTCACGCAGGGCGCTCCACTCCGCGCGGGTGAGGTCGACGTAAGGCGTCGACGCAGGCTCGGCCCGGCGGTGGGCGCTTCGTGGCGGCGAAGAGATCACCTACACATTGTCGGTGCTGGGCGGCGGTTCTGGATGGTGTGCTCGGTCACGCGGCGCCGACGGGCCCCCCTCCTCGACGGACGGTCCGAGGTGACGGGCGAGCCACGGCTCCTGCGCGAGGACCGCACCGACCGTGATGCCGACGGCGATCGCGGCGCAGACCACGATCAGCCACGAGAGCATGGTGAACACCGATCCCAGCGATCCGTACTCCGCCATGCTGCGGTTGAGCGCCCGCGGCATGTAGATCCGCGCGCCGGCCGACAGGGCGGTCAACGCCGCCGCCGTGAGAAGCGCGCCGGGCAGCAGCGGCAGCCAGCGGACCCGGCCGCCCAGCAGCAGGTGCTGAGTCCACCACCAGAGGAGGGTCAGACTGACGGCGGTCAGCGGGATGCCCAGCCACAGCCCGGCGCCGAAGCCGTCGCGCAGGGGCCCTTGCACCAGTAGGGCGAGCATCCAGACGGCGATCCAGACCAGCCACCGCCAGGGGGCGAGCTTGGAGCCCGTCTTCGGCAGGGCGAAGGCACGTCGGCACAGCCGCTGCAGCGCCCGGCTGACGGCTGTCGCCGAGATGAGCACCATGACAGCGCCCACCGCGCCGATGGTGTCGCGCACGCCACCCGCGTGCGACTCGAGAAGCTGATTCAGCTGTGCGTTCGCGGCTCCGGTGAGGCCGAAGACCGTACGTACGGAGCTGACGAGCTGATTCCGCACTCCGCTCGAGGCGAAGGAGGCGATCACGAAGAGCAGGGGGACCGCGGTCAGGAACGACTGCGCTGCCAGCCGGGTCGCGGCGTCCAGGATGTTGACGGCGCGCATCCGCGACACGAGGCGCGCCATGACGGGGAAACGCGTATGCGCCTCGGCGAGCCTCAGCCGCAGCCGGGCGTCCAGGGCGTGGGACCACGCTCGCCACCGCGCCATCCTCGCCTCCTCTGCGCTCGGTGTTCGCCGGCCCGCCCGGGTGCGCGGGGCCGTCAGACAAGTTGGTAGATGCTCCGGCCGGCCAGCCAGAAGCCCATTACCAGGGACAGAGTGACGACGGCTTGGTCCTGGTGGTCCGTCATCCAGGTACGCAGTGACGCGAGTTTGGCTCTGGCCGCGACGGGCCGGAATGTCGCGTACAGCTCCATCGCCAGCAGACTGGAGGTGGCCAGGAGGCAGTACAGCATCAGCGTCAGCCACGAGGCGGCGTGCGAGAGATCCGCCTTCATCACGGTCGCGGCTCCCGCGGCGACAAGCCCCCAGGGTTGGAGGAGGACTGCGAGGCCGGCCGCCGTCCATGGAGAGACCTCGTGCGGCTTCGCCTGCCCTGCGGGGTCCCGTCGGGGGCGGTCGGCGCGGCGACGCCTGTGCACGCCGTAGCCGATCAGCCCGACGCCGATGGCCAGTTTGGCGGCGAGTGACCCGGTCGACGGGGCGGAGCGCGCCTTGGGCGGCGTCCCGCCGGTGAAGAGCAGCACACAGGCGATCACCAGGACCAGGCACGCGAGCCAGGCGAGCAGGAAGGCGAGGCCCTTGCGTACGCCCTTCTCCGCGGACAGCACCAGGATGAACGCCATGACCGGAAACGGTTCGAGGGTGATCGCCAGGCCGATGAGGATGAGGTCGAGCGTCATCTCGGCGTGCTCACTCCTCCAGGGTCCTGGTCTTCGGCGGACGCGTCCATGCGTCCCCCGAATCCAGCGAGACACGGAGTCGGTGGAAGTGCGAAAGGTGGGCGCCCATTGGGATGACCTGCGTGGCCGGTCTCGTCCGGAGGAGGGCCGACCCGAGGTGCATGGAGTTCGGTGCGGTGATGCAATGGGTTCGGTGGTGTGAATGCCGCCCGGCAGTTCGGAGAGGGTTCCTCCTTGGATGAGCCCCTGGCGAGCCGAACCAGAGGAGCCCGTATGAGCGCCGACGAATTTTACGAAATGGGTCCGGTCGACTATCTCGTCGTCGAGTTTCCCGGCAACCGGATGACCGGCGAGGGCCTGCCGCTACTCGTCGATCTGGTCGAGCGCGGAATTATCCGGATTCTCGACCTCAGCTTTGTCAGAAAGGAACGCGACGGCTCGGTCACCGGGCTGGAAATCGCGGACATCGACGGCGACGGCGAACTCGACCTGGCCGTCTTCGAGGGCGCGTCCTCGGGTCTGCTCGGTGAGGACGACATTCAGGACGCGTCCGCCGTGCTCGAGCCCGGAAGCTCCGCGGGGATCATCGTGTACGAGAACCTGTGGGCCGCGCCCCTTGCGGCGGCGCTGCGGCGCGGCGGCGCCCAGTTGGTCGCCAGCGGACGGATTCCGGTTCAGGCCCTCCTGGCCTCACTCGAAGCCGCCGAGGCCCGGTCCGATTCCTGAGGAAGCCGGCAGCGGCTGCTCACGAGACAAGGACACAGCACATGCCTGGTCTACTGCGCGGGGTCGCCCGTACCGCCGTCGTCGCCGGCACGGCGACCGCGGTCTCCAACCGTGTGTCGCGACGACAGGCCGGCCGATGGGCCGAACAGGACAGCCGGCCGGCCGCCGCACAGCAGCAGGCCGCGCCTCCACCCCCGCCCGCGCCTTCGATGGAGAGCAAAATCGCCCAATTGAAGGAACTCGGAGATCTCAAGGCGCAGGGTGTCCTCACTGAATCCGAGTTCGAGGCTCAGAAGAGTCAGCTCCTGAGCTCCTGAGCGAAATCCCGTTTCGTCGGGGTCCCGATCGGAGTGCCCATGGACCGATATCCTCCTATCGCCGACCATGGTCTGATCGGTGATCTGCAGACAGCCGCTCTGGTCTCCTCCCAAGGCGTCATCAACTGGTTCGCGGCTCCCCGGTTCGATTCACCAAGTATTTTCGCCGCCCTGCTCGACCATGACCGCGGCGGATATTTCCTCTTCGCTCCGGACGACGCCAAATCGGTCTGCAAACAGCTCTATTTCCCCGACACGGCAGTCCTGGTGACCCGGTTCATGTCGCCCGAGGGCGTCGGTGAGATCATCGACTGCATGCCGCCGGACCAGGGGCTCACGCCGACGGACCGGCACACGCTGGTGCGCATCGTACGGTGCGTACGCGGCACCGTGCGGTTCGCTCTGGAGTGCAGACCGCGGTTCGACTACGGGCGGGCCAAGCATGACCTCGAACTGCGCCCGGAGGGCGCGGCATTCAGGGCGCCGAAGCAGACCGGCTACCTCTGGGCCACCATCCCCCTGGAACGTGACGGGCTGGACGTCCGGGGCGAGGTCACACTCAACGCGGGCGGGTCGGCCGCCGCCGAATTCACTGTCTGTGACCCGGACGGTGAGCGACCCCCTCCCCCCACGGTGGAAGGGCTCACCGAACAGCTCTTCGCCGTGGGCAACTTCTGGCAGGACTGGCTGCACCATTCCCGGTACCGCGGCCGGTGGCTGGAGATGGTCAACCGCTCCGCGATCACCCTGAAACTTCTCACCTACGCTCCCACGGGCGCTCCGGTCGCCGCGGCGACCATGGGTCTGCCCGAACAGATCGGGGGCGAGCGCAACTGGGACTACCGCTACACCTGGGTTCGTGACGGCTCGTTGTCGGTGCGGGCGTTGCTGGACCTCGGATTCGTCGACGAGGCGGCCCTGTTCACGCGCTGGCTCGGCGACCGGATGCGCGATCGCGCGGGCTCTGCGGGCGAACGTCTGCAGATCATGTACCGGGTCGACGGAGATCCCGACATCCCGGAGGAGATCCTCGATCACTTCGACGGATACCGCGGCTCGTCCCCGGTGCGGGCCGGGAACGCCGCCATGGATCAACTCCAGCTCGACATCTACGGCGAGGCGCTCTACGCCCTGGCCGAAGGCCAGGAAGTGGGAGTCCAGACCGGATACCACGGCTGGAAGGGGCTCGCCTCGACGCTCGACTGGCTTGCCGAATCCTGGGACCGCCCGGACGAGGGCATCTGGGAAACCCGCGGCGGTCGCAAGGACTTCACCTACAGCCGGGTGATGTGCTGGGTCGCCTTCGACCGCGGCCTGCGTCTGGCACAGGAGTTCAGCCGGCCCGCGAACACCGCTCTGTGGACCTCCGCACGGGACACCATCCTCGACCAGGTGATGGAACGGGGGTGGAGCGACAAGGAGCAGGCCCTCGTCCAGCACTACGGCGGCGATGTCATGGATGCCTCCCTGCTGCTCATTCCACGGGTCCGGTTCCTGGCCGCCAAGAGCCCCGGCTGGCTGTCCACGCTCGACGCCGTGGACCGCAAGCTCGTCTCGGACAGTCTTGTCTACCGCTACGACCCGACCGCTTCCCCGGACGGTCTGCGCGGCTCGGAGGGCACGTTCAGCCTCTGCACGTTTCTCTACGTCGACGCGCTGGCCAAGGCCGGGCGGATCCCTCAGGCGCGCTACGCGTTCGAGAAGATGCACACATATGCCAACCATGTGGGCCTGTTCGCCGAGGAGATCGGTCCCAGCGGTGAGCAACTCGGAAACTTCCCACAGGCGTTCACCCATCTCTCCCTCATCATGGCCGCCACCACTCTCGACGAGGCCCTCGACCGGGCACAGAGCCGCTGAGGTCAGGCTTTGGTGGCCGCGTCCTTGTCCTTGTCCTGGCCCTGCGGCTCGGGCGGCGGGGCCGACGGCCCGGGGGGCAGCAGCTCGGTCGTGACGAAGGCGACCACGGCCGCGAGGATCACCACGGGGATGGTCGCGGAGTTTCCGAGCAGCAGCACGACGAGTACCACGCTGCTGACCGGTAGCCGCAAAGCACTGGTCGCGGCTGCCGCCATACCCGCGGCCACCCCGGGTACCACCCCCAGACCGGGCAGCGGCGACAGCAGTACCCCTGCCGCCGCGCCCAGGAACAGAGCGGGAAAGATGGGACCGCCTCGCAGGCTGCCCAGACAGAGCGTGTAGGCGGCGGATTTGAAGAGCAGCACGGCCAGCAGGGCACCGACCCCCCAGGCATGGGGATCGGAGGCCATGGTGGTCAGGGTGGCCTGCCCGGACGAAGCGACGTCTGCCGGTGAGCGGTCGGTGATGACCGCGTACAGGGCCGCGCAGCCCCCGGCAGCCACCGCGCAGACAACCGTCCTGCCCAATGTCTGCGCTGCGACGAATGCCGCGGTCAGCCGTCCTCCGGCGAACACCAGGTGCATCAGCGCGCCGATGGCCACGGCCATCAGGATCGACCACACCACGTCTCCGGTGTCCAGCTGGGAGGGAGGCTCCGGGAGCTTCAGCTTGAGGCTGTCCGTCTTCAGACCGGTCCAGCGTCCGAAGCCGGTGAACACCACGGCTCCCACTCCACTCGACAGCAGAGCGGGGAGCATGACGGCGAACAGCTGCGGGCCGCCCACTCCCACCACCTCTATGAGGAGCACCCCCGCGATGAGCGGATTGCCGAAGATCGCGGCGATGGCGGCCGCGGCGCCGGCGGCGCCCAGCAACGCAGTGTTCATCGGAGTGGCCGGGGCGCGGGCGAGATCCCTGAAAAGCAGCGCCAACCCACCGCCGAGGGCGATCAGTGGTGCTTCCGGTCCGAGGGTCGCGCCGAGCGGGAGGCTTGCCGCCGCCGCGATGATCACTCCGGGCAGTGCAGCCGTCGTGGCTCCTCCGGCGTGCAGACCGGAGGCGGGGATGTGGCCGCCCGCGCCGGGCAGATGGGTGACGACCAGCCCCACGACGACTCCGGCCACCAGGAGAAGCGGCAGTGGCCACCACCACGGCGGGGTGCTCCAGTCCAGAGCCTGCGGCAGATCTGCCCACAGCAGATGCTGGAGTTCGTGCAGGCCGACCAGGAACCAGAAGGCGGCGAGGGAGACCGGAACACCGATCAGTGCGCTGAACGCCAGCGTCTTGAGGTAGCCGGGAGCGCGCAGTATCTCCCGCAGCTGCGCGGCCACCGGTGGCTGCGTCGTGCCGTCGGAGGCTGCCTGCCGATCGCTCGGCTCCGTCATGGATTTCGTCCCTTCCGCCGCTCCAGCGCGAGCTGAACAGCTCCGAAGATGACCCTGGCGATCAGGCCCAACAGGATCAGGTCGGCGACCATCTGCACAGTGGTCAGCACCCGGGTGGTCGGCGACGTGGCCACGATGTCGCCGAAGCCGACGGTGGCGAAGACCGTGACCGTGAAGTACAGCGCGTCGGTACGGCTCAAGGGTTCGGAGAAGGACGACGGCCGCTCTTTGGCGAGGATGTAGTACGTCGCGGAGAACAGCAGCAGGAACAGGGGCACAGCCGTGGCCAGTGCCTCCATGGCGCGCAGCCGCGGATGTTCGGCACGGATGATGGCCACCGTCTGCCAGGTGACCAGAGCCCCGAACGCGAGCAGTCCCACGATCAGCGCCATCACCGTACCGAGGCCCGTCCTCTGGTCCAGCGGAGCCACGTAATACAGCGCGGTGAGCACAGCCACGGCGGCCGTCGAGCGCAGCAGCGGAACGAGCAGGATGCGGCGCCGCTGCCGGTTGCTGAGCGTGCCGCCGTCATCAGCTGTCACGACGGTCTCGGCGGCGCGTCCGCGCCGGTCCGCCCGGCTCCGTCCGGTGAGCCGGCGTCGTCCAGGAACTCACGGAGTGCGAAGGCCGCGAGTACGACGAGCCCGATCCACAGCACCACTGGAGTGGTCGGGTAGGACCAGGTGACGAGGACGAGCACCGCGGCCAGCAGGATGGCTCCGCCGATCCAGCGCTTGTAGCGGTGGACGAAGCGCCCCACCGGGCCGAGCCGCAGTCCGGCCGACTCGGTCGCACCCCGCACGGAGCCGATCCCGTCGGCTCCGGCACGTCGCACGGTGACCGCGGCCCGGGAGGGCCCGATGAGGAAGGCGCCGATGGCGGTCACCAACGCCACAGCGGCCACGGCACGCACGGTGGAGCGCAGGAATCTGACGAGATCGTCGAAGACCGCGGACGCCGCGGGCTGGTACACGCTCGGCGGCAGCCGGTCGAGATAGATGTTCTTGAAGATGGCGAGGCTGACGCCGAGCACCAGCATGGCGAAGGCGATCGAGAGCGCGGCCGCGATGAGGATGCGGCGGCGGTGGGCCGACAGGAACACCGCGGCGGCGGCGATGACCACCGTCACCACCGGCAGCCAGGTACCGAGGATCTGCAGGATGCGCATATATGTCTTGATCTTGCCGAGGTCGTCCGAGGAGAACACGACGAACTCGGTGTGCACCTCGGGGATCTTTGCCGCGGGGGAGAAACCGGCTTTGACCAGTTCGTCCTTGGCCTTGGCGATGATCGGCCCCAGATCGACGGTGACGTCGTTGTTCTTCAAGGAGACCGCGCCGCCGCCCTTACCGGTCAGCGCCTTGTCCAGGGCGGTATGAGCGACCCGGTTGGCGTCGATCCACAGGGTCTCGAACGCGCCGCTGGAGACGACCTTGCGGACCGTGCTGCTGATCAGTTCCTTCAAGCCGCTCTCGATCGGTCCGTCCAGATTGTTGATCAGCTCGGCAGCCTTGGGCGGTACGCCCTTCTGGGCCGCCGCATCGGACAATTGGGCGACCAGGGCCTTCACGTCGATCTGGGCCAGGACCGCGTTGGTGGCCCGGTTGGTGACAGCCGTCTGCACGTCTGGATCCTGCGCCAGTGGGGCGACGGTGGCGACGTAGCGGTCGGTGTCTCCCACGATGCTGTTCACCCATACGGCGACGACCGAGAGGATGGACAGGAGCGCGGCCAGGATGACCAGTACGGCGGAGAGCACCGACCGGACACGGTGTCGCTGCCGCTTTCCGCCCTCCAGTTCCGCTACCCGGCGCCGCAGTTCGTCCAACGATGCCTGATCACCGGAGGGCGGCCGATCACCGGCTTTCGCACGGGACGGTCCTTCGGAGGCTGCGTCGCCCGACCGCCCGCTCGGTGCAGGGGGGACGTCGGGTCCTTGACCGGTACCCGATGGATCCGGCTCGGATGCGTGGGGTGCCATGAAGCGCTCCTGCGTCTGGTCCCGTGGGTATGAGCGGCGGAGCTGTCCGCCGCTCATCCAGGAGAAACGCTCCGGGGGAATCGTGCGACAGGAGGGCCGCCGGACGCAGTCGGCTGCCGGGTGCAGGAGAGGGGGCGTCGGTTCGTGACGGCCCGCCGGGTGTCAGAATTTCTCAGGGCGTGGGGCGACGCAGAGCGCCCAGATGATGAAGACGTTGATGGCGATGAGCACGATGGACCAGAAGGGGTAGTAGGGCAGCCACATGAAGTTCGAGATCATGATGAGGCCCGCCACGGCGACGCCGATGAACCGCGCCCAGATGGCTCCACTGAACAGTGCGAATCCGGCGAGCACGATGAGAATGCCCAGGATCAGGTGGATCCAGCCCCAGCCGGTCAGGTTGAACTTGTACACGTAGTCACGGGTGGCGACGAACACGTCGTCCTTGGCGATGGCGGCGATGCCCTGAAAGATCGCCATGAACCCGCCGAAGACCATCAGGGCCGCGGCGAACATCATCCATCCTGTGGAGAAACCGCTGTGAGAGCTGTGCCCCGCGCTGTCCTGTCGGACGCCTGCATGAGTGCTCATGGTGCGTTTCCTTCGACTAGTACTGCCGACGAGCCGGGGCGGCCCGTACGGCCGAACGCCTTGAATCCAGCCTCCACCTCTCCGGCATGATCCGCACGCGGGAGGGTCGGTTGCCGGGTCGACGACCGCCGGGGCGGGGGCCCGACCGGGCGAAGAAGGTCCGCCCAACGGCCCAATGGGAGACGGGAGAGGGTGCCGCCCCCGCCCGCCGGTGATTGCCTGACGAGCCGGCTCGACGGGTGCTGCGGTCTGCGGGACCGGGGCCACGCACCGAGGAGGCACACCATCGTGAATCCCACCGCCGGCGCAGCACAGGCCGTGCTCAGCGCGCAGCTGCTGAAGGGCCAGAAGGCGCTCGTCACCGGCGCCAATTCCGGTATCGGCAAGGCGACCGCCATCGGACTCGCCCGGGCGGGCGCCGACGTGGGCGTGAACTACGTTGCCGACCGCGACGCCGCCGAGGAGGTCGTCCAGGAGATCAAGAGCCTCGGCGTGCAGGCCGCCGCGTACGAGGCCGACGTCTCCAAGGAGGAGCAAGTCGTCGCCATGGTCGACGGGATGGTCCAGGAGTTCGGCACCATCGACATCCTGGTGGCCAACGCGGGCCTGCAGCGGGACGCCCGGCTCGTCGACATGACACTCGCCCAGTGGCAGAAGGTGCTGGACGTCAATCTCACCGGACAGTTCCTGTGCGCCCGGGAGGTGACGAAGGAGTTTCTGCGCCGTGGCGTCGTCCCCGAAGTGTCCCGCGCGGCCGGAAAGATCATCTGCATGAGCTCGGTCCATCAGCTCATCCCCTGGGCGGGGCACGTCAATTACGCCTCCTCCAAGGGCGGCGTACTGATGATGATGCAGACGCTGGCGCAGGAACTCGCTCCCCAGAAGATCCGGGTGAACGCGGTCGCCCCGGGAGCCATCAGGACGCCGATCAACCAGAGCGCCTGGGAGACGCCCGAGGCCCGGGAGGAACTGCTGAAGCTGATTCCCTACGACCGCATCGGGGACCCCGAGGACATCGCGTACGCCGTCGTCGGCCTCGCCTCCGACCTCATGGACTACGTGGTGGGGAGCACCCTCTATGTGGACGGCGGGATGACTCTCTTCCCCGGCTTCGCCACCGGCGGCTGATCTCTCCCCGCACGCTGCGAACACGTTGGGACTCGCCGGATGCGGCGCGCGGGAGTCGTAGGCTGCGGCTATGTGCGGAATCGTGGGTTACGTCGGCGGACAGTCGGCGCTTGATGTGGTCATCGCGGGCCTCAAACGGCTCGAGTACCGGGGCTACGACTCGGCCGGTGTCGCGGTGCTCGCCGACGGCGGGCTTGCCGCGGCGAAGAAGGCGGGCAAGCTCGTCAATCTGGAGAAGGAACTGGTGATCCGGCCGCTGCCGAGCGGGTCCACCGGTATCGGGCACACCAGGTGGGCCACGCACGGCGGGCCGACCGACGCCAACGCCCATCCCCATCTGGACAACGCCGGGCGCGTCGCCGTCGTACACAACGGGATCATCGAGAACTTCGCGACCCTGCGCGACGAACTGGCCTCGCGCGGGCACGAGCTGGCGTCCGAGACCGACACCGAGGTCGTGGCGCATCTGCTGGCGGAGTCGTTCTCGTCGTGCGGGGATCTGGCGGAGTCGATGCGTCAGGTGTGCCGGCAGTTGCAGGGCGCCTTCACGCTGGTCGCCGTGCACGCGGACGAGCCGGATGTGGTGGTCGGCGCGCGGCGCAACTCCCCGCTGGTGGTGGGTGTCGGGGAGGGCGAGGCCTTCCTCGCCTCGGACGTGGCCGCGTTCATCGCCCATACGCGCTCCGCCATCGAGCTGGGCCAGGACCAGGTGGTGGAGCTGCGCCGGGAGAGCGTGACCGTCACCGACTTCGACGGGTTGCCGGCCGAGGTGCGCTCGTACCACGTGGACTGGGACGCGTCCGCCGCCGAGAAGGGCGGCTACGACTACTTCATGCTCAAGGAGATCGCCGAACAGCCGAAGGCGGTCGCCGACACCCTGCTCGGGCGGATCGACGCGGAGGGCTCCCTCAGCCTCGACGAGGTGCGCATCCCCACGTCGGTGCTGCGGGAGGCCGACAAGATCGTCATTGTGGCCTGCGGCACGGCCTTCCATGCCGGCCTGATCGCCAAGTACGCCATCGAGCACTGGACCCGGATCCCGTGCGAGGTGGAGCTGGCGAGCGAGTTCCGCTATCGGGACCCGATCCTGGACCGGCGGACGCTGGTGATCGCGATCTCCCAGTCGGGCGAGACGATGGACACCCTGATGGCGCTGCGGCATGCCCGCGCGCAGGGCGCGAAGGTGCTGGCCATCTGCAATACGAACGGCTCGACGATCCCGCGCGAGTCGGACGCGGTGCTGTACACGCACGCCGGGCCCGAGGTCGCCGTCGCCTCGACCAAGGCGTTTCTGACCCAGCTGGTGGCCTGCTATCTGGTCGCGCTGTATCTGGGCCAGGTGCGCGGCACCAAGTGGGGCGACGAAATCCAGGCCGTCATCAGGGACTTGGCCCAGATCTCGGGCGAGGTCGAGAAGGTCCTGGAGACGATGGAGCCGGTACGCGAGCTGGCGCGCTCGCTCGCTGAGAAGAACACGGTGCTGTTCCTGGGACGGCACGTGGGCTATCCGGTCGCGCTGGAGGGCGCGTTGAAGCTCAAGGAGCTGGCGTACATGCACGCGGAGGGCTTCGCGGCGGGCGAGCTCAAGCACGGACCGATCGCGCTGATCGAGGACGATCTGCCGGTGGTGGTCGTGGTGCCGTCGCCACGCGGGCGTTCCGTACTGCACGACAAGATCGTCTCCAACATCCAGGAGATCAGGGCGCGAGGAGCGCGGACGATCGTGATCGCGGAGGAGGGGGACGAGACGGTCGTGCCGTACGCGGACCATCTCATCCGCATCCCGGCGACGCCCACCCTGCTCCAGCCGCTGGTCGCGACCGTGCCGTTGCAGGTCTTCGCCTGCGAGCTGGCGACGGCGCGCGGCAACGAGGTCGACCAGCCCCGCAACCTCGCGAAGTCTGTCACCGTCGAATGATCATCGGGGTGGGGATCGACGTCGCAGAGATCGACCGCTTCGCCGCATCGATGCGGCGCACCCCGGCAATGGCCGAACGGATCTTCCTGGAGCGGGAGTTGCTGCTGCCCAGCGGGGAGCAGCGCGGTTATGCCTCCCTCGCGGCGCGGTTCGCCGCGAAGGAGGCGGTCGCCAAGGCGCTCGGCGCGCCCGCCGGGCTGCACTGGACGGACGCGGAGGTGTACGTGGAAAACAGCGGGCAGCCGCGGCTGCGGGTGCGCGGGACGGTGGCCGCGCGGGCGGCCGCGCTCGGCGTGCGGTCGTGGCATGTGTCGCTCAGCCATGATGCGGGGGTGGCGTCGGCCGTGGTGATCGCGGAGGGTTGACCGTATGCGTACCGCTTACAGCGTGGAGACCGTACGGGCCGCCGAGGCCGAGTTGATGGCACGGCTGCCGGAAGGCGCGCTCATGCAGCGGGCCGCCGCCGGGCTTGCCGCCACCTGTGCCGCGCTGCTGGGGCGGGTGTACGGCGCGAGAGTCGTGCTGCTCGTCGGCAGCGGGGACAACGGTGGCGACGCGCTGTACGCGGGGGCGCGGCTGGCCCGGCGCGGGGCCGGGGTCTCGGCGGTGCTCCTGGGGTCGCGCACGCACGAGGGCGGTCTCGCGGCCCTGCTCGGCGCGGGCGGGCGGGTCGCGGACGACCCGTTCGAGGTGCTTGCCGTCGCCGATCTGGTGATGGACGGCGTCACGGGGATCGGCGGGCGCGGCGGGCTGCGGCCGGACGCGGTACCGGTGGCGCGCGCGGCACGTGGGTCCAATGCGGTGGTCGTCGCCGTCGACCTGCCGAGCGGGGTCGAGGCGGACACCGGGGAGGTGCGGGGCGAGGCGCTGCACGCGGACGCCACGGTGACCTTCGGGACGTACAAGCCGGGGCTGCTGATCGATCCGGCGCGCGAGTACGCGGGGACGGTGCGGGTCGTCGGCATCGGCCTGGAGGAACACCTGCCCTCGGTGCCCGACCTGGAGGCACTCCAACACGAGGACGTGGCACGGCTGTTGCCGGTGCCGGCCGCGGAGAGCGACAAGTACCGGCGCGGCGTCGTCGGCGTGGCCGCCGGGTCCGCGCGCTACCCGGGCGCGGCCGTGCTCGCCGTGGCGGGCGCGCTGCGCGGCGGCGCGGGTGCGGTGCGGTACGTCGGGCCCGGTGCCGACGCCGTGATCGCCCGGTTCCCCGAGGCCCTGGTGCACGCGGGGCCGCCGTCGAAAGCGGGACGGGTGCAGGCGTGGGTCGTGGGCCCGGGGCTCGGCGACGGGCTCGATCCCGTACGCGACGTACTGGCCTCCGACGTCCCTGTACTGGTCGACGCGGACGGACTGCGGCTGCTCGACGCGGCGGCGGTACGGGGCCGGAGCGCGCCCACACTGCTGACCCCGCACGCCGGGGAGGCGGCCGCGCTGCTGGGTGTGTCGCGCGAGGAGGTCGAGTCCGCGCGGCTCGCCTCGGTACGCGAACTGGCCGCGCGCTACGGGGCGACGGTGCTGCTCAAGGGCTCGACGACACTGGTCGCCGCGCCGGACGACGGCCGGTCCCCGGTCCGGGTGAACCCGATGGGCACACCCTGGCTGGCGACGGCCGGCAGCGGCGACGTCCTGTCGGGTCTGGCGGGCTCACTGCTCGCCGCGGGCCTGGAGGCGCGGGACGCGGGCTCGGCGGCGGCGTATCTGCACGGCCTGGCGGCGCGTCGCGCGGCGTCGGAGGGAGTGCCGATCACGGCGTACGAGGTGGCCCAGACGCTGCGCTTCGCGTGGCGCGACGTGCAGTCCTGAGTCTCCGCCCGCGGGACGTCCCTCGGGCGTGTCCGGGGCGGGCCCCGCCCGGGGCCTGGGGGCCTGCCCTCAGATCGGGAAGGGGCGGGGTGGGAGACACGCGCGCCTCCGTGAGCAACCGCACAGCCCCTCACTCGTTCAAACCGCGACCTGTTGTACGAACACTGTCGTACCCCTCTGAGACACTGGGCCCGATGAACCAGCCACCGCCTCTCCGAGCCCGCGCCGAGATCGACCTCGCGGCCCTGCGCGCCAATGTGCGCGCGCTGCGCGCCCGCGCGCCTCGGGCTGCCCTGATGGCCGTGGTGAAGTCGGACGCGTACGGACACGGCATGCTGCCCTGCGCCAGGGCCGCGCTCCAGGCCGGAGCGACCTGGCTCGGCACCGCCACTCCCCACGAGGCCCTCGCCCTGCGCGCTGCGGGCATCCAGGAGCGCGTGCTGTGCTGGCTGTGGACCCCTGGGGACCGCTGGGGCGAGGGCATCGAGGCCGATCTCGACATGTCGGTGAGCGGCCTGTGGGCACTCACCGAGGCCACCGCCGCGGCGCGCCGGGCCGGGCGCGCGGCCAGGATCCAGCTCAAGGCCGACACCGGCCTCGGGCGCAACGGCTGCCAGCCCGCCGACTGGCCCGAGCTGGTGACCGCCGCGCTCGCCGCCGAGGCCGAGGGCACGGTCAAGGTCACCGGTCTCTGGTCGCACTTCGCCTGCGCCGACGAGCCGGGCCACCCCTCGATCACCGCCCAGCTTGAGCTGTTCCGCGAGATGGTGGCCTACGCCGAGAAAGAGGGCATCGAGCCCGAGGTCCGGCACATCGCCAACTCCCCGGCGACGCTGACCGTCCCGGAAGCGCACTTCGATCTCGTACGGACCGGCATAGCGATGTACGGCATCTCGCCCAGCCCGGAGCTCGGCACGCCCGCGGACTTCGGGCTGCGGCCCGTGATGACGCTCGCCGCCTCCGTCGCCCTGGTCAAGCACGTCCCGGCGGGCCACGGCGTCAGCTACGGCCATCACTACGTCACACAGGCCGAGACGACGCTCGGCCTCATCCCCCTCGGCTACGCGGACGGCATCCCGCGCCATGCCTCAGGACGCGGACCCGTCCTGGTCGGCGGCGAGTGGCGGCGGGTCGCCGGCCGGGTCGCGATGGACCAGTTCGTGGTGGATCTTGGCGGGCAGAAGATCCAGGAAGGCAGCGAGGCGCTGCTCTTCGGACCGGGCCTGCGGGGTGAGCCGACCGCCGAGGACTGGGCCGAGGCAGCGGGCACCATTGCGTACGAGATCGTCACCCGCATCGGAACAAGGGTTCCGCGCGTCTATCTGAACGAGGACAGCGACGAGTAGGAGCGGCACGGTGAGCGAGACCAGCACGGGGGACGTCGTGGCGGCCGCGGCGACGGCCGCCACGACGGGCAACTGGCGCCGGGCGGGCATGGCCGGTGCCGCGATAGGCGTCATCGCAGCCGGTGCGGCCGCGGGCGTCGCGATCGAGCGGCTCACGGTCGGCCGCGGCATGCGCCAGAAGGCGCGGCTCGCGCTGGACGCTTCGGGGCCGTACGGCTCGTTGCGCGGCATGCCGGGCACGGCGGTCGCCGACGACGGCACCGAGCTCTACTACGAGGTCGACGAGGTGGACCCGGAAGCGGGCGGTCCGCGTCGCCGCAGGCTCTTCGGCCGCAAGGCCCCGGCGCCCGTCACCGTCGTCTTCAGCCACGGCTACTGTCTGAGCCAGGACTCCTGGCACTTCCAGCGCGCCGCCCTGCGCGGTCTGGTGCGCACCGTGCACTGGGACCAGCGCAGCCACGGCCGTTCGGCCAGGGGCGCGTCCCAGTCGGGACCGGACGGCGTACCGGTCTCCATCGACCAGCTGGGCCGCGATCTCAAGGCCGTCATCGACGCGGCCGCGCCCGACGGGCCGCTGGTGCTGGTCGGCCACTCCATGGGCGGGATGACGATGATGGCGCTTGCCGGCCACTTCCCCGAGTTGATAAGGGAGCGGATCGTCGGGGTCGCCTTCGTCGGCACCTCCTGCGGAAAGCTCGGCGAGGTCAATTACGGCCTGCCGGTCGCGGGCGTGAACGCGGTACGCCGGGTGCTGCCCGGGGTGCTCAAGGCGCTCGGCTCGCAGGCCGAGCTGGTCGAGCGGGGCCGCCGCGCGACCGCCGATCTCTTCGCGGGCCTCATCAAGCGGTACTCGTTCTCGTCCAAGGACGTGGACCCGGCGGTGGCGCGGTTCGCGGAACGGCTCATCGAGTCCACCCCGATCGACGTGGTCGCCGAGTTCTACCCGGCCTTCGTCGAGCACGACAAGGCCGAGACCCTTCCTGCCTTCCGCGAGGTGCCGGTGCTCGTGCTGGCGGGTGACAAGGATCTGGTGACGCCGAGCTCGCACAGTGAGGCGATCGCGGACCTGCTGCCGGACTCAGAGCTGGTGATCGTGCCGGACGCCGGGCATCTGGTGATGCTGGAGCACCCAGAGGTCGTCACGGACCGTCTTGCGGACCTGCTGGCCCGGGTCGGCGCGGTGCCGGCACCGGCTAACGTTGGCCCGTATGGAAGCACCGCACAGCCAGGCGGCTGAGTCTGCCGCCCGCCTCCCCGTCGATTCACCCGAGCAGATGCAGGACGTGGGGCGCAGACTCGCGAAACTGCTGCGCCCGGGCGATCTGGTGATGCTCACCGGCGAGCTCGGGGCGGGCAAGACGACGCTGACCCGGGGTCTGGGCGAGGGCCTGGGCGTGCGCGGCGCCGTCACCTCACCCACGTTCGTGATCGCCCGTGTGCACCCCTCGCTGACCGGTGGACCTGCCCTGGTCCATGTGGACGCGTACCGGCTGGGCGGCGGGCTCGACGAGATGGAGGATCTCGATCTCGATGTCTCGCTGCCGGAGTCGGTGGTGGTCGTGGAGTGGGGCGTCGGCAAGGTCGAGGATCTCTCGGACGACCGGCTGCATGTGCTGATCCACCGGGTGGTGGGTGACACCGAGGACGAGCGGCGTGAGGTGACTCTGACGGGGTTCGGCGCGCGCTGGTCCGCGGTCGATCTTGCCCTGCTGGCGGGCTGACGGCCGCGTTTGTGTCCGTTCCGACAAGACGTCGGCAAAATGTTGCGCGGGCGGCACCGGGCGTGGTCACATGGTAGTGAGACCTGGTTAGGTCTGCCTAACCACGCCTGCCCCCGGAGCCTCAGGAGGCGACCATGTCGGCATCCGAGCGCGAATCCCAGCCGCAGCAGCAGCAGCCGGCCGAGCCGGTGACGCCGTCGCCGTCGGCCCTGTCGATGCGCGATCTGCTGGCATCGTGTGCGGCGGCCAGCGCGGTCTCCACTCCGCCGCGCGAGGAACGGCTCCCCGGGGAGCGTGCATCGCGGCGAGACGCCGCGTAGCACGTCCGGGGCGGCGACGCCCTTACCCCGTTCGGGGGTTATCGGACGACGACGATCTTCGTGCCGATGGCAGCGAACTTCCAGATCGCGTCGCCGTCCGCCCGCTTCATCCGTACGCCGCCCGTCTTTCTGTCCGGGTCGGGGCTCGCCATCGACCCGTTCACCGCGGCGCTGAAGCCGATCGACACATCGTCGATGCTCGCGAACCGCACCACATGCTCGACCGGCACTCCGTCGGAGCCGGGAACGGTGCCGGACCGTGAGGTCACCGCGTACGTACCGGGCGCCGGGCCGACCGTCGACGGCATGACCTCGATGGCCCGCTCCGCCTTCCCGTTCGCGCCCACCAGCCAGACCCGCCGCTCGCCGAGTGAATACACGACGCGGACGCCCTTGCCCGACTTCGCGGGCAGCGCCAGTGGGTTCTTGGACTTCTGCCGGGGGCTGCCGGGGGCCTGCGTGGACGGCGCCGCACTGGAGGTCGCGGGCCTGCCGGGCTGATCGGGGGCGCTCGCCGACGCCTGGTATGCGAGGAAACCGACGGCGGCCAGAGCTGCCGCCGTGAGCCCGGCCACGAGTCCCGAGCTGCTCCGTGCCACCACGCCCACCTTTCCCTTGTACGTATCCGTTGGTGACGGTAGCAGCAGCCGTACCCTCCGACGGGGCACCGTGCCCCCGTCGCCGGAGCCGTAGGCTGTTTGCGTGCTCCTGCTCGCCGTTGATACCGCCACGCCCGCCGTCACCGCCGCCCTCCACGACGGCAGCTCCGTCGTCGCCGAGTCGTCCCGCATCGACGCGCGACGGCACGGGGAACTGCTGCTGCCCGCCGTCGACCGCGTCCTCGCCGAGGCCGGGGTGAAACTGGACGCCGTCACCGCCGTGGTGGCCGGCGTCGGCCCCGGTCCGTACACCGGACTGCGGGTCGGCCTGGTGACGGCCGCGACCTTCGGTTCCGCGCTGGGGGTGCCGGTGTACGGGCTGTGCACGCTGGACGGGCTGGCGTACGCCTCCGGCCTCGACGAACCGTTCGTGGTGGCCACGGACGCGCGCCGCAAAGAGGTGTACTGGGCGCGGTACGAATCGGCCCGGGCGCGGGTCGGCGAACCCGCCGTGGACCGGCCGGCCGAGATCGCCGAGCAGGTCGCGGGCCTGCCCGCCGTCGGCGCCGGTGCGCTGCTCTACCCCGAGACCTTCCCGGACGCCCGCGCGCCCGAGCACGTCTCGGCCGGTGCGCTGGCCGCGCTGGCCGCCGAGAAGCTGGCCGCGGGGGACGACTTCCTGCCGCCACTGCCGCTGTATCTGCGTCGGCCCGACGCCCAGGTCCCGAAGAACTACAAGGTGGTCACGCCCAAGTGACCGAAGTACCGACCGCTGTGCTGCGTGAGATGCGCTGGTGGGACCTGGAGCCGGTGCTCGCGCTCGAGCATGCGCTCTTCCCCGAGGACGCCTGGTCGGCCGGGATGTTCTGGTCCGAGCTGGCTCACGCGCGCGGCCCGCGGGCCACCCGCCGCTATGTGGTGGCCGAGGCCGACGGGAAGGTCGTCGGATACGCGGGCCTCGCGGCGGCCGGCGGCCTCGGGGACGTACAGACCATCGCCGTCGCCCGCGAGCAGTGGGGCACGGGACTCGGGTCCCGGCTCCTGGCCGATCTGCTGCAGCACGCCACCGCCTTCGAGTGCGACGAGGTGCTCCTCGAAGTGCGCGTGGACAACACCAGGGCCCAGAAGCTGTACGAGCGCTTCGGCTTCGAGCCCATCGGATTCCGCCGCGGCTACTACCAGCCGGGCAATGTCGACGCCCTCGTCATGCGGCTCCACGTACAAGGAACAGAGACCTAACTGATGGCTGACGAACCGCTCGTACTCGGCATCGAGACCTCCTGCGACGAGACCGGCGTCGGCATCGTCCGGGGCACGACCCTGCTCGCCGACGCCATCGCCTCCAGCGTGGACACGCATGCACGCTTCGGCGGCGTGGTGCCCGAGATCGCCTCGCGCGCGCATCTGGAGGCGATGGTGCCGACCATCGAGCGCGCCCTGAAGCAGGCGGGCGTCTCGGCGCGCGACCTCGACGGCATCGCGGTGACGGCAGGGCCCGGTCTCGCGGGCGCGCTGCTGGTCGGCGTCTCGGCGGCGAAGGCGTACGCGTACGCACTGGGCAAGCCGCTGTACGGCGTGAACCACCTGGCCTCGCACATCTGCGTCGACCAGCTGGAGCACGGCAGACTGCCCGAGCCGACGATGGCGCTGCTGGTGAGCGGCGGCCACTCGTCCCTGCTGCTCGCGCCCGACATCACCTCCGACGTACGGCCCCTGGGCGCGACGATCGACGACGCGGCGGGCGAGGCCTTCGACAAGATCGCGCGGGTGCTCGACCTGGGCTTCCCGGGCGGTCCGGTGATCGACCGGCTGGCGAAGGAGGGCGACCCGGCGGCGATCGCGTTCCCGCGCGGTCTCACCGGCCCGCGCGATGCGGCGTACGACTTCTCCTTCTCGGGGCTCAAGACCTCGGTGGCCCGCTGGATCGAGGCGAAGCGGGCGTCGGGCGAGGAGGTGCCCGTACGGGATGTGGCGGCGTCGTTCCAGGAGGCGGTCGTCGACGTACTGACCCGCAAGGCGGTGCGCGCCTGCCAGGACGAGGGCGTGGACCATTTGATGATCGGCGGCGGAGTGGCCGCGAACTCGCGGCTGCGGGCGCTGGCCGAGGAGCGGTGCGGGCCGGCGGGCATCCGGCTGCGGGTGCCGCGGCCGGGACTGTGCACGGACAACGGCGCGATGGTGGCGGCGCTGGGCGCGGAGATGGTGGCGCGGGGGCGGCCGACGTCCGACCTGGAGCTGTCGGCGGACTCGTCGCTGCCAGTGACGGACACGCATGTGCCGGGCGCCGCGCATAGCCACGACCATGTGCACGAGATCAGCAAGGACAACCTCTACTCATGACGGTCGCGTTGATGTGGGAGGCCCGGGCGGCCCAGGGCCGGGGTGGTGAGCTGCTGGAGTGGGCGCGGGGCCAGGAGCTGGCGCGGCAGCCACTGCGCCGGGAGACGTTCCGCGCGCCGGACGACCGGGTGCTGGTGATCACCTGGTGGGAGGGATCAGACGTGGGCGCGGAGCTGCCGGAACTGCCGGAGCCGACCGCGGACTTGATCACGCGGCCGGCGCACCGCTGGCGCTTCGAGTCGGTTGACATCGGCTGATCGGACCGCACGGGTGGCCGCTGATCGGGCCGTACCAGTGGCCACTGATCCGGCCGTACCAGTGGCCGCTGATCGGGCCGTACCAGTGGCCGCTCCGGAAAAACCTCAGAAGAATCCTGCGAAGGATGTCGATCCGGCCGTCTCCCGTTCGACGCATGAGTGAGAGGCGGGGAACGGCCCCGCTCACCCGACCCGAGGAGCCACCATGCCGCGCTACCTGACCATGGTCCGCGTCAACGAGAACGAGATGCCCGCCGAGGGCCCCAGCCCCGAGCTCATGGAGCGGATGGGCAAGCTGATCGAGGAGATGACCAAGGCGGGGGTCCTGCTCGACACCAATGGGCTGACCCCGAGCTCGCAGGGCACCCGGGTCACCTGGTCCGGCGGGAAGCTGACGGTCACCGACGGGCCCTTCACCGAGAGCAAGGAAGTGGTCGGCGGATACGCCATCCTGCAGGCCAAGGACAAGGCCGAGGTCCTGGAGTGGACCAAGCGGTTCCTGCAGGTCCACGAGGAGCACTGGAACGTCACCTCCGAGATCCGCGAGATCGCCGAGGGCTGAGGGCCCTGCGCTTGCTCGCCCTGCCCACGGCTGTTCTGATGGGTGGCCGTGACGGCAGCAAGCGCGGTTGAAGCGGTATTTCGGATCGAGTACGCGCGGATCATCGCCGGTGTCGCCCGCATCGTGCGCGACGTGGGCATCGCCGAGGAGATCGCGCAGGACGCTCTGGTCGCCGCGCTGGAGCAGTGGCCGGAGTCGGGTGTCCCGGACCGGCCGGGCGCCTGGCTCATGGCCACCGCCAAGCATCGCGCGATCGATCTCGTACGCCGCAAGGAGACCTACGCCCGCAAGCTGGCGGAGGTCGGGCGCGCCCTGGAGGACGTGCCACCGCCCGAGCCGGCCGACACCGAGGACATCGACGACGATCTGCTGCGGCTGATCTTCACCGCCTGCCATCCGGTGCTGTCGACGGACGCACGGATCGCCCTCACACTGAGGCTCCTCGGCGGCCTGACCACCGAGGAGATCGCGCGCGCCTTCCTGGCCACGGAGCCGGCGGTCGCCCAGCGGATCGTCCGCGCCAAACGCGCCCTCGCCAAGGCGGGCGTCCCCTTCGAGGTCCCGTACGGCTCCGAGCGCGCCCAGCGCCTGTCGTCGGTCCTGGAAGTCATCTACCTCGTCTTCAACGAGGGCTACTCGGCGACGGCGGGCGACGACTGGCAGCGCCCGGCGCTCTGCGAGGACGCGCTGCGGCTCGGCCGGGTGCTGGCCGGCCTCATGCCCCAGGAGCCCGAAGTCCACGGCCTGGTCGCACTGCTGGAGATCCAGGCCTCACGCACGGCGGCGCGCACCGGCCCGGACGGCGAGCCGGTGCTGCTCGCCGACCAGAACCGCTCCCGCTGGAACCAAATGCTGATCCGGCGCGGTTTCGCGGCGCTGGCACGGGCGAACGCGACGGCGAGCGGTGCCCCCGGCCCGTACGCCCTCCAGGCCGCGATCGCCGCCTGCCATGCCCAGGCGATGCGCTACGAGGAGACGGACTGGCCGACGATCGCCGTCCTGTACGGACAGCTCGCGGCGCTCACCCCGTCCCCTGTCGTGGAGTTGAACCGCGCGGTCGCGGTCTCGATGGCGGAAGGACCGGAGGCGGGGCTCGCGATGGTGGACGAACTGGCCGCCGAACCCGCCCTGAAGGACTACCACTTGCTGCCGAGCGTGCGCGGGGACCTGCTGGCACGGCTCGGGCGTACGGCGGAGGCGCGGGCGGAGTTCGAGCGGGCGGCATCGCTGACGCGCAACGAGCGGGAGAGGGACCTGCTGTTGGCCCGCGCCTCCGAGTGCGCCCCGGACGGTCGATAGGGTCGGACACATGTCCAGCCGCACTCTGCCCCCGCCCCCGCCGCCTGTGGAAATACGCTGCTGGCCCGACCGCGAGGCGCTGCTCGCCGACCGGGCGAAGGCGATGGAGGAACTGCACCGGCTGAGCATCGGGGTGTCGCGGCTGCTGCTGCTGTGGCTGACGGCGTTCGGCCTGGCGGTGGGATGGGGCCTGGCCGGCGCGGCGCTGAAGACCTTCGAGGAGAGCGTCGACATGTTCAGCGCCCTGTTCGGAGTGATCTTCGCGTGCCTGGCCGCCGGGTTCCTGATCCCGACCGGCATTGTGATCGGACTTGGCGTCCGCCGCGACAAGACCGTCCGTGAACGGCTCACCCAGTGGTCCTCGCTGGACCGCGACCCGACGAGCGACGCCCGCTTCCGCTCGCCCGGAGTGAGCCTGTGCTGGTTCGTGCCGTCGTTCCTGCTGTGCGCGCTGGGACTCTGGCTCTCTTTCGCGACCCCGGCGACGGCGGAGCGCGGCCAGGAGACGTACGCCGACGTCACGATGCTGATGGGCCTTGGGTTCATCCTCTGGCTGACGGGGCTGCTCGGCATCGCGAAGGCGGTGAGCCACTACCGGTGGGCGGTACGGCTGCTGACGGCCGTGCCGCTGCCGGCGGGCCGCGGGGGCACGCACCGCTGAGGCGGAACCGTGTAGGGGGATGGGGACCCGGCTTACGCGGGCCGACCGATCAGCATCGTCGGCGCCCCCGCCACCCGGGTGAGAAAGACCGTCGCCGCATTCGGGCCCTGCGGCTTCACCTTGCGGCGCAGTTCCTCCGGCTCCACTGCCGAGCCGCGCTTCTTCACCGTCAGTACGCCGACCTCCCGCTCCCGCAGCAGCGCCTTCAACTTCTTCAGATTGAAGGGGAGTTCATCGGTGATCTCGTACGCCGTCGCGAACGGCGTCGGGCGCAGCTCGTCCGCCGTGATGTACGCGATTGTCTCGTCGACCAGCCCGCCCTCCAGTTCCTCCGCGACCTCGGCGACCAGATGCGCGCGGATGACCGCGCCGCCGGGCTCGTACAGGAAACGCCCCACCTTCCGCACCGCCGGATCGGGCAGCCCGCGGCCGGTGAGCGCGCGCGGGCCGGGGAGCAGGGTGGCCCGTACCGTGCGGGGAGCCGTGCCGAACCAGAGCACGGCCTCCTTCACATCGCCGTGGTCGGAGATCCACTCCGCCTCGGCGTCCTCGGGGACGGCCTCGTGCGGGATGCCGGGGGCGATCTTGAGTGCCGCGTGCGGGCGGGTGCGGGCCGCGTCGATCGCCCAGGACAGGGGCGGGGAGTACGCCTCCGGGTCGAAGATCCGGCCGCGTCCTCCCCTGCGGGCCGGGTCGACGAAGACCGCGTCGTACGAGGCCGTGTCGATGTCGGTGACATCCGCGCACCGGACCTCGATCAGCTCCGCGAGACCCAGCGCCTCGGCGTTCGCGCGCACGGTCTCGGCCGTCAGCGGGTCCCGGTCCACCGCCAGGACCGAGATGCCGGCCCGGGCCAGCGCGATCGCGTCGCCGCCGATGCCACTGCACAGGTCCGCCACGTTCCGTACGCCGAGGGCGGCGAAGCGCTCGGCGCGGTACGAGGCGACGGAGCGGCGGGTCGCCTGCTCGACGCCGTTCGGCGTGAAGTACATCCGGCCCGCGTCCTCGGGCCCGAACTTGGCGGCCGCCCGCTGTCGCAGCCGCGCCTGCCCGAGCGCCGCCGAGACCAGTTCCGCCGGGTGCTCGCGGCGCAGCCGGGTGGCGACGGCCAGTTCCTCGGACGGGTTGTAGTCGGCCAGGGAGTCCAGCAGCGCCCGCCCCTCCTCGGTGAGCAGAGCGGCGAAGGAGGCAAGGGGATCGAGGTCGTTCACCCGGCCCATTGTGGGCCAGCCGGGGGATGGTGCGCCCGCGGCGGCGGTGTCGGCCGGGCCGTACGGACCCGTGCTGACAGGATGCGGCGCCATGCAGCTAGTACGACAAAAGTCAAAAAGTACTCTGAATGGGGCGCGAGTCGGCAGGGCCCGTGCCGTCCTGGCCGTGCTCCTGGTCGCTGCCCTCGCCGCCGCCTGCGCCGCCGAGTCCCCGGACGCCGGCAGGGGCGCGGAACCTGCCCCGGGTCAGCAGCCGAAGCAGCCGCCAGGACCGGCCGGCGCGCTCTCCGCGTACGTGGCGAAGGTGAAGCATGCCCAGGCGGCACGGGCGCTCGCCGCCAAGAAGTGGGGCCTGGCCAAGACCCCGCTGGCCGCCCCCCAGCCGCCCGCCGAGAAGCCGAAGATCACCACCCGCAAGGGCTTCGAGGTGGAGGGTGGCGAGTCCCTGCCACCGGTCTTCACCACGGTGCCGGTCAAGGAGAAGATTGTTTTCCTGACGATCGACGACGGTGCGGAGAAGGACCCCGCCCTGCTCCGGATGATGAACGATCTCCAGATCCCGTACAGCGCCTTCCTCAGCGACTACTTGATCGACGACAACTACGACTACTTCAAACAGATGCAGGACCACGGCGTCGCCCTGCAGAACCACACCCTCAACCACCGATACCTGCCCGGCCTTTCGTACACCCAGCAGAAGAGGGAGATCTGCGGTCAGGAGGCCAAGCTCGAGAAGCGGTACGGAAAGCGGCCCCCGCTCTTCCGCCCGCCGTACGGCAACTACAACCGGGACACGCTGCGCGTCGCCCGGTCGTGTGGTGTGAAGGCCGTGCCTCTGTGGGCCGCCGAGGCATTTCCCGATCACATGGAGTGGCGGGAGTGGGACCGGGACCTGCACCCCGGCGACATCATCCTCACGCACTTCCGTGGCCGCCATGACTGGAAGGGCACCATGCCCGACATGATCCGGCGGGTGATGAAGACGGTCACCGACAAGGGCTACGCCGTGGCGAGGCTGGAGGACTACGTATGACAGGGGCGCACCGGCTGCTGGCCGGGCTGCTGGCGGCCGGTGCGCTGCTCACCGCGGGGTGCGCTCAGTCGGTGGACCCGATCGAGCGCCTCGGGCGCAAGGCCGCGCAGAGGGTCACCCCCGGCGCGGGCCCGCCCGGCTCGGCGGTGCACAAGCGGTGGGGGCTGGCCGGACCGCTCGCCGCCGCGCCGAAGCCGCCTGCGCACCGGCTCTCTACGGCGTATGTGGTGGACCGGGTGCGCACCCCCGACAAGGTCGTCTTCCTCACCTTCGACGAGGGCGCGGCGCACGACCCGCAGTTCGTCCGGATGACCGCCGAGCTGAAGTTGCCGGTCAGCATGTTCCGTTCGAGCGCCCGCTCCGACCTGAGCACCCTCTCGTACGAGAGGCAGCGCGCCGAGATCTGCGGGCAGCGGGAGCGTCATCTGTTCCGCCCGCCGCACGCGACCTACAACGGGGACACCTTGCGGGCGGCGGCCGACTGCGGGATCCGTGCGGTGGTGCTGGCCAGGGAGTACGCGGAGGGCGAACGGCTCCACCCCGGCGACATCGTGCGGGCGGAGACGAGGACCACGGCGCGGCTGCTGCGCCGCATCCAGGAGCAGGGGTACGCGGTGGCCCGCCTGGAGGACTACGTCTGAGAAGGCTGGCCAGGCGCCGGGCGGGACTACGCCGGACGGGGGTTCCACGGGGCGGGGCCGGCTCCCGTCCGCGCCGTGCCTCAGGGGCTGCTGAAGCCGCCGCGCGGCAGATCAATTGGCACTCCGCTTGACCGAGTGCTAATCCCGGTCATAGTCTCAGTTCTGGCACTCCCCACCGGAGAGTGCCAACACAGCGACGGGCAGGTCCGGCACCCGCGACGACGGATCCACCTGGTCGCCACCTCAGACAGTTAACCCCGTGAGATCTCCGAAGGGGGAGGTCGGATCGTGACGACCGCCAGCTCCAAGGTTGCCATCAAGCCGCTCGAGGACCGCATTGTGGTCCAGCCGCTCGACGCCGAGCAGACCACGGCCTCTGGCCTGGTCATTCCGGACACCGCCAAGGAGAAGCCCCAGGAGGGCGTCGTCCTGGCCGTGGGCCCGGGCCGCTTCGAGAACGGCGAGCGTCTTCCGCTCGACGTGAAGACCGGCGACATCGTGCTGTACAGCAAGTACGGCGGCACCGAGGTGAAGTACAACGGCGAGGAGTACCTCGTCCTCTCGGCTCGCGACGTGCTCGCGATCATCGAGAAGTAATTCACCAGAATTTGCTGTGAACTGCGCCCCTGGCCCCCGCTGCTGTGTTCATTCACGTGTGCCGGGTGGTCAGGGGCGCAGTTCATTTTGAGAGGACTGATTCAGCTCCATGGCGAAGATCCTGAAGTTCGACGAGGACGCCCGTCGCGCCCTCGAGCGTGGCGTCAACAAGCTTGCCGACACCGTCAAGGTGACGATCGGCCCCCGCGGCCGCAATGTCGTCATCGACAAGAAGTTCGGCGCACCCACCATCACCAACGACGGCGTGACCATCGCCCGTGAGGTCGAGGTCGAGGACCCGTACGAGAACCTCGGCGCCCAGCTGGTGAAGGAGGTGGCGACCAAGACCAACGACATCGCGGGTGACGGCACCACCACCGCCACCGTGCTGGCCCAGGCGCTCGTCCGCGAGGGCCTGCGCAACGTCGCCGCCGGCGCGTCCCCGGCCGCCCTGAAGAAGGGCATCGACGCCGCGGTCGCGGCCGTGTCCGAGGAGCTCCTCGCGACCGCCCGCCCGATCGACGACAAGGCCGACATTGCTGCCGTCGCCGCGCTCTCCGCGCAGGACCAGCAGGTCGGCGAGCTGATCGCCGAGGCCATGGACAAGGTCGGCAAGGACGGTGTCATCACCGTCGAGGAGTCCAACACCTTCGGTCTGGAGCTCGACTTCACCGAGGGCATGGCCTTCGACAAGGGCTACCTGTCGCCGTACATGGTGACCGACCAGGAGCGGATGGAGGCCGTCCTCGACGAGCCGTACATCCTCATCCACCAGGGCAAGATCTCTTCGATCCAGGACCTGCTGCCGCTGCTCGAGAAGGTCATCCAGGCGGGCAGCTCCAAGCCGCTGCTGATCATCGCCGAGGACGTCGAGGGCGAGGCCCTCTCCACCCTCGTGGTCAACAAGATCCGCGGCACCTTCAACGCGGTCGCGGTCAAGGCCCCGGGCTTCGGCGACCGCCGCAAGGCGATGCTGCAGGACATTGCCACCCTCACCGGTGCCACCGTGGTGGCCGAGGAGGTCGGCCTCAAGCTCGACCAGGCCGGTCTGGACGTGCTGGGCACCGCCCGCCGCGTCACCATCTCCAAGGACGACACGACCATCGTCGACGGTGGCGGCAGCCACGAGGACGTCGTCGGCCGTGTCAACCAGATCAAGGCCGAGATCGAGTCCACGGACTCCGACTGGGACCGCGAGAAGCTCCAGGAGCGCCTCGCGAAGCTGGCCGGCGGCGTGTGCGTGATCAAGGTCGGCGCCGCCACCGAGGTGGAGCTGAAGGAGAAGAAGCACCGTCTGGAGGACGCCATCTCCGCGACCCGCGCCGCGGTCGAGGAGGGCATCGTCTCCGGTGGTGGCTCCGCGCTGGTCCACGCCGCCAAGGTGCTCGAGGGCAACCTCGGCAAGGAGGGCGACGAGGCCACCGGTGTCGCGGTCGTCCGCCGCGCCGTCGTCGAGCCGCTGCGCTGGATCGCCGAGAACGCCGGCCTCGAGGGCTACGTCATCACCGCCAAGGTGGCGGAGCTGGACAAGGGCCAGGGCTTCAACGCCGCGACCGGCGAGTACGGCGACCTGGTGAAGGCCGGCGTCATCGACCCGGTCAAGGTCACGCGCTCCGCCCTGGAGAACGCCGCGTCCATCGCCTCGCTGCTGCTCACGACCGAGACCCTGGTCGTCGAGAAGCCGGCCGAGGAGGAGGCCGACGCGGGCCACGGCCACGGTCACGGTCACAGCCACTGACACGGTCACGGACGCCGTCACCGACGACGTCGCAGGACGTGTGAAGGCCCCTGTTCCCGCGCGCTGCGGGAACGGGGGCCTTCAGCGTTTTGGCGCTGGTCCGTTGTGCTAGCCCATCGCGCCGAGCTGCTTCATGAGGCCGATGGCGTCGAAGTGCCACCAGCCTTCCTGGATCTTCCCGTCCTCGAAGTGGAAGATCGTGGTGCCGGTCATGGTGCACTGCTTGCCGGTGGGGGCGATGCCCATGAAGTCGCCCTTGTGCCGGCCCGTCCAGGTCCACAACGTCACGACGTCGTCACCCTCGGAGATCTGCCTGTCAAGATCGAAGGTGAAGTCGAAGGCGTTGCGATAGCCGGTGACATCGCTGCGAATATTGTCGATCCCTACGACGGTGTCCTCCTCCTTCATGATGTCGTGGTCGCGGTAGTCGGCCGCGAACACCTCCTCCAAGGCGTCGAGATTGCCTCCGGCGGCTATCTCGTGGAAGAAGCGGCGGGCGGTCGCCGTGTTCAGCTGCTCCTCGCGAACCACGTCGAGGTCGGTGAACGAGGGCATCCCGTCGCAGAGCGCCACCATGTCCTGGAAGATCCGGTCGGTCTCCGGAAGGTGGGAGTTCTTCATCGCCTCTTCGTACGAGGGGAATTCGACGATCTCGACATAGTGGGAGCCGTCGGACCGGTCCTTACCGGTGACGGTGTGTGTGGCGGTCCGCTTGCCCTTGGTCTGCTCGACCCACTTGTCCATGAGCTTGTCCACGCTGTCGTACTGCGCGGTCTTGTAGTCGACTATCTGTACGAATTTCATGGCGCCTCCCGGAGGGGTGGGGGATACGTCCATTTTAGTGATGAATACCGTTTTTACGCGGTCTGGGTATGTGCGGCGTCCCCTCCACTCCGCGGCGGGCGGGACCGGAGTTCAGGCCGGGCCGGGCGGCGCGCTGTCGCCCTAGGCGGACTGGTGCCGCGTTGCCGCCAGGACCGGGTCCATGAAGGGCAGCCCCTTCGCGTACCGCTCCAGTTCGTCGAGGGTCCGGTCCGCCATCCGGTGCAGTTCATTGCCGAGCGAGCCCGCGATGTGCGGGGTCAGCAGGACATTGGGGAGGCTGTACAACGGCGAGTCGGCGGGCGGGACTTCGGGGTCGGTGACGTCGAGTACGGCGTGCAGCCGGCCCGATGTCAGCTCCGGCAGCAGCGCTTCCCCGTCGATCAGCGAGCCACGCGAGGTGTTGATCAAGGTCCCCCCGTCCGGCATCAGCGCCAGTCGGCGGCCGTCGATCATATGGCGCGTTGTCGCCAGCTGCGGAGCGTGGACCGTGACGATGTGGCTGCGGCTGCAGAGCTCGTCAAGACCGGTGAGAACCGCGCCGAGTCCGGCCGCATCGGCGGGGGTGACGTACGGGTCGTACAGCAGTACCTCGAAATCGAACGGCCGCAACAGCTCAATGACGCGGCGGCCGATCCGCGACGCGCCGACGATTCCTGCCGTACGGCGGTAGTTGCCGGCGTCGGCGAGCTCCCGGCTCCAGTCGTGGCCCGTGCGCAGCCGGCCGTAGCGCTGTGCCGAGCGCAGCACCTGCTTGCCCGCGAAGAGGATCGCCGCGAGCGTGTACTCGGCCACGGGCAGGGCGTTGACGGCGGCGGCCGAGGTCACGGCGATGCCGCGCTCCCAGCACGCCTCGGTGATGTGATGCCTGACGGAGCCCGCGGCATGCACCACCGCCCGCAATCCGGGAGCGGCATCAAGGACTTCGGCGGTGAGCGGGGGAGCACCCCAGCAGGTCAGCAGTACGTCGGCGGCGGCGAGGGCGGCGGCGACTTCGGGCGTCGGGGCCGCCAGGTCGTGGGCGATCAGCTGCGGGTCGGTGCGGGCGAGCGCGGTCAGCCGGGTGCGGTGCCGGTCGGCGAACAGCCGCTCGGCGATGCCCGGGCCCATGGCGAGCAGGACCGTGGGGCGGTTGTCCGTGGCGGGATGCATGCTGGAACCCGTACTCCTCATATGTCGCTTGAGGTCCAACTGATCACGGGAACGCCCGAAGACATTTCCTACTGAGGCCCGTATTTACGACCGGCCTTCGAGCTGACTCCGCCCAGCAGCCCCCGCGGCGCCAGTTTCACCACGCTCATGAGCACCTTGTACCGCGGGTCCGGGATCGACAGAGTCTTTCCGCGTGCCAGGTCGGACAACGCTGTCGAAACCAGCTTGTCCGCGTCCAGCCACATCCACCCCGGGATGTTCTCCGTGCCCATCCCGGCCCGCTCATGGAACTCGGTGCGTACGAAGCCGGGGCAGAGCGCCATCAGCCGCACCCCCGACCCCGCCAGATCCCGCGCGGCTCCCTGTGTGAACTGCACGACCCACGCCTTCGACGCGCCGTACGTCCCGCGCGGCACGAACGCGGCCACCGACGCCACATTCACCACACCGCCCCGGCCGCGCTCGCGCATCGCCCCGGCCGCCGCCGAGGTGAGCCGCAGCACCGCCTCGCAATGCACCTTCAGCATCGTCAGCTCGTCGGCCATGGACACTTCCAGCAAGCGCCCCTTGTTCCCGAACCCGGCGTTGTTGACCAGCAGATCCACCGCGTTCTTGCGGTCGGCGAGCCGCCGCTCGACCGCCTCGATCCCGTCGTCCCGGGAGAGGTCGGCGGTCAGCACCTCCGCCTCGATGCCGTGCCGGTCGTGCAGCTCGGTGGCCTGCTCCTGCAGCCGCTTGGTGTCGCGGGCCACGAGCACCAGGTTGTGTCCCTCGGCCGCGAGCCGCCGCGCGAACGCGGCACCGATCCCCGCGGTCGCTCCCGTAATCAGTGCAGTCGTCATAGGCGGCACGTTAGTGCCCCGAGTGTGAGTGCGGTGTACGCACCTTGCCTGCCTGCCGGCCCTTCTCGACCACTACGAACTGACCCATCATCCCCAGGTCCTCGTGGTACAGCAGATGACAGTGGTACATATACGGAGTCTCCGGGTCCGCCGGCCCCTCGAAGCGCATCGCGAGCTTGACCGTCTTGAACGGGGGCACGAAGACCGTGTCCTTCGCCCCGCGCAGCTCGGGCGGCGGCTCCTCGCCGTCCACCTCCAGGACCCGGAACTGCACATCGTGCACGTGGAAGTTGTGCGGGGTGCCGTGTTCGTTGCGTACGGTCCAGGTCTCGGCGGTCCCCCGGACGACCGTCTCGTCGATCCGGTCCATCTTCATCTTCTTGCCGTTGATGCCGGTCGTCACCAGACCGAAGAACCGTTCGCCCACCGAGTCCGATCCGTCGGGCACCTCCAGCGTGCCCAGTTCGCCGGGGAGCTGGGGCGAGGGCCGCAGCGCCTTTGCGGCCCGCAGCTGAAGGACATCGAAGCTGTCGTCCCCGCCGCCGAAGCGCCCCTGCCAGCCGTCCCCGTAACCGCTGTGCGGGAAGCTGCGCAGCACGGTCCGCTCGCCGGGCTTCATCCGCACCACGATCTCGGCCCGTTCACCGGGGGAGAGCTGTATCCGGTCCGTCCCGGTCGGCTGCTCGAGCAGCCCGCCGTCCGTCCCGATCAGTGCGAACCGCCGATCGTCGGAGAACCCGAAGTCGTATATGCGGGCGGTCGACGCGTTGAGCAGCCGCAGCCGCAGAAGTTCGTCGCCGACCAGCTTGTACGGATCGAGCGTGCCGTTGACCATCGTCCGGTCGCCCAGAAAACCGGTGTCCCGCAGGATCTGGTGCCCGTGGTCGAACTTCGCCCCGTTGAAACGGACGTCCTGGACGATGACCGGCAGATCGTCGACTCCGTACTTCCTGGGCAGCGCGAGCCGGGCCGACTTCTCGTCGTCGAGGAGGAACATCCCGGCGAGACCGCGCTGCACATGCCGCTCCGTCGTGCCGTGCGGATGCGGGTGGTACCAGAGCGTCGCCGCGGGCTGGTTCACGGTCCAGCGTGGGCTGAAGGTCCCGCCCGGGGCGACCATCTGATGCGGACCGCCGTCCATCTTCGCGGGCAGATGCATGCCGTGCCAGTGCACGGTGGATGCCTCGCCCAGCGTGTTCTTGATCTTCACCTCGATCTTCTCGCCGCGCTTCGCCCGCAGCGTCGGCCCGAGGAAGTCGCCGTTGAAGCCCCAGGTGGGCGTCTGCTTGCCGGCTCTGAACTCCTTCTGACCCGCCTGCATGGTCAGTTCGAAGCGCCGGGTTCCGTTGGGCGTCACCGTCGATTTGGCCGGCGGCGGCACGGCCAGCTCGGTGCGGAACTCGGTACCGACCGTGGACACGTCGGCGTCGGAGTAGAGATACAGAGCGCCACCGCCCAGTGCGAGGCCGATGACGACCACGACCGTTGTGAGAATGATGAGGACGCGCTTCAGGCGAGACATACAACGAGCGTCCCGGCGGGCGCTCGTGGCTGCATCGGGGACGGCCCCCAGGCCGCCCCCGAATCAAATCCCTTACCAGCTAAGGGATTCCCCCTATGCGGTCTGCTTCGTGACGTAGTCGTGTGCGGCCTTGAGCAGCTCGGGGTGGAGCGCCTCGCCCGCCGCCAGCACCTGGGGCAGCAGCGTCCGCTCGGTGGTCTCGGACCGGAACGCCATGTGGACCGTCACCTCGTGATCCGGCCGGTGCACGATCTCGATCGCGTCACCGGCGCGGATCTCGCCCGGCTCGATGACCCGCAGATACGCGCCGGGCGCGCCCTGCTGCGTGAAGCGCTTGACCCAGCCCTTCTCGCCCAGCCAGCCGGCGAACGTACGACAAGGAATGCGGCCGCTCGTCACCTCCAGCACCAGGGTGTCGCCTATCCGCCAGCGCTCGCCGATCCTCGCCCCGCTCACATCGAGCCCGCTCGTCGTGAGGTTCTCGCCGAACGCGCCATTGGTGATCGGCCGTCCCAACTCCCGCTCCCAGAAGTCGAGATCCTCGCGGGCGAATGCGTACACCGCCTGGTCGGTGCCGCCGTGGTGCCGCAGATCGCAGACCGCGTCGCCCGCCACCCCGCCGCCCGCTTCGCCCTTGGGGCCCGGGTCCGTCACCCGTACGGCCCCGTCGACCGGCTGCTTGTCGATGCCGGTCGTACCGCCCGCTGTGCCGGTGTATTCAACGACCTTGGGCCGTCCCACATTCACGGTCAGAAGCTTCATGGACTCACGCTAACCGCCAGCACTCAAACGATCCAGCCAATAATTAGCCTCACCCCCAAGGGACCCTTATATTCGAAGAGTGATCGAGACCCGTCATCTCCGAGTCCTGTGCGCGGTCGCCGCCACCGGCTCCTTCTCCGCGGCGGCGCGCAGACTCGGCTGCACGCAGCCCGCCGTCAGCCAGCAGATGAAGGCGCTCGAGGCCTCCGCGGGCACCCCGCTGCTGATCCGTACGGGCCGTGAGATGCGACTGACCCAGGCGGGGGAAGCCCTCGTACGCCACGCCGCCGGCATCCTCGCCGGGCTGACCGCCGCCGAGGAGGAGATCGCGGCCATCGCCGGTCTGCGGGCCGGCCGGGTGCGCCTTGTGTCCTTTCCCAGCGGCAGCTCCACGCTCGTACCGACCGCGCTCGCCGCACTGCGCGCGGCCCATCCGGGCACCCGGGTCTCGCTCGTGGAGGCCGAGCCGCCGCGCTCGGTCGAGATGCTGCGGGCGGGCGACTGTGATGTGGCGCTCGCCTTCCGGTACGGCGGGACGGCCGCGGAGTGGGACGACCTGATCGTCCGCCCCCTGCTCACCGACCGCCTCGTCGGGCTGGTCCCGGAGGGGCACCGGCTCGCCGGATCACGGTCCGTCGCCATCGGCGATCTCGCCGACGAGTCCTGGATCGCGGGCTGCCCACGCTGCCGCCACCACCTTGTGGAGGTCTGCGAGGAGGCCGGCTTCACGCCCAGGATCGACTTCGCCACCGACGACTACCCGGCGGTGATCGGTCTGGTGGGGGCGGGTCTCGGCGTCGCCGTGCTGCCCGAGCTCGCGATGGAGTCCGTACGGCTGGGGGGTGCACGCACCGTGATCGTCGAGCCGTCCGTCGAACGCGAGATCGTGGCGCTCACGCTGCCGGACCTGGCCCAGGTCCCGGCGGTCGCGGCGACGCTCGACCAGCTGAGCCTGGCAGGCCCGGCCGTCAGCACCCCGCAGACGCGGCCGTGACCGGCTGAGCCCGGCCGCACCCCGCTGACCCGGTCCCGCCCGGCCGGCACCGGTTGCGCCCGAGAACCCGGGCGGCTGAGCCCGCTTGCACCCGAGATCAGGCGGGTTTGAGCACCTTAAGGCCCGGCCACCCCCGTCCGAAGCCGGGCGGGGGTGGTGCAGGAACGTTTCTTCGAATGTCCTTCGAACCGCGGACCTCAGTTCCGCGTCACGCCTCCCACGCTGGTGGCCGGGATCAGGCGATGCCGTGCACGCCCCATCAGCTCCTCGCGCTCGTCCTCTGTCAGTCCGCCCCACACGCCGTACGGCTCCCGCACCGCCAGCGCGTGCGCCGCGCACTCCGCGCGGACCGGGCACCTCATGCAGACCTCTTTTGCCGAGTTCTCGCGCGCACTCCGTGCGGCACCCCGCTCGCCCTCGGGGTGGAAGAAGAGAGAGCTGTCCACACCACGGCAGGCTGCGAGGAGCTGCCAGTCCCACAAATCGGCGTTGGGTCCGGGAAGGCGGGAGAAATCTGCCATAGCGCATGTCCCCTTGAAACCGTGCTGAGTGGATACAGGTCAGGTCGCACACGAGCGGGCTACGAGCCGGGTCCGGCACCCGCACGTGCCTCACGACCGTACATCTACTGTGTAAGTAGATGTAAATATGACTCATTGCGAATCTAGCTACAGACACTACAAAAAGGGAAGAAAAGGCGCTAAATGGGGCAGACCTTCCGAGTGAAGGGCTGGTGACCTGCGACGCTCTCTTCTGTGCACGCCCCCTCACATAGAGTGCTGAAGGCTGAAGTCCGACCCGTAACTCTTTCGAGTGACCGTCGTTGAGAGTGCGGAGGCGGTTGAAAGAACAAGCGCTCGGGCACATGCCCGAGAGCGTTCAACCGCACAGGTGACGAAAAGTACCCAGCCTGGAGGCTCAAGGTGACGCGCATCAGCTGCGGAGGGCGGCCATGACATCCGTCCTCGTCTGCGACGACTCCCCGCTTGCCCGAGAGGCGCTCCGCCGCGCGGTTGCCACCGTGCCCGGCGTCGAGCGCGTGACGACCGCGGCCAACGGCGAGGAAGTCCTCCGCCGCTGGGGCGCGGACCGCTCGGACCTGATTCTGATGGACGTACGCATGCCCGGTCTCGGCGGTGTCGAGACCGTCCGGCGGCTGCTGTCCGCGGACCCGGGCGCCCGGATCATCATGCTCACCGTCGCGGAGGACCTGGACGGCGTCGCGCTCGCGGTCGCCGCCGGTGCCCGCGGCTATCTGCACAAGGACGCCTCGCGCGCCGAACTGCGCGCGACGGTCACCCAGGCCCTCGCCGACCCGACGTGGCGGCTCGCCCCGCGGCGGCTGCGTTCGGCCGAGATGGGCGCGGCGCCCACCCTCACCGCTCGCGAGATCCAGGTGCTCGAGGGAATGAGCCACGGCCGGTCCAACGCCGAGATCGGCCGCGAGCTCTTCCTCTCCGAGGACACCGTGAAGACGCACGCCAGGCGGCTCTTCAAGAAGCTGGGCGCCTCGGACCGGGCGCACGCGGTGGCGCTCGGATTCCGCTGGGGCCTGGTCCGCTAGGCCATACGAGTGGTTTGCCGCGGGGGCGTGTCGGACCCCGCCCGCCGTCGGGTGGGCGGGGCGACGGATGGCCGAGGGCATCCGTTTCCCCCGCGATGCCGCATCCTTGAGGAGTGGAGTTCCTCGGGGACAAGTCGGTCGAGCGGAAGAGGAGGGCGCAGGAGATGAGTTCCGGCGCACCTGCTCATAACGCTTCGGTGCACAACATCGGACGCAGTGCCACGGATGCTCAGCCGCCAAGGCACCATGGACCGATGCACAACGACGAGCCCACGGTGATCGGTGCACTCGTTCACCGTGCCGTCGATGGCGACGAGCAGGCAACGCACGATCTCCTCGCGCATGTCCATCCGCTCGCGCTGCGCTACTGCCGCACCCGGCTCAGTCGGCTGCCGGGTGACGCGCGCCATTTCGTGGAGGACCTCGCGCAGGAGGTCTGTGTCGCGGTGCTGATGGCGTTGCCGCGGTACCGGGACACGGGACGGCCCTTCGAGGCCTTCGTGTTCGCCATCGCGTCGCACAAGGTCGCCGACCTTCAGCGGGCCGCCATGCGGCATCCGGGATCGACGGCCGTGCCGTCGGACGAGATGCCCGAGCGGCCCGACGACTCCCTCGGCCCCGAGGAGCGCGCGCTGCTCAGCGATGACGCCGAGTGGGCCAAGAAACTCCTCGCCAACCTCCCGGAGAACCAGCGCGAGCTGCTGGTGCTGCGGGTCGCGGTGGGGCTGACGGCCGAGGAGACCGGGCAGATGCTGGGCATGTCCCCGGGGGCGGTGCGGGTGGCGCAGCACCGGGCGCTCAGCCGGCTGCGCGCACTGGCCGAACAGTGACGCGCACTGGCCGAGCGGCCAGGTGTACGGCAGTGAGCCGCGCGGCAGACACTCGTGCGGCACTGAGTCGTGCAGCAGTGAGTCGTACGGCACCTCGCGCACGTATGAACACACAAAGCTGCTCGCTGATCTTGATCGTGGAATGAGACGGCTTCCGAGCCCGTTAGCATGGACATCCGCACCGATCAAGGCCATTTGGGGAAGGTGTCATGACCAACGTCGACGGAGTGCCCGATAAATTCGCGACACTCGGGCTGACCTACGACGATGTGCTGCTGCTGCCGGGTGCCTCGGACATGGCGCCCGACCAGATCGACACCTCCTCGTACATCTCGAAGAACGTACGGGTGAACATCCCGCTGCTGTCCGCCGCCATGGACAAGGTCACCGAGGCCCGGATGGCCATCGCGATGGCCCGGCAGGGCGGCGCCGGTGTGCTGCACCGCAATCTCTCCATCGCCGACCAGGCCAACCAGGTCGACCTGGTCAAGCGCTCCGAGTCCGGCATGGTCACCGACCCGATCACGGTGAACCCGGACGCGACGCTCGGCGATGCCGACCAGCTCTGCGCGAAGTTCCGTATCAGCGGCGTTCCGGTCACCGACCGCGGCGGCAAGCTGCTCGGCATCGTCACCAACCGCGACATGGCCTTCGAGTCGGACCGCTCGCGCCAGGTGCGCGAGGTCATGACGCCGATGCCGCTGGTCACCGGCAAGGTCGGGATCTCCGGTGTGGACGCCATGGAGCTGCTGCGCCGGCACAAGATCGAGAAGCTTCCGCTGGTCGACGAGGCCGGTGTGCTCAAGGGTTTGATCACGGTCAAGGACTTCGTCAAGGCCGAGAAGTACCCGATGGCCGCCAAGGACAAGGACGGGCGGCTGCTGGTCGGCGCCGCCGTCGGTGTCGCGGGCGACGCCTTCGAGCGGGCCCAGGCGCTGATCGAGGCGGGCGTCGACTTCATCGTCGTCGACACCGCCCACGGCCACTCCAGGCTGGTCGGCGACATGGTCGCCAAGATCAAGTCGAACTCGGCCGGCGTGGACGTCGTCGGCGGCAACATCGCCACCCGCGACGGCGCGCAGGCGCTGATCGACGCGGGCGTCGACGGCATCAAGGTCGGGGTGGGCCCGGGCTCCATCTGTACGACCCGCGTGGTCGCCGGCATCGGCGTACCGCAGGTGACGGCCATCTACGAAGCCGCGCTCGCCGCCAAGGCGGCCGGCGTCCCGGTGATCGGCGACGGCGGTCTGCAGTACTCCGGCGACATCGCGAAGGCGCTGGTCGCGGGCGCGGACACGGTGATGCTCGGCTCGCTGCTGGCGGGCTGCGAGGAGTCGCCGGGTGAGCTGCTCTTCATCAACGGCAAGCAGTTCAAGTCGTACCGCGGCATGGGCTCGCTGGGCGCCATGCAGTCCCGCGGTGAGCAGCGCTCCTTCTCCAAGGACCGGTACTTCCAGGAGGGCGTGGCCTCCGACGAGAAGCTGGTCCCCGAGGGCATCGAGGGCCAGGTGCCCTACCGGGGTCCGCTCTCCGCGGTCGTGCACCAGCTGACCGGTGGTCTGCGGCAGTCGATGTTCTACGTCGGCGGCCGGACGGTGCCGGAGCTGCAGGACCGCGGCCGGTTTGTGCGGATCACCTCGGCGGGGCTCAAGGAGAGCCACCCGCACGACATCCAGATGACGGTCGAGGCGCCGAACTACAGCAGGAAGTAGCGCGTTCCCCGGCGAGGGGCGGTTCCGGAATTCCCGGGGCCGCCCCTCGCGCATGTGTCGGGGATACTGGAGCGGCAGACGTAGAGGGAAAGGCCACACATCGTGACTGAGATCGAGATCGGGCGCGGCAAGCGCGGCCGCCGGGCGTACGCGTTCGATGACATCGCCGTCGTACCGAGCCGGCGCACCCGGGACCCGAAGGAGGTCTCGATCGCCTGGCAGATCGACGCCTACCGCTTCGAGCTGCCCTTCCTGGCCGCTCCGATGGACTCGGTGGTCTCCCCGCAGACCGCGATCCGCATCGGTGAGCTGGGCGGTCTCGGCGTGCTGAACCTCGAGGGTCTGTGGACCCGGTACGAGGACCCGCAGCCGCTGCTCGACGAGATCGCCGACGAGCTGGACGAGACCGCCGCGACCCGCCGTCTGCAGGAGATCTACGCCGCTCCGATCAAGGAGGAGCTGATCGGGCAGCGCATCAAGGAGGTGCGCGACTCGGGTGTGGTGACCGCGGCCGCGCTCTCGCCGCAGCGCACCGCTCAGTTCTCCAAGGCCGTCGTGGACGCCGGGGTGGACATCTTCGTCATCCGCGGTACGACGGTCTCGGCCGAGCATGTCTCGGGCGCGGCCGAGCCGCTGAACCTGAAGCAGTTCATCTACGAGCTCGATGTGCCGGTGATCGTCGGCGGCTGCGCCACCTACACGGCCGCGCTGCACCTGATGCGTACGGGCGCCGCGGGCGTGCTGGTCGGCTTCGGCGGCGGGGCCGCGCACACCACGCGCAACGTGCTGGGCATCCAGGTCCCGATGGCGACGGCGGTGGCCGATGTGGCCGCAGCCCGCCGGGACTACATGGACGAGTCCGGCGGCCGGTATGTGCACGTCATCGCGGACGGCGGCGTGGGCTGGTCGGGCGACCTGCCCAAGGCGATCGCATGCGGCGCGGACGCGGTGATGATCGGCTCCCCGCTGGCCAGGGCGACGGACGCGCCGGGCCGCGGCCACCACTGGGGCATGGAGGCGGTCCACGAGGACGTGCCGCGCGGCAAGCTGGTGGACCTGGGCATCGTGGGCACGACCGAGGAGGTCCTCGCCGGTCCCTCGCACAGCCCCGACGGGTCGATGAACTTCTTCGGCGCGCTGCGGCGGGCGATGGCGACGACGGGCTACAGCGAGCTCAAGGAGTTCCAGCGCGTCGAGGTGACGGTGGCGGACTCGCAGCACCGCCGCTGATCTTCTCGGTACATACGAAAGGGCCCCGCACCGGCTGGTGCGGGGCCCTTCGCTTGCCTGGATCAGTCGTTGGCCTTCTTGGCGCCGGCGAACGCGGCGACCGCGCCGATGGCGAGGAAGACGTAGGACATAAAGTCCGCCGCTTCCTTCCACACCTTGGTCAGGTCGCTGAAGTGGTTGAAGAAGTACTCCGTGAAGGAGAGGTCGCCCAGCTTCGTGAAGATGACCGCGATGGCGACCAGCTGGCCCAGGTACACGGCGCCGAGCGCGAGCACCGCGCTGATGACGGGCAGGGCCGGGTTGCGGCCGCCGACCTTGGCGGCGGCGAAGCCGACGAGGAAACCGACACCGATGGCCGCGTAGCCGATCTCGCGCTCGATGGCGCCGCCGATGGCGCCGTACGCGCCCGCGGCGACCAGGGCGGCTACGATCGCGGCCACGATGCCGAGGCCGACGTTGTCACGGACGGGCGCCGGAGGCGTGGCCGGGGCGTACGGGGCGCCGGCACCGGCGTCGGCGAACGGGTTGCCGGGCGGCGGTGGAACGGGCTGGCTCATATGGAAATCCCCCCAGGGACGGATGCGTCGCACGAGAGTGCGAGCGGAGGTCCCGGAGACTAGCAGCCCGGTCGGACAGCGCGGCACCGAGTTACCAAGCTGTTGGAGAGGCTCAGAGGCGGTGCGCGGCGCCGGCCGGGGTGGCGCCCCTTGTGTCGAGGAGGAGTTGGGCCTTGACCGCCAGACCTTGGAGATCGTATGTGCGGTGATGCTGGAGCAGCACCGTCAGATCCGCGTTGGCCGCGGCCTCGTAGAGGGAGTCCGCGCGCGGGACGGGAACGTCACGCACGCGCCAGTCCGGGACGTACGGGTCGTGGTAGCTGACGGCGGCGCCCAGATCCGTCAGACGGCGGGCGATCTCGGTCGCGGGGGAGCGCTCCGGGTCGGGGAGGTCCGCCTTGTAGGTGATCCCCAGCAGCAGCACGCGCGCGCCGCGGACCGATTTGCCGTGCTCGTTGAGGAGGGTGGCGCAGCGCTGGATGACGTACTGCGGCATCCGGGAGTTGATCTCCTGCGCGAGGCCGACCATCCGCAGCGGGTGACCGGGGGCGCGGCCGGTGTGCGGGACGACGCCCGGCACATCCGGGACACCTGGGAGGCCCGGGTCCCTGAGGTCCCTGAGGTTCCTCGGGTCTCTCAGGTCGCCCTGGGTTCTCGGGGTCGTCGGGGTCCTCGGGTCGCTCGGGTCCAGGGGGACGCCGTGGCCGCCGACGCCGGGACCGGGGCGGAAGGCCTGGAAGCCGAAGGGCTTGGTCTCGGCGCAGCGGATGACGTCCCAGAGGTCGACCCCGAGGTCGTGGCAGAGCACTGCCATCTCGTTGACCAGGGCGATATTGACGTGCCGGAAGTTCGTTTCGAGGACTTTGACGGTCTCGGCCTCGCGGGGTCCGCGCGCGCGGACCACTTTGTCGGTGAGGCGGCCGTAGAAGGCGGCGGCCGATTCGGTACAGGCGGGGGTGAGGCCGCCGATGACCTTGGGGGTGTTGGCGTAGCCGTGGGTGCGGCTGCCCGGGTCGACGCGGCTGGGGGAGTACGCGAGATGGAAGTCCCGCCCGGCACGCAGACCCGAGCCCTGCTCAAGGACCGGGCGGAGGAAGTTCTCGGTGGTGCCGGGCTGTACGGCCGATTCGAGCAGCACCGTGGTGTGCGGGCGCAGCCGTGCCGCGAGTGCGCGGGCGGCCTCGGCGAGTGCCGAGAGGTCCAGGGCGCCGTCGCTGCCGAGGGGGGTGGGGGCACAGATCGCGGCGGTGCGGACCCGGCCGAGCTCGGCCGCGTCGGTGACGGTCCGAAAGCCGGAGGAGAGCATGCGGCGGACGTCGGCCGGGGTGCGGCCCGCAGCCGGTTCGGCGAGCTGGCGCGGGTCGGTGTCGTAGCCGATGGTCTCGATGCCGGCGGCAACGGCGGCCTGGGCGAGGGGCAGGCCGAGATGACCGAGTCCGATGACGGCGAGATCTGCGGGCATGGTGTTGGCCGTCCTTCCCTTAACCGGAGGGGGCAGATAGCGCAAGCCCTGTGGGCAGAACGGGCAAGCGCAATGTCAGACTAGGCGTAAATATGACCGATATGCCGCATTGCAAGCTTGTGGCTGTCCGAGTGTTATCCACAGGCGGTGGCTGAAGTCGTCGACTGCGGACAGAATCGACGGTGTGAGCCCGACTGCAGGGGCCGTACGGGGGCGACGGGAGGCAGCAGTGAGGACAGCGACACTGGGACCCGAGGAGCGTGCCGAAGCGCTCGCCGGGATGGCCGAGCGTGAACTGGACGTGCTGGTGGTGGGCGCGGGCGTGGTCGGAGCAGGGACCGCGCTGGACGCCGCGACACGAGGCCTCTCCACCGGGCTTGTCGAGGCGCGTGACTGGGCCTCGGGCACATCGAGCAGGTCGAGCAAGCTGATCCACGGCGGGCTGCGCTATCTGGAGATGCTGGACTTCGCGCTCGTGAGGGAAGCGCTGAAGGAGCGCGGGCTGCTGCTGGAACGGCTGGCGCCCCACCTGGTGAAACCGGTGCCGTTCCTGTATCCGCTGCAGCACAAGGGCTGGGAGCGGCTGTATGCCGGATCGGGCGTCGCACTGTATGACGCAATGTCGGTGTCCTCGGGGCACGGGCGCGGGCTGCCCGTCCACCGGCATCTGTCGCGGCGGCAGGCGCTGCGGGTCGCGCCCGCACTGAAGAGGGACGCGCTGGTCGGGGCCCTGCAGTACTACGACGCCCAGATGGACGACGCGCGCTATGTGGCGACGCTGGTGCGGACGGCCGCGAGCTATGGGGCCCAAGTGGCCAGCCGGGCCCGTGTGATCGGCTTCCTGAGGGAGGGGGAACGGGTCGTCGGGGCGCGGGTGCAGGACGTGGAGGCCGGCGGGGAGTACGAGATCCGGGCCAAACAGGTCGTCAATGCGACCGGGGTGTGGACGGACGACACCCAGGCGCTGATCGGGGAGCGTGGGCAGTTCCATGTGCGCGCGTCCAAGGGCATCCATCTGGTGGTGCCCAAGGACCGGATCCACTCGTCGACCGGGCTGATCCTGCGGACCGAGAAGTCGGTGCTGTTCGTCATCCCCTGGGGCAGGCACTGGATCGTGGGGACGACGGACACCGACTGGGACCTCGACAAGGCGCATCCGGCCGCCTCCAGCGCGGACATCGACTATCTGCTGGAGCACGTCAACTCGGTGCTGGCGGTGCCGCTGACCCGGGACGACGTCGAGGGGGTGTATGCGGGGCTGCGGCCGCTGCTCGCCGGGGAGTCGGACGCGACCAGCAAGCTGTCGCGCGAGCACACGGTGGCGCATCCGGTGCCGGGCCTGGTGGTCGTGGCGGGCGGCAAGTACACGACGTACCGAGTGATGGCGAAGGACGCCGTGGACGAGGCGGTGCACGGCCTCGACCAGCGGGTGGCCGCCTGCGTCACGGAGAACGTGCCCCTGGTCGGCGCCGAGGGTTACACGGCGCTGTGGAACGCGCGGGCGAGGATAGCGGCGCGGACGGGGCTTCATGTGGTGCGCGTGGAGCACCTGTTGAACCGGTACGGCTCGCTGGCCGAGGAGCTGCTGGCGCTGATCGCCGGCGACCCGACGCTCGGTGAGCCGCTGGGCCATGCGGACGACTATCTGCGGGCCGAGATCGTCTATGCCGCATCGCACGAAGGGGCGCGGCACTTGGACGACGTACTGACCCGGCGCACCCGGATCTCGATCGAGACCTTCGACCGGGGGACGCACAGTGCGCGCGAGTGCGCGGAGCTGATGGCGCCGGTGCTGGGGTGGGACAAGGAGCAGATCGAGAAGGAAGTCGAGCACTACGAGAAGCGTGTGGAGGCGGAGCGCGAGTCGCAGCGGCAGCCGGACGATCTGACGGCGGACGCGGCACGGCTGGGGGCGCCGGACATCGTGCCGCTCTGATCCCGAGGGCACCCGCGCAGGGCCCCGACCAGCGAGGCGGTGAGCTTTACACGGAGTAGTGGCATGGTGGGTGGTCCCAGCCTCCCGGCCCGTCCCGAGGGACGGCGGACCCGGGAGCAGCGCCGGTCCCGGAGTGAGGGACAATGGAGGCTCTGCCAGGGCGGGTTACCGCATCGCGCGGGAAGCGGCAGGCGCGGGCGAAGATCAGGGATCGCAGAGGGGACGCATGTCGGAGGCTGAGCAGTCGCGGGAGCCCCAGCGGGACACGGCCGAGGAGCCGCGCGAGCGGCAGGAGTTGGCGTCGGAAGCGGCCGGGGGCGCACCGGATCCGGGGTCCGAGTCGGCGTCGGGCGGCGGTGCCGAGTCGGCCAAGGCGACGGGGGCCGAGTCGGCGTCGGGCGGCGGTGCCGAGTCGGCCAAGGCGGCGGGGGCCGGGAGTGAGGCCGAACGGGGATCCGGACAGCGTGAGTCGGCCGGAGCGAAGAAGCCGGCCGACGTGTCGGGGCAGGCGTCCACGAAGGACTCCGGTACGGGTGCGGCACAGGGCGACGCGGCCGGGGCCGGGCGTGGCGCCAAGGTGGGCGTGACCAAGGCCGGCGTGACCACGGCGGGTGCGGCCACGGCGGGCGGGGGCAAGGCGGATGCCGCGGGCCGGTTGCTCGCCGGGCGGTATCGGCTCGGCGGGGTGCTCGGGCGCGGCGGCATGGGCACGGTCTGGCGGGCCGTCGACGAGACCCTCGGCCGTACCGTCGCCGTGAAGGAGCTGCGCTTCCCCAACAGCATCGACGAGGACGAGAAGCGCCGGCTCATCACGCGTACGCTGCGCGAGGCCAAGGCGATCGCCCGGATCCGCAACAACAGCGCGGTGACGGTCTACGACGTCGTCGACGAGGACGACCGCCCGTGGATCGTCATGGAGCTCGTCGAGGGCAAGTCGCTCGCCGAAGCCGTGCGCGAGGACGGCACGCTGACGCCGCGGCGGGCCGCCGAGGTCGGACTCGCGATCCTCGACGTACTGCGTTCCGCGCATCGCGAGGGCATCCTGCACCGCGATGTGAAGCCGTCCAATGTGCTGATCGCCGAGGACGGACGCGTCGTGCTCACCGACTTCGGCATCGCTCAGGTCGAGGGTGACCCGTCCATCACCTCCACCGGCATGCTCGTCGGCGCCCCCTCGTACATCTCGCCCGAGCGCGCCCGTGGCCACAAGCCCGGACCGGCCGCCGACCTCTGGTCGCTCGGCGGGCTGCTGTACGCGAGCGTCGAGGGCTGCCCTCCGTACGACAAGGGCTCGGCGATCGCGACGCTGACCGCCGTGATGACCGAGCCGCTCGACCCGCCGAAGAACGCGGGCCCACTGGAGGAGGTCATCTATGGCCTCCTCGTCAAGGATCCCGCGCAGCGGCTCGACGACGCGGGCGCGCGGGCGTTGCTCACCGAGGTGCTGCACGCACCCGAGGCGCCCGAGCGGGCCTTGGAGCCAGAGCCGCCGGCGGATGCCACCCGGGTCATCGGGCTGCCGCCGCTGCCTCCCCCGCCGCCGGAGGCGAGGGCGAAGGACCCCGCCGCCGACCGCGTGCGCGGTGCGCTGCGCTCCGTACGCAACGCTGCCGCCGCTGCGGCCGCCAAGCCCGAGATGAAGAAGCCGCAGTCCACGCCCACGCCCGCGCCTGCGGCCACGCCGTCCGCCGCGCGGCCTGCGCCGGTGCGCGCGCCGCTCACCGATGTGGTGCCCCGGCGGACCCTCGTGATCATCGCACTCGTCGCCGCGCTCGCCGTACTGATCACCGTGCTCGTTCTGACGCTGGGAGACGACAAGGGCGGCCAGAACAAGACCAAGAGCGACAAGACGGCTTCGGCCGGAGCCACGAGCGGCAGCAACGGCAAGACCAAGGACAAGGGCAAGGGCAGGGCCGACGGCAAGGGCACCGGTACCGATACCGGCCAGGGCGGCAGCGGGGGCACCGGCCGCCAGGGCGGGAAGCCGTCCGGGAAGCCCAAGATCGACGACGCCGCGGGCGGGATCGGTGTGCCCCCCGGGTATGTGATGGTCTCCAACGACCAGTTCCACTTCACGATGGCCATGCCCAAGGGCTTCCACCTCACCGGGACGGCGGGCCGGAACTCCGGCGGGATATTCAGCCTGAACGGCGGCTTCCCGCGCATCCAGGTCGACTTCGGCGACAGTCCCCAGGACGACGCGGCCGCCGCCTGGGGTGCCGCGGTCGCCGGGACCCGCGCCAGCAGCGACGGCTTCAAGCAACTGGGCATCGCAAGGGTCAAGTACAACGGCTATCCGACCGTTGCCGACTGGAAGTTCGAGCGCAATCAGGACGGCGCGCGGGTACGGGTCCTCAACAGGGGCTTCAAGGTGGATGACGAGCGCGGTTACGCGATCATGATCACCTGCAAGGCGAGCGAGTGGCAGAGCACGGAGTGCGAGACCTTGCGCAAGACGGCGTTCGCCACATTCAAGCCCAAGGACTGAGCAAGGCCACGTATCGTGAGAGCCCGCGGACGGTACGCAGCCGCAAGAGGTCGTAAGAAGCCATCGGACGACCGGAATTGACGGTTTGTTACGCCTCCGGGGACCGGCCGGGGAAAAGCGCGCTTGTGGGGAGGCGACGTGGACGACTATGCGGGAAGGGTGCTCGCCGACCGCTACCGCCTGCCGCTGCCGCCCTCGGACGAGTACGAACTGGTCGAGACCCGGGCGTTCGACACCTACAGCGGCCAGGAAGTCCTGGTGCGGCAGGTGCCGCTGCCGGAGGTGGTGGAGGCGGAGGTCGTCGAAGCGGACGGCCTGGCGGGCGCGGCGGTGCCGCGCCGGACCCAGGGACGTACGACGCGGCGGCCCACGGACCCGGCGGTGCGGCGCGCCGTCGAGGCCGCGCAGGCGGCCGCGCAGATTCCCGACCACCCGCGCCTGGACCAGGTCTTCGACGTCTTCGCGGAGGGCGGTTCGCTCTGGATAGTGAGCGAGCGCGTCGCCGCCCGGCCGCTTGCCGCGCTGCTGGCGGAGAGGCCGCTCAGCCCGTACCGGGCGGCCGAGGTCGCCTCCGACGTCCTCACCGCGCTGCGGGTGCTGCATGCGCACGGCTGGATCCATCGGAACATCACCACCCGTACGGTGCTCGTCTGCGACGACGGGCGGGTGGTCCTGACCGGTCTGGCGTCAGGGGCGGCGGAGGAGGCACTGTGCGGGTACGCGCCGGTGCCAGGTCCTCCGGACGAGTCGGCGGGGGTTCCGGGGCCGTCGGAAGCGCCGTTGCCTCAAGCGCCGCTGCCGGAAGCGTCGTCGGCGGTGGAGGCGGAGACCTACGCGGATCCTGACGAGGGCGGACCGTACCGGGCTTCGCCCGGCGCCCGGGCCGCCCTGCCGGGCCCCGGGACCGGTGTGCCGGACGTCCGGGCCGCCAGAGCGGGCGCGATCGCGGCCTACCGCGCGGGTGCGCGTGCCGCGGCGCGGGTCAGCGAGGACCAGCGAGAGGGCGACCGTCCGGTTCAGGCCGGCTTCGACCCGGACTGGTGGGCCAGGCGCCCGGGCGAGCCGGGCCCGGACCTCGGCATCGACGACGAGACCGACGACGAGATCGACGACGAGGACGAGGGCGGCGGCTGGTCCGGCCCCGGCCGCGCCCGGCTGGCCGGGACATGGCACGACGGCCCCTTCCCGGCCCAGGACGGCCGGGGCCCCATCCCGGCGGGCGGCACCACGCCCGGCACCGGCCCCGGCCCCCGCACCAGCGCCACGCCCGCGGGTGGCAGCGGCTCCGCAGGTGGCAGGCCCGCCGCCGAACTGCCGTACGGCGCCCGCCCCGCGCTCCCCGGCCCCGCACGCGCCGCTGACAATCACCCCTACGGCGCCCGCCCCGCGCTCCCCGGTGCGCGCACCGATCCCCGGGCCGGCAGTGTGCCGCCCGCCGGCAGTAACGGTGGGACCGCCCGGGAAGCCCTGCGGGCCGATTCCCAGCGGCAGCCCGTCGTGGCCAGTGCCCAGACGCCCAGCGGGCGGTGGGACGAGATCGTCGCGGGCAGCACCGCTCCCGCGTACCGCGGACCCGCCACGCCCCTCGCCGCCGAGCGGGCCCGGCAGGCGCGCATCGCCGTCGTCGGGGCCGTCACCGAGCGGTGGGCCCCCGAGCAGGCCGGACCCGTCCACGAGAACTGGCAGTTGGCCGCCCCCGTCGGCCCCGCCACCGACCTCTGGGCGCTGGGCGCGCTGCTGTTCCGGGCCGTGCAGGGCCATGCCCCCTACCCCGAGGAGAGCGCCGTCGAGCTGGTCCAGCTCGTCTGCGCCGAGCCGCCCGCCTTCGCCGAGGAGTGCGGGCCGCTGCGCCCCGTCGTCGAGTCGCTGCTGCGCCAGGACCCCACGGAGCGCCCGGACTTCGAGGAGCTGCGCGGATGGTTGCGTTCGCTCGTGCGGTCCGCGCCCGAGCCCGAGGCCGGGATGGATGTCGTGCCGGTCCCCTCGGGTGCGGTCGACGGCTCACGGCTGCCTGTCGTACGCCGCCGGGGCGAGCTCGTGCGCAAGCGCCGCGGCTCGGCCGAGGTCGTGCACGGCCGCCACCGCCACAAGAAGGCCGCGCGCAAGCGGCGCGGCCCGCGTTCGCTGGGCCGCGTCCTGCTGCTGCTGATACTGCTGCTCCTGGTCGCAGCCGTGGCGTATGCCGTGCTCTTCATGCCGAAGTCCCAGGGCCAGCAGCGCGAGGAGTCCCAGGGCAAGAACGGTGGGCGTCCGCCGGCCGCCAGTCCGAGCCCGTCCCGTACCGCCCCGGACGACAACAGGCCCACCACCCCGGCCACCAGTGGCGCCCAGCAGCCCCAGACCTCCGCCCCGGCCGGGAAACTGCCCGATGGCTACACGCGGCGCAAGGACCCGGAAGGCTTTGAGACGGCCGTCGACAAGACCTGGCAGCGCCGCCCCATCAACGACATAGGACAAGTCCGTTACACCGACGGAGTTTTCACACTGATAGTCGTCCCCGGCCGGGACACTGTGAAAGCGAACGGCAACGACCCGCTGGCGTACCAGCGTGACAAGGAGCGCGAGCTGCAGCCGTGGCGGGACTCCTCCTGGGCCGGGGCGTCCGGGCTGCGTCGCATCGACGTCGGGCAGCAGGCCATGGCCGAGGGCCAGTTCACCTGGCAGGACAGCGGCGGCCGCGAGGTGTTCGTACGCAATCTCGTCCTGATCGTCGGCGGTAACTACCACGTCATCCAGGCGATCGGCCCGGAGGATCAGCGCGACAAGGTGACGGAGGTCTACCGGGAAGCCACGACCGCTTACCGCACCACCCGCTGACCGTCCACCACGCCAGGCGCTAGCATCACGGCGAGGTCACTTGAGGCATCCGGGGTTCCGCGCCCGTACATCCCCTCCGTAACCTGTCATCCCAAGGAACTGGGCGGGGGACGTGGAACATTCTCAGAGTCAGAGCACCGGAGCAGGTCTACTGCTCGCCGGGCGGTACCGGCTGAGCGAGACCATCGGCAAAGGTGGCATGGGCAAGGTCTGGCGCGCACACGACGAGGTGCTGCACCGGATCGTCGCGGTCAAGGAGCTGACCGCCGGCCGTTATGTCTCCGAGGCCGACCGGATCGTCCTGCACGCCCGCACCCAGAAGGAGGCCCGGGCCGCGGCCCGGATCAGCCACCCCGGCGTCGTCACCGTCCATGATGTGCTCGAACACGACGACCGGCCCTGGATCGTCATGCAGTACGTCGACGGGCCCTCGCTTGCCGACGCGGCCAAGGAGTCCGGGCGCATCCCGGCCACCGAGGCCGCCCGTATAGGACTGCATGTGCTGCGCGCGCTGGGCGCCGCGCACGCCGCGGGGGTGCTCCATCGGGACGTCAAGCCCGCGAACGTACTGCTCAACCGGGATGGCCGGGCGCTCATCACCGACTTCGGGATCGCAGCGATAGAGGGCGACGCGACCATTACCCGGACCGGCGAAATCGTCGGGTCCATTGACTACTTGGCCCCCGAGCGGGTACGCGGCGGGGATCCCGGGCCGGCCTCCGACCTCTGGTCGCTGGGCGCGACGCTGTACACGGCGGTGGAGGGCGAGTCGCCGTTCCGGCGCTCGTCGCCGCTGTCCAGCATGCAGGCCGTCGTGGGCGAGGAGCCACGCCACCCCGACAACGCCGGACCGCTGGCGCCCGTCATCATGGCGCTGCTGCGCAAGGATCCCGCCGCCCGCCCGTCGGCAGCCGAGGCCGAGCAGATGCTGGCGGAAGCGATGGGAGAGCGCCGGGCAGCGCCGCGGAATGCCCAGGTTCCGCCCCAGCGGACCACGGAGCGGCACACCCGGCCCCAGACCACTCAGCTGCCGACGCCGACGCCGCACACTCCGGTGCCCGCCGTCGGTCCCGACCCGGCCCCGCCGAAGCCCCGTCGCGGCGGCCGGCTGCGCCGGGCGGCGCTCGTCGTCGTCCTCGCGGCCGTCGTCGGCGTCGGTGCGGGCTTCGCGGCCATGAAGTACGCGCGCGGCGACAACGATGGCGCAGCGCCCACCGGCAACCAGTCGACGAAGCAGCCGGGGCAGCCCTCGGGCCTGCCGGCCGGCTGGCGTCGCGTGGATGACCCGGACGGCTTCACTCTCTGGGTACCGGAGGGCTGGACGCGCCAGACGGACGGCGACCAGATCGACTACACGCCCGACAACGGCCGCCACCGCATCCGGATCAGCAGCAACACGTCACCCGACTTCGAGAATCCGTATATGCACATGCTGGACATGGAGAAGAGTCTCAAGAAGCGGCTTCCCCAGTACAAGCGGCTGAAGCTGGGCCCCAACACCTACCGCGACCAGACGAACTCCGCGCTCTGGGAGTTCACCTGGACCGAGAAGAAGACCTTCCCCGGTCCGCGGCGGGCCATTGACCAGATGTACGACGAGGACGACGGCACGGAGTACGCCCTCTACATGTCGGGTCCGGCCGATGACTGGGCGACGACCCGCGCGCAGTTCGACACCATGCTCCGAGGCTGGCGGCCTCCCGGCATGATGGACGAAGGCTGATCGAGAGGGAGTTGCGTGTCCGAGGAAACGCGGCTGATCGCGGGCCGCTACCGACTCCTTGACCGGCTGGGACGCGGGGGCATGGGCACCGTGTGGCGCGCCGACGACGAGTTGCTGGGCCGTCGCGTTGCCGTCAAGGAGCTCCATCCGGAGGATGCGCGGGGCGGGCGCCATTCGTCCCCGTACACCTCGACGGCTGCGCCGCTGCGCGAGGCCCGGGCCGTCGCCCGGGTCAAGCATCCGCATGTGATCGTCGTCCATGACGTGGTCGTCGACGATGGACTTCCGTACATCGTCATGGAGCTGGTCGACGGCGACTCGCTGGCCGAGCGGATCGCGCGCCGCGGTCCCGCCGATGTGGCGGAGGCGGCGCGTATCGGGCTTGCGCTGCTGGGCGCGCTGCGGGCCGCGCACGAGCTCGGGGTGCTGCACCGTGATCTGAAGCCCGCCAACGTACTGCTCGAGGAGTCCACCGGACGGGTCGTGCTGACCGACTTCGGCATCGCGCAGCTCGCCGGGTCCACGACGATCACCGAGACGGGGTCTTTCGTGGGATCGCCCGAGTACACCGCGCCGGAGCGGATGCAGGGCGTCACGGCGGGGCCCGAGTCGGACCTGTGGTCGCTGGGGGTGCTGCTGTGCGCGGCGGTGAGCGGTGAATCGCCGTTCCGCCGCGACTCGTTGGGCGGCATTCTGCACGCGGTGGTCGAGGACGAGATCCGTCCGCCCGCGCAGGCCGCGCCGCTGCTACCGGTCGTACTGGGCCTCCTTGAGCGGGATCCGGAAAGCCGGCTCGGCGCGGCGCAGGCGGAGGAACTGCTGCGTACGTACGTCACGACGGGCGCGGTGCCCGTGCGGCATACCCCCACGAGGCAGGACGCGCCGAGTGTGATCGCGCCCCCGCCTCCTGCCACGCCCGCCCGTCGCAGGCGTACGCCGTTGCTGGTCGCGGCCGCCCTGGTGGCCGCACTTGCCGGGGCGGGAGGGGCGGCTGCGGTTCTGCTGGGCGACGACGGAGGGAACACGGCGGCATCGGGGCACCCGACCGTGAGCGGTACGCCTTCGATCCGTACGGCACAATCACCGGCCGCGGACGCGAAGCCCACCCCCACCGTGACCGTCACCGCCCCCACCGTCGCCGGCCCCAAGGCACCCGAGGGTTATCTCACGGTCGCGGACCCGGACGGTTTCGCGCTTTCCGTCCCCGAGGGCTTCGTCCGTTCCGAGGACGACAAGCGGGTCTACTACATGGCGCCGGACAAGGGGATCAGGATGGGCGTACGCGTGCAGCCGTCCGCCTCCGACGGGCCGCTCGGAGCGATGCGCCGCTCGGACGCCGACGGGTCCAGTACCAACCCCGGCTACCGGGCCGGCAAGGTCACCCCCACCACGCACAACGGACTGTCGGCCGCGCTCTGGGAGTTCACCTGGAACGGCTTCTCCACGGCGGAGGGGCCCCGGCACACGTACGACATCTGCTGGGACGAGGGCGGGAAGATGTACGACGTCTGGGTCTCCGCCCCGGTCGGCCAGGCCGACGAGGCGCGGCGGCACTTCGACACCGCGCTGGACTCCTTCACACCAGGCAGGTGACGCGGGGACACGGTCACAGGAGGGGGACACGGCACGTCCCGTCCACCGGCTCGCCCGCTACGTCGTCGAGATGCCCGAGGGCGGCCGGGAGAGGCCGAGGGGCAAGAACTTTTCCGCGCTGTGCGTGACCGTCCGAAGCTCGGAAAAGCGCAGACAAGCCCCTGATCAGGGCTTATCTGCCAGCGATCGCTGGCACGGTGGTGAGGGCCGTGTGAAAAGCCGTTACCGGCGGGTACCCAAAGTTCCGGATGCCGCATACTCTCGCCCCCATGACGGACTCGCAGGCCCCCGCCGCCGCCCTCGGCACCAACCCGACAGCCGCCGCCCCGGCCGGTGCGCGCACCGCAGCCGACGTGGTCACCCCCGAGGTGGTCGCCCAGCTCACGCGCGGTGTGATCGGCTCCGGCCGTACCGCCAACCACACCCCGTTCACCGGGGAGAAGCTGGCGGACCTGCCCGAGTCCACACCTGAGGACGTGGCGGAGGCCTTCGAGCGCGCCCGCGCCGCCCAGCCCGCCTGGGCCGCGACCCCGGCCCGCGCCCGCGCCGCCGTCCTGCTCCGCTTCCACGACCTCGTACTTGAACGTCAGGCCGAAGTACTCGACCTGATCCAGCTGGAGACGGGCAAGGCCCGGCTGCACGCGCACGAAGAGGTACTGGCCGTCGCGGTCGCCGCCCGCCACTACGGCCGCAAGGCCCCGGCGTATCTCAGGCCCAAGCGGCACACCGGCGTCGTGCCCGTGCTCACCAAGACGACCGAACTGCGTCAGCCGCGCGGTGTCGTCGGCCAGATCGCCCCGTGGAACTACCCGTTCGAGCTCTCCGTCGGCGATGCGCTGCCCGCGTTCGTGTCCGGCAACGCCGTCGTGATGAAGCCCGATACGGAGACCGCGCTGACCGCTTTGTGGGCCCGCGATCTGCTCATCGAGGCCGGACTCCCGGCCGAGGTCTTCCAAGTGGTCCTGGGCGAGGGCCCCGTCGTCGGCCCCGAGGTCGTCAAGCACGCGGACTACGTCTCCTTCACCGGCTCCACGCGCACCGGCCGCGAGGTCGCCCGGGGCGCGGCGGCCCGCCTCATCGGTGTCTCCCTCGAACTCGGCGGCAAGAACGCCATGCTGGTGCTGCACGACGCGGACATAGAGAAGGCCGCGGCCGGAGCGGTCCGCGCCTGCTTCTCCTCGGCCGGCCAGCTGTGCATCTCCATCGAGCGGCTGTACGTCCACGAGTCGATCGCGGACGAGTTCGTCGAGCGTTTCGCCGCCCGCACGAAGGCGATGCGCCTCGGCAACTCCCTTGCGTACGGAGCGGACATGGGATCCCTCGTCGGCGAGCGCCAGCTGGAGACCGTCACCCGCCATGTCGAGGAGGCCGTCGCCAAGGGCGCGATGCTCGTCGCCGGCGGCGTCGCCCGCCCCGACATCGGCCCGCTGTTCTACGAGCCCACCATCCTCGACGGCGTCGAGGCCCCGATGGCCGTGTGCACCGAGGAGACCTTCGGCCCTGTCGTCTCCATCTACCGTTTCAAGGACGAGGACGAGGTCGTCAAGCAGGCCAACGCGACTCCGTACGGCCTGAATTCGAGCGTCTGGACGCGCGACGGCCGCCGCGGCCACGCCCTCGCGGCGAAGCTGCGCACCGGCACGGTCAACATCAACGAGGGGTATGCACCGGCGTACGGCAGCGTGCAGTCCCCGATGGGTGGGATGAAGGACTCCGGCCTCAGCCGGCGGCACGGCTCGGAGGGCATTCTCAAGTACACCGAGGCCCAGACGGTCGCCCAGCAGCGGCTGCTCCCGCTGGCCCCGTCGCTGGGCATGGACGACGAGAAGTACGCGGCGTTCATGAGCCGGTCCCTGAAGGCGATGAAGGCCCTGCGTCTGAGCTAGTTCACTTTTTTACGCACCGAGGAGAGCCATGCCCGAGGTATCCCCTGCCCAGAATCAGGACGACTCGCTCCACGAGGACTACGACTACGACGTCATCGTCGTCGGCTCGGGCTTCGGCGGCTCGGTCTCCGCGCTGCGGCTGACCGAGAAGGGCTACCGGGTCGGGGTCCTGGAGGCGGGCCGCCGCTTCACCCGCGAGACGCTGCCCAAGAACTCCTGGGATCTGCGCAACTTCCTGTGGGCCCCGGCCCTCGGCCTCTTCGGCATCCAGCGCATCCATCTGCTCGGCAATGTGATGGTGCTGGCGGGCGCGGGAGTGGGCGGCGGTTCGCTCAACTACGCCAACACCCTCTACGTACCGCCGAAGCCCTTCTTCGACGACCCGCAGTGGAAGGACATCACCGACTGGCAGGAGGAGCTGACGCCGTTCTACGACCAGGCCCGGCGCATGCTGGGGGTGCGGCTCAATCCGACGATGACGCCCTCGGACGTCCATCTCAAGGCGACCGCACAGGCCATGGGGATCGGCGACACGTTCCACCTGGCGCCGGTCGGAGTCTTCTTCGGGGACGGCGACGACGCCGACGGCAGGGCGAAAGCGGCGCCGGGGACGGAGGTCGCCGACCCCTACTTCGGTGGCGTGGGGCCGTCCCGCAAGGCGTGTACCGAATGTGGCGAGTGCATGACGGGCTGCCGTCACGGCGCGAAGAACACCCTCAACGAGAACTACCTCTATCTGGCGGAGCAGGCGGGCGCGGTCATCCACCCGATGACGTCGGTCGTCACCGTCACGGAGGACGCGCGGGGCGGCTTCGCCGTGCAGACCCTCCCGAGCGACAGCAAGCGCAAGGGGAAGGGCCGTACGTTCACCGCTCAGCGCGTCATCATCGCCGCGGGCACCTACGGCACCCAGACCCTCCTCCACCGGATGAAGGACAGCGGCCTGCTGCCGCGCATCTCGGCGCGGCTCGGCGAGCTGACCCGTACCAACTCCGAGGCGCTGGTGGGCGCGCAGACCGACAACCGGCGCTACCGCAAGCGGCACGGCGCGGAGAAGGTCGACTTCACGCGCGGAGTCGCGATCACGTCCTCGATCCACCCCGACGAGAACACTCATATCGAGCCGGTCCGCTACGGCAAGGGCTCGAACGCGATGGGCGGCATGACGGTTCTCCAGGTCCCCTACAGCTCACGTCGTGTCCTGTCCTGGCTCGGCAACTGCGCGCGCCACCCCTTGCTTTCGGTCCGCGCGCTCTCGAACCGCCGCTGGTCGGAGCGGACCATCATCGGTCTCGTCATGCAGTCGCTGGACAACTCGCTGACCACGTACCGCAAGCCGAAGGGCATCGGCAAGGGCCTGCTCACCGCCCGCCAGGGCCACGGCGCGCCCAATCCGAACCAGATCCCGGAGGCCACCCGCGCGGCCTCCCTGCTCGCCGAGGAGATCAACGGCTTCGCGGGCTCGAACATCGGCGAACTGATGGGCACCCCGCTGACCGCGCACTTCCTGGGCGGCTGCCCGATCGGTTCCTCCTCGGAAGCGGGCGTCATCGACCCGTACCACCGGCTGTACGGCCACCCGGGCATCTCGGTCGTGGACGGCGCGGCGGTCTCGGCGAACCTGGGCGTGAACCCTTCGCTGACGATCACGGCACAGGCGGAACGGGCGATGTCGTTCTGGCCCAACATGGGTGAGGAGGACGCGCGTCCGGCGCAGGGAGAGACATACGAACGGCTCTCGGCGATCGCACCGAAGTCCCCGGCGGTCCCGGAGTCGGCCTTCGGCGCGCTGAAGCTGCCGTTCCTGGGGATGCCGTCGGTCCCGCCGAAGAAGTAGGCCCACGCTTTCTGGCCACGCGAACGTGCGAAGGCCGCTGCACCCCCCTCCGAGTGCAGCGGCCTTCTGGCTTTTGGGCCCTGGTGTTACGCGGTGGCGTCACCGCTGCGGCGGCGCTTCATCGCGAAGACGACACCGGCGCCGGCGACGATGGCGATGCCACCGGCGATCCCGACGGTCGGGAGCATGGAGCTGGAGCCGGTGGTCGCGAGGTTGCCCTCGACCGGGATCTCGTTGGCCCCACCCTGCGGCTTGGCGTCGGGCTTCTCACCACTCGGCTCGGCGTCCTCGACGTCGCCCGGGGTGCTGCCTGCCTTCAGGACGTCGAACTCGTAGAAGTCGGTGTCCTCGTAGCAGTCCTCGCCCTTGTCGTAGCCGCCGGCCGCGATGGCGATGCCCTTGCCGGCAGGGGCCTGCTTGTCGATGCGGACACGCAGCTTGATCGAACGCTTCTCGGCCTTCTTGAGGTCGATGACGTTGAAGTAGAAGCCGTTGTTCATGCCGGACAGGTTGCCGCCGGAGTGCCATTCGCCGGACGCGAAGTACTCGAAGTGCGCGTACTTCTCCACGAGACGGTTCTCGTCCGCGTCGAGCTCGTCCTCGTACGAAGCGAAGGTGAAGAGACCGAAGTCCTTGATCCCCTGCTTGCTGTTGTTCTTGACGTCGAGGCTGAACTTCTTCCAGGCGCCGCCCGCGACGATCTTGTTCGGGAAGCCGGAGAGCTTCACGTCGACCGCGGACTGCTGGCACTCGAAGTCCGGCTCCTCCTCGTCCTCCTCCGGCTCGCTCTCCGAGGGGCTGGGGGAGGCGCTCGGCGTGGTCGCCGGGGTAGTGCTCGGCGGCGCGGCCGGCGTACTCGGCGAGTTCGTCGCGGCGGCCTCGGCCGCCGGGGAGGACTCACCGGCAGCCGGAGTGGCGGGCGTCGTGCCCGGCGCGGGGGCCGACGGCGACGTCTCGGCCGTCCCCGGGGTTCCCGTCGCGAACGCGGCCGGAGCCGACAGGAGCGCGACGGGGGCTATGACAGCGGTCGCTGCAGCGACGGCCATAGCGCGGCGAAGCTTCATTAAGACCTCAGTGAAGTCCGGCATACCACGTGACGCGGTACGCAATCTGGAGGCCGTCCGAGGTGGGGGTACACGGGTGGGGCCGTTGGTACGCATAGTTGACCTGTGAATGGCCGGAATGGTTGCCCCCGTTTTCACAGAAAACTTATGTGTCCCGTGTCACATACCGTCCGGCCTCACTAGGGGCAGGGGTCGGCCGCGGTTCGGTCCCGCGCAGCTGACCCGCGCAGGAGGAGTCCAAGAGCAAGGGCCCCGCGGACGCATGATCCGCGGGGCCCTTGGCCGTCAGCACCGACGTCAGGGCGGCGCCGGTGCCGAGGTGCGGCGCCGGGGGGTAGCGCCGCTTTGGGAGGGTCGCCGACCCGGCGCACTCGCGGCGCACGGGTGGTATCGACCTTTGGCAATGTGGTGGCGCAGAGGGACGCGCCTGTCTTGGCATCGTGCTGGACCGGCTGCGGAGTGCGCAACCGTTTCGACCGGATGCGGTCGGCCCCGGGCGTCCCCGGAGCCGACCGCCCTTGGGGTGACCGGGCTGCTGTCCCCTGCCGACCGGTCACGCACGCTGGGGCGAGGTCCCACGACGTACCTGCAGTACGTCACACGCTCCAGCGGAGCCACGCGTGGTTTCCTTCGAGGTCCGCGCCTGGCTGGCACGGTCACCGGTACCAACGAAGTCCCGCCGGGCGCGGTCACGTGCCGTACGGGTGAGGATGCGCCCGAACTCAGATACGGCCTCAGATACGGCCCCGGCAGAGCTCGAGCAGCGTCATCGCGAGTGCCGTTCCCGGCTTTCCGAGCGCGTCCCGGAAATGGCCGAGAACCTCCATCTCGCGCGACAGGTTGACCCGGCGGCCGCCGGAGGAGATACGCGCCTCCTGGATGACGGCCGAGACGGCCATCCGTTCCTGTACGAGACCGATGATCCGGTCGTCGAGAGCGTCGATCCGCTCGCGCGCGCCGGTGATCAGATCCGCGGCCTCTTCGGTGCGGGCGCCGGTCTTCTCCGCGCCGGTCTTCTCCGCGCCGGTCTTCTCCGTGACGGTCATGTCCGAGGGCTCCTTGTGTTCGGGGCGGCGGCCCCGGAGCGACAGCGCCCGGAGATGACAGAACGCCCCGGGCCTTGTCGGCCCGGGGCGCCTGGGAAGTTGCTTGTCAGTGGCTCAAGCAGCACGACCATGGCAGCCGGACGGGCCGGTGCCATAGGTAAAGACGAAGGTCAGCTGCTTGTGCATGGGAGCAGTATGGACCGCCCGCAAACCCGGGCCAAAGCCGGGTTCGGATGGTGAGACGAAAAGCGGACCCGCCACGCCGGTAGAATCGACAAAACCGACCCCCTCCCACCGCCGGAAGGCCGCCAGTGTCATCAGCGTCCCCCGCTGCCGCGCCAGACCACTCCAACCCGGACGTAGTCCTCGTTGTCGACTTCGGCGCGCAGTACGCCCAGCTCATCGCCCGCCGCGTCCGTGAGGCCCGGGTCTACAGCGAGATCGTCCCGTCCACGATGCCGGTGGCCGAGATGCTGGCCAAGAAGCCGAAGGCGATCATCCTCTCCGGCGGGCCCTCCTCCGTGTATGCGGAAGGCGCCCCGCGCCTGGACCGTGAGCTCTTCGAGGCCGGGGTTCCGGTCTTCGGCATGTGCTACGGCTTCCAGTTGATGGCGACCACGCTCGGCGGCACCGTCGACAACACGGGCGCGCGCGAGTACGGCCGTACGCCGCTGCATGTCTCCATGACCGGCTCGACGCTCTTCGAGGGCACCCCGGCCGAGCAGTCGGTGTGGATGTCCCACGGCGACGCCTGCTCGGCGGCTCCCGAGGGCTTCACCGTCACCGCGTCCACGGACGTCGTGCCGGTCGCGGCCTTCGAGAACGACGAGAAGAAGCTGTACGGCGTGCAGCACCACCCCGAGGTGATGCACTCCACCTACGGCCAGCAGGTCCTGGAGCACTTCCTCTACCGGGGCGCCGGCATCGAGCCGACCTGGACCACCGGCAATGTCATCGAGGAGCAGGTCGCGGCGATCCGCGAGCAGGTCGGCAGCAAGCGGGCCATCTGCGGGCTGTCCGGTGGCGTCGACTCCGCCGTTGCCGCGGCTCTCGTACAAAAGGCCATCGGCTCGCAGCTGACCTGCGTGTACGTCGACCACGGCCTGATGCGCAAGGGCGAGACCGAGCAGGTCGAGAAGGACTTCGTCGCGGCGACCGGCGTGCAGCTGAAGGTCGTCGACGCGCAGGAGCGGTTCCTGAACGCGCTGGCCGGGGTCTCCGACCCCGAGGAGAAGCGCAAGATCATCGGACGCGAGTTCATCCGGGTCTTCGAGCAGGCTCAGGCCGAGATCATCGCCGAGGCCGCGCACGGCGAGGACGTCGCCTTCCTGGTGCAGGGCACGCTCTACCCGGACGTGGTCGAGTCCGGCGGCGGCACCGGTACCGCGAACATCAAGTCCCACCACAACGTCGGCGGGCTGCCCGAGGACCTCGAGTTCGAGCTCGTCGAGCCGCTGCGCAAGCTGTTCAAGGACGAGGTCCGGATGGTCGGCCAGGAGCTCGGCCTGCCGGAGGAGATCGTCCAGCGCCAGCCCTTCCCGGGCCCGGGCCTTGGCATCCGTATCGTCGGCGAGGTCACCAAGGACCGGCTCGACCTGCTGCGCGAGGCGGACGCGATCGCCCGCGAGGAGCTGACGGCAGCCGGTCTGGACCGTGACATCTGGCAGTGCCCGGTGGTGCTGCTCGCCGATGTACGGTCCGTGGGTGTGCAGGGCGACGGGCGTACGTACGGCCACCCGATCGTGCTCCGGCCCGTCTCGTCCGAGGACGCGATGACGGCGGACTGGACGCGGATGCCGTACGACGTGCTGGCGAAGATCTCGACGCGGATCACCAACGAGGTGGCCGACGTCAACCGCGTGGTGCTGGATGTGACCAGCAAGCCGCCGGGCACCATCGAGTGGGAGTGACCTTTCTGCGAGGTCAACGCCGACGCCGTCGCTCATTCGTTTGAGCGGCGGCGTCGGCGTATGGGCTGGGTACGCTGACCGTACGGTCCAGAATCCCGTCCATGGGAGGAACCATGACCGCTGAGATCGCGCACCCCTGGCCGGTGCCGCCGCAGGACGGTTACACCGTGGACGACCTGCTGACCCTGCCCGACCTCCCGCCGCACACGGAGTTGATCGACGGGAGCCTGGTCTTCGTAAGTCCGCAGCGGTATTTCCACAGCATCGTGATCGATCTGCTGGTGAACAGCCTGCGTCGGACTGTGCCACCCGAGTTGAGGGTCGCTCGGGAAATGACTGTGGTGATCGACAAGCGCAACGGTCCGGAGCCGGACGTCTCTGTCGTACGCGCCGCAGCGGTGCGGAACCGGGGCCAGACGCACTTCCAGGTCAGGGACGTGCTGCTCGCGGTCGAGGTTGTCTCTCCGGACTCCGAGTCCCGGGACCACGACACCAAGCCGCACAAGTATGCCGCCGCCGGTATCCCGTACTTCTGGCGAGTCGAGATGGCGGGAGTGGACGACCATCCGGTTGTCCATGTCTTCGAGCTCGACAAGGAGACGCGCGCATACACGCCGACCGGCACGTACCGGGACACGCTCAAGCTTTCCGTCCCGTTCGACATCGACATCGACCTGGCGGAGATCGACAACCTGTAGCCCCTCAGCTCTCTTCGGGCTTCTCCAGTTCGAAGTCGTCGTAGTGGAACCCCGGCGCCACGATGCAACTCACCAGCACCGGCTCCGTACCCGCCGGGTCCGCCGACTGCCAGACGCCCGCAGGGACCAGGAGCTGTGGCTGTTCGCCCGCCTCGACCGAGGGACCCAGCGTCAGGGTCCTGGCTTCGCCCGGCTCGTTGTCCGAGCCGCCGAGGTGGAGCCGGAGCGGGCCGCCGCGGTGCCAGAGCCAGAGTTCGTCGGAGCGCACGCGGTGCCAGCGCGACCTCTCGCCGGGATGCAGCAGGAAGTAGATGCCGGTGGCGTACGCGCGCGGGCCGGGGTAGTCCGGCGGGGTCGTCGAGCCCGCGGTCTTCCAGGTCTCCCGGAACCAGCCGCCCTCCACATGCCGTTCGAGGCCGAGGAGCTGGACCAGCTCAGATGTCGTGTCGGTCATGAGCGCATTCTGGTACAAGGCGTGTGACGTCTCTGGTCACTTGCGGTACCCGGAGGTAGCTTCCCGGCCATGACTGATCCGGCCACCAGTGTGTCGCCCGCCCCCGTCCCCGTCGCGCAGTTGCGATTCGCCATGCCGCCGGTGCACGAATCCCTGGTGGACGAGCGGGCGTACCGGAAGCAGCGGCTCGCCGGGGCGCTGCGGCTCTTCGGGCGGTTCGGTTACGAGGAGGGGGTTTCCGGCCATATCACCGCGCGGGACCCGGAGTTCGCCGACTGCTTCTGGGTGAATCCCTTCGGCGTGCCGTTCGCGCATGTCACGGCCGGTGACCTGGTGCTGGTCAACGAGGCCGGGCAGGTCGTCGTGGGCCGCCACCACGTCAACCAGGCGGCGTTCGCCGTACACGCACAGGTGCACCGCGCCCGGCCCGAGGTCGTCGCCGTCGCACACACCCACTCGGTGCACGGACGGGCGCTGGCCGCGCTCGGTGAGCTGATCGAGCCGATCACCCAGGAGGCCTGCGCCTTCTACGAGGATCACGCGCTGGTCGACGCGTACACCGGCGTGGTCGTCGACGAGGCGGAGGGACGGCGGATCGCAGACGCCCTCGGTGCGTACAAGGGCGTGATCCTGCGCAATCACGGGCTGCTGACGGTGGGCGACTCGGTCGACGCCGCGGCCTGGTGGTTCATCTCCATGGAGCGCTGCGCCCAGGTGCAGCTCGCGGCGCGGGCCGCGGGCAAGCCCGTGATGATCGAGCAGCGGGACGCGGTGGCCACGCGTGAGCAGCTCGGCAGCGATCTGGTCGCGTGGATCAACTACCAGGCGTTGTGGCGGCAGATCAGCCGCGCGGAGCCTGAGCTGCTTCAATAGCCGGGCAGTCAATTGAGTGGCGGCACTTTCACCCTCTGTGGCCTCGTGCGCCGGAGTGTGCGCCCCTCTCGTACGGCACAATTCCCATGAATTACTGGGAAGTTCACTCGGTACGGGGCGGGGAAGGCGGCGTCGGTCGTGGCGGTGCAAGAAGCAGGACAGTGTGACGAATGCACGCACGGCGGACGGGAAGGGCATCGGCGGGCCGTGGCCGCCTTCCTCGCCAAGCGGGACGAGCTGGCCGCCGGGCAGGGGCTGCCCGCCGCCGTCGCCCACTCGCCCGGCGCCTCGCGCCAGTGGGTGTCCGACGAGCTGACCCAGTCGGCCCGCGCCGTCGCCGACCGCAGCCGCCAGGCGGGCGAGGCCTGGCTCCAACGGGTATGGCGGCGCTCGCTGTTCGCCGTCTGGGCGGGCGTCGCCACGCTGGCGCTCGGACAAGCCGTGACCGCGATCGGCGCGGGCTGGACCGGAAGCCGTACGGCCGGCCTCTTCGCCGCGGTGGCCGTCGGCGCTCTGCTGACCGCGGCCGCCCGGCTGCACCGGGAGCGCGGCGGGGTGCTGGCCCCGCTGATCGGTGAGGACAACCGCCTCTCCACCTCGCGCGCCGTCGCCGCCGCCTGGGTACTGCTCGCCGTCTTCGCGGTGCTGGTGCTCGCCCTTCAGCTGGCCTGGGCCTCCGCCACCGCCGACCGGGACGCGCTGATCGAAGGGCTCGACCTGGCAAGTGGCGAGGGCATGCTCTCCGTCCTCGCGCTCGTGTGCGCGATCGCCGTCGTCGTACGCCGCGTGGTGGCCGTACGCGTCGTCGGCCAGCGCTTGCAGAAGGTGCGCGCCGACCGCCCCCGTCTCGGCGATCTGCTCTGCGACGACGGCGGCCGCGGCAGCTTCGCGGATGCCCAGTACGCGCTGGTGAACTCCGTCGCGGTCGTCTTCGCGCTGGTACGCCTGGCCCGCCGGCCCGAGCAGCTGCCCGATCTGCCGTGGGGGCTCGCGCTGCTGGTCGCGGTCTCGGCGGCGACGTACTTCGCAGGGAAGTACGCGGAAGGCGGCAGACCCGTTGTGCTCTCGGTCGTCCGGGCCCGTGAGGTGGGCGATCTGGACGCCCCCATCCGCACCGGTGACGACATCGAGATCCGCGGCGCGGGTTTTGTGCCGCCGGGCGCGGGCGCTCCCGACCGGCTCGCCCGTCTGGTCGTACGGATCGGTTCGGTGCATGTCCATGTCCCGCTGATCCCGGTGCCCGGCGGCTTCGCCAACCCGTCGGACACGGTGCTCACCGTGCCGGTCCCGGCCGAGGTCGAGCCGGGGCAGGTGGACATCCAGGTGGTGACCGCGGCCGGCCTGGAGAGCAACAGCTGCCGCATCGAGGTGACGGACTGACGGCCGCCCGGGCGGTTGTCACAGAGTGAGCCGCATGCCTGGTGAGCCGGGCGGCTTCGTCGTACGTATGGTCAGTTGACGGGTCTACCCGAAGGCGGGACCAGTAATGACACACACATATCGGACGACGGCCAGCTACGGCACGATCGACGGCGGCCGCGGCGGCCTCAGGGAGCGGGCACGTCATTACGCCCTGCTGCCGCTGCGCATCTTCCTCGGCGTGACCTTCATTTATGCGGGCATCGACAAGCTCATGGACAGCCAGTTCATGGCCGCGAGCGGGAACGGTTCCATTGGCGACCTGATGCGCAGCGTGCGCGACACCGCCGCCGTGCCCGCCCTCGTCGACCTTGCGCTCAAGAGCCCCGAGGGCTTCGGCTACGCGATCGCGCTCGGTGAGCTCGCCGTGGGCATCGGCACGCTCGTCGGGCTGCTGGCCCGGCTCGCCGCGCTCGGCGGCGCGCTCATCTCGCTGAGCCTGTGGCTGACGGTGAGCTGGCAGACCGAGCCCTACTACTACGGCAACGACCTCGCCTATCTGATGGCCTGGCTGCCGTTGGTGCTCGCCGGAGCCTCGGTGTTCTCGCTCGACGCCCTGCTGGCCGAACGGCGGCGCCGAATGCCGTAGTGCACCCAGGTCACCGCCCCGGCCAGGAACAGACCGCCGAAGACGACCGGGAAGACCACGAACCAGGGTGTCTGCCAGGAGCCGGCCGCGTCGCCCGCATAGAGCAGTGCCGTGGCCAGCACCGCTGCGCCCGCGACCAGCTTGCCCGGCCGGAATCCATGCCGGAATTCACGACGCGGCACGGGTCACCTCCACCTGTCCGATGCCGACTTCGAGACGGAGCTCCACCGTGCCCGACGGCTTCGCGCCGGCGGGCGCGGGCAGCGTACGCTGCCGCTCCTGTCCGGGGGCGACGTCGATGTCGTTCGCCGCGTCGTCGGGGAGGCGGATGTCGCCGAAGCCCGCCTCGACCCGCAGCTTCACCGGTGCGTCCTTCGGCACCACGACCTTCAGCTGACCGGCCGCGACCTGTGCCCTCGTCGACACCGTCTGCCCCTTGGGCACGGCGAGGGAGGACAGGTCGAGGGTGGCGACGCCGGAGCCGAGTTCGTACCGCGTCTGGACGGCGGCGACGGAGGCAGGCTTCCAGTCCATACGCACCCAGTGGGTGCTGATGTCCTTGGGGAGGGCCGCGGCGCCCGCCAGCAGCACCGCCGTGACCGCCGTCATCAGGATCGTGCCGAAGCCGGTACGGCCGAGCAGCGAGCTCAGCAGCAGGCCCGCGCCGAACACCGCCAGCGCGCAGACCAGACCGATCTGCAGGCTGGTGCCCAGCGGATGGCCGTCCCAGCTGAGCCCGGTACCCAGGCCGCCCGCCACCAGTGCGTTGAGAAAGACCATGCCGCCGATTCCGCGCGGACCGCGCGTCCGCGGGGGCGCAGCCGGCGTACGCCGCCGGGGCGGCGCAGCGGCCTCGGCCGTCGCCTCCTCCGGTCCCCACAGATAGCCGGTCGCCACCGGGCCCGTGGTGCCGTCCTTCACGATCGGGTCCCGCCACCACGAGGGGCTGCCGGGCGTGGGCGGAGCCTTCGTCTCGGGCGGCGCCTCGGCCACCGCGTGCGCCGTCGCCGGATCCAGCGCCGCGCCGTCGGGCGCGGCGATCCGGCGCCGCTGCGACCACACGGCCGCGCCGACCACCGCGATCGAGAGCATGGCGGCGAAGGCGAGCATCCCGCCGTTGCTCAGCATCGTGAGAAACACTCCGCAGCCGATCAGGGCGAGAAAGACGGCGGTCAGCGACGCGCCCTCCACGCGGCCCGAGAGCAGTCTGCGCACCTCGTTCTCGTCCTCGCCCTCATAAGGGATCAGCAGCCAGGCGAAGCCGTAGAAGATCAGGCCGAGGCCACCGGTCACGGAGAGCACGCCGATCACGATCCGGAAGATCACCGGGTCGATGTCGCAGGACCGGCCGAGACCGCCGCAGACACCCGCCACCACCTTCTGGTTCGGGGCGCGGCGCAGGTACACCTCTGGCGGGGCGTCCGGCTGCACCTGAGGCGGAGTGGTCGGCTGAGTCATACGTCCATGGTGACGGGCCCCGCGCCGCCGTGGCACCCGGGCCGACCCTGGCCCTTCCCTGATATCGGCCCCTGCTCTCAGGGTCGGTTTGGGGGACGACCCTGATACCGCGGGCTGCCCGTGCATGTGACGATCGGGGCATGCCAGTCGTCCCGCCCCGATCCGCCGGTTCCTCGCGCGCCCCCGTGCCGGAGGAGCAGCCGCTGCGCAAGCTGTACCGCAGCGCCGACGGACGGATGCTCGGCGGTGTGGCGCGCGGTCTCGCCGGACATCTGGGCCTGCCCGTCATCTGGGTACGTCTCGTCTTCCTCGGCCTGTTCATGGCCGACGGCCTCGGTGTGCTGCTGTACGCGGTCTTCTGGATCGTGGTGCCGCTCGGTGTGGGGGGCCGGACCGCCGAGCCGCGTTCCGTCTTCGAGGCCACCGCCGACGGCCGGCGCCGGCTGCGCAAGCCCGACAAGGGGCAGCTGTTCGCCATGGTCGCGCTGATGATCGGCGCGGCGATCTTCGTCGGCAATGTGAACATGGGCGGCAACGCCAACCGCTATATCTGGCCGATCCTGCTGGTCGGCGCCGGTGTGGTGCTGGTGTGGCGGCAGGCGGACAACGCCCGGCGGGCCCGGTGGACCGAAGTGGGCCGCCGCCGCAGACTGCTGCAGCTCGGCCGGGCGCTCGCGGGCGTGGCGCTGGTCGGCATGGGACTGACCGTCTTCATAGTGGTGCGCGGCTCCGCCGCCCAGCTCGGCAACGTACTGACCGCGGCGATAGCCGTCATCGCGGGAATGGCACTGCTCGCCGGGCCCTGGCTGGTGCGGATGACCCAGGACCTCTCGGAGGAGCGGACGATGCGCATCCGGGCCCAGGAACGTGCCGAGGTCGCGGCCCACGTCCACGACTCCGTACTGCACACCCTCACCCTGATCCAGCGGAACGCCGACGAGGCCTCGGAGGTGCGCCGCCTCGCCCGCGCGCAGGAGCGCGAGCTGCGCAACTGGCTCTACAAGCCGGAGGGCACCGGCAAGGACGAGGACGAGGAACCGGACACGCTCGCCGAGGCGGTGAAGAAGGCCGCCGCCGAGGTCGAGGACAAGCACGGTGTCCCGCTGGAGGTCGTGGTCGTCGGCGACTGCCCGCTGGACGAGAAACTGGCCGCACAGATGCAAGCCGCGCGCGAGGCAATGGTCAATGCGGCCAAGTACGGTGGCGAGGGCGGGGCGGTCCAGGTCTACGCGGAGGTCGAGGGTCGTACGGTCTTCGTCTCCGTACGCGACAGAGGACCCGGATTCGACCCGGATTCGGTGCCCCAGGACCGTATGGGCGTAAGAGAATCGATCATCGGCCGGATGCAGCGCAACGGCGGGACGGCACGGCTTCGCTCGGTGCCCGGCGGAGGCACCGAGGTCGAGCTGGAGATGGAGAGGGCGGGCGAATGACCGAGAACGAGGCTGCGGGAGAGACTGCCGGGCGGCACGTACGGGTGGTGCTCGTCGACGACCACCGGATGTTCCGCACCGGAGTGCAGGCCGAAATCGGCCAGACCGACCGCACCGGCGTCGAGGTGGTCGGCGAGGCCGCCGACGTCGACCAGGCGGTCACCGTGATCACGGCGACGCGGCCCGAAGTCGTCCTGCTGGACGTGCATCTGCCGGGCGGCGGCGGGGCGGAGGTGCTGCGCCGCTGCGCCTCGCTGATGGCGGCGGCGGAGGATCCCGTACGGTTCCTGGCGCTGTCCGTCTCGGACGCCGCCGAGGATGTCATCGGGGTGATCCGGGGCGGCGCCCGCGGCTATGTCACCAAGACGATCACGGGTACCGACCTGGTCGACTCGATCTTCCGGGTGCAGGACGGCGACGCGGTCTTCTCGCCGCGGCTGGCGGGCTTCGTACTGGACGCCTTCGCCTCGACGGACGCGCCGCCGGTGGACGAGGACCTCGATCGGCTCACGCAGCGCGAGCGCGAAGTGCTGCGGCTGATCGCGCGCGGATACGCGTACAAGGAAATCGCCAAGCAGCTGTTCATCTCGGTGAAGACGGTCGAGTCGCATGTGTCCGCCGTACTGCGGAAACTGCAGCTCTCGAACCGGCACGAATTGACGCGATGGGCTACTGCTCGACGGCTGGTTTAGGCTCCGCTGTGAGGTAACCGGTACATAGCCGGGCAACCGTCTACGCCGAGTTCACCTCTTGTTGTGCGTGATGAATTTGACGGGGAACACCTTCTTCGTGATCACGATCGTCCTGGTCGTGATCGCCGTACTGCTGCCGCTGCTGCTGTGGGGCCGGCTGCGCGGACCCGCCCTGCTGCGGGGCGCCATCCGGCTTGTCATGGTGCTCTTCGCACAGGCGACGGCGATCACGGTGGTGTTCGTGGCGGTCAACAACGCCAATGGCCTCTACGACAGCTGGGACGATCTGCTCGGCACGTCCGGTCATGTCGACGCCGCGAACGACCTCGGACCGAACGGCCTGGGCGGCAAGCAGATCTCCGCCCTGCCGAAGGTGCTCCAGAAGTTCGAGAAGGTCGACGATCCCAAACTCGGCAGCGGGTTGGTGCGCACCGAGCTCAAGGGCTCCATTTCGGGGGTAAAGGGCGAGGTGTACGTCTGGCTGCCGCCGCAGTACAACGACCCCGCCTACCGCAGCAGGAAGTTCCCCGTCGTCGAGGTCATGTCCGGCTTCCCCGGCTCCTCGAAGAACTGGTTCCGGACGCTGAAGTTCCAGGACCGGGTCCAGCCGCTCATCGAGTCGGGCAGGGTCGCGCCCTTCATCCTGGTCTCGCCGCGCACCATGCTGGGCGACAAGGACACCGGGTACGCGAACATACCGGGCGAGGTCAACGCGGACAGCTGGCTGACCGTCGACGTACGCAAGATGGTCGCCGACAACTTCCGGGTGTCGCTCGGCCCCGAGAACTGGGCGATCGCGGGCTACTCGGCGGGCGCCCACGGCGCGGCCAAACTGGCCCTCGCCCACCCCGACCGCTACAGCGCGGCCGTCAGCTTCTCCGGCTACAACGACCCGGCCGCCGAACATGGATCGCTGACCGCGGCGGACCCCACTCTGCGGCGCGAGAACAATGTGCTGCACATCCTGAAGTCGGCGAAGACCCCGCCGCGCGTCTCGCTGCTGGTGACGGGGGAGGGCGCGGACGGGTACCTGCCGGGGCTCGCGCTCCAGCAGGTGGCCAAGCCGCCGACGAGGATCGATCTGCGGCCGACGACGGGCGGGCATGTCACGCCCGTGTGGAGCAGACAGCTGCCGTACGCGTTCCAGTGGCTGACGCAGCGGATGAACCTGCACAGCTGGGGCCAGGGGCAGCAGGGCCTGGGGCAGAGCCAGGGTGATGCCCCGGAGGACCGGGTGCTCACCCCCAGCGGCCTAATGGAGTGACATGTCGGCCTTCTCGCCGACCCGCCGGTAGCCGATCCCCGCGTAGATCCGCTCGATGTCCCGGTCGCCGGGCTCCAGCCAGACCACCCGGCAGCCTCGGTCGAACGCGGCGGCGGTGAGGTACGCGGAGAGCGCCGCGCCGATGCCCCGGCGACGGTGTGAGGAGGCGACCGCGAGGCCGCAGAGCTCGGTCAGCCCGTCGACCGGGACCGAGCAGCCGCCCGTGGCGAGTGGGGTGCCGTCCTTGTCGTCGGTGGCGAGAGCCGCGACCCCGCCGCCCTCCTGGGCCGTGCGCAGCCAGGTGATCTCGCCCTCGGTGGGCCCGCCCGACTGCCCGTACGCGAGATGCTGCACCCCGGCCGCAGCGTGGTACTCGGCGTCGTCGGACGGTTCGACGATCGTGATCCCGTCCACCGGCTTCGGTTCGACGAGACCGCCCGGCACGACCGCGAGGAGCGGTGCCCGTTTCTCCACGGTGAACCCGGCCGCCAGCAGGGCGGGTTCGACCTCGGGCGCGCAGGCCGGCAGAAACTCGAGGCGCGGTACGCGATCGAGCTCGCGGAATGTCTCGACGAGCGCGTCGATGTCCTCGCGCGTCGGTGTCGCACCCTCGTCCGGTATCGCGTAATTGGCGGGTGCAATGGACCAGCCCGGGTTGTAGCGGACGACGAAGGGGCCCACGCGCCGGTGGTCGGGGGAGCGCAGCGTCAGCGTACGGACGGAACTCTGCAGGTCGTTGGGTATGTCGAGGTCCATTCGGCGGATGCTATGCCACTCGTGTGGCGCCCGCGAAGGGCATTTGGTCGATCGGCGCGACGCGGACGGGAGCGCCGGGGTGGGGCGCGTGGATCATCTGGCCGCCGCCGATGTAGAGGCCGACATGGCTGATGCCGGAGTAGAAGAACACCAGGTCACCGGGGGCGAGTTGGGAGCGCGACACCCGCTGTCCCGCGTTGATCTGGGCGTACGTGGTGCGGGGCAGCGAGACTCCGGCGGAGCGCCAGGCGGCCTGGGCGAGCCCGGAACAGTCGAAGGAGGCGGGCCCGGTCGCGCCCCAGACGTAGGGCTTGCCGAGCGCTCCGTAGGCGTAGGCGACGGCTTGGGCGGCACGGGAGTTGGGGGCCCTGAGGGAGCCGCGGGACACGACGGAGCGGTCGGCGCGCGCGGCCTCGGGGGAGCCGCTCGCGTACAAGGCGCGCTGCTCGGCGGGGAGCCTGGCCAGCAGGCTTTGGGCGGCCGAGAGCTTCTCCTGGACGGTCGCCTTGTGCCTGGCCAGCTCTCGCTGGCGGTCCTTGAGCGCATCGAGCCGCTTGCCGGCCTCGGCCCGCAACCGGGCGATGTCCACGAGCTGTTGGTGCACCCCGGCGATGGCGTTCGCCTGCCGCTCGCCGACGCGCTCGGCAAGCGCGGCCCGCTCCAGATACTCGTCGGGCTCGGAGCTCAGCGCGAGCTGCAGTCCGGGGTCGATGCCGCCGGCGCGGTACTGCGCGGTGGCGACCGAACCCAGGGCGTTGCGCGCGGTGTTGAGCCGCTCGGTCCTGCGGACGGCCTCGTCGCGCAGCGAGTCCACCGACGTGCGGGCGCTCGCGGTCCGCTCCTTGGCCCCGTTGTACTGCTCGGTGGCAGCCTCCGCCTCCTGGTAGAGCCTGTCGACCCTGGCCTTGATCTGCGCCGGGGTGAGAGTGGGCTCGGCGTGCCCGGTGCCGTCGAACGCGGTGGCGGTCGCAGCCCCGGCAAGCGCAAGCGTTGCGGCGGTCCGGGCGGCGGGCCCGCTGAGCGGATGCTGCTTGGCTTTCCGGTGCGCTGCCACGAGGGCGTCCACGTCCTTCCGTCGTTCCTGCTGCCCGAGTCCGGGTCCAGTCCGGGTCCGAGCCGGGGCCGGCGGCGGTCCGCACAGGGGGAGCGTCCCGCCGCCGGTATTTCTCGGCGGTGATGGCCGACTGCCGCCTGGGGAGCTGCGGCGGCGATGGAACAGCCGGTCACCTGGGGGAGGACGCTAAACCTGAGCGTCACGGGAAGGCGGCACAAGGACCGAAGTTGCCCAAAGCTGGACAGGCGGGTGCGCTTTCTGCGAGCCGGTCTGATGCCATCGGCGCATATCCGCGTACCGCCGTGACCGATGCGGCGAATGAGGCGTACCTGCCCTGAGAGCGGTGGTATGGCGACGGTTAGGCTCCGCCTCATGGACGTACTCATCAATGTCTTCGTCGCCCTGCACATCATCGGTATCGCGTCGCTGCTCGGCGGCTTCCTCACCCAGATGAAGGCGATGGGCGAGGACACGGCCCGCTTCAGCCCGGCGATGCTGCACGGCGCGCTGACGATGCTGGTCACGGGCGTGGCACTGGTGGGGCTGAACCAGGCGGACGATCAGCCGGTGAACAACATCAAGATCGGCATCAAGCTGGCGGTCCTGGTGGTGATCCTGGGACTGGTCTACGTCAAGCGGGACGAGGAGAGGGTGGAGAAGGCGCTCTTCGGGGCGGTGGGCGGGCTGACCGTCGCGAACATCTTCATCGCGACGCTGTGGACCTGATGCGCTGGACCTGCGCCGGCCGTGACTGCTTTGGCCCCGATGCCTCGGCCCTGATGCTGCGGCCCAGACGCTTCGGACGTGATGCTGCGGCCCAGACGCTTCGGACGTGATGCTGCGGACGTGAGAACGCCCGGACCCGACGGGGTCCGGGCGTTCGGCTGCGTCCGGGCTCAGGCCGGGCGCACGCTGCCGTAGATCGGCATGTAGTAGATCGACTCCTCGCGCACGTTCGCACCGGGCTTGGGCGCGTGGATCATCTTGCCGTCGCCTATGTAGATGCCCACGTGGCTGATGTCGTCGTAGAAGAAGACCAGGTCGCCGGGGACAAGGTCCTTCGTCGCCACCCGCGTTCCGACCTTCACCTGGTCCCAGGTGGTGCGCGGCAGGTCCACGCCCGCCGCCTTCCAGGCGGCCTGGGTCAGTCCCGAGCAGTCGTACGAGCTCGGGCCCGTCGCGCCCCAGACGTACGGCTTGCCCAGCTGGGCGCGGGCGAAGGACAGAACCTTGTCGGCCTTGGCCGTGTAGCTGCCGTCGGCGGTGCCGGAACCAGTACCAGTGCCGGTACCGGTGCCCGTGCCGCTGCCCTGGTTCTGCTCCTGCTTGCGGGCGGCCTCCGCTCTGGCACGGGCCTCCGCCTCCGCCTTGGCCTTCTCCTCGGACCTGCGGCGGGCCTCTTCCTCTTTCTTGCGCTCGATCTCGGCGAGCCGCGCCTTCTCCTCGGCGGTCAGCCTCGACAGCAGCGTACGCGCCTCGGCGAGCTTCGCCTGGACCTCCTGCTTGCTCGTACGCAGGGCCTTTTGGGAGGTCGTGAGCGACTCGAGCTGCTTCGTCGCCTCCGCCCGCTGCTTGGCGGCTTCCGCCCGCTGGGTCTCGTAGTCGTCGATCGCGCCGCGCTGACGGTCCGTCATCCGGCTCATCAGCTGGGTCTGGTCGAAGTACGACTCCGGGCTGTCCGCGAACAGCAGCGCGGCAGTCGGGGTGACCGCGCCGGTGCGGTACTGCGCGGCGGCGTAGTTGCCGAGCGCTCTGCGGGACTCGTTCAGCTTCTCCGTGCGCTTGGCGGCGTCGTCTAGCAGTGTGTCGACCTCGCGCCGCTTCTCGTCGGTGGATTCCTTGGCCTTGTTGTACTTCTCGGTCGCGGTGCCGGCCTGCCGGTACAGGTCGTCGACCTTCTTCTGTACCTCTTCGACGGAGGGCTTCGGTTCGGCGGGCGCCGCGTTGGCGCCCTGCGTCGACAGCAGGGTGACGCCGGCGATGGCTGCCGTCGTGAGCCCGACGGCGGGCGAGGTCTTCGCGGTACGGCTGCGTTGTTTGCGATGCGACGCCAAGGCCGGCATCTCCTTCTTCCGTGGACCGCCTACCGGGTTAGCTGTCGGGTTCGGGCAGAACGGAAGATCGCCCTACGGACCGAATGAGACAGGTCCGATTCACCCCGGTTGTGCATGGTGGGTCCCCGGTTCCGAACTTCCTTGACGGAAGCCCGAATTCGGCGCAGGCCGCCCGATTGACGTGGATCGCCATGGGGGTACGGGCCGCCTGGTCGAGCACGCTAGCCAACTCGCGTGGCCGCTGTGAAGGTTGATGTCAGATATGCCCGATACATTTTCGTGACCTTTTTTCAGCACCTCGGGGAAGCGGGTGTCCGGCGTGACTGTGCCATGACATGTCGAAGTGGCTCGATCGCACAGGGTGGCCGGGCCGGATTCCGGTGCGGCATGCCAATGCGGCCGCGAGCTGTCAGTGCGGCGGCCTAGACTCGTAGAGCGATGAGCAGCCTCTTTGACGACAGCTTCCTGGCGGACCTCCAGCCCAGCGCGGAGCACCCTCCGCCACCGCCCGAGGACTCGGCCCCGGAGGAGATTCCGGACGATCTCTTCCAGGGCGCGTTCGACGTGCCTCCGGCCCGGGATCCGTACCACCGTGACGGCGCCCCACGCACCGTCGTGGACCCCGCCGCCCTGCTGGAAGGGCTGAACGAACAGCAGCGTGCCGCCGTCGTGCACACGGGCTCGCCGCTGCTCATCGTCGCCGGGGCCGGGTCCGGCAAGACCCGGGTGCTGACCCACCGGATCGCGCATCTGCTGGGGACCCGCAGCGTCCACCCCGGGCAGATACTGGCCATCACCTTCACCAACAAGGCCGCCGGCGAGATGAAGGAGCGTGTCGAGCAGCTCGTCGGCCCGCGCGCCAACGCCATGTGGGTCATGACCTTCCACAGCGCGTGCGTGCGGATCCTGCGCCGGGAGTCCAAGAGGCTCGGCTTCACCTCGTCGTTCTCGATCTACGACGCCGCGGACTCCAAGCGGCTGATGGCCCTGGTCTGCCGCGATCTGGATCTTGACCCCAAGAAGTTCCCGCCGAAGTCCTTCAGCGCCAAGATCTCGAACCTGAAGAACGAGCTGATCGACGAGGAGACCTTCGCCGACCAGGCGGTCGACGGTTTCGAGAAGACGCTCGCCGAGGCCTACCGGATGTACCAGGCGCGGCTGCGCGAGGCCAATGCCCTGGACTTCGACGACATCATCATGACGACGGTGCATCTTCTGCAGGCGTTCCCGGACGTCGCCGAGCACTACCAGCGGCGCTTCCGCCATGTCCTGGTGGACGAGTACCAGGACACCAACCACGCTCAGTACACACTCGTACGCGAGCTGGTAGGGACGGGCCACGAGGATCTGCCGTCGGCCGAGCTCTGCGTCGTCGGCGACGCCGACCAGTCGATCTACGCCTTCCGCGGCGCGACCATCCGCAACATCCTCCAGTTCGAGGAGGACTACCCGGACGCGACGACGATCCTGCTGGAGCAGAACTACCGCTCCACACAGACGATCCTCTCCGCAGCCAACGCGGTCATCGAGCGGAACGAAAGCCGCCGCCCCAAGAACCTGTGGACGAACGCGGGCGCGGGTGCGCAGATCACCGGCTATGTCGCCGACACCGAGCACGACGAGGCACAGTTCGTCGCCGACGAGATCGACCGGCTGACGGACGCGGGCGAGGCGAAGGCCGGCGACGTCGCCGTCTTCTACCGTACGAACGCACAGTCCCGTGTCTTCGAAGAGATCTTCATCCGGGTCGGCCTGCCGTACAAGGTCGTCGGCGGGGTGCGCTTCTACGAGCGCAAGGAGGTCCGGGACGTCCTCGCGTATCTGCGGGTCCTCGCCAACCCCGAGGACAATGTCCCGCTGCGCCGGATCCTCAATGTCCCCAAGCGGGGGATCGGCGACCGCGCGGAGGCGATGATCGACGCGCTCGCGCTGCGCGAGAAGATCACGTTCCCGCAGGCGCTGCGCCGCGTGGACGAGGCGTACGGCATGGCGGCCCGCTCGGCCAACGCCGTCAAGCGCTTCAACGTGCTGATGGAGGAACTGCGTACGGTCGTCGACTCGGGCGCAGGCCCTGCTGTGGTGCTGGAGGCCGTTCTGGAGCGGACCGGCTACCTCGCCGAGCTGCAGGCCTCCACCGACCCGCAGGACGAGACGCGCATCGAAAACCTTCAGGAACTGGCCGCGGTCGCTCTGGAGTTTGAGCAGGACCGCGCCGAGGAGGAGGGTGCGGGCACGCTCGCCGAATTCCTGGAGAAGGTCGCGCTCGTCGCCGACTCCGACCAGATTCCGGACGAGGACGAGGGCGGCTCCGGGGTCATCACCCTGATGACGCTGCACACCGCGAAGGGCCTTGAGTTCCCGGTGGTGTTCCTGACGGGCATGGAGGACGGCGTCTTTCCGCACATGCGCGCCCTCGGTCAGGCGAAGGAGCTGGAGGAGGAGCGGCGTCTTGCGTATGTCGGCATCACGCGCGCCCGCGAGCGGCTCTATCTGACGCGGTCGTCGATGCGGAGCGCCTGGGGCCAGCCCTCGTACAACCCGCCCTCGCGCTTCCTCGAGGAGATCCCGGGCCAGCACCTGGAGTGGAAGCGGACGGGGCCGATGGCCGCGCCCGCGGGTCCGACCTCCGCCATCGCCTCGTCGCTGTCGTCGTCGCGGTCGCGGTCGGGCGGTGGCGCTTCGGGGTTTGCGACGCGGCGTACGACCGACAAGCCGGTGATCTCGCTCGCGGTCGGCGACCGGGTCACGCACGACCAGTTCGGTCTGGGGACCGTGGTGGGAGTGACGGGGTCGGGCGCGGACGCACAGGCGACGATCGACTTCGGGGACACGAAGCCGAAGAGGCTGCTGCTGAGGTACGCGCCGGTCCAGAAGCTGTAGCGATCACGGCCAGGTCGGGTGGAGGCCGTGGCCGTGGCTGCTGTCAGGGCGGGTCGAGGCCGCGGTTATGGTCAGGTCGGGTCGAGGCCGTGGCTGCGGAGCCACGGCAGCGGGTCGATCGCCGAGCCGCCGCCGGGCCGGACCTCGAAGTGGAGGTGCGGTCCGGTGGAATTGCCGGAGTTGCCGGAGAACGCGATGACGTCACCGGCCTTGACCGAACCGGAGCGGATCTTGGTGCTGCTGAGGTGGCAGTACCAGGTCTCGGTGCCGTCGGGTGCCGTCACGATCGCCATGTTGCCGTAGGCGCTGTTCCACTGGGTGCGGATGGTGCCGTCGGTCGCCGACATCACCTTGGTGCCGTACGACACCGGGAAGTCGATGCCGGTGTGCACGGACATCCAGTTGACGCCGGCCTGACCGTAGTACGCGCTCAGACCCTGCTGCGACACCGGCAGCACAAACTTGGGTCGCAGAGCCTCGCGGCGCCTCGCCTCGTCCTCGCGCTTCTTCTTGTCCGCCTCCTGGCGCGCCTTCAGATCGAGGCGTTCCTGGGTGCGGGAGGCACGGTCGCCGAAGTCACGGGCGTCGGCGCTGAGAGCGGCGAGCTGCGTGTCCATCTTGTTGTTGGCGGCGATCGGCTTGACGGAAGACGGGTCCGCGGCGGCCTGGTTGGCGGCTTCGCCCTTGCCGTCGCCACTGAGGTCGCCGACGGATGCGGCGGCGATGCCGGCGACGCCCATCACGCATGCGGAGGGCACTGCGACGGTCAGGAGCGCGGAGCGCTTGGCGGGGGTGCGGCGACGGCCGCGGGAGCCGCCGGAACGGCGGACGGGGCGGGGGTTCACGGCGACGGCGAGGGGCTCGGGTTCGCGCGCGAGCTCCGACTCCGACTCTGATTCGAGCTCGGTGTCGGCGTCGAATCCGGCTTCGAGATCTTGCTCGGCCGCGGGTTCAGGCTCCGCCTCGTACGTGTACCCGGCGTCGTACTCGGCCCCGTACTCCTGCGGGAAGTCCGGCTGGAACTCGGTGGTGAGGTCGGGTGCGCTCTCGTACTCGAACTCGGCAGCCGCCGGTGCGGTCTCGTGGAGAAACTCGTGCTCCGGCGTGAACTGTTGCGGTACGAGGGCTTCCGCGCCGGTGTTCCAGGCGGTGGCGTCATACGTCCCGGTCTCGGCGCCGGGCGCCGCCCACTGTCCCGTCGCGTCATATGCAAATGTGGCGGCAGCCGTTTCGAACTGACCTGTCTGCGTGGTCTGGTTCCAGGCGCCGGCGTCCCACTGGCCGGTCGTGTCGTACTGGACCGCGCTCGTGTCCCACTGGCCGGTGGTTTCGTACCCGCCGCCCGTGGCGTCGTACTGCGGGAATTGCTGCGTCTGCTGCGGCTGTTGTATCTGCTGCTGCCCGGCGTAGACGTCGTAACCGTCGTAGCCGGTGGTCTGGTGCGACCCGGTGTCCCACTGGGTGGAGTCGTACTGGCCGCTGTGGCCCGCTTCGTAACTGCCGGGGAGCGCTCCGAAGAGCGGGTCGGCGTCGAAGGTGCCATTGGAGAAGCTGCCAGTGGTGGAGTACTCGTCGTATCCGACGTACCCGGCGTGGGGGTGCTGGTCGTTCACCAACTTCTCTCTCGCCTCGGCAGCAGGACCTGGGTCTGGGGCCACGGGGAGCGAGGGACCCAGAGGGGAAAGCAGTGGCGCGACTGTACCCGGCGGTACGCGACGGCGACAATCTTCGGCAGGTTTTAAGTAATCAGGAAACGGGCATTCGGCCGTGTTTCGGGGGACTGCGGGCGCAGCCTTGGCCCTACGTTCGAAAAGCGTTCGACTTTCCGTTGCTTGTCTGACGCCGTTGAACGCGGATCGGGCGACCGCGGGATCAGGCGACGGAGACGGTCCCCGAGGCGCCCGCAGCCGATTCGCTCGACTCCAGCGCCTGCCGGATGCCGCCCGCGACCGCGGGGTGGACCGGGAGAGCGAGATGGCCGACTCCGCTGACGCGTACGTTCTGCGCGATGAGGTCCGGGTGATCGATACAGGCCGTCTCGACCGGGACCATGATCTGGTCCAAATCGCTCCAGAAGCTGATGAAATGGGTGCGGCAACCGGGCGCGGGCCGGCGCAGCTCCGCGATCAGGGCGGAGCCGGGCCGCATCTGGCGCACGATGGGGTGAGCGCTTGCGAGCGGGGCGACCGCGGTGCCGGAGTGGGGGGTGCCGAGCGTGACCAGCGTGCGTACGCGCTGGTCACCGCCGAGGCGCTGCACGTAGTAGCGGGCGATCAGGCCGCCGAGGCTGTGCCCGACGATGTCGACCTCGCTCCGTCCCGTGCGGGCACAGATCTCCTCGATGTGCCGGCCGAGCAGCTCGGCGGCGGTGCGGATGTCGCAGGTCAACGGGGAGTAGTTGAGGCACTCGAGATGCCGCCAGCCGTGCCGGGCGAGGGAGCGGCGAAGCAGTACGAACACGGAGCGGTTGTCCACGAAGCCGTGCAGCAGGACGGCGGGCGGGTGGTCCGGGCCGCAGCCGGTCGGCAGGGTCGCGGTGTCGGCCGGGTGTGCGTCCTCGGAGGGGTTCGGGCCTGGGGTGTGGGCTGGGCGCTCGGTGATCAGACCGGTCGGGTAGAGGAGAAGGTGCCCGGCGAGGATCGCCAGCTCGAGGGCGGTGGCGCGGAGCAGCGCGGCGGATATTCGCAGCTGTCGCACGTGCCGCACGGGGCGCAGACACAGCGGAAAGAAGGGCAGGACCTTCATTACCGACCTCCCGTACGGCAATGCGGGAGGACAGCTCCGTCCCCCGTCAATGCCCTCATGGGCGCCGTTCAGTCCCTGTGCGGCTCGGTGCCCGTGCCGGGCCGATGCCAAAGGTGTGTCGTGTTCTCCGCGCCGCGCGGCTGACGGCGCGGAGATACGACGATCCGAAGCGGCTCCCTTGCGACCGTCCCCTGTGGCGGCGCGGCCTGCGAGCCGCTTGTGTGTCGCCTGATGCGGGTAGGACGCGTTGCGAACATGTCCCACGTGTGATTTCCCCCTCGCTATCCACCGTGAAACGGGCGGGTGCGGGATGCTGGAGATAACGTTCGTTCACTTCCCTGGGCCTTTGCCGGTGCGGGACCCGTGCGGGACCCGTGCCCAGGGCGGCGCAGTCGTATGTGGAGGCAGTGATGGGTGTGACTGGTCCGATCCGCGTGGTGGTGGCCAAGCCGGGTCTCGACGGCCACGATCGGGGCGCCAAGGTGATCGCGCGGGCGCTGCGTGACGCGGGCATGGAGGTCATCTACACCGGGCTCCACCAGACCCCGGAGCAGATCGTGGACACGGCGATCCAGGAGGACGCTGACGCGATCGGCCTCTCGATCCTGTCCGGCGCCCACAACACGCTCTTCGCGAAGGTGATCGAGCTCCTGAAGGAGCGCGAGGCGGAGGACATCAAGGTCTTCGGCGGCGGCATCATCCCGGAGGCGGACATCGCCCCGCTGAAGCAGAAGGGCGTGGCGGAAATCTTCACCCCGGGCGCGACGACGGCGTCGATCGTCGACTGGGTCAACGCGAACGTCCGCCAGCCCGCGGACGCGTAGGCCGCAGCCTTTCCGCTGTGCCGGCGCGCCGCCAGGCGGGGCGAGCGCCGGTGGCGGTCGTGCGGCTGGTCCGGTGCGGGGTTCGTCTGTGCGGCGCGAAGCTGCCGGGGCGTGGGTGCGGTAGCCCACGTACCAACTCCCCCGGACCTCGGTCCTCGGACCCCGGACCCGGGGCGCGGTGGCCCCGGGGGGCCTGGGGGGCGTCAGCCTCCAGTTTCGGGCAGGGGCGGGGTGGGGGAAACACCCGCCAGCTCCACCCGCATCGCCGCCCGCAACCTCAACGTCGACACCAGCCTCTGAAACGCCTCCGACCAGTACCCCCCGGCCCCCGGCGACCCCCCTTCCACCTCGTCCGGCGTCGCCGTCAGCAGCTCCAGCCGGCTTGCCTCCGCCGGGTCCAGGCAGCGCTCCGCCAGGCCCATCACCCCGCTGAAGCTCCAGGGGTAACTCCCCGCGTCCCGCGCGATGTCCAGCGCGTCCACCACCGCGCGGCCCAACGGCTCCGCCCACGGCACCGCGCAGACGCCGAGCAGCTGGAACGCCTCCGACAGACCGTGCGCCGCGATGAACTCGGCCACCCACACCGCCCGTTCCGCTTGCGGAAGTGTCCCGAGCAGCTTCGCCCGCTCCGCGAGGGACGACGTGCCTGGCCCGGTCTCCGGCGGCGTGGACGGCGCGCCGAGCAGGGCGCGGGACCACTGCGCGTCCCGCTGCCGCACCGCCGCCCGGCACCACGCCGCGTGCAGCTCCTGCCCCCATTCGTCCGCGACGGGCAGCGCGACTATGTCCTGCGCCGTACGTCCCCCGAGTCGTCCCGCCCACGTGGACAGCGGGGCCGCCTCCACCAACTGGCCCAGCCACCATGATCGTTCGCCCCGCCCCGACGGCGGGTTCGGGACGACCCCGTCGCGTTGCATGCCCGCATCGCATTCGTGCGGCGCCTCCACAGCTATCGCCGCACCACTCCCGTCCCCGCTGCGGTCCAGGCTGACGCACGACGCCGCGCGCGTCGCCATCCGCCCGGCAAGCGCCGAGTGCGGCAGCGCGGAGAGCAGCTCGGCCGCCGTCGCGCGGACGTTGCGGCTGCGGTCGGACAGCGCCTGCTCCAGGAACGGCTCGTCCGCGTCGGACAGCCCCGTACGCAGGGAGTCGAGGAACATCAGCCGGTCCTCGGCCCGCTCCGTCGCCCATGTCGCCGTCAGCAGCGCCGGCGCCGCGCCCGCATTGTGCGCCCGTACCGAAGCGAGCAGGGCGACCCGCTCGGCGAACAGCCCCTCCTCCCAGAGACGTTGGACCGCTTCGGCGTCGGCCGGGTCCGGCAGCACCAGGCCCCCGGACCCGCCGCGCAGCGCGAACTTCCACTCCGGGTTGAGCCGGGCCAGCCACAGCCCGCGCGGACCGGCGAAGGCGAGGGCCTGCGGCCGCAGATCCGTACGCGCGCGGGCCGCATCCAGCAGCGCGGGCAGTACGGACGGCGGCGCCTGGTATCCGTGCTCGTTGGCCGTGGCGAGCCACTGCGGCAGCAGCTCGGTCAGATCGGGTGCCGTACCGCGCCGCCCGCCCGCGTGCGACGGGGCCGACCGGTCGGCCAGCAGCAGGCCGAGCCTGCGCCGCGCGGGCGGGGGCAGCTGCGGGCGGGCGTCGTGCGGTGCGGGCTCAGGACGGGCGGCCGCGGGAGCGGGCATCAGCCCCGCCCTGCGCCGGACGGTGTGGAGCGCCGCGGCGTCCAACAGCGCGGCCGGCGCGTCCTTGCCCGACGTCACGGCGGCGCCCGGCGGCGTGCGCCGGTCGGTGCCGAGAAGGGCCGAGGTGACGAGCTCTTCCCACAGTGCGGCGCCGCTGGTGCTGGTGGTGCTGGTCATGGCGTCCTCTCTACGTTCAGATGAGCGGGACCGTCTCGGACCCGGCCTCGGACCACGCGGCGAGCGGCGAGAAGCCCTGATGGCCGCATTCGCCGAAGACGGTGACCGGGCCGCCGCCGGAGAGCGCGACGAGCTTCAGCAGCCCGGAGCGGTCGAGCGCCGCGGGCGTGATGGGCAGTGCGGTCTCGCTGTCGGCGTCGGCCAGTTGCCACCCGGGGCTCGTCGGGACGGGTATGACGCGGCTCAACGTCACCGGCCAGGACTCCAGCCAGGGGTCGTCGCGCAGCGCCCGCCCGTACGCATCGAGAGCCGCCGCGGTCGGCCCGCCCGATGGCGGCGACGTGATCGGGGCAGGCGCGCCGAACTGGTCGCCCAGCTCGGCCCGCAGCTGCCCCGCGCCCGCGTACGGAGTGAGCTCGGCGTCGATCATCAGGCCCACCGGAAGCGCCTGTTGCGGGGAACGGCCGGCCGCTCCGAAGGAGAGCAGCAGTGCCATGCGCCCGAACTTGCGCCCGTACAGCCATATACGGCGTGTGGTGATCTTGCCGTCCGAGGAGTCGTACTGAGCCAGGATCATCCAGTCGTCCCGGACCGGCGGGCCGTCGGCCGGCGAGGTGAGGCCGACCCGGGTGCGAACCGTCGCGGCCAGCGGCTCCGGCAGCCGCTCGACCCCCAGCCAGGCCGCGTCCAGCAGATGGATCAGCGCGCACTCCTCCAGCAGCCGCACCGGCCAGCCGGGCCCCGAGCCCGGGATCGCCCCCAACTCCCGCACCCGGGCCGCCAGTCCGGGCGCCTGTGCGTCGACCATGCGGGCCGCGGTCTCCTCCCACAGTCCGTACCCCGACTGCTCGGCCGCGGCGAGGCCGCCACGCAGCAGATCCGCGAGCCGCTGCTCCAACTCCGTGGCCCCGGCGGTGATCCGTCCCGCCCGGCGCTCGGCGCGGCGCCTGGCCGCCTCGGGGTCGGCCCTCTTCGCGGACCGGCCCTCGCCCGCGTCGCTCTGTTCCTTGTCGGTGGCGCGCTTTCTGCGCCCCTCCAGCCACTCCTCGGCCCAGTCCGGTGTGGTGGAGACCTGTACGGCGTCCTCGTCCGCCGCCCAGAGCAGCAGCAGTCCCAGCGCGTGCTTGCACGGGAACTTCCGGCTCGGACAACTGCATTTGTACGCCGGGCCCGTGGTGTCGACGATGGTCTGGTACGGCTTGCTGCCGCTGCCCTTGCACAGGCCCCACACTGCCCCCGATCCGCTACTGCCCGCCCCGGCCCACGGACCGGCCGCGCCGAGTCTGTTTCCCGCCTTGCGTGATGCGTCGTCAGGAGCCAGTGCCAGCACCTGTTCCGACGTCCAGCGCACCCCCTGCTGATTCATGCCGACGACGTTACGGGCCGGGTCTGACAATGGCCTCTGACCTGCACAGACGGTCGATTGTCAGTGGCGTGGTGCACGGTTGGATTCACATCGGGCCGAACCATCTGGCCGACGACCCGGAGGGGGATCCATGACCGTGTCCGAAACCGGCGCAGCCACCGGCGCCGAGGTGCTGCGGCCGCATGCCGAGCACGCTTTTGCCCACGAGCTGAAGGCGCTTGCCGCGGCCGACGACCGGCCGCGTCCGGTCAACTGGCAGCTGTCGCCGTGGGCCGTCGCCACCTATCTGCTCGGCGGCGAACTCACCGACGGCACGGTGATCACGCCCAAGTACGTGGGACCGCGCCGGATCGTCGAGGTCGCCGTCACCACACTGGCCACCGACCGGGCCCTGCTGCTCCTCGGCGTGCCCGGCACCGCCAAGACCTGGGTCTCCGAGCATCTGGCCGCGGCGGTCAGCGGCGACTCGACCCTGCTGGTGCAGGGCACGGCGGGCACACCCGAGGAAGCCATCCGGTACGGCTGGAACTACGCCCAGCTGCTTGCCCACGGCCCCAGCCGGGACGCGCTCGTGCCCAGCCCCGTCATGCGCGCGATGTCCGAGGGCATGACGGCGCGGGTCGAGGAGCTCACCCGTATCCCCGCCGACGTACAGGACACGCTGATCACGATCCTGTCCGAGAAGACCCTGCCGATCCCAGAGCTGGGGCAGGAGGTGCAGGCAGTCCGCGGGTTCAGCCTCATCGCCACCGCCAATGACCGCGACCGCGGGGTCAACGACCTCTCCAGCGCGCTGCGCCGCCGGTTCAACACGGTCGTACTGCCGCTGCCCGCGACGCCCGAGGCCGAGGTCGACATCGTGTCCCGGCGCGTCGATCAGTTGGGGCGCTCGCTCGATCTGCCCGCCGTGCCCGAGGGGTTGGAGGAGATCCGCCGGGTCGTCACCGTCTTCCGGGAGCTGCGCGACGGCGTCTCGGCGGACGGCCGGACCAAGCTCAAGTCGCCGTCGGGCACGCTCTCCACGGCCGAGGCGATCTCTGTCGTCACCGGCGGTCTCGCGCTCGCCGCGCACTTCGGCGACGGCGTGCTGCGACCCGGGGACGTGGCGGCCGGCATCCTCGGCGCGGTGGTGCGCGACCCCGCGGCGGACCGGGTCATCTGGCAGGAGTATCTGGAGACGGTGGTCCGCGAGCGGGACGGCTGGAAGGACTTCTACCGCGCCTGCCGTGAGGTGAGCGTATGACCGGCCCACTGCTGCTCGGTGTGCGCCACCACGGGCCGGGCTCGGCACGGGCGGTGCGGGCCGCGCTGGATGCGGCGTCGCCTCCGGCGGTGCTGATCGAGGGTCCGCCCGAGGGCGACGCACTGCTTGCGCTGGCGGCGGACGAGCAGATGCGGCCGCCGGTCGCGTTGCTCGCCCATGCCGTGGACGATCCGGGGCGGGCGGCGTTCTGGCCTCTTGCCGAGTTCTCGCCGGAGTGGGTGGCGATCCGCTGGGCGCTCGGGCGGGGGGTGCCAGTGCGGTTCATCGACTTGCCGGCGGTGCACTCGCTGGCGCTGGCGGAAGCGGAGACGGCCGCCGACCCGGACCCGGCCTCGCCCCGGGACCCCGGCCCGGACCGGCCCGCGGACCCGGACTCGCAGAGCGACCCGGGCGGCGTACGCATCGATCCCATCGCCGTCCTCGCCGAAACCGCCGGGTACGACGACCCCGAGCGGTGGTGGGAGGACGTCATCGAGCACCGCGGCTCGGGGTCGGGCTCGGGGTCCGGGTCCTCGTCCGAGCCCGGGACCGGGACCGGCTCCGCGGTCGACGACGCGGACCCCCGTGCGCCCTTTGTCGCGCTCGGCGAAGCCATGACCGCACTGCGCGAGATGTACGGCCACGGCGGGCACGACCGGGATCTCGTCCGCGAGGCCCATATGCGGATCCAGCTGCGCGCCGCGCGTAAGGAGTTCGGGGACGGCGTCGCCGTCGTCTGCGGCGCCTGGCATGTGCCCGCGCTCGCCGAGAAGACCACGCTCGCCGCCGACAGGGCCCTCCTCAAGGGGCTGCCCAAGGTCAAGGCCGAGATGACCTGGGTGCCCTGGACGCACCGCAGGCTCGCCCGCCACAGCGGCTACGGCGCGGGCATCGACTCGCCCGGCTGGTACGGGCATCTCTTCGGCGCGCCGGACCGGCCGGTGGAGCGCTGGATGACCAAGGTCGCCCGGCTGTTGCGGGACGAGGACCGGATGGTCTCGTCCGCCCATGTGATCGAGGCGGTGCGGCTTGCCGACACCCTTGCCGCCATGCGCGGCCGCCCGCTCGCCGGGCTGACCGAGACGACCGACGCCATACGGGCCGTGATGTGCGACGGCTCCGACGTTCCGCTCGACCTGATCCGGGACCGGTTGATCGTCGGCGACGTCCTCGGCGAGGTCCCGGACGCCGCGCCCGCCGTGCCGCTGCAGCGCGATCTGAGCCGGTTGCAGCGCAGCCTGCGCCTCAAACCGGAGGCGCTGGAGCGCGAGTTGGACCTCGATCTGCGCAAGGAGACCGATGCGGCGAAGAGCCGGCTGCTGCACCGGCTGCGGCTGCTCTCCATCGGCTGGGGCGAGCCCGTCACGGGGCGGGGGAGCACCGGCACGTTCCGGGAGAGCTGGCGGCTGCGCTGGGAGCCGGAGCTCTTCGTGCGGGTCGCCGAGGCCGGGGTGTGGGGCACCACGGTGCTCTCCGCGGCCACGGCCAAGGCCGAGAACAAGGCCGTGTCGGCGACCGCCCTCGCCGACGTCACCGCGCTCGCCGAGCACTGCCTGCTGGCCGAACTGACCGACGCGCTCCCCGTGGTGATGCGGGCGCTCGCCGACCGGGCCGCGCTGGACGCGGATGTCGGCCATCTCGCCCAGGCGCTGCCCGCCCTGGCCCGCGCCCTGCGGTACGGGGACGTACGGTCCACGGACACGGCCGCCCTCGGCGAGGTCGCGGCCGGGCTCGCCGAGCGCATCTGCGTCGGGCTGCCCCCCGCGTGCACGGGGCTCGACGCGGACGGCGCCGCCGAGATGCGGAGCCATCTGGACGCCGTGCACACCGCGATCGGCCTGCTGCCCAAGGCCCAGGAGCTCGGCGAGCGTTGGGGCTCGGTACTGCACCGGCTCGCGGCCCGTGACACGGTGCCGGGGGTGATACGCGGCCGGGCCGCCCGGCTGCTGCTGGACGACGGCCGGCTCGAGGAGGACGAGGCCGCGCGGCTGATGGCCTTTGCGCTCTCGCCCGGCACGCCGCCGGCCGAAGCGGCCGCCTGGATCGAGGGCTTCGTCGGCGGCGCGTCCGGAGGCGGGATGCTCCTGGTCCACGACGAGCGCCTGCTCGGGCTCGTCGACGCCTGGCTGACCGGGGTGCCTGCGGACGCCTTCACCGACGTACTGCCGTTGCTGCGCCGCACCTTCTCGGCGTACGAACCGGGCGTGCGCCGCACGCTCGGCGAGCTGGTCAGGCGCGGCCCGGCAGCGGGCGGCCACCCACACCAGGAGTCGGGCGTGCCCGGATTCGGCGCGGGCCTCGACGCGGAGCGGGCGGACGCGGTGCTGCCGGTCCTCCAGCTGCTTCTCGGTATCGACGACAACGACCTTGTGGGGGTGGCCCGATGACGGAGATCGCGCACGACGAGCGGCTGCGTCGCTGGCGGCTGGTGCTCGGCGGCGACTCCGCCGACGGCACCGGCTGCACGCTCGCCGGGACGGACGCGGCGATGGACGGCGCCCTGTCCGCCCTCTACGGCGACGGCAGCGGCCGCACGAGCGCGGACAGCCGCAGCGGCGGCCGCACGGCCGGGCTCGGGGCGTCCGCCCCGTCCGTCGCCCGCTGGCTCGGCGACATCCGTACGTACTTCCCCAGCTCCGTCGTCCAGGTCATGCAGCGCGACGCGATCGACCGGCTCGGTCTGTCCACGCTGCTGCTGGAGCCGGAGATGCTGGAGGCCGTCGAGGCGGACGTCCATCTCGTCGGCACCCTGCTCTCCCTCAACAAGGCGATGCCCGACACGACCAAGGAGACGGCCAGGGCGGTCGTACGGAAGGTGGTCGAGGACCTGGAGAAGCGGCTCGCCAGCCGCACCCGCTCCACCCTCACCGGTGCGCTGGACCGATCGGCGAAGATCAACCGCCCGCGCCACCGGGACATCGACTGGGACCGCACCATCCGGGCCAACCTCAGGAACTATCTGCCGCTTCCTGAAAACGAAGGTGCCTACACCGTCGTGCCCGAGCGGCTGATCGGATACGGACGGGCGTCACAGTCGGTGAAGAAGGACGTCGTCCTCTGCATCGACCAGTCGGGTTCGATGGCCGCCTCGGTGGTCTACGCATCCGTCTTCGGCGCGGTCCTGGCGTCCATGCGTTCGATCGCCACCCGCCTCGTCGTGTTCGACACCGCCGTCGTCGACCTCACCGACCAGCTCGACGACCCGGTGGACGTCCTCTTCGGCACCCAGCTCGGCGGCGGCACCGACATCAACAGGGCGCTCGCGTACTGCCAGTCCCAGATCACCCGCCCCGCCGACACCGTCGTCGTACTGATCAGCGATCTCTACGAAGGTGGCATACGGGACGAGATGCTGAAGCGGGTCGCGGCGATGAAGGCGTCCGGCGTGCAGTTCGTGGCGCTGCTCGCGCTCTCCGACGAAGGGACGCCCGCGTACGACCGCGAGCACGCGGCGGCGCTCGCGGCGCTGGGCGCACCGGCCTTCGCGTGTACGCCCGACCTCTTCCCGGAGGTGATGGCGGCCGCGATCGAGAAGCGGCCACTACCCATACCGGACATGGTGACCCATCAGTAACGTGGGACTTGCGCCAACCCGGGAGGTTCGTGCGAGCATCATCCGGATCCCCGCGGAAGGTCCGCTTCCGCCGACCGGGAAGGCCCCCTCACCGTGACTGCCGCAGCTGCTCGTTCTGCTGCTGCCTTGTGCGTACTGCGCAGGGCGGTCGGCGGTCGGTGTGTGCTGCGGGTGATGCTGTTCCTCGGGGGCCTGCTGACGGTCGGTTTCCTCTACGGCGGACAGGCGCAGGCGGCCGAACTGCCGGACCGGGCCTCCCAGGTGTCGGCCGACACCGAGGTGAGCGCGGCGCCGTCGGCCCGGCCGGCTCCGGCGCGAGAACTGCGGCGCGCGGCAACGGACTCCGTCGACGCCGCGAAGTCCGCTGTGCCTGTGGGGTCCGTACATGAGGCGGTGCAGCCGGTCGCGGGCACCGTGGAGGACGCCGTACGGCTGGTGGTCGAGCCGGTGACCGGCACACCGGGCGAGCTCCTTCCCGTACCGCTGCCGTCCGCCGGCGGCGGTACGGACCCCGGACACCCGCAACGGCCCTCTGACCGGCCCGTGGACGAGCCTTCGGACGGGTTCACGGTGAAGCACCTCGCAAGTGCGGCAGACCCGGCCCGGCCTTCCGGTGCTTCCGCCGTCGTGGTCGGCCCGGCCGACGCGTACGACGGTGCACTCGGCCGGCACCTCGGCGAAGTCCCGCACGCGCAGCCCGCGTCGGCACCGGCGCCCGAGCAAGTCCCCGGCACGCCCTGCAACTCCATACCCGGCGCGCTGCAGCAGTCCACCGAGACGCACACCCCGCGTACGGGAGATCAGCACGCGGCGGTGAGTGCGTGCGGCAGGCCCGTCGCGCTCGGCTCCGGCGCGGTCCGGGCGGCGGCGGATGCGCCGACTCGCGAACGACCGCGCGACATCCTCGAATTCCCCGGCTAGGGCAGCCCTTCCCCCGCTCAAGACCTGCCGCGCGGGGGCGGGACAGGTCTGCCCGCCAACCGGATAGTTCCGGACAGCCGAACTCATTCGAAGGATTCGACTCAGCATGCACAAGAACATTCGACGTTCCATAGCCGTCGCCGCCACGGCCGGCGGCATGTGGGCCATCGGCACCGCCGCGGCCAGCGCCGACGAGGTGCACGTCTCCGTACCGCTCTCCACGCCCGACCAGGCGGCCGACGCCGTCCAGGACGCCACGGGTGCCGCCTCCGACGCGCGCTCCACCGCCACCGCCACGGCCACCCAGGCCAGGGGCAAGGCGACGGGCACGGCCGCGCAGGCTCAGCGCACCGCCACCGCCACGGCCACCCAGGCCAGGGGCAAGGCTACGGGCACGGCCGCGCAGGCTCAGCGCACCGCCACCGCCACGGCCACCCAGGCCAGGGGCAAGGCGACGGGCACGGCCGCGCAGGCTCAGCGCACCGCCACCGCCACGGCCACCCAGGCCAGGGGCAAGGCGACGGGCACGGCCGCGCAGGCTCAGCGCACCGCCGCCGGCAGCGCCGCCCAGGCCAAGGGCAAGGCCCAGTCCGTAGCCCGCACCGACGTTCAGGACGAGATCGACTACCTGTTCGGCCCGCTCTCCGCCTTCGCGCCGGACCTCGAGCAGGCCCCGGCCCAGGCCGGATACCGGGCCCAGGGCGCCGTTGCCGCCGCCACCCCGCTCGCCGACGCCGCCGCGCAGGACACCCTGCCGCCCATCGCCGCCCGTGCTGTGAGCGGCGTGCTCCCGGTTGCCGGTCAGGCGGTCGGCGACGCGGGCGGTCTCGCGCAGGGTGTCGTCGGCGATGCGACGCCGTTCGCGGGCGGTGTCGTCTCCGAGGTCCAGCCGTTCGCCGGTGGCGTCGTCTCCGAGGTCCAGCCCTTCGCGGGCGGGGTTGTCGGTGCGGTCCAGCCGCTCGTCGAAACCGTCGTCGACCACGTCCACCCGCTCACGTACGGCGTCGGCGGCAGCGCGAGCACCTTCGCGCAGGGTGTGGCCGGCGATGTGACGCCGTTCGCGGGCGGTGTCGCCCACCAGGCCCAGCCGTTCGCGCAGGACGTGTACGGCACGGCCCACTCGACGCCGCTCGCCGGCAACGCCGTCTCCGGTGCCCAGGGCGCGGCCTCCTCGATCACTCCGAGTTACGCGTCCCACCTGACCCAGAGCATCTGATTCGGGGCATCTGATTCAGGCACCCGCATCAGCGAGTCCTGCATCAGCAAGCCCTGCAGCTGACGGAGTGCATCTGACAGGCGGGTCCGATGCTCACGGGCGGTCTCCATTGGGGTGGGGACCGCCCGGTTCCGTACAGCGCAGCCACCTGTGCAGTCTGTGACCGGTATCACCGCCCAGGTGTGATCTGCGATTTAGGGACCCACGGCCCACGGGGATAACCTGCGAGACGGACATGCCGCGTGCTCGGACAACCGTGTACGCCTCCCTTGTGACAGCGCAGTCACGTTGCCCTTCGCGGCACGCCCACGCAGACAACGAACCGCGATCATCAGAAAAGGGACGGACGCGCGTGGACCTGTTCGAGTACCAGGCGAGGGACCTCTTCGCCAAGCACGGTGTACCGGTGCTGGCCGGTGAAGTCATCGACACGCCTGAGGCGGCGCGCGAGGTGACCGAGCGTCTGGGCGGCCGGTCGGTCGTCAAGGCGCAGGTGAAGGTCGGCGGCCGCGGCAAGGCCGGCGGCGTGAAGCTGGCCTCCGACCCGGCTGACGCGGTCGAGAAGGCCGGCCAGATTCTTGGCATGGACATCAAGGGCCACACGGTCCACAAGGTGATGCTCGCCGAGACGGCACCGGAGATCGCCGAGGAGTACTACGTTTCGTACCTCCTCGACCGCACCAACCGCACCTTCCTGGCCATGGCCTCCGTCCAGGGCGGCGTCGAGATCGAGGTCGTCGCCGAGGAGAACCCCGAAGCCCTCGCGAAGATCCCGGTCAACGCCAATGAGGGCGTCGACCTGGCGAAGGCCCGCGAGATCGTCGCGGCCGCGAAATTCCCGGCCGATGTCGCCGACCAGGTCGCCGACATCCTGGTGACCCTGTGGAAGACCTTCATCGAAGAGGACGCGCTCCTCGTCGAGGTCAACCCGCTGGCCAAGGTCGCCGACGGCCGTGTCATCGCCCTCGACGGCAAGGTCTCGCTCGACGAGAACGCCGACTTCCGGCAGCCCGAGCACGCGGCGCTCGAGGACAAGGACGCAGCCAACCCGCTCGAGGCTGCTGCCAAGGCCAAGAACCTCAACTACGTCAAGCTCGACGGCGAGGTCGGCATCATCGGCAACGGCGCGGGTCTGGTCATGTCGACCCTCGACGTCGTCGCCTACGCCGGTGAGAACCACGGCGGCGTGAAGCCCGCCAACTTCCTCGACATCGGTGGCGGCGCCTCCGCCGAGGTCATGGCGAACGGTCTCGAGATCATCCTCGGCGACCCGGACGTCAAGTCCGTCTTCGTCAACGTCTTCGGTGGCATCACCGCCTGTGACGAGGTCGCCAACGGCATCGTCCAGGCCCTGGCGCTGCTCGCCTCCAAGGGCGAGGAAGTCAACAAGCCGCTGGTCGTGCGCCTCGACGGCAACAACGCGGAGCTGGGTCGCACGATCCTGTCGGACGCCAACCACCCGCTGGTTCAGCGCGTGGACACCATGGACGGCGCGGCCGACAAGGCCGCCGAGCTCGCGGCTGCGAAGTAAGGGACGAGGTTCAGCACAGCCATGGCTATCTTCCTCACCAAGGACAGCAAGGTCATTGTCCAGGGCATGACCGGTGCCACGGGCATGAAGCACACCAAGCTCATGCTCGGTGACGGCACCAACATCGTCGGTGGCGTCAACCCGCGCAAGGCGGGCACCAGCGTCGACTTCGACGGCACCGAGGTGCCGGTCTTCGGCACGGTCGCCGAGGCGATCGAGAAGACCGGGGCCGACGTCTCCGTCCTCTTCGTGCCGCCGGCCTTCGCCAAGGCCGCCGTCGTCGAGGCCATCGACGCCGAGATCCCGCTGGCCGTCGTCATCACCGAGGGCATCGCGGTGCACGACTCCGCCGCCTTCTGGTCGTACGCGGTCAGCAAGGGCAACAAGACCCGGATCATCGGCCCGAACTGCCCCGGTCTGATCACCCCCGGTCAGTCCAACGCCGGCATCATCCCGGGCGACATCACCAAGCCCGGCCGTATCGGTCTCGTGTCCAAGTCCGGCACGCTGACCTACCAGATGATGTACGAGCTCCGTGACATCGGCTTCTCCTCGGCCGTCGGCATCGGCGGCGACCCGGTCATCGGTACGACGCACATCGACGCCCTCGCGGCGTTCGAGGCCGACCCGGAGACCGAGCTGATCGTGATGATCGGCGAGATCGGCGGAGACGCCGAGGAGCGTGCGGCGGACTTCATCGCGAAGAACGTCACCAAGCCGGTCGTCGGCTACGTCGCGGGCTTCACCGCACCCGAGGGCAAGACCATGGGCCACGCCGGCGCCATCGTCTCCGGCTCCTCCGGCACGGCCCAGGCGAAGAAGGAGGCCCTTGAGGCCGCGGGCGTCAAGGTCGGCAAGACGCCGACCGAGACGGCCAAGCTGGCGCGCGCCATTCTCGGCCTGTAAACACAGCTCGGCGCCTGATCTTCGCAGCACGGCAGTACGGCAGTACGGCAGTACGCACAGGTGTGGGCCCGCGTCTCTTCGTGAGACGCGGGCCCACGCGCATGTTCAGCGGCTTTGCGGTACCAGCCGTTCGGGGCCGGCTTCCGGCTCGGCGAGCAGCTTTGCGCGCAGCTGCCTGTCCCGGGCGGTCAGAGCCTCCGGACCGTAGTGCGCCGGTACGCCGCCGACCTCCTGGCCCGGGGCGAGCGGCGGTTCGTACCGAGTCGGGGCGTTGACCAGGGTGAACATCGTGGCACCGATGATCAGCGTGGTGACGGTGATGGCGGCCCGCGTCCAGAACCGGGCCCTGCGCTCGCTGCCCGTGCGTACGGCCTCGGCGGCCGGCAGCTGTGGCAGCGGGCCGGCGAGCGCGAGGGCCGTCAGCTCCTCGTGCAGCGTCTCGGGCACACCCAGCTCTGGAAGGCGTTCGGCGAGAGCCTCGCGCGCGTGCAGCACGCGGTTCGCGGTGGCCGGGGTGCTCGCCTCGGTCTCGGCGGCCGTCTCCGGCAGATCGAGGCCGACGCCGTCGTAGAGCAGCAGCGCGCGGCGGTACGACGGGGGCAGCTCGAGCAGTGCGTCGAGGAGCTCGCTCCGGCCCCCCTCCACGGGTGGCCTGTCGGGGGCGCGGTGGGTGCGCCGCAGCCGTTGCCAGGGGGACATGGCGTAGTCGTACGCGGCCGCCCGCACCCAGCCCGCGGGGTCCCTGTCGACGGCGACCTCGGGCCAGCGCTGCCAGGCGAGGTGGAAGGCGCGCTCGACGGACTCCTGGGCGAGCCGGCGGCGGCCGGTGAGCAGATAGGTCTGGCGTACGAGGGCGGGGGCGGCGAATGCGTACAGCGCGTCGAAAGCGTCGTCGGCGGTGAGCTCGGGAGGCCTTGGCGGGTCGGCGGCACGGGCCGGTGTTCTGGGCTGGGCGGTGTGCGGCGGCGTCGGGTCGGCAGGGACCGTGGGCGGCCTGTCCGCGCGCTTGGCGGCGGGCTTGGGCCGGGTGGTCGCGTGCGACTGCCTGGGCCGGCGGGAGCGAGCCGGCGGCTGCGTGTCGCTTGTGGCTGTGGGGGCGGGCGACTTCGGGGACTGCTGCGCGGGCGTGTCCGGCTGGTCTGCCCACGCGGCGAGCAGCTTGGCGTACGCCTCGCGCTTGCGCCCCCGCGGGGTGGTGCGGCCCCTCTCCCAGGATCTGACGGTCGCCCGTGTGACGCCGAGTGCTGTCGCGACCTCCTCCTCGCTCACGGCGGACGCCTCGCGCAGTCTGCGCCGTTCCCCGGGGGAAGGCAGGGGGGATGTGGCGGAGCGTGTGGTGCTCTGAGTCATGAGGGGCTCCCCGCGGCAGTGCACTCGGCGTAAAAGTACATAAACGTATCTTGAGCGACACAACGGGTAATCACCTGTTACGTGGGTAAAGCGCGTGTCGTTGGCAGCATGGCCGGGTGACCCATGTGACCGAGCACAGCCCCTCGATGTCGCCGCCGCACGCCTCGGCCGTCGTACAGGGGGGTCGTGCGCCCGCGCTGGCCGCGGCCGTCGTGCGCGGGGCGACCGCGGCGGGGCTCGGCCTCGGCACGCTGGCCGTCCTGGTGACGGTGCTGTGGATCAGCTCGCCGTATCCGGACAGCGGTCCGGCCGAGGCGCTGCATGCCGCGGCCGGACTGTGGCTCCTCGCCCACGGCACGGAGCTGGTACGGGCCGGAACGCTCTCCGGGCACCCGGCGCCCGTCGGTGTCGTGCCGCTGCTCCTTGCCGCGCTGCCGGCCTGGCTGGCGCACCGGGCAACGCGCGATGCGCTGGAGCCGGACGAGGGGCGGCCGCGGCCGTCGGCGCGGGGCGCGCTGTGTGCGGTGAGTGCGGGATATCTGCTGGTCGGCGGGGCGGTGGCGGGCTATGCGGCGAGCGGTCCGCTGACGGTGAATCCGCTGAGCGCGGTCCTGCATCTGCCACTGGTGACGGTGTGCGCGGCAGCGGCCGGCGTCTGGACGGCGAGCGGGCGACCGCTCGGGCCGCTGCCGGGGTGGCTGCCCGAGCGGCTGCGGGAGGAGGCCGCCCGCACCCGGGTGGGCGTCGCGCTGCGGTCCGCGGCGGCCGGGGCGCTGACGCTGGTCGGGGGCGGGGCGCTGCTGGTCGCGGCTTCGCTGGTGTGCCACGCGGACGCGGCGCAGGACTCGTTCCTGCACCTGGCGGAGGACTGGTCGGGGCGGTTCGGGGTGCTACTGCTGAGTCTTGCGCTGGTGCCGAACGCGGCGGTGTGGGGTGCGGCGTACGGGCTCGGCCCCGGCTTCGCGCTCGGTACGGGTGCGACGGCGACACCGCTGGCGCTGGTCGGGGATCCGGCGCTGCCACACTTCCCGCTGCTGGCCGCGGTCCCGGCGGAGGGGCGGGGGACGGCGCTGAACTGGGCGGCGGTGGCGGTGCCGGTGGTGGCGGGGGTGGTGGTCGCGTGGTTCACGGTACGGACGGTGGAGCAGCGGGGAGTCCGCGAGACCGCGCTGAGGGGGCTGCTGGGTGCGGTGGGTTGCGGGGTGCTGACGGCCCTGCTGGCGGCGGCAGCGGGCGGTCCGCTGGGCACGGGCCGGTTGGCGGCGTTCGGCCCGGCATGGTGGCTGACGGGCGCGGCGGCGGTGGTGTGGTCGGCGGTGATCGGGGTGCCGGGGGCGCTGGGGGTGCGGGCTTGGCGGATGAGGGGGCGGGTGGTGCCGGTGGGGGAGGGTCCGCCCGATCCGCCTGGTCCGCCCGAGCCGTCGGATCTGGACGCTCTGGACGTTCTGGACGCTCTGGACGACGAGGCGGAGGAGTCGTACGACTTCCTGCCGATCGGGGCTTGGGGGGAGAGCCCGTCGGCGCCGGTGCCGGTGCCGGTGACGTTGCCGTTGCCGGAAGAACCGCCCGAGCCGGCGCCGGAGCCGCTGCCGGCCGAAGGGGCCGAGCCGTCGGCCGAGCCGGAGCCGCCAGGGGAGGCGTCGGCACCGTAGGAGGGACCTTCCCCGCCCCTTCCCGTAACCGGGGGCAGCCCCCCCCGGACCCCCGGCCCGTGCGGCGGCTTCGCGGCGCGCTCGGTTCGCCCCCCGGGCCCCGGCGCCGCAGACTCGGCTACTCCTTGATGCCGATCACGCCGCGCAGCGGGTCCGGGAGCAAGTCGTTGCAGGCCAGTTGGCCCGACTTCGTCAGGGCGTCGTTCACGCACGTGTAGTAGTCGCGGTAGACCAGCTGCGCCGTGAAGGACGCCGTCACGATCATCAGCGCGATGCTCGCCATGACCAGGCCGCTCACCGCCGCCGTCAACTGGGGCCTGGTCGGGGACGACGGTGCTGCCGGAGGCGGTGGTGCGGGGGAGGTCAGCGTGTCCGCAGCGCGGCGGGTGGGCTTGGCGCGGAGGGAGCTGATGCTCCAGTACAGCGCCAGCGCGCCCAGCAGCAGCGCGATCTCCGGGAGGTCGAACAGCGCGAAGAAGAACGCCCACATGCCCGACAACAGCGCATAACGCGCCCGTCTCTGCGCCGGGTCCGTCGGATCCCACTTCAGGCCGCTGGAGGGAGCGCCGTCCGGGCCCTGCTGTCCGCCGCCGTTCTGGCCGGGCTGGCCGCCGGGGCGGCCGCCGAAGCCACCGCCCGAGGAGCGGCCCGGCTGGCGGCTGCTCCACTGGCTGCCCCTGGACGACGAGTCACGATCTCCGGAGTCCGAGTCCGAGTCCGAGTCGGAGCCGGAGGATGAGGACGGCGAGTCGTCGGAGTGGCCGTCGTTCGCCGGGCGGCGCGGCTGCCAGGGCTGGTCCGGCCTGCCCTCCGGCGGCGGCGCGAAGGGGTTGGTCTCGTCCGTGGACTGGCGCTCCCGCGGCAACAGGAGGTCCGTACGGCGGCGTCGGTCCGGCATCTGGTGAACGTCTTCCCCTCAGACCCAGCGCACATGGGGTCTTCTGTCGTCGTGCCCGTCAGAGGACGGGTCCTGTCCCCAGACGCTACCTCCCGGCCACGCCCCCGTCCCGTGGGGGCCGTTCTGTGTGCCGGTATCGTTGCTGACGGTCGGCGCCTTCGTAGAGTTCCCCGTATCGAGGGGTGCGATCCGTTCGTACGACCACACAAATGACGCACCACACGCCGCACAGCACCGCGAGAAAGAGACCCGCCGTGGCCTCCCCGCCCCCCTCCGCCCGACCGGCCCGCCTCGTGGTCCTGGTCTCCGGATCCGGTACGAATCTTCAGGCCCTGCTCGACGCCATCGACGAGGACCCGGAGGGCTTCGGCGCCCGTATCGTCGCCGTCGGGGCCGACCGGGACCGGATTGCCGGGCTCGAGCGCGCCGGGCGCGCCGGGCTTCCCACCTTCGTGTGCAAGGTGAAGGACTACGAGACCCGCGAGGCGTGGGATCTCGCACTCACCGAGGCCACTGCCGCCTACGAGCCGGACCTCGTCGTCTCGGCCGGCTTCATGAAGATCGTGGGCAAGGAATTCCTCGCCCGCTTCGGCGGCCGGTTCGTGAATACGCATCCCGCCCTGCTGCCCAGCTTCCCCGGGGCCCACGGAGTGCGCGACGCGCTCGCGTACGGAGCCAAGGTCACCGGGTGCACCGTCCACTTCGTCGACGACGGCGTCGACACCGGCCCGATCATCGCGCAGGGCGTGGTCGAGGTCCGGGACGAGGACGACGAAGTCGCTCTTCATGAGCGCATCAAGGAAGTCGAGCGAGCTCTGCTCGTCGAGGTCGTGGGGCGTCTGGCCCGTAACGGCTACCGCATTGAGGGACGAAAGGTAGTTTTCCCGTGACTGTTGAGGCCGAGAAGCGGGCCATCCGGCGAGCGCTGGTCAGCGTGTACGACAAGACCGGTCTCGAGGAGCTCGCCCGCGGGCTGCACGAGGCGGGCGTGGAGCTGGTCTCCACCGGCTCGACCGCCGCGAAGATCGCCGCGGCCGGAGTACCGGTCACCAAGGTCGAGGAGCTCACCGGCTTCCCCGAGTGTCTGGACGGCCGGGTCAAGACGCTGCACCCGCGCGTGCACGCCGGGATCCTCGCGGATCTGAGGCTCGAGTCGCACCGCGAGCAGCTCGCCGAGCTGGGCGTCGAGCCCTTCGACCTGGTGGTCGTCAACCTCTACCCCTTCCGCGAGACGGTCGAGTCCGGTGCCACCCCGGACGAGTGCGTGGAGCAGATCGACATCGGCGGCCCGTCGATGGTCCGCGCCGCCGCCAAGAACCACCCGTCCGTCGCGGTCGTCACGAGCCCCGCGCGGTACGCGGACGTCCTCGCCGCGGCACGGGAGGGCGGCTTCGATCTGGCCGGGCGCAAGCGGCTCGCCGCCGAGGCCTTCCAGCACACCGCCGCGTACGACGTGGCCGTCGCGTCCTGGTTCGCCTCTTCCTATGCGCCCGCCGACGACTCGGTCCTCCCAGACTTCCTGGGCGCGACGTTCGAGCGTACGAATGTTCTCCGGTACGGCGAGAACCCGCACCAGGCGGCCGCTCTCTACTCCAACGGCAATGGTGGCCTCGCCGACGCCGAGCAGTTGCACGGCAAGGAGATGTCGTACAACAACTACGTCGACACCGAGGCGGCCCGGCGGGCGGCGTACGACCACGACGAGCCCGCCGTCGCGATCATCAAGCACGCCAACCCCTGCGGCATCGCGGTCGGCGCGGACGTCGCCGAGGCGCACCGCAAGGCGCACGCCTGCGACCCGCTCTCGGCGTTCGGCGGGGTCATCGCCGTCAACCGGCCGGTGACGGTCGCGCTCGCCGAGCAGGTCGCCGAGATCTTCACCGAGGTCATCGTGGCACCGGCGTACGAGGACGGCGCGGTCGAGGTGCTGGCGCGCAAGAAGAACATCCGCGTGCTGCGCTGCGAGGGCGCCCCGGCGGCGCCCGTCGAGCTCCGTCCCATCGAGGGCGGTGCGCTCCTCCAGATCAAGGACCGCCTCCAGGCGGAGGGCGACGACCCCGCGAACTGGACGCTGGCGACGGGCGATGCGCTGTCCCCGGCGGAGCTGGCCGAACTGGCCTTGGCCTGGAGGGCCTGCCGCGCGGTGAAGTCCAACGCGATCCTGCTCGCCAAGGACGGCGCGTCCGTCGGTGTCGGCATGGGCCAGGTCAACCGTGTCGACTCCGCGAAGCTCGCGGTGGAGCGGGCGGGTGCGGAGCGCGCGGCGGGTTCGTACGCCGCGTCCGACGCGTTCTTCCCGTTCCCGGACGGTCTGGAGATCCTGACCGCCGCGGGCATCAAGGCGGTGGTTCAGCCGGGCGGTTCGGTCCGTGACGAGCTGGTCGTCGAGGCCGCGAAGAAGGCGGGCGTGACGATGTACTTCACGGGGACGCGGCACTTCTTCCACTGAGCTCACTCAGCCCACTGAGCCGCACGGCCCGGAGGCCTCGCCCCGCACTGAGCGCACTGCGGGGCGGGGCTTAGAACGGCCGAAGGCCGTAAACCCGCCGGTCGGCGGGTTTACGGCCTTCGTGCTCGTGCGCTCAGAGGTGGTTCAGTGCCGGGCGCGGTTGAACCAGGCGCCGCCGTCCGACTTGCCGACGAACACGGCCACGAGGATCGCGAGCACCGTGTGGGCCAGGCCGACGATGACGAACGGGTAGATGCCCAGGACCGCCGTGATGATGCCGAAGACCATCGCGGTGACGCGAATGCCATTGCCGCCGCTGCTGAACTTGGCGCCCAGGAAGATGGCGAGCACGCCCCAGAGCAGAACCGCGACCCCGAGGGCGTAGACCCCGCCCGTCGGGAAGTCGGCGAGGTCCTTGAACTGGATGTCGTCCTTGAGGGCCGGGTTGTCCTGGGCCTTGCTGATGGCCGCGCCGGTGAGGAAGAACAGGACCGAGCCGATCACCTGGAAGCCCGCGATGACGAACAGCATCACGCGGGCCGCCTTCACACCGCCCGGCATCTCGGTCGGGCCGCCGGCGAAGCCACCGGCGTACGGCTGGACCGGCGGGGCCTGCGGATAGCCGTAACCGGGCTGACCCTGGGGCTGCTGGCCCTGGGGGTAGCCGTAGCCCGGCTGACCGCCCTGCTGCTGGCCGTAGGGGTTGTTCGGGTCGCCGAAGCTCATTGCGGGATTCCTCCGTTGGAAAGTGCGGGGACGACGCGGTCCGAGCGGAGGAACGTCACGAAATATGCGGTTTGCCCCCCAACACTGCCGCGGTACTGCGCGGCTCATCGTGGTCTTAACGTCGACTTTTTGTCCAGTCGGTAATCGTGTGTGTTGTGCAAGTGCAACCTCCCGTTCGCGTTGGCGGGGGGCGGGGCGGCGGCGCGATGCGGTCCGGAGCGGCGTAGCGATCAGGACCGAATTGGAACAGGGGCGGGTCTATCCGCGAGGATGGGCCCATGACTGCCCAGATTCTCGATGGCAAGGCCACCGCAGCCGCGATCAAGTCCGATCTGACCGCCCGCGTGGCGGCGCTCAAGGCGCGGGGTGTCACTCCCGGCCTTGGCACTGTGCTGGTCGGCGACGACCCGGGCAGCCGCTGGTACGTGAATGGCAAGCACAAGGACTGCGCGCAGGTCGGCATCGCGTCGATCCAGCGCGAACTGCCGGACACCGCCACGCAGGAGGAGATCGAGGCGGTCGTCCGCGAGCTCAACGACAACCCCGACTGCACGGGCTACATCGTCCAACTCCCGCTTCCCAAGGGCATCGACACCAACCGCGTGCTGGAACTGATGGACCCGGCGAAGGACGCGGACGGGCTGCACCCGATGAGCCTGGGCAGGCTGGTGCTGGGGGTGGAGGGGCCGCTGCCGTGCACTCCGTACGGGATCGTGCAGCTGCTGAGGCACCACGGCGTGGAGATCAACGGCGCGAATGTGGTGGTCGTGGGGCGCGGGATCACCATTGGGCGGCCGATGCCGCTGGTGCTGACGCGCAAGTCCGAGAACGCGACGGTGACGCAGTGCCACACGGGTACGCGTGATCTGTCCGCGCATCTGCGGCAGGCGGACATCATCGTGGCCGCGGCGGGTGTGCCGCACCTGGTGAAGCCGGAGGACGTCAAGCCGGGCGCGGCGGTCCTGGATGTCGGTGTGAGCCGCGACGAGAAGGGCAAGATCGTCGGGGACGTCCACCCGGGCGTCGCGGAGGTGGCCGGCTGGGTCGCCCCGAACCCGGGCGGTGTGGGCCCGATGACACGGGCGCAGCTGCTGGTCAACGTCGTCGAGGCGGCGGAGCGCGCGGTCGCCGCCGCGGGCTGACGGGGAAGGCGCGAGCGCATGGGCGTAAGCAGGAACGACGAAGGGGCGGCCCGGCCGGCCCCGGCCACTGGTGCCGCCGTACCGCCGTCCGGCACGGACGGTGGTACGACGACACCTGGTGACCCGGTCGGCGGTGCCGCTCCCGCGGGTGGGGGCGGCGTCCCCGGGCCCGACGCCGCCGAGCGCGCCGCGCTCGCGGTCGGCCAGGAGGTGGACGACGCCGTGGAGGCGGCGCTCGCTGAGGCGGTCCATCCGCGGTCACCCGCCACGGGTGGGCAGCCCGAACCGGCCGCGGGCGAGACCGACGGCCGGGCCACCTCCGGGCCGGAGACGCCGGATACGGTCGGCGCGGACGCGCGCGCCGCTGCCCTCGGCCAGCCGGTCAAGGTCGATGCGGGCGACTGCGCTCCCTCCGGGCCCGAGGCCGGCAGTCCGAACGGGAACACCCCTCGCGTCGAGGGCGGGCAGAGCAAGTCGCCTTCCCGGCGGCCGCCTGCCCTCACGCGGGACACCGCTCGGCCGGAAGGCGGAGGGCGGGCCGCCCCCTCGGACGCCTCCGCGCCCGCGCGGCAGTGGCCCCTGCTCACCGTGCTCGGGCTCGCCGGGCTCGGGCTCGTCATCGTCGCCAGTGACGCCTTCGCCGACGCCTTCCGCGTCGGCGCCATCCTCATCGGTGTCGCCCTGGTCACCGGCGCCGTCATGCGCCGCGTACTGCCCTCCGTCGGCATGCTCGCCGTGCGCTCGCGCTTCACCGACATGGTCACGTACGGGCTGCTCGGCACGCTGATCGTCCTGCTCGCGCTGGTGACGCAGCCGAAGCCGTGGCTGGACGTCCCGTTCCTGGAAGACGCGGTCCACTTCACCGTCAGATAGCGCACCGTCAGATAGCGCACCGTCAGATAGCGCACCGTCGGACAGCGCCGCGTGGGCGTCGGACAGCTCCGCGTTGAGTATCTTGATCACGGGATATCGGGATATGTCGACGCGTGAGAGGGGCGTTCCACCTCATGGCCAAGATCAAGGCAGCCAACCCGGTCGTCGAGCTCGACGGCGACGAGATGACCCGCATCATCTGGTCCTTCATCAAGGACAAGCTGATCCTCCCGTACGTCGATGTCGAGCTGCAGTACTTCGACCTGGGCATCGAGCACCGCGACGCCACCAACGACCAGGTGACCGTCGACGCCGCCAACGCCATCAAGAAGTACGGCGTCGGTGTGAAGTGCGCCACGATCACGCCGGACGAGGCGCGGGTCGAGGAGTTCAACCTCAAGGCGATGTACCGCTCGCCCAACGGCACCATCCGCAACATCCTCGGCGGCGTGATCTTCCGTGAGCCGATCATCATGGAGAACGTGCCGCGGCTCGTCCCGGGCTGGACCAAGCCCATCGTGGTCGGCCGTCACGCCTTCGGCGACCAGTACCGCGCCACCGATCTGAAGGTCCCGGGACCGGGCACCCTCACCATGACCTTCACTCCGAAGGACGGCTCCGACCCGATCGAGCTCGAAGTGCACGAGTTCCCGGGCCCCGGCGTCGCGCTCGGCATGTACAACCACGACGCGTCGATCCGCGACTTCGCGCGCGCCTCGTTCCGGTACGGCCTCGCCCGTAACTACCCCGTCTACATGTCCACGAAGAACACGATCCTCAAGAAGTACGACGGCCGCTTCAAGGACATCTTCCAGGAGATCTTCGACGCCGAGTTCCAGACGGACTTCGACAGGGCGGGCCTGACCTACGAGCACCGTCTGATCGACGACATGGTCGCTGCGGCGCTCAAGTGGGAGGGCGGCTACGTCTGGGCGTGCAAGAACTACGACGGCGACGTCCAGTCCGACATCGTCGCCCAGGGCTTCGGTTCGCTGGGGCTCATGACCTCCGTGCTGATGTCGGCCGACGGCAGGACCGTCGAGGCCGAGGCCGCCCACGGCACGGTCACCCGCCACTACCGCCGGCACCAGCAGGGCAAGCCGACCTCGACCAACCCGATCGCGTCGATCTTCGCCTGGACCCGCGGTCTCGCCCACCGCGGCAAGCTGGACGGCACCCCGGAGGTCACCAGGTTCGCGCAGACCCTGGAGCAGGTCTGTATCGAGACCGTCGAGGGCGGCCAGATGACGAAGGACCTGGCGCTGCTGATCTCCAAGGACACTCCGTGGCTGACGACGGAGCAGTTTCTGGGGGCGCTCGAGACCAACCTGCAGAAGAAGATGGCGGCTGCCTGAGCGGCCACGGCACCGGCACGCCCGGCCCAAGAAGCCACGGGCAGCCCGCGTCCGGCGTCGTCCTGCCCGGGCTTGGCCACCGAATTCTACGAACGCAACAGCGCCCGTCCTCTCCCCCGAGGGAGGACGGGCGCCGTTGTGCTTCCAGGGTCATGGACGCGCCAAGCCCGTACAAGGGACGGCTGGGGCCTGTGGCATGGAAGTGACGATTCCGCCACGGTGTGATCATTGCGCTACTTTTGCGAGACTGAGGCGGCAACCGGGGCGGGGCGCACATCGGGGCGCTCAACCGCCGCGAATGCTCCCGTGCGCGCCGATATCAGGAACTGACATCCTGGCCCTGCGCATCCCAGTGGGTAGTCCGGTACTCGGACCCCCGAGGGGGTACCGCAGGGGGCTCGACAGCACGGGGCGCATCAGGCCCGTTCGGGAAGACAAGGGGGGAAGTACATGCCTCGTTGGAAGGCACTGCCGGAAGAGCTCGACCCGCAGGTCAAGGAGTTCGCCAGCCAGCTGCGGCGGCTTGTCGACCGCAGCGGGCTGAGCATCGCGGCCGTGGCGGACCGCACCGGCTACAGCAAGACGTCCTGGGAGCGGTATCTGAACGGCCGGCTGCTCGCGCCCAAGGGCGCGATAGTCGCGCTGGCCGAGGTGACCGGCACGAACGCCTTCCATCTCACCACCATGTGGGAGCTCGCGGAGCGTGCTTGGAGCCGAGCCGAGATGCGCCACGACATGACGATGGAAGCGATACAGATCTCCCAGGCGCGAGCGGCGCTCGGGGAATTCGGCCCTGCCCCGGCGGGCACCGCGAACAGCGGGGCGGGCGGACGGACCGGCGTGCCCACGGACCCGGGCGGCCGTGATCTTGAGCCGCGGGACCAGTCGTATCTGCCGACCCGGAGCGAGCCCGGCCACCGGGGGCCGGCGGCCAGGCAGCCGTCTCCCGGACAGGGCGCATCCGGCCAGGCAGGTCCCGGCCGGGGAAGTGCGGGGCGGGGCGGTTCCGGGCGGGGCGGCGGCAAGCACAAGGTCACCATGTTCCTGGTCGGCCTCGTCGGCGCGCTGCTGGTGATCGCCGCGGCCGTGCTGCTGACCGACCTCGGCGGGGACGGCGGCGACGCCAAGGCGGCTTCCCGGACTCCGTCGGCAACGCCGACCACCAGCAGCCCGCAACTGCCCGCCGGAGTGAAGTGCAGCGGCAAGGACTGCACCGGCCAGGACCCGGAGACGATGGGCTGCGGCGGCCAGTTCGCCAAGACCGTCTCGTCCGCGACCGTGGGCAACGCCTTGGTCGAGGTCCGCTACAGCAAGACCTGCCAGGCGGCCTGGGCACGTATCACTCGGGCGGCGCCCGGCGACACGGTGCAGATCAGTGCCGGCGGCGAGGGCGCGCAGAATGGTCTGGTGAACGCGGACAACGACGCGTACACGCCGATGACCGCCGTGACCGGACCGGCCGATGCCAAGGCCTGCGCGACGCTGAAGACCGGTGGGAAGGGCTGCACCGCGCCACAGTGAGCCGCGCCACAAGGGGGCGTGGGTTGGCCGGGGTCCCGGGTCGGATAGCCTGATCGCTGGATATCTCTTCACGTCAAGATTCAGTCCGAGGCTTCGGGGCGGAATTCCGAGGCTTCGGGACGAAATGACCAGACGTGGCGGAGGTGTCCAGCATCAGGGGCAGGGAACCCCACCGCCAGCTGTCTTACGGAGATCGCCATGACCCGCACTCCCGTCAACGTCACCGTGACCGGCGCGGCCGGCCAGATCGGCTACGCGCTGCTCTTCCGCATCGCCTCCGGCCACCTGCTCGGCGCGGATGTGCCGGTCAAGCTGCGCCTTCTCGAAATCCCGCAGGGCCTCAAGGCCGCCGAGGGCACCGCGATGGAGCTCGACGACTGCGCCTTCCCGCTGCTGCGCGGCATCGAGATCACGGACGACCCGAACGTCGCCTTCGACGGCGCGAACGTAGCCCTCCTGGTAGGCGCCCGCCCGCGGACCAAGGGCATGGAGCGCGGCGACCTCCTCTCCGCCAACGGCGGTATCTTCAAGCCGCAGGGCAAGGCGATCAACGACAACGCCGCCGATGACATCAAGGTCCTCGTCGTCGGCAACCCGGCCAACACCAACGCGCTGATCGCGCAGGCCGCCGCCCCGGACGTACCGGCCGAGCGCTTCACCGCGATGACCCGCCTCGACCACAACCGCGCGATCTCGCAGCTGGCGAAGAAGACCGGCGCGCCGGTCACCGACATCAAGCGCCTCACCATCTGGGGCAACCACTCGGCGACCCAGTACCCGGACATCTTCCACGCGGAGGTCGCCGGCAAGAACGCCGCCGAGACCGTGAACGACGAGAAGTGGCTGGCCGACACCTTCATCCCGACCGTCGCCAAGCGTGGCGCCGCGATCATCGAGGCCCGCGGCGCGTCCTCGGCCGCATCGGCCGCGAACGCCGCGCTCGACCACGTGTACACCTGGGTGAACGGCACCGCCGAGGGCAACTGGACCTCGATGGGCATCCCGTCGGACGGTTCGTACGGCGTCCCGGAGGGCCTGATCTCGTCCTTCCCGGTCACCACGAAGGACGGCAAGTACGAGATCGTCCAGGGCCTGGAGATCAACGACTTCTCGCGTGCGCGGATCGACGCGTCCGTGAAGGAGCTGGAGGAGGAGCGCGCGGCCGTCCGCGAGCTCGGCCTCATCTGAGGGATCTGACCCCGACCGCCCCCGGCAGCCGACTGGCAGCCGGGGGCGGTTTGCGTGCACCCCGCGCGTCGTCGGCCGAGTCCGGGCGGTCACGCGCGCGTCGTCGGCCGAGTCCGGTCTGTCACGCGCGCGCGTTCGGAGGCGGTGACCCACCGGCAGGACCCGATCCCGCCGCCGCGTAGGCAGCGAATAAGTGACACGCGACACGTTCGGCCACCCATTGCGCATGCTTTCCACCCCCAGGGGCAGGCGCCCCGTCCGCTGGTCCTTGCCAGCGGGGAACAAATCGGGAACGGAAGGCTAAACGCGACGTGTCGGCACAACAGACCATCCACGTGGGCGGAGAGTGGCGTGCAGCCGCCTCCGGCGCCGCGCGCGAGATCATCGACCCCGCTGACGCGACCGTATGCGCCGTCGTCGCGGAGGGCGGGGTCGAGGACACCGACGACGCCGTCGCCGCCGCGCGTGCCGCGTTCGATCAGGGGGCGTGGCCCCGCACCCCCGTCGCCGAGCGGGCCGCGCTGCTGCGGCGGGTCGCGGACCTGCTGCAGCGGAACCGCGAAGCGCTCGGGCAGTTGGAGAGCCGGGACACGGGCAAGACCGTCGAGGAAGGCCGCATCGACGTCGACTGTGTGAGTGACGCCTTCCGCTACTTCGCCGACCTCGTCATGAACGAGAGCGGGGGACGGGTGGTCGATGCCGGTTCGCCGGACATACACAGCGTGGTGGTGCATGAACCCGTCGGCGTCTGTGCGCTGATCACGCCGTGGAACTACCCACTCCTGCAAGCCAGTTGGAAGATTGCCCCGGCGCTGGCCGCGGGCAATACTTTTGTGATCAAGCCGAGTGAGATCACTCCGCTGACGACCGTCGAGCTGATCCAGCTGCTGGAGGAGGCGGGGCTGCCCGCCGGTGTGGCGAACATCGTGACCGGCGCGGGCGACCCCGTAGGGGCCCGGCTCGCCGAGCATCCCGGTGTGGATCTCGTGTCCTTCACCGGCGGGCTCGCCAGCGGTACGAAGGTGATGCGCGCCGCCGCCGACAGCGTCAAGAAGGTCGCCCTCGAACTCGGCGGCAAGAACCCCAATGTCGTCTTCGCCGACGCATGTGAAAGCGACGCGGACTTCGACACGGCTGTGGACCAGGCCCTCAACGCCGCCTTCATCCACAGCGGTCAGGTCTGCTCCGCCGGGTCCCGGCTCATCATCGAGGAGTCCCTGCGCGAGCGCTTCGTCGCCGAACTCGCCCGCCGGGCCGAGAAGATCCGCCTCGGACGCGGCACCGACGACGGTGTGGAGTGCGGCCCACTCGTATCCGCCCAGCAGCTGGCCAGGACGGAGTCCTTCGTCGCTTCCGCGCTGGTCGAAGGGGCGGTGCTGCGGGCCGGGGGCCGGGGGCCGGAAGGCGACGGGTACTTCTACCGGCCCACCGTCCTCGATCAGTGCCACCGTTCCATGCGCGTCGTACGCGAAGAGGTCTTCGGGCCCGTGCTGACCGTCGAGACCTTCCGTACGGAGGACGAGGCCGTCGCCCTCGCCAACGACACCGAGTACGGTCTCGCCGGCGCCGTCTGGACCGCCGACCCGGGCCGCGCACGGCGGGTGGCCGGGCGGCTGCGGCACGGGACCGTCTGGATCAACGACTTCCATCCGTATCTCCCGCAGGCCGAGTGGGGCGGATTCGGGAAGTCCGGCATCGGGCGCGAGCTGGGGCCGGCCGGCCTCGCCGAGTACCGCGAGGCCAAGCACATCTACCAGAACCTCGCCCCGCGCCCCGTGCGCTGGTTCACGGGCTGAGCAGGAGAACCAGAACATGACCACGTACGACTATGTCGTCGTCGGGGGTGGCACCGCCGGATCCGTCGTCGCTTCCCGGCTCACCGAGAACCCGGACGTCACCGTCGCCGTCATCGAAGGCGGACCGAGCGACGTCGGCCGGGACGACGTGCTCACCCTGCGGCGCTGGATGGGCCTGCTCGGCGGTGAGCTCGACTACGACTACCCCACCACCGAGCAGCCGCGCGGCAACTCCCACATCCGGCACAGCCGCGCCCGCGTGCTCGGCGGCTGTTCCTCCCACAACACCCTCATCGCCTTCCGGCCGCTGCCGTCCGACTGGGACGAGTGGGCGGCGGCGGGTGCCGAGGGCTGGGACGCCGAAGCCATGGACCCGTACTTCGACCGGCTGCTCAACAACATCGTGCCGGTCGACGAGGCGGACCGTAACGCCGTGGCCCGCGACTTCGTCGACGCGGCCCAGTCCGCGCTCGCCGTCCCGCGCGTCGAGGGCTTCAACCAGAAGCCTTTCCACGAGGGCGTCGGCTTCTTCGACCTCGCGTACCACCCGGAGAACAACAAGCGCTCCTCCGCCTCGGTCGCGTATCTCCACCCCTTCCTGGACCGGCCGAACCTTCATATCGCGCTGGAGACCTGGGCGTACCGGCTGGAGCTCGACGGCACCCGGGCCGACGGCGTGCATGTGCGTACGAAGGACGGCGAGGAGCGGTTCGTCCGGGCCCGGCGCGAAGTCCTCGTCTGCGCGGGCGCGGTGGACACACCGCGGCTGCTGCTGCACTCCGGCATCGGGCCGCGCGCCGACCTGGAGGCACTCGGGATCCCCGTCGTACACGATCTGCCGGGCGTCGGCGAGAACCTGCTCGACCACCCGGAGTCGGTGATCGTCTGGGAGACGCACGAGCCGATCCCCGAGAACTCCGCGATGGACAGCGACGCGGGTCTGTTCGTCCAGCGCGATCCGGACGGCCGGGGGCCGGACCTGATGTTCCACTTCTACCAGGTTCCGTTCACCGACAACCCTGAGCGACTGGGGTACGAGAGGCCCGCACACGGGGTGTCGATGACGCCGAACATACCCAAGCCGCGCAGCCGCGGCAGGCTGTATCTGACCAGCGCGGACCCACAGGTGAAGCCTGCACTGGACTTCCGGTACTTCACGGACGAGGACGACTACGACGGCCGCACGCTCGTCGACGGGATCAAGCTCGCCCGCGAGATCGCGAAGGCCCAGCCGCTGGCGGGATGGCTGAAGCGGGAGGTCTGCCCGGGGCCGGAGATCACCTCGGACGAGGCGATCAGCGAGTACGCGCGCAAGGTCGCACACACCGTGTACCACCCCGCCGGTACCTGCCGGATGGGGTCGTCGACGGATGAACTGTCCGTCGTCTCACCGGACCTGAGGATCCACGGCCTCGACGGCATCCGTATCGCCGACGCGTCCGTCTTCCCGACCATGCCTGCCGTGAACCCGATGATCGGGGTCCTGATGGTGGGAGAAAAGTGCGCGGAGCTGCTTGCAGCGGCGCCCGAGGAAAGGGGCAGCGCCCTATGACCGACATCAGCACCGGAACCGGCACCGCTGTGGAGAAGGATGGCGCGGGTCAGCCGCCCGTCTTCTCCGTACGCGAGCTGTGGAAGGTCTTCGGCCCGAAGTCCGACCGCATCCCCACCGACGCCGAACTCGGCGCGCTCGACCCGGCCGAGCTGCGCGAGCGCACCGGCTGCACCGCAGCCGTACGCGATGTGTCCTTCGACGTCCGCAAGGGCGAGGTCTTCGTCGTCATGGGCCTGTCCGGCTCCGGCAAGTCGACGCTCGTACGCTGTCTGACCCGGCTGATCGAGCCGACGTCCGGGGCGATCGCCATCGACGGCGAGGACGTGCTCTCCATGGACGCGGCGCGGCTGCGCGAACTGCGCCGCCACCGTGCGTCGATGGTCTTCCAGCACTTCGGCCTGCTGCCGCACCGCTCGGTGCTCGACAACGTCGCGTACGGACTCGAGATCCAGGGCATGGGCAAGGCCGCGCGCCGGTCCCGGGCGACGGAGGTCGTCGCCAAGGTCGGCCTGGAGGGTCTTGAGCACCGGCGGCCCGGCCAGCTGTCCGGCGGTCAGCAGCAGCGCGTCGGGCTGGCCCGCGCGCTCGCCGTCGACCCCGAAGTGCTGCTCTTCGACGAGCCGTTCAGCGCGCTCGACCCGCTGATCCGCCGCGATATGCAGGAGGAGGTCATCCGGCTGCACCGCGAGGAGGGCCGCACGATGATCTTCATCACCCACGATCTGGGCGAGGCGCTGAAGCTGGGCGACCGTATCGCGCTGATGCGGGACGGCCGGATTGTGCAGCTGGGCACTCCGGAGGAGATCGTGGGCTCGCCCGCGGACGACTACGTACGGGACTTCGTCCGCGATGTGCCGCGCCAGCAGGTGATGACGGTGCATACGGCGATGCGCCCGGCGGCCGGGGACGAGGCGGAGTCGGGTCCGGCGATCGCCCCCGACGTGACGGTCTCCGAGGCGATAGAAGCGGTCGCCCGCAGTGGCGAGACGGCACGCGTGGTGGAGAACGGCCGCTGCCTGGGAGTGGTGGACCATGTGAGTCTGCTGGACGTGGTGGCGGGCCTCGACCGCGGCGCCCCTACGGACAAGGCGGTCGTCGCATGACAGCCGTCGTCACCGCCCCCGCCAAGGAAGCGCCCGCACTGCGCAACGTCCTGAACAACCGTGTGCATCGCAAGCTGCTCGTGCTCGCCCTCGGGGCGCTGGTCCTCATACCGCTCGGCATCGCCCTGTGGGGCAGCGGCAGTTGGCCCTCCGGGCTGACCGTCGACATCTCCCGCCCCCTCGACGACGCCAACCAGTGGGTCATCGACAACCGTGACACCCACCCCCTCTTCCTCTACTTCCTGCTGCACTTCTCCAACACCGCCACCGACGCGGTCGACGTCGTCTACCGGTTCCTGGACGCCATGGGCTGGCTGGGCGTCTTCGCCGCCGGTGTGCTGTTCGCCTGGCGTGGCGCCGGGCTCGGGCGGCGTGGGATCAAGGTCGCGGCGACCGCCTTCGGGACGTTCGCCGTGTGCGGGCTGCTCGGGATGTGGGACGCCACGCTGCTGACCATCGCGCTGATGGTCGTGTCGGTCGCCGTCGCCGCGCTGCTCGGCGTGCTGATCGGGCTCGCCGTCGGTCTTTCCGACCGCGTCGACCGGGCGCTGCGGCCGGTCCTCGACACCATGCAGGTGCTGCCCGCCTTCGCGTATCTGCTGCCGTTCGTGCTGGTCTTCGGCACCGGCACGCCCGCCGCGCTGTTCTGCACGGTCATCTACGCCGCCCCGCCGATGGCCCGCCTCACCGCGCTGGGGCTGCGCGGCGCCGACCCCGCCGTGCTGGAGGCCTCCGCCTCGCTCGGCGCGAATGCATGGCAGCGGCTGCGGACCGCACGGCTGCCGCTCGCCCGCAAGCAGATGCTCCTCGGCCTCAACCAGACGATCATGATGGCGCTCTCGATGGTCGTCATCGCTGCCCTCGTCGGGGCCGGCGGCCTCGGCGAAGAGGTCTACTCGGCGCTCTCCACGGTCGACGTCGGCAAGGCGCTCGCCGCGGGCATCCCGATCGTGCTGATCGCGGTCTGGCTGGACCGTACGACGGCCGCGGCCGGCGACCGTATCGGCGAGAGCGCACCGGGCGGCGGGCTGCTGCACGGCCGCCCGGCCTGGGCGCTCGCCGTCGGGGGCGTGGTGGCCGCAACGCTGGCGGGCCTGGTCGTCGGCAGGGCGTGGCCGGAGGCGTGGACGTACGACATCTCCACGCCCGTCAACAAGGCCCAGAACTGGATCACCGAGAACCTCGCGTCCGGCGTCCCGGTGTTCGGCGGCACCGAAGTCTGGTCCGAGCACTTCACGCTCTGGATCCTCAACCCCCTGCGCGATGCGCTGATCTGGCTGCCGTGGTGGTCGGTGCTCCTGCTCGTCGCGGCCGTGGCCTGGCTGGTCGGCACCTGGGCGACCGCACTGACCGCGACGCTCTCGATGGGTGCGATCGGCGTGCTCGGGGTGTGGGGCAAGTCCCTCGACACGCTGTCACAGGTGCTCGCGGCGCTGGTCCTCACGCTCGCGCTCGGCGTGCTCGCGGGCGTCTTCTGCGCGCGTGCCGGGCGGATCGAACGCTGGCTGCGGCCGGTGCTGGACGCCATGCAGACGATGCCGCAGTTCGTGTATCTCATCCCGGTGGTCGCGCTGTTCGGCGTCACCCGGGCCTCGGCGATCATCGCGGCCGTCGTCTACGCGCTGCCCGCGGTCGTACGCATCACCACCCAGGGCCTGCGCGAGGTCGACCCGGCCGCGCTGGAGGCCTCCCGCTCGCTGGGTGCGTCGACCCGCCAGCAACTCCTCCAGGTCCAGCTCCCGCTGGCCCGCCCGGCGCTGCAGCTCGCCGTCAACCAGGGCGTGGTCCTGGTGCTGGCCGTGGTCGTCGTCGGCGGCCTGGTCGGCGGCGGGGCGCTTGGCTACGACGTTGTGAAGGGCCTGTCCCGGGGCGAGATGGGCATCGGGATGACGGCCGGAGCCGCGATCGTCTGCCTCGGTCTCGTACTGGACCGGATCACCCAGTCCGGCTCCCGCAAGCAGTCCCACTGACCCCTTTTAACCCAATTATCAGGAGCACCATGCGCACCCTCCGTATCTCCACTGCTGTCATCAGCGCCCTCGGCGTCCTCACCCTCAGCGCGTGCGGCGCTGCCGAGACCGGCAAGAAGGACGAGGCCGGCGGCAAGAAGTCCGTGACGCTGACCGTGCCTTCGTGGGTCGGCGCGCAGGCCAACACGGCCGTCGCCGGCTACATCCTGAAGAAGGAGCTCGGCTACCACGTCAAGACCCAGCAGATGGGCGAGGTCCTTGCCTGGGACGCGCTGTCCAAGGGCGACATCGACGCGGTCATGGAGGACTGGGGCCACCCCAAGGAGGAGAAGCAGTACGTCACCACGAAGAAGACCGTCGTCAAGGGCGGCGACCTCGGGGTGACCGGGCACATCGGCTGGTACGTGCCGAAGTACTGGGCGGACAAGAACCCTGAGGTCACGGACTACAAGAACCTCAACAAGTACGTGAAGGACCTGAAGACCGCGGAGAGCGGTGACAAGGGCCAGATCCTGGAGGGTTCCCCGGACTACGTCACCAACGACGACGCGCTCATCAAGAACCTGAAGCTGGATCTGAAGACCAACTACTCGGGCTCCGAGGCCGCGCAGATCACGGCGATCAAGAAGTACGCGAAGGAGAAGAAGCCGTTCCTGACGTACTGGTGGACGCCGCAGTGGCTGAACGAGCAGGTCGAGATGGTCGAGGTCAAGCTGCCGGAGTACAAGGCGGGTTGTGACGCGGACCCGAAGAAGATCGCCTGCGCGTACCCGAACACGCCGCTGCAGAAGTACCTCAACGCGGACTTCGCGAAGAACGGCGGCGAGGCGGCGGAGTTCCTGAAGAACTTCAAGTGGACGACCGAGCAGCAGAACGAGGTCGCGCTGATGATCGCGGGCGAGAAGATGTCGCCGGAGGCGGCGGCGGAGAAGTGGGTCAAGGCGAACGAGGCGACGTGGAAGGCGTGGCTCCCGAAGAAGTAGGCGCGCGCCCGGCTCGGGCCGGTGTGCCGTGGGCGGGCCGCTCCTCAATTGCCGGACGGGCTGAGTTTCAGTCCGTCCGGCACCGGCTCGGGGCCGCTGCAGGGCCCGGCCCCGCGTCGAGCTCTGAAGTAGCTCAAGCCGCTTGAGCCGCCGTGCAGTTGCGGTGAGGATCAGTACATGTTCGGACTCGGCAAGCAGGAACTCTCGGTACTCGTGCTGCGGGACGCGGACAGCATCGCCGACGCTGTCCGCGCCGCGCTGTCCACCGCCACCCCGGAAGACCGCCCCGGCCTGGAGCGCGCCGCCGCCATCGTCGCCCGGGCCGCGGACGCCCCCGCCGCCGAGCTGCGCGGGCGCTGGGTGCGCCAGCAGCTGGACGCGGCCGGCTTCAAGGGCCCGGCCGACTCGATCCACGCCATCAAGGCCCTGCGCAAGGCCGAGCCGCGACTGAGCCTCGTGACGGCGGTGAGCCTGGCGAAGGACGCGGAGTCGACCGGGCGGGGGGCCCTCAGCCCCGAGGCCTGAAGTGGTTGCCGGCCACCTCCCCGTCGGCCGCGGCGACGCAGCGGAAGACGCGCAAGCCGTCCGCGAATTCGGTCTGGGTGGGTGGCAGGACGTCGGCCGACCACTGCCCCTGTCCCTGCACCGTCCTGGACTTGGTCATGACATCGGTCGAGCAGAGCTTGAGAACATCGGGATGCTTGCTCAGGTCCCGGTAATTGTTCGTCATGCCGTCCTTGGGCAGCGGAGCGATGGCGAAGGTCTCCCATACATGGCTCGCCTTGCAGTCCGCGCGGCTGATGGACACGATCCCCGTAATGACCACCATGCCGGACCAGCACTCGGCGGTCGTGGTGCACCGGCCGCCCACACCCTCGACGGCCGCCGCCGGGCAGTCCTCCGTGGTGGTCGGCACCACGAAGCCGCTCGCGCCGGCGGTGGCGGAGGCCGACGCGGAGGGACCGGGGGAGGCGTCGTCGGACCGTGACTGGTTCTGGTTCACCACCACTGTGACCGAGATGCTCACGGAAACCGCTACTGCCGCCAGTGCGGCGATCAGCCGTGGGCGCCGGCCGCGTCGGCCCCGGCCGTCCGGATCCGGGGCGGCGGCGGCGGTCGTCCGTCCGCTGCCGCCCGGAGGGTGGAGCGGCGGCGGTATGTGTGGGGCGGTCGGCGCGGGAACGGCGTCCCGAGGGGCGGCAGGCGGTGCGTACGACGGTGGCGTGTCCCTGGGCATCTGGACGGCCGTGGCCGAGGCAGGGGCAGCGGCGTCCAGGTCGACAGCGGCGAGGGCGTCCCGCAACGCTCCGGCGGTCGGCAGCCGGTCGGCCGGGTCGGGGGCCATGGCGTGTCTGAGGACCTCGGTCAGGGCAGTCGGCACACCGGGCAGGTCGGGAACGGGCCAGGTGTGCCGCACGATGAGCTCCGCGAGACTGAGCTCACCGTCGTCGGGGTAGTGCGGCGGGCGGCCCCGCAGCAGGGCGTAGGCGGTCGCGGCGAGCGAGTACACATCCCCGGCCGGGGCGGGTTCGGCCATACGGAACGCCTCGGGCGGTGCGTACGCCGGAGTCAGTGCCTCCCTGGTCACGGACAGTTCGTGGCCCGGCCGTGGTATCGCGGCCAGCCCGAAGTCGGCGAGGGCGACGCCGCCGTACTGGTTGACCAGGATGTTCCCCGGCTTGATGTCGCGGTGCAGCACCCCGGCGGCGTGCGCGGCCGCCAGCGCGTCGGCGATGTTCACCGCGATGTCGCGTGCCTCCTTCGGCGGCAGCGGGCCGTGCCGGCGCAGCCGGTCGGCCAGCGAACCGCCGGGGCACAGCTCCAGAACCATGTGGGGGCGGCCGTCGGAGAGAACTCCGGCGTCGTACACCGCGACCACATGCGGATGACCCGACAGCTGCCCGGCGGCGGTGACCTCGCGCAGGAACCGCTGCTGGTCCCGGGGCGAGGACAACACCCGGCTGTCCACCTTGAGCGCGACCTCCCGGCCCACGGCCAGCTGGCGCGCCCGGTACACCGTGGCGAATCCGCCCTGGCCGAGGATCTCTACGATCTCGTAGCCGTGCAGTTCCATATGTTCGGCCCGCATCGCTCCGCATCCCCCAGCGCCAACCCCGGGCCGGAACGTCCGGGTGGGGATGGGCGAAGACTGTAGCCCGAGCCGGCGGACGCGGTGCGGGGGCCCCGGCCAAGGACCGTCCTCGAACCCTCGACCGGGAGACGGAGGGTGAGGGGGCCCAGGTCCGTCCGGCCGATCTTGCCGGGCTCGCGTGCCCTGGCACGCACATCTGCCGCGTTGTCGTCAGTCGCCGACGCTCCGCGTGGGCTCCATCCTCCGCCTTGCATCTGCACGCACCAGACCCCGCTCACTGATCCGACCTGATCGACCGGACAGGACCTAGTTTCCGCGCAGGGCCTCGGCGGCCTTCAGCGCCGCCGCCACGGCTTTTTGCTGCAGGAAGGGCCCGAAGGTGATGCGCGTCGCGCCGAGCCGGCCCAGTTCGGCGACGGACGGGCCGCCCGGGAACGGCGCGACGTTGATCGGGCCCTCGATCTCCGCGCGCAGCAGCGGCAGTTGCTCCGGCGGTACGGCGAAGGGGTAGACGCAGTCCGCCCCGGCCGCCACATACAGCCGCGCCCTGGAGATGGCCTCCGCCGGGTCGGCCACTCCGCGCAGGAACGAGTCGACCCGGGCGTTGACGAACAGTCCGTCGCCCGCCTCCGCCCGGACCTCGGCGAGCCAGTCGGCGTGCCGCCGCGGGTCCTTGAGGGACTTGGTCACGGCGTCGGAGTCCTCCAGGTTGCAGCCGACCGCACCCGTGTCGAGGAGCCGCGCGACCAGCTCCTTGGGCGGCAGGCCGTAGCCGCCCTCGATGTCCGCCGAGACCGGGACGTCCACCACCCGGGTGATACGGGCGACCGCCGCGAACATCTCGTCCGCGGGCGTCTTCCCGTCCTCGTACCCGAGCGACGCCGAGACCCCCGCGCTCGGCGTCGCAAGGGCCGGGAAGCCCGCGTCCGCGAAGACGCGGGCGCTGGCGGCGTCCCAGGGGCCGGGCAGGACCAGGGGATCGCCGGGAACCCGGCCGTGGTGGAGGGAACGGAAGGTTTCAACGCTCATGACGCTCTCCCGATCTCGTCAGCGCTTGTACTGGCCGGGCGTGTAGTGACCGGGAACCATGCGCGTGCTCACCCCGAAGCGGTTCCAGGCGTTGATGACCGCGATCGTCGAGATCAGCTGGGCGAGCTCCGCCTCCTCGAAGTGCTTGGCCGCCTTCTCGTACGCCTCGTCCGGCACAAAGCCGTCGGTGAGTTCGGTGACCGCCTCCGTCAGCTCGATCGCCGCGATCTCCTTCGCCGTGTAGAAGTGCTGCGACTCCTCCCAGGCGCTGAGCTGGATGATCCGCTCGGCCGACTCGCCGGCCGCGAGCGCGTCCTTGGTGTGCATGTCGAGGCAGAACGCGCAGTGGTTGATCTGCGAGGCACGGATCTTGACCAGTTCGACGAGAACCGGGTCGAGGCCCTGCCGGGCTGCCACGTCCAGTTTGACCATGGCCTTGTAGACCTCGGGCGCGAGCGTGGCCCAGGGCAGGCGGGACGTGTGCTCCGCAACGTAGGAAGGCTTCTCACCGGGCGTCTGGTCGGTCGTCATACGTACGAATCTATTGCCGGTGTGGCGCAGGAGTATGGTCCACCTGCATGACGGATTCCTGGGCCACTTTCGGTGCCGACCTGCATCTGGAACTGCGTGGTTCCGGGCTGCGCACGGGGCTGATGGACGCCCTGCGGGAGGCCGTTCGCACCGGACGGCTCGGCCCCGGCACACGGCTGCCGTCCTCGCGTTCGCTCGCCGCAGACCTCGGGATCGCCCGCAACACGGTCGCCGACGCATACGCCGAGCTGGTCGCCGAGGGGTGGCTGACGGCGCAACAGGGCTCGGGGACGCGGGTCGCCCGCCGCGCCGCGGCGCGCAGGCCCGCGGCGGGGGCGGCCAGGGCGCGGCCGGCTCGGCGGGGTCCGCAGTACAACCTGCGGGCCGGACACCCCGACCTCGCCGCCTTCCCGCGCGCCGAGTGGCTGAAAGCGGCCCGCCGGGCGCTGACCGCCGCGCCCCACGAGGCCTTTGGATACGGCGATCCGCGCGGGCGCGTCGAACTGCGCACCGTGCTCGCCGACTATCTGGCACGGGCGCGCGGCGTGTACGCGGGCCCCGAGCGGATCGTGATCTGCTCCGGCTTCGTGCACGGGCTGATGCTGATGGGGAAGGTGCTGCGGCGGCGACGGGTACGTGAAGTGGCCGTCGAGTCGTACGGGCTCGCTGAGCACTGGAATCTGCTGACCGAGGCGAGGCTGCGGACGCCCGCGCTGCCGTTTGACGAACTGGGCTCCCACACAGGCGAGTTGGGCGCTCTGCGCGGGGTCGGGGCGGTGCTGCTGACGCCGGCGCACCAGTTCCCGGTCGGCGTCGCCCTGCACCCCGACCGGCGTGCGGCCGCCGTCGACTGGGCGCGCGGGAACGGCGGGGTGATCCTGGAGGACGACTACGACGGGGAGTTCCGCTACGACCGCCAGCCGGTGGGCGCGCTCCAGGGGCTCGACCCGGACCGGGTCGTCTATCTGGGCACGGCGAGCAAGTCGCTGGCGCCGGGGCTGCGGCTCGCCTGGATGGTGCTGCCGGAGGAGCTGGTGGAGCCCGCGCTCGCGGCGAAGGGGCACATGGACTGGGTGTCGAGCGCGCTGGACCAGCTGACGCTCGCGGAGTTCATCGCGTCGGGCGCGTACGACCGTCATGTGCGGGGCATGCGGCTGCGCTACCGCAGAAGGCGCGACCAACTGGTGGCGGCGCTGGCGGAGCGCGCGCCGGACATCAAGGTCAGCGGGATCGCGGCGGGGCTGCACGCGGTCCTCGAGCTCCCGTCGGGCACGGAGCACGCCGTGGTCCAGGCCGCCGCATGGCATGGCCTGGCCGTGGAGGGCGTCTCCCGCTACCGGCACAAGGACGCGCCGCGGGGGCGGGACGCGCTGGTGGTGGGGTACGGGACGCCGCCGGACAGCGCCTGGTCGGGGGCGCTGGACGCGCTGTGCCGTGCGTTGCCGTAACGGGGGCTTCGCCCCAGTTCATCAGGGGAAACGCTCCGCTCGGGCGCCCGCACCGTCGCCCACCTCCGACGCCGCCGGCGGCTCGCCGAACCGCGCCAGCGTCAGCGCGCCCGCCACCGCCACCGCGAAGCCCGTGACGGCCAGCCAGGCCAAGCCCTCGCGGGTACGGTCGCCCAGCCACACCACGCCCACCAGCGCCGGGCCGATCGTCTCGCCGATCACCATGCCCGCCGTGGCCGTCGTCACCGAGCCGCGCTGCAGGGCGGAGGTGAGCAGCAGGAACGCCGCGGCCCCGCCGAGCAGCAGCGCATACAGCGCCGGATTGCCCAGCACACCCGGCAGAGCGACCGAGTCGATCAGCCGGACCGAGACCTCGACGACCCCGAAGCCGAAGCCCGCGCCCAGGCCGAGCACCAGGGCGCGCGGCTTGTCGGGGAGGCGGCCCGCGGCCGCGCCGACGAGGAGTACGGCGAACGCGATGCCGAGCATGGACCAGCGCAGCGCGGACGATCCGGCCTTGTCGCCCTCCTCGCCGGAGGCGAGGCCCAGCATCGCCAGGCCCGCGCAGACCACCGCGACGGCGCCCCACTCGATACCGCTGAGACGGACATGGAGCAGGCGGGCGGCGACCACGGCGGTGACCGCGAGGCTGGCGGCGAGCGCCGCGCCTACCGCGTAGATGGGGATGGAGCGCAGGGCGACGATCTGGAGGACGAAACCGAGGCCGTCCAGGGCGAGTCCGGCGATATATCGCCACTGGCGCAGTGCGCGCAGCAGCAGCGCCGCGTCGACGCCGGAGCCGGTGCCCGGCTGTGTGGCGCGGGCGGCGACGGCCTGGAGAACGGAGGCCGTGCCGTAGCAGACCGCTGAACCGAGCGCGCAAATCATCCCAATGAGCACAAAGCGACTGTAGATGAGGAGGGTTGGCGGACCGGGCCGACAGCCGGGCGGGGCGGCCCTCTAGTCTGTCCGGCGATCCACTGGCTTGATTCGAACGGGGGCGACCGGGATGGCACGACGCAGGCTGAGGTCGAGCACGGTGGTGCTCGGCGGCATGGGGGTGCTCGCGGCGACGCTGACGGCGTGCAGCTCGGAGCCCGACGAGCGCTGTGTCGATCCGGTCACCTACGAAGTGCTGCCGGACTACAAGTGCGACGGCGACGGCGACGCCGACAGCGACGGATACAACAGCTCCGGCAGGTACTACTACGGCGGCAGTGTCAGCGGTGGCCGGGCCGAGGGCGGCAGCTTCGACAGGACCGCCGTCGACAGTGGCGGCTTCGGCCACTCCAGTTCCGGCGGCGGCTGAGCAAGGGGCACACGGAGCATGAAGCGGCACACCGTCGAGCCCCGCCCCGGCTGGCAGCAGATCGTCGAGGAGCAGGGCCTCATCTACCCGCTCACCCGCTACCCGGACGGCTCCCTGCGTCCGTACTGGGACGAGAGCGCGTACTACGAGTTCTCGCTGCCCGAGGTCGAGGCGCTGGAAGAGGTCGTCGAGGAACTGCACGCCATGTGCCTGGCCGCGGCCGCGCACATGGTCGAGCAGGATCGTTTCGCCGACCTCGGCATCACCGACCCGAGGCTCGCCTCACTGATCGCCGAGTCCTGGCGGCGCCGGTCCGAACTCCCCTCCGTCTACGGGAGGTTCGACCTCCGCTACGACGGAACCGGCCCGGCCAGGATGCTGGAGTACAACGCCGACACCCCCACCTCCCTGGTGGAGGCCGCCAGCCCGCAGTGGTTCTGGATGGAGGACCGCTTCCCCGGCGCCGACCAGTGGAACTCCCTCCACGAACGCCTCGTCGAGGCCTGGAAGCGGCAGGCCCCGCTGCTGCCGCCGGGGCCGCTGCACTTCGTCCACTCCGATGGGGACGAGCTGGGCGAGGACCTGATGACCGTCGCGTATCTGCGCGAGACGGCCGAGCAGGCGGGGCTCGCCACCGAGGCGCTCTCCGTCGAAAGGATCGGCTGGGACCGGCTGTCCGGGCGCTTCGTCGACGACCGGCTGCGCTTCATCCGCAGCTGCTTCAAGCTCTATCCGTGGGAGTGGCTGGTCACCGACCGCTTCGGGCCGCACGTCCTCGGCACCCTGGACAACGGTGGCGGCACCGGCACCACCTGCTGGATCGAGCCCGCCTGGAAGATGCTGCTCTCCAACAAGGCGCTGCTTGCGATCCTCTGGGAGCTGAACCCGGGACACCCGAACCTGCTCCCCGCCTATCTCGACGGCCCGCGCGAACTCGCCGCCGAGCGGGGCTATGTCGCCAAGCCGCTGCTCGGCCGCGAGGGCGCGGGCGTCACGATGCATGAGGCGGGCGATGCCCCCGTGGTCCGCGAAGAGGCGTGCTGCTACCAGGAGCTGGCCCCGCTGCCCGACTTCGAAGGCAACCGCGTGGTGCTCGGCGCATGGGTCGTCGAGGACGAGGCGGCGGGTCTCGGCATCAGGGAATCGGCGGGGCTTGTCACGGACGAGTACGCCCGCTTCCTGCCCCACGTCATCCTCTGACCCGGGCCGGGGCGAGCCGCTACGCGTCCAGGACCGCCCTGAGCTGGTCCAGGCCCCAGTCCAGGTCCTCCTTGCTGATCACCAGGGGCGGGGCGATCCGGATGGTGGAACCATGGGTGTCCTTCACCAGGACCCCGCGGTCCATCAGCTTCTCCGAGATCTCCCGGCCGGTGCCGTGGCTCGGCACGATGTCGACGCCCGCCCACAGCCCGCGGCCGCGCACCGCCTCCACCGCGCCGCCGCCCGTCAACAGGCCCAGCTCGTGGTGGAGGTGCTCGCCCAGCTCGGTGGCGCGCTGCTGGAACTCGCCGGTGCGCAGCATCGCGATCACCTCCAGGGCCACCGCGCAGGCGAGCGGATTGCCGCCGAAGGTCGAGCCGTGCTCACCGGGGCGGTAGACGCCGAGCACCTCATTGGAGGACACGACCGCCGACACCGGGACGACACCGCCGCCCAGCGCCTTGCCCAGCACATACATGTCCGGCACGACACCCTCGTGCTCGCAGGCGAAGGTACGGCCGGTCCGCCCGAGGCCGGACTGGATCTCGTCCGCGATGAAGAGCACGTTCCGCTCGCGGGTCAGCTGCCTCACCCGCGGCAGATACCCGGACGGCGGCACCAGCACCCCGGCCTCACCCTGGATCGGCTCCAGCAGCACCGCCACGGTGTTCGCGCTCATCGCCGCCTCGAGCGCGGTGAGGTCCCCGTACGGAACGATCTCGAAGCCCGGCGTGTACGGACCGAAGTCCGCGCGCGCCTCATGGTCCGTGGAGAAGCTGATGATGGTGGTCGTGCGGCCGTGGAAGTTGTTGGCGGCGACGATGATCTTTGCCTGGTTGGGCGGGACGCCCTTGACCCGGTAGCCCCATTTCCGGGCGGTCTTGACGGCGGTCTCCACCGCCTCCGCCCCGGTGTTCATGGGCAGCACCATCTCCATGCCGCACAACTCGGCGAGTTGTGTACAGAAGTCGGCGAACCGGTCGTGGTGGAACGCGCGGGAGGTAAGTGTGACTCTCTCCAGCTGCGCCTTGGCGGCGTCGATCAGCCGGCGGTTTCCGTGGCCGAAGTTGAGCGCCGAGTACCCGGCGAGCATGTCGAGGTAGCGGCGCCCCTCGACATCGGTCATCCACGCGCCGTCCGCCGAGGCGACGACAACGGGAAGCGGGTGGTAGTTGTGCGCACTGTGCGCCTCCGCAGAGGCAATGGCACTCTCCGATGCAGACACGGGATCTCCGTTCAGGTAGAGACAAGGCATCCGGCGTGGGGCGGGGTGATGCCCCTGTTTCTATCGTCGCTCGCATGGTGGACGAAGAAACCTTGCTGCAGGACGTGGCCGCTAGGCTGGACAGTACGCACGGCGACTGGCGTACGGGGAAGTAACCCCGAGGGAACCGCGCGCGGAAGATCACACGAGGTGCCGCCCGCCTGGGCACCCCGGGACTTGTCCCGTGGTGCTGCCCGTCCCCTGCCCGGCCTGCCCGGCAAGGGGTCCCGAGCCGCATCCCGGGACCACGACCGAGCAGACGGATCGCCCCGGAGGACACCATGACTCTTCCCCTGCCCCACCCGGCACTCTCTGCCGCCGACCCCGAACTGGCGGCCCTGATCGGCGACGAGGAGCGGCTTCAGGCCGACACGCTGCGCCTGATCCCCAGCGAGAACTATGTCTCCAGGGCCGTCCTGGAAGCCTCCGGCACCGTTCTGCAGAACAAGTACAGCGAGGGGTACCCCGGCCGCCGCTACTACGAGGGCCAGCAGAACATCGACAAGGTCGAGCTGCTCGCCATCGCCCGCGCCAAGGAGCTCTTCGGCGTCGAGCACGCCAATGTCCAGCCCTACTCGGGCTCCCCGGCGAACCTCGCCGTCTATCTCGCCTTCGCCGAGCCCGGCGACACCGTGATGGGCATGGCCCTGCCGATGGGCGGCCACCTCACCCACGGCTGGGGCGTATCGGCCACCGGCAAGTGGTTCCGCGGCGTCCAGTACGGCGTGCGCCAGGACACCGGCCGCATCGACTTCGACGAGGTGCGCGAGCTCGCCCTCAAGGAACGCCCGAAGCTCATCTTCTGTGGCGGCACCGCGCTGCCGCGCACCATCGACTTCGCGGCCTTCGGGGAGATCGCGCAGGAGTCCGGCGCCATCCTGGTCGCCGATGTCGCGCACATCGCCGGCCTGATCGCCGGCGGTGCCCACCCCTCGCCGGTGCCGTACGCGGACGTGATCTCCACGACCACCCACAAGACCCTGCGCGGGCCGCGCGGCGCGATGCTGATGTCCCGCGAGGAGCACGCCAAGGCCATCGACAAGGCGGTCTTCCCCGGCCTCCAGGGCGGCCCGCACAACCAGACCACGGCCGCTATCGCGGTCGCCCTCCACGAGGCGGCCCAGGCCCCCTTCCGCACATACGCCGAGTCGGTCGTCGCCAATGCCAAGGCACTCGCCGACGAACTGCTCGCCCGCGGCTTCGAACTGGTCTCCGGCGGCACCGACAACCACCTGATCCTGATGGACCTCACCCCCAAGAACGTCCCCGGCAAGGTGGCGGCGAAGGCGCTCGACCGGGCCGGGATCGTCGTCAACTACAACACCGTGCCGTACGACCCGAGGAAGCCCTTCGACCCCTCCGGTGTCCGCATCGGTACCCCCTCCCTCACGTCCCGCGGTCTCGGTACGCAGCACATGGCCGCCGTCGCCGAGTGGATCGACCGCGGTGTGACCGCGGCCGGCTCGGGTGACGAGGACGTGCTGGGGGAGATCCGGTCCGAGGTCGCGGAGCTGATGGCCGGGTATCCGGCGCCCGGGCTGAGCGCGTAGTGCGGTGACTCCGGCCGGCGGCCGGTTGGCCTGACGGTCTGAGCCCTCGGGCGGGGCGGGGCACCCCCGTGGTCCGCCCCGCCCGGGGCCCGCCCCTGGCCGGCTCGTCCAGCGCGGCCGGCAGCAGTCGCACCGCCGAGCGGACTGTGCTCCTCGTCTCATTGACCACGATCCGCAGCAGCCATGGACGGAACGCGGCACCGTCCCGGAGGCGCCCCGGCGACCCGGCGCGCATCCGCGCGATCACCGCAGCCTCTTCCTCGACGATGCGGCCCCCCTCCGGACCGGCCTCCAGGGTCCCCTCCCGCGTCCTCACACCGTTCATACACCGGCGGCCGGAGATCGGTTCCGCACCTGAGAGAATGTTGTGCATGGCCTCAGACCGACCCCGCGCGCTCTCCGGTATCCAGCCCACCGCAGGCTCGTTCCACCTCGGGAACTACCTCGGCGCGATCCGCCAGTACGTGGCGCTGCAAGAGACCCACGACGCGTTCTACATGGTCGTGGACCTGCACGCGATCACCGTGCCGCAGGACCCTGCCGAGCTGCGCGCCAACACCCGGCTCGCGGCCGCCCAGCTGCTCGCCGCCGGTCTCGACCCCGAGCGCTGCACGCTCTTCATCCAGAGCCATGTCCCCGAGCACGCCCAGCTCGGCTGGATCATGAACTGCCTCACCGGCTTCGGCGAGGCCTCCCGGATGACGCAGTTCAAGGACAAGTCCGCCAAGCAGGGCACGGACCGGGCCACGGTCGGCCTGTTCACCTATCCGATCCTGCAGGTCGCGGACATCCTGCTGTACCAGGCCAACGCCGTCCCGGTCGGTGAGGACCAGCGCCAGCACATCGAGCTCACCCGTGACCTCGCCGAGCGCTTCAACACCCGTTTCGGGCACACCTTCACCATCCCGGCGCCGCACATCGTCAAGGAGGTCGCGAAGATCTACGACCTTCAGGACCCGTCGATCAAGATGAGCAAGTCGGCGTCCACGCCCAAGGGCCTGATCAACCTGCTCGACGAGCCCAGGGCGACCGCGAAGAAGGTCAAGAGCGCGGTCACCGACACCGAGACCGTCATCCGGTTCGACCCGGTGAACAAGCCCGGCGTCTCCAACCTCCTGACCATCCACTCCACCCTCACCGGCAAGACCGTCGCCGAGCTGGAGGCGGAGTACGAGGGCAAGATGTACGGAGCGCTCAAGACGGATCTCGCCGACATCATGGTGGAATTCGTCACTCCGTTCCGCTCCCGCACCCAGGAATATCTGGACGACCCCGAGACGCTGGACTCAATTCTGGCCAAGGGTGCGGAGAAGGCCCGCGCGGTCGCGGCCGAGACCCTGGCGTCCGTTTACGACAAGGTGGGGTTCCTGCCGGCGAAGCACTGAGTGCGTTCCGATTCCGTACTGAGGTCATCACCGGATCGGCACTGTGTCCAAGGCCTCTGGCCACATATGCCGTGCAGCCGCCACACTGGCGGCGGCACACCTACCCGCAGACGATTGAGGAGAACGACGTGGGGACCGTAACGCTCGGCGTTTCGATCGCGGTCCCGGAGCCCTATGGCAGCCTGCTCCAGGAGCGGCGTGCGGGCTTCGGGGATCCCGCCGCGCACGGCATTCCGACCCACGTCACACTCCTGCCGCCGACCGAGGTCGACGCCGGGGCCCTGCCCGCGATCGAGGCGCATCTCGCCAGGGTCGCGGCGAGTGGCCGGCCGTTCCCGATGCGGCTCAGCGGCACCGGGACATTCCGCCCCCTCTCGCCCGTCGTGTTCGTCCAGGTCGTCGAGGGCGCGGCCGCCTGCACCCGGCTGCAGAAGCGGGTGCGGGACGCGTCCGGGCCGCTGGTGCGTGAGCTGCAGTTCTCGTACCACCCGCATGTGACCGTGGCGCACGGCATCGCCGAGGAGAAGATGGACCGTGCGTACGAGGCGCTGTCCGAGTACGAGGCGTCCTGGACCTGCGCCTCCTTCGCGCTGTACGAGCAGGGCGCGGACGGCGTGTGGCGCAAGCTCCACGAGTACGCCTTCGGGGGCGGCATCGTGTCCGTGCCCGCCCAGGGCTCCCCGGTGGACGAGCCCGCAGCCACCTCCTGACCTCGGGGCCCACAGCCAGCGGGGCGGTCGTCACAGAGGCAGTCTGCGGAACAGCGATCGCGGCACATGCCGCAGCGCCGACATCACCACACGCAGTGCCCCCGGCACCCACACCGTCTCCGATCTGCGTCGCAGCCCGAGCTCGACAGCCGTGGCGACGGCCTCGGCAGTGGTGGCCAGCGGCGCATCGGGCAGCCCCGCCGTCATCTTCGTACGGACGAATCCGGGGCGTACGACCATGACGTGCACGCCCGTCCCGTGCATCGCGTCCCCCAGCCCCTGTGCGAAGGCGTCCAGGCCCGCCTTGCTGGAGCCGTAGATGAAGTTCGCGCGGCGGGCGCGTTCGCCCGCGACCGAGGAGAGCACCACCAGCGAGCCGTGCCCCTGGGTCTGCAGGGCCGCCGCGCACACCAGTGAGGCCGAGACCGCCCCCGTGTAGTTGATCTGCGTGACCCGGACGGCGGCCGGCGGGTCGGCCTCGTCGTTCGCCTGGTCGCCGAGGACGCCGAAGGCCAGCAGCACCATGTCGATGTCGCCCTCGGCGAAGACCTTCCCCAGCACCTCTTCGTGCGCGGCACAGTCCAGGGCGTCGAAGGCGACCGTGCGGACCTCGGCCCCGAGGGTACGGAGCCTGCTCGCCGCGTCTTCGAGGGAGGGGGAGTGGTGGCCGGCCAGCCAGACCGTTCGGGTGCGGCGGGCGATGAGCCGCCGGGCGACGGCCAGGCCGATCTCCGACGTACCGCCGAGGACGAGGAGGGACTGCGGGGAGCCGAAGGCGTTCTTCACGGGAGGTGCTCCTTAGAGGGAGAGACGGCGGGAGAGGTCGGAGGTGAAGACTCCGCGGGGGTCGAGAGCGGCCCGCAGGGCACGGAATTCGGGCAGTCGTGGATACATCCCGGCGAGCAGTTCCGGACGCAGTCTGGAGTCCTTGGCCAGATAGACCCGGCCGCCCGCCGCGGCGACCTCCTCGTCCAGCTCGTCCAGGAACGCGCCGAGTCCGGGCAGCCGGGCCGGGATGTCCAGCGCGAGCGTCCAGCCGGGCAGGGGGAACGACAGCCAGCCGGGATCGCCGGCGCCGAAGCGCTTGAGGACCGCCAGGAACGAGGGGCACTGGCGCCGCGAGATCCGGCGCACGATCCGGCGCAGGGCGTCCTCCTGTCCGTACCCGACGACGAACTGGTACTGGACGAAGCCGCCGCGGCCGTAGATCCGGTTCCAGTGCGGGAGGCCGTCCAGCGGGTGGAAGAAGGCCGCCAAGGTCTGCAGCTCGCCGGTGCGCGAGCGGGGCGCCCTGCGGTACCAGAGCTCGTTGAAGAGCCCGACGGTGGCGCGTCCGAGCAGCCGTTCCGGTACGAGTCGGGGGGCGGCCGGCAGCGTCCCGGGGCGGAAGGCGAGCGGTGTGCGCCGGGTCCGCGGAGGCAGTGCTTCCAGCGGGGCGTGCTCGCCGCGGCTGAGGACCGAGCGGCCCAGCGCACGCCCGCGCGCGAGGAGGTCGATCCAGGCGACCGAGTACCGGTGGCGGTGGTCGGTCGCGGTGAGCCTGGCCATCAAGTCGTCCAGGTCGGCGGTCCGCTCGGTGTCCACGGACATCAGGGACGTCTCGACGGGGTGGAGCCGGACGGTCGCCGAGAGGATCACGCCGGTCAGGCCCATGCCACCCGTCGTCGCGTCGAAGAGGTCGGTGCCGGGCCGGACCGTCCGTACGCAGCCGTCCGCCGTCAGCAGTTCCAGCGAGCGCACATGGCGCGAGAAGGAGCCGCAGACATGGTGGTTCTTGCCGTGGATGTCGGCGCCGACTGCGCCGCCGACCGTGACATGGCGCGTCCCGGGCGTCACCGGCACGAACCAGCCGAGCGGCAGCAGCACTTCCATCAGCCGGTGCAGGCTCACGCCCGCGTCGCACACGACGACACCCGCGTCGGCGTCGATGGTGCGGATGCGGTCGAGCAAGGTCATGTCGAGGACGGCGCCGCCCGCGTTCTGCGCCGCGTCTCCGTACGCCCGTCCGAGCCCGCGCGCGATGCCGCCACGCGCCCCCCAGCCCCGCACCGCCGCGGCGGCCTCCTCAGGGGTACGGGGACGCAGCAGGCAGGCGGTTGTCGGGGCCGTCCGGCCCCAGCCGGTGAGGGACACCAACTCGGTACGCGCAGGGCCACTTGTGTCGGTGGTTCTGGTCTCGGCAACCATGTCCGAGACGTTATAGCCGCCTATGCCCGCATTTGGCGGTACCTCGCTGGACTCGCCGAAATGGGTGATTAAACGAGTGTCATCAAAGAATGACGTGAAAGTCCGCCGATCGCCGAGAAGAGTCGCCCCTGGCTCATGAGAGCTCATGAGAAGGGGTGGCAGATGAGATACGTGGACTGCGCGGCCGCCGAGCGGCGGCTGCTGGTGGCGCTGCGCGACTGCGGGCGGCAGCCGCGGATCGCCGCTGCCGCTCGCGCGCTCTCCGTCACCGGCGAGCACGGCGCGCTCTGGCTCGCCGCCGGACTCGCGGGCGCGGCGGCCGACCGCGAGCGGCGAGGGGCCTGGCTGCGGGCCACCGCCCTGGTCGGCGCGGCACATCTGGCCAGCATCGGCGTCAAGGCGGCGGTACGCCGCCCCCGCCCCCGACTCCCCTTCGGCGAGCCTCTCGTCCGTACCGCGGGCCGCCACTCCTTCCCCAGCTCACATGCCACATCGGCGGCCGCTGCCGCCGTGGCCTTCGGCGCGCTGCGCCCGGCCGGACGCCGGCTGGCGCCGCCGCTGGCCGCCGCGATGTGCGTGTCCCGGCTCGTCGTCGGCGTCCACTATCCGACGGACATCGCGGCGGGCGCCGCGCTCGGCGGTCTGGCGGTCCGGCTCGGCGCCCGCTGGATGACGGGTCCCCGCCGGTGCTCCGCGCCTGAAGGCGGGCCTGGGGGGCCGCCGAGGCCGGCTTTCCGGGGGCGGCATGACTGAGCGCGGCAGCGCGCTGCTGAAGCGGTCCGAACGGCCCCGGCGGCCCTCACGGCCCGCGCCGCGCCGGGCCGTCGGCCTGCCCTTCGGCCTGCTCAGAACCGCGCGCCCGCGCCAGTGGATCAAAAACGTCCTGGTCGTCGCCGCTCCCGCTGCCGCCGGAGACCTGGGCTCCAGGCACACCGCCGGTCAACTGGCCCTCGTCTTCGTCCTGTTCACCGCGGCAGCCGCGGCGGTCTACCTCGTCAACGACGCCCGCGACCGCGAAGCCGACCGTGCCCACCCCGTCAAATGCAGACGTCCCGTCGCCGCCGGGGACGTGCCCGTGCCCGTCGCGTACACGGTGGGCGCCCTGCTCGCAGCCGCCGCGATCACCTCAGCAGCGGCCCTGTGCAACGCCATGACGGGCGCCCTGCTCACCGCCTATCTGTCGATGCAACTCGCGTACTGCCTCTGGCTCAAGCACGTCCTTGTCGTCGATCTGGCCGTCGTGACCACCGGATTCCTGATGCGCGCGATGACCGGCGGGGTCGCGCTCGCCATCCCGCTGTCCCGCTGGTTCCTCATCACCACCGGCTTCGGCGCGCTGTTCGTCGTGGCGGCCAAGCGGTACTCGGAAGCCGTGCAGATGGAGGGCAGCAAGGGCGCGACCCGGGCGCTGCTCAATGAGTACACGACCGGTTATCTGCGCTTCGTCTGGCAGCTCGCGGCCGGTGTCGCCGTGCTCGCGTACTGCTTGTGGGCTCTGGAGAGCGGCGGAGTGGCCGCCCAGGCGCTGCTGCCCTGGCGGCAGCTGTCGATGATCCCGTTCATCCTGGCGGTGCTGCGCTACGCCGTCTTCGCGGACCGCGGCACGGCCGGCGCGCCCGAGGACGTGGTGCTGCACGACCGGGCGCTCGCCGTCGTCGGACTGGTCTGGGCCGCGATGTACGGACTGGCGGTCGCCGACCTGTGAAGCCCGTCGAGTCCGAGCTGGGCTCTTTCGCGCTGGTCGGAGGTTGTGCGTACGCCGCCGACCTGGCCGTTTTCGTATGGCTGCGCGGCCCGCTCGGCTGGGAGCCGCTGACCGCGAAGGCCCTCTCCTTCCTCGCCGGGTGCACGGTCGCGTACCTCGGCAACGCCTTGGGGACCTACCGGCGCAGAAGGATGGGCCTTCGGGAGTGCGCCGTCTTCTTCGCCGTCAATCTCGCGGGTGCGCTCGTGCAACTGCTCTGCCTCCTCGTCTCGCACCACGGCTTCGGACTCACCTCGGGGCGCGCCGACACCGTTTCCGGGCTCGGCGTCGGCATGCTCCTCGCGACCTGCCTGCGATTCTGGGGCACCCGGACACTGGTATTCGGCGCGGAGGGTACGCGTACGACATGGACTGGCTGACCAAACTCCCCGTCATCGGACCGCTGGTCGCACGGCTGATGCAGACGCATGCCTGGCGCTCGTACGAGACGCTCGACCGGGTGCACTGGACGCGGCTCGCCGCCGCGATCACCTTCATCAGCTTTCTCGCGCTCTTCCCGCTGATCACGGTGGCCGCGGCGATCGGCGCCACGCTGCTCGACGAGGAGCAGCTGTCCAAGCTCGAGGACAGGATCGCCGAGCAGGTGCCGGGCATCTCCGACCAGCTCGACGTCAACTCCCTGGTCGCCAACGCCGGCACGATCGGAGTTGTCGCGGGCGCGCTGCTGCTCTTCACCGGCATCGGCTGGGTCGGTTCGATCAGGGACTGCCTGCGTGCGGTCTGGGAGCTGGACGACGAGGACGAGGGCAATCCCGTCCTGCGCAAGCTCAAGGACGGGGGCGTACTGCTCGGGCTCGGCGCGGTCGCGCTCACCTCGATCGCGGCATCGACGCTCGCCTCCACCGCCGTCGGCTGGAGTGCCGACCGGCTCGGCATCGACAAGGGCGGAGCCGGTGGCGTACTGCTGCAGGCCGTGGCCATCGCGATCGCCGTCGTCGCCGACTTCCTGGTGCTGCTGTATCTGCTGACGCTGCTGCCGGGCGTGCACCCGCCGCGCCGCCGCCTGATGGTGGCCGCGCTGATGGGAGCGGTCGGCTTCGAGCTGCTCAAACTGCTGCTCAGCGGCTATATCCAGGGTGTCGCCTCGAAGAGTATGTACGGCGCGTTCGGCGTCCCGGTCGCCCTGCTGCTGTGGATCAACTTCAGCGCGAAGCTGCTGCTGTTCTGCGCCGCGTGGACGGCGACGCAGAGCAAGCAGACGGCGGACGGGACGTCCCCGGAACGGCTAGGACCTAGCGACGGCGCAGCGGCCAGCGCCGGTTGACCAGGAAGACCCCGGCCGCCAGCACCACCAGCACCCCGGCGATGATGCCGAGCGCGGTACCGATGCCGCCGGAGCTGTGCTGGGCGGCAGCGGTCTTGGCCGGAGCGCCCTTGCCCGCGGGCTGTGCGCCGCCCGACTCGGGGAGGGTGGCGGACTTCGGCGGGACCAGCTCACCGACCGGCTTGACCTTGCCGGCCGCCGCGAAGCCCCAGTCGAGCAGCCGGCCCGCCTCCTGGTAGACGGCCTGGCTCTCGCCCGAGTCCGGGTTCATGACGGTGACGAGCAGCACCTTGCCGTTCCGCTCGGCGACACCGGTGAAGGTCGCGCCCGCGTGCGTGGTGTTGCCGTTCTTGACGCCGGCGATGCCCTTGTACGGAGAGACGCCGCTGTCGCCGGTCAGCAGCCGGTTGGTGTTCTGGATCTCGAAGTAGTCGCGCTTGCTGCCGGGCACCTTCTCGCCGGGGAACATGGCGCGGGGCGTCGAGCAGTACTCGCGGAAATCCTTCTTCTGCATACCGCTGCGGGCGATGAGGGTCAGGTCGTACGCGGAGGAGACCTGGCCGTCGGCGTCATAGCCGTCGGGCGAGACGACATGCGTGTCGAGCGCCTGCAGCTCGTCGGCGTGCGCCTGCATGTCCTCGACGGTCTTGGCGACGCCGCCGTTCATCGAGGCCAGCACATGCACGGCGTCGTTGCCGGAGCGGAGGAAGACGCCGAGCCACAGATCGTGGACGGAGTAGGTGTGGTCCTCCTTGACCCCGACCAGGCTGCTGCCCTCGCCGACATCCGCGAGCTCGTCGTTGGTGACCATGTGGATCTCGTCCTTGGGCAGCCGGGGGAGCACGGTGTCCGCGAACAGCATCTTGAGGGTGGAGGCGGGGGGCAGCCGCCAGTGGGCGTTGTGCGAGGCGAGCACATCGCCGCTCTCCGCGTCCGCGACGATCCAGGACCGGCCGCTCAGTTCGGCGGGCAGTACGGGCGCACCGGGTCCGAGGCTGACCTGGGTGCCGGCCTTGCCGAGCTGGGCGCCGCCGACGCTGGACATGGAGCCCGGGGGGTTGGGTTGCTGCTTCCTTCCCGGCTTGTCGTCATGGGTGTCCGCGGTCGCGGGTGCGACGGTGAGTGCGGGCAACAACACGGCGGCGGCGACCGTCAGCGCGGTCTTCTTCGAAGCAGACACGGACGAGAACGTACATCGCCTTGCAGAAAATATGCTTATCAGCTCGGTGACTCGCCGGGGGCGACCCCGGGACAGCCCACCCCGGAGGACCCGGACGGAGGACGGTGGCGATACTGATTCCATGAAGCTCAGCCGCTCTGCCTCCTGGTTCCTGCTCGCGTTCGGGGTGTGGAGCTGGTTCATCTGGATCACTTTCGTCAAGAACCTGTGGAAGGACGGCAGCGGGCTCGCCTTCGACGACTCGGGCGACCCGACCGGGTACTTCTGGGTCCATCTTCTGCTCGCCATCGCGTCCTTTGTCTTGGGGACGGTCGTCGGGGTGATCGGGTTGCGCGGCGTGCGCGCATTGGCCGCATCGCGCGCCAAGGACTAAGGGTTAGGGGAGCGGTTCGTGCTGGTGGTCGTCCTGCTTGTGGTGGTAGCGGTTGTCGCCCTGCTGGCGGGGGCGCACTGGTACACGTGGCGGCGCCTGGTCCGCGACACGACCGCGCCTGGCGGGGTGGCCCGGCGTGCGGGCACGGTGGCGGCGTGGGTGCTGCCGCTGCTGTCCGTGGGGGCGCTGGTGTCGGGGCGGGCCGGGGCACCGTTCTGGGTGCAGCGGGTGGTGGCCTGGCCGGGGTATCTGTGGCTGGCCGTGCTGCTGTATCTGGTGCTGGGGTTGGTGGTGGGGGAGGTTGTACGGCCGGTACTGCGGGGGGTGCTGGGGCGTCGGGGCCAGGCGAGCGGCCCCCAGACGTCCGCCGTGGGCTTCGCCGCGGCGGATGAGACCGACCGGCCCGTGGCCGCCGTCGGCGCAGCCGCGCAGGCCACGGACGACACGGCCACCGCGGTAGCGACGGCGCCGGAGACCGCCCCGGCCCCGGATGCCGGAGCGGTCCGTACCGACGTGGGAAGCGCGGAGGTCCGCACCGAGGAGGTCGCGGGTGCGCGGCCCGGGGTCTCGCGGCGGATGTTTGTGAGCCGGATCGTCGGGGGCGGCGCCGCCGCCGTCGCCCTCGGGACCGTTGGGTACGGAACGTACGGCGTCCTCCGCGGGCCCAGCGTCAAGCGGGTCACCGTTCCTCTCGCCAGGCTTCCCCGTGCCACCCACGGGTTCCGGATCGCCGTCGTCAGTGACATCCACCTCGGGCCCGTCCTCGGCCGCGCCCACACCCAGCGGATCGTCGACACCATCAACGCCACATCGCCCGATCTGGTCGCTGTCGTCGGTGATCTCGTCGACGGGAGCGTTGCCGATCTCGGGCCCGCCGCCGAGCCGCTCGCCCAGTTGGAGGCACGCCACGGGGCCTTCTTCGTGACGGGGAATCACGAGTACTTCTCCGGGGCCGAGGCGTGGGTCGAGCATGTCCGCGAGCTCGGGCTGCACCCCCTGCGGAACGAGCGCGTCGAGATCGGCGGCTTCGACCTCGCCGGGGTCAACGACGTCGCCGGCGAGAGCGAGGGCGACGGGCCCGACTTCGCCAAGGCGCTCGGCGACCGGGACCGCAGCCGCGCGTCCGTGCTGCTCGCGCATCAGCCCGTCGTCATCCATGACGCCGTCGAGCACGGCGTCGACCTGCAGCTGTCCGGCCACACCCACGGCGGTCAGCTCTGGCCCGGCAACCACCTCGCCGCTCTCGCCAATCCGACCGTCGCCGGCCTTGAACGCTACGGCGACACCCAGCTGTATGTGACCCGCGGCGCAGGTGCCTGGGGCCCGCCCGTGCGCGTCGGGGCGCCCTCGGACATCACCGTCGTACAGCTCGCATCCCGCAAGGCGTAACGGCGCGCACCCCCACCGCGCACCCTCACCGCGCGCTCGCTACGCCGTCGGCGCGGGGGCGGCCGCCGGGAGCGCGACCGACACCGCCAGGCCCTCGCCCGGCGCGGTCCGCACCGTCACCTCGCCGCCGTGCGAGGCGACCACCGCCTGCACGATCGCCATGCCGAGACCGCTGCCCGCGGGCCCGCTCCCTTCCCCGCCCGCCCGGAAGAAGCGGTCGAAGATACGGTCGGCGTCCACGCCGGCCATGCCCGGCCCCTCGTCCGCCACCCGCAGCCGCACCGAACCCGGCCCCCGCCCGTCGCCGTTCTGACGCGCCAGCTCCACCCGCACCGGGACATCCGCCGGGGTGTGCGCGCGGACGTTGGCCAGCAGATTGCCCACGACCTGCCGCAGCCCCGACTCGTCGCCCTGCACGAGCAACGCTCCGTCCGCCCGGACCGTGAGCGGCCGCTGTGGCTGCTGGGCCCGCAGATCGTCCGCCGCGTCCCGCACCAGATGGCCCAAGTCAACCGCGCAAAGCCGCAGTTGCGGCTGCTGGTCGAGACGGGCCAGGGTCAGCAGCTCCTCGACGAGCCGGCCCATCCGGTCGGCCTCGGCGTTCATCCGGGCCAGCGCCCTGGTCCGTTCCACCGGCTCGCGCAGCATCCCCTTGTCGTACAGCTGCAGATAGCCGCGGATCGCGGACAACGGCGTACGCAGTTCGTGCGAGGCGTCCGCGACGAACCGCCGCAGCTGGGCGGCGCTGTGCTCGCGCGTCTCGAAGGCCGACTCGACCTGGTGGAGCATGGAGTTGAGGGCGACCCGCAGCTGTTCGATCTCGGTGACCGGATCACGTCCGGCGGGCACCCGGCGGGTCAGATCGCCCTCCGCTATGGCGGACGCCGTCTCCACCATGTCCTCCAGCGGCCGCAGCCGGTGCTTGGTACCGAGCATGGTGAGCAGGGCGAGCAGCGCGAGCAGCAGGCTGCCGAAGGCGAGATCGAGCTTCAGGGCCTTCGCCATTCCGTTGTGCACGGCTCCGGTCTCGGTGGCCAGCAGCACGAACGTGCCGTCGCCGAGACGGGCGCCGACCACGCGATAGGGCTCGCCGTCGACGTTCACGTCCCGCGCCTCGGCGGAGTCGGCGAGCGCGCCGGGATCGTCGACCGCTGCCGCGAGGTCCCGCTGCCGGTCGGTGGGCACGATTCTGGCGAAGGCGATCGGCCGGTGCCCGGCGTCGAGGGCGACAAGGATCGTCGGCGAGCGCGGCAGCCGGCTCGCCTCCTTGTCGTCCGGTGCGAACTGGTCCCGCAGCGCCCCGATCGCGCTCAGCGAGTCGATCTCCCGCTGCGTGAATCCGGTGCGCGCCAGGGCATGTGCGCTTCCCATCAGCTCGCTGTCCACCCGGTCGAGCAGATAGTGCCGCATGCCCATCAGACTGACGGCGGTGGCGGCGACGATGCCGAGGGCCAGCAGCGCCACATTCACCACGGTGAGCTTGGCGCGCAGGGAGTGGATTGAGCGGTGGTGCTGCCGGTGCCAGGCGCGGGCGCCGGCCGCCGCCCGTATCCAGCGCCTCATGCGAGTCCGTATCCGACGCCCCTGCGCGTGGTGATCAGCGGCGGGCCCAGGGGATCGAGCTTGCGGCGCAGATAGCTGATGTACGTCTCGACGACGGTCGACTCCGCCTGGTGCTCGTACTGCCAGACATGGCGCAGCAGCTGCTCCTTGGTGACGATGCGCCCGGCATTGCGTACCAGGAAACGCAGCAGCGCGTACTCGGTGGGGGTGAGCTGCACCGAGCCGCCCTCGCGCCGCGCCGCATACGTCGCGTCGTCCAGCTCAAGGTCCCCGTACCGCAGCGGAGGCCGCACCGGCAGCACATCCGCCGGTCTGGTGCGCCGCAGCACCGCCCTGATGCGGGCCACGACCTCGTCGACGTTGAAGGGCTTGGTGATGTAGTCGTCGCCGAAGCCGAGTGCGCCCACGATCTCGGCGGGGGCGTCGCGCGCGGTGAGGAAGACGAGGGCCGTCTCGGGGCGGGCGGCGCGCAGTTCACGTCCGAGCGCGCGCCCGTCGCCGTCCGGAAGCATCACATCGAGGAGCGCCACATCGGGGCGCGTCTGCCCGGCCACCTGCCGGGCCTGCCGCACGCTTCCCGCCGTGATCACCTCGAAGCGGTGATAGCGCAGTGCGATGGCGAGAACGTCGGCGATGCTCGGCTCGTCCTCGACGACCAGCACGGTCGCTCCCTCATGGTCCATGTCCTCAGTATCGGCATGTTCCCCGCGACGGGGGCCGGTCGCTGTCTTGGAGTTCCTTGAGAGTCATGGCCGCACCACGCCACGGACGCCGCCGGCGGCCGATTCTGGAGACCGGCCCGGGGGAGACGGATCGACGAAGGGGCAGGAATCGTGGCGGCATTGGCACGGTGGTGCTATCGGCATCGGCTGGTGGTCCTGGTGCTGTGGGTGGGGGCGCTGTTCGGCCTGGGGGCCGCGGGCAGTTCGGCAGGCACCAACTACTCCAACAGCTTCAGCCTTCCGGACACGGACTCCACGCATGCGTACGACTTGATGGTGAAGGCCTTCCCGCAGAGCTCCGGCGACACCGACACCGTGGTGTGGCGGGTCCGGGAAGGGTCGGTGCGCGATGTGTCCGTACAGGCGCGCATCGAGCCCGCGCTCAAGGAGATCGCGGGCATGAAGGGAGTCGGCGAGGTCGCGAGCCCTTACACCGCCGCGGGCGCCGCGCAGATCAGCAGGGACGGGCGGATCGCCTACGCCCAGATCACGTTCGCCGAACAGGCCAACGGCGTGCCGAAGGGCCTGATCGAGGACGTCGTCGACACCGCGCAGGACGCCGAACGCGCGGGACTGCAGGTCGAGCTCGGCGGACAGGCGATCGCCCGCATCCAGGAGCCGCCGACCGGCACGGCCGAAATGGTCGGCCTCGCGGCCGCGGCGGTCGTTCTCTTCCTGGCCTTCGGCTCGCTCTTCGCGATGGTGCTGCCGCTGGTTGTGGCCGTCTTCGGCGTGGGCACCGGCATGCTGTCGACGACGCTGCTCAGCCATGCCACGGATGTGCCCGAAGTGGCCCCGCTGCTCGGTTCGTTGATCGGACTCGGCGTCGGCATCGACTACGCGCTGTTCATCGTCACACGCCACCGGAAGGGCATTCTGCGGGGCATGGCCCCCGAGGACTCGGCGGTCACCGCGCTGAACACATCAGGGCGCGCGGTGCTGTTCGCGGGCGGCACAGTGTGCATCGCGCTCGCCGGCATGCTGGTGATGAACATGCGGTTCCTCGACGGCGTGGTGATCGCCACCTCGCTCACTGTCGTACTGAGCGTGCTCGCCGCGATCACCCTGCTGCCCGCGCTCCTCGGCGTCCTGGGTCCGCGGGTGCTGAGCCGGCGGCAGCGGCGCAGGCTCGCAGCCGTCGGCCCGGAGCCCGAGGAGTCCAGTGGCGCCGCCGCCCGCTGGTCCGCGACCGTGCAGAAGCGGCCCAAATCGATCGCGCTGCTCGCCGTCGTGGTGATGGCTGCGCTCGCGATCCCCGTACTGTCCCTGCGGCTCGGCGCCACCGACCAGGGCAACCACAAGAAGGACACCACGACCCGGCAGGCGTACGACCTGCTCGCCGAGGGCTTCGGGCCCGGCTTCAACGGGCCGTTGCAGCTGGTCGCGAAGGACGCCGAACCGGCCGCCGTCCGGACGCTGGTGGGCACGGTACGCGGCACGGAGGGCGTCGCCCAGGTCGTCGCGCTGCCCTCGCCGCCGGGCTCCGGCGTCACGGTGATCCAGGTCGTGCCGACGACCTCACCGCAGTCGAGGGAGACGGACCGGCTGATCGACACCCTGCGCGACAAGGTCATCCCCCAGTCGGGCGAGGAGATCCATGTCGGCGGAGTCACCGCGATCTTCAAGGACTTCGCGGCGGTGACCGGCGACCGGCTGCCGTACTTCGTCGGCACGATCATCGCGCTGGGCTTCCTGCTGCTGCTGGTCGCGTTCCGCTCGCTGGTCGTACCGCTGACCGCCGCGCTGATGAACCTGATTGCGGCCGCGGCCTCCTTCGGTGTACTGGTCGCGATCTTCCAGTGGGGCTGGGGAGCGGAGGCGCTGGGCCTCGGCAAGGAGGGGCCGATCACCGCGTTCCTGCCGGTCATCATGCTGTCCCTGCTCTTCGGCCTCTCGATGGACTACCAGGTGTTCCTGGTGAGCCGGATGCACGAGGAATGGGTGCACACCCAGGACAACGCGCGCGCCGTCCGGGTCGGCCTCGCCGAGACCAGCCGGGTCATCAACTGCGCAGCCCTGATCATGATCTGTGTGTTCAGCGCCTTTGTGCTGAGCGGCGACATGGAGGGCGCGATGGCGGGCATCGGGCTCGCGGCGGCGGTGGCGCTGGACGCGTTCATCCTGCGTACGGCGCTGGTGCCGGCGGCGATGCATCTGCTGGGGCGGTCCAACTGGTGGCTGCCGGCCGGTCTTGAGAAGCGGCTGCCGCATCTGGCGGTGGAGCCGCGGGAGGACGCACCGGCGCTCGCGGGCGCCGTGCCGGGACCGGGTGCGGAGCCGGTGGCCGGGGACGGCATCGACGGGGATCCGCTGGTCCACGATGTGGCGCTGTCGAAGGAGGGCGTGCATCAGCCGTAGCGAGGCGCGGCCCTCGGCTGCTGACCGGTCCCGCTCGGCGGGGCCGGTCAGGGCCTTGTGCGGAGCCTCAGGCCGTTTTGCGGGAGTCCGGGGCAGGTGAGGCCTTCTTGCGGGAGACGGCGGTCTCCGCCATCCCGGGCAGGAAGTCCGTGAACAGCTCGTGCACTTCGTGTACCAGCGGGCGCAGCACCCGGAACCGGGAGAGCGCGACGCCGCGCGTGGTGAGGCGGGCGCCGCGTTCGGCCAGCCGTCTGCTGCGCTCGCGGCCCTCCGAGCGGTCGAAGACCCAGTACAGGACGAGTCCCATCTGGGAGAGCCACATCAACTCGGGCAGTACGTCTGCGAGTTCGTCGGCGACCTTGGCCTTGGAGCCGGCCAGTACCTCCCGGTGGACGGAGAGGGCCGCCTCGCGGGCGTGTTCCGACTCGGGGGAGAACGGGCTGAGCGGGCTCTGCGGGTCGGCCGCGTTCTTGAAGAACTGGGCCGCGAACTCGTGGTACGGCTCGGCGATCTCCAGCCAGGACGTCAGCACCCCGGCCAGCCGGGTCTCCAGATCGGTCTCCCGGTCGAGGATGGGCCGGACCGCCGCCTGGTGGTCGGCGCCGATCCGGTCGTAGAAGCCCTGGACGAGGTGTTCCTTGGACTCGAAGTAGTAGTACGCGTTACCCACGGAGACCCCGGCCTCCTTGGCGATGGCCCGCATGGTCGTCTTGTCGTAACCGCGCTCCTGAAAGAGCCGGAGCGCGGTCTCCAGGATGAGCGTGCGGGTCTGCTCGCTCTTGGGAGCCTTCGCGTCTGTCGGGGCCTTCGCGTCTGTCACGGTGTCCGAGCCTAACCGGGAAGGGAGCACCGGTTGTCGCAGGGCGGCGCGGTGACCTCCCGGTACTTGGCCGCGGCCAGCGCCGTCACCCGGGCGAAGGGCTCGCCGGCCGGAGTGGCCAGCCAGTGGGCCTTCGGCCGGTGTTCGGCCAGCGCCCACAGGCAGACGATCCAGGCGGAGGTTCCGCGGTAGATCTGGCCGGCGTCGCCGATCACCGTGATCTCGGTGAGCGTCCCCGTGTGGTCGAGGCCGGGGAAGCGGCGCCGGGCCTCGTCCGACGCCGCCGGGACCAGGTCGAGCGGCACGAGCTGGCGCTGCCGCAGCAGCCAGTGCCGCAGATGGACACAGAGCGGGCACTGCGCGTCGTACAGCACGGTCAGCCGTTTCACCGGGGTGCGCACGGTCGTGATGCCCATGGCCGGTCAGGCTCCGGTCGCGGGCGCTGCCCACGGGCCCTGACCTGCCTGGCCCGTCCAGCCCTGCGGCGGCACGGGCGGCACCTGCTGGCGCTCCATCACTCCACGACGGCGGATTTTGTTGAGGACGTACACATTGGCGAGGTGCATCACGCCGAGTACGAGCAGTACGACGCCGACCTTCACCGACAGCGCCTCGAAGAGCCCGCGGGCGTCGGCGACGGCGTCGGCCGACTTCAGGTAGAGCGCGACGAAGCCCAGGTTCACCAGGTAGAAGCCGACCACCAGAAGGTGGTTCACGGCGTCGGCGAGCTTTTCGTTCCCCTGTAGTACGTCGGCGAGAAAGATCCGTCCGTTGCGGCTGAGCGTGCGGGCCACCCAGATGGTGAGCGCCACGCTGATCAGCAGGTAGACGACGTAGGCGACAACAGTGAGGTCCATGCCCCACCCTCCCTTGAACGCGTTCAAAAGCTGTTGTCATGGACTGTAGACCTACTTTTGAACATGTTCAAGCGAGGGCCGGTGTCTCCCCGTCAACCACCCGGTCATCCCCTGCGGCACGGCTGATTGTCAGTGGGGGGTTCTACTGTTCTCGGCATGGGAAGTCGCACGGAGCAGGCGCGCCTGGAGCGCATCGAGGAGCTCGCCACGGCGTACTCGTTTCACGCCCACCACGAGCTGATCACCCTGGCCGAGGGCGAGCTGGACGCCGGGCGCACTCTGCCCGGGGCCTTTGTCGCCGTGCTCCGCCGTTCCAGGCTGAACAGTTACGAGGCCGAGCCCGAGCTCTCCCGCGTACTGGACCGGGTCGACGAACCCGTCCTCAACCCCGGGGAGGCGTGGGTCGACCGGGCCCTCGCGGACGCCGCCCGGTTCGGGGACGCCGGACGACGGCTGCTGAGGCATCTGCGGAAGGCCACCTCCGCCAAGCCGACCGGCGCCTGGGAGAAGACCGCCCGCGCCCTGGTCGACGAGATCGGGACGGCGGCCGTACGGGTCGCCGTGCTGGACTGGCTCCAACTCGTCGGGCAGGCACGGACGATACAGCTGCACATCAATCCGGGCTGGGTCGACTACAACAGCATGGACGACCCCTTCAACGCCGACGCCCTGCGTGGGGTCGCCTGGCTTACGGCCCTGCTGCCGGCCCGGCAGGACACCGCGCGCGCCCTCGGGGCGCTGGTAGAGGGCTCCCTGCGCAAGGTCAGCGGCAGCGGCCCGCGCAATCCGAAGGTCGCCAACGCGGGGGTGACCGGGCTCGCGCGCGCGGAAGGCGACGCGGCCCTCGCCGAGCTGGCACGGCTGTCCACCCGCGTCACCTACAAGGGCACCCTCAAGCAGGTGGTCGCGGCACTCGACGCCCGTGCGCAGGCGCTGGGGCTGAGCCGCGAGGAAGTCGAGGAGCTCGGCATCGCGGAGTACGGGCTGAGCGGCGTCGGGAACGGCGAGCGGCGACTGGGCGACGTCACGGCCCTGTTGGAGGTGCGGGGCAGCAAGGCCGTGCTGGTCTGGCGCAATGCGGCGGGCAAGACGGTCAAGGCGGTACCCGCGGCGGTGAAGCGCGACTTCCCCGAGGAGCTGGGGGAACTCAAGGCCGCCGCCAAGGACATCGACAAGATGCTCACCGCCCAGTCCGAGCGGCTGGACCGGCAGTTCCTGGCCCGCCGCAGCTGGGCGTACCAGGACTGGCGCGCGCGCTTTCCCGATCATCCGCTGGTCGGCACTCTCGCCCGCCGGCTGATCTGGACGATCGCGGGCACATCGGTCGCCTTCGACGGCGCCGAGCTGCGCACACTCGGCGGCGACCGGGTGGACGCCACGCCCACCGCCGTCGTCGAGCTCTGGCATCCCGTCCTGCGGCCCGCCGGCGAAGTCGCCGCCTGGCAGCAGTGGTTGGAGACCAGGCAGATCATTCAGCCGTTCAAGCAGGCCCACCGCGAGGTCTATCCGCTCACCGACGCCGAGCGGCGCACCCGTACCTACTCCAACCGTTTCGCCGGGCATGTCCTGCGCCAGCACCAGTTCAACTCCCTTGCGGCCATACGCGGCTGGACCGCCCGGCTCCGGCTCGGCGTCGACGCCTCGTACCCGCCTGCCGTGCGGGAGCTGCCGCAGTGGGGGCTGCGCGCGGAGTTCTGGATCGAGGGCATCGGCGGCAGCAAGGACGACGACCTCACCGACGCCGGTGCGTACACCCGGATTTCGACCGACCAGGTGCGCTTCTATCCGATCGACGCCCCCGGCAACCAGGCGCACGCGAGTGGCGGCGCGTACCGCCAGGGCGGCCGATGGCGGCGCGGGACCCGCGTCGCCCCACTGCCGCTCTCCGGGATACCCGAGCTGGTGCTCTCCGAAGTCCTGCGGGACGTCGACCTGTTCGTGGGTGTGGCCTCCGTCGACAACGACCCCACTCGGCAGGACGGCTCATGATCGACCCGCAGGAGCGCTGCCTGTGCGCCGATGACTACATGCTGCTCAGCGAGCGGGCATAGTTGATCTGGCCCATCACCATCTGGAACGTCTCCGGACGCTGGGCCGGGATCATCGTCGAGTGGTGCTTCCCGCCGCTCGTCACCGTGACCTGGATGAAGCCGGTCGTGGTCTTCTCCTTCATCAGAAGGAAGAGCAGACCCAGCAGACAGGCGAAGAAGAAGATGATCGCGAGCACGATGGCGACCGCCGGGATCTTCTCCTCGGTGCGCGACATGTCGGTGGCGTTCCACACCGCGCCCCGCAGCGGCAGCGTGCCCGCGGGTGTCACGATCGAGTCGCCCACGACCGTGATGTCACCGATCGAGACCAGTGGCTGGCCGCCCATCGGGGCAGGCGCGCCGTCGATGGGGACGGGCACACCTGCGGGCTGCGTCTGGGCGTACGTCGGGGGCTGGTTGGGATAGCCGTACCCCGGGGCGGGGTTGGGGTATCCGTAGGCCGGGGTACCGGGCGGCTGTGTCGGCCCCCACTTGTACTCGGGCTCTCCGTCCGCCGCGTACGGATTCGGCTCGGTCATGTGTCCCCGTCCCCCATCAAGTTGAAAGCCCGCTTCCGTACGGGTCAGCGTACAGAAGCGGGCCTTCGCGGAGGCGGGAGGTTCCTCAGAAGCGACGCGTGATCAGCGCGCGCTTCACTTCCTGGATCGCCTTGGTGACCTCGATGCCACGCGGGCAGGCGTCCGTGCAGTTGAACGTGGTGCGGCAACGCCACACGCCGTCCTTGTCGTTGAGGATCTCCAGGCGCTGCTCCCCGGCCTCGTCACGCGAGTCGAAGATGAAGCGGTGCGCGTTGACGATCGCCGCCGGGCCGAAGTACTGGCCGTCGTTCCAGAACACCGGGCACGAGGACGTGCACGCGGCGCACAGGATGCACTTGGTGGTGTCGTCGAAGCGCTCGCGGTCCTCCGCGGACTGCAGCCGCTCGCGGGTCGGCTCGTTGCCGGACGTGATCAGGAAGGGCATCACGTCCCGGTACGCCTGGAAGAACGGCTCCATGTCCACGACCAGGTCCTTGAGGACCGTCAGGCCCTTTATGGCCTCGACCGTGATCGGCTTCTCCGGGTTGATGTCCTTGATCAGCGTCTTGCAGGCGAGCCTGTTCTTGCCGTTGATCCGCATCGCGTCGGAGCCGCAGATGCCGTGCGCGCAGGAGCGCCGGAAGGTGAGCGAGCCGTCGACGTCCCACTTGATCTTGTGGAGACCGTCGAGCACACGCTCCTTCGGGTCGATCTCGATCTGGAAGTCCTGCCACTGGGCCTCGTCGGAGACCTCGGGGTTGAAGCGGCGGATCCGGAAGGTGACCGTGATGTACGGCGAGGCGGCGGCTTCCGCCTCCACCTTGTCCATGGTCGGGGTAGCCATCAGTACTTACGCTCCATCGGCTGGTAGCGGGTCTGGACGACCGGCTTGTAGTCGAGACGAATGGACTCGATGCCGTCGTCGCCCACCTCGCGGTACGCCATGGTGTGGCGCATGAAGTTGACGTCGTCGCGGTTCGGGAAGTCCTCACGGTAGTGACCGCCGCGGGACTCCTTGCGGGCCAGCGCAGAGACGGCCATGACCTCGGCCAGGTCGAGCAGGTTGCCCAGCTCGATGGCTTCGAGCAGGTCCGTATTGAAACGCTTGCCCTTGTCCTGGATGGACACGTTCTTGTAGCGGTCCCGCAGCTCGCCGATCTTCTCGACCGCGGTCTTGATCGTCTGCTCGGTGCGGAACACCATGACGTTCGCGTCCATGGTCTCCTGCAGCTCGCGGCGGATGTCCGCCACCCGCTCCTTGCCCGTGGAGCTGCGCAGCCGCTCGACCTGCGCCTCGACCAGCGAGGCCGGGTTCTCGGGCAGCTCCACGTACTCGGACTTCGCGGAGTACTCGGCGGCGGCGATACCCGCCCGCTTGCCGAAGACATTGATGTCCAGCAGCGAGTTGGTGCCCAGGCGGTTGGCGCCGTGCACCGAGACGCAGGCGACCTCACCGGCGGCGTACAGGCCCGGGACGACGGTGGTGTTGTCCGCCAGGACCTCACCCTCGACGTTCGTGGGGATGCCGCCCATGGCGTAGTGCGCGGTCGGCTGGATCGGGATCGGGTCCGTGTAGGGCTCGATGCCGAGGTACGTACGCGCGAACTCGGTGATGTCCGGGAGCTTGGCGTCCAGTTGCTCCGGCGGCAGGTGGGTCAGGTCCAGGTAGACGTGATCGCCCTCGGGACCGCAGCCGCGGCCCTCGCGGATCTCCGTGTAGATGGAGCGCGAGACGACGTCACGCGAGGCGAGGTCCTTCATGACGGGCGCGTACTTCTCCATGAAGCGCTCGCCGTCCTTGTTGCGAAGGATGCCGCCCTCGCCGCGGGCGCCCTCGGTGAGGAGGATGCCCATGCGCCAGATGCCCGTCGGGTGGAACTGGAAGAACTCCATGTCCTCCAGCGGCAGGCCGCGCCGGTAGCAGGCGGCCTGGCCGTCACCGGTGAGCGTGTGCGCGTTGGAGGTCACCTTGAAGAACTTGCCGGTGCCGCCCGAGGCGTAGATCACGGCCTTCGCCTGGAAGATGTGGATCTCGCCGGTGGCCAGCTCGAACGCGACCACGCCCGCCGACTTCTTGACGCCGTCGACCTCGGTGATCAGCTGGTCCAGGACGTAGAACTCGTTGAAGAACTCCACGCCCTCCTTGACGCAGTTCTGGTACAGCGTCTGGAGGATCATGTGGCCGGTGCGGTCCGCGGCGTAGCAGGACCGGCGGACCGGGGCCTCGCCGTGGTTGCGCGAGTGGCCGCCGAAGCGGCGCTGGTCGATGGTGCCGTTCGGGGTGCGGTTGAACGGCAGGCCCATCTTCTCGAGGTCCAGGACCGCGTCGATGGCCTCCTTCGCCAGGATCTCGGCGGCGTCCTGGTCGACCAGGTAGTCACCGCCCTTGACCGTGTCGAAGGTGTGCCACTCCCAGTTGTCCTCCTCCACGTTGGCGAGCGCGGCGGCCATGCCGCCCTGCGCGGCGCCCGTGTGGGAGCGGGTCGGGTAGAGCTTGGTCAGCACGGCGGTACGGCTGCGCTTGGTCGACTCGATGGCCGCGCGCATACCGGCGCCGCCGGCGCCGACGATGACGGTGTCGTACTTATGGATCTTCATTGGTCGTCAGCCCCGGCTTTAGCGGATGTTCGGGTCGAAGGTGAAGATCACCAGCGTGCCCAGAAGGATGGTGAACACCGTGGCGGTGTACAGCAGGCCCTTGAGCCACAGGCGCGTGTTGGCACGCTCCGCGTAGTCATTGATGACGGTACGCAGGCCATTGGCGCCGTGCAGCATGGCAAGCCACAGCATCAGCAGATCCCAGACCTGCCAGAACGGGGAGGCCCAGCGGCCGGCCACAAAGGCGAAGCCGATCTTGGAGACGCCGCCGTCGAGCACCAGCTGGATCAGCAGGTGGCCGATGACGAGGACGACCAGGACGATGCCGGACAGACGCATGAAGAGCCATGCGGCCATCTCGAAGTTGCCGCGGGTCGCCTTCGGGGTCTTCCCGGTGCGCTTGCGCGGGGCCTCGATGAACGGGGCCGGGTTGTCTGTGTCGAATCGGGGGAAAGGCTCGGCGCCCTCGACGGGCCCGACGGCGGAGGTCTTGGCGACTGTGTCGTTCGAAGACATGGTGTGGCTCAGCTCCCGAACAGTTCACGTACGGCGTGGCCGAGCACCGGGTACAGGGCGCCCACCATCAGCACGAACCAGATGGCCAGCACGGTCCAGAACATCTGCTTCTGGTAGCGCGGGCCCTTGGACCAGAAGTCCACGGCGATGACACGCAGGCCGTTGAGCGCGTGGAAGAGAATCGCGGCCACCAGGCCGTATTCGAGCAGCGCGACGATCGGCGTCTTGTACGTGGCAACGACATCGTCATAGGCCTCGGGCGAGACGCGGACGAGAGCGGTGTCCAGCACGTGTACGAACAGGAAGAAGAAGATGAGGACGCCGGTGACTCGATGAGCCACCCAGGACCACATTCCTTCCCGGCCGCGGTACAGCGTTCCAGCCGGCACGGAAGAACCCTCCGGGAGCGGGGATTGGGGCCATGCCGGCTTCTCTGTCGGTCTGGCCCGGCCGGGTACGGTCCACCGGCCCTGGCCATCGTAGCGACGACTTGTCGGTTCGCCCGCCCGGGGTCCTCAGGTGTGATCAAACAGGCAATCAAACAGCCTCGGACGGGCTATCGGGAGGCTGCGGCGACGTCTGATTCCGGATGGTTGGCCACTGCATGTACCAATCGGGTGCGGGCGAGGCCGCGCAGCTCCTCGGCGGAGACGGCCCGCTCCTCGTCCCTCTCGTGGCCGAGCCTGGCGCGGATACCGGTCAGTACCCGGTCGAGATACTCCTCCGGGCGGTACCCGTCGAGGCAGATCACGAAGGCGTGGCCGAAGCGGCTCTCGTACGCGGCGTGGGCGGCGGCCAGCGCGGTGTGCGCGGCCGCGGGTGCGCCCGGGTGCACACCGGCGGAGGACTCGTCGGAGAGGGCCTCGGCGAGGTCGGCGGGGGAGAGGTCGTAGCTGGCCTCGTCGGCGGCGGCGAGGAGTGCGTCGAGGTCGGGATAGGGGCGGTGGGCGACCAGGCGCTGGGCCCAGCGGTGGCTGCCGCAGCAGGCGAGGAGCGCGGCTTCGGCGGCTTCGGCAGCGGCGGTGTTGAAGCGGTCGAGACCGGGAGTGCCGTGGCGCTGTGCGGGCAGCGGGGAGGGCAGAGCCGAAGGGGCGAGGGCGCGTGAAGTGTGGTGGAGTGTCGGCGGTCGCATCGGGAGGCCGGCGTGGGATTCGCTGGACAGCGTGGGCTCCTCGAAAAGGACAGCGGGACGGCTGTACCGCAAGGGACGGGGCACCGCGGTCGTGGTGAACCTGGGCCGGAGGCGTGGGTGGCTGATGTGCGTGGTGGGCCGCCGGGGCGGGACGGGGCGCTGCGGTCGTGGTGAACCTGCGCCAGGGGCGTGGGTGGCCGATGTGCGTGCTGGGTCTGCCGGTGCGCTGAGGCGCAACGCTATCCATGCGCGCGCCGAGCTGTCCGACGGATGCGCGATTTTCACCCGGACGGGAGAGTTTCGACTCATGTGGTGGACGATGTACGGGAGTGCTTCGCCGTAGTTGCGACACATATGGGAGGTATCCGAGTGATACGGCACTCAGGACGTGCCCGGTTCGCCGGAGCAGTCCTGGCCGCGACCGCGGCCTTCTCGATGACCCTGACCAGCTGCTCGAGCGGCGAACCCGCGAAGGCCAGGGGTGCCGAGGCGAAGACCCCCGCCGCGGTGAGCCCGTCTCCCAGACCGTCCAGGACGTACGCCCTCTCGGTGGCGCCCGCCACCATCCCTTCGGTGCGTACGCACGAGCCCGCCCGCGGTCCGGGCTGGCGTCCCGGCCCCGGTGCCGGGGTCGTCGTCGCCCGGGGCAGCGAGGCGCTCGCGGACGAGGCGCGGCTGATCGCCGGCGAGCTGAAGCTCGGCTACCGGGGCGCGGTGGCCGCCCGCGCGGGCGATGTCGAGCTGGCGCTGGATGCCGGGGGGAAGGGCGGGCCCGAGTCGTACACCGTGAACGCAAGCGGCGGCCGGGTCCGGATCACCGGGCCCGCCGAGGCCGGGGTCTTCTATGGGACGCGGACGCTCAAGCAGGCGGTGAAATCGGGCGGGGTGATGCCGGAGGGTGTCGTACGAGACGGTCCCGACCGGCCGCAGCGCGGGCTGATGGTCGACATCGCGCGCAAGCACTTCACCGCGGCCTGGATCGAGGCGCGGCTGCGCGAGATGGCCGACCTCAAGCTCAACCAGCTGGGTCTGCACTTCTCCGACGACCAGGGCTTCCGCATCGCGTCCGACTCGCATCCCGAGGTGGTCTCACGCGAGCACCTGACCAAGGGCGAGGTGCGCAGAATCCTTTCGCTTGCCGCGCGCCTGCACATCACGGTCATCCCCGAGATCGACTCCCCGGGCCATCTGGGCGCGGTGCTCGCCGCGCATCCGCAGCTGCGGCTGAGGGATGCGGCGGGCAGGCCGGTGCCCGGGGCGATCGACATCGGGCAGGGCGAGTCCGCGCGGATCGTGGACGAGCTGCTGCGGGAGTACGCGGAGCTGTTCGGCGGCGCGTACTGGCATCTGGGCGGCGACGAGTACCAGGCGCTGGTCCGGAAGAACCCGGAGGCGTCCTTCCCGCAGCTGGCGGCCCTGGCCCGGCAGAAGTACGGACCGCAGGGGCGGGTCCAGGACCTGGCGACGGCCTGGGTGAACGACCGCGCGGCGGTGCTGCGTCCCCTGGGGCGCAAGCTCAAGGCATGGAACGACGGATTCTTCCGGGGCGGTGTGGTCAGAGCGGACAAGGACCTCGAGGTCGAGTACTGGACCGGCAAGGAGATCGGCGCGCGCCCGCCGCAGGAGTATCTGCGCGAGGGCCGGCGGCTGGTCAATGTCAATGACGAGTATCTGTACTACGTGCTCGGGCAGCCGCAGACCTTCGTATATCCGACGGGGCGCCGGATATACGAGCAGTGGACGCCCTTCGTGATCCGTGGCACCCAGGCGGTGTCGCGCACGTACTCGGACCAGATACTGGGCGGCCGGTTCGCGGTCTGGTGCGACCTCGCCAACTCGCAGACCCAGGAGCAGGTGGCGCGCGGCATCGCCATGCCACTGGCTGCGACGTCGCAGAAACTCTGGGACCCGCGCACTCCGGAGCGCAGCTGGCAGTCCTTCGAGGCGCTGGCCCGCAAGCTGGGCCTCGCGGGCTGAACGGGCCTCGCGGGCCGCACGGGCTGAGCATGCCCAGCGCGCTGAGTGGGGTCGCCGAGTGGGCCGGCGCAGGAGGGTGCGGTGCGAGCTCGCCCGGGGGTGTGCGGGCTCACACCGCGGGAATCCAGGCCGAGGCGCTCCCAACCGGGCGCTCTGCAGGCCGAGTTCCGTGGCGAAGAATGTAACAGAGCCGTGGCGTATATGTGTACGAGTTGCGCATGATGAATGCTCGGCGTCGGCTTGGCAGGACTGTGGCGGCAGGGGCACCGAAGGGAGTACTTTGCGCCATGCGGTCCGCGGCCTGTGCCGAGGGGTTCTCCTTCCGATTGCCGGAACGAACTGGGGATTCCCGGCCCGGAGGAGTGACGCATTTGAGCCACGGGGCGCAGTAAGAGAAGTACTGCGTCCGTGATGGGAGTCGTCCGGTGGCGTCGAAGAGCCTGAGGGAACTGATCGCACAGGCGGATGAGCGAGGCCTGGCCGCGAGCGGGCTCGCCTGCCTGGATCGTTGTCTGCCGCTGCTCGCGTCGGAGGCCGACGCGCTGCGTCCGCTGTGGTCGGGCCTCGTGGACGGCGAGGAGGACTGGTCGGGGCGGCTCGCCGAGGCCAGAGCGGCCATGGAGAGCGAGGCCGTCGATGACGAGGCCGCCACGCTCGTACGGCAGATGCTCGGCGCCGCGCCCTCCGAGTGGGCAGCGGACCCGCTGCGGGAGTGGGCGGACGACTGCTCCGTCGCCGCGCTCGAACTCCACCACCGCTTCGACGCGGGCCCCGGGGCCGGCGAGCCGGCCGCGGCCGATGTCGTCCAGGTGCTCGCGCGCTGCCGCGAGGGCGAGCCGGACGGCGCGGGGCCGCTCGTGGCCGGCGAACTGCGCCGCCAGATCCAGATTCTGGAGATCCTCGCGGAGGCCCGGGACGGCGTCGGACTGCGCCAGGCGCTGGATGTCTCGATCGAGGGCCAGCGCGTGCTGCGCGCGGTGGTCTCCCGCCGGGCCCGCGTCAAGCGCTGACCCGGGCGGCTGGGGCGGCCGCGGACGGCTGCCCCCGGGGCGGCTAGGGGCGCGAGCGCGCCCGGCTCCGGTTCCGTACGCCCTGTCCCGTGCCCGCCGGGGGTACCGCACAGACTGAGACGAGCGGGCGTCAGTGCCCGCCGCGCTCGCCGGCCGGCAGCTCGCCGGTGCAGGTTGCTCGCCCGTAGTTGCCGGACGCGGTGGCACGTTGCACGTGCTTGCCGCGGATGGCGAGCGTGCAACTGGCCTGGCCGCCCTTCCCGTCGAGGACGAGGGCGACGGTCGGTGCCTTGCCGAGCGGTACCTGGACGGTCTTCCTCCAGGGCAGCGTGACGCCCTTCTCCACGGTTGCCTCGCCGGACTCGCTGCGCGCGAGGTACGAGAGCTCGGCCGTGCCGCTTCCGGTCACCTCATAGGTCACCTCGGCCGTCGGGAGGGCGCGGGGCTTCGGCTTCTCGGGAGTGTTGAGGAAGCCGTAGCCGATGAGTCCGCCGCAGGCGAGCAGCGCGACTGCCGCGATGACCAGGCCACGCCGGTCCGGGCGGCCCTTCTCGGCGGTCTCCGTCTCCGCGACGTCGATCAGATCCGAGGCTTCGGTCGCTTCAGCTGATTCTACGGACTCAAGGGACTCGGTGGACTCGGCGGATTCCGTGGATGGCATAAGGGACCGGCTTTCGGCGAATTGACTCTGTGCGGAACCGGGCGTTTATACACGACGCGATCCGCCTGGCGCGAGCGAGCGGATGAAACGGGCGAATCGATGCTCTTTTCGGTGGCCAACTGTCCCTAATGTCCGAGGGGTTGACGGGGCGTCACCCAGGTGGTTAGAAATCACGCCGCCACAGCAGTGAACTGCCGGTTCGCGGTCGTGGAGCAATGAGTCACGCCGGCCGGAAACCTCCGGGTCGGCTCATTCGGCGTGCCCATTTCGCATGCGGCGAATTGGCCGCCGATGCGGAAGGGCATAGAGGTGAAAGTTCCGTACGGGAGATATATCTCCTGTCTAGTCGTTTCGGCGGTGGCGGGAACGCTGCTGCCGCAGGTCGCGTATGCGACCCCTGCGTCGTCGTCGAATGACGGCGGCAAGGGGATTGTCGACACCGTCAAGGGCTGGTTCTCGGACGACGACGAGGAGTCGGCCAGGCCGCCCGTCGGCGGCAAGCTGGAGATTCCCAGCCGGGAGAAGCTGCCGAAGGGCAAGAAGCTTCCGAAGGCCAAGCGGGTCAAGGAGCTGACGGACCGCCGTACGCCGCAGGCGCGGTTCTGGCAGCTGTCGGACGGCCGGGTCGAGGCGGAGCTGTCGGCCGTGCCGGTCTCGTACAAGTCCGGGAAGTCCTGGAAGCCGATCGACACGGCGCTGAGGCCGACGACGGTGAAGGGTTTCGACTTCGCCAACACGGCGAACACGGGCCAGAGCTGGTTCGGCTCCGACGCCGCGAAGCTGCTGCGTTTCGGGGCGCCGAACGGCCGCTCGGTCACGATGGGTCTGAAGGGTGCCGGCACGTCGCTGAAGCCGCAGGCCAAGGGCGAGACCGTCACGTACAAGGACGCTGTCTCCGGCGCGGATCTGCAGTACGTGGTGGGCCGGGGACAGGTCAAGGAGAACATCGTCCTGGACGCGGCTCCGGCCGGCCCGGTGTCGTACACCTTCACGCTGAACACCGACGGCCTGACGCCGAAGGCCCGCAAGGACGGTTCGGTCGCGCTGTTCGGTGAGCTCCCGAACACTCCGGTGATGGTGATTCCGGCGCCGTACATGACGGACGCCAAGAAGGACGCGCTGTCGCCGACCGGTGGTACGTACTCCACCAAGGTCAGCCAGAAGCTCGCCCGCGACGGCAAGAACTGGAAGCTGACACTCACGCCGGATGCCAAGTGGCTGGCGGCGAAGGCGCGTCAGTACCCGGTGGTGATCGACCCGACGATCACCATCGCGCCGTCGCCGACAACCTCGCAGGACACGATGGTCCTGTCGGATCAGCCGTCGGTGAACTTCAACACCACGTGGAAGCTGTCGGCCGGCAAGACGGACACCGGCATCGCCCGCTCGCTGATCCAGTTCCCGCTGAGTGAGATCCCGGCGGGTGTGAAGGTCGACGCCGCGCGGCTGTCGATGTACTACGACCAGTCGCACACCACCAACGGCAACGCGGTGACCATCGAGGCGCACCGGGCGACGGGTTCGTGGACCGAGGCGGGCGCGAACTGGTCCAACACCAGTGCGCTGGTGGGTGAGCTGTCCGGCACCACCGTCCAGCAGGACGACGGGGACACCGGTACGGCGGCGGTCGGCGAGTGGCCGGGAGGCACCACCACCGGTGGGGCCGCGACCAATGACGACTTCGCCTACAACAAGAACGCGCTGACGGGCGAGAAGTACACCTGGCAGCCGCAGGTCCCGGAGACCGACTCCTACCGGGTGGATGTGCACTACCCGGCGGCCTCCGACGCGGCCACGGCCGCGCCGTACACCGTCACGTACAACGGCGGCACGAAGAACTACACGGTCAACCAGACCGGGACGGGTGGGGTCTGGAAGACCCTGGACGCCGCCGAGTACAGCTTCGCCAAGGGCAACGCGGGCAAGATCGTGCTGGGTGACACCGGCAGTTCGACCACGCGCACCCTGGCGGACTCGGTCCGGCTGGTGAACCCGGCCCAGATCGTGAAGCCGGTCGGCAAGTACAACCTGTGGCACGACTTCCCGGTCGCCGACACCGTCCAGAAGTGGGTGTCGGGTACCGCCCCGAACTACGGGTTCGTACTGAAGGCCACCGACGAGTCGGGTACCGCGCCGACCGGCGGCCCGCGCTACGAGGCGGGCGACGGCAACACCTACGGCGGCGAGACCTCGACCATTCCGCGGCTGACCGTCACCTACGGGAAGGTCGGCACGGCGCTGAACTCCCCGACGGTGGTGCACGGCACGGGCCCGGAGCTGTCCTGGCCGGCGTACGTCAACACCAGCGGCGCGACGAACGACGCGATCGTCGAGTACCAGCTGCACCGTTCCACGCAGCAGGTCTTCACGCCGTCCGCGGCGACGCTGGTCGCGCCGATCCCGTCGACGACGACCGCCTACACGGACACCACCGCGGTGCCGACCCCGGACCCCAGCTCGTCGGAGATCGGCAAGTCGTACTTCTATCAGCTGGCAGTGAAGACCAAGGGCGGTGAGCTGCTCGGGTCGCCGACCCGGGTGGTGGGCATCCCGAAGGCCGGCCGGACGATGAAGATCATCCAGTCCGGTCAGACGGACACGACGCTGTCCTCGCAGCAGCCGACCACCAACCAGAACGCGATCCAGTCCTTCGGCGTGGGCCAGACCTGGCTGAGCGTCGGCAACAACTCCACCACGTACGGCAAGACGCGTGCCGTGCTGAAGTTCCCCACCACCGGCATCCCCACCACGGCGACGGTGCTGGAGAACAAGCTGTACATGTGGGGCGCGGAGACCACCAGCACCAGCAGCGGTGCGATCTACGAACTCCACGCGCTGACCCGGGACTTCACCGACACGACGGCGACGTGGAACAACGCGACGGCGACGACCGCGTGGACCACGCCGGGCGGCGACATGTCCGCCACCGTCTCGGACACCGTCCCGCAGATCACCGACGAGGTCGGGCGCCACTGGTGGGACGCCACCGGCCTGATGCAGTCCTGGGTCAAGACGCCCACGGGCAACAAGGGCGTGGCCGTCAAGCTGAAGGACGAGACCACCACCGGCCCGCAGGAGCGCACGCTGTTCCTGTCGTCGGAGGCCTCCGACCCGCAGCTGCGTCCGTACATGCAGGTCATCTACGTCGACTCCACCACGGAGGACACGTACTACGCGCCGCAGACGCCGGCCCGGATGACGCCGAACTCCACGTACACGGTGGACTTCACGGTCACCAACACGACCGCTTCGGCGTGGGCCGCCGGTGAGCGGCAGCTGTCGTACACCTGGAAGCTGCCCGACGGCACGGACATGACCAACGGCGGCAACCAGCTCTCCACGGCGATCCCGGCGCTGCTGCCGGGCAAGTCGGCCACGATCCAGGCGCAGGTCAAGACTCCCATCAACTCGGACAACGGCTCCAAGCGCACCGAGTACGTGCTGGGTTGGGACGTCCGCAAGATCTCGGACGGCAGCTGGCTGTCGGCCGGGACGGGCGCCATCCCGTCGCTGAAGCAGAACGTGGCGGTGGAGGACCCGACCTCCAACTCGCTGGGTCTGGAGAAGTTCTACTCGTACACCGGCAAGAACACGGGCGCCGGTTCGAGTGTGATGAACAACCTCGCGTCCGGTAACGGCGTGTGGTCCTACAACGCGTTCACGAACCCGGGCAGGGGTCTGAACACGTTCGCGCGGTTCGCGTACAACTCCCTCGACACATCGGACACGGTGGCCGGCCACGGCTGGTCGTTCCAGGCCGCGGGGCCGATCCGGCTCGGTGCGCCGCTGGACTTCCACCCCAACCCGAACCCGACGGAGATCCGTCTCCCGGACGGTGACGGCACCACGCACGTCTTCAGCAAGCAGCCCGACGGCTCGTGGAAGGCCCCGGCGGGTGTCCACTACAAGGTCACGATGAAGTCGGGCCTGGACTGCAAGCCCTCCAAGGACCCGGTTCCGGACGCCTGGACGCTCACCCGTCCGGACGGTACGCGCTTCCTGTTCGGCTGCGACGGCTACATGACGTCGGCGGTCGACAAGAACGGCAACACGCAGACGTTCACCTACGAGGAGCGCAAGTCCAACAACAAGCCGACCAAGTTCCTCAAGTACATCACCGACCCGGCCGCTCGGCAGTCGCTGACCGTCACCTACTTCAACAAGGGTGACGCGTCCTACGACTACATCGACGCCACCGGCGCCAAGGTCACCGGCACCAACCTGACCAACTCCAAGATCTACGACCACGTGAAGTCCATGACGGACATCTCCGGTCGCAAGATCTCGTTCTACTACACCGACAAGGGCCTGCTGGGGCAGTTCACCGACGGTGACGGCTCCGCGCAGCCCAAGGTGTTCAAGTTCACCTACGACGCCACCCAGGGCAACAAGAACGTCAAACTGGTCAAGGCCACCGACCCGCGCGGCAACGCCACCAACATGGCGTACTACGCCCCGCAGACCGGTGACGATCCGAAGTACCACTGGTGGACCAAGACGATCACCGACCGTCTCAATGGGAACACCGGTTTCGCCTATGCGGTGAACGCGGGCAACACCAAGTTCGTCGACACCACGGTGACGGACGCGGAGGCGCACACCACCAAATACGTGACGGACGACTTCGCCCGCCCTGTCCAGACGACCAATGCCAAGTCCCAGACCATCAAGATGAGCTGGGACGCGGACAACAACGTCACGTACCTGGAGGAGGCCAACGGAGCTAAGAGCGCGTACTGCTACGACCAGAAGACGGGCTACCCGCTGTGGTCGCGTGACGCCGAGAACAACAAGGCAGGGGTCCCGCCGTCCTCGGACTGCGCCCCTGGCACCTACCCGGCCAACGCGCAGAAGTACGAGTACCAGACCCGTCTGGACGGGTACTCCGCCGACCTGTTCACCAAGACCTCTCCCGAGGGTCGCAAGTGGCAGTTCGGCTACGACTCCTTCGGAAACCTCAAGACCGTCACCGACCCCAAGGGCGTCGCTACCGCCACGGTCGACGACTACACCACCAAGTACGAGTACGACGGCTACGGTCAGCTGACCAAGGCGACCGACGCCAACGGCAACCCGACGACCAACAGCAACTTCGGTCCGACCGGGTACCCGGCGACCATCACCGACGCACTGCAGAAGTCGACGTCGTACGTGTACGACGAGCGCGGCCAGGTCACCCAGGTCACGGACGCGCTGGGCAAGAAGACCACGCAGACGTACGACACGTACGGCCGTCCGCTGGTGAGCAAGGTGCCGAAGGACCAGGCGGCGGGCGTCTACATCACCACCCCGGCACCGGTCTACGACGCCAACGACAACATCACGGAGTCGACGTCACCGACGAACGCGGTGTCTAAGGCGGCGTACGACCCGATGGACCAGGTGACGTCGGCGACCGCGCCGGCGAACAACCTGACCGCAGAGCGCAAGACGGCCTACACCTACGACAAGGTCGGCAACCTCAGGACGACGACCGAGCCGAAGGGCGTGGCGACCACCGCGGACGCCACGGACTACGTCACCACCAACAACTACGACGCCATCTACCAGCTCGCGTCGGTGGTGAACTCCAAGAACGACAAGATCTCCTACGAGTACGACAACGTCGGCAATGCCGTCACGGTGATCGACCCGAAGAAGAACGCGACGGCCGACACCACCGACTACACCGGCAAGACGGAGTACGACTTCGACCACCGGCCGTTCAAGCAGATCGACGCGGCCGGCAAGTTCACCACCACGCAGTACGACAAGGACTCGATCGTCGTCGCGACGATCGACCAGGAGGGGAACAAGACCCAGATAGTCCCCGACGAGCGGGGAATGACCTTCGAGGTCAAGGTGCCGTACGACGGCACCACGGTGCGTACCACCCGCTTCCAGTACGACCAGGTGGGCAACACCACCAAGGTCGAGACGCCGCGGGGCACCGCCACCACCGGCACGGACGGGGACTTCGCGGCCCGTACCGAGTACGACAAGCTCAACCGGCCGGTCAAGCAGTTCCAGCCCTACGACCCGGCGGACTCCGAGCACAACAAGGCGGATGTCTACACCGAAACGGTGTACGACGAGGTAGGCCGGGTGAAGAAGACGTCGCTGCCGCCGGCGGGTGACCCGGCGCGCATCGACACCGACTACACCTACTTCGACAACGGCTGGATCAAGACCTCCACCGACGCGTGGAATATCAAGACGGCCTACGACTACAACAACGGCGGTCAGCAGGAGAAGCGGACGCTGACCGGTGACAACGGCACGTCCACGCGGACCATGGGCTGGTCGCACTACCCCGACGGATCCCTGAAGGGCCGAACAGACGCCGCCGGAGACCCCTCCGCGGACAGGTCGTACGCCTACGACTACGACCTCAACGGCAACATGCTCAAGATCGGTGAAACGGTCGGCAGCACCACGAGCACGCCGTACACCATGACCTACACCGGTCTGAACCAGGTGGACAAGGTCACGGAGGCGCTCACCGGCCAGACGCCGATGACCACCTCCTACACGTACGACGCCAGCGGCCAGCTGGACACCGTCAGCCATCCCCAGCAGAACTCGAAGTACGAGTACGACCTGCGCAACCTGCTCAAGAAGGTCACGGCGAGCCAGGTTCCGACCGATCCTCAGCCGGACATCACGCAGTTCACGTACACGGATCGCGGTCAGCGCGCCACGCTCACCAAGGGCAACGGCAACACCGTCGATTACACCTACTACGCCAGCAGCGCCGTCAAGACCAGCACCGAGAAGAACCTCTCAGGCGCGCTGGTCTCGTCGCACGGCTACGAGTACGACGCCAACGGCAACAAGAGCAAGGACACGGCGTCGCTGCTGAGCGGTGACGGCGACGGGCTCCGGAACTCCGTGACCAACTACACCTACGACCCGGTCGACCGGATCAAGGAGTTGGACAAGACCGGCAACAAGCCGCGGACGGAGCAGTACTGGCACGACGACAACTCCAACGTCACCAAGCAGTTCTTCCTCCAGAAGTCGGATCTGACCGAGTTCTACTACAACAAGAACCGGCTGAGCTCCTCCTCGAACCTGGTCGACTCCTCGGCCATCTACGACTACGACACCTTCGGCCGGATGAAGTCCGTCACCGAAAACGGTGGCGCGGCCGTCGAGACGAACACCTTCGACGGCTTCGACCGGCTCATCGGCACGGTCCGCAAGGCGGGCGACAAGACCAACACGACCGACTACCGCTACGACGCACTCGACCGCACGGTCGAGAAGCGGATCAACAACGCCGTCACCTACGAGTACAACTACCTGGGCCTCGACAGTGAGGTATTGAGCGAGGAGCTCGACGGAACCCTTGCCAGGACCTACCAGTTCGGCCTGGGAGGCGAACGCCTCTCCCAGCTGAACCACTTGAACGGCGAGAGCGGCTACTACGGTTACAACGGCCACGGCGACGTCGAGACGTTCACCTCGTACACCAACACTCCCACGTCCACCTACGCCTACACCGCATATGGCCAGGACGTCAGGGACGAATGGACCGGCCTGGACAGCATTACGGCGCCGGACGACGAGGGGACCAACCCCTACCGCTTCAACGGCAAGCGCTGGAACGCCCAGTCGGAGACGTACGACATGGGCTTCCGGGACTACAGCCCGGAGCACAACCGGTTCATCAGCCGCGACTCGTACGCCGGCGCCGCGGCCGACATGAGCCTGGGTACCGGGGCCGCCAACAGCAACCGTTACGGCTTCGCCGGCGGCAACCCGGTCAACAACGTCGACCGGGACGGGCACGAGTCCTGCGACGCCGGCTGCCAGGCACGCAGCCAGTACCGCATGGACGGCGCCCCGGTCATCCCCGACCCGGAGAAGCTCGAGTTCAACGTCCAGTACCACGACGGCTCCACGGGCCTCGAGAACTGGGTGGACCCCTGGGGCATCTTCAAGGAACTGTCCGGATTCTCCGATGTCGAGGGGTGCAAGAACGACCCGTCGGCCATGCAGTGCACGATGGCTGCGGCTGCGGCATTCCCTGTTGCAGGGAAGTTCCTGAAGGGTGCCAAGTACCTTGACGATGCTGCCGAGATCGCAGCAGGCGCCAAGAAACTGGCTGATGCCATCCACGAGCAGATCCCAAGCGCGTTTGCGCGCGAGGTCTTCAGGACGACTGCAGTGACAGCAGCCCGGACATCTGACGATTCGCTGGTCTATGTGGTCACAGGCGCAGGCCGGGGGTTGGAGAAGGCGCAACTCGACTACATCAGCTCGTTGAAGCGCAAAGACATCATCGTCGCGACCAATATGGACGCAGCCCATGCAGAAGCGACGGCCGCCCACTACATGGCATCGAACGGGCTGACCCCAGTCGCTGGTGGCGTGTCGCGGAACGCCTGCGACCCTGACGGCTGCGCAGACTTCCTCAGTCAAGTGGGCGCGCAGATGGCAGGGCCAGTTACCATTGGCACGAAAGCGAAGATCCCAGGGCAGTCCATGTACGTCTGGAACGACCACGAGGCATGGACGAACTTCCTGGCAACGATGGGCTATCGGTGACTGACACGGTGAATCAGCCAGACTGGCGGGATGACGAAACGCTGTCAGCCCAGATCCGCGCGATGACTCGGCAGCAGCGTCACCAGGCCGCGTACCTGGCCCTGCGCAGATTGCAGGCGCCGTTGCTCGACATCGCGATGCCCGTGGAGTGGGGAGTGGATTCCGCAGCTCTCACTTCCGTGCTCCGCGAGGGAGCCACGCGACTGGATGGCGAGGTCAATGAGGACCTTGGGCATGCAATCGCAGAGCTCTGTTCCGCACCCTTGTTTGAGTCCGAGATCGAGCCTGAATTCGTCGAGAGCTTCCAGTTGGAGGCCATCAACGGCTGGCTCATGCTCGGGGAATCCTTGGGGGAGATGAGCGAGGTTCAAACCGATAGGGTCATCAGCCTTGCACGAGAGATGGCCGTATACCTCGACTCATACATGGATGGCTCTCTCACCGTGGTCGAGGGGGATGAGCTTCGTGAGCGCTACCTTGCTCGCGTCGCAGACAACCTTCGCGTCTATGGGATGGGCTATTTCGGCACGAGGAACCTTGAGATCGAGGGTGCCTGCCATGCGGCCATCATTGCTGTTTCAGCAAGCGAGGATCTGCTCGGTTCTGCGGTTGGTCACCAGCTGGAGGCTACCTGCGACGAATACAGCAGCCAGATCTCGTCAGCCCTGAGGGCGTTCACTCAGTGAGATCCCGCGAATGAAATCAACTGAGGTCCCATCGATCAGATCGATGGGACCTCAGTGCTTTGGCCTCAATCCTTGACCCTGCTGCTCAATTCCGTGCAGCACCAGCACCTGTACGGAGGTGCCGATTGCAGTTGCGAGCGGAGTTGATCCCGCCGGTCGCGGTCGTTCTGGCGGCGCCGTTCTTCGGAGGTTAGGCGGGGTGAGGGTTCATGATTCTCGTCGATTTCGACCGAGATTCCATGCGGGAGCCCTCGGCCCCGCAGCTTGAGAAGCTGGATTCCGTCGCGGAGTGGCAGTTGCGCTACTGCTATTTCGAGACAACGGTCGCGCTCGCCGCAGACGGCTTCGATGCGGAAACCTTCCGGGTTCCGGTTCTAGATTTCATGTGCGGCCTCCTGCTGACTGCCCAGTCGATTCGAGGGGGCGGAAAAGGGCGAGTCAGTTTCACTGAGAGCGACATGCTGATCGAACTCGTAACGCAGGGACCAGAGTTGAAGATCCTGAGATCCTGGGATCCGGTTCCTGGAAACTGTGGAACGGACGAGTTCGTCGTCGCGGTCACCCGGTTCACGGATGACGGTCTGGGCCTCATTGTCGACAGATATCCGGCGTTCCAAAACAACCCTACGTACCTGAAGTTGATCGACTTCAGGTCCGGCTTAGTGTGAAGGGGATGGGAGTCGGTCAGTTGATCTTGGATTGGGTGTCGAGGCGAGACAGGAGTCCAAGTTGGGTACGTCACTGAGAATGCGCCGGGTTTCTGCTGATGAGGTGGCGAAGGGCCCGGATCATCTGGAGAAGCAATTCTCGAAGACCCTCAAGAACAGAACGTTCAAGAAGGAGTTGGATTCCGGGGTACTGTGCAGCCTTGGTGAGTACTGGCAGATGGTCAACGTCCTTCTCGCCGGTGAGGACTTTCCGGCCACCGGAGTCGAGTCGTTGCCCGTGCTCGGGGGCGAGCACATCGCGACTCAGGGGGAACGGGTCGATGTACTGCTAGTTCTGAAACCGGAGTTGGTCCTTGCTGCGGCTGATTATCTTCAAGGCATCGACCCTGAGGCCCAGGTGCGTGAGAACAAGGGCAAGCTTCGGGTTGTCGGGGGAGCACCGGACTGGATGATCGATGCGCTGGTTGGCAAGTTTGAAGCGATGAGGAAGTTCTATCTGGAGGCTTCGGCGAGCGGCAGCGCCGTGGCCAAGCGCGTCTACAGCTGAGCGTCATCAGTGGCCCGCTGGCCTGAACCGCAGATACAGCGCCGGACTTCTTCCCGATGGAATCAGCGGCCTGAGCGCGTGGAGTGGTGCATATGGAGTGGGTTGATCGCCTGGTGGCGGTGACTGGTTGGAGCGCGGAACCCGGCAAACTCGACTGGTCCAGCACCGAAAGGGTGCTCGGCACCCCTCTGCCGGCTGATTTCAAGGAACTGCGTCAGCGCTTCCCGGAGTGGGGCGCTTTCAGCGACCATGTTCTGGTGCTGGAGGCGCAAGGAGATACGGAGTCAGTGCTTGCCAATCACGAGTCCTTGCTCAGGTCCGTGCGGGAAAGCCTTGACAATCTTCGGATGTTCGAACCGTTCGGGATCCTCGGGACGAACGACGAGAGCAGCGGTAAGGGCCTTGTCCAGTGGGGGTATTCATTCATCGAGGAGGAGTACTACTGGCTTGTCGACACCTCGATGGATCCGTCGACGTGGCCCGTGGTGGCGCGAGTGGACCCGCTGGAGCCTTTCCAGCGTTTCGACATGACCGCCTCGGAATTTGTCTACCGTGTGCTCACGGAAGCGGAGTTCTTCCCCTTCGGTGTCGCGGCGACGATTGAGACGCCCTACTACCGGGCCTTCTGGGCTGGCGGGCCCTCTGAACCAGGGTGAATGTCATGACGGACGAGGTGCAGGCCGCACTGGTCACGGACCTGCGAGAGCTCGTCGGATGCGAAGCCTCGGTCCTGGCTGTCGAGCTGAGGCAGGGAAAGGCGCTGCTTCGGTAGGGCGTCCCCGTGACCGTCCGTGTGGTCTGTGGGCAGGGCCGTACGCGACTGGAGGTCACCGACCCCGACCCCCGGGCGCTGCCCGTTCTGTGCAAGGCCGCAGACGATGACGAGACCGGCCGCGGCCTCGCTCTGCTCGACGCCCTGACCCTCCGCTGGGGCGTGGAACAGGGGCCCGCAGCAAGACCGTGTGGTGCGAACTGCCGGGCATTCATGCCAGTTTGCGAGGAATGGTCGTCGGTGTGATCGGAGGCTGATCACTGCTGTACAGTCCGCGCGCCCCGCCGTGACGTAAGGAAGAGATCCATGCGAAGTCGTTTCAGGTCCGCTGCACTGGTTCTGCCGCTTGCCTTCTCGCTGGCCGCCTGCGGCGCGGCGGAGGAGGAGGGGCCGGTGGAGCCGGCCGGGGCCGAGAGCTCTGAGGCGACGCAGTCCTCCGAGCAGGCCGAGGCGACGCCCGCGGCACCCGAGTCCCCGGAGGACTTCCTCGACCTCGCCGAGAAGGCGATGGCGGAGGAAGGCGCCTGGACCTTCTCCGTGAAGGGACAGGAAGGGCTGACGCTCCAGGGCCGCAAGAGCGCCGCGACCTACCGGGCCACGGTCCGGCGCGGCATGGAGCCGGAGGCGCTGCACTCGCAGGGCGTCAGCACCAGCAGCAAGGGGACCACGAAGAACGAGGAGATCTACGTCGTCGACGGCACGGCATACCTCAAAAAGGCCAGCGCGCCTTGGAAGGCCGCGCCCACCTCCGACCCCGAGATGCAGAACAAGGTCGAGGACCCCGTCGCGGCCATCGAGGAGTTCCGGGAGTACGCGCAGGCCACCGGTGACGAGATGACGCTGACCAAGAGGGACGGCACGATCGAGCTCCGTGTCGCCAGCGACAAGCAGAAGCTGACCGCCGTCCGGGAACGGGCCTGGGTGAAGAAGGCGCAGCGGGAGTTCGACCCCACCGCCGAGCAGCTCCGGGACGCCGGAATCCCCGTGAACGACGCTCAGTTGACGCTGTCGGGGCTGGAGGAGGTGCTGGTCCTGGACGCCAGGACGTACCGGATCAAGAGCCACCGGTTCGAGTTCGGCTTCCTCGTCCCGTACGCCGGTGGCCGGGACATCACGTACGAGCAGGACGTACGGCAGGAGAACCAGGGCACGTTCGGCGGGAAGATCGAGCTCCCCGCGGGCGTGCGGTGACGCCCTGCACGCCATCGAGGCCGTGAACTCTGCCCGCCCACGGCGTCGTGCTCGGCGGGACGCCGCAGAACGCGGGCGGAGGTCGGCAACATCCAGGATCCGCAGACGACATGCTGAGGAGGCCCGGGGGAGGGGCGGCAGTGAAGGTTTTCGTGGACGTCTTGATAGTGACGTCGGTCGCGCTGTCCCTCGCTGTGACCCGGCGGGCTCTGGCCCGCCGTCGGGATCCCGTCCGGACGGCGGGCCGCCGCTTTGTGCCGCCCCTCGCCCTGCTGGTGGGGGTGACCGGCGCGGTCTATCTGAATCAGGTGCTGTTCACGGTGTACGTGCTGCGTGTGCACGGTGGAGACCCGTCGTTCATCGCTCGCTATCTGCCCGCCGGCTGGTTCTCCCTGGCGGGAGGCAATCCGGTTCTGCGTTCGCTCGCTGAGGGCTTTCCGATGCCGTCGGTCCTCGCCCCGTCGGTCCTGCGCGTTCAGGCGTTCCTGGAGCTCCCCTTCGTTCTGCTGGCCTTCGCGACGGTGGTGCGCTGGCTGGATGCCGACCTGTACCGGAGGATCGCGCGCTCAGGGCTGCTGCCGCTGGCGGCGGTCTCGTACACGGTTGTGTTCTGCGTCGTCGAGTGGGACCTGAAGAACCCCTACACGATGGACGACCTTGTCGTCCGGGCCGTCTCGGCCGTGCTCACGCCGCTTTTCATGGCCCGCATGGCCGCCCGAGACAGGGCCGAATCCCGGCCCCTTTCCGCCTCCGGGCTGTTTCTCTTCATCGCATCGCTGGGTGCGTTGGGGGTGCTGGTCCTTGTCGTCTACGACACGGCTCTGCTCTACAACCTGGGCAGGCTGGACGACCGCGGTCTGCTTGCCCTTGCCGCTGTAGGCGCGCTGACCGTCTCGCGCGTGATCGCCGTCCGGCTCCCGGCTCGCTCCGCCCCGGGCCCTTCGGTGATGTTCCTGGGCCATGCCCTTCGCCACTGGCTGACCCTGTTCTTCGTGTCGGCGCTCGCGGTGCGGTACGGGGTTGCCTTCGGGACGCCGGAACTTGCTGCGGGCGCGGGGTTGTTGATGGCGCTTGTCGCGATGGCGTACGCGATGCGGGATGCGGTGGCCGATCCGGCGCCGGGAGGGAGTGCGCTCCTGCTGGTGGGGCAGCTCGGTTGCGCCGTGGTGGCGGGGGTGGCGGTGGCGTACGCGGTGGTCCGGTGGACGACCGGTCCGTACTACGAAGCGACGCTGCTGGAGGGGGCCGCCGCGTTTCTCGTGACGGTGATCGCGGTGTGTGCGCTTACCGATGCGGTGGCCAGGGGGCGCGGGCCACACGCCAGAGCCTCTTAGGCAGCACGGAGGCTCAGAGTTGGTTTCCCTCCGCGGCCTGACCGGTGGGCCGCCGCCCAGCACGAAGCACCGAGACCGGCGTGGTTTCTGCAGTGGGCGGGTCTTGAGACGCCGGCGGTCAGCCTCAATATGGCGTTTCCAGTCACCGCCGCTACGAACGGGCGGGCTGGTTGGCGATCAGCAGAGTGGTGCCGGCCGGGCGGAAGCCCAGGCGGGTATAGATGCGGGCGGCGGCCTCCTCTGCGTAGGCGAGGAAGATGGTGTGCACGCCGTGGTCGCGGGCATGGGCGGCCAGGGCCGCTGCGACGGCGGCGGCGAGGCCCTGGCGGCGGGAGGTGGGAAGGGTGGCGATGCCGCCGATCTCGGTGGTGCCGTTTGCGGGGTGGTAGTGGCCCACCGCGAGCGGGGTGCCGTCGGGGGCGAGGGCAGCCACGACTGTCTTGTGGCCGGCGCGGATGGTGGGGCGGGTCGTTGCGACCGTGCCGTCCGCCGTGAGCCTCTCGGCGACCACAGTCAGTTCCGCGCGACCGACAGAGCCGACCGCGGTGCCTTCTTCGGCGAAGGCCAGATAGGGGACGGCGAGGGCGGCGGGCAGGACCGGGTCGTCGGGTTCCAGGGCGCGGATCGTGACGCCTTCGGGAAGGGGCTGCGTGGGCAGTGGGTGGTGTGGATCGAGGGTCATCAACGGGCGTTCCATCACCGGGAGGCCCGCGGCCTCGATGAGGGCGCGCATCGACGGCGCCGCCTCGGCGAGCCACTCGAAGGCCTCCGGCACGCCGAGCTCGCGCTGCCGGGCGCGCACCCGGGCGATGTCGGCGGCGGTGACCATCGCGGATCCTGCCGAGGTGGGCTGGGCGTGGTTCGGCCCGCCGTAGTAAGGGGCGCCTGCTGCCTTTCGAACGAACAGGCGCAGGGGGCCGAAATCCTCGGCGTCGGCGAACATCAGCGGCGCGGTGGCGTAGTACTGCTCGATGAGCGTACGCAGGGACAGATCACTCACGCGAGGCATCCCATCACGGGGCGGCGGCGCACTGCACCCGCCTCCCAGAAGCTGACTCTCTTCAGGTCCGAGTTGGCCTGAGCAACACGGCAGGCTCCATCGTTCGTGATGGGCCGCCAGCCTTGATGCGCCTCGGCCTCGGTGCCATGGGTGATTCGTCCGAAAGGTCCGTCGGCTCGCATTTCGGCGTCGGCCTGATATAGAACCGGCCCGACTTCGCCGTGCCGACCTCGGCCGTCGCGTTCCCCCATCAACCGAAGGGTTACTTCGTGCTGCCCTCGTCCCGTAACTTCTCCGCCGCACTGGCTGCCACCGGCGCGATACTCCTGGCGTCGGCATGCGGGCACCAGGGCCAGGATGCCCCGGCCGCAGATGCCGCCGCGGCCACCGCCGAGAGCATGACGTCGGAGGCGCCCAACTCGTCCGTCTCTCCGAGCAGTTCCGCCTCCGCCTCGGCATCTGCTTCCCCCTCAGCCTCCGCCTCCACGTCCGCGAAGCCGTCCGGCAGTGCGAAGCCGACGCCCAGCGGCTCCCCTACCGCGGCCGTCGGCGGTACAGGGAAGGCCCAGGCAACCCCGCAGCCCGCGGGGCCGAACTTCCCCGTACCGGTCTCCGTGGGCAACGCCACTCAGGTCATCACCGTGAAGGCGAGCGGCTCGTACGCCAAGGTGACGGCCTGGTCCAAGGGGGCGTCCGGCTGGAAGTCCGTCTTCTCCGACAGCGGCAGGGTCGGTTCGAACGGTATTGTCAGTGGTTCCACGCGCCGACAGGGCACCTACACCACGCCGTCGGGCACTTACACCATCACCGAGGGCTTCGGCGTCGAGTCCAGCGGCACGAGCATGCCGTACACCCGGGTCAACTCCAGCCACTGGTGGGTGGAGGACCCCGAGTCGAAGTTCTACAACCAGATGCACACCGAGGCCGGGGCCGACTTCCCGCTCACCGAGAGCGGCGACCGGGGCAGTGAGCACCTCATCAACTACCCGACCCAGTACGCCAAGGCTCTGGTCATCAACTTCAACCGCTGGCCGGCCACACCGGGCCGCGGCGCCGGGATCTTCCTGCACGTCAACGGCAAGGGTGCGACCGCGGGTTGCGTATCGGTGCCGCGCTCCACGATGGACCGGATCATGGGCTGGATCCAGCCCGGTGCGCATCCGCGCATCGCCATCGGCTGAGGGGCCAGGCCATCGCGCTTCCTCAGGCCCCTCAGCACCGAAACGGCCGCGCAGCCACTGGAGCAAGGGCGCGGTGGCCGAGGACGCCTGAGTCGTGCCCGTGGTTGTACGCTCGGCTCGAACCCACGTGTGAGAACGAACACTTCCGTACTCCGTGATGATCTCCGCGCACGTGTCGCTTGGTCATACATGGATACCGACTTTGGAGTGCTGCCCAGTGCTGACGGCATGCGCGCGTACGTCGCCGGGGTCGTCGACCGGCTGACGGAGCGCAGCCGGCTGCCGTTCGACTACTCGGTCGCCAGCCTGCGCCTCGTCGACTTCATGGTGGACGGGGTACGGCGCAGCCGTCCGGAGGCCGCTCAGATCGCCGGGCTGCTCCAGGGGCTCGGGGCGTACACGGGAGAGGTGATCGTCCGGCGGGCCGGGGCTCAGTGGGCGGACTGCGGGCCGCAGCAGCGGGAGCTGTTCGGGCAGCCGGTGGGCGTCCGGATGCCCGATGGGCGGGTGTGGAATCCGCTCGGCAAGGTCGTCAACCGCTTTGAGCTGGGCGGCCCGGAAGAGTCGGTGCAGCGCCTCTATCTGCTGCTGCACGGGCGGGCGCGCAGAACCGCCGATCCGAGGGCCGTCTGCGGGAGGTGACGTTTCTCCGGCTCCGTACGCAGAGATGAAGGGGCATGTGCCAAAGGGCACTGGCACGGAGAGGGACGTGTGGGGGCGTACGACGCGGAGCTGGGGGCTGCCGTCGAGCAGGCGCAGCAGGGTGACGAGGGCGCGTTCGCGACCGCGTACCGGCTGGTGCAGCCGGGGCTGATCGGCTACGTCCGAGGGCTCGTCGGCGACGATGCGGAAGACGTGGCGGCCGAGGCGTGGCTGGAGATCGCCCGCGACCTGGGCCGCTTCCGTGGCGACGGGGCCGGGTTCCGGGGCTGGACGGCGACGATTGCACGTCACCGGGCCCTGGATCATCTGCGAAAGCAGAAGCGGCGTCCGCGCACCTCGTTACTGGAACAGGACATGCTCGAACTTCCGGACGATCAGGACACGGCCGCCGCGGCGATCGAGGCGCTTTCCACCCGGCGCGCTCTCGCACTGATCGGGAGTCTGCCGCGCGAGCAGGCGGAAGCCGTACTGCTGCGTGCGGTCGTCGGACTCGACGGGCCGACATCCGCACGGGTACTGGGCAAGCGTCCCGGAGCCGTACGCACCGCGGCGTACCGGGGACTGAAAGGACTGGCGGAGCGACTGACCAGGGCCGGGGCGGGCAGTAGCCATCCCACGGCACGGCGCACGCTGAAGGATGGGACATGAAACCGGAACGGGAAGCCCCCCGTAGGCCCGAACTGGAGGCGCTGCTGAACGCGGCGCGCCGCCCCGGCGTGCTCGATCCGGCTGCCGAGCAGCGGGCGCTTCTGGCCTTCCGCGCGGTGCGCGACGAGGGCGTGCGCCCGTCACTGGTGCGGTGGCGGCGCAGCCGGGACGACTGGCGGCCGGCCGGTGAGCGGCACCGGGGGCGGGCACTCAAGGCGCTGGTGGCGGGTGTTGCCGCGGCGGGGCTGGGCGGGGTGGCGGTCGCGGCCGGGAAGGGCGCGATCCCGTTGCCGTTCGGGGGCGCGGAGCCGAAGCCGGTACGGAGCGCGCCCACGCAACCGGGCGCTGAAGAGAGCGTTGAAGAGGACAGTGCCGGTGGCCGGCGCGGGCAGGGAGCATCGGCGGGCCCGGTGTGGCCCACCCGGTCGTCCGCGCCCGGGCGTCCGGCCACCGCGCGGGACACGGCCGCGCACTGTCGCGTGTACCTGACGGCCGTGGAGCGACGGGGTACGCCGCCCCGGGGCGAGGCCATGGCCGCACTGGAGGCGGCCGCGGGCGGCCCGGAGGCCGTACGGGCCTACTGCGAGCCACTGTTGGCGGGTGAGATGCGCGACACCCGCCCGAACCCGGCGGACGGAAACAAGGCGGACGGGAAGCCCGCGGAGAAGTCGGGGAAGCAGGACAGCGGGTCGGCAGCCGGCCTCGGTGGCGGCGCCGGGGAAACACCGGCGGCTCGGCCCCGCTGACCGGCGGTCCTGGACATGGAAGGACGACCGGGGCCGCCACCCCCCACAGGAGAGGCCCCGGTCGTCGTTCGCCGCGGCCGCGGAGCGGCCCCGTACTTCTCTCAGCGCCTGGCGTGCCTTTTCTGTCACACCCCGCTGCGTCCGTGTGTTGTTGCGGGTTGTACAAATTGTGGACGCGGCCCCACGGGAGGACGTAGCGTGCTGATTCGCGCAGGGTGGCGCAGTGGTGACCAGCTGCTATTTGGGACAGGTTGAGGGAGTGCTGGGGGACGACGCGGAGCTGACCGCCGCGGTGCTCGCGGCGCAGGACGGGGACGAGAGTGCCTTCCGTTCTGTGTACCGCGCCGTGCACCCGCGGCTGCTCGGCTATGTACGCACTCTGGTGGGCGAGCCGGACGCCGAGGACGTCGCGTCCGAGGCCTGGCTGCAGATAGCGCGTGACCTCGACCGGTTCAGCGGCGACGCGGACCGCTTCCGCGGCTGGGCCGCACGGATCGCCCGCAACCGCGCCCTCGACCACATCCGCATGCGGGGCCGCCGCCCCGCCGTCGGCGGCGACGAGACCGAGCTCACCGGCAAGCCCGCCGAGTCGGACACCGCGGACGAGGCCATGGAGGCCCTCGCCACCGGCAACACCATGGCGCTCATCGCCCAGCTGCCGCAGGACCAGGCCGAGGCCGTCGTGCTTCGTGTTGTGGTCGGCCTCGACGCGAAGAGCGCGGCCAAGACTCTGGGCAAGCGGCCCGGCGCGGTACGGACGGCCGCGCACCGCGGACTGAAGCGGCTGGCCGAGCTGCTGGGCGCGGACGGCCCGTACGGAGCGGACGGTACGGACGGTGCTGATGGGGCGTACGGGGCGGACGGCTCCAACCAGGACAACCCCGGCACAGAGCCCGCCGAGCGCGGCGTGGATCTGAATGGCGTACCGCCGCAGCGTGGCCCACGGCCGGGCGTGACGGCTCCCGCTGGTGTGACGCATTCACGCCTGCGGACGCAGAAGGACATGTGATGGCCGACGAGCGGTACGAGTGGCTTGACAAGGAAGCGGCGGAGCGGCTGCTGCGCGGTGACCCGGTCGAGGCCGCCGACGAACACGCACGCGCTCAGGCCGCACGACTTTCCCGTGCCCTGTACGACACCAACAGGGGCGGCACTCACGCCTACGCCGACGAGGACGAAATGCCCGGTGAGGCGGCCGCGTTGGCCGCTTTCCGCAAGGCCAGGGCGGATGCCGCGGCACCCGCCGGCGACACCCTCGGCACGGTGCGGCTGGCTCGTCCCACGCGTCCCGCGTTCGGTATGCGCCTGGGCCGCCCGGTGCGCTTCGGGCTGGTCGCGGCGGTGGCAGGATGCGCGCTCGGCGGTGTCGCCGTGGCGGCGGGCACGGGCCTGTTGCCCAGTCCTTTTGACGGTCCTCTACCCGCGTCGACCGTCTCGGCCGCCGCGACCCCGCAGCCGCTGGCCTCCGACCTTCCCAGCGATGGAACCCTCACGCCGCCACAGGCGCCGGGTTCGCCCAGCACGCCGGCGTCGCCGTCGCAGAGCACCGGCGGCAGCCGGAGTCCGGAGCCGACGAGCGGTCCCGAGGGCGGCGATTTCGGCAAGCAGGGCGACACGGACAAGAAGCGGAAGGCCAAGCTGCGCCGCAAGACGGTCGAGGCATGCCGCGACTACCGCAGCGGCCGCATCAGCCCGGAGCGCATGCGGGACCTGGAGGCGCTGGCCAAGGGGCCCGGCCGGGTCGAGCACTTCTGTGACCGGCTGCTCGACGGCGAGTCCGGGGGCGACAAGGACGACAACGACAGCGGCGGCAGTGGTGACGGCGACGACGGCGACGGCGGCGACGGGGACGGTGGTGCCGGGCGGCTCCCCGGTTCCGTCGGCACCGCGGGCGGCGCTTCCCTGCCGCCGGTCTCCTGGTCGCAGCTGCCCGCGGAGCCCGCGCCGCTGCCGTCCGAAAATGCTCCCCGGCCCTCGCTGAGCCCAGCGCTGCGCGCGCTCTGACCTGTGGTTTCTCGACAGTGACGAATTTCGGTCGGCCAGGTGTGACGTTTTTTGAGCCTACGGCGCAGTAAAGAGTGAGCCGACTGGTCATCGGCTGCGCCAGAAGCCGGGGTTCCCCCCGTACCTACGGCTGGGCGCAAATGGCGCGGGCGGGACACGTTCCCCCGGTCCCGCCCGCGCCGCTCCCTCCCAGGTCGCGCGCCGGCAGATCTCGCCGGTCGCTCACCGTGGATCACCCCGGTCACTCACCAGTAGATGACGACCTTGTCGCCGTTGTGGACCTGCGCGAAGAGCGAGGCGATCTTCCCCTTGTCCCGGACATTGACACAGCCGTGGGAAGCGCCGTTGTAGCCGCGGGCCGCGAAGTCCGAGGAGTAGTGCACCGCCTGGCCGCCGCTGAAGAACATCGCGTACGGCATGGACGTGTGGTAGATCGTCGAGACATGGTCCCTGGACTTGCTGAACACGCTGAAGGTTCCCTCACGGGTGGGCGTGTACTGCGAGCCGAAGCGCACGTCCATCGTCGACTGCACATGGCCGTCGATCACCCATGAGAGCGTGCGGGTGGTCTTGCTGATGCAGAGCACCCGGCCGGTCTTGCAGCGCGGGTCGAGCTTCGCCGACGGCTTGTTGACGGCCTTGCCGTCCAGCTCGTCGCGCGTCGGCTGCTTCGTCATACCGAGCAGCTTCTGCCAGGTCACGGTGTCCGTGTCGCCGGTGGGGGGCAGCCCGCGCTTGCCCTGGAAGCCCTTGACCGAGGCGACTGTGACCGGACCGTAGGTGCCGGTCGGCCGGTCGTCGAACCAGCCGATCTGGGCCAGCCTGGCCTGAAGTTCGCGCACCTGCTGACCCTTTGAGCCGCCGGCCATCAGCACCTCGGGCTTCGCGGTCTCGCTCGCCTGCTCGCTCGGCCTGCCCGTCGGGGACGCGCCGTCGGACGCCGACGGCGTCTGTGCGGCTTCCGGTGCGGTCGCCGAGCTGCCGGGCTTGGCGTCGGCCACCGGCCGGCCGGTCGCGGCCTGCGCCGTACAACCGGAGGCCACGGCCACCACGGCGGCCGCGGCCATTGCTCTGCGTATGACGTTTTTCCGAAGCATGTCGCCCCCCTGTATCCCTTGTGCCTCAAGAGACAGATTTCCGCTCTGCCCGGTTGCGCAATCCCGCGCATGATGGGGAAGAGGCTGTGAGGAACGTCCCAGCACACGGCCCTCCAACCGTCGAAGGCCCGCCGCTACAGTCCGGGGCGAGGGTCAGTTACCAACGAGTAGCTTCACGAACGGCTTCAGCGGGAGGCACAGACATGGCGCGCGAGTCCGAGTCGGGACTGCCCATCGAACCGGTCTACGGACCCGACGCACTGGATGGGTGGGAACCGGCCGAGAAGCTGGGCGAGCCCGGCTCGTACCCCTTCACCCGCGGCGTCTACCCGAGCATGTACACGGGCCGCCCCTGGACCATGCGCCAGTACGCGGGCTTCGGCACCGCCGTCGAGTCCAACGCCCGCTACCAGGACCTCATCGCCCACGGCACCATGGGCCTGTCCGTCGCCTTCGACCTGCCGACCCAGATGGGCCACGACTCGGACGCGCCCATCGCACACGGCGAGGTCGGCAAGGTCGGCGTCGCCATCGACTCGCTCGACGACATGCGGGTGCTGTTCGACGGGATCCCGCTGGACAAGGTCTCCACGTCGATGACCATCAACGCCCCGGCCGCGCTGCTCCTGCTGCTCTACCAGCTCGTCGGCGAGGAGCAGGGCGTCCCGGCCGACCAGCTCACCGGCACCATCCAGAACGATGTGCTCAAGGAGTACATCGCCCGCGGCACCTACATCTTCCCGCCCAAGCCCTCGCTGCGGCTGATCGCCGACATCTTCAAGTACTGCAAGGCCGAGATCCCGAAGTGGAACACCATCTCGATCTCCGGCTACCACATGGCGGAGGCCGGGGCCTCGCCCGCGCAGGAGATCGCCTTCACGCTCGCGGACGGGATCGAGTACGTCCGCACCGCCGTCGCCGCCGGCATGGACGTCGACGACTTCGCGCCGCGGCTCTCCTTCTTCTTCGTCGCCCGTACGACGATCCTGGAGGAGGTCGCCAAGTTCCGTGCCGCGCGCCGGATCTGGGCGCGGGTGATGAAGGAGGAGTTCGGCGCCAAGAACCCCAAGTCGCTCATGCTGCGCTTCCACACCCAGACCGCGGGTGTGCAACTGACCGCGCAGCAGCCCGAGGTGAATCTGGTGCGTGTCGCGGTGCAGGGCCTCGCGGCGGTCCTCGGCGGCACCCAGTCGCTGCACACCAACTCCTTCGACGAGGCGATCGCGCTCCCGACGGACAAGTCGGCCCGGCTCGCCCTGCGGACCCAGCAGGTCCTCGCGTACGAGACCGATGTCACCGCGACCGTCGACCCCTTCGCGGGCAGTTACGTCGTGGAGAAGATGACGGACGAGGTGGAGGCGGCGGCGCTGGCGCTGATGCAGCGGGTCGAGGACCTGGGCGGCGCGGTCAGCGCGATCGAGCACGGCTTCCAGAAGAACGAGATCGAGCGCAGCGCGTACCTGATCGCGCAGCAGACGGACTCGGGCGAGCGGGTCGTCGTCGGCGTCAACCGCTTCACGCTGGACGTCGAGGAGCCGTACGAGCCGCTGCGGGTCGACCCGGCGATCGAGGCGCAGCAGGCGGAGCGGCTGGCGAAGCTGCGGGCCGAGCGCGACCAGTCAGCCGTTGACGCGGCGCTGGCGGCACTGCAGAAGGCCGCGGAGGGCACGGACAACGTCCTCTACCCGATGAAGGACGCACTGAAGGCGCGGGCGACCGTGGGCGAGGTGTGCAATGCGCTGCGCGCGGTGTGGGGCACCTACGTCCCGACCGACGCCTTCTGAGCGGTCTTCCGTCATCCGGAACGCAAAGGCGGAGTGTCGTACCCATGTGCGACACTCCGCCTCATGCTGGGTGTCACCGATCTGCCGACCTACCTCGCCGGCCTTGTCCTTATCGTTCTGCTGCCGGGACCGAACTCGCTCTATGTGCTCTCGGTCGCGGCCCGCCGCGGTGTGCGCACGGGCTACAACGCCGCCGCCGGTGTGTGGTGCGGCGACACCGTGCTGATGGTGCTGTCGGCCGCGGGCGTTGCCTCGCTGCTCCAGGCCAATGCCGTGCTCTTCGGGATAGTGAAGTTCGCCGGCGCCGGCTATCTGACCTGGCTGGCGGTCGGGATGCTGCGCGCGGCCCGGTCGATGTGGCGCACCCGCCGTGAGGTGACGGCCGAGCAGCCGGCCGCGCCGGACGCGTCCGGCGCCGAGCGGCCGTTCCGGCGGGCGTTTGTGATCAGCCTCTTCAACCCGAAGGCGATCCTCTTCTTCATCGCCTTCTTCGTGCAGTTCGTCGACCCCGGGTACGCCTACCCGGCGCTGTCGTTCGTGGTCCTCGGCGCGCTCGCGCAGCTGGCCAGCTTCCTCTATCTGACGCTGCTGATATTCACCGGCACCCATCTGGCCGCCGCCTTCCGCCGTCGCAAGCGGCTGTCGGCGGGTGCGACGTCGGCGGCCGGCGCGCTGTTCCTCGGCTTCGCGGTGAAGCTGTCGCTCAGCAGCACCTGACGCGCTTCAGATAGCCGGTCAGGCCCCTCGCGTCCTCGCCAGCCCAGCCGACATACCCGTCGGGCCTGACGAGGAAGAGCCCCTTGCCGTACGGCTCGTACGCGTCGATGCGGTGTACGTGTACCCACTCACCCTCCAACGGCGGCAGTTCGGCGTCCGTACCCACCGCGAGCAGGGTGAAGTGCGGGCCGCGGAAGAGGTCGAAGAGCCGCCGTCCGCCGGGCAGCGGGCCGTCGGGGGCGCGGTCGCCCGCCTGAAGGGCGCCCGCGGAGCCGTCGGAGAGCGGGCCGCCGCGGTAACCGAGGCCCAGCTGCCGGGTGGCCGCGCCGCGCTGCTCCTGGCCGCGGTGGATACGCGTCGACAGGCCGAGCATCTGTGCGGCGACGGGCAGCCGCTCCTCCTCGTACGTGTCGAGCAGCGAGTCGGGCGCGCCGTGGCGCAGCACCTGGCCGAGCTTCCAGCCGAGGTTGTAGGCGTCCTGGACGCTGGTGTTGAGGCCCTGCCCGCCCGCGGGTGAGTGGACATGGGCGGCGTCGCCCGCGAGGAAGACGCGTCCTTCGCGGAAGCGGTCGGCCATGGCGGCGCGGGGCCGGAAGTCGGAGGCCCACAGCACGTCGGTGACGTCGTGGGCGGCGAGGTGGGTGCGGGCGGCGATCAGCTCCCGTACGCCCTCGGCCGAGATGTCGGGCTCGCCCTGGGTGAACTGGCCGATGACCTGGAAGTCGTCGGTGCCGGGCAGCGGGCAGACGGCGAGATGGCCGGTGCCGCCGTCGCCGGGGAAGATGTGCCAGTTGAGCCGGTCGAGCGCGGGGATGCGGACATCGGCCACCAGCATCGGGGCCGGGTCGACGCTCTCCCCGGTCATCGCGATACCGAGGGCCCGGCGGACCGTGCTGCGGCCGCCGTCGGCCGCGACCGCGAACGCGGCGCGGACGGTACCGGTCGACAGTTCGGCGGTCACCGCGTCGGCGTCCTGGGTGATCCCGGTCAGGGCCGTGCCGAAGGCGACGCTCCCACCGAGCTCGGTCAGGCGCTGGTGCAGGATCTGCTGGGTGCGCCACTGGGGGAGCAGCCAGGGCTCGCCGTAGGGCTCCGTCTCCGTCGGCCCGGGGCGGTCGAACATGTCGTGCTCGCCCTGCCGGACGCCGTGCTGCCAGACCATGCCGACCGGGGCCGTGCCGCCGGCGACGAGCACCGCGTCCAGCACGCCGAGGTCGTGGAGTACCTCCAGGGTGCGCGGCTGGATGCCCTTGCCGCGGGAGCCGGGGAAAAGGGTGTCCGACCGCTCGACGACGAGGGTGCGCACGCCGCGGCGGGCGAGATCGCAGGCGAGGGCGAGACCGGTGGGTCCGGCGCCGACGACCAGTACCCCGATTTCCTTAACGTTGTTAAGTTCCATGCCTCAGAGGGTGCACTTAACGCTGTTAAGTTGTCAAGGGGGTGCGGGTAGGTTGGCCACGTGGCTACGGAACGACTCGACCGGACCCGGGTGGCGCGCACCGCCCTGCGCCTGCTCAACGAAGTGGGCCTCGAAGGGCTGACATTGCGCGCCATCGCCAAGGAACTCGACGTCAAGGCCCCGGCGCTGTACTGGCACTTCAAGGACAAGCAGGCGCTGCTCGACGAGATGGCCACGGAGATGGTGCGGCGGATGACGGCGGACATGACGCCGTCGGGGCCGCCGGCGGACTGGGCCGAGGCGCTGACAGCGGCGATGCGGGGGCTGCGGGAGCATCTGCTGCGGTACCGGGACGGCGCGAAGGTCTACAGCGGCACGCACTACACCGACACGAGCTACGCGGCCGCGATGGAGGCGCATCTGCGGCTGCTCACCGAGGCGGGCTTCACGGCGGCCGGGGCGGCGCGCGCGTGGTTCACGGCGTACAGCTACACGATCGGCTACGTGATCGAGGAGCAGGCGATGGGGCCGGACCCGGCGACGGGTGCGGGGTTCGACCTGGCGGCCCGCGCGGAGCGACTGGCGGCGTATCCGCTGGTCGCGGCGGCGGGGGAGGAGCTCTTTGGGCGGCAGGAGGAGGGGTTCGAGGCGGGGTTGGCGGCGGTGGTGGCGGGGGTGGGTGTGGTGTTCCGGGGCGCGTGAGTTTCCCCTACCCGTCCCTTCCCGGAACTGGGGGCAAGCCCCCGTACCCCCGCACACCGGCTTCGCGGCGCGCCGGGGGTGCGGGGCGGAGCCCCCGAAAACACGTTCAGCCCCGGACTACCCGCGCAACGCGGCGCGCTTGGCGGACCAGCCGCCGCGCCGTCGCGTTGCGCGGGACCGGGATCCCGCCCGGTAGCCCCAGCACCGTCAGCCGGCGGCGCTTGAAGTAGCGCCGGGTGCGGGCGTTCAGATGGGCGCCGAGATAGCTCTCCGCCGCCGGCCGCAGATCCGGCCTGATCTGTGGCTGCATCGCGAAGCCGACCGCGCCGACCAGGCCCCTCAGCGTCTCGTCCGCCTCCCCGGGCGCCCCCGCCTCCCCCTCCGCCAGGTCCGGCAGCAGCGCGTCGACGATCGTCAGCGGGATCCGGTTGCTGTTCTGGTACGGCGTCAGCCGGTCGAGCAGCGGCTCGGTGCCGATCCGGGCGACCGGGATGCCGTAGAACGTGCTCGCCGTGCACAACGCGGTCGAGAAACAGCCCGCCACCAGGGCGGGCCGCAGCCGGCGGTAGACCACTTCCGCGATCAACGGGCGGTCCAGGACCGTCAGTTCGGCATCGAGCGCCGCCGCCTCGCGCTCCAGGGTGCGCGTCCAGGACGCCGGAGCCGTCGGGTGCGGCTTGAATACAATCCGGCGGTGGCCGAGCGCGACCGCGCCGCGCACCATCCGGATGTGCAGGGCCTCTTCCTCCTCGGGCGTGATGATGCCCAGCGCCGCGAGGTACTGGCCGAGCAGCAGCGCCGCGCCCTCCTCCGCGCCCTCTCCCACGGGCGCAGGATCCGTCACGGCGTCGGAGAGTTCGGCGATGACCTTGACGAAGGCCTCCGTCGGCACGACCTGCGGCTCCGCCTCGAACTCCGCGAGCAGCAGCGGCTTCAGGCCCGGCACCAGATCCAGGTGGAAGAGCCTGCGCACCCGCTCGCCGACCAGCGGGTCGATCTTGTTGCGGGTGGGGCCGTAGCTCATGAGGCCGTCCGCGTACACATCCAGTGCGGCGTCCGGGAAGAGCTGCGCGATCGAGAGCGCCGGGGTGACCTGGATGGACTCGACGGCCAGCTCGATCCGGTCGTCGCCCAGGTCCCACAGCATCCGCAGATACCGCTCCCACAGCGGGACGTCGTCCGGGCGCGGGGACCAGCCGCCCGGATGGAAGGGCGCGATGGTCTCGTTCCAGGAGAGCACCCCGTCGAAGCGGCCGCGCAGCCGCTCGAAGCCCGGCATACGGTCCAGCGAGGGCGACGTCTCGGGCGTGGTGGAGTTGTTGGCGACCAGGAGCAGCCGTCGGTCGGCGGTCTGGAAGGCGCCGCTGTCGATCGCCGCGGCCAGCGTGGCGGCCCCGTACAGCGAGGATGCGTAGAAGATCTGGGTCGTGCGCATCAGGCCGCGGCCTCCGCGGAGAGTGGGGCGGGCCGGCGGCGCAGCCTGCGCAGCTTCGACGCGCGTTCGATGTCCATCGAGCCGAGCGCGTCCTTGAGAATGTCCTGCGGCATCCGCTTCAGCGCCGCCGCGCTCATCGCACGCAATTTCCGGGCCACTGCGGGTTCGAACCTCTCTACTGATCCCAAGTGGTGGGAAATAACAGCACAGTACGTCCGTACGGCTTTTGGCAGCAGCCGATCGGAATCCGGATCCTTTGCCGTTTCTTCGAGCACCTGGTCGAATGCGCGGATGAAATCCAGCTGACGAATGTCACCGATTTGTGTCAGGGATGATGCGATCCCGCGTCGGTAGAAGATCCCCAACTCGCTGATGGCGGCGAAGGACTTTGCCTCGCGGTGCAGCCGCCAGATCCACGGCCGGTCCTCGGCGGTGCGCAGCCCGTCCGAGAAGTGCAGCAGCCCGCGCTCCGCGAGCCGCCGGTGGTACATCCCCGCCCAGGCCATCGGGTAGTCGACGCTCGTCGAGCGGTCGGCGGGCAGGATCGCGTCGCGCGGCCGCAGCACCTCGCCGCGCCGCCCGACCGGGACGCGGTGGACCGTACGGGCCCTGGCCGTGCACTGCACATGGTCGGTGCGGACGAAGTCGCAGCCCAGTGCCTCGATGGCGGCGAGCAGCCGTTCGTAGTGGCCGGCCGCCAGCCAGTCGTCGCCGTCCAGGAAGGTGAGGTACTCCCCGCTCGCGGCGTCCAGACCGGTGTTCCGCGCGGTGGCGAGCCCGCCGTTCTGTTCATGTCTGATCAGCCGGGCTCCCGGAACCTCACGCTCCGCGCACTCCAGGATCTCCGGTGTCCCGTCCGTCGAACAGTCGTCGACGAGCAGGAATTCGAAGTCCTCGCGGGCGTTCGCCTGGAGACTTCTGAGGGTGTCGGGGGCATATGTCTGCACGTTGTAGAACGGCACGATGACGGAGAGCTTAACCACCCGCGTGAGGTTAGGGCGGTGCCCGGCATTCGTCCTGACCCTGAGAGAGATGGCGGGTGAACAGAAAGCGACGGACTTGTTAATCGGTTTGATTCATGGCCCTTTTCGCCAATCGTAGACACGCTGTTAACCAGCTGTTGTAGTCGAGTTGGGCCGTCAAACCACATGCCTTTCTAACGTCCTCGGCGTGCCATCAAGTACCAGTGAGGCCGTACGGATCGCCGTACTCGCCGACTCCGACACCCGGTGGAAATGGGGCGCGCTCACCGCGCGTCGTATCGCCCCGGGCGATGCCCCGGATTCCATCGAGCTGAGCGGCTTTCTGCTGCGCGGCCGAGCCACTCCCACGGCCCGCCAGCTCGCCGAGGTGGGCGTGAGCGCCGACGAGCTGCGCGAGGTGACCGGGAACGAGTTCCTGGGGACGATACGGGACGCGGACGAGCCGTACGACGTGATCGTCCTCGCGCTCGTCGGCGGCACCGTCCAGGCCATGCTGCACGGACTCGGCGCCCTGCCGCTGCCGCGGCGGCCCGTCGTCGTCACCGGCTATGTCGGCGTCGTCTACGAGAAGCTCGCCGACGGACTGCTGCTGCGGCACGGCGCGGACGTCGTACTCGCCAACTCCCGGCACGACGCGGACCGTTTCCGCGCGGTGTACGAGGGCGTGGGCGCCGACGCCTCGTGTGTCACCGAGGCCGCGCTGCCTTTCCTCGGCGGCGCGCCCTACCGGGCCGAGGAGGACCGCGACACCGTCGTCTTCGCGGCCCAGCCCTCCGTGCCCGAGTCCCGCGCCGACCGCACCTATCTGCTGCGCCGACTGGTCGAGCACGCAAGACTCCACCCGCACCGCGAGGTGCTGCTGAAGCTGCGCTCCAAGCCCGGCGAGCACACCACGCACCTCGAAGAACTGCCGTACCAGAAGCTCGCCGACAGGCTGCCCGGCGGACTGCCGCCCAACTTCCGCCTGGTGTACGGGCACATGGGCGAGGTCCTCGACGGCACCGACCTGCTGGTGACTCTCTCCTCGACGGCCGCGCTGGAGTCCCTGCACCGCGGCATCCCCACCGCGCTCCTCACCGACCTGGGTGTGCGTGAGGCGCTCGGCAACCACCACTTCCTCGGCTCCGGGCTGCTCACCTCCTGGGACCGGCTCGACGGCGGCCACCGTCCGGCCCCCGACCCGGACTGGCTGGCGCGGCAGGGCGTCGCCGCCGACGGTGCGTACGACACGGCCTTCGACGCGGCCCGCAAGCGCGTCGCCGAGCTGCTGGAACGCCCCGAACTCCCACCGCTCGCTCCGTACTACACGCCCGCGACAGCGCCCGGCTATCTGCCCGGCATCCTCGCCCGCCACCACCTGGCCCCCGACGGCACCCCGCTGCCGGGCGCGGCTGCCACGGCCGAGATCAGCGGCGTACGGCGGGTGGTGCGCGACGCCGTACGGAACGCGGCACGCGGCGCGTACCGCCACGGCGTGCAGCGCGTCGCCCCCCTCATCCGCCGGCTGGGCGAGCTGTGAGCCCCCACCGCACGCCTGTGATCAACTCCCGTACTCAGGAGCACCGATGACCGTCCTCGCCGTGATCCCCGCCCGTGGCGGCTCCAAGGGCGTACCGGCCAAGAACCTGGCCCCCGTGGGCGGCGTGCCGCTCGTGGCGCGCGCCGTGCGCGAGAGCCTTGCCGCCCGCCTGGTCACGAGCGTCGTGGTCTCCACGGACGACCCGGACATCGCGGCCGCCGCACGCAGCGCCGGTGCCGAAGTGGTGCTGCGCCCCGCGGCGATCGCGGGGGACACCGCCACCAGCGAGGCCGCGGTGCTGCACGCGATGGACGCGCACGAGGCGATGCACGGCAGGCCCGTGGACGTGGTCCTGCTCGTCCAGTGCACCAGCCCGTTCCTGTCGTGCGAGGACGTCGAGGGCGTGGCGTCCGCGGTCATCGAGGGCGGCGCGGACAGCGCGGTGACCGTCGCGCCCTTCCACGGCTTCGTCTGGCGCGAGGAGGACGGCGACGTCGGCTCCGCGGGGACCGTCGGCGCCCAGCGTGTCGCCGGCTCCACGGCGCTGCTCGTCGAGGCAGTCAAGGCCTCGGGGTACGGCGTCAACCACGACGCGTCCTTCCGGCCGCGCCGCCAGGACCGGCCGCAGGACTTCCTGGAGACCGGGGCCGCGTACGCGATGTCCGCCACCGGTTTCCGGGACGCCGGGCACCGCTTCTTCGGCCGCACCGCGCTGGTACGCACCGACCCGGCGCGCGTCCTGGAGGTCGACGACCCGCACGACCTCGACCGGGCGCGCGCGCTCGCACCGCTGCTCGACACCCCCGAGCTGCCCACGCGCGAGGACGTCGACGCCGTCGTCCTGGACTTCGACGGCACGCAGACCGACGACCGCGTGTACATCGACGCGGACGGCCGCGAGACCGTCGCCGTGCACCGCGGCGACGGCCTCGGCGTCGCGCACCTTCGCAGGGCCGGCCTGGAGCTGCTCATCCTGTCCACCGAGCAGAACCCGGTCGTCGCCGCCCGCGCCCGCAAACTCAGGATCCCCGTCCTGCACGGCATCGACCGCAAGGACCTCGCACTGAAGCAGTGGTGCGAGGAGAACGGGATCGCGCCGGAGCGGGTGCTCTACGTCGGCAACGACGTCAACGACCTTCCGTGCTTCCACCTCGCCGGCTGGCCCGTGGCCGTCGCGAGTGCGCACGGCTCCGTACGTGCCGCCGCGCGCGCGCTCACCACCGCGCGCGGCGGCGAGGGGGCGATCCGCGAGATCGCCGCCTGGCTCCTCGGCCCGACGCTCCACGTCGGTGCCGACACGGCCCCTGCCGTCACCGCCCCCGCCAACACCCACCACACCCCTGCCTCGTCCCACAACTCCCCTGAAAAGTAAGGAACTTCCCCCCATGAGCACGTCCCGTCTGCGCACCCTCGGCACCAAGACCGCGGGCCCCGGTAACTCCGTGTACGTCACCGGCGAGATCGGCATCAACCACAACGGCGACCTGCACAACGCCTTTGCGCTCATCGACGCCGCCGCCGACGCGGGCTGCGACGCGGTCAAGTTCCAAAAGCGCACCCCCGAGATCTGCACGCCGCGCGACCAGTGGGACATCGAGCGCGACACCCCCTGGGGCCGGATGACGTACATCGACTACCGCCACCGGGTGGAGTTCGGCGAGGACGAGTACCGCCAGATCGACGCGCACTGCAAGAAGCGCGGCATCGACTGGTTCGCGTCCCCGTGGGACACCGAGGCCGTCGCCTTCCTGGAGAAGTTCGACGTCCCGGCCCACAAGGTCGCCTCCGCCTCGCTCACCGACGACGAGCTGCTGCGCGCCCTGCGTGCCACCGGCAAGACCGTCATCCTCTCCACCGGCATGTCCACGCCGCGGCAGATCCGGCACGCGGTGGAGGTGCTCGGCAGTGACAACATCCTGCTCTGCCACGCCACGTCGACGTACCCGGCGAAGGCCGAGGAGCTCAACCTCCGCGTGATCAACACCCTCCAGGCCGAGTACCCGAACGTCCCGATCGGCTACAGCGGCCACGAGACGGGCCTGCAGACCACGCTCGCCGCGGTCGCGCTCGGCGCCGCGTTCGTCGAGCGCCACATCACGCTCGACCGCGCGATGTGGGGCTCCGACCAGGCCGCCTCGGTCGAGCCGGGCGGGCTGCAGCGACTGGTCCGCGACATCCGGACCATCGAGACCGCGCTCGGTGACGGCGTCAAGAAGGTCTACGAGTCCGAGCTCGCGCCGATGAGGAAGCTGCGCCGGGTCGCGGGCGTCGTCGCCGAGGCGGGCGACCGTGAGCCGGCCGCGGTCTGACGTGTCCGACGCCGCGCCGAGTCGTCCCGCCGCCGAGCTGTGTCGTCCCGCCAACCGGGAATCACGAGGTGAACGACGGTGAATCTCGCTTTCGTCGAGAGTCCGGTCCAGCTTCTGAATGTCCTGGAGTGGGCCCACGCCCGGCCGGGTGCGCGGCTGGCCGGTGTCCCCGGGCAGCCGACGGGCCCGGCCGGGACCACGCGGCTCCCGGTCGCCGACCTCACCGTGGTCGTCCTGTCGCCCACGGACCCGATGTCGCGGGGCCAGCTGCGCCGGATGGCGGAGCTGGCCCGCGACGAGGGGTTCACGGTGCGCTGGCAGGAGGCGCGCGGCGGGGCGGGCGCGCCGCTGAAGACGGTGCGCGAGCTGGCCCCGATGCTGCACCGTGCCGAGCGCATCGTGATCGGGGACCCGTTCTCGCGCTACGTACAGATGCTGCTGACACTGTTCGGCGGCAAGGATCTGACCGTGGTCGACGACGGCACCGCCACGATGGAATTCGTGGCGCAGCTGGCGCGCGGCGAGAAGCTGGTGCGCTGGCACCGGCGCGGCAGGCGCGGCCCGCGCGAGCTCGTCCTCGCACCGGTCACCTTTCTGGCCCGCCGCAGGCTCACCCCGTCCCGCGGCCGTGACGTCGAGGTCTTCACCTCGATGCCGGTCGAGCCGCCGCCGGGGGTGACGCTCACACCGAACCGGTTCGCCTGGACCCGCTCCCGCTTCGGACCGCCCAAGATCACCCGGGGTGCCGACCTGGTGGGCACGTCCCTCGTGGAGACGGGGGTCGTCGACCCGGACCAGTATGTGGAGGCGGTCGCCGCGCTGGCCCGTACGCACGGTGCGACGCGCTACTTCGCGCACCGCCGCGAGAGCTCCGACAAGCTGCACCGGCTGGCCGTCGAGACCGGTCTGGAGATCGTCCGCCCGGATCTGCCGCTGGAGCTGATCGCCCGCCGTGGCCCGATCGGCGGTACGGTCCTCAGTTTCCCCTCCACCGTGGTGCACACCCTGCCGCTCGCCCTGGTGGGCACGGGCATCAGGGTCGCGGTCTGCGACATCGCTCCGGAGTGGCTCAGGGACACTGCGTCACCGCGGGCCCAGGGGTTCCTGGCGGGGGTGACAGGGACCGCCCGGGATGTGCAGCGGCTGCCCGCACCGGCCTGAAACCGTGATCGTTCAGCCGTCCGCCGGTTGAGGTACGGTCGAGAAGAGGCGTGAGCTTACCCACACGCGTGGGCAATCATGCACCTCGGGGCCACCTTTCCTTACCCTAACGGGCTGAACTTTTGTTGATCAGTGGTCAGTTGGCCGGTCTCTGGGCCTACTCTTCAACAGGTGAACCAACTGATGTCCCGCGAGTCCGAAGCCGACCTGCCCGGTGAAGCGCCCGGGGAAGCAGTACTGCCCGGAACGCTGTCCGAATCGCTGCGCGCCGAACTGATCACCTTCCGCCGCGACTTGCACATGCACCCCGAGCTCGGCAACCAGGAGTTCCGTACCACGGCCGCGCTCAAGGCGCGACTGGAACAGGCCGGGCTCAGGCCCCGCGTGCTCTCCACCGGCACCGGGCTCATGTGTGACATCGGCGGCCGGGACGGGAACCGTCCCTTCTTCGCGCTCCGCGCCGACATCGACGCGCTCCCCATCCCGGACACCAAGACCGGGGTGCCCTACCGCTCCACCGTCCCCGACCGGGCCCACGCCTGCGGGCACGACGTGCACACCGCCGCGGTCCTCGGCGCCGGGCTCGTGCTCGCGGACCTCGACCGGCAGGGGCTGCTGCCGCAGCCGGTCCGGCTGATCTTCCAGCCCGCCGAGGAGGTGCTGCCCGGCGGGGCGCTCGACGCCATCGAGTCGGGCGTCCTCGAAGGCGTGAGCAAGATCATCGCGGTGCACTGCGACCCCAAGGTCGAGGCGGGCGTCATCGGGCTGCGCCCCGGCCCCATCACCTCCGCCTGCGACCGGCTCGAGGTCACCCTCGACGGCCCCGGCGGTCACACCGCCCGCCCGCATCTGACCACCGACATGGTGAATGCCGCCGCGAAGGTCGTCACCGAGGTCCCCGCCCTGCTCGCCCGCCGCGTCGACACACGCTCCGGGCTTGCGGTGACCTGGGGCCGTATCGAAGCGGGCCACGCCTGCAATGTCATCCCGCAGCACGCGGAGCTGTCCGGAACCGTTCGCTGCCTGGATCTGGCGGGCTGGCGCGCGGCTCCCGATCTGGTGCACGCCGCCATCGACGAGATCGCCACCCTGTACCGGGCCAAGTCGCAGATCAACTACATCCGCGGGGTCCCGCCGGTGGTCAACGACCCCGTCGTCACCGAGCTGCTGCGCGACGCGCAGACCGCGCGCCGGGGATCGTACGCAATCGAGGACACCGAACAGAGCCTGGGCGGCGAGGACTTCTCCTGGTACCTGGAGCATGTCCCGGGCGCGATGGCGCGCCTGGGCGTGCGCACGCCGGGCGACACCACCCGGCGTGATCTGCACCGGGGCGACTTCGACGCGGACGAGCACGCGATCACGGTCGGTGTGGAGCTCTTCACGGCGGCCGCGCTGCTCGACGGCCGCGCCTGAGCCGCGACGGCGTTCATTGAGGCGGCCCGCCGATGTTCTCGGCGGGCCGGTTCGTTTGATCGTCGCAATGCTCATGCCAATGCCTGCGAAGGCGGTCTTTCGGGTGTTCAATGGCTTGCAGCACCTCCTGCAACGTTCGAGTGACCGAATGGCTTGATCGCGTCGCTGCGTGTAGCTGCCACGGCTGAGGTGGCATGCTTGTGAGTCGTCTGCCAAGAGTTGGCGGGTTCGCTGTTCGCGACGATCCGATAACGACTCATGAACAGGTCTTTAACTGACATCTACGCGCGTTACGATCGCGGCAAAACCAGCGCCGGAAGAGGCGCTTTCGGTCAGTCTTGAAGGGACCCTTCCTCTTGCGCCGGGTATCCAAGATCACTGCCGCGTGTATCGCCACCGCGGCCCTCGCTTTCACCGCCACCGCGTGTGGCGAGTCGTCCACCGAGTCCTCGGGCTCGACCCAGGGCACCCTCAAGATCGGCATGGCCTACGACGTCGGCGGCCGTGGCGACAACTCCTTCAACGACTCCGCGGCCCGCGGTCTGGACAAGGCCAAGGCCGAGTTCAAGGCCGAGACCAAGGAGCTCACCGCCAAGAACGGTGAGACCCCGGCCGACCGTGAGGCGCGGCTGGCCTCCCTCGCCGAGGGCGGCTACAACCCCGTCATCGCCGTGGGCTTCGCCTACAAGGACGCGCTCGACAAGGTCGCGGCCAAGTACCCGAAGGTCAACTTCGGTCTGGTCGACTCCGTCGCCGAGGCGAAGAACGTCGACAACATCGTCTTCACCGAGGAGCAGGGCTCGTACCTCGCCGGTGTCGCGGCGGCGCTCAAGTCCAAGGACGGTCAGATCGGCTTCATCGGCGGTGTGGACCTTCCGCTGATCAAGAAGTTCGCGGCCGGCTTCCAGCAGGGCGTCCTGGAGACCAACCCCAAGGCCAAGGTGCAGATCCAGTACCTGACCACGGGCTCGGACCTCTCCGGCTTCGGCAGCCCGGACAAGGGCAAGGCCGCGGCCAAGGGCATGCTCGACAAGGGCATCGACGTCATCTACGCGGCGGCGGGCGGCTCCGGCGCCGGTGCGATCGAGGCCGTGGCCGCCCAGAAGGGCGCCTGGGCCATCGGTGTCGACTCCGACCAGGCCAAGGACCCGGCTCTGGCCAAGTACGCCGGCTCGATCCTGACGTCGGTCGTCAAGAACGTGGACACTGGTGTCTACGAGCTCGCCAAGTCCGTCAAGGACGGCAAGCCGCTCACCGGCACGCACGTGTACTCGCTCGCCGAGAACGGCGTCAGCCTGACCACCACGGGTGACCACCTCAAGGACATCCAGGCCAAGCTCGACGAGGCGAAGAAGAAGATCGTCGACGGCACCATCAAGGTCAAGACCACGACCTGACCGGCCCGTGATCGGGGCCCGGAGGAGCTGCTTCGGCCGCTTGTCCGGGCCCCGACCCGCGTAGCGGGTTCGGCCCTTCAACAATTTGGCGGCGCTACGCGCGTAGCACCCCCACTACGCGGTATTTTTCGCCACCACCGCCTCTGCTCCTCCCACTCCCTGCCTAGGAGAGTGCGCCATCAAAGCGTCCAGCACTTCCCATGCCGTAGAGCTCCGCGGCATCACCAAGCGATTCCCCGGGGTCGTGGCCAACCACGACATCGACATCACCGTGCGCCGCGGCACCGTGCACGCCCTCGTCGGCGAGAACGGTGCGGGCAAGTCCACTCTGATGAAGATCCTTTACGGCATGCAGAAGCCGGACGAGGGCACCATCGCGGTGGACGGCGAGCAGGTCTCGTTCCACGATCCCGGCGACGCCATCGACCGCGGCATCGGCATGGTGCACCAGCACTTCATGCTCGCCGACTACCTCACCGTCCTCGAGAACGTCGTCCTCGGCTCCGAGAAGCTGCACGGCATCGGCGACAAGGCCCGCGCCAAGATCAAGGAGATCTCGGACGCGTACGGCCTAAACATCCGTCCCGACGCCTATGTCGAGGACCTCGGTGTCGCCGACCGCCAGCGTGTGGAGATCCTCAAGGTCCTCTACCGCGGCGCCCGCATCCTCATCCTCGACGAGCCGACCGCCGTGCTCGTCCCGCAGGAGGTCGACGCGCTCTTCGAGAACCTGCGCGGACTCAAGGCCGAGGGCCTCACGGTCATCTTCATCTCGCACAAGCTGGGTGAGGTGCTGTCGGTCGCCGACACGATCACGGTCATCCGCCGCGGCACCACGGTCGGCGACGCCGACCCGAAGTCGGTCACCACCAAGCAGCTCGCCGAGCTGATGGTCGGCAGCCAGCTGCCCTCGCCGGAGACCCGTGAGTCGACCGTCACCGACACGCCGATGCTCACGGTCGAGGACCTGCGGCTGACCGCCACCGACCCCGACGGTGTCGTACGCGCGGTGCTCGACGGCATCAACTTCACCATCCACAAGGGTGAGGTGCTCGGCATCGCCGGCGTCGAGGGCAACGGCCAGTCCGAACTGGTCGAGGCCATCATGGGCATGCGGACCCCGGACACCGGCGTCCTCACCCTGAACAGCGACGACATCTCGCACGCGCCGACGCGCAAGCGCCGCGAGCACGGTGTCGCCGTCATTCCCGAGGACCGTCACCGGCACGGACTGCTGCTGGAAGCCCCGCTCTGGGAGAACCGCATCCTCGGCCATGTCACCGAGGAGCCCAACAGCAAGGGCGCGTTCCTCGACCTCAAGGCCGCCCGCGCCGACACCGCGCGGATCGTGCGCGAGTACGACGTACGCACCCCCGGTATCGAGGTCACCGCGGCCTCCCTCTCCGGCGGCAACCAGCAGAAGCTGATCGTCGGCCGCGAGATGAGCCACAGCCCGAAGCTGCTGATCGCCGCCCACCCCACCCGCGGTGTGGACGTCGGCGCGCAGGCGCAGATCTGGGACCAGATCCGCGCGGCACGCCGCGAGGGCCTGGCCGTACTGCTCATCTCCGCGGACCTGGACGAGCTGATCGGGCTCTCCGACACGCTGCGTGTCATGTACCGCGGCCAGCTGGTCGCCGACGCCGACCCTGCCACCATCACTCCCGAGGAGCTGGGCTCGGCCATGACGGGTGCCGCCACCGGCCACCTCGAAGCGCCGGGCAACGACGCCGACAGCCACCCCGTCAACGACCCCGACGGGGGAGAGGACCGATGAAGAAGATCGACAAGGAGCGAGTGCTCCTGGGGATTGCCGCGCCCCTGCTCGCGATCGTGGTCGCCTTCCTGGTGACGGCCCTGGTGCTGGCCGCCACCGGCAAGGAGCCGTTCAACGCCTTCGGCATCATGTTCGACTACGGCACGAAGTCGGACAGCCAGGTCTACATCCTGAACAAGGGCACCACGTACTACCTGGCGGGTCTCGCGGTCGCCCTCGGCTTCCGGATGAACCTGTTCAACATCGGTGTCGACGGCCAGTACCGGCTCGCGGCCTTCTTCGCCGCCGCGCTCGGCGGCGCGCTCACCCTCCCGGGCGTCGTCCAGATCCCGCTGATCATCATCACCGCGATGATCGTCGGCGCGATGTGGGCCGGTATCGCCGGTGTTCTCAAGGTCACCCGGGGAGTCAGCGAGGTCGTCTCGACGATCATGCTGAACGCGATCGCCACCGCGATCATCGGCTACCTCCTCCAGGTCGGCCGGCTCGGCCACCTCGACGAGGCCGGCACGAAGATCTCCACCACCCCGATCCCCGAGTCCTCGCACTTCTTCGAGTTCCCGACCACGCCGACCCCCATCTGGGGCTTCATCGTGATCGCGATCGTCGCGGGCATCGGGTACTGGTTCGCGCTGTCGCGCACCCGCTTCGGCTTCGACCTCCGTACGGTCGGCCAGTCCGGCTCCGCGGCCGAGGCCAGCGGCGTCGATGTGAAGAAGATGGTCGTCACCTCGATGCTGATCTCCGGCGCCATGGCCGGTCTGATCGGTATGCCGACCCTGCTCAACGACTCCTTCGAGTACAGCGGTGACTTCCCGGTCGGTGTCGGCTTCACCGGCATCGCCATCGCCCTCCTCGGCCGCAACAACCCCGTCGGCATCGCGCTCGGCGCGGTGCTCTGGGCCTTCCTGGAGCGCGGCTCCGGAAAGCTCGAATTCGAGGGCTACGACAAGGAGATCGTCGGCGTCATCCAGGGCGTCATCGTCCTGTGTGTCGTCATCGCCTACGAAGTGGTGCGCCGCTACGGCATCAAGCGCCAGCAGCGGCAGGTCGGCGAGAAGCTCGCCGCCCAGGCCCGTAACTCCGACCAGCAGGAGGTGTCGGCGTGAGCGCCACGGCGACTTCCACCCCGCCGCCCGCGGCCCCCAAGGTGGCCGGCGGCAAGGGCGGCCGCACCCGCCTCTCACTCCCCGTCATTCTGCTGATCATCGCGGGAGCCCTGCTCGCGCTGTCCGCGGTGCGTGCCATCACCGGCGCCCAGGACATCACGTCGGCGGGTCAGATCAGCGCGGCCCTCGCCATGGCGGTGCCGATCGGCCTCGCCGGTCTCGGCGGTCTGTGGGCCGAGCGCGCGGGCGTGGTCAACATCGGCCTCGAAGGCATGATGATCCTGGGCACCTTCTTCGGTGCCTGGGCCGGCTGGCAGACCAGCCCCTGGCTCGGCGTACTCGCCGGTGTGCTCGGCGGCATGTTCGGCGGTCTGCTGCACGCGGTCGCCACCGTCACCTTCGGCGTCGACCACATCATCTCCGGTATCGCGATCAACATCCTGGCGGTCGGTGTCACCACCTACTTCGCCAAGCTGTGGTTCAACACCGGTGAGGCGGCGGCCAGGGGCGGCAGCCCCAAGCAGTCCCCGCCGGTCGACGAGATCACCTCGGTGACGATTCCAGGGATCTCCGACTGGCTGCATTCGATCGAGGCGCACCACTGGTTCTTCGTCTCGGACCTGGCAGGTGTGCTGGGCGGCGTGGTCACCAACCTGTCGCTGCTGACGATCCTGGCGGCGGTGCTGTTCGTGCTGACCTTCTGGGTGCTGTGGAAGACGGCGTTCGGTCTGCGGCTGCGCTCCTGTGGCGAGAACCCGATCGCGGCGGAGTCGCTCGGCGTCAACGTCTACACGTACAAGTACGTCGCGGTGATCGTCTCCGGCGGTCTGGCGGGTCTCGGCGGCGCGTTCCTCTCGCTCGTCACCTCGCACATCTACAACGAGGGCCAGACGGGCGGCCGCGGTTACATCGGCCTCGCGGCGATGATCTTCGGTAACTGGCGGCCCGGCGGACTCGCCATGGGCGCGGGCCTGTTCGGCTTCTCCGACGCGCTCCAGCTGCGCAACGGTGGCGAGTCCGTCCATGCGCTGCTTCTGCTGCTGGTGGTCGTGCTCGCGGGTCTCGCGGTGTGGAAGGCCTACCGCAAGAGCTTCGTCACGGCCGTGATCAGCGCGGTCATCGCCGCGCTGGTGCTGGTCTGGTACCTCGCCACGGACACCGTCCCGAACGAGTTCGTGACCGCGACGCCGTATGTCGTCACCCTGCTCGTGCTCTCGATCTCCGCGCAGCGGCTGCGGATGCCGAAGGCCGACGGAATGCGCTACCGCAAGGGTCAGGGCAAGTGACGACGTCCGTGACCTTCGACTGGGACGCTCTGCGGAGGCAGGCGCGCGAGGCGATGTCGCACGCGTACGCCCCCTACTCGGGCTACCCGGTCGGAGTCGCGGCGGTCGTCGACGACGGCCGCACGGTGACCGGCTGCAACGTCGAGAACGCCTCGTACGGGCTCAGCCTGTGCGCGGAGTGCGGCCTCGTCTCGCAGCTCCAGGCCACCGGCGGCGGCCGGCTGACCCACTTCACCTGTGTGGACGGCCGGGGCGAGGTCCTGGTCCCGTGCGGCCGGTGCCGTCAGCTGCTGTTCGAGTTCGGCGGGCCCGAACTGCTGCTGGAGACCCCCCAAGGGGTGCTCCCGCTCTCCGAGATGCTGCCGCAGTCCTTCGGGCCCGGGCATCTGGGCTAGCCCCGCGGCCCTCCCGTTCGGCGGGAGGGCCGCTCCCCTACATCCTCTCTATGCGCGTAGAGTCGCGCGTAGGCGAATACCGCACTTGCCGGAAGGAATCCCATGGACGCCATCTCCGTCATCCGCACCAAGCGGGACCGGGGCGAGCTGAGCCCGGAGCAGATCGACTGGGTCATCGACGCCTACACGCGCGGTGAGGTCGCCGACGAGCAGATGTCGGCGCTGGCGATGGCGATCCTGCTGAACGGCATGAACCGTACGGAGATCGCCCGCTGGACCGCCGCGATGATCGCGAGCGGCGAGCGCATGAACTTCGACGCGCTCTCCCGCCCCACCGCCGACAAGCACTCCACGGGCGGCGTCGGCGACAAGATCACGCTGCCGCTCGCGCCGCTGGTGGCCGCGTGTGGCGCTGCCGTGCCGCAGCTGAGCGGCCGCGGCCTCGGCCACACCGGCGGCACCCTCGACAAGCTGGAGTCCATCCCCGGCTGGCGCGCGCTGCTCTCCAACGAGGAGATGCTGCACGTCCTGGACACGACCGGCGCGGTGATCTGTGCCGCGGGCGACGGACTGGCCCCCGCGGACAAGAAGCTGTACGCCCTGCGGGATGTCACCGGCACCGTCGAGGCCATTCCGCTCATCGCCTCCTCGATCATGTCCAAGAAGATCGCCGAGGGCACCGGCTCGCTGGTCCTTGACGTCAAGGTGGGCACCGGCGCCTTTATGAAGACCATCGAGGACGCCCGCGAACTGGCCTCCACCATGGTCGCGCTGGGCACCGACAGCGGCGTGAAGACCGTCGCGCTCCTCACCGACATGTCGACTCCGCTCGGCCTCACCGCGGGCAACGCCCTCGAGGTCCGCGAGTCCGTCGAGGTCCTCGCGGGCGGCGGCCCCCAGGACGTCATCGACCTCACCGTGGCCCTCGCCCAGGAGATGCTCGTCGCTGCCGGTATCGACGACGCCGACCCCGCGAAGGCACTCGCCGACGGCTCCGCGATGGACGTCTGGCGCCGCATGATCGCCGCGCAGGGTGGTGACCCGGACGCCGAGCTCCCGGTCGCCCGTGAGCAGCACGTGATCACCGCCCCGTCGTCGGGTGTCCTCACCCGCCTCGACGCGTACGGCGTCGGCGTCGCCGCCTGGCGCCTCGGCGCGGGCCGGGCCCGCAAGGAGGACCCGGTCCAGGCGGGCGCGGGCATCGAGATCCACGCCAAGCCCGGCGAGCCGGTGACCGCGGGCCAGCGTCTGCTGACCCTGCACACGGACACCCCGGAGAAGTTCGGGTACGCCCTGAAGTCCTTGGAGGGCGCGTTCGACATCGCCCCGTCGAACACGGAGTTCACCCAGAACCCGATTGTGCTCGACCGCATCGCCTGACCCCGCCCGCTCGGCGTGGCCGATGAGAATCGGCCCGCCGGGCGGTCCACAGAGCAGGGCATATCCGCCACTGCGACGGGACGGGGACATGGGGCCATGGGCCGACGACCGGGTACCACGATGAGTTCTGGACGCCGGGGCAGTCTCCTGCGTGTGGACGCCACACAGCCGATCATCGTGCGCATCGCAGGGAGAGTGTCCCCGGCCGATGTGCCGCGCCTGTGCGAGGAGTTGAGCGCGCGGCTCAGCGGCGCCGACGTCGCCGCCGGGGTCGCAGAAGTGATCTGTGACGTCGGCGGGCTCACCCATCCCAACCTGGCCGCCGTCAATGCCGTGGCCCGGCTGCAGCTCACAGCCCGCCGGCTCGGCGGTCGGATACGGCTGCGCGACACCGGGCCGGAGCTGCGGGTCCTGCTCGATCTGGTGGGACTCGGTGAGGTCGCTTAGCCCCAATGCCGTGACTCTGTTGGTGATGTTGGTGGGGTCAGGTGGCGGCGGTGCACAGAGCGCGGAAGTGGCTTGATCGGCGGCGGGCTGTGGGTGGGGTGTTGATCCAGTCAGCGACGCGGGCGACGTTGCAGGCCAGTGCGGTGAGCACGTGCTGGACGTGGGTTCTCGCCAGCCCGCGGTAGCGGGAGCGGCGCAGGCCGTGGGTGCGGACGTTCTGCGAGAGGGTGGCCTCGATGCCGGCCCGGATCGCATAGCGGTGCTGCCACTCGTCGGTGGCCTGCTCCAGCCGGTTGCGCATCTGGATCTCGTGAAGCTCGCGGGTGGGCAGCAGGGCGAGGGCTCTTGGCTGGGTGGCGGAGCTGGTGCACTGCGGGCGGACCGGGCAGGCCAGGCAGTCGCCTTTGGCGAACTTGACCTGGATGTAGTCGTGTCCGCTGATCCGCAGTGGTCTCCACTCCCGGCTGACCGCGCCCTGGGGGCAGGTGGCCTGCTGGCGGTCCACGGGGAAGGCCGACTTGGCGAAACCTGAACCGGCCTTGGCCTGATGGCTGTGGTCGGGGACCACCGGGCCGAGCAGGGTGATGCCGTGCATCCGGGCGGCCCGCTCAATGTGCGCCGGGGTGACGTAACCGCTGTCCACGACGTGCTCGCGGGGCAGCAACTCCCGCTCGGCGAGATCGTCATGGATGAGCGCTGTCACCTCGACGTCCTGCACGGTGGAGTGCGTCGTGGCCACGTGGACCACCAGCTCCGGGCGCTCTTGGTCGCAGGACTCGGTCAGATGGACGCGGTAGCCGCTCCAGGCGGTGTCCCGTTTGACGCAGTAGTGCGCCTCCGTGTCGTAGGGGGAATCGAACCGCAGGTGGGCCGGGGGCAGAGCATGGCCGTCCCGCCAGCGCAGTCGCCCCTGCACATCCCAGTAGTAGTGGTGGACCCAGACCTGACGCAGAATCTCCACCTGCGGCAGCAGCCGTAAGTGAGGCGGGGCGGACGCGGCCCAGGCAGCGGCAAGGATCTTCCGCCCGTCCCGGCCGGTCTGCTCGGCCCGCTCAGTCACCTCCGCCTTCCCGCCCGGCAGCTTGCCGACCTCCACCTTCCGCCCGTACCGCTTGACCCACTCCGGCTCGATCAGCGGAGCCAGCCAGCCTGGGGCGGCCTCGGCCAGCTCCTCCAAAGCGGCCCGCAGCGACTCCCCGACCAACTCCAATCGGCTGAGGAAGCGCACCGCGGCCAGCACATGGGTGGCGTCGGTGCGCTGCCGTCCACCGGCCTTGAGCAACCCGGCCTCAACCAGCCGCCCCAGCATCGCCTCCAGTAGGCGGTCGGCGCCGCCGTCCTCGGCCAGCCGGGCCCGAAACTCGCACAACACCGAGTAATCGAACCCGGGATCGTCCAGCTCCAGGCCGAGCGCGTACTTCCAGTCGATCCTGGTCCGCACCGCGTCTGCTGCCGCCCGGTCGGACAGGTTCTCCGCGAACTGCAGCACCGACACCAACGCCAACTGCCCCGGCGACAACCCCGGCCTGCCATCCGCGGGATACAGCCTGGCGAACTCCGTGTCCTTGAACAGCACGTCCAACCGGTCCCTGATCAGCATGGCCGGCGTGCCGTTCGGACAGGCTGCCCGCGCCGTCCGCACCGTCCTGATCGGGATCCGCTGATGACTTTCCGGCCGCAGCGACACCGCGACCACCCCTCACCGCCGACACCGCCCCGCTTTCAAACAGCCAACCACCCACCGGCCCAGACGTCAGCACCCCACCAACATCACCAACAGAGTCATGCCGTTGCGTTAGATCCGGGCGTACGTTGCTGTGGCGGTGTCCGGGGGTGGTGTCGGTGGCCGAGTGTCTGTCGGAGTTATCGGGTCTGGGGCTGCTGACCTGGGTGTATCCGCCGGGGCCGGTGGGCTCGCCGTCGGAGAAGACGAACAGGATCGGCTGGTCGGCGACGGACTTCATCTCGCGCGCCACCGGCAGCCGCTCCTGCGCGGTCCGGAATGCCTTGCCGAGGCGGTCGAGACCCCGGACAACCGTGGCGGTCGCCTTCCGGGGCGACCCAGGACCGCAACCCCCAGGGAGCTGCCATGTGACCGCAGCCCATGCCCTTGCTGCCGGTAGCTGCCCCTCGACTCAAGCGGCACGTCCAACGCGCAGAGCGGACCGGGCTCGGGCAGCTCCCGCCGCGTACGGGTGCGGCTCACCGTCCGAGTAGCAACTCGCCGACGAGCTGTTGCTCGTCCTCAACGGCGCCTGTCCCGCCGCCGGCCGGCCCCACAGGCCCCGCCCGACGGGCGCAAGAGCTGGCCCGACGGCTCATCTGGACGGCCAGCAGTGACACCGCTCGTCGGCCACGCTGACCGGCAACGACCCGCCCCAGGCTGCCGTTTCCGCCACCCGACGTCGGCGCAGGCAGGTGGCCGCTATCAGGGCTGCTGCGGGCAGCGGGCCCGCAGCAGCCGATACCTCCACGTCAAGCATGGCCAGCTCCGTGTCGACCTCCACGTTGATCGTGCCGTGCTACTTGACGTTCTCGCTGTGCGCTTGGACTTTGCAACGGTCCTGGTACTTGAGCCAGATTCCGGGTGCGGATGGCCCGTTTATGTAGCTGCATAAACGGGCCATCCGCACCCTATGGTGGCACCTCCAACGGGATTCCATACTGGTCACAAGAGCACGGGTGGACGAGCGAAAATCGGGAGAATAAGTCGTGAGCCGTTACGGAGTTGCTAAAGCATCACTTGTCGCCGTTCTGGCCATTGCCGGACTTGTTGTTTCCGGTCCTATTCGGGGAGCGGATTCGTCAGGGCTTACGGGAGCGGTCGCGGCGGATTCCGCAGCCATCTCGACCGGCGCGACGGGCAAGACCGCACCAGCCACCCCCGAAAACCCGATCTGGCAGTGACGGATATCCGTGAGGCCCGGATCGTGGTCGAGGGGCTTCGAAAGAGCTTCCGTCTGCGATCGTCCGGCGGGCGGTGGTTCCGGCGCGACGCCGATAGGGCGACCGATGAAGTCATTGCCGTGGACGGCATCAGCTTCTGCATCGAGCCGGGCGAAGTGGTTGGATTTCTCGGGCCCAACGGGGCCGGCAAGACCACCACGCTCAAGCTGCTCTCCGGCCTGCTGCACCCGACCGCCGGGAAGGTTCGGGTTGGCCGCTACCGGCCTGCCGACCGGGACCATGACTTCCTGCGTTCGATCGCTTTCGTAATGGGCCAGCGCCAACAACTGGTATGGGACATCCCCATCAAGGACTCCCTGGAACTGAACCGAGTCGTCTACCGGGTGTCGGACAGTGACTTCCGGCGCACCCGGGAGGAACTCGTCGAGATGCTCGAGCTCGGCCCGTTGCTGGGCCGGACCGCGCGAACGCTGTCACTGGGCCAGCGAATGCGCTGCGAGATCGCGGCCTCACTGATCCACTGCCCCAGTCTGCTGTTCCTCGACGAGCCGACACTCGGCCTGGACATCTCGATGCAGCGGCGAATCCGGACCTTCGTCCGGGAGCACAACCGCCGCCGTGGCACCACCGTTCTGCTGACGAGCCACTACATGGGCGACATTGCCGAGTTGTGCGACCGGGCGCTGGTCATCCACCAGGGTGGCCTGGTGTACGACGGTGGGCTGGACGCGCTCAAGGCACGGATCGCCCCGTTCAAGCGGATCTCCGTGAAACTGCGGGGTGAGGCAGCGGAGCTCGGCAGTCTCGGCACGGTGGTCTCACAGAGCTCCGGGGAGGCCGAGATCCAGGTCAAGTCCGAAGCGGCGCCCGGTGCGGTGGCCCGACTGCTGGCCATTGACCAGGTGTACGACTTCCAGGTCATGGATCCCAGCCTGGAGGATGCGGGCACTGTTCTGGGCGACCGAACTGGGCATTGGGGAGGCGGCCGCCGGGGAAGCGGGCGTCAGCGAGCCACGCAGCGGGAAGGAGGACGACTGATGGGCCGCCGGTTCCTGATGTTCCCGTGGCAGGTTGGTGCCGGGCACACCGGGCGCTGCCTGGCGCTGGCAGGACTGCTCCGTGCGGCCGGTCACGAGGTGGTCTTCGCCACCGACCCGGTCGGCGACATGGTGCGTGCGGCCGCGCTGCCGGTCCTCAGCGAGGCGCCCGCGATGCGCCGGTCCGGGCCGGCGCCGTCGTCGTCCACCCACCCAGATCCTCAGCGCGGTAACGCAACCGCATTGCGCTCAGCCCCGGGCTCGGACCCCGCGCTTCCGTTACGCCGCCAGCCGGTCCGGCAGCCCGAAGAGCGGGAACCAGCGCTTGGTGTCCAGGAAGAAGTCCATCCCGCCGATCATGCCGTCCCTGACCTCCAGAACGATCAGCGCCCACGGCTCGTACCCGTCGCCGCTCCGGCTCGGGTGGTAGTGCGCGAACGCCGGCGAGCCGTTGGCCACGGTCGGAACCAGCTTCGAACCCCGGCAGACCTCGCCGACGCCGAGCATCCATCCCACTATGTCGTCGTGGCCGCGCAGCCACAGGTCGTAGGGCGGCATGGACATGGTCGCATCCTCGCGGAGCAGCGCCGTCAGCGCCTTCATGTCGTACCCCTCGAAGGCCGCGACATAGCGGTCGAGAAGCTTCTTCTGCTCGTCGTCGAGCGGATCTGCCGCATCCGCCGCGGCCGGTTCCGATTCGGCGAGCGTCGCCCGCGCCCGCTGCAGCGCGCTGTTGACCGAGGCGACCGAGGTGGCAAGCAGCTCGGCCACCTCGCTCGCCTTCCACGCCAGCACCTCGCGCAGGATCAGCACCGCCCGCTGCTTGGGCGGCAGATGCTGGAGCGCGGCGACGAAGGCCAGCCGGATGGTCTCCCGCTCCACCGCCGTCTCCGCCGGGTCGGCGACCGAGGGCAGCACCCGCCCGTCGGGCACCGGCTCCAGCCAGGTGACCTCCGGGCGGGCGTTGAGCTGTGCCTGGGCGACGGGCGTGGGGGAGGTGAGGTCCATCGGGCGGGCCCGGCGGTTGCCGGCCTTCAGCATGTCCAGACAGACGTTCGTCGCGATGCGGTAGAGCCAGGAGCGCAGCGACGAGCGCCCTTCGAACGAGGCGAAGCTCCGCCAGGCCCGGACCATCGTGTCCTGGACGGCGTCCTCCGCCTCGAAGGCCGAGCCCAGCATGCGGTAGCAGTAGCCGGTCAGTTCCCGGCGGTACTGCTCCAGCCTGGAGTCCAGGTCCTTGGTCGTTGCCGTATCACTCATCGGGTCCACCCCTGTCGCCCCTTGGCACCAGTCCTCCGGAAGCTACAGGAGGGGACTGACAATGGGGTTCAGGTTCCGGGCTTGCGCCCGTACACGAAGACGTCGTCGCCGTTCTTCAGCAGATTCCAGTATGCCTTCGCGTCCGCGGGGCGCATGTTCACACAACCGCCGGAGCCGGGCGGGTTGTACATCGACTTCGTGGTGGAGTGGAAGGCCTGCCCGCGGTCGAAGAACTGCGCGTACGGCATCCGCACGTGGTAGAGCGTCGACCAGTGGTTGATGCTCCTCCAGTAGACCTTCTTCGCGCCGGTACGGGTCTCGGTGCCGTTCTTGCCCGTACGCACCGGCACCGGGCCGTACTTGAGCTTCCTGCCGTCCTGGATCCAGGTCAGCTGGCGCGTCAGGTCGACGCAGGCGATACGGCCCTTGTTGGTCGGGCACCTGCCCGCCTGGTTCGGGTTCTTGCCGGCCGCCCGCTGCGCGAGCATCGTGCTCATGGTGCGCCAGGTCAGCGGCCCCGCGTACCCGATGGTGGGCGTGATCCCGTGCTTGGCCTGGAAGGCCCGGATCGCCTTGCAGTCGGCCGCCGACTGCTTCCCGTCCACCGGGCGGCCCAGGAACTTCTCCACCTGCTTCTGGTACGGCCCCGTCGACGTCGTACACGACGCCGCCTGCGCGGGCGTGCTGCCGAGTGCCACGGTCAGCGGGACCACCAGTCCGGTCAGTCCGAGCACGACCCCTGCTCGTCTGCGGTGTGTACCCCTCGTCATACCTCTCACAGCCACCAACTCCCCTCCGTGCACCGCGCAGTTGCGATATGCATGCCCGTTGGACGCACGCCGGAGAGTTGGAGTTGTGCGGATTTCTGTGTTTATTTCAGCGCTGGGCCGCAGCGAGCACCAGCCGGTGCTCGGCCCGCGCCACCCGCGTCCCGTACAGCGTGATCGACACGACGCCGAGGACAGCGAGCAGACCCAGCAGGACCGTGCCCGCCCAGCCGCCGGAGTGGAAGGCGATCGCGCCGAGCGTGCCGCCCGCGCTGCTGCCCAGGTAGTACGCCGACTGGTAGAGCGCCGACGCCTGGGCGCGGCCCGTCTTCGCCGTACGGCTGACCGAGGACGAGGCGACCGCGTGGCCCGCGAAGAAGCCCGCGGTGATCAGGACCAGGCCGAGCAGCACGGCGGGCAGCGAGTCCGCCAGCGACAGCAGCAGGCCGGCGGCGGTGGTCGTGACCGCGAGGTAGAGCGCACCACGGCGGCCGAGGCGGGCGACCAGCGTGCCGGCCGCGGCGGACGAGACCGTACCGACCAGATAGACCAGGAAGATCGATCCGATGATGCCCTGGGGGAGATTGAAGGGCGCCTCGACCAGGCGGTAGCCGATCACCGTGTAGACCGCGCCGAAGACGGTCATGAACAGCGCGCCGATCGCGTACAGCCGCCGCAGCAGCGGGTCGGCGAGGTGACCGCGTACGGTCTCGGCGAGGGCCTTCGGGTTGAGCGAACCCGGCGTGAAATGACGGGCCTTGGGGAGCATCGCGCGGAAGACCAGCGCGCACGCCAGCGCCATCAGGCCCACCGCGGCGAGCCCCGCGCGCCAGCCCCACAGCTGGGCCACCCAGCCGGTGACGATCCGGCCGCTCATGCCGCCGATGCTGTTGCCCGCCACGAAGAGGCCGATCGCCGCGACCAGCGCCTTGGGCCGTACCTCCTCGGCGAGAAACGCCATCGCCGAGGCCGGCAGACCGGCGAGCGCCGCGCCCTGCACGGCGCGCAGCGCCACCAGCCACTCCAGGCTCGGCGCGAACGGCACCAGCAGCCCGACCACGACGGCGACCGCGAGCGAGGCGGTCATCACGGTGCGCCGCCCGTGGCGCTCGGAGAGGGCGCTCATCGGCAGGACGCACAGGGCGAGCGCGCCGGTCGCGGCGGAGACCGTCCAGCTGGCGGCGCTCGCGCTCACGCCGAAGCCGGCGGAGACGGCGGGCAGCAGCGCCTGCGTGGAGTAGAGGAGGGCGAAGGTCGCAACGCCGGCGGCGAAGAGCGCGAAGCTCATGCGGCGGTAGCCGGGGCGGCCGGGGGCGAGGAGCTCGGCGGAGTGCGAAGGGGACGGCGAAGGGGACGGCGAGGTGAGGGCACCCACGGTGGTGGGCGCCCCGGTACTGGCGGAAGGCATGCTTCGAAGGTAGGCACCGGATTCTGATGCGTCCAATGCATGGAAGGGCTTTAATCGTTCCCATGGTGCATGAGTACAGCTCACAGGGTCGCGTGTCACTGAACAGTTACGAAGAAGACATGCGGCTGCTGCTCGCGCCGCGGCTGGCGTACTTCGCGGGTGTCGCCCGGCACGAGCATGTGACGCGGGCCGCGCAGGAGCTCGCGGTCCCTCAGTCGACGCTGTCGCGCGCGATGGTGCGGCTCGAGGAGGACCTGGGCGTCGCGCTGTTCACGCGCAAGGGCCGTACGGTGTCGCTGACACCGGCGGGCCGTACGTTTCTCACGTCCGTGGAGCGGGCGCTGGCCGAGGTCGAACGGGCGGCGGAGTCGGTACGGGCCGACGCGGACCCGTCCGCCGGAAAGGTCGCCTTCGGCTTCCTGCACACGATGGGCTCCGAGACCGTGCCGGAGCTCATCCGCCGCTTTCGCGTGGACCATCCGCGGGTCCGCTTCACGCTCGTACAGAACTACGGCGAGGCGATGATCGAGCGCCTGCGCGCGGGTGAGCTCGACCTCTGTCTGACCTCACCGGTCCCGGACGCCCCGGACCTGGTGGCCCGGCGTCTGGACGAACAGCGCCTGCGGCTGGTGGTCCCGGACGACCACCGGCTGGCCTCGCGCAAGCGCATCCGCCTCGCGGAGGCAGCGGACGAGGTCTTCGTGACCCTCGAACCCGGCTACGGACTGCGCCGCATCACCGACGACCTGTGCGCGGAGGCGGGCTTCACGCCGCGCGTGGCCTTCGAGGGGGAGGAGGCGGAGACCCTGCGGGGCCTGGTCGCGGCGGGCCTGGGGGTGGCCCTGCTTCCCCCACCGGCGGTGGCTCGCCCGGGCGTGGTCGAACTGACGGTGACGGCACCACGAGCGGTCCGCGAAATCGGTGTGGCGTGGCTGGACGGCCACCGGGACACGGCGCCGGTGGCGGCGTTCAAGAAGTTCCTGCTGTCGCGACGGGGCCAGCTTCTGCCGGACTGAGCCTCAATTTCCGAGCCGGCCCGCCTTGAGGGCGGTGACGAAGGGGACCGGCAGGCGGGGGCGGGGATGACGAGGGCGGGGCCGTGGGGGTTCCTGGAGTTGCGTACGGGGACGAGACCGGGGAGGTCGTCCCGGACCTCGACGCGGCCCCGCCGTCGCCGTTGCTGAGTACGCGGGGTCGTACTTCCTGAGTACCGGCCCGGATACCCCGGCACGACAGCCACGGTTGGATCAAGGCCATGAGCCAGACTTCGCAGCCACCCCCCGCCCAGGCCGCTCCGGGCACGCCTTCCTCCCGCATCCGCATGTGGTCCGTGATTTCCGCCGCCCTGCTCATCCCGGCGGTGATCGCAGCCGGGGTTCTCTACTTGGCCACCGAGCACGGGTCGAGGTGCCTGACCTACGGCGGCCCCGACTGCTCCCCCTGGCCCCAATCCGCTTTCACCGTGACGGTGATCGGCGCGGTCGTGGCCTGTGTGGTGACCATCGCCATTCCCGCACGCACGCGGCAGGCCCGCGACCTGCGCACGGCCGCCTTCGTCCTCCAGATCGTGCTGGAGATATTCGCGGTGGCGCTCAGCATCCCCTGAGCCCGTCAACCGCGCGGCGGCAGGGCTAAGCCCTACGAGCGCAGTGCGCGGCCGAAGCCCGCCGCCAGTGGCATGCGCAGGCCCAGTGGCGGAGGGGCCGCCAGGGCGTCGGTGACCGGGCGGGCGTAGGTGCGGGTGAACAGTGCGCCCAGCACGAAGTCCGCCGCCAGTGCCTGGACTTCCTCCTGGTACTGGCGCAGCGCATGGCCGTCCGAGTGGACCTCGAAGCGGCATGTGTCGCGGTTGGCCTTCTTCGCGCGCTCCGCGAGGCGGTAGGAGAGCTCCGGATCCGTACGCGCGTCATTCGTGCCGTGCACTATCAGCACATGGCGGCCGACCAGTTGCTTCACCGGTTCCGGCGTCGCCGCCACATCGTCCTCCGGCAGCCAAGGGGCCATCGCCAGTACGGAGTTGACCGCCGGGTGGCCCGCCGCGTGCAGGGCCGCGCGGCCGCCCATGCCGTGGCCGGCGAGGCAGACGGGGACGTCGCCGTAGCGCCGTACGACCTCGTCCACCGCCCAGCTCGCGTCCGCCGCCAGATGCGCGTCCGTGCCGTTCCAGCCGCGGCAGCGGTAGCGGACCGCGTGGGCGACCAGGCCGTCCCCGCGCCCCGCCCGCGCCAGCGTGCGGCCGAGCGGCAGAGCCGCGGCGTACGACAGCGTCGAGGGTCTGCGTACCGACTGCGGCTCCCCGTCGGGCAGCAGCAGCACCACCCCGCCCACCGCGGAGTCGGCCCCAGCGCCCCGTCCTTTGGTGGCCCTGCCCAGGCGCGCGCACGGCGTTTTCCGGCTCCCTCGCGCGCCCCTTGTCACTGTCGCTCCCGCCGCGCCTTCCGGACGCCCCCACCACAGGGGCAGTGCGTGGTGTGCCATGGCAGAACAGTCTCAGAAGGACAGATGTACTCCACCCGTACGGACGGTCACTGTTACGTATCGACGCGGCGCCTTCTACGCGCGTAGGGGCTAGAGTGCGCAGATGACGAGCCAGACCCTCAATACGCCCTCCGCGGACCAGATCCGCCGCGCTCCGAAGGTGCTCCTCCACGACCACCTCGACGGCGGGCTGCGTCCGGGCACGATCATCGAACTCGCCCGCGACGCGGGCTATACGGCGCTTCCCGAGAGCGAGCCCGACAAGCTCGGAATCTGGTTCCACGAGGCCGCCGACTCCGGGTCCCTGGAGCGCTATCTGGAGACCTTCGCGCACACCTGCGCCGTCATGCAGACCCGCGACGCCCTCGTCCGCGTGGCCGCCGAGTGCGCGCAGGACCTCGCCGAGGACGGCGTCGTATATGCGGAGGTGCGGTACGCGCCCGAGCAGCATCTGGAGGCCGGGCTCTCCCTCGAAGAGGTCGTGGAGGCGGTCAACGAGGGCTTCCGCGAGGGCGAGCAGCGGGCCCGCGAGAGCGGCCACCGCATCCGCGTCGGCGCCATGCTGACCGCGATGCGGCACGCCGCCCGCGCCCTGGAGATTGCCGAACTCGCCAACCGTTACCGCGACCTGGGCGTCGTCGGCTTCGACATCGCGGGCGCCGAGGCGGGCTTCCCACCCACCCGCCACCTCGATGCCTTCGAGTATCTGAAGCGGGAGAACAACCACTTCACGATCCACGCCGGCGAGGCCTTCGGGCTGCCGTCGATCTGGCAGGCGCTCCAGTGGTGCGGCGCCGACCGGCTCGGGCACGGAGTGCGGATCATCGATGACATCGAGGTCACCGAAGACGGTGCCGTCAAGCTCGGACGGCTTGCCTCGTACGTACGGGACAAGCGCATTCCCCTGGAGCTCTGCCCGACCTCCAACCTGCAGACCGGGGCAGCCGCCTCGTATGCCGAGCACCCCATCGGACTGCTGCGCCGGCTTCATTTCAGGGCCACCGTCAACACCGACAACAGACTGATGTCGGGCACCAGCATGAGCCGCGAGTTCGAGCTGCTGACCGAGACCTTCGGATACACGCTCGACGACATGCAGTGGTTCACCGTCAATGCGATGAAGAGCGCGTTCATTCCTTTCGATGAACGACTGGCGATGATCAACGACGTGATCAAGCCAGGTTACGCCGAGTTGAAGTCCGAATGGCTGTTCCGGCAGACCGCCACGACCAGCGACTCTTCCCCCACCCAGGGCTGAGTGGGAGCACGCAGAAGCGGCCGGGAACGTCAACGCCCGGCCGCTTCGGGGTGTTTGCGGCCGCTGTGCGGTGCTGGCTAGCTTGGCGAGCCGCCCACCAACCTCGTCCCAAGGACTCATCCCTGATGAAGCAGTCTGCTGCCAAGACTCTCGGTGTCGCCGCTCTCGGTGCCGCCTTCGCCGCTGCCGCCGCGGGCACCGCCTCCGCCGCGCCGGCCGTCCTGCCCGCCCCCGCGCCCTCGCTGGACACCGTCACCAGCGTCCTGCCGGCCCAGGAGGCGCTGACGCACGCGCTGCCCACCGGTCAGCAGGCGGACCCGGTCTCCACTCTGCTCGGCGGCCTCCCGACCGACGGCCTCCCGATCGGTGACGTCGGCATCCTGCCGGTCGGTGACGGTCTGCCCGGCCTCGGCTGACCTCGCCTCGGCGGACGTACGGCAGTGGGGTGCTCACCCGGGTTCGGGTGTGCACCCCATTTCGCTGGTGCCGACGCGTACTACCAGGCCGTGCTCGCGGTCTTCTCCGAGGGCAGCAGCACCCAGAGCGCCAGGTAGAGCAGGAACTGCGGTCCCGGCAGCAGGCACGAGACCAGGAAAATCACGCGCATCGTGTTCGCGGAGGTGCCGAAGCGCCGTGCCAGCGCCGCGCACACTCCACCGATCATGCGTCCGTCACGGGGGCGGGCAAGTGCGGCCATGGTGGGCTCCTTAGCAAGAACCGTTCGTGGGAGCAGCTCCGTCGTGCTCCCGATGACTCCATGGTGGCTCCGCGAGGGGGGTCAAAGCGTCGCTCTACGGGGCGATCCCGACCCTGGGAATCGTCGGGGTCGCCCCCTGAGACGCCTCGTCCCGCGGCAGGGCACCGCGCTGTTGCCGGGCCGATCCGGCAGCAGATCCCGCGGCCGGTCCCGTCGCCGTCCGCTCCTGCCTGCGGCGGAGCCTGGCCCGTCCGGCGGGCACGACCAGCAGATGGGCCAGCGCGACCCCGGCCGTGTTCAGCAGCAGCGAGTCCACATCCAGGACCCGGCCAGGCACCCCGGTCTGCAGCAGTTCAATGGCGAGCGACAGCAGTGCTCCGGCCGCGACGGTACGGACCAGGGATGCCAGCGGGGAGACGAAGAGCCGGCCGCCCGCCATCGGCAGCAGTATGCCGAGAGGGGCCAGCAGCAGCAGTCCTTCGCCGATCCTGCGCGCGGCCTCCACCGGCCCCAGCACCAGGTCCGCCTTGATTCCGGCGAGCGGCTCCAGATTCGTCGCCGTCACCCACACGACGTCCAGTGGGCGCAGCGTCAGCCATGCGACGAGCAGCAGATGCGCGAGGAGGAGGATGACCCCCGCCGCGCGGAAGCGGATGGCGGCACTGCCGCCCTGACCTTGACGCTGCACGCCCCTCAAGACGCATGCTTCGCGCGAATCGGTTCCGTGCGGTGCGAAGAGGAAGCCGAATGGCCCCTCCGGGAGCCTGTGAAGGAGCGGTCCTAGGAAGAAGGCGAGGGGAGCGCGCCGAGCGTCGGCACCGGGTCCTCGGGGCGTTCCTTGGTCTCGGCCGAGCACTGGTACCCGCGCGGCGCGTACTCCCCGGGCCCGCCCAGCACCACCGAACCGTCCGTGGCCGCCGCCCGGCTCTCGGCGAGCGTGCACACGATCTGGGCGAGCGCCGCCGGCGGCAGATCCTCCGGCTGACGGCTCAGCCGCAGCGTCCCCGCGGGATCGCCCGTGCGCGGCCCGCTCAGCACCAGCGGCCCTCGTACGTAGGTGGCGAAGCCCGCCTCGTGCTCGGGCGACGAGGGCTCCCTCGCCAGCTCGTCGATGAGCGCCTGGGCGATCTGTACGCGGCTGTCGAAGGCCTTCTCCGAAACCCTGGCCGTACGGTCCACGGACCCCAGCTGGGACGCGCAGACCAGATAGACGCGGACCGGGACGCCCTTCGGCTGCGCCTGGGGAGTGAGGTCCTGCGAGGTCACCTCGCACGGCACGCGCGAGGGCGCGGGACCGGCGTCGACCGGCACCTGGGTGGTCCTGATCCCGCAGCCGCCGAGCGCGGTGGTGGCTATGAGCACGGCGAGTGCGGCCGCCGCCCGCCGCATGCGGCCCTTCGGCGTCACAGCACGCCTTCCTCTCCCCGGTCGTCCGGGCGGTCCTGAGCAGCGCCGGCGTCCGCGTCGCCGTGCCCTTCGTAGTCCTGCAGCGACGACGCGTCGCGCGGCAGCGTCAGCACGAACACTGCGCCGTCGCCGTCCTCGGAGTTGGCCGCGGTGATGTCGCCGCCGTGGATATGGGCGTTCTCCATCGCGATCGAGAGTCCCAGACCGCTGCCCTCGGAGCGCGGCCGCGAGGCGCTCGCCTTGTAGAAGCGGTCGAAGACGTGCGGCAGTACGTCCTCGGGGATGCCTGGCCCGTGGTCCCGTACCTCGATCCGCAGCTCGTGGTCGACCGGCCGCACCGACACCCGTACCGGCGAACCGCCGTGCTTGAGTGCGTTGCCGATCAGATTGGCCAGGATCACATCGAGCCGGCGCGGATCGAGCAGCGCCATGATTCCGCGCTCGGCGTCCAGCTCCACCGCGTCCAGCCAGGCGCGCGCGTCGATGCAGGCGGTGACCTGGTCGGCGACGTCGACCGTGTCCAGGACCAGCTTGGCCGTGCCCGCGTCGAAGCGGGTGACCTCCATCAGGTTCTCGACGAGGTCACCGAGCCGCCGGGTCTCGCTCACCACCAGGTTCACGGCGGGCGCGATCATCGGGTCGAGGCTGTCGGCCTCGTCCTCCAGCACCTCGGTGACGGCGGTGAGCGCGGTCAGCGGGGTACGCAGCTCGTGCGACATGTCGGCGACGAAGCGGCGGCTGGACTCCTCCCGCGCGCTCATGACCGCGACCTTCGTCTCCAGCGACTCCGCGGTCTTGTTGAACGTCCGTGCCAGCTCGGCCAGTTCGTCCGTGCCCGAGACCCGCAGCCGGGTGTCGAGCTTGCCCTCGCCGAGCCGCCGGGCCGCCTCGCCGAGCCGGTGCACCGGCCTGAGCACGGTGGTGGCCGCGGCCTGCGCGAGCAGTGCGGAGCCGACCAGTGCCAGCGCGGTGGCGATCCCCAGCGACCACGCCAGCGAGTTGAGGTCCTGCCGCTCCTGGTCCAGCGACTTGAAGACATAGCCGGTCGGACCGCCGCCGACGATCCGGCTGCCGCCGACCAGATAGGGCTTGCCGCGGCGCTGGGTGCGCTGCCAGTAGAGGTGGTACGGGACGGAGTTGCCCGCGCCCACACCCTGCCGCTCGTTCACCGCCTCCTGCAGCTTCGCCGGCACGTCCTTGAGCGTGAAGTTGTCCGGGTTGGACGCGCCGACGATCGGCTTGCCCTCGGCGCGCTCGCCGATGAGCAGCACGCCGTAGCCGGAACTGCCGCCGGCCATCTGCTCGGCGGCCTTCTGCAGTTCGTTCTGCGTCGGCCGCAGCGGCAGCGCGGCGGCCCGGTTCTGCATCTCCTGGCGGAAGTCGCGGAGCGTGGCGTCCTGTGTACGGGTGAGCACCGCTTCCCGGTTGAGCCAGTACGCGATGCCCGACGCGGACACGGCGGCGGTCAGCGCGACGAGGGCGAAGACGACGACCAGACGGAGGCGCAGGCTCGTCCACCGAAGTCCGGCGAGTGTCGCGCGCTTTGCGGCACTGCTCACCTAGGGGTTCCGTTTCTGGGGGTCAGGGCGTGCACCTGTCTCACTGCGGGACGTCCAGCCGATAGCCCACGCCGCGCACCGTACGGATCAGGGTCGGCGACGACGGCACGTCCTCGACCTTAGCCCGCAGCCGCTGTACGCAGGCGTCCACCAGTCGTGAGTCGCCGAGGTAGTCGTGCTCCCACACCAGACGCAGCAACTGCTGCCGCGACAGGGCCTGACCGGGCCTGCGGCTCAGTTCGAGGAGCAGCCGCAGCTCGGTCGGCGTGAGCTGCAGATCCTCGCCGTTCTTGGTGACTGTCATCGCGGAGCGGTCGATCACCAGCGAGCCGAAGGTCGCGGAGTCGGTGGACTCGCGCTCGCCGCGCCGCAGCACGGCGCGGATCCGGGCGTCCAGCACGCGGCCCTGCACGGGCTTGACGACATAGTCGTCGGCGCCCGACTCAAGACCCACGACCACATCGATGTCGTCGCTGCGTGCGGTCAGCAGAATGATCGGCAGCTGGTCGGTGCGCCTGATGCGCCGGCACACCTCGAAACCGTCGATCCCGGGCAGCATCACATCCAGCACGATCAGGTCCGGCCGCTGCTCGCGCAGCAGTTTCAGGCCGTCCTCGCCCGTCGCCGCGGTGGCCACACGGTGGCCCTGGCGTGACAGGGAGAGTTCGAGGGCCGTGCGGATGGCGTCGTCGTCCTCGATCAGCAACAGGAAAGGCACGGAGGTCATTCTGGCCCATGGGGCAGCCGGAGTTCGACCGTTGGAGCGCTCCCACACGACTCCTCCGCTTGTGAGAGGCGTAACGAGCGCTTTCTGTGGTGGTGGGCGAAGGGGGTCGGACGGCGTCTGCGGGGCCTCCGCGCGGGCCCCTGGCTCCCACCCTCCGGCCCCCTGAGGGGCCCCCGGTGGGCCCTGTGACAGGCCTGTGACAGTCGGCGGACACCGCGATGAAACTGCCCAGGCAATCTTTTGGCACACGGACGGAAACAGACTCCACTCGACGGGGGGCGCGAGATGAACGCACTGCACAGCACCAACTCAAGCGCAGTTGTCACGCGTCTCCACGACGTCGTGAGGAGCACGGAGAAGTCCGGCGCCGTGAACGGGCGGGGGTGCGTTCGCGGCGCCGGGCGTCAGCACAAGCCGTCGTACATGACGGTGGTTGACGCGACTCTCGGGGGAGCCGCGTACGGGGAGGCGACTGGGGAGCGGACAAGCCTGTCGGAGGCGGAGTTCACCGCCTACGTGCAGGAACGCCGCGCCTCCCTGTACGCGACCGCGTACCACCTGACCGGGGACCGGTTCGAGGCGGAGGATCTGCTGCAGAGCGCCCTCTTCTCCACGTACCGGGCCTGGGACAGGATCAGCGACAAGGCGGCGGTCGGGGGCTATCTGCGCCGCACGATGACCAACCTGCACATCAGCGCCTGGCGCCGGCGCAAGCTCAACGAGTACCCGACGGAGGAGCTGCCGGAGACGGCGAGCGACACCGACGCGATGCGGGGTACGGAGCTGCGCGCGGTGCTCTGGCAGGCGCTGGCCAGGCTGCCCGAACTCCAGCGGACGATGCTGGTCCTTCGCTACTACGAGGGCCGGACCGACCCGGAGATCGCGGAGATCCTGGACATCAGTGTCGGCACGGTGAAGTCGAGCATCTGGCGGTCGCTCCGCCGGCTGCGTGAGGACGATGTCCTCAGCTTCGGCCGTGACGAGGAAGAGTCCTTCGGCGAGCTGGTGGCCTGAGGGCACCTGGGGGGAATCGGGGGAACGGGGGCCCGCTGTTTCGGGGGAGACGGCGGGGTCGGGGGATCACGGGGGTCACGGGGGACCAACGGGGACCACGGGGGAAACAACGCGGGACCGGACAGGCCGGGGGGTCTTGTCCGGCCCCGCGCTTTCTTTTGTCCTGCGGCGCCGGGTGCGCTGCCTCAGCAAGACCTCGGCCGTCAGGCCAGGGTGCGCGCCGCAGGCGTACGGCTGTGGCCCGCTGCCGCCGAGGCGAGGCGGCCCAGCGCCTCCTCCTTGCCGCACGGATACGCGCCAAGTTCCGTCTGGCGGGCCACGATGCCCCGTTCCGCGCGCATCAGACGCCAGCCGCGGCGGAGCAGAAAGCCCACCGACTTGCGGCCCTCGCGCACATCCCGCGCCAGCCGGCGGCGGAACGTCGTCGACGGGCGGCCGCGCAGGCACAGCGCGTCCGCCAGCACGCCGAGTTCTTCGCAGCGGCCCACGATGTCCGCCGCGAAGATCCCCTCCGCCACGAACAGCGGCGTACGGCCGATCCCGAACGCCTCCTGGTCGACGCGCGAGCTCGTGGCGATGTCGTACACGGGGACGGTGGTACTTCCCGTACGGCACAGCTCCTCGATCGCGGCCACCGCCGCGTCCGCGTCCCACGACCCCGGCGAGTCCCAGTCGATGTCCGAACTGCCCACCACCAGCGGCAGCGTCGGGTCGTCGCCCTCCTTGTAGAAGTCGTCCAGGCGCAGCACCGGCAGAGCCGAGCGCTCGGCGAGGGACGACTTTCCGGAACCGGAAGGACCCGAGAGCAGCACAACACGGGCGGGAATGGGGGAAGAGCTCACGGGACACCAGTGTGAGGCATTGACTCGTGAAGGGGACCCGCCGGGGCCGGGGTTGGTATTGAGCATCACACCTCAATACTCTGCGTGCTCGACCGATTACTCCTTCAGGCGGGAATCTCCATGGCACGTCACAAAGCTCCCCAGCCCGCGCGGCTCGCCCTGCTGCGAGCAGGTCTGACCGTCGCGACGGTGGCCGCGGCCCTCGGCGCGGGCGGTGCCGCCCACGCCGCGCCGACGACCGCACCCGTGGGCCTCGACACCCTCGAAGACCAGGCCCAGCGGGCGACGGGCGTGGTCACGGACTCGGTGTCCGGTGCCGGGCAGCTCACGAGCCTCCAGCTCAACCCCCTGGCCAACACCGGCGTCGACCCGCTCGACAACTCCTTCGGCACACAGGTCGCCGACTTCCAGCCGGTGTCCACGGCGGCGGTCACCGGCCCCCTCGCGGCCGGTGCCGCGGCCAAGGACCTGCCGGTCGTGGGCGGGGCTACGCGCCTGCTGCCGTTCTGAGTCCGTTCTGAGTCCGGGCGCGAAAGAGCCCCCTGCCGCCGGACGGGACGGCAGGGGGCTCGGTCATGGGCCGGGCAGCTGCCCGGTCAGTACGCGGAACGTCCAGTACGCGGAACCGTCAGTACGCAGGACGGTCAATACGCCGAACCGGACGCGCCGAGCGAGCCCGTCGGATGCCAGACCGTCTTCGTCTCCAGGAAGGCCGTCAGGCGGTGCGTGCCGGGATCGGCCGAGAAATCCACAGCCTGTGGACGAAGGACGCGCTTGAGATTGTCCGCCGCCGCGATCTCCAGTTCCTTCGCCAGTACGTCATCGGCACCGGTGAGGTCGATGGCGTTGACGTCCTGGTGCGAGGCCAGCGGGGCCGCGATCTCCGCGGTCCGCCCCGACAGGACGTTGACCACACCGCCGGGCAGGTCGGACGTGGCCAGCACCTCGCCCAGCGAGAGCGCGGGCAGCGGGGACTTCTCGCTGGCGATCACGATCGCCGTGTTGCCGGTCGCGATCACCGGGGCGAGCACAGACACCAGGCCCAGGAAGGCCGACTCCTGGGGAGCCAGGACCGTGACCACGCCCGTCGGCTCGGGGGTCGACAGATTGAAGAACGGGCCCGCGACCGGGTTCGCCCCGCCCACGATCTGGCCGATCTTGTCCGTCCAGCCCGCGTACCAGACCCAGCGGTCGATCGCCGCGTCGACGACCGCCGCGGCCTTCGACTTCGACAGGCCCTCGGCGTCCGCCACTTCGCGTACGAACTGGTCCCGGCGGCCCTCCAGCATCTCGGCGATGCGGTAGAGGATCTGGCCGCGGTTGTACGCGGTGGCGCCGGACCAGCCGCCGAAGGCCTTGCGGGCGGCGACGACGGCGTCACGCGCGTCCTTGCGGGAGGAGAGCGGGGCGTTGGCCAGCCACTTGCCCTTTGAGTCCGTCACCTCGTACACCCGGCCGCTCTCGGAGCGGGGGAACTTGCCCCCGACGTACAGCTTGTAGGTCTTGAAGACGCTCAGTCGCCCGTCAGACATCGAGGTAGGCCTCCAGACCGTGACGGCCGCCCTCGCGGCCGAAGCCCGACTCCTTGTAGCCGCCGAAGGGCGAGGTCGGGTCGAACTTGTTGAACGTGTTGGCCCAGACGACGCCGGCCCGGAGCCTGCTCGCGACCGCGAGGATGCGGGAGCCCTTCTCCGTCCAGATGCCCGCCGAGAGGCCGTACTGGCTGTTGTTGGCCTTGGCGACGGCCTCGTCCGGCGTACGGAACGTCAGCACGGACAGCACCGGGCCGAAGATCTCGTCGCGCGCGATGGTGTGCGCCTGGGTGACGTTCGTGAAGAGCGTCGGGGCGAACCAGTAGCCCGAGCTCGGCAGCTCGCACGGGGCGGACCAGCGCTCGGCGCCCTCCGCCTCGCCCGTCTCGGTCAGCGTATGGATACGGGCCAGCTGGTCGGCGGAGTTGATCGCGCCGATGTCGGTGTTCTTGTCCAGCGGGTCGCCGAGGCGGAGCGTGGACAGCCGGCGCTTCAGCGAGTTCAGCAGCTCGTCCTGGATGGACTCCTGGACGAGGAGGCGGGAGCCCGCGCAGCAGACCTGGCCCTGGTTGAAGAAGATGCCGCCGACGATGCCCTCGACGGCCTGGTCGATGGGGGCGTCGTCGAAGACGATGTTGGCGCCCTTGCCGCCCAGCTCCAGGGTGACCTTCTTGTCCGTGCCTGCGATCTGGCGGGCGATGGCCTTGCCGACCGCGGTCGAGCCCGTGAAGGCGACCTTGTTGACGTCGGGGTGCTCGACGAGCGCGGCGCCCGTCTCGCCGTATCCCGGAAGGATGTTGACGACGCCCTTCGGCAGGCCCGCCTGGCGGCAGATGTCCGCGAAGAACAGCGCACTCAGCGGCGTGGTCTCGGCGGGCTTCAGCACCACGGTGTTGCCGGTGGCGAGCGCCGGGGCGATCTTCCACGCGAGCATCAGCAGGGGGAAGTTCCAGGGGATGACCTGGCCGGCCACGCCGAGCGGCCGCGGATTGGGGCCGTATCCCGCGTGGTCGAGCTTGTCGGCCCAGCCCGCGTAGTAGAAGAAGTGCGCGGCGACGAGCGGCAGATCCGCGTCGCGCGTCTCCTTGATCGGCTTGCCGTTGTCGAGGGTCTCCAGGACGGCGAGCTCGCGCGAGCGCTCCTGGATGATCCGCGCGATGCGGAAGAGGTACTTGGAGCGCTCCGAGCCGGGCAGCGCCGACCACTTCTCGAACGCCTTGCGGGCCGCCTTCACGGCGCGGTCCACGTCCTCGGTGCCCGCCTGGGCGACCTCGGCGAGGACCTCCTCGGTGGACGGCGAGACGGTCTTGAAGACCTTGCCGTCGGCGGCGTCGGTGAACTCGCCGTCGATGAAGAGGCCGTACGACGGCGCGATGTCGACGATCGACCGCGATTCGGGGGCGGGTGCGTAGTCAAAAGGCTGCTTGTTCATTGCCATGAGGTCTCAGTCCACCGTCACGTAGTCGGGGCCGGAGTAGCGTCCGGTGGCCAGCTTCTGCCGCTGCATCAGCAGGTCGTTCAGCAGGCTCGACGCGCCGAAGCGGAACCAGTGGTTGTCCAGCCAGTCCGGCCCGACGGTCTCGTTGACCAGGACCAGGAACTTGATCGCGTCCTTGCTGGTGCGGATGCCGCCCGCGGGCTTCACGCCCACCTGCACTCCAGTCTGCTCCCGGAAGTCGCGTACGGCCTCCAGCATGAGCAGGGTGTTCGCGGGGGTGGCGTTGACCGCGACCTTGCCGGTCGAGGTCTTGATGAAGTCCGCGCCCGCGATCATGCCGAGCCAGGAGGCGCGGCGGATGTTGTCGTACGTCGAGAGCTCGCCGGTCTCGAAGATGACCTTCAGCCGGGCGTGGCCCGCGGCCTCCTTCACGGCGCGGATCTCGTCGTAGACCTTCAGGTAATGACCGGCGAGGAAGGCCCCGCGGTCGATCACCATGTCGATCTCGTCTGCCCCGGCGGCGACGGCGTCGCGGGTGTCCGCGAGCTTCACGTCGAGCGCGGCACGGCCGGCCGGGAACGCGGTGGCGACGGAGGCGACCTTGACGCCGGAGCCCTTGAGAGCCTCGGCGGCGACGGCGGCCATGTCGGGGTAGACGCAGACCGCGGCGGTCGACGGGGTGGTGCGGTCGGTCGGGTCGGGGTGGACGGCCTTGGCGGCGAGCGCCCGGACCTTGCCCGGGGTGTCCGCGCCTTCGAGCGTCGTCAGGTCGATCATCGAGATGGCCAGATCAATGGCGTACGCCTTGGCCGTGGTCTTGATCGAGCGCGTACCGAGCCCTGCGGCGCGGGCCTCCAGGCCGACGGCGTCGACGCCGGACAGGCCATGGAGGAAGCGCCGCAGTGTGCTGTCGGACGCGGTCACGTCAGCGAATGCGGTGGGGATGGTGGGCATGGTCACCAGAGGAGCATATCTACGCGCGTAGCGACCTGTACAGGGGGTGGCGGGAGCCCGTCCATTGTGCCCCGGATCGAGACCTGCCCCGCGCGCGCGGCACTGGTCGGCGGCCCTCGCCGGGCGTACGGCAGAATCGGAACCATGACGACCCCCCAGCCGCCCGCCGAGCCCACCTACGCCGACCGGGCCTTCCGCTCGCCCCTCGGGATGGTGGGCGGCGTCCTGCTGCTCGCGCTCGTCGCCTGGCTCACCGGGGACGCGATCGTCCGGGGCGAGGGGCGTACGCCGTGGGTGGCCCTCGCCGCGGCGCTGCTGGCGGCCCCGCTGGTGATCGCCTTCACGCTGCGTCCCGCGGTCTTCGCCGGCCACGACCGGCTGCGCATCAGGAATCCGTTCCGGACGATCACGCTTCCCTGGGCCGTCGTCGCGGATGTGCGGGCCGGGTACTCCAGCGAGATCTTCACGCAGTACGGTACGAAGTACCAGCTGTGGGCGATCCCGGTCTCGCTGCGGCAGCGCAAGCGGGCCTCGCGCCAGCAGATGCGGCGGGCGCAGGACGACCCGCACGGGCGCACGCCGGTCTCGGCGGATGTCACCGACTCGGCGGCGCGGGTGGCGCCGGCGGACCAGGCGATCGTGGACCTGCGGGAGCTGAAGGAGCACAACGCGGCGCGGCCGGGCGCGCAGGGTGAGCCGCAGATCCGCTGGGCGTACGAGGTCGTGGCGCCGGCGGTGGCCGGGGCGGTGCTGCTCGCGGTGCTGCTGGGAATCGGCTGACGGACCGTCCGAGCCGCGGCTCGGGCCCCTGGGGGGCACCGCGTCCTCGGTGGTCACGGCAGATTACGGCGGGCCCTTCCAGACCAGCAGCATGTACGCCCCCAGCCAGGCCGACGACAGCGTCGCCATGGCGAGTACACCCGCCACCACCGCCGTACGCCGCGCTCTTGCCAGCGACCGGGCCAGCGGCATCAGCAGCGGGAAGCCCGGCATCAGAAAGCGGGCGCGCGGGAAGTAGACGCCGCCGCTGCCGAGCACGACGAGCAGCAGCACGCCGGTGAAGACCAGCAGCGCGAGCGGCTGGCGCTCGGCGACGCACAGCACGTACAGCCCGACCGACACGATCAGCACGACCGACACGACCACCAGGAACAGCTGGGGCTTGGTCATATAGACCAGGTACTGCCGCAGATAGCGCAGCGTGGACGCCCCGCCGTCCCACTGGTTCCGCCACAGCTTCTGTACGGCGAAGTAGCCGTCCACGCGTCCCACGCGCGCCCCCACCCAGGCGACGTACGCCAGCCACCCCGTGGGCGCGATCAGCGCCCCCACGAGAGCCGCCCGCCGGCCGCCGGGGCGGCGTCCGCGGCAGGCCGGCAGCGCCGCCAACGACACCGCCGCCGCGAGCGCGATGCCCGTCGGCCTGGTCAGTCCGGCCAGCGCCGCGAGCGAACCCGCCCACAGCCAGCGCCCGGTGAGCACCGCGTACAGCGACCACGCCGCGAGCGCGGTGAACATCGACTCGGTGTAGCCCATCCACTGGACCATCGCGACGGGCAGTACGCCCCAGAGCACGGTGAGCAGGACGCCCACCCGCAGCCCGTACAGCCGGTCGCCCACCGCGAAGACGCCCCACGCGGCGACGAACGAGAAACCGACCGCGAGCAGCAGCCCGACACTCGCGCGTGAGCCGGGCGTGAGAGCGGCGACGGCCTTCACCAGCACCGGATAGAGCGGGAAGAAGGCGAGGTTGTTGTCGTTGGGGCGGGTGCCGAGGGCGTCGACGTAGCCGTGGTCGGCGATGCCCAGGTACCAGCCCGAGTCCCAGGACGTGGCCAGCGTCGGCCAGACGCCGTGCCCCTTCACATGCGCCCATCTGGCGAGGACCAGCAGCCCGCAGAGCCGTACCGCGAGATAGCCGAGCAGCGCGGGCGCGGCCCGCCGCAGCGCCCGCCGGAGACGGTCCGCTGCACCCGCCGGGCCGCCGCCTCCCGCGGCCGGTGGCCGGCGGGAGCCGGGGACAGCGGCTCGAACGGTCGCGGTGGGGGACACGGCGGCTGCTCCTGTGACTCGGCATGCGCTACCGGGTCACCATTGCCCGGACGGTCACAGGGAGCGGCTGCCGCTGCCTCAACTCCGTACGAGATTCACCCGTACGGGCGGTCAGATCCCGGCCGCGGCCGCCAGATCCCGCTTGATTCCGTCCAGGATCTCCGTGGCCCGCTCCCGCGCGGTCTCGAGCTCGCTCGCGTCCGCGACCGGCACCACGACCTCCAGATAGCACTTGAGCTTGGGCTCGGTGCCGCTCGGGCGGACGATGACGCGGGCCTTGAACTCGCCGTCGAGGTAGTACCGCAGGCCGTCCGTGGGCGGGAGCTTGTCCGTGCCGCGGGTCAGGTCCTCGGCGGAGACGACGCGCAGCCCGGCCAGTACGGTCGGCGGCTGCTCGCGCAGCGTGCGCATCGCGTTCGCGATGATGCTCAGATCCTCGACGCGCACCGACAACTGGTCGGTGGCGTGCAGGCCGTGCGCGACGGCGAGGTCGTCGAGCAGATCCGTGAGGGTGCGGCCCTGTTCCTTCAGCTCCGAGGCGAGCTCGGCGACGAGCAGGGCGGCGGTGACGCCGTCCTTGTCGCGTACGCCCTCGGGGTCGACGCAGTAGCCGAGCGCCTCCTCGTAGCCGTACCGCAGGCCCTCCACGCGGGCGATCCACTTGAAGCCGGTCAGCGTCTCCTCGTACGGCAGACCTGCCGCGCCGGCGATCCGCCCGAGCAAGGAGGAGGACACGATGGACTCGGCGAAGGTGCCCCGTGCGCCCTTGTGGACGAGGTGCGCGGCGAGCAGCGCGCCGACCTCGTCGCCGCGGAGCATGCGCCAGTCGCCGTTGTCCGGGACCGCGACCGCGCACCGGTCGGCGTCCGGGTCGTTCGCGATCACGATGTCCGGCTGGACCTCGCGGGCCTTCGCGAAGGCGAGATCCATCGCGCCCGGTTCTTCCGGATTGGGGAACGCGACGGTCGGGAACGCCGGGTCGGGCTCGGCCTGTTCCGCCACGAGAGCGGGTGCGGGGAAGCCGGCCCGGGCGAAGGCCGCGGTCAGCACGTCCTTGCCGACGCCGTGCATGGCCGTGTAGACGACGCGGACGGTGCGAGGGGAACCGGCGGTCAGCACGGCGTCCGTACGGGCCAGATAGGCGTCCAGGGCCTCGTCGCCGAGGGTGTCCCAGCCCGACTCGGCGCGCGGAACGTCGCTCAGGCTGCGGATCGCGTCGATCTCGGCGGCGATCTCGGAGTCCGCGGGCGGCACGATCTGGGTGCCGTCGCCGAGGTAGACCTTGTAGCCGTTGTCGCGCGGCGGGTTGTGGCTGGCGGTGACCTCGACACCGGCGACGGCGCCCAGTTCCCTTATGGCGAAGGCGAGTACGGGGGTGGGCAGCGGGCGGGGCAGCAGCGCGGCGCGGAGCCCGGCGCCGACCATCACGGCGGCGGTGTCGCGCGCGAAGTCGGCGGACTTGTAGCGGGCGTCGTATCCGATGACGACGAGGCCGTCGGCCTGGCCCTTCGCCTTGAGATACGCGGCGAGCCCGGCGGCGGCCCGGATGACGACGGCCCGGTTCATACGCATGGGCCCGGCCCCGAGCTCCCCGCGCAGCCCGGCCGTCCCGAACTGCAGCGTCCCGCTGAACCGCGCGGCGAGCTCGTCGACATCGTGCGCGTCGATGAGCTTCCCGAGCTCGTCCCGGGTCTCACTGTCCGGGTCCTCCGCCAGCCACGCGCTGGCCCGCGCGATGAGGTCATGCTGCACGGTTGGTCCGCCTCTCGTGTGTGGTCGTCGTCGCCCTGCCATTGTCGGGGCGTGGGCGTGGGCATGGGTGCGGGGTGCGGTGGCTCGGGCGCGGGGCTTGTTCCACCACGCCGCCCCGTCCCGGCTGTATCGACTTGCGGCTCCGCCGCGTGGGGGCTTGGCCCCGGGCCCCCGGGGGAGGTTCGCAGGGGCTGACGCCCCACGCCCCGTAAGCGCCGGCTCGCGCGCCTGAAGCCCCGCGGGGGAAGGGGCGTCTGGGCGGTGCTGCGGCCCGCCGTTCGGCAGCTTCGGGCCGCGCCCCTGCGATACGTCCCCCTGGGGAGGGGCCGTGCAGGGTCGTCCCCGCAGGGGATCGGCGGCAAGCGCCGAGTGATCAACGCGCACCCCCGTACGCCGCCGACCCCGTACGCCGCCGACCCCGAGGAGTCGAGCCCGACGCGGCCGGTACCGCGGTCGTGGTGGGCGTGGGCCAGGGGGCGTTGGTGGTTGCTGCCCGGTGGGCGGCTTCGCGGGCGAACCCCCTGCGCCGGCACCACACGCACCGGGTACCCCGCACCCCCGCGGCCCGCAGCGGCGAACCGTCAGATCCGGTCCAGGACCCGCGTCAGCAGCGCGCCCATCCGTGCCGCCGAGTCCCGGCCCGCCTGGAGCACCTCCTCGTGGTTCAGCGGCTCACCCGTCAGACCCGCCGCCAGGTTCGTCACCAGCGAGATGCCCAGCACCTCCGCGCCCGCCTCACGGGCCGCGATCGCCTCCAGGACCGTGGACATGCCCACCAGGTCGCCGCCCAGCACGCGGACCATGTTGATCTCCGCCGGCGTCTCGTAGTGCGGGCCGGGGAACTGGACGTACACGCCCTCCTCCAGCGACGCGTCGATCTCCTTGCACAGCGCACGCAGCCGCGGCGAGTACAGGTCCGTCAGGTCCACGAAGTTCGCCCCGACGATCGGCGAAGTGGCCGTCAGGTTGATGTGGTCGCTGATCAGCACCGGCTGTCCGGGCCGCATGCCCTCGCGCAGACCGCCGCAGCCGTTCGTCAGGACGACCGTCTTGCAGCCCGCGGCGACCGCGGTGCGCACCCCGTGCGCGACGGCCGCGACACCCCGTCCCTCGTAGTAGTGCGTACGGCCCAGGAAGACCAGCGCCCGCTTCGCGCCGATGCGGTACGAGCGGATCGTGCCGCCGTGGCCCTCGACCGCCGGCGGCGGGAAGCCGGGCAGTTCGGTGACCGGGAACTCGGCCTCGGGCGCACCGAGCGCGTCGACGGCCGGCGCCCAGCCGGAGCCCATCACCAGGGCTACGTCATGCGTCTCGGCGCCGGTCAGCTCGCGCAGGCGCGCGGCGGCGGCGTCGGCTGCGGCGTGGGGGTCGGCGGTAACGCCGTTGAGGTCCGGATTCACAGATGCGTTCACGCGGACGAGGGTAACCGGTGATTCCCTACGCGCGTAGATGACGCAGCTCACGGTCTTCGGATCGTTGTCTTGTTGTTTCCGACAAACGACCGACGAACACAGGTCAGGACGCGGTCAGGACGCGGACATGACGCGGTCAGCTCGCAGGTCGCAGCACGGGAACGAACGCGCCTAGCACGGCCGCTTGCGCAGCTCCATCACATAGTCGTGCGGCGCCCCCGCCGAATCCGCCGCATCCGCGAGCTCCCCCAGATACCGCGCGGACGGCAGCCCGCCCTCGTACCCGTTCAGCACATACACCCAGGCCGGCTCCTCGCCGTCCAGCGTGTCCACGCGGACCCGCATCCGCCGGTAGATGTCCAGGCCGACGCCCTCCCAGCGGTCCATCGAGTCCTCGTCCATCGGGGCGATGTCGTACAGCGCCACGAAGACCTGCGAGCGCGGCGCCTCCACGATCGTGGCCAGCGCCCCCTCCCAGCCCATCTGCTCGCCGCCGAACGTCAGCCGCCAGCCGTTCAGCCAGCCGGTGCCGCGCAGCGGGGAGTGCGGAGCGCGGCGGGACATCAGCCGCGCGTCGAGGTTGCCGGCGTACGCGGCGTAGAGCGACATGGGATCGAGGGTACGGGAGGGGCGCGGGTGAGTGCCGTTCACCATTGGAGGGACCCGGGGCGATGGCACTTGAACCGTGCGGGACAATGGAGGACGTACTGCAGTCCAACGGGGCCACCCCCCGACCCCCGGCAGAACGAACGAGAGCGCGAGGCGTAACCCCAGTGACCCGGATCGTGATCATCGGCGGCGGACCCGGCGGATACGAGGCGGCCCTGGTGGGCGCCCAGCTCGGCGCGGAGGTGACCGTCGTCGACTGCGACGGCCTCGGCGGCGCCTCGGTGCTGACCGACTGCGTACCTTCGAAGACCCTCATCGCCACCGCAGAGGTGATGACCACCTTCGACTCCTCCTACGAAGAGCTCGGCATCATCGTCGCCGACGACACCCCGCCGCTCGAGCAGGCCGCGCGCGTCGTCGGCGTCGATCTCGGCAAGGTCAACCGACGCGTGAAGCGCCTCGCGCTCGCCCAGTCCCACGACATCACGGCCTCCGTCACCCGGGCCGGCGCGCGCGTTCTGCGCGGCCGCGGGCGGCTGGAGGGCCAGCAGGCGATGGACGGCTCCCGCACGGTGGTCGTGCGCGCGGCCGACGGCACCGAGGAGCGGCTGACCGCCGACGCGGTGCTGATCGCGACCGGCGGTCACCCGCGCGAGATCCCGGATGCGCTCCCCGACGGAGAGCGCATTCTCAACTGGACCCAGGTGTACGACCTGGACGAGCTTCCCGAGGAGCTCATCGTGGTCGGCTCCGGCGTCACCGGCGCCGAGTTCGCCGGCGCGTACCAGGCGCTCGGCTCCCGGGTCACCCTCGTCTCGTCCCGCGACCGCGTGCTGCCCGGCGAGGACCCGGACGCCGCGGCCGTCCTCGAGGACGTCTTCCGCCGCCGCGGCATGAACGTCATGGCCCGCTCCCGCGCCGAGTCCGCCAAGCGCGTCGGCGATCGCGTCGAGGTCACGCTCTCCGACGGCCGGGTCATCTCCGGCTCGCACTGCCTGATGGCGGTCGGCGCGATCCCGAACTCCGCGGGGATGGGCCTGGAGGAGGCCGGGGTCCGGCTCAAGGACTCGGGCCACATCTGGACCGACAAGGTCTCCCGTACGTCCGCGCCCGGTGTGTACGCCGCGGGTGACGTCACCGGAGTCTTCGCGCTCGCCTCCGTCGCGGCCATGCAGGGCCGTATCGCGATGTACCACTTCCTGGGCGACGCGGTGCAGCCGCTGAACCTGAAGACCGTCTCGTCGAACGTCTTCACCGACCCGGAGATCGCCACCGTCGGCTACAGCCAGGCGGACGTGGACGCGGGCAAGATCGACGCCCGGTCCGTGAAGCTGCCCCTGCTGCGCAACCCGCGCGCGAAGATGCAGGGCATCCGGGACGGCTTCGTCAAGATCTTCTGCCGTCCGGGTACGGGAATCGTGGTCGGCGGCGTGGTCGTCTCGCCGCGTGCCAGCGAGCTGATCCATCCCATCTCGATCGCGGTCGACAACAATCTGACGGTGGAACAGATCGCAAACGCTTTCACCGTGTACCCGTCTCTGTCGGGGTCGATCGCCGAGGTGGCGCGGCAGTTGCACACCCGGAAGACCTCGGGTGAGGCGTGATGCAGGCGTAAACCCGAAGAACCGGGCACTTCGCGCCACGACTGATCAACTTCGGGACTGTCCATACCACTTGGTGGCCACCACCGTGCACAACTTCGGTTATTCGGCGCATAGTGCTGAAACCTTCGGCCGGTCAGGTTACTGTCAGTTTCGTGTTCGCTGCAGAACGTCGCCAATTGATCCTCGAAATGGTGCGCGCCAACGGGGCCGTGTCGCTCCGTGAGCTCGCCCGCGTCGTCCAGACCTCCGAAGTGACCGTACGGCGGGACGTGCGGGCACTGGAGGCAGAAGGACTCCTCGACCGCCGGCACGGCGGTGCGGTACTGCCGGGCGGTTTTACGCGGGAGTCCGGCTTTCCGCAGAAATCCCTGTCCGCGACCGCGGAGAAGACGGCCATCGCCGATCTCGCCGCGGGCCTCGTCGAAGAGGGCGAGGCCATCGTGGTCGGCGCGGGGACGACCACGCAGGAGCTGGCTCGCCGGCTTGCGCGCGTCCCCGGGCTGACCGTCGTCACCAACTCCCTGCTGGTGGCGCAGGCGCTGGCCCATGCGAATCGGGTCGAAGTCGTCATGACGGGAGGGACGCTGCGTGGCTCCAACTACGCGCTGGTGGGCAGCGGGGCGGAGCAGTCCCTGCAGGGCCTGCGGGTCTCCCGCGCGTTCCTCTCCGGAAGTGGCCTGACCGCCGAACGCGGTCTGTCCACGTCCAACATGCTCTCCGCGAGCGTGGACCGCGCGCTGGTCCAGGCGGCGGGGGAGGTCGTCGTCCTCGCGGACCACACCAAGCTCGGCACCGACACGATGTTCCAGACGGTGCCGACGGATGTGATCACGCGGCTGGTCACGGACGAGCCGCCGACGCATGACGACCGGGCCGGTACGGAGCTGCAGGCGCTGGCGGACCAAGGGGTCCAGATCGCGGTTGCGGGTCCCGAGGCCGGCGGCGGTGACGGCGTCCCGACGGGGCGAGGGCCTCGCCGGGATGTGCCGCTCCCGGGCCAACGCCGCACGCGCGGTGGCGGCGCGGGCCCCCAACTGCGCACCGCCACGGGCGCCCTCGCGGACACGCCTACGCCGCCGGAACGCTCGGCACGGGTGGCGGACCTCCGCCGCCGCTGAGGGCGTTCGGGCGGGGGTCTTTCCTCCACCTCGCCCTTTCCCGTAACGGGGGGCGGTCCCCGCAGGCCCCCCAACTCGACGGTGCCCGCGGCGCGGGGTGCCGTGGTGCGGTCGGAGCGCGGCGTGAAGCTGCCGCGGTGTACCCAGGCCCGCCAACTCGGCGGTGCCTGGTCCGGGTTCGGGGCGCAGCCCCACCTGGTGCGCCGCCAAGCCGGCGTTACCAGTGGTCCGGGGGCGCAGCCCCGCGTATCTCCCCCCGGGGTCCGGGGCGGGGGCAGGCCCCGCGCCCCCTACTCCGCCGCCTTCAACCCCCGCAGCGTCAGCATCAGCAACCGGTCCGCCAACTCCGGATCCCCCGGCTCCTCCTCCGCCGCCAACGCGATCGCGTTCGTCAGCTGCATCAGATCCCCGATCGACACATCCCCCCGCACCGCGCCGCTCTCCTGCGCCCGCACCAGCAGCCGTTCGCCCGCCTCCCGCATCGGCACGCTGCACTCCGACAGCGCCGAACTCTCGTCGTGAGAAGCCGACATGAGCGCCCGCGCCAGACCGCGGTACTCACCCGCATGAGTGATGATCGCGCGCAGCCACTCCACCAGCGCACCGCACGGCTGCTCGGCCGAAGCCAGTTCGCGGGAGCGCTGCAGCAGTGAGGCCAGCGCCTCCTGGAAGACCGCGCTCATCATCGCGTGGCGGTTGGGGAAGTGCCGGTACAGCGTGCCGATACCCACACCCGAGCGGCGTGCGATCTCCTCGAGCGATGCATCGGTGCCGTGTTCGGCGAAGACGACCCGGGCTTCGGTCAGCAGCCGTTCGTAGTTGCGGCGCGCATCGGCTCGCATCGGCCGTGCCGAGCCCGCTGCCGTACCCGTACCCGTACTCGTGCCCGTACCGGTCGACGTACTCGTCGCCATCGCGCCGTCCTCCCTGAGTCCGCCCCCGACGTCCAGTGTCCAGGATGCCATTGGCGAAACCGGAGGCGCCCTCCGTATCTTAATCGGAGGAACCCTCCGCATATTGTCGTCCCCTGGAGGCGCCACCGTCATGCCCACCACCGACGCAGTCGCATCCGAGCACCCCGAGCACCCCGAGCACCCCGAGCACCCCGAGCACCCCGAGCACCCCGAGCACCCCGGGAATTCCGAGAATTCCGCACGCCCTCGCGCCCGCCACCGGCCCGCCCTCGCGCTCACCCTGATCCTGACCTGCCAGATGATGCTGATGCTCGACGCGACCGTCGTGAACATCGCCCTGCCCGACATCGGCGAGGAACTCGGCTTCAGCTCCGCCGGGCTGTCCTGGGTGCTCAATGCCTACACCCTCGCCTTCGGCGGACTCCTCCTCATCGGCGGCCGGATCGGCGATCTCATCGGCCGCCGCCGCGCACTCGTCATCGGCGTACTCGCCTTCACCGCCGCCTCCCTCCTCGGCGGTCTCGTCGACAGCGCCGGCTGGCTGCTCTTCGCCCGCGCCGCACAGGGCGCCGCCGCCGCGCTCACCGCCCCCTCCACCCTCGCCCTGGTCGCCACCACCTTCGGCGAGGGGCGCGAACGCGACCGCGCGCTCAGCCTGTTCACCGGGATGGCCGCCGCGGGCTCCGCGATCGGCATGATCCTCGGCGGCATCCTCACCGAAACGGGCTCCTGGCGCTGGACGCTGTTCATCAACGTGCCCCTCGGCCTCGCCGTCGCCGCGCTCGTCCCGCTCGGCATCGCCGAGACCGAGCGCCATCGCGCCCGTTTCGACCTTGTCGGCGCGCTCACCGGCACCGCCGCCGTGACCGCCCTCGTCTACGCCTTCATTCGCGCCGCCGACCACGGCTGGGGCGACGGGCAGGTCACCTGGGCCTTCGCGGTCGCGGTGGTGCTGCTGCCCGTCTTCCTGCTCGTGGAGCGCCGGGTACGGCAGCCCGTCGTACCGCTCGAACTCTTCACCGTACGCAATCGAGTCATCGCGTACGCCGGGATGCTGCTGGTGCCCGCCGCGATGTTCGGGGTCTTCTACTTCGACACCCAGTACTTCCAATTCGTACGCGCCTACAGCCCGTTGCGCGCCGGAGCGGCCTTCCTGCCGCTCGCCGTCGGCATTTTCGTCGCCTCGACCTTCGCCGGGAAGCTGCTCGCCCGCCACGGCCTGAAGAAGGTCGCGGGGACAGGACTCGCGCTCGCCGTCGCGGGCGTGCTGTGGCAGTCCACGCTCTCCACCAGCAGCGGCTACTGGACCACGCTCTTCGTCCCGCTCGCCGTCAACGGCTTCGGCGTCGGACTTGTCTTCATGCCGCTGAGCGTCCTCATCCTGACCGGCATCCGCCCCGACCAGGCGGGCGCCGCGTCAGGTCTGATGCAGACCATGCAGCAGGTCGGCGGCGCGCTCGGGCTCTCGGCGCTGGTGACGGTGTACGGGAGTGCCGTGCGCGGCGCGGGCGGCTCGGGCCTGGATGCGATGGCGGAGGGCTTCTCGGCGGGGCTGCTGGCGGCCGCGGCCTTCATGACGGTCGCGCTGGCCCTGCTCCTGCTGTCCCGGAACCCGGCCGACCGGGACTGAGCACACGCGCCGCCCCGGCCTGAACTCACGCGCCGACGGCCCTGAACATACGTGTGGGGCCTGCCCGTTGACGTACCGGGCAGGCCCCACACACGTACTCGTACTCGGCAGGACGTCAGTCCTTGATCTCGCAGATGACCGCGCCGGAGGAGATGGAGGCGCCGACCTCGGCGCTGAGGCCCTTGATGGTGCCGGAACGGTGGGCGTTCAGCGGCTGTTCCATCTTCATGGCTTCGAGGACGACGACGAGGTCGCCCTCGTTGACCTCCTGGCCTTCCTCGACGGCGATCTTGACGATGGTGCCCTGCATCGGGGAGGCGAGGGTGTCGCCGGAGGCCGCCGACGCGGACTTCTTCGCCGCGCGCCGCTTGGGCTTGGCGCCGGCGGCCAGGCCGGTGCGGGCCAGCGTCATGCCCAGCGAGGACGGCAGGGAGACCTCGAGGCGCTTGCCGCCGACCTCGACGATGACGGTCTCGCGGCCCGGCTCGTCCTCCGTCTCCGCCTCGGCGGGCGCGGCGAACGGCTTGATCTCGTTGACGAACTCGGTCTCGATCCACCGGGTGTGGATGGTGAACGGGTCGGCGGTGAAGGCGGGGTCGGTGACGACCGCGCGGTGGAAGGGGATGGCGGTGGCCATGCCCTCCACCTGGAACTCCGCCAGCGCCCGCGCGGCACGCTGGAGCGCCTGCCGGCGGGTGGCGCCGGAGACGATCAGCTTGGCGAGCAGGGAGTCCCAGGCCGGGCCGATCACGCTGCCGGACTCCACACCCGCGTCCAGGCGCACGCCCGGACCGGACGGCGGGGCGAAGGTGGTGACGGTGCCGGGCGCGGGGAGGAAGTTGCGGCCGGGGTCCTCGCCGTTGATGCGGAACTCGAAGGAGTGGCCGCGCACGGCGGGGTCGTCGTAGCCCAGTTCCTCACCGTCGGCGATGCGGAACATCTCGCGCACCAGGTCGATGCCGGTGACCTCTTCGGTGACCGGGTGCTCGACCTGCAGACGGGTGTTGACCTCCAGGAACGAGATCGTGCCGTCCACACCGACGAGGAACTCCACGGTGCCCGCGCCGACGTAGCCGGCCTCCTTGAGGATGGCCTTGGAGGCGGCGTACAGCTCCGCGTTCTGGGCCTCGGACAGGAACGGGGCGGGAGCCTCCTCCACCAGCTTCTGGTGGCGGCGCTGCAGCGAGCAGTCACGCGTGGAAACGACCACGACATTGCCGTGGGAGTCCGCCAGGCACTGCGTCTCCACGTGGCGGGGCTTGTCCAGGTAGCGCTCGACGAAGCACTCGCCGCGGCCGAACGCGGCGACGGCCTCGCGCACCGCGGAGTCGTACAGCTCCGGGACTTCTTCCAGCGTGCGGGCGACCTTGAGGCCGCGGCCGCCGCCGCCGAACGCTGCCTTGATCGCGATGGGCAGGCCGTGCTCCTCGGCGAAGGCGACGACCTCGTCCGCCCCGGAGACCGGGTCGGGAGTGCCGGCCACCAGCGGCGCGCCGGCGCGCTGGGCGATGTGGCGGGCGGCGACCTTGTCACCCAGGTCACGGATGGCCTGCGGCGGCGGGCCGATCCAGGTCAGTCCGGCATCCAGCACCGCCTGGGCGAACTCGGCGTTCTCCGAGAGAAAGCCGTATCCGGGATGGATGGCGTCCGCGCCGGAGTCCTTTGCGGCCTGGAGCACCTTGGCCATGTCCAGATAGCTGGTGGCCGGGGTGTCACCGCCCAGGGCGAACGCTTCGTCGGCCGCGCGGACATGCAGAGCGTCCCGGTCCGGATCGGCGTAGACGGCTACGCTCGCGATCTGGGCATCCCGGCAAGCACGGGCAACGCGGACAGCGATTTCGCCACGGTTGGCGATGAGCACCTTGCGCACGATGGCTCCCTCCTTGAAACAAGCTGAGTTTAGGGACTGCCGACACGGCCTTACGACCCGTCCCCATTGGTGAGCTTGCCCACACGGAGCGTGATTCGAGGCTCGCGCAAGTCGCGAAATCCCTTGTCGCACCACGGTACGACGGGTTTCTCCCTCGCACAGTAGACCTGCGGTGTGGCACAGGTCTCTGTTCGAGAGACCAGCCGCCGAATGGGTTTCTTTGTGGAGTCCCTACCAATGGCCCAACGATTCTTTGCCGTGAGACCGGGCGTGCCAAGCCCCTTGTCCAGACGTTTACCCGTTAGTAGCGTTCGCGATGTCGTACGTACTTCCGGTAACTGAGGGTTGGGGGCGCCGTGGCGCGCAGGCCGGTGGCCGTGGTGGCCGCGATTGTTCTGCTGGTGGAAGCCGTCGGAATCGTGGTGATCAACGGCATCCTCGCCACGTTCGTCGACAAGCAGGACATGTCGCTCGCCGACCTGGACCCGGACGCGATGGTCACGGGGACCTGGGTGATGGGCGGCGTGTTCGGGCTCTACCTCGCGGCGTGCGGCGTGGTGGCCCTGCTGGCCGGTCTGCGCGACCGGGCCCCGGGCCGCGTCGCGCGGATCCTGCTGATCAGCTGCGCCATCACCCACGGGGTGCTGGGCGCACTGACGGTGGGCCTGGTCGGCTGGGACGCCTTCGCGTTCATGATGGTGGTGCTGGGCCTGATCGTGCTGACGCTGGTGGCGTACGGCAGGCAGGGGCCGACGGTGGAGGACGCCCCGGCGGCTACGGACGGCGCGGCGCCCACGAATGGTGCTGCGCCGGCCTGAGGCCGAGCCGGGTGGGCAACGGCGAACCGCCACCTGACGGCCCAGTAGGCATCAACTCCGCCGGGCCAAGTCCCGCGCAGCCCCCGCGTGCCCGAGGGCGACCCCCGCCGCGATCACCGCGAGGAACAGCAGCACAGTGATCGCCGGATTCACGAACGCGGGCACGAAGTCGTGGGTGTACCCGTCGGACCAGCGACAGGTCGAGCCGACCGGGAAAAGACTGTCCTGCATCCGCTCCAGGTTCGCGCCGGCGTTCCCGGAGGAGTTTCCGTACCGCTCGGTTGCGCACGTGGAGGACTCGTTCTCCAGCCGGATGTAGCACAGGAGCCCGTACACGTAGAGCGCCAGCGCGAGCGTCACGCACACCACCGCCAGGTCCCGCAGCGTCCCCGGGAGCGTCGGGGCGGCAAAGCCGCGACGGGCGGCGAACGTCGGGAACAGATACGCGCAGAGCGTGATCAGGACGAGCAGCCCGAGGACGATGATCCCCAGGGCCGCCATGCCGTTCTGGCCGGTGTCCGTTGCCAGCCGGACCGTTTCAGTACTCGTGGAGGTCGGACGCATGCGACTCATCCTGCACTGCTGGAGAGGCGCGAGGGGCGGACAACCGGGCAGCTGCGGAGGTCAGTTACTGATCTCAGGTCCACAGATCGGTGATCGAGTGACCCAGCTCGGCCAGCAGCTTGCGCAGCATCGGCAGTGAGAGGCCGATGACGTTGCCGTGGTCGCCGTCGATTCCTTCGATGAAGGGTGCCGAGCGGCCGTCCAGGGTGAACGCGCCCGCCACGTGCAGCGGTTCGCCGCTCGCGACGTAGCTGGCGATCTCGGCGTCGGACGGGTGGCCGAAGCGCACGACGGTGGAAGCGGTCGCCGAGGCGTAGTGGCCGGTGGCGGTGTCGTAGACGCAGTGCCCCGTCTGCAGAGTGCCCGCGCGGCCGCGCATCGACTTCCAGCGTGCGATGGCCTCCTCCTCGTCGGCCGGCTTGCCGAACGCTCGGCCGTCCAGGTCGAGTACGGAGTCGCAGCCGATGACGAGCGCCCGGCTCCTGATCACATCGGCCCGGGCGGCCACGACGGACGCCTTGGCCTCCGCGAGTGCCAGCGCCAGCTCGGCCGGGGTGGGCGCGGTGACGGCGTCCTCGTCGACGCCGCTGACGATCACTTCGGGGGCGAGTCCGGCCTGCCGCAGCAGATTGAGGCGGGCGGGGGAGGCGGAGGCGAGGACGAGGCGGCGACGCTGATCGGTCATAGGGCCATCGTAGGTGGCGATCAGTGGAGGCCGACCACGAACATCGCGAGCACCATCGCAAGCGCCAGCACGAGGCCCACGCGGCGCATCATCGCTTGCGCATCACGCAGTTCCTCGGGGGGCTCGTTCTCCGGGTCGGACCACAGCATCTTTCGATCCTGCGGCCGGTGGCCCGGCGAGCGCCTGAGTACGGGTACTCAACCGTGGGGGTGCCGGCGGGCCAAATTCATGTGCGCCGGTCGGCCTGAGGATTCAGGCCGACCGTCGGGAAATCGAAGCAGGCGCTGGGGTCCCCCTACTCCCGCAGGACGTAGGGGGAGGGTCCGGGGCGGAGCCCCAGGCGTCGGGCTACACCGGCCAGTAGCTGCGCGCCCACGCCCGCGGACCCAGCAGTGGCCTGCGGGTCCTCGCGATGCGCGCCGGGTCCGACCAGCCCTCGGGCGGCGGCGGTGCTGACCCCTCCGTCGTGGAGGCCGACGCCGCGGCGCGCGCCCGGACCACCGCCAGTGCGGCGGCAAGCTCCTCCGGCGTCGGGTTCCCTCGTACGACCCTGATCATCGTCAAGTCCCTTCCTGAAGTCTCTTGGCGTCCTAGAGGGGGATGTTGCCGTGCTTCTTCGGCGGCAGGCTTTCCCGCTTCGTACGCAGCTGGCGCAGACCTCTCACGATGTGCGCCCGCGTGTCCGACGGCATGATCACCGAGTCGACGTAGCCGCGCTCGGCCGCGATGTACGGGTTGAGGAGCGTGTCCTCGTAGTCCTGGATCAGCTCCGCGCGCGTCGTCTCGACGTTCTCCGCGGCCGCGATGGTGCGGCGGTGCAGGATGTTCACCGCGCCCTGCGCCCCCATCACCGCGATCTGCGCGGTCGGCCAGGCGAGGTTCAGGTCCGCGCCCAGGTGCTTGGAGCCCATGACGTCGTACGCGCCGCCGAAGGCCTTCCGAGTGATCACCGTGATCAGCGGGACCGTGGCCTCGGCGTAGGCGTAGATCAGCTTTGCGCCGCGGCGGATGATGCCGCCGTACTCCTGGTCGACGCCGGGCAGGAAGCCGGGCACGTCGACGAAGGTCAACACGGGGACATTGAAGGCGTCGCAGGTGCGGACGAAGCGCGCGGCCTTCTCGCTGGCGTTGATGTCGAGACAGCCCGCGAACTGCATCGGCTGGTTGGCGACGATGCCGACGGGGTGGCCCTCCACCCGCCCGAAGCCGGTGACGATGTTCGGCGCGAACATCGACTGGGTCTCCAGGAACTCGCCGTCGTCCAGCACATGCTCGAGGACCGTGTGGATGTCGTACGGCTGGTTCGCGGAGTCCGGGATGAGGGTGTCGAGCTCCAGGTCCTCGTCGGTCGTCGCCAGATCGGCCTCCTCGGGGAAGGCCGGCGCCTCGGAGAGGTTGTTCGACGGCAGGTACGACAGCAGCGACTTGATGTAGTCGATGGCGTCCTTCTCGTCGCCCGCCATGTGGTGCGCGACGCCCGAGGTGGTGTTGTGCGTACGGGCTCCGCCGAGTTCCTCGAAGCCGACGTCCTCGCCGGTCACCGTCTTGATGACGTCCGGACCCGTGATGAACATGTGGGAGGTCTGGTCGACCATCACCGTGAAGTCGGTGATCGCGGGGGAGTAGACCGCGCCGCCCGCGCAGGGGCCCACGATCAGGGAGATCTGCGGGATCACTCCGGAGGCGTGGGTGTTGCGGCGGAAGATCTCGCCGTACAGGCCGAGGGCCATGACGCCCTCCTGGATACGGGCGCCGCCGGAGTCGTTGATGCCGATCATCGGGCAGCCCGTCTTCAGGGCGAAGTCCATGACCTTGACGATCTTCTGGCCGTAGACCTCGCCGAGCGCGCCGCCGAAGACCGTGAAGTCCTGCGAGAAGACGGCGACCGGGCGGCCGTCGACCGTGCCGTAGCCGGTGACCACGCCGTCGCCGTAGGGGCGGGTCTGCTCAAGACCGAAATTCGTGGACCGGTGCCTGGCGAATTCGTCGAGTTCGACGAACGAACCCTCGTCCAGCAGCAACTCGACCCGCTCCCGGGCGGTCAGTTTGCCCTTCGCGTGCTGCTTCTCCACCGCGCGCGCGGATCCGGCATGCGTCGCTTCGTCGATGCGGCGCTGCAGGTCCGCGAGCTTGCCCGCGGTGGTGTGGATGTCAATCTCGGACTCCGACATCGGGATGCGGCTCCCTGTCCTGGTCAACCTGTCCTGGTCAACGTCAACCGAATGGCTACTGACACGTAGCGTATCGGCGTGCATGGCGCTCGGCAGTGCGGCGTTGGCCACACCTAACCTGGCTTGCATGACGCCTGAGAATGCGCCCGCGAGCCGTTGGAACGACCTGGAACGGCCGCCACTGAACGAGTCCGCGCTGCGCCACGCCCTGCTGCAGCCCGGTGGACTGTGGACCTCACTCGACATCGTGCCCTCGACCGGCTCCACCAACTCCGACCTGGCGGCCCGAGCCGCGTCCCTGGAGGGCGAGGGGGCGGTGCTGGTCGCCGAGGAGCAGACCGCGGGACGGGGGCGGCTGGACCGCAGCTGGACGTCGCCCGCGCGCTCGGGGCTGTTCCTGTCCGTACTGCTGCGGCCGGGCAAGAACGTCCCGACGGAGCGCTGGGGCTGGCTGCCGCTGCTCGCCGGAGTGGCCTGCGCGACCGGTCTGGCGCGGGCCGCGGGTGTCGACATGTCCCTCAAATGGCCTAATGACCTGCTGGTAAAGGTGAACGGCGAGGAACGCAAGACCGGCGGGATCCTCGCCGAGCGTGCGGGCGACGATGCGGTCGTCGTCGGCATCGGCCTCAATGTCACGCTGCGTGCCGACGAACTCCCTGTCCCGGGGGCCGGCTCGCTCGCCCTGGCGAACGCGATCTCCACCGACCGCGACCCGCTGCTGCGGGCCGTACTGCGCTCGCTGGAGCAGTGGTACGGGGACTGGCGCGAGGCGGGCGGCGACCCGGGGCTCTCGGGGGTGCAGGAGGCGTACGCGGCGGGCTGCGCGACGCTGGGCCGGCCGGTACGGGCCGAGCTGCCCGGTGAGCGCTCGGTGATCGGCGAGGCGGTGGCGATCGACGGCGACGGGCGTCTGGTGCTGAGCACGGAGGGCGGCGGGCGACAGGCGATCAGCGCGGGCGACATCGTGCACCTGCGGCCGGCCGGCTGAACCCCGTGAACCGGGTGGGCGACCGGGACGTGAGCTAGGGCACACCTGCCGTATCGTTGAGGCGATCGAGCGACAGATCGGCAGGGCATGCGCAGGGAACGGGCAGGAGGCGGCTGGTGACCGTCGACGACACCACCTCCGGCGCGGGCGCGGAGCCGCCGTCGGACTCCTCTTCGGGTGGGTCGGACGCGTCCGGGTCGTCCGGGGCGGCGTCCGGTTCGTCGGAGGCCGCTGGGGCCACGGGGTCGGGTGCCTCGGGGTCGGGCGGTGCGTCGGGTGACTCGGGGTCCGGTGGTTCGTCGGGGGGCGCGTCGTCGGCCGTCCATCCGCCGCACCACGAGGTCGACCACACCGCGGAGCCGACCGACGATCCGCTCGCGATCCGGCTCGAGCAGCTGATCCTCGGCGCGGACCGGCGCTATACGCCGTTTCAGGCCGCGCGGACGGCCGGGGTCTCGATGGAGCTCGCCTCCCGTTTCTGGCGGGCCATGGGATTCGCGGACATCGGCCAGGCGAAGGCGCTCACCGAGGCGGACGTGCTGGCGCTGCGGCGACTGGCCGGTCTCGTCGAGGCGGGCCTGCTGAGCGAGCCGATGGCCGTCCAGGTCGCCCGCTCGACCGGCCAGACGACCGCCCGGCTCGCGGAATGGCAGATCGACTCCTTCCTGGAGGGCCTGACCGAGCCGCCCGAGCCCGGGATGACGCGTACGGAAGTCACGTACCCCCTGGTGGAACTGCTCCTGCCGGAGCTGGAGGAGTTCCTGGTCTACGTCTGGCGGCGTCAGCTCGCGGCGGCCACCGGGCGGGTGGTCCAGGCCGCGGACGACGAGGAGATGGTCGACCGCCGGCTCGCGGTCGGCTTCGCTGACCTGGTGGGCTTCACCCGGCTGACCCGCCGGCTGGAGGAGGAGGAACTGGGCGAGCTGGTCGAGGCGTTCGAGACCACGTCGGCGGACCTGGTGGCGGCGCACGGCGGTCGGCTGATCAAGACCCTCGGCGACGAGGTGCTGTACGCGGCGGACGACGCGGGTACGGCGGCGGAGATCGCGCTGCGGCTGATAGAGACGATGACGAACGACGAGACGATGCCGGCGCTGCGCGTCGGCATCGCTTTCGGGACGGTGACGACACGGATGGGCGACGTCTTCGGCACGACGGTGAACCTGGCGAGCCGCCTGACGTCGATAGCGCCGAAGGACGCGGTGCTGGTGGACGGCGCGTTCGCGGAGGGGCTGATCCGGACGGGAGACGCACCGGCCTCGGAGGCGCAGGCGGCGGAAGAGGCCGCCAAGGCGGAAAAGGAGGGCGAGGAGCCGCCCACGTACCGCTTCGCGCTCCAGCCGATGTGGCAACGCCCGGTGCGCGGCCTGGGCGTGGTCGAGCCCTGGCTCCTCTCCCGACGGCGCTGACCCTGAGGCCGGGCCCCGCCCTCAAGGGTGGGCGAGACCCCCGGGCGCGCCCCCGCCTATGATCCGGTGAACCGTCGTTAACCGGGAGGGTGCCGTCATGTCCGAGTCCGAGCAGCGGTTCGGTGAATTCGTCGTCGTACGCCGCCATGAGTACGTCGCCGAGCTCGTCCTCGATCGGCCCGAGGCCATGAACGCCGTCTCGACCGAGATGGCCCGCTCCCTCGGCGCCGCCTGTGCCGCGCTCGGTGCGGACCGGGACGTACGCGTCACCGTGCTCACCTCCAGCCACGAGCGCGCCTTCTGCGTCGGCGCCGATCTGAAGGAGCGGAACTCCTTCTCCGACGCCGACTTGGTGCGGCAGCGGCCCACCGCGCGGGCCGCCTACATCGGGGTACTCGAGCTGCCCATGCCGACCGTCGCCGCCGTGCACGGGTTCGCGCTCGGCGGCGGGTTCGAGCTGGCCCTCGCCTGCGATCTCATCGTCGCCGACGAGACCGCCGTGGTGGGGCTGCCCGAGGTGTCCGTCGGCGTCATCCCCGGCGGTGGGGGCACGCAGCTGCTGCCGCGCCGGGTCGGGGCCGCCCGCGCCGCCGAGCTCGTCTTCACCGCGCGGCGCGTCGAGGCGGCCGAGGCCCGGGAGTTGGGGCTCGTCGACCAGTTGGCCGACGACGCCAGGACCGACGCGCTCGCCCTCGCCGCCCGTATCGCCGCGAACTCCCCCGTCGGCCTGCGCGCGGCCAAGCGCGCGCTGCGGCTCGGGCACGGCCTCGATCTGCGGGCCGGCCTCGAGGTCGAGGACGCCGCCTGGCGCTCGGTCGCCTTCTCCGGGGACCGGGCCGAGGGCGTCGCCGCCTTCAACGAGAAGCGGAAGCCGCAGTGGCCCGGTGAGTGACCCCGCAGAAGCCGGGCCAGTACAACTGATCAAATTCGGGCAAACCTCCCTAAGCTGGGGTGATGGCTGAGGATCGGCGGTTGCGGGCCGTAGTGGCGCTGGCGCAGGCAATGGCTGCCGCGCACACCCCGCGCGAGTTCTGGCGGGCGGCGGCGCTCGGCGCCTGCGACGCGCTCGCCGGGTCCTTCGCCGCGCTCTCGGTGTGGGAGCGCGAGCTCGGCCGCCTCAAGGTGCTCGTCAACGCCGGTGAACGGGCCCCCGGCGAGGAGGAGTTCCCCGAGTCGGAGACCTACCCCGTCAACCGTTTCCCGGAGATCGCCGAGTTTCTGCACGAGCAGTGGGCCGGCGGCGGCGAACCGGACGCCTGGGTCGAGACCGCCGACGGCCCGGTCTCCGACAGGCACGGCCCGCACCATCACGAGCCGCCTCCCGCGCGCGAAGTGCTGTGGGGGAGGGTCGCGGCCCTGCGCCGCCGCCACCGCGGCTGCTGCGTCGTCGCGCCGATCGTGCTGCACGGCCGTGCCTGGGGCGAGCTGTATGTCGCCAGACCGCCCGGCGCCACCGTGTTCGACCGGGACGACGCGGACTTCGCGACCGTCCTCGCCTCCGTCGTGGCCGCCGGGATCGCCCAGACCGAACGACTCGAAGAGGTCCGCAGGCTCGCCTTCACGGATCCGCTCACCGGCCTCGCCAACCGCCGCGCCGTCGACATAAGGCTCGACGAGGCCCTGGAGCGTCACCGCGCGGACGGCTCGGTCGTCAGCCTGGTGGTCTGCGACATCAACGGCCTCAAGCAGGTCAACGACACCCACGGCCACGCCGTCGGCGACCGGCTGCTCGAACGCTTCGGCTCGGTCCTCTCGCTCTGCGGCGCCATGCTGCCCGGCACGCTCGCGGCCCGCCTCGGCGGCGACGAGTTCTGCCTCGTCATGGTCGGTCCCCCCGCGGACGAGGTGGTCCGTGTCGCGGACGAACTCTGCGTCCGCGCGAATGAGTTGGAGCTGGGTGAGGGCGTGGCGTGCGGCGTCGCGTCCACCGGCGACCCGATCGGGGAGGTCCGCTCGTCCCGTCGGCTGTTCCGGCTCGCGGACGCGGCCCAGTACCGGGCGAAGGCGGCTCGCTCGCCGAAGCCCGTGGTCGCGGGCCGCGACGGCACGGTGCTGCGACTCGCCGACGCCCCGCCCCGCCCGCCGCACGAGCGCCGCAGCTTCCGCGCCGCACGGCCCGAGGATCCGCACGAGGCCCAGGAGCCCTGGAGCGAGCCCTGAGGCGGGGGCGGAGCCGTGAGTGCGTAAGGGGCCAACCCGGCCGCCACTAGTGACAGGTAGCGATTCAGTCCGTACGCTGCTGAATATGGATATGCACACTGTCGTGGTGGGGACGTCCGGTACCACTGCCGAAGACGTCATCGCCGTGGCCCGCGAAGGCGCCCGCATCGAGCTCTCCGCCGAGGCCGTCACCGCCCTCGCCGCGGCCCGCGGGATCGTGGACGCGCTGGCCGCCAGGCCCGAGCCCGTGTACGGGGTCTCCACCGGATTCGGCGCACTCGCCAGCCGGCACATCAGCACCGAGCTCCGCGCCCAGCTGCAGCGCAACATCGTCCGCTCGCACGCCGCCGGCATGGGCCCGCGCGTCGAGCGCGAGGTCGTCCGCGCGCTGATGTTCCTGCGCCTGAAGACCGTGGCCTCCGGCCACACCGGCGTACGCCCCGAGGTCGCCCAGACCATGGCGGACGTACTGAACGCCGGCATCACGCCCGTCGTCCACGAGTACGGCTCCCTCGGCTGCTCCGGCGACCTCGCGCCGCTCTCCCACTGCGCGCTCGCCCTCATGGGTGAGGGCGACGCCGAGGGCCCCGACGGCGTCGTGAAGCCCGCCGGCGAGCTGCTCGCCGAGCACGGCATCGCACCCGTCGAGCTCCGCGAGAAGGAGGGCCTCGCCCTCCTCAACGGCACCGACGGCATGCTCGGCATGCTGGTCATGGCCCTCGCCGACCTCCAGCGCCTCTACACCACCGCCGACATCACCGCGGCCCTCTCCCTGGAGGCGCTGCTCGGCACCGACAAGGTGCTCGCCCCCGAGCTGCACGCCATCCGCCCGCACCCGGGCCAGGGCGTCGCCGCGGCGAACATGAGCGCCGTCCTCAAGGGCTCCGGCCTCGTCGGCCACTTCCAGGAGGAAGAGGCCCCCCGTGTCCAGGACGCGTACTCCGTGCGCTGCGCCCCGCAGGTCGCGGGCGCCGGGCGGGACACCCTCGCCCACGCCAGTCTGGTCGCCGGCCGCGAGCTCGCCTCGGCCGTCGACAACCCGGTCGTGCTGCACGACGGCAGGGTGGAGTCCAACGGCAACTTCCACGGCGCGCCCGTGGCGTATGTCCTGGACTTCCTGGCCATCGCCGCCGCGGACCTCGGCTCCATCGCCGAGCGCCGTACGGACCGGCTGCTCGACAAGAACCGCTCGCACGGCCTGCCGCCGTTCCTCGCCGACGACGCCGGCGTGGACTCGGGCCTGATGATCGCCCAGTACACCCAGGCCGCGCTGGTCAGCGAGATGAAGCGGCTCGCCGTGCCCGCCTCCGCCGACTCGATCCCGTCGTCGGCGATGCAGGAGGACCACGTCTCGATGGGCTGGTCGGCCGCGCGCAAGCTGCGTACCGCCGTCGGCAATCTGAACCGGATCCTGGCCGTGGAGCTCTACGCGGCGACCCGTGCCATCGAGCTGCGCCGCCATCTGACTCCCGCGCCCGCCTCACAGGCCGCCATCGCGGCCCTGCGCGCGGCGGGCGTCGAGGGCCCGGGCCCGGACCGTTTCCTCGCCCCGGACCTGGAGGCGGCGGATGCGTTCGTACGGGACGGCAAGCTGATCGCAGCGGTGGAGCCGGTGACGGGCCCGCTGGCCTGACCCGCGTGACCGGGGCTTCGCCCCGTGGACCTCCGGGACGCCCTTCGGGAGTGTCCGAGCGGGGGTCTCGGGGCGGAGCTCCCGAAAATCCGGGGTCTGGGCGGAGCTCCAGACCGTGCGGCCCCGGTCAGAACAGCGCGGCCCCGTCGCGGCGGCGGACCGAGTACGTCACAAACCCCACGCCTATGCCCAGAAAGGTCATCCCGCCGATCAGATACGGCGTGGTGTCGAACGTGCCCGTGTCGGCCAGTGCCAGCTCCTCCGCCGGCGTACTCGCCCCGACCCGCTGTCTCTGCACCGCTTCCCGCTCGGCCGTGGCGTTCGCCGAGGGTACGAACCACAGCGCACACAGCACAGTCCCTGCGGCAGTGGCGGTAAGAAGCGGTCGACGTGCGACGGACACGGACTCGATCCCCCTTGAGGCATCCTCGAATTGGCCGGGTGCGCTGATGCTAGTGAACGCAGCGGGTCGTGGGAAAGCCACGGGATGCAGAGCTCTACCCTCCCTCGTATGACCACTTCTGAGACATCACGGTATGTACGGTTGCGAGTGGATTTGGTACTGGAGGTGGAGGACCCCGACGCATTGACCGGCGCCGCGCTCGAACGCATCGCATCCGACGAGTTCATGCCGGACGAGGAGCGGGCACACGCCAAGTCGGCGGTCCGTGAGGACGCTGCCGAGGCGATCGCGTATCTCGTCGACCCCTTCGACATGGTCAGCGAGGTGCCGGGGGTGGATCTCGCGCAGGCCTCGTGGAGCAGCGAGCAGATCGAGTACGACCCCGATGCGGAGGACTGGGACCTCGATGAGGAAGATGGAGTCTGAACCGGAGCCCGTCCACATGCGCGGCGTGTTCGAGGCGCGCTGCAACCGGTGGGGCCACAGCTGCGTCGGTGAATGTCGATGAGTGGTGTTGCCCACATCGAACGGAGATGTGGAACCGGACAGCCCGAAATGGGTGTTTGTCCAAGGAGCGGTCAGGGAAATCGGCGACGATGGAGAAGCGTGTGATGACGGACAGCAAGCGGCGCAGGGGCCTGATGGCCGCGTCCGCGGTGCTCGGCGGCGTGCTGGTGATATCGGCCTGCAGCGGCGGCGGGGACAAGGACGGCAGCGCTGACGGCTCGAAGAAGTCGCAGGCCCAGGTCGACGAGGCAGCTGCGAAGGACGCCTCGGAGGCCCGAATATCCATCGCGCCGAAGAACGGCGCCACCAACGCGAGCATCAACAACGGCACCAAGGTCACCGTCAGCGACGGCACGCTCACTCAGGTGACCATGACCACCGCCGCCGGCGTGAGCGTCAAGGGCACGCTGGCCGCCGACAGCAAGAGCTGGCAGCCGGACGAGCAGCTGGACCGCTCCACCACGTACAAGATCTCCGCCACGGCGAAGGACTCCGAGGGCCGGGAGGCCCACGAGAACTCCTCCTTCACCACGGTCTCGCCCGCCAACAGCTTCATCGGCAACTTCACGCCGGAGGACGGATCCACCGTTGGCGTCGGCATGCCGGTGTCGATCAACTTCAACAAGGTGATCGCCAACAAGAAGGCCGTCCAGTCCGGGATCACCGTGACGTCGAGCAGCGGCCAGGAGGTCGTCGGCCACTGGTTCAACGGGCAGCGCCTGGACTTCCGCCCCGAGCAGTACTGGCAGGAGGGCTCGACCGTCACCCTCAAGCTGCAGCTCGACGGGGTCGAGGGCGCGAACGGTGTCTTCGGTGTCCAGCAGAAGACGGTCACCTTCAAGATCGGGCGTAACCAGGTCTCGACCGTCGACGCGTCGGCCAAGACGATGACGGTCACCCAGGACGGCAAGACGATCAAGACCATCCCGATCTCGGCCGGTGGTCCGGACAACCCGACGTACAACGGCCAGATGGTCATCTCCGAGAAGTTCAAGGAGACCCGGATGGACGGCTCGACGGTCGGCTTCAAGAAGAAGGACGGCAAGGGCGAGTACGACATCAAGGACGTCCCGCACGCGATGCGGCTGTCCACGTCGGGCACGTTCATCCACGGCAACTACTGGGGCGCCGACTCGATCTTCGGCAGCGCCAACACCAGCCACGGCTGCGTCGGCCTGAACGACGTGAAGGGCGCGGGCGACCCGAACCAGCCCGCCGCCTGGCTGTTCGACAACTCGATGGTCGGTGATGTCGTCATCGTGAAGAACTCCCAGGACAGGACCGTCCAGCCCGACAACGGTCTGAACGGCTGGAACCTGAACTGGAGCGCGTGGAAGGCCGGCTCCGCGGCCTGAGCGACGTAGTACGCAGGAGGGCGGCGGCACCCCTGGGGTTGCCGCCGCCCTCGTCTGTCCCCTCGTCTGTCCGCTCAGCTGGTGTGGTGCTGCACCGGCCCGCGGCGGACCAGCCGGCTGCCGTCCCGCACGGAGACCGTTCAGGTGACCGCCTGGCCGGCCCGTTGGCGATCACTCAGCGGGTCGGTCGGCGCTCGCGTCGGTCACCTCGTCGACGCCCCAGCCTGCCAGCAGCCGCAGCGATTCGGCCGACCGGCTGCCGGGCTCCGCGTGATAGGTGACCAGTGACACGTCGTGCTCGTCGGGCAGCCTCAGCGACTCGTACGACAGGGTCAGCTCGCCCACCAGCGGATGGTGCAGCCGCTTCACGCCGTGGGTCTTCTCCGTGACCGTGTGCGCGGCCCAGAGCCTGCGGAACTCCTCGCTCCTGACCGACAGTTCGCCGATCAGCCCGGGCAGTTGCGGGTCGTCGGCCGAGCAGCCCGCGTACATCCGCAGCACGCTGACGACCTCGGTCGCCTTCGCGTCCCAGTCGTCATACAGATCGGGTGCGTTGGGGTCGAGGAAGACGAGCTTCGCCATGTTCCGCTCCTGCGGCGGCAGCGCGGACATGTCGCCGAGGAGGGCGCGGGCCATCCGGTTCCAGGCCAGGATGTCCAGCCGCCGCCCCAGGACGTACGCGGGCACCCCGTCCATCGCATCGATCAGATGCTGGATCGCGGGCCTCACCTGCTGCGGCCGCCCCATCCGCCGGTGCTTCTTCTGCTTCGGCTTGGCCAGGTGGGTCAGATGGTCGCGCTCGGCGTCGGTCAGCCGCAGCGCCCGCGCTATCGAGTCGAGCACCTCGGTGGACACATTGCGGCCGTTGCCCTGTTCCAGCCGTGTGTAGTACGCGACGGACACCCCGGCGAGCTGGGCCAGCTCCTCACGGCGCAGCCCGGGGACGCGGCGGTGGCGGCCCAGCTGAGGCAGGCCCACGTCCTCGGGCTGCAGCCGGGCACGGCGGGAGCGGAGGAATTCGCTGAGTTCGGCACGCTGGTCCATACAGACAGTATTGCGGCCGGGGAGCCTGACAAGGCTGACCCTGCCAGTAGTACGCACGCGGGACGTAGGCACAACAGAGGGCTGGGTAGATGGTGCGCCGGGCGGCACGCTCGTAGACATGACCACCACCGTTTCCGCATACGCCGCTCCCGCTGCCAAGGCGCCGCTGGAGCGAACCACCATCCCTCGCCGCGCCGTCGGCGAGCACGACGTACTCATCGAGATCAAGTACGCCGGCATCTGCCACTCCGACATCCACCAGGCACGCGACGGCTGGACCGAGGGCATCTACCCGATGGTGCCGGGCCACGAGATCGCGGGCATCGTCGCCGAGGTCGGCCCCGGCGTGACGAAGTTCGCCGTCGGCGACCGGGTGGGCGTCGGCTGCATGGTCGACTCCTGCCGTGAGTGCGACAACTGCAGGGCGGGTCTGGAGCAGTACTGCACCGGCGGGGGCGTCCTCACGTACAACGCCCTCGACAAGAACGGCGAGCCGACCTATGGCGGCTACTCCACCCACATCGTCGTCGACGAGGCCTTCACCCTGCGCATCCCCGACGGCCTGTCGCTGGAGGTCGCGGCCCCGCTGCTGTGCGCCGGCATCACTCTCTACTCGCCGCTCGCCCACTGGCAGGCGGGCCCCGGCAAGAAGGTCGCCATCGTCGGTCTGGGCGGCCTCGGTCACATGGGCGTCAAGATCGCCCATGCGCTGGGCGCCGAGGTGACGGTGCTCAGCCAGTCGCTGCGCAAGCAGGAGGACGGGCTGAAGCTGGGCGCCGACCACTACTACGCGACCAGCGACGAGGCGACGTTCGAGAAGCTGGCGGGCTCCTTCGACCTGATCGTCTCCACGGTGTCGGCGCCGCTGCCCTTCGACAGGTACCTCTCGCTGCTCACGACGGATGGCGCGCTGGTGAACGTCGGTGCGCCCGAGGAGCCCGTCTCGCTGAACGTCTTCTCGCTGATGCTCGGCCGCAGGTCCCTCGCCGGCTCGGGCATCGGCGGCATCCGTGAGACCCAGGAGATGCTCGACTTCTGCGCCGAGCACGGCCTGGGCGCGGAGATCGAGCTGATCCGCGCGGACGAGATCAACGATGCGTACGAGCGGGTGCTGACGAGCGACGTCCGCTACCGCTTTGTGATCGACACGGCGACGATCTAGGCGTCGTCGTTCCGGGTGCCCCGGTTGCGGCGGATCAACTTCGCGCGGATCAGCTTCGCGTGGATCCGCCGCAGCCGGGGCATCGCGGCTCGCGGCCAGGACCGCTGGGCAACGCGAGGGCGAGTGGCCCCAAGCGCTCGTCATCATCGCCTTCCCGTCGATGGACGCCGCCCGCGGGTGGTACGACCCCGGCCCATCAGGAGCTGATCACCCTGCGCACCCGGCACATGGCGGGCGATGTGCTGCTGATCGACGGGGTGCCGTACGGCTACCGGGCGTCGGCGACCGCGGACCGCCTCAGGCAGGCGCAGGCCGGGGCAGCATGACCGCCGTGATCACGATTCCGGCGCATGGCAGACCGCCTCCACGTTGTTGCCGTCCGGATCCCTGACGAACGCGCCGTAGTAGTCCGGGTGGTACTCGGGCCACAGCCGTGGCTCGTGCAGCACTTCCGCACCTGCCTCGACGGCCGCCGCGAGGAAGGCTCTCACGCCCGCGCGGTCGGCGGCCGAGAAGGCTATGTGCGCCTCGCGCGCCCGCCCCTCGGTCGTCACCGGTCCGATCCAGAACGTCGGCCTCGTCGTGCCGTAACCGATCACCTGGCCGAAGTCGAGCAGCCGTCTGCCGCCGAGCGGGGCCAGCACACGGTCGTAGAAGGCGGCACTGGCCGCCGGGTCCGCCACTTGTACCGAGATGTGGTCAATCATGGGCCGAGCGTGCCACACGCCACTGACAATCGCGGTTCTGGCACTGATCAACTGAGCGGGGCGGCAACCGTGAGGGACTGAAGATGCCGACGGAGGATGTCGCGCGCGGCACTGGGGGCGACACCGCCCGGGTACAGCACTCCGCCGAAGGCCAGGCCGTCCAGAAGGGCGGCGAGCCGCTGCGTCTCCAGCTCGATGTCGAGGCCTTCGGGGATGCCGCCGGACTTCTGGGCCTCGTACAGCACCCGAGCGATCAGCTCGCGCATCTCGTCATGCATCCTGCGGGCGGACGGCCGGAATTCGGGGCGGGTGCATGCGGCGGTGACGAACGCCGTCCAGAGCACGGCTTCTTCGCGGCGAGTCTCGTCCAGGGGGAGGAATTCGGCGAGCAGTTCCTCGGTGCGGGCCCGGCGGTCGATACCGGCGTCCGGGTCGAGGAGCTGCTCGGCATGGCGGCGGATGCGGTGGTCGATGCGCTGCCGCAGCTCCTCCATCGTAAAAATCATCAACTCGGTCTGGCCGGCGAAGTAGTGCCGTACAGACCCGATGGCCAACCCCGCCTCCTGGGCGACGTTGCGCAGTGAAGCACTCTCCAGCCCGTCCCGCCCCACGATGCGCAGCACTGCCTGCGCAACGTCCTGACGTCGGGTTTCGGCTACGACAACCTTTGGCATACTATTTTTATAGCATGACCGTGCTAAATTGGCGGCGGTTCGCTGGACGTGGACCGGCCGGAGCAAAGGGGGAGCGGGAGTGAACATCTGGTTACTCGTCACGATCATCGCCGTCGTGGCAGTCGCAGTGGTGGTCAAGCGCCTGAGGGGCGAGCCGCTCAACGCTCGCGACCTGTTCGCGCCGCCGCTGGTACTCACCGGACTCGGAATCTGGGCACTCACTGAAGTCGAGGGACTGTCCGGGACCGACCTCGGCTGGGTGGTCGGCGGAGCGGTAGTGGGTGTGGGGCTCGGCGCGGTGCGCGGAGCAACCATCCAGGTCTACCCCAAGGACGGGATTCTCTTTCAGCGCTATACGGGCAGGACGTTCCTCGTCATCGTCGGATCCCTGGTGGTGATGGCGGGTTTCGGCTTTCTCGCGGTGCGGATGGGCATGCACGAGGAAGCGCGGCCGATCAACCTGTCCATCGGCGTCGGGTTCCTGGGCGAGGCGCTGGTTGTCGGCGCGCGTGGCCTGGCGAGCGGAGTCCCCTTCGCCCCGGAGAAGCCGAGCCTGCTCGACAAATACTCCGGGCGCTGAAGTACTCCTGGCGCCGAAGCATCCGCCCGAGCTCCGGCTCCGATCGGCTGTCAGCAGTCGGAGCCGGCCGAGCGCGGCAGCCGGTAGGGCGAGTCCAGCCGGTACTCGCCCGCCCTGCGCACCGTCAGCCGTGTCCACTGTCCCTCCTGCCGCAGACAGGCCCCCTCCGCCCGCAGCCACGGCGAGTACGCCACCCGCACCGTCACCGACCCGGCCGCCGGCATCCGTACCACCAGCTCCGCGTCGTCGCCGCGCACCACCGTGCCCGGCGCCGACACGAGCGGAACCGCGTCCCGCACCCGGTAGACCGTCCAGCCCTCGTCCTGCCACACCCGCTCCAGCCAGTCGGGGGCGCTCCTGACGATCTCCGCCTCGCCCTCGGCGGGCCCGTCGGGGCGCCCATGGTGCAGCACCACGAATCCGACCGCCGACCGGTCCAGCCACTGCCGGTACGCCGCCGGGGTCAGCGACCCGTCGTAGAAGAGCCGCCCCCGCTCCACGTCGAGCTGACGGTTCCAGCCGCGCGCCATATTGATGTGCGGCGCGAGGACGGTCGCCTCGCGGTGGTTGCGGGCGGGGACGACCTCGACCCGTGTGCGGTCGGCGCCGAGCCGCTCGAGCTCACGTACGACACCGTCCGTGTGCGCCGCCCATGCGGGGACGCCGCCCGAGACGACCAGATCGTCCTCGGTCTTGTCGATCAGCCAGTACGTGTTCACGGCGAGCGCGATCGCGAGCACCGCCCGCAGGAGTCTGCCGCGCCCACCGAGTCTGCCAAGCCGGGCGAGCCCACCGAGCCCGCCCGCGAGCAGTGCTGCGAGCAGCACCGGTGGCCCCACGAGACCGGCCAGACGCTCGACGTTCGTGCCAATCGGCGAGGCGATGAGATACGTCAGGACGACCCCGACGCCGTACACCCCGGCCCCGTACCGCACCACCCGCAACTCACGCGGCGCAGCGAGGGCCACCGCGGCGGACGCGACCAGCGGTATCCACAGCTTGCCGGGGGCCATGGGCTGTTCGCCCTGGAAGGGGAAGAGCCGTGTCACCGCCCCGACCACCACGAACGGCGGCAGTACCAGTGCCGCGCCGCTGCGCCACTGCCGGTCCAGCAGATACGCCGCCCCCGCCACCACCAGGAACAACCCGGCGACGGGACTGGCCATGGTCGCGAGTGTTGCGAACGCCGCCGCGAGCGCGGTCCGGCGTAGGTACAGCAGGGCGAGCAGCCCGATCGCGACGCCGAGCGCGAAGGTCGTACGCCCGGAGGCGACGTTGCACCAGAGCGCGACCGCCCCGAGGACGGCGGGCCACACCGGCCGCCGTACCCCGCTGCGTACGAACAGAAGGGCCAGCACCCAGGTTCCGGCGAGCCCGGCGGCCACCGAGACGGCGCGTACGCCGAAGACGGCCATCAGCGGCGGAGTCAGCAGGCTGTAGTTGGCGGTGTGGGTGCCGCCGTACCAGGAGAGGTTGTACGCGGAGGCCGGGTGCCGCTCCATGAAGCCCGCCCAGGCGAGCTGCGCGGCCAGATCGCCGCCGCCGGTCGCGAGCCAGAGAGCCCACAGGACGTACAGCGGCAGGACGACGGCCGTCGCGACGAGCGGGACGCGCCACCGCGATGGCGCGTCCCGCTCGCCTGCGTCTGCCAGTGCGGTATGAGTCCGCTCGCTGATCCCCACGGCACAGACCCTAGTCCGGCGTCATCCCGCACAGCTGATCACGCCGCCGGGGTCGGGCTGTTACAGCCACATCCCCTACCTGCGTCTCGTGTCAGCAGTGCTTCTTGGAACCGCCGTCGTCCAGATTCAGGCTGTACACCCAGCCGTTGACCGACGTGCCGTCGATCCGGACGTGGGTCCACTGATTGCCTGACGAGTTGGTGATGTAGCAGTGGTACTGGAGCTTGAAGTCCGAGTTGACCTCCGCGATCTTGTCACCGCAACTGGCGGGAAGCTCCCGGACGGGCGCGACGACGGCCCGGATGGCGCGGCCGGTGTCGGAGTCCTTGTTCTGCCAGAAGTAGTTGATGGTGCATGCGGAGGCCCCGGCCGTCGCGGCTGACGCGACCGGCGCGGTGGCGAGGAGGCCCGACACCGTGACGAGCGGCAACGCAACTGCGGTCCAGATCTTGGTCCTCGCCCTTGTCCTTGTCCTGGTCCTGTTCATGAAAACTCCCCGTTCGTGCCGCGTCCGACGGATGAATGACGATGCGCACTTTGCGGCCGCGGACACTCTCGTACGCTGATAAATGGACGACCGTACCCTACCGTATGGTCTATCGCGGAACGTCAACCGCCGTACAGCACACCGTCGTTGGGAAGACGCGGCCAGGGGTCGTGGCGCGCCCTGGTCACCACTGCCCCCTTCACCCGCCGAGGCGGACGACGAGTTTGCCGAAGTGACGCCCCTGCTCGAGGTCTTCGTGTGCGGTCCTGATCTCGTCCAGTGCGTACACATGGGTGGGGCCGAGGGGCGTGTCTCCGCCGGCCACGCGGTCGAGGTGGCGCTGGAGTACCTCGGCGGGCAGGTCGGCGGCGTCGCCCGAGTAGCCGGTGAGCCGGACGCCGCTCGGGATGTAGCCGATCGGGTAGAAGTCCGGCACGGTCCACTGATTGGACAGCATGCCGGCGAAGCAGACGGTGCCGTGGACGCGAGTGGCGGCCAGGGTGTCGGGCAGGGTGGGCGTGCCGACGAGTTCGAGTGCGGCATGAACGCCCTCGGGGACGATCTCGCGCACCTGGCCGGCGATGCTGCCGTCGTCGATCAGCGGGTGGTCGATGCCGTGGTCGGTGAGTGCGCTGGTGCGGCTCGCGCTGCGGGTGGTGGCCAGGACGGTGGCCCCGATCTCCTTGGCCAGGGTCGAGGCGGCCAGGCCGAGAGCGGAGGTTCCGCCGCGGATCAGAAGGGACTGGCCGGGTCGCAGATCCAGGCCGGTGGTCAGCGACCCGTACGCGGTCTGCAGCGTCTCCGGGACTGCGCCGAGCGTTTCCCAGGGCAGTTCGGAGCGGAAGGGGATCACCTGGGAGCGCGGCACCACGGTGTACTCGGCGTAGCCGCCGTCAAAGGTGCGGCCCATGCCGCCCATCATGGCCACGACCTGCTGTCCGGGACGCAATTCGCCGTCCGGGTCGGCGTCGATGGTTCCCGTCGCCTCGATGCCGAGGACACGGGGGAAGGTCACCCCTTCGGCCAGGCCGAGGCGGGTATGCAGCTCGGAGCGGTTGAGGCCGAACGCCTCGATCTTGATCCGCACCCAGCCCTTGGGCGGCTCGGGGAGCGGGAGCCGGCGGATGTGCAGTTGGTCCACAGGTCCCGGCTTGTCGAGCACGACTGCCCGCATCGTCCTGTCCACGGCGTTCTCAGTCTCCTTGTGTCATGTACGCAGGTCCGCCACGAGGAACGGCTCCAACAGACCGAGCAGGGCCTCGGGGCGGTCCAGCGGGATGATGTGGCCACAGTCCTCGACGACATGACCTTCGAGGTGATCGGCCACGGGCCGCAACTGCCTTTCGAGTGCGGCCCCGACGGGGTGGGCACCGATTGCCATGGTGGGAACCGTGAGCCGGGCCGACTCGACCGCGTCCTGGATCTGCTGCGCGCTGGTGTGCAGCGCGCGGTAGTACGAGAAGGCGCAGCGCAGAGCCTCGCCTCCGGTGTAGGCGCTGACGAAGGCGTCGCGAATGCCGGGGCGCACGCCCCGGCCGTGGGTGCCGGAGTTGAGGAACCAGCCGACGTACTCCGCTTCGTGACCGCTCAGCACGTTCTCCGCGAGGCCCGGCTCGGCGTGGAAGCCGAACCACCAGGGCGGTCCGCCGGCAAGGAGTTCCTCGGCCCCGGGCAGCCTGCCCAGCAGCGACTCCATGACCACCAGCCGCCGGACGAGGCCGGGCCGCCGCATGGCGAGCAGAAAGGCCGGCGGGGAGCCCGCATCGATGCCCACCACCGCTGCGGAGGTCTCCCCGAGCGCGTCCAGGAGGCCTGCGGCGTCGGTGGCGAGACTGCCGGCGTCGTAGCCGTCCGCCGCCCGGGTGCTGGCGCCGAACCCTCGCATGTCCGGTGCGACGACCCGGTACCGCTCGGCGAGCCGGCCGATGACGTCGTCCCAGACCTGCCAGGTGTGCGGGAATCCGTGCAGCAGCAGCACGGCGGGTCCCTCGCCGGCGATCGCCACGTTGAGCTCCACGCCGTTGGTCGCGATACGGCGCAGCTCGACCCCGGCGGGGCGGCACTCCGAGGACGAGGACGCGGGACCGGACATGATGCCTCCGAAGCAGTTACCAATGGTGACAAGGAAACGCTAGGAAACTAGGTTGGAGGTGCCAAGACCGTACTTTCCCCCCAGGCGGTGAGTTCGAGGTGACCTCCCAGTCCGGGCGTGCCTCCGGCAGCGCGCGCGGTGACCTGTTCGACCCGCTGTGCCCGACCCGTCAGCTGCTGGACCGGATCGGTACGAAGTGGACGTCGATGGCCGTCAAAGTGCTGGCCCAGGCCGCCCCGGACGAGGTGCGCTTTGCCGAGCTCCAGCGCAGGATGCCCGGCGTCTCGCAGAAGATGCTCTCAGTGACACTGCGGAGCCTGACCCGTGACGGCCTGATCACCCGCCGGGTGGAGCCGACCGTTCCGCCGCGCGTGCATTACCAACTCACCGAACTCGGACGGTCGTTGGAGATCGCGCTCGCCACGGTCCGGGCCTGGGCCGAGGAGCACATGGCGGAAATCGACCGGGCCAACGAACTCAGCGAGGAGCACACCGCGGACGGCGGCTGAGCATCGGCAGCCGTCGCGGTTCGTTTTCCTCCTGGAGAGGGTCCAAACGGAGGGCCTGCTTTCACCTCATCGGTTGCCGTAGAGGCCCAGCGGTAGGCCTATCGGCTTACCCGACAGGTCAGGCCCATCCCCAGCTTGTAACGTCCGTCCACAGATGCCGAGCCACACCGAATTGCCGAACCGGTACGTGCCAAACCTTGCGGTGGATCACATCATGCCGGATCCATTACTGCGTCCACATTGGTGGGCCGGAAAATACAAGAAAGGGAGAGAGTTGACGCTCAGTAAGATGGCTTCGAAAATGACTTTAGGAGTAGTTGTCGTAGCGGTCTCCACCTTGGCCGTCGCTCCCGTTGTCACGGCAACCGTCTCCCATGAGAAACGGAACATGAAATTCGCATCCCAGCGACTCAAGGGCAGGTCAATTGAATGCACGTCGGAAAATTCCGGACTGGCAAATTCCCTTACTCGAGACATAGCGAAGTCGCTGGAAAATCGCGCCAGTCATGCCTCGGTGGTGCTGTATGACCGAACTACCCATACCTCCTGCACGTACCGCCCGGACAAGCACTACGACTCTGCAAGCACGGTCAAGCCGATAGTATTGGGGGCTCTGCTCCTGGAGGAAGGCGTCCCCCTGTCCGAGGATGAGCAGGATCTGGCCCGGCAGATGATCGTGAACTCGGACAACGACGCGACGTACGCCCTGTGGGACAGCCTGGGCCCCGAAAGTATCCAGAATTTCCTGGACAAGGCCGGCATGAAGAACACCATCCTCGACGAAGCAGGCTTCATGGGCCTGACTCAGGTCACTGCCCGGGACCAAGCCAAACTGCTTGAGCTGCTCACCGCTGAAGACAACTCGGTCCTCAACGCGGAGGAGCGCACCTACATTCTCGGCCTCATGCGTGACGTGGAGGGGGATCAGCGGTGGGGAACGCCCGCCGGGGCTCCCTCGGACGCTGCCGTACAGGTCAAGAACGGGTGGCTTCAGCGCTCCCAGAAGGAGCTCAAGGACCCCTGGGACCGCGGAGATTGGAAGGTCAACAGCATGAGTGCGTTCACCGGCCATGCCTACGACTATGGCCTCGTGGTCCTCACCGAGAACAACAGAGTGCCTGAAGACGAGTCGTCGGAGGCGGGGTGGGACTATGGCATGGAGACGGTTGAAGGCGTGGCTAAGGCCATCCATCATGACCTGTACCCGGACCAGACTCCCCCGGCTGCCGGCCGTCCCGGCCACCTGTGAAGGTTGCGCAGCAGGCGGGTCCGGTCGGGTAGCAGATTCCCGTGACGAGGGCTGGGTCGAGGTGGAAAGAGCTGCTGGTGGCTGCGTCACCGGCATGCGGCGACCATCACCCGGGTTGCCCCGCCGACGCGAACCCTCTTCCGAACCCCGAGCTTTGTACGCCTTCGATTCAGCGTGGCCGCAGCCCGTCGAAGACGACCTCGAAGATCCGCTCCCGGGGCGCCGGATCCGCTCCGAGCTGTTCCATCGCCCTGCCGACGCCGGCCAGGAGGGCGATGAACTCCGGCAGGCCCAGCTCCGGGCGGACCGCCCCCGCCTGTTGCGCCCCGGTCAGTAGATCGGCCAGCCGGGCCGGGATCTCCATGGTCGGCTCCTGCAGAGACGCGTGTACGTTCACCCCGGCCGCGGTGAGAGCCTGGGCGAACTCGTTCTTGCCCGCGGACTGATCCACCACCAGACGGAAGCAGGCGAAGAAGGCTTCGGCGGGCCCGGCCTCGGCGGCCAGCTGCGCGGTCTGGGCTGCCATTTCCTCCAGTCTGCGCACCATCACCGCCTCCAGCAGCGCCTCCTTGGTCGGGAAATGCCTGAAGAGCGTGCCGACTCCGACCCCGGCGATGCGGGCGATCTCCTCGGTCGGCACGCTGACGCCGCGGGCGGTGAATACCTCCGTGGCGACATCCAGCAGCCTGGCCCGGTTGCGGACCGCGTCCGCCCGCAGCGGGCGCTCCTGAGCGTCACCCATCCCTCTCCCGTCCCTTCGCCGTCGACGGCAGAGCCACCCTGGACAACCGGAGTCTCCAGTCCGTATCGTGAAAACGGAGCCGCTAGTCCGATTCTAGCCGTGGATTCCACCGGAGGTTTGTCATGCCTGAAACGCTGTCACCGCGCGAGGTCTTCCAGGAGCTGATCGAGGGCATCAGCGCGGGGCGGTTCACGGAGCTGGCCGAGCTCTATGCCGAGGACGCCGTAGTGGAGACCGTCTTCGAGCCGGTCGGTCCGCGCCGGGTCGAGGGGCGGGCCGCACTCAAGGAGCGGTTCGCTCAAGTCTCCGCAAGTTCGCCCGTGGAGCTGACCCCGGCGAACGTGGTCGTCCGGGAAACCGACGACGCGGAGGTGGTCGTCGCCGAGTTCGACTACCACGTGCACCACCGGTTGACCGGACGGACCTTCGAGGCCTCCAACATCCAGGTGCTGCGGGTCCGCGACGGCCTGATCGTCAGCAGCCGGGACTACCACGACCACCTTGCCCTCATCGTGGCCGGCGGCAACCTGTCTCAGCTGGTGGCGGCGCTGGAAGGCAAGTAGCACGAGTGCGGTGCTTCGAGCCGGGGAGGCTGTGGAAGCGCACCCAACAGTCCGCGTACGTACTGCGGAACGTGTGGGCGAGGGGCGGACTCAACGGCCGCCGTTCCTGCCACAGCCCCCCGGCTGCGCGGGGGTGAAGCCGGAGCTCACCCCTCGGCCTTCGCCACGCCGATCGGGCACGAGACCCCGGTGCCGGCGAGCCTGTGCTGCCATGTGACCCGTTGAGTCAGGCACGTAGACCCGTGAGCCCGTCATACGCGGCCGTGACGATCTCCAGTCCCCGATTGTCGTCCGCGGGTTCGCGCATCTGATGTGTCACGTATGCCGCTGCCATTCGGGCGTCAGGATCGATCATGACCAGTGAGCCGCCCCAACCGCCCCACCCGTAGGTGTTGCCGAACAGTCCGTAGCCCAGACCCCAGCGCATCGGCATGCCCAGGACGCGGTCATCGCCGTGGAACTGCTCCTCCCGGGCACGGTCACAACCCGCCTGCGACAGCAGCCGCGCCCCCCGCACCGATCCTCCACAGGCCATCACGGACTGGACGAGGGCGACCGAGCGGGCGTTGCCGAGCCCGCTCGCCGCAGGGATTTGCGCACGGCGCCAGGCCACGCTGTTCCCGTCGCGGACCCGTATCGGGGTCCCGGCGGCGGGAGCCGCGCCGCTGCCGGCGGCACTCGCGGCGTAGCCGTCGTCCCGGGACTGTGGCGGAACCGCGAGCGCCACCCGGTGGTCGTGCTCGGCGGGCAGGCCGATGTGGAAGTCCGCGCCCAGCGGGCCGGCAACCTCGTCGGCGAAGAACGCGCCCAGAGTCCGGCCGGTGATGCGGCGTACGACCTCGCCCACGAGGAAGCCCTGGGTGAGCGAGTGGTATCCGGCCTCGCTGCCCGGCTCCCATTGCGGAGCCTGCGCGGCCAGTCGTGCCGTGGCGGACGTCCAGTCGTACAGCTCCGCCACCGGCCCGTCCCAGGCGGGCAGGCCGGCCGTGTGCGCGAGCAGGTGGCGTACCAGCACCTTCTCTTTGCCCGCCGCGGCGAACTCCGGCCAGTACTGGGCGACCGGCGCGGCCAGGTCGAGTTCGCCACGGTCGGCGAGAACCAGGGCGCACAGGGCGGTCATCGTCTTGGTGACGGACCAGACGTTGACGATCGTGTCGCGGTGCCACGGGATCGTACGGTCGGCGTCGGTGAATCCGCCCCAGACGTCCACCACCGGCCGGCCGTCCACGAAGACGGCCACCGAGCCACCGGCGTCTCCCTCGTCCAGCAATGCCGCCAGCGCGCTGGGCACGGCAGTGAACAGATCATCGTATGAGCCTTGAATGTCCGCCATGCGGAGAATCTAGCCAGCTTGGGGTGACGCGAGGCAACTGAATTCCCGGCCCGCCGGGGGCGGCTGTCCCTCAGTGGCTTCCGGCGCAGGGGCGATGCCGGTCGGGCAGGAGCGGCCCGACCGGACGCGTCTCGCAGCGCTGCGGGGGGTGGCCGATGTCTCGCTTCCACCATTGGCCATCCGCTCGCGGAAACCGAAGGTGATCACAAGCCTCATGCCCGGTGTGGGTGAAAGTGGTACGCCCCCTGCATCGAGCAGTTGTACACGCGACGTCAGAGACTCTCCAGGCTGCAAGATGCACGCCTCTGCAGTGTTATGCGAGATGTTCGGATTGAGGCGCCAGGTTGCTTCTGGGTCTGCCGCTTCTGCGCGCACGGGCCAACTGGCCCGGTCCTGGCCGCTGCCGGCCGAGATGTCCGCGAACTCCCCCGAGATTGTCCGTGAACGGTAACGGACGCATCCCGTGGCCGCCGCCCCTCGTCCTGCCAGGTGGTCGCAATGTGACCGGGGATCGGCGAGGGACTGCGCGAAAGCGGGGCGGACATGGCACGGCACGGCGGCGGGCGGGGCTGGTACGGCAAGCTGGTGGGGGCGGCGCTCGGGGTGACGGTGCTCACCACCGGTGCCTCGGTGTGGACCGCGCAGGCCGGTTCGGTGGGCGGCTCGTCGCCCAAGGCGGCCGCGTCGGCGACACCGGGCAGTGACGTCAAGCAGGTCGCGGTGACCATCGCGCACGCCTCGGACAAGGGGACGCGCGGCGTCAACATCACCATCGACGACGGCCCCGACCCTGTGTGGACCCCTCAAGTGCTGGACGTGCTGCGGGAGTACGGGGTGAAGGCCACGTTCTGCATGGTGGGGATGCAGGCGCAAGCCCACCCGGACCTCGTGAAGAAGGTCGTCGCGGCCGGGCACCGGCTGTGCAACCACTCGGTGTCGCACGACACCACCATGGACCAGAAGCCCCAGGCCTACCAGTCGCAGCAGATACGCGACGCCGAACGCATGATCACCGAGGCGTCCGGAGGTGTACGGCCGATGTACTACCGGGCGCCCGGCGGGGCCTTCACCCCTCACAGCCGCAAGCTCGCCGCTTCCCGGGGGATGCGCCCGCTGGGCTGGAACGTGGACACCAAGGACTTCGACCGACCGGGCACGGACGCCATCGTCGCCACCGTCGAGCGGGAGCTGCCCAATGGGCCGACGCTCCTCTTCCACGACGCGGGCGGCGACCGTTCCCAGACCGTCGAGGCCCTGCGCCGGATCCTCCCCTGGCTCAAGGAGCAGGGCTACTCCTGCGGCTTCCCGGTGCGTTGAGCAGCCCTGGTCGGTTCCGGCGATCGAGGTCCCGGCCCCGGCGCGAGCGCCACCCCCAGCCCGGGCTGGGCAGCTCAGCGGCGTCGTGCCGAGTGCGCTGTGGTGGCGTCGGCCTTCCAGCTGCTGGTGTCAGAGCCCCGCTGGGTGGCTGGAGAGCCAGTCGGTGTGCTGGCTGCGCAGCCGGTCTCGCTCCGCGGTTGTGGTGAGGACGACGTCGGCGCCCCCGTCGTACGGATGGTGGATGCGTCGAAGTTCCGCATCGGTGAAGAACACCTCGACGAGAGCCTCGTCCGCGACGGCGCGCAGTAGTTCATCGACGCAGCCGTGTTCCCACGGGCGCCGGTCGGCGTACAGACGTGTGTGGGTGTGGAATTCCGGGTCGGCGTCGTCCTGGTCCGACTCGGTCCACCAGCGGATGCCGTCGGGGTGCAGTGTCCGTCGTGGTGTCGCGTGGCCAGCGGGACCGGTCGGCGTGTTCGACCAGTCCATGGTCACCACGAACACGTCCTCGCCCGCGAACAGTTCGTCGAGAACGGTGTTGTACCGGTCCAGCACGATCGCGTACTCGGCCTCGGACTCCGGGTAGCGCTTCGATTCGGGGAGGCTGTGGAAGCGCACCCAGCGGTCCGTGTACGTACTGCGGAACGTGTGGGCGATGGGCGGACCCGACGACCGCCGTTCCTGCCACAGCCCCGCCAACAACTCGGGGGTGACGCCAGCGCTCACCCCTCCGCCTTCGCGACACCGATAGGACAGCTGACGCCGGTCCCGCCGATCCCGCAGTACCCCGCCGGGTTCTTGTCCAAGTACTGCTGGTGGTATCCCTCGGCCGGGAAGAACGGGCGGCCCTCCGCCGGCAGCAGCTCCGTCGTGATCGTCCCGTACCCGGAGCCCGTCAGAACCCCCTGATACGCCTCCCGCGAAGCCTTCGCAGCCGCGGCCTGGGGCTCCGAGTGGGTGTAGATCGCCGAGCGGTACTGCGTGCCCACGTCATTGCCCTGCCTGAAGCCCTGCGTCGGGTTGTGGGACTCCCAGAACAGCTTCAGCAGCGACTCGTACGAGACGACCTTCGGGTCGAAGACGACCCGCACCGCTTCCGTGTGGCCCGTCAGGCCCGAGCAGACCTCCTCGTACGACGGGTTCGGGGTGTGGCCGCCCTGGTAGCCGACCAGCGTCGTCCAGACGCCGTCCGTCTGCCAGAACTTGCGTTCCGCGCCCCAGAAGCAGCCCAGGCCGAAGTCCGCCACCTCCAGGTCCTCCGGGTACGGGCCCAGCAGTGGGTTGCCCAGGACCGTGTGGCGGTCGGGGACGGTGAATTCGGGGGTGGGGCGGCCGCGCAGGGCCTGGTCGGGGGTGGGGAGCTCGGGGGTGCGGCGGGACAGGAACATGCGGGGCTCCTCAGGTGGTCGATGCCTACAGCACAACGTCCGGGGGCGGTCCAGGATTCCGCCGCCCGGCTCACTGCGGCAGCGTCGCCGGGCTGCCGCCGTTCGCCTCGTAGCCCGCCACCGCGAGGTTCCGGTGGATCGTGTACGTCGCCGCCGGGTCCTCGCTCATGGTCCACGGCAGCGCGCCGACGTGACCGTCCACCCGGACCAGCTGGTTCATCGCCTCGGCCCAGCGCTCCGAGCGGACCAGGAAGAGGATCAGCAGATGGCGCACGTGCGCCAGCATCGGGTCGTCCGGGCGGGCCGCGTGGACCGCGAAGAGGGCGCCCTCCGTCGCCTTCGTCACCACCGCGCTCCGGTAGAAGCCCCGCACCAGGTTGACCTCGGGCAGGTGCTCGTACACCGCGAACAGCGGCAGCGCGGCCAGCAGTGAACCCTGCGGGGCGCGGGCCGCGGCCGTCGTCGCGAAGTGGTCGGCCTCGTCGCGCGAGCCGTGCCACTTCTCGCACCAGTAGTGCAGCGCGGCCAGATACGCGCCCATGTGCTCCGGCGCCCGGTCGATGATCTTCGCCCACACCTGGTCGAACTGCTCGTGCGAGTAGCCGAGGCCGCGCGCGACGGCGAGTTCCACGATGTACGGAATCGGGTCGCCGGGCGCGAGCAGCGCGGCCTCGCCGCAGGCCGTACGCGCCTCCTCCAGGATGATCCGGAAGTCGTCGGTCCCTGCCGCAGAGGAACGCCATGCCTGCTGCACAAGGAACTCGGCGAAAACGGCCGCGCCGCCCGCGTCCTTGGGGGAGTCCAGCCGCCAGGCACGCAGCCACGCGCCGCCGACTCCCGGCTGCTGCTGGAGCTCCAGCGACGCGGCCCCGGCGAAGGCCTGTACGCGCTGCCAGCGCACCTCGCCCTCCCGCGGGGTGCCCGCGAGCAGCTGCGAGGCGGCGTGCCAGTCCTGGGTGCGCTGGACGACGTCGAGTACGTCGAGGAGGTCCTGGTCAGGTCCCGGGAGCCGGATGTCCTGCTCCTCCTGGCGCAGGAATCCGTACGTGTCCGGGTCTGCGGCGTCGGGCGAGCCCGGCTCGACCAGGTGGATGCCCGAGCGCCGGCGCAGTACAAAAGGACCGATGACGGCTGTCAGCATGCACAGCGCGATCAGGAACCAGAGAATCTCCATGGATCCATTGTCCCGGACCGCGCAGGACGGGCGTCGGGCCGGTCCGCGCCGAAGCCCGGCTCGGGACTGTGCCCGGCTCGGGACTGTGCCCGACTCGGGACTACGCTCGGGCTCATGAGCGACCAGCACAGCTTGCACAGCTTCGAGACCCGCGCCATCCACGCGGGCAACACCGCCGACCCGCTGACCGGCGCCGTCGTCCCGCCCATCTACCAGGTGTCCACCTACAAGCAGGACGGTGTGGGGGGACTGCGCGGCGGCTATGAGTACAGCCGCAGTGCCAACCCGACGCGTACCGCGCTGGAGGAGAACCTCGCGGCGCTCGAGGGCGGCCGTCGCGGGCTCGCCTTCGCGTCCGGACTGGCGGCGGAGGACTGCCTGCTGCGTACGCTGCTCGAGCCCGGCGATCACGTGGTGATCCCGAACGACGCGTACGGCGGCACCTTCCGGCTCTTCGCCAAGGTGGTCTCGCGCTGGGGCGTCGAATGGTCGGTCGCCGACACCTCCGACCCGGCGTCGGTACGGGCGGCGCTCACCCCGAAGACCAAGGTCATCTGGGTCGAGACCCCGTCCAACCCGCTCCTCGGCATCACCGACATCGCGGTCGTCGCGGAGATTGCCCGGGGCGCGGGCGCGCGGCTGGTCGTGGACAACACCTTCGCGAGCCCCTACCTTCAGCAGCCGATCGCGCTCGGCGCTGACATCGTCGTGCACTCGCTGACCAAGTACATGGGCGGGCACTCGGACGTCGTCGGTGGTGCGCTGATCGCGGCGGACGCGGCGGTCGGCGAGGAACTGGCGTACCACCAGAACGCGATGGGCGCGGTCGCGGGCCCGTTCGACGCGTGGCTGGTGCTGCGTGGCATCAAGACGCTGCCCGTCCGGATGGACCGGCACAGCGAGAACGCCACCCGGGTCGCCGAGATGCTCACCCGCCACCCCAAGGTCACCCAGGTCCTCTACCCGGGCCTGCCGGACCACCCGGGCCACGAGATCGCCGCGAAGCAGATGAAGCACTTCGGCGGCATGGTCTCGTTCCGCGTCACGGGTGGGGAGGAGGCCGCGGTCGAGGTCTGCAACCGCGCGAAGCTGTTCACGCTGGGTGAGTCCCTGGGCGGCGTCGAGTCGCTGATCGAGCACCCGGGACGGATGACGCACGCCTCGGTGGCGGGCTCCGCCCTGGAGGTTCCGGCGGACCTGGTGCGCGTGTCGGTGGGCATCGAGGCCGGGGACGATCTGCTGGCAGACCTGCAGCAGGCGCTGGGCTAGGTGTCGATCACGAGCGGCCGACAGCGAGCCGGCGGCGCCGGCCTCGGGTCCCGGCCGGGTCCTGCGGAGGGACCCGGCCCGGGCGCCCGCCGAGGCAGACTCTCTCGTCACTGGCCCGCCCGCGCCCGTACGAATGGCCGCCCGGCGCGCCCGCACGGTCACCGGCCCGCCCCGTCACCGGCCCGCAGGCGAAACTCAAGCGTCAGGCGCTGACCTTCTCGTCCTCCAGGAGTTCACGGATCTGCGCGCGCAGCTCCAGGCTGTCCGCGTGCCCGTGGACCGAGACCGCGTGCTCCGACGCGGCCCGTACGACTTCCTCCTCCTCGCCGCTGATCGTCAGCGAGCAGTGCGTGTCACTCGGGAACTTGCGGCAGTCGGCGACTTTTCTCGTCATGACGATCTCCTCGGCTCGATCTGTACGCCGCTTTCTCCAGGGTAAATCCGTACAGATCGGGTGCTACGGGTGATGCGGGCGGGACTACCAGCCCTCCAGCGGAGGCGTCGTATTCGTCGGCGGTGTCACCCACGGCTGTTTCAGCGCCGCCCAGACCGCGAACGCGATCAGCGCCGCTGCCAACAGCAGCCATGCCGCACGGCGCACCGCCCGATGGCGGCGCAGCAGCCGGGTGCCCTGTGCCTCGGCGCGCGTGGCCAGGTCCGCGGGGACCTGTGGATGCCGGGTCTCCAGCATCCGGCGGACCTCGTCCTCCTTGCGGTCCCGGGGGCTCATGCAGCCGCCTCGGCCTGAGCCCGCGGGCGGCGGCTCATGTCGCCGCCTCCGCCGGAGCGCGCGGCGGTCTCGGCGGCGGAGTGCTGCGCATCGCCGCGATCGCGCGGGCGCAGATCGCGTGGACGCGTTCCACCGGCAGCCCGATCAGCGCCGCCGTCTGCTCCTCCGCCACCCCCTCGTACAGGCGCACCACCAGAATCAGCCGCTCCTGCGGGGTGAGGCGGTCGAGCACCCCGCCGCGCACCTTGTGGTAGCGCCAGGCGTTGCGCGCGAAGCGGGCGGCGAGCTCCTGGCGGGTGTGTTCGTACGGGTCCTCGCCGCGCAGCCGGTCCCACTCCGCGTACGTATGGGCAAGCGCGACGGTCAGCAGCTGCTGGGCGTGCGGGTTGGCGCCGGGCGGCTCGGCGGTCAGCAGGGTGGCGGCGTGCAGCAGCCGGCCGGCCGCGCCCGCGACGAACGCCTCGAACTCCCGGGCCCGGCGACGCCTTTGTGCCGTCTGCCGCTCGCTCACGTCCTCATATAGGAGCAGATGCGCCACCCGGGTCAAGAGGTCTGCGGCGTCTCCGTGTCCACGGGCGGCAGGCCGGCCTGGCGGGCGGACAGCGCGGTGTTGAAGCGGGTGAGCAGGGTGCAGAACGACTCCCGCTCCGTCTCCGTCCAGCCGTCCGTCACCTGGGCCATCAGCTCGCGCCGCGAGGAGCGGACCTCTTCGAGCCTGGCCTGGCCGCGCGGGGACAGCTGGAGCACGACGGCGCGGCCGTCCTCCGGGTGCGAGGTGCGCTTGACCAGGCCGGTGTCGACGAGCGGCGCGACCTGGCGGGTGACGGTCGAGGAGTCGATGCCCATGCCCGCCGCGAGCGCCTTGACGCCCATCGGGCCTTCCTTGTCGAGCCGGTTGAGCAGCAGATACGCGGCGCGGTCCATGGAGTTGCGGACCTGGCCGACCCCGCCGAGCCGGGTCTGTTCCGCGCGGCGTGCGAAGACGGCTACCTGGTGCTGGAGGGCATCGAGGAGGCCGGGGTCGAGATGAGTCGTCATGTCCTGAGAGGTGGGCATGGCCAGAGGGCTCTCTCGTGCGGTGGTCGGTTGGTGGGGGACAGAGTACGCGGCCTTCACGCGGTGCGTACCAGGGCTGCACAAACCAGCGGGGGAGTGTGGGATCCGGGCGGCCGCCGGGAAGTGGGGGCATGGGATCCGCGCGGCCGCCGGGCCGGTGAGCTGCGAGACTTGACGTCATGACCTTCAGTACGTCTGGCCCCTTGCACCCCGTCATCCTCGACGACATCCGGGGGGCACAGAAGATGCTCTCGGGGGTCGCGAGAACCACGCCGATGGAGGGCAGCAGGCATCTGTCGCAGCTGGTGGGCGCGCCCGTCCATCTCAAGTGCGAGAACCTGCAGCGCACCGGCTCGTTCAAGCTGCGCGGCGCGTATGTGCGGATCGCCGGGCTCTCCCCGGAGGAGCGGGCGGCCGGGGTCGTCGCGGCCTCCGCCGGCAACCACGCGCAGGGCGTGGCGCTGGCCTCCTCGCTCCTCGGCGTGCGCTCCACGGTGTTCATGCCCATGGGGGCGCCGCTGCCGAAGGTCGCCGCGACGAGGGAGTACGGCGCCGAGGTGAAGCTGCACGGTCAGGTCATCGAGGAGACCCTGGCCGCCGCGCAGGAGTACGCGCACGACACGGGCGCGGTCTTCATCCACCCCTTCGACCACCCCGACATCATCGCCGGACAGGGCACGGTGGGCCTGGAAATCCTGGAGCAGTGCCCGGAGGTGCGGACGATCGTGATCGGGGTCGGCGGCGGCGGGCTCGTGGCCGGTATCGCGGTGGCGGTGAAGGCGCTGCGGCCGGATGTGAAGCTGGTCGGCGTGCAGGCGGAGGGCTCGGCCGCGTATCCGCCCTCGCTCAGCGCCGGGCATCCGGTCTCCATCGACGCGCCGACGACGATGGCGGACGGCATCAAGGTGGGCCGCCCCGGAGACGTTCCGTTCAAAATCATTGGCGATCTGGTGGACGAGGTCCGTACGGTCTCCGAGGACGCGCTCTCCAGCGCGCTGCTGCTCTGCCTGGAGCGGGCGAAGCTGGTGGTGGAGCCTGCGGGAGCGAGTCCGGTGGCGGCGCTGCTGAGTGACCCGCGGTCGTTCAAGGGGCCGGTGGTGGCCCTGTTGTCGGGTGGCAATGTGGACCCGCTGCTGATGCAGCGGATCCTGCGGCACGGCATGGCGGCGGCGGGCCGTTATCTGTCGCTGCGGGTGCGTCTGACGGACCGGCCCGGGGCGCTGGCGGCACTTCTCGGCTCGTTGTCAGTGGTCGACGCTAACGTCCTTGATGTGAGTCATGTACGGACCGATCCGCGGCTCGGACTCACGGAGGTGGAGGTGGAGTTGCAGCTGGAGACGAAGGGCCCGGAGCACTGCGAGCAGGTGGCGACGGCACTGCGCGAGGCGGGTTACACGGTCATCAACTGACCGGGGCTGCCCGCCGATCCGACGCAGCAATGCACGGCGTCAAGGCCTTGTCGTCTCTGCGGGCGCGTGCATGCACCATCACTCGCGACACTCTTGAGAGTCGCGATGTATCGCGTTACGGTAAGGGGGCTCTCCACGTGCTCTCGCCAGGCGCGGAAGACCGTTCATATCTGAGCTGTTCTGTACGAAGCAACCCACTCATCTGCACCTTGGGAGAACCCATATGCCGGGCGCCATATACGCCGAAGGCCTGGTGAAGACCTTCGGCGAGGTAAGGGCACTGGACGGCGTCGACCTCGACGTCCCCGAAGGCACGGTTCTGGGACTTCTCGGTCCCAACGGAGCCGGCAAGACCACCGCCGTGCGCGTACTGACCACTTTGCTGCAGCCGGACAGCGGCAAGGCCGTCGTCGCCGGTATCGACGTCCTGAAGCACCCGAACGAGGTCCGCCGCTGTATCGGCCTCTCCGGCCAGTTCGCCGCGGTCGACGAGTATCTGACGGGCCGTGAGAACCTTCAGATGGTCGGCCAGCTCTACCAGATGAGCGCGCGCGACGCGAAGACCCGGGCGGTCGAGCTGCTCGAGCGCTTCAACCTCGCCGACGCCGCCGACCGGCCCGCCAAGACGTACTCCGGCGGTATGCGCCGCCGGCTCGACCTGGCCGCGGCCCTGGTCGTGTCCCCGCCCGTGATGTTCATGGACGAGCCCACCACCGGGCTCGACCCGCGCAACCGGATGCAGCTGTGGGAGGTCATCCAGGAACTGGTCAGCGGCGGTACGACACTGCTGCTGACCACCCAGTACCTCGAAGAGGCCGACCACCTGGCCGACGACATCTGCGTCATCGACCACGGCAAGGTCATCGCCCGCGGCACCGCCGACCAGCTCAAGGCCCAGACGGGCGGCGAGCGCGTCGAGGTCGTCGTGCACGAGAGCGAGCAGATAGCCCCGACCCGCGAGGTGCTGCTCGGCTTCGGCAAGGGAGACGTCGCCGTCGCCGAGCACACCCGCAAGCTCACCGTCCCGGTCGCCGGAGGCGCCAAGCTGCTCGCCGAGGTCATCCGCGAACTGGACATCCGCGGCGTGGAGATCGACGACATCGGCCTGCGCCGCCCCACCCTCGACGACGTCTTCATCTCGCTCACCGGCCATGTGGCCGAGCTTGAGCAGGAGGAGAACGGCGGGCCGGCGGACGCGTCGAGCGCCAAGGACAAGAAGTCCCGGAAGGAGAGCGCCAAGTGACCGCCACAACGGAAGCCGTCAGGCCGGCGGCCCCCAAACCCCGCGGTGGTGTCGTGCAGTCGGTCAACGACTCGCTCGTCGTCGCCAAGCGCAATCTGATCCGGATGACCCGCATCCCGGAGATGATCATCTTCGGGATGATCCAGCCGATCATGTTCGTGGTCCTGTTCACGTACGTCTTCGGCGGTTCCATCCAGGTCGGCGGCTCCATATCCGCCCAGGACTACCGCGAGTTCCTGATGGCCGGCATCTTCGCCCAGACCGTCACCTTCGCCACCGCGGGTGCCGGCGCGGGCATCGCCGACGACATGCACAAGGGCCTCATCGACCGCTTCAGGTCGCTGCCCATGGCCCGCGGCGCGGTCCTCACCGGACGTACCCTCGCCGACCTGGTGCAGACCGCGCTCACGCTCGTCGTGCTCGCAGTCGTCGCGCTCCTGGTCGGCTGGCGGGTCCACGAGGACATCGGCAGTGTGCTGCTCGGCTTCCTGCTGCTGCTCCTGCTCGGGTACGCCTTCTCCTGGATCGGCGCCCTGATCGGGCTCACCGTGCGGACGCCCGAGGCGGCCACGTCCGGCGGACTGATCTGGCTGTTCCCGCTGACGTTCATCTCGAACGCCTTCGTGGACGCCAACCAGATGCCCACCTTCCTGCGGCACATCGCCGAGTGGAACCCGTTCAGCGCCACCGTCCAGGCCTGCCGCGAGCTGTTCGGCAACCTGCCGCCCGGCTTCAAGGCCCCCGAGGCCTGGCCCATGCAGCACCCGGTGCTCGCCTCGGTCATGTGGTCGGTGGTGATCCTGATCGTCTTCAGGACGCTGGCGGTGCGCAAGTACCGCTCGGCCGCGGCCTGATCATCGGCCACGGCCTGATCATCGGCCGTGGCCGGCTGACCGGCCGCCGCCCGATCAGCCGGAGCAGATGACTGAGGGGAAGTGACCGCCCGGATTACCGGCCGGGCGGTCACTTCCCCTTCCGCTGTCTCCGAGTCCTCCCAGTCCTCCGAGTCCTGCCTGCCAGACGATGCGGGCGGCCTGGAGTCGGCTGCGGATGCCGAGCTTCGCGTAGATGTGGTGCAGATGGTCCTTGGCCGTGTCCGCGCTGATCGTCAGGGTCGCCGCGATCTCCGGGTTCGACAGGCCGTCGCCCGCGAGTGCGATCACCTCTCGCTCCCGCGGTGAGAGCTCGCCGAGCAGCGCCTGTGCCCTGGCCTGCTCGGCGGCCGCGCCCGCGGGCTCGGCGGAAGTGTCCGCCAGGTCCCTTGCCAGCCCCGGTGCCAGGGCCAGGCCGCCGTGGGCCGCCGCGTGGACCGCCCACGGCAGATGCCTGCTCGCGGTGGTCCGGTGCAGGATGCCCGCAGCGCGGAGCCTCAGAAGCCGGCGCACGCCGTCGCGGGTGAGCCGGTCGGCGAGCAGTAATGCGGCCGGGGGCGCCGGTATTTCCGTGATGCGTTTCAACGCGCCGAGTGCCGCGCCCTCTTCCGGCTGGCTCACGATCACCACATCCGGGCGGCTGCGGCACACGAGGTCGCATTCCTGGCCCGGCACTCCCTCGGCGACGACGCGATGGCGGTGGTCCGCCTCCAGAGTGGTGCGGATCCGCGCCCTTTCCAGCTGATGCCGGGCGACGAGCACGATCCTTATCACGTGAATTCCCCCTCGTGCGAAATAACGCACCATCGTGAACATGCGCGCTGGTCAGGCGCGCACTTGACGCTACAACGGTGCCCTGATCACCACTCGGCCGTGGAGTGAACACGTGGTAACTGAGGGGAATTTGAGCTTCGTGCGGTACGTGTTGAAGATCCCCTGGGTGGGGGATATTCGAGAGCTCCCCGGAGCGGAGATGCTGCCTGGGACCGAAGCCGGCCGGCCGCTATTGGGCCGGCCGGCATTGCGCTGAAACCAGGGGGTTCTCAATGAACAAGACGCGCATGGGTGTTGTCGCTGCCATGGCCTCGGCAGTGATGGCTGTGAGCACGACGCAGGCGTCGGCGGCGCCGAAGCTTGAGGCGTACACGCCCCGCATTGTGCAGGGTGTGGTCGGGGGCCAGGTGTTCTACGACGGCTACAAGAAGGTCTGTGCCTCGCTTCTGGGGCAGACGCTGGCCGGGTGGGTCCAGCTGACGCACAAGTGCGTCACGGTCTCCCCGAACTCCTCGGGCAGCTTCAACACCACCATCAAGTGCCCGACGCGCGGCGCCTTCAAGACCTGGGTGGAGGGGACCAAGCGCAACGGCAGGGTGGACGTGAAGATGTCCGGCGGTATCTACCTCGAGTGCCGCCACTGACCACCGCGGGCAGCCGTACGCACCACGAAGCCCCCGGCACATCGACTCGCATCGACTCGTGCCGGGGGCTTTCGCGCTGTCCGGTGGCGGGCTCAGCCCGTGTACGGCTTGGCGTCGAGGATCTTCACGGAGGCCGTCCTGCCGTTCGGCAGCTCGTAGTCCGCGTCCTCTCCGACCTTCTTGCCGTTCACGCCGGCCCCCAGCGGGGACTGCGGGGAGTACGTCTCGATGTCCGCGCTCGCGTACTCGCGCGAGGCCATCAGGAACGTCAGAGTGTCGTCGGGGTCGCCGTCGAAGGCGATCGTCACGACCATGCCGGGCTCGACCACGCCATTGTCCGCGGGTGCCTCGCCGACCTTGGCGTTCTCCAGGAGCTGGGTCAGCTGGCGCACACGGAGCTCCTGCTTGCCCTGCTCCTCCTTGGCCGCGTGGTACCCGCCGTTCTCCCGCAGGTCGCCCTCCTCACGGGCCGCCTCGATCTTCTTGGCGATCTCCGTGCGCGCGGGACCAGACAGGTACTCCAGCTCGGCCTTGAGCTGGTTGTACGCCTCCTGGGTGAGCCAGGTGACGTTCTCGCTGGTCTGGGTCACAGGTGCTCCTCGTAGGTACTGGGAATACAAAGCATCGCCCTACCCAGAAGGATGTGCCTTCATGGATGGGCGAAACCACGAGCCTAACAATTTCATGGCGGAAGGGGGAGGACGAAAGCCATGAGAATTACATAAGCGCAGGTCAGCGACGAGACCCGCCGTGGTTCACCAGCTCAGTGGGCGGTGCATTGCACGAGCTCGGCGCTGGTCGCGCGCGCCGTCGTACGCACCTTCACGACCTGGTCGATGCGCGTCTCGCCGCGCTGCCCGACGGGGACGTCGAGCCGGCCCACCTCGTCGCCGTCCTCGGCGCGGCTGCGCAGGGTGCAGGTGCCGGTGGCGTCCGCGTCCTTGCGCACCTCCAGGTGCACTTGGACCTCGGCGTCGGACGTGACACTGAACTTGATCACTTCGGCGCTGATCTGCTGCCCGGCGATGTAGTCGTAACCGAACCAGCCGATCACCCCGAGGAACCCGACACCGAGGCACGCGCCAACGATCTTGAGCTTGCGGTCGGCACGCTCGTCCGCGGAGCGGCCGTAACGGCCCGTGGGGACGTCGTCGCGCAGCGCGGTCATGTCAATCCTCTCGGCGGGGGCTGCGGAATTTTCCGTCCCCCGATTCGGTCACTATAGAAGCCTCTCGCCCGTCATCCGACCGCCGCCCCAGATCGACGTCCTTGCGGGACGGCACCGGTATTTCGCGACCAACTGAGGATCGAGTCTTGACTGAGCAGCTGCGACTGATGGCCGTTCACGCCCACCCCGACGACGAGTCGAGCAAGGGCGCGGCCACGATGGCCAAGTATGTGTCCGAGGGGGTGGACGTGCTGGTCGTGACCTGCACGGGCGGCGAGCGCGGCTCCATCCTCAATCCCAAGCTCCAGGGGGACGCGTACATCGAGGAGCACATCCACGAAGTGCGCAAGAAGGAGATGGACGAGGCACGCGAGATCCTGGGGGTCGGCCAGGAGTGGCTCGGCTTTGTCGACTCCGGTCTGCCCGAGGGCGACCCGCTGCCTCCGCTGCCCGAGGGCTGCTTCGCGCTGGAGGACGCCGAGGAGGCCGCCGGGCGCCTCGTGAGGTCCATCCGCAACTTTCGCCCGCAGGTCGTCACGACGTACGACGAGAACGGCGGCTACCCCCACCCCGACCACATCATGACCCACAAGATCTCGATGGTGGCCTTCGACGGCGCGGGGGACGCCGAGAGGTTCCCGGAGTCGGAGTTCGGACCGGTCTGGCAGCCGTTGAAGCTCTACTACAACCAGGGCTTCAACCGTCCGCGTACGGTCGCGCTGCACGAGGCGCTGCTGGAGCGCGGCATGGAGTCCCCGTACGGGGAGTGGCTGGAGCGCTGGAAGGAGTTCCAGCGCGCCGAGCGCACGCTGACCACGTACGTTCCGTGCGCCGACTTCTTCGAGATCCGCGACAAGGCGCTGATCGCGCACGCGACGCAGATCGACCCCGACGGCGGCTGGTTCCGCGTCCCGATGGAGATCCAGAAGAAGGTCTGGCCGACGGAGGAGTACGAGCTGGCCAAGTCTCTGGTCGATACCTCCCTCCCCGAGGACGACCTCTTCGCGGGCGTACGCGAGAATGCCTGATATGAGCGCGAGCCTGGCACTGACGACGCACCTGGTCCCTCTGGCCAAGGAGATCGACAACGACAAGGTGACGCCCGGCGTCCTCGGCTTCATCGTCTTCGCGGCGCTGGCCGTGGGGGTCTGGCTGCTGATGAAGTCGATGAACCGGCACATGGGGAGGGTGAACTTCGAGGAGGCGCCGGACCCCACGGCGGAAACCCCGAGGGACGGCGGCAAGCGGGAGGCCGGGCCCGCGTCGGCCTGAACGCGGGGTTGGGTCACCCGCCCCTTCCCGTAACTGGGGCTTCGCCCCAGACCCCGAACGCCTTTCGGGCGTGGGGTCCGGGGAGGAGCCCCGGTGTGACGCTAGGTCGCCGCGGCCACCGGGACGCCCATCACCTCGCGTGCGTGCCGGCTCGGGACCATGCCCAGGTGCCAGGCCTGCCAGCCGTCCTCCAGGCGGACGCCGCGTTCCAGCATCACCGCGAGCGCCTCCGCGCAGTCCTCCAGCTTGCCGTCGCGTGAGGGGTGCGGCCGCTCCATCAGCCGGGCGAGCTCCTCCTGGGCCACCACCGTGCCGACCTCGATACCGCCCGGGGACGCGTACGGCAGCAGGGTGCAGCGCAGGAAGCGGGCCCAGGCGCCGCCGCGGTCGTCCTCGTACGAGGCGAACAGCTCCACCGCCTCGTCGCACAGCGTCAGCGCCTGGGCCGCGCGGTTGTTCCCCGCGTCGATCAGGGCCAGCTCCAGACAGGTCCAGGCCTCTCCGTGGGCCACCCCGATGCGGTGGAAGTCGGCGCGGGCGTCCACCAGCAGCTGCCGGGCGAAGCCGGAATTGCGCAGGTTGCCCGTCTGGTCCGCGCGCTGGTCGCGGGTGACCCGGCCCGAGTGGTGGCGGGCGCACGCCAGGCCGTAGACGTCGCGCATCCGGGAGAACATCGTGCGGGCCCGCTCCAGCTCCCGTACCGCCTGGTCGCGGTCGCCGCTCTCCTCCAGCGCCTGGCCCAGGTAGTACAGCGTCCAGGCCTCGCCGCGCGCGTCCTCGTTGTCCCGGTGCCGGGACAGGGCCTGGCGCAGCTGGTCCACCGCCGGGACCGGGTCGCCGTCCACCAGCCGCGCGCGGGCCAGCTGGGTCAGCGCCCAGGCCTCGCCGCGGCCGTCACGGGTGCGGCCGTAGAGATCCAGGGCGGTGCGCAGCTCCGACTCCGCGCGCGGGACATCGCCCATGCGCAGGCACACCTGGCCCAGCTGGAAGTGCGTCCACGCCTCGCCGTGCAGCGACTCGCCCTCCCGGTGCAGGGTCAGCGCCGTCGCCAGCAGGGTCAGCGCCTCCTTGAGATTGGCCCGGTCGCGCTCCACCGCGGCCAGCGCGTGCAGCGACCAGGCGCGGTCCTCGGCCTGCTCGTCCGAGGACTGAAGCGCGATCGCCTCGTGCAGCTTCGCCGCGGCCTCGGTCAGATTGCCCTGGTGGTGCAGTGTGATGCCGAGCGAGCAGAGCGCGAGCGCGGTGCCCGAGTCGTTCTGCGCCTCGCGGTAGAGGCCGACGACGGACGACAGGGTCGTACGGGCCTTGTCGAGCTCGCCGAGCTGGCGGGCCGCGATTCCGGTACGCCAGCGCACGGACCGCTCCAGCAGCCCCTGGTCCACGGCCTGCGAGAGCTCGCTGATCTCACCGAGGCGATAGAGGTCGCCGCGCAGCAGGCAGTAGTCGCACAGCGCGCCCAGCAGATTCAGCACGGTCTGCTGGTCCACGCCCTCCGCGTACCGCAGTGCCGAGGTGATGAAGCTCGACTCGTCGTCCAGCCAGCGCAGTGCCGCGTCCAGTGAGGGGAAGCCGTGGGCCCCGAACTGGCCCGCGCGGGTGGACATCTTGCCGTCCACCATCCGGATCACGGCCCCGGCCAGATCCGCGTAGTTCTGGATGAGCCGCTCCTGCGCCGCCGTACGCTCGGCGGCCTCCTCCTCGTCGAGGAGCCGGGTCCGGGCGAAGGACCGTACGGTGTCGTGCAGCCGGTAGCGGCTGGCCCGCACATGGTCGATCAGGCCCGTGTCCGCCAAGGCTGTCAGCAGCCGTTCGGACTCCTGCTCGTCCGTGGCCAGCAGTGCCGCCGCGGCGGCCGCGCCCAGCGACGCCCGTCCGGCCAGCGCGAGCCTGCGCAGCAGCCGGCGCGCCTGCTCGGGCTGGTCCGTGTAGCGCAGCCACAGCGCACGCTCGACCGGGTCCACCGGACCGTAGGCGGCCAGGTCGGCCGCGAGCTGGTGTGCGGTGCGAGAGCCGAGCGAGGAGCCGGCGATACGCAGCGCGAGCGGCAGCCCGCCGCACAACTCCCGTACGGCGTCGGCCGACTGGGCGTCGTACGGACCGGACGAGGGCTCCTCGGCCGAGGCCCGCAACAGCTCTTCGGCGCCCGCCGGGTCCAGCGCGTCGACCGGCAGCTGGTGCACCCACGCCGGAATGTCGTCCGGCAGGTCGAGCGGCCCGCGCGCGGTCACCAGGACCAGGCTGTCCGAGCGCTCCGGCACCAGCGTGCGCACCTGCGCCGGGTCGCTCGCGTCGTCCAGGACCACCGTCACCGGCAGTCCGGTCAGATGCTGGTGGTAGAGCTCGCTCAGCCGCCGCACCTGCTGCTCGGGCGAGGACCGCTCGCGGAACAGCAGCTGCTCGCGCGGTGCGCCAAGACGGTTCAGCAGATGCAGCAGGGCGTCCCGCGTGGAGAGCGGCTGGTCGCCGTCGCCGCGCAGATCGACTATGCACGCGCCGCGGAACTGGTCCTTGAGGTGGTGCGAGGCCCGCACCGCGAGCGTGGTGCGCCCCGCGCCCGGCTCGCCGTGCAGCACCACGATCGTCGGCTTCGTCTCGGTCGAGGCGCGGGCCGCGTGCACCCACTGCGCGATCTGCGTCATCTCGTCCCGTCGGCCCGCGAACGGCCCTTCCGGGTCCGGCAGATGACCGAAGGACTGCTCGAGCAGGGAGCGCCTGCGGGCCGCCGCGCTCCGGTCGGCGCCCCGCAGCTGCGGCGCCGCGGCAGCCTTCTTCGTCGCGGTACGGGTCGTCGAGGCCAGCATCCGCTGCTGGTCCAGGAACGGGCGGATGCCCCGTACCTCCAGCGCCGTCAGCCACTGCAGGCGCAGCTGCTCGGTGCCGCCCGGCTGCCCGAGCGCCCCGGCGCGGCGGTGCGCGGCCGGCCAGTGCGAGGCGGTCACCTTGACGACGGTGGTCGCGGCCCCGGCGACGGCGACGACGGCTCCGGCGCCGAGCGCGGTCCCCGCGGCCGTGCCCAGCGCCAGGTCCGCACCGATCGCGGCGGCCGCGGCAATGGCGGTCACCAGCACGGGTGTTGCTGTGTTCTGCCGACTGAACTGCGCGGACAGGGGCTGCGCTCCGGCCCCCGCCTCCGCCAGTGCCTGCTCGTACGCGGCGTACTCCTCGCCCGCACTCGCCGCCATGCTGTCCAGGGCTGCCCGCCCGCGTGCCAGCAGCACACCCGAGTCCGACCGCCCTCCCGAACGCCGTACCTCTTCCTCGACGGCGCGTACCAACAGCCGCTCGGCTTCCGCCCGATGGCTGTCCCGCATGTGCGTCCCCCTCTGAGAGCTCCGGTTTCCGTACCGGTCCGGTTCCGGTTCCGGTTCCGTACCGGCGTCAAGTGTCCTGCGTACGGGGCGTCAGCGCGAGGGAGCCACGAGGGACCGCAGGGCGGCGAGGGTGTCGAGGGGTTCCGGTGCCGGGCCCGAAGTGCGCCTTCTGGCAGGCGAGTACACGTTTCCGCTCGGTACGGACCGGTCGTCCGGCGGCCGAGGGTCCACGCGGCGGGCAGCGCGTCCGCCAGAGGCCGGCTCACGGAACGTGGTTCCGGTTCCACGGTGTGTCACCACCGTGGCGCATGGGCGTCCCTTCGCCGTGTGCGCAAAGATTGAGGTATGCCGAACCGCCTCGCTCATGAGACCTCCCCCTACCTCCTGCAGCATGCCGACAACCCGGTCGACTGGTGGCCATGGTCGAACGACGCCTTCGAGGAGGCGCGCAGGCGCGGGGTGCCGGTGCTGCTCAGCGTCGGGTATTCGAGCTGTCACTGGTGCCATGTCATGGCGCACGAGTCCTTCGAGGACGAGGCGACCGCCGAGTATCTGAACGAGCACTTCGTTCCGGTCAAGGTCGACCGCGAGGAGCGGCCCGACGTCGACGCCGTGTACATGGAGGCCGTGCAGGCGGCCACCGGGCAGGGCGGCTGGCCGATGACCGTCTTTCTCACCGCGGACGGCGAGCCCTTCTACTTCGGTACGTACTTCCCGCCCGAGCCCCGGCACGGCATGGCGTCCTTCCGGCAGATCCTGGAAGGGGTTGTGGGCGCCTGGACCGAGCGTCGTGACGAGGTCGGCGAGGTGGCGGGGAAGATCGTCCGGGATCTGGCCGGGCGCTCGCTCGCGTACGGCGGGGAAGGGGCGCCCGGCGAGGAGGAGCTGGCGCAGGCGCTGCTCGGGCTGACGAGGGAGTACGACGAGCGGCACGGCGGCTTCGGCGGGGCGCCCAAGTTCCCGCCGTCCATGGCGATCGAGTTCCTGCTGCGGCACCATGCCCGCACGGGTGCCGACGGTGCGCTGCAGATGGCCGCCGAAACCTGCGAGGCGATGGCACGCGGCGGGATCTACGACCAGCTCGGCGGCGGTTTCGCGCGGTACTCGGTGGACCGCGAGTGGGTGGTGCCGCATTTCGAGAAGATGCTCTACGACAATGCGCTGCTGTGCCGGGTGTACGCGCATCTGTGGCGGGCCACCGGGTCGGAGCTGGCCCGGCGGGTGGCGCTGGAGACCGCGGACTTCATGGTGCGGGAGCTGCGCACGGCGGAGGGCGGGTTCGCGTCGGCGCTGGACGCCGACAGTGCCGTCGGAGACGGATGGGGGCACCCCCGGGCCGAAGGCTCTGGGGGTGGGGCGGGCAAGCATGTCGAGGGCGCCTTCTACGTATGGACGCCGCAGCAGCTGAGAGATGTGCTGGGGGACGAGGACGGGCGGCTGGCCGCCGAGCACTTCGGGGTGACGGAGGAAGGCACGTTCGAGGAGGGTGCGTCGGTCCTGCAACTCCCGGACGGGGAAGCCGATCCGGCCATCAAGCGGCGTCTGCTCGCCGCGCGGGAGCGGCGGGCCCGGCCGGGCCGGGACGACAAGGTCGTCGCCGCGTGGAACGGACTGGCGATCGCGGCCCTGGCGGAGGTCGGCACGTACTTCGAACGGCCGGATCTGCTCGAACGGGCGACCGAGGCGGCCGATCTCCTGGTGCGCCTCCACATGGATACGGCCGCGCGCCTTTCCCGTACCTCCAAGGACGGCCACGTGGGCGCACACGCAGGTGTGTTGGAGGACTACGCGAATGTCGCGGAGGGCTTCCTGGCGCTCGCGGGCGTGACCGGCGAGGGTGTGTGGCTCGAGTTCGCGGGCCTCCTCCTCGACACCGTCATCGACCAGTTCGTCGGCGAGGGCGGCGCTCTGTACGACACGGCGCATGACGCCGAGCGGTTGATCCGCCGCCCGCAGGACCCGACGGACAGCGCCGCCCCGTCCGGCTGGACGGCGGCCGCCGGTGCGCTGCTCTCGTACGCCGCGCACACCGGATCGGAGGCCCATCGCACCGCCGCCGAGGGCGCGTTGGGCGTGGTGAAGTTGCTCGGCCCGCGGGCCCCGCGCTTCATCGGCTGGGGGCTCGCGGTCGCGGAGGCGCTGCTCGACGGGCCGCGCGAGGTGGCGGTGGCCGGCCCCTGGGGAGCCGAAGTGCATACAAAGACACGGGAGTTGCACCGTACGGCGCTGCTGGCCAAGGCCCCGGGCGCGGTCGTCGCGGTCGGCGAGCCGGACAGCGAGGAGTTCCCGCTGCTGCGGGGCCGCACCCTGGTGGACGGCAGCCCGGCGGCGTATGTCTGCAGGAACTTCGCCTGCCGGATGCCCACGACGGACCCGGCGGAGCTCGCCGAGCAGCTCGGCGGCTGAGGCCCGGGCCGTGGCCGGATCTATATAGCACGGGCGGACGTACACGTGCCCGAAACGCGCCAACTGACGGAGACACATCACTTTTTATCGGGTGAGCACCGGAGCTTAACGTTCCGGGGCTAGGGTCCCGCTCGAGGAGTAGCCGGGTAATGGCACTGGGGGGTGCCGCGCCCGAAGCTGCACAGGTGTGTGCTGCCGGCCAGGGGGGTCCTGGTGCCGGGGCACAGGTCCAAGGGGGGACCCTTCGGTGCTCATATCGGTGTTTGTCGTTGCCATTTCGGTTGCTTTGTTCTGGATGGCGGCTTTTACGCTGTGGTGGCAGATGCATGCCTGGCGTACGCCCGAGACGCTCGCTTCGACTCGCTTCGACCGTCCCGAGGGCGGGACCGGACTCTCCTTTTCGCTGCTGCTGCCCGCCCGCCACGAGCAGGCCGTGCTGGAGCACACCATCGAGCGGCTGCTGGAATCCAGCCACACCAACTACGAGATCATCGTGATCGTCGGCCACGACGACCCGGAGACCGCGGCGGTCGCCGAGCGCGCGGCGGAGCGTGATCCGATCCGGGTACGGGTCGTCACCGACACCCATGAGTCGAAGAACAAGCCCAAGGCCCTCAACACCGCCCTCCCGCACTGCCGCGGCGACATCGTGGGCGTCTTCGACGCCGAGGACCAGGTCCACCCCGAACTGCTCGCCCATGTCGACCACGCCTTCACCTCCACCGGCGCGGACGTCGTCCAGGGCGGGGTCCAGCTGATCAACTTCCACTCCAGCTGGTACAGCCTGCGCAACTGCCTGGAGTACTTCTTCTGGTTCCGCAGCCGGTTGCATCTGCACGCGCAGAAGGGCTTCATACCGCTCGGCGGCAACACCGTCTTCGTGCGTACGACCGTCCTGCGCGAGGCCGACGGCTGGGACCCGAACTGCCTCGCCGAGGACTGCGACCTGGGCGTACGGCTCTCGTCCGTCGGCAAGAGGGTCGTCGTCGCGTACGACAGCGACATGGTCACCCGCGAGGAGACCCCCGGCACCCTGATGAGCCTGCTCAAGCAGCGCACCCGCTGGAACCAGGGCTTCCTGCAGGTCTACCGGAAGAAGGACTGGAAACAACTCCCCGGCCGCGGCCAGCGGTTGCTCGCCCGCTACACCCTGATGACGCCCTTCCTGCAGGCATTCTCCGGCGTGATCATCCCGCTCAACGCCGCCATCGCGCTCTTCCTCGACGTCCCCGTCGGCATCGCCATCGTGACCTTCCTGCCGCTGATCACGGCGATGGTCACCTTCGTCTTCGAGATCGTCGGGCTGCACGACTTCGGCAGGCAGTACGGCCTTCGCGTCCGCTTCGTCCACTACCTCAAGCTCATCGTCGGCGGTCCCTTCTACCAGGTGCTCCTGGCCGGCGCCGCGGTGCGCGCGGTCTGGCGGGAGCAGCGGGGACGCAACGAGTGGGAGCTCACCAGCCATGTAGGCGCGCATCTCACCGAGACCCGAGAGGACGTCCGCCGGTGACCACGACCCTGCCCCCGGCTCCCGACACCGCCACGCCGACCGTCACCGCCGATCCCCGCCCGACGGTGCCCGAGCATGTCCGGCCCGTCATACGCTTCCGCAGCTCCCGGCCCGATCTGTTGCTCTGCTTCGGACTGCTGGCCGTGATCCTGCTCGTCCAGGGCTGGAACATCACGAACTTCCCGAACCTCAGCGACGACGAGGGCACGTATCTCGCGCAGGCCTGGTCGGTCCAGCAGGGCGACGGGCTCGCGCACTACACGTACTGGTACGACCATCCGCCGCTCGGCTGGATACAGATAGCCGGGCTCACCTGGATACCGTCCCTGATCGCGCCCGACGCGATGAACGTGGCGTCGATGCGCTTCGCGATGCTGCTTGTCAGCGCGGCGTGCGCGGTGCTGCTGTACGTGCTGGCGCGCCGGCTCTTCCTGCCGCGCTGGGCCGCCGGCCTCGCCATGGTGCTCTTCGGGCTCTCGCCGCTCTCCGTCGTACTCCAGCGCGAGATCTTCCTCGACAACATCGCCGTGATGTGGATGCTGCTGGCATTCTGCCTGGCCGCGTCGCCGAGCCGTCATCTGTGGCACCACTTCGGCGCGGGGCTCGCCGCCGCGACGTCCGTGCTCACCAAGGAGACGATGCTGGTGGTGCTGCCCGCGCTGCTGGTGACGATGTGGCGGCACAGCCATCGCGACACCCGTAAGTTCGCCGTCACCGGCGCGATTACGGCATGCGCGCTGATCGGGCTGTCCTATCCGCTGTTCGCGCTGCTCAACAATGAGCTGTTCCCCGGACCCGGCCATGTGTCGCTGATCGACGGCATCACGTACCAGATGGGCCGCGAGGGCTCGGGCTCCATCTTCGACGCGGGCTCCGGATCGCACGGGGTGCTGCAGTCCTGGCTGTACTACGACAGGGTGCTGCCGCTCGGCGGACTCGCGGGCGCGGCGCTGCTGCTGATCACCCTGCGCTGGTCGGTCACCGCACGGGCACTGGCCGGCCCGGCGCTGGCGGTGGCGATCCTCGCGCTGGTGGCGATGCGCCCGACCGGGTATCTGCCGGCGATGTACGTGATCCAGGCGCTGCCGTTTCTGGCGCTGGTGCTGGCGGGGGGCGCGGCGAGTGTTGCGCATGCGGTGCTGTGGCGAAATGGAGCCCCTCCGGTGATGGAGGAGCTGGGCCTGCGCCCGCAGGGCGTAGCGGGCGGGTTCGGGGGCGGAGCCCCGGTCAGGGTGGGCGTGGCCGTCGTGCTCGCCGTTGCCGCCGCCGCGTACGTCGTGCCCCGGTGGTACACCGGCAACCGCGACGCCCTCACCGTCGACGCCAACGGCCCCTACCGCGCCGCCGCCTCCTGGCTCCAGGACGAGGTCGCCGACCCCGCGGCGACCAGGGTGCTCGTCGACGACGCGCTCTGGCTGGACCTCGTGCACGACGGGTACCGGCCCGGCACCGGCGCGATCTGGTTCTACAAGGCCGACCTCGACCCCGCCGTGACGAAGACGATGCCCCGCGGCTGGCGTGACCTCGACTACGTCGTCTCGTCCCCGACCGTCCGCCGCGACGCGGTGAACCTGCCCAACGTCAAGTCTGCCCTGGAGCATTCGAAGCCCGTCGCCGTCTTCGGCGGCGGCGAGGACCGGATCGAGATCCGCCGGATCGCCGGAGGCGAGCGATGACCACACCCCGTACCGGCGCCGAAGAACTCGGAGATCCGGAACTGGGCGCCGCCCAGCTCGCCGAGCCCGGCGCCGTCACCATCATTGTCCCGACCTTCAACGAGGCGGGAAACATCAGGGAGTTGCTGCACCAGCTCACCGAGTCGGTGCCCTCCCGCCTGCCGTGCGAGGTCCTCTTCGTCGACGACTCCACGGACGACACGCCCGAGGTGATCCGCGACGCCGCGCGGGACTGCCCGTTTCCCGTCGCCGTACTGCATCGCGAGACCCCGGTCGGCGGACTCGGCGGCGCGGTCGTCGAGGGCATGAAGAGAGCGGGCTCCGACTGGATCGTCGTCATGGACGGCGACCTCCAGCACCCGCCCGCGCTGGTGCCGGAGCTGGTCGGGGCGGGGGAGCGCGCGGGCGCCGACCTCGTGGTCGCCAGCCGCTACATACGCGGTGGCAGCCGCGAAGGCCTCGCGGGCGGCTACCGCATCGCCGTGTCGCGCGGAGCAACGTGGCTGACGAAGGCACTCTTCCCGCGCCGGCTGCGCGGCATCAGCGACCCGATGAGCGGCTTCTTCGCGATCCGGCGCAGCGCGGTGACCGCCGAGACGCTGAAGCCGCTCGGCTACAAGATCCTGCTGGAGCTGGCGGTGCGCTGCCGTCCGGAGACGGTCGCCGAGGTGCCGTTCGTCTTCCAGGAGAGGTTCGCGGGCGAGTCCAAGTCGACGGCGAAGGAAGGGCTTCGGTTTCTTTCGCACCTGGCAGCGCTGCGTACGTCGTCGCCGGTCGCGCGGATGGTCGCCTTCGGCCTGATCGGCCTGACCGGCTTTCTGCCGAACCTGCTCGGGCTGCATCTGCTGGTCGCCGCGGGGATGCACTATCTGCCGGCCGAGATCGTCGCCAACCAGTTCGGCGTGCTGTGGAACTTCGTCCTCATCGAGGTCCTGCTGTTCCGGGACCGCCGCGGGCACCGGCACTGGGCGGACCGGGTGGGACGGTTCGCGGTGCTCGCCAACGCGGATCTGCTGCTGCGGATTCCGCTGATCGCGGTGTTCGTGGGCCGGCTGGGCCTGGCGGTGCTGCCGGCGACCACGCTGGCGCTGCTGACGACCTTCGTCCTGCGCTTCGCGGCGACGGAGGCGCTGGTGTATCTGCCGCGCAAGGGGCGGGAATCGGGCGCTGGGGCGACCCGGACCACCCGAAGCGCGGGGAGCGCGCGGCGCTAGCACAGGCCGCGCTTGGCTGCCGGGAGCCGTCCGGCAGCCGGTTCGTCCTTGATCGCCGGACGGGGAGATCGAGGACAGCACAGAGAGGGATCTGCCCATGCCACCAACGATCCGAAGAAGGCGCAGACGTTCCGCCGCGCTGCTGAGCGTCGGCGCGATGACCGCCGCGCTGCTGATATCCGCTCCCCAGCCCGCGTCCGCCGGGGCCAATCTGATCACCAACCCCGGCTTCGAGCAGGCCGGTTCCGCCGATATGCCGGCCTGCTGGGAGAAGTCCGGCTGGGGCGACAACGACTTCACCTTCGCGACCGTCGCCGACGCGCACTCCGGAAGCAAGGCCATGAAGGTGTCGCTGACCCGACGGGTCGACGGCGACCGCAAGGCGATGATCACCGAGGACACGGTCTGCGCGCCCAAGGTGAAGCCGGGCAAGCAGTACGACCTGTCGTTCTGGTACAAGAGCGACACCCCCGACACCGCGGTCACGCTCTTCCGGCACGACGTCACAGCGGGCTGGCAGTACTGGACGGACCTCAGGACCCTGCCGATCAGCGCGAGTTACCAGCGCTCCGAGGTCCGTACACCCGAGATCCCGCCGGGCACCGACCAGATCACCTGGGGCGTCTCGGTGTACGGCACGGGCTCGGCCACCACCGACGACTACGTCATGGAGGAGGTGTCCGCGCCCGACCCCGAGCCCCAGTGCACGGGGACGCCCGAGGAGTGCGCCAAGGGCCGCTGGGACGTCCTGACGGTCAAGAACCCGGTGCGCTCCATGCACTCCGTGGTGCTGCACAACGGCAAGGTGCTCGTCATCGCGGGCTCCGGCAACGACCAGGCGCAGTTCGATGCGGGCACCTTCACCTCGGCGATCTACGACCCGGTGACCGGCGCCTTCCGTATGATCCCCACGCCCGCGGACATGTTCTGCGCCGGCCATGTCCAGCTCCAGGACGGCCGGGTGCTGGTGATGAGCGGCAACAAGGGCTATCCCTCCGCCGACGGCCGAATCGGCTACCAGGGTCTGAAGGACTCGTACATCTTCGACCCGGCGACCGAGACGTACACGAAGACCAACGACATGAACGGCGGCCACTGGTATCCGTCGGCGACGATCCTCGGCAACGGTGACGTCATCTCCTTCGGTGGTTTGAAGGAGGACTCGACCGGCAATGTGACCGCCGAGAAGTTCTCCGCGGCGCAGCACAAGTGGCTCCCGCTGAACGAGGTCAACCAGACCTGGTCCTTCTGGGGTCTGTACCCGTCGATGATCCTGATGCAGGACGGCCGGCTGTTCTACTCCGGCAGCCATGTCTTCGGCAACGGCACCCAGGGGTCGGGCGCCTCGATCTACGACTACACCGCGAACACCATCACCGATGTGCCCGGCCTGCAGAACAAGGACCAGCGGGACGAGTCGGCGAGCGTGCTGCTGCCGCCCGCGCAGGACCAGCGGGTGCTGACGATGGGCGGCGGCAACAACGAGACCAACCCGGCGGCCAACCGCCTCACCGACATCATCGACCTCAAGGCGCCCAACCCGTCGTATGTGCACGGCCCGTTGCTGCCGCAGGGCCAGGTCGACCAGGGTCAGGGCAAGCGCCCGCAGACGGGCGCGGAGGGCAAGATGTTCGTGTCCGCGGTGCTGCTGCCCGACGGCAAGGTCTTCGAGACGGGCGGTGGACTGCACGACCGGGCCGACCCGGTGTACGAGGCGTCGTTCTTCGATCCCGTGAGCAACACGTACCAGGAGGGTCTTGCGACGGACCCGATCCCGCGTACGTACCACTCCTCGGCGTTCCTGCTCCCGGACGGCCGGGTGATGGCGGTCGGCGACAACCCCGGCAACGGCACGTACAACAACAATGTGTCGGTCTACACCCCGCCGTATCTCCTCAAGGGCGCGCGGCCGAGGATCACTTCGGTGATCGACGGGTCGTGGACGTACGGGGACACGCAGCGGATCACGGTCGACCGGCCGATCGCCAAGGCGGAGCTGATCCGTCCGGCGGCGGTCACTCACTCCTCCGACCCCAACCAGCGGTTCGTGGATCTGCCGATGACGGTCGACGGGAACAACATCGACCTCAATGTCACCAGCAACCCGAACATGGCCCCGCCCGGCTGGTACATGCTCTTCGCGGTCGACGCGAACGGCATTCCGTCGGTGGCGGAGTGGGTGCACCTCGGTGGCCCGGCGGCGATGTCCGCGGACGCGCCGTCGGCGCACGTCCACAGCTTCGCGGAGGCGCCTTCCTCGACGCCGAAGTCGCGCCTGAAGAAGCGGAACTCGGTCCCGGTGAGCCCGCGGATCGCGGGGTGCGACCGGCACTACGGGACGATCGGGCTCTGCGTCCCGACGGTCTTCCCCCGGGGGGTGAAGGCGACGACGAAGGCGCGGTGCGGGTGGCTGGAGGCGCATGACTACGGGCGGCTGAAGGTGAACGGGAGGGACGATCCGTTGCGGCTGGATCCCAGTGGGGACGGGGTCGCGTGCGGAAAGGGGGACGGGCTGAGGTAGCGGCGGGGCTTTCCCCCACCCGCCCCTTCCCATAACCGGGGCTCCGCCCCGGACCCCGCGCTGGCTTCGCCGCGCGGCACTGCTGGGGGGGCGAGCCCCCAGGCCCCTGCGCCCGCTTCGCGGCGCGGACTTGGGGGCTTCGCCCCGTACCCCCAGACGCCCGTCAGGCGTGTCCTCAATCTCCCCCAGACTCCGTCCGGGGGGACCCCCACACGGGCCAGTCTCCGGGGTCGTGGTTGCCGTCGGCCAGGGGGCGTTGGTGGTTGCTGTCCGGTGGGTGCTTTCGCGGGCGGACCGCAGCGGGGTCCGGGGCGGAGCCCCGAAATCAAGCCCCGCCGGCGATTGAGGCGCGGGGTCCAGGGGCGGAGCCCCAGGGACGGTGACCGGCGGCGAGGCTGAAAAAAGCCCCGCCGGCGATTGAGGCGCGGGGTCCAGGGGCGGCGCCCATGGTTCGGGAAGGGGCGGGGTGGGGAACAAGCCCCGCCCCCGGGTCAAAGCTTCAGGCCCCCCTGAATCGTCGTCAGCGCCCGCTCCACCAGCTCGATCAGGTCGTCCCGATGCCCCCGCCCCGCCCAGTACAGCATCACCTCGCGCAGCGCCCCCAGCACCGCCGCCGTGAAGACCCGCACGTCCAGGTCGTCGGGGTCACGGCCCGTCCGGTCCGCAAGCGCGCGCACCAGCAGCTCGGGCGTCGTCGCCATCGTTTCCGTCATCCGGGCCCGGATCGCCGGGACCTCCACCATCAGCTTGGTCCGCTGGACGACCTCGTCGCGCTCCTCGCGGACGAAGGCCGACAGGCCGAGTGTCATCACCTGCCGGATCGCCTCCAGCGGCTCCTCGTCCGCCGGCCTCGCCCGCAGCTCCGCCGCCATGATCGGGTCGTACTCGTCGGTGAGGACGATGTCTTCCTTCGTGGGGAAGTAGCGGAAGACCGTGGACGGCGAGACCTCCGCCGCGTCCGCGATCTGCTCGATGGTCGTCGCCTCGTACCCCTGCTCCGAGATGAGCCGGTATGTCGCCCGGCGGATCGCGATCCGCGTCTTCAGCTTCTTGCGCTCGCGCAGGCCCAGTTGTGGCTTCGCGTCGGCGAGGGATTCGCGCGAGCGATGACGTGTGGTGGCGGCCATGTGCCTCATTGTTGTGCATCGACGGGCGCCGAGCCACGTCCACTCGGGCGCTTTCGGCGGGCCACCGGTACTGCCTACCCGTGCTGGTAGGCCACCAGCGAGATGCCGACGTAGTGCACGACGAACGCCGCGAGCGTGAGGGAGTGGAAGACCTCGTGGAAGCCGAACCACCGTGGTGACGGGTTCGGCCGCTTGATTCCGTAGATCACGCCGCCCGCGCTGTAGAGCAGCCCGCCGACGATCACACAGACGAGCACCGCGATCCCGCCGGCGCGCATGAAGTCGGGCAGGAAGAAGACGGCGGCCCAGCCCATCGCGATGTAGCACGGGGTGTAGAGCCAGCGCGGTGCGCCGACCCAGAAGACCCGGAACGTTATGCCCGCCACGGCCGCCGCCCAGACCGCCCAGAGCAGCGTCCGGCCGGTGGAGTCGGGCAGTAGCAGCATCGTCAGCGGGGTGTAGGTGCCCGCGATGATCAGAAAGATATTGGCGTGGTCGAGCCTGCGCAGCACGGCTTCGCCGCGCGGGCCCCAGTTGCCGCGGTGGTAGAGCGCGCTCACGCCGAAGAGCAGGCACGCGGTGAAGACATAGATCGCGCAGGCCACCCTGGCCCGGCTGGAGTCGGCGAGCGCCGTCAGCGTCAGTCCCGCGACCAGTACGGCGGGGAACATCCCGGCGTGCAGCCAGCCGCGCAGCCGGGGTTTCACCGGCGGGGGCTCTATCTCGGTCACTTCGGGCGCGGCAGAGGTCATAACGGCGATGGTACCTACGCAACCGTAGGTAACAGCCCCCTCCGGCCAGTCTCACAGCGAGTGTCAGAGCGGGCGCCACGGGGCCGGGCACATGCCGTCTTCGAGTGTCCTCCGAGTTTGGCGTGCCCGCGAGTGGTGATGCTCACGTGAGAGCTCCTCTGGACATATGCGCATACTGCACGGATGATCAGATGAGTGCAGTCGGCACCGGATGAGCGGCTACGAAGCATCCGGGTCGCAGCCCCCACGGGGCAACAACCAACAAATCCCTCACTTAGGAGCGATCGTGGCGCGCGACATCGCGGCTCCCAGCACCGTCCCCACCAACCACCGGGAGCTCGTCTCCTGGGTCGACGAGATCGCAGCAATCACGCAGCCGGACAGCGTCGTCTGGTGTGACGGATCCGAGGCCGAGTACGAGCGCCTGTGCGAGGAGCTCGTCTCAAAGGGCACGTTCAAGAAGCTGGACCCGATCAAGCGCCCGAACTCCTACTACGCCGCATCCGACCCGAGCGACGTCGCGCGCGTGGAGGACCGCACCTTCATCTGCTCCGAGAAGGAGGAGGACGCGGGCCCGACGAACCACTGGAAAGCCCCCGCGGAGATGAAGGCCATCTTTACCGGGGAAGGAAACAGTTTCGCCGGTGAGCAGGGCATCTTCCGCGGCTCGATGCGCGGTCGCACGATGTACGTCGTGCCGTTCTGCATGGGCCCGCTGGGCTCCGACCTGTCCGCGATCGGCGTCGAGATCACCGACTCCGCCTACGTCGCGGTCTCCATGCGGACGATGACCCGCATGGGACAGCCCGTCCTCGACGAGCTCGGCTCCGACGGCTTCTTCGTCAAGGCCGTGCACACGCTGGGCGCCCCGCTGGAGCCGGGTCAGGCCGATGTCCCGTGGCCCTGCAACTCCACCAAGTACATCTCGCACTTCCCGGAGACCCGCGAGATCTGGTCGTACGGCTCGGGCTACGGCGGCAACGCGCTGCTCGGCAAGAAGTGCTACGCCCTGCGCATCGCGTCCGTCATGGCGCGCGACGAGGGCTGGCTCGCCGAGCACATGCTGATCCTCAAGCTCACCCCGCCGCAGGGCGAGTCCAAGTACGTCGCCGCGGCCTTCCCGTCCGCCTGTGGCAAGACCAACCTCGCCATGCTGGAGCCCACGATCTCGGGCTGGACGGTCGAGACCATCGGTGACGACATCGCCTGGATGCGCTTCGGCGAGGACGGCCGGCTGTACGCGATCAACCCCGAGGCCGGCTTCTTCGGCGTCGCGCCCGGCACCGGCGAGCACACCAACGCCAACGCCATGAAGACCCTGTGGGGCAACGCCGTCTTCACCAATGTCGCGCTCACCGACGACAACGACATCTGGTGGGAGGGCATGACCGAGGAGGCCCCGGCCCACCTCACGGACTGGAAGGGCAACGACTGGACCCCGGCGTCCGAGACTCCGGCGGCTCATCCGAACGCCCGCTTCACCGTGCCCGCCTCGCAGTGCCCGATCGCCGCGCCCGAGTGGGAGGACCCGAAGGGTGTGCCGATCTCGGCGATACTCTTCGGCGGCCGGCGCGCCTCCGCCGTACCGCTGGTGACCGAGTCCCTGAACTGGCAGCACGGCGTCTTCCTCGGCGCGAACGTGGCGAGCGAGAAGACCGCCGCGGCCGAGGGCAAGGTCGGCGAGCTGCGCCGCGACCCGTTCGCGATGCTGCCGTTCTGCGGCTACAACATGGGCGACTACATGGCCCACTGGATCAAGGTCGGCAAGAACGCGGACGCGTCGAAGCTGCCGAAGATCTACTACGTGAACTGGTTCCGCAAGAACGACGCGGGCAAGTTCGTGTGGCCGGGCTTCGGTGAGAACAGCCGCGTGCTGAAGTGGATCGTGGAGCGCCTGGCGGGCAAGGCCGAGGGCGTCGAGACCCCGATCGGCATCCTGCCGACGCGCGAGGCGCTGGACACGGACGGCCTCGAGCTGCCCGAGGAGGACCTCGACTTCCTGCTCAAGGTCGACAAGGACGTGTGGCGCGAGGAGGCCGCTCTGATCCCCGAGCACCTCAACACCTTCGGTGACCACACGCCGAAGGAGCTGTGGGACGAGTACCGCTCGCTGGTCGCCCGGCTCGGCTGAGCACCTGTAGTACGTCGCGGCGGACCCACTCGACATCCGCCCTGACCTGTGGGGTCACCCAAGGTCTGCCGCGTCCCCGGCCCCCGGGAGCCCCCTCACGGCTCCCGGGGGCCGGACCTTTCCTCCAGATAGTGCGTGTGGGTCTGCTGCCGCCGCGCCTCCTCGTCCTGCAGGGCGGCGGCAATCGCGGTCACCTCGTCGTACAGCACGGTGAGCTGCCGCTCCAGATGGCGCTCCGGCGGCTGGGAACCGGGTGCGACACGGGTCCACCAGCGGGTGCGTACGTAGCTGTCGACCGCCTCCGGGATGTCCTGGCGTACCGCCCGCGACAGCACGTGCACGTGCTCCGGGTCGCGAACCCAGCCCGGCTCCAGCAGCGCCTCGACAACCGCGTCGAGCTCGGTGAGCCGGCCGGCGGCCGCCGGGGGCAGTTCCACCTCGGTGAGATACGCCCTCAGGGTGGCGAAGTCGCCGCGCAGGGCGCCGAGTTGCTCGGCCGGGTCCGGAAAGTCGGGTGCCGGGGGCCGCTCGGGCGGGGCGATGAGCGCGCCCGCGCCGTACAACCCGGCGACCACGAGCGGCCAGTACGTCCCGGCGAGCCCCGCGAAGGTCAGGGCCAGGCCGGCGATGCCGAAGGCGCTGCCGGTCAGGTTCTTCCGGGACTCCAGGAGGCTCAGGACCTTATTGGTAGCCACGGATCTCCTCGAACGCGCCGTCCAGGGAGCCGTTCGTCGCGTCGAACAGACGCCCGCCGGTGAGCGTGGCGATGTGGCCGAGTTCGGACCGGTCCGAGTCCCCGGCGACGGCCGCGTCGTCCGCGGCGACCTTGCCGCCGTCGGCGACGTACGAGGCGGCGGCCAGATACAGCGCACCGGAGTTGGAGGCGACGGGATCGGTGCTGGTGATGAACACGGTCCCGGTCAGCTCGGCATGCCCTGCAGCCCCCTTCAGCTGCTGCCAGGTCCGATCGCCCATCGCGGCCTCCAGATACGGGCCCATACGCAGCGTGCCGCTCGACTTGCCGGTGAGTGTGGCAAGGCCGTTGTCGGCCAGGACGCGCGCCGCGGCGCTGTGCGCCACGACGACGAGGGGGGAGTAGAACGGGCGGATGGGCCCGCCCGGAATCTTCGTTCTGCGCCGCAGCTCGTCGGCCGGCGACTTGGACGACGGAAAGGCGAAGTCCTGACCCTTGAGGGGCAGTTCCTCCATGGCCCAGGACCCTGAGGTCTCCGTCTTCACGGTGAAACCCTTGGCAGCAAGGGTCTTCACCACCTCGGGATCGGCGAAGAACTCCGCCTTCTCCGATCCGATCACTCCTCGCACGGTCTTCGTTGCCGTGCCTTTGTCCTGGCTCTCGCGGCCTGCGACGACGGTGACTGCCACTCCGCCGATCAGCAGCACCGCCAGGACGATTCCTGCGATGCGTCTCACAGGAGCAGCGTGCTCGCGGAATCCCACATTCCAGGCGGTGTTGGATGTACGGGAGGTGAAGGGCGGATCCCAGTACGCAACCGGAATCGGCCACTCTCACGACGGCGCGAAGTGTTCCGCCCTACGGGCCGGACGGACCTTTGACGTCGGACGCGACGTTCAGCGCGACCGGGCCGGGGTGGTGAGGTGAGTGGCACCCGGTCCACATGCCTCCGCGGCCGTGGACCGGGGCCGTCAGGGGGCGCCGACCAGGCGCGAATCGGCCAGGGCGGCCGTGTGCGCGTCCATGCGTTCGGCGGAGAGGATCGCCGCCGCGGTGTCGGCGCGGGATGCCGCGACCACGAGGGCGCGGCCTGCGAAGGCGAGGGCGCGGCGGTGCAGGGACGCGGGGTCCGCGCCGCTCAAGCCCGCGTGGCGGACGGGCGGGGCGCCGCGGAGGCGGGCGATCTGGGCCGCGATGCTCTCGGCGGCCTTGCCGAGGCCGAGCTCGTCGGTGACGGCGAGCAGGGCGGACAGATGGCCCGCGAGCTGGATGTCCAGCTCTTCTTCGCGGCTGCGGTGCGGGTACTGGGCATCGTCGGCCATCGCATGGACCGACTTCGTGCGGATCGGCTCGTACATGGGAATGGCCTCCTGCTGTCTCAGAAGGCCATCCTAGCTTAGATTCTGTCTAAAGTTGAGCTCGGTCGCGATTCTTTGCTCAGGGCTGGCTGTAGCCGTCCAGGAACGTCCCGATCCGCGTCACCGCATCCGCCAGGTCCTTCGCCGCCGGGAGGGTCACGATCCGGAAGTGGTCCGGCTCCGGCCAGTTGAAGCCCGTGCCGTGCACCACCATGATCTTTTCGTTGCGCAGCAGGTCGAGCACCATCTGCCGGTCGTCCTTGACCTTGTAGACCTTGGGGTCGAGCCGCGGGAACAGATACAGCGCACCCTTCGGCTTCACGCAGGTCACGCCGGGGATCTGGGTGAGCAGGTCGTACGCGACGTCCCGCTGCTCAAGGATCCGGCCGCCCGGCAGCACCAGGTCCTCGATCGACTGCCGCCCGCCGAGCGCCGTGGCCACCGCGTGCTGCGAGGGCATGTTCGCGCACAGCCGCATATTGGCCAGGATCGTCAGGCCCTCGATGTAGGAAGCCGCGTGCGCCTTGGGGCCGCAGACCGCCATCCAGCCGGAGCGGAAGCCCGCCACGCGGTAGTTCTTGGAGAGCCCGTTGAAGGTGAGGACCATCAGGTCCGGGGCGACCGCGGCGGTCGGGGTGTGCGTGGCGCCGTCGTAGAGGATCTTGTCGTAGATCTCGTCGGAGCAGACGATCAGATTGTGCCGGCGGGCGATCTCCGTGAGGCCGCGCAGCATCTCGTCGTCGTACACCGCACCCGTGGGGTTGTTCGGGTTGATGATCACGATCGCCTTGGTGCGGTCGGTGATCTTCCGTTCGATGTCGGCGAGGTCCGGCATCCAGTCGGACTGCTCGTCGCACCGGTAGTGCACGGCCGTGCCGCCCGCCAGCGAGACGGACGCGGTCCACAGCGGGTAGTCCGGGGCCGGTACGAGCACCTCGTCGCCGTCGTCGAGCAGCGCCTGCATCGACATCTGGATCAGCTCGGAGACGCCGTTGCCGAGGTAGATGTCCTCGACGTCCAGGTCGATGCCCTTGGTCTGGTAGTGCTGCATCACCGCGCGGCGTGCGGACAGCAGGCCCTTCGCGTCGCCGTATCCGTGTGCGTCGCCGAGGTTGCGGAGCATGTCCTCGAGGATCTCGGGCGGGCACTCGAAACCGAAGGCGGCGGGGTTGCCGGTGTTGAGCTTGAGGATGCGGTGACCCGCTGCCTCAAGCCGCATCGCCTCCTCGAGGACCGGGCCCCGGATTTCGTAACAGACGTTTGCGAGCTTCGTCGACTGGATCACCTGCATGTCGGTGAGCTTACGGGCGCGTAACGCTGATCGCTTGGTGTTTTCGGCCACGAGGTGGTGATGAAAATGTCCGGTTTGGCGTGTTCGGCCGGTGAGAACGCCCGCATTCCTTCGAAAGGCCCGGCCTGGCGGTCCGTACGCCTGCGGATTGCGTTGCGGCGGGGAAAAGAAAACGGGCCGGTGTTGCCCTCGTCACCCCGGCCGGCGGTCGTCGCGCCTGAGGCAGTTCCGTCCGGTTGCCGCCCAGCTGCATACGCGCCTCGGACAACCCCGCTCGACAGGCGCTCCGCTCGCAACGGCCTTACGGTCGAGCGGTAGACGCTGTAGCGATGCGGAGCCATTGCTTCCGCCCCTGAACTCGCGTCAGCGACACACCAACAGGAGACGACCCGACATGGCCACAGCTTCTGAAACCCCTGTTCTGGACACCCTCGCCGCGATGACGGTCGACTCGGTCGAGCGGTGCGGGCTGGCCCCGAATATGTTCATGCTCACCCGCATCGCGGCCCTCGCCGCCTCGGACGCTCCGCCGATCTCCTACGTGGCTCACATCGACCCTGCCCTCAAGGCCGGCATGACCGCCGACCAGCTGCAGGACGTCCTGGTCGCCATCGCCCCCATCGTCGGCACAGCCCGCGTGATGACGGCAGCCGGCAACATCGCCAAGGCGCTCGGCATCGCCATCGCCGTCGCGGATGCCGATGCCGAGGCTCAGGCCACCCGGGGCTGAGCGTAGACACGCTGCCCGAGGTCTGGAGCCGACTGACCGGCCCGGCACGGACAACCGGCCGGGCCGGTCAGTCGGCGAAGCGGCGTACGTAGCGGCGCTGCCACGGGGTTTCGACGGCGTGCGGGTCGTAGTTCCGGCGTACGAACTCCACCGCTTCGTCGGTCGGCACACCGTCGAGCAGGGCGAGACAGGCCAGCGCGGTGCCGGTGCGTCCCCGGCCGCCGCCGCAGGCGATCTCGACCCGCCCGACCGCGGCGCGGTCCCAGGCCTCGCCCAGCAGGGCCCGGGCGTCCGCCCGGCTGCTGGGCAGCCGGAAGTCCCGCCAGCGCAGCCAGGTCGCTTCCCAGGGGACCTCGGGCGGCTGCTTGCCGAGCAGATAGACGGCGTACGTGGGCTCGGGACCGGCGGGCAGGGGCCGGCGCAGCGCGCGGCCCCGGACGAGCCGCCCGGAGGGAAGGCGCAGGACACCGGGAGCGGTGGGATCCCAGGGTTCGGTGTTGGTCACCTGGTCACCGTAGTGCGAGGGCTGGCGGTATGCGGCCGAGGCGCACCTTCAGAGGGCGGCCAGGAACGCGGTCCACGCGGGGGCGGGTATGGCGAACCGGGGGCTGGTCCCGCCGAGCTTGGAGTCGCGGACGTGGACGGTGTGGGGGCAGGTGGCGACCTCGACGCAGTCGCTGCCTTGGCTGTCGCTGTGCGTGGACTTCCGCCAGTCCAGGGCGACTTCGACGCATTCGCCGCCTTCGCTGTCGCTGTAGCTGGACTTGAACCACGTGAGCCGGTCGCTCATAGCTCTGCCGCCACCTTCCTGATGAACTCCGCCGACTCCTCAATGCTGAGGGCCTGCATGCGGATCATTCCATGAGACTGGGTTAGGTCACCGACCCTGTCCGCATCCGCATAGAGCGCACTGGTCTTCTGGCCCTCGATGTAGGCGAGATGATCGCGGTCTGCGGTCTCGACGAGCACGAACGAGCCGTTGAGGGCCAGGCCCACGCACCGGCCAACGGGGAGCACCTGGATCGAGACATTTCGAAGCTCCCCGACCTCCAGGAGACGTTTCAGCTGTCGCCGCATGACCTCGGCGCTGCCGACAAGCGTGCGGAGCGCCGCCTCGTAGACCACGAAGCCGAACACGGTCGTCGCTCGGCGTGTCAGTGATTCCTGTCGCCGCAGCCGTGCACGTACCCGCTCCTCCACCGTCTCATCGTCAAGTGGCGGACAGCTTTCGCTGATCAGCGTCCGCGCGTAGTCCTCGGTCTGCAGAAGCCCTGGGATCAACAACGGTGCGTAGGAATGCAAGGCGATCGCGTCCGCCTCCGCCGACATGTACTCCTGTGTTCTCGCGGGGAACGGTTCCGGCTTCAGGAACTCCTGCGCCGCCAGCAGCTTCCCCTGCGCCCCGCACATCTGGTCCGCCACCTGCAACAGCCGTACCGTCGGCCGTCGTCGCCCCTGCTCCATCGACTTGACCGACTCGTACTCGTAATTCGCTTCCTTGCCCAGCTCCTCGCGGCTCACCCCGGCCTGCGTACGCCACAGCTTGATCTGGTTTCCGCAGTACCGCCACGTCTCCGTCACGGTCGCCTCCTTTGGTACCCGCCGGGTACAACCACCCTCCGTACCCATCTCGTTACTCCAGAGGCTAAGCCCGCGCCACCACCGTATAAGCCATGAACCAGCACATCGAGTGGCGGCTGCCGCGCACTCCCCGAAGCGTGGGCCGGGCCCGCGCGCTTCTCGCCGAGCAGGCGCGGGACTGGAAGATCCCGGACGAACTGGCCGACACCGCCGTGCTGTTACTCAGCGAGCTCATGACGAACGCCTGCCGTCATGCCCGCGTCCCGGCCGGGCGGGAGGTGGCCGCGCGATGCGTGCTGAGTGAAGCCGTCCTCCGCGTGGAGGTGCACGACGCGAGCGACGCGCCGCCGCAGCCGCGCATCGCGTGCGCGGACGACGAGTCGGGGCGCGGGCTCGCCCTCGTCGATGCCCTCGCCGACGCATGGGGCGCCGAGCCCCGGCCGTACGGCATCGGCAAGGCAGTCTGGTTCGAGCTGCGAGCCATCCGTACGTAGACACAAAGGCGCGGCCCGTCCGGAGGGGGGACACCGGACGGGCCGCGGGCGGGAGAGGCCGGAACAGGGGCCAGAGCTACCAAGGCCCCCGCGGCCGAGGGCTGACCTCCCTGGGCCCGTCGCGCAACTGCCGCCCGGCCACCGAGAGGTGGCCGGGGCGGCGTGCCTGCTCAGCGTCGTGCTGGCTCAGAACAATTCTCCTCAGAGCTCGGGGCACACCTTCCATGCGAGCCGGTAGATGGTGTTGATCTCTCCGTCCGTGGAGTCCATCGTCATGAAGCTGGTCGTCTTCTTCGGATCCGATGTCCCGGCGTTGACCCGCACTTCGGTGTTGATGTTGAAGTTGCGCTTCACCCCGCACGGCGCCCAGACCAGTTGGCCCCACTCGGTGGAGTCGGTGGCCTGCCAGTTGTCATCGAGCGGGCCGTTGAAGGGGTGGGTTCTGGACGCCGTGTCCGGAGATCCCTGGAAGTAGTACGAGGCCTTCTGCGTGGCCGTGGCGCCGGGCTGCAGGCTGGCGAAGCCGCGGTAGTCGGCGCTGGCGATCGCGTAGGTGAATCCCTGCGGAACATGCACCACGAGGTTGAGCTGGCAGTTCTTCCGGTAGTCGGTCGGGCTGGCCCCGACGCCGACCTTGGCGAGGTACTCGCTGTAGGTCACGGTGAAGGCGGTGTTGTCCTCGGACACCGCCACCGCGGCAGACCCTGGACGACAGCCGGATCCGTTGACTGTCGCGATGTCGATCGTGATTTTGTCCGGGGGCGCGATGCTGATGGCGGAAGCGTTCTGAGAGGCCAGCAACGAAGCGAGAATTGCCGCTGCCGCGCCGCCGGCGAAAAGTGCACGGGACATGATTCTCCCATCGGGGAAATGTGAGGGGTTCATCCGGAAGCCGGCCATCACCAATTCGACCAAGAACGCCGATTTAGGCATGGCCGTGTCAACTCTTCAAACATTTCTTGGCGCTTCTCGAAGAGCCGGAACGAGTGGAATGGTAGGTACCAACGCAGGGGCTGACTAGGTCCGTTATCAGCCTCTCGCCGATGCGCCGGAATCAGCCATCGCAGAAAAGCGGCCCCGGGGCGCACTTTCGTACGCCTCGGGGCCGCTTTGTACTGAATGTCAGCCGATGAAACAGGCGTTGCCCATAGTCGGGTTCAGCAGTGCGATCAGATTGAGGGAGTTGCCGCAGGCATTGAGCGGAACGCTGACCGGAATCTGCAGGACGTTGCCCGACAGGACGCCGGGGGAGCTGACAGCGGAACCGATGGCATCCCCGTCCGCCATGGCGGGGGCGGCGGCGCCCATGGCCAGGAGGACGCCTGCGACGACGGCCGCGGCCTTGGTGTGCTTCATTTTGTGGATCCTTTCAGCAGTGGTGCCATACGCAAGCGCGACCTTCGCGCTGCGCTGCCAGTTCCCTGTTCGTGAACACCCCTGCAGGACTGGTAACGACTGGATTCCCGCAAAGAAACCTCAATATGACCACCCGTTCGAAAAGTCACTCGTATGCAGCATCGGGCGCTTTATCGAACCGTCGGAGAGATTCTTTGCGATAATGCCTTCCTGCTTCTCGGGGAGTCATTTCTTTTCACTGGAACATATGGCGCCCTGAATGAGTGCACCCCGAACGCGCAGCGCTCAGCGGCGAACCCGTACTAGCTGTCGGTCGAGCCGTTGCCGGACAGGACCGGAATGCTGTCGAGGACGTGCGACAGCGGTTCGTCGCCCTTGACCTGGCTCGAGTTCTCGGAGCACTGCTGGGTCTGCGGGGCGGACAGGACCGGGATGTCCTGGACCCCGACGGGCACGACGCCGATGAGGGAGCCGGCGTTGGCCTTGGCCGGCAGGCCGAGGCAGGGCTTGTTCAGGGAGCCCTGGACGAGACCGATCTGCGGGCTCATGTCGCCGTTGGTGGTGGAGTTGCCGAAGACCTGCGAGGCCCCGACGCCGCTCTCCGTGGTGGTGCCCCCGTCGTCGCCGATGGCCAGGGCCTGCGGAGCCATCGCGGCACCGGCGCCCACCATCGAAGCGGTGACCGCAGCGGTGGCCAGAATCTTCTTGATCACTTTTTGTCCCTTTTCGCTTTGACCGATCGAGCGCGGAGCAGACTGATCAACTGCGTCCGGCGAGTTTGGTTCCGCGCGGTCACTCGAATGTCGCAATGCACTGATGCGTTGCCGGCAGGTGAATATCGGCGGAGGGTCATTGAGGAGACCCTCCGCCGATGAGGGCAGATCGTCGCGCGCACCCGGATGCGCCATGCCAACAGGAAGCACGACTGCCCCACGACGCAATGCGCCGCCGGCTGGAGGGTTGCACCGGGAGCAGAGCGCATGCACGGTCTGCTCCGCCATTCCATCATTCCCGGGCGGTCGTCCAGCCCCCGTATTCACCCGTCTGCCGAATGAATTCCGGACCGGCCGGAGCAATTCGTGATTGAGGCACAATGGGGCCGTCCAGGACGCAATCGAAGCGGTGGAAACAGTATGACAATCACGGTGAGCGGATCTGTGCCCACGGAACACGGGAGAAGCCGAAGGGCTCGCAGAGACGAAATCGGCGGCAGGCGGCCCTTCGCCTGGCTGCTTGTGATCACGGGGGCGGCGGGTCTGCTGGCTTCGTGGGTGATCACGATCGACAAGTTCAAGCTGCTGGAGGACCCCGGTTTCACGCCGGGGTGCAGTCTGAATCCGGTCGTTTCCTGCGGGAACATCATGAAGAGTGAGCAGGCGTCGGCGTTCGGGTTTCCGAATCCGATGCTGGGGCTGGTGGCGTACTCGATGGTGATCGCGATCGGGGTGGCGCTGCTGGCGGGGGCGCGGTACCGGCGCTGGTACTGGCTGGGTCTCCATGCCGGGTGTCTGTTCGGGGTGGGTTTCTGCACGTGGCTGCAGTACCAGTCGCTGTACGAGATCAACTCGCTGTGCCTGTGGTGCTCGCTGGCGTGGGTCGCCACGATCGTCATGTTCTGCTACGTCACCGTGCACAACATCGAGCACCGGATCATCCGGGTCCCTGAGGGTCTGCGGAAGGGGCTCCTGGAGTTCCACTGGATGCCGCCGGTGCTGTGGATCGGGATCATCGGGATGCTGATCCTGACCCGCTGGTGGGACTTCTGGACCGGCTGACCCGGTCCAACTCCCCGTACGGACACGCAAAGCCCCGTAGGGACAGGCAAAGACCCGTAGGGACAGGCAAAGACCCCGGCGGCCTGCGAGAGGCGCCGGGGTCTTCGATGTGACTGGCTCTGCGTGCCGACCTGCTGTCGGCGGGGGCGGGGCTCAGCTGTCGTTGGAGCCGTTCGCGGACAGAACCGGGATGTTGCTGAGGACGTGCGACAGCGGTTCGTCGCCCTTGGCCTGGGTCGAGTTCTCGGAGCACTGCTGGGTCTGCGGAGCGGACAGGACGGGGATGTCCTGGACCCCGACGGGCACGACGCCGACGAGCGAACCGAGGTTGGCCTTGGCGGGAAGACCGACGCAGGGCTTGTTGAGCGAGCCCTGGACGAGGCCGATCTGCGGGCTCATGTCGCCGTAGGTCTCGGAGTTGCCGAACGACTGGCTGGCGTCGTTGCCGCTCTGCGTCGTCATGCCCTCGTCATCGCCGATGGCCATAGCCTGCGGTGCCATAGCCGCGCCGGCGGCCGCCACGGAAAGGGTGATCGCCGCAGTCGCCATAACCTTCTTGAACATGTTCCGTCCTTACGTCTCGTGGATGCCCGCTGGTAGGGCTCCCTGGTCAACTACCTCCTTTGAGGATTGGTTCTGCGGGTTCACTCAATTGGCCCGCATCGGCACGCTCGTAGGGAAATTGGGCTGAACAGGGGGTACCGGCGCTGTCGCCGTGTCATCTCTATGGGCAATCCGTTTCGATCTGTGTGAGCCCTAATGTTGGGCAGAACATCGAGCAGAAGGTGCTATTTCCCATGAAGACTGCCAAGAAGGCCGCCCTGGTGCTGGCCACCGCTGGTCTCGCCGCTGGTGCTGCCTCCGGTTCCGCGTTCGCCGACGTCAACGCGTCAGGTACCGCCGCCAACTCGCCGGGTGTGCTCTCCGGCAACCTGGCTCAGCTTCCGGTCCACCTCCCGGCGAACGTCGCCGGCAACTCCGTGAACGTGGTCGGCCTGCTGAACCCGGCGTTCGGCAACGTCGCCTCCAACAGCTGACCCGCGCGACCGTCACACCAGGGTGGCGCCACCGGTATCCACCGGTGGCGCCACCCTGGTTTTTCCCCCGGTCTCTTCCCGTGCCTGCTGACGTGTACGAACAGCGGGAGGGGGTGCGACCGCCGACGGTCGCACCCCCTCCCCGAACACCCCTCGGAGGGGGCGCGTTCAGCCGCCCAGTCCGACGCCGCCCAGCAGGGGGGTGACCTCGTGCGCCGACTTCAGGACCTTCCCCGGGGCGCCGCCCTTGGCGTTCTTCAGGTCGGTCGCGGTGTCGGCGATCTCGGTCACCATGGACTCGTCGCCATTCAGCAGCGGGGTCTGGCTGAAGGTATGGGCGAGGCCGCCGTTGAGGCTCATGGGAGGCATGGGCGCCGTCGCGGCGATCGCGGGAGATGCTGCCCCCAGGGCCGCCACGGAGCCGGCAACGATCGCAGCAACCCTCGAGTACTTCATGTCTTCGAACCCCTTTCCCAGGCTGCGATTCTCGCCGCCGTCGCCATGGGTAACGACACCTGGCCGCCGGAGAAACCCTGGTTCCGCGCTACGGAGATTCTCGTACCAGCTGTTATTGGGCCGATCGATCCCGATCGTCCACGGTGACCTCCTGAAGGCGGTGCGAGCGAGTCTGGCGTGATTTCCAACTGGCTCTCTGACAAAGTGCACTCCTGTTTTGTTTCACGGCGGCGCTGCTTGCCATATCAGATTCACCGTCCGCTTACGAAGAGAGCCGCGCGTGCTGCCGAGAAGTACGAGTGAGAACAGCCGACTGACGGTTTTTCACCTCGGCGCGCCGGTGGAGGCGATGGCCTGTGGTCTGCCCGTCGTGGTGACCGACGTCGGCGGAGCTGGCGAGAGTCTGCCGCCCGGCCATGGGGCCTTTGGACTCGTACCGCCCGAGGACCCGGCGGCCCTCGCGGCGGCGCTCGTCACGCTGCTCACCAAGCCGGAACTGCGGCAATCCCTGGGCCGCCAGGCCCAGGACCCCACACGGGTGACCCGCGATGTGCGCACCACCGCAGCGGCGGTCTGCGGCCTCTACCAGGAACTGCTGCAGCACGTGCCGCTGGGCCCGCCCCGGCCCGCGGGGAAGCGCAGACCGTAGCGCCGGCGCCCAACTGCTGTGCCCTGGGCCTGTGTTCGCCCTCCACTTCACCACCCCTCGACCAAGTGAGCAGGCCAATGACCGAGTCGCCCGAGCAGGAACCAGCCATCCCACCACCGCCGTCACAGCGGATCGGCGCACTCTCGGTCAGGCTGTGCCGTGACCCCCGCGACTTCGCCGGACTCAGACACCAGTGGCAGGCGCTGCAGCGCAGGTGCGCCACGGCCACGCCCTTCCAGAGCCACGCCTGGCTGCTCTCCTGGTGGCTGTCGTACGGGGGTGGCGGCCGGCTCCGTGTCGTTCTCGTACGCCGTGACGGAGAACTGATCGCGGCCGCGCCCCTGATGCTCGTACACCGTCCGCTGCCGCTGCTCGTGCCGATGGGCGGCCAGATCTCCGACTTCGGCGACATCCTCGTCGACGACGAGCAGGCGGAGACCGCGATCACGGCGCTGGAGCGCGGCCTGCACCGCGCGGCCCGCCATGCGGTGATCGAGCTGCGCGAGGTACGGCCCGGGGCTGCCGCCGAGCGGCTGTACGAGGCGTGGACGGGGGCGCGGCGGCGGCTTGCCGACTCGGTCTGTCTGGAGCTCCCGGCAGTTCCGGTGGAGGAGATCCTCAAGCGGCTGCCGGCCGGCAGGGCGCAGCGCGCACGGGCCGGTCTTGGCAGGATCGATGCGCTGAAGATCGAGGACTGCGCGGTGCCGGAGCACGAGGTGCCGGCGGCCGTCGACCACTTGCTGCGGCTGCGCGAACTCCAGTGGCGGGGAAGCGGGGCCACCGCGGAGCACCCCGAGCCCCGCCTGGCGGAGCATCTGGCGCGGGCGATCAGGCGGATGGTGCGGGACGGCGAAGCCTCGCTCACGGAGTTCCGGCTGGACGGCGAGGTGGTGGCGGCCAGTGTGGCACTGCACTCGGGGTATCTGACGGGCAGTTATCTGCACGGCGTTCACCCCGGGCTGCGGGAGAAGGACGTGGACGTCACCACACTGCTGCTGCGTCATGAGGTGGAGCTCGCCGCGAGCACGGGAGGACGGGTGCTGAGCCTGCTGCGGGGCGATGAGCCGTACAAGAACCACTGGCGACCGCGGGCCGTCATCAATCAGCGGCTGCTGCTGGCTCCGTCCGGGCTGGAGGCCGCGCTGCGGCTGCGCGCTTCGCAGGCGGCCCGGCGCGAGAGCACGGCGGGGACCGTCGGCACACGGTTCCCGCCCGTGCCGTCCTTCGATCCGGCGCTGCCCCTCGTCCACGGCGCGACGTTCACGGCAGGCCGCCTCGTCGCCGGGGTGCGCAAGCGCCTGCGCGGCGGCGCGCCGGCCCGGGTGCCGCACCCCGCGCCGCCGGTGTCCGCGGCGGAAGTGACGCAGCCCGTCCGTGATCGCTGACCCCGCTCAGGCGTGGAGCCAGCCCCTGCGCGGCGGCGGGGTACCGGGGCGGACGTCGGCCTTGCCGCCCGGTTGCGGCACATAGTGGGCGAGGCGGGTCCACTCGAAGTCGGGCCTGCCCGGCAGGGTGCGGCCCGCGGCGGCCCACTCCCGCTCGAGCTCTTCGTAGATGGGGCTGGCACCGGCGGGCGGACTCGTCGGATTCGGTGCTGAGAGCGTCTGGACGCGCTGCCACTGAGCAGACGCGTTAGTCCTTGCCATAAGGCGACAAACGCGGGACCGGTGGCCGAAGTCACTCCCGGGGTGCGGAGCGGGGGTACGGCAGGAACGTTTTTGCGACCCGGAAAATACGGATTGTACGGCCCCACCGCGCCGCGGGAACGCCCACGGAGGGCGGCAGTTACAGCAGACACCCGGCTTCGGCCATCCAGGTGAACGGATGAGTCGAGCGGGGTTCGCAGGGCCTAGGGTGCCGAGCCATGACCACAGCGCACACTTCCAAAAGCACTGTTCAGCGCGGCCATTTGGGCACCCTTTCGGTGCTCGCGTGGACCGGCGATCCCGAGGAGGGCTACGACACGCCCTATCTGATCGCCTACTCCCTCGGCGACGGTGCCGCGGGCGCCGAGGCGGGCGAGGCCGCCGTCCTGGCGATGATCGGGGAGCTCGGGTTCGCGCCGGGCGGTGGCCTGGCCGACGTCACCGGCGTGAACAACTCCGCGATCAGGCTGCTCGTCGAGGGCGGTCAGGCCGTTCTGAGCATGCCCTATCTGAACGTTCAGTGCCCCGCCCCGAAGGAGTGGCTCAGGGCCGCCGACGGTCGCGGCCATGTGCACTTCATGATCGCGAGTCGTCCCTGGCCCGAGGCGGCTCCGGGCCGGCCCGTCACCGAGGACATGCTCCAGGCCTTCCTCGGCGACGAGGACACCCTCACCAGCGCGGCGCACGTACTGCTGCCGGTGGGCCGGGTGCGCCGGTGACCGTGGCCGGACAGGGCCTGAGTGAGCAGTGACGCCCGCGTCCCTGCGGCTCGGCCGCAGGGCCCGCGGCTTCAAGGTGATGTCAACGCCTGACCGGAAACCATCCCTTGTCGGCCGTGGCGGATCCCCCAACAATGCGCATGACAAACCGAAGACCCCCTTCGGTCACAGAAGTCGCAAGAGGGGACCCCCACATGAAGAAGCCTCTCGTCGGCGCGTTCCTCGCCCTGGCACTCCTCGGGGCGGGCGCGGCCCCCGCGGTCGCGGTCACCACCGCGGACGCGGCATCGGCCGCCACGAGCACCGAACCCGGCGCCAAGCCCCGAGTCGACCTCAAGGCGGTCGACTTCGCAGGGACTGTGGCGCTCAGCAACTGCTCCGGATCGCTGGTGCGCACGCCGGCCTCCGAGCCCGACGACCCCGCCCTCGTACTCTCCAACGGGCACTGCATAGAGAGCGGCTTCCCGGCCGCGGGCGAGGTCGTCGTCGACCAGCCGTCCACCCGCAGTTTCAGTCTGCTCAACTCCGCGGGCAGCAGAGTCGCCACGCTGCGGGCCAGCAAGATCGCCTACGCGACGATGACGGACACCGACATCTCGCTCTACCAACTCACCCGTACGTACGCGCAGATACAGAGCAGCTACGGCATCAAGGCACTCGAACTGAACGCCGCGCACCCCGTGCAGGGCACGGCCATCAAGGTCGTCTCCGGGTACTGGAAGCGGATCTACAGCTGCAACATCGACGGGTTCGCATACCTCCTCAAGGAGGGTGAGTGGACCTGGAAGGACTCGGTCCGCTACACCTCCAGCTGCAACACGATCGGCGGCACCTCGGGCTCGCCCGTCGTCGACAACGCCACCGGCAAGGTCGTCGCCGTCAACAACACCGGCAACGAGGACGGCGGGCGCTGCACCGACAACAACCCGTGCGAGGTGGACGAGAGCGGGAAGGTCACGGTGCGCCAGGGGATCAACTACGCCCAGGAGACGTACGTGATCGTCCCCTGCGTAGGCCTCGACAACAAGATCGACCTGGGCCGGGCGGGCTGCACACTGCCCAAGCCGTGACCACGTCGTAGGAAGGCGCGGCTGTCGCGGCCGTCGTCCGCGCCGTGGTGGCGGACGACGGCCGCGGACGGTCCAGGTCTGTCCCCTCCCGGCCCGGCGATCCCGCTCAGGGATCCGTTCGTATGTTCGAATGCCAGGGGTATTCTGGAGGCATGGCACCGCACCTCCAGGGTTCGCTCTTCGACCAGACCGACGAGATACGACTCGGCCCGCTGAAGGACGTCCGGCGGACCGTGCTCGGGGACGGGGCCTGGATCGATCTGCTGCCCGGCTGGCTCGGCGGGGCGGACGCTCTGTTCGAAGAGCTGGTCTCCCAGGTGCCGTGGCGGGCCGAGCGGCGGCAGATGTACGACAACGTGGTGGACGTGCCGCGGCTGCTGGCCTACTACCAGGAGGGGGACGCCCTCCCGCACCCCGTCCTGGACGAGGCCCGCGCCGCGCTCTCCGCGTACTACGCGCGCGAGCTCAGGGAGCCGTTCACCACGGCAGGGCTCTGCTACTACCGGGACGGCCGGGACAGCGTCGCCTGGCACGGGGACACCACCGGGCGCGGGTCCCGGGAGGACACCATGGTCGCGATCCTGTCCGTCGGGGCGCCGCGCGATCTGGTGCTGCGGCCCCGCGGCGGCGGCCTCCCGTTGCGGCGGCCGCTCGGGCACGGCGATCTCATCGTGATGGGCGGTTCCTGCCAGCGGACCTGGGAGCACGCCGTGCCGAAGACCGCCCGCGCGGTCGGGCCGCGCATCAGCATCCAGTTCCGGCCGCACGGGGTCAGCTGACGGACCGCGCGGGCGTCCTGCGCACCGAACGGCCCGCCATGACGTCCGTACGCGTACCGTCCTCGATCACGAACCTGCCGTCGATCAGCACATACGGGATGCCGGTCGGCAGTGTGCGGGGGGCCTCGAAGGTCGAGCCCGCCGCGACCGTGTCCGGGTCGAACAGCACCAGGTCCGCGCGGTGGCCCTCGCGGACCAGGCCGCGGTCGGGCAGCCGCAGCCGGGCGGCCGGGCGCGAGGTCAGATGGGCCACGGTCTCCTCCAGGGTGAGGATGCCCAGCTCCCTTGCGTACCGGCCGAGATAGTGCGGGAAGGTGCCGTAGGCGCGCGGGTGCGGCTTGTAGCCCTGCAGGATGCCGTCGCTGCCGCCCGTGTGGACGCGGTGGCGCATGATCTGCCGGACGTTCTCCTCGTGGCCGACGTGCTGGAGGATCGTCGAGCCGAGGCTGTCGTTGATGAGGAGCCGGCGGGCGGTGGCCCAGGGGGCCTCGCCGCGCTGGTCGGCGGACTGCTGGATCGTCTTTCCCACGCAGCCCGCGAGCCCGGGGTCGCTCACGCCCGAGATCTCGATGGTGTCCCACTCGATGGGTACGCCGTGGCAGCCGTCCGATCCGATCTCCTCCAGGTGGTGACGGATCTTCTCGGCACTCTCGTCGTCCCGCAGGCGGGTCAGGACCGCCTCGGGCCCGCCCTCGCTCGCCCAGCTGGGCAGCATCGCGACGAGGGTGGTGCAGCCGGGGGTGTACGGGTAGGTGTCGAGGCTGATGTCCGCGCCCGCGTCCAGCGCCTCGTCGAGCAGGGCGAGCAGATCCGGTGCCCGGCCCTTGTTCACGCCGAAGTTCATCGTGGCGTGGGCGAGATGGAGGGCGCAGCCGGCGTCGCGGGTGAGGGCGACCATCTCCTCGTAGGCCTGCAGCGCCCCGGCTCCGTACGAGCGGTGGTGCGGGCAGTAGTAGCCGCCGTAACGGGCCACCACCCGGCACAGCTCGGTCAGTTCGGCGTCGCCCGCGTACATGCCGGGTGTGTAGGTCAGCCCGGACGACATGCCGACCGCGCCCTGTTCGAGGCCTTCGGCGACGAGCTGCTTCATCCGCCGGAGTTCGGCATCGGTCGCCGGGCGGTCGTCCCAGCCGACGGCGTACATCCGTACGGTGCCCTGCGGGACGAGATAGGCGGCGTTGACCGCGATGCCGCGGTCGAGGCGGTCCAGATACTCGCCGACCGTGCGCCAGTCGAAGTCGATATCGCTGCCGTCGCCGTTCCAGCCCGTGATGGCCTTGCGGACCTCGCAGAGGGTGGCGTCGTCGACAGGCGCGTACGACAGCCCGTCCTGTCCCAGCACTTCGAGGGTCACGCCCTGCGCGGCCTTCGCCTCGTGCGCGGGGTCGCGGAGCAGCGCGAGATCGCTGTGCGCGTGCATGTCGATGAAGCCGGGGGAGAGGGCGAGGCCGTGCGCGTCGAGGGTGCGTCTGCCGGCCAGGGCAGGCCCGCCCTCGCGGCGTATGGCGGCGATCCGGCCGCCGTCCAGGCCGACGTCGGCGCGGTACGAGGGGCCGCCCGAGCCGTCGATGACCGTTGCGTCGCGGAGGACGAGATCCATGGGGCGGCCTCTCAGAAGAAGGTGCGGATGTAGTCGGTGACCGTGCCGTCCGCCTCTACGAGCGGGATCAGCTGCCACTTGTCGAAACTGGTGCAGGGGTGGGAGAGGCCCATCCCGATCCAGTCGCCGACCTCCAGCCGCGCCTCGGATGTCGTACGCACCCAGCCGTGCTGGTCGGAGAGGCCGCTGACCGTGATGCCGGTCGCGGGGCGGATCTCGCCGGTGCGGCCGTCGCGTACGACCTGGGCCTCGGGGAGGTCGAGGTCGTACGCGGCGTCCCGCTTGCCCGCGTTGACGAAGGCCTGCTCCTGGGTGGGGCGGGAGACGACCTGGGCCCAGAGGCGGAAGGCGGGCTGGAGACGGCCCTCGTCGGGGACGCGGTTGAAGGGGGTGAGGTGGCGGTAGTGGCCGTCGTCGTGCGAGACGTACGCGCCGGAGCGGAGCAGCTTCAGTACGGGGAGGGAGAGGTCGGGGATCTCGGCGAAGACGTCCGCGACCGCGTCGAACCAGGCGCTGCCGCCCGCGCTGATCACGATCTCCTCGGTGGCGGCGAAACGGCTGGCCTTGTCGAAGTCGGCGGCCAGCGCGGTGAGGCGGCGCAGCCAGGCGCGTACGCGGTCGGCGTCGGCCTGGGGGACCTCGCCCTCGTAGCCGGCGACACCGACGAGGCGGAGGGTTTCGACGGCGGCCACGGCGTCGGCGACGGCGGCGCAGTCGGCTTCGCTGCGGGCTCCGGTGCGGGCGCCGTCACCGGCGCCGAGCTCGACGACGACATCGAGGGGGCGGCCGGTTCCTCGCAGCGCTTCGTCCATCAGCTCGACGCCGCGTACGGAGTCGACGTAACACATGAAGCGGAAGTCGGGGTCGGCGTTCAGCTCGTGGGCGAGCCAGCGCAGGGCGGGCGGATCGACGACCTCGTTGGCGAGGAAGATCCGCTGGATGCCGTAGGCGCGGTAGACGCGGGCCTGGTGGGGGACGGCGGCGGTGATGCCCCAGGCGCCGTACGCCAGTTGGCGGGCGAAGAGCTGGGGCGACATCGAGGTCTTGCCGTGGGGGGCGAAGGCGAGGCCGTGTCGCTCGGAGTATGTCTCGAGGAGCGCGAGGTTGTGTTCGACGGACTCGGCCGAAAGGGCGAGGACGGGGGTGGTGAAGCCGCCGGTGAAGAGATTGCGGCGCTGGGCGGCGAGCGCGCCGACGGTGAGGCCGGCGGTTTCGGCGTCCGGGGGGAGGGCCTTGAAGCGGTGGTCGACGGGTTCGTCGGCAAGTCGTCCGACCGTGTTGTCGCCTGCCATTGGCCCTCCTCGGGTCGCTTTCGCCTCTGCGTTGCAGCATTTGCAACAGTCATTGCGCATCTCGCTTACCGCTGTCTAACATCCGTGCCAACGCCGGGTCAATGGTGTCCGGCGGCCCACCAGTGAGGAGCCTGAGCGATCGTGACCGCCACAGTGCCCGGAGCCGGACCCGTGGACATCGTCTGCCTCGGCGAGTCCATGGTCACGTTTGTGCCCACGGTGCCGGGCCGCCTCGCCGATGTGCCGTCGTTCGTACGCGGCATCGGCGGAGCGGAGTCCAATGTGGCCTGTGCGCTCGCGGCGTCCGGGCACAGCGCGAAGTGGGTCGGCAGGGTGGGCGCGGACGGCTTCGGCGAGCACCTGGTCGCGGCGATCGCGTCGTACGGCGTCGACACGTCGGCGGTACAGCGCGATCCGCAGCGGCCGACGGGGATCTACTTCCGAACGGCGGGCGACCGCGCGGCCGACGCACACGAGGTCCTCTACTACCGGACGGGGTCGGCGGCATCGGCGATGTCGCGGTCGACGGTGCGGGACGAGGACGTGTGGTCGGGGCGGATCCTGCACCTGTCCGGGATCACGGCGGCGCTGTCGGCGGACTGCCTGGCGCTGATGCGTGACCTGACGACGCGCCGGTCCAGGCGCCCGCTCGTCTCCTTCGACGTCAACCACCGTCCCGGCCTGTGGCGCGACGCCGCCGGTCCGGCAGTCCTCCTCGACCTGGCCCGGGGCGCGGACATCGTCTTCGTCGGCGAGGACGAGGCGGAGGAGGCATGGGGGGTGCGGGGCGCGGATGCGATCCGGGAGGCGCTGTGTGAGCCGGACGTGCTCGTGGTGAAGCGGGGGGCGCAGGGCGCGGTCGCGTACGGCCGCCGCTGCCCCGGATCCGGACCCCGCCCCGACGCCGTCACCCACGCGCCCGCGCCCCGCGTCGATGTCGTCGCCCACGTCGGCGCGGGCGACGCCTTCGCCGCCGGGTTTCTCTCCGCCACCCTCCGCGGGCTCCCCGCCCACGACCGGCTGCGGCACGGGCACCTCATGGCCGCCGCCACCCTCACCGTCGACGCGGATCTCGCCGTGCCGCCCGCACGGGCGTATGCCGACCGGCTGGTCGCACTCGACGCACGCGGCTGGGAGACACTGCACCTCGGCCCCGGCTGGACCGCAGCCGTGGATGAGGAGGTAGCTACGCCATGAGCCAGACCGTCGATCGCGCCCTGAGCATCCTGCCGCTGCTCGCGCAGGGACCCGCCGACCTCGGACAGGTCGCCGACCGGCTCGGCGTGCACAAGTCCACCGCCCTGCGCCTGCTCCGTACGCTCCACGAGCACGGACTCGTCTACCGCCAGCAGGACCAGCGCTACCGCCTCGGCGCCCGCCTCTTCGCGCTCGCCCAGGAAGCGGTCGAGAACCTCGATGTGCGGGAGATCGCGCACCCCCATCTCGTACAGCTCAACGAGCAGTGCGGGCACACCGTCCACCTCGCCGTGTACGAGGAGAACGAGGTCCTCTACATCGACAAGGTCGAGAGCCGCTATCCCGTCCGGATGTACTCCCGGATCGGCAAGCCCGTCGCCATCACCGTCGCCGCGGTGGCGAAACTGCTGCTCGCCGACCTCCCCCAGGCCGAGCGGCGCGCCCTCGCCGAGAAGCTCGACTACCCCATGTACACATCCCGTTCGATCCCGAACCCGGCCGCGTTCCTCAAGGAGCTCGCCGCCGTCCGCGAACAGGGCTGGGCCACCGACCTCGGCGGCCACGAGGAGTCCATCAACTGCATCGGCGCGCCCATCCGCGGCGCGGACGGCCGGGTCGTCGCCGCCATGTCGGTCTCCGCGCCGAACGTCGTCGTCACCGCCGAGGAACTCCTCACCCTTCTCCCGCTGCTGCGCCGCACCGCCGCCGCCATCAGCCGGGAGTACTCCGGTGCCGTACCCGACGCACATGCCGTCCCACCCAAGGAAGCTCCATGAGCGAGAAGATCGCGATCACCCCCGCCACCCACACCGCCCCGCCCGCGAAGTTCTCCCACGGCGTCAAGAAGGGCAACATCCTTCAGGTCGCCGGCCAGGTCGGCTTCCTGCCCGCCGTCGAGGGGCAGTCCCCGACCGTCGCCGGTCCCACTCTGCGCGAACAGACGCTCCAGACCCTCGCCAACGTCAAGGCGGTCCTCGAAGAGGGCGGCGCGAGCTGGGACGACGTCATGATGACGCGCGTCTATCTCACCGACGTGGACCACTTCGCCGAGATGAACGAGATCTACAACGCGTACTTCGAGGAGGAGGGTCTCAAGGCCCCCGCCTCCGCCCGTACGACGGTGTACGTCGGCCTTCCCGCCGGCCTCCTGATCGAGATCGACGCACTGGCAGTCCTGGGCTGAATCTGCGACTGACCTTCGTTGATCTTGTTTAACCCCCCACTGCCGGGGGCGGCGCCTTTCCCCCGAGCGCCGTCCCGTGGTCCGCCCTTGCCCAAAACAGGAAGTTTCCCCATGCTCATCGCCGCTGACGCCCCACCACCACCCCCGCCCCACACCGGCGGTCTCCTCCTTCTCATCGACGGCACCGCCGGTCTGCTGACCGTCGCCGCCCTCGGCATCGCGCTGCTGCTCCTCCTCATCATCAAGGTCCGGCTGCAGCCCTTCGTCGCCCTGCTCGCCGTCTCCATAGCCGTCGGCCTCGCCGCCGGTCTCTCCGTCACCGAACTCTTCGGCACCGTCCAGAAGTCGGCCGCCGTCTCGGTGATCGAGCAGGGCATGGGCGGCATCCTCGGACACGTGGCGATCATCATCGGGCTCGGCACCATGCTCGGCGCGATACTCGAAGTGTCCGGCGGCGCCGAGGTGCTGAGCTCGCGTCTGCTGAACCTCTTCGGCGAGAAGCGCGCCCCGCTTGCCATGGGCCTGACCGGCTTGATCTTCGGCATACCCGTCTTCTTCGACGTCGGCATCTTCGTCCTCGCGCCGATCGTGTACGCCGCCGCCAAGCGCTCCGGCAAGTCGATCATCCTTTACGCGATGCCGCTGCTGGCCGGTCTGTCCATGACCCACGCCTTTCTGCCGCCGCACCCCGGCCCGGTCGCCGCCGCCGGACTGCTGCATGTCTCGCTCGGCTGGGTCATCCTGATGGGCATCCTCGTCGGCCTCCCGGCGGTCCTGGCCGCCTGGGGCTACGCCGCCTGGATCGGCAAGCGGCTCTTCGTCGAGGTCCCGCAGGACATGGTGGAGGCCGCGGAGGACGCCAAGGCCGCGGTCGCCGCAGAGCGCATGCGGCGCGACGGACAGTCGGCCGAGGCGCCCATCTCCCTCGCCACGGTGCTCCTCATCATCGGTACGCCGCTGGTGCTCATCCTCGCCGCGACGTTCTCCTCCATCGCGCTGGACCCTTCCACCCTCCGAAGCGTCATCGAGTTCTTCGGCAGCCCCTTCGTCGCCCTGACGATCGCGCTGGTCCTCTCGTACTACCTGCTGGGCATCCGGCGCGGGTGGTCCCGCAAGTCCCTCGAGCAGGTGTCGACCTCATCGCTCAAGCCGGTCGGCAACATCCTGCTCGTCGTCGGTGCGGGCGGCGTCTTCGGCGCCATCCTCAAGGCGAGCGGCGTCGCGCAGGCGCTCTCCGACACCTTCAACGACGTCGGCCTGCCGGTGGTCGTCCTCGCGTATCTGATCTCGCTGGTGCTGCGTGTGGCGCAGGGTTCGGCGACGGTCGCGATCGTCACCACGGCCGGCATCGTGCTCCCGCTGGTCGAGAACGGCGACCACTCGCAGGCCTTCCTCGCCCTCGTCATCATGGCGATCTCGGCCGGTTCGATCTTTGCCTCGCACGTCAACGACGGCGGGTTCTGGATCGTCGCCAAGTACTTCGGCATCTCCGAGCGCGACACCCTGAAGTCGTGGACGGTGCTGGAGTCGGTGCTCTCGGTCGCGGGCTTCGCGGTCGCGGCCGCGCTGAGTCTGGCCGTCTAGCGGCGCCGAGTCCGGCCGTACAGCCGCGCTGCGTCCGGCCATACAGCGGTACGCAGAACGCGGGGGCGCCCCGGAACCGAGCGGTTCCGGGGCGCCCCTGTCCGTATCAACCGAAGTACCGCGTCAACCCGTGCAGTACTGCTGCTCCTTGCCGATGGACCGGTACATGCAGTCCGCGTTCTCGAGCAGCTGCAGCACGGCGTCACGGTTGCGGCTCGTCTCACGCTCGATCACCTCGTCGGGCGGGTAGAAGCCGCCGCCGCCGAAGCCCGTCGGATACATCTCGAACGTGTAGGAGAAGATCTTCTGGTTGCCCCACAGCCAGTCGTCGATCGAGCCGTCCGTGATGTAGAGGTCGCTCGACTGCTCCGGCGTGTAGCCATTGCTCGCGGCCATCTTCTGGCCGACCGCGGCGAAGGCGTTCCGGTCGTCCTGGGTCATGCCCGGGGCGGTGTCGGAGTTGGTGTAGCCGAACGGCCAGAGCACCAGCTCGCTGTAGGTGTGGAAGTCGATGCCCGCCTTGATCTGCTGCTTGCCGCCGACGACCCGGCTGCGGGCGAAGTCGGCGACCACCTTGACCTCGGGGGCGGACTCGGCGGCCCGGCCGCGGTAGGTCTCGGAGCCGGTGGAGCCCGAAGAGCCGCCGCAGCAGCCCCACTTGTAGTCCCAGTTGCGGTTGGTGTCGGTGCCGACGCTCGACGAACCGGAGTTGGGCTGACGGTTCTTGCGCCAGCTGCGGTAGCTGCCGGTGGCGATGTCGTACTCGCCGCCGTCCGGGTTGACGTCGGGGATGATCCAGATCTCGCGGCCGTTCACGGCGTTGGTGATCCGGGAGTCCTTGCCGTAGCCGTCACCGAGCTCGCGCACCAGATACAGCGCCATCTCGACGGTGAGGTGCTCGCGCGCGTGCTGGTGATGGGTGAAGAGGACCTCGGGCTCGTTCTCGTCGGTCGCGACGTTGTCGCTGATCTTGACGGCGATGATGTCCCGGCCCTCGTAGCTCTTGCCGATGACGCGCTTGCTGATGATGTTCGGGTGCGCGGCGATCCGCTGGTCGATCTCCGCCTTCGTCTCGGCGTAGTTGTGATAACGCGCGTCGGCGGAGGGGAAGTCGAAGGGTTCGACGGCCTCGCCGGCCCTGTTTCTGGCCGGGGGAGCGCCCAGGGCCTTGGGCGTGTAGCCGAGGGCGCGCAGCCGCTTCACCTGTGTGGCGGTGGCGCTCACGACGACCGATCGTGCGTCGGTCTCGTCGATCGACACGCCGGTGGCGGCGAGCGCGGTACGGGCGGCGGCGTCGGCCGGGCCCTGGACCTCGTACTGCTGGATCTGTTCCTCCTCGGCGGCTGCCGGGGTGGTCCTCGCCGTGGGATCGGGGGGTGCGGCGTTGGCGGTGAAGGGGGCGGCAACGGCGAGCGCGAGCAGGGCCGTGAAGGTTGCGGCCTTCCTGCTTCTGCCGCGGATGCGAAGTCGCATGAAGTCTCCTGGGTGGGGAGTGTGGGGGGTTGTTCAGTTGCGACGCATGGGGTGATGCGTGGGGTGGTGCGGTTGTGTGGGCACATCGTGGGGCCATGGCATGACCCGGTCAAGAGGCCACCTTCGGCCATATTATCGATCTTGAAACTCATCGGCATGTATGCCGTGGAGCTCAAGCACGCCGAGGGCGGCCGATGCGGCGGGTCTGCCCTTCCCGGCGTGTGGGTGCGCCGGATCACCGGCCGGAGCCACCCGTCCGTACGGGCCGAATGGGCGAGGGCATAGCCCGGACGGCCGTCCCCCACATGCCTGCCGTCCTCGCCGCGGCTCCTGCCGGTCCGGGCACCGGCCGCAACGCGCAGCAGCGCCGCCGGTTGAGCGGCGGCGCTGCTGTTCCGGGTCGGTGGCAGCCCTACGGCAGACCGTGGACGTGCGGGCCCACCGCGTTCGACCAGGCGTTGCCCGACTTCGCGTCCCAGTTCGTGGACCAGGTCATCGCGCCCCGCAGCGAGGGATATGTCTTGGACGGCTTGAACGATCCGCAGTTCGTGCCCCGGGCGAGGCAGTCCAGCGCGTTGTTCACGATCGTCGGGGAGACATAGCCGCTGCCCGCGCCACTGGTCGAGGCCGGCAGGCCGAGCCCGACCTGGGCCGGCGCGAGACCGCCCTCCAGCTGGATGCAGGCGAGCGCGGTGAGGAAGTCCACCGAGCCCTGCGAGTAGACCTTGCCGTCGCAGCCGTTCATCGAACCGCTGTTGTAGTACTGCATATTGACGACGGTCAGGATGTCCTTGATGTTGAGCGCCGTCTTGAAGTACTCGTTCGACGTCGACTGCATGTCGATGGTCTGCGGCGCCATCGTGATGACGAGCTTCGAGCCCGCCTTCGACGACAGGGACCTGAGCGCCTGGGTCATATAGGTGGAGTTGAGGCCGTTCTCCAGGTCGATGTCGACGCCGTCGAAACCGTACGTCTGCATCAGCGAGTAGACGGAGTTGGCGAAGTTCGTGGCGGAGGTGGAGTCGTTGATCGTGACGGTGCCGTTCTGGCCGCCGATCGAGATGATCACGGACTTGCCGGCCGCCTGCTTGGCCTTGATGTCGGCCTTGAACTGGTCGACGGTGTAGCCGCCGAGCCCGGCCGTGTCGAGGTTGAAGGTGACGCCGCCGGGCGTGCCGGTCGCGTCGGCGAAGGAGACCGCGATGATGTCGTAGTTGGCCGGCACATCGCTGATCTTCTGGACGGTGGCGCCGTTGTTGAAGTTCTGCCAGTAGCCGGTCACCGCGTGCTTGGGCACGGTCCCGCCGCCACCGCCGCCGCCGGAGGCCGAGGTGGTACCGGTCACCGCCGCGGACTTCGCGGACTCACCGGCCGCGTTGGTCGCGGTCACCTGGAACTGGTACGAGGTCGAGGCGCTCAGCCCGGTCGCGGTCGCCGACGCGCCGGTGACCGACTGCACCTTGGTGCCGTTCTGGTAGACGTTGTACCCCGTCGCGTTGGACACGGTGTTCCAGGACAGAGCCACGGAGGACGAGGTCACGGATCCGACCGCGAGCCCGCCGGGGGCGGCGGGCACGGTCGGCGAGGGGTCGCCGCCACCGCCGGCGTCCGGGCCGAAGACGGACACGTCGTCGGCGTAGTAGGCGGCCTGCCCGTACCAGCCGTGCGTGTAGACCGTCACGGAGGTGGTGCTGCCGCCGGTCGTAAAGGTGGTGGACAGCTGCTTCCAGCCGGCGGAATCCGGGGTCCAGGTGGAGACATCGGTCGTGCCGGTTCCGGTGGCGCCGAGGTAGGTGTACCCGCCCTGTACCCAGGCACTCAGCGTGTACGTCGAGTTGGGCTTCACGGCGACGGTCTGGGTGCACTTGGCGTTGTCCTGCCCGGCGGGCGTGGCCTTGAGGGCGGAGGCGCCGCCGTGCACCGGGGAGGAGACACTGGCCCCACTGCCTCCGGAACAGGTCCAGTTGGCGAGCCCGGACTCGAAGCCGGCGTTCTTGGCGACATTGACGTCGGCGGCCTGCGCGGTTCCTGTGATGCCCATGAAGGTGAGGCCGGCCCCGAATGCGAGCGCGAGCGCTCCGCCGAGCCATTTCCGGGACGGTCGTCTTCGTGAGCGTGTGGTGCGGTCCACTTGCTGCCTCCGGTGGGGGAGTTGGGGGTGTGGAGGGGTACGGGGGAACGGTGGCCACCGCTGGGCGTACAAACTGGTCCAGACCAATCAGGTTGTCAAGACCTCTGGCGTCGATTCGTATACGAACGCCCGGTGCGCCACCGTGGGGCCGTGCGGGACGGCGGCGCTCAGGCCTCGTCCGCCGAAACGCCCCGCTGGAACTCACTCTGGGGTTGCGGGAGTTAACTAATGACCTCTTTGCACCATTTGGCCTGTGCGGAGCGTGTGCGGGTTGAGGCTCTCGGTTCTGAAAGGTGTTCTCTGCCTCCTCACTCGTGGATAAAGTGCAGGAGCAGGAGCACGGAGCAGTAGGGATCTGCGGGCGTCGGAATTCCGGCGGCCGGAGCGAACGGGGAACCAGCGTGCCGACCGCGATAGCTGTCACCAGCGCAGATCTGGTGCTGCCGCCGACCGACCAGCAGACGCCCACCGCGGCTCTGCTGCAGTCGCCGGACGCTCAGCCGCTGGATGCCGCCCTCGCCGACATGACCGTCCTGCTGGAGCAGCACGGCTATGTGATCGCCCTCTATTCCTCCTCCCTTCCGGTGGCTCATGAACGCCGGCTGCATACGGTCCGCTCCGTCCTGGAAAGCGACCGCATCGCGCTGCTGAAGGTCGACCTGCCGCCGCTCGGCCTCGCCGTACTCGTACGCCAGATGCGGCAGTTATCGGTCTGTGACTTCAGCGCGGGAGTCGTCGCATCCGCGGCCCGGCTGCTCTCGCACTATGTCTACGCGGGTGCACTGCTCGGCTCGGTCACCAAGCTCGACCGGGTTCCGGTCGGTCTCAAGTCCCATGCCAAGTCCTGGGTCCCGGGCTCCCAGTTCGGCGTGCTGGCCAATCCCCACCCTCAATTGGTCAAGATCGGCAGCGGCGGTCTCGCGGGACCCGAATTCGGCACCCAATTGATCGTCGCCAGAGGCCAGTTGCAGTCGGACTGGGTGACGGGGACTCTCGCGCCGTCCTGGCAGGTCCAGAACGTGCAGGAATCAGCACTGCCCGCCGAGTCCCCCAGGTGGTGGGGCACGGTCAGGGTGATCGAATTCGCCGCCTTCCTTGCCGACATCTCCGTCCTCTATCAATTGGTTTCGTCCGTACGGCGAGAGGTGTGCTCCTGGTGCGGCATTCAACTGATCGGTGACCGCTGCGGGTTCTGCCTGTCACCCCTTTCCGCCGCCGAGGACCAGGCGCGCGGTGTCCTGAACCATCGTGGAACACCCACGCACCAAGGGTCGTGATCCCGCCTCCAGGGCGGTCGGCACGGGTCGTGGCGGCCTGCCGAAAGGGCGTACCAACCCGCTCCGCTCTCCCTGTCCGCTCCGTCAGTCCACGTATCCGAACGAGGTTGTCCCGCCCATGAATTCACGGCAGCGCCGCGGCGTCGTACTACTGCTTCTCTCGGTTCTCTGCGCCTTCGGTGCGTTCGCCGGTGTGCTCTCGGTGATCAGTGATGTGAATTCAAAGGTCGGGCCCGAGGTTGCCGCCTACCGGGTCAAAGGTGATATCGCGCCCTATACGCCCCTGGTGCCGGACCAGTTCGAGAAGGTCACCATGCCCAAGCGCTGGTTGTCCCGGAGTGCCGTGACCGATCTCGATGTGATCAACGGAAAGATAGCCGTCACACAGCTCCGCGGCGGCTCGCTGCTCCAGGACGACATGATCGTGAAGCGGCCGCAGCTGGAGAGCGGGCAGCAGGAGATCGCCATCATGATCGATGCCGCCACCGGAGTCGCGGGCAAGATCAGGCCCGGCAACCTGGTCAATATCTTCGCCACGTTCGCCGCGCAGAACGACTCCGAACGGGACCAGTCCCGGATCATCGTCGCCAATGCCAAGGTCCTGGACGTCGGCGAGCTCACAGCGCTCAGCCCCAAGAAGGGTGAGCGCAACAGCGGCCCCACCGAGGCCGTGCCGATCACCTTCGCTCTCACCACCACCGACGCGCAGCGCGTGGCCTACGCCGAATCCTTCGCCGAGCACGTACGCCTTGCCCTGCTTCCCGACGGCAGCCCCACCACGCTGCGCCCGGGAGAGGGCAGCTACGACCTCTCCGAAGACAAGAACAAGTGAGGGCCGGATGACGACTCGTATCCTCCCGGCCGTCGGTGACGCCGACGCCTCCCGATCCATCACCACCCTCCTCAGCCAGCTCCCGGACGCGGAACCGGCCCCGCCGGTGGGCGACTCGACCTCACTGCTCGACCTGCTGTCCCGGCTGGCGGGCGAATCCCTCGACGAACTGCCCGAGGTCGTGCTGGTCCACGAGCGGATCGGACCGGTGCCGGCTCTCGAGCTGATCCGGGAGGTGGCACTGCGCTTTCCGGCGGTCGGGGTCATCCTGGTCACCTCCGACGCCGGCCCGGGTCTGTACTCGGCGGCGATGGACTCCGGTGCCCGGGGGCTGGTGGGACTGCCGCTGTCGTACGAGGTGCTGGCGCAGCGCGTCCAGGCGGCGGCGGGCTGGTCAGTGGGAGTACGACGCCATCTGGGCCAGGGGGCCGAAGTCTTCACCGGCCCCGGCGGCAGAGTCGTCACCGTCAGCGGCGCCAAGGGCGGGGTCGGCACGACCGTGACGGCGATCCAGCTCGCCCTCGCCGCCCGGGCGTCCGGGCACACCGTCGCTCTCGTCGACCTGGATCTGCAGGGCGGTGATGTGGCCTCGTATCTGGATGTGCAGTTCCGCCGGTCCATCGTGGACCTGGCGACCATCCAGGACATCTCGCCCCGGGTACTGCAGGACGCGCTCTTCAGTCATGAGACGGGGCTCGGGCTGCTCCTCGCGCCGGGGGAGGGCGAACGCGGCGAGGACGTCAGCGACCGGCTGGTCCGCCAGATCGTCAGCGCGCTGCGGCACCGCTACGAGGTCGTCGTCATCGACTGCGGCACCTATATGAACACGGCCAACGCCGCGGCCATCGAGATGGCGGACACCACGCTGTTGGTGACCACGCCGGACGTCGTCACCGTCCGGGCCACCAAGCGCATGGTCAGGCTCTGGGACCGGCTCCAGATCCGCAAGGCGGAGGAGACCGTCGCCGTCGTCAACCGGCATACGCGCCACACGGAGATCCAGCCCCAGCTGATCGAGAAGATCACCTCGACCCGGGTGGCCCGGGTGGCGGTCCCCGCCAATTTCAAGGAACTTCAGGCCGTCGTCGATGCCGGCCGGATGCAGGATTTGGAGCCCAGGTCCACGGTGAAACAAGCACTGTGGCAACTGGCGGGAGAACTGGGGCTCGTGAAGAGTGGATCGGCCGAGAAGCCGAGCAGGTTCCGCGGAGACCGGGGCTCGCTCGGCGGTGGCCGCCGCCCGGGCCGTACGAGGTGATGCCGAAATGAGGGGGAGCGTTGCGTCATGAAAGGTCGAGCGGTACGCCTGTCTTACCGGGGCCTGCGGGATGACCGGGGGCAGTCCGTCATCGAGTTCACGGGCATGGTGCCGATCATTCTGGTGACGATGCTCGTGCTGTGGCAGGCGGCGCTCGTCGGCTACACCTTCGTGCTCGCGGGCAACGCCGCCGACAAGGCGGTGAGCGCGGGCGCCGTGGCGGAAGGAGACCGGGACGCGGCCTGCAAGCGGGCAGGCGAGGTGGACGTGCCCGGAGCGTGGACGCGCCACATCACCTGCCACCAGGAGGGCGATCTGGTCAAGGCCGAGGCGAACCTCGAAGTCCCGCTGCTCTTCCCCGGCGGCTTCAGCCTCCCGATCACTGTGCCCGGCCGGGCCGCCGCCGCGACGGAGAGGAACTGAGCCATGCGCAAGCAGGCAGCCCGTCGGGACGACAGGGGCCAGGCGGTCATCGAGTACGGGGGATGGCTCGTCATGCTGCTCTTCGTGGCCCTGGTCGCGGTCCAGGTGGGGCTGGCCGTGTACGCCGCGCAGCAGGCGGGCACGGCGGCGCGGGCAGCGGCCCGGGTGGCCTCGCAGCACCAACCACGCATCTCCTATCAGCAGGCGGGCCGGGAGTCGGTGAGCTCCTGGCTCCAAGCGAGCTTCACCGAGTCCTCTGCGGGCGACGACGAGGTCACGGTCGAGGCCACGGTCACCGTTCCCTCCCTCGTCCCGGGCTTCGACTTCACCACCACCAAGAGCGCCACCATGCCCCGGGACTGAACCGACAGCGCCAGGCAAGCCGTACAAGGGAGTTGACGTCATGGGTCTGCGGGCGCGCATCAACAACCCCGAGCCGACGAACGGACAGGGCGAGGAGAGCCGGCTCGTCGGGGTCTACCGCGCCAAGCTGCTGGAGGAGATCGACCTCGCCGAGATGTCCGCCCTCGCGGCAGCCGACCGCCGCGCTCGTCTGGAGCGGGTCCTGGGCCACATCATCAGCCGTGAAGGCCCGGTCCTCTCCACGGTCGAGCGCACCCAGCTCATCCGCAGGGTCGTCGACGAAGCCCTCGGCCTCGGCATCCTCGAACCGCTCCTCGAAGACGCCTCCATCAGCGAAATCATGGTGAACGGACCCGAGCAGGTCTTTGTGGAGCGCAGCGGACGGCTGGAACTGCTCCCGCTGCGCTTCTCCTCCACCGAGCAGCTGATGCAGACCATCGAGCGCATCGTCTCCACCGTCAACCGGCGGGTGGACGAGGCCAATCCGATGGTCGACGCCCGCCTGCCCAGCGGGGAGCGCGTCAACGTCATCATTCCACCGCTCTCCCTGACCGGCCCGATCCTCACCATCCGGCGCTTCCCCCGGGCCTTCACGCTCCAGGAGATGATCGGCCTGGGCTCGCTGGACGAACAGATACTGATGCTGCTGGCGGGTCTGGTGCGCGCCAAGTTCAATGTGATCGTCTCCGGCGCCACCGGTACCGGAAAGACCACGCTGCTCAACGCTCTGTCGGGACTGATCCCGGGCGGCGAGCGCATCGTCACCATCGAGGACTCCGCCGAGCTCCAGCTTCAGCAGTCGCATGTGATCACGCTGGAGAGCCGTCCCGCCAACGTCGAGGGCAAGGGTCAGGTCACCATTCGCGATCTGGTGCGCAACTCCCTGCGCATGCGGCCCGACCGCATCATCGTCGGCGAGGTCCGAGGCGGCGAGACGCTCGACATGCTCCAGGCGATGTCCACCGGCCACGACGGTTCGCTCGCCACCGTCCACGCCAACAGCGCCGAGGACGCGCTGATGCGACTGCAGACCCTCAGCTCCATGTCCGAGGTCGGGATCCCCTTCGTGGCGATCCATGACCAGATCAACAGCGCGGTCGACGTCATTGTGCAGCTCACCAGGCACGCTGACGGCGCTCGCAAGATCACCGAGATCGCCGTCGTCGACTCGTACGGCCGTGAGGACTACCGGTTTGTCACGGTCTGCCGCTTCGACGCCCAGCCCATGGCCCCGGACGGGCGTATCCACGGGAAGTTCGCGTACTTCCCGCTGCCCCGACGGGTCGCCGACCGCCTCTATATGGCCGGCGAGTCGATTCCCCCGGCTTTCGGCGTCGCGCGGTCCGAGGACCAGCTTGCCTCGCGCACATCGACGGCCTGACCAGCCCCCCTTCCCCTCCGCCCGCCCACACAGAAGGCCCGCCCGAGATGAACAACCTCCCGCTCCTGACGATGGCCGTCACACTGCTCGGCTGTGTGCTCGCCGTCGTCGGCGTCCATGTCTACGCATCGGGTCAGGCCCAACGGCAGGCCCTGCTGGAGCGGATGACCCAGGAGGGCCAGCTCGCGATCGAGAGCGGCCGACGCCGTCGGTTCAGCGGCGTCGACCGGCGGCTGCGCAAGACACGCCTCGGCAAGCGCATCGAGCGCAAGCTCTCCGCGACCGGTCTCGACCTGACTCCGGGCGAGTACTTCGTCTCCGTACTCGGCGCGCTGCTCGCCCTCTACTTCATCGCCGCGTCGGTCTTCGCGCCCTTCTTCGGGATCATCGCCGCCGTCATCGGGATCTGGGGCGCCAACGGGTTCCTCAACTGGCAACGCGTCAAGCGCACCGAAGCGTTCATCAACCAGCTCCCCGAACTCACCCGCGTACTGGCCAATGCCACCCAGGCCGGACTGGCACTGCGCACAGCCATCGGCATGGCCGTGGAGGAGCTCGACGATCCGGCCAGGGAAGAGCTGCGGCGGGTGACCGATCAGCTGGCCCTGGGCCGCTCGCTCGACGACGCACTGAACGATCTCGCCGCGCGTCTGCCGTCGCGCGAGCTGACCGTTCTCGTCACCACCCTCATCCTGTCCAACCGGGCCGGCGGCACCATCGTCTCCTCGCTGCGCAACCTCACCGAGACCCTGGAGGAGCGCAAGGAGACCCGCCGCGAGGTCACCACCCTGCTCTCGCAGGTCAAGGTGACCGCGGTGGCGGTCCCCGTGCTCGGCACGGGCTTTCTGCTGCTCATCAACGGGATGCGGTCCGGCGCCCTCGACGACATGACCAGCGCCCTGGCCGGCAGGCTCGCCGTGCTCGTCTCGGCGGGCCTCTACGCGCTCGGCTTCTTCCTCATCAACCGCCTCACCCGCGTCCGCATCTGATCTGCATCTGATCCGTATCCGTCCGACGATCCGTATCCGAAGGGAGGGAGTACACCATGGGACTGCTGCTCGCGGCCGTCATCGGACTCGCCGTTTACGGAGCCTTCCTGGGCGTCCGCATGTACCGCGCCGAGGCAAAGCTCCCCGGCGACCTCGCCGTCGCGCTGGAGGTCGGCGCCACCCGCACCACCGCCACAGGTTCCGTCATCGACCGCCTGGGCATGCGGTACGCCCCGTACGTCCTGCGCATGATGGGGCCCAAGCGGGTCGAGGCGGTCCGCAGGAAGCTGGACATGGCGGGCAACCCCGGTGGTCTGACCGTCGACCGCTACGCCGCCCGGCGCGCCGTCTACGGCGGCCTCGGCTCGCTGGTGGCCCTCGGCATGCTGATGAACGGCCGGTTCGTACTCGCCGTGTTCTTCGTCCTGTACGGCCTGTTCTGGACCGACGTACTCCTGTGGGCAGCCATCAGCAGGCGCAAGGACGACATCGAGCGCACGCTCCCCGACTTCCTCGACGTCCTCGCGGTCGTGGTCTCCGCCGGACTCGGGTTCCGGCAGGCGCTGGAGCGGGTCGCCGAGAAGTACGAGGGGCCCTGGGCGGACGAACTGCGAATCACCCTGCGCCAGATGGACATGGGCGTGAGCAGGCGCGAGGCCTTCGAGCAGCTGCGCAGGCGCAACCAGTCGGACCAGGTGTCGATGTTCGTGTCCGCGCTTCAGCAGGGCGAGGAGCTCGGAGCCCCGATCGTCGACACCCTCATCCAGATCGCCAACGACATGCGCAGGACGGATGCGCAGAACGCCCGCCGCAAAGCCGCCAAGGCCGTCCCCAAGGCCACGCTCATCGTCACCAGCTTCATGCTCCCGGGGACGATGATCCTGATCGTGGTCGGCTTCTACTACGCCTCCAATGTCAATTTCAGCGACATCTTCGGAGGCTGAACCGGCCATGGGACGGGTTCCGCGGCCGACCAGGACGGCGCTGACCGGTGGGGCCGAGGCGAGCGCGCCCGCGAGCGCCCCGGCACATGTGCCGTCGCTGCCGATCCAGGTCAACGCGCTCCAGGCGCTGTGCCGCCAGCTGTTCGGCTTCCGCCTGGCCATGACCGCGCTCGCCGCCCCGTTCGCCCTCGCGCGCGTCGACCGGGGGCTGGGCGGCTGGCTGGTGGGCGCGGCCGTTCTCGTCACGGTCATGGTGTCCTATGTGCTGCTGCGCGACTGGGAGCGCTTCGGACCGGTGCTGCTGCGGCACCCTTCGCTGCTCGCCGCCGACATGCTGTTCGGGGCGCTGCTGCTGTTCTCCGCCTCGCCCGGTTCCACGCTCACCTACGTCACCTTCTGCACCCCGCTCCTCGCCGGGCTCGTGTACGGGTGGCGCGGAGCCGCGATCTTCGCGCCGCTCCAGTCCCTGCTGCTCGCCGCCGCCTACGCCATCAACCAGAAGATCGAGGCGGACGCGTCGGCGCTGCTGATGGTCGGCCTCTGTGTGATGGCGGGAGCCGTCGGCAGCACCCTGCGCAACCTCCTGCTCGGCTTCGGCGCCGCGTCCCAGGCGCTCACCGAGACCCGGGCCCGGCTCGCCGTCAGCGACGCGGTGGAGCACGAGCGGGCCCGGCTCGCCCGCGAGATGCACGACTCCGTCGCCAAGACGCTCCACGGCCTGGCGCTGGCGGCCGACGGCCTCGCCGGCACCGCCGACCGGATGGACCCGCTGACCGTCAGGCACCAGGCCGAGCTGGTGGCCCGCTCGGCCCGCCGGGCCGCGACCGAATCCCGTGAGCTCCTGTCGGATCTGCGCCGGAAGTCGGGACTGGACGGCGAGGTCGACATCCTCGCCGAACTTCGCGCCAGGACCGAGGACTTCGCCCGGCGCCACGGCATGTCGGCCGGCTTCCGCGGGCTCGGCGACATCCCCGTGCCGCCGGTTCCCCAGGCGGTCGCCCGGCAGGCCCTGACCATCGCCACCGAGGCCATGGAGAACGCCCACCGGCATGCGCACCCCAGCCGTCTGGACGTCTCGGCGGGACTCGTGGGCGAGGTGCTGAGAATCAGCGTGTACGACAACGGGCGGGGCTTGCCTCCCGGCACCACTCTGGAGGACCTGCGGCGGGCGGGCCACTTCGGCCTGGTCGGCATGGTCGAGCGTGCCGCCGCCATCGGGGCCCGTATCCGGATCGGCAGAGGCCGGGCGGCGAAGGGCACCGAAGTCCTCCTGGAGCTGCCCGCCGCCGCACTGAGACTCGCGCCCGGCATCCCCACGCAACCCGCTCGGTCCGCGCACCATCGGTTCCCGCTGCTCAACTGACCTGTTGACTTTGACCTGTTCACTGACCTGTCCACGGCGTCAACCCCACCCACCGTCCCCACTTCGAGAGGAGGCTGCAGCATGCCGGACGACATCTCCTACAGCTCGGGGCAGAACTGGACCCAGCAGTCCCATGTCTCGCAGCACACGTCCTCGCACGCCACCCCGCTCAGCTCCGACCACACCACGGGCATTCCCCTGGCCTCCGTGCCACCGCTGTCACCCGTGCCCACGGGCGAATTCCCCGCCCTGCCGGGCCCGGCCCCCCTGCCCAAGGCACCGTCCCTGCGCGTTGTCGTCGCCGACGACAACCCGGTCGTACGCGCGGGCCTGACCGTTCTGCTCCAGGGCCGCGCCGACCTCGAGGTCGTCGCGGAGGCGGCGGACGGACGTCAGGCCTACGAGGCCGCTGTCCGACACCGCCCGGATGTCGTGCTGTTGGACGTCCGCATGCCCGGCGTCGACGGCATCTCGGCCCTGCCGCACCTGGTGCGACTGGCCCCGGTGCTGATGATGACCTACAGCCGGGAGAGCGAGATCGTCCACGAGGCGCTGCGCCTGGGCGCGGGCGGCTATCTCGTACACGGCGAGTTCACCGCCGACCAACTCGTCACCGCGGTACGGGACATCAAGACGGGCCGGGCGCACTTCACGCACTCCGCCTCCGGCGCACTGCTGGCGAGGGTGCGGGACGACGGAACCGGCGGGGGCTGTGGTCCGGCGCTGCCCGACGGCCTGGGCACGGCGTTCACCGGCTCCGGCCGACAGTCGGCTTCGCCGGAGCAACCGTCTACGGTCGCGTACGGCGTGCACGCACACGCCGGGTCCGACCGGTCAACGAGCCAGTCGCCAGCCGCCTTTGACGCCGACCTGGCCGCACAGGGATTTGCTCGAATGCCTTCGCTTTCGCAAGCGAATGTGGCACATTCGTCTCAGGGCCGTGGCGTAGCCGGAGGGCTGCGCGGAGTGATCACGGAGCTGAGTCGGCGGGAGGTGGAGGTGATGGAGCTGATTGCGTCCGGCATGACCAACCAGCAGATCGCGGCGTCCTGCTTCATCAGCCAGAAGACCGTCAAGAACCACATCAACCGCATCTTCGCCAAGCTGAACGCGGGGAGCCGCGGCGAAGCCATCGCCATCTGGCACGCCGTGGCGCGAGGGGGGTCGGCAGCGCATGGCTGAACAGGTGCCGGCCCGCCGGCGGAGGGCCCAGCCCGGGTTTTGGGCCCGCAGTTGGGCCCTGAGGCCCATGGCGTGGGAAGCCTTACGGTCGTACGTTTCCGGTGTCGCCGGGTCCGGTCAGGGGGAAGCCGGAAGTGCGAGAGCCGACACCAGGGATGCGTACAAAACCGGAGGGGAACGCCATGACGGACGTCGGGCTGAAGGCCGCGACAGCGGCCAGGGTCTATGTGGCCGGCTGGAGGGACTCGGTCCTCGAGGGCATCAAGAGCCGCAGGGACAGGGGACAGGGCGCGATCGAGTACGTGGGCATCACGATTCTGGTGGTGGCCATCGTGGTGCTGCTGCTGCAGACCAACATGGGCACCGAGATCGCGAACAAGTTCTCGGAGAAGATTCGCTCGGTCCTCAACAGCGGCGGCGGGGGTGGCGGCGCCGGCTGACCCTGCCGGTGCACAGAGACAGAGGGCAGGCCACGCCGCTGTACATCGCAGCGGTGGTTGGCCTGCTCTTTTTTGCGCTCGTATACCTCGCCTTCGGTCAGGCGGACATCAGCCGTAACGGCACCCAGACAGCGGCCGACGCCGCTGCCCTGGCGGCCGCGCGGGAGTCCAGGGACCAGCTGGACCTGACGGACTTCCTCGATGACCTGCAAGGCCTCTTCGACGGGGACGAGATCGGGACGGCCAACGGCTGCACGGAGGCACCTCGGTTTGCCGCCCTCAACGGCGCGCGCGTCGGCTGCACCCAGCTCACGGATGGGCGCTGGGGTTTCACCGTGGAGGCCACGTCTCTCAAGCCGATGGGGGACAACATCGTCGAGGGGACCGCAGACCAGCACGCGACAGCCAGAGCCACGGCTGTGGTCGAGCCCCGCTGCGCGTTCACGCCTCGTGAGCCGGACGAGTCAAAGGGGCCTCCCGGGAGTGGGGACGAGGAACAGAAGCCGCCTTTGGGCAAGCTCGTCTGCGATACCCAGGAGTGGGAGATCGACCCCGGGCACCTGGAGCTGCTCCCCGACGTTGCGGACCTCTTCACCGTCCGACTGGCCGAGGACTGACCTCGAATGAGTGCAAAGGAACAGGATTGATGAGTATGCGGCAGATGAGGACCATGCGCCGGGCCGGGGCGGCAGCCTTGCTCTCTGCGGCCCTGACCTTTTCGCTGACTGCATGCGGGGGTGACGGCGGAGAAGACAAGGGCAAGGAGCCGGCCTCCTCTTCCTCGGCCCCGGACAAGGGCAAGGACGGGAAGAACGACAACGCGACCGCGCCCACGTCCGGAGACCCCATCGCGAACGTCAAGGGTGACGGAGGGCTGGAGCTTGCCGTCCATTCGGCAAAACGTGATGACGGCGGATTCCTCACTGTGGACGGACAGTTCAAGAACACCGGATCCGCCGGGTTCTCCGTTCCGGTCAGCTGGAACGGCATGGAACAGGCAGTGGCCGCCACGGGCCACTCGTTCGCCGGAATGACGCTGGTCGATTCCAAGGGCAAGAAGCGCTACTACGTACTGCGCGACACCGACAACCGGCCTTTGACCACCTATGGGTACGACGGCTTCATCCAGCCCGGGCAGGCCCTCGCCTTCTTCGCCCAGTTCCCGGCACCCCCGCAGACCACCACCAAGGTCGACATCCAGTTCCCCGGCTTCCCCAGCACGACGATCGAGCTCTCCTGATGAGCGCCCTCACCACCCCCACCCGGCACCACTCGCGCACCGCGGCGACCGTCCTCGTGGCCGCACTCTCCCTGGGTCTTGCGGGCCCGGTCGATGCCGTGGCCGAGGACGGACCGTATCCCACCCCGTCGGCTTCCGCGCCCGTCCAGATCGACGCCAAGGACTCCGACCTCAAGCTCCCTGAAGGGGCAACTCTCGCCGCGGCCAAGGTGCTCGACATCAAGTCGGTCGTCGAGGAGCTCGGCGGCGAGGAGCGCCGCGAGGAGACCAACGCCGACATCACGTTCGCTCTCCAGGCCGAGGTGCTCTTCGGAAAGGACAGCGCGAAGCTCTCCACCGAGGCGAACGCCCGCATCGCCGCGATCGCCGCGGAGATCAAGAACCAGGACGCCAAGAAGGTCCGAGTCTTCGGCTTCACCGACAATCTCGGTACCTCCGAGCACGGTGACGTACTGTCGAAGCAGCGCGCGGCCGCCGTGCACAGCGTGCTGTCGCAGCAGCTGAGTTCCCTTGGCATCACCTATGAGATCCGTGGGTACGGCGAGCAGTACCCCATCGCGAACAACGCGACCGAAGAAGGACGCAAAAAGAACCGCCGGGTTGAGGTTTCCTTCCCCAGGGGGTGAAAGTCCCGGCGAGGGCCGCCCGCAGCGTGCCGCGGGCGGCCCTCGCCTGTGCGGGCAGGCCGGTCGGGTGCGGAGGAGTGGAGCAGTGACAAGGGGCAAAGCCGGAGTGATCAGCGTGCTGGCCCTCTGTACCGTCGGTTTGGCGGCTGTGCCGGTCGAGGCCTCGTCTCCGGGTGGGCCGGAGGACTTGGCGCCGTACCGGACGGCCCAGGACGCCAGGCCCGTACGGGGCACCGCCGTGAGTACGGAGGGGCCGAGGCTGCGGCCGGGGACGTACACCGACACCATCTTCGCGGGGCAGAAAAAGTACTACCGGGTGGAACTGGATGCCAGGACCAATGTCTATGTCTCGGCCGTTCTCGCTCCGCCGCCCGAGAGCAGGGTGCAGCCCACGGACGGAATCCGGGTCACGCTGGAGTCCACCGACGGCGTGGAGTGCAGCGTCAGCAATGAGGTCAGCTTCGGGAGCGCCACCCCCCGTCCCATCGCCGACTACGCGACCCGCCGCATCGGGAACGGCCGGGAATGCCAGGGCGCGGGCGACTATCTCTACAGCGTCGAATGGACCGGTTCCGGCGGTGGCCCGGGCGTCGGTGGCTGGCCCGTGGAGTTGAAGTACATGACGGAGCCGGGGCTGAAGGCCGGGGCGGTGGTGCCGTCGGCGCCGTCCACGTGGGGTGCGCAGGCGCCCGAGCCCGCTACCGGGACAGCAAAGGGTGTGAGCGGCGGCACCGGCTTCAACGATGCGCCCGCGGTGGGACAAGGGGTCTGGAAGGACGAACTGAGCCCCGGTGAGAGCCGCTTCTACAAGGTGCCGGTCGACTGGGGGCAGCAACTGTTCCTCGACGCGGAATTCGCGAATTCGACGACCGAGCAGGCGCCCGTGGTGGTCGACGGGCTCAGGCTGTCCCTGTTCAACACCGCCCGTGGATTCGTACGGAGCGCGGACACCAACTATCTGGGCAAGCCGGCGGCGGTCGGCTTCGGCACCGCCCCGGCCGCCTTCGCGAACCGTGGCTCGTCCCAGGACGACACCGGCGCGATGCGCTTCTCCGGCTGGTACTACGTGAGGGTCACCCTCGACCGCCAGATCGACAGCTCCCTCCCCATGACCCTGCGCGTCGGCATCGAGGGTGAGCCACAGCAGGGCCCGGCGTACGACGGTGACGCGACGGCGGCCGGGTTCGGCATCACGGACGCGGACCGGGCGGCCGCCCAGGAGGGCCGCGTCGAGGACGGTGGCGCGGAGAACGCGGGGCTGAAGGCGCTGGGCATCGGGGCGATCGGACTGGGCACGGTACTGCTGCTGGGACTCGGCACATGGGCGCTTGTCGGGCGTCGCGGAGAGGTGACGGAGCAGGTCCCGCTGCCGTGGGAGCCCTGAGCCGTCGCCCCGTCGCCCCGTCGCCCCGTCGCCCCGTCGCCCCGACGGCCGGCCCGCGCCTGACCGGTCCGAGCCGTCACCGCGAGGGACCGCTCGGGTGGCTGAGCTCAGTCGATCTCCACTTGCACCCCCGGGCGCAGGCCCCAGCCCGCCATCGACCCCGCCTCCGCCTCCAGCACATGCCGCGCCCTGAGCCGTGGCCTGCCGAGTCGGCCCGGCCGCATCGCGTGCAGGTCGACGACCCTCAACTCCTTGTCCAGATACGCCACATCGATGGCGAAGCGCATCCGGAAGGTGTGCACGCTGTTGCACGGCGTCAGCAGGATCGCGCCCTCGATCCCGTCCCGCCCCAGCAGCCCCCGACGCCGCGGCCCGTACGTAGCCGCGATCTCCACCGGTACCGCCGCGTCCCGTCCGGGAACCCTCAATGTCCCTGTGCCGCCCCGCCATTGACGCCGTCCGCCCATGGCCGTAGACCGTAGCGCCCGGCGTACGGCCATGGGCCCTGGACCGTCAGGAGTGGGCCCCAGGGCCCATGACCGGACCCGGACCGGCCGCCTACGCTCGCTGCCGTGTACGTCACGCTGATCGCCGTCGCCGCCCTCTGGGGCGCCGCCGCCGGGCTGCTCGTCCCGCGCGCCGCATACCGGCTCTCCGTCGAGCCGGAGGAGGGGTGGCGGGACGCGTGCCCCGCCGGGCACCCCTTCACCGGGCCCGCGCGGGGCTGGCTCGGCGGCTTGTCGTGTGCCGCCTGCGCGGTCCGTGCCACGGCCGTTCCGGTCCGCACGGCCGACGGCCCGGCGACACGAGAGCCCGACGCGCCCACCCGGTACACGGTCCCGCTCGTCACCGCCGTCAGCTGCGCCGTCCTCGCCGCCGCCACCGGGCCGCGCCCCGAGCTGACCGTCTGGCTGCTGCTGACGCCCTTCGCCGTGCTGCTTGCCGTCGTCGACCGCACGGTCCACCGGCTGCCCGACCGGCTCACCCTCCCGCTCGCCGCCGCGGCCGCCGCCCTGCTGGGGCTCGCCGCGCTGCTCCCCGGTGCCGCGGGCTCCTGGCCCGCCGCGTTGCTCGGCGGGCTCGTCCTCGGCGTCGCCTACCTCGTGCTTTTCCTGATCCACCCGAACGGAATGGGCTTCGGCGACGTCAAACTCGCCCTCTCGCTCGGCGTCGTCCTCGGCTGGTACGGATGGACGGTCCTCTTCTTCGGCGCCTTCGCCGGGTTTCTGCTCGGCTCGCTGTACGGCCTCGGCCTGATGGCCCTTGGCCGCGCCGGCCGCAAGACGGCGATCCCGTTCGGGCCCTTCATGATCGTGGGGGCGCTGTGCGGTCTGTTGCTGGGAGCCCTCGCGGCGACGGGGTAGCACCCGCCGACGCACGGCGCGGCGACGCGCTTCCTCATCGAGCCGGTCAAGCCCGTCCAGCGCCGTCAGGCCCGTCTAGCATCCGGATGCATGCGGACATTTTCTGACAATGCGGCGGCGCGACGTGGACTGCTGCGGTCCCCCGTCCCCGCCCCTTCGCCGGAACCCGGATCCCGCCCGACTGCCCGCTTTCCCGCCGTCCTGCTCCCCTGGAGCTGGGCGGCGGCGTTCTTTCTGCTGTACGCCACCGTCGCCGTACGGCGCCATCTGCTGCTGCGCACCACCGGATACGACCTCGGCATCTTCGAGCAGGCCGTACGCGCCTACTCCCAACTGCGGCCGCCCATCGTGCCGTTGCGCGGCGACCAGTTCAATCTGCTCGGCGACCACTTCCACCCGGCGCTCGCCGTCCTTGCCCCTCTCTACCGCCTGTGGCCGTCGCCTCTGTGCCTGCTGCTCGCCCAGTCCGCGCTGCTGGCGCTCGCCGCCGTGCCGCTCGTGCGCTGGGCCCTGCGCGTGCTCGGCCGCCGTCCGGCGCATGCCGTCGCCCTCGGCTACGGCCTCAGCTGGGGCATCGCATCCGCCGCCGCCTTCGACTTCCACGAGGTCGCGCTCGCCGTGCCGCTGCTCTCCTTCGCCCTGGAGGCGCTGGGCCGGCGCCGCTGGGTCCCGGCGGCCGCCTGGGCGGCCCCGCTGGTACTGGTCAAGGAGGACCTGGGGCTCACCCTCGCCGCACTCGGGTGCTACGTCGCCTGGAAGGGCCCGCGCCGGCTCGGCGTCGTCACCGCGGCGGCCGGCCTGCTCGCGTCGGCGATCGAGATCGAACTGCTGCTGCCCGCCTTCAATCCGGCGGGCGGCTACGCCCACGGCGACAACCTCGCCGAGGGCACACACAGCTCGCTGCTCACCACGATCGCCTTCGCCCCTATCGACGCGCTGCGTCCCGACATCAAGGCCATGACCCTGATCCTGGTCTTCGCGCCGTCCGCGCTGCTCGCCCTGCGCTCACCGCTCGCGCTGCTCGCCCTGCCCACGCTCGCCTGGCGGATGCTGTCCCAGAACGGCTTCCACTGGGGCACGTCCTTCCACTACAGCGCCGTACTGATGCCGGTCGTCTCCGCCGGGCTCATCGACACGCTGGGGCAGTGGCGTGGTGCGGACCATCCGCTCGCCGCCCGCCACATCCGCGCCTCGCTCGTCACGGTCCTCGCGGTCACCGTCGTGATGCTGCCGTCGTTCCCCCTCGCCCAGCTGGCCCAGCGCGCCACCTGGCACACCACCCCCCATATCGGGGCCGCCCGCTCGCTCCTCGCGAAAATCCCCGACGGCGCCACCGTCGCGGCCTCCAACCGCCTTGCATCACAGCTCACTTCACGGTGCGAGGTGGTCCTCTTTCCGACTTTCCCGGTCGACGCGCGGCTCTATGAGTACGACACGGAGCGGCTGCCCCGCCCCACCGCCGAGTGGATCATTCACGACAGCAGGGCGCCCGAGGCCTGGCCGTATCGCACGGGCCACTGGCCCTACCCGCCCGGGCAGCAGGCCACCGAACTCGCCCTGGCGCAGCGCAAGTACGGCTACGAGCGCATCGCCCAGCGCGAAGGCATCACCCTGCTGCGTCTCAGGCATGCGGCCCGACCGTGAGCCTCCCCACCGTCAAATCGGCCCGGCCTTCCAGGACTTCGCCGACCCTTCGCACCTGCTGCGCCAGCTCGCGGCGCCCGGCGGCGGAGGCCGGCCAGTCCCCGATCGGCTCCACCGTCACCGCGATCCGCCGCCCGGACCGCCGCTGGTGCCAGACGCCGGCGACGGTCCCGTCCACCAGCACCACCGGGTAGTTCCCGGCCTGTCCGCCGGCCAGCGCCCGCTCGTAGGCGGCACCGGGGAAGAGCAGTTCGCGGGGCTGGGAGGCGATCGTGTACGCGTCGAAGTACGGCAGCAGCCGCACGCCCTGCGGCGGCGCGTCGGGGAAGGCGGTGTCATCGGCCGCCACCCAGGCCGGGCCGCCCTCGAACGCCACCTCCTCGATCGTTCCCTCGCCCGCCAGCGTGGTGAACAGCTCAACAGCCCAGTTCTTGGACGTGGCAAGCCACTTGGCGAAGTGCTGCGGCGTCGCGGGCCCGTAGGCGTGCAGATAGCGCCGTACGAGCTCCGAGAGCGCGGCGGCCGGCTCCATGGGGGTCACGCCGGGGCTGGTGTACGTCACTTTGCGGCCGCGGTTGGGCCCGAAGGCAAGCACCCCGCGGTGCGCGGCCGTGTGCGTCATCTGCCGCCAGCGCGGCCACTTGTCCTGGAAGGCGTCCATCACCCGGTCACCGGCCCAGGGCCCGGTGCGCGCCACGATCGCGTCCGTCAGCTCGTCGATCGTCAGTTCGGCACCGGCGAGTGCGTCCCCGATGGCCGCGACGACCTGGTTGGTCTGCTCGGCGGTCATCCGTACATCCGCGGGCATCGGGCTGGCACCGGACGGGATCGCGGACAGCGCCCCGGTCCACAGCGGCAGGTCCGCCGTGGCCAGCAGATGGACCGTGCCGCGCGGTCCGTACGTCTTCACCAGGCTGCGGTCCGTCCACAGCGCCTCGCGCACATCGGCCCGGGTCGCGCCGCCGTGCAGCCGCAGCGCGAGGGACAGCTCGGCGGCGGACAGCACCTGTGCGTGCCCGCCGAGCATGGCGGCCGCCATCGCGGCGGGGGAGCTCTTGGCGGGTTCGGCCAGCCCCTGTCGCGCCAGCCGGCGGGCGTTGGCCTCTGTCCACGTCACACTGTGCGTCGTCATGGGACGACTCTAGGATCGAATTAGGCCAGTATCTGTCCGCATTGCCGCTTGGCTCGCACCCATACCCCCCGTACGGTGGTGTACTGGCGAAACGGTAAGTGTCGCCAAGTGCCGTACGGCGTGGAGGAGTTGCGGTGGCCAAGGTCAAGGCTTCCTACCGCTGCGGCCTCGACGCGGCCGTGGACGTCGTGGGCGGAAAGTGGAAGCCCCTCATCCTGTGGGCGCTGCACGACGGGACGTACCGCTTCGGAGAGTTGAAGCGCCGTGTCAGCGGCGTCAGCGAGAAGATGCTCATCCAGCAGCTGCGCGAGCTGGAGGCGGACGGCATCGTCCATCGCGAGGTCTACCGCGAGGTCCCGCCGCGCGTCGAGTACTCCCTCACCGACCTGGGCCGGGCGCTCAACACCGCTCTGCTCCCGCTCGGCGAGTGGGGTGACACCTTCATGGAGCGGATTCTCGCCAACAAGACCCAGCAGCCGGTGGCCTGACCCGCCGTCAACCTGACGCCCGTATTCGGGGGTCGCTCTTGTGGGGTACGCCTCCGGCAGCAGGCCGCTGGTGACTGCCCGCTGTCCACCGAATCCGAAGCGTGGTTGCGGCATGGCGTTGCACCCAGCAGGACTTACGACGGGTTATGGTGGAAACCCCCCCTCGGGCCGGTCCGTATCCCCCCCACGGACCGGCCCGTTTTCTCTTCCCGGCCCCGCACGTCAGCTCCGCCCGGCCCAGAGGTTGGTGCCCTCGGTGTCGACCGCGAAGGTGTCGATCTCCTTCAACTCCTCGGCGCTCAGCGGCGGTCCGGTCGGCGCCGCGACATTCTCCTCCAGCTGCTGCACGCTGGACGCGCCGATCAGCGCGGAGGTCATCCGCGGATCCCGCAGCACCCAGGAGAGCGCCAGCTGGGCGAGCGACTGGCCGCGGGCGGCCGCGATGTCGTTCAGCCCCCTCAGCCGTCGCAGGACCTCGCCGGAGAGCAGGTCCGGGTCCAGGGACTTGCCCTGGGTGGCCCGGGAGCCCTCCGGGATGCCCTTGAGGTACTTGTTGGTGAGCAGGCCCTGCGCGAGCGGCACGTAGGCGATGCATCCCATGCCGGCGCTCTCCAGTGTGTCGAGCAGCCTTCCCCCAGACTCCGTCCGGGGGGACCCCCCTCTCGCTGCGCTCCCCTCAATCCAGCGATTGATCATGGAGTACGAGGGCTGGTGGATGAGGGCGGGGACGCCCATCTCCTTCAGCAGCCGGGCCGCCTCGGCACTCTGCTCGGCGTTGTACGACGAGACGCCCACGTACAGCGCCTTGCCCTGCCGTACGGCGGAGGCCAGCGCGCCCATCGTCTCCTCGAGCGGAGTGTCCGGGTCGAAGCGGTGGGAGTAGTAGATGTCGACGTAGTCCAGCCCCATCCGCTTCAGGGAGGCGTCGAGGGAGGAGAGCAGATACTTCCGCGAACCCCACTCGCCGTAGGGCCCGGGGTGCATCTCATAGCCCGCCTTGGTCGAAATGACCAGTTCGTCACGGTATGGCGCAAAGTCCTGCGCAAAGATCTTGCCGAAATTGAGCTCGGCCGAGCCGGGCGGCGGACCGTAGTTGTTCGCCAGGTCGAAGTGCGTCACCCCCAGGTCGAAGGCGCGGCGCAGGATGGCGCGCTGCGAGTCCAGGGCACGGTCGTCACCGAAGTTGTGCCAGAGACCGAGCGAGATCGCGGGGAGCTGGAGTCCGGAGCGGCCGCAGCGCCGGTACTCCATCGACGCGTAGCGATCCGTGTCGGCTCGGTAAGAAGGGGTATCAGTCACGCATCCCTCCTTATCACGGACTTGTGACAGACCGGGTTGGGCCGCTGTGGCCCGTGCGCAGTACTGTGGCGGCTTCGGGGACTGCGGCCCGGAGGGGTCTCAGGCGGTGCCGCGTCTCGCGGGGGCCGGCCCCGGAACCCCGCCAGGGGACGGACAATCCCCGACGGAACCGAGAGGTGGACTCAGTGAACTTGCGCGACCTGGTGTACGGGCTCTACGCACGCCGGGTGGAAGGCCGACTCGACCACGCCCAGGTGCCCAAGCACATCGGCGTCATCCTCGACGGCAACCGTCGCTGGGCGAAGGCCTCCGGCGGTACGGCCGCGCAGGGCCACAAGGCCGGGGCCGACAAGATCTCCGAGTTCCTCGGCTGGTGCCACGAGACCGATGTCGAGGTCGTCACGCTGTGGATGCTGTCCACGGACAACTTCGACCGGCCCGAGGACGAGCTGATCCCGCTCCTCGGCATCATCGAGAACACGGTCCGCGGCCTCGCCGCCGACGGCCGCTGGCGCGTCCACCACGTCGGCACACTGGACCTGCTGCCCGCCCGCACCCAGTCCGTACTGAAGGAAGCCGAACAGGTCACCGACGGCATCGACGGCATACTCGTGAACGTCGCCGTCGGCTACGGCGGCCGCCAGGAGATCGCCGACGCGGTCCGCTCCCTCCTGCTGGAGCACGCCGACAAGGGCACGAGCTTCGAGGAGCTCGCCGAGATCGTCGATGTCGAACACATCTCCGAACACCTCTACACCCGTGGCCAGCCCGACCCGGACCTGGTCATCCGCACCAGCGGTGAGCAGCGTCTGTCCGGCTTCATGCTCTGGCAGAGCGCCCATTCGGAGTACTACTTCTGCGAAGTTTTCTGGCCGGCCTTCCGCAAGGTCGACTTCCTGCGTGCGCTGCGCGACTACGCCGCACGCCACCGCCGCTACGGCGCCTGACGCGAGACACGCGCGACTCCCGCGCACCCGCGTGAGTGCTGTCACCCCCTGTTCACCCACGCGCCGTCATATGCCATGGCATGGCTGCGCTTGTTCGAGGGAATACCCCTTCCAGAGTGAGTGGCACGGAGTCCGCTCACCCGGGAGGCCCTTTGCACCAGGACGACCGTGCAGTACCTGTACGGACGACGCGGAGGGCCGGTGCTCGGCCCGCGCAGCGAGGCCCGAGCCCGGCCCCATCCCCCCGCGACGCCGTCGCAGTCGCACCCCGACCTCATCCGAGGGGGTACGTCCTTCCGTGGTGAACAGCACAAAGCGCCGCATGCCCGACAGGCGCACCTACGTTCTCGACACCAGCGTCCTGCTGGCCGACCCGAACGCCCTGAGCCGCTTCGACGAGCACGAAGTTGTGCTCCCGATCGTGGTGATCACGGAGCTGGAGGCCAAGAGGCACCATCCGGAACTCGGCTATTTCGCCCGTCAGGCGCTTCGCCTGCTGGACGACTTCCGGATCCGGTACGGACGCCTCGACGACCCCATCCCCATGGGCGACCTCGGCGGCACGCTCCGTGTCGAGCTCAACCACTCCGATCCCGGCGTCCTTCCGGCCGGCTTCCGATTGGGGGACAACGACTCACGGATTCTGGCGGTAGCGCGCAATCTGCAGGCCGAGGGGTACGACGTCACGGTCGTCTCCAAGGATCTGCCGCTGCGCATCAAGGCGTCCTCCGTCGGCCTGCTGGCCGAGGAGTACCGGGCAGAGCTCGCCATCACCGACTCCGGCTGGACCGGCATGTCCGAACTGCCGCTGTCCGCCGAACAGGTGGATCTGCTGTACGGAGAGGACACGCTGTACGTTCCCGAGGCGGCCGAGCTGCCGGTGCACACCGGCCTCGTCCTGCAGTCCGAGCGCGGCAAGGCGCTGGGCAGGATCACCGCCGAGGGCAATGTCCGGCTGGTGCGCGGCGACCGGGAGGCCTTCGGCATCCACGGCCGCAGCGCCGAGCAGCGCATCGCCCTCGATCTGCTTCTCGACCCGGACGTCGGCATCGTCTCGCTGGGCGGGCGGGCCGGCACCGGAAAGTCGGCGCTGGCTCTCTGCGCCGGCCTGGAGGCGGTCCTGGAGCGCAGGCAGCACCAGAAGGTGATGGTCTTCCGGCCCCTGTACGCGGTGGGCGGGCAGGAGCTCGGCTATCTGCCCGGCACCGAGGCCGAGAAGATGAGCCCCTGGGCGCAGGCGGTCTTCGACACGCTGTCGGCCGTGGCGGGCCGCGAGGTGATCGAAGAGGTGCTGGGGCGCGGCATGCTGGAGGTCCTGCCGCTCACTCATATCCGCGGCCGCTCGCTGCACGACGCGTTCGTCATCGTCGATGAGGCCCAGTCGCTGGAACGGAACGTCCTGCTGACTGTTCTGTCCCGTATCGGGGCGAATTCCCGGGTTGTGCTCACCCATGACGTGGCACAGCGGGACAATCTGCGCGTCGGCCGATATGACGGAGTCGTCGCGGTTGTCGAGAAGTTGAAGGGCCATCCGCTCTTTGCGCATGTCACCCTCACCCGCTCCGAGCGCTCGCAGATCGCCGCGCTCGTGACCGAAATGCTGGAGGACGGCCAGATCTAGTACGGAATACGACAGTTGGCGCCGCCCGGCAGAGCGCAAGAGCGTAGCCGGGCGGCGTCGTGCTGTCCGCCGCTTTCTCCAAAACTCCTGGCGTAAACGGGGTGTGAGCTTTCACACGCAACGAAGAATTGCCTTGCGGCGTCGGCTTCCGGCAGAGTCTTGCTTCCGTCAGGCCCCGCATACGACACACCAGCACCACTCGGTGCACCGCACCACACAACTCAAGACCCGCCGTCGTGTGCCGCCCGAGAGCATCATGCGGCTTCTTCCGTGAGGGAGTTGCCCACCGGGTCCGCGCCTCCCGTGACCCAAGCAGTAGGGAGGCCAGCGCCAGGGGCACGATCGCGCTCGCAAGGTCACCGAAGCGGGCGATGCTGGAAGGAAACCGTGTGAGCCGGATCTCGGTCCGGGGATTCGCGGTGGCATCTGCCACTGCGGTCACCACCGTCGGCGCCGTCGTGGGCGTTGCGTCGGGCACTACGCAGCCCTCGAACGACAACCTCGAGGCTACGGCGGCCGACGCGACTCTCCTCGCGGACATACCCATGGGCCAGCAGGCCCAGGTTCAGGTCTCGTCACTGACGCAGCAGGCCGAAGCGCAGGCCGCTGCCGCGGACGCGGCTGCGAAGAAGTCTGCCGAGGAAGCCGCCCGCGTTCAGGCTGCCAAGACCGCCGAGGCGAAGAAGCAGGCCGCCGAAGAGGAGGCCGAGCGCAAGCGCGAGGACGCGGAGGCGCGTGCCAACCGCGACTCCCTGCGCGACGCGTCGAGCTTCTCCGCGAAGAGCTCCTACACCGTCGCCGAGGTCAAGGCGATCGCACGGCAGATGGTCCCGGCCGACCAGTTCCAGTGCTTCAGCAACATCGTGAACCACGAGTCCACCTGGAACTACCAGGCGCAGAACGCCTCTTCCGGCGCTTACGGTCTCGTTCAGGCGCTGCCCGGTTCGAAGATGTCCTCGGCCGGTGACGACTGGCGGACAAACCCGGCAACCCAGATCAAGTGGGGCCTGAACTACATGAACAGCCGCTACGACAGCCCCTGTGGCGCGTGGTCGTTCTGGCAGGCCAACCACTGGTACTAGGCCCAGCCCGGGTTCGCCCCCCGCTCAACTTCACGCAGCCCCTCGCCGTCCTACGGTGGGGGGCTGCGTGCGTGTACCGTCGGTCCGGAAAAGCTCCCGGGGGGAGTGGTGGGGGGAAGAGGAAAGATCATGTCACGACTGCCAGGATGGCTCGCCGGGCTTGGCGCCGGGCTGACCCGGATCAGCGAGCGCCTGGACGAGCGCCGCCACGAGGCCGAGGCGGACGACGTGCCCGACGTCGCCGTCGTCCCGGCGGCCCGGGACAGCGTCCCGCCGCCGCCCGCCTACGCCCCCACCGTCGCGGCCCGTCCCGATCCGGTCGCCGCGATCCCCTGGGGCATGCGCGTCGCCGCCGAGGCCGGCTGGCGGCTGCTCGTACTGGCGGGCACGCTCTGGGTGTTGATACGCATCATCAGCGCGGTACAGCTGGTGGTCCTCGCCTTCGTCGCGGCGCTGCTCGTCACCGCGATGCTCCAGCCCACCGTCGCCCGGCTGAAGAGGCTGGGTCTGCCGCGCGGTCTGGCCACCGCGGTCACCGCGATCGCGGGCTTCGTCATCATGGGCCTGGTCGGCTGGTTCGTGGTCTGGCAGGTCATGGACAACCTCGACAATCTCTCCGACCGGGTCAGGGACGGCATCGAGGAGCTCAAGCGCTGGCTGCTGGACAGCCCGTTCCATGTCACCGAGCAGCAGATCAGCGACATCGCGAAGAACCTCAGCGACACCATCGGGACCAACACCGAGGAGATCACCTCGGCGGGTCTGCAGGGTGTGACGGTGATGGTGGAGGTTCTCACCGGGATACTGCTCGCGATGTTCTCCACGCTCTTTCTGCTGTACGACGGGCAGCGCATCTGGCAGTGGGTGCTCAAGCTGGTGCCGGCACAGGCCCGTGAGGGGGTCGCGGGGGCGGGGCCGCGCGCCTGGCGCACGCTGACCGCGTATGTGCGCGGCACGGTGATCGTCGCCCTGATCGACGCGATCTTCATCGGACTCGGCATCTACTTCCTCGATGTGCCGATGGCCGTGCCGCTCGCCGTCTTCATCTTCCTGTTCGCCTTCATCCCGCTGGTCGGCGCGGTCATCTCCGGTGCGCTGGCGGTGGTCGTCGCGCTGGTCACCCAGGGCGTGTTCACCGCCCTGATGGTGTTGATCGTCGTCCTTGCCGTGCAGCAGCTCGAGGGCCATGTGCTGCAGCCCTTCATCCTGGGCCGGGCGGTGCGGGTGCATCCCCTCGCCGTTGTCCTGGCGGTCGCGGCGGGTGGCCTGACCGCGGGGATCGGCGGCGCGGTGGTGGCCGTACCGCTGGTGGCCGTCACCAATACCGTCGTCGGCTATCTGCGCGCGTACGGCCAGGAGCAGGCGCTGCGCGGCGCGGCGGTGGTCGAGGCCCCTCCGACGGCTGCGCCGACGCCTGTCACGGCGTCCGGGCCGACCGGGTCGGACGCATCGGGTGCGGTGGCCGCCGAGGGGCGCGAGTGATATCCGAGCCGGAACTGGTGGGGGAGGACGAGCCGTTCGGCGTCGCGGAGATCCCCGGCCCGCGGACGGAGCTGAACGCCGAGCCCGAGACGGTCGGAACGGACGACACCCCCCGCCTTCGGCGGCCGCCGCTCAAGGCCGGGCTGTGGGTGCTCTCGGGTGCGGTGGCCGCGTCGGCGCTGTGGGCGGGTGGTCTGTACGTATACGAGAGGCCGGACCCGGATGTCGGCGCGTACCGGACCAGCCGCAACCTCTGCGTCGAGACGGATCTGAAGGCGCTGTTTACGGCACTCGGCGAGGTGGAGACGCCGACGCCGACCGGGCGCGAGCACGAGGGCATGGACGTGGCGTCCTGCTGGATCACGCTGCGGGACAGCACGCGGAAGCAGTCGCCCGAGTCCATGCCGGCGAGCGCCTTCCTCACCTACACGCTGCACAAGAAGACCGACCCGGGGCCGGAGTTCGAGGCAAGCGTCGGCTCGCAGACGACGGCGCTGTTCGGCGGAGAGACCGTGGTCAAGCTGGAGCGGGCCCAAGGAGTCGGCGAACGCGCCTTCTTCGTGCAGGCCGAGGGCGACGACTCGCCCGTCCTCCATGTGCTGGACGGCCAGGCGGTGCTGACGCTCGGCGTCATGGCGGGCAGTTCGCCGGGGCCGGACGGCCAGGAGGCGCCGACGGATCTGTCGGGGATCAAGCCCTTGATGATCCAGGACATGAGGGATCTGATGGCGAAGCTGCAGAGCTGACGGGGGAGACGCGGGCGCCCGCATTGCTCTGCTGTCCCCCACGGCAAAAGGGCGCCCCCGCCCGGCTCCGAGCCGGGCGGGGGCGCCCTTCCGCACAGGATTACTGCGCCAGCGCGGCTTCCGCGTCCAGCGTCGTGCCCACCGCCTGGAGTACCGCGGCGATCTTGAAGGCTTCCTGGATCGTCTCGCGGTCCACGCCCGCCTTGCGCAGTACCTGCTCGTGGGAGTCGAGGCACTGGCCGCAGCCGTTGATCGCGGAGACGGCGAGCGACCACAGCTCGAAGTCGACCTTCTCCACACCCGGGTTGCCGATGACGTTCATCCGCAGACCCGCGCGCAGCGTCCCGTACTCCGGGTCCGACAACAGGTGCCGGGTCCGGTAGAAGACGTTGTTCATCGCCATGACGGCGGCGGCCGACTTGGCCGCGGTGTACGCCTCGGGGGAGAGGTTCGCCTTCGCCTCGGGCTCGAGCTCGCGCAGCACCCGCGGCGAGCGCGAGGCGATCGCGCAGGCCAGGACGGTGCCCCAGAGCTGCTGCTGCGGCAGCTCGCTGTTGCCGATCACCGAACCGAGGTTCAGCCGCAGGTCCTTGGCGAAGTCCGGTACCGCCGACTTCAGTTCATCGAGAGACATCCGGGATCACTCGCCCGACAGGAGCGCGGCCGGGTCGAGGGTGTTCTCGCCCTTGTTCCAGTTGCACGGGCACAGCTCGTCGGTCTGCAGGGCGTCCAGCACCCGCAGGACCTCCTTGGGGTTACGGCCCACGGAACCGGCGGTCACCATCGTGAACTGGATCTCGTTGTTCGGGTCGACGATGAAGACGGCGCGCTGCGCGAAGCCGTCCTGGCCCTCGATGCCGAGGTCGCGCATCAGCTCGTGCTTGGAGTCGGCCATCATCGGGAAGGGCAGGTCACGCAGGTCGGCGTGGTCCTTGCGCCAGGCGTGGTGGACAAACTCGGAGTCGCCGGAGAAGCCGAGGATCTGGGCGTCACGGTCGGCGAACTCGTCGTTCAGCTTGCCGAAGGCCGCGATCTCGGTGGGGCAGACGAAGGTGAAGTCCTTGGGCCACGCGAAGACGACCTTCCACTTGCCCTCGTAGGACTTGTGGGTGATCTCCTCGAACTCCTTGCCGCTCTCCAGCGAGACGCAGGCGGTCAGTTCGAACGTGGGGAACTGGTCACCAACAGTGAGCACGCGCTCTCCTTGCGGATGAGAAGCCCCTTTTGGGGGCTTCGTGGGGGTTGGACGGATTCTTGATCCTGTCACAGGGTCTATTGATCACGGAAATAGCTAGACTGGGTCAGCGTGATCGGAGGTACCTATCAGTGGCCGTAGTGCATGGCGCCACGGGCGTCGGCCCCAGAGGCAAGCAGCCCAGCCTGGCGCAGCTGCGCGCCTTTGCCGCCGTGGCCGAGTGTCTGCACTTCAGGGACGCGGCCGCGGCGATCGGAATGAGCCAGCCTGCCCTGTCCGGCGCGGTCTCGGCGTTGGAGGACGTCCTCGGCGTGCAGCTGCTGGAGCGTACGACCCGCAAGGTGCTGCTCTCGCCGGCCGGTGAGCGGCTGGCGGTACGGGCCAAGGCCGTCCTCGACGCGGTCGGTGAGCTGATGGAGGAGGCAGAGGCGGTGCAGGCCCCCTTCACCGGGGTGCTCAGGCTCGGGGTGATCCCGACCGTCGCGCCCTATCTGCTGCCGACGGTGCTGCGGCTGGTCCACGAGAAGTACCCGGACCTCGATCTGCAGGTCCATGAGGAGCAGACCTCCTCACTGCTCGAAGGACTCGCGGGCGGGCGGCTCGACCTGCTGCTGCTCGCCGTGCCGCTCGGCGTGCCATTCGTCACCGAACTCCCGCTGTTCGACGAGGACTTCGTCCTGGTCACGCCCGAGGACCACTGGCTGGGCGGCCGCGAGGACATCCCCCGCGAGGCGCTGAAGGAGCTCCATCTCCTGCTCCTCGACGAGGGGCACTGCCTGCGTGACCAGGCGCTCGACATCTGCCGGGAGGCGGGCCGGGCGGACGGTGCCGCGGTGACCACCACCGCGGCGGGCCTGTCCACCTTGGTACAGCTGGTCGCGGGCGGGCTCGGCGTGACGCTGCTGCCGCGGACCGCCGTGCAGGTGGAGACCGGACGCAACGACCGCCTGGTGACGGGGTACTTCGCGGATCCGGCGCCGACGCGGCGGATCGCCCTGGCGATGCGCGCCGGTGCGGCACGCCAGGGCGAGTTCGAGGAGTTCGCCGAGGCCCTGCGGGACGCGATGCGGCCGCTGCCCGTACGGGTCATCGGCTGACCGCTCCGTACGCGGGCGACCACCCCATACGCAGGCGGCTACTCCGTACGCAGACCGTCGGGGCGCATCAGGCGCCACAGCGGCGGCAGGCTGAGCAGCGTCACCAGCGCGATCAGTCCGCCGCCGACCCCGACGATCGGCAGGAAGGCCCACCAGTCGGCGACCTGCTTGTCGACCAGTTTCAGCAGGACGAGCCCGAGCCCGATGCCGCCCGTGACCGCCAGCGCGAGCCCCAGCGCGATCGGCACGGCCGTCTGCCACAGCACGGACCAGCTCAGAGTGGCGCGCCGGGTGCCGTAGGCGACCAGCACCGACAGCAGCCGCTTGCGGTCGCGGAGTTGCTCCAGCGTGGAGACGAGCATGGACGCCGCGATCAGCAGCATTGTCGCGGTCGCGCCCACGAACAGACCGGTGCGCACGCTGGAGAACTGGCTGTCACGCTCGAAGTTCTGCAGCGTGAAGACGTGGGTGACCGGATCGATGGCCGCCGCGGTGTTCCGCGCGTACTCGGCCGCGTCCGGCACCGTCGGGTCGAGCTGGATCATCGCTCTGGCCGTGGGCTCCTTCAGTTGTGACACATCGATGGTGGACGGCGTGGCCATCCATCCACTCCTGCGCGGTGCGCTCGGCGGCCTTGCGCCTGACGCCGGTGAGCCGCAGGGGCAGGGCGACGTTCTCCGTACAGCTCAACTCCGGTACGAGCTGGCCGAACTGGAAGACGAAGCCGAACTCCGTACGGCGCAGGGTGCTGCGCTCGGCGTCCGACATCGCGGTGAGGTCGCGTCCGCCGTAACTGATCGACCCGGCGTCCGCCCGCACGATCCCGGCGAGGCAGTGCAGCAGGGTCGACTTGCCGGAGCCGGAGGGCCCCATGACGGCGACGACCTCGCCGGGGTGGATGGAGAAGGACGCGCCGTCGAGGGCGGGGGTGGGGCCGTACGCCTTGTGCAGATCGGCGGCGACGAGGAGGGAGCCCGCGGGGGTCATCCGCGCACCGCATTCTCGAGCTGACCGAGCCGGGCGGCGGTCAGCTCCAGCCAGCGCAGATCGGCTTCGAGGTGGAAGAGGGCGTGATCGCAGATGAGCTGGTCGGCAAGGTCGCCGCGGCGCTTGCGGTCGGTGAGGACGCGCATGAGCCGCAGATGCTCGGCCCGCTGCGTATCGAGGAGATCGGCGGCACTGCGGCCGGTGAGCAGGGCGAGGACGACCTTGGTGTAGAGGGTCGACTGGAGATACGGCTCGGGCTTCTCGGGCTGCGCGAGCCACTGCGAGACGTCGGTGACCCCGGCGTCGGTGATCGCGTACCGCTTCCGCTCGGGTCCGCCGCCGGCCTCGATCCCGTCGACCTCGACGAGACCGTTCTTCAGGAGGCGGGACATGGTCGAGTAGACCTGCCCGTAGTGGAGGGGCCGGTCGTGGCCGAACTTTTCGTCGAAGGTGCGCTTGAGGTCGTATCCGTGGCGTGGGCCGGACTCGAGGAGCGCGAGGAGGGTGTGACCGATGGACATGGAAGCACTGTACACGCGATGTATACGCCCCGTGTATACCTGGAGTGAACACGTGCGGGGGGCCGGGGGTCCCGAAAAGCAGGCAGCGGACCCGCGCCGGTCGGCGCGGGTCCGCAGGTGGTGCCGCTCGTTACTCCGGGGCCGCCGGGGGCTTCGGGGGCCGGCCCCGGCGGGGGATCGGGCGCACGCTGCCCGGCAGGCGGCCCGCTTCCGACAGGGCGCGGCGGAGGATGAACTCGATCTGCGCGTTCGTGCTGCGCAGTTCGTCCGACGCCCACCGCGCCAGCGCTTCGTACACCGCCGGGTCCAGCCGCAGCAGTACCTGTTTGCGCTCGGGGGGCGGCGTCACTGGTAGAGCGTGCCCGTGTTGAGGACCGGCTGCGCCGCGCGGTCACCGCACAGCACCACCATCAGGTTCGACACCATCGCCGCCTTCCGCTCCGCGTCCAGCTCGACGATGTCCTGCTCCTGGATCCGGACCAGCGCCGCCTCGACCATGCCCACCGCGCCGTCCACGATCTGCCGCCGCGCCGCGACCACCGCGCCCGCCTGCTGGCGCTGGAGCATCGCGGACGCGATCTCCGGCGCGTACGCGAGATGCGTGAAGCGCGACTCGATGATGTGGACGCCCGCCGCCTCCACGCGCGCGTGCAGCTCGACCGCCAGCTTCTCCGTGATCTCCTCCGCGTTGCCCCGCAGCGACAGCCCCTCCTCGTCGTGCGCGTCGTACGGGTACTCGATCGCGATGTGCCGCACCGCCGCCTCCGTCTGCGTGGAGACGAACTCCAGGAAGTCGTCCACCTCGAACATCGCCTGCGCGGTGTCCTCCACCTTCCAGACGACGACCGCCGCGAGCTCGATCGGGTTGCCGTACGCGTCGTTCACCTTCAGCACCGCGGTCTCGTGGTTCCGTACCCGAGTCGAGATCTTGGACCGTGAGGTGAGCGGGTTGACCCAGCGCAGCCCGTCCGTGCGGATCGTGCCCCGGTAGCGCCCGAAGAGCTGCACGACCCGCGCCTCTCCCGGCGCGACCGTGTTCAGCCCGCACATCGCGACGAACGCCGCGATCGCTATCACGATGCCGGCCAGGATCAGCGCCACCTTCGCGCCCGTCGCGGCGAGGGCCGACCCGGCCACGATGAGCACGACCCCGAGGGCGAGACCGACCAGTCCCAGCAGCAGGGCAAGCCCTCCACCGATGTTGTGTGCCGGAAATTCACGGACCTGTGGCGTCGGCATCTGAGGCAGGTCGTCCGTCGTTCCTGTGCTGGTGGCAGGCATGATCGCTCCCCGGTTCCGCGGTCGGCGACCATCGCCGACGCTCTAGCAGAGTGATATCACATTATCTTCTACGGCAACCCTGCGCACCTCTCGTGAGTCGGTTCCATGAGACGGGGTGCTGATTCTCACGTCCGGAAAAGGCCGGATCGGTCGCCCTTTGTCTGGACGAGCGGTGTTAGCTTTCTGAGCCGATTCCGAGCGGGTACGGGTCCGTTCCGGACCGAATCCGGCATGAGACCACAGAAGACGAAGAGCGGAGCGACGAAGCGATGGGCCGAGCGGAAGCGCGAAAGGCCCGGCAGCGCGGGGCGCGCCGGGCGAACAGAGCCAAGCCCACAGGCATACGGCGCTTCTTCACCTGGAGGAAGGTGCTGGGCACCTTCCTCGGTCTCTGCCTGCTGGTGATGGGCGCGTTCTTCGTGATCTATCTGCTGGTTCCCGTGCCCTCGGCCAACGCCCAGGCCGAGATGCAGAGCAACGTCTACAAGTACAGCAACGGCAAGATCCTCGCCCGCACCGGCAAGATCAACCGCGAGATCGTCGGGCTCGAGAAGATCCCCAAGGACGTCCAGTTCACCTTCGTCGCCGCGGAGAACAAGACCTTCTTCAAGGACTCCGGAGTCGACTTCAAGGGCACTGCCCGCGGCCTGATGAACACCATCACCGGCAAGGGCAAGCAGGGTGGCTCGACCATCACCCAGCAGTACGTCAAGAACTACTACCTGAACCAGGACCAGACGGTCACCCGCAAGCTCAAGGAGCTGGTGATCTCGCTCAAGGTGGACCAGAAGAAGGACAAGCCCGAGATCCTCGCGGGATACATCAACACCAGCTACTACGGCCGCAATGCGTACGGAATCCAGGCCGCGGCCCAGGCGTACTACCGCAAGGACGCCAAGGACCTGAACGTCGCCGAGGGCGCCTACCTCGCCGCTCTCCTCCAGGCGCCGAGCCAGTACGACTGGGCGGTCGCGTCGCCCACCGGCAAGAAGCTGGTCACCGAGCGCTGGAACTACGTACTCGACAACATGGTCGAGGAGCACTGGCTCGACGCCTCCGTCCGAAGCGGTCTGAAGTTCCCCGAGCCCAAGGCGCCCAAGGCCGCCCCGGGCATGGAGGGCCAGACCGGCTATCTCGTCGACGCCGCCAACGCCGAGCTGGAGCGCCAGGGCATCAGCGAGGAGGACATCAAGGCCGGCGGCTGGACGATCACCCTCAACATCGACGAGAAGCGCCAGAAGCAGCTGGTCAAGTCGGTGAACAAGCAGCTTGAGGAGAAGCTGGAGCGCAAGAAGGACAAGGCCGACGCGACCGTCCAGGCGGGCGCCACGTCCGTCGACCCGAAGACCGGCCATGTCGTCGCGCTCTACGGCGGCGTCGGAGCCACCGAGCACTGGCTGTCCAACGCCACCCGCCGCGACTACCAGCCCGCATCGACCTTCAAGCCCATCGTCCTCGCCTCGGCCCTGGAGAACGGTGCCGAGACCCAGGACGGCGAGAAGATCGGCCTCAACACCAAGTACGACGGCACCAGCAAGCGGCCGGTCGAGGGCAGCGACACCCCCTTCGCGCCGGAGAACGAGGACGACCAGGACTACGGCCCGGTCACCGTCCAGCGGGCGACCAACAGCTCGATCAACTCCGTCTTCGCGCAGATGATCGTGGACGTCACCCCTCAGAAGGCGAAGAAGACCGCGCTCGACCTGGGCATGAAGGACGGCCAGGGCTGGCCGGAGCGCCCCGCGATGTCGCTCGGCACGATGGGCGCCTCCACCTGGGACATGGCCGCGGCGTACGCGACCCTCGACAACCACGGCAAGAAGGTCACGCCGACGATCGTGAAGTCCGCCGAGCACGCGGTACGCAAGGCCGATCCGAAGGACCCGATCGGCGACCAGGTCATCAGCCGCGAGGCGGCGGACACCGTGACCAAGGCCATGACCGGCGTGGTGAAGAGCGGCTCCGGCACGAACGCGGCCGGTGACTACGCGGCGGCCGGCAAGACCGGTACGTCGGAGAACAACCGCTCGGCGTGGTTCGTCGGCTACACCCCCGATCTCGTCACGGCCGTCGCCCTCTTCGGCGAGAAGCTCGACGGCACCGGCCAGGTCACCCTGACCGACACCGTCAACGAGGGCCGTGCCAACGGTGGTGGCGTCCCGGCCAAGATCTGGAAGCAGTACACGACGGGCGCCCTCGACGACGAGGCAGCCGCGGACGAGTTCGACCTGGAGGTCGACGAGAGCGCGGTCGTGGAACCGGACCCGACGCCGTCGGACACCCCGTCCGCGACGCCCTCGCAGACCCCGTCGAGGTCGCCGGAGATCACTCCTTCGCAGACGCCGAGCAAGTCGCCCACCAGGACGCCGTCGAAGGACCCGACGGGGACGCCGAGCACCACGCCGTCGGTGACGCCGAGCTTCAGCCCGCCGGTCGAGCCGGGAGACGGCGACCCGGGCGGGCCGAACGGCAATTCCGTCGCCCAGCCATGACGCTCGTCAAGGCCTGACGGTCGTCTACCCGTGACGGTCGCCGAGCCCTGACGGCATGACGGTGCCCGCGGACCCGGAACCGGGTGCCGCGGGCACCGTCATGCCGAGGGGAGTCAGCCGCCGTTCACGTTGTTGCCGATACGGTCGCCGATCTCCTTGTCGATGTTGCGCCAGTACTGCACCGCCCGGTCCAGCACCGGCCGCGACACACCGTCGAGCAGATGCCCGCTGACGTTCGACACCAGCCGGTCACGGGCCGCGTCGTCGAGCACCTGGCGGACCATGGTGCCCGGCTGGCCCCAGTCGTCGTCCTCGCGGTGCGGCTTGTACGCCTCGCGCACCAGCTCGCCCGCGGCCTCCCAGCTCGCCGGCTCCCCGAAGCGCAGACGGTCGGCGGCGGGGCCGCCGTAGGAGTTCGGGGCGTACGGCCTCGCCGCGTTCGACGGGACGTACCGCATCGGGCCGTCCTTGGCGTACGAGTTGACCGGCGCATGCGGCCGGTTGGGCGGCAGCTGTGCGTAGTTCGGCCCGATCCGGTACCGGTGGGTGTCCGGGTAGGAGAAGAGCCGGCCGAGCAGCATCTTGTCCGGCGACGGGCCGATGCCCGGCACCAGGTTCGACGGTTCGAAGGCGGCCTGCTCGATGTGGATGAAGTAGTCCTCGGGGTTCCTGTTGAGCGTCATACGGCCGACGTCGATCAGGGGGTAGTCGCCGTGCGGCCACACCTTGGTCAGGTCGAAGGGGTTGAAGCGGTAGTCGGCCGCGTCCTCGAACGGCATGATCTGGACCTTGAGGGTCCACGACGGCGCGTTTGCGGACTCGATGGACTCCCACAGATCGCGGCGGTGCTTGTCCGCGTCCGTGCCGGCCAGCTCGTCGGCCTCGGCCTGGGTGAGGAAGTCGATGCCCTGGTCGGTCTTGAAGTGGTACTTCACCCAGAACCGCTCGCCCCCGCCGTTGATCCACATATAGGTGTGGGAGCTGTAGCCGTTCATATGGCGGTAGGTCTTCGGGATACCGCGGTCTCCCATCAGCCACGTCACCTGGTGCGCGGACTCGGGGGAGAGCGTCCAGAAGTCCCACTGCATGTCGTTGCTGCGCAGCCCGGTCGCCGGGTGGCGCTTCTGCGAGCGGATGAAGTCCTGGAACTTGATCGTGTCGCGTACGAAGAAGACCGGCGTGTTGTTGCCGACCATGTCGTAGTTGCCGTGTTCGGTGTAGAACTTCAGCGCGAAACCGCGGGGGTCGCGCCAGGTGTCGGGCGAGCCCTGCTCACCGGCAACCGTCGAGAAGCGGGCCAGCATCTCGGTGCGCCTGCCCGGCTGGAACAGATCCGCCCTGGTGAACTGGCTGACGTCATTGATGACTTCAAAAGTGCCATATGCTCCGGCGCCCTTGGCGTGGACCACCCGCTCGGGAACCCGTTCGCGGTTGAACTGGGCCATCTTCTCGATCAGATAGTGGTCCTGGAGCAGGATCGGTCCGTCGGCACCCACGGTGAGCGAGTGTTCGTCGCTCTCCACCGGGATGCCGACGTTGTTGGTCGTGTACGGAGCTTTGGGGGATGACTCGGTCACGAGCGTCCTCCCGTCACATAGAGGGATTCGTTCTCGCTTCGCGTGCCCCAGCCAACTCCGCACATGCGATGCCGGCAACATTTGGACAGGGTCCAGAGCTGGGTTACGTACGGGTGGGCAGCTCGAACCAGACCACCTTGCCGGTGGAGAGGCGAGTCGCCCCCCACCGCCTGGCCAGCCGGTTCACCAGGAACAGACCGCGGCCGCCCTCGTCCGTGTCCCGGGCGCGGCGCTGCCTCGGCAGCTGCGGAGAGTCGTCACCGACCTCGCAGCGCAGCACTTCCGTACGCAGCAGCCGCAGCGTCACCGGACGCTCCGCATACCGCACGGCATTGGTGACCACCTCGCTGACCAGCAGCTCCACCGAGTCGCTCAGCTCCTCCAGGTCCCAGCGGGCCAGTGCCTTGCGGGCGAGGCGGCGGGCCCGGCCGGGGGCCGCGTCCTCCGGGTCCAGGTGCCAGTACGCGACATCGCTCGGCGCGATGCCGTCGAAGCGGGCCGCGAGCAGCGCGATGTCGTCGTCCCGGTCGCCCGGGCCGAGCATGTCCAGTACGTCGTCGCAGAGGGCCTCCAGCGGCGGCGAGTGGTCGGGACCGGTCAGCTGGGCGGTGTCGGCGAGCCGCTCCCGCAGCTGCTCGATCCCCGTCCACACATCGCGCAGCCGGGACTCGACGAGACCGTCCGTGTAGAGGAGCAGGGTCGCGCCGGCCGGGGCGTCCAGCTCCACGGCCTCGAAGTCGACGCCGCCGACCCCGATCGGTGCGCCGGGCGGTACCCGCAGCACCTCGGCCCGCCCGCCCAGGTGCAGCAGGATGGGTGGCGGGTGGCCCGCGTTGGCGATGGTGATCCGGTGCGAGACCGGGTCGTACACGGCGTACAGGCAGGTCGCCATGCGGTCGGTGCCGAGCCGCTGGGCCTGTTCGTCGAGATGGTGCAGGACCTCCTGTGGCGGCAGATCGAGCCCGGCCAGGGTCTGCGCGGTGGTCCGCAGCTGACCCATGATCGCGGCCGAGGTCATCGAATGCCCCATGACATCGCCGACCACGAGCGCCACCCGGCTGCCCGGCAGCGGGATCGCGTCGTACCAGTCGCCGCCGACGCGGGCCGTCTCGGCGGCCGGCAGATAGCGGGACGCCAGCCGTACACCGGTCGGCTGGGGCAGCGAGTCGGGCAGCATGGTGCGCTGCAGCTCGTCCGCGATGTACGCCTCACGGCCGTACAGCACGGCCTTGTCGATGCCGAGGGCGGTGTGCGTCGCCAACTGGGCCGCCACCAGCAGATCGTTGGGCTCGAACCCGGCCCGGTCGGGCCGGCGCAGAAAGACGGCCGCTCCGATCACCCGGCGCCTGCCGCGCAGCGGGGCCAGTATCGCGCGATGGCCGCTCGGCACGGTCCGTCCGTCGCCCAGCAGCTCGGGCAGCGCGGCCCGGGCGGCGGCGGAGTCGCCGAAGACCGGCCGCACCCCGCGCAGCACCTCGGAGAGCGCACCGCCGGACCGCACCTCGCACAGCTCGGAGGCCGGAATGAGGTCGGTCTGCGGGTCGAGCAGGGGGATCGGCCCGGACGGGCCGAGGTCGGTGTCCTCACCGGCTAAACGGAGCCGGTCGGTGCGGCGCAGCCGTAGTACGAACGGGGAAACGGGCCGCTCGTCGCCCACCGGCAGCGGATCGCGGAGATAGACGAGGATCGCGTCGGAGAAGGTCGGCACGGTCGCCCTGCACAGCCCGAGAACGATCTCGTCCAGGTCGATCCCGCGCGCGATCCGCCGGGTGGCCGCCCCCACGAAGCGCAGCCGGTCGCCCTCGCGCCGCGCCGTCCCCGCCAGATCCTGCGGCGGCGGCCCGGGCGGCGACGGCACGGCCGAGGGGCCTGCCTCCGACCGCGGCCGGGTGCGCTCGTGCGACCGGGCAGCCAGGGGCTGCCGGCCTTCGTGGGACGTGGGCTGCTCCGTCACGCGTGGGATTCCGTCCGTCCGGGCCGGTTGTGCGATGCGATGGCCTCGTGAAGCGGTGCTGCACTCTCTCGGGGGATAACCCCCGAGCCCCCGGCCGAAACAACCGTTCTGGGGGTGGGGTCGACAGGGTGGCCGGCATCCGGCACAGCTCCACCCCCTTGAATGACTCGAGATGACTTACGGTCAGGTCGTCTGCTGCGCTCAATGGTTGTCAAAACGGCGCAACCTTGCGGACGACGATCCTACGTTTGCCCCCAGGGGGCGCATCAAGAGTCTCATGAGGTCGTTCGCGCCGGAGCGTGTTACTGGACAAGAGTCAGCCATGGCGATCGCGCCCCCCGCTCACCACCTTGCGGGGCGCTCAGGACGTCAGCTGCGCGGCCGTACGCCCCCAGTCCGCGGGCAGTTCGGGCACCCGCCAGGCCGGGTCCGGGCGCCAGCGCTCCCAGCCGTCGCAGAACGGCGCTCCCCAGGCCCGGATCACCTCGAGGGCGGCCCGGCCCGCCTCCCGTACCCGCCCGGCCTTCTCCGGGCCCATCATGCCGACCAGCTGGGCCTGGGCGAACTCGTCCTCGTCGTGCCAGCGCCAGCTGCGGTCCGGATGGACCGAAAGGTCCAGGAAATGGTCCTCCGAGTCGATGCCGCCCGCCCAACGGGTGTGCGGCTCCTCGAGGTTCACGTACCAGTTGCGGAACTCCCAGCCGCGCTCCCAGAACAGCCACACCGACCACGGCTGCCCCGGCCGGGCCAGCTTCAGCACCCCCGCACCGAACCACCGGGAGCGGGTCACGGTGCGCGGGGCCGTGTAGCGGGTGGCCAGCGGCTCCTGGTGCACCGGGGTGCCGTCCGCGAGCACCGGCTTCACACACTCCGTGCCCGGCGCCATCCACGCCGCGAGCAGGTCCTCGGTGTCCTGTACGACGGTCACCGGGCGGCAGATGTGGATGCTCGAGCCCGACAGGTCCGGGGCATGGCCGCGATAGCGCCAGAGGATGTGGTCCCCGGGCGTCCAGCGTGTGCTGCGTTCCGTACCTGTCATGAGCAGATCTTAGGAGGACGGCCCGGCCCGCGCAGCGATACAGGTCACGGCCGCCGCGTCAGGGGTGCGTCATACGCAGCACGTCAAGGGCCTCGTCCAGCTGCTCGAGGGTCAGCGCTCCACGCTCCACATAGCCGGACTCGAGGACGACCTCACGGATCGTCCTCCGCTCGGCGAGCGCCTTCTTGGCGACCTTGGCGGCCTCCTCGTAGCCGATGTACTTGTTCAGGGGGGTGACGACGGACGGCGAGGACTCCGCGTACTCCCGGGCCCGCTCGACGTTCGCCGTGATGCCGTCGACGGTGCGGTCCGCGAGCAGCCGCGAGACGTTCGCGAGCAGCCTGACCGACTCCAGCAGATTCCTGGCGATCACCGGGAGCATGACGTTCAGCTCGAAGTTCCCGGCGGCGCCGGCGGTGGCGACCGTGGCGTCGTTGCCGGTCACCTGGGCGGCGACCATCAGGACGGCCTCGGGGATGACCGGATTGACCTTGCCGGGCATGATCGACGAGCCCGGCTGGAGATCGGGGAGGTTGATCTCCGCCAGACCCGTGCGCGGGCCCGAGGCCATCCAGCGCAGATCATTGGAGATCTTGGTGAGCGAGACGGCGATGGTGCGGAGCTGACCGCTCGTCTCCACCAGCCCGTCCCGCGCGCCCTGCGCCTCGAAGTGATTGCGGGCCTCCGTCAGCGGCAGCCCGGTCGCGCGGGCGACCTCGGCGATGACCGCCGCCGAGAAGCCGGGCGGGGTGTTGATGCCGGTGCCCACCGCCGTGCCGCCGAGGGGCAGTTCGGCGAGGCGGGGGAGGGACGCCCCGAGCCGCTCCACGCCGTACCGGATCTGGGCGGCATAGCCGCCGAACTCCTGGCCCAGCGTCACCGGAGTGGCGTCCATCAGATGCGTACGGCCGGACTTGACGACGTCCGCGAACTCGGCCGACTTTCGCTCCAGCGAGGCCGCCAGCTGCTCCAGCGCGGGGACGAGATCGCCCGTCACGGCCGCCGTCGCCGCGATGTGGATGGAGGAGGGGAAGACGTCGTTGGACGACTGGGACGCGTTCACATGGTCGTTGGGGTGCACCTCGCGGCCGAGGCGCTCGGTGGCGAGCGTCGCGATGACCTCGTTGGTGTTCATGTTGGAGGAAGTGCCGGAGCCGGTCTGGAAGACGTCCACCGGGAAGTGCTCGTCCCAGCGGCCCTCGGCGACCTCGGCGGCGGCGTCGGCGATCGCGCCCGCGATGTCCTTGTCGAGCACGCCCAGTTCGGCGTTGACCTGCGCGGCGGCCGCCTTGATCCGGGCCAGGGCCTCGATGTGGGAGCGTTCGAGGCGCTGCCCGGAGATGGGGAAGTTCTGCACCGCCCGCTGGGTCTGGGCCCGCCACTTGGCGTGCGCGGGGACCCGCACCTCACCCATGGAGTCGTGCTCGATCCGATACTCGCTCGTGTCGTCCATCGCCGCCACGCCTCCTCATCACTCGGCTGTGTCCCTCGGGGGCGCGACCCCCGAATCCCCGAAAAGGTGAGCACTTGTCTTGTTACGCCTATTCCCAAGTGCGCTACCCGCCAGTAAATACCCGGATCAACCACAAACCGGGGAGGCGCAATGACGCGCACCAGGCACAGACTTCGCTGTACGGTCGCGGCCGCCGCCGCACTGGCCGCGGGCCTGGGAGGATTGGCGGCCACGGCCACCACCGCCCGGGCCGCCGAGCGCGGTTCGTCCCGTACAGCCGCAGCCTTACCGCTCCCGCCCGAACTGGAATCCATCCGCGCGGCCGAGGCCGTCAAGCTCTACGGCAGCCCCGCCGAACGCCCCCTCGCCGACCGCAAAACTGGCCTGATCTCGCTGGGCGACAGCGAGATCTCGGGCGAAGGAGTCGGCACCTACGAGCCCGGCACCAACGGCCCCGACAACTGGTGCCACCGCTCGCCCGACGCCGCCATCCACCGCACCGGCATCGCCGCGGACCTCACGTACGACGTCGCCTGCTCCGGCGCGTCCACCGGAAACATCAGGATCGGCGGTTCGAAGCAGCACGCCGACGAGCTGGTCCAGAGCGACGCTCTCGCCATCAAAGCGCGCAACACCCGCATCAAGATGGTCCTGTTGGTGGCCGGCGCCAATGACGACCTGCAGTTCGGACCGGTCATGACCGACTGCGTCACGCGCTATGTGCTGTTCCAGGGGCCCTGCGAGCCCAAGTACGCCCCCGGCTGGCAGACCCGCGTCGACGGCCTCGTCCCCAAGGTCGAGCAGACCGTACGCGACCTGCGCACCGTGATGCGCGACGCGGGTTACGCGGACGCCGACTACAAACTGGTCGTGATGGGCTACCCGAGCCCCGTCGGCCCGGACTTCCGCGACAACCCGAACTTCCCCGGCAAGCTGCTGTGCGGCGGCATGGGCTACGACTCCGACACCGTCTGGGGCCGCAACACCGCCGTCCCCGCCTTCGAACGCGGCATGCGCAGGGTCGCGCAGTCCACGGGGGCGGTCTATCTCGACAACTCCCGGCTCTTCCACGGCCATGAGGTCTGCATGGAGGACACCTGGGCGCGCGGGCTGTACATCGACCTCTCCAACCCCTTCCCGCCGGACTCCAATTCGGTCCGCCAGTCCTTCCACCCGAATGCGCGCGGGCATGCGGCCTTTGCCTCCTGCCTGACCCAGCTGTACAACTCGGGCCTGAGCGCGGCCGGTTGCGCGGACGTGGCGTCCAGCGGGAAGCCGCAGCTGTACGCGGGCGCGTGGGACGAGGCGTACCGGCCGCTGAAGAACGAGGCGACGGGTGCGTGCGTGGACGTCTCCGGCGCGGTCAGCCGCAATGGCACGGCCGTTGCCGGGTGGGACTGCCACGGCGGCCGCAACCAGGGCTGGTGGTACGACGCGGCGCGCGGCTCCCTGCATACGGAGCTGACGCAGGACCGGTGCCTGGATGTGCCGGGGGCGAGGTATCAGGCGGGGGCGGCGCTGATCGTCTGGAACTGCTCGGGCGCGGCGAACCAGAGCTTCGTCCAGGCCTCGGGCACGATCCGGCCGACCGGGGCGACGGGGCTGTGCGCGACGCTGGGGTCGGCGCGGGAGGCGTTGCGGCTCCAGCCGTGCAACGGCTCGGCTGGACAGCGCTTCGCGTGAGTTTCCCGGGGGCGCTGCCCCCGGACCCGCCCCCTACGCCCTGCGGGCGTGGGGGACCCCCAGCGCCTCAAACGCCGACGGGGCTGACTGTTCAGCCCGTCCGGCGTTTGAGGACTGGGGGTCTGGGGGCGAAGCCCCCAGTTACGGGATGGGGGTACCTCCCACGGCCGCCAGGCCGCAGGGGGAGGGCGGGTAGGGGAAGGCCCGCCGCGGGCGCTACGCCAGCCCCGGGCCCCGCACCGGGATCGACGTGAACGTCGGCGCCGGCGCAGGCTCAGTGAAGAAGTCGTTCCCCTTGTCGTCCACCACGATGAACGCCGGGAAGTCCTCCACCTCGATCCGCCACACCGCCTCCATCCCCAGCTCCTCGTACTCGACGACCTCCACCTTCTTGATGCAGTCCTGCGCGAGCCGCGCCGCGGGCCCGCCGATCGAGCCCAGGTAGAAGCCGCCGTGCGTCCCGCACGCGTTCGTCACCTGCTGCGAGCGGTTGCCCTTCGCCAGCATGACCTTCGAGCCGCCCGCCGCCTGGAACTGCTCGACGTACGAGTCCATACGGCCCGCGGTCGTCGGCCCGAAGGAGCCGGAGGCGTAACCCTCGGGCGTCTTCGCCGGACCGGCGTAGTAGACCGGGTGGTCCTTGAGGTACTGCGGCATCTCCTCGCCCGCGTCCAGACGTTCCTTGATCTTGGCGTGCGCGATGTCGCGGGCGACGACCAGCGGGCCGGTCAGCGAGAGCCGGGTCTTGACGGGGTACTTGGTGAGCTCGGCAAGCACCTCGTCCATCGGCCGGTTCAGGTCGATCTTCACGACGTTCCCCGCCTCGTCGAGGTGCTCGTCCGTCGTGTCGGGGAGGAACCGCGCCGGGTCCGTCTCCAGCTGCTCCAGGAACACACCCTCGGCGGTGATCTTCGCGGTGGCCTGACGGTCGGCCGAGCAGGACACGGCGATGGCGACCGGCAGCGAGGCGCCGTGCCGCGGCAGCCGGACAACGCGCACGTCGTGACAGAAGTACTTGCCGCCGAACTGTGCGCCGATGCCGATCTTCTGGGTGAGCTCGAAGACCTTCTCCTCCAGCTCCTTGTCCCGGAAGCCGTGACCGGTGGCGGAGCCCTCGGCGGGCAGCTCGTCGAGGTAGTGCGCGGAGGCGTACTTCGCGGTCTTCAGCGCGAACTCGGCGGACGTACCGCCGACGACGATCGCGAGGTGGTACGGAGGGCACGCGGCCGTGCCCAGCGAACGGATCTTCTCCTCCAGGAACTTCATCATGGAGGCCTCGTTCAGGACCGCCTTGGTCTCCTGGTAGAGGAACGACTTGTTGGCGGAGCCGCCCCCCTTTGCCATGAAGAGGAACTTGTACGCGCCGCCGTCGGTCGCGTACAGCTCGATCTGGGCGGGGAGGTTGGAGCCGGTGTTCTTCTCCTCCCACATGGTGAGGGGAGCCATCTGCGAGTAGCGCAGATTGAGCTTGGTGTACGCGTCGAAGATGCCGCGCGAGAGGGCTTCCTCGTCGCCGCCCTGCGTCAGGACGTTCTGGCCGCGCTTGCCCATGACGATCGCCGTGCCGGTGTCCTGGCACATGGGGAGTACGCCGGCGGCGGCGATGTTGGCGTTCTTGAGCAGGTCGAGCGCGACGAACTTGTCGTTGGAGGAGGCCTCCGGGTCGTCGACGATACGGCGCAGTTGCGCGAGGTGGGCGGGCCGCAGGTAGTGCGAGATGTCATGCATGGCCTCGGCGGCGAGCTTGCGCAGCGCCTCCGGCTCGACCTTGAGGAACGTACGCCCGTCGGCCTCGAAGGTGGAGACTCCCTCGGCGGTCACCAGGCGGTAGGGCGTGGTGTCCTCTCCCAGCGGGAGCAGATCGGAGTACGCAAACTCTGGCATTACGGCCATTCCTTACTCGGCAGACGGCGGCGCGGCCTCCATTGGCAACGCGTCCTCAAGCGTAGAACGCGTTTGGTTGACGCAGTCTGTGAGGTAAGGCTCACCCGCGGGGCCCGAACCGCGGGGGTCCGGGGCGCAGTCCCGGTTCAACGGCGACCCGCGGCCGCGCCCCCTAGTCGCGATCTATCGCGTTTCGCTACCCTGGCTCCGTGGACCTCGACAAGCACCCCCAGAAGCCGGTCGCCCCCGCGGACCCCGCCACCGCCGGCGACATTCGCGCCTCAGACGCCGACCGCGACCGGATCGCGGACATCCTCAGGGACGCGCTGGCCGAGGGCCGGCTGGACGCCGAGGAGCACTCCGAGCGCATCGACGCCGTCTACCGGGCCAAGACCGTCGGTGAACTCGAGCCGCTCGTCCGGGATCTGCCCACGACCCGCAAGCGCCCGGACCCCGCCGCGTACGCGTACGGGCCCGAAGAGCCCGCCGGACCCGCGGAGAATCTGATCGCCGTCTTCTCCAGCTCCACCCGCAAGGGGCGTTGGCGCGTCGGCCGTCGGACCAACGCCTTCTCGCTCTTCGGCAGTGTCGAGATCGACCTGACCGAGGCGCTCTTCGAGCAGCGGCTCACCGTGATCAACGCGACGTCCATCTTCGGCAATGTCGAGGTGCGGGTCCCGGAGAACATCTCGCTGCGCGGCAGTGGCACCGGATTCTTCGGGAACTTCGACGTCCTCAGCCTGGAGGCCGCCGACCCCGAGGCCCCGGTCGTCGTCGTCAACGGTTACTCGGTTTTCGGCAATGTCGAAGCCAAGCCGAAGAGGGGCCGGCTGATCGCCGATCTCCATGACCGCCTGCGTAAAGACCTGGGCTGACGGCTCCGCCCCGGAGTGCTTTCAAGCCGCGAGCGCCCGCCCGCAATTCCGTACCACGGAACTCAGTGCCACTCAGTGAATAGGAGTGCGTACAGCGGGTAGGGAGTGCTGCATCGTCTCTCGCTCGCGAAGCCGTCGTCAGGAGTAGACCGTGCTGCAACTGCCGCATCAGTCCTTGCAGGTCGCCGCCCTTGCGCCCCAGCGGATTCCCGCTCGGGAAGATCAGGCCGGCCCCTGGCACGCGGAGGCGGTGTGCCGCCGGGACGAGGCCGGGCTCTTCTTCGCGCCATCCAAAGAGCCAACGGCCGCACGGCTGTCACGCGAGGAGGCTGCCAAGCGGGTCTGTGCGCGCTGCCCGGTGATGGTCGAGTGCCGGGAGCACGCCCTGCTCCAGCCCGAGCCGTACGGCGTGTGGGGCGGGCTCACCGCGGCCGAGCGCCGCGTGGTGCTCGCCCGGCGCAGGCGGCGGGAGGTCGAGATCAAGAAGCCGGCCTCGGCGGCCTGAGCCGTACCCGCGACCCGCGCACGGACGCGTACCTGCGGGAAGGGGCGCCCCACTCGTGCGAGCGCCCCTTCCGTATGCACTGTGTGTCCCGTGCGTACGGGAACTACTCCCGTACGGGACCTACTTCGCGCGGTCGAAGTCGATCGCGCTGTACGCGCGCAGCTTCGACAGCCGGTGGGTCGAGTCGATCTTCCGGATCGTGCCGGACTTGGAGCGCATCACCAGCGAGGACGTGGTGGCGGTCTCCGCGCGGTAGTGCACGCCGCGCAGCAGCTCGCCGTCGGTGATGCCGGTCGCGACGAAGAACACGTTGTCGCCGCTGACCAGGTCGTTCGTGTGCAGAACCCGGTCCAGGTCGTGGCCGGCGTCGAGCGCGCGCTGCCGCTCGGCGTCGTCCTTCGGCCAGAGCTTGCCCTGGATCGTGCCGCCGAGACACTTGATCGCGCAGGCGGAGATGATGCCCTCCGGTGTGCCGCCGATGCCCATCAGCATGTCGACGCCGGTGCCTTCGCGTACGGCCATGATCGAGCCGGCGACGTCGCCGTCCGAGATGAACTTGATCCGGGCGCCGGTCTCCCGGATCTCCTTGACCATGCTCTCGTGGCGGGGGCGGTCGAGGATGACGACGGTGATGTCCTCGGGATTGGAGCCCTTCGCCTTGGCGACGCGCCGGATGTTCACCGAGACGGGCGCGTTGATGTCGACGAAGTCGGCGGCCTCGGGGCCGGTGACCAGCTTCTCCATGTAGAAGACCGCGGACGGGTCGAACATGGTGCCGCGGTCGGCGGCGGCCAGGACGGCGATGGCGTTCGGCATGCCCTTGGCGTTGAGCGTGGTGCCGTCGATCGGGTCGACGGCGATGTCGACCTCGGCGCCGGTGCCGTCACCGATGTGCTCGCCGTTGAACAGCATCGGGGCTTCGTCCTTCTCGCCCTCGCCGATGACGACGACGCCGTTCATCGAGACGGTGGAGACGAGGGTCCGCATGGCCCTGACGGCCGCGCCGTCCGCGCCGTTCTTGTCCCCACGCCCGACCCAGCGACCGGCGGCCATGGCAGCGGCCTCGGTGACCCGGACGAGCTCCAAGGCGAGGTTGCGGTCGGGGGCTTCGGGCGAGACCTCGAGCTGGGGCGGCAAATTGTGCTCGGTCATCGGAGCGCACCTTTCTGTACGACGACGGCCGGAAAAGAGGGTGATGCGACTCTATCGGTACGTCGACAAATTGAGCAGAGGGGGCCACGTTTGAGCACGCCACCTTGATGCGAACATGGGGGCGTGGCAGGTATGCGAGGCAGACAGACGGTGCGGGACATGGTGCTGTCGATGGCGGTGATCGGCGCCGTCGTCGCAGTCATCTACATGTTCATTCCGCACGACGACAAGGCGGACCCGATCAAGGCGGTCGACTACCGGGTCGAGCTGGTGACGGCACGGCGCGCGGCGCCGTACCCGGTGGCGGCTCCGGAGGGCCTTGCGAAGGGGTGGAAGCCGACCTCGGTCTCGTACGGGCGGACCGACGGCGACGCCTGGCACCTCGGTTTCCTGGACCCGGACGGCGAGTACGTCGCCGTGGAGCAGTCCACGGCACCGGCAAGGAAGTACATCCCGAAGGTCAGCCAGCAGGCGCACGAGACCGGGAAGACCCAGCAGATCGCCGACGCGACGTGGCGGCGCTGGGAGGGCCCGAAGTACGACGCGCTGGTGCGCGAGGACAAGGGCTCGACGACCGTGGTGACCGGGACGGCGTCGGCGGAGCGGCTGGCGGAGATGGCGGCGGCGCTGGAGACCGGCAAGGCCGGTCAGTAGCGCGTCTGGAGAACCCGGCGCTGACACGCCGACGGAGACGGCGACGGCCCCGGAGCACGGTGTGCTCCGGGGCCGCGTGATGTCAGGGCTCGCGTAGGCCGACCGGCGGCTCAGACGGTGGTGACCAGCTCGTCGTACGCCAGCCGCGGCGAGCGCGGACTGTGTTTTCCCGGGGGGCGACCCCCGGACCCCCGGTAGTGGGGCTGTCGGGCGCTTCGTCAGACGGTGGTGACGACCTCGTCGTACTCCAGCCGCGGCGAGCGCGGGTGCCACGCGTCGTCGCCCGGCTTGCCGATGTTGACGATCATCAGCGGGGTGTGGTCGCCGTCCAGGAACTCCTTCTGGACGCCGGCGAAGTCGAAGCCGGTCATCGGGCCCGCCGCCAGACCGGCCGCGCGGACGCCGACGATGAAGTACGCGGCCTGCAGCGCGGCGTTGAAGCCCGCAGCCTGCTCACGGACCGGGCGCTCCGAGAAGAACGCGTCCTTCGCCTGCGGAAAGTGCGGGAACAGGGCCGGGAGCTCCTCGTGGAACTCGTTGTCGGCGGCGAGGATCGCGACCAGCGGGGCAGCCGCGGTCTTCGGCCGGTTGCCCTCGGCCATGTGCTGCACCAGGCGCTCGCGGGCCTCCTCCGAGCGGACGAGGACGACGCGCAGCGGGGTCTGATTGAAGGCGGTCGGGCCGAACTTCACCAGGTCGTAGATCGCCTGGACCTGCTCCTCGGTCACCGGCTCGTCCGTGAACGTGTTGGCGGTGCGGGCCTCGCGGAAGAGGAGGTCCTGGGCGGCGGGGTCAAGAACGAGGGACATGCTGGCGTACCTTCCGGGACGTGCGGAGGATCTTTACGGCGGGTGTAACCGCACCCCGGTAGATTAAATTTCAACTACACGGTGATGGTGATCCGACTCACACCGGCGCGTCCGCGCCCGGCTCGCCCCCGGCGTCCCAGCTGTCAGTCCTCGTCGCTTCCCGCGGCCTCGTCCGCCCCCGCGGACAGCGCAGCGTCCAGCCGCGCGCGGGCGCCCTCCAGCCAGTGGCGGCAGACCTTCGCCAGCTCCTCGCCGCGCTCCCACAGCGCCAGCGACTCCTCGAGCGTCGTACCTCCTGCCTCCAGGCGGCGTACGACCTCGATCAGCTCGTCCCGTGCCTGCTCATAACCGAGCGCAGCCTCGTCCGTGTTCGCAGCCATGCGATCCACCCTATGTGTGAGGTACGACAACCACGCTCACCACGGCCCGGCGGTCACTCGGCGACCCGTACAGCGAACTCGCCCTCCGAGACCCGTGCCCGCAGCTCCTCGCCCGCCGTCACGTCCTCCGGCGAGCGCACGACCGCCCCGTCCGCCCGCTGCAGCACCGCATACCCCCGCTCCAGCGTCGCCGCCGGCGACAGCGAGACCACGCGCGCCCGGGTGTGCGCCAGCTCCGAGTCCGCGCGGTCGAGGAGGTGGCCGAGCACCCGCCGACTGCGGGCGACCAGCGCGTCCACCTCCGCCTCGCGCTCGTCCACCATCCGCTGCGGATGCTCCATCGACGGGCGGGCCAGCGCATGCGCCAGACCGCGCTCCTCCCGCTCCAGCAGCCCCCGGACAGTGCGCCGCGCACGCTCGCGCAGCTGGTGCACCCGGTCCAGCTCCTCGCCGACGTCCGGGACGACCTTCTTTGCCGCGTCCGTCGGCGTCGACGCCCGCAGGTCCGCCACCAGGTCGAGCAGCGGCGAGTCCGGCTCGTGCCCGATCGCCGACACCACCGGCGTACGGCACTCGGACACCGCCCGCACCAGCTGCTCGTCCGAGAACGGCAGCAGGTCCTCCACGCTGCCCCCGCCGCGCGCCACGATGATCACGTCCACGTCGGCGAGCTCGTCCAGCTCCTTGACCGCCTGGACGACCTGGGCGACCGCGTGCACCCCCTGCACCGCGACATTGCGTACCTCGAAGCGGACGGCGGGCCACCGCCGCCGCGCGTTCTCCAGGACGTCGCGTTCGGCTGCCGACGCCCGCCCGCAGACCAGGCCCACCCGGTGCGGCAGGAACGGCAGCGGCCTCTTGCGGTCGACCGCGAACAACCCCTCAGCGCCCAGGGTCCGCTTCAACTGTTCAAGGCGCGCGAGCAGTTCGCCGATCCCCACCGGCCTTATCTCCACGGCCCGCAGCGACAGCTGCCCCCGCGGCGCGTACCACTCGGGCTTGGCGAGCATGACGACGCGCGCGCCCTCCGCCACCACATCCGCGACCGCGTCGAAGACCTGCCGGAAGCAGGTGACGCTGACGGAGATGTCGTACGAGGGATCGCGCAGCGTCAGGAAGACGACCCCGGCGCCCGGCCGCCGCGACAGCTGGGTGATCTGCCCCTCCACCCAGACCGCGCCGAGCCGGTCGATCCACCCGCCGATGAGCCGTGACACCTCGCCGACCGGCAGAGGAGCTTCCGCGGACGTGTTGAGAGCCATACGGGCGAGCGTATCGGCCGCGTACGACAAAGCCGCCCGCCGCGACCGCGGCTACGGCTGTTCCGGGGGCCCGCCGCGACCGCGCCTACAGCTGTTCCGAGGGTCCGACTCGACCCCACTGCACCGCCAGCACGATCAGCCCGACCCCCAGCCACACCACGCCGACCACCTGCGCCGAGCCCGCCGCCGTCACGATCACCGCCACCAGCACCCCGGCGCCGAGCAACGGCACCAGGACATGCCGCAGCCAGTCCGGCGGCCCGTCCATCCGGCGCACCACGAACCAGCCGATCACACTCGCATGCAGCAGGATGAACGCCGTCAGCGCCCCGATGTCGACCACCGACACCAGATGGTCCATGCCGTCGTCACGCCGGGCCGCCCACAGCGCCGCGACCATCGTCACCGCGGCCGCCATCAGCAGTGCGATCCGCGGCACGCCCGAGTCCGTACGGGACAGGGCGTGCGGCAGCCGCCTGTCGCGTGCCATCGCGAACAGCAGCCGGCCCGCGGCCGCCTGCCCGGCGAGCGCCGCGAAGGCCGCACCGATGGCCTTGCTCACCGCGACCAGGTCGTGCAGCCACCCTCCGATCGACGCGTCCACCGCGTCGTAGAAGGCCGACCCCTGCTTGCCCGGCTCCGCGGCCAGCTGAGACGACGACATCGGCTCAAGGAGGGCCACCAGATACGTCTGCGCCACGAACAGCACGCCCGCCAGCGCCAGACAGAACAGCACCGCCCTTGCCACCTTCCGCGAACCGCCGGTGGCCTCCTCCGCGAACGACGCGATCGCGTCGAAGCCGAGATACGACAGCACCGCTACCGACACCGCGCTCAGCACCGCCATCAGCGAGAAGCCCGCATCCCCGGAGAAGGGCGACGCCCAGCCGCGCTCAGCACCGTCCCGTACGAGCACCACCACCGCCGACACCACGAACACCAGCAGCACCACGATCTCCATCGCGAGCACCGCGAAGCCGACCCGGGCCGCCGCCCGTACACCCCAGAGATTCAGCAGCGTGGTGACGACCACCGCAATCGCGGTCCACACCCACCGGTCCACGTCCGGAACCAGCGCCTCCATCGCGATCCCGGAGAAGAGATACGCCACGGCCGGGATCAGCAGATAGTCGAGCATCGCCATCCACCCGGCGATGAACCCGGGCCCGTCGCCGAGCCCCTTGCGGGCGTAGGTGAAGACCGAACCGGCCTGCGGGGCGACCCGGACCATCTGGGCGTAACTCACCGCGGTGAACGCCATGGCGATCGTCGCCACGACATAGACGAGCGCGACGGCCCCGTGCGACTTGGCGTCGAGTGTGCCGAAGATGCCGACCGGAGCCATGGGCGCGATGAACAGCAGTCCGTAGACGAGCAGATCCAGGAATCCGAGTGTGCGCCGCAGCTCGCCGCCCGTGCCGTCCCCCTTGTCCGGCACTTCCGCTGCCGCCATCGCGTCCCTCCGTCGCTCGCGTCCCGCCTCAGTCTTCCCGCTGCGGGTGATCTCTCGCCTCTTCTGGGCGGCCTTACGATGGGGGGCATGACTGCTACGACTCCTGCCCGACGCGTCCTTCTCGCCGCTCCCCGTGGCTACTGCGCGGGCGTGGACCGTGCCGTGATCGCCGTGGAGAAGGCCCTTGAGCAGTACGGGTCGCCGATCTATGTGCGCCACGAGATCGTCCACAACAAGTACGTCGTACAGACCCTGGAGAAGAAGGGCGCGATCTTCGTCGACGAGACGGCGGAGGTCCCCGAGGGTTCGATCGTCATGTTCTCCGCGCACGGTGTGGCGCCGGTCGTGCACGAGGAGGCGGCGGAGCGCAGGCTCGCGACCATCGACGCGACCTGCCCGCTCGTCACCAAGGTCCACAAGGAAGCGGTCCGTTTCGCCGACGAGGACTACGACATCCTGCTCATCGGCCACGACGGCCACGAGGAGGTCATCGGCACGTCCGGCGAGGCGCCCGACCACATCACGCTCGTGGACGGCCCCGAGGACGTCGCGAACGTTTCCGTACGGGACGAGTCGAAGGTCGTCTGGCTCTCGCAGACCACGCTCTCCGTCGACGAGACGATGGAGACGGTGGACAAGCTGAAGGAGAAGTTCCCGCAGCTGATCTCCCCGCCGAGCGACGACATCTGCTACGCCACGCAGAACCGCCAGATCGCGGTCAAGCAGATGGGCGCGGAGGCGGACCTGGTCATCGTGGTCGGCTCCAAGAACTCCTCCAACTCCGTCCGGCTGGTCGAGGTCGCGCTGGGCGCGGGCGCCAGGGACGCCCACCTCGTGGACTGCGCCGACGAGATCGACCAGGCCTGGCTGGACGGGGCCTCGACGGTCGGCGTCACGTCGGGCGCCTCGGTGCCGGAGGTGCTGGTCGAGGGCGTACTGGAGTGGCTGTCGCAGCGCGGCTTCGAGGACGTCGAGATCGTCAAGGCGGCGGAGGAGTCGATCACCTTCTCGCTGCCGAAGGAGCTGCGCAGGGACCTTCGCGCGGAGGCTGCCGAGCTCGCCGGGAAGCCGTCCGGAACGTAGTCCTGAGAGCGGTCCGGGTCCTGCCCGGGACGTAACTGTCAGGGGCTGCCCGTAACGTTGTGTCCATGGACGTGTTCGGAGTGGACATCGGCGGATCCGGCATCAAGGGCGCACCAGTGGACCTTGAGCGCGGCGACCTGGCGCAGGAGCGCCACAAAGTTCTGACCCCGCAACCGGCGACGCCGGACGCGGTGGCCGACGGCGTTGCGGAGGTGGTGGGCCATTTCGACTGGTCGGGCCCCGTGGGCGTCACCTTCCCCGGCGTCGTCACGGGCGGCATCACGCGTACGGCGGCGAACGTCGACAAGGGCTGGGTCGACGTGGACGCGGGCAAACTGCTCGCCGACCGCCTCGGCGGCCTGCCGGTGACGATCCTGAACGACGGTGACGCGGCGGGCATCGCGGAGATGGCCTTCGGCGCGGGCCGCGGCCGCAAGGGCACGGTGATACTGCTGACCTTCGGTACGGGCATCGGCAGCGCGGTCTTCATCGACGGTCGGCTTGTCCCGAACACCGAGCTCGGCCACCTCGAGCTGCACGGCCACGACGCCGAGAAGCGCGCCTCGACGAAGGCCAAGGAGGACGAGGAGCTGAGCTGGCACCACTGGGCGCACCGGGTGCAGAAGTATCTGGCACACGTGGAGATGCTGTTCTCGCCGGAGCTGTTCATCATCGGCGGTGGGGTGAGCCGCAAGGCGGACAAGTTCGTGCCGTTGATCGAGGGCATCAGGGCGGAGATCGTCCCGGCGGAGCTGCAGAACAACGCGGGCATCGTGGGGGCGGCCATGGCGGCGACGAGTCGCTAGCGCGAGGCGCGATGTGAACGCCGGCCTTGTGGCGTTCAGGCGGGCGCGGGCGTCGAAGGGGCCCTACGTGTTCGTACCGTCGGGCCCGGGGCGAACGTCAGCCCCGTCGTACCGGCGGCCCCTGGCGGGTGCGGCGCAGTCGGCGGCTCATCACCCGGATCTTCCGTACGCAGGTGATGAGCCCCGCGACAAGCGTGCCGCCGTACAGCCAGCCCGCGTGCACGGCCAGCGAAGTCACCACGGCCATCGCCTGTCCGCCGAAGCCGCCCGCCCCACCCGAGATCGGCACGATGCCGGCCGCGAAGGCGATCGGCACGCTGATCGGCGCGGTGACCAGGTCGGCTTCCCGCACCCAGAGCGCGGTCAGTGCGCTGACGGGCAGGAACAGCACCCCGTACACCACCGCGGAGCCGCCGAACAGCAGCCAGTCCAGGCAGCCGAGCATCAGCATGGTCGCGACGCCGAAGAGCCCGCCGCCCAGCCCGGTCAGCCGGGGATTGGGCAGTCTGCGCAGTGCGAGCACCACGGGCGGGACGGTACGCGCGGGCCGGGCAGCCACCCGGTACACGGCGGGACCTTCTCCGAGCGTGCCCTCCACGAGCGCACCCTGCGGGGAGAGGGGGCCCGGCGGGGAGAGAGGGGCCTGTGGCCGCTGGCGGCGCTGAGGGTGACTTGTCCTGTGCTGCTCCACCTGACCAACGTAGGTCGCAACTGGGGATGAAACAGGCCTGGGACACGCCCTTTGGGTGACCTTGGGGTTGAGTTCGAGCCACAGCTCCCGTCACGGCCCCGCTCGACCCGCCCGTAAACTGGGGAATCGGCCCACCTCCGGGCCGGGCGCCCATCAGCCAGTCCTCACTCCAGGAAGTCGCCAACGTGTCGCTCACGATCGGAATCGTCGGCCTGCCAAATGTCGGCAAGTCGACCCTGTTCAACGCCCTGACCAAGAACGACGTGCTGGCGGCCAACTACCCGTTCGCCACCATCGAGCCGAACGTCGGCGTCGTCGGCGTCCCGGACGACCGCCTCGCCACACTGGCCGAGATCTTCAGTTCGCAGCGCATCCTCCCGGCGACGGTGGACTTCGTCGACATCGCGGGCATCGTGCGCGGCGCGAGCGAGGGCGAGGGCCTGGGCAACAAGTTCCTGGCGAACATCCGCGAGTCGGACGCGATCTGCCAGGTCATCCGGGCCTTCAGGGACGAGAACGTCGTCCACGTGGACGGCAAGATCTCGCCGAAGGACGACATCGAGACGATCAACACGGAGCTGATCCTCGCCGACCTCCAGTCGGTCGAGAAGGCCGTCCCGCGCCTGACGAAGGAGTCCCGCCTCCAGAAGGACAAGGTCGCGGTACTCGCGGCGGTCGAAGAGGCGCAGAAGATCCTTGAGGCCGGCACGACGCTCTTCGCCGCGGGCATCACCGCCGGCACGGAGAAGGGCCGCCTGCTGCACGAGCTTCACCTGCTCACCACCAAGCCCTTCCTGTACGTCTTCAACGTCGACGAGGACGAACTGGTCGACGAGGACTTCAAGAACGAGCAGCGCGCGCTGGTCGCCCCGGCCGAGGCGATCTTCCTCAACGCGAAGATCGAGTCCGAGCTGATCGAGCTCGACGACGACGAGGCGCTGGAGCTCCTCCAGTCGATGGGCCAGGAAGAGCCGGGCCTGGCGACGCTCGGCCGGGTCGGCTTCGACACCCTGGGCCTTCAGACGTATCTGACGGCGGGCCCGAAGGAGACCCGCGCCTGGACCATCAAGAAGGGCGCGACGGCCCCGGAGGCTGCCGGTGTGATCCACACCGACTTCCAGAAGGGCTTCATCAAGGCCGAGGTCATCTCCTTCGCCGACCTCGTCGAGACGGGGTCGGTCGCGGAGGCCCGCGCGAAGGGCAAGGCACGCATGGAGGGCAAGGACTACGTGATGCAGGACGGCGACGTGGTGGAGTTCCGGTTCAACGTGTAGCGGGTGACGTGACGGCACGTCGTTGATCTGGCAAACATACAGGTCAGGTGGGGTCCGACTCTTCGGAGTCGGGCCCCTGGTTTTTCCCCGTGCTGGGATGGTGCTGGGAGATCTGACCCTCGTCACCCGTGATCATCTCTGCTCACCTCTACCGTGCTGGGTTTTAGGCAGGGCTTGTGCGGTGAGCGGCCCGCGTCCGTGCGCTCGCCCGTCACCCTCGCCGAGCAGGATGCAGGCTCCCATCCGCAACCTCGCACTCCGTGCCCGCTTCTGCAACTCGATCCACTGGGCCGCTTGAGGTGAAGTAAGATTCAATCTACGTAATACTCTATCTACGTTAATCCCGTGGGGTTGGTGTGTCGTGGAGTTCCAAGGCCGGGTCGGAGATCTTGAACTGCTGGCCGAGCGGTACCGGACAGTGGCAGAGGGCGTTGGAGCCACCCGAGGGCGGGCTGTGATCATGACGGGTCGGCGGCGAGTGGGGAAGTCGCGACTGGTCCAGGAATTCTGCGACCGCTCGGGAGCGCCGTATGTGGTGTTCCAGGCCACCCGTGGGCGTAACCCTGTGACGGAGCGCGCCGACTTTGCCGCGACCCTCGCGCAGTCACTACTGCCGGGGGCGGAGCTGGTCGCCGGCCTCCAGGCGCAGGACTGGAACCAGGCCCTGCGCTCGCTGGCGCTCGCGGTACCCGATGACTCACCCAGCATCGCGGTGATCGACGAGGTGCCCTGGCTGGTCGAGCAGGATCAGGAATTCGAGGGCGCACTCCAGACTGTCTGGGACCGTCACCTGTCTTCCAAGCCCGTGCTTCTGCTGCTGGTTGGCAGCGATACATCGGTGATGGAGGCACTGCAGTCGTACGGACGCCCATTCTTCGGCCGGGCGGCGAAAATGACCGTCCACCCCCTGAACCTGGCCGACGTGCAGGCCATGACGGAACTCGACGCCGCAGGGGCCGTCGACGCCCAGTTGATCACTGGTGGATTCCCTGAGATCGTGCAGTCCTGGCGGCCGGGAATGGGGCGTACGGCCTTCTTGCAGGCTTCCGTCGCCAATCCTCTCTCGCCCCTGCTGGTGGCCGGCGAGCTGTCCCTGCTGGGCGAATTCCCCGAGGCTTCGCACTCACGGGCCGTACTGGAAGCGGTTGGCAGCGGTGAGCGCACGTTCAGCGCGATCGCAGCCCAGGCCGGCGGTGCCGGCGCGCTGCCGTCCGGCACGCTCTCCCCGCTGCTGGCCATGCTGCAGGCCAAGCGAGTCCTGGCCGCTGATCTCCCCCTGTCCGTCAAGCCGGACAGCAGGAACAAGCGCTATCGGATCGCCGACCCGTATCTGCGGTTCTGGCTGGCGTTCCTGGCACGCGCCATCCCACTCACCGAGCGAGGCCGCGGCGACTTGGCACTGGAACGCATCGAGCGGTCATGGACCACTTGGCGCGGGCGAGCGGTCGAGCCACTGATCCGCGAGTCCTTGCTGCGTCTGATGCCCAATGATGAGTGGCCCGAGACCGAGGCCATCGGCGGTTGGTGGAACCGTCAGAACAACCCCGAGATCGACCTCATCGGTGCAGACCGCGAGCCGGTGGCCCGCCAGGTGCACTTCGTCGGGTCGGTCAAGTGGCTGGAGGCCCAGCCCTTCGGCCGTCGTGAGTACGACACCTTGGTACGCGACATGCTCGCCGTCCCCGGTACCGCCCCGGACACTCCACTGGTCGCGGTCTCCCGCTGCGGGGTGGCCGATGATCTGCCGCTGACCGCGCACTGGGGGCCGGAGGACCTCGTACGGGCGTGGCAGCCCCGATAGCCGCGGAGCCCGAGGTATCTCACACGGCGAGTGCCCCTGGAACTACGGAGCTGTTGGAGGTTCACGCTGTGAACGGAGATGGGAGGCGTCGTCCGTACCCCGTTCCTTCTCACCCCTCGTGGCGATGGCGCAGGCCGTGCCCATGGCCCTCGCCCCCGCTCGCCCCGTGTGCATCCCTGCGCGTCGGTTCTGCCTTACACGGCACTGCTTTCGAGCAGGCCCTTGAGCTTCTGCTCGTTCCTCGGCATCTCCTTCCGTGCGTGCGGGCGGACGACCAGCGGAACGAGCAGTTTGCCCATCCCATGAGACTCGAACTCGAGGTCGAGCGTCAGGCGTGACCGTTCGCCGTCGCCGAGTGGTTCGATCGTGCCGTGGACGTCGCCTCTGACGGGCCCGTCGACGCCTCGCATGTGCCAGCTGCGCGGCGGGTCGAGTTCGGTGACCTCCATGGTCATCGGGAACTCCCGGCGGCCGATGCGCCGGGTCACCACCATGCGGGACCCCACGTGCATCGGAGTGTCGCCCAGTGGCTGTACGGATACGGCGCTCTCCTGCCACTCGGGGAGGTGGGAGGGGTCGGTCACGTAGGAGTAGATGTCTTCGGGACGGCGGGAGATGTCTACGCTCTCCTTGATGGCGGACATTTCGCCTCCTTTGTCTGGTTGTGTCACCAAGGATCCCACCCGGGGCAGGAGAAGGTGAGCCGACCAGGCAGCTCGGGGGGTCAGCGGTCGGCCGGTGCGTAGCGGACCAGCATGTTGTCCGTTCCCTCCCACGTGGCAGCAGCTCGTCCACGTCATCCTTGACGGCCATCATCCCGGCCCGGTGTCCGCCAGTTCCGCGATGACCTCGGCATGGCACCGCTCCGGCACGCACCAGCAGCCGAGTCTGCGGCCGCGCAGCGCGTGCAGGAGTTCGAGGAGGTCCGGCCGGGACAGCAGATGGACGCGGTACTTCTCGACGACCTCCTCACGCGTACCGTCGGGGCCCGGACGGAAGGGGCTGGCCAGCGGCGATCCGTCGAGATGCCAGCCACCGCGGTGCATCGCACGGCCCACGTACACGACGTCCGCGTAGTCGGGGTCGTCACGATGGCCCTTGAGATTGACGACCGTCGTCCTCTTCTTCATGTGCTGGATCCTCCGGCTTCCGGCCGCGTCCCGCCACGCGAGACCGCGCAGGTCGTGGTGGCGAGCATCGGGCCCCAACGATCGGGCCCGCGGGCCGCGCGATGCGACCCGCGAGCCGTCACCGTCAGGGGAGCTTGACCGCCAGCAGGTCCACGGGACGGATGTCCGGCGCCGTGCTAAGCATCGTCTCCGCCGCCTCCATCAGCGCCGCGGCGATCCGGCCCCGCAGATGGCCGGTCCTTCCCTCCTCGTTCTCGAAGGTGTCGAAGACTCCGAAGACCGTGGCGCTCTCCCGGAACGCGAACCAGGTGACCGTGTGCTCCTCCTCGCGAGCGAGCTGCAGCGCATCGCTCAACAGGCCCTCGACCTTGTCCGCGTACTCCGGCTTGGCTTCGATCCTGGCCAGCAGTCCGATGTTCATGACGTGTCACTCCGTAGGTCGGGGTCGGATCGGTTCGGCGTCCCGATCAGCGGGACGTCAGCAAATCTAGGCGCGCGAGAACCGCCGCCCCAGTGGCGTAAACGACTACTCCGATAGCGTTTCCGCCATGGATGTGGCAGTGGCCGTCTACGACGGCGTATTCGATTCAGGGCTCTCCGCGATCCTCGACGTGCTCGACGCGGCCAACGCCATGAGGGGCGAGCTCCCGCAGCCGCCGCCCGGCTGGCAGGTGACCACGGTCGGATTCCGCCGCCGGGTGCGCACCGGCGCGGGCCATCTCGTCGCCACCGCGCCCGCGGCCGAGGCCGAACGGACGGACCTGCTGATCCTGCCGGCCCTCGCCGAGCGGCGGCCCGATGCGCTCATCGCCCAGGTTTCCGGCCCGGACTCGGCAGCCGTACGGAGCCTCGTGGCCGATGCGCGGGGGCGCGGCACACCCGTGGCCTCGGCCTGTACGGGCACGTTTCTGCTTGCCGAGGCGGGGGTGCTGGACGGCCGCAAGGCGACCACGAGCTGGTGGCTGGCGCCGGCCTTCCGGCAGCGCTATCCGGCGGTCACGATCGACGAGACCCGGATGGTGGCCACGTCGGACGGTGTGACGACGGCCGGTGCGGCCTTCGGCCACGTCGACCTCGCGCTGGCCGTTGTCCGGATGAGCAGTCCCGCGCTGGCCGATCTTGTCGCCCGCTATCTGGTCATCGACGAGCGGCCTTCCCAGTCCGCGTACGCGATCCCGAGCGCCCTTGCCCAGAGCGATCCGGTGGTCGCCGCCTTCGAGCGCTGGGCCAGGCTGCATCTGGAGGAGCCGCTCGACGTCGGCGCGGCGGCGCGCTCGCTGGGGGTGAGCGAACGCACCCTCCAGCGGACCGTACGCCGCGTGCTCGGCACGTCTCCCGTGCGCTTCGTCCAGGACCTGCGGGTCGAACAGGCCTCCCATCTGCTGCGTACGACGGCCATGCCGCTGGACTCCATCGCCCGCAAGGTCGGCTACGAGCACGCGAACACCCTGCGGATTCTGCTGCGCGAGCGCACGGGCAGTACGGCGGGTGCGTTGCGCGGCCGCTGACCCGCCCCACCGATGCGCGTCAGTTGGAATTGACAACCCTCTCCTCGCGGGGCAGGGTTGATGATGTAGGTTTGAAGTTCAAACCATTGCAGGGGATGGGGAGGTTGTCGTGGTGCGGAACGCGGTGATCGTCGAGGCGGTTCGTACGCCGGTCGGCAAGGGCAAGCCGGGAGGGGCGCTGCACGACGAGCGCCCCGTGGACCTGCTGGCCCGCACACTCGCGGCGCTCGTCGAGCGGGCCGGGATCGATCCCGCGCTCGTGGACGACGTCATCGGCGGCTGTGTCACCCAGGTCGGGGACCAGGCGCTCAACCTCACCCGGAACGCGGTGCTCGCCGCCGGATTCCCCGAGAGCGTGCCGGGCATGACAGTGGACCGGCAGTGCGGCTCGTCCCAGCAGGCCGCGCACATCGCGGCGCAGGGAGTGATCAGCGGGGCGTACGACATCGCGATCGCCTGCGGTGTGGAGTCGATGTCCCGGGTGCCGATGGGTTCCAACGTGCTGCCGGGCAGCGATCCGTTCGGGCTGCGGCTCGGCGAGCGGTATCCGGAGGGTCTTGTCGGCCAGGGGATCGGTGCGGAACTGATCGCCGCCCGATGGAAGATCTCCCGGGAGGAGATGGACGCGTTCGCGCTGGAGTCGCACCGGCGGGCGGCGGGCGCGTGGGAGCGCGGGGAGTTCGACCGGGAGGTCGCCTGGGCGGGGCAGCGGGACGAGACCGTCCGACCCGGAACGTCGGCCCAGGCCCTGGGAGCGCTTCGGTCGGCCTACTACGACCCGTCGACCGAGCAGCGCTTCCCCGAAATCGGCTGGCAGGTCACGGCGGGCAACAGCTCACCGATCAACGACGGCGCGGCCGCGCTGCTGATCATGGGCGCGGACGTGGCGGAACGGCTGGGGCTGCGGCCGCGGGCACGGTTCCACTCCTTCGCGGTGGTGGGGGACGATCCGCTGCTGATGCTCACGGCGATCATGCCGGCGACCGAGAAGGTGCTGGCCAGGGCCGGTCTCGGCATCGAGGACATCGATCTGTTCGAGGTGAATGAGGCGTTCGCGTCGGTGGTCCTCGCCTGGCAGCGGGAGACGGGCGTGGCCGCGGACCGGCTGAATGTGCGCGGCGGCGCGATCGCGATCGGGCACCCGCTGGGCGGCAGCGGGGCGCGCATCATGACGACGTTGCTGCACAACCTGGAGGACCGGGGCGGCCGGTACGGGCTGCAGACGATGTGCGAGGCGGGGGGCCTGGCGAACGCCACGATCATCGAACGCCTCTGACGGCCTCTCTGAACGCGTAAGGAGGTGTCCGAACGCGTCCAGAACGTTTGGATTCGCCGGTGAAGTGGCAGCACGTGTGCGGGCAGACGCTGGAGCCCAGGCTGGTCTGCGCGCACTGCGGCGAACCGGCGCGCAAGGATGTGCACTCGCCCATGGGGCGCGGGGCGCTGACCGCGGACTGACCCGCGAGAGGCTCGTCGCAGCACCGTGGGACGGTGGTTCCGACGCCGACGCCGACGCCGACGCCGACGCCGACGCCGACGCCGACGCCGACGCCGGCCGAGACGAGGAGACGTACATGTCGTATCCGGACCCGAAGTACGTGGACGGCAAGGGCGAGATCAGCGCCGAGTTCCGGCCCGCGGACACCCGGGCGAATCTGGAGAGCAGAAACGGAAGCCGCACGCACTACCTGGCCACCACTGCCTCCACGGGCGGGGAGTTCGGGCTCTACCGGATGGACATGGCCCCGAAGGCGGGTGGCCCGAAGACGCACTTCCACAAGTCGATCTCGGAGTCGTTCTTCATCATCGAGGGGACGGTACGGCTCTACAACGGCGACAGCTGGATCGACGCGACCGCCGGTGACTTCCTGTACGTCCCCCAGGGCGGCCTGCACGCCTTCCGCAACGACTCGGACGCGCCCGCATCGATGCTGCTGCTCTTTGCGCCGGGCGCGCCCCGCGAGGAGTACTTCGAGAAGGTCGCCGAGGTCGCCACCGAGTGGTCGCCCGAGCAGCAGGCGGAGTTCTTCATCAAGCACGACACCTACTGGACCGACTGACCCGCACCGCCCTGGGGCGCCAAGCCGGTCTTGAGACCCGCGCCGCAGAGCGGGACGACGGCCGTGCGGTCGGTCCAGGCGCCCGTGGCCGCCCAGCAGGCGACGCCCGTGGACTCGACGAACAGTCCGTGTGCGGCCAGATCCAGCTGGGCCGCCCGGATCTGCTCCTCCGTCACCGTCAGGAAGGTGCCCCCCGATTCGCGCACGGCCCGCAGGATCTGCCGGGCCCGGGGCGGACGTGGGATGGCGATGCCCTCGGCGAGCGTCGGCCGCGGCGGCGCGCCGTCGTCCAGCAGCCCCTCGGCACCGGCGTGGAAGGCTGCGGCCAGTGGGGACACCGCCTCGGCCTGGACCGCGATCAGGGCGGGGCGCCCGGCGATCAGCCCGTGGGCGTGGAGCTCGCCGAGGGCGAGCGCCGCGCCCAGGAGCAGTGTGCCGTTGCCGACGGGGACGACGATCGCCTCGGGGAGCCTGCCGCCGAGGTCCTCCCACAGTTCGTAGACGTATGTCTTCGTGCCGTGCAGAAAATACGGGTTATAGACGTGACTTGCGTAGAAAGCTCCTGTTTGATCCGCTGCTGCACGGGCCGCGTCCGCGGTGGCCTCACGGTCGCCCGGCACGAGTTCGAGGTGCGCCCCGTGCGCCCGGATCTGCTCGACCTTCTTGGCCGAAGTGGCCTCGGGGACGTATACGGTGCAGTCCAGACCGGCCCGGGCGCAGTACGCGGCGACGGCCGTGCCCGCGTTTCCGCTGCTGTCCGCGAGCACCCGCCGGGCCCCCAGGCGGCGGGCCAGCTCCACCAGCATCACGGCGCCGCGGTCTTTGAACGAGAGCGTCGGCATCAGATAGTCGAGCTTGACGGAGACGGTCTGGGTGAGCGGTACGAGAGGGGTGCGGCCCTCACCGAGCGAGACGGCGGGCGCGGCGAGCGGCAGCGCCTCTTCGTACCGCCACAGTGAGTTGACCCTGCCCGGAAGCGACTTGAGGTCGACCGGCAATGCGGTGAAGTCCAGATCCCAGGGGCTGGCGCAGTCCGGACAACGCCAGCCGGCAGTTTCGACGGGGGACCGGTTACCGCACTCCGGGCAGTGGTAGGAGATCATGGTTCGCCAGCATGGCAGTTGTGTGGCGCATGTGTTACACCACTCTCCGCACCCTTGTGGGATTCCTATGGATCCGACAATCTTTCGCTCGGCAGGCGAGACAGGGGCGCGATGAGTGCAGCTCATCCAGTGTCATGGGCCTGCCGCACCCCCACAGAACGCACCACCAATGAGGAGGACCCCTCACATGTCAGTGATGCGTAATTCGCGTCGAAGACTTGCCGCAGGCAGCGCGATAGCCGTCGCCGCGCTCTCGTTCGGCGCGGTTTCCGCCTTCACGGCCACGGCGGCCGAGTCGGCGCCGCAAGGCATCATCCAGAATGCGGGCGCACCCGGCGCCATCAAGGGCAGTTACATCGTCACGCTGCGCGAGTCCGCGGCCGACGCGGGCTCCAAGGCCGGCAAGGCGCTCGCCGCGGAGTACGGCGCGAAGATCAAGAAGACGTACAACGCGGCGCTGAACGGCTACTCCGTCCAGCTCTCCGAGGCGCAGGCGAAGAAGTTCGCCGCCGACCCGGCCGTCGTCTCCGTCGTGCAGAACCGCGTCTTCAAGGCCAACGGCACCCAGCCGAACCCGCCGTCCTGGGGCCTGGACCGGATCGACCAGAAGGCCCTGCCGCTCAACAAGAGCTACACCTACCCGGACACCGCGGGCGAGGGGGTGACCGCGTACATCATCGACACCGGTGTACGGATCACCCACAGCGACTTCGGCGGCCGGGCGTCGTACGGCTATGACGCCATCGACAACGACAACACCGCGCAGGACGGCAACGGCCACGGCACGCATGTGGCCGCCAATGTCGCCGGCAACACCTACGGCGTGGCCAAGAAGGCCAAGATCGTCGGCGTCCGCGTCCTCGACAACTCGGGCTCGGGCACGACCGAGCAGGTCGTCGCGGGCATCGACTGGGTGACGCAGCACGCCGTCAAGCCGGCCGTCGCCAACATGAGCCTCGGCGGCGGAGTCGACACCGCACTCGACACGGCGGTGCGCAACTCCATCGCCTCCGGCGTGACCTACGCGGTCGCGGCGGGCAACGACGGAGCCAACGCCTCCAACCACTCGCCCGCGCGCGTGGCGGAGGCCATCACGGTCGGCTCCTCGACCAGCACCGACGCCCGCTCCAGCTTCTCCAACTACGGAACCGCGCTGGACATCTTCGCGCCGGGCTCGTCGATCACCTCGGCCTGGAACACCAGTGACTCGGCGACGAACACGATCTCCGGTACGTCGATGGCGACCCCGCACGTCACGGGTGCGGCCGCGCTCTACCTTGCTGCCAACAAGACCGCGACCCCGGCCCAGGTCTCCACGGCGCTGACCACCGCCGCGACGAGCGGTGTGGTGACCAACCCGGGCACCGGTTCGCCGAACCGCCTGCTGAACGTCGGCACCGGCTCCACCCAGCCTCCGGGCGCGAAGTTCGAGAACACCGCGGACTACACGATCAGCGACAACTCCACGGTGGAGTCGCCGATCACCGTCAGCGGCGTCGCCGGTAACGCGCCGTCCAGCCTGAGCGTGCCGGTCGACATCAAGCACACGTACATCGGCGACCTGCGCATCGACCTGGTCGCGCCGGACGGGACGGTCTACAACCTGAAGGCGTACGGGTCCGGCGGCAGCACGGACAACGTGATCACGACTTACACGGTGAACGCGTCGTCGGAGGCCGCGAACGGCACGTGGAAGCTGCGGGTCGGCGACAACGCGGCGCAGGACGTCGGCAAGATCGACTCCTGGGCTCTGCAGTTCTGAACTTGAGCCGGTTCTGAACTTGAGCCGATTCTGAGCTGATTGAGCCCGATTGAGCTCAGCGGGCTGATTCAGGACTGGTTCGGTGGGGGGCGGTCGCCGCGGCGACCGCCCCCCACACTCTGATTCGCGGTCGGTCCCCGAGTATGATCCGCGCGCCTGTTCGCGTGAGCCGGCCGAGTCCGGATGAGGAGCACTTTCCCGTGGCCATGTACCCGCCCCCGTACAACGCCCCGTACACCCCGGCAAGGCCGCCGTCCGTGAACGGGCTCGCCATCGCGTCCCTGGTGCTCGGGATCGTCTGCTGCATACCCCCGCTCGGCCTGATCCTGGGCCTGATCGCCCTCTCCCAGATCAACCGGAGGGGCCAGCGCGGCAAGGGCATGGCCATCGCGGGGAGCATCCTCTCCGGGATCAGTACGGCTCTGCTGGCCGTCGCCCTCGCCACCGGCGGGATCAACGACGCCTGGAACGGCTTCCAGGACGGCATGGAGGAGGCAGGCCGCTCCCGCAGCACGCTCGACCTGCGCAAGGGGGACTGCTTCACCGTCCCCGGCGAGCTGGAACGGGAGACCGCGAGCGTGACGGTGGTCGACTGCGCCAAGGAGCACGAAGGCGAGGTCACGGGCTCCTTCAAGCTCGACCGGTTCGACTCCTGGCCCGGCGAGGCGGCGGTCGAGCCGGTGGCCGAGAGCCGCTGCGAGGAGATCAACAACGGGTACGTGTCGGACGCCTCGGCCGTGCCCGACAATGTGGACATGTACTACTACATGCCGAGCAAGCGCAGTTGGCGCCTCGGCGACCACTCGGTGACCTGCACCCTCGCTGCCACGGACGGAAAGCTCACGGGCTCCCTGAGGTCCGGCAGCGCCCCCGCGGCCGGAGTGAGCGGCGGCGCGTCCGGCGACGGGACCGGCGAAGAAACCGGCAACGGGATCGGCGGAACGTCCGGCGACGAGACCGGCGAAGAGACCGGCGAAGAGACCGGAGCCTGAGCCACCGACGGCCCGGGCACCGGACTCTTCCATCCGGCTCCCGCCCAGCCTGACGGGGCCCAGGCGACCCCGCTCACTGATCCGGCCTGATCGACCGGACAGGCCTAGCTCCGCGAAAGTCCGCGGTCGACGGCGGTCATCAGCTCGCCGTCCGCCGTGTCCCCGTCCAGGGACCAGAACATCGCGCCGCCGAGACCTCGTTCGCGGATGTACGAGGTCTTGGTGCGCAGCACCTGCGGATCGTCGTACGTCCACAGGGTTGTGCCGTCGAAGAGCCACGCATGGCCGCCCCGCCGGTCCCGGTGGAGTGTGTACGTTCCCGAGTCGGCCAGCTTCTTGAGGGCCTTGTAGTCCTCGTAACCGGCCGCCCAGGTCGCCGGGGCCGGAGCCTGCGCCGGCTGGTTCAGGCCGTCGCCACCGCCGCTCACACCCGTCCAGCCCTGGCCGTAGAAGGGTATGCCCATCACCAGCTTGCGGGCGGGCGCGCCGCGGCGCAGCCAGTCGCGCACGGTCTGGTCGACGCTGAAGTCGCCGCGCGCGTACAGGGCGGACTGCTGGGCGGTGGTCTTCTCGCCCGACACATGGAAGTCGTAGCCCTGGAGGTTGACGAAGTCGAGGTCCCGCATGATCCTGTGGACCTCGAAGCCCGCGTCGATCTTCGCGGGAGCAGTGGGCACAAATGCGGTCAGTTCGTAGTGCTTACGCTTTTCGAGGGATTTTCCGTATGCGTCGAGCTGTGCTCTGAACTCCCGCACCAGCGCGGTGAAGTTCTGCTTGTCCTCCGGCCGGAAGACGGTGTCGGTGTCGCCCGCCGAGCCCGGCCACTCCCAGTCCAGATCCACGCCGTCGAAGAGCCCGGCCGCCGCGCCTGCCCCGCCGCGTGTTCCGTCAACGGGCAGATTGCCCTTGATGTAGAGGTCGATGCAGGAGGACACGAACGCCTTGCGGGACGCGGGGGTGCGGGCGGCGTCCGAGAAGTGCGTCGACCAGCTCCAGCCGCCCAGGGAGATCAGCACCTTGAGGCCGGGGTGCTTGGCCTTGAGCTCGCGCAACTGGTTGAAGTTTCCCGCGAGGGGTTGTTCGGCGGTGTCGGCGACGCCGTCCACCGAGCCGGCGGCGTCCAGCGGGCGGGCGTAGTCGGCCCAGGCGTCCGCCTCGCCGGGGATGTTGCCGGTGAAGCACCTGCCGTCGGAACTGACGTTGCCGAAGGCGTAGTTGATGTGGGTGAGCTTGGCGGCCTGCCCGCTGGTGTCCAGGTCCTTGACCTGGAAGTTGCGGCCGTAGACGCCCCATTGGGTGAAGTAGCCGACGCGCTTGTACGCGGGCCTTCCGTGACTGCCGCCGTGGTCGGGGACGGCGGCGGCGCCGGGTGCGAGGGCGGCGAGGAGGGCGAGGGAGCAGGCGGCAACGGCCGCCCTGGCAAGGGATCTTCGGCTGTTTCGAAGCATGGTCAGGAACGTATTGGTCTGGACCATTGCGGTCAAGAGTGCGGGCATGGACCGGCGCCGGGGGCGGTGGTGGGACGCATGCCAGGCACGGCGCCGGACGAGGTGCCGGAAGCCGCAGGTGTGTGCCGAATGTCCATACCCCGCTAAACGCCTGCGTAAAGGCAAGTCATCACTTCGGGTGAAACTTTGGCCCATGCTTGCGGTCAACAACCCAGGGTTGCCACGCTGTTGCTGTCTGTCAACCTGTTGGGAGTGGCCAGTGACATTCGGTGAGCAGCCCGCCTATCTGCGCGTTGCGAGCGATCTCCGCCAGAAGATCGTCAACGGGGCGCTGCCGCCGCACACCCGGCTTCCCTCGCAGGCCCGCATTCGCGAGGAGTACGGAGTCTCGGACACCGTCGCCCTGGAGGCACGCAAAGTCCTGATGGCGGAGGGCCTGGTCGAGGGCCGTTCCGGCTCCGGCACCTATGTCCGCGAGCGGCCGGTCCCGCGCCGGATCGCCCGCTCCGGCTACCGGCCGCCCTCCGGCGCCAACCCCTTCCGTCAGGAGCAGGCCGAGGAGGCAAGCCGGGGCACCTGGGAGTCCAGCAGCGAACAGGAGGCGGCCGGCCCGGAGATCGCCGCCCGCCTCGGTATCGAGCTCGGCGCCCGCGTGATGCGTACGCGCTATGTGTTCCGGGACGCGGGTGAGGCGATGATGCTCTCCACCTCCTGGGAGCCTCTCGAGGTCACCGGGCGCACACCGGTGATGCTGCCGGAGGAGGGTCCGCTGGGCGGCTGCGGGGTCGTCGAGCGCATGGCCGCCATCGATGTCGTCGTGGACAACGTGGCGGAGGAGGTCGGCGCCCGGCCCGGTCTCGCGGAGGAGCTGCTGGCGCTCGGCGGCGTACCGGGCCATGTGGTGATGGTCGTCGAGCGCACGTACTACGCGTCGGGGCGTGCGGTGGAGACGGCGGACGTCGTCGTCCCGGCCGACCGCTACCGGATCGCCTACCACCTGCCGGTGAAGTGAAGCCGGATCGCCGGTGATTGCCTGCGAGGTGACCCAGAGAGGTGACCTGGTGAGGTGACCTGGTGAGGTGACCCGGTAGCCGGACAGCGCGTCCGGCTACCGTGACCACGAGTTAACGGCGCATGGCGTCCCGTAACGCCCGGGCAATGCCCTGCTGCGACGGCCTGTCACGTCCCGCTCCTACCTTCCGTCCGTACGCCGCCCCGCCCCGCCAGGGACCGACGAACGGGAAGCCGCTGATGACGGACACCGCCGCGCCAACGCAGGCACCCCAGCAGGAACAACCGAAGCGCAGTTACGCGAAGCTCGCCGCCGACGAGAGCCGTGAGGACTACTCGCTGCGCTATGCGCCGCACTCCTTCCGGCGCTGGTCGCCCTCGATGGTCGCGGGCACCGCGCTCGGCGGCATCGCCTATCTCGCGGACTTCGCGATCGGCGCGTCGATCGTCTTCACCTACGGATTCACCAGCGGGCTCGCCTCGATCCTCACCGCCGCAGTGATCATCTTCCTCACCGGGATCCCGATCGCCCGAGCCTGTGCGAAGTACGGCCTGGACATGGACCTCGTCACGCGCCGCGCCGGGTTCGGCTACTTCGGCTCCACCCTCACCTCCCTCATCTATGCCTCGTTCACCTTCATCTTCTTCGCGCTCGAAGGCTCGATCATGGCTCAGGCCATGCACCAGGCCGTCGGACTGCCCGTTCAGGTCGGCTATCTGATCACCACGCTGATCGTCATCCCGATCGTCTTCAAGGGGATGGGCGCGCTGGCGAAGGTGCAGGCGTGGACGCAGCCCGTCTGGATCATCGGCATGGTGCTGCCCTTCGTGGTGCTGGCCTTCGAAGCGCCGGACGCCTGGGGCGCGTTCGGCTCCTTCGGCGGTACGGAGGGGGCCGGCTCGGGCTTCTCCTGGATCGGCTTCGGCCTCGGCACCGGTGTGGCACTCTCGCTGATCGCCCAGATCGGCGAACAGGCCGACTATCTGCGGTTCATGCCGGCCAAGACCGAAGAGAACAAGCGCCGTTGGAATCTGGCCGTTCTCGCCGCCGGGCCCGGCTGGGTGATCATCGGCGCGGCCAAGCAGCTCGGCGGCGCCTTCCTCGCCTTCGTCGCGCTGGAGGCGGTGGGCAAGACGCACGCCCTGGAGCCGATCGCCCCGCAGATCGAGGCGCTCAAGCCCTGGCTCGGCTCGGTCGCCCTGCCCGCCGCAGCGCTCTTCGTGATCGTCTCGCAGATCAAGATCAATGTGACCAACGCCTACAGCGGCTCGCTGTCCTGGTCGAACTTCTTCTCCCGCATCACCCACCGGCACCCGGGCCGGGTCTGGTACATCTTCCTCAACCTCGCCATCGCGCTGACGCTGATGGAGATGAACATGTTCGCGGCCCTGGGCAAGCTGCTCGGCTTCTACTCGAACGTGGGCATCGCCTGGATCGCGGCCGTCGCCGCCGACCTCGTCATCAACAAGCGGGCGGGCTGGAGCCCCAAGTACATCGAGTTCAAGCGGGCGTATCTGTATGCCGTGAACCCGGCCGGGTTCGGTGCGATGGCCATCGCGTCGACCGTCTCGATCCTCGCCTTCTTCGGGCTCTTCGGAAAGTACGCCGAGGCCTTCTCGACCTTCATCGCGGCCGGACTCGCGCTGATCCTCTGCCCGTTGATCGCATGGGCGACGAAGGGGAAGTACTACCTGGCCCGGCCCAATACCGTGAACGGCCCGGACGTGGTGGTCGAGGATGTCACCGCCACTCACACCTGCGCGGTGTGCGAGACGGCGTACGAACTCCCCGACATCGCCGACTGCCCGGTCCAGTCCGGCCCCATCTGCTCGCTGTGCTGCTCGCTGGACGCCGAGTGCGGCGATGTCTGCCGCAAGGATCCGGCGGCCGGACCGGTCCTGATGCCGATGCCGACGATGACGTCTCCCGCCTCGTAGCGGCTGGGCGGTCAGGGCGGCCGGAACCAGCCAGACGGGGCGTATCCAGACGGGTACGCCCCGCTTTCCTGTCTCTTTGTGTAAAGGCGTATCCGCTGAGTAAAGGTCAGGCGTACGCTCAGGCATATGCGTAGTGCGGTTTCCTGGCAATCGTTACGGACAAGCGGACCTGCTGAGGGAGGGGCGCGATGAACGACACCGGCCCTGTCCTGCCCTGGCTGGTCATTCGGCAGGACGACAACGGCAACCGCTATCGCGTCGGCAGGTACGCCACCAGGGACGAGGCCCAGCAGATAGTGGACACACTCGACGGCCGCGGACACAAGCAGCTCTACTGGGTCGAACGTATCGGGCAGCCGACGCACTGACCGGGCACTGACCGGGCCGCGGCCGACCATGTGGGCGGGCCGCGGCCCGCCCACAGGTGCGTCCCGCCGCGGGCAATATGCTCCGGCGCATGAGCGATCGTGTCGTGGTGGTGGCCGGAGCGGTGTACGACCGGGGGCGGCTGCTGGCCGCACGCCGCAGCGCCCCCGAAGAGCTCGCCGGCCGCTGGGAACTGCCCGGCGGCAAGCTGGAACCCGGGGAGAGTCCCGAACAGGGCCTGGTGCGCGAGCTCCGCGAGGAACTGGGTGTCGAGACGGAGCCGCTGGAGCGGATTCCCGGCGAGTGGCCGCTGAAGCCCGGTTATGTCCTTCAGGTGTGGACGGCCCGACTGCTCTCCGGGGAGCCCCGGCCGCTGGAGGATCACGACGAACTGCGCTGGCTCGCACCGCACGAAACGGATGCCGTCGACTGGCTCGACCAGGACCGGCCCGCCGTGGCGGAGGCCGCCCGGCTGCTGAGCGAGAGTGCCGCCCGGCTCCCGCGCGAAAGCGCTGAGTGCCCTGAGTGCCCTGAAGGCCCTGAGCGAAGGCCTCAGTGAAGGGGCGCGCGACGGCGCTCACCACCGGCGCGTACGCCGTTCGTACCACCGTGCGCTCATTGCCGCGCCGGCGGGATACCCGGCCGCGAATATCGGGTATGTGCTGATTAACCCACCGAAATGGTGCGTGTGTCTGCTGCTGGACTCGGGAAGTGAGCGGCGTGATCGACACCGAAGGCGAATGCGCCGAGTGGACCTTCCCTGCCGAGCCCGACGCCGTGCGCGCTGCTCGGCATGTGGTGCGCGACACACTCCGAGCCTGGGGACTGGACTCGGTTGTCGGCGACATGACGGTGCTGCTGGTCAGCGAGCTGGTGACCAATTCCCTGCGGTACGCATCGGGCCCGATCGGGGTCCGGCTGTGCCTGCCCGACCCCGGCGGGAGTGCCCCCAGCCTGCTCGTCGAAGTCTCCGATCCGCTTCCGGATCCGCCCACCGAACGCCCCGCGGCACCCGATGACGAGGGTGGCCGCGGTCTGCAGCTGGTGGCTTGTTCTGCCCGTCGCTGGGGCACGCGCAGAGGCAGGACCGGCAAGACCGTGTGGTTCGAGCTGCCTCTGACTGGTTAGAAGGTGTAGGGACACCGATCAGGCCGGACTCGGTTCCGGCCTGAACCGGACTCGGCCGAAAACGAACGAGACCGTGCTGTGATCGTGAACGCCGTGTCGATCGGGGCCGTAGTGCTGAATACTGCGGTCATGGCCGGTCCGGTGCGGTGAGCTGGAGGGGACGGTCGCGTGAGCGAAATACCTGAGACGGCGAGCAATGTCGTGTGGCAGAGCAGCCCGCCTGGCTCGATCTATGACTACATCAAGGTTGCTTCCTTCTCGATCGGCGCCGACGGGCTGGTCGACCAGTGGAGTCGCCGTGCGGTGGATCTCTTCGGGATTACCGCGGAGGAGGTCAGGGGCAGGGATCCGGTCGAGGTCTTCATGCCCGCGGAGCTGCGCCCGCGCGGCCATCGTCAGGTGGCCGAGATCCTGGACGGCAAGGAGTGGACGGGCCTGGTCCCCTTCCGTATGCCGGGCGGGGGTCGAGCACACGGCGTCGCCGAGGTCTATGTGATGCCGAGTGAGACGGAGAGCGGCGAGAGGGCTGCGCTCTGCCTCGTCGTGGATGTCCGGGCACTGCGGCGGATCGAGACCGACCTTGCCGCTTCGCAGGCTATTTTCGGCCAATCTCCTTTCGGCTTCCTTCTGTTCGGCACGGACCTCACGGTGCAACGCACCAACGAGCGCTTCGCCACCGTCTTCGGAGGTACCGCCGCCGACCATCGCGGACGCACCGTCCACGACTATCTCTCCCGGCCGGAGGCGGAGCGGATGAACGCCTCGCTGCGCCGGGTCCTGGAGACCGGCGAATCCGCCATCGATCTGCAGATCGTCGGCGCCGTACCCGGCAGCACGGAGCGCAGGCACTGGTCGATCAACCTCTACCGCGTGCACAGCGGATCGGGCCGGCCCGTCGGAGTAGCCGGAATCGGCACCGATGTGACCCGTCGTCAAATCGCCGCCCGCGAGGCCGCCAGCGCCCGGCGCAATCTCGCCCTTCTCAATGAGGCCAGCGCCCGCATCGGCAACTCCCTCGACCTGGAGACCACCGCCCGCGAACTCCTCGACGTCGCCGTCCCGGGCTTCTGCGACCTCGCCTCCGTCGACCTCTATCAGGGGCTGCTCACCGGCGACGAGGCCCCGCCCGGGAGAGCGGACGGCAGCGCCGAGTTGCGCCGGGTCGCCTTCGCCAGTGCCGTCTCCGACGCCCCGCTGGTCACCACGCCGGGCTGGGGCCCGAAGGGCAGCACCCCCACCGCGGTCGGCGCGGTGCACCGCTATCCCTTCAACTCGCCCTGCGCCGGCGCCCTGCGCACCGCCCGGGTCAAGTCGATCCCCGGCGAGGACGGCACGCTCGTCCAGTCCACGCTCGCGGTGCCGATGGTCGCGCACGACACCGTCGTCGGCCTGGTGCAGTTCTCCCGGACGAAGGGGAGCGAGCCCTTCGGGGAGCGGGACCAGGCGCTCGCCGTCGAGCTCGCCGCCCGCGCCGCCGTCTGCATCGACAACGCACGGCTGTATCGCAGGGAGCACGAGCGGGCGCTGATCCTCCAGCGCAGCCTCCTCCCGCCCGGTGACCCCGAGGCCGCGGGCCTGGACATCGCCTGCCGCTATCTCCCCGGCAACACGGCCACCGAGGTGGGCGGAGACTGGTTCGACGTCATCGAACTCCCGGGCCACCGCACCGCCCTGGTCGTGGGCGATGTGATGGGCCGTGGCCTGCGGGCCGCGGTTGCCATGGGCGAACTCCGCACCGCGGTACGGACCTTGGCGCTGCTCGACCTGGAACCGGCCGAAGTGCTCTCCGCGCTCGACGAGATCGCCCGCGGCCTCGGCAGCCCCAGCGGCGCCCAGCAGGCCTCGCGCGTCGCCCACAAGTCCCGCGACGCCGACCTCTCGGAGGTCTATCTCGCGACCTGTGTCTACGCCGTCTACGACCCCGTCACCCGGCGCTGCACCTTCGCCAACGCAGGCCATCTGCCCCCCGTCCTCGTCGAACCGGGCGAGGAGGCGCTGCTGCTCGACGTGCCGCCCGGAATGCCGCTCGGCGTGGGCGGCGAGCCTTTCGAGGAGGTCGAGGTCGAGCTCCCCGAGGACGCGCTGCTCGCGCTCTACACCGACGGGCTCGTCGAATCCCGCGACCACCCCCTCGACGAGGGACTGCGCGCCTTCCGCACCGCGCTCACCGACCCGGTACGTCCCCTGGAAGATGTCTGCGACCACGTGCTCAACACCCTCGACACCCGGCACGGCGAGGACGACATCGCCCTGCTCATGGCCCGTATCCAGGGACTGCCCCTGGAGGCCGTCGGCGACTGGCGGCTGCCGCGCGAACCCCGCTCGGTGGGCCGGGCCCGCGAGCTGGCCCGCGCCCAACTCGTCGCCTGGGACCTCGAAGCGCTGGTGGACACGGTCGAGCTGCTGGTCAGCGAGCTGGTCACCAACGCGCTGCGGTACGGCGAGGGCGAGATCCGGCTGCGGCTGCTGCGGGATCGCACCCTTGTCTGTGAGGTGTGGGACGCGGGGCTGGTCCAGCCCCGGCGGCGACGCGCGCGCGACACCGACGAGGGCGGCCGCGGGCTGCAGCTGGTCGGGCTGCTGAGCGCCGCCTGGGGCTCCCGCCGGACCCCGCGCGGCAAGACGGTCTGGTTCGAACTGGCCCTGCCCGACGGGGACTCGACGGCCGAGCCCACGGTCGAGCAGCTGCTCAGCATGTTCTGACAGGGCCCGGCACCACCGGAGCGTTGTCAGACCAGTGATCTAACCTTGCGAGGCATGGGGGAAAACAACGGGGTGGGAATGCGCGAGCGCGCAAGGGCGCTGCTCGCGGCTTCGGGCGCGCAGGCGCTCGTACGAAAGTGGCGTGGCCGCCGCCTGAGTTGGCCGAGGCGGATCGCCCTGGCCCTGGCCGTTCTGCTGGTCGTACCGGTCGTCACCGCCGCGGTCGCGCTGCGGGTCAATTACGCCGGCGACATCGCGGAAGGCACGATGACGCGCGGCAAGGACGCCGTGTGGCTCGGCCACGCCTGGGTGGACGGCCGGAAGAAGGACGCCGACGTCGACGCCTTCGCCGCGCGGATACGGGGGAGCGGGATCCGGGACCTCTATGTCCACGCCGGGCCGCTGGAGCACGACGGGTCGCTGCCCGCCGACCGCTATCCACGCGCGCGGTGGCTGATCGACGCCGTCCACCGGAAGATCCCCGGCATACGCGTCCAGGCCTGGCTCGGCGACGAGTTGGCGAGCGAAGGCCCGGACGGGCTGAAGCTGCCGGACGCCGGCACCCGCGCCGCCGTCGTGCGCTCCACCGCCCAGATCCTGGACGCGGGCTTCGACGGCGTGCACTACGACCTGGAGCCGCTGCACTCCGGTGACCGCGACTATCTGTCCCTGCTGGACGATCTGCGAGAGCTGACGCGTGCCCGCAAGGTCCCGCTGTCCGTCGCCGCCCACCAGATAGATCCGCTCCCGGCGCTGCACACTGTGAGGGGCGGGCTCACCGGGCACCCCAAGTGGTGGTCGCAGAGATTCTTCGGCCAGGTCGCCCGCCGGGTCGACCAGATAGCCGTGATGTCGTACGACACGGGTGTCCCGCTGGAGAGCCTGTACGGCGGCTACGTCGCGCAGCAGACCGCGCTCGCCCTCGAAGCCACGCCCGAGGACACCGACCTGCTCATGGGCCTGCCCTTCTTCCACGAGGACGACATCGGCCACTGGGAGAACGCCGAAACGGTCGCGGCCGCGATCCGCGGCACCCGGCTGGGGCTCGGGCGCACGGACCGCGACCGCGAGCGTTTCGGGGTCGCGCTCTATGTCGATTTCGCGGCGGAGGAGGCCGACTGGCAGGCGTACCGGAAGGACTGGGGAGAGCACGGCTACTCCGCGCGGTAGCGGACGGCTACTCCGCGCGGTAGCGGACGGCTACTCCGCGCCGTAGGGCGTAGGGGAGCCGCCCGGCCGCGCGCAGGGTGCCCGCCCGCGCGCAGGAGGCCGCGCGGACCGGGGCCGCCGCGCCCGCGCCACGGAGCGGGCCCGCGGTGCTGCCCGGCACGATCCGCCGGGCAGGACCTATTCGGCGCCGCGGCGCTTGATCTTGTCGCCGAGCCACACCAGCGGGTCGTACTTCCGGTCCACCGCCCGCTCCTTCAGCGGGATCAGCGCATTGTCAGTGATCTTGATGCCCTCCGGGCACACCTCCGTACAGCACTTCGTGATGTTGCAGTAGCCGAGGCCGTGCTCGTCCTGGGCGCTCTTCTTGCGGTCCAGACCCGTCTCCGCAGCCGCGTCCAGCGGGTGCATGTCCAGCTCCGCCACCCGCATCAGAAAGCGCGGTCCGGCAAACGCTTCCTTGTTCTCCTCGTGGTCGCGCACCACATGGCAGGTGTCCTGGCACAGGAAGCACTCGATGCACTTGCGGAACTCCTGCGAGCGGTCCACATCCATCTGCTGCATCCGGTACTCACCGGCCGCGACACCAGGCGGCGGCACAAAGGACGGCACCTCCCTGGCCTTCGTGTAGTTGAAGCTCACGTCGGTCACCAGGTCCCGCACCACGGGGAACGCCCGCAGCGGCGTCACCGTGATCGTCTCCTCCCGGGAGAAGACCGACATCCGGGTCATGCACATCAGCCGCGGCCGCCCGTTGATCTCCGCGCTGCACGAACCGCACTTGCCCGCTTTGCAGTTCCAGCGGACCGCGAGATCGGAGGCCTGGGTGGCCTGCAGACGATGGATGATGTCGAGGACGACCTCGCCGTCATTGACCTCGACGGAGAAGTCCTCCAGCGCCCCGCCGTCCTGATCGCCGCGCCACACCCTGAAGCTGGCTACGTATTGAGTAGAAGCGGTCGAACTCACTCGTAGAGCTCCTCTTCGGCGAGGTACTTGACCAGCTCCTCCTTCTCGAAGAGAGCGAGCAGGTCCGGACGGATCGGTTCAGTGGTCTTCCGCTCGAGCGCGATCTGGCCGCGCACCGGATCGGTGGCCGCCAACCCGCCCGAGGAATCGATCAGATGGCACAGCAGATTGACCCGCCGCCACTCGCGCTCCATGGTCGGGAAGTCCTCGCGGGTGTGCCCGCCGCGGCTCTCCGTGCGCTCCAGTGCCGCCCGCGCGATGCACTCGCTGACCAGCAGCATGTTCCGGAGGTCGAGAGCGAGATGCCAGCCGGGGTTGAACTGCCGGTGCCCCTCGACCCCGGCGCGCCGTGCCCGTACCCGTAGATTCGCCAGCTTCTTGAGCGCCTGCGCCATCTCCGCCTCGCGCCGGATGATGCCGACCAGGTCGTTCATCGTCTGCTGGAGCTCCTGGTGGAGGGTGTACGGATTCTCGGGCTGCGCGCCCTCCTCGGGGCCCTCCGCGCTGAACGGACGCAGCGCCTCCGCCGCGGCCGTGTCGATCTGAGTCTCATCCACCGGCGGGCGCTCGGCGAGCCCTTCGGCGTGCTCGGCCGCGTGCTGGCCCGCCCGGCGGCCGAATACCAGCAGGTCGGAGAGGGAATTCCCGCCGAGCCTGTTGGAGCCGTGCATCCCGCCCGCGACCTCGCCCGCAGCGAACAGACCGGGGACGCCGACCGCCGCGGCGGTGTCGGATTCGACGGCGATGCCGCCCATCACGTAGTGGCAGGTCGGTCCGACCTCCATCGCCTCCGCCGTGATGTCGACGTCCGCCAGCTCCTTGAACTGGTGGTACATCGACGGCAGCCGGCGCCGGATGACCTCGGCCGGCATCCGGGTCGAGACATCGAGGAAAACGCCGCCGTGCGGGGAGCCGCGGCCCGCCTTCACCTCGGAGTTGATGGCACGGGCCACCTCGTCGCGCGGCAGCAGCTCGGGAGGACGCCGGTTGTGGTCCGGGTCCTCGTACCAGCGGTCGCCCTCCTCCTCCGACTGCGCGTACTTCTCCTTGAACACATCAGGGACGTAGTCGAACATGAACCGTTTGCCCTCGGAGTTGCGCAGCACCCCGCCGTCGCCACGCACCGACTCGGTGACCAGGATGCCCTTCACCGAGGGCGGCCAGACCATCCCGGTCGGATGGAACTGCACGAACTCCATGTTCAGCAGCGGCGCGCCCGCGAGCAGCGCCAGCGCGTGCCCGTCACCCGTGTACTCCCACGAGTTGGAGGTCACCTTGAAGGACTTGCCGATGCCGCCGGTGGACAGCACCACGGACGGCGCCTCCAGTACGAAGAAGCGTCCGGACTCGCGCTCGTAACAGAACGCGCCGGCGACCCTTTCCCCGTCCTTGAGCACCCGCGTGACCGTGCACTCCTGGAAGACCTTCAACCGGGCTTCGTAGTCGCCGAATTCGGCCTTGTCCTCCTGCTGCAGCGAGACGATCTTCTGTTGCAGCGTACGGATCAGCTCCAGGCCGGTCCGGTCGCCGACGTGCGCGAGGCGCGGGTACTCGTGTCCGCCGAAATTGCGCTGGGAGATCTTCCCGTCGGCCGTGCGGTCGAAGAGCGCGCCCCAGGTCTCCAGCTCCCAGACCCGGTCCGGCGCCTCGCGTGCGTGCAGCTCGGCCATCCGCCACTGGTTGAGGAACTTCCCGCCGCGCATGGTGTCGCGGAAGTGCACCTGCCAGTTGTCCCCGGCGTTGACATTGCCCATGGAGGCGGCGATGCCGCCCTCGGCCATCACCGTGTGGGCCTTGCCGAAGAGGGACTTGCAGATCACGGCCGTCCGGGCGCCCCGCTCGCGCGCCTCGATGGCGGCCCGCAGTCCCGCGCCGCCCGCCCCCACGACCACGACGTCCCACTGCTGCCGTTCGAGTTGCGTCATCTAGAAGGCCCCTTCAACTAAAAGAGTCGCGGATCGTCGAAGGCACCGGACGCGACGAGATAGACGTAGAAGTCGGCGAGCGCCACGCTGATCAGCGACGCCCAGGCGAGCAGCATGTGGCGCTCGTTGAGCCTGCCGACCCAGCCCCACAGGCGGTAGCGCACCGGATGCTTGGAGAAGTGCTTGAGCCGGCCGCCGATGATGTGCCGGCAGGAGTGGCAGGAGAGGGTGTACGCCCAGATCAGCACGATGTTCACCACGAAGACGATCGTGCCGAGGCCCACATGGCCCCAGGCGTAGTGCTCGTCGCGGAAGGCGAGCACGGTGTCGTACGTGAGGATCGAGGCGACCGGCAGCGCCGCGTAGAAGAAGTAGCGGTGGATGTTCTGCAGGATCAGCGGGAAGCGGGTCTCGCCGCTGTACGTCTTGTGCGGCTCGGCGACCGCGCAGGCCGGTGGTGAGGCCCAGAAGCCCCGGTAGTAGGCCTTGCGGTAGTAGTAGCAGGTCAGCCGGAAGCCCAGCGGGAAGATCAGGATCAGCAGCGCCGGGGACAGGCCCCACCAGCTGCCGAAGATCTCCCAGTTGGGGCCGCCGCGCATCGTCGCGCAGTTCTCCGCCAGGCAGGGGGAGTAGAACGGCGAGACATACGGCGCCGCGTAGTAGTCGGCGTTGGCGAATGCGCGCCAGGTCGAGTAGACGATGAAGGCGAGCAGCCCGCCGGCGGTCAGCGCGGGCGACAGCCACCAGCGGTCGGTCCGCAGATGGCGGGGGCCGATGGCTGCGCGGGTCGCGGCATGCACGCCTGTATTGATTTGTGGTGGTTCAGTGCCTGTGGCCAACGAGGTCTCCTAGGGGGCGTGCCGGTCTCGGACGCCCAGGCCCTCGTCGTCCGAGTCCGTCCACAGCGCGTTGTTGTACGGGACGTCGGGAATGGTGACCAGCTCGGGGCGGCCCGCTTCTTTCGGCGCGGCAGCTGCGGCCGGGCCGGCGCCACGCAGCTGACCGACGGTCCGCTCCAGCTCGGCGACACGCTGGACGAGCTGGTCGAGGCGCTGCTGGATCGCCGTCAGATCTTCCTGCTGGGACATGACTTGCCCTCACTTCCGCAGGGTGCGGTGGCATCGCTCATGCGCCTGCGAGTGTTGCGCGTCACATCCCCCCTTGTGAAGGGATGTGCGGGGATTGATCGGCGCATGGGCCTGCGGCGCGCCCCTTGTGGCTGGTTTTTCACTCCCCCCATTTTCTCCCTTTTGGTGACACTATGCCCGTCTCTTCGTTGGGCCGCACGGGTGGCGTTGGGGGCGCGTGCCGCCGTGTCGCCGCTTCCCGCCGGGCTTCGTCCACTTCAGTGGGCGGGAATCGATGTGATCATCTCTAAATGTCAGAAAACAGGACGAAGAGGTAGAAGTCATGTCCCAGGTCGACGCGCCACGCGGGAGGACTTGCTCCCGGACACTTCGCTCCGTCGCACTGCTCACCAGCGGGATGCTCGCCCTCCCGGTCCTGACGGGCTGCGCTTCGGACGAGGCCGAGAACACCGGCAAGGCCACCGCCCAGGACATCGCGGCCACCGGGCGGGACCAGGTCGCCGACGGGGGCTCCCTGCGCTGGGCGATCGACGCGTTGCCCACCACGCTCAATGCCTTCCAGGCCGACGCGGACGCCGCCACCACGCGCGTCGCGGGGGCCGTGCTCCCCTCCCTCTTCGTCCTCGACAAGAGCGGCCGCCCGCAGCGCAACCCCGACTACGTCGAGTCCGCCAAGGTCGTCGAGCGCGAGCCCAAGCAGGTCGTTCTCTACAAGCTCAACCAGCAGGCGGTGTGGAGCGACGGCCGGGAGATCGGCGCGGCGGACTTCCTCGCCCAGTGGCGAGCGCTGAGCGGGAAGGACTCGGCGTATTGGACCGCGCGCAACGCCGGGTACGAGCGGATCGAGAAGATCGAGAAGGGCGCCGACGACCTCGAGGTCAAGATCACCTTCAAGAAGCCCTACGCGGACTGGCGGTCCCTCTTCACCCCGCTCTATCCGAAGGAAGTGACCGGGACACCGGCCTCCTTCAACGACGGGGCGCGCAGCACGCTCAAGTCGACGGCCGGCCCCTTCCAGGTGAAGTCCGTCGACCACAAGGCGGGCACCACCGTCCTCGTACGCAATCCCCGCTGGTGGGGACAGCAGGCCAAGCTGGACCGGCTGGTGCTCACCGCGGTGCCGCGCGAGGCGCGGGGCGCGGCGCTGGTCGAGGGCGCGCTCGATCTCGCGGAGGTCGACCGCGGCACGGCGGACCGTATCGTCCTCGCGGCACGGGACAAGGCCTCCGGTCGGCCGACGGCCCAGGGGCCGGGCGCCGCCCCCAGGGCCGCGCAGCCGGCCCGCGAAGAGGGCGCCGAGGCGATCGAGGCGTCAACCGCCGAGGAGACCGCCCTGCGCCGGTATGTGGTCCGCAAGTCGCTGGAGCCCGCGTACACCCAGCTCGCGCTCAATGGTGAGACGGGACCGCTTGCCGACGACCGGGTGCGCCGCGCCGTGGCGCGGGCGCTGAACCGCAAGGAATTGGCCGAGACCGTACTGACCCCGCTCGGCCTGCCCGCCACGCCGCCCGGCAGCCATCTGGCGCTGTCCGGCCAGCGGGCGTACATGGACAACAGCGGCGCGCTCGGTGAGCAGAACACGGAGGAGGCGCAGGCGCTGCTGGCCGACGCGGGCTGGACGCCTGCCGGGGCTCGTATGAAGCCCGCTCCGGCGAAGGCGGGCAACGAGGCGAAGGCCTCACCCGGCGTTTCGTCCAAGGCATCGCCCGGTGCACCGCCCAGCGGGTCGGCCGGCACGTCGCCCAAGGCGTCCGCCACGACGTCCGCCACGACATCTGCCAAGGCCTCGTCCAAGGCATCGCCGTTGGCGGCGCCCGAAGCCGCCAACAGGAAGAAGGAAGAGAAGAAGGAAGAGGACGTCGCCTCCAACGAGGGGATGTACATCGTCGGCGACGACAAGCCCGCGGCCGCCGGCCACGGCCAAGAGGCCGGTACGCACATCCTCGCCCCCGCCCCCGCCGCGGCCCTCCAGGGCATGGCCGTACGGCGCCAGGCCCGGGCACTGGACGGCGGGGTCCCCGGAGCGTACGCCCCGCGCGGCACCGCTGCCCCGGCCCACGTGAGCGGCCCCATCGGCAAGGACGGCAAGCCGCTCACCCTGCGCTTCGTACTCCCCTCGGGGCCCGGCTCCGATGCGCTGCGAGCCGTCGGCGACAAGATCGTTCGGATGCTGGACCGCATCGGCGTGCACACCGAGATCACCAAGGTCTCCGACGACAGCTACTTCAAGGACCACATCGCATCGGGCAACTACGACCTGGCGCTGTACTCCTGGCCCGCCACCGCCTACCCGGCGACCGACGCCCGCCCGATCTTCGCCAAGCCCGTACCCGCCGCCGACGGATCGCTGCTGGTGGAGCAGAACTACACCCGTGTCGGCTCCGACTACGTCGACCAGCTCTTCGACCAGGCGGCCGCCGAGCTGGACGAGGACGCCGCCCGTGATCTGGTGCGCCGTGCCGACGCCCGGATCTGGGCCGCCGCGGGAGCCATTCCGCTCTACCAGCGCCCCGAGCTGGTCGCGGCCAGGCCGGCTGTGGCCAATGCCGGGGCCTTCGGCTTCGGCACCCCCCGCTACCAGGACATCGGCTTCAAGAAGCCGGAGGCAGCCAAGGGAGCGAAGGCCGCCAAGAAGTAGCAGCTGTCAGGAAGCAGCAGGTCAGAACCTCAGAACTGGCTCAAGTCCCTTGCCCGCCGGCAGCGCCGGCGGGCAGGATCGTGCCACCCTTTGACCCGGGGCTCCACACCCAGGCACCACACCCGCTTCATCGCACACCCCGTGCTGCAGAAACCCTCCCCCGATCGGACCGGGAAGCCCCTTGCGCGGCGTGCCCGTACCATAGGACTAAGCCGTGGCGTGTCCGCCCGGCGGGCGGACGAGGCTACGACCGTCAGACGCCTGATCCCACGATCGAGAGAAGCGCCAGCCAGCATGCCCACGCGCCACGACATCCGTAACGTTGCCATCGTCGCCCACGTCGACCACGGCAAGACCACCCTGGTCGACGCCATGCTGAAGCAGGCCGGCGCCTTCGCCGCGCACGCCGCCGAGCACCTCGACGACCGCATGATGGACTCGAACGACCTGGAGCGTGAGAAGGGCATCACGATCCTGGCGAAGAACACCGCCGTGAAGTACCACCCCAAGGACGGCGGGGACCCGATCACCATCAACATCATCGACACTCCCGGCCACGCCGACTTCGGTGGCGAGGTGGAGCGCGGTCTGTCGATGGTGGACGCGGTCGTCCTGCTCGTCGATGCCTCCGAGGGCCCGCTTCCGCAGACCCGCTTCGTGCTCCGCAAGGCCCTCCAGGCCCGGATGCCCGTCATCCTCTGCATCAACAAGACGGACCGCCCGGACTCCCGGATCGCCGAGGTCGTCGACGAGACGTACGACCTGTTCCTGGACCTGGACGCGGACGAGGAGCAGATCGAGTTCCCGATCGTCTACGCCTGCGCCCGTGACGGCGTCGCCTCGCTGACCAAGCCGGAGGACGGCACCGTCCCGGCCGACAGTGACAGCCTGCAGCCGTTCTTCAACACCATCCTGGAGCACGTCCCGGCCCCCGAGTACGACGAGTCCGCGCCGCTCCAGGCCCATGTCACCAACCTCGACGCCGACAACTTCCTCGGCCGTATCGCACTGCTGCGTGTCGAGCAGGGCGAGCTGAAGAAGGGGCAGACCGTCGCCTGGATCAAGCGCGACGGCAGCATGTCCAACGTCCGCATCACCGAGCTGATGATGACCGAGGCGCTCACCCGCAAGCCGGCCGAGAAGGCGGGCCCGGGCGACATCTGCGCGGTCGCCGGTATCCCGGAGATCATGATCGGCGAGACCCTGGCCGACCCGGAGAACCCGATCGCGCTGCCGCTGATCACGGTCGACGAGCCCGCGATCTCCATGACCATCGGTACGAACACCTCGCCGCTGGTCGGCAAGGGCGGCAAGGGCCACAAGGTCACCGCCCGGCTGGTGAAGGACCGGCTGGACCGCGAGCTGATCGGTAACGTCTCGCTGCGCGTCCTGCCGACCGAGCGTCCCGACGCCTGGGAGGTGCAGGGCCGCGGTGAGCTGGCGCTGGCCATCCTCGTCGAGACCATGCGCCGGGAAGGCTTCGAGCTGACCGTCGGCAAGCCCGAGGTTGTCACCAAGGAGATCAACGGCAAGCTGCACGAGCCGATCGAGCGCATGACGATCGACTCCCCCGAGGAGCACCTCGGCGCCATCACGCAGTTGATGGCGACCCGCAAGGGCCGCATGGAGACGATGACCAACCACGGCTCGGGCTGGATCCGCATGGAGTGGATCGTCCCGTCCCGCGGCCTGATCGGCTTCCGTACGGAGTTCCTGACCCAGACCCGTGGCACGGGCATCGCGCACTCCATCTTCGAGGGCCACGAGCCGTGGTTCGGCGAGCTGCGCACCCGTAACAACGGCTCGCTGGTCGCGGACCGCGCCGGCACCGTGACGCCGTTCGCGATGATCAACCTCCAGGAGCGCGGGGTCATCTTCACCGAGGCCGGCACCGAGGTCTACGAGGGCATGATCATCGGTGAGAACTCGCGCTCCGACGACATGGACGTGAACATCACCAAGGAGAAGAAGCTCACCAACATGCGTGCCGCGTCCGCGGACACCACCGAGAACGTGGTGCCGCCGCGCAAGCTCTCGCTGGAGCAGTCGCTGGAGTTCTGCCGTGACGACGAGTGCATCGAGGTGACCCCGGAGACCGTGCGTATCCGCAAGGTCGTCCTGGACCAGAAGGAGCGCGGCCGCACCGCCTCGCGCGCCAAGCGCAACTGACCCGCCGCGGGCGCCCGCCCGCATGCCTGTCCGGCAACGGCCCGGACGACCCCGCCAGGGGGTCGTCCGGGCCGTTTGCGTGTGTCGGATCGCATGGAAAACTGCCCGGACGGAACACGGGTCGGGGCTTGTCCGTCAACAGGTTTTCCTACCCCACTTGTTCGGCTATCGGACGTTGCTCACCGGAAACCTGTATTAACAGTCCGTTTCGCGGGTGTCTGTCTGCGATCCCTTTGTCCGAATTTTGGGCCTCTGGGGCGGGGTGATGTTGCCAAAACGAGATGCTTTAAGTGTGGTTTGCAGCCTGAACTTACCCAATAGTTGGCTTCATTGAGCTCGGGTCAACGGGTCACGCGCTTTGGGGAGCGCCGACTCACGAGCACACGAGGTACTGCATCTTCGCCGTCAGGGGTGTCGGCGGGTGTCATGTGCCCAGCCTTGCAGTGAATACGTGGACTCCTGAGGAGGAACCCATGCGCGGTGCCACGAGCGCCAGTGGGGACGGGTCGTCGCAGACGACCCGTACGGCCGGTTTTTTGCAGCGCACTTCATCCGGTCAGGTCGCTGGCAGCGGCCGGCGAATCTGACACTCGGTCAACCGCTCGGCTCGCGCTCCTGGGGATGGAACCCATCCCGATCAATGCTCTTTCCAGCCTTCCTGCCCATGGGTACTCCCCTGGGCAGAGGGTGACGCGACCGCACCCGTCCAGGGCGCGGACGCAGGCGGGGCATTGTCACGCGACAGCCATGACGGTCCGAGGGCAAACCGCTCGGCCGTCACAGCGCGCAGGATCGCGGGTCACCCGACACCCGTGAATGGACACATCATGACCAGTCCAATTGAGACCGAGGGCACCGACGCCTCTGTCGCCTTGGACGAAGACACCGCGACCAAGACCGACGCGGCGGACAGCACCAAGGCACTCACCGGCCGCTCACCCGGCCAGCTGATGTGGACGCGCTTCAAGCGCGACCGCACGGGCGTGATCTCCGCCTGCGTGGTGCTCTTCTTCTTCGCCGTCGCCGCGCTGGCCCCGGTGATTTCGGCCCTGTACGGCAAGGATCCGTACACGCTGTATCCCACCAAGCCGGAATACGCGGACCTGCTCGACGACTTCTCGATGCCGGCCGGCGGCTTCGGCGGCATCTCCGGAGACTTCTGGTTCGGTGTCGAACCGAACCTGGGACGCGATGTGTTCACCATGCTGCTCTACGGCATGCGCACCTCGCTCTACATGGCGCTCGTGCTGACGCTCTTCAGCGTGCTCACGGGCGTGATCGTCGGCATGGTGGGCGGCTACTTCGGCGGCAAGGTCGACTACTGGCTCGGCCGGGTGACCGACTTCTTCCTGGCCTTCCCGAGCCAGCTGTTCTTCATCGCCTTCATGCCCGTCGTGACCGCGCTGTTCGTCTCTCCGACGGATGAGACCCCCACCTACCTGCGCGCTGTCGCGATCCTCCTGGTGATGTGGTTCCTCGGCTGGATGGGCATGGCCCGCCTGGTACGCAGCTCCGTACTCTCCCTGCGCGAGCGGGAGTTTGTGGAGGCGGCCAAGGTCTCGGGCGCCTCACGGTGGCGGATCGTCCGTAAGGAGATCCTGCCGAACATCGTGACGCCGATCCTGGTGCAGGGCACCTACACGCTGCCCAGCTCCATCCTCAGCATCGCCTTCCTCTCCTATGTCGGTGTCGGCTTCGTGGAGCCGACACCCGACTGGGGCCGGATGTTCGCGATCGGTTCCAAGATCTACGAGCAGGATCCGGCGTTCATGATCTTCCCGGGCGTGGCCATGGTGGTTTTCGTCCTCGCCTTCAACCTTCTTGGCGACTCGGTCCGGGACGCGTTCGACCCCAAGACCGGACGGTGACGTCCATGGGCGGGGGTAACTGCCGCTCCCGCGCCGGGCAACCGGACGGTCAGGCAGCTCTTTTGGATAACAACCGACAGGTAGGTGCAACGAGCATCATGAAGCCCATTCACTCGCGCTCCGCACGCGCCATAGTCGTCGCTGTCGCGGCCGGCTCCCTGGCCCTCACCGGCTGCTCCAAGGACAGCGGTAAGGACTCCAAGGACCAGTCCAAGAATCAGCAGGACGCCGCGGCCCAGTCCAAGCCGGTCGCCTACGCCGACGCGGCTGGGTCCAACGGTCCGGCGGCAGAGGTCCCGGGTGCCAAGCCCGGTGGCAGCATCAACGTCTTCACGCAGTCGGACCTGTCCCACATGGACCCGGGCCAGATCTACGTGAGTGACGCGGGCCAGTTCGCCAACCTGGTCCACCGCAAGCTGACCAACTACCAGGAGGACGACAAGGGCAACCTGACCGTCGTCGGTGACATCGCCACCGACTCCGGCAAGTCCTCCGAGGGCGGCAAGACCTGGACGTACACGCTCAAGGACGGCATCAAGGACGAGGACGGCAACGCCATCACCTCGGCCGACATCCGTCACACCATCGAGCGTCAGTACTCGAAGGTCATCTTCGACGGTCCGACCTTCGTCCAGAGCTGGCTCTCCGGCTCCGACTACCGCAAGGCGCTGCCGGACGGTCCGTACAAGGGCAAGCACCTTCCGGACACCGTTCTGGCGACCCCGGACGCGAAGACTGTCGTCTTCCACTTCGACAAGCCGCGTCCGGACCTCCCGCAGGCGCTGGCCATGGCCGGTTACGCCGTCGTGCCGCAGAAGGCGGACACGAAGGAGAAGTACGACAAGGCCCCGAAGTCGCTGGGTCCGTACAAGGTCGCCGAGTACAAGGCCGGCAAGTCCCTGAAGCTGGTGAAGAACACCAACTGGGACCCGAAGACGGACGCCGTGCGCCACCAGTACGTCGACGGCTACAACTTCACCACCACGATCGACCAGCCCAGCCAGACCAAGCGTCTCGTCGCCGACCAGGGCGAGGCCAAGAACGGCATCCAGTTCACGGACTCCGTGGACCCGGCGCAGATGCAGTCCGTGATCAACAACGCGGCGGTCAACAAGCGCACGATCAAGGGCTACCAGCCTTACGTGTGGCAGATGAGCTTCAACCTGGACCGTCTGAAGGACAAGAAGGTCCGCGACGCGATCACGTACGCGATCCCGAACCAGCGCATGATCCAGGCTGACGGTGGCAAGTACGGCGGCGAGCTGGCCGGTGGTCTGTTCGCGCCGACCCTGCCGGGCTTCGACCCGAAGTACGACCCGTTCGGCAAGCTGAAGATGCCCAACGGTGACCCGGAGAAGGCCAAGAAGCTCCTCGCGGAGGCGGGTGTCAAGAAGGGCACCAAGCTCACCTACGCCTACTCCAACACCCCGCGTGGCCAGAAGCAGATGGTCATCATCAAGGACGCGCTGAACGCGATCGGCTTCGACGTTCAGGCCAAGGAGATCGAGCGCGCCACGTTCTACGAGCAGATCGGCAAGCTCAAGAACCCGTACGACCTGTACATGACCGGCTGGGGCCAGGACTGGTCCTCCCCGTCGACGGTCGTCACCCCGGTCTACGACGGCAAGCTGATCGCCGACGGTGCCCCGAACTACTCCCACATCAACGATGACAAGGTCAACTCCCTCATCCAGGAGGCCCTGGTCCTGCAGCCCGAGGCCGCTGCCAAGAAGTGGGAAGAGGCGCACCACCGCATCGTCGAGGAGATCAACCCGTCTGCTCCGGTCTACTACTCGAAGCAGATCCAGCTCTTCGGCTCCAACGTCGGCGGTGCCCGGTACAGCACGAACTCGAGCTACATCGACATCAACCGTCTGTACCTGATCAAGCCGTAACACCGAATCACGGCTGATCCGTGGGGGTGTGCGCCAGGCGGAGCGCACCCCCACGGACTCCAACCCCTCACAACCCCCGCCGCTTCCGAAGAGAGCAGCCTCCCGCGATGCTTCAGTTCCTCATCCGCAGGTTGATCGGCGCCGTCGTGATCATGTTCCTGATCGGCGCGTTCACGTTCTTCCTGTTCTACACAATCCCCCAGGACTTCGCCGAGCTCTCCTGCGGCAAGAACTGCACGCCGGAGAACATCGCGGTCATCCGCGAGAACCTCGGCCTGGACAAGCCCATCACCGCACAGTTCTGGGACTTCATGGTCGGCATCGTGACCGGCCGGGACTTCCCCGTCGGGCACTGCCCCGCGCCGTGCCTCGGTGTCTCCTTCAGCACGGGCGACTTCGTCTGGGCCTCCATCATGGACCGCTTCCCGCTGACGCTGTCGCTGACCATCGGCGGCCTCATCATCTTCCTGGTGCTGGGACTCGCCTCGGGACTGATCGCCGCATGGAAGCGCGGTACCGCGGTCGACAAGGCCGTCAGTGGCGCCTCGATGGTGCTCAGCTCGTTCCAGATCTACTTCCTCGGGCCGATCGTTCTTGGCATCTTCGTCTACAGCACGGGCTGGATGGAGAACCCCAAGTACGTTCCGTTCACGGACGATCCGGTCGGCTGGGGCGTCGGGCTGCTGATCCCCTGGGCCGTCATGGCAACGATCTTCACCGCGCAGTACACGCGTATGGCTCGTTCCACCATGATCGAGCAGCTTCAGGAAGAGCATGTCCGCACCGCGCGGGCCAAGGGCATGCGACAGCGGTACGTCTTCTTCCGCTACGCCTGGCGCGGCTCCCTCGCTCCCATCGTCACCATCCTCGGTATGGACCTCTCCGGGCTCCTCGCGGGCGCCGTGGTCACCGAGTTCACCTTCGACCTGGCGGGCGTGGGCCGCCTCGCGGTGGAGTCCTCGCTGACCAAGGACCTGCCGCTGACGATGGGCGTGATGTTGTTCGGGGCCTTCTTCATCCTGATCCTGAACATCATCGTGGACCTCGCCTACGCCTACATCGACCCGCGCGTGCGCCTCGCCTAGGAGAACGACCGTGACCACACTGACCAAGACCGAAGACACACCGGCCCCGACCGGGCCGGAGGCCTTCCTCTCGGTCCGCGACCTGCGGGTGCGGTTCTCCACCGAGGACGGCATCGTCAACGCGGTCGACGGCCTCTCCTTCGATGTCGAGCGCGGCAAGACGCTGGGCATCGTGGGCGAATCGGGCTCCGGCAAGTCCGTCACCAACCTGACCGTGCTCGGTCTGCACAACCCCAAGACCACCGCCGTCGACGGCTCGATCCGACTCGACGGGCAGGAGCTGACCGACACCTCCGAGAAGGAGCTCGAGAAGCTTCGCGGCAACAAGGTCGCGATGATCTTCCAGGACCCGCTGACGGCGCTCTCGCCGTACTACACGGTGGGCCGGCAGATCGCCGAGCCGTTCATGAAGCACACCGGCGCCTCCAAGAAGGAGGCGAAGGCTCGGGCCATCGAGATGCTCGACAAGGTCGGCATTCCGCAGCCCGCGCTGCGCTTCAACGACTACCCGCACCAGTTCTCCGGCGGTATGCGCCAGCGCGCGATGATCGCCATGGCACTGATCTGCAATCCCGACCTGCTGATCGCCGACGAGCCGACCACCGCGCTCGACGTGACCGTGCAGGCGCAGATCCTCGACCTGCTCAAGGATCTCCAGCAGGAGTTCGGGTCGGCGATCATCTTCATCACCCACGACCTGGGCGTCATCGCCAACATGGCCGACGACCTGCTGGTGATGTACGCGGGGCGGGCGGTGGAGCGCGGCAGCGTCCGCGAAGTGCTCCAGGCACCGCAGCACCCGTACACCTGGGGTCTGTTGAGCTCCATGCCGCGCCTCGGTGGTGACATCGACGAGGCGCTCATGCCGATCCCCGGCTCCCCGCCGAGCCTGCTCACACCGCCGTCCGGCTGCCCCTTCCACCCGCGCTGCACCTTCACCGACAAGGTGAGCGACTCGCGGTGCTCCGGCGAGCGGCCGCTGCTGGCCGAGGGGCGGGCCGCTGCCTGCCACCTCACGGCGGATCAGAAGCAGACCATCTTCATCGATCAGATCAAGCCCCGGCTGGGCTAGGGAGACGCAGAGACATGAGTGAAAACGTCACTCTGCCTAAACAGCAGGGAACATCGGATGTGGCCGACGACCGGGGCGAGGCACTGCTCACGGTCGAGGGCCTGACCAAGCATTTCCCGATCTACGGAGGCTTCCCCTTCAAGCGCCAGGTCGGCGCCGTCAAGGCGGTCGACGGGATCGACCTGACCGTGCACGCCGGTGAGAGCCTCGGCCTCGTCGGCGAGTCGGGCTGTGGCAAGTCCACGACCGGACGGCTGATCACCCGCCTGCTCGAACCGACCGGCGGCAGGATCACCTACTCCGGGCAGGACATCACCCACGCCAGCCGCAAGCAGCTGGCGCCGATCAGGTCCGAGATCCAGATGATCTTCCAGGACCCGTACTCGTCGCTGAACCCGCGGCAGACCGTCGGCACCATCATCAAGAGCCCGATGGAGGTCAACGGCATCAACCCGCCCGGCGGGCGCGAGAAGCGGGTGCGGGAGCTGCTGGAGACCGTGGGTCTCAACCCGGAGCACTACAACCGCTTCCCGCACGAGTTCTCCGGCGGCCAGCGGCAGCGGATCGGTGTGGCGCGGGCCCTCGCGCTCGAGCCGAAGCTGATCGTCGCCGACGAGCCGGTCTCGGCGCTGGACGTGTCGATCCAGGCGCAGGTCGTCAACCTGCTGAAGAAGGTCCAGGACGAGCTGGGTATCGCCTTCCTGTTCATCGCCCACGACCTGGCGGTCGTGCGGCACTTCTCGCAGCGCGTGGCCGTCATGTACCTGGGCAAGGTGATGGAGGTCGCCGACCGCGACTCCCTGTACAACAGGCCCCGCCACCCGTACACGCACGCACTGCTCTCGGCGGTGCCCGAGGCGGACGTCGACGCCGCGAAGAAGGAGCGGATCCGTCTCTCCGGCGACGTTCCCTCCCCGGTGCTGCCGCCGTCCGGCTGCCGCTTCCGCACCCGCTGCTGGAAGGCGCAGGACAAGTGCGCGACCGAGGAGCCGCCGCTGGTGCAGCTCTCCGGGAACCGGGCGGGCCACCTGACGGCCTGCCACTTCCCTGAGGAGCCGACGACCGAGGGGCGTGCCGAGGACGTTGTTCTCGACCCGGCGCTCGCGGCGCTCGAGGACCAGAGCGGTTCCGACGACTGACGCGTATGCATGGAAAGTGCCCCGGCCGCCTTGTGGTGGCCGGGGCATTTCCATTCACGGCCCGGTGGATTTCACTCCCGGGGGCCGGTCCTTGGTATTCGTCAGGAGTACTGAATACCCCACAGATTGTTGTTCGCCTTGACCGGAATGACGCCGGGCTTCTTGTAAACGGTCTGCGTCTTGCAGACGCCGCCGGCTCCCGTGTAGACCCGGTACTTGTGCGCGGTGAAGCTCTTGGCGTCGTGATACATCATCAGTCGGCCCTTGGTCTTGCCGGCCTTGCGCTGCACGGTGGCCGAGTAGGTCCAGGTGTCGGACTTGGTCCAGGTCTTCGCCAGGGAGACGCTGAAGGACGTGCTGGCCTTGGCGAAGATGACGCCGGCCTCGGCGCCGACGGTTGCCGTGCCGGTGGCGGTCCAGCTGCCGGTCTTGTTCTTCGCGTAACTGATGGTGACACCAGGCCGGGCCCAGTCGCTGTGAATGTTGGTGGGCTTCCACACCGTCTTCTTGTTGATGATGGCGATGTAGGTCCCCGACGAGTCGCATCCCTGAACTCCCGCATGTGCGGGCGCGGCTGCGACGATGGTGCCACCGCTGAGGACAACAGCAGCGAGTGCCGTGCTGAGTGCACGCCTCATTTTCAGTTTTCCCCTCGTTTTGGTCTCACCGTCGGCGGCTTGACCGGTCGCCGACAACTGTGGCCCAAGTGGTCGCGAGTTGGAATCCATTTGAGGAAAAGCTGAGCTTGACTTCCGTGTCACTGAAGGAAGTTGACGATCCAACAGAAATACGGCCGGTCAAAATCGTTTGCGCATCCGCGTTCCGGCCCGAAGAGTGGCGGCATGTCCCTTACCGTCCGGCCGGCCACCCCCGAGGATGCGCCCGCTGTCTGTGCCCTGCTGAACGCGGTCGATGTTGCCGAAATCGGGCGACCGGATACCGATCTCAGCTCCGTCGAGACCGATCTGACCCGCTCCGAGGCCGATCTGGAGCACAACTCCTGGCTGGCGTTCGAGGACGGCGGCCTGGTGGCGTACGGACTGCTGTGGGACGACTCCGGGGCCGAGCGCATCGACATCGACCACTATGTGCTGCCCGACCACCAGGCGGCGGGCGAGCGGCTCCTCGATCTGATCGAGATACGGGCCGCCCAGAAGGCCGCCGCCAACGGAGCCGACCGGGCAGTCGTCCACCTCCACCTCAATGTCCGCCCCACCCTGGACACCGCGCTGCTCACCAGCCGCAGCTGGGAGACCGTGCGCCGCTACAACGTACTGAGCCGGCCGCTGTCGCCGGCGGCCGATCACGTCCCCGCACCGCCTGCGGGGCTCACCCTGCGCGAGTGCCGCGGCGAAGCGGACCGCAGGCGCGCCCATCAGCTCGTCGAGGAGACCTTCGCCGAGCACTACGACCATCAGCCGCGCAGCTACGAGCAGTGGCTCGAGGGCCGGGGCAAGGGCCTCGACTGGTCCCTGGTGTGGATCGCCTCTCTCGCCGGCTCCGGTGATGTCGCGGTGGTGATGACCCGCAACGACCGGGAGAACATGGGCTGGATCCAGGACCTCGGCGTACGCAAGCAGGTCAGGGGCCAGGGCATCGCGAGCCATCTGCTGCGCCACGCCTTCGGCGTCTACGCCGGTCTCGGCCGCGACATCAGCGCCATCGGCCTGGGCGTGGACACCGGGAACGCGACGGGTGCGCTGCGGCTGTACGAGTCCCATGGCATGAGCCTCGACTTCGCCGTGGACACCTGGGAGGTGATCCTGAGGGCCGATCCGCCGACTCGTCCGGACGGCCGAGGATAACGCGCGGTCTGCACATATATGGGGTGTATTCGGTCCTAAGGGAGACTCGGGACCACAGGAGGCACTCCATGCGTGGAGCGACGCACGCCAGATGGGCCGCAGCTGCGGTGGCCGTCGCCCTCACGGCGACGGCCTGCGGCGGCGGCACCGACAGCGGTGGTGGCGACACAGGGATCGTGAGCTCTTCCTGGGGCGACCCGCAGAACCCGCTGGAGCCCGCGAACACCAACGAGGTGCAGGGCGGCAAGGTCCTCGACATGGTCTTCCGCGGCCTCAAGCGGTACAACGCGAAGACCGGCGCGGCCGAAGACATGATCGCCGAGAAGATCGACACCTCGGACTCGGTCAACTTCACGATCACCATCAAGGACGACTGGACCTTCAGCAACGGCGAGAAGGTCACCGCCAAGTCCTTCGTGGACGCCTGGAACTACGGCGCCAACCTCAAGAACAACCAGAAGAACGCGTACTTCTTCGGCCAGATCGACGGGTACGACCAGGTCCACCCGGAGAAGGGGCAGCCCACCGCCCAGACCCTGTCCGGACTCAAGGTCGTCAACGACACGAGCTTCACGGTCAAGCTCAACCAGAAGTTCTCCACCTGGCCCGACACCCTCGGCTACTCCGCCTTCTCCCCGCTTCCCCAGGCGTTCTTCACCAGCCACGACTCCTGGCTCGCGAAGCCCGTCGGCAACGGCCCGTACACCATCGACTCGTACGCCAGGGGCTCGAAGATGTCCCTGCGCAAGTGGGACGGCTACCCGGGCCCCGACAAGGCGCAGAACGGCGGCGTCGACCTGAATGTGTACACGGACAACAACACCGCCTACACCGATCTGACGGCGGGCAATCTGGACCTCGTCGACGATGTGCCGGCCGCGCAGCTGAAGAACGTCAAGGCCGACCTCGACGGCCGGTACATCAACACTCCCGCCGGCATCATCCAGACCCTCGCCTTCCCGTACTACACCAAGGCATGGAACACCCCGAACGGTGCGAAGGTCCGCAAGGGCATCTCCATGGCGATCAACCGCCAGCAGATCACCGACACGATCTTCCAGAAGACGCGTACGCCCGCGAAGGACTGGACCTCCCCCGTGCTCGGCACGGACGGCGGTTACAAGGACACGCTCTGCGGCGACGCCTGCACCTACAACCCCACCGAGGCCAAGAAGCTGATCACGGAGGGCGGCGGCTTCCCCGGCGGCCAGCTGAAGATCTCGTACAACGCCGACACCGGCTCGCACAAGGAGTGGGTCGACGCCGTCTGCAACAGCATCAACAACGCGCTGGGCAACGACCGGGCGTGCGTCGGCAACCCCGTCGGCACCTTCGCCGACTTCCGCAACCAGATCGGTCAGCACAAGATGCCCGGCCCCTTCCGGGCCGGCTGGCAGATGGACTACCCGCTGATCCAGAACTTCCTGCAGCCGCTCTACTACACCAACGCCTCGTCCAACGACGGCCTGTGGAGCAACCCGGAATTCGACAAGCTCGTCAACGAGGCCAACGCCGAGTCCGACACGAAGAAGGCCGTGGAGACCTTCCAGCAGGCCGAGGAAGTCGTACGCGACCAGATGGCCGCCATCCCGCTCTGGTACCAGAACGGCAGTGCCGGCTACTCGGAACGGATCTCCGATGTCGCGCTGAACCCGTTCAGTCTCCCTGTCTACAACGAGATCACGGTGAAGTGACCGACCGACGCCGGGAGGCCAGCGATGGGACGGTATGTGATCCGGCGTCTGCTGCAGATGATCCCGGTCTTCTTCGGCGCGACGCTGCTGATCTTCCTCATGGTGAACGTGATGGGCGACCCCATCGCGGGGCTCTGCGGCGAACGCCAGTGCGACCCCGCGACGGCCGCCCAGCTGCGCAAGGAGTTCGGCCTCGACAAGCCGGTGTGGCAGCAATACCTGACCTATATGGGCAACGTCTTCACCGGTGACTTCGGCACCGCCTTCAACGGGCAGCCGGTCACCGAGCTGATGGCGGAGGCCTTCCCGGTGACCATCCGGCTCACCCTGGTCGCGATCGTCTTCGAGATCATCATCGGCATCACGCTGGGCGTGATCACCGGCCTGAAACGCGGCCGTCCCGTCGACACCGGCGTGCTGGTGCTCACCCTGGTGGTCATCGCGATCCCGACCTTCGTCATGGGTCTCCTCCTCCAGCTGCTGCTGGGCGTCGAGTGGGGCGTCATCAAGCCCGCCGTATCACCGGAAGCACCGCTCAACGAGCTGATCATCCCCGGTCTCGTACTCGCCTCGGTCTCGCTCGCGTACGTCACCCGGCTGACCAGGACCTCGATCGCCGAGAACGCCCGCTCCGACTATGTCCGCACCGCGAAGGCGAAGGGGCTCCCCAGAAGGCGGGTCATCAGCCGCCATCTGCTGCGCAATTCACTGATCCCGGTGCTCACCTTCATCGGCACCGACGTGGGCGCGCTGATGGGCGGCGCGATCGTCACCGAGCGCATCTTCAACATCCACGGCGTCGGCTACCAGCTCTACCAGGGCATCGTCCGCCAGAACACCCAGACCGTCGTCGGCTTTGTGACCGTTCTCGTCCTGGTGTTCCTGCTGGCGAATCTGCTCGTCGACCTCCTGTACGCCGTACTCGATCCAAGGATCCGCTATGCCTGAGCCGCAGTACGACAACGGCGGAGCCATCGCTTCGACCGGCGCGGGCGGCGGGATGGACCTCGCGACCAGCGAGGGCGCGACCCTGGAGAAGACCCCCGGCGGCCCGCTGGGCACGGGTCCCTCCGAGAAGCCCCGCAGTCTCTGGTCGGACGCCTGGGGCGATCTGTGGCGCAATCCCGTCTTCATCATCTCGGGAGTGATCATCGCCTTTCTGGTGATCATCGCGATCTGGCCGCAGCTCATCGCCTCCGGCAATCCGCTCCAGTGCGACCTCGCCAAGGCGCAGCAGGGCTCCCAGCCCGGCCACCCCTTCGGCTTCAACGGACAGGGCTGCGACGTCTACACACGTACCGTCTACGGCGCGCGGACCTCGGTGACCGTCGGCGTTTGTGCCACCCTCGGCGTCGCGCTGCTCGGGTCCGTACTCGGCGGTCTTGCCGGTTTCTTCGGCGGTGCCTGGGACGCGATTCTGTCCAGAATGACCGACATCTTCTTCGGCATCCCCGTTGTCCTGGGTGGTCTGGTGCTGCTGTCCGTGGTCAACAGCACGACGGTCTGGCCGGTGGTCGGCTTCATGGTGCTGCTCGGCTGGCCGCAGATCTCCCGTATCGGGCGCGGCTCGGTCATCACCGCCAAACAGAACGACTACGTCCAGGCGGCGCGGGCGCTCGGCGCGTCCAACACTCGGATGCTGCTGCGGCACATCGGGCCGAACGCCGTCGCCCCGGTGATCGTCGTGGCGACCATCGCGCTCGGTACGTTCATCGCCCTGGAGGCGACCCTGTCCTACCTCGGCGCCGGTCTGAAGCCGCCGACCGTGTCCTGGGGCATCGACATCTCCTCGGCGTCGCCGTACATCCGCAACGCCCCGCACATGCTGCTCTGGCCGGCCGGCGCGCTGGCGATCACGGTGCTCGCGTTCATCATGCTCGGCGACGCGGTGCGCGACGCCCTCGACCCCAAGCTGCGCTGAGGAGCCCGCCCATGTTGCTCGAAGTGCGCGATCTGCACGTGGAGTTCCGTGTGCGGGACGGCGTGGCCAATGCCGCCAACGGCGTCAACTACACGGTCGAGGAGGGCCAGACGCTCGCCGTACTGGGCGAGTCGGGCTCCGGAAAGTCCGTCACCGCGCAGGCCGTCATGGGGATTCTGGACATCCCGCCGGGGCGGGTCACCGGCGGTGAGGTGCTCTTCAAGGGACAGGATCTGCTGAAGCTCAAGGAGAAGGAGCGGCGGAAGATCCGCGGGGCCCAGATGGCCATGATCTTCCAGGACGCGCTGTCGTCGCTGAACCCGGTGCTGAGCGTCGGTGACCAGCTCGGGGAGATGTTCACCGCGCACCGGGGGATGTCGAGGAAGGACGCGCGGGCGAAGGCCGTTGAGCTGATGGAACGGGTGGGAATCCCGGGGGCGAAGGAGCGGGTGGGGCAGTATCCGCACCAGTTCAGCGGGGGCATGCGGCAGCGGATCATGATCGCCATGGCGCTGGCGCTGGAGCCGTCGCTGATCATCGCGGACGAGCCGACGACCGCGCTCGACGTCACCGTCCAGGCACAGGTGATGGAGCTGCTCGCGGGGCTCCAGGACGAGCTGAACATGGGGCTGATCCTGATCACCCACGACCTGGGCGTGGTCGCGGACGTCGCGGACAGGATCGCGGTGATGTACGCGGGGCGGATCGTCGAGACGGCCCCCGTGCACGACATCTACAAATCCCCTGCTCATCCGTACACGAAGGGTCTGCTGGCCTCGATCCCACGGCTCGACCAGAAGGGCCGCGAGCTGTACGCGATCAAGGGCCTGCCGCCGAACCTGATGCACATTCCGCCCGGCTGCGCCTTCCATCCGCGCTGTCCGCTGGCGCAGGACGTGTGCCGGACGGACGAGCCGCCGCTGTACGAGGTGTCAAAGGAGCGGGGCAGTGCCTGCCACTTCTGGCAGGAGGTACTCCATGGCTGAGGCGATCCTGGAGGTTCGCGACCTGGTGAAGCACTATCCGCTGACCCGGGGCATCCTCTTCAAGAAGCAGGTCGGCGCGGTCAAGGCGGTGGACGGGGTCGACCTCGACCTGGTGGCGGGCGAGACGCTGGGCATCGTGGGGGAGTCGGGCTGCGGCAAGTCCACGCTGGCGAAGATGCTGGTGCATCTGGAGGAGCCGACGGCGGGGTCGATCCGCTACAAGGGCGACGACGTCACCAAGCTGTCGGGACGGGCGCTGAAGGCGGTGCGGCGGAACATCCAGATGGTGTTCCAGGATCCGTATACGTCCCTCAACCCCCGGATGACGGTCGGGGACATCATCGGGGAGCCGTACGAGATCCATCCGGAGGTGGCGCCGAAGGGCTCGCGCCGGCAGAAGGTGCAGGACCTCCTCGACGTCGTCGGGCTCAACCCGGAGTACATCAACCGCTATCCGCACCAGTTCTCCGGCGGGCAGCGGCAGCGGATCGGCATCGCGCGGGGCCTCGCGCTCCAGCCGGAGATCATCGTGGCGGACGAGCCGGTGTCGGCGCTCGACGTCTCGATCCAGGCGCAGGTCATCAATCTGCTGGACAGCCTGCAGAGTGAATTCAACCTGAGCTATGTGTTCATCGCACACGACCTGTCGATCGTGCGGCACATCTCGGACCGAGTGGGCGTGATGTATCTGGGCCGGATCGTGGAGATCGGCAAGGACGAGGAGATCTACGAGCATCCGACGCATCCGTACACCCAGGCACTGCTGTCGGCGGTTCCGGTGCCGGATCCGGAGGCGCGGGAGCACCGGGAGCGGATCATTCTGCACGGGGATGTGCCGTCACCGGCGAACATTCCGTCGGGGTGCCGCTTCAGGACGCGCTGCTGGAAGGCACAGGAGCGGTGCGAGGTGGAGGTGCCGCTGCTGGAGGTGCCGGAGATGTTCCGGCGGGGGGCCGGGCCGGCGAAGCATCCGTCGGCGTGCCACTTCGCGGAGGAGAAGCGGGTGGTGCCGCCAGGAGCGGGGCACCTCTGAACGAGGAGTGAGCATGGGCGACATAGCCCAATAAATGTGCATCAATTTCTTTAACACGCAGGCAACTTGACCGTCGCAGCTCCGATATACGAACCCGTCACGCTGAACAGCGTACGGCCGTGCGGGTGCCGTAGACCGGTCGGGGATCGCCATGTGGCCCCGACCGGTCGCCTGTGCGGTGCGTGAACCCTTGTTGAAGGGGCCACAGCGATGCAGCATCGCCGGTGTGACTCTTACCCGGCGGGCCCGGATCACCGGTGCGGTGCTGTGCGCCGCACTCGCCCTCGTCCTGGGGGTGTGGATAGTCCGGGATCTCACGAGCGTCGACAACCCGCTCGACCTCTTGCGCCTCTGGACGACCGGAAACGACCGCGGCAACGCCGCCGTCCCGCTGACGACCACCCTCGACGACCTGGTGCTGTTCCTGGTGTACGTCACCGTGGGCGTAGCCGCCCTGCGCTCGCCCGTGGCGGCCGCCGCGCTGGTGGCCGCGGGCGTGATCACGCTCGCTGTGCGGCTGCCCAGGCTGTGGGTCCTCAGCTCGTCCTGGATGGGGCTGCGGGCCAGCGACGAATTGCGCACCAGGGCGCTGTACTTCACCTTCGCGGCGATCGCTCTGGGCGTGGGGCTGCTCATCACGGCGGTGGCGGGGCGGCGGCGGGCGCGGCCCGGTGCGTCCGCCCCGTACACGGCGTACACGGCGTACACCGCGTATGACGCGTACGCCGCGCAGGCCGCGCACGAGCGGACGCCGACCCGGCCGACGCGAGGTGTGTCGGTGCTCGCCTTTGTGCTGCTGAGCGCGGCGGCGGGGGTGCTGGCGGCATGGGAGGTCCGCACGGCGACGCGGAACAGGGGCCGCGGCTATCCGGACCGCTTCACCGGCAGCGAGTCCATGCCGTTGCCGCTGCTCGGCACGCCGCCGGGCTGGCTGACCGCGGTGATCGTGGTACTCGCGCTGGTGGCGGCGTTCGGCGCGCTCTTCCATGCGGTGTACTCGCGGCCGCTGGGGCTGGTGGTGGCGGCGTTCCTGCTCGGCGCGGGTGGGCGCGGCGTCGACACCGCGATACGGAACGAGCTGCTCCCGGGGCTCGGTGATCTGCCGACGTGGGACCAGCTGCTCGTGCTGTCCTGGCTGTTCGAACTGACGGCGGGTGCGGTGCTGGTGCTTGCGCTGGCCCGCCGCGGGGAGAGCGCCGCGCAGGGGGCGGTGCGGCCGTCGGGTTACGGGTACGGCTATCCGCAGGGGGGTGGCACGGGCCCGCCGCCGCCGTCCTCGCCCCCACCGGGCTGGTGACGGCGGAGTTCCCCCACCCCCACCCCCGCCCCTCCGCGCTGAGGACTCGCCCGAAGGGCGTCAGCGAGGCGACGGAAACTACCCCAGCCCCAACGACCTCCTCAAGAACTCCACCTGAAGCAGCAGCAGATTCTCCGCAATCTGCTCCTGCGGCGTCATATGCGTAACTCCCGTCAACGGCAGCACCTCATGCCCCCGCCCCGCCGCCAACAACGCCGCCGACAGCCGCAACGTATGTGCCATCACCACATTGTCGTCCGCCAGGCCGTGGATGATCATCAGCGGCCGCGCCGGATCCTCCGGCGTCGTCAACCCGTCCTCCGTCACCAGGGAGTTCGCCGCGTACACCTCCGGCCGCTCCGCCGGATCCCCCAGATACCGCTCCGTGTAGTGCGTGTCGTACAGCCGCAGATCGCTCACCGGCGCGCCCGCCACCGCCGCATGGAAGACGTCGGGGCGGCGCAGCACCGCCAGCGCCGCCAGATAGCCCCCGTACGACCAGCCGCGGATCCCCACCCGGCCGAGGTCCAGGGGGAACGTCCCGGCCAGTGAGTGCAGCGCCTCGATCTGGTCGTCGAGGGTCAGCGGGAAGTTGTCCTTGATCGCCTTCTCCCAGCCGGGGGAGCGCCCGGGAGCCCCCCGCCCGTCCGCGACGATCACCGCGAAGCCCTGGTCCGCGAACCACTGCGAGGTCAGATACGGATTGTGCGCGGCCAGCACCCGCTGGCTGTGCGGTCCGCCGTACGGATCCATCAGCACCGGCAGGGGGCCGTCCGACTCCCGGTACCCCGTGGGGAGCAGGACCGCGCACGGAATCCTGGGCCGGCCCCCCTCGCACAGCCGCACCCGGGGACTCAGCACCGGCTGCTCCGCGTACGAGGCCACGGTCGCGATCGGCTTCCCCTCCCGCAACACCTGCACGGACGTTCCGCTCACCTCCGTACGCGAGGACGCAAGCACGGTCACCCCGCCGGAGCGCACCGCCGAGTGCACCCCGGAGCCCTGCGAAATCCGCTCGATCCCCAGCTCATTGACCCGGTAGACATGCATCTCGCCGATCTCGGGTTCCGCGGCCTCCTCGCCCGCCGCCGCGGAGACCAGCACATCGCTCTCGCCGATGTCCAGCACCGCCCGCAGCTGCAGCTGCGCCCCGGTCAGCGCCCGGTCGCCGACCGCCAGCACCCGTGCGCCGCCCTCGTCCGCGATCCGTACAAGGCGGCCGTCCGGCGCCCAGGCCGGCACTCCGGGGAACAGGTCCAGCCACACCGGATCCTCGTCGACGTGCACCGTCCGGGTCGCGCCCGACTGCGAATCCACCGCCAGATAGAGCTGGGTGCGCTGGTCGCGCGCCTGGACGAGCAGCAGCGGAGCGCCCGCCGAAGACCAGTGCACCCGGGCGAGATACGGATACCGGGCCCGGTCCCAGGTCACCTCCGTACGCTCCCCGTCCAGCGTGACCAGGAACAGCCGCACCTCGGCATTGGGCGTCCCGGCCGCCGGGTACGCGATCTGCTCCGGCTTCCGGTCCGGATGCGCGGGATCGGAGATCCACCAGCGCCGCACCTTCCGCTCGTCCACCCGGGCCACCAGCAGCCGGTCCGACTCGGGCGCCCACCAGAAGCCGCGCGAGCGCCCCATCTCCTCGGCCGCGATGAACTCCGCAAGGCCGTACGAGCTGTCCTTGTCCTCCGGCTCCGCCAGCGCCCGGTCCCCGTCGCCCTCCGCGCCGGTCACCCGCAGCGCGCCCCTGGCCACATAAGCGATACGGCGGCCGTCGGGGGACGGGCGGGGGTCGATCACCGGCCCGGGCACGGGCAGTTCGCGCGCGGTTCCGGCCCGCAGCTCGGCCGCGTACAGCCGCCCGGAGAGCGCGAAGGCCGCCAACTCGACCTCCTGGTCCACCGCATAGGCGACGATGCCCGAAGACCCCTCGCGGCTGCGCTCCCGCCTGGCCCGCTCCTGCGCGGAGAGCTTCTCCTGCGCCCCGCCCAGCAGCGCGTCGGGATCGGCGGCCAACCGTTCCTGCGGCCGGCGGGCATCGCCGTCGAGATCCAGCACCCAGAGCCGGCCCACCCGGTCGGTCCCGGAGGCCGACCGGAGGAACACCACCCGGGAGCCGTCCGGCGACACGGTGAAGGCGCGCGGTGCGCCGAGCGTGAAGCGCTGGGTCCTGGCGTACTGACGCGGGAAGGAGAGCTGCAGCCTCGTGGTCATGCGACCGAACCTAGCGTTCGTGCGCCCCCGTGTGCTGCTGTGCACCGATCGATGCGTTGGTACGGATAGTTATGATCCCTAGCGCAAGGTGGGTATGAACCCGCTGGCACATGCAACCTGCCCGTCCCGACCGAATATCTGTGGAGGTGAACCGCCGTGGCACTCTCGATTTCGGCGGTGGTGCTGCTGGCGATCGTCGTCTTCCTGCTGGTCCGGAAGTCCGGGCTGAAGGGTGGGCATGCGGCGGTCTGCGTGTTGCTCGGGTTCTATCTTGCAAGCTCGTCCATCGCCCCCACCATCAACGAGCTGACCACGAATGTGGCGGGGATGATCGGTGGCATCAAGTTCTAGCGCGACGGGTCCGGCCTGATCCAAAAGACAGGCCCTAGGCTGCCCCGTATGAAGGATCTACCCGCCCGTCGTCTGCTCCTGGTGCATGCGCACCCGGACGACGAGTCGATCAACAACGGCGCCACGATGGCCCTGTACGCGGCCACCGGCACCCAGGTCACGCTGGTGACCTGCACCCTCGGGGAGGAGGGCGAGGTCATTCCGCCGGACCTCGCCCACCTCGCGCCCGACCGGGACGACCGGCTCGGACCCCATCGCATCGGTGAACTGGCCGCCGCGATGACGGAGCTGGGCGTCACCGACCACCGCTTCCTCGGCGGCCCCGGCCGCTTCCGGGACTCCGGGATGATGGGCCTCGAGCAGAACCACCGCCCCGGCGCGTTCTGGGACACCGATGTGGACGAGGCTGCCCCGTACCTCGTCGAGATCATCCGTTCGGTGCGGCCCCAGGTGCTTGTGACGTATGACCCCAACGGCGGCTACGGACACCCCGACCACATCCAGGCGCACCGCGTCGCGATGCGCGCGGCCGAGCTGGCCGCGGAGCCCGACTTCCGGCGCGACCTCGGCGACGCGCACGCCATCGCCAAGATCTACTGGAACCGGGTGCCACGGTCGGTGGCCGAGGAGGGCTTCGCCCGGCTGCGGGCGGCGGGAGTGGACTTCCCGGGCATCGCGGCGATCGACGACATTCCGGGTGTCGTGGACGATTCCCAGATCACCGCGGAGATCGACGGTACTTCGTACACGGAGCGGAAGGCGGCGGCGATGCGCGCTCATGCCTCCCAAATCGCCGTGGACGGGCCCTTCTTCGCACTCTCCAACGATCTGGGGCAGCCGATCTTCGGCACGGAGTACTACCAGTTGGTGCGGGGTGAGCCGGGTGCTCCACTCGGAGAGCGCGAGCACGACCTCTTCGCGGGAGTGGCGGCATGAGCGGACATGACGGGCAGGCCGGCTCCTGGCTGACGCAGTCGCCCAGACCGGGCCGGATCGCCGCGTACCTCGGTCTCGCCGTGTTCGGCCTGCTGGTCGGGATCGCGGGCGCGCTGGTCCAAGGCGCCTGGTTCCCGGGCGGGTTGCTGCTCTCGCTGCTCGCCACCGCGGGTCTCTTCTACGGCTCGCTGCGCGCCACCGGCACCCAGCTCGGCGTGCTCGCGCCGGCGGTGGGATGGCTGATGGGGATCGTGGTGCTGAGCATCGGACGGCCCGAGGGTGACGGGGTGTTCGCCGCCGGGATCGGGCCGCTCGTCTACATGCTCGGCGGAATGGCAGTGGCTGTGATGTGCGCCACCATGTCGAGGCCTTTGCAACCGGACGGCAGACCCAGCCGACTTGGCACATAAGGGGTCTGCGATACCCCCGCCAAGCAGTCGGTACGGCAGACGCCTATGGTGGGTCGCCCCGAGGGGTGGGAAGCCCCCGAACTGACCATGCCGGTACGGTCGGCGGTATGTCGCTTCCCACAGTCCCGGGGTGTCTGTCGGCGGCGCCCAGTATGGTGGTGCGCGCCGCCGAGCCGCCCACAGCAGTAGCTATCCAGTAAAAAACGGGCGGCGAAGCCAACCGGGAGAACCTGCTTTGAGTCGTGAAACTGACAGTTCGTCCTCCGGCCCCCAGGGGCGCGGTGGAGCCGCGTACCCCTCGGGGACACCGCCGTACGGAACCCGCCAGTATCCGTCGCTGCATCCCACGCAGGACGCACCGGACGAGGCCGACGCGGTCCCCGAGCAGCAGTCGGACGAGCCCAGGACCGAGACCACGCTGACCACGCGCATCCGGATCAACATCCCGGGCTCGCGGCCGATCCCGCCGGTGGTCATGCGCACGCCCATGAGCGACGTGGACGCGGCCACCGCCTCGGCGGCGACCGCCGCTTCCTCGGGTTCCGCCGGCTCCTCCGGAAGACAGAGCGGCGAGCGTACGGGCAGCACACCGCGGCCCGATGTGACGCAGGAGAGTGCCGCGCCGGCGGCGGAGCCGCAGGCCGAGGAGAAGGCTCCGGCGAGCGACTGGTTCGCTCCCCGCAAGTCCTCGTCCGCCACGAACGGGGCGGGCCTGTCGGCCTCGGCCGCGCAGCCGTCCGCTCCCGTTCCGGCTCCGGGTGCGCCCGCGGGCCCGGCGTCCGCGAGCGGCGGCGGAAGCGGCGCGTCGTCGCCGTACTTCTCCGACGGTCCCGGCTCGGGCGGTCCGGCCTCCGGTGGTCCCGGCGGCCAGGGTGGTCCCGGCGTGCCCCGCCCCGGTGGCTCGCTCAGCGACCTGGCGGCGAACGCCGACGGCCCGGCATCCGGCGCGAACGGCTTCGCCCCCGGGAACAACACGCCTCCGCCGGGAGCGCGCCCGCCCGCCGGGCCGACTTCGGGACCCGTCAAGGGCAGCATGCCGATCCGCCCGCGCCCCGGCGGCCAGGGCGGCCCCGGCACGAGCGGCGTTCCCGGCGGCCCCGGTCCGATGGTCCCCGGCCTCCCCGGCCTCCCCGGCGTCCCCGGCGGCCCCGGTCCCGGCGTCCCCGGTCCGATGGTTCCCGGCGTCCCCGGTCCCGGCCCTGGCGCCCCCGGCGCGCCCCGGATGTCCGACGACACCGCCGTGCTGACCCCGCAGAAGCCCGCAGGACCCGCCCCCGAGCCTCCCGCCGGCCATGTCTCCGGCGACACGCTCACCAGCGGCATTCCCGTCGTCCCGAGCGACCACCGCTCGCCCTTCCCGTCGCCCGGCGGCCCGCCGCCGGGCCCCGGCACCGGACCGAACCCGGTCATGGGGGGATACCCCGGCCCCCAGGACGAGGGCGAATTCTCCGCGCCGGAATTCCCGGCCGGCCCCGGCGGCGGCCCCGCCGGACCCGTCGTGCCGACCCCGCCCGCCACCCCGAGGCCCGCACCCCGGCCCGCGCCCGCCAAGAAGGGCCGCTCCAAGCTGGTGCTCGCCGGCGCCGGAGTGGTCGGCCTGCTCGGCATCGCGTACGGCGCCGGACTGCTGCTGAACCACTCCGACGTACCGAAGAGCACCACGGTCCTCGGCGTCGACATCGGCGGCGGCACCAAGGAGGAGGCGGTCAGCAAGCTCGACACCGCCCTCGGCAAGCAGGCCGCCACGCCGCTCCAGCTCTCGGTCGGCGGCAAGAAGGAGCAGCTCGCCCCGGACAAGGCCGGGCTCTCCCTGGACAGCCAGGCAACCGTCCGTAACGCCGCGGGCAGCGACTACAACCCCGTCTCGGTGATCGGCTCCCTCTTCGGCAGCGAGCGGGTCGCCGAACCGGTGATCCTCGTCGACGAGGAGAAGCTGAGCGTCGCGCTCACCGATCTCGCGGGCGTCTCCGGCTCGGCGAGTGAGGGCACGATCAGGTTCGAGCCGAACAAGGCCGTCGCCGTACCGGGCAAGGCGGGCCTGACGCTGGACGTCGGCCGTTCCATGATCTCGGTCAAGGACGCCTACCGCGCCCAGGTCGAGACAGGCAGGCCGAACGTCGTTGAACTCCCCGTCGCCACCCGCGGGCCGAGGGTCACCCAGACCGAGCTGGACCGGGCGATGAAGCAGTTCGCCGAGCCCGCCATGTCCGGCCTGATCACCATAAAAGCGGGCGACAAGCAGATCCAGTTCGGCCCGGCCAAGTCGCTGCCGAAGATCCTTTCCATGAAGGCGATCGACGGGAAGCTGGTCGAGGTCTACGACAAGAAGGCGATCACCGAGCTCCTCGACGGCGTCTTCGACGGGATCATGATCACCAAGGGTGACGGCAAGAAGCACCAGCTCACCGCGGACGACGTCGCCCAGGCGATGGGGACGGCGCTGCGCGGCAAGACGCCGGCCGAGCGCACCGCCACGATCGAGCTCGACCCGAGCTAGCGTTACTGACAGCTCATGAGCCCCTGCCCGGTCCCGCGGGCAGGGGCTCTGTCACGACCACGGCCATGACATCTGTCATCCCTCAGTCACGACCGCCGACACTGACGGCGGACCCCTGCCCACGGCCAGTCTTGGCACATGACGACGACAGCCGCTCCCACCGTGACGACCCCGGTGGTGAGCTTCGAGAAGGTGAACAAGAGCTACGGCTCGGTCCGTGCGGTGACTGATCTCTCGCTGACGCTCCACCCCGGCGAGACCGTCGCCCTCCTCGGCCCCAACGGTGCGGGCAAGTCCTCCACCCTCGATCTGCTCCTCGGCCTGCGCCCCGCCGACACCGGTTCCATCAAGCTCTTCGGTACGACCCCGCAGCAGGCCGTCACGGGCGGCCGCGTCGGCGCGATGCTCCAGAGCGGCGGCCTGATGGAGGAGGTGAAGGTCCGCGAACTGGTGCGGCTCGCCTGCGCGCTGCACCCCAAGCCGTACCCCGTCGACCAGGTGCTGTCCCAGGCCGGGATCGCCCAGATCGCCGACCGTATGGTCAACAAGCTCTCCGGCGGCCAGGAGCAGCGCGTGCGGTTCGCGCTCGCGACCGCCGGAGCCAATGACCTCATCGTGCTCGACGAGCCGACCACCGGTATGGACGTCACATCGCGGCAGTCCTTCTGGGCCACCATGCGCGAGCAGACCCGGCAGGGCCGCACGGTCCTGTTCGCCACGCACTATCTGGAAGAGGCCGACGCGATCGCCGACCGGGTGATCGTGCTGCACCGCGGGCGGCTCCTCGCCGACGGCACGGCCGCCGAGATCAAGGCGAAGGCGGGCGCCCGGCGGATCTCCTTCGACCTGGAGGGCGCTGTCGACGAGCGAGCGCTGCGCGGGCTGCCGTTCCTGTCCACGTTCTCGCTGTCCGGCCGTACGGTCCGCATGCAGTCGCACGACGCGGACGCGACCGTCCACGCGCTGTACGGACTCGGGGTCTACCCCCGCAATCTCGAAGTCGCAGGACTGGGCCTTGAGCAGGCCTTCGTCGCCATCACGGAGGCCGAGGAGGCCAAGACAGCATGCTGAATCCATTCTCTGGGGCTCTCATCAAGCTGGAGATCACCCGCACCCTGCGGAACAAGAAGTTCATGTTCTTCTCGGCGATCTATCCCTCCGCGCTCTTCCTGATGATCGCGGGCACCCAGGACTCCACCGCCAAGGTCCCGCACACCAATCTGACGATGCCCGCCTTCTACATGGTCGCGATGGCGTCCTTCGGCGCGCTGACCGCCGTACTGATGGGCAACAGCGAGCGGATCGCCAAGGAACGCGAGAAGGGCTGGGTCCGCCAGCTGCGCCTCACCTCGCTGCCCGGTCGCGGCTATGTCCTGGCGAAGATCGCCGGTGCCGCGGTGGTCACCCTGCCGTCGATCGTGATCGTCTTCGTGGTGGCGGCCGCGGCCAAGGACGTACGCCTGGAGAACTGGCAGTGGCTCGCGCTCACCGGCGCCATCTGGGCCGGCAGCCTCTGCTTCGCCGCCCTCGGAGTGGCCCTCGGCTATCTCGTCTCGGGCGACGCGGTACGGCCCGTCACGATGATCCTGTACTTCGGCCTCTCGATCCTCGGCGGCCTGTGGATGCCCACCACCGTCTACCCGCAGTGGCTGCAGACCATCGCGGAATGGCTGCCCACGCACGCCTACGCGGCCCTCGGCCAGGCCATTGAGCTCGGAACGTCCCCGCACCTGAAGGACGTTGCGATACTGGCCGCGTACTTCCTGATCTTTGCCTCAGGTGCGGCCTGGCTGTACCGGAAGGACACACTGAAGGCGTGAACGAGGAAACCTTCGCCGAGATCGGGCGGCCGCCGACCACGCGCCGTCAGGCCTTCATGAAGCTGATGTGGATCGGCATCTGGCTGGCCTTCATGGGCGCCCCGGTCAGCGACCTCGTGGGCGGCGGACACGCCGCCCGGCCGACCGCCCTCGGGTGGCTCGGCCTGGTGGCCTTCGTAGCCGTCTATCTGGCCCTGGTCTTCCGCCACACCTCAAGGCCGCTGGCCAGGACCACGGTCTACGCCACACTCGCCGTCCTCTTCTCCCTCTCCGTCGTCCTCTCCCTGACGCTCGGCTCCGAGTGGCTGGTGCTCTTCGTGTACGTGTCGGTGTCGGCCGGAGCGGTACTGCCGCTGCGGCTGGCCCGTTGGGCGATCCCGGGGATCACGGGGGCGATGGTCCTGATCGGCCTGAAGACCGACGACCCGGGGCGCATCCTCCCGGCAGTCGTCATCCCCGCGCTGCTCGGCGGATTCTCGATGACGGGCGTGCGGCATCTGGTGCGTACGACCATTGAACTGCGCGAGGCCCGGGCCACGGTCGCCCAGCTCGCCGCGAACGAAGAGCGCCTGCGGCTGGCCCGGGACCTGCACGACCTGCTCGGCCACTCCCTCTCCCTGATCACCCTGAAGAGCGAACTGGCCGGGCGGATGCTGCCGGACCAGCCGGAGCGGGCGGCCCAGCAGGTCGCCGACATCGAGCAGGTCAGCCGGCAGGCGCTGGTGGACGTACGGGAGGCGGTCACCGGCTATCGACGGCCCACGCTGCCGGGCGAGTTGGCGGGGGCGCGCACTGCCCTGGCGGCGGCCGGGATCACGGCCGAAGTTCCCACGGATTCCCCCGAAGTCCCCGAGAAGCAGGAGGCGGCACTCGCCTGGTCGCTGCGGGAGGCGGTGACCAATGTCGTACGGCACAGCGGAGCGCACCGCTGCGTCATAGCGCTGACGCAGCGCCAGACACTGGACGGCCCGCTGCTGGAGCTGACCGTGGACGACAACGGTCATGGCGGCGGCGCGGCGTTCGGCAACGGACTCACCGGTCTTCGCGAACGCGTCACCGAGGTCGGCGGCACGGTGACCACCGGCTCCGGAAAAGCAGGCGGCTTCACCCTCACCGTCCAGGTCCCTCTAGGATCCGCCTCATGATCCGACTCCTCCTGGCCGAAGACCAGTCGATGGTCCGCGAGGCCCTTGCGGCGCTGCTCGGCCTGGACCCGGACTTCGAGGTGGTCGCCCAAGTCGCCCGCGGCGACGAGGTCTTGGCGGCGGCCCGCGCCCACGAGGCGGACGTGGCCCTCCTCGACATCGAGATGCCGGGCAAGACGGGCATCGAGGCGGCCCGCGAACTCCACGCGGAGTTCCCCGCGATGAAGATCGTCATCCTCACAACTTTCGGCCGCCCCGGCTACCTCCGCACCGCGATGGAATCGGGCGCGGACGCCTTCCTGGTGAAGGACGCCCCCGCGGCCCAACTGGCCGACGCGGTACGCAAGGTGCTCGCCGGCGAACGCGTCATCGACCCGGGCCTGGCGGCGGCGGCGCTGGCGGAGGGCGCCAACCCGTTGACCGACCGCGAACGCGAGGTCCTGCGGTCGGCGGCGGACGGGGCGACGAACGCGGAACTGGCGACGCGGCTGCATCTGTCGCAGGGGACGGTGCGCAACTATCTGTCGACGGCGATCCAGAAGCTGGCGGTCAGAAACCGGGCGGAGGCGGTACGGACGGCGCGCGAGAAGGGCTGGCTGTAGGCGGTTTCCACGGAGCGCGGGCGGCAGTCGGGCGCTCTCGGCATCGCGGGACAAGCCGAGGCGCCGTGCCTGCGCACCCCTCGCGCGTCAGCCGACCCAAGTGACCCGCTGGATGTACACGCGCTTGCGGTAATCGATGATCTGGTACCACACCATGATCGGTCCCGTGGCGATCACTCGGAGACCCTGGGGTTCGCTGTGCTCGCCCCGTCGCCGGGGTCCTGCCCCAGAGAGGCGAGCACCACGAGCTCGCGGGCGATCTCCTGCGCGGCTTGCCGTCCCCGCTCCGGCAGGTCACCGACGACCCAGTCGGGTTCCGCGCCGTACTCCCAGGACCACTCGTTGTCCGGTAAATCCTGTCCGCTCAAGCCGAGATCTCCCTCTCGGCCTCGCGCAGAATGCTGTTGATCTCCGCCAGGGCCGACCAGAACGTCTTTTCGTCGGCCGTACTGTCCTGGGAGATCCGTTCGGCTTCGTGCAGCCGGGCGGCACGCGTGGGGAAGCGCTTCACGGCTACGAACACACCCCAGCGGCGCAGGAAGAGCTGCAGGGGTGCGGTGCTCCCGGTCTGGCTGGCCTCGTCGAACGCGCGCCCTGCCTCCAGATCGAACTGCGGCAGATCCACCAGGCTGACGCACTTGACGGCCTCACGCAGGGCCCCTCGGGTCAGCGGCGGCGTGGGGATGACCGGTCCGTCGTGATGCGCAGGCTGTGCGCTCATCGCTTCGTTCCTCTCACCTGCCGACGTGACGCGGTACGGCGTATGCGGCCACCGGGTCAGGATAGCCGTGGCGGGTGATCCCCGACCGGTACTCGGCATCCGCCCGCTCACGACGTCCACGACCCGGCCAGCGCCGCTCGGGCGAGCGCCGCGCCGCGCGTGGCCGGGGCGGCCGTGATCTCGGCCCGTCCCTGTCGGCACCCGGGGCACAGCTCCTCGTCCGCCACCGGCCGGAACAGCCGTAACTGAGTGTGCTCGCCCTCGCACTCCCGCATCCGCGCGACCCTCGGTTCCGGGGGTACGTCGACGGGCGGCGCCTCTCGCAGTGCATACCGCAGCAGACCACCGGGCCGGTGGATGGGCGTACCCGGCGCGGGCAGGTTGCGTCCAACCCCGGCCCGTAGAGTCTCGGCCGTGTGCCCGCCGGCCAGCCGCTGCGCGGCGAGGGCCGCGAGCTCCGGCAGCATGGCGCGAGGCACGCGCAGCCGCTGGTCCAACTCGTACAGCCCCTCCACCACTTGGCGCGCGTCCTCCGGCGCGGCGGGAGGGTTGGCGGTGTTTCTCGGGGAGATCTTCTCTGGATGACGGCCGACGGCCCGAGCGGTCGGCTCACCGGCGGCCGGGTTCCGTACCGTCGGTCCTCCGTCTCGCGCGTGGGCGGCCTCCTCCGCGCTGAGCGGCACGTTGGAAACGAGCTGCCGGGTCCGCCAGCGCCCCCGCTCCGCCTGTTCCCGCCACTCGTGCAGAAAGCCTTCCGCCTTGAGCTGCTGCTTGGCCCGCAGAAAGGCGATCTTCTTGATCCCGGCGCGCTCGGCGGTCTTCGACAGCGGCTCGTCGGCTTCCTTCGGCAGCGACAGCTGCCAGGTCAGGAGCCGTACGGCGTCGGAGGAGAGGCGCGGATGGCGGATGATCTCGTTCGGTCTGGCCGAGTTTGGCCAGTATCCGCGAGATGTGCGCCTTGACGGTGCGTTCTGCTTTCCCCAGCCGGTGCGGTCGCTGCGTGCAGGTCAGAGAGCGAAGCGCGGGGTGGTCCCGAGGTCCTTGATCTGGACGTGGATCGTCGTTCCGTTGGGGAACTTCTCCGGCTGCTTGAGCTCCCAGCTGGCGCGGTAGACGTGGCTGATCTCGCCGACGTACTTCGCCTTCTTCCAGCCGGTGAACGCCCTGGGAGCCTTCTTCGGCTCCTCGACGATCACGCGCATCTGGTAGGTGCCGCCCTTCTGGGGGGCGGTGTAGTCACCGGAGAGGCTGTAGAGGAGGTCCTTCTCCCGGTCCGCGACGACCAGGGTCGCCCGGGTGTGGTCCTTGTTGTGGACGTCGTGGAACTTCTTCGCCGCATACGCCTGCCCTCCGACGAGAAGCGCACCGACGGTCATGGCCAGGGTGAGAAGGACGCTTGCAGCGGTGCGGATCTTACGCATATGCGAATTTGTCTCCCTGATGCCGCTCGTCCCAGCGAAGCCCCGTGCCCCGAGTGCGGCGGCAATCGAGATCCAACCTAACTGATCGCTCTGACAGATACAGGGCAGTAACTAGCCGTGCAACGACGGGTGTTGGCCATCGGGGAAATACCCGTCAGGGCTCACCCGAAGATCCACGCCGAGCACCGGAGTCGCGGCGGCCAGCGCCAGGAACGGGTACTGCAGCCCGAAGGAGTAGTCCCGCACTCGCAAATGGGTCACGTCCGGGGCTCAGTTCAGCATCGCCCGCGCCGCCCGCGCCCTCTCCTTGATCACGTCCGCCGTCGCCGGGTCCACCGCCGCCACCACCTCCGCGTACGCGTCGAGCTCCGCCGCACCCGTCAGGAACTCCCCGCGCTGTACGAGCAATTGGGCCCGCTCGTACCGCAGGCGCGCCGGGTGCGAGGGCAGCAGCAACGACAGATCGAGCGCCCACAGCGCGACCTCCGACTGTTCCGGCCGGGCCGCCGCCCACGCGCGGATGTTGTTCAGGATGCGCAGTACGAGGTCGAGCGGATCCGCCGGGGCCAGCATCGAAGGGTCCAGCGGCGCCCCCGTCGCCCCTGCGACCAGCAGATCCGCGTCGGAGCCCGTCAGCACCCGGCCGCCGTCGAAGGGGTCGGCCAGGACCTGCTCGTCCGTAGCGGCCGGGTCGCCGAAGCCGACCACGAAATGGCCGGGCAGGGCGACTCCGTACACCGGCGCACCCGCCCGGCGTGCCACCTCGATCCACACCACCGAGAGCAGGATGGGCAGGCCCCGGCGGCGTCGCAGCACCTCGTGCAGCAGGGACGACTCAAGGCGCTGATAGTCGCCGGGGCTGCCCCTGAAGTCGTAGCGACCGCCGAGCAGGTCGGCCAGGGCCGTGGCCCACGCGCGGGGGCCGGTCAGGCCGAAGGGGAGCATGCCCGCGAGGCGGTCCAGTTCGATCTGGGCCGCGTCCAGACCTGCGTCGTCCAGCGCCGGATCCGCCACCGTGCCGACCAGCAGGCACAGCAGTGAGAGGTCGGGCCGCTCGCAGCGGGCCTCCTCGGCGAACTGCCGCCGCCGGTCGACGGGCGGGTCGGGGGATTCATCGTACATACGCGATTTGTACCCGCCTACGCAGCTCGGAAGTGGTGATAGCGGTGGTGGGGCGCGAAGCCCATCCCCTCGTACAGCGCACGCGCCCCTTCATTGTCGGACTCCACCTGGAGCCACGCCGCCGATGCGCCCTCCTCCAGCGCGCGGCGCCCGAGCGCGGTCATCACCGTGGTCGCGATGCCCTGACGCCGCAGCGCCGGGTCCACCTCCACCGCCATGAAGCCCGCCCAGCGTCCGTCGACCACACACCGCCCGATCGCCGCCGGCACACCCCCCTCGCCGGGCACCGAGGCGAACCACACCGAAGGGCCGCTGTTCAGTACCTTCAGCACATGGGGGCCGGGCACCCCGAACCGCTGGTAGCGCTGTAGCCACGCCTCGTCGACGGAGCGTGCGAGCCGCACCCGCGCCACGTCGCTGTCCAGGTCGCCGATGCGGGCGAGCGAGCCGATCCGCACCTCCGCCGAGACCTCGCGCTGCCAGCCGCGCGCCTCCAGCGCGGCGCAGAGCTCCTCCTGTGTGCCCGCCGCCCCGGTCGCGGTCTGTATGTACGCGGGCAGGCCCCGCTTCTCGTACCACGCCCGGACCTGCGCCAGGGCCCGGTCCAGCGGCAGCCCGGGGTCACCGAGCGGCAGCACGGAGTTCGCACGCCGGGTGAACCCGAACGACGCCCGCAGCTCCCAGTCGCCGAGCCGCTCGCTCTCCACCGGCTGCCAGGCGCGCGCGGTGACTCGGGCGAGCTCCTCGAAGTCCGCCGCAGGCCCCCTTCGCCGGGCCGGTGCGGCAGGCACGACCTTGCCCGCGACCAGGGACGATTCCGGGATGTGGACGCTCTCTCCGGTCCGTTGTGTGATCAGCAGCACACCCTCGTTCCAGGATGTGAGAACGCCGACCGTGTCCGTGAACTTCTCTGGCCCCCCGCTGGAGTCGCTCTGACGCCTTACTGATACACGTTTTCCCACGTCAGCGGGTGTAATGCGGACCTCGAGCCGTCCGCCGCCGATGAATTCCACAGCTCTGCGAGCCCCTCCTGTTCGGATCGTCCCCAAGAACGGAGATACTAGGGGCGGGCATCGACGACGCCGCGCTCCCGCGCAATGCCAGCCCTACCGAGGAGGAACGACAGCGTGACCTACGTCATCGCGCAGCCTTGTGTCGACGTCAAGGACAAGGCGTGCATCGAGGAGTGCCCCGTCGACTGCATCTACGAGGGCTCCCGGTCCTTGTACATCCACCCGGACGAATGCGTCGACTGTGGGGCTTGTGAGCCGGTCTGCCCGGTCGAGGCGATCTTCTACGAGGACGACACCCCGGAGGAGTGGAAGGACTACTACAAGGCGAATGTCGAGTTCTTCGACGAGCTCGGTTCGCCCGGTGGTGCTTCCAAGCTCGGCCTGATCGAGCGTGACCACCCCTTTATCGCCGCACTGCCGCCGCAGAACCAGTAAGCCGGCAAGTGCTCCGCCCCCGGTCCCGTACGGTTCGTCGTCCGTACGGGACCGAGGCGTTTGCCGCCGCCACTTCACGTACGAGAAAGAGAAGCCCTGTGTCCGCAGTCTCTTCGCGCCTTCCCGTCTTTCCCTGGGACAAGCTCGAGCCGTACAAGGCGACGGCCGCGGCCCACCCCGACGGCATCGTCGACCTCTCCGTCGGCACGCCCGTGGACCCCGTCCCCGAGCTGATCCAGAAGGCCCTCGTCGAGGCCGCGGACTCGCCCGGCTATCCGACGGTGTGGGGGACGGCCGAGCTGCGGAACGCGCTCACCGGGTGGGTCGAGCTGCGGCTCGGCGCGGTCGATGTCGCGCACACGAACGTCCTGCCCGTCGTCGGCTCCAAGGAGCTGGTGGCCTGGCTGCCGACCCAGCTGGGTCTCGGCCCCGGCGACAAGGTCGGCTATCCGCGGCTCGCCTACCCGACGTACGAGGTGGGCGCGCGGCTGGCTCGCGCGGAGGCCGTCGTCTACGACGACCCCACGGAGCTGGACCCGGCCGGTCTCAAGCTGCTCTGGCTCAACTCGCCCTCCAACCCCACCGGCCGGGTGCTGGCCAAGGAGGAGCTGATCCGTATCGTCGCGTGGGCGCGCGAGCACGGCGTGCTGGTCTTCAGCGACGAGTGCTACCTGGAGCTGGGCTGGGAGGCGGAGCCGGTCTCCGTCCTGCACCCGGACGTCTGCGGCGGTACGTACGAGGGCGTGGTCGCCGTTCACTCCCTGTCCAAGCGTTCCAACCTGGCCGGCTACCGAGCGGCGTTCATCGCCGGTGACGACGCCGTGCTGGGCGAGCTGCTCCAGATCCGTAAGCACGGCGGGATGATGACCCCCGCGCCGGTGCAGGCCGCCACCGTCGCTGCGCTCGGCGACGACACGCATGTCACGGAGCAGCGGGCGCGGTACGCGGCCCGGCGTGCCGCCCTGCGCACCGCGCTGGAGGGGCACGGCTTCCGGATCGAGCACAGCGAGGCGAGCCTGTATCTGTGGGTGACGCGCGACGAGCCGTGCTGGGACACGGTGGCGCACCTGGCGGAGCTCGGCATTCTGGTGGCGCCCGGCGACTTCTACGGAACGGCCGGTGAGCGTTTCGTACGAGTGGCGTTCACCGCGACCGACGAGCGCGTCGAGGCCGCGGTCAAGCGCCTGGGCTGAGCATGCCGAGCATGACGAAAGGGCCCCGGGAGCACAGGCTCCCGGGGCCCTTCCTGTAGGGAACTACTTCATGTGCGGGGACTAGCCGAGCGGCAGCGACTTCACGGGCAGCTGGTCGGTGGCGGGGAGGCCGCCGCCGGCGAGCGCGTCGGTCGGCAGGCCACCGCCGCCGAGGGACCCGGTCGCGGTGCCGGCGGTCTCGCCGACGACCTGGCCCGCGCTGCCCGCCGTGTCACCGGCGGCCTTCTGCGCGGCGGGGGTCGCGGTCTTGCCCGCCTTGCCGACGGTCTTGCCCGCGGCCGGGAGGGTCTGCTTGACCGCCTCGCCGCCGGTGTTGCCGGCCAGGGTGGAGGTCTTCTGAGTGGCACCGTCGACCGTGCCGCTGAGGCCGTCGGCGTCGAGCGCGGTAAGGCCGCCGAGCGGGGCCTGCGGGAGTTCGACGGCGCTTGCGGAGCCGGCCGCACCGACCACGGGGGCTGCGCCCGCCGCGATGAGCAGCGCGGCACGGGCGATCCGACGGGTCAGGGGGAGGGACATGATGCTCCTTGAGACGAGGAAGGACGTTGGAATGGTGCCTGTCCGGTGCCGGTCCACGGTGCGGTCTCCGGCGTCCGGACGCAGTGACAACCGCTCGGAGGGAGGGGGAAGTTGCGGTGCACCGAGGTAAAGAGTTGGTAATGCATCGCATTATCAGCCTCGGATAAAAACGGGCAAACATTCCATTGCGTAACAGGCTGCTGAACCGTCACTTCCCTTTGCTTTCAAGGGGATTGAGCGATCAGTGGTGAGCGGTCCAAAAGGCCGCGGGAGTTCTCGCCGAAAGCTGGGACCAGTGGCCCGTTCGGGGGAGTGCCCGGATCAGCGTGCGAGTCGAATTCGTACGTTGCCCGCAGCGGAATCGGGGCTGGTGCCGGAATCCGAGCCTGCGCTGGAGTCCGCATCGGAGGCGGATTCGGTGCCGGAGCCGTCGTTCGCGGCGGGGGAGTCGGTACCGGTGCCGGAGTCTTCGATGGCAGCGGAGCCGGTGTCCGTGCGGTCGGCCCTGCCGGAATCGGTGCCCGGATCGGTGCCGGAATCCGGCTCCGCGCCCGAGTCGGTACTGGTGCCGGTGCCGGAATCCGCGTCCGCTGCGGAGCCGGTGCCCGCGGCGGAGTCCGGGCCCGTGGTGCGCCAGCCCTGCTCGGACTCCTTCGCGCTCCACACCCGGCCCCCGTACGAGACCTCCTCGATGCGCAGCCCGTCCGCTCGCGCCACCGCCCAGTGCGCCAGCTCCCAGCCCCGCTGGGACGCCCCGCCTTCGCGTGTCCCGACCGTCGACGGCACCGGTACGGACACCTCGCGCGCCCCGGGTGCCCCCGCCGCCCGGCCCGATGGGGTCGCCTGCGGCAGCACCTCCGGCCCGAACGCGCGGACCAGTTCCTGACGCACCTTCGCCGGGTCGCCCGCCTCGCCGCTGCTGCCCGACACACAGGTCAGAGCCCCGCTCGCGCGCCCGGTGAGAGCAGCCGCCAGCAGCGTCGCGTCCGGCTCGTGCTTCGCGTACGCCTGCGGGAAGCCGCTGCGCTGGACGCGCTGCGCGGCGACGGTCAGCGGGAGACGCGAGTAGCCGGGGATCTCGGCGAGATGCTCGTAGAACTTCCCGGAGGCGTAGACGGGGTCGAGGATCTGCTGCCTCGTGCCCCACCCCTTGGAGGGGCGCTGCTGGAAGAGTCCGAGCGAGTCGCGGTCGCCGTGGTGGATGTTTCGCAGGCCCGACTCCTGGAGCGCGGTCGCGAGCGCGATCGTGACCGCGCGCTCCGGCATGCCGCGGGTGGTGCCGACGGCGGAGATGGTCGCGGCGTTCGCGGCCTGCTCGGCACTGAGTTCGTATGTGGGGCCGCCCGCGCCCTCGGCCGTACGGACCGTGCAGCCAGGAGCGCCGCCGCCGGTGACGTACTGCACGACGACATAGCCGATGAGTGCGAGAAGCACGGCGAACGCGGCCGCGATACGCAGGAGGCGGCCGCGCCGGACAGGGGAGGCGGTCTCGGACACGTGCCCACCGTACTGGAGCCCGCGTTAAGGTCGGAGTCATGCCCGACACCGTGCTTGACCTCACTCTTGACGCCCCGGCGCTCACCGCTGCACTCGTCGACTTCCCGTCGGTCAGCGGCACGGAGAAGCCCCTCGCCGACGCGATCGAGCGGGCGCTGCGCGCCGTGCCGCACCTCACCGTCGACCGGCACGGCAACAACGTCGTGGCCCGTACGTACCTCGGGCGCAGCGAGCGGGTCATCCTGGCCGGGCACATCGACACGGTCCCGATCGCCGACAACGTGCCGTCCCGGCTGGACGAGAAGGGCGTGCTGTGGGGCTGCGGCACGAGTGACATGAAGTCGGGCGTCGCGCTGCAGCTGCGGATCGCCGCGACCGTCCCCGAGCCCAACCGCGACCTCACCTTCGTCTTCTACGACAACGAAGAGGTCGCCGCACACCTCAACGGTCTCCGCCATATGGCCGAAGCCCATCCCGACTGGCTGGAGGGCGACTTCGCGGTCCTGCTGGAGCCGTCCGACGCGCAGGTCGAGGGCGGCTGCCAGGGCACGCTGCGCGTCTTTCTCCGTACGACGGGGGAGCGGGCACACTCCGCGCGCAGCTGGATGGGGTCCAACGCCATTCACGCGGCGGCGCCGATCCTGGCGCGGCTGGCCGCGTACGAGCCGCGGCGGCCGGTGATCGACGGACTCGAGTACCGGGAGGGGCTCAGCGCCGTACGGATCGAAGCGGGTGTGGCGAACAACGTCATCCCCGACGAGTGCACCGTCGTGGTCAACTACCGCTACGCACCCGACCTGAGCGAGGCGGAGGCGCTGGCGCACGTCCACGAGGTCTTCGCGGACTGCGGGGTCGCCGAGTTCGTCGTGGACGACCACTCGGGGGGCGCGCTGCCGGGGCTCTCGCACCCGGCGGCGGCCGCGTTCATGGAGGCGGTCGGCGGCACCGCGCAGCCCAAGTTCGGCTGGACGGACGTCTCCCGGTTCAGCGCGCTGGGCGTGCCCGCGGTCAACTACGGACCCGGTGACGCTCTCTACGCGCACAAGCGGGACGAACATGTCGCGGTGGACAAGATCACGCACTGCGAGGGGCGGCTGCGCGACTGGCTCACTGCCTGACCGCTGGGATTTCACATCTTGTAACGTTCGCCGACCTACCCTGACCCAAAGCAACGATGTTCTGCAGTGCACGGCTTTGCGAGGCAGAGTGCGGCAGAGTTCGGCGGAGGGAGCAGGTCATGGGCAACCCCGAAGGATCCGAGGGTTTGCGGGCGCTGGAGGAGCAGCGACTGGGACCGGTACTGCGCCGCAGGGAACAGGTGCAGTCCGGCACCACCGACCAGCGGCTGCTGGACACCGAGGGCGACTCCCAGTGGGTGCACACAGACCCGTGGCGGGTCATGCGCATCCAGTCGGAGTTCGTGGAGGGCTTCGGCGCGCTGGCCGAACTTCCCAGCGCGATCAGTGTCTTCGGCTCCGCCCGCACGGCGCCGGGAACCCCCGAGTACGACACGGGTGTCCGGATCGGCAAGGCCCTGGTCGAGGCGGGCTTCGCGGTGATCACGGGCGGCGGCCCGGGCGCCATGGAAGCGGCGAACCGGGGCGCGCGCGAGGCGAAGGGCATCTCGGTCGGCCTGGGCATCGAGCTCCCCTTCGAACAGGGCCTCAACGCGCACGTCGACATCGGGGTGAACTTCCGCTACTTCTTCGTCCGCAAGACGATGTTCGTGAAGTACGCACAGGGTTTTGTGGTGCTCCCGGGAGGCCTCGGCACGCTGGACGAACTGTTCGAGGCGCTGACCCTGGTCCAGACCCGCAAGGTGACACGGTTCCCGATCGTGCTCTTCGGCACGGGGTACTGGAGCGGCCTGGTGGACTGGCTCCGCAACACGGTGGTGGCGCAGGGGAAGGCGTCGGCGAAGGACCTGCTGCTCTTCCATGTGACGGACGAGGTGGATGAGGCGGTGGCGATGGTGACGAAGGAGACGGGCCACTAGGGCTTGATTCCGGGGCTCCGCCCCGGACCCTGCGCCTCAATCGCCGGCGGGGCTGGAAATTCCAGCCCGTCCGGCGATCCTCAGGCGCCCCGCACCCGCACCCCTTACGCCAGCCCCCGCCGCGCCACGGCCGGCCCCCGGTGCCCCGCGATCGTCGCCACCATGTCCAGCACCTGCTTCGTCTCCGCCACCTCATGCACCCGGTACACCTGCGCCCCCAGCCACGCGGACACCGCCGTCGTCGCCAGCGTCCCGATCACCCGTTCCTTCACCGGCCTGTCCAGCGTCTCCCCGACGAAGTCCTTGTTCGACAACGAGACGAGCACCGGCCACCCCGTCTCCACCAGCTCGCCCAGCCGTCGCGTCGCCTCCAGCGAGTGCCGCGTGTTCTTCCCGAAGTCATGGCCCGGGTCGATCATGATCCCGTCACGCCGGACGCCCAGCTCCACCGCACGTTCCGCCAGGGAGAGCGTCACCCGCAGAATGTCGGCCACCACGTCGTCGTACGCGATCCGGTGCGGCCGCGTCCGCGGCTGAGCGCCGCCCGCGTGCGTGCACACCAGCCCCGCCCCGTACCGCGCGGCGACCTCCGCCAGCCGCGGGTCGACGCCGCCCCACGCGTCGTTCAGCAGATCCGCGCCGGCCTCGCAGACCGCCTCGCCCACATCGTGCCGCCAGGTGTCGACGCTGATCACCACGTCCGGGAACCGCTTGCGCACCTCGGCCACGAAGCCGACCGTGCGACGCGCCTCCTCCTCGGCCGTGACCTCCTCCCCGGGACCGGCCTTCACCCCACCGATGTCGATGATGGCGGCGCCCTCCGACACCGCCTGCTCGACGCGGGCGAGCGCGGGCTCGTCGCGGAACGTCGCGCCCTGGTCGTAGAAGGAGTCAGGCGTACGGTTCACGATCGCCATGATCACCGGCTCGTGCGCGTCGAATTCGCGCCGTCCCAGCCGCAGCATCAGCGGTTTCCTCCTCAGGTCGTTCGCCTGCGACCCTAACTGTCAGAGGGTCGTGGCACGATCGGCACCGGAGAGTTTCCGTTCGGGGAGAGGGTTGCTCGTGTTCTTGTTCTTGCTGATCGCGATGGTCGTGGTGGTCGCCGCGGTCACGCTCGCCGTCGTCGGCGGCGGCGACAGCGCGGCCCTGCCGGAGGTCGCGCCCGAGCAGCTCGTCGACCCGTTGCCGGGCACCCGCCCCGTCGGTCGCGCGGACGTCGAGGCGCTGCGCCTGCCCGTCGCCCCGCGCGGCTACCGGATGGCGGACGTCGACGACGTGCTCGGCCGCCTCGGCGCCGAGCTGGCCGAGCGTGACGCCCGCATCGCCGAACTGCAGACGGCTCTGGCCGGTGCGCAGGCCACCGCGGCGGGCAGGCGCGACCTGTTCACCAAGCCCGGCGAGGAGACCGAGCAGTGAGCGGCGGCGCCGTGGCCGGTCCCGACGGGAAGCTGCGCTGCCCCTGGGCCCTGTCCACCGACGACTATGTGACGTACCACGACGAGGAGTGGGGCCGCCCGGTCCACGGCGACGACGCGCTGTTCGAGCGCCTCTGCCTGGAGGCATTCCAGTCCGGTCTGTCCTGGATCACCATTCTCCGCCGCCGCGAGGGCTTCCGTACCGCCTTCGACGACTTCAAGATCGCGGCGGTGGCGGAGTACACCGCCGCCGACCGGGACCGCCTCCTCGCCGACGAGGGGATCATCCGCAACCGCGCCAAGATCGATGCGACCCTCGCCAACGCGCGCGTGCTCGCCGGCTGGTCCGCCGGCGAGCTGGACAAGCTGATCTGGTCGTTCGCGCCTGACGCGGCGACGCGGCCGGCTCCGCGCGCGCTCGCCGACCTACCTCCGGTGACCGACGAGTCCAACGCGCTGGCGAAGGCCCTCAAGAAGCGCGGCCTGCGCTTCATCGGGCCCACCACGGCCTATGCGCTGATGCAGGCGTGCGGCCTCGTGGACGACCATCTGAGCGACTGCATCGCCCGCGGGAGGCCCTGAGGCCCGTCCTAGCGGCCCAGGTACTTCGGCTTCTCCTTGCCGACGAAGGCCTGGACCGCGATCGCGTGGTCCTCCGAAGCACCCGCCCTCGTCTGGAGCTCGTCCTCCTTCTCAAGGGTCTCGCCGAGCGTGTGACCCGCGCCGTAGGCCAGGGACTCCTTGATCGCCGCGTACGCGACGGTCGGGCCCTCGGCCAGGGCGCGGGCGACCGCCGTGGCCTCGGCGGCCAGCTCGTCGGCGGGGACCAGCTTGTTCGCGATACCCAGCTCGTACGCCTCCTGCGCGGAGAACGAGCGCGGGAAGAGCAGCAGATCCGCGGCCCGGCTCTGGCCGATCAGCCGGGGCAGCGTCCACGACACCCCGGAGTCGGCGGTCAGCGCGACGCCCGCGAAGGACGTCGTGAACTTGGCCGTGTCGGCGACGACCCGGTAGTCCGCGGCGAGGGCGAAGCCGAGGCCCGCGCCGGCGGCGACGCCGTTGACCCCGGCCACGACCGGCTTCGGCATCTCGGTCAGGGCCCGCACGATGGGGTTGTAGTGCTCCCGCACGGTGGTCATGGTTGCGCCGCTGCCGGACTCGCGGGCCGCGGCGAGGATGCCGATGTGCTCCTTGAGGTCCTGGCCCACACAGAAGGCGCGCCCGGACGCGGTGAGCAGTACTGCTCGTACGGAGGGGTCGGCGGCGGCCGCCCGTGCCGAGTCCCGGAGGGCGACCTTGGCCTCGGTGTTCATCGCGTTCATGGCCTCGGGCCGGTTGATCGTGATCGTCGCGAGTCCGTCGCTCACCTCGTACAGCACGGAGTCGGCCATGTCAGGGTCCCCTTTGCGGCTCAGGCGGTGGTGTGCAGGCCCAGCATGGCGGAGATCGATGAGGGCGAACATGTGACCTGCGTCAAACAATATGTGGGACCGCTCCGGTGAGCGGCGGCGAAGTATCGCAGGCGGATCGCCGAATTGCGTGGTTTTGAGAGAGCGCGTTGCGCAAGCGATGCCGACTGATGTTGGTCATCGGGTCCCGCCATGCGGGATAATGACCTGGAAGCAATGTGTTCGATGCCGGGACGCGTGCCTATCCATGGGCCGTCGGCTGACGATGAGCTGGTTTCAGGAAGGGGAACGAGCATGGCGGCCATGAAGCCGCGGACGGGCGACGGCCCGCTCGAGGTGACCAAGGAGGGGCGGGGCATCGTCATGCGCGTTCCGCTCGAAGGCGGCGGTCGGCTTGTCGTCGAGCTGACTCCGGACGAAGCCGATGCCCTCGGCGACGCCCTGAAGAAGGTCGTCGGCTGACGCGGAAGCGCCCTGATTTCTCATTGCCCCGGTACTGCGACGTGCCGGGGCAATGTGTTTTCTGAGGGGGCGCGCGGCGGGGAGGCTCCGGCCGGGCCGGACGCCGTCCGTCAAGCGTGACGGCGTCAGCCGCGGCGGACCGCGCAGAGGAGGCCGTCGCCCACCGGGAGCAGGGAGGGGAGCAGCTCCTGGCTCTCCCGGACCGCGCGCAGCAGTTCACGCAGGCGCAGCACCTCCGCCGGCTGGGCCGCCGAGTCGACCGTGCGGCCGTCCGCGAAAACGCCCTCGAAGCAGACCAGACCACCAGGTCGCAGCAGGCGCAACGATTCAGCGAGATAGTCCAGCGACTCCATCCGGTCGCCGTCGCAGAAGACGAGGTCGTACCCGCCGTCCGCCAGCCGCGGCAGTACGTCGAGGGCGCGGCCGGGGATGAACCGCGCCCGGTTCCCCGCGAAGCCTGCGGCCCGGAAGGCCTGCTTCGCGAACTGCTGCCGCTCCGGCTGCGGGTCCACGGTGGTCAGTACGCCGTCGGGCCGCATGCCGTGCAGCAGATAGATCCCGGAGACACCCGTACCCGTACCGATTTCGGCCACTGCTTTTGCGTCGGTCGTGGCAGCCAGCAGTCGCAGCGCGGCACCCGTGCCTGGTGACACCGAGGGGAGGCCTGACTCCCGGGCCCGGTCCCGGGCCCAGCGCAGCGCATCGTCCTCGGCGACAAAGGCGTCGGCGAATGCCCAGCTCGTCTGCCGGTTGGCTGTAATGACCCTCTCCTGTCCCCCTAGGTTGCCGAGGCTGACTGTATCCGCTGCACCCGGGAACCCGCCGATGGGACCAGGCGTTATGGAAGGACAGGGGGAAGCGCATGGATCAAGACCGGAAGCAGCACCCAAATTCGCGTAAAGATTCTTATCCGGAGCTAACGGGCGAGGTGGCTATGGTAGGGGCTCCGCTGGACACCACCAGAGCCGACAGGGGAGGTGCGGCTGCACCTGCGGATCGGAGAGGAGTGCTGAAGCGCTTCCTCAGGTCGGTGGGTGAGCCGAGATCCGTGACCTACATTGCTGACCAGTCCCTCCCCCACAGCCCCAAGGGCGTGGGAGGTGCCTCCTACAACGACTCCGCAGCTACCGCGACCTTCGCATCGGATGCGGACTCGCCGGCGTGGACGCCTCCCACCTGGGAGGAGATCGTCAGCACGCACAGCGGCCGGGTCTACCGTCTCGCCTATCGACTGACGGGCAATCAGCACGACGCCGAGGACCTCACCCAGGAAGTCTTCGTGCGCGTCTTCCGCTCCCTGTCGACGTACACGCCCGGCACCTTCGAGGGCTGGCTGCACCGCATCACCACGAACCTCTTCCTGGACATGGTCCGGCGCAAGCAGCGCATCCGCTTCGACGCCCTCGGCGACGACGCGGCCGAGCGGCTGCCCAGCCGTGAGCCGTCTCCGCAGCAGGTCTTCAACGACACCCACTTCGACGCCGATGTGCAGCAGGCGCTGGACACCCTCGCGCCCGAGTTCCGTGCCGCCGTGGTGCTCTGCGACATCGAGGGTCTTTCGTACGAGGAGATCGCCGCCACCCTGGGCGTCAAGCTCGGCACCGTCCGCAGCCGCATCCACCGCGGCCGGTCCCATCTGCGCAAGGCCCTGCAGCACCGTTCCCCGGAGGCCCGCGCCGAGCAGCGCACACTGACGGGTGCGGTCGGCCTGGCACTGGAGGGCGGACCGGCGTGAGCGGCTCAGGTCCGACCCCTGCGGAGCAGCACCTGGGGGACCGGCTCGCTGCGCTTGTCGACGGCGAGCTCAAACACGATGCCCGGGACCGGGTGCTGGCCCATCTGGCGACGTGTCCCAAGTGCAAGGCCGAGGCCGACGCCCAGCGCCGGGTGAAGAGCGTCTTCGCGCAGGCCGCGCCGCCGCCCCCGTCCGAGGGGCTGCTCGCGCGGCTCCAGGGGCTGCCCGCGGGACCCGGAGGTGACGACGAAGGCAGCGGTGGACCATTCAGCGGGGGGCGAATCGCCGACGGCGTCTTCGGAGCGCTGAGCCCGTCCGCGGGAAGAGGCCGCGACCCCCGCACGGAGACCTTCGGGTACGTACCGGCGGGCGCGCACGCGGGAGTGCTTCCCGGCGGTCCGGGCAGTGGCTTCCGGATCCATGAGGTGGGGCGTGCGGAAGCGGAGCGCTCCCCCTGGCGCGGGCGGAGGTTCGCCTTCGCCGCGGCCAGCGCGGTCTCCTTCGCCGCGATCGCCCTCGGAGCACTGCCGCTGGACACATCGGTCCAGGCCGGCCCCCGGAGCGAGGGACCGCGGAACAGCGTCACGCCACTGCGCGCGGCCACCCCGGCCACGGCGGGTGTCGGCGGCTCCAACTCCGCATCGGGCAACGGCGCGACGGGCTTGCGGAGTGCGGACGTCGAGCGCCGCCGCAGCGGGGGGAACGGCCTGGCCAGGTCGGACAATCGCCCGGTGATCGCAGGGGCACCCGGGCTGCTGGCTCCGGCGGCGCCGATGAACCACCCCTTCGTCGCCCCGCAGCTGACCAACGCCTCCTTCTCCCCGCCGCTGATACGTCCCACGGGCGCGGCGTTCCAGCTCGCCACCGCCCCCGCGGCCACCCCCACCGCCACTCCGATCCCCTCATATCTCGCTGCCCCGACCAAGCCTGGTGGCTCCCGCTCGCCCCAGCGCTGAGAGGGACCCTTCGCGGAGATTCAGGGACCTGGTTGAATCCTCGGAGGGGTGCCCCGCGGGGGGCGCAGTGGTCGGCAGTTTGCGGGGAGAGCATGGACGACGGGAAGCCCACCGGACCGAAGGCGAAGTGGTGGAGCCGGCCCAGTGCGGGACGTGCCACCCACTCGGAACCGGAGGTGCACGAGCCGGTGCCGGCTGCTGTGGCCGAGCCTTCGCCGGAGCCTGCGCCGCTGCCCGTTCCGGCGCAGGCGGATGCCGCTGAGTCCGAGGATGCGGCGGAGTCCGCGGCGACGGCGGAACTGCCGCCCACGCCTGCCTCGATGTCCGCGGCGGCCACGTCCGTCTCTCCTGCGTCTGCCTCTGCCGCGCCGGACACCTCTGCGCCGGCCAGGCCGCAGCCGTTGCATGAGCCGGACGAGTACAGCACCCCGCCGTACGGCGGACCCGGGCCGTGGGCGCCCGCGCCGCCCGTACAGCGGCCGATGGCGACCCCGGCGCACGGCACTGCCGTACCGCCGCAGTACCCGGCCTCCCACGGCACGGTGACGGATGCGGGTGCCACCGGCGGCGGTTACGCCCCACCACCCCAGCCCCAGCCCGTCGCCGCGGCTCCGGTCCAGCCCCAGCCCGTCGCCGCGGCTCCGGTCCAGCCCCAGCCCGTCGCCGCGGCTTCGTCCCAGCCTCAGCCCCCGCAGCCGCAGCCGCAGTCCTCGCTCTGGATGCAGTACGACCCCTGGAGCACACCCGGCCAGGTGCTGACCCACCCCGGCGAGCCCGCCAAGAAGCCGCGCCGGCGCGGATCGCTGCTGGCCGGAGCCGTCCTGCTGGCCCTCGTCGCGGGCTGCGTCGGCGGCGGTATAGGCGCGTACATCGAACGCAACGGCGGCATCACCCAGGTCGAACTCCCCCAGGCCGCCAAGGACAACGGCAACCGCGCGCCCGACAGCGTCGCGGGCATCGCCGCCAGCGCGCTGCCGAGCGTCGTCACCCTCCATGTCAGCGGAAGCGGCGAACAGGGCACCGGCACCGGCTTCGTCCTGGACCAGCAGGGTCACATCCTGACCAACAACCATGTCGTCGACCCCGCGGGTTCCTCCGGCGACATCTCGGTCACCTTCAGCGGCGGCGAGACCGCCAAGGCGACGCTCGTCGGCAAGGACAGCGGCTACGACCTCGCCGTGGTCAAGGTCTCCGGCGTCTCGGGCCTCAAGCCGCTGCCGCTCGGCAACTCCGACAACGTCCAGGTGGGCGATCCGGTGGTGGCCATCGGCGCGCCCTTCGACCTCCAGAACACCGTGACCTCCGGCATCATCAGCGCCAAGGAGCGCCCGATCACCGCGGGTGGCGAGAAGGGTGACGGCAGCGATGTCAGCTATGTCGACGCGCTGCAGACCGACGCGCCGATAAACCCCGGTAATTCGGGCGGCCCGCTGGTGGACACCAAGGCCCGCGTCATCGGCATCAACAGTGCGATCCGCGCCGCGGACACCGCGGGCACCGAGGGCGGCCAAGCCGGTTCCATCGGACTCGGCTTCGCCATCCCCATCAACCAGGGCAAGCGCGTTGCCGAAGAGCTGATCAACACCGGCAAGGCCACCCATCCGGTGATCGGCGTCAGCCTCGACATGAAGTACACGGGCGACGGCGCCCGCGTGGGTGACAAGGGCAAGGACGGCGCCCCGTCCGTCACCCGGGGCGGCCCCGGCGCGAAGGCCGGGATCGAGCCGGGCGACATCATCACCGAGGTCGACGGCCAGCGTGTGCACAGCGGCGAGGAGCTGATCGTCAAGATCCGCTCGCACCGTCCCGGCGACCGTCTCGAGCTGACCCTGGTCCGCGGCGGCAAGGAGCGGAAGATGACGCTGACGCTCGGTTCCGCGAACGGCACATGACGGGCAAGCGGCACCTGACACAGGTCCCGGCCCCCGGGCGGTGGAAGGTACCGCACGGACAGTCTCGGCGGGTACCGTGGATCGGGCCCCGACCCCATCCGACCTGCGGGCCGCAGAGAACACGAGGAGCAGCAGGGTGTTCAATGACATAGGCGCACTGGAGCTGGTGGCGCTCGTGGTGCTCGCCGTGCTCATCTTCGGCCCGGACAAACTGCCGAAGCTCATCCAGGACGTCACCCGCACCGTCCGGAAGATCCGCGAGTTCTCCGAGGGCGCGAAGCAGGACATCCGCAGCGAACTGGGGCCGGAGTTCAAGGATTTCGAGTTCGAGGACCTCAATCCCAAGGCGTTCATCCGCAAGCAGCTGAACGAGAACGACGACCTCAAGGAACTCAAGGACCTGCGCAGCAGCTTCGACCTCAAGAAGGAGATCAACGAGGTCGCGGACGCGGTGAACAGCAGAGAATCGGACACCTCCGTGCCCGCGGCCGTCGGGGGTACCTCCGGTGCCGAAGGCTACGGGGGAGGCTCGCCCGGCACCCCCGACCTGCTCAAGAAGCGCGAAAAGCTCGATCAGGACGAGCGCCCGCCCTTCGACGCAGACGCCACCTGAGTACCGTCAATCCCTGCGAGCCGGGACAGGGTGGCTATTCTCTCCATCTGTCAGGACGCGAGGACGCCCGAGGGGGGCGGGTCCGCTCCGGACCTCGGAGACAGAGGAGGCGGCCGGGTAGATGGAGACGAGAAGTCGACTAGCGGCTCAGAGCACGGTCAGCGATTCCCCCGCTCCCGGCGGGCAGCGCACGATCGCAGCGGCACGGACGGGGACGGCGGCCCAGCGCGCGCTCGAGGGATATCTGCGTGCGTCCTTCCCCTGGTACGGCCTTGACGAGGCCTTCACGGGGCCGCGCTGGCTGATGCAGGTCGGCACCGCGGCGGACGGCACGGTGCAGCACGGCGCGATGGGTCACGGCGAAGAGCCGTCGATACGGTCGGAAGCCGGCGGAGCGGAGAAGGAGCGCTTCGCGGCGGTCATCACCGTGGCGTCCGGCCCCGTGCGCAGCAGTGGCGACGGCACGGGCGTGCTGGACGCCATCACGGTCTCCTCCGCGGCCTGGCTGGCCGGCTCGGGGCTGCTGGCCCACACCTGGCCCGCCCAGCTGGACCACTCGCTGCGTGACCACTGGCTGAACCAGCAGACGGAGACCGCGTTCGAGCTCGCCGACGATCTGGCCGGGCCGGCCTGGTCGACGCTCTCGCTGCCGGTCGACGGTGTGCCGACGTCGTTCCACTACCGCGAGTCGGAGTTCGGCTGGGTGCTGGCGGGGTCGACGCGTGGCGGGCTGCACATCGGCGCGTACGGGCGTGGGATGAGCGCGTACGGTCTCGGCTTCTCGGTGGTGGAGGACCTCGGCGCGTACGCCTGAGTGCACTGCCGGGGGCCAGGCCCCTCAGCGAACCCGGGCTACGCCCCAGACACTGCCGGGGGCCAGGCCCCTCAGCGAACCCGGGCTACGCCCCAGACCCCGTACGCCCGCCGGGCGTCCCCCACGGGGGGAGGGTCTGGGGCCGAGCCCAGTAAGCACCTTCTGCGCGTCAGCTGTCGCGCGTCAGAACTTGTTGCGCGGGGTGATCCCCAGGGACATGCCCGACAGACCGCGCTGGCGGCCGCCCAGCTTGCCCGCGATCGCCCGCAGCGCCGCGCCCGCCGGTGAGTCCGGGTCGGTCAGCACGACCGGCTTGCCCTCGTCGCCGCCTTCCCGCAGCCGTACGTCGATCGGGATGGAGCCCAGCACCGGCACATTGGCGCCGGTCGTCTTCGTCAGCCCCTCGGCGACCCGCTGGCCGCCACCCGAGCCGAAGACGTCGACCATCTCGTCGCAGTGCGGGCACGGCAGACCCGACATGTTCTCGACGACGCCCACGATCTTCTGGTGGGTCTGTACGGCGATCGCGCCGGCTCGTTCGGCGACCTCGGCGGCGGCCTGCTGCGGGGTCGTGACCACCAGGATCTCCGCGTTCGGCACGAGCTGTGCCACCGAGATCGCGATGTCGCCGGTCCCCGGCGGCAGGTCGAGCAGCAGCACGTCCAGGTCGCCCCAGTACACATCGGCGAGGAACTGCTGGAGCGCGCGGTGCAGCATCGGCCCGCGCCACACCACCGGGGCGTTGCCCGGGGTGAACATCCCGATCGAGATGACCTTCACGCCGTGCGCCGACGGCGGCATGATCATGTTCTCGACCTGGGTCGGCCGGCCGTCCGCACCGAGCATGCGCGGCACGCTGTGCCCGTAGATGTCCGCGTCGACGACGCCGACCTTCAGGCCGTCGGCCGCCATCGCCGCCGCCAGGTTCACCGTGACAGAGGACTTGCCGACGCCGCCCTTGCCCGAGGCCACCGCGTACACCCTGGTCAGCGAGCCGGGCTTGGCGAACGGCACCTCGCGCTCGGCGGTCCCGCCGCGCAGTGAGGCCGCCAGCTCGCGCCGTTGTTCGTCGCCCATCACGTCCAGCGTGACGTCCACGCGCGTGACGCCGTCGACGCGCGCGACCGCGTCCGTCACATTCTTGGTGATCGTGTCGCGCATCGGGCAGCCGGAGACGGTGAGATACACCGTGACGGCGACCGCACCGTCCGCACCGATCTCGACCGATTTGACCATGCCGAGGTCGGTGATCGGTCGGTTGATCTCGGGGTCGTTCACCGTCGCCAGTGCTTCAAGCACCGCGTCTTCCGTAGCCATATGGAGATGGTACGGCGCTGCCTCCCGCCCCTGGTAAGCCCGTCAGCGGTCGCCTTCGTCACTTCCGTACGGATGCCCGTTCGGGAATACGGTGCGCTGCTCCTCCATCTCCCTGACCAGGTCCTGGAGCTCCGAGCGGATCCAGTCGCGGGTGGCGACCTCGCCGAGGCCCATCCGCAGCGCCGCGATCTCCCGGGTCAGGTACTCGGTGTCGGCGATGGAACGCTCGTTCTGCTTGCGGTCCTGTTCGAGATTGACCCGGTCCCGGTCGGCCTGCCGGTTCTGTGCCAGCAGGATCAGCGGGGCCGCGTACGAGGCCTGCAGCGACAGCATCAGCGTCAGAAAGATGAACGGGTACTGGTCGAAGCGCAGCTTCTCGGGGGCGGAGACATTCCAGACGACCCACATGATGATGACGAACGTCATCCAGACGATGAACCGTCCGGTACCCAGGAAGCGGGCGATCCGCTCGGACAGCCGCCCGAAGGCCTCGGGGTCGTACTCCGGCAGCAGCCTCGGCCGCGGCGCGCGCGGCTGGTCGAGCCGGGTCCGCGGAGCGGGACGCTCTGCCGTGCGGTCAATGGCCATGACGGGCCCCCTCCTCGTGGAACTCCGTCTCGCGCCAGTCCTGCGGCAGCAGATGGTCGAGTACGTCGTCGACGGTCACCGCCCCCAGCAGCGAACCGCTCTCGTCGACGACGGGCGCCGCGACCATGTTGTACGCCGCGAGATAGCTGGTGACCGCGGGCAGCGCGGTGCCCGGGGCGAGCGGGGGCAGATCGCTGTCCACGATCGAGCTGCACAGCGTGTACGGCGGGTCCCGCAGCAGCCGCTGGAAGTGCACCGTGCCCAGATACTTGCCCGTCGGCGTCTCGTCCGGCGGGCGGCACACATACACCTGTGCGGCGAGCGCGGGGGAGAGGTCCTGCTGGCGTACGCGCGCCAGCGCGTCGGCGACCGTGGCGTCCGGGCGCAGCACGATCGGCTCGGTGGTCATCATGCCGCCCGCCGTGTTGTCCTCGTACGCCAACAGCCGTCGTACGTCCGCGGCGTCGTCCGGGCGCATCAGTGCGAGCAGCCTTTCCTTGTCGTCCTCGGGCAGCTCGGACAGCAGGTCGGCCGCGTCGTCCGGGTCCATGGCCTCCAGGACGTCCGCCGCGCGCTCTTCCTTGAGCTTGCCGAGGATCTCGATCTGGTCGTCGTCCGGCAGTTCCTCCAGTACGTCGGCGAGCCGGTCGTCGTCGAGGGCCGCGGCGACCTCGGCGCGGCGCTTGGGGGAGAGGTGGTGCAGGACATTGGCGAGGTCGGCGGGGCGCAGCTGCTCGAAGGTGGCGAGAAGGCTCTCGGCGCCCTGTCCGTGCTCCTCCAGCGAGAAGCCGGTCACCGCGGACCACTCGACGGTCAGCGTCTCGCCCTTGCGACGCAGCGCCCCCGGCTTGCCCTTGCGCACGAAGACCTTGTCGATCTCCCATTCGCGGCGCGCGGGCAGCTGCTGGATCGACACGTCGAGGACGGTGACCTCCTCGCCGCTCTCCACCAGGCGTACCCGCCGGTCCAGCAGCTCGCCGAGGACGAGCCGTTCGGTCGGGCGCTGCTCGAAGCGGCGCACGTTGACCACGCCGGTGGTGATGACCTGGCCGGACTCGACGCCCGTGATCCGGGTCATGGGCAGGAAGATCCGGCGGCGGCTGACCACCTCGACGACCATGCCGAGCAGCCGGGGCGGGCGGCGGCCGACCCGGAGCATCGCGACGAGGTCGCGGACCCGGCCGACCTGGTCGCCGTTGGGGTCGAAGACGGGGATTCCGGCGAGGTGCGAGACAAAGATCCGGGGGGCGCCGGCGACCATGCTCCGCACCTCCTCTTCGACGGGAAATTTGGCGTGAAATGCCGCTGTTTGACGGCTTCAGGCTAGCCCGTACCCTTCCGGGCCGCCCCTGGCTGGCGTCCGTACGGCTCCCTGCAGATCGTTGCGCTCCACACGGGTACGCTGCGGTCTGCCACCCGACACGCAGACGAGAGGCAGTGCGCTTGTGACTCCCCTCCCCCTGGTTTCCCGCGCCCGCAGGGCCGCGATCTCCATGGCGCTGTGCGCCGGGCTGACCGTGGCGCTCACGGCTTGCGGCGAGGACCCGGACGCGGGGACCAACGGCGTCGGCAAGTTCTCCGCCGACGAGATCGAGACGAAGGCGCGCGCGGCGGCGGACGCGGCCTCCTCGGTACGGCTCTCCGGGACGCTGGTCAGCAAGGGCGGTACGTACAAGCTGAACATGCGGCTCAAGCACGACGGCGGCACCGGCTCCGTCACCTCGAAGGACAACACCTTCGAGCTGCTGCGGGTCGGGAAGGCGCTCTATCTGAAGGCCGACGCGGGCTTCTGGAGCCATGCGGACGGCAAGGGCGAGGAGAAGCCGAGCAAGACGGACGCGGACGTGGCGGCCAAGCTCGCCGCCAAGTATGTGAAGGTGCCGGAGGGGGACCCGGCGTACAAGCAGTTCCGCGGCTTCACCGACATGGATGTGCTGCTGGACGGCCTGCTGGGCATGCAGGGCGAACTGAGCAAGGGCGACCGCACGCAGGTGGGCGGCGTCCGCACGATCAAGGTCAGGGCGGGCGAGGGGGCGGGCGGCACGCTGGACGTCTCGCTGGAGGGCAGGCCGTTTCCGCTGCAGTTCGCCCGTGCGGGGGGCGCGGGGGTGCTGACGCTGGGGGACTGGGACAAGGACTTCGCGCTGGCGGCGCCGTCGAAGGAGGACACGGTGGATTACGGCCGTGCGCTTCCGAAGACCCGCGACGGCGACGGCTGAGAGCCGGGGGCGTCCGGCGGCCGGGTTTTTTGTCCTCAAAGCCGACGGGCTGAGGTGCGCGGGTGGTCCCGCAGGCGGGCTTGTCCTCAAGCGCCGCAGGGGCGGGATGTCTACTTCTTGGCGCGCTTCTTCTTGCGCGCGAGGAGAAGCCGCGGGAGCGCCGCCGGTGCCGCGTGGCGCGTTGTCGCCGGGGTCGGCAGCGGCGGTGCCGCCAGCGACCCGTCCGGCAGGGACGTGATCGCGTCCTTCGGCTCAAGGCGCAGCACCCGGCACTCGCGCGCCCACCGCTCCGTCATCTGCTCCGCGTCCGGCGCGTTCAGGCGCTTGCCCTTCAGCTCGGCGACCGCCGACTCCCACGCCTCGGAGTGCGGCTCCAGCTCGCTCACCGCCGCCGTCCAGGTGATCAGCCGGCCGCCCTTGTCCTTGCTGCGCACGGTGACTTCCGCCGTACCGCCGCTCACCAGCTGCGGCAGCGGCTGCTCGCCGGGGCCGTCGCCGACGACATGCGCCGCGCCCTCGTGCCACACGTGCCACAGCGCCCGTGAGGGACCGTCCCCACGCACCCAGATGAGGCCGGACTTCTTCGTGGCCTCCTCGATGAGCGCCTGGGCGAGCACCTGATCTGTCATGCGCGCAGCCTATCGCCCGCCCGGCTACAGCCAGCCGTTGCGCTTGAGTGAGCGATGGATCACGAGGCAGACCCCGATGATGCTGGTGAGCACCAGGGGATAGCCGTACTTCCAGTGCAGCTCCGGCATGTACGTGAAGTTCATGCCGTACACCCCGCAGACCGCCGTCGGCACCGCGATGATCGCCGCCCAGGACGTGATCTTGCGCATGTCCTCGTTCTGCGCGACCGTCGCCTGCGCCAGATTGGCCTGGAGGATGGAGTTCAGCAGCTCGTCGAAGCCGATGACCTGCTCGTGCACGCGCGCAAGGTGGTCGGCCACATCACGGAAGTACTTCTGGATGTCCGGGTCGACCAGCCGCATCGGCCGCTCGCTGAGCAGTTGCATCGGCCGCAGCAGCGGGGACACGGCCCGCTTGAACTCCAGCACCTCGCGCTTGAGCTGGTAGATCCGGCCCGCGTCGCTGCCGCGCGGGCTGCCCTTCGCCGGTGCGGAGAAGACGTCGATCTCGACTTCGTCGATGTCGTCCTGCACCGCCGCGGCCACCGCGATGTATCCGTCGACCACATGGTCCGCGATGCCGTGCAGCACCGACGAGGGCCCTTTGGCGAGCAACTCCGCGTCCTTCTGCAGGCTGTGCCGCAGCGCCCGCAGCGAACCCTTGCCGCCGTGCCGGACCGTGATGACGAAGTCCCGTCCGGTGAAGCACATCACCTCGCCGGTCTCGACGACCTCACTGGTGGCCGTGAGCTCCGTGTGCTCGACGTAGTGGATCGTCTTGAAGACGGTGAACAGCGTGTCGTCGTACCGCTCCAGCTTGGGCCGCTGGTGGGCGTGGACCGCGTCCTCCACGGCCAGCGGGTGCAGCCCGAACTCCGCCGCGATACCCGCGAACTCCGCCTCCGTCGGCTCGTGCAGCCCGATCCACGCGAAGCCGCCGCCCTCGCGCACCCGCAGCATCGCCTCGTGCGGCGTCTGGCAGGTCTCGCTCTCCACCCGCTGCCCGTCACGGTAGACCGCGCAGTCGACGACGGCGCTGGAGGCGGACGGATCCCGGGTGGTGTCGTACGTGCTGTACGGGGCGCTGCTCTTGCGCAGGGCGGGACGGACCGCTGCGCGCAGGTCACGGATCATCGACATGGCTGGCTCCTTCACGGAGAGGCCGTCGGCGAGTGGCGTGGCACAGCCCGGAATGAGGACGTGATGCATACGTCCGCAAAGCGGGCGGCACCGCGGGATCGCGGTGACGGGGTTCGCTACAGACAGGCAAAAACGAAGTGCTCTTCCGTCGTGCGAAAAGCTGTGGGCCCCGTGCGGGAAGGCCTCAGACGCCTCGGGTCACCGAGGAAAGGTGCCGTGCGGAAGAGCGGTTGGTACTGCACGGTCGACTTCGATCCACCGCAGCCCCACCTCCTCCGGCCTGTCCCCCGTGGGGGATGACGTGTCGTCGGGACCGGAGAGCAACTCCCCCTGAGCTCCGCCTGGGGATACCCCCACCCGCGTGCCCGTCCCGACCAGCGGCCAAGACTATCAGCCGACAGAGGGTCAATCCCTTGTTTTGCCCGTTCCATACGCGCTTTATGCTCGCGACATGGAAGATGTTCTTGCTCTGGTCGAGGCCCGGTTGCGTACGGCGCTCGGCGAACCGGACGCGCGCGCCGCGGTGACCTTCCTCGGCACGGACCGTATCGAGGTGCTCCGGTTCCTCGACCGGGGCGGCGACGGGGACATCGTCCGCTACGCCACGCTCGGCATGTCCGCGCAGCCGATGACGGACCCCACCGCGGCTCTCGCCGACCCGGTCAAGGGGCCCCGCGCCGAGCTGATCCTGTCCGTACGGGCCGGGCTCGCCGACACCGGCAAGGTGCTGCGACCGCTGGCCGTACTCGCCGCGTCCCCGCAGGTCGAGGGCGTCGTCGTGACGCCCGGCGCCTCGCTGGACGTGGGCGATCCGCTCTGGCCCGGCGCGCCGTTCAGTTCGGTCCTCGTCGCCGAGCCGGGCGGTCTTGTCGAAGACCTGGAGCTGGACGAGCCGATGGACCCGGTGCGCTTTCTGCCGCTGCTGCCGATGACGTCGAACGAGGCGGCCTGGAAGCGGGTGCACGGGGCGCAGGAACTTCAGGAGCGCTGGCTGACGCACGGCACGGACCTGCGCGATCCGCTGCGCAGGTCCGTAACTCTGGACTGAATCAGGTCAGTTGGCGACGATCTGAAACGCTGTTCTGGCCGGCGCCGGGCTGGTGCTCCGTTGCCTCGTGGCTCAGCGAGGCGCACCGCGCCCAGCTAGGCGCACCGCGCCCGATGATTTAGACAGGCCAATGAATGCAGAGTGCATACATTTTTGGCCGGTGGGGGCACACGCCGGAAGGGTGATCGTCCTTGACGCGACGACGGGCGGGGAGGACCGTTGAGCGCTATGAGGGGCGAACCCAGTTGCCCGAAGTGCGGTGGCCGGGTCAGGGCGCCCGGTCTCTTTGCCGACTCCTGGCAGTGCGATGTGCACGGCGGCGTGCACCCGCTGCAGCCGGTGATCCCGCCCAGCGTTGAGGCCCTCAGCGTGGTCGTGCACCGCGCGAAAGTCCCTGTCTGGATGCCCTGGCCACTGCCCGTCGGCTGGCTCTTCACCGGTGTCGCGTACGCGGGGGACGACCGCAGCGGCGGCCGCGCGACCGCCGTCGCCTGCTCGGGACCGGGGCCGCTCGGCGGCATAGGTGAACTGCTGCTGGTCGCCGAGGAGTTGGGGGTCGGCCTCGGAGCGCGCTACGCGGGAATCGACGGGCCCGATCCGGGCCCGCACATCTGTGTCGACAAGCCGCCGCAGGCGAAGGTGCTCGCCGCCGGCCGCCCGACCCCGCTGTGGCATGTGGCCGACGCGCCCGACGACCGCGCGGTGTTCGCGGGGGAGGCGAGGGGATTGTGGCTGTGGGCCATCGTCTGGCCCGAGCAGTCAGGGCTGTTGATGTACGACGAGTTGGTGCTGACGGATCTGCGGGACGCGGGCGCGGAGGTGGAACTGGTGCCCTGCGGGGCGCTGTCGCCGCGGCTGCTGTCGTGAGCGGAGCGACCGGGCCGGGGCTGCGCCTGTACTGAGCCGAGGTCGGTTCGGAGCCGGGTCGGGCAGGCGCGCGGCGAGCCGATGCCGAACCGGGGCTGTTCGAATCCCCGATACACTGGAGCGTCCCCTGTCCGTCCCTCGTCCCTGGAGTCACGCGTCGTGCGCATCGATCTGCACACCCACTCCACGGCGTCGGACGGTACGGACACCCCGGCCGAGCTGGTGCGGAACGCCGCCGCGGCCGGACTCGACGTCGTGGCGCTCACCGACCACGACACCACCCGCGGCCACGCCGAGGCGATCGCAGCGCTCCCCGAGTCCCTCACCCTCGTCACGGGCGCCGAGCTCTCCTGCCGTCTCGACGGGGTGAGCCTCCATATGCTGGCGTACCTCTTCGACGCGGACGAGCCCGAGCTGCTGCGCGAGCGCGAGCTCGTACGGGACGACCGGGTGCCGCGCGCCCGGGCGATGGTGGCCAAGCTCCAGGAGCTGGGGGTTCCCATCGAGTGGGACCAGGTCGCCCGGATCGCCGGGGACGGCTCGGTCGGCCGCCCGCACATCGCGTCCGCGCTCGTCGAGCTCGGCGTCGTGCCGACCGTCTCCGACGCCTTCACGCCGGAGTGGATCGCCGACGGCGGCCGTGCGCACATCGTCAAGCACGAGCTCGACCCCTTCACCGCGCTCCGGCTGGTCAAGGCGGCCGGCGGGGTGACCGTCTTCGCGCATCCGCTCGCCGTCCAGCGCGGCCGCACCGTGCCGGAGAGCGCGATAGCAGAGCTCGCCGCCGCCGGCCTCGACGGCATCGAGGTCGATCACATGGACCACGACGAGCCGACCCGGGCCCGGCTGCGCGGCCTCGCCGCCGACCTCGGCCTGCTGGCCACCGGTTCCAGCGACTACCACGGCAGCCGCAAGACCTGCCGGCTCGGCGAGTACACCACCGACCCGGAGATCTACGGCGAGATCACGCGGCGCGCGGCCGGCGCGTTCCCGGTGCCGGGCGCGGGCGGACACCGCCCGTAACCCCCTCGTCTCCCCGCCCGACCCTTCCTCCCGCTAGGCCTCACTACGTGTTTGACGCTGCCGTTTTCGGCTCTCTGTTTCTGACCCTTTTTGTCATCATGGATCCCCCCGGGATCACTCCGATCTTCCTCGCCCTCACCTCCGGACGGCCCGCCAAGGTGCAGCGCCGGATGGCCTGGCAGGCGGTGGCCGTCGCCTTCGGTGTGATCACCGTCTTCGGCATTCTCGGCCAGCAGATCCTGGACTATCTGCACATCTCCGTGCCCGCGCTGATGATCGCGGGCGGTCTGCTCCTGCTGCTCATCGCGCTCGATCTGCTGACCGGCAAGACGGACGAGCCGCAGCAGACGAAGGACGTCAATGTCGCGCTCGTACCACTGGGCATGCCGCTGCTCGCCGGGCCTGGAGCGATCGTCTCGGTCATCCTCGCCGTGCAGCACGCGGGGAGCGTCGAGGAGCAGGTCTCGGTGTGGGCGGCGATCGTGGCCATGCATCTGGTCCTCTGGCTGACCATGCGCAACTCGCTGCTGATCATCAGGCTGATCAAGGACGGCGGTGTGGTGCTGGTGACCAGGCTCGCGGGCATGATGCTCTCCGCGATCGCCGTGCAGCAGATCATCAACGGCGTCACCCAGGTGATCAAGGGCTCCTGAGCGGTCGCCCGGGCTGCTCTCCTGCCCGGGCGCCCGAGTGCCCGACGCGCCGCGCCCCCGTACGGATGGTCCGTACGGGGGCGCGGTGCGTAACACGCGTCGTAAGCGTTACGAGGCGGTGGAATCGGCCGGTCGGATCAGAATGCGCTGGCCGATCGAAGCGGCCTGCTGCACGATCCGGTTGACGGAGGCGGCGTCCACGACAGTGGTGTCCACGGCGGTGCCGTCGACGTCGTCAAGACGCATGATTTCGAAGCGCAAGGGCTTCTCCCTTCGTCTGATCCTCCTGCTGGAGAACTGGTGGCGACGGATGTCCGTCGGTGTTCTGCGTTCTATACCTGTTCAACAGGACGCACCCTGCAAACATTCCCTACGCTAAGGAAATTTTTTGGATGCCTAACTACTGGCAGGTGGCGGCGGGGCCACGGACAATGAGCACCGTATGAACGATGCAGAGATCAACGAGATCAGCGCCCGCCTGGAGCGCACCAACGAGCTGCTCCATCGCATGCTCGCCGAGGTGGCCAAGACCCCTTCTACCCACGCCATCTTCGTCGACGCGGGTTACGTCTATGCTGCGGCCGGGTTGCTTGTAGCGGGTACCGAGGACCGGCGCTCCTTCGATCTGGACGCGGAGGGGCTGATCGAGGCCTTCATCGACAAGGCCCGGACGATCTTCGCGGACAGCAGACTGCTGCGGGTGTACTGGTACGACGGCGCCCGGCGCCGTATCCACACCCCCGAGCAGCAGTCCATCGCCGAGCTGCCGGACGTCAAGGTGCGGCTCGGCAACCTCAACGCGAACAACCAGCAGAAGGGCGTCGACTCACTCATCCGTACGGATCTGGAGTCGCTCGCCCGGCATCGCGCGATCAGCGACGCGGCGCTGGTGGGCGGCGACGAGGACCTGGTCTCGGCGGTCGAGGCGGCCCAGGGGTACGGGGCACGGGTCCATCTGTGGGGCATAGAGGCGGCGGACGGGCGCAATCAGGCGGAACCGCTGCTGTGGGAGGTCGACAGCCAGCGGACCTTCGACCTCGACTTCTGCCGTCCGTACATCACACGCCGCCCGGTCACGACGTACGAGAACGAGGGCGCGCCTCCGCCGTCGCGGGACGAAGTGCGCTTCGTGGGGGCGCAGATCGCGGCGACATGGCTGGCGGAGCGGGGCCGGGACGCGATGGCCGAGCTGCTGCCCGGCCATCCGTATCTGCCCGGCCCGGTGGACCAGGACCTGCTGATCGAGGCGGAGAGAGTGCTGCAGCGGTCACTGAGGGGCCATGCGGTGCTCCGGCGGGGGCTGCGGGACGGCTTCTGGCAGCACCTGCAGTCTCAGTACTGACCCTGCCGGTCCCAGAAGGCCGTGATCGCCGCCGCCGTCTCGGCGGGGCGATCGGTGTTGGGGGAGTGCTCGGCTCCGGCGATCACGGTCCGGCCGGCGCCGAGCCGCCGCGCCATCTCGTCGAGGAGCGGCACCGGCCAGGTGTCGTCACGCTCGCCGGAGATCACATGCTTGGGCAGCGGCTGTACGGCGGCGAGTTCGGCGACCCGGTCGGGCTCGACGGTCAGCTGGCGGCCGGTGGCGATCAACTGGGCGGGATTGTGGCGCAGCCAGCGGCGGCGGAGGTCCTCGCCGTCGTCCTGGGGCGCGTCGGCGTCCTCGGGCGGATCGAGCGCCCTCATGGCTTCCCAGACCCGGTCCATGCTCATCGTCGCGAGTGCGTCGCTGAGCAGCTTGACCTTCCGCTGCTGGGCGGGGGAGATCTGGGCGGGCCCTGAGGACATGAGGGTGAGCGTGCGGAAGGGGGCGGGGTCGAGGAGCACTGCGGCGCGGGCGATCTGTCCGCCGAGGGAGTGCCCGAGGAGGTGCACGGGGCCCTGGATCGACTCGGCCTGAGCGAGCACGTCCTGGGCCAACTCGGCCTGGGCATAGGCCTGTTGGTCGTCGGGGCCGGCGGTCTCGTACTGCCCGCGCCCGTCGACGGCGACCGCGCGGTAGCCGGCGGCGGCGAGGGGCTCGAGCAGCGCGATGAAGTCCTCCTTGCTCCCGGTGTACCCGGGGAGGAGGAGCGCGGTGCCCTTGGCGGCGCGGCCGTTGTCGGTGGGCTGCGCGTCGAGCACGGCGAAGTCGCCGCGGGCGGTGGGGAGGGTGCGGGCGTGGGCGGAGGGGGGCGGCGTGAAGGTGGTCGGGCGACTCATGCGACGAGGCTAACGGGGCTGGGGCTGCGCCGGGACTGCGCCCCGGGGAGCTGCTCCCCGAACCCGGGACTCCGCCCCGGACAGGCCGATGGCCCGGTCCCCATCCCGCGGGGGCCGGGCCATCTGGTCGGGCGTCAGCTTTCGGGCTGGACTGCCTTACGCGTGCGCGTGCGGCGGCGCGGCGGGGTCTCGGATGTCTCCGTGGCCACCGCCTCGGCCGTCTCGACCGGCGCTGCGGCCTTGACCGTGCGCGTGCGGCGGCGGGGCTTGGTCTCGGTCGTTTCCGTGGCCACCGCCTCGACCGTCTCGACCGCCTCTGCCGTCTCCACCGCCTTCACCGCACGGGTACGGCGTCGGGGCTTCGTTTCGGACGTTTCCGTGGCGACTGCCTCGACCGCCTCCGCCGTCTCCACCGCCTTCACCGCACGGGTGCGGCGTCTGGGCTTCGGTTCGGCCTCGGGAGCCGACACCTCGACAACAGCCTCGGCCGCCTCGATCACCGCGACCGCCTCTGCCGTCGATGCTCCCGCTCCCGCACGGGTGCGGCGGCGCCGCCGCGGGGTGCGCGGCTCCGACGGCTCAGCCGACTGGGACGACTCGGACTCCGACTCCGCCGGAGCGTCCGCGTCCGGCGTCAGGAGGGACGAGCCGGACCGGGTACGGCGGCGCTGGCGCGGGGTCCGGGTGCGCGGGGCGCGCTCCTCGGTCGGAGCGGCGGACTTGCGACCGCGGCCGCCCGTCTCGCCGAGGTCCTCCACCTCCTCCGCGGCGAGGCCCGCCCGGGTGCGCTCGGCGCGGGGCAGGACGCCCTTCGTGCCCGCCGGGATGCTCAGCTCCTCGAACAGGTGCGGCGACGTGGAGTACGTCTCGACCGGGTCGCTGAAGCCGAGGTCCAGCGCCTTGTTGATCAGCTGCCAGCGCGGGATGTCGTCCCAGTCGACCAGCGTGATGGCGATGCCCTTGGCGCCCGCGCGGCCGGTGCGGCCGATGCGGTGGAGGTAGGTCTTCTCGTCCTCGGGGGACTGGTAGTTGATGACATGCGTCACACCCTCGACGTCGATGCCACGCGCCGCGACGTCGGTGCAGACGAGGACGTCCACCTTGCCGTTGCGGAAGGCACGCAGCGCCTGCTCACGCGCGCCCTGGCCGAGGTCGCCGTGGACCGCGCCGGAGGCGAAGCCGCGGCGCTGCAGCTGCTCGGCGATGTCGGCCGCCGTGCGCTTGGTGCGGCAGAAGATCATCGCGAGCCCGCGGCCGTCGGCCTGCAGGATGCGGGAGACCATCTCCGGCTTGTCCATGGAGTGCGCGCGGTACACGTACTGCGCGGTGTTCGCGACGGTCGCGCCCTCGTCGTCCGGCGCGGTCGCGCGGATGTGCGTGGGCTGCGACATGTAGCGGCGGGCGAGGCCGATGACCGCACCCGGCATGGTCGCCGAGAACAGCATCGTCTGGCGCTTCGCCGGAAGCAGCTGGATGATCTTCTCGACGTCCGGGAGGAAGCCCAGGTCGAGCATCTCGTCGGCCTCGTCCAGAACGAGCGCCTTGACGTGCGAGAGATTCAGCTTCTTCTGGCCGGCCAGGTCCAGCAGTCGGCCCGGGGTGCCGACGATCACGTCGACGCCCTTCCTGAGCGCCTCGACCTGCGGCTCGTACGCACGGCCGCCGTAGATCGCGAGCACGCGGACATTGCGTACCTTGCCGGCGGTCAGCAGGTCGTTGGTGACCTGCGTGCAGAGCTCACGGGTGGGGACGACCACAAGCGCCTGCGGGGCGTCGGTCAGCTGCTCGGGCTTCGCCCGGCCGGCCTCGACGTCCGCGGGGACGGTGACGCGCTCCAGCAGCGGCAGACCGAAACCGAGCGTCTTGCCGGTGCCGGTCTTGGCCTGGCCGATGACATCGGTGCCGGAGAGCGCGACGGGGAGCGTCATCTCCTGGATGGGGAACGGGGACAGAATGCCGACGGCTTCGAGGGCCTCGGCGGTCTCGGGAAGGATCCCAAGATCACGGAAAGTCGTAGGCTGCGTAGTCAGGGTGTTGCCTCTTCTGTGAGACGCGGCGCGAGGCGAACGATGGGGGGTCGTACCGCGCCTCGGTACTGGGCCGGCCGTGGGTTGGCCGGATGGCGCGGGACCACTGCCGTCGCTCGAGCGCTCATGCCGCTGAGGGGCCCCTCATCTGCGGTTGTACGCAACTGAAGCGCACGGGCCCGCGTGGAGGGCGGTCGGTTTGGAGCCGATCGTGCCACCGACCGGGCATCCTCATGGGGGGTCTGAGGAAGTAAATCCCTCAGTCAAACACTGCGATCGCCCGCCGAGTAACCAAAACGCTCGACAGGCGCATTACCACTGTACCCCGGATTCGTGCATGTGTGTTGGGTGAATTCGTAGGAGCGGCGGTTCGGGCGTGGCTGACCAGGCCCTTCCGCCCTGCGAGGAGCGGGCTATTGTGCGCTTCATGGAGACGCCTGACAACGCCACTGAACACACCGGAATCGCCGCCCAGGACTGGGCCACGGCATCCGCCGACCCCCAGTACCGCGCCGCCGTCGTGGATCTGCTGGGCGCGCTCGCGTACGGCGAGCTGGCGGCCTTCGAGCGGCTCGCCGAGGACGCCAAGCTCGCGCCGACGCTGGCCGACAAGGCGGAGCTGGCGAAGATGGCCTCCGCGGAGTTTCACCACTTCGAGCAGCTGCGTGACCGGCTGACCGCCATCGATGCCGAGCCGACCGCCGCGATGGAGCCGTTCGCCCAGGCGCTGGACGACTTCCACCGCCAGACCGCGCCGTCCGACTGGCTGGAAGGCCTGGTCAAGGCGTATGTGGGTGATTCGATCGCCAGTGACTTCTACCGCGAGGTCGCGGCCCGGCTGGACACCGACACCCGCGCGCTGGTGCTCGCGGTGCTCGACGACACGGGCCACGGCAATTTCGCGGTCGAGAAGGTGCGCGCCGCGATCGAGGCCGAGCCGCGCGTCGGCGGACGGCTCGCGCTGTGGGCGCGGCGGCTGATGGGCGAGGCGCTTTCCCAGGCGCAGCGCGTGGTGGCGGAGCGCGACGCGCTCTCCACGATGCTCGTGGGCGGTGTGGCGGACGGGTTCGACCTGGCCGAGGTGGGCCGGATGTTCTCCCGAATCACCGAGGCGCACACCAAGCGGATGGCGGCGCTCGGCCTCGCGGCATAGGGCGGCGTGGGGCGACCGGCAGTCCTGGGGCGCGGGACGGGCTGATCAATCCGGCCCGTCCGGTGCCCCGGGCCGGTGCGCAGAGTTCTCAGAAGGGGAACGCCCGTCGCAGGCGGCGCGCTGACGGCCGGATCAGCAGCGAGAGCACCACGGCTCCGATCGCCACCGCGCCCACCAGCACCGCCAGGATGTGTCCCGGACCGAGCGCCGCATGCGTCACATACGCGCCGAACAGCGCGCCGATCGGGCCTGTGGTGAACACCACTCGGCGGGACGGCATCCGGTCGGGCAGATGACGGGTGGCTGCCCAGGCCAGGGCGAGTCCGAGCAGGACTGAACCGAGCGCTTCCAGCAGCACTGCTGATCACCTCACGATGCCGGTGCGGGCAAATCGGTCGTAGCCCGTACTACCCGGCGGCATCGGAATACAACCCTCCCCGAGCAGCGGAAGAGGGCCCGGCGGGAAATCCCGCCGGGCCCTCTTCACTTACGCCCTTAGGGCGCTCGCGTCGCCCTACAGCGCGCCGAAGCCCACGCGCCGGGTGGCCGGCTCGCCGATCTCGATGTACGCGATCCGGTCGGCCGGCACCAGGACCTTGCGGCCCTTGTCGTCCGTGAGGCTGAGCAGCTGTGCCTTGCCGGCCAGCGCGTCGGCCACCGCGCGCTCGACCTCCTCGGCGGACTGCCCGCTCTCCAGAACGATCTCCCGGGGCGCGTGCTGCACGCCGATCTTGACCTCCACGGCTATGTCCCTCCGAACGGTCAGTGCGTTGCGCGGTCAACCGCGCCGTACGCAGCACACACTAGCCCGGCGGGCGGGCACGGCAGACGCCCCTCAAGAACGCCAGGAGCGAACACCGGCCGCGGCAGGGGCATCGCGCGCGTCAGTGCTGCTCGATGGGCTCGATGGGCTCGATGGGCTCGATGGGCTCGCTGCCGTGCAGCGGGAAGCCGGCGATGCCCCGCCATGCCAGCGAGGTCAGCAGCTGCACCGCCTTGTCGCGCGGGATGCCGGAGCTGCTGGAGAGCCAGTACCTGGCCACCACCTGGGAGACCCCGCCGAGGCCCACGGCCAGCAGCATGGACTCCTCCTTGGACAGGCCGGTGTCCTCGGCGATCACGTCGGAGATCGCCTCGGCGCACTGCAGCGAGACCCGGTCGACGCGCTCGCGCACCGCGGGCTCGTTGGTCAGGTCCGACTCGAAGACCAGTCGGAAGGCCCCGCCCTCGTCCTCGACGTACGCGAAATACGCGTCCATCGTGGCGGCGACGCGGAGCTTGTTGTCGGTCGTCGACGCGAGGGCCGTACGGACCGCCAGCAGCAGCGACTCGCAGTGCTGGTCGAGCAGGGCGAGATAGAGCTCGAGTTTGCCCGGGAAGTGCTGGTAGAGCACGGGCTTGCTGACGCCGGCCCGCTCGGCGATGTCGTCCATGGCGGCCGAGTGGTAGCCCTGGGCCACGAAGACTTCCTGGGCAGCTCCCAGAAGCTGGTTCCTGCGGGCTCGGCGTGGCAGGCGCGTGCCCCGCGGGCGCGCTGCCTCTGTCTGCTCGATGGCTGTCACGCCGCCTCCCAAAAAATCGTTCTGTGCGCGCTGTGCGCCGCGCCGCCATCGTACTTTTGGGTAACCCGGCTGTGCGTGCCGCGGACGCAGAATTTCACGGACCGGACAGTCGCGGTAGCTCCCGATTCAGGGGCAAAGAGGGGCAGGTCACCGGTAGTCGTCCTCGTCGAGGGCGACGACGCGGGCCTGTTCCACGGCGTCCGCCTCGTTCGCCGTGAGTGGATCGACGCGGGTCAGAGGCTCGTCGTGCTCCGGTCGTACGCCTGTGTGCTGTTCCGCCGCGTCGGCCTCGGGGACCTCCTCGTCGAGCTCTTCAACCTGATCGTCGTCTTCTTCTTCAAAAACTTCAAAGGTGTCGGGGTCGGTGGGATCGACAGGCATGAGGCACCGCTTTCCATGGAGAGCGCCTTTCCTACGAGCGTAGGAGCTCCTGATTCGCAGCGCTACGCGATGTGTGATGCCGAACACACGATCCACGGTGTGATCGTCTCGTAACATTGCCGCATGTCTTCGACAGAGCTGCCTGGAGTCCGCGCCGTCACGGCCGCCGCGGCCCCCAAGGTCGCGGCCGTGCGGGTCGCGGAGGGGGAGGAACTGCGCTCCGTGGAGCTGCCAGGACTGACTCTCAGGGTCAGATCCCGGCCCCCGGCGCGCGCCGGACTGCCGCCCGCGCTGTACGTCCACGGGCTCGGCGGTTCCTCGCTCAACTGGTCTTCGCTGATGCTGCTGCTCGAGGACGTCGTGGACGGTGAGGCGATCGACCTGCCCGGCTTCGGGGACTCCCCGCCGCCGGACGACGGCAACTACTCGATCACCGCCCACGCACGGGCGGTGATCCGTCATCTCGACGCCGCCGGGCGCGGGCCCGTGCATCTGCTCGGGAACTCTCTGGGCGGCGCGGTCTCCACCCGCGTCGCGGCCGTCCGGCCCGACCTGGTGCGCACGCTCACCCTTGTCTCACCCGCGCTGCCCGAGCTGCGTGTCCAGCGCTCCGCCGTGCCGACCGCGCTGCTCGCGTTGCCCGGCGTGGCCCTGCTGTTCACCCGACTCACCAAGGACTGGTCGGCCGAGCAGCGCACCAAGGGAGTGCTGGAGCTCTGTTACGGAGACCCCGCGCGCGTCGGCGACGAGGCGCTGCGCAATGCTGTGGAGGAGATGGAGCGGCGCACACAACTCCCGTACTTCTGGGACGCGATGGCCCGCTCGGCCCGGGGAATCGTCGACGCGTACACCCTGGGCGGTCAGCACGGACTGTGGCGGCAGGCGGAGCGGGTGCTCGCGCCGACGCTGCTCGTCTACGGAGGGCGGGACCAGCTCGTGTCGTACCGTATGGCGCGCAAGGCGGCAGCGGCCTTCAGGGATTCCCGGCTGCTGACGCTCCCGGACGCGGGGCATGTCGCCATGATGGAGTACCCGGATACGGTCGCCCTGGCCTTCCGGGAGCTGCTCGACGACCGTAGGAGCTGATCCGGGGCGTGGGACGACACAGCCGCAAAGGCCCCGCACCCAAGGGCTCGGATTCGGACAGCACGGCCGGCATAGGGACCACGGACTCCGGCGGTGGACGGCGCAGACGCGCAGCCGCACCGGGATCCGAGCAGCACGCTCCCGCCGACTACGGCACACCGCAGGCCAGGGGCGGCCACCCCGAGCAGCGTGAGCAGGGCGGCGGCTGGGGCATACCGCGGCAGTACCAGAACTGGCAGGGTGCCCCGGGCGGTCAGCGGGCGCAGCCGCCTCCCGCGCCGCCGCGGACGGTCGCCACCGGGGCGCGAATACCGGGCCCGCGACGGGAGTTCGTCGAGGCCTTCGACCAGCCGCGGGCGCAGTCCCAGTCCCAGCAGGACGGACAACCGGAGTCCGATCCGTATACCTCCGTCACATCCTGGTCCGACGAGCCGGGCGGGCCCGACGTGCTCGACGACCGGGAGGGCGCGCCGCAGGAGCAGCCCGCCAAGGCGGGCAAGGGGCGCACCTTCACCGGGATCGCCGCCGCCGCGGTGACCACCGTTCTCGCCGTCGTCGTGGCCGGCCAGGTGGCCGCCGACGATCCCGGCCGCCCCACCGCCCAGTCCGCGGGCGACGACCGGGGCGCGGCCGAGAGCCCGGCGTCCCGGTCCGAGGACCGGAAGGCGCCGCCGGAGGACCGGCAGGCCGCCGCGCCGGGGGCCTCGTACCAGCAGCTGATGGCGACTCGGTTCCCCATCGACGCCAAGCTGACGGCGAGCGGGAAATTCCAGGCGGTCCCCGGCTTCGACAGGGCGCCGGGCAAGGGCCGCAAGATCCGCTACCGGGTGGATGTCGAGCAGGGCCTCGGACTGGACGGCGCGCTCTTCGCCAAAGCGGTCCAGGAAACCCTCAATGACGACCGCAGTTGGGCGCACGGCGGTGAGATGACCTTCGAGCGGATCTCGTCCGGTGAGCCGGAATTCGTCATTACGCTGGCGAGTCCGGGGACCACGGCGGACTGGTGCGCCAAATCCGGTCTGGATACCACGGTCGACAATGTCAGCTGTGATTCCGCGTCGACCGACCGCGTGATGATCAACGCGTACCGCTGGGCCCAGGGCTCGGTGACGTACGGCGACAAGGCGATGGTCATCTACCGCCAGATGCTCATCAACCACGAGGTCGGGCACCGGCTCGGGCACGGCCATGTGAGCTGTCGCACGCCCGGGGCGCTCGCGCCGGTCATGCAGCAGCAGACCAAGTCGCTGGACATCGACGGGATCAAGTGCAAACCCAACCCCTGGGTGTATCCCAGCAGTTGAGTCCATAATGCGAGACGGGTGTCTCGCGCCCGGCTGTTGACGGCGTTGACAGCGGCCGCGAGGGCGTACATATTTCTCGGCATGTCGCACCGTCACGCCGCCTCCGATCGCGCCGCCATTGAGCTGGCGCTCATCGGCGTGACCGGGCACAGCGTGGCCGACATTCACTGTCGCTGACGCCTGTCCGAGCGCGCACCGGCCCACATTTCTCAGCCGATTTCTGCCGCGCCCGGGCGTATCACGTCCGCAGGCGCGGCATTTCGCGCGACGGCCGCATCGTGGAGCAGGGCGCTGTCGACGAGGTGTACGACTCGCCCCAGGACCCGTACGCGAAGGAGCTGCTCGCCGCCGTGCCCGCGCTCGACCCCGTGCTCGCGGCGGTCCGCCGGTCCGCCCGCAGACAGCTGCGCGAGGAGCTGGCCGCAGCCTGACGTTCCGTAATGGTGTGACACCTTAGCGCGACGGAACGCCACCGGCGCGCGAAAGTTACGTGCATTCACCCCTTCCGGTGGTGCGACGGACAACCGTCCGTCGTACCACCGGTACACCGGCTTAACGTCGTCCCGCTGTGAGCCGCCGGATCAACGGCGGCCGCCCACAAGGGAGATCGGGGGTGCGCTCGTGCGGATCGGGCTGCTTACGGACGGTGGTTATCCGTATGCGACAGGTGAGTCCAGGCTGTGGTGCGACCGGCTTGTGCGCGGACTGGCGCAGCACGAGTTCGACATCTACGCGCTGAGCCGGAGCGCGCAGCAGGAGGACCACGGCTGGATCCAGCTCCCGCCGCAGGTGCAGCGTGTGCACACCGCCCCGCTGTGGGCGCCCGAGGACGACGGACGCACCTATGGGCGCCGTGAACGGCGGCGCTTCGTCAGCCACTTCAAGGAGCTGGCCACAGCGCTGTGCGGGGAGAACGGCGACTTCGCCGAAGGGCTGTACGGCCTTGCCGAACTCGCCCGCGAGCGCGGCGGCCTCTACGCCGCCCTGCGCTCCGAACTCGCCGTACGCGTCCTCGAATCCGCCTGCCGCGCCCCCGGCACACGCCGCACCGTGCACGCCGCCACGGTCCTCGACTACCTCGCCTTCGTGGACCGACTCGAGCGCGCACTGCGGCCGCTCTCGCTCGACTGGTATCGCGATGACGGACTCGGTGCCGTGGACCTCTGCCATGCGGCGTCCGGCGGATCCGCGGCCCTGACCGGCCTGTTGGCCAAACGCTTCTTCGGGGCGCCGCTGCTGGTCACGGAGTACGGCGTACAGCTGCGCGCGCACTATCTGGCGGCCGCTGACCGCGAACTGACCGCGCCGGTACGGGCCCTGCTCGCCGCCTTCCAGGGCAGGCTCGCCGCCGAGGTGTACACGCAGGCCTCCCTCATCACGCCCGGCAATGCGCATGCCCGGCGCTGGCAGGAGAAGTGCGGTGCCGACCGGGCCAAACTGCGGATCGTCTACCCCGGCATGGAGTCGGACCGTTTCGCCGCGGTGGGCGACGGCGACGACAGCGGCGATGGGCACACCCTCGTCTGGGTGGGCAGGATCGAGCCCGCCAAGGACCTCATCGCGCTGCTGCACGCGTTCGCGGAGGTGCGCAAGGAGGAGCCGGGCGCGCGGCTGAGGCTGTTCGGGGCGCCGGTGCAGGGGCCGGAGGCCACGACATATCTCGCCCACTGCAAGGCGCTGGCCGCCCAGCTCTTCCCCGACGAGGCGGCCGACGCGCACGCCGTCGGCGACAACCCCGTCTCCTTCGAGGAGATCGGCGGACCCGAGGCCCCCGAACTCGCCGACGCATACGCCGCAGGCGCCGTGGTCGTCCTGTCCAGCGTCATCGAGGGCTTCCCGATCAGCCTGGTGGAGGCGATGTTCTGCGGCCGCGCGACCGTCTCCACGGACGCCGGCGCGGTCGTCGAAGTCATCGGGGGCACGGGCCTGGTCGTGCCCCCGCGCAATCCGCGGGCGCTCGCGGACGCGTGTCTCGCTCTGCTGCGCGACCCCGAGCGCCGGGAACGGCTGGGCGCCGCCGCACGCGCCCGGGCGCTCGAACTGTTCACGATCGAGCAGAACCTGACGGCATTTCGCGCCCTGTACCTGGAGCTGATCTCGCACTCCCCGGTCCGGCGCGAGGCCGAGTCCATCGGCGCCGACGGCGAGCCGCTGCCCTTCGCCCGCCCGGCCGAGGCGTATGTGCCCGGGAACTGGACGGGCGGCGGCACCGCGTCGGGCGGCCGCATCCCGCGCTGGGCGAACGGCCCGGGGCCGTTGCGCGGTCTGATCGGCGCGGCTGCGACCCGGAAGGAGGCACGGGCATGAGTACACCGCGCATCACGGAGAGCGCGGCCGGAGAAGAACCGGCGGGCGTGCGCTCCCTCGACAGCCTGGCCGGCATTCCGGTCGATGTCCCGCTCGATGTCCCGCTCGATGTCCCGATCGACATCCCGGTCGACATCCCGGTCGACATTCCCAGTGCGCCCCTCAGTCCCGGCGGCTGGGACACCTGCGCGGACGCGCTGCTCGCCGACCCCCTCGCGACAGTCGACAAGGCGGCCGACAAGGCGGCCGACAAGCGGCCCGGCAGGACGGGCGGACGGACGCCCGAGCAGGCGTCCGGCAAGACGACCGCGCGCAAGCCCCCGGCCCCGCGCCGCGGCCCCGCCGACCCCGTCAGAGCGCTGATGCACCGCCACCGGGAGCTGTGCGAACGGGCCGTCGACCCCTTGGAGATCGCCGCGGGCCTCGAAGCCCACGGCGTCACCGACCGGACCGCCGCCCGCTTCCGCCACCGGGACGTCTTCTCCCTCGCCGAGGAGCTCTACGCGCGCGTGCCACGAGGAGCCGAGTCGTCGGCGGCAGCCGACCGCCCGGCGCGCGTCGCACCGACGCGGACACGTCCAGGCGCGGGACGCGTGCTCCTCGTGCTGCTGCCGGGCGCCGTCTGCGCTCTCGCCGTCGCCGGCACGGAGGCGATGGAAGGCGCCGCCCGGATCGCCGCCGGAGCCGTCGGCGCCGTAGTGGCGGCCGTGGTGCTCACGCTGTGTCTGCGTCACGGCCCACTGCGCGCCCAGCGGCGCACCGTCCCCGCCGTACGCCTGTGGACGCTCTGGCTGCTGGCGTACGCGGCGTACGGCGAAGGACTCCTCGACCAGATCGTCGGCGGCGGCCCCGATGGACCCCTGCCGCTGGCCCCCGCCCCGCTTGTCGCCCTCGCCGTCGCCGTCGCCCCAGCGGCCTGCTGCGCCTGGCTCTTCTCGGTACAGGCGCGGCGCAGGCTCGACGGCAGCCGCGGCCTCGACGAGTTCACCTCCGGCGTGCGCCCCCTGCTGCTCGGATTTGTCGCGCTGTATGTCTGCGCTCTCACGGCGCTCGTCCTGCTGGCCGGGCTCGCCCTCCCGCACACGGGCGCCGTGCCCGCCGTCGCCCTCGGCGCCCTGCTCTTCCTGGCCCGGCTGCTCATCGTCCACGGCTTCCCCGAGTCGGCGGCCGCCGGACTCGCCGCCGCCTGCGCGGCCGAAGCCATCGCGCCCGCGCTGCTGCTGGCCGCACGCCTGCCCGGCTGCGGCTTTCTGGCGGGCCCCGTCGATGCGGCCGTCGGCGCCTGGGGCGCCGGATCCGTGCCGGCCATCGCCTGCGGGACCGCCGCACTCTGCCTGCTGGCCCACGCCACGGCGGCCCTGTCACGGGCCTCGGCGCACACCGTCTGACCTCCCGCGGAGCCGACACCGCGGGCGTCCCCCGGCACCAGTACCGGCGCCGGTTCCGGCACCGAAAGCACCATCCCTAAGGAGAAAGCGACATGACCCCTCAACCCCCAGCTCGGGCCCGTCGGTACCAAGGGGCCGCGCGATGAGGGTGCTGCTGCTCGGTGCCAATGGATTCCTCGGCCGCTTCGTCGCCGACCGGCTGCTCGCGGACCCGGCCGTGCACCTCACCGCCCTCGGTCGCGGCGACGACGCCGACGTACGCTTCGACCTCGCCGGAGGCAGCCCCGGAGCCCTCACCCGCTTCCTGGGCGCCGTCCATCCCGGCGTCGTCATCAACTGCGCCGGTGCCACCCGCGGCGGCGCCCGCGATCTGACCCGGCACAACACCGTCGCCGTCGCCACCGTCTGCGAGGCCCTGCGCCGCAGCGGCTGCGGCGCCCGGCTCGTCCAGCTCGGCTGCGCCTCCGAGTACGGCCCCTCCCAGCAGGGCTCGTCGACCGCGGAGGACGCGATCCCGCGCCCCGGCGGCCCGTACGGCGTGAGCAAGCTCGCCGCCACCGAGCTGGTGCTCGGCGCGGGCCTGGACGCCGTCGTGCTGCGGGTCTTCTCGCCCGTCGGGCCCGGCACTCCGGCCGGCTCCCCGCTCGGCCGCCTCGCCGAGGCGATGCGCCGCGCGATGCAGGCCGGCGACGGCGAGCTGAAGCTCAGCGGCCTGGGCGTGCAGCGGGACTTCGTCGACGTACGGGACGTGGCGCGCGCCGTCCACGCCGCCTCGCTCTCCGCGGCCCAGGGCATCGTCAACATCGGTACGGGACGTGCCGTACGACTGCGGGACGCGGCGGCCGTCCTCGCCAGGGTCGCGGGGTACGCGGGCGCGCTGCACGAGCTGGACACCCCGTCCGGCCGCCCGCCCCTCGGCGGCCCGCGCTCCGAGTCCGTCCTGGAGCAGCTGGCCGCGCCCCCGGTGCCCTATCCCGACGGCAGCGGCAGCTGGCAGCAGGCGGACGTCCGCACCGCCCGCGACCGGCTCGGCTGGCGCCCGCGTATCAACCTCGAAGAGTCCCTTGCCGACATCTGGATGGAGGCGGCATGCCGCATCTGACCACCACCGGCACCCAGCTCTCGGCGACCGGCGCGGAGAGACTCGGCTTCGGCGTCCCCGGCTATGCCCACCCGCTGCTGGCGCCCGTCGAATGGGCGGAACTGACCCGGCCGGGAACCCCCCTGCACTGGGTCGTCCTCAATGTCGACGACGGCCCAGGCGACCGCCCCGACCCGCACTGCCTGGAGGCCGCGGGCAAGCTGAGCAACGCCGGCGTACGCGTCCTCGGCCATCTCGACATGGCGCACGGCTCGCGCCCGTTCGGCGATCTCGTCGCCGATGCGCACCACTATCTCGAGTGGTACCGGGTGGAGGGCTTTCTGCTCGACCGATGTCCCACGGACCGCGCCGACCTTCAGGAGGTGCGGCGTACGACGGCGACGCTGGAGGCGGTCCTCGACGGTGGCCATCTGGTGCTGGGGCACGGCGCCCACCCGTATCCCGGATATGCGGAGGCCGCCGACCAGCTGGTCACCTTCTCCGGGCGGTGGGCCGACTACCGCTGGTCACAGGTGGCGGAGTGGACGGCTGACCACCCACCGGAGCGCTTTGTGCACTTCGTCCATGGGGTGCCGCGTACCCATCTGGAGGAGGCCACCCGCATCGCGCGCTGGCAGGGCGCGGGGACGATCTTCTTCACCGACCGCACCGATGGGACGGGGTCGGGCGGTCAAAGGGGATGCATCGACCCATTCGAGACACTGCCCGGTTACTGGGACGAAATCGTCTCGCAGATCGGACGGGGTGTCTCGGAATGAGGGGGGCCGTGGCAGTGTTACGGAGAGAACAACCGTACTGACATACCGATCAACGGAGTCCCCGTGTCGCTGCCACCCCTGGTCGAGCCAGCTGCTGAGCTCACCGTCGACGAGGTCCGCAGGTACTCCCGCCACCTGATCATCCCCGATGTCGGGATGGACGGGCAGAAGCGGCTGAAGAACGCCAAGGTGCTCTGTGTGGGCGCGGGCGGTCTGGGTTCGCCGGCCCTGATGTACCTGGCCGCGGCCGGTGTCGGCACGCTCGGCATCGTGGAGTTCGACGAGGTCGACGAGTCGAACCTGCAGCGCCAGATCATCCACAGCCAGGCCGACATCGGCCGCTCCAAGGCCGAGTCCGCGAAGGACTCGGTGCTCGGCATCAACCCGTACGTGAACGTCGTCCTGCACGAAGAGCGGCTCGAGGCCGAGAACGTGATGGACATCTTCAGCCAGTACGACCTGATCGTCGACGGCACCGACAACTTCGCGACCCGCTACCTGGTCAACGACGCGTGCGTGCTGCTGAACAAGCCGTACGTCTGGGGCTCGATCTACCGCTTCGACGGCCAGGCCTCCGTCTTCTGGTCCGAGCACGGTCCCTGCTACCGCTGCCTCTACCCCGAGCCCCCGCCGCCGGGCATGGTCCCGAGCTGCGCCGAGGGCGGCGTGCTGGGCGTGCTGTGCGCGTCCATCGGCTCCATCCAGGTCAACGAGGCCATCAAGCTGCTGGCCGGCATCGGTGAGCCGCTGGTCGGCCGGCTGATGATCTACGACGCCCTGGAGATGCAGTACCGCCAGGTCAAGGTCCGCAAGGACCCGAACTGCGCCGTGTGCGGTGAGAACCCCACCGTCACTGAGCTCATCGACTACGAGGCCTTCTGCGGCGTCGTGTCCGAGGAGGCCCAGGAGGCGGCGGCCGGTTCGACGATCACTCCCAAGCAGCTCAAGGAGTGGATCGACGACGGCGAGAACATCGACATCATCGACGTCCGTGAGATCAACGAGTACGAGATCGTCTCGATCCCGGGTGCGCGGCTGATCCCGAAGAACGAGTTCCTGATGGGCACCGCCCTGGAGGCGCTGCCGCAGGACAAGAAGATCGTCCTGCACTGCAAGACGGGTGTCCGCAGTGCGGAAGTCCTCGCGGTCCTCAAGTCCGCGGGCTTCGCCGACGCGGTGCACGTCGGCGGCGGCGTGATCGGCTGGGTCAACCAGATCGAGCCGGACAAGCCGATCTACTGACGCAGGCCTTGTGCGCGGGCCCCGGACCGGAGTGCCGGTCCGGGGCCTTTCGCGCTGCTGAGGGGTTCTGCGCGCCGCTCCCGCTCACGAGCACGTCGTGCCGTTCGCCGGGACCTTGCCGTCCAGCAGATACGCGTTCACGGCCTGCTGTACGCACTTGTTGCCGCTGTCGTACGCGCCGTGGCCCTGGCCCTTGTACGTGAGCTCCACGCCGACACCCTTGCCGAGGGCGTTGACCATCGCCCGCGCACCTTCGTACGGGGTCGCCGGGTCGCCGGTGTTGCCGATGACGACGATGGGCGGCGCGCCGGGAGCCGATACGTCGGGCGTGGACCAGGCCCCGGGCACCGGCCACTCGGTGCAGCCCATCAGGGACCACCCCAGGTAGTCGCCGAAGACCGGCGAGGCCGCACGGAACTCCGGCAGCTTCGCCCTGGTCTGCTCCAGGGAGTAACGGTCCTTGGAGTCCACACAGTTGATGGCCGCGTTGGCCGCCTGGATATTGCTGTAGTCACCGTTCTCGCTGCGCCCGTTCATCGCGTCGGCGAGCGCGAGCAGCAGTCCGCCGTTGCCGCCGTCGGCCTCGTCGAGCCCCTGTTCCAGATACTTCCAGTACTCCTTGGAGTACAGAGCCTGCGCGATGCCGCCGGTGGCCAGGGACTGGGTCAGCATCCGGTCGCCGCTGCCGGGGATCGGCTTCTTGTCGAGCTGCTGGAGGAGCGCGATGATCCAGTTCTGGATCTCCTGCGGTGTGGAGCCGGGCAGCAGGCACTTGTCACCGCGGTTCACGCAGTCCTGGGCGAAGTTGGTGAGCGCGAGCTGGAAGCCCTTCGTCTGGCCCAGGGAGCTCTGCTCGGCGTTCTTCGTCGGGTCGACGACGGCGTCGAAGACGGCCCGGCCGACGTTCGACGGATACAAGTGGGCGTAGACGCCGCCCAGTTCGGTGCCGTACGAGATGCCGAAGTAGTAGAGCTTCTTGTCGCCCAGGACCTGGCGCATCAGGTCCATGTCGCGGGCGGCGTTGGTGGTTCCGACGTACGGGAGTTCGTCTCCGGAGTTCTTTTTGCAGGCCTCGGCGAAGGACTTCAGGCTGTTCGTGAACGTCTTCTCCTCGGCGGCGTCGTCGGGCGTCGCGTCCTGTTCGTAGTACGCGTCGAGCTGCTTGTCGTCCTCGCACTCCACGCCCGCGCTGCGGCCGACCCCGCGCGGGTCGAAGCTCACGAGGTCGTAGCGGGTGTGCAGGGCGGTGTAGTCGGGAGCGGCGGCGGGCAGATTGGCGACCCCGGAGCCGCCGGGCCCGCCGAAGTTGAAGATGAGGGAGCCGATCCGCTTGTTCGGGTCACGGGCCTTGGCGCGGATCAGAGCCAGTTCGATGGTGTCGCCGCCCGGCTTTTCGTAGTCGAGCGGGGCCTCCATGAAGGAGCACTCCCAGGCGATGCCGCCGGGCAGGGGCGACGGCGGGGTCCCGCCGCCCTCCGCCTCCGAGGGGGCGGGGCACGTCTGCCACTGCAGCTTCTGGGTGGCGAAGTCCGCCCGGGCCTGGTCCGTGCTCTTGCCCTTGTCGCCGTTGTCGGAGCAGCCGGCGGCGGCCAGCAGCACGGAGACCGAGGCGACGAGGGCGACGGCACGGGCGGCTGCGGAAGCGGCGCGCACCGCCGAGAAAGAGGTCGGCATGCGGCCATCGTGCGCCGCGCGCGGGGGCCGCGCCCGCGACGACGGTCCATGCGGGTGGTCCAGCCGGATCAAGCCGGTCCGGAGTTTGAGGCCGGCCCGCGCAGATCAAGCCCGTCCGCGTCCTGCGCACATCGAGCCCGCCCGGCGTCCTGCGCACATCAAGCCCGCCCGGGCACATCAAGCCCGTCCGGCGATTGAGGACAAAGCGGCCACCGGACGACCCCGGTACTACAGCGCACCCTTGCGCGTCAGGTGGTTGAACGCGAACCACCCCGGCAGCACCGGCACCCACAGCGTCATCATCCGGTACAGCAGCACCGCCGGCGCCGCGACCTCCTTGGGCACCCCGGCCACGATCAGACCGAAGGTGAGCGCACCCTCCACCGCGCCCACACCGCCCGGTGTCGGCGCCGCCGAGCCCAGCGCGTTGCCCGCCAGGAACACCACGGCGATGCTCGCGTAACTGAGCGGCTGGTTGCCGTTGTCGAAGGCCCGGATCGACGCGTCCAGACACATCACGAACACACCGGTCAGCAGCAGCATCCCGCCGATGCCGGTGAGCAGCTTCATCGGCCGCTGCAGTACGTCGAGCATCCGCGGCACGACCCCGGCGAACAGCGAACGCAGCCGCGTCGAGACGAACTTGCGCAGGAACGGGATCGCGGTCACCACCAGCACCAGCACGGCGACCGTCAGCAGCCCCGCGATCACCGTCCTCGACGGGGTGAGCGACGCGGTCTTCTCCGTACCGGTCAGATAGCCGAAGGAGAGCAGCAGCAGGATGTGCGCGCCGAGGCCGAAGAGCTGGGAGGCGCCGACACTGGCCACGGCTAGCCCGGGCCGTACGCCCGAGCGCTGCAGGAAGCGGGTGTTCAGGGCGACGCCGCCGACCGCCGCCGGAGCGACGATCTTGACGAAGGACCCGGCGACCTGCGCGACGACGGTCCGCATGAAGGACACCCGCTCCGGCACGAAGCCGAGCAGGCTCATCGCCGCCGCGAGGTAGCTGAGCGCGGAGAAGGCGACCGCGGCGGCCACCCAGCCCCAGTGGGCCCGGCCGAACACGGTGCCGAAGTCGATGCCGGCGAGCTGCGAGAGCAGGAAGTACGCGGCGACCGCGCCCGCGATGAAGCTGACGAGCGTACGCGGCCTGATCCGTTCGAGACGGACCGGCTCGACCGGCGCCTGCGGCCTGATCAGCAGCATCTGGCGACGGATCTGGGAGAGCAGATCCTCCTCGCGCGCCTCGTCCATGGCCTCGCCCATGGCCTTCTTGTCGGCCTGTTTCTCCGCGCGCTCCGTCTTGCGTACGGACTTGCGGTCGGCCTCGGCCCCCTCCGTACGGTCCTGTTTGGCGGCCTGGGACGCCGCAAGCACCGCGTCCCGCTCGCGCTGCGACCGCTCGCGGGCGAGCTTGCGCAGCGTCGCCCGGGTCGAGCGGCTGAGCGCGATCGGCTGCAGCAGGGGCAGGCAGTCGGCGACCTGGTCGGGACCGAGCACCTCGACCGCCGTGGCGACCGCCCGCTCGGCGCCCACCCGCAGGCCGATCGTGGTGAGCAACTGCGCGATGTCCATGCGCAGCACCAACTCGCCGGCCGCGATCTCGCCGCCGCGCAGATCCGTGAGGATCACCTTGCCGGAACGATCCACCAGAATCGCGTCGCCGGTCAGCCGCCGGTGCGCGATACGCCTCGACTGGAGCGCCTTCACCTGCTGCCAGGCCCCGCGGACCACGTCGTCGGTGACCTCGTCGTCCGCCAGGGAGTCCAGGGAACGGCCGCCCAGGTGCTCGTACACGAGCATCACGGCGTCCGGACCGAGCTCGGAGGTGGCGATCAGCCTGGGGGCGTTGGCTCCTGCGGCGATCGCCGCGTAGGCCAGCAGCGCCTCCTGCTCCAGGGCCTGACGCAGCGACTGGATGGAGCGGCGGGTGGTGATGGAGCGAAGCGTCAGCCGGCGCCAGACCCGGTAGAAGAAGCCCTGCGCCTGCTGCTCCCGGTCGACGACCGTGACATCGAGGGGCGAGCCCTCCTCCAGCGTGACCAGATAGCGCCGACCGCGGTCGCCCTGTTCTGCGGAGTCGGGGACGTCCTCGGCGCGCATGGCGGTGACCGGGCGGAAGCCGACATGGCGCAGACCGGCCAGCAGGGTCTGGCCGGTGGGCCGTACGTTCGGCGAGCCGACGGCGTACAGCGTGCCGTAGGCGACGGTCCAGCCGAGCAGCACGGTGAGGATGATCGAGAACGGGGTGGTGTACCCGGCGACCAGCATCGCGAAGGCGTCGAGCAGCAGCACCACCCACAGGACCACCCGCCATCGCGGTCTGCGGGCCATTCCGACGGCCGTCATATAGGCGATGACGGGGGCGAGATAGCCGTGCACGGGATCGGTGAGGCCGCCGCCCGTCTGGGTCTGGGTCAGTGCGTCCTGGAGGGTGTCGGGCGCGGCCCTGGCGACCCACAGGTCGGTGGCGAGGGTGACGCCGTGCGCCAGCACGGCGGCGAGGACGCCGTCCGCGATGCGCAGGCCGTCCCGTTTGATCAGCCGCTCGATCGCGAAGGCGACCGGGACGAGCAGTACGGCGATGCTGGAGACCAGACCGGCGATCTTGACCAGCAGGTCGGGCGCCTGGCCGGTGCCCTTGTTGATGTCCTGTTCGAGGCCGGATGTGGTGCCGTGGGCGAAGGCGGCGACGGCGAGCACGACCGCGATCGCGAGGATGCCGATGAGCAGGCGCAGCAGATCGGAGGGGCGGTGGACGCGGGCGGCGAGCAGCGGCTCGTCCCCCGAGACCCGGTCGACGCTGCCCACGTCGGTTTCCTCTGCTGGCTTGGGCTGGTCCTCGTGCTGTGGCTTGGGCTGGTCCTCGTGCTGCCTTCCCTCCGAGGCTACGGGGGAGGGCGCGTCCGGGTGCGACTCGGCCTCAGGGGTGCTTGCCGCCTTCTGAGGCTGCACGCCCTGCTCCTTCGCCGTCTCGGTCTCTTCTTGATCTCGTATCACCAGTCACCGCCCGCATGATGGTGGCACGACCGGACGACAGAGGGGTGCATCAGGGTGCATCGAGGGGGCGCGAGGTGCGTAAGATACGCCCCTTTGCTTCCTGCGGTCCACTGTGAGCGCCGTGTCCGCGGGCCGGGGCGTTGTCGGTGGCGTGCGGCAGGATGGGCCGGATGGAAGAGCTGCCGGAGTACGCGGAGCGGGTGCTCGAGGTCACCGAGCTGATCCCGCCTGGCCGGGTGATGACGTACGGGGACGTCGCCGAGTGGCTGGACGAGGGAGGCCCGCGCCAGGTCGGCCGCGTGATGGCGTTGTACGGCGGCGGGGTGCCCTGGTGGCGCGTCGTGCGCGCGGACGGCACGCTGCTGCCCGGCCACGAGCTCCGCGCGCTCGCGCAGTACCGCGCGGAGGGGACGCCCCTGCGCCCGGCCGCACGCAGCTCCGAAGGCCATGTGCCGCGCATCGACATGAAGCACGCGCGATGGGACGGCGGCGACGGTGCGGTCGGGGGCGAGGGTCCCGGGGACAACAGCGCTCACATATGACAGCTTCCGCCAAACGCCGGCGGCGCGGGTGCTCCGGGGACCGTACGGATTACCAGGAGCACGCGGAGTACGCGACAGACTCACTGCGTCCCCGGGCGCTGGCGTAGCGTCTTCAGCGCGCGGTACGAACCGCTCCCTCACCACCAGCACACCCACCAGGACCGGCGATCCACGTGAGCTCCTCCTCCACCACCGGGCGTACGGCGTACCAGCAACAGGTACGTCAGGGGGCCCCCGCACGCCCACAGGGGCGTAGAGGGAGGACCTCCGGCGCGTACCGACTGGTGCGTACCCCACCGGGCCCGGTGGCTCCCCCTCTGCTGGACGCAACTCAGCGCGCGGTGGTTGACCACGGTCATGGGCCGCTGCTCGTTCTGGCAGGTCCGGGCACCGGGAAGACCACCACGCTGGTGGAGGCGGTGGCCGCGCGGGTGGCCAACGGGGCGGATCCGGAACGGATCCTGGTGCTCACCTTCAGCCGCAAGGCGGCGGTGGAGCTGCGCGACCGGATGGCGCTGCGGCTGGGCGGGTCGCGGGGGCCGCAGGCGACCACCTTCCACTCGTTCTGCTACGCGCTGGTGCGCGCGCACCAGGACGCCGACCTGTTCTCGGAGCCCCTGCGGCTGCTGTCGGGTCCCGAGCAGGACGTCGCCGTACGTGAGCTGCTGGCGGGTCAGCTCGACCTGGAGTCGGAGGGACTGGCGCGCAACCACTGGCCGGACGAGCTGCGGGCGTGCCTGACGACGCGTGGCTTCGCCGACGAGGTACGGGCGGTGCTCGCCCGGAGCCGGGAGCTGGGCCTCGGCCCGGACTCCCTGGCCCGCTTCGCGGCCCGCACCGGTCGTCCCGACTGGGAGGCGGCGGCGACGTTCCTCGCGGAGTATCTGGACGTCCTGGACATGCAGGGGGTGCTGGACTACGCGGAGCTGGTGCACCGGGCGGTGCTGCTGGCGGAGCGTCTGCCGTACAGCTTCCCCTACGACGCGGTGTTCGTGGACGAGTACCAGGACACCGACCCGGCGCAGGTGCGGCTGCTCCGGGCCCTGGCAGGGAGGGGCCGGACACTGGTCGCTTTCGGCGACCCGGACCAGTCGATCTACGCCTTCCGCGGCGCGGACGTGAACGGCATCCTCGACTTCCCCGACGCCTTCCGGCACGGAGACGGAAGCCCCGCGAGGGTGGCGGTCCTGACGACATCCCGCCGCAGCGGGTCGGACCTGCTTGCCGCGACCCGCCTGCTGACCCGCAGGATGCCGCTGCCCCGGCTTCCCGCGGAGAAGGCCCGCGCCCACCGGGAACTGTCCGCGGTCCGGGAGGGCGGCAGGGTCGAGACGTACACCTGTCCGACGGCCTCCACGGAACTCGACAACATCGCGGACATCCTGCGCCGGGCCCATCTGGAGGAGGGCGTCCCCTGGCACGACATGGCCGTCCTGGTCCGCGCCGGCGGCCGCACCATCCCCGCCATCCGCCGCGCACTCACCTCGGCAGGCGTTCCCCTGGCGATCGACGGCGACGACGTCCCCCTGCGCCACGAACCGGCGGTGACCCCGCTGCTGACGGCACTCCGCACGGTGGCGGAGGCGGCGACGGAAGGGGGTACGGCGCGCGAGGCGGAGCCCGAGGGCGAAGCCCCCGAGGGATCTGGGGGGCTCGCCCCCCAGGTTCGGGAAGGGGCGGGGGAGGGGAGGAACACCTGGCTCAGCACCGAGACCGCCGTCACCCTCCTCACCTCCCCCCTCGGCGGCATGGACGCCGCCGACCTCCGCCGTCTCGGCCGCGCCCTCCGCGATGAGGAGCGGGCCGGCGGCAACCGCGTCCCCCCGCCCTCCGACCAGCTGCTCGCCCGCGCCCTCGCCGAGCCCGAACGCCTCGTCGCGCACGACCCCGCGTACGCCCGCGGCGCACAGCGCCTCGGCGCGCTCCTGCGCAAGGCGCGCGAGCTCCTCGAAGGCGGCGGCACCGCCCAAGAGGCCCTGTGGGAGCTCTGGGACGGCACCCCCTGGCCGCAGCGCCTTGAACGCGCCGCCCTCCGCGGCGGCGCGGGCGGCCGCAACGCGGACCGCGACCTCGACGCCGTCTGCGCCCTCTTCGACACCGCCGCCCGCGCCGAGGAACGAACCGGCGGCCGCGGCGCCCTCAACTTCATCGAGGAGATCGAGGCCCAGGACATCGCCGCCGACACCCTCTCCCAGAGGGCCGTCCGCCCCGACGCGGTACGCCTGATGACCGCCCACCGCTCCAAGGGCCTCGAATGGCGCCTCGTCGTCGTCGCCGGCGTACAGGAGGGCCTCTGGCCCGACCTGCGCCGCCGCGGCTCCCTCCTGGAGGCCGACCGGATCGGCCGCGACGGCCTCGCCGAACCGCTCACCCCCGGCGCCCTCCTCGCCGAGGAGCGCCGGCTCTTCTATGTCGCGGCGACCCGCGCCCGCGACCGCCTGGTCGTCACCGCCGTCAAGGCCCCGGCCGACGACGGCGATCAGCCCTCCCGCTTCCTCACCGAACTCGGCGTCGAGCCCAAGGACGTCACCGGCCGCCCCCGCCGCCCCCTCGCCGTCGTCGCGCTCGTCGCCGAACTGCGCGCCACCACCGTGGACCCGCAGGCGACACCCGAGCTGCGCGACGCCGCGGCCCGCCGCCTCGCCCGCCTCGCCGCGCTCACCGACGACGACGGCCAGCCGCTCGTGCCCGCCGCACACCCCTACCGCTGGTGGGGCCTTTACGAGCCGACTCACAGCCGGCTGCCCCTGCGGGACCGGAACCAGCCCGTCACCCTCTCCGGCAGCGCACTGGACCAGCTCGCCAACACCTGTGCTCTCCAGTGGTTCCTGGGGCGCGAAGTGAAGGCGGACGCCCCTGCCACCGCAGCCCAGGGCTTCGGCAATGTCGTCCATGTGCTCGCGGACGAGGTCGCTTCCGGACAGACCCCGGCCGACCTGGCCGTACTCATGGAACGCCTGGACTCCGTCTGGGACGCGCTCGTCTTCGACGCCCCATGGAAGTCGCAGCAGGAAAAGGCGCATGCGCGCGTGGCGCTCGAACGCTTCCTGCGGTGGCACGTCATGGACCGCGGCGGCCGCGTCCCCGCCGCGACCGAGCAAGACTTCGACGTGACGCTGGAGGCGGGTGAGTACGAGGTACGCATCCGCGGCTCCATGGACCGCGTCGAGCAGGACGCCGAAGGCCGTGCGTACGTCGTCGACTTCAAGACCGGCAAGCAGACCCCGACCCGGGACGAGGTCGCCCGCCACCCCCAACTTGCCGTCTACCAGCTCGCCGTCCGCGAGGGCGCGCTCGACGAGGCCTTCGAAGGCCGCCGTCCCGAGCCCGGCGGCGCCGAACTCGTACAGCTGCGCCAGGCCGCCGCCAAGAAGGAGGGCGGCGAGGCGCTTCCCAAGATCCAGGCGCAGGAGCCGCTCGCGGGGGAGTGGGTCGGCGAGCTGCTCGCCACCGCCGCCGGCCGCGTCCTGGACGAACGCTTCACCCCGACCGCCGGAGCGCACTGCACCCACTGCGCGTTCCGTGCTTCGTGCAGCGCACAGCCCGAAGGCCGCCAGATAGTGGAATAGACGGCGCTGTGAGGCAGATCACGAGGGCCGTTCGGCAAACCACGTGATCCACGAGGAGAGGCACATGGGGGCCAAGCGGAAGTTCCTGGTCACGGCCGTGCTCTGGGGAGCCACGCTCGCCGGCCTTGCGGGCTGCTCCACCGGCGGCGAACTCAAGGCCCAGGGCAGCGTCGAGAAGAAGGACGCGGTGGCCGCCGCGACCACGAAGGCATCGGATGACCCGTTCGGCGGCCTGAGCGCCGACCAGATCGCGGACAAGGCGGTCACGGCCACCAAGAAGGTCGAATCCATGAGGATGGCGGGCCGGGTCGTGAGCGACGGCGAACCCCTCACCCTCGACTTCGCCGTGGACAGCAAGGGCTTCTGTACCGGCAAGCTCGGGATGAAGGGCGGCAGGGCCGAGCTGCGCCAGGTCGACGAAGTGCTGTACATGAAGGGCGACGAGAAGTTCTGGGATGCCTCACTCGGCGTGGAGGCCAAGGGACTCACCGCCCTGCTGAAAGGCCGCTGGTTCAAGGTGCCGGCGGGCAGTACGGCCGACATGGACGGGATCTGCGACCTCGAGGCGATGCTCGACGGTCTGGACAAGGACAAGTCGGATCGCCGGGGCATGACCAGGGGTCCCGACGCCGAGGTCGACGGCAGGCCCGCGGCGACCCTGGTGAAGAAGAAGACCGGCGGCAGGTCGACGACCATGTACGTGGCCAAGGAAGGCAAGCCCTATCTGCTCAAGGTCGTCAAGACCGGCGGGAACGAGCCCGGCACGATCGTCTTCTCGGAATACAACAAGCCGGTCAAGGCAGTCGCTCCGCCGGCCGACCAGATCGTCGACCTGGAGAAGCTGGGCACGGACTCGTTTGCGGCCCTGGACCTGGGCAAAGCATTCGGCGGCATCAGCGTCTGACTCGGCCGAGGGCCCGGCCCGGCCTACAGGCGCGGCGGGCTGGACCCCGGCCGAGCCCGGCTCGGCTGGGGCAGGTGGGGGCCCTCGCTGTCAGTGGTCCCCATTAGCCTCACTGAGGTGACCCCACGCATCACCGATCCCGAGCAGCTCAAGGAGCTTCTTGGGATCCCCTTCACCCCGGAGCAGACGGCCTGCATCACCGCGCCGCCCGCCCCGCAGGTCATCGTGGCCGGGGCCGGGTCGGGGAAGACGACGGTGATGGCCGCGCGGGTGGTGTGGCTCGTCGGGACCGGCCAGGTCGCACCCGAGCAGGTCCTCGGCCTCACCTTCACCAACAAGGCCGCCGGCGAGCTCGCCGAGCGCGTCCGCACGGCGCTCGTACGGGCCGGGGTGACGGACCCCGACGTCATCGACCCGGACAACCCCCCGGGCGAGCCGCGCATCTCGACCTATCACGCCTTCGCCGGACAGCTCCTCACCGACCACGGTCTTCGGATAGGCCTGGAGCCGACCGCGCGCCTGCTCGCCGACGCCACCCGCTATCAGCTCGCCGCGCGCGTGCTGCGCGAGGCGCCGGGCCCGTATCCCTCGCTCACCAGATCCTTTCCGTCCCTGGTCAGCGACCTGCTCGCGCTCGACGCGGAGCTCGCGGAGCATCTCGTACGCCCCCAGCAGCTCGCCGCGTACGACGCGGAGCTGCTGCGCAGTCTGGAGAGCGCCCGGCTCAGCAACGCCGAGCTGCGCAAGGTCCCCGAGGCGGCCGCGGTCCGCCGCGAACTGCTCGATCTGACCGTCCGTTACCGCGAGGCGAAGCGCGCCCGCGACCTCCTCGACTTCGGCGACCAGATCGCGCTCTCCGCCGAGCTGGCACTCACCAGGCCCGAGGTCGGGTTGATTCTCCGGGACGAGTTCCGGGTGGTCCTGCTCGACGAGTACCAGGACACATCGGTGGCCCAACGGCTGCTTCTGTCCAGCCTGTTCGGGCAGGGCACCGGCCATGCCGTGACCGCGGTCGGCGACCCCTGCCAGGCCATCTACGGCTGGCGGGGCGCCTCCGTCGCCAATCTCGACGACTTCCCGGCGCACTTCCCCTACTCCGACGGCCGCCCCGCCGCCCGCTTCTCGCTGAGCGAGAACCGCCGCAGCGGTGGCCGGCTGCTGCACCTCGCCAACGGCCTGGCAGCCCCACTGCGGGCCATGCACGAGGGCGTCGAGGCGCTGCGCCCCGCCCCCGGCGCCGAGCGCGACGGCATCGTGCGCATCGCCCTCCTGCCCACCCACGCGGAGGAGATCGAGTGGCTCGCCGACTCGATCGCCCATCTGGTGCGTACGGGCAAGGAGCCCGGCGAGATCGCGGTCCTGTGCCGTACGGCCGGCGACTTCCCCGAGATCCAGGGCGCGCTGGTGGCCAGGGACATCCCCGTCGAGGTCGTCGGCCTCTCCGGACTGCTCCACCTCCCCGAGGTCGCCGACCTGGTGGCGATGTGCGAGGTCCTGCAGGACCCGGGTGCCAACGCCTGCCTCGTACGCCTCCTGACCGGGCCGCGCTGGCGCATCGGCCCGCGCGACCTGGCGCTGCTCGGCCGCCGGGCCCGGCTGCTCGTCCACCGCGACGCGTCCGACGGGACGGACCCGGACGAGCGACTGGCCGCGGCGGTCGAGGGCATCGACCCGGCGGAGGTCATCTCGCTCGCCGACGCGCTGGACACGTTCCCGGAGTCGGGCGGCGATGACGACGACCTGCCCTTCTCCGCGGAGGCCCGGGTCCGCTTCGCCCGTCTCGCCGCGGAACTGCGCGACCTGCGCCGCTCACTGGCGGACCCCCTGATGGACGTCCTGCACCGGGTCCTGGCCACCACCGGCCTCGAGGTCGAACTCTCCGCGTCCCCGCACGCCCTGGCCGCCCGCCGCCGCGAGACCCTCGCCAACTTCCTGGACACAGCGGCCGGTTTCGCGGCGCTCGACGGGGAGGCCACGCTGCTCGCCTTCCTCGGCTTCCTGCGTACGGCCGCGCAGTACGAGAAGGGCCTGGACAACGCCCTGCCGGGCGGCGAGAACACGGTCAAGGTCCTGACGGCGCACAAGTCCAAGGGCCTGGAGTGGGACGTCGTGGCGGTCCCCGGACTGGTCGCCAAGCACTTCCCGAACGACCAGGCACGCGAGGCCTGGACCTCCCAGTCCAAGGTTCTGCCGCATGCGCTGCGGGGCGACGCGGTCACGCTCCCGGACATCCCGTCCTGGGACGCGAAGGGTCTGAAGTCCTTCAAGGACGCCATGAAGGCCCACCAGCACACGGAGGAACTGCGCCTCGGCTACGTCACCTTCACCCGCCCCCGCTCCCTGCTCCTGGGCTCGGCCCACTGGTGGGGCCCGACCCAGAAGCGCCGCCGGGGCCCTTCGGAGTTCCTCCAGGCGCTGTACGACCACTGCGCGGACGGCTTCGGCGAGATCGAATTCTGGGCCCCGGAACCGGACGAGGACGCGGAGAACCCGTCCCTTCACGAGACGACGGGCGAGCAGGCCTGGCCACTCCCACTGGACACCGCATCACTGTCGCGCCGCCGCGAGGCGGCGAACACGGTGCTGTCCTACCTGGACGCGCTTTCGCAGACCCCGGACGGCGTGGCGGAACCGGAGGACCTGGATGTTCCCCAGGACGCGGACGAGCCTGAGGACCTGGAGGACATCGACTGGACGCCGTGGGACGACGACGAGCAGGTCGACCTCCCACACCAGCGCCGCGAGACCCCGGAGGTCGGGGGCGAAGCCCGGGTTTCAGGAAGAGGCGGGGCAGGGGAGCACCCCTCCACCCCCGAAGACGCCCGCACCATCGCCTCCTGGGACCGTGACCTCACCGCTCTCACGCGCGAGCTCCACCGCACCCGCGCCGCCGTCCGCGACGTTCCCCTTCCCTCCTCCCTCTCCGCCTCTCAGCTCATGCGCCTCGCCGCCGACCCCGACGGCTTCGCCCAGGAAGTGGCCCGCCCCATGCCCCGCCCCCCGCACCCCGCCGCGCGCCGGGGCACCCGGTTCCACGCCTGGGTGGAGTCGCGGTTCGAGGAGCTGCCGCTTCCGATGCTCGGCCCGGACGAGCTGCCGGGGGGCGACGAGGACGACCCCGAGATCGCCGACGAGCGCGACCTGACCGCGCTCAAGGAAGCGTTCGAGCGCACCCCGTACGCCCGCCGTACCCCGTTTCGCGTGGAGTCCCCGTTCCAGATCACCCTCGCCGGCCGAGTGATCCGGGGCCGCATCGACGCGGTCTACCTGACCGACCCGGGAGGGGGCGCCCCGTACACGTACGAAATCGTCGACTGGAAGACCAGCCGCACCCTCACCGCCGACCCCCTCCAGCTCGCCATCTACCGCCTCGCCTGGGCCGAGCAGCACGACCTCCCCCTCGAAGCCGTCAACGCCGCGTTCGTCTACGTGCGCAGTGGAGAGATCGTCCGCCCCGACGCCCTCCCGGGGCGCGCCGAGCTCGAACGCATCCTGCTGGGCGAGACGGCCGACGAGACACCCACCGTCGCCCGTTAGGCTCACGTGCATGAGCGACACCCCGGACAGCGTCGTCCGTACGTACATAGGGCAGCACCGCGCCGCCTTCCTCGACGACCTCGCCGACTGGCTGCGCATTCCGTCCGTATCGGCACAGCCCGACCGCGCGGCGGACGTACGGCGCAGCGCCGACTGGCTCGCGGCCACGCTCAAGGAGACGGGCTTCCCGGTCATCGAGGTCTGGCCCACGCCCGGTGCACCCGCGGTCTTCGCCGAGTGGCAGTCCGGCGACCCGGACGCACCCACCGTTCTGGTCTACGGCCATCACGACGTCCAGCCCGCCGCCCGTGAGGACGGCTGGCACACCGACCCGTTCGAGCCGCAGACCGTCGACGGCAGGATCTACGCCCGCGGTGCCGCGGACGACAAGGGGCAGGTCTTCTTCCACACCCTGGGTGTACGGGCCCACCTCGCCGCCACCGGCCGCACCGCGCCCGCGGTCAACCTCAAGCTGCTGATCGAGGGCGAGGAGGAGTCGGGCTCGCCGAACTTCCGCGCCCTCGTCGAGGCGAACGCGTCCCGTCTCGCCGCCGACGCCGTGATCGTCTCGGACACCGGCATGTGGTCCGAGACGACCCCCACAGTCTGCACCGGCATGCGCGGCTTCACCGACTGCGAGATCGAGCTGTACGGCCCCGACCAGGACATCCACTCCGGCTCCTTCGGCGGCGCGGTCCCCAACCCGGCCACCGTCGCCGCCCGTCTCGTCGCCGCGCTGCACGACGCCGACGAGCAGGTCACCATCCCCGGCTTCTACGAGGGCATCACGCCGCTGACCGACGCCGAGCGCGAGTTGTTCGCGGAGCTCCCCTTCGACGAGGCGTCCTGGCTGAGCACCGCCAATTCGCACGGCACGCTCGGCGAGGCCGGGTACTCCACGCTGGAGCGCGTCTGGGCCCGCCCGACCGCCGAGCTGAACGGCATCGGCGGCGGCTATCAGGGCCCCGGCGGTAAGACGATCATTCCGTCGTCGGCCATGCTGAAGCTCTCCTTCAGGCTGGTCGCAGGCCAGGATCCGGGCCGCGTCGAAGAGGCCGTCCGCACCTGGGTCGCGGCCAGGATTCCCGTCGGCATCCGCCACGAGCTGACCTTCGGCCCCTCGACCCGCCCCTGTCTGACGCCGCTCGACCACCCCGCCCTGCAGTCGGTCGTACGGGCCATGAGCCGGGCCTTCGACGGGCAGAAGATCCGCTTCACCCGCGAGGGCGGCTCGGGCCCCGCCGCGGACCTTCAGGATGTCCTTGAGGCGCCCGTGCTCTTCCTGGGCATCTCCGTACCGTCCGACGGCTGGCACGCGCCCAACGAGAAGGTCGAGATCGACCTTCTCCTCAAGGGCGTGGAGACGACCGCACACCTGTGGGGCGACCTCGCCGCCGCCCTGAGCCGAACGTCGCCGAACTGACACCCAATCCACCCGGGGGAGTTGGAAGTACCGTGAGCACCAACAGCTACGCCGTCCCAGACCGCCCGATCGGTCTCACCGCGCCGAGCGGCATCGACCGCGAGGCACACCACCGCCTCGACGAGGCCTGGCTGGCGGCGGCGTGGAGCCACCCGACGACCCGGGTCTTCGTGGTCTCCGGGGGTCAGGCGCTGGTCGACGACACCCCCGACGGCCGCACCGAGCTCGTCATGACGCCCGCCTTCGAGGCTCCCGTCACCGAGACCCATCGCTACTTCCTGGGCACCGACGAGGACGGTGTGCGGTACTTCGCGCTCCAGAAGGACGCCCTCCCCGGCCGTATCGACCAGTCCGCGCGTCCCGCGGGGCTGCGCGAGGCCGGACTGCTGCTCGCCCCGCGCGACGCGGCCCTGCTGGTGCACGCGGTCGCGCTGGAGAACTGGCAGCGGCTGCACCGCTTCTGCTCACGCTGCGGCGAGCGCACCGTCATCGCGGCCGCGGGTCACATCCGCCGCTGCCCGGCGTGCGGCGCCGAGCACTACCCCCGTACCGACCCGGCCGTGATCATGCTCGTCACCGACGGGGAGGACCGCGCACTGCTGGGCCGCCAGCTGCACTGGCCGGAAGGGCGCTTCTCCACGCTCGCGGGCTTCGTCGAGCCGGGTGAGTCGATCGAGCAGTCGGTGCGCCGGGAGGTCTTCGAGGAAGCGGGAGTCAGCGTCGGCGAGGTCGAGTACGTCGCGAGCCAGCCCTGGCCCTTCCCGTCGAGCCTGATGCTCGGCTTCCTGGCGCGGACCGATCCCGCGGGCTCCTCCGAGATCAATGTCGACGGCGAGGAGATCCACGAGGCGCGCTGGTTCTCCCGGGACGAGCTGCGGGCCGCATTCGAGTCCGGGGAGGTGCTGCCTCCCTTCGGGATCTCGATTGCGGCCCGCCTCATCGAGCTCTGGTACGGCAAGCCGCTGCCGAGGCCCGGGGATGTCGCTTAACGGGTGCTCGGCGATCGCTGAGCCGTCGCTCAGACGCCGATCTTCTGCTTGACCTGGGCCAACGAGGGGTTGGTCAGCGTCGAACCGTCCGCGAAGAGCACGGTGGGAACGGTCTGGTTGCCCCCGTTGGCCTTCTCGACGAATGCCGCGGAGTCGGGGTCCTGTTCGATGTTGATCTCGACGTACGTGATGCCCTCCCGGTCCATCTGGCTCTTCAGCCGACGGCAGTAGCCGCACCACGTGGTGCTGTACATCGTCACAGTGCCCTGCATCGTCTCTTCGCTCCTCGGTCTCGTCTCGCTGTGTCATCGGGTGTGCTCGATACGTGTTCGCGTGTGCGCACCGAGTAGATGAACGTACGTGACCTGGCCACCATTCCCGCATTAGTACGACTGCCCCCGCCCCCCTGTGGACAACTGCCCCAGCCACCTCCCGGGACCTGGCAGCATGGCGGTGTGACAGCAGCAACGCACTCCTCCCTTTTCCCGCAGGTCCCCGAGTCGGCGGACGCGGTGCTCGACGGGCTCGACCCCGAGCAGCGCGAAGTGGCGACCGCCCTGCACGGTCCGGTGTGCGTGCTGGCAGGCGCCGGCACGGGCAAGACGCGGGCGATCACCCACCGCATCGCGTACGGCGTGCGTGCGGGCATCATCCAGCCCGCCAGCGTGCTGGCCGTCACCTTCACCAACCGCGCCGCGGGCGAGATGCGCGGCCGACTCCGCCAGCTCGGCGCCGGCGGGGTCCAGGCCAGGACCTTCCACTCGGCCGCCCTTCGCCAGCTCCAGTACTTCTGGCCGAAAGCGGTCGGCGGTGAGCTGCCCCGGCTGCTCGACCGCAAGATCCAGCTGGTCGCCGAGTCCGCCGCCCGCTGCCGCATCCGGCTCGACCGCAATGAGCTGCGGGACGTCACGAGCGAGATCGAGTGGGCCAAGGTCACCCAGACCGTGCCGGCCGACTACCCGGCGGCGGTCGCCAAGTCGCACCGGGACGCCCCGCGCGACCCGGCCGAAATCAGCCAGATCTACGGGATGTACGAACAGCTCAAACGCGACCGCTCGGGCATCGACTTCGAGGACGTTCTGCTGCTGACGGTCGGGATCCTCCAGGACCGGCACGACATCGCCGACCAGATCCGCCGCCAGTACCAGCACTTCGTGGTGGACGAGTACCAGGACGTGAGCCCCCTTCAGCAGCGGCTCCTTGAGCTGTGGCTGGGCGACCGGGACAGCCTCTGCGTGGTCGGCGACGCCAGCCAGACGATCTACTCCTTCACCGGAGCGACCCCCGACCATCTGCTGAACTTCCGCACCCGACACCCCGACGCGACCGTCGTCAAGCTGGTTCGCGACTACCGCTCCACACCGCAGGTCGTCCATCTCGCCAACGGCCTGCTGAGCCAGGCCCAGGGCCGGGCCGCCGAGCATCGCCTCGAACTGATCTCGCAGCGGGAGGCCGGCCCGGAGCCCGCCTACACGGAGTACGGGGACGAGCCGGCCGAGGCCGAGGGCACGGCCCGCCGCATCCGCGACCTGATCGCCGCAGGCGTCCCGGCCGGCGAGATCGCCGTGCTGTACCGGGTCAATGCCCAGTCGGAGGTCTATGAGCAGGCGCTCGCCGACGCCGGAGTCCCGTACCAGTTGCGCGGCGCCGAGCGTTTCTTCGAGCGCCAGGAGGTACGGGAGGCCGGCGTCGCCCTACGCGGCGCGGCCAGGGCCGGGGGCAACGATTCGCTGCTCGACGACGCGGAGGACCTCCCCGCCCAGGTCCGGGCCGTGCTGTCGACGAAGGGCTGGACCACCGAGCCGCCCGCCGGTTCCGGGGCGGTGCGCGATCGCTGGGAGTCGCTGGCCGCGCTGGTCCGCCTCGCCGAGGACTACGCCCGGGCCAAGCCGGACGCGACCCTCGCCGATCTGGTGACCGAACTGGACGAGCGTGCCGCCGCTCAGCATGCCCCCACCGTCCAGGGCGTCACGCTCGCCTCGCTCCACTCGGCCAAGGGCCTGGAGTGGGACGCCGTGTTCCTGGTCGGGCTCACCGAGGGCATGATGCCGATCACGTACGCCAAGACCGAGGATCAGGTCGAGGAGGAGCGTCGGCTGCTCTATGTCGGCGTCACCCGGGCCAGGCTCCATCTGTCCCTGTCCTGGGCGCTGTCCCGTTCACCGGGCGGCCGCGCCTCCCGCCGCCCCACCCGCTTCCTGAACGGGGTGCGACCGGGCTCCGTGGCCCCCGGTGCACGCGGAGCGGGCGGCGCGGGCGGCATCGAGCGCGGCAGCGGCGGCCGCCGCAAGCGGCGCGGCCCCGTGCTGTGCCGGGTATGCGGCAAGACGCTCACCGACGCGGGTGAGATGAAACTGATGCGGTGTGAGGACTGCCCCTCCGACATGGACGAGGCGCTGTACGAGCGGCTTCGCGAGTGGCGCTCGGACCAGGCGAAGGAGCTGGGTCAGCCCGCTTACTGCGTGTTCACCGACAAGACCTTGATGGCGATCGCCGAGGCCGTGCCGGGGGACGAGGGGGAGTTGGCCGGGATCTCCGGCGTCGGCGGCCGCAAGCTGGAGCGTTTCGGCGCCGATGTGCTCGCCATCTGTGCAGGTCAGGAGCTTGGTGGAGCGGACGAGGAGGACTGATACAAACTCGTCGAGAAAATAGTTTGCGCCCGCCCCAGCAAGCCCCATAGGTTCTTAACCACGGGAACAGCGACTTCTCTGAAGCCCTGTCCTCGTGCTGTACTTATCCGAATACGCGTGATCGGCCCCGGCCGGTCCCCGAGACGCCGAGAGGAGGCGATTCCAGTGATCAGCATCAAGACCCGCTTCACCAGCACCGACAAAATGACCGATCGCTCGGTCGTCTCCGCCTGCACGCTCGGCTTCTCCGCGGCGTTCAACGGCACCGGTGTGTCCGGCATCTCCGCCGTGCGTCCGGTCTCCGGTCTGGGCGGACTCCCCGTCCTGGAGCGCAATGAGCGACCGACCAAGGCACTGGAAGCAGCAGTAGCAGCGGCAAAGGCTAGGGCCTATGCCTTTGCGGCGGCCAGTGCCGGCACCAAGAAGCAGCAGACGCAGCACCACACGATGTGGGCCTTCCGTGGGCTCGAACCCTGGAGTGATCCAGCCTGATCCAGATCAGGCCGGCGCCTTCAGGGCCGCGGAACCCCACCCGGGATCCGCGGCCCTTCTGTTTTCCCCGAACGGGGAGACCAGAGCGAAGGGGCCTCGGGACAAGCAGCACCCGGTACCAGCCGACACCCGGCCAACAGGCCGGACCGACCAGACGAGGAAAGACCACCGTGCAACTCGAAGCGCACGCCCCGTCCGTACCGCCTTCCGAGACGATCCCCCCGCCCGCCCTCACGGAGGACTCCACCTTGACTCCGCTCACTGCGCTCACCGCGCTCGACGACGCCATCGAGAACCTCGGCGTACCCGTCCCCTGCCGTGCCTACGACCCGGAGGTCTTCTTCGCCGAGTCCCCGGCCGATGTCGAGTACGCCAAGTCGCTCTGCCGCACCTGCCCGCTGATGGAGGCCTGCCTCGCGGGCGCCAAGGAGCGGCGTGAGCCGTGGGGCGTCTGGGGCGGCGAGCTCTTCGTCCAGGGCGTGGTCGTCGCCCGCAAGCGGCCGCGTGGTCGCCCGCGCAAGAACCCGGTCGCGGCATGAACGCCATCGGAACCATCGACCGACCCGTCACGCACGATCCCCAGAAGCAGGCCCCAATGACCTCTTCCACGAGCGAGCCGTCCGGCTCCGCCACCCCAGACGTCACCACCACCGGCGCGAACGCCTCGCGTCAGAACAGGACCCGTGAGATGCAACTCATCCCAGAAGCCATGGCACGTGCGCATATGCACGATCGCCTGCGCGAAGCCGACGCGGAACGCCAGGCCCTGCGCCTGATCGCCGCCCGGAAGATGCAGCGCCGTGCCGAACGTGTCTCGATGCGCGCCCGCCGCGCACTGGCCATGGCCGTCATGCACTGACCGCACACATGAACTGACAGCAGAAGCAGTAGCAGTAGCTGACCCGCGGGGGCCGGTCCGAACGGACCGGCCCCCGCGGTGCGTTGTCCCGGTGCGTTGTCCCTGCGGCCGGTCCCTTTCGGGGTTATCGTCACGAGGTGGACCAGCAGCAGACTCCTCACCCTGCGCAGCCGGGTGCCGAGAGCATTGTGTGTTCCCACTGCGGCGCCGTCGCTGAGGGACCGCCGCCCACCTGGACCTGCTCCGTGGAGAACGGCACTCGCCACTACTACTGCGACGACTGCGCACGCGCCAACATCAGAGCGATCGAGGGCGGGCTCGACTCCGCCTGGTGGTGACGGCCGCGTGCCGACCGGGTACCGCTGACCGGATCAGGCCCGCGCCTCGACCGCCTCGCCGTCCTCCTGGTCGTCCGCCAGAAATCCGGGAAGCCACGAGTCCAGCTCGTCGCGCAGCCGCACCGTGGCGTTCAGCTGGCACAGCACCCCGATCGTGCTCAGCGTCACCCGGTGTATGAGCAGATACGAGGGCGGCAGATTGAGCTGCTTGCCCAGCTGATGGGCGGGGGAGCGGATATCGGCGATCCGGGTGGCCTGGTGGCGCATCCAGCTCCGGGTGAAGGTGAACTCCTCGGCCTCCGCGGGCTCGATGATCGGCAGCAGATACTCGAGCACGGAGTCCGGGTCGAGTTTGATGGTTTCCTTGACAAAGCCCGCCTCGCGCAGCAGCTCGTAGACCGCTTCGGCCTCGCCATCAATCGTCATTCGCAGACAGTCGCCGATGGTCTGCGGCAGCCCACCGGGCAGCCGGTCAACGGTGCCGAAGTCCAGTACCCCGAGCCGCCAGCCCCCGCCGTCCTCCGCCGGGAGCAGCCGGAAGTTCCCCGGGTGCGGATCGGCGTGCAGCAGCCCCGTGCGTGCCGGACCCGAGAACAGGAAGCGGGCCAGCAACTGCCCCGCCCGGTCCCGCTGCTCGTCCGTGCCGTCGGCGATCACCTCGGCCAGCGGGATCCCGTCGATCCACTCGGTCACCAGCACCTGGTCACACTGATGCACCACATCCGGCACCACGACATCCGGGTCGTCCGCGAACTCGGCCGCGTGCTCCCGCTGTGCCTGCGCCTCCAGCTCGTAGTCCAGCTCTTCCGACACCCGGTCACGGAGCTCGGCGATCAGCGGCTTGATGTCCATCCCCGGGATCAGCGGACCGAGCAGCCGGGCGAACCGGCTGAGCTGCGTCAGATCCGACAGCAGCGCATCCCCCGCCCCCGGGTACTGCACCTTCACCGCGACCTCGCGCCCGTCGTGCCACACCGCCCGGTGCACCTGACCGATGGACGCGGCGGCAGAGGGCTTGTCCTCGAAGGAGAGGAACAGCTCCCGCCACTCCGTGCCCAGCCGCTCCGTCAGGACCGAGTGGACCGTGCGCGTCGGCATCGGGGGCGCCGCGTCCTGCAGCTTGGTGAGAGCCGCGCGATAGGGGCCCGCGATCTCCTCGGGGAGCGCCGACTCGAAGACGGACATGGCCTGCCCGAACTTCATCGCACCGCCTTTGAGCTCACCGAGGACCTTGAAGAGCTGTTCCGCCGTGCGCTGTTGCAGCTCCCTCGCCACGATCTCCGCGGACTTCCCGCCGATCCGTTTGCCCAGACCCCACGTGGCACGGCCGGCGAAGCCCAGTGGCAGCGCGGCCAACTTGGCGGTCCGGGTGACCGCCTTCCGGGGAAGATCAGACATGCGCCCCTCCAAATCCCAGACAGCCGTGCCGCGTTCGCCTGATGGCAGTACCTCACTGACGGCGGTTACCCAGCCATTGTCTCGTGCGACGGCCCGAACCCTGAGGTGTGCCCCCTCTCACTTTTCCCGGCTGCCCTGCAGAGGCAGTCGAGGTGCGGTGTGATCGTCTCCGATCGCCAGTCCAGCAGAGGCAGGGATGTCTCCCATCGCGCTCCCGTGCTCGCGGGCAGCTCCCCGTCGAGAAACGACAGCGCATGAGCCGCCGTCATCCCCGCCACCGCAGTGGCGAGGGCGAGATCGCAGGCCGGAGCCGCGCTGCGACGGCCGCCCGAGCGCCACTGCGCGAGCAGCCTCGCCCTGCCCGGGTCGCGCTCGGCCCGGAGCAGCTCCAGGCAGCCGGCGCAGGCCGTGCCGCCGGGCAGCACCAGCGGGCCCACCACGCCGGTGGCTTCGACAACCCCCGCGTACAGATGCGGGGTGCCGGTGGTGATCCTGTCCTCGGCCGCGGCCGGATCGGGCATATAGGCCGCGAGCCCGTCCCGTGGAGCCACCACGATCAGCGAGAGGCCGGGCTCGCCCCCGGCCGGTGCCGTCGTCGACTCGGCCGCGCGCGGTGGGCGGTCTGGCGCGGACCGCCGCACCAGCTGCCGTGCCGCCGCGTCCCGCCGTTCGCCGACCGCCTCCGTCGGCAGGCCGCCGGGGGCCACGTCCCACGGCTGCGCGCATCCTCCGTCAAGCACCTCGACCCGGCCCACTCCGGAGGCGGACAGCGCCGCGGCGACCGTCGCACCCACCCGGCCCGCGCCCCGGACCTGGACGCGCATCGCGCGCCTGGCCGCCAGGCGCTGTATTCCGGCGCCCGGTTCCGGGTGGACCACGGACAGCGATGCCAGATCGGGGCGCAGCCGGTCGAGCGCGCCTGTCCGTTTCCGTAACGCATCGGCCGTAGGTCCGCCGGCCGTCGGATCGTCGAGCAGTCCGGCTCTCGCCAACCGCTTGACCAGAGCGTCCACTTGTCCCTCGGGCAGACCCCTCACCCGCGCCTCCTCGCGCAACAGCGGCAACCCCCGTGTGCCGTCCAGGAGCTCGAGGAGTGAGCCCGTCGCCGTGTCCACCGGGCCGACCGCCACCGCATGCGCGGGCGTCACCCCGAACTGCACGGTCTGCCGCTCCCGCCATGCCCGCCTCAGGGCAGGCTTCACCATCGGATGCATTTCCACTTCCCCGTTCCCCGATCTCGTCGAAGTGTTGTGAAGGTCTTGTCGGATCTCCACGCCGATCTGTGGTCTGATCTGCTGTCAGAATGCACGCTCGCGCCGACAGCTGTGAAAAGTTGTCCACAGGCACCTGGTATTAGTCGTTCAAATGGTGCACGCCATGGAGTGGATCATGCTCGAACCGTCCCGGAGGCGGGACTTCCCCCACTGACAGCGGGTAACGTCGGGGCGTGTCCGTCGACCCTTCCCCTCGCCTCGCTGGGGAGACCCCACCGCGCAGCTCCGGGAGTCAACAGCGCAGTGCGATCAGCCGCCCGTCCCGCGGATCGGGGACGAGTGCGGTCGAGGTCCGCAGGAGCGCCCGGCGCAGCAGAACGGTCTCCGCCTATCGGGAGGGTGACCGGACCATCGTCCTCATTCCCGCCAGGATGTCGGAGGCGGAGGAGCGGCGCTGGGTCACCGTCATGCTCGACAAGCTCGCCGCGCAGGAGTCCAAGCGCATCCTCGGCGACGCCGAACTGGCCGAGCGGGCCGAGAGCTTGTCCGCCCAGTACTTCGACGGGCGCGCAAGACCGACATCCGTGCGATGGGTGACGAATCAGAACACCCGCTGGGGCTCCTGCACCCCCGCGGAGGGCAGCATCCGTCTGTCGCACCGTCTGCAGGGCATGCCCGAGTACGTCGTGGACTATGTGCTCGTCCATGAGCTGGCCCATCTTCTTGTGCCGGGACACGGGCCGCGGTTCTGGCAGCTGCTGGAGGCGTATCCCCGTACGGAGCGGGCCCGAGGCTATCTCGAGGGCGTCGTCGCCGCCGACCGGCTGCCCCACCTCCCCGCCGCGCGCGGAGAGTGACGATCTACGGTCCTGTACCGAATGGGTACCGGCTTGGCTCAATCTCGGACTCAGCCGTTAGCCTGTCGCGACGTAATCATATTTCGGGATGGGGGACGGTCGTTACGCATGGCCAGGGAATTCCAACGCGGCCACAAGGCCAAGATCAGTGATCTCACGCCGGGAACAGATCTGTACGTAGGTGTGCAGATCGCCGCTCCTGGTTTGACCTTCGACATCAGCTGCTTCGGACTCGACGCCAACGAGCAGCTTTCTGACGACCGGTACTTCATTTTCTTCAACCAGCCGAAATCGCCGGAGGAGTCCGTCCAGCTGCTCGGCGCGCAGGCCGGTGACACGGAGTCCTTCCGTGTCACTCTGGACCGCATTCCGGCCAACATCCACAAGCTCTCGTTCACCGCGACGATCGACGGCGCCGGGCAGATGTCACAGGTCGGGCCTGGGTACATCCGCATCGTCGCGGGCGGCGAAGAGGTCGTGCGGTACGCCTTCACGGGTTCGGAGTTCACCACCGAGCGCGCGGTGATGCTCGGCGACTTCTACCTGAAGGACGTGTGGCGCTTCGCCGCCGTCGGGCAGGGCTTCGACGGCGGACTCGACGCGCTGCTCAAGAACTTCGGCGGCGAGGTCGCCGAGGAGCAGCCGGCCGCACAGCAGCCGCAGGGCGCCGCGCCGTCGTTCGCGCCGCCCGCGCAGGCGACCGCGCCCCCGGCGTTCGGTGCGCCCGCCGCGCCGCAGATGCCCCAGGCCCCCCAGCCTGCGCCCTCCTTCGGCACACCGCCCGCCCCGGCACCGGCCCCGGCGCCCGCTCCTGCGCACAACCCGCAGATGCACGCCGCGCCCACCATCGCGGCGCCGATGACCCCGCCGGGTGGCACCGTTCCGCCGCCGCCCGCCCCCTCGCCGTACGGACAGCCGCCCCAGCAGCCGCAGTACGGCCAGGTCCCGGGTCAAGTGCCGGGCCAGCTGGCCGGACAGCCGGGCCAGGTCCCGCCGGGCGCGCCTGCCCCGTACGGACAGCAGGCACCGGCCCCGTACGGACAGCAGCAGCCCGCCGGCATGCCGCAGGGAGTCCCGCAGGCAGGCGCCGGGCTTCAGGCCGCCCTCCAGCCCTACCGCGAGACCCCCACCGGTCAGCGCTGGACCCCGCAGAACCAGCAGCTCATGCGGGTCGATCTGACCATGGGAGGCACGCCCGTCCTGGCCCGCCAGGGCAGCATGGTGATGTACCAGGGCAAGGTCGACTTCAGCTACAAGGGCGCCGGTTTCGCCGGTCGCATCGTCGGCAACGCCACCGGCCAGGAGATGCAGTTGATGCGCTGTTCCGGCCGCGGCCAGGTCTTCCTCGCCGAGAACGGCGCGCATCTGCACACCATCGAACTGCAGGGCGACGGCATCTGTGTCTCCGCCGAGAACGTGCTCGCGTTCGACGAGACCCTGCAGCACGAGGTGCGCAGGATCGAGGGCCACGGCATCCCCGGCGGCGCGCTGTTCACGATGATGTTCAGCGGCACCGGCACGGTCGTCGTCAAGACCCATGGTGTTCCCGTGGTGCTGCCGGTCACGCCGACGACGTTCGCCGACTGCAACGCCGTCGTCGCCTGGTCGGCCGCCTCCCAGGTGATCCTCTCCAGCCAGGTCCGGCTGCGTCGCAACGCGTACCCGGGACACAGCGGAGAGACCGTCAATCTCCAGTTCCGGGGTGCCCCCGGGAACTTCATCGTCGTCCAGCCGTACGAGGTCTGAGGGAGCCCGAAAAATGAACCAGCAACTCGCGGGCTTCGCCCCGACCCCGATCGCGGCCCGGATGGAGAACCACGGCCGCGCCATGCTCAAGGTGGCTATGGCCGGCGGCCAGGACCTGTATGCACGCACCGGCTCGATGGTCGCCTACGAAGGCTTTGTGCAGTACGAGCCGAACCCGCCCGCCGTCCGCCAGATCGCCTCCCAGTGGGTGACCGGCGAGGGCGCGCCCATCATGAAGTGCTCCGGCGACGGACTGCTCTACCTCGCCGACTACGGCGCGGACGTCGTCGTCATCAACCTCAACAACGACTCGCTCTCGGTCAACGGCACCAATCTGCTGGCCTTCGACGCGCACCTGCAGTGGGGCGTCGAGCGGGTCAAGGGCCTGGCCAAGTTCGCCGGCCAGGGCCTGTGGAACATCGAGATCTCGGGCACCGGCTGGGTGGCCCTGACCTCGCGCGGCACGCCGATCGTCGTCGACTGCGGCCGCGGCGAGGACGAGACGTACGTCGACCCGGACGCCCTTGTCGCCTGGTCCCCGAACCTCAAGGTGAAGGGCAAGCGCAGCTTCAAGGCGTCCTCGCTGATCGGGCGGGGCAGCGGAGAGGCCTACCAGATGGCCTTCTCGGGCCAGGGCATCGTCGTCGTACAGCCGAGCGAGGACAGTACCGACCGCTTGCGGATCCGGAACTGAGGGGGAGCGAGAACACATCATGCAGAGTCCGCTTTTCAGCTACACGGAACAGCAGTCGCAGGACCGGTACGTCGTGCAGAACCCGCAGCTCCTGCGGGTCTCGCTGACCGGCCACGACGACATCCTCGCCCGCAAGGGCGCCATGGTCGCGTACCAGGGCCTCGTCGACTTCGACGGCGAGTACCAGACGAACAACCAGCGGCGGGCCCGTGCCAACACCGGCGAGGGCCTGGACCTGATGCGCTGCTCGGGGCAGGGCACCGTCTACTTCGCCAACCTCGCGCAGTACATCCACGTAGTGGATGTCGACCAGGACGGCATGACGGTCGACAGCGCCTATGTGCTGGCGCTCGACTCCACGCTGCACACCGAGGTCATCGCGGTGGACAGCCAGTACGGAATCTCCGGTTCCGGCAAATATCAGCTCAATATCTCCGGCCGGGGCAAGGTCGCGCTGATGACCTCGGGCCAGCCGCTGATGATGCAGGTGACGCCCGACAAGTACGTCAATGCCGACGCCGACGCGATCGTCGCCTGGTCCTCCGCCCTGCGGGTGCAGATGCAGGCGCAGACGCACTCTTCGGGCGTACGGCGGCGGCGGGGCAACACCGGCGAGGGCTGGGAGCTGAGCTTCCTCGGCCAGGGCTTCGCGCTGGTGCAGCCGAGTGAGGTCATGCCGCCGCAGAGCGCGGAGATCGGGCAGGGCCTGCGCGCGCAGTACGGCGTGGGCCAGCACGGTGCCCACGCCCAGAACCAGAACAACGCCTGGAGCTAGCAGGATGTACGCGTAACACGGTGCACGAGTAAGGGGCGGCCTCCAGGAGGCCGCCCCTTACTTCATTCCGTGGCTACAGCGCCGAGCGGGTGTGATCGAGGAGTCGTACGACCGACTCGTCGGCCACGCCCGCCACCTCGTCGTACGCGAACCAGCGCAGATCGAGCGACTCGTCGCTGATTTCCGCGACCGCCCCGGCCGTAGCCAGCGCCGCGTACTGCACATCGAGATGCCAGTGGCAGGGCGCCGGAATCGCATGCCGGTCAAGGCGCACCGGACCACCGCGCAGCAGGGTCAGCCCGGCGACCCCGGACTCCTCCGTCGCCTCCCGCAGCGCGGCATGCGCGAGCGTCGCATCACCGGGCTCGCAGTGGCCGCCCATCTGCAGCCACATGCCGAGCTTCTTGTGCAGCGTCAGCAGCACCCGAGCGCGCTCCGGGTCGATGACCAGTGCGCTCGCCGTGAGATGCCCGGTCCCGCAGGACTTCCACATCCCGTCCGGGTGCGCTGCCAGATGGTCCAGATAGAGCTGCCGCAGCTCCTCCTGTTCGTCGTAGCTCTTCAGTACGAGAACGGCGTCGTCGTGCAGGCTCACTTGTCGGTGTCGTCCTTTTCATCCCTGTCGCCGTCGTCGCCCTTGTCGCCCTTGTCGAGTTTCGGCGTGCCGCCGCCTGCCGCCTCGCCGAGCATCTTGTCCAGCTCGGAGAAGTCGAGCTGCTCACGGTGGACGAAGCCGTCCGGGTCGTCCAGATCGGTGGCCGTCGGCAGCATGTCCGGGTGCGACCACAGGCCGTCGCGCCCGTCCACGCCCCGCGCGTCCGTGAGAGAGGCCCACAGCCGCGCTGCGTCCCGCAGCCGTCGTGGCCGCAGCTGGAGGCCGATCAGCGTCGCGAAGGTCTGCTCGGCGGGGCCGCCCGAGGCACGCCGCCTGCGCAGCGTCTCGCGCAGCCGGTCCGCCGAGGTCAGCCGGGTCGAAGCGGCCTCGTGCACAACCGCGTCCACCCAGCCCTCGACCAGCGCGAGGGCGGTCTCCAGGCGGGCCAGCGCCGCCTTCTGCGCCGGGGTGTCCTCCGGCTGGAACATGCCCTGCTGGAGGGCCTCCTGCAGCTGCTCGGGGTGCGTGGGGTCGAGCTGGCCGACCACGTCCTCCAGCTTGCTGGTGTCGACCTTGATCCCGCGCGCGTAACTCTCCACCGCGCCGAACAGATGCGAGCGCAGCCACGGCACATGTGCGAAGAGCCGCTGGTGGGCGGCCTCGCGCAGGGCGAGATACAGCCGCACCTCCTCCTTCGGCACTCCGAGGTCCTTGCCGAAGGCCTCGATGTTCAGCGGCAGCAGCGCGGCCTTGCCCGCCGGGCCGAGCGGCAGGCCGATGTCGGTCGAGCCGACCACCTCGCCCGCGAGCGCGCCCACGGCCTGTCCGATCTGCTGGCCGAACATCGCGCCGCCCATGGAGCGCATCATGCCGATCAGCGGGCCCGCCATCGCCTGCATCTCCTCGGGCAGCACATCGCCCATGGCCAGGCCGACACGCTCAGCGACCGGATCGACGAGCTGCTGCCACGCGGGCAGGGTCGCCTCGACCCACTCGGCACGGCTCCACGCCACCGCGGTGTTCGCGCCGGAGGGCAGTGAGGTCGCGCCGTCCAGCCACAGGTCGGCGAGGCGCACGGCCTCCTCGACCGCCGTCCGCTCGGCCGGGCCCACGCTCTCGTCCTTCGCGCCGTCCGGAGTGCCCTGGGAGACCGTCTGGCGCGCGATCTGCTTGGCCATGTCCCAGTTCACCGGGCCGCCCTCGAAGCTCAGCATCTGGCCGAGCTGCTGGAATGCCGCGCCCAGGTCGTTCGGGTTCAGGGAGCCGAACATCGCGGCGAACGGATTGTCCGCGCCCTGCCCGGAGCCGAAACCGAAGGGATTCGCCGGGGAGGGCCCGTCGGCGCCCTGGCCACCGCCGGCGGGATCCTTCTTCTTGCCCTCGTCGCCGTTCTCCGGCTCCTCCGGCGGAAGGCCGAATCCGAATGGGGTGTCACTCACGGGGTTCCTCGGCTCGTAGGGCCGCCGGCTTCCTGCCGGCGGCGAATGCCCGACAACACCACCAGCCTAAGCGGCTGCGGGTCTGCCGGAGTGGCCTCGACATCCGGGCCGCATATGGGCTCGGTGCTCCGCCGACTCCTGGCCTGCGGCAGGATGGACGCCACCTGGTACGTACGCGTCATTCGCTCACGTACTGAAGACAACCGCTGGAGACGCCTGGTGAGTTCCCCAGATCCGCAGGTTCGCGCAGCGCGAAACCGCTCAACCCAGACCGCAGGCCGCGGGTCGGCAGGCCGTGGTCCCGTCGTCGCGGTCACCGGCGCCGCCACCGGCGTCGGTGACCTGCTCACCCGGCGGCTGGCCGCGTCCGCGGAGATCAAGCAGGTCATCGCGATCGACGAGCGCCGGGGTGAGGTCTCCGAGGCGCAGTGGCACATTCTCGACGTACGCGACCCGGCCATCGCCGAGAAGCTGCGCGGCGCCGACGTGGTGGTGCACCTCGCGCTCGACCTCGACCTGGAGACCGACTCCGCCGCGCGTAGCGCGTACAACGTGCGCGGCACCCAGACCGTGCTGACCGCGGCGGCGGCCGCCGGTGTGCACCGGGTCGTCCTGTGCACCTCCGCCATGGTCTACGGGGCGCTGCCCGACAACGACATCCCGCTGTCCGAGGACGCGGAGCTGCGCGCCACCGCCGAGGCGACGGGCGTCGGTGACCTTCTGGAGATCGAGCGCCTGGGCCGCCGTGCGCCGCGCGCACACCCGGGGCTCAACGTCACGGTGGTAAGACCCGCCGTCCTGGTGGGCGGTACTGACACCGCGCTGACCCGCTACTTCGAGTCGCCGCGACTGCTGGTGGTCGCCGGATCCCGTCCGACCTGGCAGTTCTGCCATGTCGAGGACCTGGTGAGCGCGCTGGAGTACGCCGCCCTGGAGAAGGTCGAGGGCGAGCTGGCGGTCGGCTGTGACGGCTGGCTGGAGCAGGAGGAGGTCGAGGAGCTCAGTGGCATCCGGCGGATGGAGCTCCCATCGGCCGTCGCCCTCGGCGCGGCGGCCAGGCTCCACCGGATCGGCCTCACCCCGTCCCCGGCAGGGGACCTCGCGTACACGATGCACCCCTGGGTGGTCAGTGTGAGCCGGCTCCACGACGCGGGCTGGCGTCCGCAGTGGACCAACGAGGAGGTCCTGGCCGCGCTGCTGGAAGAGGTGGAGGGGCGGCACACCGTCGCCGGCCGCCGTCTCGGCCGCAAGGACGCGACTGCCGCGGGTGCCGCGGGTGCGACGGTGGCGCTGCTCGGTACGGCCGCCCTGGTCCGGCGTGCGCGCAAGGCGCGGCGCCGTCTGTAGGAGGCTCCAACGCGCTGCCCCGGCGGCCGGTCGGATCCGCTGTTCCGCGATGTCAGTGGCGTACGGCACGATGGAGGGCATGGCAAGCAGGTACGACCACCCCGGCGAGCAGGCCGCGCAGGACCCCATCCGGCTGCTCGCGATCCGTGAGACCCCGCTCTCCGTCGACGAGGTCTTCACGGCCGTCGGCGACGACGCCACGGGAGGCACCGCCCTCTTCGTCGGCACCGTGCGCAATCACGACGGCGGGGCGGATGTCGACACGCTCGGGTACTCCTGCCACCCCTCGGCCGAGGCCGAGATGCGCCGTATCGCCGAGAAGATCACGGCGGAGTTCCCCGTGCGGGCGCTTGCCGCCGTCCACCGTGTGGGTGACTTGGAGGTCGGCGATCTGGCGGTCGTCGTCGCCGTGTCCTGCCCGCACCGCGGGGAGGCCTTCGAAGCGTGCCGGAAGCTGATCGACGACCTCAAGCACGAGGTGCCGATCTGGAAGCACCAGAAGTTCTCCGACGGCACGGAAGAGTGGGTCGGCGCGTAGGGCTGTCGGCGGGGGCTGAAACCCGTACGCTGCCAAGCGCCCCAGTTTGCGTAACCGCACCCCTGCCATGAGCGTTGAACCAGCAGACACTAATCTGTTGATCACTCAGTTCCGGTTGCTCATGGTGTAGGGAGGTCGCGATGGCGGCACTCGCTTGGCTGCTCATTCCGCTGTTCGCTGCCGTCGGTGCCGCGATATGGGGAAGTTGGGCCTCACGGAACCGGACGACCGGGGATGTGGCCGAGCTTGCCGGCTATGCGCGGTTCCGCGACGCGATGGAGAAGGCGGGCTCCGGAACCGACGCCGTATGACCCGGGTGTGACAGCGCCGATCCGAGTGTGCCCCGGCCGGGGACCGTACGCAGCTGCCAAGTCGCCCGTACGAACCGGCCCCGACGGTCCCGTGACAGACCCGTCCCGTACTGTCGTTCCATGCCACGCCGCACCGCGACGATGCTCGCCTCCACACTGATCTTTGTCGCGCTGCTCTGCGCAGGGGTGTTCATCACTGTGCCGTATTCGGAGATGTCGCCCGGACCGACGGTCAACACCCTCGGCGCGGCCGGTGGCGAACCGGTCCTGCAGATCTCCGGCCGCAAGACCTACCCGACGACCGGTCACCTCAATATGACGACGGTCAGGGTCACGGGCGCGGACTACAAGATGAACCTCGTCGAGGCGGTCTACGGCTGGCTGGCCCACGACAACGTGGTGGTGCCGCACGACACGCTCTACCCGGGCGGCAAGACGGAAGAGCAGTCGACGCAGGAGAACGCGGAAGAGTTCACCCAGTCGCAGGAGAGCGCGAAGGTCGCGGCGCTGCAGCAGCTGAGGGTCCCGGTGAAGACGCGCGTGGTCGTCTCCACGGTCGTCAAGGACACGCCCGCCGAGAACCGGCTGCACGCGGGCGATGTGATCCGGGCGGTGGACGGCACGGCGGTGAAGGAGCCCGCGGATGTCGCGAAGCTGGTCGTGAAGCACAAGCCCGGGCAAAGCGTCGTCTTCACGATCGTCCCCGCGAAGGATGCGGCCGCGGCGGAGAAGGCGGGCAAGGAGCCTTCGGGCACCGAGAAGGTCACGATCACCACGGTGAAGGCGGACAAGGACAACCGGGCGATTGTCGGCATCCAGGCCGGGACTGACCACACCTTCCCGTTCGGCATCGACATCAACCTGGCGGACGTCGGGGGCCCGAGCGCGGGCCTGATGTTCGCGCTCGGGATCGTCGACAAGCTGACGCCGGGGGACCTCACGGGCGGGAAGTTCGTGGCAGGCACGGGCACGATCGACGACAAGGGGAAGGTCGGCCCGATCGGGGGGATCGAGATGAAGCTCGTGGGGGCGCGGAACGCCGGGGCGGAGTATTTCCTGACGCCGAGTGAGAACTGCGCGGCGGCGGCGTCGGACATTCCGAAGGGGCTGACGCTCGTGAAGGTGAACACGATCGACGATGCGGCGAAGTCGCTGGAGAAGATCAGGTCGGGGGACACGGCGGGGTTGGTGGGCTGCGGTAAGGGCTGACGGGGCGGGGGAGAGCAGCCGCCCCCTCGTCCACCGGCCGCGGCCGGGCCACCCTGCGGCACACCGCCGTACCCGGCGCCGTGCGACCGGGTACGGCGGTGCCGTACGACGATGTCGGCTACGCCTCGAACGTTGCCGAGAGCGCCTCTGCCAGACCCGGGACCAGGGAGGCGCCCGTGAGGACCTCCGTCGGGGAGTCCTTTTCGCGCAGGCGGAGCGCCGATTCGCGGGTGCCGTCGCGGAGGACCCCGACCGTCATGCGGACCTCCTGGCGGTCCGGGTGGGACGCGACCCACTTGGTGAGGGCCTTGCCGGAGAGGCCGGCCGGGACCGAGGCCTCCGCCGAGGGCGGGAGCATCTGGCGCTCTACCGTCAGGGCGCAGCCCGAGACCGCGTCCGGCCAGGCGATCGTCGCCAGGAACTCGTCCAGCGGGGTGCCGGACGGGATCTCGTCCTGCTCGATCGGGGTCAGCGGCGCGGCCGCCTCGTCGCGGTCGAGGCCGAGCTGGGCCGCGAGGCCCGGCTCCTGGGTGCGTAGTTGCGCGGTGTCGACGAGCGCGAAGAGCCTGGCCGGCTGGTCCCAGCCGAGCCCGGACGCATACTCGTCGATTTCGAGCACCGCGCGGGTCAGTGGGCTCGTGGCCATGGGAGGGCCGGAAGAAGAATCGTTGGGCATGCCCAATATCCTGCCTCCTTCCGGCCCCAAGACGGGAACTAGGTAAAGCCTCAGTAAGTTGCAGTAGTGGGCTCTACGATCGCGGGGCCCGTTTCACACGACCGCGAACTTCGAGGTGCGCACGTTGGCTTTCCAGATGCCGGACCGCGGCGGAGGCCCGACCGGGCCACGGATCAGAGTGGGCCGGCCGTCCCGGCGTGTCCGCACCCTGCTCATGACACTGGGCGTGCTGGCCGTGCTGGCCATGGCGTTCGTCATGTTCGCCGGGTTCTGGACCGACTGGCTCTGGTACCGATCCGTCCACTACTCCTCCGTCTTCACCACCACCCTGTGGACGAAGATCGGTCTGTTCGCCGTCTTCGGGCTCCTGATGGCCACCGCTGTCGGCGTGAACATCTGGCTGGCCCACCGGCTGCGCCCGCCGCTCAGCGCCATGTCGATGGAGCAGCAGAGCCTTGACCGGTACCGGATGGGCATCGCCCCGTACAAGAAGTGGGTGCTCCTCGCGATCACCGCTCTGGTCGGGCTGATCGCCGGCGCCTCCGCCACCGGTCAGTGGCGGACCTGGCTGATGTGGGTCAACGGCGTGTCCTTCGGTCAGAAGGACCCGCAGTTCCAGATGGACGTGTCGTTCTACGCCTTCGACCTGCCCTGGTACCGCTTCCTGCTCGGCTTCGGCTTCGCTGCCGCAGTGCTTTCCCTGATCGTCGCGGCCCTCACGCACTATCTGTACGGCGGGCTGCGGATCACCAGCCCCGGCCCGCGCGCGACCGGAGCGGCCACCGGCCACCTGTCGGTGCTGCTCGGCTTCTTCGTCTCGCTCAAGGCCGTGGCGTACTGGCTCGACCGGTACGGGCTCGCGGTGAAGTCCAGCGACTTCAAGGCCACCGGCAACTGGACGGGCCTGCGGTACGTCGACGCCAACGCCTACCTCCCGGCGAAGACGATCCTCTTCTGCATCGCCGTCATCTGCGCCGTGCTGTTCTTCGCGACGCTCTGGCGCCGCACCTGGCAGCTGCCCGTGATCGGCTTCGGGCTGATGGTTCTGTCGGCGATTCTCATCGGCGGTCTCTACCCCGCGATCGTGCAGAAGTTCCAGGTCCAGCCGAACGAGCAGGCCAAGGAAAGCCCGTACATCAAGAAGAACATCGAGGCCACGCGTCATGCGTACGGCATCGACAAGGCCACCCCGGAGGACTACTCCGGCAAGGGCGACCCCAAGCGCAAGGCCCAGCAGCGCGCGGCGGCTCCCTCGGCGGCCAGCTATCGACTTGTCGACTCGAACGTCGTCTCGCCCGCCTTCCAGCAGCTCCAGCAGGAGCGCAAGTACTACCAGTTCCCCGCGACTCTCGACGTGGACCGGTACACCGGCCCCGACAAGCAGCCGCAGGACACGGTCATCGGTCTGCGCGAGCTCAACATCAAGGGCATCCAGAAGCGCAACTGGATCAATGACCACTTCACCTACACCCATGGCTATGGCGCGATCGCGGCCAAGGGGACGAGCGCCATCACGGACCCGGACAAGGGCACCGTCGGCTCGCCCGACTTCACCGAGTCCGGGATGCCCACCAGCGGCGCGCTCCCCAAGTATGAGCAGCGGATCTACTACGGCGAGAAGACCGAGCAGTACTCGATCGTCGGCGGCCCGCAGCAGGAGCTCGACTACGAGGCGAGCGTCGGGCCCACCAAGTACACGAGCTACCAGGGCAAGAGCGGCGTCAACCTCTCCAACCCGCTCAACCGCGCGGCCTACGCCGTCGCCTTCAGCGAGCCGCAGATCCTCTACTCGGGAGCCGTCGGCGAAGGCTCGCGGATTCTGTACAACCGCACACCCAAGGAGCGCGTCGAGGCGGTCGCCCCGTGGCTGACCATCGACGGCGACGCCTACCCGGCGGTCGTCAACCACCGGATCCAGTGGATCGTCGACGCGTACACCACGACCAACGGCTACCCCTACGCCTCGCGTACCACGCTGGGGGACACCACGGCGGACTCGCTGACCACCAATCAGCGCACGGTCGTTGCCCAGCAGAACCAGGTCAACTACATCCGCAACTCGGTGAAGGCCACCGTCGACGCGTACGACGGCACGGTCAACCTGTACCAGTGGGACACCGAGGACCCGGTGCTCAAGACCTGGATGAAGGCGTTCCCCGGCACGGTGAAGGCCAAGGGCGACATCTCGCCGGCGCTGAAGGCCCATCTGCGGTACCCGCAGGACATGTTCAAGGTGCAGCGCGAGCTGCTGACCCGGTACCACGTCACCGAGCCGGCGCAGTTCTACAGCGGCTCCGACGCCTGGCAGGTGCCGGACGACCCGACGAACAAGGACACCAGCGCGGTTCCGCCGTACTACCTGAGCCTGAAGATGCCCGGGGACAAGGCGCAGAAGTTCTCGCTGACGACGACGTTCACCCCGGCCGGACGCCCCAACCTGGGCGCGTTCATGGCGGTCGACGCCGATGCCAACAGCGACAAGTACGGCACGATAAGGCTGTTGAGAACCACCGAGACCGTGCAAGGTCCACAACAGGTGCAGAGTGAGCTCAACGGCAATGACGACGTCGCCGAGTTCGTCAGAAACCTCAGAGGCACCGACTCGGACATCGAGTACGGCAACCTGCTCACCGTGCCGCTCGACGGCGGGTTCCTCTATATCGAGCCGGTGTACGCACGCGGTGGCAGCGCGAACTACCCGCTGCTGAAGAAGGTCGCCGTCGCCTACGGCGGAGGCAAGCCGGTCTTCAAGGACGATCTGACGCAGGCGCTCGACGCGGTCTTCGCGCAGGAGGGCGCCGCGCAGCCGCCGACGACGACACCGCCACCGGGCACCACCAAGCCACCGGCGACCGGTGGCGACGCGCTCAAGGCCGCCATCGCGGACGTCCTGAAGGCGCACCAGGACGCCGAGGCTGCGCTGGCGAAGGAGCCGAAGGACTGGGAGGCGTACGGCAAGGCCCAGAAGGATCTGGACGCGGCGCTGGAGCGGCTCTCCGCGGCGCAGTCCACGCCGCCGAGCGGTACGGCCAAGCCAGGCGGCTGAGGGGCAGGGGGACTCGAGGGTCACTGAAGGCCACGGTCACTGAAAGGCCGCTGAGAGGCGGCTGGGCAGGCACCGTCCCGCGTCGTGATACGGTTGCAACACAACGACGCGGGGTGGAGCAGCTCGGTAGCTCGCTGGGCTCATAACCCAGAGGTCGCAGGTTCAAATCCTGTCCCCGCTACTGAAGATGAAGAGGGCCCGGATCCTTTGAGGATTCGGGCCCTCTTCGTGCGTATGTGCTGCCGGTGGGAACTGCGTGCCGCGTGGGGCAGGTTGGCGTCGAGCGTGTTTGACTTATCCATCTGTGGGCATGTCGACAAAACGCTGAAGTGACCTCACTGGCTGCGGTATACCAGGTGTACGCGGGTTGCAGGTGGTGCGACGATGGAATTTATGGGGGACAGGGCGACTCTGTTGGAGACAGGGCGGTTTGTGCAGCGGCATGCCGGAAGCGTGATGGACGCGGCCAGTGCCGCTGCTGACGACGCCGTTGACAACGTTGACGGCGCAGGCCGCGGGGCCGGCGCCGACCAGGCGGAGACCTCGGTGGAGACCGCCGGGGCCGAGGCGCGCCACCGGCGCGCGGCCGACGGCGGCGACACCGCGTCGATGAGCGTGCTCGGCGCGCTGCTGCTGCGCCGCGGCGACCTCGACGGCGCCGAGCCCTATCTGCGTGCCGCGACGGCCGACGGCGACCGCGCCGCCGCCAACAATCTGGGTGTCCTGCTCCACCAGCGGGGGTACGCCGACGATGCCGCCGGATGGTGGCGCATCGCGGCCGTCGCCGGTTCCGCGGCCGCGGCGCATGCGCTGGGGCGGCACTTCCGTGAGCGCGGCGACGAGCCCGCCGCGGAGTACTGGCTGCGTCAGTCCGCCGAGCAGGGGCATGCGCTGGGTGCGTATGCCCTCGCCGATCTGCTGGAGCACCGCAGCGATGCGGGCGCCGAGCGCTGGCTGCGCGCGGCTGCGGAACAGGGTCACCGCGAGGGGGCCTACCGGCTCGCCCGCGCGCTGGAGCGCCGGGCGGCGGAGGAGGCCCCCGCGGGAGGGGGCGTGGGCCTGGTGATGGGCCACGCGGAGCCGGCGGTACGGGACGGTGCGGTGGCTGCGGCCGCCGCTTCGGGCGCCGGTGCGGGCGGAGCTGCCCCGGGCGGCGCTGCGTCGGCCGGCGGTCCCGGTCACTCCGTCTCCGCTGCTCCCGGCGACGTCGCTCGCGCTGCCCCGGGCGCGGCTGCCCCCGCCGCCGGTGCCGATGCCGAGGGCGGTGAGCCGTCCGTACTCGACGAGGCCGCCCAGTGGTACCGGCAGGCCGCCGCCCGTGGGCATCGGCGGGCCGCGCTGCACCTCGGCGCGATCCTCGAGAAGCGTGGCGAGCTGAAGGAGGCCGGTCGCTGGTACCTCATGTCCGCGAAGGACGGCGAGGCCCGGGCCGCGTGCGCGCTCGGGTTCCTGCTGCGGGACGCGGGCGACGAGGAGAGCGCCGCGGTCTGGTGGCTGCGTGCTGCCCAGGACGGCGACGGCAACGCCGCCAACGCCCTTGGCGCGCTGCACGCCGCGCGCGGCCAGCAGCAGACGGCCGAGCGCTGGTACCGGGCCGCCATGGACGCGGGCGATGTGAACGGCGCGTACAACCTGGGGCTGCTCTGCGCCGCCCAGGACCGTACGCCGCAGGCCGAGCAGTGGTACCGACGTGCCGCGTACGCCGGGCACCGCGAGGCCGCCAACGCGCTCGCCGTGCTGCTTCTGCAGGCCGGCGACGCGACCGGCGCCGAGCCCTGGTTCTCCAAGGCGGCCGAGGCCGGAAGCGTCGACGCCGCCTTCAACCTGGGCATCCTCTACGTCGGCCGCGACGACGACCGTACGGCTCTGAGCTGGTACGAGCGGGCGGCGGCCGCCGGTCACACCGAGGCCGCCCTCCAGGTCGGCATCGCGCTGCTGAGGGACGGCGACGAGCAGGCCGCGGAGCGCCATCTGCGCTGTGCGGCGGGTAGCGGCAGCGCGGAGGCCGCCTTCCGGCTCGCCACCGTGCTGGACTCCCGCCAGCCGCCGCCGGGGCCGCCGGCGCTCGGCGAGCCGATGGCGGACAAGAGCGAGTGCGAGGAGTGGTACGAGCGCGCGGCCGAGCAGGGACACCGCCGTGCCCAGGTACGGGTCGGGATGCTCGCCGCCGCCCGCGGCGACATGACCGACGCCGCGCGCTGGTACCGGGAGGCCGCGGAGGCGGGCAGCCGCAACGGCGCGTTCAACCTCGGGCTGCTGCTGGCCCGCGAGGGGAACGAGCGCGAGGCCGCCCTGTGGTGGAGCCGTGCCGCCCGCGCGGGGCACGGCCGGGCCGCACTGCGCCTTGCGCTGCTCGCGGCGCGCAGGGGGGAGCTGACCGAGGGGCAGCGGTGGTGCGCGCGTGCCGTTGAGCTGGGTCCCGCGGAGGTGGCGGAGCGCGCGGCACGGCTGCGGGAGGCGCTGCACCAGGAGCTCACGGCGTAGCTCCGGATCCGCCCGGGCCCGGCTCAGGGCCTGGCCAGGGCGTAGCGGATATCGATTTGCGCTGGTCGGCGGGGTGACGTAGTGTTGTGTTCACCGACGCGGGGTGGAGCAGCTCGGTAGCTCGCTGGGCTCATAACCCAGAGGTCGCAGGTTCAAATCCTGTCCCCGCTACTCAGAGACGAAGGCCCGGATCCTGATGGATCCGGGCCTTCGTCGTATGCGCTGAGCGCGCAGTGGCTGGTTGCGCGAAGGGCCCGGCATCCAGACGCGCGAAGGGCCCGGCATCCAGAGGATGCCGGGCCTTCGAGGCTCAATGTGTGCTCAGCGCGTCCGAGGCTCAGTGCGTCACGCCGAAGCGCAGTTCGGGCACGTGCCCCGGTATGTCACCTCGACGTCCGAGATCGTGAAGCCGAAGCGCTCCGAGGCCGGGAGGTCCGCCATCGGGTTGCCCGCCGGATGCACGTCGCGGATGGCGCCGCACTGGGCGCAGACCAGGTGCTGGTGCGGCTGGTGCGCGTTCGGGTCGTACCGCTTGGCGCGGCGGTCCGTGGAGACTTCCAGGACTTCGCCGAGGGAGACGAGCTCGCCGAGCGTGTTGTAGACCGTCGCCCGGGAGATCTCGGGCAGCCTTGTCACCGCCCGTGCGTGTACCTCGTCGGCCGTCAGATGGACATGTTCGCCGTCGAGGACCTCGGCCACGACACGCCGCTGTGCGGTCATACGCCAGCCGCGTCCGCGAAGTCGTTCCAACAGGTCACTCATAAAGACAAGCCTAACAGTGGTGGGACCCAGGTCCCGAACGGGTGTGACTTTGGATGCTCGCTTGACTTAGACAATATCCATTGTAGGATCGGGAACAGGTAAACGCCAAGGACAGGACGTTGCAGGAATGACGCAGGAGGCGCACGTGACGCAGGGACCGCTCACCACGGAGGCCGGGGCTCCGGTCGCCGACAACCAGAACAGCGAGACCGCGGGCGTCGGCGGGCCGGTTCTCGTCCAGGACCAGGCGCTGCTCGAGAAGCTCGCGCACTTCAACCGTGAGCGCATCCCGGAGCGCATCGTCCACGCCCGCGGCGCCGGTGCCTACGGCACCTTCACGCTGACCCGTGACGTGTCCCAGTGGACCCGCGCCAAGTTCCTCTCCGAGGTCGGCAAGCAGACCGAGACGTTCCTGCGCTTCTCCACCGTGGCCGGCAACCTCGGTTCCGCCGACGCCGTCCGTGACCCCCGCGGGTTCGCGCTGAAGTTCTACACCGAAGAGGGCAACTACGACCTCGTCGGCAACAACACCCCGGTGTTCTTCATCAAGGACGCCATCAAGTTCCCCGACTTCATCCACACCCAGAAGCGCGACCCGTACACGGGCAGCCAGGAGGCTGACAACGTATGGGACTTCTGGGGGCTGAGCCCGGAGAGCACCCACCAGGTGACCTGGCTCTTCGGCGACCGCGGCATCCCGGCCACGCTGCGCCACATGAACGGCTACGGCTCGCACACGTACCAGTGGAACAACGAGGCCGGCGAGGTCTTCTGGGTCAAGTACCACTTCAAGACCGACCAGGGCATCAAGAACCTCACCACGGACGAGGCCAACCGCCTCTCCGGTGTGGACCCGGACTCCCATCAGCGTGACCTGCGTGAGTCCATCGAGCGCGGCGACTTCCCGTCCTGGACCGTGCAGGTGCAGATCATGCCGGCGGCCGAGGCGGCGACCTACCGCTTCAACCCGTTCGACCTGACCAAGGTCTGGCCGCACGAGGACTACCCGCCGATCGAGATCGGCAAGCTGGAGCTCAACCGCAACCCGGAGAACATCTTCGCCGAGGTCGAGCAGTCCATCTTCAGCCCCGCGCACTTCGTGCCGGGCATCGGTCCGTCCCCGGACAAGATGCTCCAGGGCCGTCTCTTCGCGTACGGCGACGCCCACCGCTACCGCGTCGGCATCAACGCCGACCACCTGCCGGTGAACCGCCCGCACGCCACCGAGGCGCGTACGAACAGCCGTGACGGCTATCTGTACGACGGCCGCCACAAGGGCACCAAGAACTACGAGCCGAACAGCTTCGGCGGCCCGTTCCAGACGGACAGGCCGCTGTGGGTGTCGACCGCCGTCTCCGGCGCGACCGGCAACCACGAGGCGCCCTCGCACGCCGAGGACAACGACTTCGTGCAGGCGGGCAACCTCTACCGGCTGATGTCCGGGGACGAGAAGGACCGCCTCATCGAGAACCTCGCCGGGTTCATCTCCAAGGTGTCGCGTGACGACATCGCCGAGCGCGCGGTCAACAACTTCCGTCAGGCCGACGGAGACTTCGGTAAGCGGCTGGAGGCCGCGGTCCAGGCCCTGCGTGGCTGACGGACGCCTGCCGTAGTACGGAAGGCCGGATCCCTGTCCAGAGGGGTCCGGCCTTTTCGCATGCGCGCTCACCGGGTCCTGTGCGTGCCGACCGGTTCTTGTGCCTGCCGACCGGTTCTTGTGCGTGCCGACCGGTTCTTTGTGAGAGCCGGTCGGCTCGTGTGCGCGCTAGCCGGCGAGCGTCGCCGGGTGGCGCCTCGCGGGGGCCCAGCAGCGGATGATGTCGCGTACGGAGACGATGCCCACGGGCCCGTCGCCGTCGAGCACGATCAGATGCCGGAAGCCGCCGTGTGTCATGGCCTCCGCGGCCTCCTCCAGGGTCCATGAAGGCGCGGCGAAGACGACGTCGGTGGTGGTGTGGGCGCCGGCGGTCTCCAGATCGGGGTCCTGCCCCGTACCCACCGAATTGAGGATGTCTCGCTCGGTCAGAATGCCGAGCCCGCCGGCGTCGGTGTCGAGGACGACGGCCGCGCCGACACGGCGGGCGGCCATCAGGCGGGCGGCCTGGCGGAGTGTGTGTGCGGGTCCGATGGTGAGGACCACCGTGCTCATGGCGTCACGGACGAGCATGGATGGAGCCACCTCCTTGGCGGATCGGTTGTTCGGGAACCGATTCACAAATTCACAAGTGGGGGGACTCTCAGAGTCGCAGCCCTGCGGGGCGGCAGCAAGAGGGCGCGCACGTTCGGTTGTGCGCCGGGTGAATGGGTGTATGCGCCCGCCGGTTGCCGGCCGGCCGCTCGTCAGTAGCGCTGGTTGAGATAACCCAGCAGCTCGTCGTGGAGCAGCCCGTTCGACGCGGCCGCATTTCCGCTGTGCGGACCCGGCCGTCCGTCCAGGCCGGTGAAGGATCCGCCCGCCTCCTGTACGACGATTGCGGTCGCCGCCATGTCCCACAGCGAGAGCTCCGGCTCGGCGCAGATGTCCACCGAACCCTCGGCGACCATCATGTACGGCCAGAAGTCGCCATAGCCGCGGGTACGCCAGCAGGCCCGGGTCAGATCCAGGAACCCGTCGAGCCGCCCCTGCCCCTCCCAGCCGCTCAGCGAGGAGTACGCGAAGGAGGCGTCCTGAACCCGGGAGACCTTGGAGACCCGCAGCCGGGTGGCCGAACTGAGACTGCGCCCGGTGTATGCGCCGCCGCCCTGCACCGCCCACCAGCGGCGGCCCAGCGCCGGGGCCGACACCACGCCCACGACGGGCTGGTAGCCGCCCTCGCCCTGCACCATCAGCGAGATCAGCGTCGCCCAGACCGGCACCCCGCGCACATAGTTCTTGGTGCCGTCGATCGGGTCGATCACCCAGCGGCGCGGACCCGTGCCCTCGATGCCGTACTCCTCGCCGAGGATCGCGTCGCGCGGGCGCGCCCGCTGGAGCTGCCCGCGGATCAGTTCCTCCGCCGCCTTGTCGGCCTCGCTCACCGGCGTCATGTCCGGCTTGGTCTCGACCTTGAGGTCCAGCGCCTTGAACCGGTCCATCGTGGCGGCGTCGGCGGCGTCCGCGAGCACATGCGCAAGACGCAGATCGTCGTGGTAGTCGGGCATGGTCATCACTCTATCGGGGCTGAGTAGGGCCGTCCTGTGCCCCTGCCGGCCGCGGCTATTGACAGTGGATGGCGGCCCGTCAACTCTGAGCGCAGAGCCGCACGGCCCGGTGGGCGCACGGCCTGAGAGCCGCACGGCCTGGGAGGCGACGATGCCTACAGCGCGAGAGTCCTTGCTGAACGCCGCTCTCACGGCGCTCGCCGCACTGCCGTGGTCCGGGGTGCGGATGGTCGATGTCGCGTCCGCGGCCGGGGTCTCGCGGCAGACCCTCTACAACGAGTTCGGCAGCAAGGACGGCCTCGCCCGCGCGCTCGTGCGGCGCGAGGCCGATACGTACCTCCATGGCGTCGAGGGGCTGCTGGCCGAGCGGGCGAGAGCCATGGACCGGCTGGTCTCGGTCGCGGAATGGACCGTGGGAGAGGCGCGGGCGAAGCCGCTGCTGCGGGCCCTGCTCACCGGCTGCTGGAGCGAACATCTGCCGGCGCCGCGGCCCGCCCGGCGCGGCACCGTGATCTCCCCGGTGCCTGCCCAGCGCCGCGCGGACGCGGGGCTTCCGTCGCCGGGTGAGCTGGTCGCTGCCGTACGGGACCGGGTGGTGGCCGCGCTGGAGCACGGGCGCCGGGACAACGGCCGGGACAACGGTCGTACGAAGGAGGAGTCGGCCGAGCTGGCGCGCCGCTGCGAGCTGGCGGTGCGGCTCGCGCTCTCGTATGTGATCGCGCCCGTCGGCGAGGGGGTCGGCGAGCTGGTGCGTACGGCCGTCGCCGGAGCCGTCAGTGCGACGAGCCCGACAGCTGCAGACCGATGACGCCCATGATCACCAGCGCGATCGAGACGATCTTGAGGGTGGAGACCACGTCGTCGAGGAAGACCATTCCGTAGATCGCGGTGCCCGCCGCGCCGATGCCGGTCCACACCGCATAGGCGGGACCGACGTCGAGCTTCTTCAGGGAGAGCGTCAGCAGTCCGAAGCTGCCGAGTGCGAAGGCGGCGAACGCGATCGTCGGCCAGAGCCTGGTGAAACCGTGCGAGAGCTTGAGGCAGACGGCGAACCCCGTCTCAAGCAATCCGGCGACCACCACCAGCAGCCACGCCATGGTCTGTGCCTCCCGCATCAGTCGGTGACTGCTTCGTCGCACTTGGTGCGAGTATGCACTTACCAACAAGCGGGGACCGCAAACGTGCGCGAGTCAGTCGCCTTCGCGTCGCTCCCGCGTGGCAAGCAGCCGCCGCAGCGAGTACAGCCGCGCCGGATCCGCATGGCCGTCGGCAACCCAGGCGTCCAGCGCGCAGTCCGGCTCGTCATGACTGCATGCCCGCGGACAGCCCTCCGTTCCCGTCACGAGATCAGGGAAGGCATGGATCACGCGGGACGGATCGACATGGTGCAGACCGAAGGAACGCACGCCCGGGGTGTCGATCACCCAGCCGCCCTCGGCGTCGTTGAGCGGCAGAGCAAGCGCCGATGTGGTGGTGTGCCGGCCGCGGCCCGTGACCGCGTTGACAAGTCCGGTGCTCCGCCGGCGCTCCTTCGGTACGAGCGCGTTGACCAGGGTCGTCTTGCCGACACCGGAGTGGCCGACGAACGCGGTGGTACGACCTTTGAGGTGCTCATGCACGCGCTCGGCCGCGACGCCGTCCACGAACTCGTCGCGGGTGGTGACCACATGGGGGACGCCGAGCGCGCCGTACATCTCAAGGAGCTTGTCCGGCGAGGCCAGATCCGACTTGGTCAGCACGAGAAGAGGCGTGAGCCCGCCGTCGTACGCGGCGACAAGACAGCGGTCGATCAGCCGCGGGCGCGGTTCGGGGTCTGCCAGCGCCGTCACGATCGCCAGCTGGTCGGCGTTGGCGACGACCACGCGCTCGTACGGATCGTCGTCGTCGGCCGTGCGCCGCAGTACGGACTTCCGCTCCCCGATGCGCACGATGCGGGCGAGGGTGTCCTTGTCGCCGGAGAGATCGCCGACGATGCTGACCCGGTCGCCGACCACCGCGGCCTTGCGGCCCAGTTCGCGCGCCTTCATCGCCATGACGACACGGTCGTCGACGAGGCAGGTCAGCCGCCCGCGGTCGACGGTGAGGATCATGCCCTCGGAGGCGTCCTCGTGCTTGGGCCGGATGTTGGTGCGGGGGCGGTTGCCCTTGCGGTTGGGGCGTACACGGATGTCGTCCTCGTCGGGGTTCTTGCCGTAGCGGCGCATCTCGTCAGGCCCCGAGCATTCCGGCCCACATCTGCGGGAAGTCGGGCAGGGTCTTGGCGGTCGTCGCCACGTTCTCGATCCGTACGCCCTCGACGGCGAGCCCGATGACCGATCCCGCGGTGGCCATGCGGTGGTCGTCGTACGTATGGAAGATGCCGCCGTGCAGCGGGCGCGGGCGGATGTGCAGACCGTCGTCGGTCTCGGTGACATCGCCCCCGAGCTCGTTGATCTCCTTGGTCAGGGCCGCGAGGCGGTCTGTCTCGTGCAGGCGCAGATGGGCGACGCCGCGCAGCGTGGAGGGGGAGTCGGCGAGCGCCGCGACCGCCGCGATGCCGGGGGTCAGTTCGCCGACCTCTCCGAGGTCGACGTCGATGCCGTGGATACGACCCGTTCCGGTGAAGATCAGACCGGCGTCGGTCAGCTCGCAGGAACCGCCCATCTCGGTGAAGATCTCGCGCAGCGCGTCACCGGGCTGGGTGGTGCGCTCGGGCCAGTCGGGGATGGTGACCCGGCCGCCGGTGACCAGGGCCGCGGCGAGGAACGGCTGGGCGTTGGAGAGGTCCGGCTCGACGGTCAGATCGCGGCCGAGCAGGGCGGACGGGGAGACCCGCCAGACATTGGGCTCGCCGCCGGTCTCGGGCTCGTCGACCTGGGCGCCGACGGCGCGCAGCATGTCGACGGTCATCCGGATGTGCGGCATGGAGGGGAGCTTGCCGCCGATGTGCCGCACCTCCACGCCCTGGTTGAACCGGGGTGCGGACAGCAGCAGGGCGGAGACGAACTGGGAGGACGAGGAGGCGTCGATCTCGACCGGGCCGCCGTCGAGTGCGCCGCCGCCGATGACGGTGAGCGGGAGCGCGCCACGTCCGTCGTCGTCGATACGGGCGCCGAGGACACGCAGGGCGTCGATCACGCCGTTCAGCGGGCGTTCGTACGAGCGGGGGTCGCCGTCGAAGCGGACCGGGCCGTCGGCGAGCGCGGCGACGGGAGGCATGAAGCGCATCACCGTGCCGGCGTTGCCGACGTCCACCGTGGCGGGTCCGTGCAGGCCTGCGGGGATGACGCGCCAGGCCTCACCCTCGCCGTCGTGGCTTCCCGCGACGGTGGAGCTGGACGACACCGTCTCCTCGATACCGACGCCGAGGGCGCGCAGCGCCTCCGCCATCAGGAGGCTGTCGCGGGAGCGCAGCGGGCGGCGCAGCCAGCCGGGCTCGGCGGCGAGGGAGGCCAGCACCAGCGCACGGTTGGTGACCGATTTGGATCCGGGCACGATGACTGTCGCGTCGACGGCCCCGGTCGCGTAGGGGGCGGGCCAGAGGGCGGGGTGCACGGAGCTTTCGGTCATGGCCATCACTTTAGTGGCTCGGTGGAGAGCCCGATCTTGATCAAATACGTCGAAATCGGGGCGTAACCGTTCGGTGGTAGAGGGCTTCGGCGGAGCAGCGGGGGCGTTTTCCGGCCGAGCTGGGGTCGGGCCGGGAGCCGGGCTAGAGGCCGAGCAGCCAGCGGCCGCCGCCGATCAGTGAGCAGAGCGACACGGCGTGGAAGAGGAAGAGCCACATCGCGGGTGGCACATGGGTCAGCCGGGACAGCTGGTCGGCGTCCGAGTCGGGGGCCCCGCCGTGACGGCGCTTGGACTGGAGCTCGAAGGCGGGCCGTACGCCGCCGAGCAGCAGGAACCAGACGGCGGCGTAGGCGAAGCCGGCCTGTACGCCGGGTTCTGTCAGCCAGGAGACGAGGAGAAAGGCGGCACCCGTGACGATCACCGTGAGTGCGCCGTACGCATTGCGGATCATCACCAGCATCGCGATGAGCAGGGCGGTGGCCAGCCAGAGAAGCAGGGTGATGTGGTGCGCCGCGAGCAGCCAGGCGCCGCCGAGGCCGAGCAGCGGGGGCGCGGTGTAGCCGGCCGCGGCGGTCAGGATCATGCCGAGGCCGGTGGGCTTGCCCGCGCTGACGGTGAGGCCGCTCGTGTCCGAGTGCAGCCGTATCCCGTCGAGCCGGCGGCCGGTGAGCAGGGCGACGAGGCCGTGGCCGCCTTCGTGGGCGATCGTGACGGCGTTGCGTGAGATCCGCCATATCGGGTGGGGGGCCACGGCGGCGAGGGCGAGCAGGCCGGTGGCGATGACGAGCCACTTGTCGGGGACGGGCTGGGCGCCGAAGACGCGGTCCCAGAGGTCGCTGACGGAGGCGCTGCTGAGGGTGGTTGCGGGGTCGGTGCTGACCATTTCTCGGGCGGCTCCTCGGGCGTCGGGCGGAAGTGGCAGTGTGGCACTCATGTGCGGACGGTATGCAGCGAGTCGAAGGCCCGAGGATCTCGTGGGAGTCTTCGAGGTCGAGAAGTGGGAGCCGGAGGAGACGCTGGCGCCCGACTGGAACGTGGCCCCCACGAAGGAGGTCTACGCGGTTCTCGAGCGCCCTCTGAAAGACGCTGACGATCAGCGTCCGGTTCGCCAGCTGCGGGCGCTGAAGTGGGGGCTCGTGCCCTCGTGGGCGAAGTCACCGGAGGGCGGGGCGCGGATGATCAACGCGCGGGCCGAGACGGTGCACGAGAAGCCGTCCTTCCGCAGGCCCTTCGTCTCCCGGCGCTGCGTTCTCCCGGCGGACGGCTATTACGAGTGGGTGACCGGGTCCGGGGAGCGGGAGCTGGAGGTCGAGGGGAAGAAGAAGCGGCCGCGGAAGCAGCCGTACTTCGTGACACCGGCGGACGGGTCGGTGTTCGCGATGGCGGGCCTCTACGAGTTCTGGCGGGACCGGACGCTGCCGGACGACCATCCGCAGGCGTGGTGGGTGACCTGTTCGGTGATCACGACGGAGGCGGAGAAGGGACCGCTGGGGGTGGCGCCGGCCGAGGGGCCGCGGTCCCTGTCGGACATCCATCCGCGGATGCCGCTGATGCTGACGCCGGACCGCTGGGACGCGTGGCTGGACCCGTCGCGGACGGACCCGGAGGAGCTGCGGAGGCTGCTGGAGCCGCCGCCGGAGGGGCTGATGAGGGCGTATGCCGTGACGACGGCCGTGAGCAATGTGCGCAACAACGGGCCGGAGCTGCTGGAGGAGCTGGCGGCGCCGGAGGAGGGCACGCTGTTCTGAACCGGCCTTGCCGCCCGGCGCCCGTGCCGACCGGCCTTGCCGCCCGGCGCCCGTGCCGACCGGCCTTGCCGCCCGGCGCCCGTGCCGACCGGCCTTGCCGCCCGGCGCCCGTGCCGACCGGCCTTGCCGCCCGGCGCCCGTGCCGACCGGCCTTGCCGCCCGGCGCCCGCCGCACCGGCGCGGCAGGATGAAGGCGTGGGTCCCGTTGAGAACGTACAGAACGCACAGCACGCAGAGATCGTGAAGACGGACGCCGGTGACGCCCGCGTGACCTGGGTGCGGGCCAAGCGCGCTCGTCTCGTCCTCGCCCTCAGCCATGGGGCCGGAGGCGGGATCGAGGCCCGGGATCTGCGGGCGATCGCCGACGCGCTGCCCGCGGACGGGGTCACCGTCGCCCTCGTCGAGCAGCCGTGGCGGGTCGCCGGCAAGAAGGTCGCCCCCGCGCCGAAGACGCTGGATGTCGGCTGGCGCGGGATCTGGCCCGTACTTCAGAAGCCGGGGCTGCCCGTCGTCGCCGGCGGGCGCAGTGCTGGGGCCCGGGTCGCCTGCCGGACCGCGACGGACCTGGGGGCCGTCGGCGTGCTCGCGCTGAGTTTCCCGCTGCATCCGCCCGGCAGGCCCGAGAAGTCCCGCGCGGACGAGCTCCTCGCCGCAGGAGTGCCCACCCTCGTCGTCCAGGGCGGCAATGACCCCTTCGGCAAGCCCGAGGAGTTCCCGGAAGGGGAGTACGAACTCGTGGAAGTCCCCTACGGAGATCACGGCTTCGCCGTGCCCAAGCGCGCCGGGACCGCGCCGGAGGAGACTCTCCGAGTGATCACGGACGCCGTGCGGACCTGGGCGCGAGGGCTACGGGAGTCGCGAGGGCCACGGGAATGAGGTGCGGGCGCGCACTGTTGTGGCGGATGTCGAGACGTCAGTCACAGAGCATCGAGTAGGGAGTCCGTCGCATGGGTTCGACCATCTGCCCGAGCCGCGCGCACGCCGCTGACCTGGAGTGGACGGTGCTTTCCGCGGCCAAGACCGCCCCTGTTCGGGCGGCGGGCGGAGCGGATCGTGTTCTATCCTCCGATTCGAGCGGGTCCGCATTCGGGTTCGCCACATCGTTGGAGGAGGTGGGTCCGGTCACTGGGACCGACGCAGGGACCGACGACGGCCAGGCGGAGCAGTCCGAGGAGACGACTGCCGAGCGCAATGCCCGTTTCGAGCGGGACGCTCTCGGCTTCCTCGACCAGATGTACTCGGCTGCGCTGCGCATGACGCGCAACCCCGCCGATGCCGAGGATCTTGTGCAGGAGACGTATGCCAAGGCGTACGGATCCTTCCATCAGTTCCGTGAGGGCACGAACCTCAAGGCATGGCTGTACCGGATCCTCACGAACACCTTTATCAACTCGTACCGCAAGAAGCAGCGCGAGCCTCAGCGCAGCGCCGCCGAGGAGATCGAGGACTGGCAGCTCGCGCGCGCCGAGTCGCACATGTCGACCGGGCTGCGCTCCGCCGAGTCGCAGGCCCTCGACCACCTGCCCGATTCGGACGTCAAGGCAGCACTGCAGGCCATCCCCGAAGAGTTCCGCATCGCGGTCTATCTCGCCGACGTAGAGGGCTTTGCGTACAAGGAGATCGCGGACATCATGGGAACACCCATCGGGACGGTGATGTCCCGCCTGCACCGGGGCCGCCGTCAACTGCGTGGCATGCTCGAGGACTACGCCCGTGAGCGCGGGCTCGTCCCGGCCGGAGCGGGGGAGTCGAACGACGCGAAAGGCTCGGGCTCATGAGCTGCGGAGAGCCGCACGAGACGGACTGCTCAGAGGTCCTGGACCATCTCTATGAGTTCCTCGACCGCGAGATGCCCGACAGCGACTGCACCAAGTTCGAGGTGCACTTCGAGGAGTGCTCTCCCTGCCTGGAGAAGTACGGGCTCGAGCAGGCCGTGAAGAAACTGGTCAAGCGGTGCTGCGGACATGACGACGTGCCCAGCGACTTGCGGGCCAAGGTCCTGGGGCGCATTGATCTGATCCGCTCCGGCCAGGCGGTGCCCGAGCAGGACGTCGTCAAGGAGTAGCCGCTTTTCGTACAGACGTACGGGGTGTGTCGTGGTTGTCACGGCACACCCTGTTCGTGTGTCACCCGTAGGTGCGAATAGCCGTCATCCTGCCGCCGTGATTCACCCAACTCGCTAGCCTGACGCTCTCTTTGAGACGGGGCGGGGAGGGCGGGCCAGTGAGGGCCATTCCGGCGGCAGCACGCGTGTACATCCTGTGCGCGGTGCTCTGCGCTGCGGCATGTGCGCTGCCCGTCCTGAGGCAGGGGGGCCACTGGCGCGCCGTGCTGCTGCTCGCCGGGCTCTACGCCGTGTGCGAGCTGCCCGCCCGCTGCCGCTATGTCGGGAACTCCGTGCCGGTGGGCGCCGGCTCCTTCTTCCCCGTGCTGCTCGCCGCGGCGTTCTTGCTGCCGCCCGCCGTGGCGGTGTTCGTCGCCGTGCCCGGCGCGCTGCTGGGGCGGGTCGACCAGCGGCCTGCCGGCGCGCGGCGGATCTGGCGCGCCGCGCAGCTTGCGCTGGCGACCTGGGGCGCGGCGCAGGCGTACGCACTCCTCGGCGGCGCGCGGGCCCTGCGCGCGCCGGACTTCCCGTACGCGCTGCTGCCCGCGGCGGCCGGGGCGCTCGCCTTCTGCCTGGTGCTGACGGCCCTCGACGGCGGCATACTCGCCGCCGCGGAACGGGTACCCCTACGGGCCGCCTGGCGCGGGCTGCTGCTGCGCTCCCCGGCGCCGCACTGTGTGCACGGGCTCGCCGGGCTGATGATGGCCGTGCTGTGGCGCAGTCCGTACGGGCCGCTGTCCGCGCTCTTCGTCCTGCTGCCGATGTACATCTCCTGCTGGATCTTCGCGCAGTACCACCGCGAGCGGGCGGCCCATCAGGCGACGATCCGCGCGCTGGTCCAGGCGGTCGACATCAAGGACCAGTACACGCGCGGGCACAGTGAGCGGGTGGGGCGGGCGTCCGTGCTCATCGCGCGCGAGCTGAGCATGGACGAGGGGCGGCTGGAAGTCCTCCGGTTCGCCGGGATCCTGCACGACGTGGGGAAGCTCGGGGTGCCGACGCGGGTGCTGCGCAAGGACGGGCCGCTGACGCCGCAGGAGCGGCGGGTGATAGAGCTGCATCCGGAGTACGGGCACGAGATGGTGCGGGGTATCGGGTTTCTGGAGGAGGCGCGGGCGGCGATCCTGCACCACCACGAGCGGCTGGACGGGAGCGGGTATCCGTACGGGCTCGTGGGGCGCCAGATCCCGGAGTTCGCGCGTGTGGTGGCGGTGGCGGACGCCTTCGACGCGATGACGTCGACGCGGTCGTACCGCCGGGCGCGTCCGGTGGCGGCGGCGCTGGAGGAGCTGAAGCGGTGCGCGGGGACGCAGTTCGACCCGCGGATGGTGCGGGCGCTGGTGCGGGCGCTGGAGCGGCACGGGTGGGAGACGGCGGTGACGTCGGACGAATGGGAGCGGGTGGGGGGCGTGCCGGCGAGAGTGGGAGGTCGGCCGCTGTGAGCGCGGGCATACGGGGCGCGGGCGGTTTTTCCCCCACCCCGCCCCTTCCCGAAACTGGGGGCAAGCCCCCAGGCCCCCGGCCTGCGGCGGGGGCGGCGGCTTCGCGCCGCGCGGCTCTCCGGCCTGCAGTCGGCGCGCCAGCTCCGCGCCCCGTGAGCGGACCCCCCGGGCCCCCGCCTGGGCTCGGCCCCGTCGCTTCATGCCGCGTCGTACCCCGGCCTGCAGTCGGTGGCGTGTAATGGCCGGAGATAGTGGCGGCATTCGTGGCGTCTACGGCGCCGCCGCCCTGGTTGCCGCTGTGGGGCTTGTGTGGACCCTGTGGCGAGGGGTTGATCAGCCCGGTAACGCCCTCGCGTTCGGTGCGTTCATCGCCGTCGGGGAGCTCGCTCGGTGGGGGTCGCAGCCCGGGGAGCGGGAGCCGGCGCCGCTCGGGGCCGCGGGGGCGCTGGCCTATGCGTTGCTCGGGGAGTGCGCGGGGCGGCCGACATCCCACGGGGCCCTGCAGGTCGTCGCCGTCGTCGTCGCGGGCGTGCTCGTCGGGGCCGTGCCGCATGTGGCGCGGGGGCACGGGCCCGCGCTCGAACATGTGGCGCGGCGGGTGCTGACCGTCGGGTTCGCCGCCGCCTGCTTTCAACCGCTCTACACCTCGGGCGAGTTGGAGCGCAGAATCGGCCACGGCGCGTACTACGCGCTCTTCCTGCTTCTGCTGCTCGTCCTGACCGCCCTCTGCGACGCCGTCCTCTCCGCCGCGATGCTGCGCGCCCGCACCCGATATCCGTACGGACCCCTGCTGCGCGACGAGCTGCGCGCGCTGCTCGGCATCGGCTCCGCCGTCTGCGCCACAGGCGCCGTGGTGGCCCTCTCCGTCGCTGTCGCCGGACTCTGGGCCCTGCCCGTGTTCTGTGTACCCCTGCTGCTCACCCAGCTGTCCTTCCGGCGCTACGCCGCCGTGCGGACCACCTACCGGCAGACCATCGCCTCCCTCGCCCGCGCGACCGAGATCGCCGGGTACACCCAGCCGGGGCACGCCCGTCGCGTAGCCGCGCTCGCCACCGCCGTAGGCCGCGAGCTGGGGCTCTCCGGGCCCGATCTGGCCGTGCTGGAGTACGCGGCGCTGATGCACGACATCGGGCAGCTCTCGCTCGTGGACCCGGTCCCGGAAGGGGCCACCGCGCTGCTCCCGGCCGCCGAGCAGCGGCGCATAGCCCTGCTGGGTGGCGCCGTGGTTCGGCAGACCGGCGCGCCCGCAGCCGTCGCCGTCGTGGTCGAGCTGCAGGCCGACCCGTACCGGGATCAGCCGCTGCCCGCCCGGATTGTCCGCGCCGTCAACGCATACGACGATCTCACCGGGGGAAGCGGAGGAACAGCGGGCGGGGCGCTCAGCGCACTCGAACGGCTGCGTCTCGGCACCGGGCACGACTATCAGCCAGAGGTCGTCGAATCGCTCGCCAGGGTCCTGGCCCGAGGCGGTCTGGCCCCGGTCCCGCCGGGGTAACCCATCAGTAATGAGCGAGCCTCCGACTCGGCATGGTTGGATGCGAATGAAGGCACAAGTAGGTGTCCGGGGGTAGTGACCCGAGCGAACCGGCAGGCAGGAATCGTGAGGATCTTCGGGAAGGTACGGCATCGGCCATCCGCCTCGTGGCGGCAGGCCACCGACCGCGCGTTCACGCTGATCGGCGACGGCCGGTACGAGGACGCGGGCGCGTTGCTGACGCGCGCGGCGGACCTTGAGCCCTGGCTCTCCGAGTCCTGGTTCAACCTGGCGCTGCTGCACAAGTTCCGGCACGACTGGGAGCAGGCGCGCGCCGCGGGCCTGCGGGCCGTCGCGCTGCTCGACAAGGAGACCGGTGCCCCCGACTGGTGGAACGTCGGCATCGCGGCCACCGCGCTGCAGGACTGGCCGCTGGCCCGCCGCGCCTGGCAGGCGTACGGACTCAAGGTCCCCGGGGGCCCCACCCGCGCCGGAGGCGGCGGGGGAGCCAACGGCGAGCCGGTCGGCATGGAGCTCGGCAGCGCCGCCGTGCGGCTGTCGCCCGAGGGCGAGGCAGAGGTGGTCTGGGGCCGCAGGCTCGACCCGGCCCGGATAGAGGTGCTGTCCATCCCGCTGCCGTCATCCGGGCGCCGCTGGGGCGAGGTCGTCCTGCACGACGGCGTCCCGCACGGCGAGCGCATCACCAGCGCGGGCCCCTCGTACCCCGTCTTCGACGAGATCGAGCTCTGGGCGCCCTCACCCGTACCGACCTGGGTGGTTCTGCTGGAGGCCGCGACCGAGGCCGACCGGGACGCCCTTGAGCAGCTCGCGTCGGACGCCGGTTTCGCCGCCGAGGACTGGTCCTCGTCGGTGCGGCTGCTGTGCCGGGCCTGTTCCGAGAGCCGGATGCCGAGCGCCGAGGGCGAGGGCGAGCACCTCGACCCGCACGACCACAGCGAGCCGGGCCACCCGGGCCCGCTGGGCCACCGCACCGAGGGCGATCTGTGGTCGCCGGAGCGCGAGTGCGGCATCGCGGCGCCCGCACCTCTGGTGCGCGGGCTGCTCGACGGCTGGGTCGCCGACAGCCCGGACTCCCGTGAGTGGCGGGATCTCGAGGAAGTCTGCTGACCCCTGCCCGTAGGCTGTACGGACACAGAGTGACCGGACACCGGGCATACATCGGGCAGTGAGAAGGGCGTACGGCTGACATGGCGTCGCAGCAGGAGACGGACCAGCAGGTCAACGATGGTTTCGTCGTGGACACAGAGGACTGCGAGGAGCGTGAGCTGGCGTACCGCGAGCGCGGCACGTCCCGCCCGATCACGGTCGTCGGCAATCCGGTGCTCCACAAGGAGTGCAAGGACGTCACCGAGTTCGACGACAAGCTCGCCGCTCTCATCGACGACATGTTCGCCAGCCAGCGGACGGCGGAGGGCGTGGGCCTGGCCGCCAACCAGATCGGCGTGGACCTGAAGGTCTTCGTCTACGACTGCATGGACGACGAGGGCGTACGGCACGTCGGCGTCGTCTGCAACCCGGTACTGGAGGACCTGCCGGCCGAGCGCCGCGTCCTCGACGAGTCCAATGAGGGCTGCCTCTCCGTCCCGACGGCCTACGCCCCGCTGGCCCGCCCCGACCATGCGGTGGTGCGCGGGCAGGACGCCGGGGGCAACCCGATCAAGGTGCGCGGCACGGGGTACTTCGCCCGCTGCCTGCAGCACGAGACGGACCACCTGTACGGCTACCTGTACATCGACCGGCTCTCCAAGCGGGACCGCAAGGACGCGCTGCGGCAGATGGAAGAGGGCACGCCGCGGTACGAGACCGTTCCGAACGACTGATCCGGCCGCACCGGCCTCAGACGGTCAGGCGACGCCGCGCACCGGGCCCCGGAAGGTCCGGCGGTAGGCGTTCGGCGTGGTGCCGAGCGTACGGAGAAAGTGGTGGCGCAGCCCCGCCGCGTTGCCGAAGCCGGCGCGGCCCGCGATCGCGTCAACCGTCTCGTCCGTCGTCTCCAGCAACTCCTGTGACAGCAGCACCCGTTGGCGCAGCAGCCAGCGGTAGGGAGTGGTGCCCGTCTCCTGCTGGAAGCGGCGGGCGAAGGTGCGCGGCGACATATGGGCCCGGGCGGCGAGCTGCTCGACGGTACTCTCACGGTCCAGATGCCGCTGCATCCAGGACAGGACGTCGCCGACCGTGTCACAGCGGGTGCGTGGCAGCGGGCGCTGGATGTACTGCGCCTGGCCGCCGTCGCGGTGCGGCGGCACGACCATCCTGCGGGCGATCTGGTTGGCGACCTCGGGGCCGTGTTCCTGGCGTACGACATGGAGGCTGGCGTCGATCGCCGAGGCGGTCCCGGCCGAGGTGATCACCGGGCCCTCGTCGACGTACAGCACATCGGGGTCCACAAGCGCCCTCGGAAAGCGCTGGGCCAGTTCCTGGGCGTGCCGCCAGTGGGTGGTGCAGCGGCGGCCGTCGAGCAGTCCGGCGGCGCCGAGGACGAAGGCGCCGGTGCAGACACTGAGCACCCGGGCGCCGCGGTCGACCGCGCGGCGCAGCGCGTCGAGCAGCTCTTCGGAATAGCCGCGGGTCGGGTACGAGCCGGCGGCGGGGACGGCGATGAGATCGGCTTCCTCGAGCCGTTCGAGGCCGTACGGAGTGCTGATGGTGAACCCGGCGTGGGTGGGCAGGACGGGGCCCTCCGCGGAGACCGCCGCGAAGTCGTAGACGGGCAGGCCGTCGTCGCTGCGGTCGTAACCGAAGACCTCACTGATCACGCCGAGTTCGAAGGGATGCACGCCGTCGAGGAGGACGGCGGCCACGTTTTTCAGCATGGAACCATTGTGGCAGTAATTCGATGGTTCATGACAGTCCTGCCACTGACTTCTTTGGCGCGCGAGGACGACAGTGGACCGCATGAACACATTCATGGAGTACCTCTTCGTCATCGCCATCTTCGGGCTCGTCACCCTTCCCGCACTGGTGTGGTACGCCAGGGAGTGCGCCATCGACCGCCGGCTGCGTGAGGCGGAGCTGGGCCGGGCCGACCTGCGTCGGGCCAGGGCGCGCCAGGCCGAACGGCGCCGGGGCCAGCTGCGGCGCGCCGAGCTCCCTGACGCCGAGCTCCCTGATGCCGAGCTCCCTGACGCCGAGCTCCCTGATGCCGAGCTCCCTGACGCCGAGCTCCGTCAGGCCGAACCTCGTCAGACCGAGCTCCCTCAGGCCGAGCTCCGTGAGGCTGCGCCGTGCAGGGCGGCATAGCGGTCCGCGGACGCGGTGGGCATACGAAACGGCCGGGCGGAAGCTGTACGCATCCGCCCGGCCGTTCGTTTCCCGGCGCTCCCCCGTCCCCCCGGCGGGAGAGTGTCCGGGCGTCTAGAAGTCGTCGTCGAAGCCGACCGAGCCCTCGACCGCCACCTGATAGGCGGACGGACGGCGCTCGAAGAAGTTCGTCAGCTCCTGCACGCCCTGCAGCTCCATGAAGGAGAACGGATTCTCCGAGCCGTACACCGGGGCGAAGCCCAGACGGGTCAGCCGCTGGTCGGCGACGCACTGCAGATACTCGCGCATCGACTCGGTGTTCATGCCCGGCAGACCGTCGCCGCACAGATCGCGGCCGAACTGCAGCTCCGCCTCGACGGCCTCCTTCAGCATGTCGGTGACCTGCTGCCGGAGCTGGTCGTCGAAGAGCTCCGGCTCCTCCTTGCGGACCGTGTCCACGACCTCGAATGCGAAGTTCATGTGCATCGTCTCGTCGCGGAACACCCAGTTGGTGCCGGTGGCCAGACCGTGCAGCAGACCGCGGGAGCGGAACCAGTAGACGTAGGCGAACGCGCCGTAGAAGAACAGGCCCTCGATGCACGCAGCGAAGCAGATCAGGTTCAGCAGGAAGCGACGGCGGTCAGCCTTCGACTCCAGCCGGTCGATCTTCTCGACCGAGTCCATCCACTTGAAGCAGAACTGGGCCTTCTCGCGGATGGAGGGGATCTCCTCGACCGCGTCGAAGGCGGCCGCGCGGTCGTCCGGGTCCGGCAGATAGGTGTCGAGCAGCGTCAGATAGAACTGGACGTGCACCGCCTCCTCGAAGAGCTGACGGCTCAGATAGAGCCGCGCCTCGGGGGAGTTGATGTGCTTGTAGAGCGTCAGCACCAGATTGTTGGAGACGATCGAGTCGCCCGTCGCGAAGAACGCGACCAGCCGGCCGATCATGTGCTGCTCGCCGGGCGAGAGCTTGGCGAGGTCGGCCACGTCGGAGTGGAGATCGACCTCCTCCACGGTCCAGGTGTTCTTGATCGCGTCGCGGTAGCGCTCGTAGAAGTCCGGGTAGCGCATCGGACGGAGCGTCAGCTCGAAGCCCGGGTCCAGCAGGTTCTTTTCGGTCGAGCTCATTACTGGCAGGCCTCGCAGGACTCGGGGTTTTCCAGGGAGCAGGCGATCGCGTCCGCGTCGGGCGCGGAGGCCTGCTGCACTGGGATGGGGGCGGCGGCCGCCGCGGTGCCGGAAGCCGCGCGGGCGATCCGTGTCGCCGGACGGGAGCGCAGGTAGTACGTCGTCTTCAGGCCCTGCTTCCAGGCGTACGCGTACATCGAGCTGAGCTTCCCGATGGTCGGCGTCTCCAGGAACAGGTTCAGCGACTGCGACTGGTCCAGGAAGGGGGTGCGGGCGGCGGCCATGTCGATCAGGCCGCGCTGGGGGATCTCCCACGCCGTGCGGTACAGCGCGCGAACGTCGGCCGGGATCCAGTTGAAGCCCTGCACCGAGCCGCTGGAGTCGCGCAGCGCCTCCCGGGTCTGCGCGTCCCACACGCCGAGCTTCTTCAGCTCCTCCACCAGATAGGCGTTGACCTGGAGGAACTCACCGCTCAGCGTCTCGCGCTTGAAGAGGTTGGAGACCTGCGGCTCGATGCACTCGTACACGCCCGCGATCGAGGCGATGGTGGCGGTCGGAGCGATGGCGAGGAGGAGGGAGTTGCGCATGCCGCTCTTCGCCACCCGGGCGCGCAGGGCGTCCCAGCGCTCCGGCCAGTTGAGCTCGACGTCGTAGTGATCGGGGTGGAGTACGCCACGGGCCGCGCGGGTCTCGGACCAGGCGGGCAGCGGGCCGTTGCGCTCGGCGAGCTCGCAGGACGACTCGTACGCCGCGAGCATGATCCGCTCGGCGATCTTCGTGGAGAGCGCCTTCGCCTCGGGCGAGTCGAAGGGGAGGCGGAGCTTGAAGAAGACGTCCTGGAGGCCCATCGCGCCCAGGCCCACCGGCCGCCACCTGGCGTTGGAGCGCCCGGCCTGCTCGGTCGGGTAGAAGTTGATGTCGACGACCCGGTCGAGGAAGGTCACGGCGGTACGGACGGTCTCGTCGAGGCGCTCCCAGTCGATGCCGTCGCCCGCGACGAACGAACCCAGGTTGACCGAGCCGAGGTTGCAGACGGCCGTCTCGCCGTCGTCGGTGACCTCGAGGATCTCGGTGCACAGGTTCGACGAGTGGACGACCCGGCCGGGCTGGGCGTTCTGGTTGGCCGTGCGGTTGGAGGCGTCCTTGAAGGTCATCCAGCCCTGGCCGGTCTGGGCGAGCGTCCGCATCATCCGGCCGTAGAGGTCACGGGCCGGCATGGACTTCTGCGCGAGACCGGCGGCCTCCGCCTTGCGGTACGCCGCGTCGAACTCGTCGCCCCACAGGTCTACCAGCTCCGGCACATCCGCGGGCGAGAACAGCGACCAGTCGGCGTCGGCCTCGACGCGGCGCATGAACTCGTCCGGGATCCAGTGCGCGAGGTTCAGATTGTGCGTACGCCGGGCGTCCTCACCGGTGTTGTCACGCAGCTCCAGGAACTCCTCGATGTCGGAGTGCCAGGTCTCCAGGTAGACGGCGGCGGCGCCCTTGCGCCTGCCGCCCTGGTTCACCGCGGCGACCGAGGCGTCCAGGGTCTTGAGGAACGGGACGATGCCGTTGGAGTGGCCGTTGGTACCCCGGATCAGCGAACCGCGGGAGCGGATACGGGAGTAGGAGAGGCCGATGCCGCCCGCGTGCTTCGAAAGACGGGCCACCTGGTGGTAGCGGTCGTAGATCGAGTCGAGCTCGTCCAGCGGCGAGTCCAGCAGATAGCAGGAGGACATCTGCGGGTGACGGGTACCGGAGTTGAAGAGCGTGGGCGAGGAGGGGAGGTAGTCGAGGCGGCTCATCAGGCCGTACAGCGCGGCGACCTCGTCCAGGGCGCGTACCGAATCGTCCTCGGCGAGGCCGCAGGCGACGCGCAGCATGAAGTGCTGCGGGGTCTCGATCACCTGACGGGTGATCGGGTGCCGGAGCAGATAGCGGCTGTAGAGGGTACGCAGTCCGAAGTAGCCGAAGCGGTCGTCGGCGGCCTGGTCGATGAGCGCGTCCAGCCGGGCGGCGTGCAGCGTCACGAAATCGGCGGTGCGGTCCGCGATCAGGCCCTCGCGGTGGCCGACCGCGACCGATGCGAAGAAGGAGACCGCGCCCTGGCCGGCGGCCTCGTCCGCGATGTGACGGGTCAGCAGGCGGGCGGCGAGCCGGGAGTAGGCCGGGTCCTCGGAGATCAGCCCCGCGGCGGCGTCGGTGGCGAGGCTCCGCAACTCGGCCGCGTCCGACGCGGCGTTGCGGCCCCGCAGCGCGGCGGCGGCGACACGTCCCGGGTCGGTGTCCGGCAGATCGGCGGTGAGATCGGCCAGGGTCCGCAGAAGCTCGGTACCCGGGCCGTCGGCAGCCTGCTCTGCGATGCCTGAAGCCGGATCGGCTGGCGCGATGGTCACGTGGTGCTCTCCCTCGCTCGGCTCTGGGCCGACGGGGGAGGGGGCGGGCCGCGGAGGCGTACGTACCCGGAAAGGCAGCACACCGCACGGCGTCCACCGACCCAACCGCGAGGCCCGGACGTCTCGGCACCCGGTTCGGTCGAGCCGGATGCGCCGTCGGCAGGTCTTCGGACTGATGGGGTGCGACAAAGCACACCACAGCACACCGTTGCGGGACAGTTCCGGATTCGCACCGGATTCCCCTGCGGCGACAGCGAGCATGAGCATACATGTGGGGGCGGGGAGTTGCCGCACCCACCACATGTTGTGTCGGGGCGGCTACAGCTCCAACGCGTACGTCAGCAGGGTTATCCCGAGAATCGGCTCCCAGTCCCGCTCGGGTGTCCGGACGAAGCCGAGTCGCTCGTAGATCCGGTGGGCCGCGAGCATGCTGCGTTGCGTCGACAACACGAGCCGCCTGCACCCCGCGACGCCCCGGGCGCGCTCGACGCACGCCCGCACAAGGGCCTCGCCGGCACCCCGCCCACGGGCGTGTTCCGCGACGGCGAGCATCCGGAACTCGGCCTCGTCGTCCTGGGCGACATCGGCCCACGCCCCGCCGCCCGAGACAAAGGTCACGCCACCGAGCAGGCGGCCGCGACCGTCGACGGCGACGAGCACCTCGGCCTCGGCGGCCCGCCGCGCCACATCCCGCAGCACAGGCAGATACGAATCGTCCTCGCCGAAGTCCAGCAGCCCGTCGCCCAGATACGCCTGGGCGACGATCTCGCCCAGTTCGGTGTACTCCTTCGGCCGCACTGCCCTGATGGCGATGTCCATGGGCGCAGTGTGGACCGGATCAACCGCTCACGCCCACCTCATTGTTGGGGGCGCCGTCGCCGGCCGGGGGCAGGTCGCCGCGTTCCACGGGCGTCTGTCCGCCGATGTCCTCGGCCGGGGGCAGCACCTCGTCCAGCTCACGGTCGTCGGCGAGATGGGCCGCCTCGGCGGCCTTGCGCAGCACATCGCGCTCCACCTGAGTGCCGGCGCTGATCTGGATCCGCAGACCGTTCTCCGTACGGACGTACTCATGGCCGCTGTCCGAGGTGCGGTACCAACCTTTACCGTCCTTCGCGCAGGGTAGGCCGACGGGGCCGTCCGCGCCCGTGGCCGAACCCATGGGGATTGCGGCGCAGTTCGCGTCGTCCACCGTGCCCCGGTCGACGGCGAGAGTGATCTGCCCGCCGGTCTTGGAGACATATGTGGCCGAGAAGCCGTCGCCGCCGAGGACACCCACGGACTGCCGCGCCAGCTCGAAGCCGTCGGACCGGGTCACATACACATGCTCGGGCAGGGTCTGCAGCGCGCGGGCGCGCGCCTCGAGCGCGGACCTCTCGGGCACCGGACCGCTGTTGCTCCCCGTGCCGTCGCCGCCCCGCGAGCCGCTGTTGGCCGCCACCTCCGAACCGCAGCCGGCAAGGGCGAGGGGCAGCAGCAGAAGCAGCGACAAGCTCGAACCACGTCTCATACGCGCATTCTTTCGCAGGAACGACGAGGGCCGCCGCGCTTTCCCGTGGGAAGCGCGACGGCCCTCGACCGGTGAGGCGGCTCGGTGACGGCTCAGTGCGTCGCCGTGCCCGCCGTCGCCGGCGGCAGTTCCACCTGGACGCCCGGGTCGCCGGCGTCCGCCGTGAAGTCCGACGGGGACGTCTCGTCCACACCCTCCGGAGCCTTCGCCGCCCGCAGCACAAACGTCAGGACCACCGTCACCGCCACGTTCAGCACGAACGCGGTGAGGCCGATGTAGCCGATCTCCCCGATGCCCGGGATCTCCGCCGACGAGCCGCCGAAGTGCTTCTGGGTCGGGCTTGCGACTCCGTACGCGGCCGCCGTGCCGTAGATCATGCCGACCGCCCAGCCCGCCAGCAGCGCCCACCGGTGGAACCAGCGGGTGAACAGGCCGCCCACCAGTGAGGGGAAGGTCTGCAGGATCCAGATGCCGCCCAGGAGCTGGAAGTTGATGGCCACGGTCTTGTCCATCGTCAGGACGAAGACCAGCGCGCCCACCTTCACCAGGAGCGACACCAGCTTGGAGACCTTGGTCTCCTGCGCCGGAGTGGCGTCCGGTTTGATGAAGTCCTTGTAGATGTTGCGGGTGAACAGATTCGCCGCCGCGATCGACATGATCGCCGCCGGTACCAGCGCGCCGATGCCGATCGCCGCGAAGGCGACACCCGCGAACCAGTCCGGGAACATGTTCTCGAACAGCTGCGGGATCGCCAGCTGCCCGTTCTTCACGTTCACACCCGCCGCGATCGCCATGAAGCCGAGCAGCGCCAGCAGCCCCAGCATCAGCGAGTACAGCGGCAGGATCGTCGTGTTGCGCCGGATGACCTCACGGCTGCGGGACGAGAGCGTCGCCGTGATCGAGTGCGGATACATGAAGAGCGCGAGCGCCGAGCCGAGCGCGAGCGTGGCGTAACCCCACTGGCCCGCCTCGCCCGGCGCCAACGCGCCACGTGGCTTCTCGGTCACCGGGTTGATCTGCGCGAACGCATCCCCCGCCTTTGTGAAGATCTCGTCGAAGCCGCCCAGCTTGATCGGGATGTAGATGATCGCCACCGCGATGACGATGTAGATCAGGGTGTCCTTGACGAACGCGATCAGCGCCGGTGCCCGCAGGCCGGAGGAGTACGTGTACGCCGCCAGCACGCCGAAGGCGATCAGCAACGGCAGGTCCTTCACGAACCAGTTCGTGGTCTCGCCGCCGCCGATGCCCATCACGTCGAGCACCGCCTGGATGCCGACCAGCTGGAGGGCGATGTAGGGCATCGTCGCGAGGATGCCGGTGACCGCGACCGCCAGCGACAGGCTCTTCGAGCCCCACCGCCCGCGGACGAAGTCCGAGGTGGTGACGTAACCGTGCTTGTGCGACACCGACCACAGCCGCGGCAGGAAGGTGAAGATCAGCGGATAGACGAGAATCGTGTACGGCACGGCGAAGAAGCCCGCCGCGCCCGCCGTGTAGATCGCCGCGGGCACGGCCACGAAGGTGTACGCCGTGTACAGGTCGCCGCCGAGCAGGAACCAGGTGACCCAGGTGCCGAACGACCGGCCGCCGAGGCCCCATTCGTCGAGGCTGTCGGCCTCGGCCCGGCGCCAGCGCGCGGCCAGGAAGCCCATGACCGTGACGGCCAGGAAGAAGAAGATGAAGACGGCGAGCGCGACGCCGTTCACGCCGTCCTTCACTTCGACGCACCCCCCTTGTGGGCGCGCTGGTCGCGCTGCCACAGCTTGTAAGCGACCATGGTGAGCACGGTGGAGATCAGCACCCAGAGCATCTGGTACCAGTAGAAGAACGGAATGCCGATGAACTTCGGTTCGATCTTCGCGTAGGAGCCGACCCAGAGCATCGCCACAAAGGGCGCGAAGAGGCAGAGGGCGACGACCACGCGCACTGGCGTGATCAAGGCTCGTTTCTCATCGGTCACTTCGGACATACAGCGACTCCGTCCCCTCACCTGTCACCAGTTGTAATGGGCAGGAAATCTAAGCGAGGGTTTCGCGTACCGTCACCCCCCGTCGGTATATCGGTACGGCAACGAATCGGCGGTAACGAGGGTTCGTGGGTGTGCAGAGCGCACCGGAGGTCCTCCCGTCGCATGCGATGACTGGAGGACCGTAGAGCAGTAGGGCGACCCGCGCCACACCACGCGCACGCTCAGTCCTTCGGGCGCTGAAGCCCGGCCGGCCGCCGTGTCAGTCCTTCGGCCGCTGAAGCCTCGCCACGAACTTGTACCGGTCGCCGCGGTACACCGAGCGCACCCACTCCACCGGCTCGCCCTGTGCGTCCAGTGAGTGGCGCGAGAGCATCAGCATCGGCAGGCCCACGTCCGTACCCAGCAGACCCGCCTCGCGCGGAGTGGCCAGCGAGGTCTCGATCGTCTCCTCGGCCTCGGCCAGATGGACGTCGTACACCTCCGCCAGCGCGGTGTACAGCGAGGTGTACTTGACCAGCGACCGCCGCAGCGCCGGGAAGCGCTTCGCCGACAGATGCGTCGTCTCGATCGCCATCGGCTCGCCGCTCGCGAGCCGCAGCCGCTCGATCCGCAGGACCCGCCCGCCCGCCGAGATGTCGAGCAGCCCGGCCAGCGTGTCGTCGGCCGTGACGTACCCGATGTCGAGCAGCTGCGAGGTGGGCTCCAGGCCCTGGGCCTTCATGTCCTCGGTGTACGAGGTGAGCTGCAGGGCCTGCGAGACCTTGGGCTTGGCCACGAACGTGCCCTTGCCCTGGATGCGCTCGAGGCGGCCCTCGACGACCAGCTCCTGGAGCGCCTGCCGCACCGTCGTACGCGAGGTGTCGAACTCCGCCGCGAGCGTGCGCTCGGGCGGCACCGGCGTGCCCGGGGGCAGGGTTTCGGTCATATCGAGCAAGTGGCGCTTGAGCCGGTAGTACTTGGGCACCCGTGCGGTACGCGTCTGTGCCCCGCCCTCGTTGTCCGTGCTGCCCCCGTCCGTGGTCATGGCCCGCCTTCCCGACTCCTGTGCTGCCGTCACCGGCTCCTCCGTCTGTTGCGGCTCACATGGTGGCACGCTCCGGTCACGGCTCGTTGCCCTCCCTCAGGTGTCGGTCCGATAACGGACCCGACTGCCCTTCTTATACACCCTTGACACCCCTAAAGGTCTAGGCCAAGCTCCCGGTACTGGTCTAAACCATTAAAGGCCAGGTCCCAGCCCCACGAGTAGTACTCGTCGTATGTCTTTGCGGTGGGCAGGGGTTGCAGGCATCCCTGAGGAGGGTGGCGTGAAGCGCAAGCTCATCGCGGCGATAGGCGTCGCGGGCATGATGATCGGCCTTGCGGCCTGTGGTGATTCGGACAAGGGCGGGGACAAGGCCGGCGGCGACGCCAAGGAACTGACCGTCTGGCTCACCGTCGACGCCCAGAACAACTGGCCCGAACTGGTGAAGGCGGCCGACGACGCGGTCGTCAAGAAGCACCCCGGGATCAAGATCAAGCACGAGTACTACGGCTGGCCGGACAAGAACACCAAGCTTGACGCCGTACTCGCCACCGACAAGGCGCCGGACGTTGTCGAGATGGGCAACACCGAGATGCTCGGCTACATGGTGAAGGGCGCCTTCGCCGAGGTCGACCCGAAGAAGTTCGAGCAGTCGGACGCATGGCTGGACGGCCTCAAGGAGTCCACCCAGTACGAGGGCAAGACCTACGGTGTCCCCTACTACGCCGGTGGCCGCGTGGGCACCTGGCGCAAGGACATCGCCGCCGAGGCCGGCGTGAAGGCCGCCCCCAAGACGTACGCCGAACTCACCGCCGCCCTGGACAAGATCCAGGAGAAGAAGGGAGACAAGTTCAGCGCCTGGTACCAGCCTTCGCCGGACTGGTACGCCGCGATGTCCTTCGTGTACGACGCCGGTGGCTCCATCGCCAAGAAGGACGGCGACAAGTGGAAGGCCAACCTCTCCTCGCCCGAGTCCCTCAAGGGCCTCAATGAGTACAAGTCGATCCTCGACAAGTACATGCACGGCGACAAGACGAAGGACGAGGCCGACCGTCCCGTCGTCTTCGGCCAGGGCAAGTCCGCGACCATCTTCAGCGCGGCCTGGGAGGGTGGCACCGCCGCCGATCCGAAGAACGACAAGGTCGGCAAACTCGCCGACAAGCTCGAGAACTTCGTGATGCCCGGCCCGTCCGGCAAGCCGCTGCCCGTCTTCCTCGGCGGCTCCGACCTCGCCGTCCCGGTCAAGTCCAAGGCGCAGGACGTCGCGGCCGAGTGGATCAACGCCTTCACCGGCACCCAGGGCCAGAAGGGGCTGCTCGCCAAGGGCAACCTGCCCAACAACAAGACGGACCTGGCGACCCTGAAGAACGACCCGAAGACGGTGGTCCCGGCCACCGCCGCCGAGTCCAACTGGTTCGTGCCGATGGCACCGGGCTGGGGCCAGGTCGAGAAGGCCCAGACCCTCAAGACCATGCTGCAGGAGATCGGTACCGGCAAGAAGTCGGTCGAGGAGGCCGCGAAGGCCGCGGACGCCGCGATCGACAAGGTCATCAACACCAAGTGACCTGTGGGCAGGGCCCCGTCGCATGGACGGGGCCCTGCGGGGGTTTCTTGTGGATCGGGCCGGATCAGTGAGCGGGGTCTGGTGCGTGCGATCGCAAGGCGGAGGAAGGAGTCGACGCGGAGCGTCGGCGACTGACGACAACGCAGCGTGGGGGTACCTCCCGTGCCCGAAGGGCTACGGGGGAGTGCGTGCCAGGGCACGCAAGCCCGGCAAGATCCACAAGACACCCCCAGACACCGTACCGGGAGAGGGACCGCTGAGGAGCACGGGATGAGTGCCGCAGAGACAACCACCGCCAAGGTGCCGCCCACGCGGCAATCACCGCCGAGAAACGCGGCCGCAAACCCCCGGAGGCCGGACAAGAAGCCGACAACGGGCGGGGCCGGGGTGCCCTGGCTGCTGCTCGCGCCCTGCCTCCTCATCCTGCTGCTGGTCCTCGGCTATCCGCTGGTGCGGCTGGTCACGCTCTCCTTCCAGAAGTTCGGACAGCCGCAGCTGTGGGGCTTCAAGGACCCGGAGTCGGTCGGCTTCGGCAACTTCTCCGCGATCCTCGGGGACAGCGAGTTCTGGACCGTCGTCGTGCGGACCGCGGTCTTCGCGGTCAGCGCCGTGGTCCTGACGATGGTCATCGGCATGCTGATCGCCCTGCTGCTCCAGCGGGTCTCCGGCTGGGTCAAGACGCTGATCAACATCGCCCTGGTGGCGAGCTGGGGCATGCCCATCATCGTGGCCACCGCCATCTTCAAGTGGCTCTTCGACGCGGACTACGGCGTACTCAACTGGCTGCTGTCCCGGCTTCCCGGCGTCGACATGGTCGGACACAACTGGTTCGCCAGCGGCCCCCAGGGCCTGGCCGTGATCATCCTGCTCGTCGTCTGGGGCGCCGTGCCCTTCGTCGTCATCACGCTGAGCGCCGGCCTCACCCAGGTGCCCAAGGAGCTGGAGGAGGCGGCCCGCCTCGACGGCGCCGGCGCCTGGGGTGTCTTCCGCTTCGTCACCCTGCCGATCCTCAAGCCCATCGTCGTCATGCTGACGACGCTGTCGGTGATCTGGGACATGGGCGTCTTCCCGCAGGTCTTCGTGATGCGCAACGGTCACCCCGAGGCCGAGTTCCAGCTCCTGACCACGTACTCGTACGACAAGGCGTTCGTCGTCAACGACTACGGCACGGGCTCGGCCATCGCCCTCGTCACCGTGATCCTGCTGCTCGGCGTGGTCGCGGTCTATATGCGCCAGATGCTCAAGATCGGAGAAGTCGAGTGAGCGCAGTGAACGTACGAAGCGGCGTGACCTCGACCAACGCGGCTCCCGCCGCCCCCCGTCGCCCCCGCACGAGCAAGGTCGGCTGGAATCTGCTCGGCCTCCTTGTCTTCGTCACCGCGGGCTTCCCGGTCTACTGGATGCTGAACACGGCGTTCAAGCCGGCCAAGGACGCCATCGACCCCAACCCGCACTTCTTCCCGAACGTCTTCACGACGGAGAACTTCCGGCGTGCCCTGGACATCGCCGATTTCTGGGGTCCGGTCGGGCGCAGCCTCATCGTGTCGCTGGTCGTGGTCGTCATCGGTATCGCCGTCGGCATGCTGGCCGCGCTCGCCATCTCGCGGTTCGCCTTCCGCGGCCGCAAGATCGTGATCGTCGGCATTCTCGCGGTCCAGATGATCCCGCTGGTCGCCATGATCATCCCGGTCTTCCTGCTGCTCAACGACCTTGGTCAGTACGACAAGCTCACCGGCCTGATCATCACGTACCTGACCTTCATCCTCCCCTTCACGGTGTGGACGCTGCGCGGATTCATCGTCAACATTCCGAGGGAGCTGGAAGAGGCGGCGATGGTCGACGGCTGCACCCGCACCGGCGCCTTCGTCCGGGTGGTCTTTCCGCTGCTCGCCCCGGGCATGGTCGCCACCTCGGTCTACGGCTTCATCCAGGCGTGGAACGAGTATCTCTACGCGCTGATGCTGATGAGCCAGCAGAACCAGACCGCGACCGTGTGGCTCGGCAACTTCACCACCAAGAACGGCACCGAGTACGCCCCCATGATGGCCGGCGCCACGATGATGGCCGTCCCCATCGTGATCCTCTTCCTCCTCGTCCAGCGCAAGATGGCCGCAGGTCTGACGGCCGGCGCAGTGAAGGGATAACGCCGACTCATGACGACTCTCGTACGTGGATCCTCGGACACCCTGACCCGCGACGCCCTCGCCGTCCTCCAGCCCGGCTTCGTCGGCACGACCGCACCGGAGTGGCTGCTGCGCCGGATCGGCGAAGGTCTCTCCGCCGTCGGCCTGTTCGGTCGCAATATCGTTTCAGCAGGTCAACTGGCCGCCCTCACCGCACAGTTGAGGGCCGAGCGGGACGATGTGCTGGTCGCGATCGACGAGGAGAGCGGGGACGTCACCCGTCTGGAGGTGCGCACCGGCTCCTCCTTCCCCGGCAACTATGCGCTGGGCACGGTGGACGACACGGAACTCACCCGGGCCGTCGCCCGTGAACTCGGCCGCAGGCTCGCCGAATGCGGGGTCAATCTCAACTGGGCGCCGTCCGCCGACATCAACTCCAACCCCGACAACCCGGTCATCGGTGTGCGGTCCTTCGGCGCGGACACCGCGCTCGCCGCCCGGCACACCGTCGCGTACGTCGAAGGCCTCCAGGCCGCCGGAGTCGCCGCATGTACCAAGCACTTCCCGGGACATGGGGACACCAATGTGGACTCGCACCATGCGATGCCCCGGATCGATGTGGATCTCGACACTCTGCACGCCCGTGAGCTGGTGCCTTTCCGCGCGGCGATCGCGGCGGGTTCCAAAGCGGTGATGAGCGCGCATATCCTGCTTCCCGCGCTCGATCCGAACCGCCCGGCAACACTGAGCCCGCAGATCCTCACCGGTCTGCTGCGCGAAGAGCTGGGCTACGAAGGCCTGATCGTCACCGACGGCATGGAGATGCAGGCCATCTCCTCGACGTACGGCATCGAGCGTGGCTCCGTCCTCGCGATCGCCGCGGGAGCCGACGCGATCTGCGTCGGCGGCGGCCTGTCCGACGAGGAGACCGTACTGCGACTGCGCGACGCGCTGGTCGCGGCGGTACGGGACGGCGAACTGCCCGAGGAGCGGCTGGCCGACGCGGCGGCGCGGGTGCGCGCCCTCGCCGACTGGACGCGACGGGTAAGGGGGGCCGCAGCGGAGCCGGGCGTGGCTTCACAGGAGGAGGGGACCGCGCCCGGCTCCGACATCGGGCTGGTGGCGGCGCGGCGGGCGGTACGGGTGACGGTGGGACCGCAGCCGTACGAGCCGCTGACGAGTGGGCCCTACGTCGCGGCCTTCACTTCCGGCGCGAACATCGCGGTGGGGGACGAGACTCCGTGGGGTGTGGCGGCGGAGCTGGCGGCGCTGCTGCCGGGCACGACGACGGACACGTATGACGCCTCGGCCGATAGTTCCTCTTTGTCAGCAGATGTGCTGGGTGTTGCGGGGGACCGTAGGATCGTCGCTGTAGTGCGCGACGTTCACCGCCACCCCTGGATGGCGGACGCTCTGGACGCCCTGCTCGCGGCCCGTCCCGACACGGTCGTGGTCGAGATGGGGCTGGACCGGGCGGAGCCGAGGGGGGCCCTGCACATCGCGACCCATGGCGCCGCCCGCGTCTGCGGACGGGCCGCCGCGGAGGTCATCACCGGCAAGGGCGCCGGGGCCTGACCGTCGCGGATCGTGCACGAGGAATGCCACATGGAGGCACCCCGCATGTCCGAACAGCCGGGCCGGATCATGGCTGGTGAGATGGCAGAGCAGCCGACGGTGCTGCGGCGCATTCTGGAAAAGGGCGCGCCGAGGATCCGCGAGGCGGCGACGGCGATCGCGGCGCGCCGGCCGCGGTTCGTGCTGCTCACGGCGCGTGGCACGTCCGACAACGCCGCGCTCTACGCGAAGTATCTGCTGGAGATCCAGCTGGGTCTGCCGTGCGGGCTGACCTCCATGTCCACGACGACGGCGTACGGCGCGCGGCCCGACCTGACGGATGTCCTGGTCATCTCGGTCAGCCAGTCCGGCGGCTCACCCGACCTGGTGGCCTCGACCAAGGCGGCGCGGGACGCGGGTGCGATCACGCTGGCGGTCACGAACAACCCGGACTCGCCGCTGGCGGCGGTCTCCGAATTCCACATCGACATCCTGGCCGGTCCGGAGAAGGCGCTTCCGGCGACGAAGACGTACACCGCGTCGCTGCTGGCCCTCTATCTGCTGGTGGAGGGGCTGCGGGGCGGCGACGGTGCGGCGGCGAAGGCACTGCCCGACCTCGCGTCCCAGGTGCTGACCCGCCAGGACGAGGTACGGCACCTGGCGTCGCGTTACCGCTTCGCCGAGCGGATGGTGATCACGTCGCGGGGTTACGGCTACCCCACGGCGAAGGAAGCCGCGCTGAAGCTGATGGAGACGAGCTACATCCCGGCCCTTTCGTACTCGGGCGCGGACCTGCTGCACGGCCCGCTGGCGATGGTGGACAACATCTCCCCGGTGATCGCGGTGGTCACGGACGGCAAGGGGGGCGAGGCGCTCCAACCGGTCCTCGACCGCCTCCGCGGCCGCGGCGCGGACCTGGTGGTGGTGGGCCCCCGCCCGCAGGTGGAGGCGGCGTCGGCGGGCTTTGTCCTGCCGACGGAGTCAGTCCCGGAGGAACTCCAGCCGATCCTGGAAATCCTGCCGCTGCAGCGCCTGGCGTACGAGGTGACGATTGCGCGGGGTCAGGACCCGGATGCGCCGAGGGCGCTGGCGAAGGTGACGGAAACGCACTGACCCGCGCGGGCTCCGCCCCCGGCCCCCTGCGCGTGGGGGGACCCCAGCGCCGGCGAGGCTGGATTGTGCGGCTCGGCCGCACGAATAAGCCCCCGCACAAAAACCCGCGGGCCGCGGCGCCGTGACGGGACCCTCAACCCGTCCGGCACCGCAGCCCGGAGTTGCTACGGCCGGCAGGTGTGCGGTCCCGCGCGGCCGTGAGGGAGGCCTCGACGCAGTCAAGGGCAGAGAGCGCCGGGTACCTCGGTCCACCCTCCTGTGCGGGGAGGGCGGAGGCTTCATATACTCATTGTGGACTAGACCATTCTCGGATGTCCATCCATCTGCCGAGCATAGTTGCGGGCCCATCCTCCACCACGGGCGCCCGGCTCACCAGGTTTACCCCCAGGTAGGCTCACAGATGTGCCCTCCATGAACGACCTCGTACGTCAGCACACAGCCCTCAGTGAATCAGACCTCGAGTGGCTCCATCTGCTGGTCTCGGAGTGGCAGCTGCTCTCCGACCTTTCCTTCGCCGACCTCGTTCTGTGGGTCCCCACCCGTGACGGCACCCGGTATGTATCCGTGGCCCAGATGCGGCCCAACACCGGCCCCACCTCCTATCAGGACGACATGGTCGGCCATCTCGTGCCCCGCGGCCGGCGCCCGCTGCTCGACGCCGCGCTCGACGAGGGGCGGATCGTGCGCGAGGGCGACCCGGAGTGGCGCGAGGAGGTTCCGGTACGGGTCGAGTCCATCCCCGTGCGCCGGGAGGGCCGCGTCCTCGGTGTCATCGCCCGCAATACGAATCTGCTGACCGTGCGTACCCCGTCCCGGCTGGAGCTCACCTACCTGCAGTCCGCCTCCGACCTCGCCCAGATGATCGCCGCAGGATCGTTCCCCTTCCCTGGTCAGCAGGTCGACATGGACGCCTCGCCGCGCGTCGGCGACGGGCTGATCCGGCTCGACGCGGATGGCGTCGTCCAGTACGCGAGCCCCAACGGCCTCTCCGCCTACCACCGCCTCGGCCTCGCGTCCGACCTCGTCGGACACCACCTCGGCCAGACCACCGCCGAACTCGCCCCCTCCCGCGGCCCGGTCGACGAGGCCCTTGTCAAACTGGCCAGCGGCTACGCGCCCCGCGAGACCGAGGTCGAGGGCAACGGCGGCGTCATCCAGCTGCGCGCCATCCCGCTCAAGCCCAAGGGCACCCGGATCGGCTCTCTCGTACTCCTGCGTGATGTCACCGAACTGCGCCGTCGTGAACGCGAGTTGATCACCAAGGACGCGACCATCCGGGAGATCCATCACCGGGTGAAGAACAACCTCCAGACGGTCGCCGCCCTGCTGCGGCTGCAGGCCCGCCGGATGGATTCCGCACAGGGCCGCGAGGCGCTCAACGAGGCGGTACGGCGCGTCGGTTCGATCGCGATCGTCCACGAGACCCTCTCCCAGAACCTGGACGAGCGCGTCGAGTTCGACGAGATCGCCGACCGGGTCATCGCGATGGTCTCGGAGATCTCACCGGGCAAGGTCGACTGCCGCCGTACGGGTCGCTTCGGCATCCTCGACGCCGAGGTCGCGACGCCGCTCGCGATGGTCCTGACCGAGGTGCTGCAGAACGCGCTGGAACACGCCTTCCCGCAGGAGGAGCACGGCTCGGTCGAGGTCTCGGCCGTACGCGGCGACCCGCGCGCGGACAGCCGGCTGCTGATCACGGTCCAGGACGACGGCTGCGGGCTGCCCGAGGGCTTCGACGCGCAGCGGGCCGGCAATCTGGGACTGCAGATCGTACGAACCCTGGTGGAGGGGGAGTTGGGCGGCACCTTCGACATGGTCCGGGTGCCGGAGCCGGGCCGTGGCACCCGGGTGGTGCTCGACATCCCCGTCCAGGGCTCGAAGTAGTCCAGGGCGCGCAGCAACGGAAAAAGCGATGAGCCCCGGACCGTGGTGAACGGTCCGGGGCTCGAAGCTCACGTTGCGATGCGCATCGGGGGTACTGCGCGCTGCGGCTCGGGGGCGGTGAGTGCGTACTCGCTGTACGCGCCGCCAGAGCTCAGGCTTGGGGCATCAGGCGCTGGCGTTACGCGCCCGGTTGCGAGCGGCACGGCGCTTCATGGCGCGGCGCTCGTCCTCGCTGAGGCCACCCCAGACGCCGGAGTCCTGGCCGGACTCGAGCGCCCACTGCAGGCACTGCTCCATGACGGGGCAGCGACGGCAGACGGCCTTGGCTTCCTCGATCTGCAGCAGCGCAGGACCGGTGTTGCCGATGGGGAAGAACAGCTCGGGGTCTTCCTCACGACAAACGGCGTTGTGACGCCAGTCCATGGCTGCTACCTCTCCTTGGTATTACATGCGGGTTGCTTGTGAATGTGAACGCTTTCACGAATCCCTCCGTAACGGAAGGGCCGACTGCCAGTTGCACTGGCGTGGTCCTGAGGTTTGGGAGGGGTTCTGGCGGTCTGTGGGGCCGATGCTGCGGGCCGTCCCGATCGCCATGTAGAGATTCGCAAACCTCGGCGGCGGATACAACCCCTTCCGGAAACTTTTTTTTGATTCCTCGGTGTCGACTAGGTCACAGCCGTACTTCTATGGGGTGGAGCCCAGTCCGTACGTTCGAGATAAAGGCCCTACGGCCCTTCTACTCACACAATCACACGCAGTGCACGGCGTACGCCTGTGAACGTCACGCTGGTGCGGAGCCCTAGGTGGTCACCGTCCATCTGGAACGGGAGCGGAACCTTTGAATTCAAGGTGAAGTCCGTCTGGTCATGCAGAGCGACGGCGTGCTTGCCGCGCGGGCCGCGCTCGGGGGTGGAAGTGAGCAGCTGGGTCGCGTAACGGGCCACGGCCGGGGTCGAGAGTCTGTCCAGCGCGAGCACGTCGAGGGCCGTGTCGAAGGAGGCGTCCGGGGACGCGTACACCGGGCGGTTGCCCAGGTAGGTCCAGGGGGCGGTGTTGCAGATTATGGAGAGCACGAGATCGCTGATCGGCTCCTGGCCGGGTCGCTCCAGGGTGATGGTGCCGTGCCGGCGGCGGGGCTCGTCCAGGAACTGGCGCGCCACCTGGCGCAGGTAAAGGGCGTGCGTGGACCGCTTGCCTCTCTCCCGCTGCTGCTCGACCCGGCCGATGACACCCGCGTCGAAGCCGAACCCGGCGCAGAAGGTGAACCAGCGGTCCGGGGCCGCCTCGTCCTCCGAGCCGGGGGTGCCGGCGGCGAGACCGAGGCCGATCGTCCGCTCGGTGCGGTCACGCAGCGCGTCCAGGATCGCGCCGGTCGCCTCGACGGCGTCGTTCGGCAGACCCAGGGCGCGGGCGAAGACATTCGTCGAGCCGCCGGGGACGACGGCGAGGCGGGGGAGGCGTTCGGGGTCGGGGCCGTGGTGGAGCAGGCCGTTGACGACCTCGTTCACGGTGCCGTCTCCGCCGAGGGCCACAACGAGCTCGATGTCGTCGGACTCGGCGGCCCGGCGGCCGAGGTCGCGGGCGTGCCCGCGGTACTCCGTGGTGACGGCCTCGAGCTTCATCTCGCTGGCCAGAGCGTGGATGAGTACGTCACGGGTGCGGGCACTGGTGGTGGTTGCTGCCGGATTGACCACAAGAAGTGCGCGCATGCCCAGCAGCGTACCCAGTGGGTGATACCTGACTCAGCCCAGGGCTTCGCCCGACGGCTACCCTGCTGGGGTGAGCACTGACCAGACCCCCCGCCCTGCCCGTATTGCCGTCGCGGCGGCGGTGTCCGGTCTGGAAGGCCTGGCACTGGTCGCGGGCGGCGTCTACATGCTGGTGATGGGGCTGCTCGGACGGCCGGACAACTCGTCGCAGGCCGGGATGGGCGGGGTGACGCTGATTGCACTCGGCGCGATTCCGCTGATCGCGGCGCGGGGGCTGCTGAGGCGGCGCAGCTGGAGCCGGGGCCCGGCGATCATCACGCATCTGATGTCGCTGATCCCGGCGTGGACGCTGCTGCGGGCGTCGGGGGCGCTGATCCCGGTGGGGATCGTGCTGGCGGCAGTGGCGGTAACCGGGCTGGTGCTGCTGGTGAGCCCGACCACGACACAGGCGCTGGGCGTCCGGGGCGCCGGCCCGCGCGACGCGTAAAGGTCCTGTCCGGCGATGACCCGCGTCCCCGGCGGCACCGGGGACGCGGCGGGGTGTCACTCCTCGACCAGGAGCTTTTCGCGCAGTTGCGCCAGCGTGCGGGCCAGCAGGCGGGAGACGTGCATCTGCGAGATGCCCACCTCCTGCGCGATCTGGGACTGGGTCATGTTGCCGAAGAAGCGAAGGAGCAGAATCCGCTTCTCCCGGGGTGGAAGGTCCTCCAGCAGCGGCTTCAAGGACTCCCGGTACTCCACCCCCTCCAGCGCCTCGTCCTCCGCGCCCAGCGTGTCAGCCACCGCCGGTGACTCGTCGTCCGTGTCGGGAACGTCCAGGGACAGCGTCGAGTACGCGTTCGCGGACTCCAGGCCCTCCAGGACCTCCTCCTCCGAGATGCCCAGGCGGTGGGCCAGCTCGTGGACCGTCGGGGAGCGGCCGTGCTGCTGCGACAGCTCCGCCGTCGCCGTGGTCAGCGCGAGCCGCAGCTCCTGCAGGCGGCGCGGAACCCGTACCGCCCAGCCCTTGTCGCGGAAGTGGCGCTTGATCTCGCCCACCACCGTCGGCGTCGCGTACGTCGAGAACTCGACGCCGCGCTCCGGGTCGAACCGGTCCACCGACTTGATCAGGCCGATCGTCGCCACCTGCGTGAGATCGTCCAGCGGCTCGCCGCGGTTGCGGAAGCGCCGCGCCAGATGCTCCACCAGCGGCAGATGCATCCGCACCAGCTGGTTGCGCAGCTCCGCCCGCTCCGGCGAGCCGTCGGGCAGCTTGCGCAGCTCGATGAACATCACCCGCGCCCCGCTGCGGTCATGTGGATCGTGGTGCTGCTTCTCGTGCACGTGCTCGCTCATACGATCCGCCTGCTCTGCCTGCGCCTGCTCCGCCGCGGCCGTCTGGCCGTCAAGTCCGTCCACCTCCGGGTGCGGCCGGGCCTGCTGTTCCGGGATGCCCGTCACTGCGGGCGGCTCGTTCCGCACCGGACCGTCCCCGTTCCTCACGCCGGCCCGGGTCCCGCGCCGCGCTGTTTGTACAGGCTGATGGAGACCGTACGGTCATCGGCGACCGATGAGTCGACCTTTCCGGCCAGTGCCGAGAGCACCGTCCAGGCGAATGTGTCGCGCTCCGGCGCCCGGCCGTCGGTCGTCGGGGCCGAGACCGTCACCTCGAGCGAGTCGTCGACGAGCCGGAACACGCAGCTGAGGACGGAACCGGGGACGGCCTGCTGGAGCAGGATCGCGCACGCCTCGTCGACCGCGATCCGCAGATCCTCGATCTCGTCGAGGGTGAAGTCCAAGCGCGCTGCGAGACCGGCCGTGGCCGTACGCAGCACGGACAGGTAGGCACCCGCAGCGGGCAGCCGGACTTCCACGAAGTCCTGAGTCCCGGGCTCGCCTGCGATCTGGGACACCCTCACCTCCAAGGTGGCACAAGCTCAATCGGGGCTACGGGAGGGTGATCCCGAAGCCGTCGCTACGTACTCGATACGTAGCCGGTACTGCCCGGCGACGCTATCGCGATCCATGGTGCCCTGTCGCCGGGACCCCAGTCGGTAGCTGTCACTCATGGTAAGCATATGAGTACACACAGTGGCTAGAGGTCTGCGGCGCCCAATTGAGAGGAATCAGCGGAGGGTTGACGTACCCACGCGTCAGACGATCGAACCGTCCACGAAGCACCAACGCCAGGGCATACCTGGCTCGAAGCTTCGCATCACCGGATGCCCCGTCTCCTCGAAGTGTGCGCTCGCGTGCTGGTGGGGCGAGGAGTCACAGCAGGCGACATGGCCGCAGGACAGGCAGATCCGCAGCTGTACGGGATGACTGCCCCTCGCCAGACACTCCGGGCAGGTCTCGCTCAGCGGGACCGGCTCGGGGTGGGGGAGTTCGGCTATGTGCGGACACTCGCTCATGATTGCCAGATTACGACGTTGGCGACGGACGCACGGACGGACGTGGGGGACGGCGAGATGGACGCATTGCCACTGGTGGCGCTGATCGCGGCGAGCGCCGCGATCGCCGGGGCGGCCCGCAGAACTCCGATCCCGGCGCCGCTGTTGCTGGTGACGCTGGGACTGATCGGCGCGTATGTGCCCGGGGTGCCGGACTACACGCTCGACCCGGACATCGTGCTGCCGCTGGTGCTGCCGCCGCTGCTGTACAAGGCCGCGGTCGACAGCTCGTACCTCGATCTGCGCGCGAATCTGCGGCCCATCGCGCTGCTCTCGGTCGGCTATGTCCTTTTCGCGACTCTCGCGGTGGGTTACCTCGCCCATCTTCTTGTGCCCGATCTGCCGCTGACCGCCGCGCTGGTGCTCGGCGCGGTCGTCGCGCCACCGGACGCCGTCGCCGCGACCGCGATCGCCCGTCGTCTCGGGCTGCCGACCCGGATCACCACCATCCTGCAGGGCGAGTCCCTGGTGAACGACGCGACCGCGATCACCGCGTTCAAGGTGGCGCTCGCCGCGGCCGTCGGCGAGGGCGCGAGCTGGGCCGGAGGCATCAAGGAGTTCGCGCTGGCGTCCATCGGTGGCGTCCTCGTCGGCCTGGTGCTGATGGTGCCGATCCACTGGCTGCGCAGCCATCTGAAGGAAGCACTGCTGCAGAACACGCTCTCGCTGCTGATCCCCTTCGTCGCCTACTCCGCCGCCGAGCAGGTCGGGGCGTCCGGCGTGCTCGCCGTGGTCGTCGTCGCGCTCTATCTCGGCCACCGGGCCTGGCAGGTCGACTTCGCGACCCGGCTGCAGGAGGCGGCGGTCTGGAAGATGGTCGCGTTCATCCTGGAGTCCTCCGTCTTCGCGCTGATCGGCCTGCAGTTGCCGTATGTGGTCAAGGGCCTGGGCGGGTACAGCGTCGGCGAGACGTTCTGGTACGCGGTCGGGGTCTTCGCGGCCGTCGTGGTGGTGCGTTTCGTGTGGGTCTTCCCGGCGACGTTCCTGCCGCGCGCGCTGTTCCGGCGGATCAGGGAACGCGAGCCGGAAACCAGCTGGACCGCGCCGGTGATCGTGGGCTGGGCGGGGATGCGCGGGGTCGTCTCACTGGCGATCGCCTTCTCCATCCCGCTGGCGACGGCGCACGACCAGCCCTTCCCGGCGCGGAACCTGGTGCTGTTCCTGACCTTCACGACCGTGATCGGGACGCTGGTGGTGCAGGGGCTCACCCTGCCGTCGCTGATCCGGGCGCTGAAGCTGCCGGGGCGCGACGCGTACGCGGAGACGCTGGCCGAGGCGCAGGCCCAGAGTGAGGCCTCGCGGGCGGCGGAGCAGCGGCTGGACGAGCTGCTCGCGGACGAGCGCAACACGCTGCCGGAGCCGCTCGTGGACCGGCTGCGCGCGGTCCTTGAACGGCGGCGGAACGCGGTCTGGGAGCGGCTCGGGGCGGTGAACGAGGTGACAGGGGAGTCGCTGGACGACACCTACCGGCGTCTTGCGCGGGAGGTGATCGAAACCGAGCGAAAGGTCTTCGTACAGCTGCGGGACCAGCGGCGGATCGACGACGAGATGATGCGTACGCTGCTGCGCCGGCTGGATCTGGAGGAGGCGGCGGCCTACCGCGAGGATTCCTGACCGGTGATGACGGCGGCGAGCGTCGTGCCGGGCGGGAAGGCGCCTTCTTCGGTGAGGGCGAGGAGCCCGTACAGCATCTTGGCGACGTAGATCCGCTCGACGGGGAGGCGGTGGCGGGCCTCGAAGTCCTCGGCGAAGGCGGTGAGTTCGGGGGTGGTACGGGCGTATCCGCCGAAGTGGAAGCGCTCGTCGAGCCGCCAGGCGCCGGCGGGTCCGCCGAAGGCGTCGCGCTGGAGGGCGCGTATCTCGTCGCCGAGGAAGCCGCCCTTGAGGACGGGGAAGCCGATGGCGCGCTGTCCGGGGGCCAGCCCCGCGGCCAGTCCCGCGAGGGTCCCACCGGTGCCGCAGGCGACGGCGACGGCATCCGCGAGGCCGCGCAGCTCGTGGCCGAGGGCGGCGCAGCCGCGGGCGGCGAGAGCGTTGCTGCCGCCTTCGGGCACGACGTAGATGTCCCCCACCCTCTCCCTTCCCGGGAGCGCGGGGCCCGCGGACAGTGCGGCCGTGGCCAGCGACAGGATGCGCCTTTGCACGTCCGGGGTGTTCTTCGCGCGGTACGTCGCGCGGTCGACGAAGAGCAGATGCATGCCGTCCGCCGCGCACTGGGACAGGGACCAGTTCAGGGGGCGGGCGGTCAGTTCGTCGCCGCGGACTATTCCTGTCGTCGGGAAGCCGAGCACCCTGCCCGCCGCGGCCGTGGCGCGGAGGTGGTTGGAGTAGGCGCCGCCGAACGTGAGCAGGGGACGGCCCGCCGCCGCCTCGAGGTTCGGGGAGAGTTTGCGCCACTTGTTGCCCGGGAGGTCAGGGTGGATCAGGTCGTCGCGCTTGAGCAGCAGACGTATGCCGTGCCGGGCGAAGCGCTCGTCCTCGACCGCTTGCAGCGGCGACGGCAGTCGCGGCCGCAAGGCCGTGGTGGGGTCGAGCGCTTCCCTGGTCACGCATCCATTGTCACGTCCGATGTCACTTCAGGCGCTCGTCGATGCGTGCGCGCATGGAGTTCATCGTGAAGCCCCGCGGGTCGACCTTCCCCGGCTGCCATTCGAGGTGGCCGATCACCGAGCGCGCGGTCCAGCCGTGGTGGCGGCAGATCGCCGCGGCCGCCCGCTCGATCGCGTCCAGCTGGACTTCGGGCCACGGGTCCTCGCCGTCGCCGAGGTTCTCGCATTCGAAGCCGTAGAAATGACGGTTTCCGTCGGTGTTCGCCTCGTTGTCCGGGGGCAGCGCCTTCTCCGCGATGACGGCGCGCAGTACGTCGTCGTCGCCGAGCCCCGCGTGGTTCGCGCGGCCGTAGCCGACGAGATGGACCGTGCCGTTCTTGGCGATGACCCCGTGGCACAGCGGCCCGGGCAGGGCCTCGAAGCCGTCACGGCAGATGCGGACGGTGTTGGCGGTGCCCTCGGTGACTGTGTGGTGGATCATCACGCCGTGCACGGGGCCCCAAGGGCCCTTGTGGTTGCGGTTGTGCGTGCGCCATTCGCCGACTTGGACGACTGTGAGCCCTTCGTCGCGAAGTGCGTCGAGGAAGCTGTTTGCGGACATGGGTGGGGACATGACCATCTCCTTGGGGATCCGCGGTGAACTGCGCGGAATGCGCGGTACTGCGCTTTTACCCCAACTCCCGTGGCAGGGCCACTCGTTCGTACGGCGTGCGAGCCGATCCGGTCAGCCGGGGGGAGCGGCCGTCCAGATGCTCGTGCGTGCCGCTGGAAGTGCCGCGCAACATGCCCCGCCCACGCCGAACTAGTCCCATCCATTTGTGTAATGGCATCGGGACTCTCCGTGATGAAGGCTTGTCAGCGCAGGTCACATCCATGATGAAGAGGGAGTCACATGTCGGTTGGTCCGGTTGGTTCGGTTGGTTCTGCCGGCGACGAGATCGGCGAGCAGCAGACGCCACAGCAGAGTCTCGGTACGGGCGCCGCGCGGAACCTTGCGACGACCACCAAGTCCGTCCCGCAGATGCAGGAGATCACCTCCCGGTGGCTGCTGCGCATGCTGCCGTGGGTGCAGGTTCAGGGCGGCACCTACCGGGTGAACCGCCGACTGAGTTACTCCGTGGGCGACGGCCGCGTGACGTTCGTGCAGACCGGCGACCGGGTGGTGGTCATCCCCGCCGAACTCGGCGAGCTGCCGGCCCTGCGGGACTTCGCCGACGAGGCGGCGCTCGCCGAGCTGGCGAACCGCTGTGAGCAGCAGGAGTTCGCGGCCGGCGAGGTGCTCGCCGAAGCGGGCTCGGCCGCCGACCGGATCTATCTGCTGGCGCACGGCCGGGTGGAAAAGATCGGCACCGGGCCGTACGGCGACGAGGCGGTCCTCGGCGTCCTCGCCGACGGCTCGTACTTCGGCGACCAGACGCTCCTCGACGAGGAGGCCTCCTGGGAGTTCACGGCCCGTGCCGCGACCGCCTGTACCGTCCTCGTGCTGACCAGGGCCGACGTGATGAACCTGGCGGTGCGCGCGGAATCGCTGCGTACGCACCTGGCCGGGGTCAGCGCCCTGCCGCAGCGGCGGACCAACGCGTACGGCGAGGCGGCGATCGACCTCTCGGCCGGCCATGTCGGCGAACCCGTCGTGCCGCACACATACGTCGACTACGAAGCGGCCCCGCGCGAGTACGAACTGAGCGTCGCCCAGACCGTGCTGAAGGTCCACAGCCGGGTCGCCGACCTCTACAACCAGCCGATGAACCAGACCGAGCAGCAGTTGCGGCTCACGGTCGAGGCGCTGCGCGAGCGCCAGGAGCACGAGCTGGTGAACAACCGCGAGTTCGGACTGCTGAACAACTGCGACTACGGACAGCGGCTGCAGCCGCACGACGGCGTGCCCGGCCCCGACGACATGGACGAACTGCTGTCGCGGCGTCGCGGGTCGAAGCTCTTTCTCGCCCATCCGCGTGCCATCGCGGCCTTCGGGCGCGAGTGCAACAGGCGCGGTCTGGTCCCCGACAGTGTGGAGGTCGCGGGCCACCATGTGCCCGCCTGGCGCGGAGTGCCGATCTTCCCCTGCAGCAAGATCCCGATCACCGAGGCCAGGACCACCTCGATCATCTGCATGCGTACGGGCGAGTCCGACCAGGGCGTCATCGGACTGCAGCAGAGCGGTATCCCGGACGAGATCGAGCCCAGCCTCTCCGTGCGTTTCATGGGCATCGACGAGCAGGCGATCATCTCCTACCTGGTCACGGCCTACTACTCGGCCGCGGTGCTGGTGCCGGACGCGCTCGGCGTCCTGGAGAACGTGGAGGTGAGCCGCTGGCGGTGACCGACCCGGCCGGGAAGCGGCGGCGCCCCGCGCCCCGGCCCGCCGTCAGGCGCACCCGTCGTCCCGGCCCCATGCCTGGAAAGGAACGCCCAGTTGACCATGTCGGAGATCGTCGGGGCCCGTGAGGCCGCCGCCCTCCTCGAACGCACCCGCACGGCCGTCGATCCCCAACTGCGTGCCACCGTCGAGTCATTGCCCGGCTCCATGCGCCGTGTCGCGATGTACCACTTCGGCTGGGAGCACGCGGACGGCACCCCGGCGGCGGGCTCCGGGGGCAAGGCCATCAGACCCGCGCTCGTCCTGGCCGCGGCGCGGGCGCTCGGCGGAGACCCGCAGCAGGCGGTGCGCGCGGCGGCCGCAGTGGAGCTCGCGCACAACTTCACCCTGCTCCACGACGACGTCATCGACGAGGACTCCATCCGCAGACACCGTCCCACCGCCTGGTCCGTCTTCGGCACCGCGGACGCCATCGTCGTGGGCGACGCCCTGCTCGCTCTCTCGCTGCGGATGCTCGCCGAGGACCGGCACCCGGCGTCGGCCGCTGCGTCGGAACGGCTCGCGGCCTGCGTGATCGAGCTGTGCGCGGGGCAGCAGGCGGACTGCGCCTTCGAGGAGCGCGCGCCGCACGAGGTCACGCTCGACGAGTGCCTCGCCATGGCGACGGCCAAGACCGGGGCACTGCTGGGCTGCGCCTGCGCGCTCGGGGCGCTGTACGCGGGCGCGAGTGCGGCACAGGCCGCGGCGATGGACGCCTTCGGGCGGGAGGCCGGGCTTGCCTTCCAGCTCATCGACGATCTGATCGGGATCTGGGGCGACCCCGACCGTACCGGCAAACCGGCCGGCGCCGATCTGGCGGCCCACAAGAAGTCCCTGCCGGTGGTCGCCGCCCTGACCTCGGGCACTGCGGCCGGCGCGGAGCTGGCCGAGATCTACCGCGGCCCCATGAACGCGACAGCGGTACGCCGCGCCGCTGAAGCCGTGGACCGGGCGGGCGGCCGCGACTGGGCGCAGCTCCAGGCAGCGGACCGGATGGCGCGGGCCGTCCAGGAGCTCGCCCGTGCGGTGCCGGATCTGACGGCGGCGGGTGATCTGCTGGCCCTTGCGGAGTTCGTCACCCGCCGTACGCGCTGAGAAGCGCAGGCCGCTCGGCTGTCCGGGCTGCCCATACCGCCATATCCTGGGGGTATGGGCAGCGAAGGACGCGAGACCGTCCGCAGCCCGCAGGCCGAGTACCGATGCCCGGCGTGCGGGGAGCCTGTCGGGACGGTCATCAAGCGACGCAAGACGCTCGGGGCATTCGTCCCGACCTGGGAGCCGGGTCCCTGCCGCAATCTCCGGTGTGCACTGAGCCCCGAGTACCGGGACGAGGAGCCGGCCGGCAAGCCCGGCGGTGAGTCCGAAGGTGAGCCCGACGGTGAGCCCGGCAAGGGGGTAGGCGCTGCCTGAGGCATCCCGGCTGTTCAGCGGAAGGTGCTGTACCGCTACAGTCCGCGCCATGTCATCGGAGTCGACTGAAGTCTGGGCGGGCTGGTACCGCGACCGCCGGGGCGCGGAAGCGGTCACGATCGCGGCGCACGGACGGCAACTGCGCACGCTCATCAGGGGCGTTGAGTACGAAGGGGCGGCATTCGCCGCCCTGCGGCCGGTCGGGGCCGATGGAGTGCTCTCCTCCTGCGTACTGGAGTGGGACATACCGTTGCCCGTCGACCTGGACGGTGCGGTTCAACGGGCCACGCTCAGCTGCCTGTTGACGCTCGGCGAGCCGCAGCCGGACGGGTCGCTCGACCGGGCCGACCTCAATCTGACCCTGCACTACGGCGGGGCCGCGTACGAATCCGGCGTTGCCGGGGGCGACTTCGGCGACGCACTCGCCCGCATCCAGAAGCAACTGCCGCCGGGCGCGGAGCTGGCAGCGCTCAGCCCGGCCGGCGCCTGAGACGGCGCGCGCGCCTCAGCGCAATCCGTTCCAGCCCCAGCGCGGCGTCGGGCCCGCGTCTCCCAGGTCCGTGCCCTGCGGGTCGGCCGAGACCTCGCGGGCGATCTTCGTACCCCAGTCGAAGTACTCGATCACCCGTCGGCGCAGCAGCTCGTCGTCCGGGAGCTCCTTCTCCACTGCTGCGGTCATCAGCTCCATCCAGCGCAGCCGCTGCTCTTCGGTGATCGAAAGACCGAGGTGGGCGCGGAGCAGAGCCTGGTGGCCGCCCAGCTCGGCGGTGAAACGGTCCGGTCCGTCAAAGATCTCGGCGAGCCAGACGGCGACATGCTCGATATGGGTGGGTGTGAAGTCGGCGAAGACAGGCGCGAGCAGGGGGTCGGCGAGGACGGCCTCGTAGAAGGTGTTGCTCAGCCGACTCAGGGCGTCCGCGCCGCCCACGGCCCCGTACAACGTCTCGGAACGCTCACTCGGACTCGTCATGACGCCAGCCTAAGCGCGGATACGCGGAGGGGCGCCCCCCACTTTCGGCGGGCGCCCCCTGGGCCTGTCGTCCGGATCAGGCCCTCGTGCCTCAATAACCGGTTACGAGACCTTGGCGATCGCCGCCGCCAGTCCGTTCGCCCACAGGCTGTTCACCCGGGCGCGCTCCTGCGCGTTCGGGTAGGCGTTCTGGCAGGAGGTGCCTGGGCCGCCGCCCGACATCAGCTCGCTGCACGGGCCGGAGTAGTGGTCCGGCAGGCCGAGCACGTGCCCGGTCTCGTGAGCGGTGACACGGGTGGAGTTGTACTGCTGGTTCTGCCGGTAGTCGAGGAATATGTAGCCGCGGCCGTGCCCGTCGGTGCTCGCGTACGAGCCGCGGGAGTCATTGCCCTCGTAGTACCGGAAGTCGGGGCTGCCGCCCTCCTGGAGCTTCACATTGCTCACGGAGCTGTTCCAGATCTGCGTGCTCCGGGATATCTGGCTGCGGAAGCTCGGTGCGTTGCTGGTGCTGTAGACGACGGTCACGGCCTGGGCGCCGGGGTTCGCGGCGCGCTTCTCGGCGATCGACTTCACGACGGCGTCGAAGAAGGCCTTGGTCGCCTTGGCGTCCTCGGCGGACCCCTGGTAGGCGGCGTACGAGGACGTGGTGTGCGAGGACGGGGCAACGACGGCCGTTGGGGAGGCGGCGGTCGTGGCGGCGGTGGCGGGCGCTGCGCCCAGCGCGGCGGCGAGGCCGAGACCGAGTGCGGCGGAGAGTAACGTTCTCTGATGACGCATGGGGGGCTCCTACTACTCGTCCGGTGAACTCCGAGCTCCGATGAACGGGTTCGGTAGGGCAGAGTTTCGGGGAGTCCGCCCCTCGCGCGGATGATGTCAACTGCCGATAGCACAAGCCCATCACCCCTGCTCGGCCTGTCCCGGTCCGTCCGCTGTACCCCGACTAGGGTTACTGGTGTGGCAGTTGGTGCAGCCGTACGCTCGGTTCATGGAGCTCGAAGTGCGGCACCTGCGTGCGCTGTGCGCCATAGCGGACACCGGCAGCCTCCACAAAGCAGCCCGCCAACTGGGCGTCAGCCAGCCTTCCCTGACGACCCAATTGCAGCGGATCGAGAACGCCCTGGGCGCCGAGCTCTTCTCGCGTGAACGCACCGGCTGCCGGCCCACTCCGCTGGGCCGTTCGGTGCTCAGCCGCGCCCGCCCGTTGGTGGCCGAAATGGCTGCCCTCGTCGTCGAGGCCAAGGCCGCCGCGGCGCGCGCCGGCGGCCCCCGATTACGCGTCGGCTCCACCGCCAGCCGCGTGCTTGCCGGATGGCTGCGCAGGCTGCGGCAGCGGCTCCCGGGCACCGACATCTCACTGCATGTGGACGTATCGGCCAACGCGCTGCTGCGGATGGTCGCGGCGGGTCAGCTCGACATCGCCTTCGTGCACGAGGTGGAGGGCTGCCCGCTGCTCGTGCCGGACTCCCTCGCCGTACGCGTACTGCTCGATCGGGAGCCGCAGTTCGTCTCCATGGCCCGCGATCATCCGGCCGCCGCGGCTTCTGTCGTGGAACTCGCCGATCTGGCCGAGGACCGCTGGATGGTCGACCCGACGGTGGACGGTGAGTGGGACGGTCTGCGCCGGGTGCTGGTCGCGGCCGGGCTCAACCCCCCGGTCCTGCACGGGGACTACCTCACCGCCGCATCCCTGATCGCGATCGGCGAGGCGGTCGCGCCGTGCCAGCCGACCTCCGGCCCGCGCGAGGACATGGCAATACGGCCGCTGCGCGGCGACCCGCTCGGGGTACGGCTGCTGCTGTACTCCAGACCCGGGGCGTGCCCGGCGCTGTACGAGGCGGTGTACGCGGATCTTGAGGCGGCGTACCGGGAGGCGGCACTGCGGGCGGTGGCGTACCGGCAGTGGCTGCGCAGGCACAAGAGCCCGCTGCTGCACGCGCCCCGCGGCCTGACCCGTCACGGCGTGCAAGCGGAAGCACGACACGGTGACGACGTGGTGGGAGGTCAAGACAGTGGTCCAGCGTGCCGACATCGACCGGAACAAGAGCACCCACGAGGCGATACGGAAGGACCAGGATGTGGTCAGGGCCACTATCGGGCGGGTGCTGACATGACTTCGTCGTATCCTTCCGCGCGGAGTCGGCCGAGCCGAGTGCCGCCTCCAGAGGGGAAGCGCCGTGCCGACAGGTAGAGACCGGTCCCGGATGATCGCCACGGAGGGCGGCCATCGGGTGACGCCTGCCGAGCTGTTCTTCGACTTGGTGTTCGTCTACGCGATCACCCAGGTCACCGCTCTGATGGCGGCCGACCCGTCGGCACTGCGGATGGTCGGCGCGGGCGTCGTGCTCGCGCTGCTGTGGTGGTGCTGGTGTTGCTTCGCCTGGCTGGGCAATGTCGTACGAGCCGACTCCGGAGCCATGTTCACCGTGCTCGTCGCGGTGATGGCGGTGGTGCTCGTCGTCTCACTGACCGTGCCGGAGGTCTATGACGACCTGCCCGGAGGCCTGTACGCGCCGCTGGTCTTCGTGCTCTGCTACGGCGCCGTGCGGATCCTGCATCTGGTCACCTACTGGATCTCCAGCCCCGGTGACCAGGCCCTCCATGCCACCCTGCGCCGTACCGCGCTGCTGTCGGTGGCGCCGCCCTTCGCGCTGCTCCTCGTCGGCAGCAGCCTCACCGGCGTGGCCCAAGTACTCGTCTGGCTCGGCGCGGTGGCGATCGACTACTTCGGGATCTACCTCACGGGATCGTCGGGCTGGCGCGTGGCCTCACCGGGACACTTCGCCGAGCGGCACGGCCTGATCGTCATCATCGCCCTCGGCGAGTCCATCGTCGCGATCGGCGTCGGAGTGGCCGACCTTCCCATCTCCACGCCGGTGCTGGCCGCCACCGCCGCCGGAGTGCTGGTCGTTGCCGGACTCTGGCGGCTGTACTTCCGGCAGATCAGCGAGAGTGCCGAGCACCGGCTGACCGCGCTGGAGGGCGACGACCGCACCCGCCTGGCGCGCGATGCCTACACCTTCCTGCATCTGCCACTCGTCGCGGGAATCGTGCTCACCGCGCTCGGCATGAAGAAGGTGCTCCACCAGGTCGCCGACAGCGAGCACTACGACCTCTCGGAACCGCTGCACGGCGTGGTGGCGTGGGCGCTCGCCGGAGGCGTGGGCATTTTCCTGCTGGCGGCAGCGGCGATCCTGCTGCGCACCGGCGGAAGCAGGTCCCCGGTCCTCATCGTCGGAGGGCTCGGCTGCCTGTGCGCGGGCCTGGTGGTCGTGCTGATCCCCGCACTGCTCGCACTCGCGCTGCTGGCCGCGGCGGTGACGGCCATGGTGGTCCTGCACAGCCGCAGGGCCGGCGCGACCGAGGCGGGCCCGGCCTGACACGACAGCAGCACCCGGCTCCGCGCGGATGCCGGGTGCTGCCGTACGTACGCGATGGACGTGACCGGAAAGGTCAGGCCTTCTTCGTCTCCCAGAAGATCTTGTCGATCTGGGCGATGTAGTCCAGCGCCTTCTGTCCGGTCGCCGGGTCCGTCGAAGCCTTCGCGGCCGACAGCGCCTTCAGGGCGTCGTTGACCAACTGGTGCAGCTCCGGGTACTTCTCGAAGTGCGGCGGCTTGAAGTAGTCGCTCCACAGCACCGAGACGTGGTGCTTGGCGAGCTCCGCGCGCTGCTCCTTGATGACCGTGGCGCGGGCCCTGAAGTGCGGGTCCTCGTTGGCCTGGAACTTCTCCTGGACGGCCTTGACCGACTCGGCCTCGATACGGGCCTGGGCCGGGTCGTACACACCGCAAGGCAGGTCGCAGTGGGCGCTGACCTTCACCTTGGGGGCAAACAGGCGGGAGAGCATTGAGCTGTCCTTCCTCGTGATCGTCTTCTCAGGTGGGACATTACTCCGTGAGTGACCTGTTTTCGCGAGTGCCCCCTAGGGCTTAGGACAAAAGTCCAGGGTCAGTATGGGACTGGTGGCCGAACGTACCGTGGGACTCGGAGGTGGCGAATGACTGAGCAGGGGCGGGAGCCGAACCCGCCGTTCGGAGTCGCCGAAGTGACAGGTCCTTCCATGTACCCGACGCTCAAGCACGGCGATCAACTGCTGGTGCACTACGGCGCGCAGGTGCGGGCCGGCGATGTCGCCGTGCTGCGCCATCCGCTCCAGCAGGATCTGCTCATCGTCAAGCGGCTCGTCGAGCGGCGCGAGGACGGCTGGTGGGTGCTGGGAGACAACCCGGGGGCCGAGGGGGACAGCCGGGTCTTCGGCACCGTGCCCCATGAGTTGCTGCTGGGGCGGGTGCGCGGCAGATACCGGCCGCTCGCGGAGGATCAGCGCTCGGTGCGCGGGATCGCCTCCTGGGCGTTCTCCGCGGTGCGGCCGGTGCTGTCGGACCGTTCCGTCTCCAGGCGTTTGCGGGCGCGGTAGGCGGCCACGTTGGCCCGGGTCGCGCAGCGGTCCGAGCAGTAGCGGCGGGAGCGGTTGGTCGAGGTGTCGAGGTAGGCGTTGCGGCACGGCGCTGCCTGGCACAGGCCGAGCCTGTCGACTCCGTACTCGGTGAGATGGAACGCGAGCCCCATCGCGGCGGTCGCGGCATACCCCGCCGTCGCGTTGGACGGATGGTCCGCCAGGTGCATGTGCCACTTGGGTCGGCCGTCCTCGTCCCGGTGGTCGTGGCCCGAGATCTGCGGGCTGACCGGGAACTCCAGGAGGAGCGAGTTGAGCAGGTCGACCGCCTGGGTCTCCTCGCCCGCGTCGGCCGCGGCGAAGACCGCGCGCAGCCGGCCCCGTACGGACCGGAACCGCGTGACGTCCGCGTCGGTGGCACGGCGTGCGGCCTGCGAGGACGGTCCGAAGAGTTCGCGGATGGCCTCGACCGAGGTGAGGGAGTCCTTGTTGCGAGCCGGCTCCTCGGTGTTGACCAGGCGCACGGCGTAGTCCGAGTAATAGGCCAGTTCCACTTGCAGTCCTTACCGGCGGCAGTCTAATGTCGACGTAACAGCTGATGGTGCTTCGAGGGTATTACGAACGGGAGGCTTCCGGTGGTGGAGACGGAGACGGTGGCAGGGACGAGCGCCGACTGGCGGGCCCGGCAGGAGAGCTGGGACCGGCAGCAGGAGTGGTACATGCCCGACCGCGAGGAGCGGTTCCGGGTCATGCTCGACATGGTCGAGGCACTCGTCGGCCCCGAGCCCCGGGTGCTTGATCTCGCGTGCGGTACGGGAAGTATCACGGACCGGCTCCTCGATCGGTTCCCGAAGGCCACCAGCACGGGTGTCGATCTGGACCCCGCCCTGTTGACCATTGCCCGCGGCTCCTTCGACGGCGACGAGCGCGTCACCTTCGTCACCGCCGACCTCAAGGACCCGGACTGGGCGCGGAAGCTGCCGTACGACTCGTACGACGCGATCCTCACCGCCACCGCCCTGCACTGGCTGCGTGGCGGACCGCTGGCCACCCTTTACGGGCAGCTCGCCACGCTCGTGCGCGAGGGCGGGGTCCTCATGAACGCGGACCACATGATCGACCGCACCACCCCGCGCATCAACGCGGCCGAGCGCGCCCACCGGCACGCGCAGATGGACCGCGCCAAGGCGGCCGGCGCGCTCGACTGGTCCGAGTGGTGGGCCCTGGCGGCCAAGGACCCCGTACTCGCGGGGCCGACGGCCGAGCGGTACGAGATCTACGGCGAGCACGCCGACGGCGAGATGCCGTCCGTGCGCTGGCACGCCGAGACGCTGCTCACGGCCGGGTTCGGCGAGGCCAGGGCCGTGTGGGCGTCGCCGTCGGACACCCTGCTGCTGGCAGTGAAGTAGCCCGGCGGGCAACACGAGAGGGCGGTACGGACACCCGGTCCGTACCGCCCTCTTCCGTGCCGTCAAAGAACCTTCGAGAGGAAGGCCTTGGTGCGGTCGTGCTGAGGGTTGCCCAGTACGTCGCGCGGGTGGCCGGCCTCGACCACCACACCGTCGTCCATGAACACCAGCGCGTCGCCGACCTCGCGGGCGAAGCCCATCTCGTGCGTGACGACGATCATCGTCATACCGTCCTCGGCCAGGCCGCGCATGACGTCGAGGACCTCACCCACCAGCTCCGGGTCGAGCGCGGAGGTCGGCTCGTCGAAGAGCATCAGCTTCGGCTCCATCGCCAGCGCACGGGCGATGGCGACGCGCTGCTGCTGGCCGCCGGAGAGCTGGGTGGGGTAGTGCTTGCCCTTGTCGCCCAGGCCCACCCGGTCCAGCAGTCGCTCGGCCCGCTCCCGGGCCACCGCCTTCGACTCGCCCTTGACCTGTATCGGCGCTTCCATCACGTTCGCCAGCGCCGTCATGTGCGGGAAGAGGTTGAAGCGCTGGAAGACCATGCCGATGTCCCGGCGCTGGGCCGCGACCTCGCTGTCCTTCAGCTCGTAGAGCTTCTCGCCCTTCTGCCGATAGCCGACCAGCTGACCGTCGACCGAGAGCCGGCCGGCGTTGATCTGCTCCAGGTGGTTGATGCACCGCAGGAACGTCGACTTTCCGGAACCGGACGGGCCGACCAGGCAGAACACCTCACGGGGCGCGACCTCGAGGTCGATGCCCTTGAGGACGTGGGCCAGGCCGTAGGACTTGTGTACGCCCTCGGCCTTCACCATGGCGGTCATGTCACACCCCCCTGGGGCTGCTGAGGAATGTCAGGTTCTTCCTGACCTTCTGCCACGGAGTGAGTGGCAGCTGGCGCAGAGACCCGCGCGCGTAGTACCGCTCCACATAGTACTGGCCGACGCTGAAGACGCTGGTCAGAGCCAGGTACCAGACCGAAGCCACCAGCAGCATCTCCATGACCGCGAAGGACGTGGAGCCGATGTTCTGCGCCGCCCGCAGCAGTTCGGTGTACTGCACCGCGGACACCAGGGACGAGGTCTTGAGCAGGTTGATGAACTCGTTGCCGGTCGGCGGAACGATCACCCGCATCGCCTGCGGCAGCACAATCCGCCGCATGGTCTTGCTGCTGGACATGCCGAGCGCGTGCGAAGCCTCGGTCTGGCCCTCGTCGACCGACTGGATGCCGGCCCGGACGATCTCGGCCATGTAGGCGCCCTCGTTCAGGCCCAGGCCCAGCAGGGCGACCACGAACGGGGTCATCACGTCGACCATCTCATCCTTGTAGAACCCGAGGTTCAGGACGGGGAAGATCAGCGCGAGGTTGAACCACAGCAGCAGCTGCACAAACACCGGAGTGCCGCGGAAGAACCAGATGTACAGCCAGGACACCGCACCCGTCACCGGGTTCTTCGAGAGCCGCATGACCGCGAAAATGATGCCCAGCACGAGGCCGATGAGCATCGACAGCACGCTGATCAGCAGCGTGTGCAGCATGCCGGTCAGGATCCGGTCGTCGAAGATGAAGTCTCCGACCGTGCCCCAGTCGACATCGCCCTGCGAGAACGAATAGACCAGCAGGGCCAGCAGCCCCACGACGACGACGCCGCTGACCCAGCGGCCCCAGTGCCGTACCGGGATGGCCTTGATCTGCTCAGGGTGGGATGCCACCTTGACGACCGCCGAGTCCTTGGGTGGCTCGTCGGCGGGCGTCTTGTCGAACTTGTCAGTCACAGTGACTGCCCTTCAGTGAAACGCTTGAGGCTGGCGCCAGGGATTACTTGCCGGCGTTGATGGTCGCCTCGGTGACGGCGCTGTTCTTGACGTCCCACTTCTCCAGGACCTTCGTGTACTCGCCGTTCTTGATGATCGCGTTCAGGGCGTCCTTGAGCGCGTCGCGCAGCTGCGTGTTGTCCTTGTCGACGGCGATACCGAACGGACCGGCGTCGGTCTGGTTACCCGCGACCTCGAAGTCGTTGCCGCCGCCCGCGGTCTTCGCGATGTACGCGGCGACCGGGTAGTCGTTGAGGTCGGCAGCGGCGCCGCCGGACTTCACGCGGGTCTGGGCCTCGGCGTCGGTGTCGAACGCCTCGATGGTGAGCGTGCCCTTGCCGTCCGTCTGGCACTTGGTGGCCTGCTTCTTGAAGGTGTCCTCGTAGATCGTGCCGCGCTGGACGGCCACCTTCTTGCCGCACAGGTCGTCGAGCGACTGGATCTTGTCCGGGTTGCCCTTCTTGACCAGGAGCGAGACGCCGGAGTTGAAGTAGTCGACGAAGTCGACGCCCTGGCCGACCTTCTTGCCCTTGTCGTCCAGGCCCTCCTGGCGGGCCTTGGTGTCGCTCATGGCGGACATGACAATGTCCTGGCGGCCGGTGTTGAGCGAGGAGATCAGGCCGTCGAAGGTGCCGCTGGTGAACTGGAACTTGACGCCGAGCTGCGTGCCGAGGGCCGCGGCGATGTCGGGGTCGATACCGACGATCTTGCCGCCCTCCTCGTACTCCATCGGAGCGTACGCGGCGTCCGTGCCGACCTTGATCACACCGGCGTCCTGGTACTTCTTCGGCAGCTTGTCGAAGAGCGGAGCGCTGCTGGACTTGGTGCCCCCGGACTCGGTGGTGCTCGAGCCCGAGCTCGTCTGGTCACCGCAGGCGCTGAGCGTCAGGGCGCCGACGACCGCGATCGCGCCGACCGCGGCGATGCGGGACCTGGTTGCGGTCGTACGACAGGTGTTGCTGGCGGTCATGGTCGGGATCCTCCGGCGGGTGAGGGAGCTGCCATTTCGGACATTTTGGTCGTTGTGCTCATCTTCGAGTGTCGCGACCTTGAGTGTTTTCGGCATCTTGCCATTCGGGCTAGCCCGATCAGGGGGCCGCGCATGTCAAAATCGGGTAACGGGTCACCCCCGAACCCCACGAGGCCGGTACATCAAGGCCGGACCTCTTACGGGAATGCCTTCTTCCCACCGGAAGATCTGCGGTCCGTCTCGTGCTCTGGACGGTTTTCAGGGCGCGAACCAGACGTGTCCAGATATTCGGCGATGAGTCGTGTCACCGCGTGGATACCGACTCGTCGGCGGTGCCGTCCGTCAGGTAAGAAGGACGTTTACACCCCTCATCCGGGGCTCAGGGCGCGTGTGCGGCGCGCCCGCGCGTACGTACCTCCCCCTGCCAGGCGGGCCAACCGCCGAGGCAGGGAACGGACGCGGTGCCCGCCCACCCCTCCTCAACCAGGAGTGGCCACCCTCAACTGATGAAGACTTAAGGGGTCAACCAAATGGCAGCGGAGATCGTCAATCCTCGCAGCGACAGCGGTACGGAGAGTGCTCCCGAGGAGCCCTTCGATCCGGCCTTCGCGCTGCATCGCGGCGGCAAGATGGCCGTCCAGGCCACCGTGCCGATTCGCGACAAGGACGACCTGTCCCTCGCGTACACGCCCGGTGTCGCCAAAGTGTGCAGCGCCATCGCCGAGCAGCCGGAGCTCGTCCACGACTACACCTGGAAGTCCCAGGTCGTGGCCGTTGTGACGGACGGCACCGCGGTCCTCGGGCTCGGTGACATCGGACCGGAGGCGTCGCTTCCGGTGATGGAGGGGAAAGCCATCCTCTTCAAGCAGTTCGGCGGCGTGGACGCGGTGCCGATCGCGCTCGCCACGACGGACACCGACGAGATCGTCGAGACCGTCGTGCGGCTCGCCCCCTCCTTCGGCGGGGTGAACCTCGAGGACATCTCGGCGCCCCGCTGCTTCGAGATCGAGCGCAGGCTCGAGGAGCGGCTCGACATCCCGGTCTTCCACGACGACCAGCACGGCACGGCGGTGGTCACCCTGGCGGCCCTGCGGAACGCCGCGAAGCTGACCGAGCGCGGCCTGGGCGAGCTGCGCGCGGTCATCTCCGGCGCGGGCGCGGCGGGTGTGGCCATCGCGAAGTTCCTGCTGGAGGCGGGCATCGGCGATGTCGCCGTGGCCGACCGCAAGGGCATCGTCAGCCAGGACCGCGAGGACCTCACCGAGGTCAAGCGGGAGCTCGCGGAGATCACCAACCGGGCGGGGCTGACCGGCTCGCTGGAGACCGCGCTGGCCGGCGCGGACGTCTTCATCGGCGTCTCCGGCGGCACGGTGCCGGAGGCGGCTGTCGCGTCCATGGCGCCGGGGGCCTTCGTCTTCGCCATGGCCAACCCGAACCCGGAGGTCCACCCCGACGTCGCGCACAAGTACGCGGCGGTCGTGGCGACGGGTCGCAGCGATTTCCCGAATCAGATCAACAACGTGCTGGCGTTCCCGGGGATCTTCGCGGGCGCGCTCCAGGTCCGGGCGTCCCGGATCACCGAGGGCATGAAGATCGCGGCGGCGAACGCGCTGGCGGACGTGGTGGGCGACGAGCTGGCGGCCGACTATGTGATCCCGTCCCCGTTCGACGAGCGGGTGGCCCCGGCGGTCACCGCGGCGGTGGCCGCGGCGGCTCGTGCGGAGGGTGTGGCGAGGCGCTGACGAGGCGCTTCAACGTCTGACGCGCGAATCCGACGCACGCGAATCCGACGTAGGCGAACGGGCCGTGGCGCACTCCTTGGGGTGCGGCACGGCCCGTTCTGCCGGCCGCTCCGGCCCATTGGTGCGGCCGCCGGCACATTGGTTTCGGGGACCTCGTCCGAACGGGTGGGTCCCGGGGACCCCAGGAGTCCGCGCGCGACGCGGTGCGTCTCACACCGCCCGGCGGTTCCGTCACGTCCCGTCCCCGCCCTATCGTCAAGGTCATGTTCGCCGCCTACGCCGCACGCATCGACCGTGACACCCCGCTCAACGGCCTGGAGCTGGGCGAACGCCCGGCCCCCGAGGTCCGCCCCGGGTGGACCACCATCAACGTCAAGGCCGCCTCACTCAACCACCACGACCTCTGGTCGCTGCGCGGCGTAGGCCTCGCCGAGGACAAGCTCCCGATGATCCTGGGCTGCGACGCCGCGGGCGTCGACGAGGACGGCAACGAGGTGGTGATCCACTCCGTCATCGGCCAGACCGGTCACGGCGTCGGCCCGAACGAGCCGCGTTCCATCCTCACCGAGCGCTATCAGGGCACCTTTGCCGAGCAGGTCGCCGTCCCGGCCTGGAACGTGCTGCCCAAGCCGAAGGAGCTCAGCTTCGAGCAGGCCGCCTGTCTGCCGACCGCCTGGCTCACCGCGTACCGGATGCTCTTCACCAACGCCGGGGTGCGACCCGGTGATTCGGTCCTCGTCCAGGGGGCGGGCGGCGGCGTCGCGACCGCCGCGATCGTCCTGGGCAAGGCGGCCGGACTGCGCGTCCTCGCCACCAGCCGTGACGAGGCCAAGCGCAAGCGGGCCGTCGAGCTGGGCGCGGAGGAGGCGTACGAACCGGGCGCCCGGCTGCCGCGCCGCGTGGACGCCGTCATCGAGACCGTCGGCGCCGCCACCTGGTCGCACTCGATCAAGTCGCTGAGGCCGGGCGGCACGCTGGTGATCTCCGGGGCCACCAGCGGCGACCGCCCCTCGCACGCCGAGCTCACCCGGATCTTCTTCCTGGAGCTGAAGGTCGTCGGCTCGACGATGGGCTCCAAGGACGAGCTGGAGGACCTCCTCTCCTTCTGTGCGGCCACGGGCGTACGGCCGGTGATCGACGAGGTGCTGCCGCTGGACCGGGCCCGGGAGGGCTTCGAGCGGATGGCCGGCGGCGACCTCTTCGGAAAGATCGTGCTGACGCCCTCTTGATGGGTCGTCAGGTGCGCTGATGGGATCCGTCCCATGCGTACGCGCCGAACAATCCAGGCACTTGTGGCGGTCTGCTGCACTCTCGTGCTGTCCGCGGCGGCGCCCGCCGCCGCGGACCCGGGAGATCCCGTCGGCATGTCCCGCCTCGATCCCCGCACCATTCCCCGCCTCGATCCCGGCCTCGATCCCGGCCTCGATCCCGGCCTTGTTCCCCGCCTCACCGACGACCGCGGCCGGGCACTGACCCTGCGCGGCTGGAACGTCGAGGACAAGACGAACCGGGGTGAGGCGGCCCTGTCCGCGATCACCGAGAAACACTTCCGCGACATGCGCGCCAAGGGCTTCAACTTCGCCCGCCTGCTGGTCTTCTGGGACGACCTCGAACCCCGCGAAGGCCGGTACAGCGCGGGGTATCTGCGCAAGATCGAGCGGATTCTGGACTGGGCCGGGAGATATGACATCCAGGTGCTGATCGACGCCCACCAGGATGTCTTCGGCCCGGCCTTCGGGCATCGTGGCGTACCCGAGTGGGCGACCCGGACCGACGGACTGCCCTTCGCTCCGCATCCGGACGACTGGTTCGCCGAGTACTTCGAACCTGCCGTGCAGCGCGCGTTCACCCACCTCTACGAGGACGAGGACCTGCGGCGGGCTCAGGCGCGGATGTGGCGGGTGCTCGCCCACCGTTTCGAGCACCACCCGGCCGTACTCGGCTACGACCTGATCAACGAGCCGATGGGCGAACTGCACGAGGGTGAGGACCTGCCCACCGCGGCCCGGCGCATCGAGCGCGATGAGCTCACGCCGATGTACAACCGGCTTGCGGACGCGGTCCGTTCGGCCGACGACGGCAACTGGCTCTTCGTCGAGCCGACCCCGATCGTGGGCGAGGGAGTCCCGACGGGCCTCGGCAGGGTCGAGGACCCGAAGGTCGTCTACGCACCACACTTCTACAACGCCGCGATGGAGGCAGGGGCGGACTACGACCCGTCGGCGGGCTGGATCGAGTCGTACGAGGCGGCCGTCACCGCGTACCCGAAGGAACAGCGGGTCCCGATGGTGGTGGGGGAGTGGGGGCCGCTGAACAACTCCCTTCCGAACATGGCCCGTTTCTACCGCGAGGCGCTGGCCTCCCTGAGCCGCTACAGCTCAGGCTGGGCGGGCTATGTGTGGTGCTACGGCGGCGGCTACTGCGCCGTCGACGAGCGAGGCGTCTTCCGTATGAACAAGGAGCAGACGGCCGCGCCCTATGCGGCAGCGGTCGCGGGTCGGGTGGCGTTCGACGGGTACGACCCGGTGGCCGGGACCTATCGGCTGGCGTACCGGGCGTCCGGGCGGGGCGTCACCGAGGTCTCGCTGCCGCCGAGCACGACCGGCTGGCGTATTACCCCGCAGGGACCGGCGTGGACCGGCACTCGGACGGTGGCGGCGGGCAGGGCGGGCACGGTGCGGGTCCTCGCCCTGCCCGGGGCGCGGATCGCGGTGACCGTCACGCCTCTCGCTCCTCCCGCTCCTCTCAGTCGCGGTACACCACGATGAAGTCGCCGCAGTGCGTCCTGCGCTCGGCGAGGGCGTCGCGCAGCCGCCGCAGATGCGCGGTCGTCAGCTGGAGCGGGGGCTCGTCCGGCTGATGGGTCGTGCCCCGGGGATAGTCCTCGTCGGGCGTGGTCGTCATCTCGATGTGGCAGCCGAGGATGTGGGTGACCGGGGTCGTCTCGCAGAAGGCGAGCAGCCGGTCGACGGTGGCGGCGAAGACGGACGTGTCCTGCACATACAGCCGGCCCGGGTAGAGCGAGTCGCCGGTCAGCAGCAGCCCGGTGTGCCGGTCGTGGAAGACGACGGCCGCGTCCTGGTGCCCCGGGCCGGGGATGAGGTCGAGGACCCGCCCGCCGAGATCCAGCTCGGCGCGGTCCTCGGGCCACCTCTGAAACCCGAAGAACGCCTTCACCTCGGCCAGCGACGGTCCCACGACCTCTGTGTAGCGCCGGTCCGCGAACTGGGGGTCGCCCGCGATGTGGTCGCTGTGGCCGTGGGTGTGCGCCACCACCAGTCCGTACTCGTCGCGGGGGTTGTGGAGCAGCCACCGTTCGATCAGCGCGTCGACGGTCGGGCGCAGGGGGAAGTACGCGAGGTCCGGCGTCGCGCCGGTGTCGAGCAGCAGCGCGCGTTCGTTCCCGAAGAGGAGGAAGAGGAACGGGGCTTCGAAGTGCACGGACTTGTTCTGCCGAAGGATCAGGGTGTGTTCGGAGTACGCGTGCACCTGAATCTCCGGAGCCGGGTCGTGCTTCGGGGAGGGCCAGCCGGGGTGCCAGTGGACGTCGAGGCGGCCGGGTGCGGGTGCGGGTGTACGGAAATCGATCACGGGACCACGGTACGACGGGGCGGCGGTGTGGGTCTGGTGCGGTGCGGTGTGACCGGGTCCGGGTTGTTCCCCCACCCCGCCCCTTCCCGAAACTGGGGCGGTGCCCCAGGCCCCCTGGGAGGGGAAGGGACGCGGGGGCTGACGCCCCCGCTCCCCTGGGCGCCGGCTTGGCGGCGCGGGGCGTGGGCTCGTCCGTACGCCGCTGGGGAGGCCCCGGCCTCCTGGGGCGCCGGCTTGGCGGCGCGGGGCGTGGGCTCGTCCGTACGCCGCTGGGGAGGCCCCGGCCTCCTGGGGCGCCGGCTTGGCGGCGCGGGGCGTGGGCTCGTCCGTACGCCGCTGGGGAGGCCCCGGCCCCCTTGGGCGCCGGCTTCGCGGCGCGCGGCGTGGGCTCGTCCGTACGCCGCTGGGGAGGCCCCGGCCTCCTGGGGCGCCGGCGTCGCGGCGCGGGGCGTGGGCCCGTCCGTACGCCGCCGGGGGAGGCCCCGGCCCCCTTGGGCGCCGGCTTCGCGGCGCGCGGCGTGGGCTCGTCCCTACACGGCGGAGGGGCGGGGCGGGCGCCCCCGCACCCGCGGGCGTCGGCGTCGCGGCGCGGGCTGCGCCCGTATGGGGGCATCGCCCGGGCCGGGGTCTGGACCCGTCCGTACGGGGCCGCACCGCACCCCGTCCCCAGCGTCAGGGCTTCGGGCCCCTCAGCAGGGCTCCGATGTGGGCCGCCGCCGTTGACAAGTGGCGGCGGGCCTCGCCCAGTTGGTCTTCCGTCACGCCGTGGTCCCTCGCCGCGTCGCGGATGTCGTCGCGGAAGCGGTCGAGCAGGCGGTCCAGGGTGCGGGCCGGGTCGTCCGAGGGCAGAGGGGCCTTCGCCCACTCCGGGGGCTCCTCGGCCGGGTCCGGCTTGGAGTACGGCGGCCATGCCGTGCCCCGCGCCAGGCCGCCCAATTGGGTGGTCAGCTCCGACAGGCCCTCCCGCACGCCCGTCGGCCAGTCGCCCCGCGCGAAGTGGTCCTGAACCTGTTCCTGGACCTGCTTGGCGATGCGCTGCATTTCCCGGCGGGCCGTCTCCTGCGCCTCCTTCGCCTGGCGTCGCGCCTGCTGTGCGTCCTCGCGGGCCCTGCGCGACTCGTCCTTCGCGCGGCGCGCCTGCTCCTTCCACTCCTGCTTGGCGCGGCGCAGCTCCTCCTTCGCCGCCCCCCAGTCCTCCGTTCCGGCGGCCTTCTGGGTCTGCGACGCCGCCGCGCGCATCTCGCTGCGCAGCTTGCCCGCCGCACCGCGTACGTCGTCGCGGATCTCCGCGGCCAGTTCGGAGACGGACTCGCGGATCTCCAGTTCCAGATCGGCCAGTTCACCACTGCGGCCGGCCAGCTCCGCGCGGCCCGCGTCGGTGATCGAGTAGACCTTGCGGCCGCCCTCGGTGGCGTGGGTGACCAGGCCCTCGGCCTCCAGCTTGGCCAGCCGCGGGTAGACCGTGCCCGCCGAAGGCGCGTACAGGCCCTGGAAACGCTCCTCCAGCAGTCGGATCACCTCGTATCCGTGGCGCGGGGCCTCGTCCAGGAGCTTCAGCAGGTACAGGCGCAGCCGGCCATGGGCGAAGACGGGAGGCATGTCAGAGCACCTTTCCAGCGGGAGCCGCGTCGTACGGGTCGTCCTCCGCCGGCGGCCTGCGCAGCAGCGCGATCGAGCCGGACACCGTCGTCGCCTTCAGCTTCCCGGTGCCCGCCCCCAGTGTGCCGGTGATCTTCTTCGCGCCCCACTGGCCGCTGACCCGCAGATCGTCGAAGGCGTTGGAGACCGCACCGCTCGCGGTGTTCGCCTCGACCTGCGCGTCCGCGGGGTGCGGCAGCCTGATCGCGACCTCGCCCGAGACCGTGGTCAGCCGGATGTCCGTCGGCTTCCCCACCGGGTCCAGGTCGATGACCATGTCGCCGCTGACCGAATCTGCCCGTACGGAGGAGCCGGCGCCCTCGATCACGGTCAGATCGCCGGAGACGGAGTTGTAGCGCAGATCGCCGGTGACGGACTGGGCCTCCAGGTTCCCGGAGACCGTGTCGGCGCGGACCGCGCCGGAGAGCCCGACCAGCGTGGTGTCGCCGCTGATGCCGCGTACGGCCGTCGTCCCCCGGATCCGCGAGATGACCGCGCCCGCGCCGACGACGCCGACCTCGACGGACGAGCCGGCCGGCACGGCGAGGGAGACCACCGCGCTGCGGTGCCAGCCCTTGCGGTCGAGCCACTTGAGGAAGCCCTTCCAGGGCAGATCCTCGTACGCGACGGTGAGTGAGGAGCCCTGCTGCGTGACGATCAGCGGAGGGCCGTCGATCTCGGTGATCTCGAGGCGTGCGGAACCTTCGTCCGTGCCCACGACGTTGACCGTTCCGTTGACGATCCGCACATTGAGTGCCGTCACGGGGTCGTCGAAGGTGAGCTTCTTCGGCTCTGAGACGGACCACTCGGACATGATGCAGACCTCCCTGTGCGGGCTGTGACGCAACATATCGCGTCTTATGCTCAACACGATATATCGCGGTTGCGGGATGTCAAGCGCGATGACGCGGGTATTGAGTGCTGACGTCGGCGCCCATGAGCGGTCATACAGGCACAAATTGGCCTAGCGTGGGCGCATGAACGCGACATCCGTGGGTGCCTTGCTGCTCTGCCGGGCCGAGCCCGCCGTCGTACGACCCCCCGCCCATCTGCTCCGCGAGCATCAGCTCCTCGTCCCGGCGGGCCAGAACTGGAGCATGCTCGTCCCGGAGGGAAAGCCCTGGCTGGACGCCGCCGAACCGGTCGACCGGGTGCTCGCGGGCTGGGCGACGGCACTCGCCGTCGGCGTGAACTGGCCGGTGCTCGCCCTGTGGTGGGACGGCGACCGCGCCGGATTCACCCTCGCGTCCGGCTTCCGCAGGCCCGTCGGCTACACCTGGCTCGCGGACGGCAGGCCGGTCGGCGAGGACGAGGCGATGCGTACCTTCGCCGCCCGGCTCGGCCTCGATCCCGTACTCGACATGCAGGCGCTGGAGCCGCTCACCCTCCCCGACCCGGGGTCGGACGCGCGGACCCGGCTGCTCGGGCTGATCGCCGTCCTCGCGCGGGACGGCCTGTATCTGCCCATGGGCATGACGCCGGGCGAATCGGCCGACCGGCTGCGGTCGGTCGCCCGTGCGCTGGGCGCCGAACCGGTGGAGTGGTCGGGCTGGCGCGACGCCGTACGGGCGGAACTCGACGCGGTCGAGGAGGGTCCACTCGGTCCCTGGCTCCGCGGCCCGAAGGCCCGACTGCTGGGAGCCGCCCAGCTGGCGGCCGGGGTGCCGCTGGCGGTGTGGGGGCTGCGGCGGCGCAGCGGCGGCTGGGTGGTGGCGGGGGCGGTGCTGATGGCGCACGGGGTGCTGGGTCTGGCGTACGACCGGCTGCGCGAGCGGACGCTCTAGCGGCGGTACTACTCGTCCTCGTCCTCGTCGTCCAGCCGCGCCAGCCACGTCGCCAGCCGCTCCACCGGGACCTCGAAGTCGGGGTTCAGGTCGACAAACGTACGCAGCTGCTCGGCGAGCCACTCGAAGGTGACCTCCTCCTGGCCGCGCCGCTTCTCCAGCTCCTCGATGCCGCGATCGGTGAAGTACAAGACATGCTCCTGGTACGGACGGAACCCAAACTCTTCAGACTCTCCAGATTACGGCGACTTCCCGCTCTCCCCTGCAACCGGGCAGGCCAGTAACGTCGTCGCCTCGGGTGCAGCGGCGGTCGATCCGCCAAGAGGGGGAGAGCCGTGAACGGACGTGTCCAGCAGATAGAACTTCCCGGGGGAGCCGTCGTGCTCGCCCGGCTCTCCACTCCCGGCGGTGGATACGGAGAGGACGACGAGGACGTCGGCTTCGTCGAGAACGCCACCGCCAAAGTCCAGCAGCTCCAGCAGCTGATCACAGACGTCGGCGCCTCCGTCCTCGACGCCGCGGCCGCCGCCGGGCCCGACGAGGCGAGCGTCTCCTTCGGCGTCGAGCTGACCGCCAGGTCCGGCGTCGCCCTGGCCGTGCTCGCCGCGGGAGAGGCCAAGGCATCCGTCCAGGTCACCCTCACCTGGCAGCTCAAGGACCGGCGCAGGGATCAGTGCGCGGATCAGGCCACGGACCCTCCCCCAGACCCGCCCACGCATCAGCGCATGGACCAGCCCCGCGCAGACACGACATGACCGACTCCGATTCCGTCATCGATGCCCTCACCCGCGCGGCCACCGTTCACTTCACCTCCGCCCACCAGGACGCCGCCATGTGGGGCAGCGGCTTCTTCGTCGCCCCCGGCTGGGTCCTGACCTGCGCACACGTACTCGCGCCCCATCTCAAGGGCGACCGGACCCGCACCTTCCAGCTCAGCGGCAGCGAGGTCAACGACGGCGAACCGCTCACCGCCCGCCTGGAGTGCTGGCTGCTCTCCGGCGAGCCGCGCGCCGAGCAGCGCGTGCCCGTCGAGCAGGATCTCGCCCTCGTACGCCTCGTCGAGTCCGGCGTCGAGCACGAGTGCGTCTGGCTCACCGACCGCACCGAGTACCCCGGCGGCCGCGGGATCGTCCAGGGCTACCGGCCCGAGGAGGATTCCGTACGGCGGGCCGTGCGCTGGAAGGCCGCCGCCAGGATCAACGGCTTCGACGACGACTACGGCATGCGATTTCGGCCAGAGGCCGAGTTCCCCAAGGGCGGCTCGGGATCCCCCGTGCTGGACGCCCACACCGGCGCCGTCGTCGGCATCCTCAAGTCCCGCCGGGTCGGCAGGGACGGCGGTATGGCCATCGCGGCCACCGCCCTGCGCCGGTTCGGGCCCACGTACCAGCTCCTGATGGCCGCGCACGACCGCTGGCACGGTCAGTCCCCGAAGGTCACGGGGCACAACTGGATCGAGCGCCAGCACCAGTTGCCCGGCGCCGGCCTGCACACGGGTGGCGACCAGTGGAGCCCCCGCGACCGCCGCGAGGCACTGTTCCTGCTGGCCGCCGTGCATCCGCCCGCCGCCATCCGGCCCGTCGTGGAGCTCGCCAAGAAGGCTCGCGGCGGCGTCGCCTCGCCGCCCGGCCAGCTGCTGCCGCGCAGCTGGCGCGACGGACACGGACTGCTCTACGAGGCGGGGCAGCCCGTTGCCGCCATCGCCGCGCTGCACTACCTCCAGCTGGTGGTGGAGTACGAGCGCAGCCGCGGCGGCGACCCGGTGGCGCTCGCCGACTGGGTGGCCCGCCGGCTCCAGGACGTGCCTCGTATCGTGCACACCGTGGTCACCGAGGCCACCCTGCCGCCGGCGCTCGTCCATGCGCGCACACCCGACGGGCAGGACCGGATCGTCGTCCGCTATCCGCGGCCCGGCGACGGGTCCGCCGTCGTCATCGTCGAGCTGGAGCCCGTCTGCGACGCCCGCACCACCCGCTTCTACTGGCGCATTCGCGTCGACGACGGCCAGGACGTGAACGAGCCGCTGCACGAGGAGCAGACCGGCGACGGTGTGCCACCCGAACAGCTCGTCCAGAAGCTGCGCGGCCCGCTGGACGAGGTCTTCGCGTCCGTCGACTCGCCCGGTGCCCCCGCGCCCCTCGAAGTCGCCCTGCCCGTCGACCACTTCGACACCGCCGTACACCGCTGGCAGCTCACCGAGATGGCCAGGCTGCACCATCCGGCGTATGTCGGAGTACGCAGAATGGTGGTGCTGCGCGACCTCGCGAGACGAGGAAATCCGGACGCCGTGTGGCAGCGCCGCTGGGAGGACATGCTCGCCTCCGATGCGCTCGCCGCCTGCCGCACCCCGCCGCAGCGACAGGTCCCACGACCACGGCACTTCGAGGACATGCCACCCTCCGCCGTGCCCGTCCTGTGCAGGCCCGCAGGCAGCGGCGTCGGGCGAAGAGCCATCGGCATGGCACTCCAGGCCGGACTCGGCATCGCCCTGTGGCACACGGACGGCCATCCCGACCACGGCTGTACGGAGTTCTGCGAGGAACTGCACCGGGGCGCCGCCCAGTTGCTCGGACAGACGAGGGCCGCCGTTGAGTTACCCGACCGGTTGCGCCGTATCAGAGACGACATCAGCGGATCGAGGAACAGCCGGCACTGGGCGGAAGGGGTGGCCATGCTCTACGACGACCCGAGCCGCCCGCTGCCCGCCGACGACACCGGACCGGTGGACTCCCCTTGAGGGGCCGCCACCGGGGTACTCGCACGCGCCTCGCGGTGTCCGCGCCGGACACCGCGGCCGACGCGTGTTTCCGGCCGGGGAGTCCGGGAACCGTCCCCCGGAAAACGCGGTCTGGGACGGCAGAGCGGTGGGTACATGTCCCCCCGCATGGTCCGCCACGGGTCCCACCGGACCCAGGGAGCGAGCGATGGACGACTGGCTGATCTACCGAGGCGTCGGCGCACCGGATCCCGACCGGATCCGCAGGCTGCCGCCCCCGCCCCCGTGGCGCGCCTTCTCCGGAGAGCCGCTGCCCGACCCGGCCCCGCCGATCGACAGCTCGTCGACGCGGCGGCTCGGCGCGCGGGTGGAGTCCCCGCCCGCCCAGGACGCCGAAGCGCTCGAACTCATCAACGCCGCCCTGTACTTGCGGCGGCCGCTCCTCGTCACCGGCGAGCCCGGCTCCGGCAAGTCCACGCTCGCCCACTCCATCGCGTACGAGCTGGGGCTCGGCCGGGTCCTCCAGTGGCCCATCGTCAGCCGCACCGAACTCAAGGACGGGCTCTACACCTACGACGCCATCGGCCGGCTCCAGGACGCCCAGCTCGCCGAGCGGGAGTCCGACGACATCGGCCGCTACATCAGGCTCGGGCCGCTCGGCACCGCGCTGCTGCCCGCCGAGCGGCCCCGGGTGCTGCTCATCGACGAGCTCGACAAGAGCGACATCGATCTGCCGAACGACCTGCTGAACGTGGTGGAGGAGGGCGAGTTCGCCCTCCCCGAGCTGGAGCGGATGGCCGACCGGCCGGGCCACGACGAGGTGCAGGTGCTCACCGACGACGGCCGCCGGGTGCCCGTGCGGGACGGCAGGGTGCGCTGCCATGCCTTCCCCTTCGTGGTGATGACCAGCAACGGAGAGCGCGACTTCCCCGCCCCGCTGCTGCGCCGCTGTATCCATCTGCACCTCGACCCGCCGCGCGACGAGCGGCTCGCGGCCATGGTGCAGGCCCACTTCGGGGCCGGGGCGGACGAGCAGAACCTCGATCTGATCGGACAGTTCACACGGGACGACGGCGACGGCGAGCTGCGCCCGACCGACCAGCTGCTCAACGCCATCTATCTCACGCAGCACGCGGTACGCGCGGACACGGGACGGCGCGAGGAGCTGGCCGAGCTGCTGATACGTCCCCTCGACACCCGGCAGCGCTGACCTGTGACCCCGCCCCCGCGGCCCGCCGCCGCACCGGCTCTGACCGCCCTTGTCGCGCGGCTGCGCGAGGCGGAACTGAAGCCGACCGCCGAGGAGTTGGCGGACGCCCTGTGGCTGTCGCGGTTTGTGCCGCCCGCGGCCGCCCGGCGGCCGGGCCCCGAGACCGCGGGAGCTGTCGGGCCGCCGCACATGGACCGCCCGCCCGTGGAGGCCGAACCGGGGCCTGCGCCCTCGTCGTTCCCGGCCGGGCCGCCGACACGACCCCGCGTCGGCCTCTTCGGCCCCGCGCAGCCGGGGGGCGTCCCCGGCGGCGTACCGGCCACCGGTATGCGCAGGGTTCCCGTGCCCGCCGCCGCCGCGCTGCCGGACGCGCTCGCGCTCCAGCGCTCGCTGCGGCCCCTCCAGCGGTACCGTCCGCCGATGCGGCTGGTCCGCCGCGAGATCGACGAGGTCGCGACAGCCGACCGCGCCGCCGACACCGGTCTGGTGGTGCCGGTGCTGCGCACGGTCCGGCGGCGTGAGGCGCGGCTCGCCCTGGTCATGGATGTCTCCTCGTCGAATGTCATGTGGGGCAAGGCACTTGACGAGCTGCGGGAGGTCTGCGAGCGCGCCGGGGCCTTCCGCGAGGTCGCCGTGCACCACCTGCGCGAGGACGAGCCGACCCCCGCCCAGCTCGGCGACCCCACCGGACGGCAGCTGACCGTGGTGCTCAGCGACTGCGCGGGGCCCATGTGGCGCGGCGGCCGGATGCAGCGGCTGCTGCACACCTGGGCCTCGACCGCGCCGGTCGCCGTCGTACAGCCGCTGCCGCAGCGGCTGTGGCGGCGTACGCATCTGCCCGCGCGGCCCGGGCTGCTGCGGCGGCGCGAGGGACCGGTCGGACGGCTGGAGTTCACCCCGCACTTCGCCCCGCAGGGCGCTCCGGAGTGGGGCATACCGGTTCCGGTGCTGGCGCTGCGCCGCTCCTCGTTCGAGGCCTGGACCCGGCTGGTGGCCGGCGCGACAGGGCAGTCGCTGAACGCGGCGGCCGGTCTGGTGCGGGCCCGCCACCGGGCGGCCGTGAGCCCGTCCCGTACGGCACAGGACATCGAGGCCCCCGAGCGCGTACGGGCCTTCCGCAGGACCGCGTCGCCCGCCGCCACACAGCTCGCCGTCTATCTCTCCGCGGTCCCGCTGGTGCTCCCGGTGATGCAGCTCGTCCAGCGCGCCATGCTCGTGCGCAGCGGCCCCGACGTGCTGGCGGAGGTCCTGCTCAGCGGGCTGCTGCGGCGGGACGACCACGGCCCGGACGAGCGGGAGGGCGGACCGGCGTACGCCTTCCTGGACGGGGTCCGTGAGGAGCTGCTCGGCCAACTTGGCGCCAGCAGCGCGGCATTGGTGCTGAAGCACTGCTCCGAGTACGTCGAGTCCCGCTACGGGCGCACCGTGCGCAACTTCCCTGCCCTGGCCGCCGCCTTCCTGGCCGGCTCGGTGGACCCGCACCCGCTGCCCCACGCCGCTCCCGCCGGCCGCAGCCAGTGGGCGTTCGCACAGGTCTCGGCGCAGGTGCTGCGGCGGCTCGGCGGCACGGAACCGGCGTCGCCGCCGGGCGGTCTGCCGAAGGACGGCCCGGCGGGCCTGGTGGCGCAGGCCCGCGCCTGTCTGGCGCACTTCGGCGAGTACGGCACCGTACGCGAACTGGACGAGGCGATCCGGCTGCTCGGCTCGGCGGCCCAGGCCGAACGCCGCACTCCTGAACGGGCGGCGCTGTACGGGGAGCTGGCCGAGGCCATGCTGCGCCGCTGGCTGGTGCGGCCGCTGCCCGAGGATCTGCGCGAGGCCCTGGACGCCGCCCAGAACGCGCTCAACGGGAAGCCGGGGGCCCATCTGACGCTCGCGCACGTCCTCGAGGCGATGGCCGACGAGGTGCAGGCGGGCCGGCTCAGTCCCCGTCTGATGCCGGAGTGGGTACGGGTCCAGGCGGCCGCCGCGCCCGACGACACGGGCCTGGTGGCGGCGATCCTGCTGGCGACGGCCGATGCCGGCCTCGCCGAGCTGACCGAGAACCCGCCGCGGCAAGGCGCCGTGCGGGTCCTCAGGGAAGCCGCGGCGGCCGACCGGATCCGGGTGCTGAGGCGACTCGCGGTGACGGGCGCTCCGTACGGGCTGCGCGGCCCGGTCCGGCCCGAGGACTGGTTCACCGAGACGCTGCAGTGCGCGCTCGGCGTCGTACAACTGCTGCTGGCCGACGAGAACCGGGAGTCCGCGCTGCTCATCAGGGGCGGCATCCTGCTGGAACTGGCCCGCCACCACCGGGGCGAGGGTCCGGTGCCCAGGGCCGCACGCGAGGAGGACCGGATCGCCTCCCGGGCCTTCGCCGACCGGGCCGACAAGGATCTGCACTCGGGCATCGACGGTCTCGACTGGGACGCCATCGCGCAGCCGGAGCTCTGCCGCGCCTGGCTGGACTACGCGGACGCCATCGAGTTCGCCCACGAGAACCCGGACGACGACGATCGGCTGCGCATCCTCCAGGCCCTGGACCAGGCGCGCCAGCACGTCGGCAAGGACGAGGAGGTGCAGGCCGACATCCTGCTGCGGATGGCCCGCGTCCTGGAGCAGCGCTATGTGTCCACCGGCGGCTGGGCGCACCGCGACTCGGCGGTCGCGGCCTGGACGGAGGCCGTGCCGCTGCTGCCCTGGCACGACCCGAGCCGTGCCGTGGTCCTCACCTCGCTGGGCAGGCAGCTGACCGAGCGCGGCGTGGACAAGAACTCCGCCGCCGACATTCACGCGGCCGTACGGGCCCTGCGCGGCGCGATCGACGAGACGGCGGCGGACGATCCGGAGCTCCCGCGCCGCCGGGCCCTGTTGGGGCACGCCTACCTCGAGCGCTTCCGCGCCGACGGCACGGTCGCCGATCTGCACGAGGCGGACTGGACCCTGGGCGCCGCGGCCCGGGCCGCGGCGGATCCCGAACTGGCCGCGTACGCCTGGTGGTACCGCGCCCTGGCCTCCGCACTGCTCGCCCGGCGCACGGCCTCGCACCGAAGGCTCCAGGACGCCGCTGCCCACTACCGCCGGGCCGCGGCGCAGCCCCGGGCCGGTGAGGTGCTGGAGCGGGCGGCCGCCGCCCAGTGGATGCGGGCCACCCGCCTGGAGCGCACGGCGGGCCCGGAGCGCGCCCTGGAGGAGCACCGGGCGGTGCTGTCGATGCTGACCGCCGCGGACGCGGCAGGGACGCGGCCGGCGGACCTGATGCGCCAGGAGATCGCCCAACTCGAGGGCGCCTGAACAACGCCGAGGGCCCGGCACCGAGTCGAACTCGGTGCCGGGCCCTTCATGGCGTACGACCGGTCAGGCCTCGTAGACCTCGTTGAGCAGCTGCTGCTGCTCCGCCTGGTGGCGCTTGGCCGAGCCGACCGCCGGGGACGAGCCGTGCGGACGCGAGATCCGGCGCAGGCGCTCGGCACCCGGGACGTCCGCGCCGACCGCCAGGTCCAGGTGGTCGATCAGGTTCAGCGCGATGAACGGCCACGCACCCTGGTTCGCCGGCTCCTCCTGCACCCAGAGGTACTTCTCGGCGTTCGGGAACTTGGCGATCTCGGCCTGCAGTTCGGCACCCGGCAGCGGGTACAGCCGCTCCAGACGGATGATCGCGGTGTCCTTGACGCCGCGCTTCTGCCGCTCGCCCTCGAGGTCGTAGTAGACCTTGCCGGTGCAGAAGACGACCTTGCGGACCTCGTTCGCCTCCACCGTCTCGTCGCCGATCACCGGGCGGAAGCCGCCAGTGGTGAACTCCTCCATCTTCGACGCCGCGGCCTTCAGACGCAGCATCGACTTCGGGGTGAAGACGATCAGCGGCTTGTGGTGCGGGTTGTGCACGTGCCAGCGCAGCAGGTGGAAGTAGTTCGACGGCAGGGTCGGCATGGCGACCGTCATGTTGTTCTGCGCACACAGCTGGAGGAAGCGCTCCGGGCGGGCGGAGCTGTGGTCCGGGCCCTGGCCCTCGTAGCCGTGCGGCAGGAGCAGGCTGACGCCGGATGTCTGGCCCCACTTCTGCTCGGCGGAGGAGATGAACTCGTCCACAACGGTCTGCGCGCCGTTGACGAAGTCACCGAACTGCGCCTCCCACATGACCAGCGCGTCCGGACGGGCCAGCGAGTAGCCGTACTCGAAGCCCATCGCCGCGTACTCGCTGAGCAGCGAGTCGTAGACGTTGAAGCGCGCCTGGTCCTCGGCGAGGTACAGCAGCGGGGTGTAGTCCTCGCCCGTCTTCTGGTCCACCAGCACCGCGTGGCGCTGGCCGAACGTGCCGCGGCGGGTGTCCTGGCCGGCGAGCCGGACCGTGGTGCCCTCCATCAGCAGCGAGCCGATGGCGAGCGTCTCGCCCATGCCCCAGTCGATCGTGCCGTCCTCCACCGAGGCCGCCCGGCGCTGCAGCTGGGGCAGCAGACGGGGGTGGACGGTGACGTGTTCGGGGATGTTGACCTGGGACTCGGCGATCCGCTTCACGACCTCCTCGGAGACCGCGGTGGTGACGGCCACCGGGAACTCGGGCTGGGCGTCCGGGACCTGCGCCGGGGCCGGGTGCGACGTGGCCTCGCGAACCTCCGCGAAGACCTTCTCCAGCTGGCCCTGGAAGTCCTGGAGCGCCTGCTCGGCCTCTTCCAGCGTGATGTCGCCGCGACCGATCAGCGACTCGGTGTACAGCTTGCGCACCGAGCGCTTCTTGTCGATCAGGTTGTACATCTGCGGGTTGGTGAACTGCGGGTTGTCGCCCTCGTTGTGACCGCGGCGGCGGTAGCAGATGAGGTCGATCACGACGTCCTTGTTGAACGTCTGGCGGAACTCGAAGGCGAGCCGCGCGACGCGGACCACGGCCTCCGGGTCGTCGCCGTTCACATGGAAGATCGGCGCCTCGATCATGCGGGCCACGTCGGTCGCGTACATGGACGAGCGCGACGACTCCGGGGCGGCGGTGAAGCCGACCTGGTTGTTGATGACGATGTGGACCGTGCCGCCGGTGCGGTAGCCGCGCAGCTGCGACATGTTCAGCGTCTCGGCGACGACACCCTGGCCGGCGAAGGCCGCGTCACCGTGCAGGGCGACCGGCAGGACCGTGAAGTCCGTGCCGCCCTTGTTGATGACGTCCTGCTTGGCGCGCGCGACACCCTCGAGAACCGGGTCGACCGCCTCCAGGTGCGAGGGGTTGGCGACCAGCGAGACCTTGATCTGCTCGCCGTCCAGACCGGTGAAGGTGCCGTTGGCGCCCAGGTGGTACTTCACATCGCCGGAGCCGTGCATCGACTTCGGGTCGAGGTTGCCCTCGAACTCCCGGAAGATCTGCGCGTACGACTTGCCGACGATGTTCGCCAGGACGTTCAGACGGCCGCGGTGGGCCATGCCGATGACGACCTCGTCGAGGCGCGACTCGGCGGCCGAGTCGATGACCGCGTCGAGCAGCGGAATGACGGACTCGCCGCCCTCCAGCGAGAACCGCTTCTGACCGACGTACTTGGTCTGCAGGAAGGTCTCGAAGGCCTCGGCCGCGTTCAGGCGGCGCAGAATCCGCAGCTGCTCCTCGCGCTCGGGCTTGGAGTGCGGGCGCTCGACCCGGTCCTGGATCCACTTGCGCTGCTTCGGGTCCTGGATGTGCATGAACTCGATGCCGGTGGTGCGGCAGTACGAGTCGCGCAGCACGCCGAGCACATCGCGCAGCTTCATCAGGGACTTCCCGGCGAAGCCGCCGACCGCGAACTCGCGCTCCAGGTCCCACAGCGTGAGCCCGTGCTCGGTGATGTCCAGGTCGGGGTGCTTGCGCTGGCGGTACTCCAGCGGGTCGGTGTCGGCCATGACATGGCCGCGGACCCGGTAGGAGTGGATCAGCTCGAAGACACGGGCGGCCTTGGTGACGTCGTCGTCGTGCGAGGCGTCGATGTCCTTGAGCCAGCGGACCGGCTCGTACGGGATGCGCAGCGCCTCGAAGATGTCGTCGTAGAAGCCGTCCTCGCCGAGGAGGAAGTTGGCGACGATCCGCAGGAACTCGCCGGAGGCGGCGCCCTGGATGACCCGGTGGTCGTATGTCGAGGTCAGCGTCATGACCTTGGCGATGCCCAGCTTGTTCAGGGTGTCCTGGGAGGTGCCCTGGAACTCCGCCGGGTAGTCCATGGAGCCGACGCCCATGATGACCGACTGCCCGGGCATCAGACGCGGCACGGAGTGGACCGTGCCGAGGCCGCCGGGGTTGGTCAGCGAGACGGTGACGCCGGTGAAGTCGTCCATCGTCAGCTTGTTGTTGCGGGCGCGCCGGACGATGTCCTCGTAGGCCTGCCAGAACTCGAAGAAGTTCAGCGTCTCGGCCTTCTTGATGCCCGCGACGACCAGCTGGCGGTCGCCGTTGGGCTTCACCAGGTCGATGGCGAGGCCGAAGTTGATGTGCGGCGGCTTCACCAGGTACGGCTTGCCGTCCTTCTCGGCGTACGACGAGTTCATCGACGGCATGGCCTTGATGGCCTGCACCATCGCGAACCCGATGAGGTGGGTGAAGGAGACCTTCCCACCGCGGGCGCGCTTGAGGTGGTTGTTGATGACGATGCGGTTGTCGAAGAGCAGCTTGACCGGGACGGCGCGCACGGAGGTGGCCGTGGGCATCTCCAGCGAGGCGTTCATGTTCTTCGCGACCGCGGCGGCGGGCCCGCGCAGGGGCACGACCTCCGCGCCTTCGGGCGCAGGCACCGGAGCCTTGGCGGCAGGAGCCGGGGGCTTGGGCGCGGCGGCAGGCTTCGCCGGCGCGGGAGCCGGCGCGGCCGGGGCCGCCTGCTGCTGGGCAGGAGCCTGCGCGGCGGGAGCCTGGGCGGCGGGAGCGGCCTGTGGCGCGGTGGCAGCCGGCGCCGCGCCATTGGAGGTGGGGGCCGCAGCGGCCGCCGGGGCCGCGGTACCCGCAGCCCCCGCGGCTACGGCACCCTGGGCACCGGCTCCCGAGGCCACGGAGCCGTCCGCGGCGGGGGCTTCGCTCACCGGCTTCCCCGCTGGGGCGGCAGCACCCGCGCTGCCTGGCTTGTAGTCGGCGAAGAAGTCCCACCAGGCACGGTCGACCGAATTCGGGTCCTGGAGGTACTGCTGGTAGATCTCGTCGACGAGCCACTCATTGGGACCGAACGCGGCGGCAGGGTTCTTACCCTGCCCGCCCTGGTCGGCCGAGATGCTCGAGTTACTGGGGGACTGAGACGACACGGCGGCAACCGCCCTCTTCCGCTTCACAAGGTGATGGACAGCGGAAATAAAGGCTACGCCTCCCTGGCCGGGAGGTGCAGGCCGGGCTGGTCATCGTCGCGCAAGTCACACCGAAGAGCGGGTTTCGTGGGAAGTTATGGCGGGAAACAAGCGTGGTTCTGCATCACGGCAGGTGCCCGCGGGTACTGCGAGGCGCGCGTCGGCCCCATCGGAGCGGCTGACGCCGGGCGAAAATCTGCGGCCACGGCCCGTCGGCTCGTACACCTGACGGGTACTGAGCCGGGTTCGGGCACGCCCTCACTGCATACACGCAGAACGCGCGCTTCCGGTTCGAACCCTACGTCAACCGCGCGCCGCCGGGGCCCCCGGCAAGGTCACGAGAATGCGGCAGCCCCGGGACGATTCGGCCACCCCGATGCGGCCGCCGTGCAGATCGACCGCCCAGCGTGCGATCGCGAGGCCCAGGCCGGTACCGCCGTCGCTGCCCTTGCCGTGCGGGGCCGTGACGCTGCCCCGGTTGAAGCGCTCGAAGACCCGGTGGCGCTCCTGCTCGGGGATGCCGGGGCCCTCGTCGACCACTTCCAGGTCCAGGGACTCCGGCAGCGAACCGCGGCGGGCCCGTACCGTCACACGGCCGTGCGGCGGCGAGTGCTTGACCGCGTTGTCGATCAGATTGGCCACCACCTGGTGCAGCCGCTCCGCGTCCGCGTGCGCGGTCAGCTCGGGCGGCGACACATCCAGGTGCAGATGCACGTCGGTACGGGTGTGATGGCCGGACCCGGAGGTCAGACCGCGCTGCGCGGCGGCCAGATTGGCCTCCTTCAGCACGCCCGAGAGATACGGCCACACCTCGAAGCGGCGGGCCCGCAGCGGTACGACGCCGTTGTCGAGGCGGGACAGATCCAGCAGCGTCTCGACCAGCCGGCCCAGGCGCTCCGTCTGCTTCAGCGCCGTGCGCATGGTCTCCGGGTCGGCGGCGGACACCCCGTCGACGACGTTCTCCAGGACGGCGCGCAGCGCGGCGATCGGGGTGCGTAGTTCGTGCGAGACATTGGCGACCAGCTCCTTGCGGTGCTGGTCCACGGCCTCCAGGTCGTCGGCCATGCGGTTGATGGTGGAGGCGAGGTCACCGAGCTCGTCGCGGCGGTCGGCGCCGCGCACCCGGCGGGTGTAGTCGCCGTGCGATATGCCCTTGGCGACGGTGGTCATCTCGTCCAGCGGCGCGGTCAGACCGTGCGCCACGAACTGGGTGATCAGCAGGGTGGCGATCACCGAGAAGACGGTGATGAAGCGCAGTTCCGTCTGGGTGCGCACGGCCACCAGCAGCAGGCCGGTGGTGATGAAGACCGAGACGACGACCAGCGTGCCCAGCTTGGTCTTGATCGAGATGGAGACGGACCGCAGCCGGCTGCGCCGGCCGGCGCGCCGGGGCGGCCGGTCCCGCCGGCTCTCGCGGCCGGGACGTCGTCCCCCGCGCCGCCCTCTCATGGCGCCGGCGTCTCCAGCGCGTAGCCGACACCGTGGACGGTACGAATGCGCTCGGCGCCGATCTTCCGGCGCAGGGCCTTGATGTGGCTGTCGACGGTACGGGTGCCGGAGGCATCGGCCCAGTCCCACACCTCCGCGAGCAGCTGCTCGCGGGAGAGGACCGCGCGCGGCGTGTTCGCCAGGCAGACCAGCAGGTCGAACTCGGTGGGGGTGAGATGCACGTCCTCACCGCGCACCCGGACCCGGCGCTGGGCGTGGTCGATCTCCAGTTCACCGAGGCGGAGGATGCCGCTGCGCGGAGTCACCGCGGCGAGGGCGGCGCGTTCCACGCGGCGCAGCAGCACATGCACCCGGGCCGCGAGCTCGCGCATCGAGAACGGCTTGGTCATGTAGTCGTCGGCGCCGACGCCGAGGCCGACGAGCATGTCGGTCTCGTCGTCGCGCGCCGTGAGCATCAGGACCGGGACGGGGCGCTGTGCCTGGACCCGGCGGCAGACCTCCAGGCCGTCGAAGCCCGGCAGCATCACATCGAGAACCATGAGGTCGGGCTGCCAGGCCTCGGCCGCGTCGACGGCGGCCGGGCCGTCCGCGGCGGTCTGGACCATAAAGCCCTCCGCCCGTAGCCGGGCGGCGATGGCATCGACGATCGTCGAGTCGTCCTCGACGACCAGCACCCGGCGCTGGGCGCCGGGCGTGGCCGCGACGCCGTTGTGCGTGGTGTGTGTCTGCTCCATGGCCCCGCCCCTGTACGCGTTCTCGCGAGCTGCATGCCGGTGTAGATCCCGTGTGTAGGTCAGCAGCGTAAGGGCATGGACGGCATCCCGGCTACGCAGGGCGAACGGCGAGATGGACCACGTCCGGTACGCCTCGGGCAACCCGGATCTCTTCGGTTCTTACCCCGGTGAATCCGGCATTCCGCAACGCATCCTCAAAAGCGGAAGAGGGCTGCGCGGACCACACGGCGAGCACCCCGCCCGGCTCCAACCGGCCCTGGCAGGCGGCGAGTCCGGCCGGTGAGTAGAGGTTCTCGTTGTCGTCGGTGACCGTCCAGCCGGGGCCGTTGTCGATGTCCAGGCAGAGCGCGTCGTAACGGTCTGTGGCCGTGCGGAGGTGGGTGACGAGGTCCGTGTGAAGGATCACGCTGCGGGGGTCGGCGAGCGCGTCTCCGGAGATCCGGTCCAGCGGCCCCGAGCGGTGCCAGTCGATGATCGCCTGCTCGCGCTCGACGACGGTGATGCGCCGCCAGCGGGGGTTGGCGGCGGCCCGGACCAGGGAAAAGCCGACGCCGAGTCCACCGATGAGCAGGGCGGGGGCGGTCCGGCCGGCGGCGGCGAGCGCGTCGTACGCGGCGTCCACGAGCAGCCGCTCGGAGCGGCCGTCGGAGGTGTCCATGAGGAAGCATCCGTTGGCGATGATCTCGTGATGCTCGCCACGCTGCCGCAGCACGACCTCGCCGTGGGGGCCCTCGCGGCGGTCGAGGGTGACGGGGGCGGTATCGGTGTGCGGGGGCATCGGCGGTGACCTCCTGGGACGGGTAGGTGGCCATGGTCGCGGGGCGGGGCGAGCGGGACAAATGGTTTGAGCGTTCTCGGGGCGCGGGGGCTGCGCCCGATCCGGCCGGTCGGGGGCCGGTTCATGGGCTTCCGCACAGCCGTCTCACAGCCGCCGCACAGCTGGTCGGCGCAGTCTGACGTGGCCACGACGCCCGGGATGCTGCCCGGGTTGCCTCGTGTGGCGCACGTCATAGACGAGGGGGATGGTGATCGCGTTGGGTGGGGGATCGTTCGGGGGCTTGACGAGAGGGGCCTCACGCGTGGACCAGCTGACGACACGCGATCCGGCCACGGGCAAGGAGCTGCTGGGCGGCATACCGGCCCAGCGCTCGGCGCCGACGCGGGTGGCGATGCCCGCGCTGCCGCCCAGGCCCCTGCCTGCCCCGTGCCTACGGCTGCCGCTCTGGCGGCGGGCGCTCCACCTGCTGCCCACGCCGACCGGGACGCCGTTCACCTTCTGCTACATCCTCGTGCTGATCGTCACCTCGCTCTACGCGGAGCACGGCGATCCCGCAACCGTCTCCTCGCTGCTGCATGGCTCCAGTACCGATGTCGCCCATTTGGCGGATACGCCGCTGCTCGTTCTCGGCGCGAGCGCACTGTGGGTGGCAGGCGGCCTGGCGTCCCCGTACGCGGTCGCCTTCCTTTTCGTACTCACCGCGCTGGAACGCCGCATCGGCGGCTGGCGCACCGCCGGGGTCTTCCTGGCGGGCCATGTCGCGGCGACGCTGGCCACCGAGGTGCCCGTCGCGGTGTGGGTGGTGACCGGGCATCTGCCCGCCAGCTCGCTGCACCGCCTCGACTACGGCATCAGCTTCGGCCTGATGGCGAGCATCGGCGCGCTGGCCGGACTGCTCCGCCCCGTGCCGCGCGGGACGCTGCTCGGTTTTGTCTTCCTGATGCTCGTCCAGGACGCGGTGGCCTTCGAGGATCCGCTCACCGTGTGGGGCCACCCGCTTGCCCTGCTGTCCGGGATCGCTTGCTGGCCGCTGGTGCGCCGCTGGGCCCGGGAGCGCGGGTCAGTCGTCCAGGAACGCGCGTCAGTGGTCCGGCAGCGCGGCGAATACCTCCCGCAGGGCGGGTAGCCGCGCCGTCTCGTCGGTGGTCACGGTGTGGCCCTCGTACGTGATCCGGTAGGTGAAGCCGTCCGCGACGGGGCTTCCGGTGGCCTCGCGGGGGAGATGGGCGAAGTCCGCCTTCTCCAGGGCCCGGCGCAGGGCGGCCAGCTCGGCGGGCGACATCCGCCCGGAGCGGCCGGGTCCGGCTTTCTTGTACGTCTTGTATGTGCCGTCGTTCTGGACGACGAGGCGGTCGTTGACGCCGGCGAAGCCGCCGGTGACGGTCATCTCGACCAGCGTCCGCGCCGGGACGGGCGAGGTGGAGGCCGACGGCGAGGGTGGGCCTGACGGCGACGCCGCGCCCGGCGACGGTGAGCTCGGCGAGGACGTTCGCGGCGCGGCCCCGCCGTCATCGACACCGTCGCCCTCCGCGGGGGCCCCGCACCCTGCCGCGAGCGCAAGGGCCAGCACCACGCCCGCCGTCGTCATCCGTCGTCGCACACGCTTACGGCTCATGGCCCCAGCATGTGGGATCAGGCCGCCGGATCGCGGACTATTCCGGTGAGCGGGCCCTGGAGCTGCCGCCGAGCTTTGCGCACGAGCCGGGCGCGATCCTTGATCGCTGAGAGCGAACGGCACCCCGGGAACATCTCGCCCCCCTCGTGCATTGAGTCCGTACAGCTCAACTTCACTGCCTAAGGGGAGATCATGGCTGCTGAGTCCTCCGCGTTCACGCCGCTCACACTGCCCGTGCTGCCGCTCGACGACGAGGTCGTGCTGCCCGGAATGGTGGTGCCGCTCGACCTGTCCGACACCGACGTACGAGCCGCGGTGGAGGCTGCTCAGGCCGCCGCCCGGTCAAGTGGTGCAAGCAAGCCCACCGTCCTGCTTGTTCCGCGCGTCGACGGGAACTACCCGGGGATCGGCGTGCTGGGCACCGTCGAGCAGGTCGGCCGGCTCTCCGACGGCGACCCCGGCGCGCTCATCCGTGGCCGCGGCCGGGTGAAGATCGGCGCCGGCACCACAGGCCCGGGCGCCGCTCTGTGGGTCGAAGGCTCCCGTATAGAGGAGAGCGTGCCCGACCCGCTGCCCGGCCAGCTCACCGACCTGGTCAAGGAGTACAAGGCGCTGGCCACCGACTGGCTGAAGAAACGCGGCGCCTGGCAGGTCGTGGACCGCGTCCAGCAGATCGACGACGTCTCGCAGCTCGCGGACAACGCCGGCTACTCACCGTTCCTGACCACCGCCCAGAAGATCGAACTGCTGGAGACCGCCGACCCGGTGGCCCGGCTGAAGCTCGCCACCGAGCAGCTGCGCGAGCACCTCGCCGAGCAGGACGTCGCCGAGTCCATCGCCAAGGACGTCCAGGAAGGCGTCGACAAGCAGCAGCGCGAATTCCTGCTGCGCCGCCAGCTCGAAGCCGTACGCAAGGAGCTGCGCGAGCTCAACGGCGGGGCCACCGACGCAGCGGACGAGTCCGACGACTACCGCGCCCGCGTCGAGGCCGCCGACCTGCCCGAGAAGGTGCGCGAAGCCGCCCTCAAGGAGGTCGAGAAGCTGGAGCGGTCCAGCGACCAGAACCCCGAGGGCTCCTGGATCCGCACCTGGCTGGACACCGTCCTCGAACTGCCGTGGAACGAGCGAACCGATGACAGCGGGGCCGGGTACGACATCCAGGGCGCCAGGTCGATCCTGGACGCCGAGCACGCGGGCCTGCAGGACGTGAAGGAACGGATCACCGAATACCTGGCGGTGCGCAAGCGGCGAGCCGACCGGGGGCTCGGCGTGGTCGGCGGGCGGCGCGGGGGCGCGGTTCTGGCGCTCGTCGGCCCGCCGGGAGTCGGCAAGACCTCGCTCGGCGAGTCGGTCGCGCACGCGATGGGGCGGAAGTTCGTCCGGGTCGCGCTCGGCGGCGTACGGGACGAGGCGGAGATCCGCGGGCACCGGCGTACGTACGTCGGGGCGCTGCCCGGCCGTATCGTCCGGGCGATCAAGGAGGCCGGTTCGATGAACCCGGTCGTCCTGCTCGACGAGATCGACAAGGTCGGCTCCGACTTCCGGGGCGACCCGGCGGCCGCCCTGCTCGAAGTGCTGGACCCGGCGCAGAACCACACCTTCCGCGACCACTATCTGGAGGTCGAACTCGACCTGTCCGACGTGGTGTTCCTGGCCACGGCGAACGTCCTCGAAGCCATCCCGGAGGCTCTGCTCGACCGGATGGAGCTGGTCAGGCTCGACGGCTACACCGAGGACGAGAAGGTCGTCATCGCGCGGGACCACCTGCTGCCGCGCCAGCTGGAGCGGGCGGGTCTGGAGCCCGGCGAGGTCGTCCTGGAGGTCTCGGCGCTGCGCAAGCTCGCGGGCGAGTACACGCGGGAGGCGGGCGTCCGTAACCTGGAGCGTTCGGTGGCCCGGCTGCTGCGCAAGGTGGCGGCACAGCACGAACTCGGCGAGCGCGAGCTGCCGTTCACCATCGCCGACACCGATCTGCGGGCGCTCATCGGACGGCCGCACCATGTGCCCGAGTCCGCGCAGGACCCGGCCGAGCGGCGGACCGCCGTGCCCGGTGTGGCCACCGGTCTCGCGGTCACCGGCGCGGGCGGCGACGTGCTGTTCGTCGAGGCGTCGCTGGCCGACCCGGAGACGGGCGCGGCGGGGCTGACGCTCACCGGTCAGCTCGGCGATGTGATGAAGGAGTCCGCACAGATCGCGCTCTCCTTCCTCCGCTCGCACGGCGCCGAACTGGAGCTGCCCGTGGCCGATCTGAAGGACCGGGGCGTGCACATCCACTTCCCGGCGGGCGCGGTGCCGAAGGACGGCCCGAGCGCGGGCATCACCATGACGTCGGCGCTGGCGTCGCTGCTTTCCGGACGCCAGGTGCGTACGGATGTGGCGATGACGGGTGAGGTGTCGCTGACCGGGCGGGTGCTGCCGATCGGCGGTCTGAAGCAGAAGCTCCTCGCCGCGCACCGGGCCGGGATCACGACGGTCGTGATCCCCAAGCGGAACGAGCCGGACCTGGACGATGTCCCGGCCGAGATCCTGGACAAGCTGGAGGTCCACCCGGTGACCGATGTCCGGCAGGTGCTGGAGATCGCGCTCTCGCCGGCCGAGATGCCGGTGACGGCCGCGGCCTGATCCCCGGTCTGTTCCCCGGCCCGATCTCCGGCCGAAGGGCCCGGCGGCACGCCCGCCGCCGGGCCCTTCGCGCTACGACCCCGCGGCCTCCTCGTACACCTCGCGGGTGCGGTCGTCGAAGAGGGCGGCCGTCGACTCGCTGTCGGTGTCGCCGCCGCTCAGTACGCCGATGAGCCGGCCCTGGTGCTTGGCGTCCCGGTAGTCCGCCAGCCAGGGGCCGCCGCTGGTGCCCTCCCAGAAGCCCGCGCACTCCATGAGCAGCATCCGGGGCAGATCCGGGTCGGGGCGGGTGTCGGTGGTGCAGGCGATGGGGCGGTTGCCGGGGTTGTGCTGCTTGTTGGGGTAGCCGACGACCGTGACCCGCCGGTCGGGGGCCGACGACCAGTCGGGGGTGGCGGCGCCGACGACCTGCTGCACCTGACGTCCCCTGGCGTCCGGCGCCAGGGTCAGGAACGCGTAGTCGGCGGCATCTGCGTCCTCGGCGTCCTCGGTCCAGCGCTCGTCGAGGTGTACGGAGCCGACCTTCCAGCGTCCGTACGGATACCTCCCCTTGCCCTGGCCCGTGAACCCGGGCGCGAACTCCAGCTCGCCCGGCTCGTAGGCGGGATCGCCACCGGCGTCCTGGAGACAGTGCGCGGCGGTGGCGATGATGTTGCCCTTGGAGCTGCTGACGACGCTGGCGGTACAGAAGTGCTCGCCCTGCGAGTCGATGAGCACGCCGACGGAGGAGGCCCCGGCGAAGGGGACCGCCGACGACCGCGGCTCGGGCGCGGCGGCGCGCGCAGCGGACTCGCCGGACTTGGTGGCCCTGGGCAGCGCGGCGGAGGACGCGGGCCCGGCACAGGAGTTCAGGGTCAGCCCGAGCAGCAGGACGAGCAGGAACGGACGCGCGCGTCTGCCTCCTGCGCAGACGGCTCTTCCTGCGCGCCGGCCCGTGCCCCGCGCAGCGGGCGTCGTGGTTGTCGTGCTCGTACGGCTGTGCCACGTCATTCGGACATCTTGCCGCTTCATGGCTCTCAGTCCAGCCAGCCCCTCAACGTCGCCTGCGCTCCCGCCTGGAAGCGGGTCTCCGCGCCCAGTGTCTCCAGCAGACTGCTGATCCGCCGGCGGGCGGTATGAACATGGACGCCCAGACGGCGGGCGATTGCCTCGTCCTTCAGGCCCGCGGCCAGCAGCCCCAGCAGTTCCTTCTGCGCCTTCGGGACCGCGGCGCACGCCCCGCCCGTGCCGCCGAGTGGGGTCGCCCGGTCCCAGACCGTTTCGAACAACGGCAGCAGCGCGTTGCGCAGCAGCCCGTCGCCTATCACCAGCGCGGTGGCCCTGGGGTCCGCCGCGTCCGTCGGCGGGAGCAGGGTGATCCGCCGGTCCACGGCGATCAGTTTGGTGGGGATCGCGGTCGCCACCCGTGCCCGCAGGCCCTGTTCGACCAGGACAGTCACCGAGCGCATCCGCCCGGGATGGGCGAGCCCGTCCCGGTCCAGGACGGTCCGTACCTCCACGCCCCGGTCGAGGAGCGCCTCGATGTCCAGCCCCGGCGTGCGGGAACTGTCGTCACCCCGCGGCCCCTTCACATACGGCGGGCGGTCCAGGATCGCCACCTCCCGCTCAGCCGACGCCAGGAGATACTCCGCGCGCTCGCCGATCGCCCGCGGGCCCGTCACCACCTCGATACCGCACTCGGGCGCGCTGGGTGACCCGGACATCAGCCGACCCGCCAGCTGGTCCGCGGTCATCCGTAATCGTTCCAACTCAGCGGAGCGTAAATGCAGTTCGGCCTGACGGCGGTGGATGAGCGTACGGATCGCGGCTGCGGGCGCGGCCGGATGCGGCAGCCCGTCCCCGACCGCCGGCAGCGCGAGGCCGTGTTCGACCAGCCGGCCGAGCAGCAGGTCGAGCCGTTCCCTCGGCAGCCCGAGCAGCCGCGCCAACTCCTCCGCCCCGGCGGCCCGTTCCTTGAGCAGTGCCTCATAGGTGCGTTCCTCGGCCTCCCCCAGGCCAAGGGTGTGCAATTCCCCCTCGGTCATCCTCGGATTCTCACTCCCTCTTCACGGGCCACACAAGTGTGCGTGTCCACTTGTCAACACGCCGACCACATTGATCGGTTGGCGCCTCGCCGGTTGCATGGCCATGACCACCTTTACGGCTTGACCAGCACGTGGGAGGGGTACGAACTGTGCGCAAGGCCAGAACAAGCACACAGAGATCGGGCATGACCAGGGGGACCGGTCTCGCCACTCTGCTAGGCGTCGCCGGGCTGTTGCTCACCGCGGTACCGGCGCAGGCGGTCACCCCGCCGGCCGCCGCACCGCCCGCCGACGTCATTCCGGGGGCCGAGACGGCCACCCCGTTGCTCGTCGACGGAATCCGGGAGGCGGCGGACGCCAAGGCCAGTCCCGCCGACGCGGCCCGCAGCCATCTCGCCGCCAAGGAGAGCCGCTACAAGATCGCCGACGCGCGGCGCGACCTCGCGCCGCTGGGGACCGTCAAACATGGCTCGGAAGAGACCGTGCGGCTGCAGCAGAAGCACCACGGCATCCCGGTGTTCGGCGGCCAGTACGTCGTCCGGATGGAGACCAAGGGCGGCAAGCGTGTCGTCACCGGCACCTCCGGCAAGTACTTCACCGGCCTGAAGACGGACACGAAGGCGACGGTCAGCAAGGAGACCGCGGAGCGCCGCGCCCTCGCGGCGACCGCCAGACGCCTCGGCGGCAAGACGCTGAGCAAGGCCGACGCGATACGCGCCAAGGGGGCCAGGTCCGCCAAGGCGGCCGCGCTCACCGCCACCACCGGCGGCCTCGTGGTGATCCCGCGCGGCGAGGGCGTACTCGCCCACCACGTGACCGTACGCGGCACGAACCCCAGCACCGGCGAACCGGTGCTGCAGCAGGTCTACATCGACGCCCGCGCCGGGTACCCGGTGCTGCAGTTCAGCGGCATCAAGACGCTGACGGCGGCGCCGAACGCGGCGTCCGGCGGCACCGCGAAGGCGGCCCCCACGGGGAGCGCCCGCGCGGCCGCGGCCGACCCCGGCACCCTCGTCACAGGCAGCGGCGTGAAGCTCGACAGCGCGAAGGTGGACCTCGACCTCTACCTCCCCGCCGCCAACACGTATGTGATGTCCGACCACTCGCGGATGGCGGACACCAGCAAGAACACCCTCACCACCTGGGACGCCCGCGACCGCGACGTCAGCGAGGTGGCGGGCGCCTGGCCCGCCGGGCTGAAGGAGTTCAGCGGCCCCGGCAAGGAATTCGGCAAGGACGCCACCGAGTCCGGCGCGGTGGACGCCCACTGGGCGGCCGGGAAGGTCTACGACTACTACCGCAAGAACCATGCCCGCGACAGCCTGGACGGCCGCGGCATGACCATCAATTCCCTGGTCGGCGTGACCTACTTCGGCGGTCCGTACGTCAACGCTTTCTGGGACGGCCAGAAGATGGTCTACGGCAGTGGCGACGAGGAGTACAAGCCGCTCTCCGCCGACCTCGACGTGGTGGGCCACGAGATGACGCACGGCGTCGTCGAGAGCACCGCCAACCTCGTCTACGCCGGCCAGTCCGGGGCGCTCAACGAGGCGCTCGCCGACTACTTCGGCAATGCGATCGACACCGCCGCCTCCGGCGTCTCCATGGACGACCCGGACGCCGGTCTGATCGGCGAGGACCTCTGCCGTACGACCAAGCCGCGCGACTGCGCCTTCCGCAACCTCAACGACGGCGCGAGCACCTCGAAGAACTTCCTCGGGGTCACCTTCTCCGCCGACAACGGCGGCGTGCACCTCAACTCCACCATCTTCTCCGGCGCACTGTGGGACCTGCGCCAGGACGTGGGCGGGCAGCTCGCCGACCGCATCGTGTACAAGGCGCTCTCCGAGTACATGACGCCGCTCGACGGCTTCACGGACGGCCGCAACGCCGTGCTCGCGGCGGCCAAGGACCTCGGCGTCAGCGCCGGCGAACTGGGCGCGGTGAAGCGCTCCTTCAACGCCCACGGCATCGTCCCCGGCTGGGAGGACGCCCTCGGCGTCGACTCCGACCAGCTCCTCGGCAAGGTCAACACGACCGGCACCGGCGCCCAGGCGGGCGGCGGCTGGTGGACCACCTCCCAGTCCAACGACGACGGCTCGGAGCCGTACTCCGTGTACGCGGGCCGTACGGACGGCAAGGGGGCGCCGAAGCTGATCAGCCCCAATGACGGGCGCTACCACGTGTACCCGGCGACCGACGGCAAGACGGTCGTCTGGGCGGCGTACGGCACGACCAGCCTCGACATCCTGTCCCGTCCGCTCGCGGGCGGTCCGATCAAGAAGCTCTACACCTCGACCACCGACGTCGGCGGCCTGCGGGTGGAGAACGGCGTCGTCGTCTTCGAGAGCTTCGGGATCTTCGGCGACCGGCACGTGGGCTATCTGCGCCCGGGCGACCGCACGCCCACCTTCGTGGACGGCGCGGGCTGGGAGATCCTCACCGCGCTCCCGTCGATCAAGAACGGGAAGCTCGCCTACGCCAAGCTGTATCCGGTCGGGGAGGAGTACAAGCTGGGCGTCGAGGTCTCTGACCTCACGACCGGCAAGTCCGCCCTCGCGCAGCAGCTCGGCGAGCCGCAGATCCTCGGCCAGACCGGAATCAACTCCACGCACGCCTTCTGGCTGGTGGACGAGAATCTGAACGACGAGGGGCAGATGGCCGTGCGCCGCTCAAGCCTGGACGGCACCGACACGGTGGACATCAGCTCCGAGAGCAAGCCGGCCGCGCTGCTGGCCTTCGACCTCACCGCCTCCGACGCCGCGGTCACCGTGAACGGCGCGAAGCCCGAGGTCGTGTTCGGCAATGAGTCGCTGCCGAAGCTGTGGCAGCTGACCACCGACGGCTCGCGCCAGGAGCGGGTCTCCTGCAACCGCGGCGAGCAGCTCTCCCCGGCCGCGGTCTCCGGCCGGCAGGTGGTCTGGATCGACGGCACGACGGGCTGGACCGATCTGGTCACCCGGGAGCGTCCGGCGGGCCTGTGCGGCTGACGCCCGGCAGTTGAGAGACGGACCCCCGGCGCCCGTGCGCCGGGGGTCCGCCACAATAGACCGATGGACACCGAGACCGCGAAACCCGAAGGCGGGGCCCTCAAGGGCGACTGCGGGAGCTGCTTCGGGCTGTGCTGTGCCGCGCTGCCGTTCGCGGCGTCGGCGGACTTCGCGATCAACAAGGACGCCGGGGAGCCGTGCCCCCATCTGAGGACGGACTTCCGCTGCGGCATCCACACCCGGCTGCGGCAGAGTGGCTTTCCGGGCTGCACGGTCTACGACTGTTTCGGCGCCGGACAGAAGGTCTCCCAGATCACCTTCGGCGGCCGGGACTGGCGGCAGGTGCCCCAGAGCGCGCAGCAGATGTTCGCGGTGTTCCCCGTCGTACGGCAGCTGCACGAGCTGCTCTGGTATCTGACCGAGGCGGTGAAGCTGCGCCAGGCCTCCTCGCTGCACGGCGAGCTCCAGGTACTGCTGGAGAAGACCGAGCGGCTCACCGGGCTGGGCCCGGAGGAGCTGGAAAAGCTTGATGTGGCTTCGCACCGGCAGGACGTCAATGTGCTGCTGCTCGGTACGAGCGAACTGGTCCGGGCCGGAGCGGGACGCAAGAAGAAGGACCGCAGGGGGGCGGACCTGGTCGGGGCGAGGCTCAGGGGCGCCGACCTCAGGGGCGCCAGTCTGCGGGGCGCGTATCTCATCGCCGCGGATCTGGCGGGCGCCGATCTGCGTCTCGCCGACCTCATCGGGGCCGACCTCAGGGACGCGGATCTTTCGGGTGCGGATCTGACCGGCAGCATCTTCCTCACCCAGCCGCAGCTCAATGCGGCGAAGGGGGACGCGGCCACGAGGCTGCCGGCCGGGCTGACCCGTCCCGCGCACTGGTTGTAACCAGCGGGCACGGGACGGGCACTGGTCTGCGCTCAGCCGTTGGCGAGCGCCGCGACGCGGTCGAGCGCGCCGTTGGTCTACGCCTGCGAAATACTGGCCGAGCTGCGGCGATGGGTGCCGCGGGAAGAAACCTTCAGGTTCCGGAAAGCGCGCGAGGGGTGCTGACGTGCACGAAAGCGGTACGGGGAGTGAAGCGGACCCCAAGGGCGGGAGCGGTGTGGACCAGGAATTCCTCGCCCTGGAACGGGAGTTGGCGGTCTTTCTGCGCCGGGCGCGGGCGTCCTCGGGCGAGATGGCACGCGAGGTCCACCCCGAGCTGGAGCCTGCGGCGTACGGACTGCTCGTCCGTCTGGAGGACGCGGGGCAGCAGCGCGCGACGGATCTCGCCGGGTACTTCGGCGTCGGCAAGGCGACGATGAGCCGCCAGCTGCGCGCGCTCGACGAACTCGGCCTGGTGACCCGCGAGCCGGACCCGGCGGACGGAAGGGCCTCACTCGTCCGCCTCACGGAGGAGGGCCGCGCCCGCTTCCGCCGGGTGAGGGACGCGCGGCGGGAGCGCTACGTGAGCAAACTGGCGGGCTGGGACCGCGGGGAGATCGCGGAACTGGCGCGTCTGCTGCACCAACTCAACGCGAGAGCGGAAAGCTGAGCCGGGGCTCGCTCTCGGGGGCTCCGCCCCCGAACCCCCGCGCCTGAATCGCCGGCGAGGCGAGTCACCGGGTTCGTGGTGGGCGTGGGCCAGGGGGCGTTGGTGGTCGTTGTCCGGTGGGTGGTTTCGCGGGCGAACCGCAGCGGGTTGACCTCGCACCGGCACCTCAATCGCCGGACGGGCGGAAATTCAAGCCCGTCCGGCGATTGAGGACACGCGCGAAGCGCGTACGGGGTCCGGGGCGGAGCCCCGAATTGCCGCGCCGCGAAGCCGGCGCGCCGGGGTCTGGGGCTTGCCCCCAGTTACGGGAAGGGGCGGGGTGGGGAAATACGCCCCCGCCCCGGCACCCGCGTCAGAGCTCCGCGAAAACCGCCGTCGCATCATCGTGCAGCTTCCACCGGACCACCTCCGTGCGCTCCCGCGCCGACGTCTCCACCGCCCTCACCCGGTCGATCAGCCCCCGTGCCCCCTCCTTGCGCAGCAGGGCCATGCACTCCGTCCAGCTGCCCTCCGCGAACATGTCGACCCAGCGCGACGCCCCGTCCGTCAGCGCCGCCACCGCCCCGACCTCGGCGCGCGGCGTGCTGCCCGTCACCGCGCGGGTCGATACCCCGGGGTCGGCCGCCGCCGTGAAGAAGCCGCCCTCCGCGTTGCGCAGCGCGTCCGCCGTGGCATGTGTGCGCAGTGCCTCGCGGGGCAGCCGGTCGATGCGGTCGTCCAGTACCGCCCGCACCTCCCCGGCCGGTGACTCGAGCAGCAGCGTCGAGTCGGAGAGCACCAGGTATTCCACCTCGTCCGCGGGGCCGCCCCAGCGCGCCAGGACCACCGTGGCCTGGGGTGTACGTACGTGAGAAAGGTCACAGGTGTCACCGTGGGCGTCCGCGGTGCGCCGGATTGCCTCCGAGAGGATCTCCGGCAGCGTCATATCCCGCCGCGAACCGGACAGTTCGATCAGTGCGCCACCCAGCCTCGCGGTGAACCAAGGCACACCATGCACACATCCGTCGTCGCCCGCCGGAGGTGTCACGCCGTCCAGCACCACGAGCGTTCCGCCCTGGCCCGAGGCAGGCAGGGCCACGGATGCCCAGTCCTCATTGAGGCGTTCCGGGGTGCCGGGGACGGAGGCCAGTTCGATACGCATGACCCCCAGTCTGCATGACTCCTTCACGTTGCCCGCATGAGTCCGCAATCGGCTCATACCGGCAGGTCAGGAGGGGTTCACCAGCCCCGGCAAGCGGGGCCGCAAAGCTGCGGGCGCGCATCCTCCCAAAGCCCGGCCGGAAGATCCAGCCCATGCCCCGCGCGCCGACGCCCGGCCCTCGGACGCCAGTTGTTTGCCCACTCCTGAGTGTTGTTCACTCCTTCGGGTGGCGGAGCGGCCGTTGCGCGCCTCCCTCCCAAAAGCGCTGGAATGGTCTGAAGCCGTACCAGGGGTGGGGCTTTCGTGTGTGACCGGTCGTCATCTCTGCTTCATGGCTGGACGAGTCAAGCAAGATTGCGAGCACCGGTGCAGAAGAAGCGGCCTCGGCGAAACGGCAGCGGCCCCTTGGAGACTCCGGGGGCCCAGGACGCCTCACCCGACCCTGCCGACCGCGGCCGCACCGTACGCGTCCGCAACCGTCTGGTCGCCGGCGTCGCCGCCGTCGGTCTCGTCGTGGTCGCGGCCGGTACTCCCGGAGTCCTCGACGTCTCCGCCGAACTGACCGAGTCCCAGCGGCTCGTCACCCTCGCCGGGCTCAACCGCCAGGCCGTCACCCTGGCCCACTCGCTCGCCGACGAGCGTGACGAGGTCACCGCGTACATCGCCGCAGGCCGCGACGCCCAGACGGGCGACGAGGACAGCCGGCGCGAGATCTCCGGCAGTCGCAGCGCCCGCGTCGACCGGCAGATCGACGAGATCCGCGGCGCCATCCCCGCGGACCACGCCGAGCTGCGCCGCGACCTGTCCGCCGTACCGTCCGTCCGCCGTACCGCGCTGACCGGCAAGGGCACGGCGATGGAGGCCCACCGGGCGTACTCCGCCGTCATCACCAATCTGCACGCCCTCGCCGACGAACTCGCCGAGAAGACCCCGCCGCGCGCCGCCGCCGGCACCCGCGCGCCCGCCGCGCTCGGCCTCGCCGTCGAGCAGGCGTCCGCCACCCGCGGCCTGCTGCTGGCCGCGCTCTCCGTGCCCCGCAAGCAGAGCAGCCAGACCTTCGACCCGGTCACCGGCCTGCCCGTGCAGGACGAGGGCGAGGACGCCGACGCGGCCGACCTGACGAGGGACGCGCTCAGCGCCGCCGCCCAGCAGTCCCGGGTGCGTGAACTCGCCGCGCTCGCCGACTTCGACCAGGCCGCCGGCCCGGACGCCCGTACCTCGCTGGCCGCCACCGTCACCGGGCCCGAGGTCAAGACCGCCGAGCGCTATCTTGCCCGGCTCACCGACCAGCCCGAGCTCTCGTCGGCCGACCGCAAGTCCAACCGCGAGAAGCTCGAATCCTCGCTCACCGCCCGGATCGAGCAGATGCGGGGCGTGGAGTCGTCCCTCGCCACCGGCCGGGTCGAGCGCTTCGAGGAGCTGCGCGACGACGACGTCACCGCGCTGGAGATCCGGATCGCCCTTCTCGGTGGCCTGCTGATCGTCGCCATCGGTGTTTCCGCGGCCGTCGCCCGTACGCTCACTCGCCCGCTCGCCGTCCTGCGGATCGGCGCGGCCCGGCTCGCGGCCGACCCCGAGGCCGAGGAGCCGGTCCGCTTCACCGGCCGCAACGACGAGTTCGCCCAGGTCGTACGGTCCCTGAACGCCCTGCACGGCAAGCTGCGGGACCTCGGCGTACGGGCCGAGCGGCTGGACAGCGACCGCGGCGACCTGGCCGGCGCTCGCGACGCGCTGGCCGCCGAACTCGCCGCCGAACGCGCCGAACTCCAGCAGCGCACCCACGAGCTGACCGCCGAACTCGAACAGCTGCGGCACGCCGTCCAGCACACCTTCGTCAATCTCTCGCTGCGCACCCTCGGTCTCGTCGAGCGGCAGCTCGGCGTCATCGAGCAGCTGGAGGACCGCGAGCAGGACACCGAGCGGCTCGCCACCCTCTTCAAACTCGACCACCTGGCCACGGTCATGCGCCGCCACAGCGAGAATCTGCTGGTCCTCGCGGGCGCCGAGCACGGCCACGGGCATCAGGGCCCGGTCCCGCTCGTCGACGTACTGCGTGCTGCCGTCAGTGAGATCGAGCGGTACGAACGGGTCGTCATCCAGTCCCTGCCGCCGCACTCCCAGGTCGCCGGCTTCGCCGCCGACGACCTCAGCCATCTGCTCGCCGAACTCCTGGAGAACGCGACCTCCTTCTCACCGCCGGACGCCCAGGTCGAGCTCTCGGGCTGGCTGCTCGAGAGCGGCGAGGTGATGCTCTCCGTACAGGACACCGGCATAGGGATGACCGCCGGGCGGATCGCCGAGCTGAACGCGTGTCTGGAAGACCCGGTGGCGTACGGGGCGGGGACCGGCCGGGACGGCGAGGGCCTCGGGTTGCGGGTGGCCGCGCTGCTGGCGGCGCGTCATGGCGTACGGGTCCAGCTGCGCGAGCAGAAGCAGGGCGGGATCGCGGCGGTCGTCGTGCTGTCGCAGGCGTTGCTGCCGGCCGGGCCGCCGGCCGCGGAGTCGCAGCCGGCGAAGCCGGCCGGCGGGGCGCCCGGGCTGCAGCTGCCCGGGTCGGTGGCGGAGGCCAACTCCAACGCTCTGCCGACCAGTTCACGCCGCCTCGACCCGGCCCCGGACGCCCCGGCGGCCCCGGAGCCTTCGGCCTGGGAGGACCCCCTGGTGGCGGCCGCGGAGGCGGCGATACAGGAGCGGCAGGCAGAGCCCGATGCGCAGCCCGAGGCGGCGGAGATCGAGCCCGCCGTGGTGCGTGCCGGGGAGCCGGACGCGCACGAGCGGACGGTGGACGGCGAGCCGGACGGCGCCCTGGCCGACCAGGACCAGGCGACCTTCGAGTTCAGGCTTCCGGAGCCGGAGCCGGAGCCGGGTCCGGGTCCGACGGCCGAGCCGACGCTCGCGCCCGCGCCGAGGACCGAGGCCGTGCCCGCGCCCGAGCCGGTGGACGTGCCCGAGGCCGAGCCGGCAGCCGAGCCCGAGCCGCAGGCCGCGCCCGTCTGGGACCGCGTCACCGACAAGGGCCTGCCCAAGCGCACTCCCAAGGTCGTCAAGCCCACGTCCGCGCCCAGTGAGCGCTCCGGCAGCGTCGACGCCGAAGCCCTGCGCCGCCGCCTCGGCGGCTTCCACCAGGGCGCCAAGGACGGCCGCCGCGACGCCGAGGCGGAGATCGCCGAGCAGTCTGAAGTACGCGCCGAAGCAGCAGAATCGGGGGACACAGTCGAGGAGGCACGCAGTTGACTGCGACCGGGACATTCGGCCTGAGCAGTGAAGCCCGCAATCTGCACTGGTTGCTGAGCAATCTCGTGGAGGAGGTACCAGGGGTCCGCTCGGTCGCCGTCGTCTCGTCCGACGGGCTGCTGCTGCTCTCCTCCGACCCGGCACAGAACGCCGCCCCGGCGGCTGCCGCCCGCCCGGACGGCCCCAGGGGTTCCAGCGCGGACCTCGCCACCATCGTCTCCGGAATCGGCAGCCTCACCATCGGCGCCGCGAAGCTGATGGACGGCGGCGGCGTCAAGCAGACGATGGTCGCGATGGAGGAGGGCAGCGTCTTCGTGATGTCGATCAGCGACGGCTCGCTGCTCGGCGTGCAGGCCGCACCCGACTGCGACATGAGCGTCGTCGCCTACCACATGGCGCTCTTCGTCGGCCGCGCCGGACATGTCCTGACCCCCGAACTCCGCAGTGAGCTGCGCAAATCGTTGGAGAGCGCCAAGTGACGCCCGCCGCCGAACCCATCCGAAGGCTCCCCGTACGCGGCGAGGGCCGCCGCCCCGCCCGGGTCCGCCCCTACTCGCTCACCGGCGGCCGCACCCGCTTCGGCCATGTGCTGCTCGTCGAGACCTTCGTCGCCGCGCTCGAAGCGCCGGCCGAACGCAGGGAGCTACCCAAGGGCGATCTCTCCTCGCGGGTCATGCCCGAGCTGCGGGCCATCGTCGAGCTGTGCCGGCGTATGCGTACCGTCGCCGAGATCTCGGCGCTGCTGAAGATGCCCCTGGGCGTGGTCCGGGTGCTGCTCAGCGACCTGGCCGACCAGGGAAAGATCCGCGTCTACGGGACCGGGCACGGCACCGGCCAGCCCGACCGCGCGCTGCTCGAAAGGGTGCTGAGTGGACTCCGCCGACTCTGACACGCTCCTCGCCCGGCCTCACCCGCAGCCCGAAGAGGGACCGCGTCCGCAGTCCGCACCGGGACCGCGTCCGCAGCCCGACGAGGGACTGCAGGACTGGCAGTTGGACCACACCCGCGCCCCCATCGCCACCAAGATCGTGGTCGCGGGTGGCTTCGGTGTCGGCAAGACGACCTTCGTCGGGTCGGTCTCCGAGATCACGCCGCTGCAGACCGAGGCGCTGATGACACAGGCGAGCGAGGAGACCGACGATCTCGCCGCGACGCCCGACAAGCTCACCACCACCGTTGCCATGGACTTCGGCCGGATCACGCTCGACGACGATCTGGTGCTGTACGTCTTCGGCACGCCGGGACAGCAGCGCTTCTGGTTCATGTGGGACGACCTGGTGCGCGGCGCGATCGGCGCCGTCGTCCTGGCAGACACCCGCAGGCTGTCGGACTGCTTCCCGGCGCTGGACTACTTCGAGAGCAGCGGCCTGCCGTACATCGTCGCGGTCAACCACTTCGAGGGTACGGAGCTGTTCGAGGCCGAAGACGTGCGCGAGGCCCTGACGGTGCCGCCGCACGTGCCGGTTGTGATCATGGACGCGCGCAGCCGGATCACGGTGGTCGAGTCCCTGCTCGCGCTGGTCGCCCACGCCCTCGAAGCAACTCCCGAATAGCTACGCAACGGAGAACACCCGCCATGCGGAAGATACTCATCGTCGGAGCCGGCCAGTCCGGTCTCCAGCTCGCGCTCGGCCTCCAGTCCCAGGGCTACGAGGTCACCCTGATGTCCAACCGCACGGCTGACGAGATCCGGTCCGGCCGGGTCATGTCCACACAATGCATGTTCGACACGGCGCTGCAGCACGAGCGCGATCTCGGCATCAACTTCTGGGAGTCCCAGGCCCCGCGCATCGAGGGCCTGGGCGTCTCCGTCGCCGCCCCCGACGCCTCCCGGCCCATCGACTGGGTCGGCAAGCTGGAGGGCTACGCCCAGTCGGTCGACCAGCGCGTGAAGATGGCCGGCTGGATGGAGACCTTCGCCCAGCGCGGCGGGCAGCTCGTCATCCACGGCGCGGCAGTCTCCGACCTGGACTTCTTCTCCCGTACCTACGACCTGGTGATGGTCTCGGCCGGCAAGGGCGAGCTCGTCTCGATGTTCGGCCGGGACGCCTCCCGTTCGCCGTACGACGCCCCGCAGCGCGCGCTGGCCGTCTCGTACGTGCACGGCCTCGGCCCGCGCCCCGAGCACCCCGAGTACGACGCGGTCCGCTGCAACCTGGTCCCGGGCGTCGGCGAGCTCTTCGTGATGCCGACCTTCACCACCACCGGCCGCGCCGACATCCTCTTCTGGGAGGGCATCCCCGGCGGCCCGCTCGATGTCTTCCAGGGCGTCAAGGACCCGGCGGAGCACCTGTCGCTCACCCTCGAACTCATGGAGAAGTTCACGCCCTGGGAGTACGCGCGTGCCACCAAGGTCGAGCTGACCGACGCGGGCGCCACCCTCGCGGGCCGTTACGCCCCCACCGTACGCAAGCCGATCGGCCGCCTTCCCGGCGGCGGGCTCGTGCTCGGCGTCGCGGATGTCGTCGTCGCCAATGACCCCATTACCGGACAAGGCTCCAACTCGGCGTCCAAGTGCGCCGCCGCATACCTTGCCTCGATCACGGAGCACGGTGACAAGCCGTTCGACGAGGCGTGGATGCAGTCGACCTTCGACCGCTACTGGGACACCGCCCAGCACGTCACCAAGTGGACGAACGCGATGCTCGGTGTCCCGCCGGAGCACGTACTGAACCTGATCGGGGCCGCGGGTCAGCTCCAGCCGGTCGCCGACCGGTTCGCGAACGGCTTCAACGACCCGGCGGACTTCGAGAACTACTTCTACGACCCGGCGCTCACCGACGCCTACCTGGCCGAGGTGTCGGGAGCGTCGTCCGGCGGCTCCGTCCCGGAGTAGCCGGTGTCCGGCCCCGCCGTGGCTCCGTCCGGGAGCCGCGGCGGGGTGTACTCGCCCAGCGGGCGCCCGTCCGGGTCCGGGCGGACCGCGCCGAGCAGCGGATTCGCGGCGATGGGGGAGACCTTGACGGTGGCGCCGGGGCGCGGCGCGTGGATCACCATGCCGTTGCCCAGATAGATCGCCACATGCGTGGCGCCCGGGAAGTAGACCACCAGGTCGCCGGGGCGCAGTGCGGTCAACCGGACCTTGGGGAGCTCTTCCCACTGCTCCCGGCTGGTCCGCGGGATCTCGACACCGGCCCGTGCCCAGGCCCCCGAGGTCAGCCCCGAGCAGTCGTACTCCGCGGGGCCTTCCGCGCCCCACAGATACGGCTTGCCGATCTGTTCGACCGCGTACTCCAGCGCCCGGGCGCCCTCCTGGGTGGGCATGCGCCTGCCGTCGAGCGCACCGGACGCGATGAGCTCTGCCTGGGCCTTCGCCGTGGCGGACCGCTCCAGAGCGGCCACTTCGGCGATCTGATCCGGGGAGAGGGAGGCGAGCAGTTCCTCGACGCCCTTCAGCCGGGCCTTCGCCCGGTCGCGGGCCTGTTTGTGCCGGGCGGCGAGCGTCTGCTCGCGGTCCAGGGCTTTGCGGGAGGCGGCCGCGAGGTAGCCCGCCCGCTTGGCACCCCACTCCAGCCTGGCCATCCTCGCCAGCCGGTCGCTGGCCAGGCGCTCCATCAGATGGCCCTCGTCCAGCGCCTGCTGGGGGTTCCGGGCGAGCAACAGCCGCAGATACGAGGAGAGCTCGGACCGGCCCTGGTACTGCTCGCGGGCCAGCCGTCCCGCGTCGTCGCGGCCGATGACGACCGCGTTGCGCGCCTCGGCGAGCTCGTGGCCGAGACGTGCGGTCTCGGCGTGCTGCCTCCTGAGCTCCTCCTTCATGGCGTTGTACGTCTCCCCGGCCTCCTCGGCCTGCCGGTACCGCTTCTGAAGTTCCGTCAGCATTCCGGAGACGGTGGCGGGCGGGCCTGCGGCGGGTTCGGCGCCGGGATCGGCTGACGGGGGGACCGCCGCGAGGGCGGTCGCAGCCGCCAGCGCCGTCGTGCAGACCGAACGGAGCAGGCTGCCTGACATCTCGTCACCTCCGGCTGCGGGCGGGCCGTCCACTCCCCAGCCGATCATGCGAGCGCGCAACGGGGGGCGCCCGGCGGGTGGTCGGTTCAGCGCAATCCGGCCACTCGTCCAGGGGGTGTCGCGAGCCCAGCAAGATCCGCAAGACACCCCCTGGGTCCCTCCGGCGTGTCAGTCCACGGGCAGCGCGTAGAAGGCCCGGTCCCGCTGGACGACGACATTGCGGCCCCCGCCGGGCAGCGGCACATAACGCGGCCCGCCCGGGGTGTCCTGCACGCCCGCCTCCTGGAACTTCCACAGCCGTCTGCCGTCCCGCGCGGCGAACGCGGTGAGCTGCGCGCCGTCCCCCGCGAGTACCGTGCGGCCGCCGGCGCTCAGGGCCGTTGCCGGGACGCCGTTCCAGACCGGGGCCTCGGTGGAGCGCCGCCAGAGCGGGCGGCCGGTCGCGGTGTCGACGGCGGACACCTGCTGATGGCGGTTGGCGACGTACAGCACCGGACCTCGCAGGACGCCCTTCCCGTACGGGAAGATCCCCGTCTCACCGGCCGCGGGCGCGGCCGCGGCCACCCGCCACAGCCGTGCGCCGGTACGGCTGGTGTACGCGTGGAGCTCGCCACCCGCGGCGGCGAAGACCTTGTCCGTCGCATCGCCGACGAGGGCCGCGGCGGGTACGACGCCGGGGAGCGCGAACAACTGACGCAGCTTGCCCGTCGTCCGGGTGAACACAAGCAGCGTGGCGGCGCCCTTGGAGGCCTTGCGCTGCGCGGGGGTGAGCGATGCCGCGTCCTGCCGTACCACGATGTCGGCCGGGCGGACGGCGATCAGCTCGTACCGGGGGATGAGCGGCGGTTCGCCGCCTGCGATCGGGGTGCGCCAGAGCAACTTGCGCGCGACGAGGTCGTACGCGAAGAAGTACGCCGCGAGCGCGGCGCCCTTCTTGATGTGGCCGGTCAGCCAGAGCGTGGCGCCCTCCGAGCCGGTGATGCTGCCGAGAGTGAGCGTCTCGCCCAGGCCGGCGAGGGTGGTCTTGGCGATCCGGTGCTTGATCTGCCCGTTCAGCGCGGAGATCCACAGGAACTCGGCGGCGGCGTCGACGAGACAGAGCGCGTCGTCGACGGGCACGGCGCGGGAGGCCGACGCGGCCTCCTCGAGCCGCCAGATCTGCCGCCCGGTGCGCACATCGACGCCGACGGCCCGGTCACTGCCGGTCAGTACGAGTACGCGGTCGCCCAAGAGGGTGGCACTGGGCGCGGCGTCACCGTCCTTGCCGGGATGCTCGTACCGCCAGCCGGGCTCGGGCGCCACCCCGACGACGCGGGTGCGCCGGGGCGCGGGGGCGGCCTGGGGCTTGGCGTCTGACTCTCCGTCACCGATGGCGTATCCGGCCCCACCTCCGACCACGATCCCGGCGACACCGGCGGCGACCCCGAAGAGGAGGGCACGCCGGTCGGTCGCGGGGGCGGCCGGTGGCGGCGCGGCGGGCAGGGGCAGGGGTGCGCTCCGGGCGGCGGGCACGGCGAGGACGGCGGTGGCCCGATCGCCGGGGCCCGATCCGGGCGGCGGCCCGGGTACGACTCCGCACCGGCCCGACACCGACGGAATACTGCGCGGGCACAGTGCTCATGGGCATCGCGGCCTGAGGCGCCGGGCTCAGCGCGGGCGCACCTGCCGGATACTGCCCAGGCACCGCACCCGCAGGAACCGCCGCCACGAGTGCCCTATCCCCGGGCGCGCCCGCGCCCGCCCCCGCGCTCCCGCCGGACCGCAAGGACTCCGCCCCGCCCGCCTGGGACTCCACCGCTCCCACCAGGACCGGCGGCAGCCAGCCCTCACGCGCCAGCGCCGATGCGCCCTCCAGCGCGAGCTCCGCCGCCACCTTGCCCGCCGGCGGGCGGTCCTCCGGGCGCTTCGACAGGCAGCTCGCCACCAGCGGGCGCAACTCCGACGGCACCCCGGCGAGGTCCGGCTCCGCATGGGCGATGCGGTCCGCGTCGCCCAGCGGAGTGGTGCCCGTCGCCGCGTACGCCAGAAGCAGGCCCAGGACGAAGATGTTGGACGCCGGGCCCGGCTCCGAGCCCGTCGACTGTTCCGGGGTCAGATAGTTCAGCTGGACCGACAGTTGCCCGCCGGGACCGGCGTGGGCGACCGCCGCCGCGCCCAGTGCGCCGAAGGCCGTCAGCCGGGGGCCGTCCGCCGCGAGCAGCACCGTGTCGGGTGCCAGTCCGTGCAGCACCGTCCCGGTCGCATGCACCCGGGACAGGGTCTCCGCGAGCCCCGCGCCCAGTATCCGCACGGCACGCTCCGGCAGCGGCCCGGCGAGCGCGATCGCCTCACGCAGGGTCAGCGCCGGGACGTACGCACTTGCCGTCCACAGCAGTTCCCCGTCCGTACGGGACTCCAGCGGCTCCTGCACCCACCCGCCGGCGAGGCGCTCCGCGGTCCGCGCCTCCGACTGGAAGCGCCGCCGGAACGCCGGCACCGCCGCGAGCGCGGGCCTGGCCACCGACACGACCGCGACCGCACCGTCGGGCCCCTGCGCCAGATAGCGGACACTGCTCGCCGACTCCCCCATGCGCGCCAACGCGCCGTAGGGGCCGATCTGGCGCGGATCATCCTGCTGCAGCGGCTCCATGGCGAGCATCCCCCCTGGCGACACGGTCCTCGCGATCTTATGGCGCGCTGTTCGGCTTCGACCAGGGCCACTTCAGCGCGCGCCGCGGCACGCCCTCGGGGGCGTACTGGTACTTCCAGCCGCGCAGCAGACCGAGCCGCCGGGTGTGGCCCGCGGGGACGCGCTGGTACGCGTACACCGTCGGCGGTGTGCCGTCGTCGTTCGGCACGGGGATCTCGTACCACTTCGGGGGATGCCCGGTCGGCCCGACCAGGACCGGCAGCACCCGCCCGTCCAGTGGCCCTCCCTCGAAGGGGGTGTTCTCGCTTCTCACACGGGCCAGTCTCACGCAGTCCCGGCGCGTCGCCCGCACCGGGCGCGCCCGCTGTCCGAAGGATGGCCATTGCATGGGCCCAATGGAGTGCTGTCCCGTTCCCGCTCGGTCCGCGCCGTTGACGCCCCAGTGGGCGTGGCGTATCACTTTCGGCTAGTGCCGTAACTCCCGTTCTTTTCGGAGGTGTTACCACCTGTGACGACGCGACGAGCGTTTCTCGCCGGCTCGACCGCAGCACTCTCCGCCTCTGTACTGTCGTTAGCAGCTCCGAGCTCCGCGTCCGCCGAGGAGGCTCTGATGCGCGACCCCGTATCACTGGGTGTACCACTGGCCGACGTTCTCCTTCTGGGAGGCACGGTCGCACCGGGACCGGGTGGCAGGCCGGCCCTGTGGAACGTTTCGACGGGCAAGCCCGCCTATCTCAACGCCATCGACCCGGCCACCGGAAACCAGCTGGTCAGCGTCCCGCTGACCGGCGCCGACGGCTCCTGGGCGGTGGCCGCCGCGCCCGACGGCGTGTACGCGGGGACCTACGGCAACGCGCATCTGTACCGCTGGCGTCCCGGCAGCCCCGACGCCGCGGAGGACCTCGGCCTGGCGCTTCCCCGGCAGACCTTCATCTGGTCGCTGACCGCCGACGCCGACGGCAAGATCTGGGGCGGCACCTTCCCCGAGGGCAAGGTGTTCCGCTTCGACCCCGCGACCAAGGCGTTCACCGACTTCGGGCAGGTCGTCGCCGGTCAGACGTACGTACGCTCCATCGCCTGCTCCGGCGGCAAGGTCTACTCCGGCTCGTACGCTGCGGCACACATCGCCGAGCTGAACCCGGCGACCGGCTCGGTCACCGAGCTCCCCAAGCCGCCGGGCCTGGGCACCATCGAGGGCAAGGCCGTCTACGACCTGGACGCCTTCGGCGGCCGACTGTACGCACGCATCGGCTCCGACCTGCCGGGACCGCTCTTCGTCTACGACCTCGAGGCGCGCGCCTGGACCGACGAGATCCCCGACGCGCACGGCCTGAAGATCTCCCCGCCCGACTCCGGGGGCGGCGTCCATCTCATTCAGCGCAGCGAACTGCGCCGCTACGACCCGGCCACCAAGCAGCTCACCGGCACCGGTCTCACCTTCACCGGCAAGGTGCAGAACACCCGGTCCATCGGCTGGGCCGAGCTGGGCGTCGCGAACTACCCGGGACGCAGCGTCGTCGGCACGCTCTGGCGTGGCGAGATGTTCCGCTACAACCCCACCTCCGGGGCGTTTGCGATCCTCGACACCAAGGTCCGCAAGGAGCCGATCGAGATACTGGCGCTGGGCGCGGGCGGACGCAAGACCGTGTACGCGGGAGGGTTCCTCAACGGCGGCCTGGGCGCTGTCCGTACGGACACCGGCGTCTCGTCGTTCCACCGCTTCGCGCAGATCGAGTCGATACTGACGGCATCGGACGGCACGGTCTGGCTCGGCGTGTACCCCGAGTCGAGGCTCTACCGCTACCGGCCCGACCAGCCCTGGAACAGCCCCGAGTACTCACCGGGCGGCCCTCCCGGCACCGCCCCCAACCCGGAGCTGGTCTTCAATCTGGGTCCGCAGCTGCAGGCCCGCAGCAAGTGTCTCGCGGAGGTGGACGACGGCAGGATCGCCGTGGGCACCGTCCCGGCCGGCGACCGGCTCGGCGGCGGGCTCGCCGTCTACGACCCGTCCTTGGGCGACTGGCACTTCACCCGCAATGTCGCGCAGGACCAGAGCCTGTTCGCCCTCGCGGCGTACGACGGCGTGGTCTACGGCGGCGGGTCGGTGACCGGCGGTCTGAGCACCACGCCGCCCACGCGCAAGGCGGGCGCGGTCTTCGCCTGGGACGTGGACCGCGCCGAGAAACTGTGGGAGTTCGAGCCGGTCGGCACCGAGGGAACGGTCAGCGCGCTGGCCATCGGCCCCGACCGGAAGCTGTGGGGACTCGCCGGGCACACGCTCTTCGCGCTCGACCGGCAGGACCACCGGATTCTGCACACCATCGAGCTGGGCACCCGGAGCACCGGCGGTTCCATAGTGGTGTCGCGCTCGAAGCTGTTCGTGAGCGTGGACGGCGGGCTCGTCTACCGCATCGATCCGTTCGCGCCGCACCGCGACCCGGTGCTGATCGTCGCTTATCCGCACCGGCGGCTGATGGCACATCAGGGGCGGCTGTACTTCAACCGTGTCGCCGAGCTGTTCGTCGTCGATCCGCGCAACTGACTCCGCGCCTCTGACCATGCGCCCCTGACCAACCGTCATCGATTCCCGGTCAATTGGGCATTGACATGTCAAATCCTGCCCGGTTACTTTCGGCCCAGGCCGAAACTAGCCGGGCTCTGGCTCCCTTCTCAGGCCTTCCGGAGGCCCCCATGAAGACAGGCTTCACGCGCGCCGCCGCACCTCTCGCGCTGTTCACGCTCGCCGCCCTGCTCACCGGCTGCGGCGGCGACAGCAGCTCGGGGTCGAAGAAGGTCACCGTCTGGATGTATCCGGTGATCGCCGACCCCAAGGCCAACACCGCCTACTGGACACAGATCGAGAAGGACTTCGAAAAGGCGGAGTCCGGCACGCAGCTCACCATCGAGCAGCAGCCCTGGGAGAACCGCGACGAGAAGCTCGCCACCGCGCTCAGCGGCGGCAAGGGCCCGGACGTCGTGCTGCTCGGTCCCGACCAGATCCCGCAGTATCTGAGCAATGGCGCCATCCGGCCGGTCGACGGGGCACTCAAGGGCACCGAGGACAAGTTCCTGCCGGCCGCCCTCGAAGCCATGAAGCAGAACGGCAAGCTCTACGCCGCGCCGATCTACCACACCGTCACCACCACGCTCTACAACAAGAAGCTGCTGGACAAGGCGGGCATCACCAAGCCCCCGGCCAGCTGGGACGAGATCAGGGCCGCCGCCCCCAAGCTGAAGCAGTCGGGCGTCGCCGCCCTCGACTACTCCGCGGGCAACGAGGCGACCCAGAACCTCAACTTCTACCCGCTGCTCTGGCAGGCGGGCGGCAAGGTCTTCGCCGACGGAGGCAAGAAGGTGGCCTTCAACGGTCCCGAGGGCGTCGAGGCCCTCACCTTCATCACCGACCTCTACAAGGCGGGTGAGATCCCCAAGTCCGCGCTGACCAACATCAACGCCGTTGCCGACCAGGCGCTCGGCAAGCAGCAGGCGGCGATGGGCTTCTCCAACACCCCCGCCGACGCGGCGACGGCGGCCAAGGCCTGGGGCGCGGATAACGTACTCGTCGGGCCGCCGCTCACCGGCGCCAAGCAGGTGACCTTCGGCATCCCCGGCGGGCTCGGCATCAGCGCCAAGTCCAAGAACGTCACCGGGGCGGAGAAGTTCCTCGCCTTCATGACCAAGCCCGAGCAGCTCCAGAGCATGGGCAAGGCCAGCGGCTTCCTCTCCCCGCGTACGGACGTCACGGTCTCCAGCGACGCCCCGTTCGCCCAGGAGTTCCAGGCGGCTCTCGCCAAGGCGTACCCCGGTGAGCCCAACCCCACCGCGCGCCAGCTCATGTCGCTGATCGCGCCCGAGATCCAGGCCGCGCTCACCGGCAAGAAGACCCCGAAGGAAGCCCTCGACTCGGCGGCCAAGCAGGCCGACGACCTGCTGGCGCGGCAGCGTTGACCAGGACCACCCTCAGCACGGTTCCCCCCGCCAAGACCACCGCGCCGGGGCGCGGAGGTCGCGGCGGGGGCTCGCTCAGCAAGGCCGTACGACGGCGCGAGGCGCGCGTCGGCCTGGTGTTCGTGGCCCCGATGCTGCTGCTGTTCATCGTCTTCCGCTTCGGACCGACCCTCGGCGCGGCGTTCCTGTCGCTCACCGACTACCGGCTGAACGGGGAATGGCAGTTCATCGGGGCCGAGAACTACACCAGGCTCCTCCACGACGACCTGTTCTGGTCCAGCCTGGGCGTCACGGCCCTGTACACCGCGTTCTTCGTACCGCTGACCGTGCTGCTCTCGCTCGGTACCGCCCTGCTGCTGCACCGCACCCTATGGGCGCGCGGCTTCTTCCGCGGGGTGTTCTTCCTGCCGTACGTCACCAGCATCGTGCTGGCGGCCGTCATCTGGAAGTGGATCTACGAGGTCGAGGACGGCCTGCTCAACGCCTCGCTCGGGGTGTTCTCGCTCGGCCCGATCGACTTCCTCGGCAACGAGCACCTGGTCCTTCCGTCCATCGCGGTCACTTCCGCCTGGAAGGGCTTCGGCTACTCGATGCTGATCCTCCTCGCCGGGCTGCAGTCGATCCCGCGGCATGTCGTCGAGGCGGCCACCATCGACGGCGCGAACGGCTGGCAGCGGCTGTGGTGGGTGACGCTTCCGCTGCTGCGGCCCGTGCTGTTCTTCGTCCTCGTCATCGAGGCCATCGGCTCGTTCCAGGTCTTCGACGCGATGTATGTGATGACGGCGGGCGGCCCCGTACGGGCCAGCTACTCGCTCGTCTACCTGCTGTACGACACGGGCTTCAAGTTCTTCGACTTCGGCTACGCGAGCGCGATCGGCCTGGTGCTCTTCCTCGTCGTACTGACCTTCTCGCTCATTCAGCGCCGGCTCATCGGAAGGGACGCGGACTGATGGCGCGGCTGCGACTGCCCGTCCTGCTGATCCTGGTGGCGCTCGTGACCGTCACGCCCTTCGTGGTGATGGTGCTGGTCGCCTTCGCACCGGCCGGCGGCCAGACGCTGCCCGGCGCCTTCAACCTCACCAGGGCCACCTGGCAGAACTTCTCGGACGTCCTCGGCAGCGAGGACATCATGCGCTGGGCGTTCAACTCGCTCATCTACTCGGTGGTCTCCGTCGCGCTCATCCTGCTGTTCTCGTCCATGGCGGGATACGCCTTCGCGAAGAAACGGTTCCCGGGCCGCGAGGTGCTCTTCTGGTCGTTCCTGGCGACCCTGATGGTGCCGTTTCAGGCCACGCTCATCCCGTACTACGTCCTCGTCTCGCAGCTCGGCGGCGTGGACACGTACTGGGGAATGATCGTGCCGACGCTGGCCAACTCACAGGCGGTCTTCCTCATGCGGCAGTTCATCCACCAGCTGCCCGACGAGCTCTTCGAGGCCGCGAAGATCGACGGGGCGTCGGAGTGGCGCATCTACACCACCGTCGTCATCCCGCTGATCCGGCCGGTCCTCGCGACCCTCGGCGTGTTCGTCTTCCTCTGGCACTGGAACGACTTCCTGTGGCCGCTCGTCATCGGCCAGTCCTCCGAGATGCGCACGCTCACCGTCGGCCTCGCCACGCTCGAGGGCGAGAACGTCGCCGTCAACCAGATCATGGCCGGGGCGACCATCACCGTGATCCCCTGCCTGCTCGTCTTCGGGCTGCTCCAGCGGTATCTGACCGACTCGATCGCCACCACCGGCCTCAAGACGTGACCGCCCGGGACCTGACCGCGCAGGAGGTCGGCGCCCGGGCCATGACCGTCGTCGACATCAACCGGCTGCTCGGGCCGCTGCCGTACGAGGAGGTGGCGAGCCGCGATCCGGCCGGACTCGTCGGCGAACTCGACCGGCTGCGCATCGACACCGCGTGTGTGGTGCACACCCACGCGCTGTACGGGGACCCGCGCGACGGGAACGCCGCGCTCAAGGAGGCCGACGGCGCACGGCTGCAACCGGTGCCGGTGCTGATCCCGGGACCGCTCGGCACGGCGGAGAGCGATGCCCCGCTGGTGCGGCTCTGCCCCGCCGAGCACCGCTGGTCCCTCACCGGCGCGCATGCGCTCACGCTCGCCGCCGCGCTCGCGAAGGCGCGTACCACCGTGCTGCTCGGCTGGGAGTCCACGACCGCCGCGGAGATCCATCAGCTGGCGAGCGCCCTGCCGATGCTGCGGATCGTGCTGACCGGCACCGGCTACCGCAGCATGCGGGAGCTCGCCGAACTCATGGACCACCACGTGGAGTTGTCCGTGGACACCTCCACCCTCGCCGGACACCTGCAGGTCGAGTGGTTCGCCGGACGGTACGGAGCCCGCCGCGTCCTGTTCGGCACGGGCGCCCCGGTCACCGACGACGCCGGACCCCGCTACCAGCTCGACACGCTGGAGCTCCCGGAGGCCGACACGGCCCTGATCGCGGGCGGAAACGCGCTGCGGCTGCTGGGCGTTGTCGACCCATGAGGATCGTCGACGCCCATGGCCACCTCGGCCGCTGGTACGCCTTCGCCGTCACCGACGGCTCCGCACGCGGCCTCGTCTCCGTGATGGACCGGTGCGGGGTCGCCACCGCCTGCGTCTCCCATCTGCTCGCCGTGGGCCCGGACGCCCGCGCCGGAAACGAGCTGCTGCTGACGGAGCTCGCACAGTACCCCGGGCGCCTGCTCGGCCATGCCGTCTTCAACCCCCACGATCCCGAGGCCCCGGACCGGCTGCGGGATCTGCTGGAGGTGCCCGGCGTCATCGGGGCCAAGCTCCACCCCGAGGTCCATGAACTTCCGCTCGACCACCCGGCGTACGTCCCGGCCTTCGACATCGCCGCCGAGCGCGGCCGTATCGTGCTCGCGCACAGCCAGCACGCCTCCACCTTCTGCGACCCGGTGCGCTTCGCCGCCGTCGCCCCCCGCTACCCCGAACTCCCGCTGCTGATGGGCCACTCGGGCCTGTGGACCAGCGGCTTCGCGCCCGCCGCCGACGCCGCGTCCCGCTGCCCCAATCTGATCCTGGAGACCTGCGGCTCCCGGATGACCGCCCGCCATCTCGGGCGGCTCGTCGCCGAGGCCGGAGCCGAGCGCATCGCCTTCGGCTCCGACGCCGTCTTCCTCGATCTGCGCACCGGACTCGGGCGCGTGCTGCTCGCGGACATCAGCGAGGCGGACCGCGAGCAGATCCTGCACGGCACCATGGACCGCCTGCTGAAGGGGCTCCGTTGACTCCCGTACGTACCAAGGGGTGGCCGCAGTGGCCCCCGCCGGCGACCGACGAGCAGCGCGAGCGGCTGCTGCGGGTGCTGGAGGGCGGCGCGTGGGGAGCGACCGCGGGCGGCGAGACGGAGTCCTTCGCGACGGCCTTCGCCGAGAGCGTCGGCGCTTCGTACGGCGTCTGTACGGTCAATGGCACCGTCGCGCTCTTCCTGGCGCTGCGCGCGCTCGGTGTGCGGCCCGGGGACGAAGTGATCGTGCCCGCCTATACGTTCGTGGCGAGCGCGACCGCGGTGGTACTGGCGGGGGCCCGGCCCGTCGTCGCCGACGTACTGCCCGACACCCTGCACCTCGACCCGGCGGCCGCGCGGCGGCTGGCGGGCCCGCGGAGCCGGGCCGTCATGCCGGTGCATCTGGCGGGGGCGCCCGCCGACACCGCGTCGCTGCGCTCCCTGGGCGTCCCGGTGGTGGAGGACGCGGCCCAGGCGCACGGGGCCCGGCTGCACGGACGCCCGGCCGGGAGCCTCGGGGACGCCGGCTGCTTCAGCTTCCAGTCGGGCAAGGCGATGACCGCGGGCGAGGGCGGCATCGTGGTGACCGACGACCGGCACGTGTACGAGCGGCTCTGGTCGCTGCACAATGTCGGCCGCCGTATCGGGGGCGGCTGGTACGAGCATCCGCAGCTCGGCTGGAATCTGCGGATGACCGAGTTCCAGGCCGCGGTACTGCATCCTCAACTTGCTGTTCTGGAAGCCCAGTTGGAGCACCGCTCGGCACGGGCGGCGGCACTTGCGGGGGCCCTGAGGGAGGTCGAGGGGCTGGAGCCGGTGGGGGTCCCGGAGGGCACCACGAGACACACCTGGCACCTGGCCATGCTGCGATACGACCGGGCGGCGTTCGGCGGGCATCCCAAGGCCGCGTTCCTGGACGCCATGGCCGCCGAGGGCATCCCGCTGGACGCCGGCTACCGCTCGCTGTCCCGGGAGCCGTACACCGAGGGTGGGCCGTGTCCGGTCGCGGAGGCCGCCGAGGACACGGTCGTCTGGGTGAGGCAGCCGATGCTGATGGCCGACGACGCCGCCATGGCGGACATCGGCCATGCGGCTCTCGTCGTCCAGCAGGCCTTCCGGAAGCGCCCGTTCAGCCGTTGAGGCGCGCGCGTTCAGCCGTTGAGTTGCGGCAGCACCTCGGTTCCGAACGACTCGATCGCGCCGAGCGCGTCCGACTGCGGCATGCCGGGCGGCTGGACGCGCAGCACCACGCCGTCGGCACCCATCTCGCCGTACTCCCCGAGCCGCTGCACACACTGGTCCACCGAGCCGATCACGGAGCGCGCCTCGATGTCCTCCCACTGCTGGGCATAGCGCGCGGCATCGGCCGAGGTGCGCTTCCAGTCGCCGTACGCGTCGTACAGACCGCGCAGCGGGCCCTCCAGGGCGACCCGTGCCTGCTTCGACGTGGCGGCGGCATAACCCTCGCGGCAGACGATGACCTCCGCGCCGAGGCTCGCCGCGCCGCGCGGGTAGGAAAGGTACTCGGCGATCTTGCCCGGGAGTTCGGAGTCGAGCTCGTTGAAGGACGTCGTCCAGCCGTCGCACATCCTGGCCGTACGCTCCAGAGCGGCGGAGACCCGGCCGCCGTTCCAGATCCGCGGCCGCGGTTGCTGCACCGGCCGCGGCGAGAGAAACGCTCCGTCCACCGATGTCCAGCGCCCCTGATGGCTGACCTCGTCCTGCATCCACAGCGCTTTGACCAGCTCCAGACACTCCTCGAAGCGCGACACGCGCTCGCGCGGCTGGGTGCCGTAGAGGGTGAACTCCTCGGGCCGGTAGCCCAGTACGAATCCGGCCGTGAGCCGCCCGCCCGACAGCACATCGATGTGCGCGAGCGTCTCGGCGAGCCACACCGGCTGGTAGACGGGTGCGATCAGCCCGGCCGTGGCAAGCCCGATCCGCTCGGTGTGCGCGGCGAGATACGCCAGGGAGGTGACGGCCTCGTGGTAGCCGGGCCGGTGCAGATGGCGTTCGCCCAGCACCACCCAGTCGAACCCGGCCTGCTCGGCGAGGATCGCCTGCTCCACCGCGTCGGCGAGCCGGGGCCGGTCGGCCTTGTCCGCGTAGAGATTGACGTACAGGCCGAGACGCATGGGGCGCTGGGACATTCGCGGGGCCTTTCCTTTACGGTCCGGGCCGTAAAGGCTAGCGTGTCGGCAACGACCGCAACAGACGGGAGAGATCGCCCATGTCTGCGCCGGAGACCCTGACGGAGAGCCTGGTGCGCAGGCTGCGCGGCACGGTGCTGCCCGCGGTGGCCACCCCCATGGATCCCAGGGGTGTCGTGGATTTCGGCGCGCTGCGCGGATACGCGGAACGGATCGCGGCCGCCCCGATCGGCGGGGTCGCGGTCTGGGCACACACCGGCCGCGGCCTGTACCTCTCCGAGGCCGACCGGCAACAGGTGCTGCGCGTCTGGCGTGCGGCGGTCGCCGGCCCGATCGTGGCCGGAGTGGGGGTGCCGCGATCGGTCCCCGCCGGCACCTTGCGGGAGGCCTGGGACGCAACCATCGACATGGCCGTACAGGCCGCGGACCTCGGCGCGGACGCGGTCATGGTCTATCCGCTGGCACAGTTCGCCTCCCGCCCCGAGGGCGGACACGAGGCCGTACGACTGCACGAGCGGGTGGCCGAGGCGAGCGGCCTGCCGGTGCTCGGCTTCTTCCTGCACGGCGAGGCGGGTGGCTACCCCTACCCGCCGGAACTGATCCGCCGGCTGCTCGCCCTGCCGTCCGCCGCCGGGGTCAAACTCGCCACCCTGGACCGGGCGATGTCCTGCCAGGACGCGATCCGCGCGGCCCAGGAGAGCGGAAAGCTTGTGATCACGGGCGAGGACCGGATGTTCGGCCCCTCGCTGATGTGGGGCGCGGACTCGGCGCTGGTGGGCATCGCGGCGGCGCGGGTGTCGTTGACGAGCGCGGTGCTCGGCGCGTGGACGTCGGGCGACCACACGGGCTTTGTGCGGGCGTCGGCACGGCTGGACCGCTTCGCGGAGTCGACGTTCCTGGCACCGATCGAGGGATATGTGCAGCGGATGCTGTGGGCGGCGGTGTGGGAGGGCCTGCTTCCTGAGGAGGCGGCGCATGACCCGTACGGGCCGAGGCTCGGTGGGGGAGAGCGGGATGCGGTGGTGGCGTGCCTGGAGGACCTGGCGAAGGAGGAGGACTAGGGGGTACCTTCCGTGCCCGAACGGCTACGGGGGAGTGCGTGCCAGGGCACGCGAGCCCGGCAAGATCCGAAAGACACCCCCTAGGGCGGGGTGGGGGAAAACTCAAGCCCGAACAGATCCACCGCGTTCCGCCACAGCACCCGCTCCAGTTCATCCGGACCGAACCCCGCGTCCCGCACCACCCCCAGCGCCACACAGGGATCGATCAGCGTCGAATCCGTTCCGAACAGCAGCCGTTCCACCGGGACCCCGACCTCGCGTGCGTACGCGATCCGGCCCGCGTCCGTCACCGTGCGGCAGTGCTCCAGGTACAGCCGGTCGCAGGCCGCCGCCGCGTGTGCCGCCTCGCGCCAGGCATCGCCGCCGGCGTGGCCCACGATCACCCGCAGCCCCGGCCGGGTCTCCAGCAGCGAAGGCAGCAGCGCGACCTCCGGGCCCCAGGTGTGCAGCAGCAGCGGCACGCCCGCCTCGGCGATCAGGTCGAACGCCTCGTCCATCTCCCGTGAGCCGATCAACCGCCCCGGATAGTGCGTATGGATCTTCGCGCCGACGAACCGCCCCGTGTCCAGGCAGCGCCGCAGATCCTCCGCGCTCGCCTCGATGCGGTTCGGGTTCACCACGGCGTAGCCGAGCAGCCGCGGATGGACCGCCAGCACATCCCGCAGCGCCGCGTTGCCCGCGACCGCGTCGTACACCACCGCCTCGGCGGCGGAGACCAGTTGCAGGTCGATGCCGTAACGGTCCATCAAGCGGAGGTTGAACCCCGCGTCTCCCGTGTCCATGTGGAACGGCCACGGACCCACATGCGCATGCACATCGATGATCGGCATCAGCCCAGCAGCTCCTCGACGTTACCGCCCGCGATCGCCGCGCGCTCCGCCGCCCCGATGCCCGCGTACCGCAGCCGCAGTGTCTGCGGGGAGATGTCCATGAAGGGGGTGCGCGAGCCGAAGACCAGGTGGCGCGCCCCGACCGTCTCGACGACCCGTTCGATCGCGTCGGGCGCGGAGAACAGCCGGGTGGTGGCCCGGAAGCCCGGTTCACCGCGGGCCAGCAGCAGAAAGTCGGCCAGGTGGTACGAGTGGACGTCGAGGAAGACGACATCCGCGCCGCGTCCCGCCAGCACCGGGCCGTAGCGGCGCGGGTCCCCGTCGTGGAGGAGTACGAGTCCCCGGGCGACGGCCTGCCCGACCACATGGCGGTAGCCGGGGAAGTCCGGGCCCACGTCCTGCTCCTCGGTGAACAGCCGCAGGAACCGCACCCCGTCCGCGTCCAGCGCGTCCAGCCGCTTCTCGACGGCCAGCGCGTCCCGCAGATCCACCGTGCCGACCGGCAGCAGCTCGGGACAGTCGGCGAGCTCCTTGACCGTGGCCATATTGCCCGCGGCGTCGTCGAACAGGGCGCCGCGCGTGGACATGGCCAGCGCCCGGGAGACGGGGGAGCGGGCCAGGCGCGCCCTGACCTCGGCGAGGCCGATGTCGGCGTGGTGCCTGGGCCATGGCCCGTACAGCACGTCGACGTCCCAGCCGATGTGCTCCTCGGGCGTGGTCCGCAGCCAGTCGTACGTGCTCAATGTGCACCGGCCCGGTGGTGGACGGCGCGGACCGCGCGGGCGATGTGCTCGACGTCGGCCTCGGTGTACGCCTCGTTCCAGGGGAGAGCGAGCAGCGTACGGGCCACCAGCCGCTCCGCCTGCGGGCACAGGCCCGGCGGATACCCGGGCAGCGCCGGATTGGCGTACAGCACTCGCTCCAGATAGCCCGGCATCGCGGGGACGCCCTCCGCCTCCAGGTCCTTCGCCCAGCGGGAGTTGTCGTCGACCAGCAGCGGGAACACCCACCAGGCGTGACCCGGCAGGGGCTCGGGCACGGTGACCCGGTCGAGCCCGCCGAGCGCGGAGACGAGCTGTCCGGCCCGCTCCCGGCGGCGCCGCACCACGCCCGCCACCTTGGTGAGCTGCGCGCGGGCCACCGCCGCCGTGAGCTCGGTCATGCGGTAGTTGAGGCCCATCTCGCGGTGGATCCGGCCCTCCGTACGGTCCCAGCCCTTGTCCATGAACAGCCGCATACGGCGGGCGAGCTCGGGGTCGTCGGCCAGCGCCAGACCGCCGTCGCCCGCGGTGATGTGCTTGTACTGCTGAAGACTGAAGCAGGCGATGTCGCCGACGGTGCCCAGCAACCGGCCCTGCCCGTCCTCGCCCAGCCAGGCCTGTGCGCAGTCCTCGATGAGGACGAGCGAGTGCCGGTCGCAGATCGCGCGCAGCGCGCCGATGTCCGCGGCCGCGCCGAAGAGATGTACGGCGATGACGGCCTTGGTGCGCGGGGTGAGCGCCGCCTCGACCGCGCCCGGGTCGAGGTTCCCGTCGTACGGGCGTACGTCGGCGAACACCACGCGCGCCTGCTGGGCCAGTACCGGCGCGACCGTGCCGAAATCCGAGATGGGCGTGGTGATGACCTCGTCGCCCGGGCCGACCCCGGCCGCCGCGACCGCGAGATGCAGGGCCGCCGTGCCCGAGCTGCAGGCGACCGTTTCCGCGCGGGAGTACAACGTGCTCATCTCGGCTTCGAGGGAACGTGCTTCACTGCCGAAGGCACTGCACAGCACCGCCGATTCCACAACGCGCAGCACCGCGGCCCGTTCCTCGTCGCCGAGGGTGCGGCCGCGCGGGCCGAGAACTGTGGGCAGCGGCATTTCCCGTTCGGGCATCGGGGCACTATCCTCTCCGCAAGTCTGCGGTTATGGCCTGGGCCGAAATTAGGGCCGCGATCGGCGGGGCGTCAACCCCGTCCAGGCGGGCTTCAACCCGTCCAGAAGTACCTCAGAACCACTCCAGAAGAACGGAGACCGGCCGATGTCTCTCACGGTCGGCGTTGTCGGTCCCGATGACCTCGTGCACAAGGTGGTCGCCGTCGGCGGCTCGTCCGGGGCGGACCGGCTTGTGCCTCTCCCGTACCGCCACGAGAACGAGACCCCCGACGTGGTCGGCAGGGCACAGGCCGAGGTGGACGCGCTGCTCTTCACCGGGGTCGTGCCGCACACCCTCGCCACGGCCGCCGGCCTGCTCGACCGCCCCGCCATGTACGTCCCGTACAGCGGTGCGACCCTGCTGCGCGCCCTGGTCGAACTGCTCCGCCTCGGCCATGACGTCTCCCGCATCTCCATCGACACACTGCGCCGCAGCGAGGTCATGGAGACGCTCACCGAGGCCAAGCTGCCGACCGAGCATGTGCATGTACTGCCGTACCGGCCGGGGCTGACCTCGCAGGACCTCGCCGAGTTCCATCTCGCCGCGCGGGACAGGAAGCAGACCAGGGTCGCCCTGACCTGCCTCGGCTCGGCGTTCCATCTGCTGGACCACGAGATGCACGCGGTACGGCTCGCCCCGTCCCGGCACTCCATACGCTCCACGCTCCAGGCCCTCGTACTGGCCACCGCGGGGGCGCACAGCGGCGACGCCCAGGTTGCCCTCGGCATCATCGACCTCCCGGCGGCAGACCGCGAACTGGCCGCCGACCTGCGGGTGCTGGGCGGCAGCCTCGCCGATCTGCCGGACGGGCAGCGGCTGGTCGTCACCACCCGCGGTGTCCTGGAGAAGGTCAGCGAGCAGTTCACCCGGCTGCCCTTCCTCGACGACCTGGCGGCGCGGCACGGCGCCGCCCATGTGGGCTTCGGGCTCGGGCGCACCGCCGCGGAGGCCGAGTCGCTGGCCAGGCGCGCGGTCAACCGGGCACGCTCGGTGGGCGCGGTCGCCGGAGTGGTGTCGATGACCGACGACGTCGACATCGTGATAGACGCGGAACGGACCGCGGGCGCGCTGTTCTCGGCGGGACCGGAGAGCAGCGTCACCCTCGCCCGGCGCGTCGGACTGAACCCCAGGACGCTGGACCGGCTGCGCGAACTGGCCGCGGCGGAAGCGGACGACGGCATCACCGCGCACCGCGTGGCCGAACACCTCGCCGTCCAGCAGCGCACCGCACGCCGCATCCTCAAGCGACTGGAGCGTGCGGGCGTGGCCGTGCCGACCGGCAGCCGGCAGGAGGGCCGCACGGGGCGGCCCCCGATCGTGTACCGCGTACGCCTCTGAGCCCGCCCTTTACGGTCCGGGCCGTAACTCGAAGGAGCCGTGCTTGAAGATCGCCTCGGTCCACACCCGCGTCGTCAGGGCCCCGTACCGGCGCCCCTTCGTCATCAGCAGCGGAACCAGCCCCGAACTGATCAGCCTGGTCGTCGAAGTGCGCACGGCGGAGGGCGAATCCGGGTTCGGCGAGGCCTCGCCGATGACCGCCTACACCGGCGAAACCCTCGCCGGCCTCGAGTCGGCGCTCACCGAGCACGCCGCCCCCGCGCTCATCGGCCGCGACCCGCGCGACCTGGCGGGTGCGCACGCGGCCATGGACGCCGCGATCCGCGGCCAGCATCTCGCCAAGGCGGCGCTGGACATCGCACTGCACGACCTGGCGGCGCGGGCCGCGGGCTGGCCCGTGCACCTGCTGCTCGGCGGCTGCGTCCGCCCGCGGGTCCCCACCACCTGGGTGGTCGGCCTCGGCACGATCGAGGAGATGGTGGAGGAGGCGACCGCGTACGCCGCGAAGGGCTTCACCCACATCAAGGTCAAGGGAGGCGAGGACCCGGATCTGGATGTGCGACTTGTGAGAGCCGTACGGGACGCCGTGCCGGACGCCGTCGAGCTCTGTCTCGACGCGAACGAGGGCTACGACCCCGGGACCGCGGGCCGGACGGTGGCCAGGCTGGCCGACGCGGGGCTCGATCTGGTCGAACAGCCGCTGCCGCGCTGGGACTTGACCGGCCTTGCCGCGCTGCGCAGCACCGGGGGTGTGCGGGTGATGGCCGATGAGAGCATGCAGTCGCTGCACGACGCCATGGGGATCGTCCGCCGCGGCGCGGCCGACGTCCTCAACATCAAGATCCTCAAGGTGGGCGGGCTGCACCGGGCGCGGCAGATCGCCGGGCTCGCGGAGTCCGCGGGCCTGTCCGTGAAGCTCGGCACCATGCCGGAACTGGGCGTCGCCACACTGGCCGCGGCCCATCTGGCGGCCGCGCTCCCGCAGGCGACGGTGCCGGCGGACCTGGTGGGGCCGCTGCTGGTGGACGCGGAACCGCTCGCGCCGACGGCGTTTGCGGGGGTGGGGGACACGGGGTGGGTGGACGTGCCGGTGGGGCCGGGCCTGGGCCACGACTTGTGACGCCTGCGGCGGGCTTTCATCCCCCGCATCTCAACCGTATAGCGGACAGGGGGCCTTGCCGCAAGGCCCCTATGAGGGGCGAAAATCGCTTCCCACGCGCCGGGGCTCCGGCGCGAGAGGGGGAGCGGGATGCGTTTTCTGTTGTCCACGATCGGGTCACGTGGGGAAGTCCAGCCAGTCGTGGCGCTGGCCATGCAGTTGACGGCAATGGGTCAGGACGCCGTGGTGTGCGCGCCCCCTGACTTCCATGAATGGGCCGAGTCTCTGGGGATCACGTACGTGTCCGTCGGACCCGAGCTGCGTGGGACCGCAAAGCAGAGCGCCGGAACCATCCCCACGCCTGAGCAGCGGCGTCAGATGATCGAGGGCACGGTCGCCGCGCAGTTCGAGGCGGTCCGCGCGGCCGCCGAGGGCTGCGACGTCATCGTGGGAGGCGGAGGGCTGGCGATCGCCGCTCACTCGGTGGCCGAGCAGTGTGGCATCGGCTACGTCTACGCCGCATTCGCCCCGATCACGCTGCCGTCTGCGCACCATGCACCGCCTGTCTTCCGGATGCTCGGACAGAAGCCGGCGGACGGGGCGGTCGACGACCGCACGCTCTGGGCCGAGGACGCCGAACGCTGGAACGCCCTGTGGGGCGCAGCTCTCAACGCGCAGCGTGCAGCCGTTGGATTGCCGCCCGTCGAGGACGTGCGCAGCCACATCTTCACCGGCGCCCCGTGGCTGGCCGCAGACCCGACACTGGCACCCTGGCCGAAGCCATCCGAGCTGGACGTGGTTCAGACCGGAGCCTGGGTGATACCGGACAACCGGCCGCTGTCTCCCGAACTGGAGACGTTCCTGGATGCCGGCGAGCCACCCGTCTATTGCGGGTTCGGCAGCGTTCGCGCGCCCGAGGGCGTCACCAAGACGATGATCGATACGGCCCGCACGCTCGGACGGCGCGTGATCCTGTCGAGCGGCTGGGCCGACCTGTCGCTCGTGGACGACGAGCCCGACTGCCTGTCGATCGGCGAGGTGAACCAGCAGGCCCTGTTCCAGCGGGTCTCCGCGGTGGTGCACCACGGCGGCGCCGGCACCACCACCGCCGCCGCGACATCCGGAGCACCGCAGGTGATCGTCCCGCAAATGTTCGACCAGTTCTACTTCGCCCGCCGCGTCGACCGGCTCGGCATCGGCAGTGCACACCCGTCCAGCGAACCCACCGCCGACTCGTTGCTCGCAGCTCTCCGCCACGCCCTCGACATCAAGGTGGCGGACAGGGCCCGAACCGTCGCCGGCGAGGTGCGCACCGACGGCGCATTGACCGCCGCCCGGCGACTGATCGAAATGCAGTAGCGAAGTCTCCCCGACCGGAGGGGCTGGGCTTGAGTCCTGCACGACGGCCTCGCCACTACGAGGTACGCGAGGGCAGGGGCACTCGCACAGGCAGGCGTCGCCCACTTCGGGTAACCGGCCGCCTGCACCAACCTGATGCTCGGTGGACGGCTCGCCCGCCCGGACGGCCTTGCCGCCTGACGTCGGCTAAAGCGGGCGCCCCGCGTCCCCCACCACCGGACCCACCCGCCTCGCCAGCGTCCCCACCGGACCCGTCGGCGTCTCCAGCGCCACCAGTGAACGCATCGCCCCCGCCGTCTCCTCGTCCGTCGCCGCCGTCGCCGCGAGCAGCGCGATCAAATGGTCCACCAGCCAGTCCCGCAGCTCCTCGGCCGACGGCTGCTTCCCCTCGTCCAGCCAGATCAGCGACGCCGCCTCGACCGCCGCGATCCACGTACGCACCATCATCCGCAGCCGCGGTCCCGGCCGGTCCACGCCGATGTGGACCAGGATCTGTTCGGCCGCGGCCCGCCGCACCTCGTCCACGATCGCCGTCGTACGGGAGGTCTCGGCGACGCTCCCGCCCCGCAGCAGCGCGCTGAACCCGGCGTCGTGCTTGTCGACGAAGTCGAGGTAGCGGTCGAGCACCCGGGAGAGCCGCTCGGTGGCCGGCCCGGCCGGCGGCTCGGTGAAGCACAGTTCCAGCTGGTCGGCGGCGGAGCGGAGCGCCGTCTCGTACAACTGCTGCTTGCCGCCGGGGAAGTAGCGGTAGACGAGGGGCCGGGAGACCCCGGCCGCCTCGGCCACATCGTCGAGGGAGACCTCGTCCGGCGGCTGGTGCGCGAAGAGCGTGAGCGCCGCGGCGAGGAGCTGCGTACGGCGCTCTTCGACGCTGAGCCGTCGGTACGCACGGGTCGCTGGAGCGGGACTGGTCATGCTCGCAGCGTAACCGCACGGTTCGCCCCGCACCGGGTGAGCGACGACTATCACGCCAGCAGCCCGGAGCTCTTCCACAGCCTGCGTCCGGGTCCTCGCAGGACCCCGATGTCGTCCAGGAAGTCCGTCAGCCGCTTCGCGCCCGACTGCATCACCTCTCGGCGGTGTCCGCTCGCCTTCACCTGGGCGACCGCCTCCCGCCGGTCGAGCCCGATGTTCGTGTAGACCTGCGGATTCACGAAGCAGATCGAGAAGACCCGCGCCGCCTCCCCGCAGCTGAGCCGGGTGAACTCCTGTTCCCAGCGTGACGCGGTCACCATCTGGCGGCGCAACTCCTCGCGGGCGTAGCGGACATGGCGCGCCTCCTCGACCACGTGGATACGCGTGACTCCGCGCACCAGTGTCTGGACGCGCTCGTCGGGGAAGGTCAGCCGCTGCATCCAGTCGAGGATTTCCTCGCCGAGCAGTGTCGCCGCGAACGAACCCGGCGTGGTCGAGACGGCCTTCAGCACGCGCGCCAGATTGTGGTAGAGCCGCGGTACGGGATATGCGGGCGCCCCGGCCTTCTGGATCATCCTGGCGAACATCATCGAGTGCCGGCACTCGTCCGCGATCTCGGTGAGCGCGTACCGCACATGGTTGCTGGTCACGGACTTGTCATAGATGTGCCGCACCAGCAGCTGCATCAGGATGATCTCGAACCAGATGCCCAGGGAGGCGAGCGACGCGCCCTCGTGCCGGGCCAGTTCGAAGCGCTGTTCCTCGGACATCTTGTGCCACAGCGGGGTGTCGTAGAGGGAGAGCAGCTCCGGCGGCCAGAACCACTTGCCGTCCTCGACGGGGGAGTCCCAGTCGAGCTCCTTGTCGGGGTCGAAGGAGTGCTTGGCGGAGGATTCGAGCAGGCGCTGGGCGACCTGTTCCCGGTCCCGGAGGGGGCCGAGTGCGTCGCGGAGCAGCCGCACGTCGCGTTCGGTCACTGTCGTCATGGCTGAGGGCACCTCGCGAATGGGTTACCTGATGTCGCCACTTATGAGACTGCCTGTCAGCAAGGTCGTCAATCCCTCGCACACGACTTGTTGACTCCGCGTCTACCAACGTGTGAGCCTGCCAATTGTCCTTAGTCGTTGGCGATATGAGGCGAAGGAGCCGTCAGTGTCGACGCACGATCGCTACACGAACGCCCCCGAAAGCACGCTCTGGCAGATCCCGGCCACCGGCGCCGCGCGCTTCAGCTGGGAGTACGAGGACGGCCGGGACCGGCTCCTCGCCCTGTACCAGAAGGGCAAGGACAAACAGTGGGACGGCGCCAAGCGCATCGACTGGGACCTGGAGGTCGATCCGTACGACCCCCTCGGCACCCCCGACGAGGTGCTCAATCTCTACGGCACCCGTCACTGGGCGAAGATGACCGAGAAGGACAAGGGTGAGCTGCGCAGGCACTACACGTCCTGGCAGTTCAGCCAGTTTCTGCACGGCGAGCAGGGCGCGATGGTGTGCGCGGCACGGATCGTCGAGTCCGTCCCCGATCTGGACGCGAAGTTCTACTCCGCGACCCAGACCATGGACGAGGCCCGGCACGCCGAGATCTACAGCCGGTTCCTGCACGAGAAGATCGGGATGCTCTACCCGATCAACGACAACCTCCAGGGGCTGCTCGGCGACACCCTGCGCGACTCCCGCTGGGACATGCCCTATCTCGGCATGCAGGTCCTCATCGAGGGGCTCGCGCTGGCCGCGTTCGGCATGATCCGCGACACCACGGACAGGCCGCTGCCCAAGCAGATCCTTGCGTACGTCATGCAGGACGAGGCCCGTCATGTGGCCTTCGGGCGGATGGCGCTGCGGGACTACTACAGACAGCTGACGGACGCCGAGCTGCGCGAACGCGAGGAGTTCGTGATCGAAGGCTGCTATCTGATGCGCGACCGGCTGCGTGGGGTGGAAGTCCTGGAGAACTTCGGTATCCCGCGGAAGGAGGCCGAGGAGATCTCCGAGCAGTCCGAATTCCTGGCGCTGTTCCGGAAGCTCCTCTTCAGCAGAATCGTGCCGTGCGTCAAGGACATCGGACTGTGGGGCGAGCGGCTGCAGAAGGCGTATCTGGACATGGGTGTCTTCGAGATGGGCGACGCCAACCTCGACCTGCTGATGTCCGAGGACGAGGAGATCGCCGAGCAGCTCGACCGCGAACGCTTCGCGGCGGAGGAGGAGGCGCGGGTGGCTGAGGTCGAGGAGGCGATCGCGGCGGGAGCGGAGGACGCTCAGGCGGCCGGCTGACGCGTGAAGCCCGCCGGGATGCCGGCTGAGGCCCTTCGAGTGCGCCTCCAGCAGCGTGTCGAACGATTTCCTGCCGGGCCCCGGCGGCTGCGGACGCCGGGCCCGGACCATGTACGCGGTAGCGGGCGGTCAACGCAGGAGTGTCGCTCACTCGTACGAGGGGCGGGTGCGCATCCCCGCTGGGTACGCTGGCTGTACCAGGCAGACTCCGCCGCATGGGAGCAATCATGAGCGCCGCACGCGAGTACGGGCTGGACGAGCAGTATGAGTGGGCCCGTCCGCCGGCCGGCGGCTGGACGGGACCTCGACCTCACCGCCATCGGCCGGCGGGGCGGCTGATCACTCCGCCCCCGGCGGCGGAAACGACGTCCGCAGGGTGAACGCCCTCCGTGTCGGGCCGTGTTCGCGGATGTGGAGCAGGCGTTCCTCCGCTTCCGCGACCGTCGGGCGGTGGCCCTGCTCCACCCACCACAGCGTCGACATGACCTCCTCCATCCGCTCGAAGAACTCGTGGCGGCGGGCCAGCAGCTCCCGGTGCAGGCCCTGGTACATGAACGCCGTCAGCGCGTTCGGGTCCCGCCAGACCGACATGTTCACCAGCATCCAGTCGTCGCCGAAGATCCGCAGATCCGTCGCGTTCCCGCTCTCCTCCTGCATGCGCCAGATGAAACCGTCCGCCGCGTCTGCGATCGCGTTCACCGGGTCGAGGCCGTCGACGAAGGGCTTCAACTCCGGGGAGTCCAGGGGGAATTTGAGGCGGGCTATGTTCACTTGGGCGAGTTCGTGGGTCATGGGCGCACGATAATCGCGTGCGGCTCCGCCGCCACCGCCATTTCGAGGAGTGAGACGTCCGTGCCGCGCGGCGTCACCAGTTGCAGGCCGACCGGGCAGCCGTCGCTCGTGAAGCCCGCCGGGATGCTGGCCGCCGGGTGGCCGCTCAGGTTGAAGGCCCAGGTCAGGGCCGTGGAGTAGAGCTCGCCCGGGCCGTCGTGGCCGTGCGGGCGGTTCGGGGTCGAAGGCGTCAGCAGCAGGTCCACGTCCGCGAAGAGAGCGTCCAGACGGCGGTCGTTCTCCGCGCGTACCGCCGCTCCCGCCGACGGGTCCGCACGGCGCACGGACTGCCAGGCCCCGGCCGGGTCGAGCAGGGCGAGCGGGCGCCCGTCGAGGTGCACCACTCCCGCCGAGGCAAGCCGTTCCGCCGCCGCCAGCGCGACCGACTCCACCTCCGGTTCCGTCCGCGCGAAGCCCAGGTCGGGCGACCAGCGCGCCCGTACGGGATACTCCAGGCCCACCGGCGCGTATCCGTCCAGTACGGAGTCCAGATACGGCCGGGCGTCCGCAGCCGAGGGCGTCAGCACGCCCGCCGACGCCAGGCCCGTCCGGTCCGGCGACGGCAGCAGCCCGTTCGTCGTCTTCAGGCCGAACACCCCGCACCACGCCGCCGGGATCCTTACCGACCCCGCCCCGTCGCTCCCCGTGGCCAGCGGCACCATCCCCGCCGCGACAGCCACCGCCGAACCCGCCGACGAACCGCCCGGTGTGCGGTCCGCCCGCCAGGGGTTGAGCGTGCGGCCGTGCGCGCCGAGACCCCAGGTCTGCCAGTACGTGCCCGGGCCCGGCACCGATGTCGCGCCGACCGGCACCGCGCCCGCCGCGATCAGCCGCCGGGCCTCGTACGAACGGATTCCGGACGGGCCTTTGACGGCGAACGGCAGCCCTGCGAGGGGGAGTTCGGACTCCGGTGCGCCAGTCCGCGCCGCCTCGGGCCACACCTCGATGAACGCGCACAGGGACGGGTCGAGGTCCGCGATCCGGTCCAGGGCTTCCTCGACCCTCGTGCCGGCATCCCTGACGTGGTCAGTGCTCACGCGACCAGTCTCCCAGCGCCGCCTCCATCACCGCACGCGCGATCGGCGCCGCGCTCCCCCCGCCGCTGATCTCACGCCGCTCGAACGACGCCTCCTCGACGACCACCGCGACCGCCACCGCCGGCCGGCTCGCGCCCCGCACCTGCGCCCAGGAGATGAACCAGGCGTACGGCGTACCGGCGTTGCCCAGTCCGTGCTGTGCCGTGCCGGTCTTGCCGCCGACCGTAGCCCCCTCGATCGCCGCGTTCTCGCCCGTACCCTCCTCGACCGCCTTGATCATCAGCCGCTGGAGCTGCTGCGCCGTCACGGGCTTCATCGCCTGCCGATACCGCCTCGGGCTGTTCTGCGCCACGATGTCGCCGTTCGACCTGGTCACCTTCTCCACCAGATAGGGGTATCTGATCTCCCCGCCGTTGGCGACCGCGGCCGACACCATCGCCATCTGCAGCGGCGTCGCCGTGGTGTCGAACTGCCCGATCGAGGAGAGCGCCAGCTGATCGACGGTCATATTGCGGTCGAAGTTGGACGGCGCGACGCCCGAAGGGATCCTCAGCCGACGGTCGTTGAAGCCGAACCTGTCCACCGTGTCCAGCATCGAGACCAGCCCGACCCTCACCCCGATGTGCGCCATCACCGTGTTGCACGACCACTGGATCGCGTATGCGAGCGAGGCGTCCTCACAGCCGTCCGCCGCGTTCGGCAGCGTGGTGCTCGTGCCCGGCAGGACATACGGATCGGGCGCGCCGCTCGGCGCGTCGACATCGGTGACCACGCCCGAGTCCAGCGCGGCCGCCGCCGTCACGATCTTGAAGGCCGAGCCCGGCGGATACGTCTGCCGGATGGCCCTGTTGAGCATCGGCTGTCTGCCCGAGGCATTGAGCCTCGCCCACGCGGTCTTGACCTGTGCCCCGGTGCCGGAGAGCTCTCCGGGATCGTACGAAGGGCTGCTGACCAGCGCCAGAATCCGCCCGGTCGACGGCTCGACCGCGGCGACCGCACCCCGTCGGCCGCCGAGCCCGTCGTACGCCGCCCGCTGCATCGACGGCCTGATGGTGGTGACGACATTGCCGCCGGGCGGCCGGCCGCGGCTGACGTCGTTCCAGAAGGGCAGCCGCGAGAGCAGCGTGTCCGTGCCGGACAGGACGCCGTCCTCGGCGTTCTCGATCAGGCTGGTGCCGTAGGTCTGCGAGGCATAGCCGGTCACCGGCGCGTACATCGGGCCGTCGGCGTAGGTGCGTTCGTAGCGCAGCTGCTGGCCGGTGTCCTTGGAGCCGGTGACGGGCTGCCCGCCGACCAGGATGTCGCCGCGCGGCGCGTGGTAACGCGCAATGGCCACCCGGCGGTTGGCCGGGTTCTTGTCGAGCGAGGTGGCCTCGAAGATCTGCACGCGTGCGGCGTTGACGAGCAGGGCGACAAGGAGCAGCAGACACAGGACGGCCGCGCGCCGGATGTAGCGGATCACCGTTCGTTCTCCAGCACCGGGGCGACGACCCCTGTTTCGACGCTGTCGGGGTGGGGCGCGCGGGCCGAGTCGCTGACCCTGATCAGCAGCGCCACGATGATCCAGTTGGTGACGACGGACGAACCGCCCTGGGCCAGGAAGGGCATTGCCATACCGGTGAGCGGGATCAGGCCCATCACCCCGCCCGCGATGACGAAGACCTGAAGGGCGATGATCGAGGCGAGCCCGATGGTGAGCAGCCGTCCGAAGGGATCGCGCAGGGCGAGCCCGGTGCGGTATCCGCGGGCCACCATCAGCGCATACAGCAGAAAGATCCCGGTCAGGCCGACCAGGCCGAGCTCCTCGCCCGCGGTGGCCAGGATGAAGTCGGACTTGGCGGCGAAGCCGATGAGGATGGAGTGCCCGAGGCCGAGGCCCGCGCCGAGCATCCCGCCGGCGGCGAACGCGAACAGTGACTGGGCGAGCTGGCTGGGCCCCTGGCCGGCGTCGATGGTGGCGAAGGGGTCGAGCCAGTCCTGCACCCTGCTGTGGACGTGCGGTTCCAGGGCGCCGACGGCGAACGCGCCGGCCCCGGCGAGCAGCAGACCCACCGCGATCCAGCCGGTCCGGCCCGTCGCCACGTACAGCATGATCACAAAGAGCCCGAAGAAGAGCAGCGAGGTGCCGAGGTCGCGCTCGAGCACCAGCACGATCACGCTGAGCAGCCAGATGGCGACGATGGGGCCCAGCACCCGGCCGGTGGGGAGTTGGAGCAGCCGCCAGATCCGGCGGCCGGTGTAGGCGAGCGCGTTGCCGTTGGCGGAGAGATACGCCGCGAAGAAGACGGCCAGCAGGATCTTGGCGAACTCCCCGGGCTGGAAGGAGAATGCGCCGATCCGGATCCAGATCTTGGCACCGTTCACGGCGGGGAAGCCGATCGGCACGATCATCAGGACGAGAGCCGCGGCCATCGAGAGATACGCGTACCGCTGCAGGACCCGGTGGTCGCGCAGGAAGACGACCACGGCGATGAACAGCGCGACGCCGATCGTGGACCAGATCAGCTGGGTGGGCGCGGCCTCGAAGCGCGGTGTCGCCAGGTCGAGGCGGTAGATGAGCACCAGGCCGATGCCGTTGAGGAGTACGGCGATGGGGAGCAGCAGCGGATCGGCGTAGGGGGCGCAGAAGCGTACGGCGAGATGGGCGAGGAGGGCCAGCACGCCGAGGCCGGCGCCGTACCGGGCGGCGTCCGGCGGAACCGCGTTGTTCCTCGTCATGCCCACGTCGATATAGCCGTAGACGGAGATGAGGACGGCGCAGACGAGGAGCGAGAGCTCGACGCCCCGCCGCTTGGCCAGGCGTAGTTCCGGCGGGGGAGCGTCCACCGCTGTCGTTGCGGTCATGACCCGCAACGTAGCCGGGGCTCAGTCCCGGACCCCGGTCGTGAGGCGCCGGACGGGCTGAATTCAGCCCGTCCGGCCCCCTTCCGCCGCATCGTCATCCAGGAACCGCACGTACTCGGGCAGCGTCAGCCGGGCCACCGCGCCGCCCTCGGCGGCGTTCAGGAAGCACAGCTGAGCGCCGATCACCGCCGACTGCCCGACCGCGATGGTCAGCCCGAGGCCGTGCCCCTTGCTGTTGCCGTCCGTGCGGAAGCGCTGCGGCCCGTGCGCCAGCAAATACTCCGGATAGCCCGGGCCGTGGTCGGCGACCGTCACCTCCGCGCCGTCCACGGTGAGCACCACCGGCGGCTTCCCGTGCTTGTGGGCGTTGGCGACGAGATTGCCGAGCACCCGCTCCAGGCGGCGCCTGTCGGTCTCGACGGTGGCATCGCGTACGACCCGTACCTCCGTGTCGGTGGCGGAGGCCAGCACCACCCGCTCGGCCAGGTGCGCCAGCTCGTGCACATCGAGGTCCACCCTCTCGCTGCCCGCGTCCAGCCGGGAGATCTCCAGCAGATCCTCGGTCAGCGAGCGCATCGCCCGCACCCGATCGCGCACCAGCTCGGCCGGACGCCCCTCGGGCAACAGCTCGGCAGCGGCACTCAGCCCGGTCAGCGGGGTACGCAACTCGTGCGCCACATCAGCCGTGAAGCGCTGTTCGCTCAGCAGCTTGCCCTGCAGGGACGAGGCCATCGTGTCCAGGGCACCGGAGACCGTCGCGACCTCGTCCTGGGGGCGCGAAGGATTCCTGGTACGCGGGTCGTTGACGCGTGCGTCCAGATCGCCCGCGCTGATCCGCCGAGCCACCTGCGCGGTGAGATGGAGCCGCCGCGTGACCCTGGTGACGGCGAACGCGCCGACCAGCAGGGTCGCCCCGATGGCGAGCACCGAGGAGCCGACGATGGCCTGGTCGAGGCCGTTGATCGTGTTCGCGCTGGTGGTGAAGTCGACGCGGACGGCGATCGCCCGGCCGTCGGCGGGACCGGCCGCCCACATGACGGGGCGGCCGTCGAAGGTGGCCACCATCGTGCCGCGCCGTCCGCCGACGGCGAGTTCGCGCAGCGAGTCGGGCAGGCCCGGCGGGTCGATTCCGCCGTACCGCGGCACCGGCTCGCCCGACTCGTACTCCCGGGTGACCTCGACCAGCCGGCCCAGCGCCTTCTCGCGCGACTGGTCCACCGTCTGCTTGGTGACCGCGGCGTGCACCAGGGCGCCGAGCAGCGCCGCGAGAGCGCAGCACATCACCGTGATGAAGACCGCAGCCTTCCAGGTGAGGGTCGCGGTCCAGCGGGGCAGCCGAGGCCGCCTCACGGTGCGGCCGCCGGGGGCTTGGGCTCGGGGGAGCGGGACGGCTTGACCCGGACGATCTCGTCGCGCGTGGGCAGCATCGCGCGCTGATGCCCGTCCCAGGACCAGGCCGTGCGGTACTCGTATCCCGGAATGCCCGCCGAGACGGACCGCAGGATCACGTCCCGGCCCGCCAGATCCACGCTGACGAGCTGGTCGGCCGTGGCCATGATCCGGGTGAGGCCGTTCCTTCCGGGCATGTAGCAGCGCACCGCCGTCTGCTGCTCGGGCATCCTGATGCCGATGATCAGCTCGTCCCGGCCGTCGCCGGTCAGATCGCGGTAGTACGGCTTGAGCACCGGGCAGGACTTCGGCCTCTGCCCGCACTCGCCGATCTTCTTGACCGTCTCCTGAGAGAGCCCGTCGATGCCGGTGAACGAATCGGGGTGCGCCTTGGCGTCGGCCTGGACGACGTCGACGGGGTCGAGGGCGCGGACGTCCTGGCCCGGCACCTTGATACCGGGCACGAGCTGGGTGTCCGACTCGCCGTAGTCGTACGGCGGCGCGGTGACGGGCGGCAGATCCGGCCACAGATGGACGGGGCCGACGGCCGTCGGGGTCTCGCCCGCGCTCTTGATCCGTCCCTCGCTGCCGCAGCCGGACAGCAGTACGGCTGCGGACGCCGTCAGCAGGACGGCGTACCGCAGGCGGTGCGGGCTCGGGCTCAAGGTTCTCCTCGCCGGGCGGGCACCCGGGGTGCTGCTCTCCTTCACCGGGCCGGGCGAGGGAGTTGGTGTTGTCGGTGCGGCCGCCGCCCTTGAGGGGACGCCGCGGATGATCAGGCGGAGACGAGTTGTGGAGCCGCCCGCCCGGCCGGCCTCGATTGTGCCACCGACCTGCACGTTCGCGATGTGCCGCAGCAGGGCCCCGGCCCTGCTGCGGCGCCGGGTGCCGGCCCCCGGCCCGTGCCCGCGCCTCGTCAGTGCTGGTACGGCTGCCCGCCGGGCTGCTGCTGCGGCTGCCCGTACGGCTGCCCGCCGGGCCCGCCCGCGCCCTGCGTCTGCAGCTGCTCCGCCTGCTCCTTGCTGATCTGCTGCTCCATGCCGCAGAACGTGCACTGCGTCGCGAACTTCGTCGAGAACGGGAACAGCGGCACGAAGAACAGCGTGAACTTGGTGACGCGCTTCCTGAGTGTGTGTGCGGAGGGATTGCCGCAGTGCCCGCACACCAGCGTCATTATCGCCAGCTGGTAGAGGTAGCCCCTGGTGCCAAAGATGATCATGCTGGTGGTCTCTCCCTCGTCAGTGCTCGCCGGCACAGAGCCAGCAGCTTCTCGTCCGTAAAGATGTCATGGCTGCCGTATCCGCCGTCGATCGCGTTATGCCGTCGTACGGATCCGAGCTCCTCGCGCAGCAGTTGGTCCGCTCCCTCGGCCGCCAGCTCCACCAGGCAATGGGCGATCGGAACGCGCGTGTACGGCAGCCGCTCCCAGGCCGACAGCAGCACCGGCCACGCCCGGCCGGCATCGCCCGTCACCCGCCACAGCGCGATCGCCGCGTCCACCCGGGTCCATGGCTCGGCCACCCGCAGCAGCTCACCCAGCGCCGGAGCGGCCTCCTCGCCCGTCGGTCCCAGCGCGCCCAGTGCCGTCGCCGCCGAGCGACGGCCTCCGATGTCCGCCCCCGACAACGCCGCGCACAGCACGGGCAGTACGGCCTTGGCGTCACCCTCTATCGCCCACAGCGCCCCCGCCGTGCGCGCCGCGAGGGACGCCGACAGGCCGGAGCCGACGCCGACGCGGCGCATCAGCGCGCGTAGATCCGGCACAGCCTCGTGCGCCGCGGGCCCGAAGGCGGTGAGCGCCCGCAGTGCCGACTCGGCCACCCACTCCTTGCGGTACTCGGGCGCGCCCCGCAGCACACGCAGCACCTCCGGCACGGCATCGGTGGCCCGCAGTTCGGCAAGTCCGTGCAGCAGCGGCCCGGCCAGGTCGTACAGCCGCTCGTCAAGATCCAGCTCGCCGAGCCGGCGCCGCAGCGCGGGCGCGAGCGGTGCCGCGGCCGTGCCGAGATGGCCGAGCGCGTACCCCAGGTCGCGCGGCGCCTCGGGCAGTTCCAGCGTCCGCGCGAGCGCGGGCACGGCCCGCCGGTCCCCCGTCCGGGCCAGCGCCAGGACCGGGCTGCCGAGCGAGGGCGGGCCGTCGTTCCACTGACGCACCCAGGCCCCGGGCTCCGCGCTCACCCGGTCGGCGAGCGCGTCCGCGGCGGGCGCGGCCAGGCCGAACAGCTCCGCCAGCGCATCGGCGGCCGCGTCGGCCAACCGTTTCTCCGGGTCGGCCAGCTGCTCCCCGACCAGGCCGACCAGCTCCTCGTACGCGCCGCGCCAGGTCCGCAGCAGCCCGCTGCTCATCCGTACGGCATCGATCCGCTGCCCCCAGTCCGGGCTGCACAACTGGTCGGCGAGGAGCGCTATCCGGTCATCCACGCGATCGCCGAGACCGGAGTGGAGCGTGCGCAGCAGATCCGCCGTCCACGGTGCACCGCGGCCGACGGTGTCCTCCTCGTGCGCCTCGCGCAGCCGCCCGAGCAGCGTGGGTGTCGACGGTCGTTCGGGCACGGGCTCCGTGACCGGGGCCGCCACCGGCTCGGCGCGCAGCTCGCGCAGCAGGCCCGTCACCCCCGGCACCACATCGGCGGGCAGCGCCCCCGGCGCGCAGCGGGCGAGCTGGGCGAGCGCGGCCAGCCGCAGCCCCGCTCCGTACGGGACCCGGGTCAGCCCGGAGAGCCACCCCACCACCTCGGGCGCCAGCTGCCGGTGCCGCAGGGCTATCCGGCCGGCGGCCTCGACGCAGGCGAACCGCACCTCGGCGTCCGGCTCCGCGCCGAGCCGCTCCCGCAGCAGGACGAGCACCAGCTCGGGGTCGTCGTGCAGGGTGGCGAGCGCGAGCGGGGCGGCGAGCCGCACCCCGCGGTCCGCGTCGTCGATCAGTGCGAGGAAGACGTCCGCGCCCGCGGTCACGGCCGATGCGGCCATCGCATAGTTCGCGGCGTACTCGAACTCCTCGTCGTCCGGGTCCAGTTCGTCGTCGCCGTCCAGATCGATGCCGCCGATGCTGGTGAGCAACTCGACGATGCCGCCCCGGTCCTGGACCGCCGGATCGGCCACGAGCTCCAGCAGGAAGGGAATGCAGGCGAGCGTCGAGTCGTACACATCGCCCTGGTGGTGCACCGCGCCGTACATCCCGTCGAGCGCCGTCTCGCGCTCGGCGGGGTCCGCGGACGCCAGTCCGTACAACAGGCCCGGCACATCGTCGGCCGGTCCGTAGGCGTGCCCCATTGACGCCCAGTCGACCTCGTCGATCCCCCCGAACACGCTTGCCCCCTCCCAAGAACTTGCGCTTGGGGAGAGTGTGCACCACGGCTGAGACATCGCGTGGATATTGCCCCGAAGGCCACCGGGCTGTTCCCATGGTCGGGGGGTGGTGGCATGACGGAACTGCGCGTGACACCCGCACGGGAGCAGGGCCGGGAGAGGCTGTACGTCAGCCTCCCCGACGGCCGCCATGTCGCCTGGTACGACCAGGACAGCGGCCGGGTGAGCCTGGTCCTCGAGTCCCACCGGGCCGCGGTGCTGGCGGCGCTCGCACCGTATCTGACGGGCGATGTCACCGTCGGCCCGCCGCCCGTGCCCACCTCCGCCGACCTCGCCAGGCTGTCCCTGCACCCGGACGACGACCTGGCTCCCAACCGTCCCGGCGAGGCGCTGCACGCCGCGCTCGACTCCCTCCCGGTGAGCGCCCGTTCCCTCGCTGTGAGTCCCCGGCGCCTGCGGCAGGACCCGCGCCGCGGCGAACTCGCCGCCCAGCAGCTGCTCGGCGACGAGCTCGACCGGCTGGAGGGCGCGGGCTGGCGGATCCTGCACTCGGTGCCGCTGCCCGGCGCCGACCACATCGACCATCTGGCCGTCGGTCCTGGCGGGGTGCTCGCCGTGCACACCCTCGCGGCCCGCCGGCTGCGGGTGCGGATCGCCGACCCGATGGTGCAGGCCGGCCGCGGCGGGCCGAGTCCGTTGCTGCGGCTGACCCGCCGCCGGGCCGAGCGCGCGACGCTCGCGCTGGCGACGGCGGTGCGCCCGGTGCTCGCGGTGGTCGGGGCGGCGCGGCTGGATCTGCTGCCCGCGCCGCCGGACGTACGGATCCTGCGGGACGACGAGGTGCCGGCGCTGGCCAGGCTCGGCGGCGTGCTGAAGCCCGCGGACATCGAGTCGCTGTACGCGACGGCCAGGGACCGCCGGACCTGGCTGCGCGCCTAACCCGGTCGGGGTCGAGGTTGTGGCCCCGGCCGCTCGGGGCCGTTCCTCGTACGCCGGAGGGCGCAGCCGCATGGCATGGCCACGTTCCTCAAGCGCGGGCGGCACCCAGGAGCCCGGCTGCCATTGCCTGGTCTAGACCTTTTTGTTTTCCATGTGATGGTATGCCCTTGCCTGCGCGAGTAGGTCACTATTCACTTACTCTTGAAGAGTTAATCCAAGTTTATATACGCATTGTGTAAACCTGAATCACCGCGTCGACAGTGGGGCTAAAATCTCTTGACGTGCGCTCCTGGTGATCGATAACGTTTGAACATCAGGAGCGCAAAACGAAACGGGAATCCACACGGGGCGCGCGTGGTTGCGCCTGATGAATTCGGCACATGTGGATCGGTCATGGGGGAGATTTAGGTGTTGCAGGTTCCAGGTGATTTAGGTGTTGTCGGTGCCAGGCGTGGCCTCGAACGATTACCGTCCCCGGACGAAAATTCTCCCCCCACCTGCCCACAAGTCGCTCTCACGGTTGACGTCACGCCGTTGACCGACGCCCACCTCGGCATCGCTGACCTGCACTGATTGCCAGGCTCGGCCGACTTTGCGGACTGCGTCCGCATGCTCGCACGCCTCGTCGCGGCCCTCCGGAAGCGACCGAGCGCAACGACCCAACAGCCGGAATCCGACTTCCCAAGTCACTTCTGTCGACCCCGGACGGTATTTCCCTCCCGCATTCACCGGCGTGCCTACGGCCGCCCGTCAACGCCGACGGCGTGGTATCGCGATTTCGCGACCGCCGAAGTGAATTCTCAAGCCCCCGCCGTTCAATTGACGACCGATAAGACCAGTCACAGCGGTGTGCCGGCCCGGGCTTCGGCCTGCCCTGCGCGCGGCACGGTCGCGCCGTCGCCGGCGGTTCCCTGTCCACCATCGGTTCCATCGAGATCATGCCAAACGGAAGGATCCCCATGACGGTGAACTCTGACCTTACGCAGGCGCAGATCTTCCAAGAAAACGGATTCGTCACCACTGGCTCCTTACTCTCCGTCTCGGAGGTCGAAACCTACCGGGAGATTTACGACCGCTTCCTGAGCGGGGAGATCGAAAGCGGTGACAAGCGCTCCGACCTCGGTTCCCACGTACCGCGCCGGGACGGGGTGAAGGAGAACATCACCCAGATCATGTGGCCCTCCGCCCTCCACGCGCCGCTGCTGGAGATGCCCCTGCACGCCCGGGCACTTGAGATGGCCAAGGCACTGATCGGTGACGACGCCGTGCTCGACTTCGACATGCTGATCCACAAGGCGCCGCACACCGACGTACCGACGCCGTGGCACCAGGACGCGGCCTACTGGATCGACCTGCCCGACAAGCGAGCGGTGTCGATCTGGGTGGCCCTGGACGAGGCCGTTCTCGACAACGGCTGCATGTGGTACGTCCAGGGCTCGCACAAGCAGCCCCTGCGCCCGCACTACCCGACCAGCGACGGCAAGAACATCCAGTGCGACTGTTCCGAGGACGAGCCCGGTGCGACCGCTGTGCCACTCGGGCCGGGCGAGGGGGTCGCGCACTCGGGCAGCACGCTGCACTACTCCCGCGGTAACACCACCGACTCGGTGCGCCGTGCTTACATCCTCAACTTCCGGTCCGCCGAGATGCTTCGGCTCGAGCGGGAGCGGGGCTTCGACGTGGGCCTGACGAACAACGTGCGCCTGGTGCGCAATTCCAACGCCGTTGATTCCGGCAACTGAACCACACTCCGCCCGCCCCTACTCACGCCTACGAGGTATTTCATGGACACCCTGAATCGTCCGGTGAAGCTCAGCGGCGCGGTGATGACACACCCGCGCCGACTGGAGGAAGCCCAGCTCCTCGCCGCCGTCGACGTCCAAGGCCGGATCAAGGTGGTGGTGGACCCCGAACCCGAGGGCCGGCCGACCGCGCTGCGGGTCGCGCCGCTGTCGTGGGAGTGCGTCGATCCCGACGCCACGCACCACCTGGTACTGCAGGACGACGTGGTGCTCGCCGAAGGGTTCTTCGACTACGCCGAGCAGGCCGCGGCGGCGGCCGGGGACGAGGCGGTCGCCTTCTACGCGGGCTGGGAGACCCGCAACGGTGCCGTGGCCCGTCTCGCGGCGCTGACCGGCGCACCGTGGGCGTACACCCTCCAGGAGCACGTGCCCTGCTACGCGCTGATGCTGCCGGCCGAAGTGGCCCGGGGGTACACGCGCTTCCAGCAGGAGGACGAGCCCGGCTGGCCGTACGACGTGGTGGTGCAGCGGTACCTGAACGCCCGCGGCATCCCCGTCCGGTTCTGCACTCCCAGCCTGGTGCAGCACATGGACATGCCCAGCCTCGCAGGCAACGCCTACCACGGGCTCCGCCAGGCCACGCTGTTCGCCGACAAGGCCGTGGAATCGGCGACGTACGACAGCGTCCGGTTCCCTGTTGTGCCGTTCTACCAGTACGGCCAAGCCCGGTGCGCGGTGCAGAACGGCACGGGCTGGGAGTACGTCGAGACCGAACGGCACCTGCGCCGGACCGGACTGCTGGACGCGTGCCTGACCGGCTTTGCTTCGGCCGCCCCCTCCCCGCTCCCCGAGCAGGTGCGCCGGGCCGTATGGGTGACCGCGTTCGCCACCGGTGTCGTCACGGCCGACGCGCCGGAGCCGGATCCGGCGACCGCGACCGCGGCGATGCAGACACTGGGACCCGGCGGTCTGTGCGAGGACTACCCCGTCGATGAACTGCTCGCCCTGGCCCACCCGGTACGCGACCTGGCGCTGGCCGCGCTCGAAGAGGGACGCAAGGCCCCGCGTTCCGGCGGACGCCCGGCAGGGTCCACGCCTCGTGCTCGGATCGCCGTGACCGGGGGCGAGAGCAGCTTCGGAAGCCAGTTGGCGCGGCTGCTGGGCGACCTGGACCACCCGGCCGACCATCTGGCGGGATCGCCGGCGGTCCATGACCTGGACGATGTCTCGTACGTGGTCCATCTGGGACGTCCTGCCGCCGGCGTCCAGGTCTTGGAGGACGTGCTGAAGGCCGCGGAGAAGGCGGGGGTGGAGCGCCTGATCTACGCCGGCTCCGCCGCGGTGTACCGGGGCAGTGGTGACCAGGCCGCCACCGAGGGAGGTCTGACCGAGCCGCCTGTGGACCCGATCGCCCTGGCGTGGTGGCAGGAAGAGGAGCGGTGCCGCCAGTGGGGCGAGGACACCGGGGTCGCCGTACAGGTGCTGCGGCTGGCCGACCCGGTCGGACCCCACGCGCCCCGGGAGAGCCCGTCCGTGCGGTGGGTTCACCTGGCCTGGACGCGCCGCCCGCTGTCGCTGAACCCCCAGGGGGTCCACCAGGTACTGGACTACCGGGACATGGCCGACGCGATCGGCGCCGTCCTCGCCGCACCGCCGTCGCAGCCGGTGCTCAACGTGGCCTCGGCGACCTACGCGGAGGAGGAGCTGGCCGGGTTGCTCGCGGAGGTCTCCCGCCGTACGCCCTGGGAACGCAGCCCGGAGGACGGGGCGGAGAGGTGGAGCATGACGACGGAGCTCATGGAGAGCGAACTGCGCTGGACCGGCTCGGCCTCGGTCTTCGAGGGCATGCGTGACCTGGCCCAGTGGTACGCCTGCGACATCCACGGCGGCGAAAACATCCGGTAGCCGGACAACGATGTCTGGGGCCCGTGTTCGCCCATGAGAAACGATTCCCTGATGTGGCGAACCCGGGCCCGCCACCGACAGTTCCGCAATTCTTCAAGGAGCACATGATGTCCGGTATCGCCGGGTTGGTAGATTTTTCGCGCAAAGTAACGGAAAGCTCGAACATCGCAAGGGCCATGACGGAGACCATGGTTCGGCGCGGTCCGGACGCCGGAGGTGTCTGGTTCTCGGACCATGCCGCCCTGGGACAGCGGAACTTGTCCGCGGCCGGCCTCGAAGGCGAAAGCCTCCCGATCGCATTCACGGACGGCGCCGGCTCGCATGCGGTGATCACCTACAGCGGAGAGCTCTACAACGTCCGGGAGTTGCGCGCCCGGCTCCAGTCTCTTGGTCATTTCTTCAAGACCAGGAACGACGCCGAAGTGGTCCTCCACGCATACCTGGAATGGGGGGCGGATTTCGTCGCGCAGATCGAGGGGGTCTACGGGTTCGCCATCTGGGACGAGCGCCGCCAGGAACTGCTTCTGGTGCGTGACCGGATGGGCGTAAAGCCGCTCTTCTACGCGCCGACCCCCGCGGGAGTCCTCTTCGGCTCCGAACCGAAGGCCATCCTCGCCCATCCGGACTTCTCTCCCGTTCTGGACGCCGACGGGCTGCGCGACATCCTGTCGGTCGCCAGGGTGCCCGGACACGCGATCTTCCGCGGCATGAAAGAGGTCCTTCCGGGCTGTACCGTGCGCGTCACCCGGTCGGGCACAGCGGAACAGCGCTATTGGGGACTGCGGGTCAGGGAGCACACCGACTCGCTGGACCAGACCATCGCGACCATTCGCGAGCTGCTCGAATCCGCCGTGGCCCAGCAGATGGTGGCGGACATCCCCCCGTGTTCACTGCTCTCGGGAGGTCTGGATTCCAGCTCTCTCACCGCGCTCGCGGCTCAGGTCGCCCGTCGCGAGGGTCTGGGACGCATTCGTTCCTTCGCGGTCAACGACCACGATCCCTCACAGGCGGGCGACGCACTCGGCAACGAAGACCACATCTATGCGCGCCTGATGGCAGAACACGTCGGTTCAGACCTGAGTGAACTGTCGCTCAACGGACTTGACCTGCTCGACCCGGCGCTGCGGGCATCCGTACTGGCTGCCTACGATCTGCCCATCAACAAGGGCGATCAGTACGCCTCACTGCATCAGCTCTTCGGCACTGCGCGAGAGCACGCCACCGTGGCCTTGTCAGGGGAGTGCGGTGACGACGTCTTCGGGGGGTACAACTGGCAGCGCCTTCCTGAGTGGGTTTTCAGCAACACCTTCCCGTGGGTGCAGGAAGGCCGGGGACGCTACAAGGGGAATGAGGCCATCTTCGATTCCGGCCTGCTCTCCAAGCTCGACCTCGCCGCGTACGAGCGCGACTCTCACAGCACGGCGGTGGCGGAGATCGCGGCCGCGGACCACATAGCCGATACGGACGAGGCGCGTTATCGGGAGGTCACCTATCTCGCGCAGACACGCCATTCCCGCGTGCTGTTCGATCGGCTGGACAGGCTGGGGATGACGTGCGGACTCCAGATCAGAGTCCCGTTCGCCGACTATCGGCTCGTCGACTACACCTTCAACATCCCATGGTCCATGAAGAGCTTCGACGGCAGGGAGAAGAGCCTGCTGCGCGCGGCAATGCGCGATCTGCTCCCGGACTCGGTGGCCCTGCGGATCAAGACGCCGTATCCCAATCTCCGGGCCGGCGCCTATGACCAGATGCTGCGAGCACGACTCGTCGATGTCGTACAGAACGCGGAGAGCCCGAGCGCGCCGCTCTTCTCTGCCGAACTCAAGCAGGCAGTGGCGAGGAGCGGTGCGGCCGCACTGGAAGGCGGTGTGAGCCGGGCGGCTCTGGAAACTGCGCTCCAACTGGACAGCTGGCTGCGGTCCTACGGCGTGCGAATCGCTCTCTGAGTCCGGCTCTCGCTCACCGGCTCTCCAGTACCGCACGGCCCTGGAGAGCCGGTGAACCAAGGCTGGAACAACCAGAGAAGTCCCAGCACGATCGGTTCGGCCGTTCGCGCCTGACGCGATACCCATAGACCTTGAGTAGGAACCTCAATGAGCTTGTCCGTCGCCCTACCGTCCCGTCTGTGGACGTCGAACTTCGGCCTCTATTTCGTCGCCCGCGTCGTCTCGCAGGTGGGCGACACGATGATCCCGGTCGCGACGGCGGTCGCGATGTTCTCGCTCGGATACGGCGTGAGCGGTATCGGGTTCGCGCTCGGTGCCTGGATGGGCGCGTTCGCGCTCTTCGTCGTGTTCGGAGGGGTGTTCGCCGACCGGTTCCATCCCAGGCCGCTGATGATCGGCGCGGACGTCGCCCGGTTCCTGGTCCAGGGCTTGCTCGCGATCTATCTCTGGCTCGGGCACCCGCCGCTGTGGATCATGATCGTCGGGGCACTGGTCGGCGGTATCGCGACGGCGATGTTCCAGCCGGGCACGTCGAGCCTGGTGCCCCAGGTCGCCGCCGACGCGCAGAAGGCCAACGGGGTGCTGCGGGTGAGCGAGGGGTTCGCCACGATGGCCGGCCCGGCGCTCGCCGGGACACTGGTCGCCGCGACGTCGCCGGCCTGGGTGTTCGGGATGGACGCGGCCACCTTCGCGGTCAGCGGGATCTGCATGGTGGCGCTGCGGCTCCCCCCGTTCGAGGTGGACCGGACCGCCTCCACGCTCACCAACCTCCGCACCGGATGGGATGAGTTCCGGTCCCGGTCCTGGTTGTGGGGGGTCATTCTGATCTGGTGGGTGCTGGGCGTGTTCGTCTGGGGCCCGATCACCCCGCTCGGCGCCGCGTCGATCATCGAGGCGCACGGCAAGGCCGCCTTCGGCTACGCCGAGGGGGCGTTCGGCGCGGGCTGTGTCGTCGGCGGCCTGATCGCGATACGCATCCGCCCCGCCCGCCCGCTCCTTGGCGGCGGCATCGCGATGCTCCTGTTCCCGCTGATGCCGCTGGCGGCCGCCCTGGTCCCCGCCCTGCCGCTGGTCATGCTCGGGTACGCGGTGAGCGGGATCGGCTGGGCCTTCTGGGGCGTCCAGTGGTCCACCACGGTGCAGACCCAGATCCCCGAGGACCGGCTCAACCGGGTCGCCGCCTACCAGGTCGCCGGTTCCATCCTCGCTGTCCCGCTCGGCCAGGTGATCGCGGGCCCCGCCAGCAGCCTCGTCGGACTCCACCGCCTCCTGCTGGTCGCCACCGTGGCCGCTCTCGGCTGTGCCATCGCCCTGCTCGCCAGCACTCCCATTCGCGGCCTGCGGCGCATCCCGAAGTGAGACCGGGCCGCACCCGGCCGACCACCCGGCGAGTCCTTTGTCGAACATGTCAGGCAAATCCAGAACTTGGCTTTCGGAGGATTGAGATCTTGCGCGCACGGTATCGAATGACAGTGATCGGAACCGGCTATCTCGGAATCACTCACGCTGCATGTATGGCGGAGCTGGGCTACGAGGTCCTGGGCCTGGACATCAATGCGGAGAAGGTCCGTCAGCTGAACAACGGCGAGTTGCCGATCTACGAGGGCGGCCTGGACGAACTACTGCGACGGGGCCTGGAATCAGGAAATCTGAAGTTCACCACCTCTTTTCAGGAGGCAGCCGAGTTCGGTGATGTGCATTTCTTGTGCCTGGGCACGCCGCAAGTCGGAGGTGGGTGCGCTGCGGACACCTCGCAACTCGATGCGGCAGTTGAGGCTCTGGCGCCGCACCTGGAGAGGCAATGCCTCGTCGTCGGAAAGTCCACGGTGCCGGTGGGGACGGCTGAACGGCTCGCTCACAAGCTGATCGATCTCGCACCGTCCGGTGCGGCCGTCGACCTGGCGTGGAACCCTGAATTCCTGCGTGAAGGGTTCGCCGTCAAGGACACGCTCAGTCCCGACCGCATTGTCCTCGGTGTGCGCACCGAGGCCGCTGAGAAGACGCTTCGTGATATCTACCAGCCCCTCGGTGACATCCCATTGGTGGTAACCGATTTCGCCACCGCCGAGCTCGTGAAGGTTGCGGCGAATTCGTTCCTGGCCACGAAAATTTCGTATATAAATGCCATGGCCGAGGTGTGCGAGGCCGCTCACGGCGACGTTATGGCATTAGCCGAGGCCCTGTCCTATGACGACCGTATCGGCAGGCGTTTCCTGAGCGCCGGAATCGGGTTCGGCGGTGGCTGCCTGCCGAAGGACATCCGTGCCTTCATGGCCCGCGCCGAGGAACTGGGTGCCGGCGAAGCGCTGTCGTTCCTGCGCGAGGTCGATGCCATCAACATGCGTCGCCGTGCCCGGGCCGTCGACCTGGCGCGTGAGCTTGCGGGCGGATCGCTCGAGAACTGCGCCGTGGCCGTCCTGGGAGCGGCCTTCAAGCCGGATTCGGACGATATCCGCGATTCGCCCGCCCTCGCGGTGGCGAAGGCGATCGAACAGGAAGGCGGACTCGTCTCCGTGTACGACCCGGTCGCGCTGGACAATGCCCGTAAGGCTTATCCCGAGCTGAGCTACGCCGGCTCCGCGATCGAGGCGGCACAGGGGGCACGTGTTTCGCTTCTGCTTACCGAATGGTCGGACTTCACGGAGCTTGACCCGGAAGAATTCGGCTCGGTGGTTGCTGCGCGCAACATTGTCGACGGACGTAACGTCCTTGACCCGGTTGTCTGGCGGGCGGCCGGGTGGAACTTCCGGGCTCCGGGGCGTCCCTGAGGCCGACCGAATTCCCTGCGCGTGCAATGGCGCCGCGCCACCCATGGCAGGTCCCGTAGAACCACTTGCCCGAGTTGAGACCTGGAGTGCGTGAAAGTGTCCCCACCTGATCCGCGACTGGCCGGAATCATAGTTGTGAACGAGAGATATTTTCCCGAAAGTGAGTTAGTGCCGGCGAACGTCGGCGCCACATCGTTCTCCCGCTCCGTGTTGCGCTGTCTTCAGCGGGCCGGCCTCTCCGCCGGGATAATTCTCTACAAGCGAGATGAGCGGCTGGACGAGCCCCGGGTCGATATCGTATGCCGGTCGGGCGTCATATGCGCGATCCTTCGGTTCAATTTCGACATGAGCGAAGGTGCGGTGAGCCGCGCCATCGCCGAGGCCGCGACGCTTCTGCTGGCCGAGCACGGCATGAACGGCCAGGGGATGCTCTACTACCAGACGGACGCGCTGCTGGGATTCCATCCGGAAGAGTTCGCATGCTGCGTGACTCACCATGGACCTTTCGTGTACGACTTCATCGGGACGTTCCCCGCGGTGGCGACCGGAAGGGCGTTCGGTGACGCCGGCAAAGCGCTGCACCTGCTGAAGCACCAGGAGTTGGGCCTGAGCAAGGTCCGGTCGAGCGAACGAATGTTTGTGCTGCAGCACTCGCATCTGCAACGGGAGCATCTGGTCAGCCGGGGTGTCGATGAGCGACGCATACGCGCGGTACGGCCGCCCATCGCGCTGATAGAGGAGCCGGAGACCCTTGAGGACGAGAACCTCCGGGCGTTCGCCGAGGACGCCGAGCTGCTTGTGTTCACCGCGGTCGCTCGACTGGACTACTTCAAGAACGTCGAACTGCTCGTCGACGGCTGTGTCCAGGCGCGCAGGCGTGGCGTACCTCTTCGGATCCTGGTCGTCGGAGACGGCACTGACGACGATGTCGCGCGGGAGGGGCTTCGAGCCCGTGTACCGGCAGAGCACGCAGCGGAGTTCATGGCGATCGGGAAGCTCTCCAAGCCTCAACTCTATGCCCTGTTCGGCCAGGTGAGGTCCAACGGGATCTTCGTCTGCCCCTCGCGGTACGAGACGCTCGGTATCACTCCGCTCGAGGCTGCGCTCTCCGGTATCTGCACCCTGATGACCGACTCCGACAAGGTGGAAGCGCGCAGGTTCTTTCCCGCCGCTCATCGGTTCGGACCCAGCAGTGACGGTCTTGCCGATGCGATCGAGCGCATGCACGCGAGTCACTTGGGCGTTGAGCAGCTGGGCAAGGAACTGCAGGCAACTATTTCGGCCGAGATCTCCGAGGAGAATTTCGAGCGCGACACCCTCAGCGCCTGGCGCCACTTTTCGCGAGCCGCACAGAGGCTCAATGTCTGACCTGCCGACGGCAGAGCGTCCTCAAGACCTTACGCAGGGAGCAGCGATGGGATTCCACGAAACGATCTCGCCCGACGGCCTCCCGGTGCGCGCCGCGCACCGGCGCAATCCGTACGAGTACCTGATGAACGGTCAGCAGCTCGACGAGCTGCTGACGCGGCTGGGCCAACGCCGCGCGGCCAGCATCTGGCGCAACCGCACCGTGGCCGCGGAGCGCGCGCCTCGTGATGTCTACCCGCGACCGTGCATGGCGTTCGTCCTGATGGACCCGACCGCGGGACCGTGGGTGTCCAATGCGGATGCGGTCCTGGGTGTGATCACCGTAGGTGAGGGTGGATCTACGTTCCTGCCCTACGCCGCGGCCAAGGCGGCCGGGCATCGACGCCTGGGCCGTAACTACGGTGAAGCGGTCCTCGTCGACCCGCACCTGTGCGGTGACGGAAACTTCCGGTACGGCCACTCCGCGCGGGTCCGCGGCCAGATCGTCGGCTCCAGCTCGCAGACACCGGACCAGGACCTGTACGAGGCCGCGGCACTCGCCACCGACCTGGTCAACGAGTTGGCCGAGCTGCATCTGGCCTGGGAGGAGCGCACCGGCCCCGGCGAGTGGTTCACCGGCGACGGCCGCCCGGGTGCGGAGTACTCCGCGATGGTGGAGTGGTTTCCCAGCAGCGACAACGCCGCCGTCTGAGGCCGGCGACGTCGGATGGGGGAAGGCCCGCGTCCTCGCGTGTCGGTGCTCACCCATCGGGCCGTACGCGGACGAAACGGGCGGTCTCGTGGCGTCCGGCTGCCTGGCGCAGTTCGACGAGGAGAGGCGCGGTGAGCATCCGCACGGGCCCGTGGTCCGGGTGGTCCGTCAGCTCTCCCAGGCGACCGCGTACCAGCTCGCCGACCTGCCGGGACTGCGTCGGGGTCAAGCGAGGCGACGTCTTCACGGTGCGATCGTCGGGAAGCTGGACGAGAAGGGCCTGCGGCCGCTCCACCGGGCCGAAAACGCCGAGTAGCGCGCCGTCCCGTGTATCGGAATGCCGGATCTTCCGCCAGGCCCAGGTTCCTCCTGCCCGATAGGGCGAGCTCAGTGCTTTCGCCACGATCCCCTCGACGCCCACGGCTCTCATGTCGCGAAACCACACGTGGGCGGTTTCCTCGTCCAGCGTTGCCAGCACACGCTGGAGGGGTGGGCCCACGTCCTGCAGCGAGGCTCCGAGCAGCTCCCAACGCTCCCTCAGGGGCAGGGCCCTGACATCCCGACCTGGAACAGCGAGAATGTCGAACGCGATGTAGGACACGGGGACTCCCAGCCGCTCGCGATCACGGTGCGACCGGAGCAGGTCGGTAAAGCTCAATCGCCCCTCCCGGTAGGCGCACAATTCACCGTCCAACACGATTCCCGGCGGCACGTTCTCGCCCAGATATCCGGCGATCTCGGGGAATTCTCTGGAGAGGTCTCTTCGTGAGCGAGACTGCAAGAAGACTTTTCCGCCCTCGAGGATGAAGGCGAGGGCGCGGAAACCATCGAGCTTGAGGGAGTACTGAAAGCCTCCGGGCGTGCTGCCCGGCTCGGGGATCTCGTCCGCCGGCCGGGGGCGCATGACGTCGACGGGTGGTCGTAGGGCTACTGCCGGCGACGACCGCGCGTTCATGGCAGCGGCCCGGCCCGGCCGGGATCGAGGAGCGGGCCGAGCAGATCCCCGTACCGCTCGACCCGTGGCGCGATGTCGTCGATCCGGAAGACGAGGTCCGCCGGCGACCCGGCCTCCTCGACCTCCTCCCAGGAGACGGGCGCCGAAACGGTGGGCTCGGTACGGGCGCGCAGCGTGTAGGGGGTCGCGGTCGTCTTCTTCGAGGAGTTCTGGCTGTGGTCGACGAACACCTTGCCCGGCCGCAGGGAGCGCTTCATCCGGTGCAGGATCAGCCCGGGCTCCGCCGCCTCGCCCTCCACGGCCAGGCTCTTCGCATACGCCGACACCTGCGCGGAGGGGGTGCGCTCCAGCGGCACCAGGATGTGCAGCCCCTTGGAACCGGAGGTCTTGGCGTACGCGTGCAGCCCGTCGGCGGCCAGCCGATCGCGCAGCCACAGCGCGACGGCGCAGCACTCGACGACGGTCGCGGGGGCGCCCGGGTCGAGGTCGAAGACCATGCGGTCGGCCATGCCCGGCTCGTCCGCCTGCCACTGGGGCGTATGGAACTCCACCACCAGATTCGCCGCCCACATCAGCGAGGCCAGGTCCTCCACGACGACCTGGTGCGCGTGCTTGTCCTCGGAACGCGGCACTGCGACGGTCCGTACCCAGGACGGCGTACCGGGTGGCGGATTCTTGGTGAAGAACACCTCGCCGTCCGGTCCGTCCGGATATCTGAGGAAGGAGAGCGGCCGGTTGCGCAGATGGGGCAGGATCGCGTCGGCCGTGGTGGCGTAGTAGTGCAGGATCTCGCCCTTGGTGGTCCCGGTGGCGGGGTGGATGACCTTCTCCAGGTTGCTGAGCGCCAGCCGTCGCCCCTCCACGTCGGTGATCGGCGTCATACGATGAGAATCCCACGAATCCTGAAATTTCGGATGAAAGGGATCAAAGGTGCGATCCATATGGAACGGCGCGATCTCCTTCGGCCTGGTCAGCATCCCGATCAAGCTGGTGAACGCCACCGAGAACCACTCCATCTCCTTCCGCCAGATCCACACCGCCGACGGCGGCCGGATCCGCTACCGCAAGGTCTGCGAGCTGGAGGAGAAGGAAGTCCCGACCGAGGAGATCGGCAAGGGGTACGAGGCCGCGGACGGGTCGATCATCCCGATCACGGACGAGGACCTGGCGTCTCTGCCGCTCCCCACCGCGAAGACGATCGAGATCGTGGCGTTCGTGCCCGCCACGCGGATCGATCCGCTCCAGATGGACGCGGCGTACTACCTCGCCGCGAACGGCGTCCCGGCCGCCAAGCCGTACACGCTGCTGCGTGAGGCGCTCAAGCGCAGCCAGAAGGTCGCCATCTCCAAGTTCGCCCTGCGCGGCCGGGAGCGGCTGGGCATGCTGCGGGTCGTCGACGATGTGATCGCCATGCACGGACTGCTGTGGCCGGACGAGATCCGTTCCCCCCAGACCGTGGCCCCGGACACCGAGGTGACGGTGCGGGAGGCCGAACTCGACCTGGCCGATGCCCTGATGGACACACTGGGTGAGGTCGACCTGGACTCGCTGCATGACGACTACCGGGCGGCGGTGGAGGCGATGATCACGGCAAAGGTGGAGGGCGGCGGGGTACTGCCGGAGGCCGAACCGGTGGAGCGCGGTGGGCAGGTCATCGACCTGATGGCGGCGCTGGAGAGCAGTGTGCGGGCGGCGAAGGAGGCGCGGGGGGAGGAGGGCGCGGAGGTCGCCGAGGTCACGTCGATCAAGGGGCGCAAGCGGGCGGCGAGTGCGCCGAAGGGGTCGGGAGGGAAGAAGTCGACGACGGGGGCCGCGAAGAAGACGGCGGCGAGCAAGTCGACGGCGAGCAAGTCCACGGCGAGCAAGTCCACCGCGGGGGCGAAGAAGACGGCCGCGAAGAAGACTGCGACGAAGAAAACGGCGGCGAAGTCCACGGCCAAGAAGGCCACTCCGAAGAAGCGCGCCTCGGCCTGACCACCGGGTCTCCGCCCCGAGCCCCGCGCAGCCACCTACTCGCGTCGCAGCAGGTTGTCCAGCACCGATTCGAGATAGCCCTGGCGCTCCGGACCCACCGGCAGCGCCTCCGGCACCGCATGGCTCAACTGTGTGTGTCCCAGATAGCTCGTGTACGCCAGCAGCCCACGCCGGCGCGCCTCCTGAGGCGGGAATCCCAGTTCCTCGAAAAGGTGCGCGACGTAGCCGACCCGACGCTCCGTCACCCGCTGCAGCACGGGCGCGACGTGGGGGTCGTCGGCGGTGGCGAGCAACGAGACCTCGAGCGGGTCATCCGCGGCCAATGCCGTCGCCTGCGCGAAGAGGGTACGCAGCCGCCGCTCCGGGTCCGGCTCGGCCTCCAGCGCAGTGATGATCTCTTCGGTGTCGATCTCCTCCCAGCGGACCAACGCCGCCTCGATCAGCGCGTCCCGGCTGGCGAAGTGCCAGTAGAAGCTGCCCTTGGTGGTGCCGAGACGGGCGGCCAGCGGCTCCACGGCGACCCCGGCAAGACCGCGCTCCCCGATGGCGGCGAGCGCCGCATCGGCCCAGTCGCGTGCCGTGAGTCTCTTGCGGGACTGCCCCGCCCGCTCTTCCCTCATGTCCATACGCTACCGTACGGTGAAACATACGCCACCGTATGGAGGTGCGTCATGCGCACGGTACGGAACGTCCACGAACGCAACGTCGACGCCCCGGTCGAGGTGGTCGGCGCCCTGCTCGACCGCGTCTCGTCCCCCGACGACCCGCTCAGCCCGACCCCTGTCTGGCCCCCGATACGCTTCGACGGCCCCCTCGCCGTCGGGGCGGACGGCGGCCACGGCTTCATCCGTTACTCGGTGGGTGCGTACGACCCCGGGCGCCGTATCCGCTTCGACTTCGCCCCGCCGTCCAACGGCTTTCACGCCCTTGAGCTGGAGCCACTGGACGGAGGCGGCTGCCGGGTCCGCCATGTCCTCGAACAGAAGCAGGGCCTGAAGTCATCGCTGCTCTGGACGCTGGTGATCCGCCCGCTGCACGACACGATGATCGAAGAGCTCTTCGACAACGTCGAACGCGCCGCGACACCCGGCGCCCTGGCCCGGCCCTACCGATGGACCCGCCGCGCGCGCCTGCTGCGCCGGCTGATCTGGGTCAGACCGGTCGCCACGGCAGTCCCCACCGCGGCCACGCTGGCCCACCAGGCCTTCGACCGTCCGGACTTCGCGGACGCCTGCCGCATCCCGCTGGCCCCGGGGATGCCCCTCGACCCCGTGGCCTGGCACGGTGTCCTCCCGTTCGAGATCAAGGCGACCGCCCCGAACGAGCTCCTGCTCGGCGAGGACGCCGGGCATCTGGACTTCCGCGCCTCGGTACTGATCGCCGACGACGACGTCACGCTCACCACGGTGGTGAAGTTCCACAACTGGCGCGGCAGGCTCTACTTCGCCGTCGTACGCCGCTTCCATCCTCTGATGGCCCGCATGATGCTGCGCCGGGCCCACCGCCGGCTGGCCTTCGCGGCGCCACCGGCCCCCGACCGGACAGCACCCGTACGGACGGACGGCTGACGGCAGGGCACGGGCAACAGGCCTCCCGGCCGCCCAGTAGAGTGCGCCTTCGTTCTCTCTCCGTCCCCGAGGTGTACGTCCGTGAGTCCCGCTTCCCCCACCACACCGGCAGTGACCGTCGTCGGGATCGGAGCCGACGGGTGGGAAGGGCTGCCCGCCGTCTCGCAAGCCGCCCTCATCGACGCCGAGGTCGTCGTCGGCGGCCCGCGTCAGCTGGAGTTGCTGCCGGAGGTGTGCGCGGGGGAGCGGGTCGGCTGGCCGTCGCCGCTGCGGCCCGCCGTGCCCGGGCTGCTCGCCGCACACGCCGGGCGGCGCATCGCCGTGCTGGCCAGCGGTGACCCCATGTTCTACGGGATCGGGCGGGCGCTCACCGAGGTGCTCGGCGCCGACGCGCTGCACGTACTTCCGCATCCGTCCTCCGTGTCGTACGCCTGCGCCCGCCTGGGCTGGCCGCTGGAGGACACCGAGGTCGTGACGCTCGTGGGCAGGCCCATCGCGCAGCTCGGCGCGGCCCTGCACGACGGGCGACGGCTGCTCGTGCTCAGCGCCGGGGCCACCACGCCCGCCGAGGTCGCCGGCTTCCTGCGCGAGCAGGGGTTCGGCCCCAGCCGGATGCGCGTCCTCGAACAGCTCGGCGGCGAGCGCGAGGCGCAGGCGGACGGGACCGCCGGCGGGTGGGAACGGCCGCCCGGCGACCCGCTGAACGTCATCGCCCTCGACTGCCGCCGCGCGCCCGGCGCCCTGCGGCTCGGCGCCGTGCCGGGGCTGCCGGACACCGCGTACGAACACGACGGGCAGCTCACCAAGCGCCATGTGCGGGCCGCCACGCTCGGCGCGCTCGCACCCGCGCCCGGCGAAACCCTCTGGGACATCGGCGGCGGCTCCGGCTCCATCGCCGTCGAGTGGATGCGTACGCACCGGTCCTGCCGGGCCGTGACCGTCGAACGCGACCCGGTGCGGGCCGAACGGATCGCCCGCAACGCCGAGCAGCTCGGTGTCCCCACGCTGCGGGTGGTCACGGGAGCGGCACCCGCTGCCCTGACCCGACTTCCCACGCCGGACGCCGTGTTCATCGGCGGCGGCCTGACCGTGCCCGGCCTCATCGAAGCGTGCTGGGAGGCGCTGCCCGCCGGCGGGCGTCTGGTGGCCAACACCGTGACCCTGGAGTCCGAGGCGCTGCTCGCCGACTGGTACCGGCGGCACGGCGGCGACCTCGTACGTCTCGCGGTCGCGCACGCCGTCCCCGTCGGCGGCTTCACCGGCTGGCGACAGGCCATGCCCGTCACCCAGTGGGCCGCAACCAAGTCTGGATCTGGAGAAAAGCGATGACTGTGTACTTCATCGGCGCCGGCCCCGGCGCCGCCGACCTGATCACTGTGCGCGGCGCCAGGACGCTCGCGGCGTGCCGGGTCTGTCTGTACGCGGGCAGCCTGGTGCCGCGCGAACTGCTCGCCGAATGCCCGCCGGACGCCCGTCTGGTGGACACCGCGCAGCTCAACCTGGACGAGATCACGGCCGAGCTGATCCGCGCGCACGAGGAGGGCGACGACGTGGCGCGGCTGCACTCCGGCGATCCGTCCGTCTTCAGCGCGGTCGCCGAGCAGATGCGCCGCCTCGACGCGGCGGGTGTGCCGTACGAGATCGTGCCGGGCGTGCCTGCGTTCGCGGCCGCGGCCGCCGCGCTGAAGCGGGAACTGACCGTGCCGACGGTCGGCCAGACGGTCATCCTCACCCGGATCGCCAACCGCGCCACGGCCATGCCCGAGGGCGAGGACCTGGCGACGCTGGGCCGCAGCGGGGCGCTGATCGTGCTGCATCTGGCCACGCGGTATGTGGACCGGGTGGTCGAGGAGCTGGAGCCGCACTACGGGGCGGACTGTCCGGCGGCGGTGGTGGCGATGGCGAGCCGTCCGGACGAACTGATCCTGCGCGGCACACTGGCGGACATCGCGGACCAGGTGAAGGCGGCGGGTGTGCTGCGCACGGCGGTGATCATGGTGGGGCGGACGTTGGGGGCCTCGCAGTTCGGGGACAGCCACCTGTACTCGGCGGAACGGGAGAGGCGGGGGTTCTGCGCGCCGGTCCCGGGGGCGCCGGTCGCCTGAACATCTCAAGCCCGTCCGGCGATTGAGGACGAACCCCCCGGCCCGCGCGCAGTGCAGCGGCCCACCACGGCGCCCCCGCGGTCGATGCAGACCACGTCCACCTCCACCGGTGCTCCCCGCAGCACACCCAGCGCCTGGTCCCGCGCCGCCACCGCCACCAGGTCGCCCAGCCGGACGCCGCGCGCAGCGCACAACTGGAGTGCGGCCAGGCCCGTGTTCGCCGCGGCCACCTCGGCTGCCAGGGAATCGGACGCGCCGCCCGTACGAGCCAGTTCCGCCAGGAAGCCCTTGTCGACCTGGGAGCGGGCCGAGTGCAGGTCCAGATGGCCCGCCGCCAGTTTGGACAGCTTGGCGAAGCCGCCGCAGAGGGTGAGCCGGTCCACCGGATGCCTGCGTACGTACTTCAGCACCGCGCCCGCGAAGTCCCCCATGTCCAGCAGCGCGTCCTCCGGGAGGTCGTACAGAGCCATGACCGTGTTCTCGGACGTCGACCCGGTGCAGCCCGCGACATGCGTGCGCCCCGCCGCCCGCGCCACATCCACACCGCGCCGGATCGAGTCGATCCAGGCCGAGCAGGAGTACGGGACGACGATCCCGGTCGTCCCCAGGATGGACAGACCGCCCAGGATCCCCAGGCGCGGATTCCAGGTCGAGCGGGCGATCTCCTCACCATGGTCGACGGAGACGGTGATCTCGACGTCGCCCGTCCCGCCGTACCGCTCGGCGACCAGCGCGACATGCTCGCGCATCATCTGCCGCGGCACGGGATTGATCGCGGGCTCGCCGACGTCCAGCGGCAGTCCGGGCCGCGTGATCGTGCCCACACCCGGCCCGGCGGCGAAGACCACCCCGGCCCCGCGCGGCGCGGCCCGTACCGTCGCACGGATCAGCGCGCCGTGCGTGACGTCCGGGTCGTCACCCGCGTCCTTGACCACGCCCGCCATCGCCCGGCCGTCCGCCAGCTCCTCCGCGGCCAGCGCGAAGGACGGCGTCTGCCCCTTCGGCAGTGTGATCGTCACCGGGTCGGGAAAGTCGCCGGTCAGCAGCGCGGTGTACGCCGCGGTCGTCGCGGCGGTCGCACAGGCCCCGGTCGTCCACCCGGACCGCAGACCGGTGTGCTTCAGTTGGGCGCTGCGCCCGCCCTTCGCTTCACTCATGAACGGACCCGAGACCCGATGCACGTACTGATCCTCGGAGGCACGACGGAGGCACGGCGGCTCGCCGAGATCCTGCACGGGAGGGTACGCGTGACCTCCTCGCTCGCCGGGCGGGTGGAACAGCCGAGGCTGCCCGCCGGCGAGGTCCGTATCGGCGGCTTCGGCGGCGCCGAGGGCCTCGCCCAGTGGCTGCGCGCGCACGACGTGGACACCCTCATCGACGCCACCCACCCTTTCGCCGGGACGATCAGTTTCCATGCGGCCGCTGCCGCCGCCGAGACCCATGTTCCCCTGCTCGCCCTGCGCCGCCCCGGCTGGGTCGCGGCCGAGGGCGACGACTGGCGCCCGGCCGCGTCACTGCACGAAGCCGCGGCGCTGCTGCCGGGCCTCGGGCAGCGGGTCTTCCTCACCACCGGCCGGATGGGTCTCGCCGCCTTCGCGGACCTCGCCGAACCATGGTTCCTCGTACGGTCCGTGGACGCCCCCGAGCCCCCGCACCCGCCCCGCATGGAGGTGCTGCTCGACCGCGGCCCCTTCACCCTCGACGGCGAGCGCGAACTGCTGGCCCGCCATCGCATCGATGTCGTGGTCACCAAGGACAGCGGAGGGGCCGCCACCGCCCCCAAGCTCACCGCCGCCCGGGAGGCCGGACTCCCGGTGGTCGTCGTGCAGCGGCCCCCCGTCCCGCCGGGCGTCCCGGTCGCGGCCACCCCCGACGAGGCGGCCGGCTGGCTGGCTCAGCTCCCGCTCTCGGGATAGCGCCGCGGCGTCCAGACGATCTGCTCGCCGTCCCCGCGCCGTACCGTCTGCGTCTGCGACGAGCCGACGATCAGGATCGTGCGCATGTCGACCTCAGCCGGATCGAGTTCGGCGAGCCGCACGATGCGTACGCTCTCCTGTGCCCCGCCCACGTCCCGGCCCAGCACCACCGGCGTGTCCGCAGCCCGGTGCTCAAGGAGCAGATCGCGCGCCTTGCCGACCTGCCAGGTCCGGCTCCGCGACCCGGGGTTGTAGAGGGCGAGCACCAGATCGGCCGCGGCGGCCGCGCGCAGCCGTTCCGCGATGACCTCCCACGGCTTGAGCCGGTCGGAGAGCGAGATGGTCGCGTAGTCGTGGCCGAGCGGCGCACCCGCGCGGGCAGCGGCCGCGTTCGCGGCCGTCACTCCCGGCAGCACCCGCACCGGCACGTCCTTGTACGCGTCCTGTCCGGCAGCCTCCAGTACGGCGGTGGCCATGGCGAAGACGCCCGGGTCGCCGCCGGACACCACGGCGACCCGCCGCCCGCGCCGTGCGAGGTCGAGCGCGAACTCGGCACGCTCGGACTCGACCCGGTTGTCGGAGCCGTGCCGAAGCTGGCCGGGGCGCACCGGCACCCGGTCCAGATACGTGGTGTAGCCGACGAGATCGTCGACCGCGGCGAGTGCGCCCCGCGTCTCGGGGGTCAGCCACAGCGGACCCGCGGGCCCGGTGCCGACCACGACGACCTCGCCCCGTTCCCGTACCTCCGAGGGAGCATCGATACGGCTCGGCAGCACCGCCACCGAGAAGTACGGCACCGACTCCGGGTCCACGTCGGCCAGTTCGCCCGTACGCTCCCCGGCCATCGTGGCGCGCTCGACATAGCGCGCCTCCTCCAGCCGCCCGGAGCCCTCCATCGCCCGGCGCACCTTGGTGAACGTACGGCCCAGCTTCATCACCACCGCCGAGTCCGTCGAGGCGAGGCGCGCGGTCAGCTCCTCCTCCGGCAGCGTGCCGGGCAGGATCGTCAGCACCTCCTCGCCCTCCGCCAGCGGTGTGCCGAGCCGGGCGGCCGCGGCGCTCACCGAGGTGACTCCGGGGATCACCTCCGTCGGATAGCGGTCGGCCAGCCGCTTGTGCATGTGCATGTACGAGCCGTAGAAGAGCGGGTCGCCCTCAGCGAGCACCGCGACCGTGCGGCCCGCGTCGAGATGCACGGCCAGCCGGGCAGCGGCCTCGGTGTAGAACTCCTCCATCGCGCCCCGGTAGCCGCCGGGATGGTCGGTGGTCTCCGTGGTGACCGGGTAGACCAGCGGCTCTTCGACATGGTCGGCCCGCAGGTGCTTCGCGGCGATGGATCGCGCGATGGAGCGGCCGTGCCGGGCACTGTGGTACGCGATCACATCCGCCTCGGCGATGACTTCCACGGCACGCAGGGTCATCAGGGACGGATCGCCGGGCCCGAGCCCGACCCCGTACAGCCGGCCGGTCTGTTTGGTGCTCATTCCGCCTCGCTCGCTATCGCGTTGATCGCGGCCGCGGCGATGGCGCTGCCGCCACGGCGTCCGCGTACCACCAAGTGCTCCACGCCCGAGGGGTGTCCGGCGAGCGCGTCCTTGGACTCGGCGGCGCCGATGAAGCCGACCGGCACCCCGATGACCGCGGCCGGGCGGGGAGCGCCCTCTTCGATCATCTCCAGCAGCCGGAACAGAGCGGTCGGGGCGTTGCCGACGGCCACCACCGCCCCCTCCATGCGATCGCGCCACAGTTCCAGGGCCGCGGCGCTGCGGGTGGTGCCGAGCTTCGCCGCGAGGTCCGGGACCGAGGGGTCGGACAGCGTGCACACGACGTCGTTGTCCGCGGGCAGCCGCTTGCGGGTCACCCCGCTGGCCACCATGGCGACATCGCACAGGATGGGGGCACCGGCCCGCAGTGCCTCACGGGCGCGGGCCACGACGTCCGGCGTGAACGAAAGGTCGCGTACCAGGTCGACCATGCCGCAGGCGTGGATCATCCGGACCGCGACCTGGCTGACGTCGGCGGGCAGCCCCGTGAGGTCCGCCTCCGCGCGGATGGTGGCAAAGGACTGGCGGTAGATCGCCGCGCCGTCCTTCTCGTAGTCGAACACTGTGCTCTCGCTCATTTCGTCAACGCGTCACGGCGGTCGTGCGCGCAGCCGCCACGGTGGCGGCGAGTTCTGAGGGTGCGGTCACGCCGGTGTGCCGGCGCTCGCCGCGTACGGAGATGTCGTAGCCGTGGGCGGTGGCCACGACGTCCACCCGGTCACCGTGCGGGTGACCGCAACGGCGCTCGCACCCGGACCAGTACACGGGCAGCCCGGAGGCCTCCGGGCCGAGTGCCGCCGCCGCGTCGGCGCGTACGTCGGCGAGGGACTTGGCACATCCGGGCCGTCCGATGCAGGCGCCGACGCCGAGCCAGGGGGAGGCGGGGGAGGTGACGAGCCCGGCGGCAGCCAGGTCGGCGCCGGGGACGTCGCACCCGGGCAGGACCACACCGCGCCAGGGAGTGAGACGCAATTCACCGCTGCCGTCGCGCTCGGCGACGGCAGCCAGCAGCCGCCACTGTGCGCCGGTGAGCCGCCCCAGGGGAGCCACGACCGACAGCGAGGTGCGCCCGCCCGGACCCGTGACGGTCCCGGGAGCGGGCGCGGACCCGGCGGCCGGGGCAACGGCGGACAGCCGGCCACGGACCCCTTCCGCGGCCAGCCGATGTGCCACGCCCCGGGTCAACTGCGCGGTACCACCGGGCAGTTCACTCACCCGCCAGGAGCGGGAGCCGGCGGCGTCCAGAAAGACCTCGGCGGCGAGCAGCGCGGCGCGCGGCGCATCGTCGGCACCTACCGACAGCGCCGCATCGTCCGGTCCCAGCCGCAGCAGCGCACACCCGCCGTCCGCCGCGACGAGCGTCACATCCGCGCCCAGCGCGGCCACGTCCCCGCGCCCGTCGTCGCACGCGAACAGAAAGCGTCCGGACAGACCGAGTGCCGCCTCGCTCGCGCACAGCAGCCGGTCCAACTCCCGTGCCCAGGGCTGCACATCGGCATGACCGAGCCCGTCGAGACCGGAGAGAGGGGAGGCGAGGATGTTCCGCACCCGCTCGTGCCGGGGCGAGGGCAGCAGGCCCGCCGCACCGAGTGCGTCCGCCAGCTCTGCGCCACACCCCGCCGCGAGCCCACGCAGCTGCACATTGCCGCGGGACGTGAAGTGCAAAGACCCGTCGCCCAGGCGCTGCGCGGCATCCGCAAGGGCCAGCGCCTGCCGCGCCGTGAGCACCCCGGCCGGTATCCGCACCCGGGCGAGCGCCCCGTCGTCCGCCGTGTGCAGCCGCAACGCGCCGGGGCATGCGTCACCGCGATCCCGCAGGGGAAACGTCGCCCCGGTCGTGCGGGGGCCCGGGGTCGTCGGCATGGCGGCGAGCATACCCACCGCCCCCTCACCGCCCCGTACGCCCTCCACCTGCGGCCCGGGCCTTACTATGCTCATCGACGGGCCACCCGGCCCGTCATCGCCTGCGACGGCGACATGGAGGAAGCCCGGTGCGAATCCGGCGCGGTCCCGCCACTGTGAGCCCGGTCCACACCGGGTGAGCCAGGAACTCCCGCCGTCCACACCGCCCGGGGCGCGGACACCCCGAGGAAGGCCTCCGCACGCATGCTTCTGCTGCTGTCGACCTCCGACACCGACCTGCTGAGCGCTCGCGCGGCCGGGGGCCCGGTCGAGTACCGCTTCGCCAATCCGACTCGGCTGGACCTCGCCCGGCTGCCCGCCCTGCTGGACGGCGTACAGCTCGTCGTCGTACGTCTCCTCGGCGGCGTACGAGCCTGGCAGGACGGACTCGACCAGCTGCTGGCGGCCGGCCTGCCGGTCGTCGTACTCACCGGCGAACAGGCACCGGACGCCCAGCTGATGGAGGCGTCCACGGTCCCGGTCGGCATCGCCGCCGAGGCCCACGCCTACCTGGCTCACGGCGGCCCCGCCAACCTGGAACAGCTGGCCCGCTTCCTCTCCGACACCGTGCTGCTCACCGGCCACGGCTTCGAGCCGCCCGCCCCCGCGCCCACCTGGGGCCCGCTGGAGCGCTCAGCCCGCGAGGTCAGCGGCCCGACGCTCGCCGTGCTCTACTACCGCGCCCACCACATGAGCGGCAACACCGCCTTCGTGGACACCCTGTGCGGCGCGATCGAGGACGCGGGCGGGCGGCCTCTGCCGCTGTACGTCGCGTCCCTGCGCGCCCCCGAACCCGAGCTGATCGACGCGCTGGGCGCTGCCGACGCCATTGTCACGACGGTCCTCGCCGCGGGCGGCACCCGCCCGGCCGACGCGTCCGCGGGCGGCGACGACGAGTCCTGGGACGCGGGCGCGCTGAGCGCTCTGGACGTGCCGATCCTCCAGGCCCTGTGCCTGACCGGCTCGCGCAGCACCTGGGAGGAGAACGACGAGGGAGTGTCGCCGCTGGACGCGGCGAGCCAGATCGCCGTGCCGGAGTTCGACGGCCGTCTGATCACCGTCCCGTTCTCGTTCAAGGAGATCGACGAGGACGGTCTTCCGGCGTACGTCGCCGACCCCGAGCGGGCCGCCCGAGTGGCCGGAATCGCCGTACGCCACGCGCGTCTTCGCCATATCCCGGCCGCCGAGAAGCGTCTGGCGCTCGTGCTCTCCGCCTACCCCACCAAGCACTCCCGTATCGGCAACGCGGTCGGCCTGGACACCCCCGCCTCCGCGGTCGCCCTGCTGCGCCGCCTCCGGGCGGAGGGCTACGACTTCGGTACGGAGGAGGTCCCCGGCCTTGCATCGGGCGACGGCGACGAGCTCATCCACGCCCTCATCGAGGCGGGCGGCCACGACCAGGAGTGGCTCACCGAGGAGCAGCTGGCGCGCAACCCGGTCCGTATCCCGGCGGCGGACTACAAGCGCTGGTACGCCACGCTGCCGGAGGAACTGCGCTCGTCGGTCGAGGAGCACTGGGGCCCGCCGCCCGGCGAGATGTTCCTGGACCGCAGCCGCAACCCGGAAGGGGACATAGTCCTCGCGGCCCTGCGCCGCGGGAACCTCCTCATCCTCATCCAGCCGCCGCGCGGCTTCGGCGAGAACCCGATCGCGATCTACCACGATCCCGATCTGCCGCCCTCGCACCACTACTTGGCCGCCTACCGCTGGATCGCGGCCACCCGGTCCGACGGCGGCTTCGGCGCCGACGCCATGATCCACCTGGGCAAGCACGGCAATCTGGAGTGGCTGCCCGGCAAGAACGCGGGCCTGTCCGCCGCCTGCGGCCCCGACGCGGCGCTCGGCGACCTCCCGCTGATCTACCCCTTCCTGGTCAACGACCCGGGCGAGGGCACCCAGGCCAAGCGGCGCGTCCACGCCACCCTCGTCGACCACCTCGTACCGCCGATGGCCCGTGCCGACAGCTATGGCGACATCGCGCGCCTGGAACAACTCCTGGACGAATACGCCCAGATCTCCTCCATGGACCCGTCGAAGCTCCCGGCGATCCGTGCCCAGATCTGGACCCTCATCCAGGCCGCCAAGCTGGATCACGATCTGGGCCTGGAGGACCGCCCGGACGACGACGGCTTCGACGACTTCCTGCTCCATGTCGACGGCTGGCTGTGCGAGATCAAGGACGCCCAGATCCGCGACGGACTCCATGTCCTGGGCAGCGCCCCTTCGGGTGCGGACCGCGTCAACCTCGTCCTGGCCATCCTCCGGGCCCGCCAGATCTGGGGCGGCACGTCGTCGCTGCGCGGGCTGCGGGAGGCGCTGGGCCTGGACGAGTCGGCGGCGACGCGTACGACGGCCGACGAGGCGGAGGACAAGGCCCGCGCCCTGGTCCAGGCAATGGACGACGCCGGGTGGAACCCCGGGGCAGTGCCCACCGAGTACGGGGAGGAGGTCGCCGCCATCCTGGACTTCGCCGCTCGGGAGGTCGTCCCCCGCCTTTCCGCCACCACGTCCGAGCTGGACCACGCGGTTCACGCGCTGAACGGTGGCTTCGTGCCGGCCGGCCCCTCCGGCTCCCCACTGCGCGGCCTGGTCAATGTCCTCCCGACGGGCCGCAACTTCTACTCGGTCGACCCGAAGGCGGTCCCGTCCCGGCTGGCCTGGGAGACGGGCCAGGCCCTGGCGGACTCCCTGCTGGAGCGCTACCGCACGGACAACGGCGACTGGCCGCCCTCCGTCGGTCTCTCCCTCTGGGGAACGAGCGCGATGCGCACGAGCGGCGACGATGTCGCGGAGGCGCTGGCGCTGCTGGGCATCCGCCCGGTCTGGGACGAGGCGTCGCGACGCGTCACGGGCCTGGAGCCGATCCCGCCGGCGGAGTTGGGCCGCCCCCGTATCGACGTGACGCTGCGCATCTCGGGCTTCTTCCGGGACGCGTTCCCGCACACGATCGGCCTGCTGGACGACGCGGTCCGCCTGGCCGCGTCCTTGGACGAATCGGAGTCGGAGAACTTCGTACGGGCCCACACCCAGGCGGACCTGGCGACCCACGGCGACGAACGCCGCGCCACGACCCGCATCTTCGGCTCCCGCCCGGGCACCTACGGCGCGGGCCTGCTCCAGCTGATCGACTCCCGCGACTGGCGTACCGACGCCGACCTCGCCGAGGTCTACTCGGTCTGGGGCGGCTACGCGTATGGCCGTGAGCTGGACGGCCGCCCCGCCCGGGCGGAGATGGAAACGGCGTACAAGCGCATCACGGTCGCGGCGAAGAACACCGACACCCGTGAACACGACATCGCGGACTCGGACGACTACTTCCAGTACCACGGCGGCATGATCGCCACGGTCCGCGCGCTGCGCGGCACGGCCCCCGAGGCCTACATCGGCGACTCCACCCGCCCGGAAACGGTCCGCACCCGCACTCTCGTCGAGGAGACCTCGCGCGTCTTCCGCGCCCGCGTGGTCAACCCCAAGTGGATCGAGGCGATGCGCCGCCACGGCTACAAGGGCGCTTTCGAACTCGCCGCGACAGTGGACTACTTGTTCGGCTACGACGCGACAACAGGGGTGGTGGCCGACTGGATGTACGACAAGCTCACCCAGACGTACGTCCTGGACCCGACGAACCGCGCATTCCTCCAAGAGGCCAATCCCTGGGCCCTGCACGGCATCGCGGAGCGGCTGTTGGAGGCGGAGTCGCGCGGCATGTGGGCGAAGCCGGACCCGGACGTCCTCGCGGCCCTGCGCCAGGTCTTCCTGGAGACGGAGGGCGAACTGGAGGGTGAGGACTGACGGGTGAGGGCCGAAGTGTGAGAGGAAGGGCACCATGGATCCTCAAGAGCTTCGGCGGCGGTTCGCGACCCTGACGACCGCCCACCTGGCGGATGCCTGCATTCGCGCTCGTATCCCGGTGCGCTGCGCGCCTGCGCCTGTGCACGCCGTGGTGCCCGGGAGCCGCTTGGCGGGGCGTGTGTCCCCTGCTCGCCATGTCGGCAGCGTCGACATCTTCCTGGAGGCGTTCGAAGGGGGCGCGCCCGGCGATGTGCTGGTGGTCGACAACGGCGGACGACTCGATGAGGCGTGTGTCGGAGATCTCGTCGTTCTGGAGGCCCGGGCCGCCGGGCTGGCGGGAATCGTGATCTGGGGCCTGCATCGCGACACGGCCGACATCCGGGCAATTGGCCTGCCGGTCTTCAGCCTTGGAGCGATCCCCACCGGCCCGCTGAGCCTGGATGCCCGTTCCCACGATGCGCTGGAGTCCGCCGGCGTGGGCGAATGGACGGTGAGCCGTGAGGATGTGGCCCTGGGCGATGACGACGGCGTGCTCTTTGTGCCGGCCGCCCGCGCCGCGGACATCTTCACGCTTGCGGAGACGATCCGCGACACCGAGCGGCGCCAGGCGGAACAGATCCGCGCGGGTGTCTCGCTGCGCAGTCAGGTGCGGTTCGACACCTACCTCGCCCGGCGCCGGCCTGCGCCTTCCCTGAGCTTCCGTGACCATCTGCGTGAAGTGGGCGGTGCGATCGAGGAATAACCCGCATCGGGTCCGGCCGGACGCGAACAGCGCCTCAACTGGGGTGACCCCGGGTAGCGCCACCATACGTCTGCTGTCAAGTGGTGTGACGCTCACGAATGTTTAACGAATCGCTGACTTTTGCGCCGTCGTGCTGTCACAGTGACTGATGAGGCTGGTGTTACTGACCAGTTGGACCAATCGCTGAGACGAAGCCAAGGACGAAGTCGGGGTGGGACCGTGACACGGCGTACCGCAGTACCGGACACACTCGCCGCACTGTGCTCCCTGTTGCTCACGGTCTTTCTGCTCTGCCAGTCGGCGGTATCCGCCGCCGGGGGAGTGGAGTTGGGCGCCGGAAAGACTTCCCGCGAGGCCGACGCCTTACCCGAGTCGCAAGGTGAACCCGAGTCGCCAGGTGAACCCGAGTCGTCCGGTGAATCGGACCCGGCCAGTGACTCGGGCCCGGAGCCCAACTCGCCCAACGGGCCCGGCTTTCGCTTCTGGCCCGTCGGCTTGTCCTGGGACGATCCGGATCCCCTGGACGAGCCGCCCCCCTCCCGCAACGGCGGCCGGCCCAACAGGCTGCCGACCGCCCACGCCCCGCCCACAGGCAATCGCCCTTCCTCGGCCACGACGGGTGCGGACGGCTCCGCCGCCTTCCTGGTGCTCCGCCGCACAGCGGGACCACCCCCTGGTCCACCCGTACAGCCCCCCGCAGCACGGCTCCCCGTTCTGCAGGTGTTCCGCCTCTGATCGTTTCGTCGCCCGCACGGTTTCCCCCACTCCGTACCTGCGATTCGACATGACGACCCACCACCGCGCGCCCTGGGCGCGCTGGAGGAACACCCCCATGCACATGCTCATGCAGAATGCCCGTGCCTTCCGGGACCGGGCCGCCGCCCGCGCCGACGAGTTCGGCCGCCTCGCGGACGGTCAGTCCCCGCAAGCGCTGTTCATCACCTGCTCCGACTCGCGGGTGATCCCCTCACTGATCACCGGAGCCCGCCCCGGCGAGCTCTTCGAACTCCGCACGGCGGGCAGCATCATCCCCGAACACGACCCCGACCGGCACTCGAGCGAGGCGGCGACCATCGAGTACGCCGTCGAGGTGCTCGGTGTCGCGGACATCGTCGTCTGCGGCCACTCCCACTGCGGTGCCGTCGGCGCGATGGTGCGCGGCGAAGACCTCTCCAACGTCCCCGCGGTCCGCGGCTGGCTGGAGAGCACGTCACCCCCGCCCCTCTTCACCGACTCCTCGTCCCCTGCCATCGCCGAGGCGGTCCAGGACCATGTCCTGCGCCAGCTCGGGCGGTTGCGCGACTACCCGTGCGTCGCCCGCCGGGCAGCGGAAGGACGGCTGATGGTGCACGGCTGGTTCTACGAGATAGACACCGGCTCCGTGCTCGCCCACCGGCCGCACGACGACGCGTTCCTTCCGCTGTGAGCGCCGCCGACACTCGCGAACGCGACGCCCGCGAACGCGACACCAGCGAACCGGACACCAGCGAACGCGGGAACCGCGGACGCCACCGACGGGCGGCGGCGCAGCGCGGGGAGCGACCATCCGCCTCGACGCTGCGAGCCGATCTCACCGCGTCCGTCGTCGTCTTCCTCGTCGCCCTGCCGCTCTGCGTGGGCGTGGCCGTCGCCTCCGGCGTCCCGGCCGAACTCGGCCTGGTCACCGGCATCGTCGGCGGGCTCGTCACCGGACTGCTCCCCGGGAGCAGCCTCCAGGTCAGCGGACCCGCCGCGGGGCTGACCGTCCTCGTCCTCGAAGCCGTCAACGAATTCGGACTCGGGGCCCTGGGCGTCTTCGTCCTCACGGCGGGCGTGCTCCAGCTGGTCATGGGCGCGCTGCGACTGGGCCGCTGGTTCCGCGCCATCTCCATCGCCGTGGTGGAAGGGATGCTCGCCGGGATCGGCCTCGTACTGATCGCCGGTCAGCTGTACGCGATGACCGACGCGAAGGCCCCCGGCTCGGGCCCCGCCAACCTCATGGGCCTGCCCGGGCTGCTCATCCGTACGGCCGGCTCGTCCGAGGCGCTGACCGCATTCGGTCTGGCCGCGGTCACCGTGGCGATGATGGCCTTCTGGAAGCATCTGCCGCCGAAGGTCCGGCTGATCCCCGCACCGCTGGCGGCCGTGGCTCTGACCACCACCGTCGTGGCGCTGTTCGGGCTGCCCGTGAAGCGGGTCGAGGTGCAGGGGCTGCTGGGCGCGATCCGGCCACCCTCCGCCGACGACCTCGGCGCGATCGCGGATGCCGGAGTGGTCGGGGCGCTCGGCACGGTCGTCGCCATCACGCTCATCGCGTCGGCGGAGAGCCTGTTCAGCGCCGCTGCCGTCGACCGGCTGCACACCGGCCCCGGCACCGACTACGACAAGGAGCTGATGGCGCAGGGCGCGGGCAACGCCTTCTGCGGAGCCCTCGGCGCACTGCCGATGACCGCGGTCATCGTGCGCAGCGCGGCCAATGTGCAGGCGGGTGCCCGGACCAAGGCGTCACGGGTACTGCACGGCGTATGGCTGCTGCTCTTCGCGGCGCTCGTACCGGCCGCGCTCGGCCTCATACCGGTCGCCGCGCTCGCCGGCATCCTGGTCTTCTCCGGCTGGAAACTCATCCCGCTGAAGGAACTCGGGCCGCTGTGGCGCGAGCACCGCGGGGAGGCGCTGATTCTGATGGCGACCGCGGTCGCCATCGTCGCGACCAACATGTTCGAGGGCGTGCTGGCCGGGCTGCTGCTCGCCGTCGCCAAGACGGCGTGGGAGACGTCGCACGTCCAGGTGCACGTCGACGAAGACGGCGACCGGAGCGAGCCCCTGCGTGTGGTCGTCTCGGGCAACGCGACCTTCCTCCGGCTGCCCCGGATCCTCGACACCCTCGAGGGCCTGCCGAAGGACCGGCACATCGAGCTCGACCTGCTCGATCTGCGCCATGTCGATCACGCGTGCAGTACGGCCCTCGCCAACTGGGCCGACCGGCACAACAAGGAGGAGGGAGCCACCAAGGTACTGATGCCCGCGGTCTGACCTGACCTGACCCGGCATGGTCCGTACGGCGCCCCGACCGGGCCGCCGTACGGACCATGCCTCGGCCGCGACGGCGGAGGACGAGCGTTCTCTGCGTCACCCCATCTCGACGGGCGCGCGTACCAGTGAGCCGTACTCGGTCCAGGAGCCGTCGTAGTTCTTGACGTCCGGGTAGCCGAGCAGCTCGTGGAGCGCGAACCAGGTGTGCGAGGAGCGCTCTCCGATACGGCAGTACGCGATGATCTCGCGGTCCGGCGTGATGCCCTGCCGTGCGTAGAGCTCCTTGAGCTCGTCGGCCGATTTGAACGTCCCGTCGTCGTTGGCCGCCTGCGCCCAGGGGATGTTGGCCGCGCCGGGGATGTGGCCGGGCACCTGTGCCTGCTCCTGCGGCAGATGAGGCGGCGCCAGCTTCTCGCCCCGGTACTCCTCCGGCGACCGTACGTCGACCGTCCGAGTGGCGGACCCCAGGCCTTCCAGCACTTCGCCGCGCAACGCGCGGAACTGCGGGTTCTCCTGGCCCGTCACCGTGAAGCCGGTGTGCGGGTAGTCCATGACCTCCTGAGTCATCTCGAGGCCTTCCAGCTCCCACTTCTTCCGGCCGCCGTCGAGCAGCTTCACCTTGTTGAAGCCGCGCAGCCGCAGGATCCAGTAGGCGTACGCCGCAAACCAGTTGTTGTTGCCCCCGTACAGCACCACGGTGGTGTCGTCCGCCACGCCGGCCGCGGCCAGCAGCTGCCCGAGCGCCTCCCGGTCCAGATAGTCCCGGCCCACGGCGGTGTGCAGATCCTTGGTCCAGTGCCAGCCGACGGAACGTGGAATGTGGCCCTGTTCGTACGCGGTGGTGTCCTCGTCCACGTCGATGACGCGTACTGTCCCGTCGTCGAGATGGGCGGCCAGCCAATCGGTGTCCACCAGCGTCTCGGGATGTGAGTAGCCGGTGTCGCCCATGATCGTCTCCTCTCTCGGGTCTCTCGGCTCTCTCGGGCGTGTGGCTTTCACCATGCAGCTCTCAGGCGTGTGCCATCAGGTCCCCCACACCACCGCTGACCACCCCCGTCACGGGGATGCCCACCCGGTCGAGCAGACTCGCCGCGATGGTCGCCCGCCGGCCGCTCCCACAGACCGTCCAGATCTCGCGGTCCCTGGGCAACTCGCCGAGCCGCTTGGGCAGTTCGGCGAGCGGCACGGCGAGCGTTCCCGGGATTCCGCCCTCGGGGCGCTCCGGCCGTACGTCGAGCACCCGCCGTTCGGCGATGTGCCCGGCCAGTTCGGCCACGTCCGCGGCACGGAAGGAACGCAGCGGCCGACCGGCCGCCTGCCAGGCGTCGATGCCACCTGCCAGATACCCCGCGACGTTCTCGTATCCGATCCGCAGCAACTGCATCAACGCCTCGTCGGCCGCTCCCTCCTCCGGCTCCGGCAGCACCAGCACCAGGCGCGCGCCGAACGGCACGACCTCCCCGACCAGGCTCGCGAAGCGGTCGTCCAGCTCGTCGCAGAGCGACCCGGGCAGATGGCCTGCGGCGAACGTTCTGCGGTCGCGCCCGTCGATGACCTGCGCACCGCCCCCGACCAGCCCCTCCACCATGCTCGGCGTGAGCGCCCGGAGTGTGGGCCGGCCACCGAGCACCTGCGGTCCGGATCGGTTGATCGGTGCCATGTAGCGGTAGTAGGCGGGGTACGGCGGCAGGCCCGACAGCCGCCCGCTGACGAACCTCTCCTCGTCCTGGATGGTCAGCGAGGGGTTGGTACGCCGCTCGGCCCCCACGGTGGTGGTCCTGTTCCCCGACACCGGCCCGGCCGCACAGGAGCTGCCCGCTCCGTGCGTCGGCAGCACCCGGGTGGCGTCCGGCAGCAGCGACAGTCGCCTCAGCGAACGGAACTGTGCCCGGGCCAGCTCCTCCGTACGGTCGTCCCCGGACAGGTCGGTACGGCCCGCGCTGCCGACGAGCAGACTGCCTCCGGTGAAGACGGCCGTCGGCGCCAGTCGTGTGTCCTCGAAAACGAGGTATGAGGTGTGCTCCGCCGTGTGCCCGGGCGTCTCCATCGCCCGCACGGTCACATCGCCGACGACGATCTCGTCGTCCTCCGCCAGCGGCAGATGATCGAAGGCGTACGGCGCCCGGGCGGGGCAGGCCACCGTGGCCCCGGTCGCCGCGCGGACCTCCAGTGCCCCGGAGACGTAGTCGTTGTGCACATGCGTCTCCAGGACGTACCGGATCCCGACCTCCCTGTACGTACAGGACTCCATCAGCCCCCAGCTGTCCCGCTGCGGGTCGACCAGCGCGGCCTCGTCGCCGCTGACGAGGAGATAGCTGGTGTCACCGAGTGATGGGGTGGTGATGATCTCGATCTCGCTCATACCGTCACCTCTGTTGCCTGTACGGGGCCTGCTGTCCCGGGGCCCTCTCGGCTCCGGCGAAGACGACTTCCACGGCAGCCGGCTCGAGCCGGGCCAGTTCGGCGAGCGGGCGGAACGGCACACCCGCGAAATGTGCGCAACCGACGGCCCGTTGGTCCCACTGCAGAAGGCTCATGGCGAGCCGACGAGGGTCGCTTCCAGCGTACGACCGGGATCCCTGCGGGAGATATCCGCAGATATAAGAACAAAAACCTTGACTCGTGCGAAATATGGAGGAGACTCATTAATACACCGGACAACCGGAAAGAGCCGCACCGCCCGAGGAGACGTCCAAAGGCCCGCGTGACCCTTGTCCCGGCTCTGGCCAGGCCCCCGGCAGATTCTGTCGGTGAAGGAGCGTCTAGCGACGACTGAGACGCTTCGCATCGACAAGAACCGCCGGGGACTGTCGTGTCTGCGCCTGTTCTTGGCGCAGCGTCCTCCTCCATCAATGGCAGGACGACGGAGCATGCACGGCAACCACGTGGCCTTGCGCATCGACGGTCAGCGCGACCCGCTCGACCCTGTTCGTCACGCTGAGAGCGACCCACACGAAGGCCCACAGAAAACAGGTGACGAGGCTCAGGATGGCGTGCAGCACGTGGTTCACCGGCTCGCCGCGGACCAGGATTGCCTGCGTCTCCGAGCGGGACTCCACCCGCCATCCGCTCGCGATCCGCTGATTCACCGCCCAGTCGAGGATGAGACGCCGCTGCATTTCATCGGGCACGCTGCCGTCGAATCCGAAGTAGCCGGGTGGCGGCTGAAGAGGCTCCCCCCACCCGGGTGGCATCTTGCGGAGCTTCATGAGCTCACCTCCGGATGCGCGGCCATGTGTCCAGGGTGCGTCGAGTGGACGTACACAGCACGCCGAGATCGACACATGCCGCACGGCTGATGCGGACCCCGCGGGCCGACTCTAGACTGACGAAAACGTGGGAAAGTCTGGAAAGTTCTGAATGAGGGAGATGCGCACCATGGCCAAACGAGGCAATAAGCGACGCGCCCGCAAGAAGAAGAAGGCCAACCACGGCAAGCGCCCCAACGCCTGAGCGGCCCGAGCGCACCGCCCCCTGAATTGCGCGTGCGTGCGAGATGAGAGCCGGACCCGGTGAGACTGGGTCCGGCTCTTGATGTCTGCCACTTCGGCTGATCAACGGGCCGATGCCGTCCGCCCGGGCCAGGGCGAGCCGGCCGAACGTCCCGGTCGCGCAGTGCGACCTTGGTCGGCCCTTCCCTGTCGAGGACCCTCTTGCGTGTTCTCTCTTGGTCGCGAGAGGTTTGACGCAACCCGGTGGAGGTACCACACTGGTTGCGTGTTCTCTCTTGCTTTCGCGAGAGAAGACGCAAGGAGGTGTGATCGTGGAATTTGTGTCTGTGAGGGAGGCGGCCGAGGGCTTGGGCGTGCATGACTCGCGTGTGCGCCAGCTGCTCCAGGCCGGCAAGCTGCACGGTTCGAGAGTCGGGGGCCGATGGCTCGTTGACGCCGGCAGCCTGCGGAACCGCAAGAAGTTCGCCCCTGAGCCAGGTCGGCCTCTGTCGGCACGCAACGCCTGGGGTGCCCTGGCCATACTCTCTGGCTGCCGCCCGCCCGGGTTGTCAGACCCTGAGCGCTCACGCCTTCGGGCACGGCTACGAGACATTGCTGCGCACGAGGAAGTGCCGGCAGCGCGCATCCAACAGCTTCTCGTATCGAGAGCCGACGTGAGGCGATACAGCGTGCACCGTGGCCTCTTGCCGGCGCTGCTCGGCGAAGCGGACGTTGTGCGCGCCGGCGCCAGTGCGGCACCGCGCGTGGGCGCCGACTATGTGGCTCCGGGCCGAGCCGAGATCTACGTACATCCGGAGCGGATCGGAAAGCTGGAGGCTGCATTCGGTCTCGTCCTGGACGCTCAGCGCGGAAACCTCGTTGTTCGCGTGCCGCCGGCCGGCGCCTGGTCGTTCCTGGTGTCGGCTGCTCGGGATGCGGACGAAGGGAAGGACGCCCCGGCCGCCGTGATTGCGGCCGACTTGCTCGATGCGCACGAAGACCGAGCCAGTGTTGCGGCCGTCGGCATTCTTGAATCATTGCTCGAATCCGCGGTGCTGAGGAGGGACGCTACGTAATGCTTGAACCCAGGGTCCGGATTCAGTCCGACTTGCTGACAGGGCCGGTTGTGGGGCTGTGGCACACACTCTTGGATTTATCGGAGAAGGTGCCACAAATGTGGACCCTGATCGGCGGTCAAATGGTGCTCCTGCACGGTCTGGAGCACGACAGGACCCCGCCGGCTGCGAGTCTCGATCTCGATGTGCTGGCTGATGTGGTTTCCCACCAGAGAAGCCTCCGACTGCTCGTGGCTGCGCTGCAAGGGTTGGGGTTCGAATCTGCCGGAGTATCACCTGAGGGCAAGACGCACAGATACAGGCGTGATGACGGTGCGGGAGAACTGGTGGTCGACCTGCTTGCTCCGGACAACCTCGGGGAGAGGGCCGACCTCACGACCACGCCTCCAGGCTCAACCCTTGAGGTTCCCGGCGGCCGCCAGGCAGTGCAGCGGACTCAAAGTGTGACAGTCCAGCTTGATGAGCGCGCCGGAGTCATCTACCGCCCCAGCCTGCTGGGCGCGATCGTGGGAAAGGCTGCGGCGCTGAGCATCCCGACTGCTCCCAAGGACAAGCACTACCGGGACCTGGCGTTCTTGCTCTCGCTGCCGGCCAATCCGCGAGCCTTGAAGCAGGAGCTGACGCGGGGGGATCGCAGGAGGCTGGCCACGGCGACGGCGCTGCTTGACCCTGCCCATGAGGCGTGGCGGGAACTGGGCGATGCCGATGCTCAGGCCGACGGTCAGGCCATGTACCGCTTCCTCTCATCATGAGTGGCGCTGCTGCTCCCGGGCGCGCTGCAGCTGATCCCCCTCGGTCTCTTTGTCGGTGATCGGTCCGTCCGGCGGGCCTCCCACAACCAGGAGCTCAGGCCCAGACCGTCTTCCCGGACGGCGGCCGTGGGCCGATGCCCCAGCGGTTGGCGAGCGCTTCGATCAGCAGTAGCCCGCGCCCGCACTCCTCGATGGGCAGCGGGGCGAGCGGGCCGGCGGCCTCATTTACGGGTCAGCCTTAGGACTGCCGGGCGGTCTCGGAACGGGTGCGTTCGTATTCGGTCGGGTCCAGGATTTCCCAGACTGCCTGGCCGATGGCGAGGACGCCGCGGGCCGGCAGGGCCACGTCACCGATCCGCGGATTGTCCTGCAGCCGGACGGGGAGTCCGAGGTCGACGCCGTCGAGCGTGGCTCGTGAGTCATTGATGAAGTACATCTGCTGCGGCATGAGGGTTCCGGTGTGACCGCTCGGCATCACGCCGGACATCTGAAGGCGCCCCATTCCCAGTGCGCGGGCCGCTCGCTCCCGAGCCCGTACCAGAGATCGCGCTCGCCACGTGGCGAGCGGCAGCGCCACGCTGATGCTGTTGAGGAAGCCGAGGAGGCGGGTCGAGGAGGCGGTGAGAGTCCAGTCCAGTGAAGGAGCATCCATCGTCACCCGCAGGGAGGCCGGGCCCGTCCAGGTGAGCCCGATACGGGAGTATCCCGTGTGGTCGCAGGCCGCGCCGTAGTACCGGGGGCATGCTGTGTCCAGTCGTGCCCCGTGGACGTGGATCGACCAGCTTCGGCTCGGATCGCGATGCCACAGCGTGCGGTAGGGCCCGAAGCTGTTCTCAGGAAAGACTCGGAGCGCGAGCACGTGACCGGAGTCGAAGGGCAGCGCAAACACGCCCCAACCCTTGACGTACTCGTGATGGGGCCAAGGTGCCCGACCCCGCACAGTGGGGATGTCCGACAACCTGGATGCCAAGTCGAGCATCGTCATCACCCCGGGGCGTTGACCAAGAATTTCGATGCCTCGGTTCAAGCGTAGGACGGACAGGAGGCGGGAACCCGTCGAAGCCTGCCCATGGGCTCTCCGACATTGGGGAGTGAGGACAGCGCCGGGTCGGCCGTGCATCTTCGGTCGGTGTCCCGCTGCTCGTCGAGGGAGCACAGGGCGGCAACGGGGACGGCCGACAAACCGGCAAAGCGAACCAACACGTGCCCACCTCAAGGGTGGACAGCATCTGAGGTTGTGTCGGAGGTCTATCGCGACCAGTGCGAAACAACGAGAGAGAGCGGGAGTCAATGAGACTGGCTCCCGCTCTCTCATGCAGACATCCACCCTGGTCAGACCTTGATTTCTGCTGACTGTCGGCGAGTGCCCTCGGCAGGACTCGAACCTGCGCACACGGCTCCGGAGGCCCCTTGAGCCCCGGGCATTCACACTGGTCACAGGCCTGTCGATGATCCTCTTGCGTCATCCTGTCCACGAATAGGCCGCAGCTCGGTGATCAGCGTGATAGTCAGCTGTGCGTGACCTACTTTGAGGACCTGACGCCGTACAGCTACGCCGATGAGGGGATGACGGGGGAGCCAACCACGCACTGGCGGGGCATGCCAGTGGTCAACGTCGGCTGGCTCTCGCGCCGCAAGCGGTTCCCGAAGTGTGCTCCTCCGCAAGGCCTGGTCGATGCCTTGGCGTACCTGACGCGCGAAGGGAGGGTGCTGCAGACGCGCGGCTACCACTTCTGCCCCTGGTGCTTTGGATGGCTTGTTGGCGCGCGGGATGACTGCCCGAGAGGGAGCGCTGAGATACGAGTGATGGGCAACGGAGTGGCGTACGCCGCCCCTGAACTCGTCGCCCACTACGTCAAGGCGCACCACTACCGTCCGCCGGCCGAGTTCGTTCGAGCTGTCATGGAGCCCGGTGGTTGATTGCTGTTGGTCGCTAGGGCCGATGTACTTCGAAGGCGCCTGGAGGCTCAAGCCAGCCAGAGTGTGTGACCTGCACGAATACGCTGAAGGGCGCCGCTGATCTGGCTTACTTCGACACGCGTTCGACAGACAGCGTCAACGAGCCGTAGGGCAATGCCTGGTGGCCCGGCCCGCCTCAGTCCTCTTCGGCTTCGTCGCGTCGTTCCAAAACCAACCCGACGGATCCACCCTTGAGCGCAGCCTCATCGATGCCACGAGGTCTGCATCGGTGACTCCCGTCGTGCGCCCTTGTGGCAAGCCTGACCGTGGGCCACTGTCGGAGCTTGGCAGTTGCCTCTGACAGTGCCATCTGTACACGGGGGAACGTTGATGCGGGAACGGACCGCAGGATCGTGGTCACGTATCGTTTTCGGGGAGCTGGCCACCCCACTGTCCCGACTCGTACCAGCGTGCATCGTCCGAGCTCACGAGCGGGCGCGAAATGGTCATCAGGGAGTGCGTACTCAGACTCTGGAGGCGTACGGGCACGGCCTCCATGCATGCCAGTACGAGGAGCTGTCTACCGGCTTAGCCGACCTCCCCGGCGCCATTCCAGTGCGGCTTCAAGCTCGGACGGTGATGGTGGTCGCCAGCCAGGTCCTCTACCCGATCCGCTACGCCAAGCGGGATGTCCCCGTAACCGTGGCTCGGCTCCGGCGAGCCGTTGGTCTTCGCGCTGACCTGATCCGCCGACACGGACCGGAACCCATGCAGGAAGAGCTGGACTTAGGACTCGAAGAGTTGCAGGAGCAAGAGTTTCACGAGGATCTCAACCAGCTCGATCCAGAGGTGGGGCTCGTGCTCGTTGCCTACGCATGCGCCATGGACAAGGGGGTTATGCGCCTCGAGTGGGGCGATGCAGAGTTGCGCCGCGGCGACCGCCACCTGCTGTGGCACCACCATGAGCCACTGGACCTACCCGGCGAACAACGATCCGCATAACGGTGCGAGGCAGGCGGCCAGGGGCGGTCACGCTTGGGCCCTCGTTGTGACGACTGTTCCTTTGAGGAGCAGTGTGGGGTCCTGGCGTTCTATTGGGCAGGCGCAGGGCATCGAAAGGAGATCGTGCTCTCGATAGGAAATGATCTGGTCAGCAAACCCGATCTTGCATTTTCGGCACGGTCGTTCGAAAGTACCCTCGATCGAGGTATGGAACCTTCCACTCCGGGGACGGCGGCCATGCTAGCCTCCCGATCTGGGGATATTGAAGGGTCATCTAGCTTTCGGTTGGGGCAAGTTGGAGGCGTCCCGCCGATGCGGGGTCTTCGATGGATCAGGGCGCGAACTGTCGCCAGTCGGCCACAGATGGTTATTTATCTGCTACTTTGGGTAGGCGTAATAGGCGGGGCGTGATCTTCGGGGGGTGGTCGTCGTGCGTTGGGACAATTTCGGAATTGGTGCGCGTGCTCTCCTGGATCCGACTGGCACGGTTTTGCCTGCGCGGGCAAAGAGTCGTCAGATCGATTTGCGAAGCTTCGATGACGGGGTTGAAGCGCTGATTTCGGCCTTGGATTCAGAAGATTCCAGCCGTCTCGCCTTGGCGATGAAATCTGAAGATACTTTGCGTTCCTTCGGTGTCTTGCCAAACTTATCCTCCCTGCGCCTTGTGGCTGTAACGGGAAGTTTTCTCTCCGCTGTGCTGACGTCAGTTCTGGGAGCACTTGCGTTGGTGAGTGGCACGAGCTGGCCTATCGCCGTAATCTCGGTCAGCTCGGCAGTTGCCACGCTCGGAATCGGTGTATTTTTCGTTGCACTTCAACATTCCCTGAGGCAGAAAGCTCGAAGTCTGCATGAGAGGGAGCTTGAGCTAGTGCGTGAGGCAGTGCAGCGAATGGCGAAGAGTCAAGTTGAGGCTCTTGAAGCAAGAGGGCTCATTAAGCGCAGTAAGGGGGATCCCGAGCTAGCGGGGGCCCTATTAATGGAGATCGTCTCAGAATACAACGAGGAAAAGAGCAGCGGCATCACGGCTCCGGAATTTCATTCTCCTGCAGTCACCGTTGAGCAAGTTATGAGCACGGCAAGCGAAGATCACCCTGTCGTCCGTATGCTCCGACGCCTGGCGTCAGACGTGCAGGAGGCGCGCTGAAATGCCCGAGCTGGGCGGCGATGATGGCTCGAAGGTCGAAGTCGATCAGATTATCGAGCTGGCGGCGAAACTTGAGAACGTTCCCAAGGGGAACCTGCGTCGGGCTTTGAAAGCGATAAACTACACCGCGCGCACGCAACGTCTTGATGTATACCTTGGACACGCCACGACGGCCATGGGAAACCTGGTTGCCGCGGGTATTGTGGCCGCCTTCTTGTGGCTAGGCTACTCGATGGTCGAGGCTAATGAGGCGGGTTACGGTGTCCTTTTGTGCGGGCTTCCGACTTCTTCAGTAGCAGCTATTTTTGTCGTAAAGAAACTTCCAGACTTTAAAGCTCTTGCGGCTATGGCGCGACAAATTCAGCCGCCACAGCAGCCTGTTGATCAGGTTCCGCCCGCGCGGGTGGCTCCGGAAAGCGGCATGACGGCAACCGAACAATCTGGAGGGGCCGTTCCATAGGTGGACACCCGCCTAGAGTGAGACCGGCACCAGGCCTCTGCGTTGGCGTCCAGGCGGGATCCCCGGCGGTGCGTACTCGTGCGCCTGTCGCTGACCCACTCAACCTATGTGGGGTCATCGAGCAGGGCAACGCGGTCGGCAGTCCGACTCGGTCTAGGCCCTGGCCGCCTGGCCCTGATTGGCCGTCCTTGTTCATCGCTGGCCACTGCCGATCGGCCTCCTCCGCTTCCTCTGGCACGAGCTGCCCGCCATCGTTGCATCCGGAATTCGCCCCCCACCCCCCGGTCGGCGCCGCCGGGCTGTGCGCGGCACCCTCTGATCCTTGCATCAGACTGCTACGCAGTTCAGGAGGGCCTGGACTGCAGACGTTCGCGCATGGCGGGCGTGGGAAGAGGCCAGCCCTGCTGGGCTTGCGATGATCCCCTGTTCACGCCCCTAACTGGGAGCGAGCGCAGCGAGCCTTGATAGACGTAGGGAAACTCTGTCCGCGGACGAGCTCTGAGAAGAAGTCCGGGCCTCGCGGCGGCTCACCAGCGCGTGCTGACCGGGCTTCGCAGAATGGACCGTTTGTGAGAGGGCACACGAGGTCCGGAGGTGGCACTCCTGTCCCTGGGGTCCGAGGATGCTCGTATGAAGGTGCCGATCGGTCGCCCGAGTCTGCGGCCCTACCTGCCTTACCAGCAGCGCACTGCAGCGCACCGTGAGGGGCTGAGCGCTCACTTCTTGGGCACCAGTTCAGTGCTGCTGTCGGACGGGCAGACCTCGGTGCTCAGCGACGGGTTCGTCACCCGCCCGGGGATTCTGCGAGTGGGCGTGGGCAAGATCGCCCCGAACCGCGGGCTGGTCCGTGCCGCCATCGAGCGGCTGCGGGTGGACACCCTCGCCGCTGTGGTGTGCGCGCATTCCCACTACGACCACGCCCTCGACGCACCGGTGTGGGCGCTGGAGACCGGCGCCGAACTGGTCGGGTCGGAGTCCACCGCCAACATCGGCCGCGGCCTGGGGGTCCCCGAGTCGTCCTTGCGGGTGGTCGGCGGCGGCGACACCGCCACCTACGGCAGCTTCACGCTGACCTTCCTGGACTCCGTGCACAGCCCCGGCGACCACTACCCCGGTACCGTCGACCGGCCCTTGGTCCCGCCGGCCCGCGCCGGTGCCTGGAAGACCGGCACCGCCTACTCCGTGCTCGTCACCCACCCCCAGGGCCGCGTGCTGCTGCAAGCCAGCGCCAACTACCGGCCCGGCGCGCTGCGCGGTCATCACGCCGACGTCATCTACCTGGGCGTCGGCATGCTGGGCAAACAGCCCGCCGAGTTCCTTCACACCTACTGGGACGAGGTCGTGGCCACGACCGGGGCCAGGCGGGTCATCCTGGTGCACTGGGACGACTTCTTCTTCGGCCTGGACCGGCCACTGCGCCCCATGCCCTACCTGCTCGACGACCTCGACACCACCATGAGCCGACTGCTGCCCCTGGCCCGCCGTGACGGCGTCGACGTCGTTCTGCCCGTTTCCTGGCAACCCAGCGCCCCCCTCAACGGTCTTGCGTGAACCGTCACTGAACCTAGACAGGCTGCGACATCGTGTGCAGCCCATGCACCGAAGGTCAGCAGCGGGACGTTGTAAAGGTCCGGATTCTGCGGACGGTCATGACCGGTGAGATGACCTCGACCACGAGCATCTCGACAAGGAATTGCACGTGCGCGCTGAGCAGATGACTCGTGTGTCCGTTGGCCGAGCGGCCCTTCTCGCCGAGTGAGGTATGGATGTGCGGCAGCACGGTGTCCGTCTCGGCGTCGTACGCGAGAGTTCCGCATCCCATCGCCTCGACCCCGGCCAAGTGGACCTTGCTCCACACGGGGGCCTCTGGGTCTTCCAACTTCTCGCAAGCGCCGACGATCTCGGCCTCGGCGCAACCCGCGATGAACATGGGGATGGATCCGTGCCGAACGCCGTTGCTCCGGCAGAACTCGTATCGAGGATCTGTTACGTGAGTACGAGTGGCATGCCCACTGCGGTATGTCCCGAGGCCTCTGGATCTTTCCGAGGGCCTTCGCCATATCGAAAACCGACCTGGGCCGATGCTCGGCATTCCTGTCCCCAGACAGTCCGCAGCAGTGAGCTTTGGGACTCGGTGTTTCGGGTTCGTGCTGGGGAGCCGGCCACCGCTCGAGGAGTTCGATCGCTCATTGCTCGTATCACTCGTCCGGCCTGCTTCTACATGCGCCTTGCGCGCATGGTGATCAGAATTGAGCGACGATGTGTTGTGTCTCCTTCATAGGGGTGAAAGACCATGCCGACGTACGTCTCGTTGCTGAACTGGACCGATCAGGGGATCCGGGGCTACAAGGACACTCCGCAGCGCGCCGAGGCCTTCGCCGCAGCGGCACAGAAACTGGGGGTGAAGGTCCTGAACCTCTACTGGACCGTCGGTCCGTACGACATCGTGGCCGTCGTAGAGGCGCCCGACGACGAGACCGCCACTGCGGTGCTCCTGCAGGTCTCTGGGGTGGGCAACGTCCGTACCACCACCCTGCGGGCCTTCGGCCGGGAGGAGATGGACCGCATCATCGCCAAAGCCACTGGCTGAGGGTTTTGAGATCGAGGACCCGCTTCGCGAGTATGTGTGACCCGCCCAGGGGCGGGACACTCCGAAGCCTCCGGATCGGTCCCAGGGCTTCGCCATGTCGCGGCCGACCTGCGCCGATGACCGGGCTTTCCTGTCCACGAACAGTCCACGGACGCCGACATACGGCGGCTTTGAGTGGCGTACCGCTGCACATACGCGAAGACCCCGTTCTCAGCTAAAGCGCTGATGGCGGGGTCTTTGGGCACCTCATACCGGCTGCCCCCGGCAGGATTCGAACCTGACAGGGCTCCGGAGGCCTCGCGCCGACGACTCTCCATTGTACCGTTGACCTGCGAAAACGCTGGCGCGAGATCGCCCGCTGACGAAGCTCACTCGCCACTCACTCGTACGCCCCCCGAGAGCGGTCTGATCGTGGAGTGACGCACGCCCCTCAAAGGACTACTCCGAGGCCTCGAATTGCAGCTGGGCGCTGCAGAGTATCCGCCCGTTGGCGTGCTCGGGGCACCAGCGGTAGCAGCTGTCGTCGAGGCTCCAGCTGGGTGCTGCCCGGCCGTGCTGGGGCTGCCGGCCGTGCCAGTGCCGGGTGTTGCACAGATTGCACAGCGGCGCGCGCACAAACCCGTGTGTGTGGCAGTGGTCCCACACGCTCGCCCGCACGGTCATACAGCCGGCGCACATGAACCGTGCAGTGGTCGGCCAGCCCCGTCGGCCGGCGCGATCGACGCGGTAGCGCTCGCCTGCCAGTTCGCCGTCATACACCACGGCGTCCACGTCGCTGCCTCTCGCGCCGTAGACGACCGCGGTGCGGGTGCACTCGCCGCGGTCGGCCGCCACCGCGTCCCCGACGCGTTCGAACCATACGGAGCTAGCGATCGAACTCGTGGAAGCCGTGGATGCAGCCGCGGATCCGTTCCTCGTTCCTGAACTTCAACACGGAGCTGCAGAGGCACAGTCGATCGTTTTGGGCCAGAGTGATCGACTCGTTCGACGCGGTTTGATCGAACTTCGGTGCCCACCCCGCCATGTTGTGCCCGTACTGGCCGTTGCCCAGCGGCTTTATTCGATCCATGGGATGACCCCAATCGAAACGGACTGATCAAGCCAACCTGGGCCGACTGCGTCACGGGCAAGATCGGGACTACCTAGGGTTGCGCCGACCGCTTGATCAGTTCGAAGGGGAACGCTCTTGAAGAAACTCCTGGCAACAGTTGCGGTTTCAGCCGCTGTCGTCCTGGTGGCGCCAACTTACGCCGCCGCGGACGCTGTTGACACCACCCAGGTTCAGGCCGCGAACTGTGTGAATCATCCTTGGGGGCACCTTAAGCTCGGGGGCTACAACCACGTGGCTTGCTGGGACCTGAGCCAGCATGGTGACTACGTTCGGGCCTGGGTGAAGTGCTCACGGGCCAAGACCTCGCCATCGTCGGCTTGGGTCACCCGCTGGGGTCCGTATGTGAAGGAGCAGACGGCGTCGTTCGCCTACTGCGACGACAACGAGTACCTGCAGGACTGGGGATACAAGTACAAGCGCTAGTCGAAGGATTCCTTCCCCCAGGCCGCGCCTGGGGGAAGGGGCGATCCTGCGGCCTCAGAGGTCGTTGAGTCCGTTTCTAGTAGTGGCCTTGCGCGGTTGGGTGAGGAAGCCTTGGCGTCCGAGGCGGCTGCGGGTGACGTTCATGTCTGGGCCGTCGGTGGGCAGGCCGAGTAGTCGTGCCGTTCGCAGACCCTGAATGTCTGGTCGGGGGTGCTGGTTGAAGGCATGCACGATCTGCTGGTAGGCGGTGCCTTGGTCGTGAGGGCCGGACCGTGATCGGATATTCGGTGTTCTGCCCGCCCCATGAGGACACAAGATGGTGCGCATGACTGTGGCCACCCCCATACTGCACACCGCTCGCCTGCGACTGCGACCCATCACCGACGCCGACACGGACCCCCTGTTCGCGCTGCACAGCAGCACCTACGTGATGCGCTACTGGGACTCCCCGCCGTGGACCGACCGGGCCCGCGCCGAGCGTTTCATCGCGATGTGCCGGACGATGGCGGACGAAGGCACCGGGGCGCGGGTGGCCATCGACCGTGCTTCTGACGGGGCCTTCGTCGGCTGGTGCGTTCTGGCCGAATGGAACCCGGACTACCGCAGCGCGTCGTTGGGCTACTGCCTCGCCGAGGCGATGTGGGGCCACGGCTACGCGACGGAGGCGGCACACGCCCTGCTGCAGTGGGCATTCGACACACTGGACCTGAATCGAATCCAGGCCGAGACCGACACGCGCAACGTGGCATCTGCCCGGGTCCTGGAGAAGATCGGATTCATGCGTGAAGGGACGTTGCGGGAAGACTGCGTCGTGAACGGCGAAGTGTCCGACTCGTGGGTGTTCGGATTGATCAGGCGAGAGTGGCGGCCGTCGGACGTGCCGATTCCAGCCCACGCAAGGCGGCGCTAAGCCCGTTTCTGGTAGAGACCGCGTCCGGGTTGAGTGAGGAAGCCTTGACGCGTGAGGCGTCCAAGACGGCTGCGGGTGACGTTCATGGCCGGGTCGTCGGTGGGCATGCCGAGGAGTTCGTGCAGCTCACGGACCTGGAACGCCTGGTCGGGGTGGGTGTTGAAGGCGTTCACGATGACCTGGTAGGCGGTGGTCAACTCAGGCGGTTCGGATTCGGGTCCTGCCAGTGCGACTTCTGCGATGACCTTTCGGGCAGTGGCCAGATCGGCAAGCCGTCCTTCGGTTTTGGCCAGGGCGGAGGTCAAGTGCTTTATCTGGTCGTGTAGTTCACCGGCCCGGGCGGTGGTCTCGTCGTGCTGGGCCTGGAGGTCTGCCAGGAGTTCGTTGACGTTCATGCGGCCAGTCCGAGGGTGTCGCGCCAGGCCGGACTCGGGGTGGTGAGGCGGCGGGTCATGTTCGCGGTGGAGGCCCAGTAGACGCGCGAGGCGGAGGTGTCTGGTCGGTGGTCGTACTCACGGGCGAGGCGCCGGTGCAGGAGCAGGGTGCCGTTCGTCTGCTCCACCACCCACCGCTTCGGCTGCGGGACGAAGCCTTTGGCCTGGTCGGCGGGGTTGCGGCGGACGACGTCGACGGTGATGTCGAGCATCGCGCCGTGGGTGACGACTTCGTCCTTGAAGCCCTGGTCCACCAGGGCCTTCTCCAGGCGGTGTCCGCATCGTTCGGCGGCCTGGTCGAGCAGAGCGGTGCCGGCGGCGTTGTCGTGGGCGGACGCGGCCAGCACGACGACGCCGATAATCAGCCCCATCACGTCCACGGCCAGCCCCCGCTTGCGGCCCGACACCTTCTTGTTGGCGTCCAGTCCCGTCGTGGTCTTCGGGACACCGGCTGCCGCGCGGACCGACTGGGTGTCGGTGACCACGAGGGACGGGTCCTCTAATCGCCGGGCTCTCTCCCGCACCTGGCAGCGCAGGAGTTCCTGGATCCGCTGGTCAAGCCCGTCCTCGCGCCACGACGAAGACTCCCCCTCCGCACAGGAGACAAGCAGCCCGCGATCACCGAATGGGAGAGTCGCGCCACCACCGACCGCGAACGCATCCACCGTTGCTGGACCCGCGCTCCCTACAACATCGGCATCGCCACCGGCCCCTCCCGCCTGGTCGTCCTCGACCTGGACACCGCCAAAAGCCCGGACGACCTTCCGCCGGCTCAATGGGGGGGAGCACGGCGTGCGCAACGGAGCCGACGTATTTCGCGTGCTGCGTGAGCAGCACGACACGTACCCCTTCCCGCCGGACACCTTCGGAGTGGGCACCGTCAGCGGCGGGGCGCATCTGTACTTCGCCGCCCCCGCCGGGCCGGAGCTGAGGAACAGCGCGGGCAAGCTCGGTTGGAAGGTCGACACCCGTGCCGCAGGCGGGTACGTCGTCGCCGCAGGCAGCTTCGTCAACGGCCGCGTCTACGAGATCACTTCGGATGCTCCCGTACCCGCCCTTCCGGAATGGCTGGCGGAGTTGCTGTGGCCAGCACCGCTTCCGCCGCAACGGCCCATCACGGTCACGCTCGCATCCGACCGGCGCGGCAAGTGGCTGCAGGCCGCGGCCAACGGGGAGTTGGAGCGCGTCACCCGCGCCCAGGAAGGGGCGCCGCTCTACCTCGCCTCCATCGCCCTCGGACAGCTCGTCGCCGGGGGAGAGCTGGGCGAAGCCGAGGTGGCCGAATGGCTCACCGCCGCCCCGCTCCAGACCGGGCAGGGCGAGCGTGAGGCCCGGCGCACCATCGCCTCGGGTCTGCGGGCCGGAGCCAAGCGCCCCAGGACGGTCGCGGCATGAGCACCAACCCGATCCCGCCCCTGCACCTGTACTCCGTGCCCAGTGACCCGCAGACTCCCGCTGCGGCCCCGGCTGCGCGGGAGCGGCCGCGGACCGCGGATCAGCTCAAGGCTGAATGCCGGGGTGCCCATTGCCGAGGTGGCTCGTCGTGTCGGCAACTCGCCCGAGGTGATCCACCGCCGCTACCACGGATGCGTGGACGGACATGAGGAAGCCGCCAACGCGAAGATTGCAAAAGTCACTAGAGCAAGACGGTGACGCCGTATAGCAATGCGCCAACATCGTGAGGGCGGTGCTGGAACTTCCCGACCGCCCTCGTTTGCGTAGCTCGGCGAGTGGCTGGACACACGCTCCGGCCGCAGAACTACTCCTAGTAGTCGCAGGTCAAACGCGATAAGCTGGCCGAAAATCGCCGCCGTCTCGGTACCATCCTAGGCGGATAACGTCGTTTGCCAAGTCTTCAAAAGATTTGCGCTGGGAGGCGCCAGTGCGATCCCGCAGGTCTTCTATATAGGGACGCAGTACGTTCCAGTGGCGAACGACCGTATTTCCGTACGCATAGTGAAGATAGAGGTTTGGAAGCGCGCCAACCATCCATAGATCAGCTGCGATGGTCCAAATTCTCGCGACTATGTCGGCACTCTGAACTTCCTCGGCAGTCCAGTCTGCGTGGGGCTTGCCAGCTAGACTCCGCATTGCCGCTCGCGCTTGCAGATTTCGAGGCTCCTCAAGCATTTTAATTATCTCCAGCGCGGTCTGGCGTTGCATCTGTGCGGTCATTGCGTTGACGCTCTCGCTGACGCCGTCGCGCTGCGCTTGGAGCTGGTGACCCATTAATCGAAACTGTAGGAAGAAAATCACCAGGTTGAACAGCACCAGGAGTGTGTTGGTGATTTGACTGGCGACGTTCCACGTATCCATTGCTCCCCCGGCAAGAAGCGTCTTGCTGACAGTCTTTAAGTGGACAGTGCCACGGCCCGGCGTCCGGCAACCGAGCACATCGAGGGCGGGCCCCCGAGTGGCGGGTCGCAACTGCGAGTGTGTCGGACGTGTGTTGCGAACAGTGAGACACAACGAGAAAGAGCGGGAGTCAGTGAGACTGACTCCCGCTCCTTCATGTCGGCATCCGCCCAGGTCAGAGCTTTAATTTGCTGGCTGACTGGCGAGTGCCCCCGGCAGGATTCGAACCTGCGCACACGGCTCCGGAGGCCGTTGCTCTATCCCCTGAGCTACGGGGGCGTTCCGCCGCTCTTCGCGGCGACGGGTAGAACCCTACCAGCTCCCACACGGTCCCCGTGAACAGGTATTTCGGGCCCCTGAGCCGTGCTCTCCGAGTCCGAAAGGTCGCCCGCACGGGGTGGAAGTGGGCAAAACCCGGACGCAGCCCTGCCCCCCGACCTACTCTCGAGTTGTGTCAGGCGCGTCCGGTCGGGTGCTCGTTGTCGACGACAACAGGGTCATCCGGCAGCTGATCAGGGTCAATCTCGAGCTGGAGGGCTTCGAGGTCGTGACCGCGGCCGATGGTGCCGAGTGTCTGGAAGTCGTCCATCAGGTCTGTCCCGATGTCGTCACCCTCGATGTTGTGATGCCCCGGCTCGACGGGCTGCGCACTGCCGCGCTGCTGCGGGACGATCCGCGGACCAGTCATCTGCCGATCGCGATCATCAGTGCCTGTACGCAGTACGAGGTGGAGAGCGGCCTCGTCGCCGGTGTGGACGCGTTTCTCGCGAAGCCCTTCGAGCCTGCCGAGCTCGTCCGTCTCGTACGGCAGTTGATGCACAGGGAGGGTCCGCCGTCTGTCGACGGCAGGCATGGTGCCGGGCGGGCGGGGAGCGCGCGCGGTTGACCGCATGGCGAAACCGGTTCGCGAAGGGCCCCCCTCCCTCCCATACGCTTGTCCCGTGACCCCCGCTGAGCTCTCCCGTACCGTGCTGCACGCCGTGTGCCGTGCGGTGGAGGACGGTGTGCTGGATGCGCCCGTGCCCGAGAGTGTCAGTGTCGAGCGGCCGCGGCCCGGGGGGAGTGGTGATTACGCCACCAATGTCGCGCTCCGGCTGGCCGGGCCTGCCGGGCAGCAGCCCCGTGACGTCGCCGAAGTGCTGCGGGACCGTATCGCCGAGGCTCCGGGGATCGCTTCGGTCGAGATCACCGGGCCCGGGTTCCTCAACATCACCCTGGGCGAAGGTGCGCAGCAGGCTCTCGTACTCCGTGTGCTGGAGCAGGGGAGTGACTACGGGTGGGTCGAACTGACCGGTGAGGTTGCCCAGCCCAGTTATCGCGCCGAGGTGCGGGCGGCCGTCGTCGCCGATGCTCTGCGGCGGATTCTGGGCTCGCAGGGTGTCCTCGTCCGTACCAGCTGTGCGGGGAAGGCCGATCCGGCCTGGGTGGAGCTGCGCGTACGCATCGAGGCTCAGGAAGGACGCGACCATTTGCCCGCCGACGTGACGCCGGTCCCCGCCGATGACGACGCGACCACCCTGGTGCGGCGGCTCGGGGTCGATGCCGCCCGGTGGGGGCTCCTGTCCGCCGCCTCGCACGACCGCCCGAGGACCGGCGACGAGCTCCTGGTGCAGCAGGAGAGCAATCCGTTGTTCAAGGTGCGGTACGCCTGCTCCCGCACCCGAGCCCTCGCCCGCGGTGCCAAGGAGCTCGGGTTCTCACGCGCCGCCGATGCGCACGTCGACGCCCCGGCGCTCACCGCCGCCATCGGCGACTACCCCGCCGTCCTCGCCTCCGCCGCCCGACTGCGCGCGCCCGACCGGCTCGCCCGGCATCTGGAAGCCACCGCCGACGCTCTGCTCGCCTTCCAGCACACCGTGCTGCCCTTCGGCGACGAGAACGACGAGAAACCCATGGCCGCCCACCGTTCCCGCCTCGCGCTCGCCGAAGCCGCCGGGACGGTGCTCGCCGGTGGCCTGTCCCTGCTCGGCATCAGCGCACCCGAATATTTGTGAGACGTGAGAGAGACCGAGAAATGAGCCGTTCCGCACATCCCGCCGGGCCCCGTCACGCAGACGTCTATCCCGAGGGGCACTACACCGCCCCTCCCACCGACCTCAACGTCCTCGACGAGAAGGTCTGGGCGAAGACCGTCTCCCGCAACGGTGACGGCGTCGCGACCGTCGGCGGAATCGAAGTGACCAGGCTGGCCGAGGAGTTCGGCACCCCCGCCTACTTCCTCGACGAGGCCGACTTCCGCGCCCGCTGCCGCGCCTGGGCCGACGCCTTCGGCAAGGACGCGGATGTCTTCTACGCCGGGAAGGCGTTCCTGTCCCGGGCAGTGGTGAAGTGGCTCTACGAAGAAGGGCTCAACCTCGACGTCTGCTCCGGCGGCGAGCTCGCCACGGCCCTCGGCGCCGGCATGCCCGCCGAGCGCATCGCCTTCCACGGCAACAACAAGTCCGCGGACGAGATCGAACGAGCCGTGAGCGCCGGCGTCGGGCGCATCGTCCTCGACTCCTTCGAGGAGATCGTCCGCGTCGCCCACACCGCCCAGCGCCTCGGCAAGCGCCAGCGGGTCCAGATCCGCGTGACGGTGGGAGTGGAAGCGCACACCCATGAATTCATCGCGACCGCGCACGAGGACCAGAAGTTCGGCATCCCGCTCGCCGGCGGCCAGGCCGCCGAGGCCGTACGGCGCGCCCTCAAGCTCGACGGCATCGAGCTGATCGGCATCCACTCCCACATCGGCTCGCAGATCTTCGACACCTCGGGCTTCGAGGTGGCCGCCCATCGCGTGGTCCGCCTTCTCGCCGAGATCCGGGACGAGCACGGGATCGAACTGCCCGAGATCGACCTCGGCGGCGGGCTCGGCATCGCGTACACCTCCGACGACGACCCGCGCGAGCCGCACGACATCGCCAAGGCGCTCAACGAGATCGTCACCCGTGAGTGCGAGGCCGCCAAGCTGCGCACGCCCCGGATCTCCGTCGAGCCGGGCCGCGCGATCGTCGGGCCCACCGCCTTCACCCTGTACGAGGTCGGCACCATCAAACCGCTCGAGGGCCTGCGTACCTACGTCAGTGTCGACGGCGGCATGTCCGACAACATCCGGACCGCTCTCTACGACGCCGAGTACAGCGTCGCGCTGGTGTCCAGGACGTCCACCGCGGCGCCGATGCTCGCCCGCGTCGTCGGCAAGCACTGTGAGAGCGGTGACATCGTGGTCAAGGACGCGTTCCTGCCCGCCGATCTGGCGCCCGGTGATCTGATCGCCGTGCCCGCCACCGGCGCGTACTGCCGATCCATGGCCAGCAACTACAACCACGCACTGCGCCCGCCCGTCGTCGCGGTCAGGGACGGCGAGGCGCGCATGATCGTCCGGCGTGAGACGGAGGAAGATCTCCTGCGTCTTGACGTCGGATAGCTGAGATACATGTCTCGTATGCCGGACGGGGGATAGAAACTTCCGTCCGGTGAGTGAGACTGGTCCACACCGTAGAAGTAATGAGAAGCGAGGTCGGATGATGCGTACGCGTCCGCTGAAGGTGGCGCTGCTGGGCTGTGGAGTGGTCGGCTCAGAGGTGGCGCGCATCATGACGACGCACGCCGACGACCTCGCCGCGAGGATCGGCGCCCCGGTGGAGCTCGCCGGGGTCGCGGTCCGCCGGCCGTCCAAGGTGCGCGAGGGCATCGACCCGGCGCTGATCACCACCGACGCGACCGCCCTGGTCAAACGCGGCGACATCGACGTCGTCATCGAGGTCATCGGTGGCATCGAGCCCGCCCGCACGCTCATCACCACCGCCTTCGAGCACGGCGCCTCCGTCGTCTCCGCCAACAAGGCGCTGCTCGCCGAGGACGGCGCGACGCTGTACGCCGCCGCCGAGGAGCACGGCAAGGACCTCTACTTCGAGGCTGCCGTCGCCGGCGCGATTCCGCTGATCAGGCCGTTGCGCGAGTCGCTCGCGGGCGACAAGGTCAATCGGGTGCTGGGAATCGTCAACGGCACGACGAACTTCATCCTGGACAAGATGGACTCCTCCGGGGCGGGGTACTCCGAAGCGCTCGACGAGGCCACCGCCCTCGGATACGCCGAGGCCGACCCGACCGCCGACGTCGAGGGCTTCGACGCCGCCGCCAAGGCCGCCATCCTCGCCGGGATCGCCTTCCACACCCGCGTACGACTCGACGACGTCTACCGCGAGGGCCTCACCGAGGTCACCGCCGCCGACATCGCCTCCGCCAAGCGCATGGGCTGTACCGTCAAGCTGCTCGCCATCTGCGAGCGCGCGGCCGACGGCCAGTCCGTCACCGCCCGCGTGCACCCCGCGATGATCCCGCTCAGCCACCCGCTCGCCTCCGTCCGCGAGGCATACAACGCGGTCTTCGTCGAGGCGGATGCCGCCGGGCAGCTGATGTTCTACGGTCCGGGCGCCGGCGGCGCGCCCACCGCGTCCGCGGTCCTCGGTGACCTCGTCGCCGTCTGCCGCAACAAGCTTGCCGAGGCCACGGGCCCCGGCGAGTCCGCGTACACCCAGCTGCCCGTGAGCCCCATGGGCGACGTGGTGACGCGATACCACATCAGCCTCGACGTGGCCGACAAGCCTGGCGTGCTCGCCCAGGTCGCGACGGTCTTCGCCGAGCACGGCGTATCGATCGACACGGTGCGCCAGCAAGGTCGACAGGGCGGAGTCGGCGAAGCCGACCTCGTCGTCGTCACTCACCGTGCGCCCGACGCCGCCCTGTCCGGGACCGTCGAGGCGCTGCGCAAGCTCGACACCGTGCGCGGTGTCGCCAGCATCATGCGGGTTGAAGGAGAGTAACCAGCAATGACTCACCAGTGGCGCGGAATCATCGAGGAGTACCGGGACCGGCTGCCGGTCACGGACACGACCCCGGTCGTCACACTCCGTGAGGGGGGCACGCCGCTCGTGCCCGCGCAGGTTCTCTCCGAGCGCACGGGCTGCGAGGTGCACCTCAAGGTCGAGGGCGCCAACCCCACCGGGTCCTTCAAGGACCGGGGCATGACCATGGCCATCACCAAGGCCAAGGAGGAGGGCGCGCAGGCGGTCATCTGCGCTTCCACCGGCAATACCTCCGCCTCCGCCGCCGCCTACGCCGTACGGGCCGGAATGGTCTGTGCGGTCCTGGTGCCGCAGGGCAAGATCGCGCTGGGCAAGATGGGGCAGGCCTTGGTGTACGGCTCGCGCATCCTGCAGGTCGACGGGAACTTCGACGACTGCCTGAACCTGGCCCGGAGTCTGTCGGAGAACTACCCGGTGGCGCTGGTCAATTCGGTCAATCCGTATCGCATCGAGGGTCAGAAGACCGCCTCGTTCGAGATCGTCGACGCGCTCGGCGACGCCCCCGACATCCATGTGCTGCCGGTCGGCAACGCCGGCAACATCACGGCGTACTGGAAGGGGTACAAGGAGTACGCCGCGGACAAGGTGTCCACGCACGCTCCCCGAATGTGGGGCTTCCAGGCCTCGGGTTCGGCTCCGATCGTCCGCGGCGAGGTGGTCAAGGACCCCTCCACCATCGCCACCGCGATCCGCATCGGCAACCCGGCCTCCTGGAAGCAGGCGCTCGCCGCACGCGAGGAGTCGGGAGGCTTCATCGACGAGGTGACGGACCGTGAGATCCTGCGCGCCTACCGGCTGTTGGCCTCGCAGGAGGGTGTCTTTGTGGAGCCCGCCTCGGCCGCGTCCGTCGCGGGCCTGCTGAAGGCCGCCGAGCAGGGCAAGGTCGACCCGGGTCAGCGGATCGTGTGCACGGTCACCGGCAACGGTCTGAAGGATCCGGACTGGGCGGTCGCCGGAGCGCCCCAGCCGGTCACCGTGCCGGTGGACGCGGCAGCGGCGGCCGAGCGCCTCGGCCTCGCCTGAGCCGTCCCGACTCGTGGGGACCTTTACAGGGAATCCTCCGTAGGGAATTCTCGTACGGACTTCTCGTACGGGCGTCTCGTCTGAACGCTGTCCGCGGTGCGGCCGTACCCCTTGGGGAAGGCGCCATACCCCTTGTGAAAGCAAGGCAAGCCGGACAACGGCGTACGTAGGGGCACAGGAGGCTTGCGACACGCATCGTGCGCCTCCTGCGCGCCCTATGTCGCCACTGAACCTTCCTTCGATAAGCTGTACCGAACCCGCCCCGCCGCATATGCCGCGGTGTTGTTGCCGTCACGGCCCACGGGTGTTGGTACCTCTCGAAAAAACCTTCGCAGTCAGAACCAAGGAGAGTCATCGAGCGATGGCCGGTCCAGCGTTCCGCGCCGCCGCCGTCCGAGTGCGCGTCCCCGCCACCAGCGCCAATCTCGGCCCGGGCTTCGACGCCCTGGGGCTGTCCCTGGGGCTGTACGACGATGTCGTCGTACGGGTCGCGGACTCCGGTCTGCACATCGACATCGCGGGCGAGGGCGCCACGACGCTGCCCCGCGATGAGAGCCATCTGCTCGTACGTTCCCTGCGTACGGCCTTCGACCTGCTCGGCGGACAGCCGCGCGGCCTCGAGGTCGTCTGCGCCAACCGCATCCCGCACGGGCGCGGCCTGGGGTCCTCGTCGGCAGCCATCTGCGCCGGCATCGTCGCCGCCCGCGCGGTGACCATAGGCGGCGACGCGAAACTCGACGACGCGGCCCTCCTCGAGCTCGCCACCGAGATCGAGGGGCACCCCGACAATGTCGCCGCCTGTCTGCTCGGCGGCTTCACGCTCGCCTGGATGGACGGGGGAGCGGCGCGCGCCATCAGGATGGAGCCGGCCGATTCCGTCGTTCCAGTGGTTTTCGTGCCGGCCAAGCCGGTGCTCACGGAAACGGCGCGCGGGCTGCTGCCGCGCTCTGTCCCCCATGTGGACGCAGCCGCCAACGCCGGTCGCGCCGCCCTGCTCGTCGAGGCGCTGACCAGGCGTCCCGAGCTCCTGCTGCCTGCCACGGAGGACCGGCTCCACCAGGAGTACCGGGCCCCGGCGATGCCGCAGAGCGTCGACCTCGTCAACCGACTGCGCGCCGACGGCGTCCCAGCAGTCATCTCCGGCGCGGGTCCCACGGTCCTTGCGCTGGCCGAGGACAGTGCGGCCGACAAGGTCGCACGGCTGGCGGGCGAGGGGTGGGCGGCCAACCGGCTCACCTTCGACGCCGCGGGAGCGAGTGTTCTGCCGCTCGCCCCGCAGTGACACGAGATTGCCGGTGATGGAGAGGGGGAATGTTTGTTGGAGCCGGTAGTGTTAACCTCAAGTCTGCAACCGACGTCTTTGTGGCGCGGTGCTTCGTGTCCCCATTAGGGACCAACATTCTTCCGGGAGCCTCCCCGACTGCCTGAGCAGCCTGCCTGAGCAGTTTCGAGCACGCTCCGGAACCGGCACGACACCCCTCGCTTTGCCAGGAGTGGGCCGAGCAGGGGGACCTCGGGCCGGGCCTTGCACGTTTATTTCTCCGCCGTTACTCCCGGCGGGACCACCGCCCCGGCACCGGTCCGTGATACGCAACATCACAGGCCGACGTCGGACAGCACAACCGGTCGCCGAGCCAGAAGGCCGACGTCCGCTCCAGGGAAGGACCCTTCGTGAGCGACACCACCGATCTGATGGGCGTGAGCGCCGACAACAGTGTCGACACCTCCGCGCCCGCCGCAGGTGCTGCCTCCGGCACCACCTCACGGCGCCGCCGCTCCGGCACCGGCCTCGAGGGCATGGTCCTGGCCGAGCTGCAGCAGGTCGCGTCCGGCCTCGGCATCAGGGGCACCGCGCGGATGCGCAAGAGCCAGCTGATCGAGGTCATCAAGGAGGCGCAGGCCGGAGGCTCCGCGCCGGCGAAGAGCGCCGACGCTGCCGAGGCCAAGCCGAAGCGCCGCGCCACCTCCAAGGCCCGTACGGGCGACGCGCCCGCCGCTGCCGAGGAGAAGGCCGAGAAGGCCGTGGCCCAGCAGCAGATCGACATTCCTGGCCAGCCGGCCAGTGACGACCAGCCGGCCGGCGAGCGCCGCCGTCGGCGGGCCACCGCGCAGGCGGGCAGCCCGGAGGCCAAGGCCGAGGGCTCCGTCGACGTCAAGACCGACGTCAAGACGGAAGCCCAGCCGGACACCAAGGCCGAGGCCGCCGTCGCCGTCTCCGCACAGGACGGTGAGGGCCGTCGCGACCGCCAGGAGCGGGGCCAGCGAGGCGAGCGCGGCGGCGAGCGCCGTGACCGCCAGCGCGAGCGCGGCCGCGGCAAGGGCGACGAGCAGCAGGGCGGCCAGCGCCAGCAGCGCCAGGGCGGTCAGCAGGGCGGTCAGCAGGGTCCGCGCGCCGACGAGAGCGACGACGACTTCGAGGGCGGTCGGCGCGGACGCCGTGGCCGTTACCGCGACCGCCGTGGCCGCCGTGGCCGCGACGACTTCGCGACCGGCGAGCCGCAGGTCTCCGAGGACGACGTTCTGATTCCCGTCGCGGGCATCCTGGACATCCTCGACAACTACGCCTTCATTCGTACGTCGGGTTACCTCCCGGGTCCGAACGACGTGTACGTGTCGCTGGCCCAGGTCCGCAAGAACGGTCTGCGCAAGGGTGACCACGTCACCGGAGCGGTCCGTCAGCCCAAGGAGGGCGAGCGCCGCGAGAAGTTCAACGCGCTGGTCCGCCTGGACTCCGTCAACGGCATGGCGCCCGAATCCGGCCGTGGCCGCCCGGAGTTCCAGAAGCTGACCCCGCTCTACCCGCAGGACCGGCTCCGTCTGGAGAGCGACCCGGGTGTGCTGACGACCCGGATCATCGACCTCGTCGCGCCCATCGGAAAGGGCCAGCGAGGCCTGATCGTGGCCCCGCCGAAGACCGGCAAGACCATGATCCTTCAGGCGATCGCCAACGCGATCACGGTCAACAGCCCCGAGTGCCACCTGATGGTCGTCCTCGTCGACGAGCGTCCGGAAGAGGTCACCGACATGCAGCGGTCGGTGAAGGGCGAGGTCATCTCCTCGACCTTCGACCGCCCGGCCGAGGACCACACCACGGTCGCCGAGCTGGCCATCGAGCGCGCCAAGCGTCTCGTCGAGCTGGGTCACGACGTGGTCGTCCTGCTGGACTCGATCACCCGCCTGGGCCGTGCGTACAACCTCGCGGCCCCGGCCTCCGGACGCATCCTGTCCGGTGGTGTCGACTCGACCGCGCTCTACCCGCCGAAGCGCTTCTTCGGTGCCGCGCGCAACATCGAGGACGGCGGCTCGCTGACCATCCTGGCCACCGCGCTGGTCGACACCGGCTCGCGCATGGACGAGGTGATCTTCGAGGAGTTCAAGGGCACCGGCAACATGGAGCTCAAGCTCGACCGCAAGCTCTCGGACAAGCGCATCTTCCCGGCGGTGGACGTGGACGCGTCCAGCACCCGCAAGGAAGAGATCCTGCTCGGCAGCGACGAGCTCGCCATCACCTGGAAGCTGCGCCGGGTGCTGCACGCCCTGGACCAGCAGCAGGCGATCGAGCTGCTGCTGGACAAGATGAAGCAGACGAAGTCGAACGCCGAGTTCCTGCTGCAGATCCAGAAGACGACGCCGTCCGCCGGCAACGGTGGCGACTGACGCCCTTCACGGCGGCCCCTGGAGAGGCCTTTCCAGAGCCTCTTCAAGGTCGCGGGCGGGAGACCTTCGCCACAGTCGTAGGACGTGACCCGGCTCCCGCGCCCCGGCTCCCCGCTCCCCGAACTCGCAGGTGAGAACGGAGAGTCAGGCCGGCAGGCAACGCAATGTGCCCACCGTGCGATGCACGGTGGGCACATTGCGTTCTTAAGAAGTCTCAAAACCCCTGTGCAACCCTTCTTCCTGCTTCACCGTCTGAACAAGTAACAACAAACCGCGCCTGAACAGCACGGCAGGGGGTAGCGGGAAGAGCGGAAGCAAGGGAGACCATGACCGAGCAGAACAGCGGCGGCCGAATACGCAGCCGCGGCAAGCGCCGTAAAAAGCCCACCACGCGCCGCAGGGCACTGACCGTCGCCGCATGGTCGGCCGCGGGTCTGGTGCTGATCGGCGGATCCGGACTCGGTTACGTCTACTTCAAGCTCAACGGCAACCTCAAGGGCGTCGACATCAACGCCGCACTCGGCACCGACCGCCCCGAGAACGTCGACAACGGCTCCATGGACATTCTGGTCCTGGGCTCCGACTCCCGCTCCGGCGCCAACGCCAAGTACGGCGTCGACGAGGGCGTCGCCCGCTCCGACACCGCGATGATGGTGCACGTCTACGAGGGCCACAAGAAGGCCAGCGTCGTCTCCATCCCGCGCGACACCCTCGTGGACCGCCCGCAGTGCACGGACGGCAAGGGCAAGTCCGTCTCCGGCGGGAAGCGCGCCATGTTCAACACGGCGTACGAGGTCGGCGGCCCGGCCTGTGCGGTGAAGACCGTCGAGAAGATGTCCGGTATCCGCATGGATCACTACATCGAGGTCGACTTCACCGGCTTCAAGAAGCTCATCGACGAGCTGGGCGGCGTGGAGATCACCACCACCAAGCCGATCCACGACGGCAAGAGCCATCTGGACCTGCCGCCGGGCAAGCACACCCTGAACGGGGAGCAGTCGCTCGGTCTCGTACGCACCCGCAAGAGCGTCGGCGACGGCAGCGACCTCGGACGCATACAGCTCCAGCAGGCCTTTATGAAGGCCTTCATCAACCAGGTCAGGGGCATCGGTCTCTTCAGCAACCCGAAGAAGCTCCTCGACGTCGCGGACACCGCCACCAAGGCGATCACGCCCGACTCCGAGCTCGACTCGGCGAAGGAGCTGATGAGCTTTGCCCAGGGCCTGAGCGGGCTCGGTGCGCAGGACGTGCAGATGATCACGATGCCGGTGCAGTACGACCCGGTCGACCCCAACCGCGTGATTCCGCTCAAGGCCGCCTCCCAGCAGGTGTGGACCGCGCTCCAGCAGGACAAGCCGATCCCGCCGTCCGCGATCAAGAAATCGGCGGGCGACAAGGGCGCGGCCGGCTCGCTCGTCCAGAGCCGCTAGGCACGCCTCGGCAGCCACCGGCGGCAGGGCTCGGCAGCCGCTGGACACGGCTCGGCGCACCCGCCGCGCGCCGGGGAATAGTTCTGCCCGCCCCCCGGTTTTGGGAGATACGGCCAGTCCTGGCAGACTGGTACGTCGGCCCCGGTTCACGTACGAGCAATCCGCCCGTGCGACCCGGTGCCCTCCCGAAACTAGGAGACACCTTGAAGCGCGACATCCACCCCGAGTACGTCGAGACGCAGGTCAGCTGCACCTGTGGCGCGTCGTTCACCACCCGTAGCACGATCGAGGCCGGCAGCATCCGTGCCGAGGTCTGCTCCGAGTGCCACCCGTTCTACACGGGCAAGCAGAAGATCCTCGACACCGGTGGCCGTGTGGCCCGCTTCGAGGCCCGCTTCGGCAAGGCTGCCGGCTCCGCCAAGAAGTAGCGAGCCACTGCGCCGGTCTTCGGCTGCCCCCGCGCGGGGCGGCTGGGACCGGCGCTTTGCCGTCTCCCGCAGCCCTTCCGTACGCAAACCCAGGAGCCCCCGATGTTCGAGGCGGTCGAGGAACTGATCGGCGAACACGCCGATCTCGAGAAGAAGCTCGCCGACCCGTCGGTCCACGCGGACCAGGCCAACGCGCGCAAGCTCAACAAGCGCTACGCCGAATTGACCCCGATCGTCGGCACGTACCGCTCCTGGAAGCAGACCGGGGACGACATCCAGACCGCGCGTGAACTCGCCGCCGACGACCCGGACTTCGCGGCCGAGGTCAAGGAACTCGAGAAGCAGCGCGAAGAGCTCACCGAGAAGCTGCGGCTGCTGCTCGTGCCGCGCGACCCCAGCGACGACAAGGACGTCATCCTCGAGGTCAAGGCGGGCGCGGGCGGCGACGAGTCCGCCCTCTTCGCCGGCGACCTGCTGCGGATGTATCTGCGCTATGCCGAGCGCGTCGGCTGGAAGACCGAGATCATCGACGCCACCGAGTCCGAGCTGGGCGGCTACAAGGACGTCCAGGTCGCGGTGAAGACCAAGGGCGGCCAGGGCGCGACCGAGCCCGGACAGGGCGTCTGGGCGCGGCTGAAGTACGAGGGCGGGGTGCACCGCGTGCAGCGGGTGCCCGCCACCGAGTCGCAGGGCCGTATCCACACCTCCGCGGCCGGTGTGCTGGTGACGCCCGAGGCGGAGGAGATCGACGTGGAGATCCACGCCAACGATCTCCGTATCGATGTCTACCGGTCCTCCGGGCCCGGCGGCCAGTCCGTCAACACCACGGACTCCGCGGTGCGCATCACGCACCTGCCGACCGGCATCGTCGCGTCCTGCCAGAACGAGAAGAGCCAGCTCCAGAACAAGGAGCAGGCGATGCGTATCCTGCGCTCCAGGCTGCTGGCCGCGGCCCAGGAGGAGGCCGAGAAGGAAGCGGCGGACGCCCGCCGCAGCCAGGTTCGAACGGTCGACCGCTCCGAGAAGATCCGTACGTACAACTTCCCGGAAAACCGCATCTCGGACCACCGTGTCGGGTTCAAGGCGTACAACTTGGACCAGGTGCTCGACGGGGATCTCGACGCGATGATCCAGGCCTGTGTCGACGCCGACTCCGCCGCCAAGCTCGCCGCCGCCCAGTAACAACAACATCCTGCAGCCCCGGAGGACCAGCGTGAACCTGCTGCTTGCCGAGGTGGCCCAGGCCACCCAGCGGCTGGCCGACGCCGGCGTGCCCTCACCGCGCTTCGACGCGGAGGAACTCGCCGCGTTCGTGCACGGCGTGAAGCGGGGAGAGCTGCACAACGTCCCGGACGGTGACTTCGACGCCCGCTACTGGGAGGCCGTGGCCCGCCGCGAGGCCCGCGAACCGCTCCAGCACATCACCGGACGCGCCTTCTTCCGCTATCTGGAGCTGCAGGTCGGGCCGGGGGTCTTTGTGCCGCGCCCGGAGACCGAGTCGGTGGTCGGCTGGGCCATAGACGCCGTACGGGCCATGGATGTCGTCGAGCCGCTGATCGTCGACCTGTGTACGGGCTCCGGGGCCATCGCGCTCGCCATGGCACAGGAGGTGCCGCGCTCGCGGGTGCACGGAGTGGAGCTCTCCGAGGACGCGCTGCGGTGGACCCGTAAGAACGCCGAGGGCAGCCGGGTCACCATTCACCAGGGCGACGCGCTGAGCGCCCTGCCGGAGCTGGACGGCCAGGTCGACCTGGTCATTTCGAATCCGCCGTACATTCCGCTCACGGAGTGGGAGTATGTCGCCCCCGAGGCACGCGACCACGACCCGGACATGGCGCTGTTCTCCGGCGAGGACGGCCTGGACACCATCCGCGGCATCGAGCGCACCGCCCACCGGCTGCTGCGACCGGGCGGCCTCGTCGTCGTCGAGCATGCGGACACGCAGGGCGGCCAGGTGCCGTGGATCTTCAGCGAAGAGGCCGGCTGGGCTGACGCCGCCGACCACCCCGACCTGAACAAGCGGCCGCGCTTCGCGACCGCGCGCAAGGCAACGCCATGACCAAGCTTGTGTACGTGTCCATGTACGAGGAGGCCCGCTGATGGCTCGGCGATACGACTGCAACGACGCGACGGATCGCACCACCGGTCTGCGTGAAGCCGCATCGGCCGTACGCCGCGGCGAGCTGGTCGTGCTGCCCACCGACACCGTGTACGGGATCGGTGCGGACGCCTTCAGCTCGGAGGCCGTCGCGGACCTGCTGGAGGCGAAGGGGCGCGGCCGCAATATGCCCACCCCTGTCCTCATCGGATCCCCGAACACCCTGCACGGCCTGGTCACCGACTTCTCCGAGCAGGCCTGGGAACTGGTCGACGCGTTCTGGCCGGGCGCGCTGACGCTGGTCGCCAAGCACCAGCCCTCCCTCCAGTGGGACCTGGGTGACACCCGGGGCACCGTCGCGATCCGGATGCCGCTGCACCCGGTCGCGATCGAACTGCTCACCGAGGTGGGCCCGATGGCAGTCTCCAGCGCCAACCTGACCGGGCACCCGTCGCCGGAGGACTGTGACGCGGCGCAGGAGATGCTCGGCGACTCGGTCTCGGTCTATCTGGACGGCGGCCCGACGCCGGGCATCGTGCCGTCCTCGATCGTCGACGTCACGGGCAAGGTGCCGGTGATGCTGCGCGAGGGAGCACTCTCGGCGGACGAGCTGCGCAAGGTCGTACCCGACCTCGAGGTGGCCAGTTGACCGCCCCTGAGGGGCGTGGCATAGCGGGACCTACGGACACTTTCCGCATCCTCCACGTCAGCACCGGCAACGTCTGCCGCTCGCCGATCACCGAGCGGCTGACCCGCCATGCCCTGAGCGACCGCCTCGGCGATCCGCTCACGGGCGGCCTGATCGTGGAGAGCGCGGGCACGTGGGGGCACGAGGGCGCCCCGATGGAGGCCAACGCCGAGATCGTCCTTGCCGACTTCGGCGCGGACGCGACCGGTTTTGTGGGGCGCGAGCTGCTCGACGAGCATGTGATCCGCGCGGATCTGGTCCTGACGGCGACCAGGGACCACCGGGCGCAGGTGATCTCGATGGGCCACTCGGCGGGCCTGCGCACGTTCACGCTCAAGGAGTTCACCCGGCTTGTACGGGCGATAGACCCGGCAACGTTGCCGGACCCGCGCGAGGGCGTCGTGGCCCGGGCCCGCGCGCTGGTCCGCGCGGCGGCGGCGCTGCGGGGCTGGCTGCTTGCGCCGAGCCCGGACGCGGATGAGGTGTACGACCCGTACGGGGCGCCGATCACGTTTTTTCGCTCGATCGGGGACGAGATCAATCAGGCGCTGGATCCGGTGGTGACGGCGCTGACGGGGGTGCGGGCGCGGCGCTGAGTCGGTGGCGGCCGCCCCTGAACCGGGGCTCCGCCCCAGACCTCGCGCCTCATCTCGCCCAGACTTCGTCCGGGGCCCCACGGGGCTTGTTATGCCCGGGCCGTTGTCGGGGCTCTGCCCCCGAACCCCCGCGCCTCAATCGGTGGCGGGGCTTGGTTTCGGGTCTCTGCCCCCGAACCCCCGCGCCTCAATCGGCGGCGGGGCTTGGTTTCGGGTCTCTGCCCCCGAACCCCCGCGCCTCAATCGGCGGCGGGGCTTGATTTGGGTCTCTGCCCCCGAACCCCCGCGCCTCAATCGGCGGCGGGGCTTGATTTGGGGCTCCGCCCCGAACCCCCCTGCGGTCCGCCCGCGAAACCACCCACCGGACAACAACCACCAACGCCCCCTGGCCCACGGCAACCACGACCCCGGTGACCTGCCCGGCCGGCGATTGAGGGCAACGCCCGACGGGCCGACGGGTGGTACGCGGCGAAGCCCCCAAGTCCGCGCCGCGGAGCGGGCGCACAGGGGCCTGGGGGCCTGCCCCCAGTTACGGGAAGGGGCGGGGTGGGGAAAAGAAAGATCCCCCGACACCGCGCAGGCCGCGAAACCCCGGCCTACATTGGAGACGCCGCCCACTCCACGCAAGGCCTGGAGCCACAGATGCCGGTCACCGCTGCACCAGACGCCGTCCGCATCACCCATCACGGCGCCGACTTCGACGCCCTGCGCCGCCAGGACCCCGAGATCGCCGAGGTGATCCTGGGCGAGCTGGGGCGGCAGAGCGACAGCCTCCAGCTCATCGCCGCCGAGAACTTCACCTCACCCGCGGTCCTCGCCGCTCTCGGCTCGCCGCTCGCCAACAAGTACGCCGAGGGCTATCCCGGCGCCCGCCACCACGGCGGCTGCGAGCTCGTCGACACCGCCGAGCGGATCGCCGTCGAGCGCGCGACCGCCCTGTTCGGGGCCGAACACGCCAATGTGCAGTCGCACTCCGGCTCCTCCGCCGTCCTCGCGGCCTACGCGGCGCTGCTCAAGCCCGGCGACACGGTCCTCGCCATGGGGCTTCCTTACGGCGGTCATCTCACCCACGGCTCGCCCGCCAACTTCTCGGGCCGCTGGTTCGACTTCGTCGGCTACGGCCTCGACGCCGAGACCGGTCTCATCGACTACGACCACATGCGCACCCTGGCTCACCAGCACCGGCCCAAGGCCATCGTCTGTGGCTCGATCTCGTATCCCCGCCACCCCGACTACGCGGCGTTCCGCGAGATCGCGGACGATGTGGGCGCGTATCTGATCGCCGACGCGGCCCACCCGATGGGGCTGATCGCGGGCGGCGCCGCTCCCAGCCCCGTCCCGTACGCGGATGTGGTGTGTGCCACAACCCACAAGGTGCTGCGCGGACCGCGCGGCGGAATGATCCTGTGCGGTTCCGAGCTGGCCGAGCGCATCGACCGCGCGGTGTTCCCCTTCACCCAGGGCGGCGCCCAGATGCACACGATCGCGGCCAAGGCCGTGGCCTTCGGCGAGGCGTCGACCCCGGCGTTCACGGCGTACGCCCACAAGGTCGTGGCGAACGCCCGGGTGCTCGCCGACGGGCTCGCCGAGGAGGGTTACGCCGTCCTGACGGGCGGCACCGACACCCATCTGATCAGCGCGGATCCGGCGCCGCTCGGCGTGGACGGCAGGGTGGCCCGCGGCCGTCTCGCCGCGGCCGGACTGGTCCTCGACACCTGCGCCCTCCCGTACGGCGACGGGCGCGGCATCCGGCTCGGCACCGCCGCCGTAACCACCCAGGGCATGGGCGAGGCGGAGATGACGCGGATCGCCGCGCTCTTCACGGCGGCGATGCGTGAAGAGGGCGAAGAGGCGAGAAAGGTACGTGCGGAAGTGCGCGAACTGGCCGGTAGATTTCCGCCTTATCGGGGGTAGCCGCGACATTGTGCAACCATCGCGGCTCTCCGTATGTCCTCAAGCATGTGGCTACCAGAGCTAGTGTGTGGGGCTGAGATGGCCAGCGATTCCTGTGGGGCAGCCCGTGCGTGATTACCTGCTGACGCTCTGTGTCACGGCCGCGGTGACCTATCTGCTGACCGGTCCGGTGCGTAAGTTCGCCATCGCGACCGGAGCGATGCCTGAGATCCGCGCCCGCGATGTACACCGAGAGCCGACGCCGCGACTCGGCGGCATCGCCATGTTCTTCGGCCTGTGCGCCGGTCTGCTGGTCGCCGATCATCTGCAGAATCTGAACAGCGTCTTCGAGCTGTCGAACGAACCACGCGCACTTCTGTCCGGCGCGGCCCTGATCTGGATCATCGGCGTTCTGGACGACAAGTTCGAGATCGATGCCCTGATCAAGCTCGGCGGCCAGATGATCGCCGCCGGTGTGATGGTGATGCAGGGGCTGACGATCCTGTGGATCCCCGTGCCCGGCATCGGCACGGTCTCCCTGACCTCCTGGCAGGGCACCCTGCTGACCGTCGCCCTGGTCGTTATCACCATCAACGCGGTGAACTTCGTGGACGGCCTGGACGGTCTCGCCGCCGGCATGGTCTGCCTCGCCGCCGCCGCCTTCTTCCTGTACTCGTACCGGATCTGGTACGGCTACATGATCGAGGCGGCCGCCCCCGCGACGCTCTTCACCGCGATCCTGATGGGCATGTGCCTGGGCTTCCTTCCCCACAACATGCATCCCGCGCGGATCTTCATGGGTGACTCGGGCTCGATGCTGATCGGCCTGGTGCTCGCCGCCGCCGCGATCTCGGTGACCGGCCAGGTGGACCCCGACGCCCTGAAGATCTTCGAGGGCAGCACCCGCCAGGCCACGCACGCGGCGCTGCCCGTCTTCATTCCGTTGCTGCTGCCGCTGACCATCATCGCGATCCCGGTCGCGGACCTGGTGCTCGCGATCGTGCGCCGCACCTGGAACGGACAGTCGCCGTTCGCCGCCGACCGCGGCCATCTCCACCACCGGCTGCTGGAGATCGGACACTCGCACAGCCGCGCGGTCCTGATCATGTACTTCTGGTCGGCGCTGATCGCCTTCGGCGTCGTCGCGTACTCCGTGCACTCGGCGTCGATGTGGATCGTGCTGGCCATCGTGGCGCTGAGCGCCGTCGGACTGGTGCTTCTGCTGCTGCCGCGCTTCACGCCGCGGGCTCCGCGCTGGGCCGAGGCCTTTGTGCCGCCGCGCTACCGGCGCCGTGCGGTGCAGCCCGAGCCGACGGCGGTGCCCGCGCTCGCGTACGGGGCGGAGCTGTCCGAGGCGCCGGAGGAGCGCGCCCCGGTCGCGGTGGGCGCCCCTGGGCTCAACGGCGTCAACGGAGCGACCGCGATCGGCCCCCGTTCGCGTTTCCCGGACCGGAAGAAGGCCGGGACCCGCGGCTGATGATGTACCGGATGTCCGCCCAATAGCAGACATAGCGACCGGCTAGGGTGCACACACGCGCGCGGTCACTCTCATGTGTGATGGTTGGCACACTCCTGGGTAAAGACCTATTCAAATAGTTTGTGATACGGTTCACGAGACCCGGAGACAGCGCCGAAGGGCCGTAGTGCGACGGCCCGTTGGCCCCGAGGCCCATCTCGGACCGGGATTACGCTCGTCCATGACGACACCACTGCCCCCACCAGCAAGCGGAGCTGCCGCCATGCCGACCAATGACGTCCGGACTCTCCTTCACACCGCCGTGCCCGCGGCTGTCGTCGGCGCTGTCGCCGTTGCCGTCAGCGCTGGAGTCGCCGGTGGCAAGGGAGCGATCGGGGCGGTCGTCGGCACCTTGGTGGTCCTCCTCTTCATGGGGATCGGGATGGTCGTGCTGCAGCGGACGGCGAAATCACTTCCGCACCTGTTCCAGGCCATGGGGCTGATGCTCTACACGGCACAGCTGCTGCTTCTCTTCATCTTCATGGCGGCGTTCAAGGACACCACCCTGTTTCACCCCAAGGCCTTCGCTTTCACCATTCTCGCGGTGACCCTTGTCTGGGTCTCCGCGCAGGCGCGCGCCTATATGAAGGCCAAGATCCTCTACGTGGATCCCGATGCCGCGAAGGGTGAAAAGCCCGAGAACGCGGGGTCGTCGACGTGAAGGGTAGGGCCGGGATAAACGCCCGTTCGCGATCCTGCTATCGTCCGGTGCCAACTGCGGCACTGCGGGCGCGGGTGTCCGAGCTGACGCCTGTCCCAGCGCGAGGCTCGATGCCGAACCGTCGCCCCCACATCCGTAAGACCACCAGTCCAGTGCCGTCCCGCGGCTCAGCGCCGCGCCGACACAACGAGGTTGCCGTACCTATGCGCCACGCTGAAGGAGCCCGCGGTGAGTGCTGACCAGACGCTCGCCTTCGACGCGAGTTGCCACATCTTCACCGGATGCGGATTCCCGGCTCCGGGCCTGCATACGTTCATCTACGAACCCATCGCCACGGTGGGCGGCTTCGAATTCACCAAGCCGATGCTGCTCGCGTTCCTGGGCTCGTTCGTGGTCGTCGCCTTCTTCTGGGCCGCCTTCCACAAGCCCAAGCTGGTACCGGGCAAGCTGCAGATGGTCGGCGAGGCCGGTTACGACTTCGTACGCCGCGGAATCGTCTACGAGATCATCGGCAAGAAGGACGGCGAGAAGTACGTCCCGCTGATGGTGTCGCTGTTCTTCTTCGTCTGGATGATGAATCTCTGGTCGATTGTGCCGCTCGCCCAGTTCCCGGTGACCTCGATCATCGCTTACCCGGCGGCGCTCGCCCTCGTCGTGTACGTGCTGTGGGTCAGCCTGACCTTCAAGAAGCACGGCTTCGTCGGCGGCTGGAAGAACATCACCGGGTACGACAAGTCCCTCGGCCCGATCCTTCCGCTCGTGGTCGTGCTGGAGTTCTTCTCGAACCTGCTCATCCGGCCCTTCACCCACGCGGTCCGGCTCTTTGCGAACATGTTCGCGGGCCACCTGCTGATCTCGATGTTCGCCATCGCGACCTGGTACCTCGCCAACGGCATCGGCTTCGTCTACGCCGGAACCTCGTTCCTGATGGCCGTCGTGATGACCGCGTTCGAGCTCTTCATCCAGGCCGTCCAGGCGTACGTCTTCGTCCTCCTGGCCTGCAGCTACATCCAGGGCGCGCTCGCCGAGCACCACTGAGCAGAGCCCGACCCGCACACCTGAAATCAGTCGTCCGGTGGCCAACCCCCACCGGGTCCTTGAAAGAGAAGGAAGAACCGGCATGTCCGCTCTCCAGACCCTTGCTGCCGTCGAAGGTAACGTCGCCTCCATCGGTTACGGTCTCGCCGCCATCGGCCCCGGCGTCGGCGTCGGCATCATCTTCGGTAACGGCACCCAGGCCCTCGCCCGTCAGCCCGAGGCGGCCGGCCTGATCCGTACCAACCAGATCATGGGTTTCGCCTTCTGTGAGGCGCTCGCCCTCATCGGCATCGTCATGGGCTTCGTCTACTAAGCCGGTCTGACGACAGCCCCATCTTTTTCACGGAAGGCACTGATGTGAACGCTCTGTTCCTTGCGGCAGAGGCGGAGACGCAACCTCCGCTCATCCCGCATCTCGACGAGCTCGTCATCGGCCTGATCGCCTTCGTCATCGTCTTCGGCTTCCTCGCCAAGAAGCTCCTCCCGAACATCAACAAGGTTCTGGAAGAGCGCCGAGAGGCCATCGAGGGTGGCATCGAGAAGGCCGAGGCGGCGAGGATCGAAGCCGAGAGCGTGCTCGAGCAGTACAAGGCTCAGCTCGCCGAGGCCCGCCACGAGGCCGCTCGGATGCGCCAGGAGGCGACCGAGCAGGGCGCCGCGATCATCCAGGAGATGAAGGCGGAAGGCCAGCGGCAGCGTGAGGAGATCATCGCGGCCGGCCACGCCCAGATCGAGGCCGACCGCAAGGCTGCGGCCGCCGCGCTGCGTCAGGACGTGGGCAAGCTCGCCATCGAGCTGGCCGGCAAGCTCGTCGGTGAGTCCCTCGAGGACCAGGCCCGGCAGAGCCGCACCGTCGACCGCTTCCTCGACGAGCTCGAGGAGAAGGCCGAGGCCGCCCGATGAACGGAGCGAGCCGCGAGGCACTGGCTGCCGCACGCGAGGCTCTCGACGCGCTGACCGACAACACCTCGGTCGACGCGGCGAAGCTCGCGGAGGAGCTGGCCGCCGTCACCGCGCTGCTCGACCGCGAGGTCTCGCTGCGTCGGGTCCTGACCGACCCGGCGCAGTCCGGCGAGGCCAAGGCCGAGCTGTTGGCGCGGCTGCTCGGCGGTCAGGTGGGCGGCACGACCGTCGACCTGGTCTCCGGCATGGTCCGCTCCCGCTGGTCGCAGTCCCGTGACCTGGTCGACGCGATCGAGGAGCTGGCGGCCACCGCCGACCTCACCGCGGCGCAGCAGACGGGCGCGCTCGACGATGTCGAGGACGAGCTGTTCCGGTTCGGCCGGATCGTCGAGTCCAACATCGAGCTGCGGGCCGCGCTGACCGACCGGTCGGCGACGAAGGCAGCCAAGGCCCAGCTGGTGAGCACACTGCTCGGCGGCAGGGCCAATCCGGTCACCGAGCGACTGGTAGTCCGTCTTGTTACGGCGCCCAGGGGACGTAGCCTGGAGGCGGGACTCGAGTCCCTGTCCAAGCTTGCCGCGGCGCGTCGGGACCGGATGGTAGCGGTCGTCACCTCGGCGGTACCGCTCACCGACCAGCAGAAGCAGCGCCTCGGCGCCGTGCTGGCGGAGCTGTACGGCCGCCAGATGCACCTGAACCTCGACGTGGACCCCGAGGTCCTCGGCGGGATCTCGGTGCGTGTCGGCGACGAGGTCGTCAACGGCACGATCGCGGACCGTCTCGCCGAGGCAGCCCGCCGTATCGCCGGCTGACAGCCAGTAACTGAACAAGCAGGACGAGCGGCCCGGTTGGGCCGTGCAGAAATTGCAGAAGATTCCTGGGGGTCGGCCCCCAGACCCCCTTAAGAAACTTCGGGCCCAACAAGGAGAGCAGGGAACCCAGATGGCGGAGCTCACGATCCGGCCGGAGGAGATCCGGGACGCGCTGGAGAACTTTGTCCAGTCGTACAAGCCGGACGCGGCCTCGCGCGAGGAGGTCGGTACGGTAAGCCTTGCCGGCGACGGTATCGCGAAGGTCGAGGGTCTTCCCTCGGCCATGGCGAGCGAGCTGCTGAAGTTCGAGGACGGCACCCTCGGTCTCGCCCTCAACCTCGAGGAGCGCGAGATCGGTGCGATCGTCCTCGGCGAGTTCAGCGGTGTCGAGGAGGGCCAGCCGGTGCAGCGCACCGGTGAGGTTCTCTCCGTCGGCGTCGGCGAGGGCTACCTCGGCCGCGTTGTCGACCCGCTCGGCAACCCGATCGACGGCCTCGGCGAGATCGAGACCGACGGCCGTCGCGCCCTCGAGCTGCAGGCCCCGGGCGTCATGGTCCGTAAGTCGGTGCACGAGCCGATGCAGACCGGCTACAAGGCTGTCGACGCCATGGTGCCGATCGGCCGCGGCCAGCGTCAGCTGATCATTGGTGACCGTCAGACCGGCAAGACCGCTCTGGCCGTCGACACGATCATCAACCAGCGCGACAACTGGCGCTCGGGCGACCCGAAGAAGCAGGTCCGCTGCATCTACGTCGCCATCGGCCAGAAGGGCTCCACCATCGCGTCCGTGCGCGGTGCGCTGGAGGAGGCGGGCGCGCTCGAGTACACGACGATCGTCGCCGCCCCCGCGTCCGACCCGGCCGGCTTCAAGTACCTGGCGCCGTACACCGGTTCGGCCATCGGCCAGCACTGGATGTACCAGGGCAAGCACGTCCTGATCATCTTCGACGACCTGTCCAAGCAGGCCGACGCCTACCGCGCCGTGTCGCTGCTGCTGCGCCGCCCGCCGGGCCGTGAGGCCTACCCGGGCGACGTCTTCTACCTGCACTCGCGTCTGCTGGAGCGCTGCGCCAAGCTCTCCGACGACATGGGCGCCGGTTCGATGACGGGTCTGCCGATCGTCGAGACCAAGGCGAACGACGTGTCGGCGTTCATCCCGACCAACGTCATCTCCATCACCGACGGCCAGTGCTTCCTGGAGTCCGACCTGTTCAACGCCGGCCAGCGTCCGGCCCTGAACGTCGGTATCTCGGTCTCCCGTGTCGGTGGCTCCGCCCAGCACAAGGCCATGCGGCAGGTCTCCGGCCGTCTGCGGGTGGACCTCGCCCAGTACCGCGAGCTGGAGGCGTTCGCCGCCTTCGGTTCCGACCTGGACGCGGCCTCGAAGGCGCAGATGGAGCGCGGCAAGCGCATGGTCGAGCTGCTCAAGCAGCCTCAGTACCAGCCCATGCCCATCGAGGAGCAGGTTGTCTCCATCTGGGCCGGTACCACCGGCAAGATGGACGACGTCCCGGTCCAGGACATCCGCCGCTTCGAGTCCGAGCTGCTCGAGCACCTGCGCCGTGAGCGCAAGGAGCTGCTGACCAGCATCGCCGAGGGCGCCAAGATGTCCGACGACACGCTCCAGTCCATTGGCGACGCGATCGCCGCCTTCAAGCGTCAGTTCGAGACCTCGGACGGCAAGCTTCTGGGCGAAGACGCGCCGGTCAGCACGGCCAAGTGACGACGGAAGGGACCTGACTCATGGGAGCCCAGCTCCGGGTCTACAAGCGTCGCATCAAATCCGTCACCGCGACCAAGAAGATCACCAAGGCGATGGAAATGATCGCCGCCTCGCGCATCGTCAAGGCGCAGCGCCAGGTGACCGCCTCCACTCCGTACGCGACCGAGCTCACCCGCGCGGTGACCGCGGTGGCGACCGGGTCGAACACGAAGCACCCCCTCACCACCGAGGTGGAGGCGCCGGTCCGCGCCGCGGTCCTGCTCATCACGAGCGACCGCGGTCTGGCCGGCGGCTACTCCGCCAACGCCATCAAGGCGGCGGAGCAGCTCACCGAGCGGCTCCGTACGGAGGGCAAGGAGGTCGTCACGTACATCGTCGGCCGCAAGGGTGTGTCGTACTACGGCTTCCGTGAGCGCAAGGTCACGGACTCGTGGACCGGGTTCACCGACGCCCCGACGTACGCGGACGCCAAGAAGGTGGCAGGCCCGCTGATCGAGGCCGTCCAGCAGGACACGGCCGAGGGCGGCGTGGACGAGCTCCACATCGTCTTCACCGAGTTCATCTCGATGCTGACGCAGACGCCGGTGCAGAACCGGCTGCTGCCCCTCAGCCTCGACAAGACGGTCGAGGAGTCGGGGACGAAGGGCGAGATCCTTCCGCTGTTCGACTTCGAGCCGTCGGCGGAGGACGTCCTCGACGCCCTGCTGCCGCGCTACGTCGAGAGCCGTATCTACAACGCGCTGCTCCAGGCCGCTGCTTCCAAGCACGCTGCCACCCGCCGCGCGATGAAGTCGGCGACCGACAACGCCGGTGAGCTCATCAAGAGCCTCTCCCGGCTTGCCAACGCGGCCCGCCAGGCCGAAATCACCCAGGAAATCAGCGAGATCGTCGGTGGCGCGAGCGCCCTGGCCGACGCGACCGCGGGGAGTGACAAGTAATGACGACCACTGTTGAGACGGCCGCCGCCACGGGCCGCGTCGCCCGGGTCATCGGCCCGGTCGTCGACGTGGAGTTCCCCGTCGACGCGATGCCGGAGATCTACAACGCGCTCACCGTCGAGGTAGCCGACCCGGCCGAGGACGGCAAGCTCAAGACCCTGACCCTCGAAGTCGCCCAGCACCTGGGTGAGGGCATTGTCCGAGCGATCTCGATGCAGCCCACCGACGGTCTGGTCCGCCAGGCCACGGTGACCAACACCGGCGCGGGCATCACCGTTCCGGTCGGCGACTTCACCAAGGGCAAGGTGTTCAACACCCTCGGTGAGGTGCTGAACGTCCCCGAGGCGAACAGCGAGACCACCGAGCGCTGGCCGATCCACCGCAAGGCGCCCAGCTTCGACCAGCTCGAGTCCAAGACCGAGATGTTCGAGACGGGCATCAAGGTCATCGACCTTCTCACCCCGTACGTCAAGGGTGGAAAGATCGGTCTGTTCGGTGGCGCCGGTGTCGGCAAGACCGTTCTGATCCAGGAAATGATCTACCGCGTCGCCAACAACCACGACGGTGTGTCGGTGTTCGCGGGCGTCGGTGAGCGTACCCGTGAGGGCAACGACCTCATCGAGGAGATGACCGACTCCGGCGTCATCGACAAGACGGCGCTTGTCTTCGGTCAGATGGACGAGCCCCCGGGCACCCGTCTCCGTGTCGCGCTTGCCGGTCTGACCATGGCGGAGTACTTCCGCGATGTGCAGAAGCAGGACGTGCTCTTCTTCATCGACAACATCTTCCGGTACACCCAGGCCGGCTCCGAGGTGTCCACCCTGCTCGGCCGTATGCCGTCCGCGGTGGGTTACCAGCCGAACCTGGCCGACGAGATGGGTCTGCTGCAGGAGCGCATCACGTCGACGCGTGGTCACTCGATCACCTCGATGCAGGCGATCTACGTCCCCGCGGACGACCTGACCGACCCGGCGCCGGCGACCACCTTCGCCCACCTGGACGCGACGACCGTTCTGTCCCGTCCGATCTCGGAGAAGGGCATCTACCCGGCGGTCGACCCGCTGGACTCGACGTCCCGCATCCTGGACCCGCGCTACATCGCGCAGGACCACTACGACGCCGCCACGCGCGTCAAGGGAATCCTGCAGAAGTACAAGGACCTCCAGGACATCATCGCGATCCTCGGTATCGACGAGCTGGGCGAGGAGGACAAGCTGGTTGTCCACCGTGCCCGTCGTGTCGAGCGCTTCCTGTCGCAGAACACCCACGTCGCCAAGCAGTTCACCGGCGTGGACGGTTCGGACGTGCCGCTCGAGGAGTCGATCGCCGCGTTCAACTCGATCTGCGACGGCGAGTACGACCACTTCCCGGAGCAGGCGTTCTTCATGTGCGGTGGCATTGAGGACCTCAAGGCCAACGCCAAGGAGCTCGGCGTCTCCTGAGTCGGCTGACTCGTAGAAGGGGGGCGGGCACCGTCCCGCCCCCTCTTCGTACGCCCTTCCCGGGGGCCATCCCCGGACCCCCTGCCGTCAGGCGGGGCGGGCCCCGGCGTTTCGGCGTCCGGAGCCCTACTAGACTTATGACCCAACACCCGGCAGTACCGCCGGGTGGTGACCCGAGGAGCCACCCTTGGCTGCTGAGCTGCATGTCGAGCTGGTCGCCGCGGACCGGCAGGTCTGGTCCGGCGAGGCCACCCTGGTCGTCGCGCGCACCGCGTCCGGCGACATCGGCGTCATGCCCGGTCACCAGCCGCTACTCGGTGTGCTGGAGTCGGGCCCGGTGACAATCCGTACGAGTGAGGGAACGGTCGTCGCAGCAGTGCACGGCGGTTTCATCTCGTTCGCCGACAACAAGCTGTCGCTGCTGGCGGAGATCGCCGAGCTGGTGGACGAGATCGACCCCCAGCGCGCCGAGCGCGCGCTGGAGCGCGCCAAGTCGGACGACGACGCCGCCGCCGAGCGGCGCGCCGATGTCCGGCTGCGTGCGGTGGCGGTGCGCTGAGCACCCCGCCGACAGTCGTAGCCCTCAGCCGCGGCCCGGGCTGGAGTTCTCCAGACCGTGCCGCGGCTGCGGCAATGCAGATGCACGTGGGATTGCGTGAGCAGACTCGGACGAGAACGATGCGAGGAGGTCGGTGGACATGTTCCTCGCTCTGCTTGTGAGCGGCCTGGTCGTCGTCGCACTGGTGGCGGTCGGGCTGTTCGTCTTCGGACTGCGCCGACGGCTGATCCAGCGCTCCGGCGGGACCTTCGACTGCAGTCTGCGCTGGAACGTCCCGGAGAAGACCGACTACTCCGGCAAGGGCTGGGTGTACGGCGTCGCCCGCTACAGCGGTGACCGGATCATGTGGTTCCGGGTCTTCTCGTACGCCCCCCGCCCCCGCCGGGTCCTTGAGCGCTCGGCCATCGAGGTCGTCTCCCGGCGTACGCCCCAGGGCGAGGAGGAGCTGGCGCTGCTCTCCGACGCGACCGTGCTCGGCTGTCTGCACCGCGGGACGCGCCTGGAGCTGGCGATGAGCGAGGACGCGCTGACCGGCTTCCTCGCCTGGCTGGAGGCGGCGCCTCCGGGCCAGAGAGTGAACGTGGCGTGAAACAGGGTTGTGGCGTAGGACATGACAAAGCCCGGGAGAACGAGTCTCCCGGGCTTCGGTGTCTGCGGGATCAGCGGGCTTCGGTGTCTGCGGGATCAGCCCAGACCGCTGTTGATCGCGCTGACCAGCTCTCCGTTCGTCGTGTCACCGCTGAATTCCCAGAAGAAGGCGCCTCCCAGGCCCTGGCCCTTCGCCCAGCTCATCTTCGAGGTGACGGTGGCCGGGGTGTCGTAACTCCACCAGTTGCTGCCGCACTTCGCGTACGCGGTGCCGGCGATGGTGCCGGTGGACGGGCAGCTGTTCTTGAGGACCTTGTAGTCCTCGATGCCCTGTTCGTACGTGCCGGCGGCGGGCCCTGTCGCGGTGCCGCCCGGTGTCGCCTGGGTGACTCCGGTCCAGCCGCGCCCGTAGAAGCCGATACCCAGCAGCAGCTTGGCCGACGGCACACCCTTCGCCTTGTACTTGGCGATCGCCTCGGCGGAGTTGAAGCCCGCCTGGGGGATGCCGGGGTACGAGGTGAGCGGGGAGTGCGGGGCGGTCGGGCCCTGCGCGGCCCAGGCGCCGAAGAAGTCGTACGTCATCACGTTGTACCAGTTGAGGTACTGCGCGGCGCCCCCGTAGTCGGCGGCGTCGATCTTGCCGCCGGACGAGGCGTCCGCCGTGACGGCCGCGGTGACCAGGTTGTTCGTACCGAACTTGGCGCGCATCGCCTGCATCAGGTTCTTGAAGGCGGCGGCGCCGCTGGTGTCGCAGGACAGACCGCAGGCGTTCGGGTACTCCCAGTCCAGGTCGATGCCGTCGAAGACATCGGCCCAGCGCGGGTCCTCCACCAGGTCGTAGCAGGACTGCGCGAAAGCGGCCGGGTTCGCAGCCGCCTGGCCGAAGCCGCCGGACCAGGTCCAGCCGCCGAAGGACCAGAGCACCTTGATGTTCGGGTACTTGGCCTTGAGCTTGCGCAGCTGGTTGAAGTTGCCGCGCAGCGGCTGGTCCCAGGTGTCGGCGACGCCGTCGACGGACTGATCGGCGGTGTACGCCTTGTCGTAGTCGGCGTAGGAGTCGCCGATGGCGCAGCGGCCGCCGGTGACATTGCCGAAGGCGTAGTTGATGTGGGTGATCTTGGCGGCGGAGCCCGAGGTCACCAGGTTCTTCACGTGGTAGTTGCGACCGTAGATGCCCCACTCGGTGAAGTAGCCCAGCTTGACCGAGGAGCCGGGGCCAGGGCCAGGGTCGGTGGTGCCGGTGGTGCGGACCGCGCGGGCGCCGCTGACCGGTCCTGTCTGGTCGGCGGTGTCGCGGGCCTGCACGGTGTACGAGTAGTCGGTGCCCGCGCTCAGTCCGGTGTTGGTGTACGTGAGACCGGTGACCGTGGCGATCTTGGCGCCGTCGCGCAGTACGTCGTAGTTCTTGATGCCCTTGTCATCACTGGCCGCGGTCCAGCTCAGCGTCACCGAGGTGTTGGTGATGTTGCTCGCGGCCGGGGTGCCGGGGGCGGACGGCGGGTTGTCCCCGGGGACGCTGCCGCCGTCGCAGGAGGCGCCGTTGAGCTTGCAGCCGGAGGGGGAGCCGGAGCCGGTGCCGTTGAAGCCGAAGGAGACCGACGCGCCGGGCGCGAGGGTGCCGTTCCAGCTCTTGTTCTTGGCGGTCCAGTGGGTGCCCGCGCTGGTGACGTCGGCGTCCCAGGCGGAGGTGACGGCGGTGCCGGAGGGGAAGTCCCACTCGACGGTCCAGGAGCTGAGGGAGGTGGTGCCGGTGTTCTGCACCGTCCACTTGCCCTCGAAGCCGGTGCCCCAGTCGGAGACCTTGGTGTAGGTGGCGGTCGCCGATGCGGCGGCCTCGGCGGGGGAGGCGAGGCCGACCATGGCGGCCAGCGGGAGGAGCAGCGCGGTCAGTCCCGCGGCGGCTCTGGATCTGAGTCCGAATCTGAATCTGGTTCTGTGCAGTGGAGGTTGCGTGTTCACGGGTGCTCCTCGAGGAGGTCCGGACGAGCGGCGGTTGGTCCGTGCACTGCGCACCCTGCGTGGCTCACCGCAGTGTGTTGTGCCGTGAGACTAGGAAGGTCTGGACCAATCGTCAATAGGTCCAGACCAAAGGTGGGGGAGGCGCGAGGTCAGATGCCCAACTCCTGAGCCAGTACCGCCGCTTGGACCCGGCTGCGCAGCTTCAGCTTGCCGAGGAGACGGCTCACATGGGTCTTCACCGTCGCCTCCGCCATCGCCAGCCGACCCGCGATCTCGGCGTTCGACATCCCCTCGCCGAGGCACGACAGCACCTCGCGTTCCCGACGGGTGAGCCCATCGAGGATCGCGAGTTCGGAAGCGTCCCGTGTCCGTACGGGAGTGGGCGCCGCGAACTCCGCGATCAGCCGGCGGGTGACGGCCGGCGCGATCAGACCCTCGCCGCGCGCCACCGTGCGCACCGCCTCCAGCAGATCCGCGGCCTCGGTGTTCTTCAGCAGAAAGCCCGCGGCGCCCGCCCGCAGCGCCCCGAAGACATACTCGTCCAGATCGAACGTGGTCAGGACGAGCACATCGGCGAGCTGGGCGTCGACGACCTGCCTGGTGGCCGAAACCCCGTCCAGGCGTGGCATCTGAATATCCATCAGCACGAGATCGGGGCGCAGTTCGCGGGCGAGCCGCACCGCTGCCTCACCGTCCGCCGCCTCGCCGACGACCTCGATGTCCGGAGCGCTGCCCAGGATGAGGACCAGACCGGCGCGTACGGCGCGCTGGTCCTCCGCGACCAGTACCCGGATCGTCATGCCTTCGCACTCCCTTCGTCGACGGGCAGCCGAGCCCGTACCCGCCAGATCGTGGCCCCGTCCCCGTTGGTCACAGGGCCCGACTCGAACTGCCCGTCCAGCAGCGCCACCCGCTCGCGCATGCCGACCAGACCGGCCCCCGAGCCGGGCGCCCTCGGCCCGGGCCGCTCGCCGTAGGGGCTGGTGACTTGCACCGTCAGCGTCTCCTCGTCCTGGCCCAGGCTGACCATGATCTGCCCGGGCGAAGCGTGCTTGAGGGCATTGGTCAGCGACTCCTGGATGATGCGGTACGCGGCCAGCTCGACCGGAGCGGGCAGCGGGGGGCCGTCCTTGCGGGTGTCGGCGAGCGTGAACTCGAGGCCACTGGACCCGCCGTTCGTCCGCGCCTGGTCGAGCAGCGCATCGACGCCGGTCAGCCTGGGCACGGCCGCGGGCTCCGCGTCGGCGCCCCGGTCCCGCAACAGGCCGATCAACCGGCGCATCTCGGCCAGGCCCTCGACGCTGTTCTCGCGGATGACGGCCAGCGCGTCGCGGCTCGTTCCCGGGTTGTCGATGGAGAGCGCGGCCGTGGAGTGGATCGCGATCGCCGAGAGATGGTTGGCGACCATGTCGTGCAGCTCGCGGGCCATCCGGGCGCGCTCTGCGGTCACCGCCTGGGTGCGGTCCACCTCGGCGAGCAGGGCCGTCTGCTCGGCGCGCAGCTGCGCCGCCTCGGCGGCATCGCGGTGGGTGCGTACGCTCACGCCGGTCCAGGCCGGGGCCACGCTGACCAACGCGAAGACCAGGCCGAGCAGCACGGCCTGCGCGTCCTGGAAGACGACGAGCGCGGTGACCGTCACGGCGGCCGTGGCCACCATGGACACGGCGGGGATACGGCGGGCGGCGGCGGGGGTTCCGTACAGCACGGCCGCGTAGACCAGATCCGTGAACATCGCGATGGTGGCGACGTTCCCGTCGGTGAACTGGTCGGCGAGCATCGCGGTGCAGCCGATGGCCAGCGCGGTGTTCGGCATCGTCCGGCGCAGCAGCTCGGCGCCGCTCATCGCGGCCAGCGGCAGCAGCAGGAGGGCATGCGGGTCGACGCCGTGGCCGCCGCGGGTGTCCAGCCCCAGCGCCCACAGCACCAGGCCGCCGAGGAATCCGGCCACGGAGATGAGCACATCGTCGCGGTGCCAGCGGGCGGGAGCGGTCACGCACCCATCAAACACGGCGGGCGGCGCGCGGGCCTCCACGTCCGGAGTGAAGGCCGGCTACATCGAAGGATGCAGTGCCACTTCGTCACTGGCGACGACGACCTGCGGCGATACGGACGGGAGGCTTGCGGGGAACGAAAGGGGAGGGCCGTGATCGTCACGCTGATCGTGATCTGCGAGGTCGGCTTCTGGGTGCTGCTGGCCGGCGGACTGGCGCTGCGCTATGCGGCGCGGCTGCCGCGGCTCGGGGCGGGCGTGCTGCTGGTGGAACCGCTGCTGGAGGTCGTGCTGCTGGTGGTGACGGCGATCGACCTCAAGAACGGCGCGGAGCCGGACTGGAAGCACGGGCTGGCGGCGCTCTACATCGGCTACACCATCGCCTTCGGCCACTACACGATCAAGTGGATCGACGGGCACGTGGCGCACCGCTTCGCGGACGGCCCGCCGCCGCTGAAGCCGCCGCGGTACGGAACGGCCCGCGCCAAGCACGAGGGCAAGCTGTGGCTGCGCACGGTCCTCGGCGCGGGGATCGCGATCGGTCTGCTGCAGCTCGCGATCTGGTACGTCGGCGACGCGAGCCGGACCGGTTCGCTCAGCTCCTGGCAGTTCACGGCGCTCAGGACGGCGGGGATCCACGGCGTGATCGCGCTCACGTACACGATCTGGCCGAAGAAGGGGCCCAAGGCGGCGAAGGAGACGGAGCGCGAGCCGGTCCGGGTCGAGCGCTAGGGGCCTGCGGCGGGCCGCACGCGCTTCGAGCGCTCCCCCTCAAACGTCGTCCGGGGGGACCCCAGACGGGCTTGATGTGTGCGGCCCAGCCGCACACATCGAGCCCCACCGGCTACCGCTCCCCGCCCGGGACCCAGAGCACGTCCCCGACCTCTTTGTTCGCCGTCCTCGCCAGAATGAACAGGAGGTCGGAGAGGCGGTTCAGATACGTCGCCGTGAGGGCGTTCATGATGTCGCCGTGCACCTCGAGCGCCGCCCAGGTCGAGCGCTCCGCGCGCCGTACGACCGTGCACGCCTGGTGCAGCAGCGCCGCCCCCGGCGTACCCCCGGGCAGGATGAAGCTGCGCAGCTTCTCCAGCTGCTCGTTGAAGCGGTCGCAGTCCGCCTCCAGCTTGTCGATGTAGAACTGCTCGACCCGCAGCGGCGGATACTTCGGGTCCTCCACCACCGGCGTCGACAGATCCGCGCCCACGTCGAACAGGTCGTTCTGGACGCGGACGAGGACCTTGACGACCTCCTCGGGGAGCTGTCCCAGTGCGATGGCCGTGCCCAGGGCGGCATTGGCCTCATTGGCGTCGGCGTACGCCGCGATCCGCAGATCGGTCTTGACCGTCCTGCTCATATCGCCGAGCGCCGTCGTGCCCTGGTCGCCGGTACGGGTGTAGATGCGCGTCAGATTGACCATGTGACCAGCGTAGTTACGCTCCAGCCCGGCGGAAGACACGTGTGCCGACCGTCACGGCGAGCCCGCGAATCCCAGGGCGACAAGCACGCCGTACAGCATGGCGGCCGTGGCGTACTCGCCGATGTACGCGTCCCGCACCGCGTCCACCAGATAGCGGAACGGCATGAGGTGCGAGAGCACGTTCAGCCAGCCCGGCGCCAGGGTCATCGGCAGCATCAGCCCGGACAGCAGCATCGAGGGCATGGCGAGGGCGTTGATGGCCGGGCCGAACTCCTGCGGCGTACGGACCTTCATCGCCAGCGCGTACGACAGTGAGGCGAGCGAGAGAGTCAGCAGGGCGACGAACGCGAAGCCGATCAGGACCCCGGCCAGGGGCGCGCGCAGACCCAGGGCCAGCGCGGCCAGTACCAGCAGCACCGCCTGGAAGACGAAGAGCGCGGCATCGCGCAGCACCCGTCCGAGCAGCAGCGCGAGCCGGCTGACCGGGGTCACGCGCATGCGCTCGACCACCCCGTGGTTCTTCTCGATGATGATCGAGAAACCCGCGAACGCGGCGCCGAACAGGCCGAGTTGGAGCAGCAGCCCGGGGACGAGAACCTGCCAGGAGTCGGCCTGCGCGGAGAGCGGCAGATCGGTGAGCAGCGGTCCGAAGAAGAGCAGATAGAGCAGCGGCATCAGCACGCCGAAGAGGATCTGGAACCTGGACCGCAGGGTCTGGCGGGCGTACCGCTCGAAGATCAGACCGGTGTCGGAGAGAAATTCACGCATCAGGACTCCTAGACGGCTACGGGGGCTGTGGCCACCGGCGCGGGCCCGCGTCCGGTGATGGCGAGGAAGGCGTCCTGCAGCGTGGCCCCGGAAGACCCGGCGTGCCGCGCCTTGAGCGCGTGCGGGGTTCCTTCCGCGACGACCACGCCCTTGTCGACGATCACCAGCCGGTCGGCCAGCGCGTCGGCCTCGTCGAGGTAGTGCGTGGTGAGGAAGACGGTCGTGCCGTGCTCCTGGCGGATACGGCGTACGAGCTCCCACAGATCGGCCCGGCTGGCCGGGTCGAGTCCGGTGGTCGGCTCGTCGAGGAAGAGGATTGCCGGCCGGTGGGTCAGGCCCAGCGCGATGTCGAGCCGCCGCCGCTGCCCGCCGGACAGCGCCCCGGTCCTGCGCTCGAGGAGGTCGGCCAGGCCCAGGTCCCTGGCCAACTCCTGTGCGCGGGCGTCGGCTTCGGACTTCGGCAGCCGGTACAGCCGTCCCTGGGTGACGAGTTCCTCCCGCACGGTCACCTGCGGGTCGACGCCCCCGGACTGGGCGACATAGCCGGTCCTGCGCCGTACGCCGCCTGGATCGCGGGCCAGGTCGAAGCCCGCGACGGTGGCCGCGCCGCCGGTGGGCGGCAGCAGGGTGGTGAGCATCCTCAGGGTGGTGGTCTTGCCGGCTCCGTTCGGGCCGAGGAAGCCGAGGATCTCGCCCGGCTGGACGGTCAGGTCGATGGAGCGAACGGCCTCGACAGGCCCGTTCTTGGTGTGGAAGGTCCGGGCGAGTCCGGCCGTACTGATGATTGCCATGCCTCAGAAAAACAGAGTCGCTTAAATTTTGCAATGACCCCAAGTTTTCAATGAGCCCAACGAAGTTACGATGAGGTCATGGCTGAGGGACTCAGAGAGCGGAAGAAGCGGCAGACCAGACAGCACATCTCGGACATGGCCACCGGCCTGTTCCTGGAACGCGGCTTCGATGCGGTGACCATCGCCGAGATCGCGGCCGCGGCCGATGTCTCGGTCAACACCGTGTACAACTACTTCCCGGCCAAGGAGGACCTCTTCCTCGACCGCAGCAGGGGCATCGTCGAGCGGCTCTCCCGCTACGTACGCGGCCGCGACATCGGGGAGTCGGCCGCCGAGGCCGTACTGCGTGAACTGCGCGAGCAGGTCGAAACCGTCTCACCCGCCGTCGGGTTGATGGAGGGATATGACCGTTTCCTGCGGGTCATCCATGGTGCGCACACCCTCCGCTCCCGTCTGTGGCGCATCCAGCAGGAGGCTTTGGAGCACCTCGAAGACACGCTCAGACAGGAGACCGGCGCGGCGCCCGACGACACGCTCCCCACCCTTGTCGCCGGCCAGCTCGCCTGGGTACAGGCCACCCTCATGGGTTCCATCGGCCGCGAGATGGTCAAGGGCCGCCCGCCCAACGAGGTTTCCCGCGAGGCTCTCGTGCTCCTCGACGACATGGAGGAAGTGCTGGGGGAGAAGGTGCTCAAGTTCGCGGTCCGTGATGCGTGATGAACCGGGTCGGTGTGATGTCCTCGGGATGAGACGTGACTCGCATCTCTTCGCGCACACACGGCCCCTCACGGGCGCTAACCTCCGCCGGAGAGCAGAAATGTAAACAGGTGTTAAGGGGTGCCGCAGTGGCCAGGAAGCTCGCTGTCATCGGGGCCGGACTCATGGGGTCCGGTATCGCGCAGGTCTCGGCCCAGGCGGGCTGGGACGTGGTGCTGCGCGATGTCACCGACGCGGCCCTGGCCCGTGGCAAGGACGGCATCAAGACCTCGTACGACAAGTTCGTCTCCAAGGGCAGGCTCGAAGCGGCCGACGCCGAGGCGGCGTTGGCGCGCATCACCACCACGACCGACCTGGACGCCGTCGCGGACGCGGACATCGTCGTCGAGGCGGTGTTCGAAAAGCTCGAGGTCAAGCACGAGATCTTCGGGACCCTCGACAAGCTCGTACGGGACGACACGGTCCTCGCCTCCAACACCTCCGCCATCCCGATCACCAAGATCGCGGCGGTGACGGAGCGTCCGGAGCGCGTCGTCGGCGCGCACTTCTTCTCGCCCGTGCCGATGATGCAGCTGTGCGAGCTGGTGCGCGGCTACAAGACCAGCGACGAAACCCTGGCCACCACGCGGGAGTTCGCCGAGTCCGTGGGCAAGACCTGCATCGTCGTCAACCGCGATGTCGCCGGTTTTGTCACCACCCGCCTCATCTCGGCCCTGGTCGTCGAGGCGGCAAAGCTGTACGAATCGGGTGTCGCGTCCGCCGAGGACATCGACATCGCCTGCAAGCTGGGCTTCGGCCACGCCATGGGGCCGCTCGCCACCGCCGACCTGACCGGCGTGGACATCCTGCTGCACGCCACCAGCAACATCTACACCGAGTCCCAGGACGAGAAGTTCGCCCCGCCGGAGCTGATGCGCCGGATGGTGGATGCCGGTGACATCGGCCGCAAGAGCGGGCAGGGCTTCTACGCGTACTGACCTTCATCGACCGATTTGGTGTCACCCGGCAGGGTGAATTCAGTATCGGTTCGCTTACAAGCAGCAACCGCCCTGCCCATGTGGCAGTCAGTTGTTGCAAGGCATTGAGATGTTGCAACGCATCGAGAGCAAACCAGAGCAGCAAGAAGCAACAAGAAGAGTCAGAAGAGACAGACACAGGGCACTGACGCACTCACGGGGAGCGCATATGCACATCAGGGGCGACCACGCCGAGCTGGTCGTCGGGGGCCGCCTCGACGTCCGCAGCGCGGCGGACGCCCGTACGGTTCTGCACTCGGCCGTCGACGACGGAGTCGGCGACCTGGTGCTCGACCTGACCGACCTCGACTCCTGGGACGCCACCGGGCTCGGGGTCATCATGGGCGCACACCGGCGGGCCGGCCGGTGCGGTCGCCGGCTGGTGCTGCGCGGCGTGCCGCCACAGATGCAGAGACTCCTCGTGGCGACCCGGCTGCACCGCATCCTTGCCATCGAAGGCGGCATCGCGGCCGAATCGCTCCCTCGGGTGTGAACCGTACGACGCTCGCAATCCTCACGAGAACGTCACGGCACGGGCGGGGTGGCACCCCACACGTGACGAGATACTGAGCGAAGGTCTAGGGTTCGGACGCCTGCCGAATCCGACGAACCCATGCGGTGGGCACCGGACCGAAGCTACAGCGGGGCGTGCAGAAAGCCGGGAGGGACATACGCACGCGGCTCCGCCACCAGGAATCACACACCTCGGCGGGGACGAAGCTGAGCCAATCGCATCTGGGGGGCTTGACCATGGACAACGACACTTTCGGCGAGGGCGCGGGACAGGCCCGCCCCCAGCGCGACACCGGCAATGCGGACTTCGGGCAGCCCACACCGGCGCTGGCCCGTACCGTCCAGCTCGTCACGGGAGACTTCCTGCTCACGGTCAATCCCGTGGACGGCAGCGAGATAGAGCCCTGCCCGCCGGGAGAGCAGCCCCCGCGGCCGGCCCGGCGCAGCGCCGCCGAGCGTGCTGAGCTGCAGCGCGCCGCGCGGCCGCCCGTGCCGCCGGGTCCGCCCGCGCCGCCGCTGCCACTGCTCGAGCGCGACGAGGAGCGTGAGCGGCTGGTGCGACTGCTGGGCCGCGGGCGTTCCGTACGGCTCACCGGACCCGCGGGCTCCGGGCGCAGCGCCCTGCTCGACACCGTCGCCGAGGACTGCGCGGATCTCGCGCCCGACGGAGTCGTACGCCTCAGCGGCCATCACCGCACCCCCACCGAGCTGCTGTACGAGCTCTTCGCCGTCGTCCACAGCGCTCCCAAGCACCGGCCCGACCGCGCCACGCTGTTCCAGTACGTCCGGGAGATCGGCGCGATCGTCGTCCTCGACGACCTGGAGTTCGGCGGCGCCGCCCTCGGCGAGCTGCTGGACGCCGCGCCCGAGTGCGCCTTCCTGGTCGCCGCCACCCCCGATGTGCCCGCACCCGCCGCCGACTCGCACCTCGAAGAGGTCTTCCTCGCCGGACTGGGCCGCAGTGCCTCGCTGGACCTGCTGCAGCGTGCCGTGGAACGGCCGCTCACCGAGGACGAGGCGAACTGGGCGGGCGACCTCTGGTTCGAGTCCGAGGGACTGCCCCTGCGCTTCATCCAGGCGGGCGCACTGCTGCGGCAGGCCGACAGCCTGCGCTCCGACCCGGACGAGCTCGACGAGTACACACCCTTCGACGGGATCGCGGAGGTCGAAGTACCGCTGCCGACGCTGGGGGAGGGCGCCGCACCGGCGTCACTGCTCGCCTCCCGGCTGAGCGAGGCCGCCCGCGACACCCTGCGCTTCGCCGTCGCGCTCGGCGGCGAGGTCCCGCACCAGGCGCATCTGCCGGCGCTCGTCGGAGACACGCACGCGGACGCCGCGCTCGGCGAGCTGATGGCGTGCGGGCTGCTCTCCCCGGTCGGCAGCCGCTACCGGCTCGCGGCCGGTGTGATCGCCCAGCTGACCGAGAAGGGTTACGCCGAGGACGCCGCCGACCACGCCCACACCGCCGCCCAGCACTACGCCTGGTGGTCCGGGCACCCCTCCGTCACCCCCGAGCGTGCGGTCGCCGAGGCGGACGCCGTACTTGCCACGCTGGCCGCGATGGTGCCGGGGCAGGAGGCGGGACACCCCAACGCGGCCGTACTACTGGCCCGCAGCGCCACGCCCGTCTTCGCTGCCGGACTGCACTGGGGCGCCTGGGAGCGGGCCCTGCGGGTCGGCTCCGAAGCGGCCCGGCTCGCCGGCGAGGTCGCCGAAGAGGCATACTTCCACCATGAGCTGGGCGTCTTCGCGCTCTGCACCGGCAACCTGGACCGGGCCCGTGCCGAGCTGGAGACCTCGATCGGCATGCGCGGCGCGCTCGCCGACAAGCGCGGCACCGTCGCGAGCCGCCGGGCACTGGCGCTTGTCACGGACCGCGAGGGCGGCCTCGTCCCCGCCGGCCGCACCCCCGCGGGCGAGGAGGTGCCGGCCGCGCGCCACGACGAGTCGGCGTCGCCGCCCGGCGGTGTACCGGCGGCCGTGCTGCCGCTGGGCCTGCGTAGGGGAATGGGCACGGGGGCCGCGGGACAGCCGAAGTCCACGGAGGAACCCGCGACGCTGGTGTCGCGGTCGTCGGCGGGCGGTGCGAAGTCCGGCCGCCGCTTCTCCGTCCTCGGCGGAGCCCGCCGCAACCTGGTCGCCGCGGGCGCCGGTGCGCTGCTCGCCGCGGTGCTCGGCACGGTGGTCACGCTCGGGGCGACCTCGGAACACCAGGACCCGCCGGGCAACAAGGTCAGGAACGGTCAGTCCGCGAACGAGGACGACGCCGAGAACGGCCTGGACGCGGATGTGCCGGCCGACGGTTCGACCCGCAGCCCCGGCGACGAACCGAAGAACCCGGCTGCGGTGACGCCGGGGGCGAGCTCGTCCACGGGCAACGCGTCGACGCCGAGCGGGAAGCCGGCGCCGAGTGAGACGCCGGAGGGAATGCCGACGACGTCGGGCAGGCCCACGACGAAGCCGAAGCCGACTCCTTCGGCGTCGAGCAGCAAGCCGACTCCGCCCAGCACGCCTCCGAGCACTCCGCCTACGACGCCGTCCTCCCCTTCGCCGACGACGTCGACGTCGCCGAGCCAGCCCGGCGGGTCGACCTCGGCCAGCGCTCCCATGACCAGCAGCGCCCCCGCGTCCAACGACCCCTCCACAGGCGGCTCACCCGTCATCTGACGGCGCCCAGCACGCAGTACGGCCCCGGGCAGCATCCCGCCCGGGGCCGTACTCATGTCGTAACAGCGCTCAGAAGAGCCGCAGCTTGTCGTCCTCGATGCCCCGCAGAGCGTCGTAGTCCAGCACCACGCACCCGATCCCGCGGTCCGTCGCGAGCACCCGCGCCTGCGGCTTGATCTCCTGCGCCGCGAACAGGCCCTTCACCGGGGCCAGATGCGGGTCGCGGTTCAGCAGTTCCAGATAGCGTGTGAGCTGCTCGACGCCGTCGATCTCGCCGCGCCGCTTGATCTCCACGGCCACCGTCGCGCCGTCCGAGTCCCGGCACAGAATGTCCACCGGGCCGATGGCCGTGGGGTATTCGCGGCGGATGAGGCTGTAGCCCTCGCCCAGTGTCTCGATCCGGTCGGCGAGCAGCTCCTGCAGGTGCGCTTCCACACCGTCCTTGATCAGACCGGGGTCCACACCGAGTTCGTGCGAGGAGTCATGGAGGATTTCCTCCATCGTGATGATCAGTTTCTCGCCCGCTTTGTTGATGACCGTCCAGACGCTGTCGCCACCCTCTTTGAGGGTGCAGGGCGGGGACATCCAGTTCAGTGGTTTGTACGCCCTGTCGTCCGCGTGGATGGAGACGCTGCCGTCTGCCTTGACCAGGATCAGACGGGGAGCGGAGGGCAGATGGGCGGTGAGCCGGCCCGCGTAGTCGACGGAGCAGCGGGCGATGACAAGGCGCATGGTCCGCAACGCTACTCGACGCACGCCGCCGCGCGCGATTCGCCCCGGAAGCCCTGTTCATTATTGGCCGGTTGTGCTCCCAATCTCCTGGTGCGCTCCGGACAGCGCACTTACCGTGGAAGCGAGAGGTTGTCGGTCGTGCACTCTGCGTCGTCGTACGTGTTTTGTATGTCGCCGTTGTCCCTCATCCTCCTTCCCTGCCCGTAAGGCCCCGCAATCCGGGGCCGCGAGAGGAGAACCCATGTCGCTCGACGTCTCACCGGCGCTGTTAGAACAGGCCGAGCGAGGCGAGGTCGACGAAGCTGCCTTCGTCGACTGCGTCCGGACCTCCCTGCCCTTCGCATGGGAGATGATCAGTTCTCTGGTGGCTCAGCTGAAGGTGGACGGCGGCGACTTTGCCGACAACCAGACGCCCCCGCCGGACGAGCAGGCACGTGGTCAGCTGCTGCGCGCGCTCGCAAGTGACGCGATACGCGGGGCGCTCCAGCGGCACTTCGGGGTGCGTCTGGCATTCCAGAACTGCCACCGCGTCGCGGTGTTCCCGCTGGACTCCTCGGTCGACAAGCGGCTCGCCCGCTTCACTTCCGTGCGGGCCCAGTTGCTCAATCAGTCGCCCGAACTGCGCGACTGCTGACGTCTTTCGCTGTCGCTCCGCATCGCGGGAGGTGCTACTGATGTCGGAGCGGCAGCACCTCCCGTACGGCTGCGAAAACCCGGACTCAGCTCAGCAGCGGCAGCACCTCTGCGCCAAGACGCCGTACGTTCTCCTCGGTGGCGGCGAGGTCGCCCGAGCCCTCGGCGAGCAGGGCGAAGCGTGTGATGCCGGTTCGTTCCGCGGTGGCCGCGATCCGGTCGGCGGCGAGCCGGGGCGGGCCCACCGGATGCACCCCGCAGAGCAGTTCGGTGTACGCCACGGGGTCCCGCATCGGGCGATGCCGGCCGTCGACCGTGACATGCGCTTCCAGTCCCTGCTTGAGCCAGCCCGGCATCGCTTTCAGGAGAGTCTCCGTGGCATCGACCCTGCGGTCCGCGATCTGGACCACGCCGGCCGACACATGCCCGGCGTGCTCGATCTCGTCGTGCGTACGCCCCGCGGCTCGCGCATACGTCCGCCACAGGGCGACCATCTCCGCCTTTTCCTCGTCGCCGCAGTGCATCCCGAGCAGCATCGGCAGCCCGCGTGCGGCGGCGAGCCGCGCGCTCTCCTTGGACGTGCAGGCGACGATCACCTCGGGACCCTGGTCGGGGCGGCCGATCGGCTCGGGACCCGGCTCGGGGCCGCCGATCAGCTCGTCCGGCCTTGGTACGACCGGGACTTCACGGAAAGTGAATCGTTCCCCCCGGGCTGCGACGCGGGGTTCGCGCAGCCAGCGCAGCAGCAGGTCCAGGGACTCCGGAAAGTCCTTTTCGTACGCGGCCAGACCGGTGCCGAAGACCTCGAGGTCGACCCAGGGCCCGCCCCGCCCCACCCCGACGGAGAACCTTCCTCCGCTTGTGAGATGCAGCAGGGCCGCCTGCTCGCCGAGCGCCACAGGATGGGCGTTCGGCAGGACGCTCACTGCGGTGCCGACCCGGATCCGCCGGGTGCGGCCGAGCAGCAGGGCGGCGAGTGTCACGGCCGACGGGCACACGCCGTACGGCACGAAGTGGTGCTCGGCGAGCCAGACCGAATCGAGCCCGGATTCCTCCGCGACCTCGGCGGACCGCACCGCCCGGTGCAGCGCCTCCCCCTGCCCCTGGCCCGGGAATTGGGCCGCCAGCACAAAAGTTCCCACGCGCATCGCCTTCTGCCTCCTTGCGGCCGACGCGTCACTCCCCTACTGGCAACAACGTCTGACACGTGCCAAAGGCACGGCCATTCGTGAAGTTGTTGCGATTTTCCGGTAACCGCCCCTTGTGTGTGCCGCGGTCTCACGCCGTGCTGTACGTGTACCCCTGACTGCGGCCCGTAGGCTGGACGGGAACTGTTCTGACTTGCCCCGTGAGGTGTCACGTGTCCCCGCGCCGCAACCGCCCCCGAGGCGGCGAGAAGCCGACCGAGCAAGCCGCCGAGCCGGGCGACAGGTATGGCGGCTTCGGCCGGACCGAGTCCTGGCAGGGGGAGGAGTGGTCGGTCCGCCATGTCGCAGGGGCAAGTGCGGCGGGCAAGCGGTACCGGTGCCCCGGATGCGACCAGGAGATCCCGTCCGGGGTGCCGCATGTGGTCGCCTGGCCTGAGCACGGCGGCGGGGTCGAGGAACGGCGGCACTGGCACAAGGCGTGCTGGAACGCGAAGGACCGCCGCACCACTCGGGTGCAGCGGTCCCGTAACGCGCCGAAGTACTGAAGCCCTTACGGTTCTTGCGCGTCTGTGCTCATGCGTTCCGTGCTCATGCGTCTGTGCTCATGCCGTCCGGACGAATGCCCGCGTGCTCACACGTCGCGCGCGTTGAGTGCGGCGAAGGCGCCGGCCATCGCGGCCGCCGTCACGCCCATGACGATCCACAGCGGGTCCCAGCCGGCCGGTCCGGAGTCGGCGACGGAGGTGTCGTAGAAGACGCCGAGCTGGTTGGGGATCGAGTACTCGAAGAGGGCCTGGCGCAGATCCGCCAGCGACTCCGAGAACATGAACATGGCCAGCACGAGCGGCAGCAGCACCACGCCGATCATGACGGTGATGGCGCCTGCCGAGTGGCGGATCAGCGTGCCGACGGCGAGCGAGAACAGACCGAGGAATGCGACGTAGAGGCCGACGCCGACCGTCGAGCGGAACCACTCCTCGCCGGTGGCGGAGCCCTGGTCGATGATCGAGAGCTGCAGCGCGCCCACGAGCGCGGCGATCACCGTGGTGATGGTGAAGACGAGCAGGAAGAAGACGATCGACTTGGCGATGAGCACCCGGGTCCGGCTCGGGCAGGCGGTCAGTGTCGTCCTGATCATCCCCGTGCCGTACTCGGACGCGATGGTCAGCACGCCCAGCGTGATCACGCAGATGATGCCGAGCAGTACGCCGAAGAAGCCGAGGGAGAGGATCGGCTGACCCTCCAGTTCGGTGCCCGACGAGGCGACGGCCACCGCGGAGAGGATGCCGATGCCGACCATCAGCACGATCATCACTCCGAGCGTCCACATCGTGGAGCGTACGGAACGGATCTTGGTCCACTCGGAGGCGAGGGCGTCGCCGAGGTGCGCGCTGCGCACCGGGATCGGCGACGAGTACGCGCCGGCGGGCGCGCTCTGCTGCTGGTAGGGGGTGGTCATCGGGCGTCCTCGGGCTTGGTCAGGTCGGCGGGTGCGGCGGCCGGGGGCATGGCGGGCGGGGCGGCGGGAGCGCCGTACGGACCGGCCGGAGCCGCCGGAGCGCCCCCGTACGGGCCGGCGGGAGCTCCCGGAGCGCCCGCGTACGGGTTCGGGCCCTGGCCGGGCTGGGGCGGCGGCGGGGCGTACCAGCCCTGCTGCGGCACCTCGGGGATCTGCTGCTGCGGTGGGACGTAACCCATCGGCGGCTGCTGCATCAGACCCGACTTCTGGTCGGCCGTCGAGCGGTAGTCCACGGCGCCCTGCGTCATCCGCATGTACGCCTCCTCCAGTGAGGCCTGGTGCGGCGAGAGCTCCCACAGCCGGACGTCCGCGGCATGCGCGAGATCGCTGATCTGCGGCAGCGGCAGCCCGGTCACGCGCAGCGCCCCGTCCGGCTCCGGCATGACCTGCCCGCCGGCCTCCGTGAGCGCGGCGGACAGCTTCTCGCGCTGTTGCGGCTCGGTCCCCGGCGTACGCACCCGGGCGAAGTCCGCGGAGTTGTGCGAGATGAAGTCCTTGACGCTCATGTCCGAGAGCAGCTGGCCGCGCCCGATCACGATCAAGTGGTCGGCGGTGAGGGCCATTTCGCTCATCAGGTGCGAGGAGACGAAGACCGTGCGGCCCTCGGCTGCCAGCCGCTTCATCAGATTGCGGACCCAGAGGATGCCCTCCGGGTCCAGGCCGTTGACCGGCTCGTCGAAGAGCAGCACCTGCGGGTCGCCGAGCAGCGCGGCCGCGATGCCGAGGCGCTGGCCCATGCCGAGCGAGAAGCCCTTGGAACGCTTCTTGGCGACCTCCTGGAGCCCGACGACGCCCAGCACCTCGTCGACCCGGCGGGCCGGGATGCCGGAGAGCTGCGCCAGCGAGAGCAGGTGGTTGCGGGCGCTGCGGCCGCCGTGCACGGCCTTGGCATCGAGGAGGGCGCCGACCTGGCGGGGCGCGTTCGGCAGCTGCCGGAAGGGGCGGCCGCCGACCGTGACATGGCCCTCGGTCGGCTGGTCGAGCCCGAGGATCATGCGCATTGTCGTCGACTTGCCGGCGCCGTTGGGGCCGAGGAAGCCGGTGACGGCGCCGGGCCGCACCTGGAAGGAAAGGTTGTACACGGCCGTCTTCGCGCCATAGCGCTTAGTCAGGCCGACTGCCTCGATCATGCTCCAGCCCCATCGACTGTTGGGTCGTCGGGGCCCACGCCATCCGGCCGTACGCCCCCGTAAGAGTTAGGAGGATATCCGGGCCTTGACGGTTCCGGCCAAGCCGTAACGCTACGGTCTCGGTGGGAGGGAGTCACCCGGCCATTGTCCGCCAGAAGTCGGCCCCTGTCCGATCACGATCAAGTGGTCGGCGGTGAGCGTCATTTCGCACATCAGGTGCGAGAAGATGAACATCGTGCGTCCTTCTGACGCAAAGTCTTCACCGGAATGCGGATCCCGTGAATTCCCTCCGGATCCAGGCCATTGACCGGCTCGTCGAACATCAAGATCTCCGGATCGATCTCCGTATCACCCGGCGGCGCGGACGGGCGCGTGCCCTTCGCCACCGGGTGCGAACCTGCTTCGCCGGGCGCGGACGCACGAATGCCCGGCGCCGCAAGGACGCCGGGCATTCTCAGACGTACCGCTCAGGCCCTAGCGGGACTGCTGGGCCGGGACGCCGCGGGAGATCGGCTCGTCGTCGGCGGGGGTGCCCGCCGCGGCCACGGCCGCACCGGTCAGCGTGGCCAGCATCTCGCGGACGTTGGTCAGCTGCGCGTTGATCGAGTCGCGGCGGTTGGTGAGCGCCGCCAGCTCGCGCTCCGATTCGCTGCGGATCCGGTCGGCCTTGGCGTTCGCGTCGGCCACGATGTCCTCGGCCTGGCGCTGCGCGGTCTCCACCGTCTGACGGGCCCGGCGCTCCGCGTCCGTACGCAGCTTCTCGGCCTCCAGGCGCAGCTGCTCGGCGCGGTGCTCGATCTCGGCCAGGCGCTTCTCGGCCTTCGCCTGACGCGAAGCCAGGTCGCGCTCGGACTGCTCGCGGCGCTTGGCGAGGTTCGTCTCGAAGTCCGCGGCGGCCTGGGCGGCCTTGGCGCGGGTCTCCTCGAAGAGCGCGTCCGCCTCCTCGCGCTTGGACTGCGCGTCCTTCTGCGCCTCGGAACGCAGCGTAGAGGCCTCGCCCTTCGCCTTCTCGACGATACGGACGCCCTCGTCCTCGGCCTTGGCCTTGCGCTCGGCGGCGAACGACTCGGCGTCGTTGCGCACCTGCTGGGCCGCGGACTCGGCGAGGTCACGGTGCTGCTCGGCCGCGCGACGGGCCTCCTCGCGCAGGTCCTTCGCCTCCTCCTCGGCGAGGCGGAGGATCTTCTCGACACGCGCACCGAGACCGGCGTACGACGGCTCCGCGTCGCTGACCTGGGCCTGGGCGTTCTGCGTCTCGAGGTGGAGCTCCTCGATGCGCTTTTCCAGAGAGGTGATTCGGGCCAGAGCACTGTCACGGTCGGCGACGAGCTTGGTAATGCGGTCGTCCACCTGACCGCGGTCGTAACCACGCCGCACGAGCTCGAAGCCGAAGGGGGAGGAAGTGTCGCTCATGGGGTTCCTGTCGAATGAGACCGGTGAGGTGATAGGGGGAATCCTAGGGGTCGAAGCGGTGTGTCATCGAGCGGATGCCCGTTTGATCTGGAGAATGTCCAGCCTTTTGAGTGGCTAGGTGTCGGACGACTTGCCACTCGAACGTGTAACCCCGGCTGTCACACCCGCTTTCACACCGCCGCCCTCCTTGCTACCCCCCGACGGCGCTTCGAAAGATTCCAACGCTTCAAGAACGTCCTGGACACGGGAAATCTCCGCCTGAATGTCCTCGCGTCTGCGCACCAGCACCTCGAGCTCCCGCTTGCCCTCGCCGACCAGGCGGTCCGCCTCGGCCTGGGCGTCCGCCCGGATCCGCTCCGCCTCGCGGATCAGCTCGGCCTTCTTCTGCCCGGCCTCCTTGAGCAGCCCCTCCGCCTTCTTGACCGCGGCGATACGGACCTTGCTCGCCTCCGAATTCGCGTCGGAGACCAGCTCCTTGGCCTTCGCCTCGGCCTCGGCCTGCTGTTCGGTGGCTGCCTTCACCAGCTGGTCGACGCGCTCGCCGGCCGACTTCATCTGTTCGGCGGTCTCCCGGCGGGCCCGCTCGTGCAGTTCCTCGATCTCGGCCTCGACGCGGGCACGCAGCTCCTCGCCCCGCTCCCGGATGGCGGTGGCGTCCCGGCGCGCTCCGACCAGCAGCTCGTCCGCGTCCGTGCGGGCCTTCTCCACCAGGGAGTTGCCCTCGACAGTCGCCTCGCCGACCAGCCGGTCGGCCTCCGTGCGGGCCGCGCCGACCATCGTGTCGGCCTGCTGCTCGGCCTCGGTGGCAGCGCGCAGCGCCTCCTCCTGGGCCTTGTTGACGAGCTGGTCGGCCTGTTCGGCGGCGTCCGCGCGGCGCTTGGCCGCGGCCTCGCGCGCCTCGTCGACCGTACGCTCCGCCTCCTGCCGGGCCTCCGCGCGCATCCGCTCGGCCGCGGCCTCGGCGTCCGCCTTGATCTTCTGCGCCTCGGACTTGATGCGCTCGGCGGCCTGCTGGGCCGAGCCCACCGTCTCGGCGGCCTCGGCGCGCAGCCGCTCTGCCTCGCCGGACGCCTCGGAGATCAGCTGGTCGGCCTGGGTGGCCGCGTCGCCGCGGCGCTTGTCGGCGGCCTGGCGGGCCTCGTCGAGGATCTGCTCGCCCTCGGCCCGGATGCCGGCGTGCAGCCGCTCGGCCTCGGCCTCGGCGTCCGCCTTGACCTGCTCGGTCTCGGCGCGCAGCCGCGCAGCGGCCGCCTCGGCGCCGGACAGTGCCTCCGCCGCCTCGGTGCGCAGCCGCTCGCTCTCGCTCGACGCCTCGCCGATGAGCAGGTCGGCCTGTTCGGCGGCGTCGGAGCGGATGCGGTTGGCGTCCTCGCGGGCCTCGGCGCGGGCGCGCGAGGCGTCCTGCTCGGCCGATGCCAGGGCGTCCGACGCCTCCATACGCATGCGCTGGACGTACTCGGCGGTGTCGGCGCGCAGCCGGTCCGACTCGGTGATGGCCTCGCCGACGGTCCGCTCGGCGAGCGCGTTGGCCGCGTCCGTCTCCTCCTGGGCCCTTGCCCGCAGGCGGCTGGCGTCCTCGGCGGCCCGCTCCCGCTCGGCGTACGCATCGGCGCGGACCCGGTCCGCCTCCTCCTGCGCCTCGGTCCTGGTGCGGTCGGCCGCGTGCTCGGCGGCGGAGCGCAGTCCGGCGATCTCCTGCTCGGCCTGCTCGTGGAGGCCGTTGACGGAGTCCCGTACCTGCTGGGCGGTCTGCTCGGCGGCGCCGATCATCTCGGTGGCCCGGCGGTCGGCCTCTTCGACGAGGCGCTGCGCCTCGGCCTGGGCCTCCTCCACCCGCTTGCGGGCGGAGGCGAGCAGCTCCTCGCTCTGCTCGCGGGCGAGATCGCGCTCCTGATTCGCTTCCGTGCGCGCGGAGTCGAGGATCTCCTCGGCCTCCCGGCGGCGGCGGTTCGCCTCCTCCTGGGCGGCGGCCAGCGCCTCGGCGGCCTCGACGCCGATCCGGTCGGCGGCGGCCGCAGCCTCGGCGCGCAGCCGGTCGGCGCTCTCCTGCGCCTCGGTCTTGAGCCGCTCGGCCTCGTTGGCGGCGTCGCTGCGCACCCGCACCGCGACGTTCTCCGCCTCGGCCCTGGAACTGGACGCGTCGGCCGCGGCCTCCGTGCGCAGTCGCTCGGCCTCCTGCTCGGCCTGCGCCTGGAGCGTACGGATCCGCTCGGCCGCCTCCGTGCGCAGCCGCTCGGTCTCCTCGGCCGCCTCGCGGCGAAGCCGCTCGGCCTCGCCCCGGGAGTCGGCCAGGTTCTGCTCGGCGGCGGCGAGCCGGGACTCGGCCTCGGTGTGCAGCCGCGTCAGCTCGTCGGCGGCCTCGGCCTGGCGGGCGGCGATGCTCCGCTCGGCCTCCTCGCGCAGTTCGGCAGCGGTCGCCTCCGCCGCGGACCGTACGCCCTCGGCCTGCTCCTCGGCCTCGGTGCGCAGCCGCTCGGCCTCGCCGCGGGTGCGCTCCAGGGTCTCCTCTGCCTGCCTGCGCAGGGTGGTGGCGCGCTCGATCGCTTCCGTACGGACCCGCTCGCTGTCGCTGCTCGCGGTGGCGCGCAGCTCGTCGGCGTCCGCCCGTGCCTTGGTCAGCAGCTCCTCGGCGGTGCTCGCCGCCTCCTCGATCTGCTGAACGGCCTCGCGTCGCGCCTCGCCGCGGATCCGCTCGCCCTCGGCGACGGCCTCGGCGCGCAGCTGCTCGGCCTCGCCGCGCAGCCGGCGTGCCTCCTCCTGCAGCTCGACGGTCTTGGCGCGGTACTCCTTGGTGTCGTCCTTGGCCGCGCCCTTGAGCTGATCGGCCTGTTCGGCGGCCTCGCCGCGCAGCCGGTCCGCCTCGGCCTCGGCCTCGCGGCGGATCCGCTCGGCCTCCTCGCTCGCCGAGCGGATGGTGGCCCGGGCGTCGTCGGAGGCCTTGTTCAGCACGTCCTCGGCGGTACGGGCGGCCTTGGCGAGCTGCGCCGCGGAATCCTCGGCCGCGACCGTACGGGCCTTTTCGGAGGCGGCCGCCAGAAGCTTCTCGGCCTCGGCCTTGGCGTCCGCGAGTGCCTGCTCGGCCTCGCGCTTGAGCGCCTCGGACTCCTTGGTGGCCTCGCCGACCAGCCGGGCGATCTCCGCCTTGGCGGTACGGGTGCGCTGCTCGTTGACCGACTCGGCGGACGTCAGCTGCTTGGCCGCCGACTCCTTGGCCTCGGTCAGCAGCTTCTCGGACTCCGCGCGGGCCTCGCGCAGCTTCTCCTCCGCCTCCTGGATCCGCTGCTCGGCGGCGCGGCTCAGTTCGGCGGCCTGCTGGCGGGCCTGGTCGGACTCGGCGCTGGTGGACGAGCGCAGCTGCTCGGCGTGGGAGGTGGCTTCCTGCGCCTGGTTGGAGGCGGCGTTCAGCAGCCGTTCGGCGTCCTTGCGGGCGCGCAGCAGGATCGCCTCGGCCTCGGCACGGGCGGACTCGGCCTCGGAGCCGAGCCGCTGACGTGCCTCCTCGGCGACCCGGGTGGCCTCGGCGCGGGCCGCGGCCAGCGACTGCTCGGCCTCCGCGCGGGACTCGTCGAGGAGCCGGCGGGCCTGCGCCTCGGTGCGGGCGCGCAGCTGCTCTGCCCAGGCGACGTTCTCGTTGACGTGCGCCTCGACGGTCTGCCGGCGCTCGGCCAGCTCCTGGTCGAGGCGCTGGCGGCGCTGGTTCGCCTCGGAGTGCAGTTCGGCCTGGAGACGGGCCTGGTGCTCGGCGTGCTCCTGGAGGATGCGCTGGGTCTGGGCGCGGGCGTCGCGCAGTTCGCGCTCGGCGTCGGAGCGCAGCTGGTCGGCCTGGATCTGGGCGTTACGCAGCAGCTGCTCGGCCTGGTAGCCGATGTCGGCACTGTCGTAGGCAGGACGGGAGGCCAGAGTGCGCCTCGCCTCATGGAGCTTGGCGCGCAACACCTCGACCTGGTAGCCGAGGTCCTCGGCGTGCTGGACGGCCTTCTCCCGCTCGGTCTTCAGCCGGTCCATCTCGGCTTCGAACCGCGAGAGGTGGTCGTCGTCAGCTCGGTGGCTCTCCTGGCGTTCGTAGCCCCGCACTGCGCGGTCCCATCCGTCCCCTGGTCGCAACTGACTCCTGACGAGCACCGTTCGCCGGCGAACGGCCCCCCGGGGAATGGTGACAGATCAGCGGAGGGAACGCGTCGCGGCCCCGACCCGGCCCCGGCCCGGAATCGCCCACTCTACCGGGCCGGGAATCCGGAGGTCAGTGGTCCGTTGCAGAGGTGACGAGTTCGGTGAGAACGCCGTGGCAGTCCTTGGGGTGGAGAAAAGTGATACGGGAGCCCATGGAGCCGATACGTGGCTGGTCGTAGAGGACTCGCACACCCTTCTCGCGGATGGACTGTGCGTCACCGTCCACGTCGGCGGTGCCGAAGGCGATGTGGTGCACGCCCTCACCGTTCTTGGCCAGCCACTTTCCCACCGCGGAGTCCTCCCGGGTGGGTTCCAGGAGCTGGAGGTAGGAGGCGCCGCCGTCGGACGTCTCATTGATCTTGAGCATGGCTTCGCGTACGCCCTGCTCCTCGTTGACCTCGGTGTGGAACACCTCGAAGCCGTATGTGGCCCGGTAGAACTCAACAGTCTTGTCGAGGTCGAAACAGGCGATCCCGATGTGGTCGATTCGCGTCAGCATTCCCCCAGTGCAGCGCCCCGGACGGTGGTTACGCAACGTGCGCGCGATCACACTGGCTGCCCGGTGACCTGGGACCGTACCGCTCAGTACATTGAGGTAAACCCTCGTTCACTCCTCAGCTCCGTGCTGGAAGGGGATCGTGCCTCATGTCAGGAACGACCGGTAACACCTCAGTGATCGTCGCGGGCGCCCGTACGCCCATGGGACGCCTGCTCGGCTCGCTCAAGTCCTTCTCCGGCGCCGATCTTGGCGGCTTCGCCATCAAGGCCGCGCTGGACCGGGCGGGCATCGGCGGCGATCAGGTGCAGTACGTGATCATGGGCCAGGTGCTGCAGGCCGGGGCAGGGCAGATCCCGGCACGCCAGGCCGCGGTCAAGGCGGGCATCCCGATGAGTGTGCCCGCGCTCACGGTCAACAAGGTCTGTCTCTCCGGGCTCGACGCCATCGCGCTGGCCGACCAGCTGATCCGCGCGGGTGAGTTCGACGTGGTCGTCGCCGGCGGTCAGGAGTCGATGACCAACGCGCCGCATCTGCTGCCGAAGTCCCGCGACGGCTTCAAGTACGGCGCCGTCGAGATGCTCGACGCCATGGCGTACGACGGTCTGACCGACTCCTTCGAGGGCGTCGCCATGGGCGAGTCGACGGAGAAGCACAACACCCGGCTCGGCATCGCGCGCGCCGCGCAGGACGAGATCGCGGCGCGCTCCCACCAGCGGGCCGCGGCCGCGCAGAAGAACGGCATCTTCGAGGCGGAGATCACGCCGGTCGAGATCCCGCAGCGCAAGGGCGAGCCGGTCGTCTTCGCCAAGGACGAGGGCATCCGTGCCGAGACCACGGCGGAATCGCTGAGCAAGCTGCGCCCCGCGTTCGCCAAGGACGGCACGATCACCGCCGGTACGTCCTCGCAGATCTCCGACGGTGCGGCGGCGGTCGTGGTGATGAGCAAGGCCAAGGCCGAGGAGCTGGGCCTGGAGTGGATCGCGGAGATCGGCGCCCACGGGAACGTGGCCGGCCCCGACAACTCCCTCCAGTCGCAGCCGTCCAACGCCATCCGGCACGCGCTGGGCAAGGAGGGCATCGGCGTCGAGGACCTCGACCTCATCGAGATCAACGAGGCCTTCGCGGCGGTTGCCGTGCAGTCAATGAAGGATCTGGGGGTATCCCCGGAAAAGGTGAACGTCAACGGCGGCGCGATCGCACTCGGCCACCCCATCGGCATGTCCGGCGCGCGGGTGGTCCTTCACCTGGCGCTCGAGCTGAAGCGCCGGGGCGGCGGAGTGGGTGCGGCCGCGCTGTGCGGTGGCGGCGGCCAGGGCGACGCCCTGATCGTCCGCGTCCCGGGCAACGGCAAGTAAGGAGCGCTCGCATGGTGGACGTCCCCCAGCTGGTTGCCCAGGCGAGAGAGGGCCGGCCGCGTGCGGTGGCCCGGCTGATCTCACTCGTCGAGGGGGCGTCACCGCAGCTGCGCGAGGTGATGGCGGCGCTGGCTCCGCTGGCGGGCGGGGCGTACGTGGTGGGCCTGACGGGTTCGCCCGGCGTCGGCAAGTCCACGTCCACGTCGGCGCTGGTGTCCGCGTACCGCAAGGCGGGTAAGCGGGTCGGCGTCCTGGCCGTCGACCCGTCCTCGCCCTTCTCGGGCGGGGCGCTGCTCGGCGACCGGGTCCGGATGTCGGATCACGCGTCCGACCCGGGCGTCTACATCCGCTCGATGGCCACCCGCGGGCATCTGGGCGGTCTCGCCTGGGCGGCTCCGCAGGCGATCCGGGTGCTGGACGCGGCGGGCTGCGACGTGATCCTCGTGGAGACGGTCGGCGTCGGCCAGTCGGAGGTCGAGATCGCCTCCCAGGCCGATACGTCGGTGGTTCTCCTCGCCCCCGGGATGGGCGACGGGATCCAGGCGGCGAAGGCGGGCATCCTCGAGATCGGCGATGTGTACGTCGTGAACAAGGCGGACCGGGACGGGGCGGATGCGACGGCCCGCGAGCTGAACCACATGCTGGGCCTGGGCGAGGCTCGTGGCCCCGGGGACTGGCGTCCGCCGATCGTGAAGACGGTGGCGGCGCGGGGCGAGGGCATCGACGAGGTGGTCGAGGCGCTCGAGAAGCACCGCGCGTGGATGGAGGAACACGGCGTGCTGGCGGACCGCCGCGCCCGCCGCGCGGCGGGCGAGGTGGAGGCGATCGCGGTGACGGCCCTGCGGGAACGGATCGGCGACCTGCACGGGGACCGCCGGCTGGGCGCGCTGGCGGAGCGGATCGTGGCGGGGGAGCTGGACCCGTACCGGGCGGCGGACGAGCTGGTGGCAGGCCTGACGGAGGCCTGACGCGGGGGTCTCCTCCGGCGGCCGGCCCCCGGCCCCCGGAGGTGTCCGGGAAGCCCGGGGCGGCACCGGTGCGACGCGCGTAGCGCCGCACCCTCACGGTGCGGCCCGGCGGGCTACGGCTTGCCCCGGTGCCCCCGCAGGTGGTCCGCCACCGGTGACAGTGACTCCCGCAGGTCCGCCAGCGCCTCCGGCGTCAGCAGGTCGATGAAGTGCTTGCGTACGGACGCGACATGATGCGGCGCGACCTTCTGCATCGTCTCCATGCCCTGCTCGGTCAGGACCGCGTACAGCCCGCGCCGGTCCGACTCGCAGTTCTCCCTGCGGACAAGACCCGCGTTCTCCATCCGGGTGATCTGGTGGGAGAGGCGGCTCTTGGACTGCAGCGTGGCCGCGGCCAGGTCGCTCATCCGCATACGCCGGTCCGGCGACTCCGAGAGGTTGACCAGGATCTCGTAGTCGTTGTTGGTCAGGCCGAACGGCTGGAGGTCCTTCTCGAGCTGGTGCATCAGCAGCCTGCTGACGTCCAGGTGAGTGCGCCAGGCGCACTGCTCGTCATCGGTCAGCCAGCGGGTGGCCGTCTCGGTCTCCATATATGGATTCTACCTAAGAAGTTGAAAGACGGACGAAGTCGGGAAGTGTGACGCCCGGCCCCCGGCGCGCAAGAGTCGCCGCGCGCAGAAGGGTGCAGACGTTCGACGTCACACTCCGCAGACTACCGCTCACAGGCCGAAGCGACGCTGGAGGTCCCCCAGCTGACCGGGAAGCCGAGGGGTGGACCCATGTTGACCTGGGACTCCGGCTCCGGCGTGGCCCCCGGGGACCCCCGCCTGCGCGGGCACCGCACCGGTCGCGGTCTCGGCCATCAGCGCCTCCGTCGACTGCAGCAGCACCGTTCCCGCGCCCACGAACTCGAACTGGTGCTCCTCGCCCGAGGCCCCGCCGATCCCCGTCATCGCCCGCAGACCGCCCATCACGCCCGTCATATAGCCGTGGTCGTAGTGGTGGCAGGGGGACGGACAGTCCGCCCACCCCACCAGCGCCTGCGGATCCACCCGGATCGGCGGCTCCATGAAGACCACCGGACCATTGGACGCGGCCACGAACTTCCCCGTGCCGATCAGCGTCAGAAAGCCCGGCACGATCGACTGCTTCAGCGCCAGCGTCGGCTGGTACGCCAGCAGATTCCCGGACCGGATCGTCAGGTTCCCGTTGTCCAGGTCGTACGAGTTGACGTCGAAGGCGCGGTCGGCGAGCAGCATCTTGCCGCTGCCCTCCGCCACCACCCAGTCGCTCGCGTGCAGCGGCGAGTGGAAGGAGGTCCGCAGCAGCCGGTCCAGCCGGCCGTGGCCGATGCCGTTGAAGTCGATGCGCCCGTAGTAGGCGATCATCTTCCCCTTCTGCAGGAACCACTGACTGCCCTTGAGCTCCACGCAGAAGGTGTACGCGTTGACGCTGTCGTCGCTCGGCAGCGTCATGGGGTCGAAGACCACAGGACCGGTCACAGCTTCTCCTCCGAGGCCTGTACGTACACCGCGCCGCTGCCGGTCAGCTCCAGCTGGAACGCCTCGCCGGAGCCGCGCCCCACCATGTCGCGCCAACCCAGCGCCGTGGAGAGCTTGTTGCGTACGTCGCCGTGGTGCGCGACATACGCCTGCGGGTCCACATGGACCGCCCGACCCGGCGTGATCGGCAGCTCGATCACCCCGCCGTGCGCCATGACCGCCACCGCGCCATGCCCTTTGAGGGTCGTCGTGAAGAGCCCCTGACCGGTCACCTGGCCGCGCACCATGCCCATGACCCCGCCCTGCGAGCCCATGAACATCGTGCCCTGCTGGAGTGTCCCGTCGAAGGCGAGCAGCCGGTCCGCCTCGACGAACAGGGTGTCGCCGGTGAGCTGGATGACCTGGATGTGGTGCCCGCCGTGGCCGAACATCACGGTGCCGTTTCCTTCGACCGTCATCAGCGGGGTCGCCTCGTTGGCCACCCGCCGGCCGATCATCGACATCAGGCCGCCCTGGCCGCCCTGGATGTTCGGCGTGAAGCTGACATCGCCGCGGTACGCGAGCATCGCGCCGCGCTGGCTGAACATCTTCTGGCCGGGGACCACCGTCGCCTCGACCATCTTCGAGTTGATCTCACGGAACGGCATCAGACATCGCCCCCGATGGTGTTCCGCTCGCTCGGCTGCACGTACACCAGGCCGTCGCCCTCGAAACGTATCTGGAAGGCCTCGCCGCCGCCCTCGCCCAGGAAGGTCCGGAAGGTCACCCCGGACTGGAAGTCCTGCCGCAGATTGCCCTGGTGCGCGATGTACGCACCGGGGTCGACGGAGAGTGGGTACTGCGGCGTGACGCGCAGCACCACCGCCGGGCCGTCCGACATGATCGCCGCCTGGCCGGTGCCCTCGACGGTCGTGGTGAACAGGCCGTTGCCCGTCGCCCCGCCGCGCAGTCCGGTGAAAGTCGTCCCGGTGCGCAGCCCGGCGTCGGTGGCGAGCAGATTGCTCGCCTCGACGTAGAGCTTGTCCCCGTGCAGATTCACCAGGTTGATCTCGGACGCGCGGTCGGCGAAGTAGCAGGTGCCCTGCCCCTTCACCTCCATCACGGTCATCTGCTCGCCGGTGAGTCGGCGGGTGACCATCCCGCGGATGCCCTCACCGCCGCCGGACATCTTTTTGAACGCCATCTGGCCGTCGTAGGCGACCATCGATCCGTTCTTCGCTTTGACGGCGTCGCCGGTCATGTCGACGGCGAGCACCTTGCTGCCTTGGAGTCGGAACGTTGCCACGGGGTGACGTTAACCGTCGGTGCGCTGCGCGAACAGATCCCCCGGGAGGATACGAACCCCGACTTGTCCCCGATGCCGTGGTTTACGCCGGGACACCCCGGGCCCCGGCTCGGCGCGGACGGCTGTCACAATGGGCGGGCGCTTGTGAGCGCGTTCACAAGATCACTGCCGCCTCACCCCACCGAAGGTGCCCCCGTGGACATCAAGACCGCCTCGTCCCTCCACCGCCTCCGCCTGGTCTCCGCGCCGGAGGCCGTCTCCTTCCTCCTGCTGCTCGTCTGCTCGGTGCTCAAGCGCACAACGGAGTTCAACGCGGTCCCGGTCATGGGCGCGGTCCACGGCGTGCTCTTCATCCTGTACGTGCTCTTCTGGCTGGACGCCTGGAACCGCACCAAGTGGGACAAGAAGACCGCGGCCCTCTACTTCGTGCTCTCCGTCCTCCCCTTCGGCGGCTTCGTCGCCGAGCGCAGGCTCGGGCGCGCCGCCGAGGACGAGGTCATCGCCTCCCGCGCCCGCCGCGAAGGCAAGGTCGACGCATGATCGTCGCCTTCTCCGTCACTCCGCTGGGCGTCGGCGAGGACGTCGGCGAGTATGTCGCCGACGCCGTCCGCGTCGTCCGCGAGTCCGGTCTGCCCAACCGTACGGACGCGATGTTCACGTCGGTCGAGGGTGACTGGGACGAGGTGATGGACGTTGTCAAACGCGCCGTCGCCGCGGTCGAGGCCCGTGCCCCGCGCGTCTCCGTCGTCCTCAAGGCCGACATCCGGCCGGGCGTCACCGACGGTCTCACGTCCAAGGTCGAGACCGTGGAACGGCATCTGACCGCCTGAACCCCCTCGGCCATGACGATCCAGGGCGTCGGCATGGCGCCGGCCGGGCTGGCGGCCGAGTTCTTCCCCGTGAGCACGGTCGTCGCGGCCGCCGGAAGCCTCGGCGCACTCGGCTGCCTGCTGCTGGTCGCCGAGGCCAAAAAGACCGAAGGGCGAGACAGGGCTGACCGCGATATGACCAGTGGGTAGGGTCGGTGCCGTGCCGAAGCCGCTCAGCCTCCCCTTCGATCCCATCGCCCGCGCCGACGAGCTCTGGCAGCGGCGATGGGGCCCCGTGCCCTCCATGGCCGCGATCACCTCGATCATGCGCGCACAGCAGATCCTGCTCGCCGAGGTCGACGCCGTCGTCAAGCCGTACGGACTCACCTTTGCGCGCTACGAGGCACTGGTGCTGCTCACCTTCTCCAGAGCCGGTGAGCTGCCGATGTCCAAGATCGGCGAGCGGCTGATGGTCCACCCCACCTCGGTGACCAACACCGTGGACCGCCTGGTGCGGTCCGGCCTGGTGGACAAGCGGCCCAATCCCAACGACGGCCGCGGCACCCTCGCCTCCATCACCGACAAGGGCCGCGAGGTCGTCGAGGCGGCCACCCGCGACCTCATGGAGATGGAGTTCGGGCTCGGCGCGTACGACGCCGAGGAGTGCGCCGAGATCTTCGCGATCCTGCGCCCGCTGCGGATCTCCGCCAACGACTTCGACGAGAAGTAGGCGAGAAACAGGCGGGGAGCAGGCGGGAAGCTGCGAGAGGCAGGCCACACGACCCGCACGAAGATCGCCCTTTGCGCCCGGTTACGCTCGTATCCATGAAGCAAAGCGTGCTGTCCCGCTACCGGGTGATGGCGTACGTCACCGCCGTCTGGCTGCTGGTGTTCACTGCGGCGATCATCCTGAAGTACGGGTTCGAGACCGGCGACACCATGTTGATCTCGCAGATCCACGGTGTGCTGTTCATCGTCTACGTGATCTTCGCCTTCGATCTCGGCTCCAAGGCGAAGTGGCCGCTCGGCAAGCTGCTCTGGGTGCTCGCCGCGGGCTGCATTCCCGTGGCCTCTTTCTTCGTCGAGCCGAAGATCACCCGCGAGGTCCGTCCGCTGGTCACGGGCGCCCCCGCCACCGCGGAAGCGTAAACCCCAACCGGCGCGCGCAAGGCTCGCGCCGGTCAGCCATCGACATTTACTAGGGCGTCCTAGTAAATTCATAGGTATGGACGCAGACGCCATCGAGGAAGGCCGCCGACGCTGGCAGGCCCGTTACGACAAGGCCCGCAAGCGGGACGCGGACTTCACCACGCTCTCCGGGGACCCGGTGGAGCCGGTCTACGGGCCCCGGCCCGGGGACACCTACGAGGGCTTCGAGCGGATCGGCTGGCCGGGGGAGTACCCCTTCACCCGTGGCCTGCACCCGACCGGCTACCGCGGCCGCACCTGGACCATCCGCCAGTTCGCCGGCTTCGGCAACGCCGAGCAGACCAACGAGCGGTACAAGATGATCCTCGCGGCCGGTGGCGGTGGTCTGAGCGTCGCCTTCGACATGCCGACCCTGATGGGCCGCGACTCCGACGACCCGCGCTCCCTCGGCGAGGTCGGTCACTGCGGTGTGGCCATCGACTCCGCCGCGGACATGGAGGTCCTGTTCAAGGACATCCCGCTCGGCGATGTCACGACCTCGATGACGATCAGCGGGCCCGCCGTGCCGGTCTTCTGCATGTATCTTGTCGCCGCCGAGCGCCAGGGCATCGACCCTGGCGTGCTCAACGGCACGCTGCAGACGGACATCTTCAAGGAGTACATCGCGCAGAAGGAGTGGCTCTTCCAGCCGGAGCCGCATCTGCGTCTGATCGGCGACCTGATGGAGCACTGCGCGCAGGGCATCCCCGCGTACAAGCCGCTGTCGGTCTCCGGCTACCACATCCGCGAGGCGGGCGCGACGGCCGCGCAGGAGCTCGCGTACACGCTCGCTGACGGCTTCGGCTATGTCGAGCTGGGCCTGAGCCGCGGCCTGGACGTGGACACCTTCGCGCCCGGCCTCTCCTTCTTCTTCGACGCGCACCTCGACTTCTTCGAGGAGATCGCCAAGTTCCGTGCGGCACGCCGGATCTGGGCGCGCTGGATGAAGGAGGTGTACGGCGCGCAGACCGACAAGGCGCAGTGGCTGCGCTTCCACACCCAGACCGCAGGCGTCTCGCTCACCGCGCAGCAGCCGTACAACAACGTCGTACGCACCGCGGTGGAGGCGCTCTCCGCGGTGCTCGGCGGCACCAACTCCCTGCACACCAACGCCCTGGACGAGACCCTCGCCCTCCCCAGCGAGCAGGCCGCGGAGATCGCCCTGCGCACCCAGCAGGTGCTGATGGAGGAGACCGGCGTCGCCAACGTCGCCGACCCGCTGGGCGGTTCGTGGTACGTCGAGCAGCTCACCGACCGCATCGAGGCCGACGCCGAGAAGATCTTCGACCAGATCAAGGAGCGCGGCCGCCGGGCGCACCCGGACGGTCAGCACCCCATCGGCCCGATCACCTCCGGCATTCTGCGCGGTATCGAGGACGGCTGGTTCACCGGCGAGATCGCCGAGTCGGCCTTCCGCTACCAGCAGTCCGTGGAGAAGGGCGACAAGCGGGTCGTCGGCGTCAATGTCCACCACGGGTCGGTCACCGGCGATCTGGAGATCCTGCGGGTCAGCCACGAGGTGGAGTGGGAGCAGGTCAGGGCGCTCGGCGAGCGCAAGGACAAGCGGGACGACGCACGCGTGCGCTCCTCGCTGGACGCGATGCTGGCCGCGGCACGGGACGGCTCGAACATGATCGAGCCGATGCTGGAGGCGGTGCGGGCCGAGGCCACGCTGGGCGAGATCTGCGATGCGCTCCGGGACGAGTGGGGCACGTACACCGAGCCGCCCGGCTTCTGACGGACTGTCCGGCGGCGGGGCGCTGTTCCGCCCCGCCGCCGGCGGCCGGTCCGCGCGCCCCGCCTCAGGCGTCAGTTCTCCAGTGAGGCAAGGCCCGACACCAGCAGCGTCGTAAAGCTGCGCGCCCACTCCTGGTCCACCGGCTCCGCGCTGACCAGCGCCCGGTGCACCACGGCTCCCGCGATCACGTCGAAGATCAGATCCGCATTGCGCGCCGCCGCCTGCGCGTCCTCCTCGTACGGAAGCTCGCCGCGGGCCTGCGCGCGGGCGCGGCCCTCCAGTACGAGCCGCTTCTGGCGGTCCACGATCGCCGAGCGGATACGGCTGCGCAGCGCGTCGTCCCGCGTCGACTCCGCGACCACGGCCATCAGCGCCGTCTTGGCCTCGGGCCGGGCGAGCAGCGCCGCGAACTGCAGCACGACCCCTTCCACATCGGCCATCAGGCTTCCGAGGTCGGGGAGTTCGAGCTCGTCGAAGAGGACGGCGACAGCGTCGACGACGAGCTCGTTCTTGTTCGCCCAGCGCCGGTAGAGGGTCGTCTTGGCGACCCCCGCGCGGGTTGCCACGTCCCCCATCGTCAGCTTCGACCAGCCCAGTTCCACGAGCGCGGCGCGCGTCGCCTCCAGGATCGCGGCGTCGGCCTCGATGCTGCGAGGGCGTCCCGTACGACCCGTACGCAGGGATTTGGGGCGGGTGTGGCTGCACATGCGGCCGACCATACCGGCCGGTAGGCGATTCGCTGTGAGCCAGTTCACCGGAGGAATCTCACACGCGTGCGGGCTCATGCAGTTACGCTACGACTCGTAGCGAAAAGCTGGGCGAAAGCCGGGCACTCGCAGCGACAACCACAGGCGCCGGGTGGGGACCCGGTGCCGAACATTCTTGCCAGTGCGGCGGGCTTTTGGCTGCACTTTTCACATGCGCGCGCGGAAGGGGGAGGATGTACGCATGCAGCCTAGGAACATGTCCATGAGCGGCGTCGTCGACCTCGCCGCGGTGAAGGCGGCCGGTGAGGCCAAGGCCAAGGCGGAGCAGGCGCGTGCCGAGTCCGCCCGGCAGGGCGGCGGCGGTGCCGTGTCCCCTGCCAGCCTCGTGATCGACGTCGATGAAGCCGCCTTCGAGCGCGATGTCCTCCAGCGCTCCACCGAGGTCCCGGTCGTCATCGACTTCTGGGCCGAGTGGTGCGAGCCGTGCAAGCAGCTCAGCCCGCTCCTGGAGCGGCTGGCCACGGAGTACAACGGACGCTTCGTGCTGGCCAAGATCGACGTCGACGCCAACCAGATGCTGATGCAGCAGTTCGGGGTCCAGGGCATCCCGGCCGTGTTCGCGGTGGTGGCGGGCCAGGCGCTGCCGCTCTTCCAGGGCGCGGCCCCGGAGGCGCAGATCCGCCAGACGCTGGACCAGCTGATTCAGGTCTCCGAGGAGCGCTTCGGTCTGACCGGTGTCACGGTCGACTCGGACGCGACGGCCCAGCCCGCCCCCGCCGCGGTGCCGGCGGGTCCGTACGACGCCCTCCTGGAGGCGGCCGTACAGGCGCTGGACGCGGGCGACTTCGGCGGCGCCGTCCAGGCGTACAAGAACGTGCTCTCCGACGACCCGGGCAACAGCGAGGCAAAGCTGGGCCTCGCCCAGGCCGAACTGCTGGCCAGGGTGCAGGACATGGATCCGCAGAAGGTGCGCCAGGAGGCCGCTGAGAACCCGGCCGACGTGGCGAAGCAGATCGCCGCGGCCGACCTCGACCTGGTCGGCGGTCATGTGGAGGACGCTTTCGGCCGGCTCGTCGAGACGGTGCGCCGCACCGGGGGCGAGGACCGGGACGCCGCGCGGGTGCGGCTGCTGGAGCTATTCGAGGTCGTCGGTCCGGACGATCCGAGAGTGACGGCGGCGCGCTCGGCGCTGGCACGAGTGCTCTTCTGATCGGATGTTTGAAATGCTTGTGCGGAATGCACGGTTCCGCCTGGTGTGACGGATTTGCGGCGGCGGTGTCTACAAGATGCCGCCGCCGTTTTGGCGACACAGTGACAAAACGCGACCCTGCTTTACCAAAACTTGGCAATCGCACGCGCTGTTACTCGCAGTAAATCAACCTGTATGTTCTGTCCGCTTATTGGCGGTAATTTCCTCCCCCTGCTCACCCCCCTGCTCCACCCTGCGTGGCCACCCGACATCACCCGGTCGTTGCGTGGTTATCGGGCCGTTACTAGTGGGTAACGAAGCCTCTTGTGCCGCGGCCGGGAATGGACCACGATCGGCCACGCTCGGTCCAATACCGCACCAGCCCGGCCCCCAGCCGTGCCGCGGGGTGTTGGGTCCCCACCGAGTCGACCGGCGGCAGTGGCGCCGGTCGCGGACAGGGGGGTTCCTGCTCAACGGCGGGGCCTGTCCGGCAGGTTGTGCGTGATGCGTCAGGCGCGACCAGTGGTTGTCGCTCGGGGGTGATCGCCGGTGTTTCGGACGCAGCAAGCGCCTGAAAGTACAGGCGCTCTCCTTCCCGAGGACGTAGCACTTCTCCCATCCCAGGCCGGACCTGAGGGTCCGGACCGGAGATGTACGTCCGAGAAGGAGGAAAGTCATGGAGTCAGTGACTCGGGGCGGAACCAGATGGAAGCGGTTCGCCCTTGTCATGGTGCCGAGTGTGGCCGCAACGGCTGCGATAGGCGTCGGTCTGGCACAGGGAGCGCTCGCAGCGTCCTTCGCTGTGTCCGGCCAGGAGTTCAAGGTCAAGGCCGGTCACCTTACGGGCCATGGCTTCGCGCAGTACGGCGGCGTGGACATGGGATACGCCGACGTCAAGGGTGACGCGAAGACCGCGCACCCGGTGGCGATCTCGTCGTTCCAGAACGCCACGATCAACAACATGTGCCAGTCCGTGGTGACCGATGTGCCGTTCGTCGGCAAGGTCACTCTGAAGCTGAAGGCCGGCGACAAGGAAGCGGTTCAGGCGAAGAACCTCTACCTCGACGTCTCCGAGCTGGACGCCGATGCGACGTTCACCAACATCGACATCGGCGTCGCGGCCAGGGACACGGCCGCGTCCAAGGGCGGCAAGGGCCCCGAGATCAAGCCGCGCGAGAACTTCCTCGAGAACGGGTTCGCGCAGCAGGCCGAGGTCGCGGAGCTCGATGGTGTCGAGCAGAAGGCGTGGGCGACCACCGCCGGCACCTTCAAGCTCAGCGGTCTGAGCATGCGCCTGCTCAAGGGCTCGGGCGCCGGCATCGAGTGCTACTGACGGTCATCCCGTCAGGGCGGGCGGGGAAGCCTGTGGCAGCCTCGCCCGCCCGCCTTCTTCTTCACAGAGCAACGCCAGTTCCAGGGAGCTGTTTTCCATGAGCGCCGAGTCTGCAGTGTCACCGGGGCGGGACGAGCACAACCTTCGCGCCATTCGGCGGGGCTTCCGCACCTGGCGGGGGCAGCGGCCCTTCTGGGCAGGTCTGTTCACCGTGCTCGGCGGAATCCCCATCGCCTACTTCCCGTACGCGAGCTTCAAGCTCGGCCACATGACGCTCTCCATGTCGACGACCGCGGGCGCTGGCTCGCTGATCATCGGCGTGCTGCTGGTCACGCTGGGTCTGACGCTCTGGTTCCACCCCATCGTCAGGGTATTTGCGGGTGTCGCCTCGATTTTGCTGGCACTGATCTCGATTCCGATCGCCAACCTGGGCGGCTTCGTGATCGGCTTCCTGTTCTCCCTCATCGGCGGTGCACTCGCGCTCTCGTGGGTGCCGGTGAAGAAGCCTGTTGCCCAGCCGGCCGCGGCCGAGGAGTCGGTGCCCACGTCCGATCCCGCAGAGGCACCCGTAGCGGAGCAGTGGGACACGTACGGCCTGGACATGCACAAGACCAATGACGAAGGCAACGGCGGGAGGAACAGTGCCGGGTGATGTCACACCGCTGACCACGGCTGGAGGCGATGGCACGCAGCCGAGAAAGGGGCCGCGGCACGCGGCCCCCCGCAAGTCGCTGCTGACCAAGCTCCAGATGCCGGCCGGCAAGGCGATAGCCCTGGCTGCGATGCCGACCGCCGTGTTCGTGGGCATGGGGCTCACCCCGAAGCTGGCACTGGCCGAGGACAAGGACATTCCGTTCGCCCCGGGGCCATGTGTGACCCGGTCGGACGAGCCCGCGGAGTCCGAGTCCCCGAAGCCTTCCGACTCGGCGAAGCCGTCCGAGTCGCCGTCGGAGAAGCCTGACCCGACCGCGAGCGAGTCGGCCGGTGACAAGGACGAGCCGAAGCCGTCCGAGACGCCGTCGGCCCCCGACGCGGGCAAGACCGGAGAGACCAAGGCGCCCGTGGAGCAGGCGACCCCGACTCCGAGCGCGACCGAGACCAAGAACCCGCTGGACCCGCTGGGTCTCGGCGACGCGCTCAAGGACCTGTTCGACGGCCCCGACAAGGAGCCCACGGCCAGCCCCACGCCGACCGAGACCGAGACCGCCAAGCCGACCGACGAGCCGACGGCGAAGCCGTCTGCGACTCCGTCCGAGAAGCCGTCGGAGAAGCCGTCCACCAAGCCCACCGCCCCGGCCGACGGGACGGCGGACAAGGCCAAGGACGCCATCAAGGACGCGGCGGACAAGGCCGGGGCCACGACCGAGGAACTCGACGACGCGGTCAAGGGACTCGACCCCAAGAAGGACGAGGACATCCCGGACGGCGCCAAGCCGCGCTTCCCGTGTCCGACGTCGGACCCCAAGGCCATGGCCGCGGCGGACATGGAGCAGGGCATCCCACTGCTCCCGGACGACCCGTGGATCCTCGAGAGCTCGAAGCTGACCCTGACGGGCCTGGACTACAAGGGCATCGTCGAGGTGAAGACGGGCAGCGGCAAGGTCAAGAAGGTACTGAAGTTCACGGCGTCAGGTGTGGACATCAAAGACCTGCACCAGCTGGTGGTCGGCCCGAAGGGCACCACCTCGCACGTCGAGGCGAGGAAGGGCTCCACCTCGACGATCCGCAACGGCACGGTGACCATGTACACGGAGGAGCTGAAGGGCAATCTCTTCGGCCTCATCCCCATCACCTTCAGCCCACAGACCCCTCCGCCGCTGAATGTCCCCTTCGCCTTCTTCACCGACGTGAAGGTGACCCAGGCGGGCCAGTTCGGCGGAACGCTGACGGTGCCGGGCCTGCACAACTACTTCACCGGTGGCAGCATCTGATCTTCCGGGAGCCGCGGAAAGGGCTGTGGGCCGCACCCTCAGGGGTGCGGCCCACAGTCGTTTCTCTCAGCGAGTCGTCCATGCGCCGACTGATGGCGGCTCCATGGAGCGACCATGGTCGACCAGCCACACCCGCGCGCGATGCCCGAGGGCGGGACCCCGGATCCTCTCCAGGGTGCCGCCCTCATCGGTCATGCAGCAGGCGCGGGGTCAGGCGTGCGACTCCCCGCCCAAGTGGTGCACCCGCACCATGTTCGTCGTCCCCGGCACACCGGGCGGCGACCCCGCCGTGATGATCATGGTGTCGCCCTCGTTGAAGCGCTGCAGCTTCAGCAGCGCCCCATCGACCAGGTCGACCATCGCGTCCGTCGTCTCCACGAACGGTGCGAGGAAGGACTCCACGCCCCAGCTCAGAGTCATCTGGTTACGCGTGGACTCGTCCGTCGTGAAGGCCAGGATCGGCTGCTCCGCGCGGTAGCGGGAGAGCCGACGGGCCGTGTCGCCGGACTGGGTGAAGGCGACCAGGGCCCTGCCGCCCAGGAAGTCCGCGATCTCGCAGGCCGCGCGGGCCACCGAACCACCCTGTGTACGCGGCTTCTTGCCCGGGACCAGCGGCTGGAGGCCCTTGGAGAGCAGTTCCTCCTCCGCCGCGACCACGATCTTGGACATCGTCTTGACGGTCTCGATCGGGTAGGCGCCGACCGAGGACTCGGCGGAGAGCATGACGGCGTCCGCGCCGTCCAGGATCGCGTTCGCCACGTCCGACGCCTCGGCGCGCGTCGGGCGGGAGTTGGTGATCATCGACTCCATCATCTGGGTCGCCACGATCACCGGCTTGGCGTTGCGGCGACAGAGCTCGATGAGGCGCTTCTGCACCATCGGGACCTTCTCGAGCGGGTACTCGACGGCCAGGTCGCCGCGCGCGACCATCACGCCGTCGAACGCCATCACGACGTCCTGCATGTTCTCGACGGCCTGCGGCTTCTCCACCTTGGCGATGACGGGGACGCGGCGGCCCTCCTCGTCCATCACCTTGTGGACGTCCTTGACGTCGCTCGCGTCCCGTACGAAGGAGAGCGCGACCAGGTCGCAGCCCATCCGCAGGGCGAAGCGGAGGTCCTCGACGTCCTTCTCGGACAGGGCCGGGACATTGACCGCCGCGCCGGGCAGGTTGATGCCCTTGTGGTCGGAGATCACGCCGCCCTCGACGACGATGGTCTTCACGAGCGGACCCACGACCTCGACGACGCGCAGCTCGACATTGCCGTCGTTGATCAGGATCTGGTCGCCCTTGGAGACATCGCCGGGCAGGCCCTTGTACGTGGTGCCGCAGATGGACTTGTTGCCCTCGACATCCTCGGTGGTGATGGTGAACTCGTCGCCGCGGACCAGTTCGACCGGCCCCTCGGCGAAGGTTTCCAGACGGATCTTGGGGCCCTGGAGGTCGGCGAGCACGCCGACAGCGTGGCCGGTGTCCTCGGACGCCTGACGGACGCGGTGATACCGCTCCTCGTGCTCAGCGTGGGTCCCGTGGCTCATATTGAAACGGGCCACGTTCATACCGGCCTCGATGAGCAGCTTCAGCTGCTCGTACGAGTCGACGGCGGGGCCCAGTGTGCAGACGATTTTGGAACGGCGCATAAGGCGGATCCTATCGGTTTGTTTCTATGGGGAATATTCCGTCTGGTGGAATGTACAAATGGGCGGGCCGCCGCTCAGGCGTGGGCCCTTTATGCGCCCTTTATTCGCCCTCGGGGGCGACCAGAGCGAAGGTCTGCCGGGCGATCTCCATTTCCTCGTCCGTCGGTACCACTGCCACCGCGACCCGTGCGGAAGCCGCCGAGATGATCCGTGCCCGGTCGGAGCGCTCGGCGTTGAGCTCCAGGTCCAGAGCCATCCCCAGCTCCTCCAGGCCGGCGATGGCAGCCTCGCGCACCGGCGCCGCGTTCTCACCGACCCCGGCGGTGAAGACGATCGCGTCCACCCTGCCGAGTACCGCGTAGTAGGCACCGATGTATTTCTTCAGCCGGTGGATGTAGATCTCGAAGGCGAGCCGCGCACGCTCGTCGCCCTCGTCGATCCGGCGGCGGATCTCCCGCATGTCGTTGTCGCCGCACAGACCCAGCAGGCCGCTCTTCTTGTTGAGAAGTTCGTCGATATCGTCCGCCGACATTCCCGCGACCCGCTTGAGGTGGAACGTGACCGCGGGGTCGATGTCACCGGAGCGGGTGCCCATCACCAGGCCCTCCAGCGGCGTCAGCCCCATCGAGGTGTCGACGCACCGGCCGCCGGCCACCGCCGAGGCCGATGCGCCGTTGCCCAGGTGCAGCACGATGACGTTCACCTCGGACGGGTCCTTGCCGAGCAGGGCCGCCGTCTCGCGGGACACATACGCGTGCGAGGTGCCGTGGAAGCCGTAGCGGCGGATCCGGTGGGCGTCCGCCGTCTCGACGTCGATGGCGTAGCGGGCGGCCGACTCCGGCATCGTGGTGTGGAACGCGGTGTCGAAGACCGCGACCTGCGGCAGGTCCGGGCGCAGCGCCTGGGCGGTACGGATGCCGGTGATGTTCGCCGGGTTGTGCAGCGGGGCGACCGGGATCAGCCGCTCGATCTCCGCCAGCACCTCGTCGGTGATGACGGTCGGCGCCGTGAACTTCAGCCCGCCGTGCACCACCCGGTGGCCGATGGCGGCCAGTTCGGGTGAGTCGAGGCCGAGTCCGTCCTGCGTCAGCTCCTCGGCGACCGCCTTGAGGGCCGCGCTGTGATCGGTGATCGAGCCGAGGCGCTCGCGCTTGCCGGCGCCGCCGGCAAGCGGGGTGTGCACAAGACGCGATGTCTCCTCGCCGATGCGCTCGACGAGCCCGACGGCCAGCCGGGAGGCGTCGCGCATGTCCAGAAGCTGGTACTTCACCGACGAGGAACCGGAGTTGAGTACGAGGACACGATTGGCGGTCATGCGGGGAGCTCCTGACCCTGGGCCTGGATCGCGGTGATCGCGACCGTGTTGACGATGTCGCTGACGAGCGCGCCGCGCGACAGGTCGTTCACCGGCTTGCGCAGACCCTGCAGCACCGGCCCGACCGCCACGGCGCCGGCAGAGCGCTGCACGGCCTTGTAGGTGTTGTTGCCGGTGTTGAGATCGGGGAAGATCAGCACCGTCGCCCGGCCCGCCACCTCGGAGTCCGGCAGCTTCGTCGCGGCGACGGACGGCGCCACTGCCGCGTCGTACTGGATCGGGCCCTCGATCCGCAGATCCGGGCGCGCCTCGCGCACCAGCTTGGTCGCCTCGCGCACCTTGTCGACATCGGCGCCGGAGCCGGAGGTGCCGGTGGAGTACGAGAGCATCGCGATCCGCGGCTCCACCCCGAAGCGGGCGGCCGTCGCCGCCGACTGCACCGCGATGTCCGCGAGCTGCTCCGCGTTCGGGTCGGGGTTGACGGCGCAGTCGCCGTACACCAGCACCCGGTCGGCGAGGCACATGAAGAAGACGGACGAGACGATCGCGGCGTCCGGCTTCGTCTTGATGATCTCGAAGGCCGGGCGGATCGTCGCGGCCGTGGAGTGCACCGCCCCCGAGACCATGCCGTCGGCCAGGCCCTCCTGGACCATCAGCGTGCCGAAGTAGTTCACGTCCGCCACGACGTCGTACGCCAGCTCCACCGTCACGCCCTTGTGGGCGCGCAGCTGCGCGTACCGCTCCGCGAAGCGCTGGCGCAGCTCCGAGGTCTGCGGGTCGATCAGCCGGCTGCCGCCGAGGTCGATGCCCAGGTCCGCGGCCTTCTTGCGGATGATCTCGGTGTCGCCGAGCAGGGTCAGATCGCAGACGTCGCGGCGCGCCAGCACATCGGCGGCGCGCAGGACCCGCTCCTCGGTGCCCTCGGGGAGCACGACGCGGCGGCGGTCGGCACGGGCCTGCTCGAGGAGATCGTGCTCGAACATCATCGGGGTGACCCGGCCGCTGCGGGCCACCGCGAGCCGGGCCAGCATCTCGCCGGTGTCGACATGGCGCTCGAACAGGCCGAGCGCCGTTTCCGCCTTGCGCGGCGTGGAGGCGCTCAACTTGCCTTCAAGGCCGAAGAGTTCGGTCGCGGTGGGGAAGCTGTTGCCGGGTACGGAGACCACCGGGGTGCCGGGTGCGAGCCGGGCGGCGAGCGTCAGGATCTCCTCGGTCGGCCGCTCGTTCAGCGTCAGCAGTATGCCCGCGATGGGCGGCGTGCCCGCCGAGTGCGCGGCCAGCGCGCCCACCACGATATCGGCGCGGTCGCCGGGGGTGACGACCATGCAGCCGGGAGTCAGAGCGTTCAGGAGGTTCGGCAGCATCGCACCGCCGAAGACGAAGTCGAGCGCGTCCCGGGCCAGGCCCGAGTCGTCGCCGAGCAGCACGGTGCCGCCCAGGGCGTGGGCGATCTGGGCGACCGTGGGGGCCGCGAGCGCCGGCTCGTCGGGCAGCGCGTAGCAGGGGACCGGGAGGCGGGCCGCCAGCCGCTCGGTGATGCTCTCGCGCTCCGCGGGGGCGACCCGGTTGACGACCATGGCGAGGACATTGCAGCCCAGGGCCTCGTACGCGCGATGGGCGTTGCCCGTCTCGGCCCGTACCGATTCGGCGGTCTGGCCCTTGCCGCCGACCACCGCGATCACCGAGGCGCCGAACTCGTTGGCGAGCCGGGCATTGAGCGCGAGCTCGTCGGGAAGCTGGGTGCCGGAGTAGTCGGTGCCGAGTACGAGCACGATCTCGTAGTCCCGGGCGACCTGCAGAAAGCGGTCGACGATCCGGGCGACCAGTTCGTCGGTGCCCTTCTCGGCCTGCAGGGCCGCGGCCTCGTGATAGTCCATGCCGCAGGCCGAGGCGGGATCCTGCGACAGGCGGTAGCGGGTTCTCAGCAGGTCGAAGAGCCGGTCCGGGCCGTCGTGCACCAGCGGGCGGAAGACGCCCACCCGGTCCACCTGGCGGGTCAGGAGCTCCATGACTCCCAGCTCGACGACCTGCCGGCCGTCTCCGCGGTCGATCCCGGTCACGTACACGCTGCGCGTCACGTGTGCTCTCCCGTCCATGCTGTCGTGTACGGAATGGGTGTTCCGCACAAAGGGGCCATATGGTCGTGCGTAAGGTGGTGTATACAAAAAAACCGCTCGGGGCGGCGCCGCCCTCTTGACAGTACCTCCGCGGGTGGTTAAGGCGCCCGCCGGGCGAGGCCGGATCCAAGGGCCCCGCGAGCGAGCGCCAAGCGCGGTCCGGCCCAGTAGGCGGAGCGGCTGGGAGCGCGGGTTCCCCGAGGCCCGTGGAACAATCGAATCCGGGCTCACGTGTACCACCGACGGGCAGGAGACACAGCACAATGCGCATCGGAGTTCTCACGGCAGGCGGCGACTGTCCCGGCCTGAACGCAGTGATCCGGTCGGTTGTGCACCGCGCCCTCACCGGCCACGGCGATGAAGTCATCGGTTTCGAGGACGGGTTCAGGGGGCTGCTCGACGGCCACTACCGCATGCTCGACCTCAACGCGGTCAGCGGCATCCTCGCCCGCGGCGGCACGATCCTCGGCTCCACCCGCCTGGAGCGGTCCAGGCTGCGTGAAGCCGCCGAGAACGCTTCGGAGTTGATGAAGAAGTACGATCTGGACGCGCTCATCCCGATCGGCGGCGAGGGCACGCTCACCGCGTCCCGGATGCTCGCCGACGCCGGGATGCCCGTCGTCGGCGTACCGAAGACCATCGACAACGACATCTCCTCCACCGACCGGACCTTCGGCTTCGACACCGCCGTCACGGTCGCCACGGAGGCCATCGACCGCCTCAAGACCACCGCGGAGTCGCACCAGCGCGTGATGGTCGTCGAGGTCATGGGCCGGCACGCGGGCTGGATCGCGCTGGAGTCCGGAATGGCGGGCGGTGCGCACGGCATCTGTCTGCCCGAGCGGCCCTTCCAGGTCGAGGACCTGATGAAGATGATCGAGGAGCGCTTCTCGCGCGGCAAGAAGTTCGCGGTCATCTGCGTCGCGGAGGGCGCGCACCCGGCCGAAGGCTCGATGGAGTACGGGAAGGGCGAGATCGACCAGTACGGCCATGAGCGTTTCCAGGGCATCGGCAACCGTCTGGCGGCGGAGCTGGAGAGGCGGCTCGGCAAGGAGGCGCGGCCGGTGATCCTCGGGCATGTGCAGCGCGGCGGCACGCCGACGGCGTATGACCGGGTGCTCGCGACGCGCTTCGGCTGGCATGCGGTGGAGGCGGTGCACCGCGGGGAGTTCGGGATGATGACCGCGCTGCGCGGCACGGACGTGGTGGTGGTGCCGTTGGCGCAGGCGGTCACCCGGCTGAAGACCGTGCCGGAGAACCGCATGCTGGAGGCGGAGTCGGTCTTCTGACCCGCGCCTGCGAGGTCTGCCGACGAGTGGCCTTGATCGCACCCCCCGTGGGCGATCAAGGCCACTCGCGCTTCTCCCGCCGTTTTCCGCCGCGGTTGGCGCAGATCACTCTTGAGCGAAGTGGCGTGAATGGCAAGGCTGTTCCGTGTCCGGGACATGTCCCAGCTCTGTCCCAGCACGTGAAGTGGAGAGTGAGGGATGTATGGCCTCAGCCGGGCAGAGCGCTCCGGATCCGGAACTGGCCCAGAATTCGGCCGAGTTCGTCGCCCGGATGCAGGCGCTCAAGGAGTGGTCGGGCCTTACCTACCGGGAGTTGACGGCCCGGGCCGACGCCGCCGGTGACGTACTGCCGCGCTCGACCGTCGCCAATATGCTCAGCCGCTCCACGGTGCCGCGCGAGGAGCTGGTGGCGGCTTTCGTACGTGCCTGCGGCTGCGGCCCCGAGGCGACCGAGACCTGGCTGCGCGTCCGCAAGGAGCTCACCCGGCGGGAACGGCAGTCCCTGGAGGTGCCTGAGTACGGCGTCGGCGACATCGAGCCGGACCCCGGCGCCGATGAGCCTCCGCCGGCCCAGCCGCGCAGGCCCTGGCTGGTCCGCGCCGTACTGCCGTCGGCCGTCGTGGCGCTGGGTGTGGTCGCGCTTGCGGTGACGCTCGCGACCCGCGACTTTGACGACTCGAAGGAGGAGCGCGAGAAGCAGCGGCCGAGCGCGGCGAAGACGGAGAAGCAGCCGACCTTCCTGCCGCCGGGACCACCTCAGCCCGGACGCCTGCAGATCAGGGCCGTCCACTCGGGGCTGTGCCTGGCGGAGGACGGCGGGCAGAACGGACAGCTCTACCAGCAGCCGTGCGCCCCCGGCACCACCCCGCGCTTCTCCCTGAAGCGGGTCGAGCCCGGCTGGCGGATCGTGACCTTCCACAAGCAATACGGCGAGGGCTGCACCGGCGTCATGGAGAAGTCGACGGAGATCGGCGCCCCCGTCGAGGACCAGGAGTGCGGCAAGCGTGGCCCGGCCGAGGCCTTCCGCCTCGAGCCGGTCGGCACGCCGGTACGCGGCTACCGGCTGCGGCCGCTGCACACCGACCTCTGCGCCGGGGTGGAGAAGGCCGTCACCAGGCCCGGCGCCGAGATACGGCAGCTGGTCTGCACGGATGATGCGAAGGGTCAGCTGTTCGCGTTCGAGCGCCAGGCTGGTACGCCGTAGCGGGCACGAGTGGATCGCCGAAATCGACGGCTACGACCTGCTGACCGTTCCCGCGTCGGATCGGCCAGGCCCTGAGCTCAGCACGTGCGGCGGTAGTCGATCCCGGGCAGATACGTTTTCCAGTCCTCCCGCGACAGCCCCGAGCCCGACCGCGCGCACACCCGGGCGGCGACCCGCGCGGGATCGATGTCGTACGTCTGGTACGGCACATGCGCTCCCGCGGCCCGCAGAGCCCCGCCGTCCGGGCTGAACGCGAGCGCAAGAACCATGTCGCCCGGCGTGGGCAGCGCCGAGCCGAGCAGCCTGCGCGAATCGGCGTCCCAGAGCTGGACCGTGCCGACGTCCCCGGCGACGGCCAGCACTGAGCTGTCCGGGGAGAAGGCCAGCGCCGTAACCCCCTCGCTGTCGCCGCGCCGCGCGGTGTACGTACCCGAGAGCGCGCCGAGACGATTGCGCAGCTCCCCGTCCCAGACGGTGACCCGGCCGAAGCCGTCGCCCACGGCGAGATATCTGCCGTCCGGGCTGAAGGCGAGCGTGGTCGTGTCGTCCTCACCGAGCACGAGCGGGCTCACCCGCCCCGACCGCAGATCGGCCGCCTTGTTCTGCCAGGACACGAGCGTGTCGCCGTCGGGGCTGAAGGCCATCTCGGCTCCGGAGAAGTCGCCGAGCGTCCGCAGCCGCTTTCCCTTGCGTACGTCCCACAGTTCGAGCGTCTGGGACAGGGAGGTGAAGGACACGGCCAGAGTGCGGCCGTCCGGGCTCAGGGCGATCCCGCTGACGTCGACGGGGACATCCTCGGCGTCGCGCCGGGGTCCGACGGCCAGGGTCGCGTGCGGGCGGCGGGCGCGTACGTCCCACACGGTGACGCGCTGCGGACCGGCGGAACCGCCATCGGCGTCGGGTCCGTGGAAGCGGCCGTACGCGAAGTATCGGCCGTCGGCGCTCAGGGCCATGAGGTCGCTGCACCGGGAGCCGACGGTGGTACCCGCCGGCTCGTCCGGCAGCCCCTCGGTCCCGTCGGGCCGCCTCTCGGGTTCCTGAGGCGCGTCCGCCTCATCCGGGCCCTGCGGCGGCTCCTTCGCGTCCTCCGCCTCCTGCGGATCGCACGGCTTCCCCGGCAGTTCGGCGGCCTCACTCCCGTCGCGCCCGTCCAGCAGCTCGAACCCGTCGCTGTCGCTCGTGCGGTGCAGGGTCGCCAGCGTGCGGCCGTCCTCGCTCCACGTGGCCCCGCCGACCGGGTACGCCTGCCACTGCCCGGTCACCGCCCCGCCGAGGCTCAGCGAGCGTACGGCCCTGCCGCTGCCCGTCGCATACCGCACGGCGCCCCCGGCGATGTCCAGACGCAGCTCGGACGGGGACTCGCTGATCAGGGGATGACGGAAGACGGGCGCGTCCGGTGCCGTGAGCCGCCACAGCAGGATCTCCCGGGTGGAGGTGGTGGCCGCGAGGAAGGCGCCGTCATCGCTGAAGCGGATGTCACCCAGCCCGCCTTGGGCGTCCAGCCGCGTCAGCACACGTCCGGAGGGCAGGTCACGGATCTCGACGCCGGTGGCGGTCGCGAGCGCGATCCGCTTGCTGTCGGGCGCGAGGACGAACCCGCCGACGAGGCAGTGGTCGTCGCTTCTCAGCCTGTCCACCCAGGGCAGGGGGAGCACCCGGCGCTTGCCGATGTCCCAGATCTCCAGCCCCCGCTTGTCGGTGCACAGCGCCAGCCTGCTCCGATCGGGGCTGACGTCCGAGGCCTGGAGGGCCTCGGACTCGCTCAGGGGAAGGTGCATGAGCCGCTTCCGTTGCCGCAGATCCCACACCTGGACGTCGATCGCGTCCTCGAGGTCGTCCCCCGAGTCCTCGACGAGGAGGATGCGCCCGTCGTCCGCGAACCGGTGTGGCGGGAGGGGCCTGCTGAACAATGGGCGGGGCTGTTGAACTCCTGTTGCCGGCCCGATCGGGGGCCGGACACAGCCCCGGTCGGGGGCAGCAACGGGAGGAACTGATCATGAGCATGCGTACGAGGCGCCCGGCGCGCCGGGCTCTTCAGGCGATTGCGGCGGCGGGCACGGCGGCGGTGGCGGTGGGCCTGCTGCCGGCGGCGGCAGGCGCCCAGGAGACGCGGGAGGCGGCTCCGGTCGCGGCGACCGAGGTGACTGAGGCGGCCAAGGCGAAGAACTTCACTTACCTGTCGTTCAAGAAGAACAAGAAGAACCCGTCGAACTCGCGCCTCTCTCTGGTGTTCGTGCAGCAGGTCAACCCGGACAAGGTACGCACGTGGACCGTCGACACCTGGCGCGCGGGCTCGGGCCTGGGCACGGCGAAGAACAAGATCGGCCGCAATGCGTGCGTCAGCAATGTGGGCTGGCTGCCCAACGGCACGTACAAGATCAAGGGCTACTACAACAACTTCGATGGCCGGATCAAGGGCCATGTGTGGCAGCTCCAGGACATGAGGTGCAAGAACGGCGGCAAGAAGGGCACGAAGCGCGACGCGCTCTTCATCCACAGCGAGATGAGGCGCGACGGCTCGCGGGGCACGTCCGAGCCGCAGCGCTGGGACGGAAACTCGGACTACCTGTCGGAGGGCTGCATCAAGCTGAAGCCGGCGGACATCCGTGAGCTGCGGGACTACCGGTCGGTCTACCCGCGGCCGTCCAAGCTGTACGTGTCGTAGGCCGGCAGGGGCCGGGGTGATGCGCGGCGCGGGGCTGACGAGCCCCGCGCCGCGCGTCCCGGCGCGTCAGTGTTGCGTCAAGCCCCGCCTCATACCGTCCGGAGCGATCCGTTGCCAGGACGGTCACCTCGACCCGTCGGACACGCCCCAGGCGCGGGCCAGCTCCCAGAAGTGCTCGACGATCCGGTCCAGGAACTCCCGGCCCGGCTCACCGGTGTCCTGCGAGGCCGTACCCCAGCTGAGCGTCGCCACCATCCGGGACTGGTACTCCGAGTGCAGCTGCTCCAGCACGTCCTCGATGTGCTCGCGCTCCATCGGCAGCATCTTCACCACCGGGCGCACATATGCCTGCCAGCGCGCCTTCACCGCGTCCCGCAGCACCTCCGCGAGCTCGGGGTCCCGCCCGGTGGCCATCAGCAGCTCGCGCGGCCCCAGGCCCAGCACCTCGGCGAGCAGGCCGGTCTGCCGCTCATTGCCGCGCCAGCGCCCGGCCTGCTCCATACGCAGATACGCACCCGCCTCCATGCCCACCCGCCGCGCCAGGTCGTCGGGCGCGAACCCGCGCGACATCCGGTGTTCGCGCAGGGTGGTGGCCTCGGTGAGCAGATCGGTCGGCGCACACCACAGCACCCCGGCGAGCGCGGTGAGTTCACGCGAGCCGGGAGCGGCGAGCCCCCGTTCCCAGGAGACCACCGTGTCGGGGGAGACATGGAGCCCGTACTGCGCGCGCAGACCGTAGGCGACATGGCCGGGAGCCAAACCGAGGGCCTCGCGCAGTCGGCGCGCGGCCGGGGCGTTGAAGGGCTGGGACGGGGTGGGGTGCACGCGGACACGTTAGAGGAGGAAGGGGCGTGGCGACTACGGTGCGTTCACCCGGCGCCACTTGTTGTAGGAAGGTATGAGCTGATCGCTACCACTTGGTAACGTCGCGTGAGGGATCATGCTGTCGAGGGGATGCACCGGCCGTCAACCCTTGACCGCGCCACCCAGCGCGAAGCCGCCGCCCAGCCTGCGGGCGATCAGCACATACAGCACCAGCACCGGCGCCGAGTACAGGATCGAGAACGCCGCGAGTTGGCCGTAGATCACCGAGCCGTAGTTGCCGAAGAAGGTGAAGATCGAGACGGACGCGGGCAGTTGCTCGGGGCTCAGGATCAGCATGAACGGTACGAAGAAGTTCCCCCAGAGCTGGATGAAGGTGTAGATCGTCACCACGGCCAGCCCCGGGCCCATCAGCGGCAGCACCACCCTGACCAGCGTCTGCAGGCTCGACGCGCCGTCCGTCCAGGCCGCCTCCTCCAGTACCACCGGGACGCCGTCCATGAAGTTCTTCATCAGCCAGATGGCGAACGGCAGGGAGGAGGCGGCGAGGAAGAGACCCGTGCCGTACATCGTGTCGATCAGATCGACCTGTACGAACAGGCCGTAGACCGGGACCATGATCGCGGTGATCGGCAGACATGTCGTGAACAGGACCGTCAGCAGATACGAGCGGCCCCAGCGCGACTGGTGGCGTGAGAGCGGATAGGCGGCGAGCGCCGCGCAGACAACCGTCAGCAGGGTCGCGCCGCCGCACAGCAGCAGGCTGTTGAGCATCGGCGTGAAGGTGATCTCGTCGGTGAGCACCGCGTCGAAGTTGTCCGCGCTGACCGACGAAGGGGCCCGCAGGCGCAGGTCCGCCTCCGTGTCCAGCGAGGCCAGCATCAGCCAGATCAGCGGCAGCGCGAAGGCCGCCGCGGTCAGCAGCAGGGCGGCGTCGGCCGTGAGCCGGGTCCGGGTGGTCCGGCGCATCACGGCTCCACCTTCATCAGACGCAGATAGACGACCGAGAAGAGCGAGCCCACCAGCAGAAGCAGCAGCGCCACCGCCGTGCCGTAGCCGATCAGGCTCTTCAGGAACGCCTGGTCGTACATGAACACCGGCAGCGTCTGGCTGCGGTTACCGGGTCCGCCGCGCGTCATCGCCCAGATCAGGCCGAAGACCGACAGCGTGGAGAGCGTGTTCAGCATCAGATTCGTGCCGATGGAGCGGCGGATCATCGGCAGCGTGATGTGCCAGATGCGACGCGGGCCGCTCGCCCCGTCGACCTCTGCCGCCTCCGTGATCTCGCGCGGGATCTCGGCGAGCGCGGCCGAGTAGATCAGCATCGAGAAGGCGGTACCGCGCCAGACGTTGGCGAAGGACACGGCCAGGATCGGCAGCGTGAACAGCCAGTTCTGGGAGGGCAGATGGAGCCAGTCGAGCAGGGCGTTCAGCGTCCCCTCGCGGCGGAAGAAGGTGTACAGCAAAAACGCCGCGACGATCTCCGGCAGCACCCAGGCCGTGATCACGAGGGTGCCGGTGAGGGTCCGTACACGACGGGACGCGGCCCTCATCAGACCGGCCAGCGCCAGGCCCAGGGTGTTCTGGCCGAGCACCGCCGAGACAAAGGTGAAGACGAGCGTGAGCCGGACGGCGTTACGGAAGTCGGCGTCCGCGAACGCCCGGCGGAAGTTGTCCAGGCCTACGAAGGAGGAGCCGGACGCGCCCGTCAGCTGGGTGTCGGTGAAGGCGATCCAGACGCAGTAGCCGATCGGGCCGGCCAGGAAGAGCAGCAGCAGGAGGGTGGCGGGGGCGATCGGCGCCCACCGCCAGGGCCCCCTTCTCGCCGTGCTCACCTGGTGACGACCGCGCCGTCGACGATGGTCTTCAGCTGGTCGTCGTACGCCTTCGCCGCGTCCTGTGCCGAAGCGTCACCCGTCGTCACCTTCTCCATCGCCTCGCCGATGGCCGAGGAGACCTGCGGATAGACGGGCAGCGCGGGCCGGTAGTGCGTGTACTGCACGAGCCCGGTGAAGAAGTCGATGCCCGGCATCGACTTGAGATACCTCGGATCGCCGGCGACGTCCTTGCGTACCGCGATCTGGGCGTCGACGATCGTCCACTCGACCGCATTCGCCCTGGTCTGCATCGTCTTGATGAACTCCCAGGCCAGATCCGCGTTCTTGGACTTCTGCGGGATCGCCCAGGTCCAGCCGCCGGACATCGACACCTTGCCGGGCGCCTGGCCGTTCTGTGTCGGCATCGGGGCACGGCCGAGCTTCCGCTCCCAGTCGGGCCATGCCTTGGGGCCCTTGTTCACCCAGTTCTGGCCCATCCACGATCCGTCGAGTGCGATCGCCAGCTTGCCCTCGGGCAGAAACTCGGTGGCGACACGGGTGTTGACGTTGGGGTCGAGGGCGTCGGAGACGTCGGGGCCGAGCTTTTGCGCGTACACCGTCCGTACGAAGTCGAGCGCGTCCCTGAAGCCCTTGCTGCCCGTCACCCACTTCTTGGCGGCCGGGTCGTAGAGGGGGTCTGCGCCGGTGCCGTACACCAGCATCTCGAAGCCCTGCATCACGGCGGCCTCACCGACTTCCTTGCCGGTGTAGACATTGAGCGGGATGACGCCGGGGACCTTCCGCTTGATGGTGCGGGCGGCGGTGAGGATCTCGGCCCAGTTCTTGGGCTGCCAGTTCGCCGGCAGGCCGGCCTTGGCGAAGAGTTCCCTGTTGAACCAGAGGCCGCGGGTGTCCGTGCCGTCCGGGATGCCGTACGTCCTGCCGTCCTCGGCCTTGGCCGCGGCCTTCGCCGTGTCGGCGAACCGGCTCCAGTCCGCCCAGGTGGCGAGGTAGTCGTCGAGCGGCTTCAAATACCCGGCCTTGATGTCCGAGTTGATCCGGAAGGTGTCCTCGTAGACCAGGTCGGGCGCGGTCTTGGGGGAGCGCATCATCTGCTGCGCCTTGGTGGCGTAGTCGTTGTCCGGCGCCTGGATCGGGACGAGCTTGACCTTCTTGCCCGGGTGGTCCTTCTCGAACCGCTTCTTCATCGACTCCAGGAACTGGTCCTTGAAGCGGATGTTGTTGTCGGTCGAGCGGTTGTAGGCGACCTTGACGGTGTCGGCGCTGCTGCCGGAGCCGGAGCCGCAGGCGGTGAGCGAACCGGCGGCGAGCGCGGTGGCGAGGAATAAGAGTGGGGCGGTGGGGCGCACGGGCACGACCTCCTCTTCAGCCGTGAGGGCTGCCCGGTGACCGTAGGACTGCCCGTGACCAAGGTCAATCCCCATGCAGGCCAAGGTCGTTGGCTAGTGTTTGGCCGGCTTCCAGCGGTACTGGAGCTCGGGGCGCCCGATCTGCCCGTACTGCGGGGCGCGTACGGCGCGGCCCTCGGTGACCAGATGCTCCAGATAGCGGCGCGCGGTGATCCGCGAGATCCCGACGGCGGCACCGGCCTCGGTGGCGGTGAGCCCGGCGGCGGACGCGCGCAGGGTACGGGTGACCGCGGCCAGCGTCGGGGCGCTCAGCCCCTTGGGCAGACCCCCGCCCTGGGGCGCGCGCAGGGCGCCGAGCGCGCGGTCCACCTCGTCCTGGCCGCTGGCCTCACCGGCGGCGGCGCGGAACTCGGCGTACCGGGTGAGACGGTCGCGGAGGGTGGCGAAGGTGAAGGGCTTCAGGACGTACTGGACGACTCCGAGGGAGACGCCCTCGCGGACGATGGCGAGGTCGCGGGCGGAGGTGACGGCGATGACATCGGCTGAGTGCCCGGCGGCACGCAGGGACCGTACGAGATGGAGGCCGTGCCCGTCGGGCAGATAGAGGTCCAGCAGCAGCAGATCGACCGTGGTCCGCTCCAGCAGTCGCACGGCCTCGGACCGCGAGTGCGCGACCCCGGCGACGTCGAACCCGGCGACGCGACGGACATAGAGGGCGTGTGCGTCGGCGGCGACGGGGTCGTCCTCGACGACAAGAACTCTGATGAGGGTGTCGCTCATGCGGCCCTACCTTCTTGAGTGCGTCCGCGGTCTGGCCCTGCGCGGGGCGTTCGTCATGTGCGCACCTCACTCGTGTGCAGCGGCAGGCGTACGGTGAACTCCGCACCGCCGTCCGGACCCTGGGTCAGGTCCACCGTGCCGCGGCTACGGTGCACAGCCTGGCGGACGAGCGCCAGGCCCAGGCCCCGGCCCGCGCCGTGGGTGGACCAGCCGCGGCGGAAGACCTCCTCCGCGTCCGCCGGATCGATGCCCGCGCCCGTGTCCGCGACACTCAGCAGCAGCTCGTCGTGGTCCACATGCGCGGTGACCGTCACCCGGGCACGCGGCGGCCGGCCTCCGTCCCCGGTCCGGCCGCCCGCCGCCGCCTCCGACGCCGCGTCGACCGCGTTGTCGATCAGGTTGCCCAGGATCGTCACCAGGTTGCGGGCCGACAGCGAGGGCGGCAGGACGCCGTCGTCGATACGGCTGTCCTCCGCGAGGACCAGTTCAACGCCGCGCTCGTTGGCCTGCGCCGCCTTGCCGAGCAGCAGCGCGGCCAGTACGGGCTCACCGACCGCGCCCACCACGCGGTCGGTCAGCACCTGCGCCAGCTCCAGCTCCGCGGTGGCGAAGTCGACCGCCTCGTCCGCCCTGCCGAGCTCGATCAGCGAGACGACCGTGTGGAGGCGGTTGGCCGCCTCGTGCGCCTGGGACCGCAGGGCCTGGGTGAAGCCGCGTTCGGAGTCCAACTCGCCGGAGAGCGCCTGGAGTTCGGTGTGGTCCCGGAGGGTGACCACCGTGCCGCGCTGCTCCCCGCCCACAACGGGGCTGGTGTTCACCACGATGACCCGGTCGGCGGTCAGATGGACCTCGTCGACCCTCGGCTCCGCCGCCAGCAGCGCGCCGGTCAGCGGGGCCGGCAGGCCGAGCTCCGCCACCTGGCGGCCGACCGCGTCCCCGTCCAGGCCGAGCAGCTCCCGCGCCCCGTCGTTGACCAGCGCGATCCGCCGCCCCCCGTCGAGCATCAGCAGCCCTTCGCGCACCGCGTGCAGCGCGGCCTCGTGGTAGTCGTGCATCCGGCTGAGCTCGGCCGCGTTCATACCGTGCGTGTGCCGCCGCAGCCGCGCGTTGATCACATACGTGCCGAGGCCACCGAGCGCCAGCGCCCCGCCCGCCACCACGAGCAGCCCGGCCACCTGCTTGCTCGCCTGCTCGCTGATCTTCTGGATGGTGATGCCCGCGCTGACGAGCGCGGTGATCTTCCCGTTGTCGTACACGGGAGCCACCGTCCGTACCGAGGGGCCGAGCGTACCCAGGTGCTTCTCGCTGTAGATCTTGCCCCGCAGCGCCTCGTCGATGCTTCCCAGGTACTTCCTGCCGATCTCGCCCGGCTCCGGATGCGTCCACCGTGTGCCGTCCGGAGCCATGATCACGACGAAGTTGACGCCCGCGTCGCGGCGCAGCCGCTCCGTGTACGGCTGAAGCTGGTCCGTCGGATGCGCCGAGCGCGCCGCGGCGACCACCGAGGGCGACCGGGCGACGGCGGTGGCGGCAGCCCGGGACTGCCGGCGCGCGGTCTCCTCGGCCTGGGAACGGTCGGTGAGGTAGGTGAAGAGCGCACAGCCCGCGACGATCGCCGCGACCAGCACGACCTGCATCGCGAAGAGCTGACCCGCGAGGCTGCGGGGCCGGGGTATGCGCATGCAGCCAGTCTGCCTGGCCGGGATTGTGTGAACGAAACGAACGTAACGGTGACCGGGGTCACAGGGTGGTGGATAGTCGCGGCATCCATAGGGACATGGACGCATGTGACATCTAGGAGGACCCCGTGGCTACTGGAGCCATTAGGCGGGACCGGACCCACTATCTCTACATAGCCGTGATCATCGCGGTGGCGCTGGGCATCGCCGTTGGCCTGGCTGCCCCCGAGTTCGCCGTCGAGCTCAAGCCACTGGGTACCGGCTTTGTGAACCTGATCAAGATGATGATCTCGCCGATCATCTTCTGCACGATCGTGCTGGGCATCGGCTCGGTACGCAAAGCCGCCAAGGTCGGCGCGGTCGGCGGTATCGCGCTCGGCTACTTCGTGGTGATGTCGCTGGTCGCGCTCGGCATCGGTCTGGTCGTCGGCAACATCCTGGAGCCCGGTACCGGCCTGGCGGTGACCGACGCGGTCAAGGACGCGGGCCAGGGGGCGGTCTCCACCGAGGCCAAGGACACCACCGAATTCCTGCTCGGGATCATCCCGACCACGATCGTCTCCGCCTTCACCACGGGTGAGGTCCTGCAGACGCTCCTCATCGCACTGCTCGTCGGTTTCGCGCTGCAGGCGATGGGCTCGGCGGGCCGGCCGGTGCTGCGCGGCGTGGAGCACATCCAGCGGCTCGTCTTCCGCGTCCTCGCGATGATCATGTGGGCCGCGCCCATCGGTGCCTTCGGCGCGATCGCCGCGGTCACCGGGTCGGCCGGTGTGGACGCGCTCAAGAGCCTCGCCGTGCTGATGCTCGGCTTCTACGTCACCTGCTTCCTCTTCGTCTTCGTCGTGCTCGCCGCGCTGCTGCGCGTCGTCGTGGGCCTCAACATCTTCACGCTCTTCAAGTACCTGGGCCGTGAGTTCCTGCTGATCCTGTCCACCTCCTCCTCCGAGTCCGCCCTGCCGCGGCTCATCGCGAAGATGGAGCACCTGGGCGTGAGCAAGCCGGTGGTCGGTATCACCGTGCCGACCGGCTACTCCTTCAACCTCGACGGCACCATGATCTACATGACCATGGCTTCGCTCTTCATCGCCGATGCGATGGGGCAGCCGATGTCGCTCGGCGAGCAGATCCCGCTCCTCCTCTTCCTGTTCGTCGCCTCCAAGGGTGCCGCGGGCGTCACGGGCGCCGGCCTGGCGACACTGGCGGGCGGTCTGCAGTCGCACCGTCCCGAACTGGTCGACGGCGTCGGCCTGATCGTCGGTATCGACCGCTTCATGAGCGAGGCGCGTGCGCTGACCAACTTCGCGGGCAACGCGGTGGCGACGGTGCTGGTCGGAACATGGACGAAGGAGATCGACAAGGCGCGGGTGGACGAGGTGCTGACGGGCCGGATTCCGTTCGACGAGAAGACGCTGCTCGACGACAGCCACGGTCACGAGACGCCGCAGGCCGACGTCGAGGTGCCGGAGCAGCGGGACGAGGACGGGGTCCCGGCGAAGGTCTGAGAGCGGGATCTTCAGCGGGCCCGACATCCGGAGGGTCTGACCTTACGAGGACCTGACATCCGCAGGGCATGACATGAGCCGGGACCGGCGCACTCGGGGCGCCGGTCCCGGCTCTTTCACCAGCGCCGACCCCCAGCAGGTCGGCGAACGCAGGCTCCGCTCACACCAGTGACCGGCGCCCCCCCACGGACCGGGACGCCCTGCTCCGTTCAGGCAGCTGGGCGCCCCGGACCCGGAGGCGGAGCAGCGGTCACTGCTGGATCGGATTGCCGTCCGTCCCGCAGATGTACCCCGCGACGATGCAGTTGGCCACCCGGCGCTTCAGCTCACCGTCGTCCCAGGCGTTGAAGAAGTCGCCGTGGAAGGTGTAGCCGGGCGCGGTGGTGACATTCGCGCCGTTCCTGGTGCCCGCGAGGGTGAGCCCGCCGCCGTTCACCGGCCAGGTGATCAGCAGTTCAAGACGCGGCACGACCACGGGGTGCGAGGCGGGACAGCTCTGCCCCACCGCGTACGCCATGTGATCCCGGTGGTTGGCGGAGTCCAGGTTCTTCCCGTCCCAGCAGGTCGGGAAGTCCAGATAGTTCTCCAGCTTGGTGCCGGGCGGGCAGTTGATGAAGTCCCGGCCGGACTCCGGCCGGCCGACGCACGACCAGCGTGCGGCCGGGTTCTGGTCGGGCGATGTGGCCAGGGCGTTGCCGACGACATATCGCAGACCGCGCGGATGGGCCACGGCCCGGGTGTGGTCGGTGACGCCCTGGTAGTAGACGGTGACCCGCTCGGGGGCCACGGGCACTCCGTTCTGGTAGAGGGTGGGGGTCCAGTACGAGGAAAGGTCGGTCTTCGGCGTGCAGTTGGTCGTGCCGGCGGCCAGCGACTGGAGCGTCGAGGACGCGTTGGCCGTTCGGTTCCCGTAGAACTCATGGATGTGCGAGCGGCCCGCCTGACCGGGGAAGACGATCGGGTCGTCACCCTGGCGGTGGCTGGAGAAGCAGTCCGCGCGGAATTCGCTGCCGCGGACCGGGGCCGCCGCCTGGGCGACGATCGCGGCCGCCTGTTCAGCGGTGAAGGTGTACGTGTGGCCGGCATGGCCTGTGTGACCCGAGGCCGTGTCAGGGGCCGGTGAATCGCTCCTCGTGGTCACCCATCCCGCCGTGACCAGGAAGATCACGGCCGCGGTGCTCGCGAGCATTCGGCGGAACATGTGTCTGCCCTCCCGTCAGGATCAGCCGAAGGGGATGCGTACGACGGACTGGTTGCCGACGCCGACCGTGCTGGCGCCGTTGCCGATGGCGTTCCAGACCTCGATCCGCACCTTGCCGTTGGTGAGATCGCCGAGTGCTCCGGTGGCCGACCTGAGGCCCTTGGCCTGGGTGTAGTGCTCGTAGCCCGGCACGGGATCGGTGGCGAAGTAGTTGTACGTCTCCGTCCGGTCCCAGCTGCCGTCGCCCGTACGGTCGTAACTCACCCTGATTTGCTGGCCGTTGGCGACCGTGGAGCCCGCGTCCACGAACAGGTCGAACTGCGTGGCCCCGCCGTTGTACTTCCGGGTGATCCCGGTCGAGGTGAAGACCTGTGGGTTGTGCGGGGTGCCGTCGTAGTTGGCGCCGCCCGCCGACGCCAGGCTCACCGTCGCCGCCGAAGCCGCCGCGTCGCCCGCGCCGCCTCCCGTACGCAGATACAGCTGCGAGGAGCCGGACGGGGGAGTCGTGGGCGGCGGAGTGGTCGGCGGGGTCGTCGAGCCGCCGCCGCGGGTCCAGACCGCCACATAGTCGACGAGCATCGGCCGTCCGGGGACGGTCGCCGCAGTGGGGGTCTTGCCCGCCAGCGCGTCGGGGAACGCGCCGCCGATCGCGACATTGAGGAGGATGAAGTAGCCCGCGTGATTGGTCATGTTCGCCCAGGTCCCGGCGTCCACGCGGTTCTCGGCGACGCTGTGGAAGAGCTGGCCGTCCACGTACCAGCGCAGCTCATTGGGGGAGACGGAGCGGTCCCACTCGAAGCGGTAGGTGTGGAAGGCCGACTGGCAACTGGCCCCGGGGCAGGCGCGGTTGTTGGCGATGCCGCTGGTCTCGTTGCAGGGGCCGCCGGGGTTGACGCCGCAGTGCAGCACGCCCCAGACGGAGTTGATCCCGTTGACGTTCTCCATGATGTCGAACTCGCCGATGGACGGCCAGTTCCAGTAGTTGCCGCGGTAGGGGGAGCCGAGGGCCCAGAAGGCGGGCCAGTAGCCGAGCGCGGCCTGGCCGGTGACATTGGGCATCTGGATGCGGCTCTCGATGCGCAGGGTGCCGCCGGCGGGGGCCTTGAAGTCGGCGCGCCGGGTCTCGATCCGGCCCGAGGTCCAGTTGCCCGCGCCGTCACGTAGCGGGTTGATGCGGAGGTTGCCGCCGCCGTCGAGGGAGAGGTTGTCGGGGTTGTCGGTGTAGTTCTGGATCTCTCCGGTGCCCCAGTTGCCGGGCCCGTTCGGGTAGGCGTGGCCGAGGTCGATCTGCCAGTTGGCGGACGAGGGCAGGGTGCGGTTGGCGCCGTTGAAGTCGTCGCTCCACTGGAGGTTCCAGCCGGGCGTGGGGGGTACGTCGCCGCGCGCGGACCCGGCGCCGGTGACGGCGATGAACCCGGCGAGGGCAACGGCGAGGGCGACGATCAGGGTGAGGAAGGGGGTGCGTCTGATGCGGCTCGTGCTCAAGGAACACCTCCGGGAGGATGGTGCATTTGCGGGGCTTGAGAGCGCTCTCAACACAGTTTTGTAGATGTAGACAGTGCAGGCGTCAATGACCCTGGACCCTTAACTTCCTGAACGCAGTATCCGGTTGGGCTGAATGGCTGGTCAGGAGCGAGGAGGGGCGGTGCGCACCCGGAATTTGTTCATCCGCGAGTGCGGCGGTCGCGGGGCCGACGATCGTCTGCGGACCGGCGGTGGTGGCGTCGGCTCGGCGGCCGGGCGGTCGGGGTCCAGGCGTGCGGGCGCGCGGGGCGCCGAGCCCGATGTGAAGTGCCGGCCCGTCCCGAGGTGATCGAGGCGCACCATGTCGTCGGCGAGGACTGCTGGATCCTCAAGGTCGCGGTGACCGACACCGTCCACCTCGAAGACGTACCGGGGCAGACCTCGGCACTCGGGCGCACGACGACATCGGTCGTGCTGGCCTCGCCGCTGGAGCAGAGGCCACTGCTGCCACCGCAGTGACCTCGATGCTTATGCGGTTGCCTTGACGCCGACGTCAAGGCTTACGGTCGAAGGCATGCGAATCGGCGAGCTGGCGGAGCGGGCCGGGACGACCACCCGCACTCTGCGTTACTACGAGTCCCGCGGGCTCCTGCCCGCCCGGCGCGCGGTGAACGGCTATCGCACGTACGACGAGGACGATCTGCGGCTGCTCCAGCAGATCCGGACCCTGCAGGACTTCGGGTTCGACCTGGAGGAGACCCGGCCATTCGTCGAATGCCTGCGTGCCGGGCACCCCGCCGGGGACTCCTGCCCCGCCTCGCTCGCCGTCTACCGGGCCAAGCTCGGCGAACTGGACACGCTCATCGAGCAGCTCCAGTCGGTACGGGCCCAGGTGGGCGCGCAGCTCGCGCGGGCCGAGGCGGAACTCGCGGGCGGTCCGGAACCACGGTGCGAATTCGGAGGGTGACGAATGATTCAGGCAAAGGGTGTCGCGGCGGTGACGGACGCGGACTTCGACACGGAGGTGCTCAAGGCTCCGCTGCCGGTCCTGGTGGAGTTCACCGCCGACTGGTGCGGCCCGTGCCGCCAACTCGCGCCGGTACTGAGCTCGATCGCGAGCGAGGAGGCCGGCCGGCTCAAGGTCGTGCAGCTCGATGTGGACACCAACCCGGAGATCATGACGAGGTACGGCGTGCTGTCGATGCCGACGCTGATGGTGTTCCGGGCGGGAGAACCGGTGAAGTCGATGGTGGGCGCCCGACCCAAGCGCAGGCTGCTGCAGGAGCTGGCGGACGTGATCTAGTCGCCCGCTCCAGTACGTGCCGGTTCGCGCATCGGCGCAGGGCGCCCGGCAGGCTGTTCCGTCCGGGCGCCCGTCCGGACTCCCGTGTTTCACAGACCGGGTCGGGTGGCGTGAATGCTCTGCGTGTCAGAGGCGTGTCAGAGGCGTGCCGGAGGCGTGGGTGCCAGTGTGCGGTGGCACAGATTGATGAACTCGTCGTTCCGGGATGACCCGCCCGCACGGTCCCCCTGGTTCCTCTCTCGTTTCAGGCGGGGAGTTGCCAGGATGGTCCCGTTGGCGTTCCGAGCCAGACGGTCTGCGCGTCGTCCGTGACGGTCATGCCGAACGCGGCTTGATCGGGTGCACCCGCCTCCTGCCAGGTCGTCAGAGCGCCCTCCACCTGGTCCCACAGTCGCAGCGGCCCGTGTTGGTGCACTGCCCAGCCGCCTCCTGCCGGTTCGGTCCATGCCTGAGAACCGGTTGCCACGTCCACGAGGATCACACTGTCGCCGGTCGTGGCGAGTTCGGCGGACGGGGCGGCGAGCTGGGCGAGGAAGTGCCCGGTCCAGGTCTCGATGAGGGCCGGGTCGACGAGGGTGGTGCGGGTGCTGCCAGGGCGCTGGATGAATTGCGGCCTGGGCGGTCGTTCGTGGGGGCGGGCGAGCATGTAGCCGATGGTTTCGCCCGTGAAGCGGCCGGTCGCGGTGCCGTCCTTGCCCATCGTGAGGCGGATCAGGCCGGATGCGAGCATCCATCCACTGATGGTGGTGGTGATGGTGCCGCCTTCACGGAGTTGCCACAGCCAGGAGCGCGGGATGCTGCGCACCGAGCATGTGGCCACGATGGCGTCATAGTCCGCGCCGTCCTTGTGCCCTTGGAGACCGTCGCCGGTGACGAGGGTTGGCGTGAAGCCGACGGCATGGATGCGGTCGGCAGCGAGGGCTGCCAGCCCGGGGTCGTATTCGACGGAGAACACGAGCTTGTCCCCGAGCCGGTGGCACAGGATCGCGGTGGAGTAGCCGGTGCCGGTGCCGATTTCCAGCACTTTGTCACCGTCCCGCAGCCCCGCGAGTTCGAGCATCCGGACGACGAGAGACGGCAGCGTGCTGGACGAGGTCGGCCGCCCCGCCAGCGGGCCGGGCGCGTCGGCAGCGTCAGTGCCGTCGACCTGAGTGACCCATGTGGTGTCGGAGTAGACCAGGCGCAGCCATTCGTCCACACCGAGCTGGTCGCGATGTACGGGGTCCCACTGGGAGCCGGAGGGCCGGTAGAACGTGTGTCCCAGGAATAGTTCCCGGGGCGCTTTCTCGATGGCGGTGCGCCATGCGGGGTCGGTGAGGTGGCCGCGTTCGGCGAGGGTCTCGGCGAGTTCGCGGCGCTGGGTGGCGGCGGTCGTGGTCATGCTGCGGCCCCTGGAGGGTTGTGGAGTTGGTCGGCGATGGCAGCGGTGATCTGGCGGGTGATGGGCTCGGGGAACCATGCCCATTGGCCGTTGGGGTTGCACTCGTAGAACCACCACCGGCCGTCGATGTCCAGCCCGAAATCAAAGGCGCCGAAGGTGAGGCCGAAGGCGTCCAGGTAGGCGCGTACTCCCTCGGCCACGTCCGGCGGAGCGTCGAGCAGTGTGTACGTCAGAGACTCGTAGTGACGCCGCCAGTCCACACCGGGCGAGCCGTCGATACGGACGGGGAACGGGCGGTCGCCGACGACGGTCATCCGGATGTCGGCGATCTTGTTCACGCGCTGCTGGAACAGGTGCGCGGTATGCGCTGTGCCGTCGCCGAGCTGATCGGCTCTCACATCGTCGATCCATACCGTGAGGGCGCGGCCGTGGTCGTCGAGATAGTTGGTTTCCCGTAATGGCTTGTAGATCACGGGCTCGTACTCGTCAGCGAATCGACGCGCCTCGTCGGGCTCGTTGGTGATGACGGTCGGCGGGATGGTCAGCCCACAGCGTGCGGCCGTTGCAAGCTGCGCGGGCTTGTACTCGGCGTCACGGTTGCGCCAGGGGTGGTTCACATAATGCGCGCCGGGTAATGCGCCGAGGAGGCCGCCGAGCCCGTACCGGGCCTCTTCAGCGCACCAGCGGGCATCCTGCCCGGCGATGCCTTCGGGCGCCGCGTAGGGGTTGGGGCGACGCCAGTACACCGACCGCACGTCGCCTACATCCATGGCCCGGGTCGCCGTGCGCAGCATGCCGGAGGGTCCGCAGGAGTCAAATGCCGAGGTCACGGTGACTGTGTCGGGGAAGTTGCCCGGGTCGAGACGGACCACGGGCACCTTGCGCCGGTTCAGTTCGCAGATGACGGTGTCGGCGGTGATGTCGTCCAGACGGGTCACTACGAGCACGGGCGGGTTGCCGCCCGGCATCAGTCGGAGTCTCCGGACTGGTCACTGCCCTGGTCGGAGTTGCCGTCAAGGCTCGTCTTCGTCGAGGTCTCCTTTGATGTCTCCGACCGCTTGTGCCGGTCCCACATCGGGAGGCCGTCGCCAGCCTTGGTGATCCACTGGCCTGTCTGCGCGTCCGGGTCAAGGACGATCGCGGCACACGGGAGAACGGTGGAGGCCGGGAAGGGCTTCATACGGGTGAGCCCCCAGGGGGCTACGGCGGTAGTCGTCATCGCTGTTCACCTTTCGTGGTGGAGACTTTGTCAGGCGGGGAGGTGGCGTGGGCTCTTCACAGTTCGGCCGACATTGCCGAGGAGGGCGGCGTGGCATTGACGTACGCGCGCTGAGCAGCGGTCTTCGTACGGCGTCGCAATGGTTCACTGCGTGCGATCGGCGTCGGGGTTGGAACGTCGAACTCGGCCCACACCTTCTTGCCTCTGGCCGTGGGCTCCCAGCCATTGCGTGCGGCGAGGAACTCCACCAGGGCCAGACCCCGCCCCGCCTCCTCGTCCGCGGCGGCGCACCCACGTCTGGGCTCGCCCGAGTCGCCGTCGTGGACGACCAGGAGGAGGCGGCCATCGTCGTAGTACAGCCCGACCGTGGCGAACCCGCCGCCGTGCACCACAGCGTTTGTGATCAGCTCCGAGGCGACCAGCCTCACGCCCTCCCGCAGCTCTTCGGCCAGCGGCACTCCCCATGCCCGGACGTGAGTGAGGACGCGTTCGCGGGCGAAAGCGACGGCGGATGCGTCACCTGGAACGACAATGCGGGCATGGCGGGTCATGAGGAGGACTCCTCGCGAAGAGGGCGGAGAGCAGTCGATCCCTGACGGGGGCCCAGGGACCGACTGCCGATCTTTGTGCCGCCTGAAGTCCGCTCCCGAGCGGGAGCCCGGTGTGCTTGACCGATAACTCCGGGTGGCTGGTAGTCATTCAACTGGGGTACACCGAACGAGAGAACGGGCCATGCTGGTACGTCCGTTGAATGCGTTGAATACCAGGGAGCTGGAATGGGACGCACGCCGAACACGGCCCTTGCCGCCTTGATGGCTGAGGCCGACTGGGGAAATGGGCAGCTCGCGCGAGCCGTGAACCGTGCCGGTTCGGAGGCGGGCCTGGCGCTGCACTACGGTGCAAGCACGGTGACGTACTGGCTCAGGGGCGCGCTCCCGAAGGAGGCCGCCCGGCCGGTCATCGTCGAAGCGCTCTCCCGCCGGATCAGGCGCCCGATAACGTGCGCCGACGTGGGATTCCCCGGCCACGCAACGGAGGAGGCCGCCGATCTGGCAGACCTCGTTAGGGGCGACATGGACCCGTCACGGCGTGGAGTGCTCTCGGCCGGGCTCTACTCGGCGGCGCTGATGGTGCCCCATTTCTCCGATGTGGGCGACCGGCTCGACACCTCCGACGATGGCGTAAAGGCCGGGCGTACGGTCCGGATCGGCCAGGGTGAAGTCTCCACGGTTCAGAAGATGACGGATCACATCGCGGCGATTCTCGACGACCTCGGCGGTGGCCATGCACGGCCGATGGCGGCGGCGTTCCTCGCGAACACAGTCCTGTCGTGGCTCGACGCCGACGCCACGCCGAAGGTGCATGACGACATGCTCGGCGCTGCCGCTGACTTCGTGTACCTCACGGGGTGGATGGCCATGTACGAGCGGGCACACGGTCTCGGGCAGAGATATTTCGTGCAGGCCCTCGACCTTGCGAAGGACGCACAGGACCACGTCACCTACTGCCGCACCCTGCGAGGCATGGCCCTTCAGGCCTCGAATCTCGGATACGGGCCGAAGGCGCTGGAGTACGCGGATTCGGCGGCGGAAGCTGCACCGGCTGCCGGCCCGAGACTGACCGCATTCCTCCGGGGCCAGCAGGCCCACGGCGCGGCGATGGTGAAAGACCGGCGTCAAGCGTTCAGCCGTCTGCGTGAAACCGAGGCGGCCTTGGCCAAGGCTGACGGCCGCAACGACGCGGTTGGCGGCTACGACCAGGCTGCTTATCAGTTCCACGTCTCCCACGTCCTGTACGAGCTGGGAGACCTTCCCGGGTCGATCAAGGCCATGCAGCAGTCCAACGGGGTCCGGCCCGTGAACGAGCGCCAGGGACGCGTCCACGCGAACGGCGTTCTCGCTTCCCGCCAATGGGAGTTCGGGCACATCGAAGCGGCGTGCGCAACATGGGAACGATTCCTCGACGACTACACGTCACTCTCCACAGCGCGGGGGGACGAGCACTTCGCCACACTGCGGAAGTCCGTCCAGGCACAGCCGAACAGCCGGGTCGTGCGGCAACTTGGCGAGCGGGTCCGGGTGGTGGCTGGACAGAAAGCCGCCACATGACCGCAGGGCATGACGCCGTCCTGGCGGACTGCTCAGCTGCTCCCGTTGAGGCAGAGCGCGAGGCGGACCCGGCGCGAGTTGATGTTGATTGCCGCGATCTCGACGTCGACCTCGTCACCGGGGTGCAGTTCGCGCCCGTCGAGTTCGTCCCGGCCGACGAGCCCCTCGATGCCGTCGTGCACCCGGATGAACACTCCGAACGGCACCGACCTGGTGACCTGACCGCGCACCACGTCTCCGAGTCGCCGCGTGCGCGCGAATTCCCGCATCGGGTCGGGCGTCAGGTCCTTGAGCGAGAGCGAGACCCTCTCGCGTGACATGTCGACGCTCAGGACCGTGAAGGGCAGCTCCTGGCCCTCGCGGATCACATCGGCTGGTGAGTCGACGGGGCTCCAGGACACCTCGGGAATGTTCATCTGCGCCTCTACGCCGCCCAGTTCCACGAAGGTGACACCGAAGCTCGCGATGTGGGAGACCACGCCGGCGACGACCTGGCCCCGCTCAAGGCCCTGGAGAAATTCGAGCCGTTCCTCGGCCCGCAGGGTGAGCACGTCGCGTACGTCCGCCCACGCCGCCTCGCTCAGCAGCCCGCGCCACCCGGTGAACAGCCGCAGCAACTCCCCGCCCCACCGCGCTCGGAACGCGGCGTCTCCCCGCGCCAGGTCGAGCTCGTTGACCGCCGTCAGTTCGGCGAAGTCCTGCCGCTGAGCAAGACTCGGCGTGTACGTCACTCCCGTGAAGCGGTCGCGGAAGGCCGCGTCGTCGTCCGCGAGCCTTGCGTACGAGGCCGACCGGTCGCAGCTCGCGTAGAAGTACACGAGCTCCTCCGCCTCCGTGCCGATCACCGCCGCCAGCTCCGTCCGCCTCTTCAGTGGCAGCAGCCCGGTCGCGAAGCCGTCCGTGCCGTAGAACGCATGGCACAGGCCGGCCAGTTGGAGTTCCGGGCGGGCGCCCCAATCCGACAGGCGCTGCCGGACCCGTTCCAGGTGGGCGAGCAGTGTGCCGCCGGGGTGGTCCAGGTCCCCGGCGCCGTGGCTGCGCAGCAGTGCGGTTGCTTCTGTTGTGCTCCCCGATATGTCCACGAACACAAAAATACCCCGGAACCGAATTGACGGCCGGGGTCTTTCCTTGGGTATATTTGGTGTTTGAGTGTTCGCGTGCACTAAAGAACGCAAAGAAGTTCAATAAAGGCACTGTATCGCGTCAGGAGCTGAATTGTCAACCGGGGAAATGCGGCAGGAGCAGCAATTCGTCTCGCTCGCCCATGAGCGGCTCGACCAGCTCAGGGCCGAGGCCGAAACGGCCATGAACGCCACGATCGCGCAGGTCAGCACGGGTCGTCAGGCGCGCGTGGAACGCGATGTCGGTGTGGTCGAGCACTCCGCATCGCTCGCCGCGCTGAATGCCGCCGACTCCGGGCTCTGTTTCGGGCGGATCGACCGGCGCGACGGAGTCACGTACCACATCGGGCGCACGGGAATCCGGCGGGACGACGCCGAACGGACTCCGTTGCTGATCGACTGGCGGGCTCCCGTCGCGCGGCCGTTTTATCTCGCGACCGGATATGAACCGATGGGGCTGCGCCGGCGGAGGCACATCACCACCGAGGGGCGCACCGTCACCGCCCTGCACGACGAGATCATGGATCTCGCCGACACCACCCGCACCGGATACGAGTCGCACGACGCCGACGAGGTGCTGCTCGCCGCGCTGAACAGCGCCCGTACCGGCCGCATGGGCGACATCGTGTCGACCATCCAGGCCGAGCAGGACCACATCATCCGCGCACCGCAGCGCGGAGTGCTCGTCGTCGAGGGCGGGCCGGGGACCGGGAAGACCGCGGTCGCACTGCACCGGGCCGCGTATCTGTTGTACGCGTACCGGGAGCAACTGGCCAAGCGTGCCGTGCTGATCGTCGGACCCAACCCGGTCTTTCTGGGCTACATCGGCGAGGTGCTGCCCTCGCTCGGTGAGACGGGCGTGCTGCTGGCCACGGTCGGCGAGCTGTTCCCCGGCGTCACGGCCACCGGCACGGACAGCCCCGCGGCCGCGGCCGTCAAGGGCCGGGCGGACATGGCCGGCGTACTGGCGGAGGCCGTACGGGACCGGCAGCAGGTGCCCGAGAAGGATGCGCCGATCGTCGTCCGGCACGACGACGGGGATCTGCTGCTCGACTGGGACATGGCCGTCGAGGCCCGGCACAAGGCCCGTGAGACGGGTCTGCCGCACAACCTGGCCCGCCCGCACTTCGTCTTCCGGATCATCGACGACCTGACCACCCAGCTCGCCGACCGGATCGGCGCCGACCCGTACGGCGGCCCGAACTTCCTCGGCCCCGACGACATCGCCCAGCTCGGCAAGGGCATCGCCGCCAGCGCCGAGGTGCACTCCACCATCGCGACCCTGTGGCCCCCGCTCACCCCCGAGGGGTTCCTCGCCGAATACCTGGAAAATCCGACCCATCTGCCCGAAGACGACGCGGAGTTGATCCGGCGCCCCGGCAGCGCGCGTACCGGCACCGCGTGGACCCCCGCCGACGTGCCCCTCCTCGACGAGGCCGCCGAGCTCCTCGGCGAGGACAACTCCGCCGCCCTGGCCGCCGCCGAGGCCGAGCGGGCCCGGCAGATCGCCTACGCGCAGGGCGTCCTCGACGTCTCGTACGCCTCCCGTACCTACGAGTTCGAGGACAAGCAGGACATCGACGAAGAAGCGTCCGAGGTCCTCGCCGCGCACGACATCATCGACGCCGAGCGCATGGCCGAGCGGCAGGAGGAGGCCGACCACCGCAGCGCCGCCGAGCGCGCCGCCGCCGACCGGACGTGGGCCTTCGGGCACATCATCGTCGACGAGGCGCAGGAGCTGTCGGCCATGGCCTGGCGGCTGCTGATGCGGCGCAGTCCGACCCGCTCGATGACCCTCGTCGGCGACCCGGCGCAGACCGGGGACCTGGCGGGCTGCGACTCCTGGCAGGAGATCCTCACCCCGTACGTCCAGGACCGCTGGGAGCTGGCCCGGCTCGGTGTCAACTACCGTACGCCTGCCGAGATCATGGAGTACGCGTCCCAGCGGCGCCGGGCCAGCGACCCCGGCTTCGAGCCGCCGCGCTCCATCCGCTCGACGGGGGTACCGCCCTGGGAGCGCACCCTGCCGCTCGGCGAGGTCGCCCGGCTCGCCGCCGAGGAGACCCCGCGGGAGGGCAGGCTCGCGGTGATCGCCCCGCGCGAGCGGCACGCCGAACTCTCCGGGCTGGAATCGGGCGACGGGCCGCTGGATCTGTCCCGGCCCGTCGTGCTCATCGACCCTCGCCAGGCGAAGGGCCTCGAGTTCGACACCGTCCTCGTCGTCGACCCCGACCGGATGAGCGCCAACGACCTCTATGTGGCGCTCACCCGGGCCACTCAGCGACTCGGGATCATCAGACCGGCCGCAGCCACACCGTAGCCAGCGGCGGCAGCGTCAGCTGGATGCTCCCCGGGCGGCCGTGCGACGCGACCGACTCGGGCTTCAGCGGGTCCGGGTTGAGTACGTCGCCGCCGCCGTAGCGGGCCGCGTCCGTGTTGAGGACCTCCGTCCACGCCTGGGCCGCGTCCGGCACGCCGAGGCGGTACTCGTGGCGCACCACCGGCGAGAAGTTGCTCACGGCCAGCAGCGGGGAGCCGTCCGCGGCATGGCGCAGGAAGGCGAAGACATTGTCCTCGGCGGCGTCGCCCACGACCCAGGCGAAGCCCTCGGGGACGGTGTCCCGCTGCCAGAGCGCGGGGGTCGCCGCGTACACCGTGTTCAGCTCGCGGACCAGGTCCCGCACGCCCCGGTGGTCCGCCTCCGCCGCGTACGACGGGTCGAGCAGCCACCAGTCGGGGCCGTGGCCCTCCGACCACTCCGCACCCTGCGCGAACTCCTGCCCCATGAAGAGCAGTTGCTTGCCCGGATGGGCCCACATGAAGCCCAGATACGCGCGATGGTTGGCCCGCTGCTGCCACCAGTCGCCGGGCATCTTGCTCACCAGCGACCGTTTGCCGTGCACCACCTCGTCGTGCGAGATCGGCAGCACATAGTTCTCGCTGTACGCGTACACCATCGAGAACGTCATCTCGTTGTGGTGGAACTTGCGGTGCACCGGCTCGTGCGCGACATAGCCCAGCGAGTCGTGCATCCAGCCCATGTTCCACTTCAGGCCGAAGCCGAGGCCGCCGAAGCCGCCCGGGCCCACATGGTGGGTGGCGCGCGTGACGCCGTCCCAGGCCGTGGACTCCTCGGCGACGGTCACGACGCCGGGGCAGCGCCGGTAGACGGTGGCGTTCATCTCCTGCAAGAAGCCCACCGCGTCCAGGTTCTCCCGGCCGCCGTGCTCATTCGGCGTCCATTCGCCCTGCTCGCGGGAGTAGTCGAGGTAGAGCATCGAGGCGACCGCGTCGACCCGCAGCCCGTCGATGTGGAACTCCTCGCACCAGTACACGGCGTTGGCGACCAGGAAGTTGCGCACCTCCTTGCGGCCGTAGTCGAACTCGAGCGTGCCCCAGTCGGGGTGCGCGGCACGCGCCGGGTCCGCGTGCTCGTACAGCGGGCGGCCGTCGAACTGAGCCAGCGCCCAGTCGTCCTTCGGGAAGTGCGCCGGCACCCAGTCCACGATCACGCCGATGCCCGCCCGGTGCAGGGCGTCCACCAGATGGCGGAAGTCGTCGGGGGTGCCCATCCGGGCGGTCGGGGCGTAGAAGCCGGTGACCTGATAGCCCCAGGAGCCACCGAAGGGGTGCTCGGCGACCGGCATCAGCTCCACATGGGTGAAGCCCAAGTCCTTGACATATGCGGGGAGTTGGACGGCGAGCTGGCGGTAGGTGAGTCCCGGGCGCCAGGAGCCCAGATGTACCTCGTAGACGGAGAGGGGGGACTCGTGGACCGTCCGGTCGGCGCGGCGTGCCAGCCACTCATCGTCCCGCCACACATGGTGGGACTCCGTCACGATCGAGGCGTTGGCGGGCGGCACCTCGGTGCGCCGGGCCATCGGGTCGGCGCGCAGGGTGTGCGAGCCGTCCGGCCGGGCGATGTCGAACTTGTAGAGCGCGCCCTCGCCGACCCCCGGCAGGAACAGCTCCCACACGCCCGACGAGCCGAGCGAGCGCATCGGATACCCCGTGCCGTCCCAGTAGTTGAAGTCGCCGACCACGCGCACACCTTGGGCGTTGGGCGCCCACACCGTGAACCGCGTGCCGGTCACGCCCTGGTGCGTCATCGGGTGCGCGCCCAGCGCCCGCCACAGCTCCTCGTGCCGCCCCTCGCCGATCAGATGCAGATCGAGCTCCCCGAGCGAGGGCAGGAAGCGGTACGGATCCTGCACCTCGATCTCGATCCGGGCCCGGTTCCCGTCCGAGGCGTCGCCCGCATCGCCGTCCGACGCCTCGTCCGAGGTCTCGCCGCTGTCGTAGGCGACAAGCAGCTGGTACTCCGGGGCGGTGCGCAGCGGCAGCACCCCCGAGAAGAACCCGTCGCCGTCCTCGTGCAGTTCGGCCCGCAGGCCCTTGGCGAGCATGGTCACCGACCGTGCGAACGGACGCAGTACGCGCAGCTCCATACCGCCGCGCACCGAGTGCGCCCCCAGCAGGGCGTGCGGATCGTGGTGGGCGCCGGCCAGCAGCCGCTCCCGGTCCCCGTCCGCGAGCGGGCGCGCGGCTCGCACTCCATGACTGGCCCCGGTGCGTGGTGGCGGCGCCGCGCTCTGCCGGCGGCCGGGCCCGGTGTCGGACGTCCGCCTGGGCCCATCGGGGACGGAGGAATTACGGGACGGGGGTCGGGCGCTCACGGGGGTCGGCCTCCTTGGGCAGTGGGGTTCAGGTGAGGGCGGCGAGGCGGTCGATCGCCGCCATCGGTACCGGCAGCCAGTCGGGGCGGTGCCGGGCCTCGTAGACGACCTCGTACACGGCCTTGTCCGTCTCGTAGGCGCGCAGCAGTTCGGGCTCGGTGCGTGGATCGGCGCCGCCGGCCTCGGCATAGCCCTCGCAGTACGCCGTACGGCAGCACTCCGCCCACACCGGGTTCCACGGGCGGTGGGTGCGCGCCGCGTAGTCGAACGAACGGAGCATGCCCGCGACATCGCGTACCGGGGGCTGGGGCCTGCGGCGTTCGCCGAGCGGGCGCGCGGGCTCGCCCTCGAAGTCGATGACCGACCAGTGGCCGTCGCCCCGCCCGCCGCCGCCGCGCAGCGTCTGTCCGAGATGGAGGTCGCCGTGGACGCGCTGGGCCCGCCAGGAGCGGCCGCGCCTGCCCAGCGTGGCGATGGCGTCGAAGGCCGCGCGCAGCCGGGGTGCGTACGGCTGCAGCGCGGGCACCGCCTGCGCGGCGGCGTCCAGACGCTGGGTCATCGCGGCCGCCAGGTGCTCCGTCTGCGGTCGGTTCAGCATCACCGTGGGAAGTTCGCCCGCGAGCGCGGTGTGCACCTCGGCGGTGACCCGGCCGAGCGCGCGGGCCTCGTCGGCGAAGGAGTGCCCGCCGGCCAGCGAGTCCAGCGCGAGCAGCCAGCCGTCCCGCGAGCCGCGCAGGAAGGGCTGCAGCACACCGAGGGTGTACGGCTCGGGCGCGGTGGTCTCGTACCAGGCGACGGGCGAGGGCACCCGGCCGCACCCGGCGCGGGCCAGCGCGAGCGGCAGCTCCAGATCGGGGTTGGGGCCGGGTTGCACCCGGCGGAAGAGCTTGAGGATGTACGCATCGCCATAGACCAGCGAGGAGTTGGACTGCTCGGCCTCCAGTGGGCGGGCGGCCAGGCCGCCGGGGATCGCCGGGGCCACCTCGGACCGGTCGAAACGCAGCGGCCCGAGCGCGCCCGGGGTACGCAGCCGCTCCAGGATCAGATCTGCGAGGCGCGGGTCGTGCAGGCCCTCGTAGACCGTGCGCCCGGCCAGCGGGCCCTCGGTGAGATGGCCGATCAGCGCGGGTGCGAGATGCGGCGGCAGTGTGGTGCGTACGCCGAGGAGAAGTTGATAGCAGTCCTGCGCCGAGGGGGCGGGAAGCCCGGGCTGCTGGACGCGCAGCAGCAGATGCAGCAGTCCCGGACCGGGCGCCGAGTCCAGGGGCAGCAGCTCGGTCGCGGAGACGAGGGAGAAGCCCGTGACGGGATGCCCCTTGCCGGCGAACCACCGCTGCCTCGGCAGCCAGCTGTGCAGGAGTGGGGCGAGTGACGGGAGAAGAGCGACGGGAGTCCGGGTGGATGCAGCCTCCGACATGGCATCGCGTCCTTTCCCCGGGTACACCACGAATGCGCAGAGTGTCCCGGATTACAGCAGTGGCTGTCCGGCGGCGCGCGGGGATGAAGGGGAGAGTGCCCAGTGCGGGGCGGCGGAAACCGCCCCGCGGGAGGTACCTCTCGTTACACGTGCCTCAGATGGCGCCGGCATCCTTTCTCAGCCGGAACCAGTAGAAGCCGTGGCCGGCGAGAGTCAGCAGGTAGGGCCACTGGCCGATGGCGGGGAAGCGGACCCCGCCGATCAGCTCCACCGGATGCCGTTCGGCGAAGGCACGCAGATCGAGCTCGGTGGGCTGCGCGAACCGCGAGAAGTTGTGCACGCAGAGCACGAGATCGTCCTTGTACTCGCGGGTGAAGGCGAGCACGGCCGGGTTCGACGAGGGCAGTTCCGTGTACGAGCCGAGCCCGAAGGCGCGGTTCTGCTTGCGGATCTCGATCATCCGCCGGGTCCAGTGCAGCAGCGAGGACGGGGACGCCATCGCCGCCTCCACATTGGTGACCTGGTAGCCGTAGACCGGATCCATGATCGTGGGGAGGTAGAGCCGGCCGGGGTCGCAGGAGGAAAAGCCCGCGTTCCGGTCCGGGGTCCACTGCATCGGTGTCCGCACGGCGTCCCGGTCACCGAGCCAGATGTTGTCGCCCATCCCGATCTCGTCGCCGTAATAGAGAATGGGCGATCCGGGCAGCGACAGCAGCAGCGCCGTGAACAGCTCGATCTGGTTGCGGTCGTTGTCCAGCAGGGGCGCGAGCCGGCGGCGGATGCCGATGTTGGCGCGCATTCGCGGGTCCTTGGCGTATTCCGCGTACATGTAGTCGCGCTCTTCGTCCGTGACCATTTCGAGCGTGAGCTCGTCGTGGTTGCGCAGGAAGATGCCCCACTGGCAGTTCTTCGGGATGGCCGGGGTCTTGGACAGGATTTCCGAGACCGGGTAGCGGGACTCGCGCCGTACGGCCATGAAGATGCGTGGCATCACCGGGAAGTGAAAAGCCATGTGGCACTCGTCGCCGCCGGCCGCGAAGTCGCCGAAGTAGTCGACGACGTCCTCGGGCCACTGGTTGGCCTCGGCGAGCAGCACGGTGTCGGGGTAGTGCGCGTCGATCTCCTTGCGCACCCGCCTGAGGAAGGAGTGGGTGGCGGGGAGGTTCTCGCAGTTGGTGCCCTCCTCCTGGTACAGGTAGGGCACGGCGTCGAGACGGAAGCCGTCGATGCCCAGGTCCAGCCAGAAGCGCAGCGCCGAGATGATCTCCTCCTGCACCGCGGGGTTCTCGTAGTTGAGATCGGGCTGGTGGGAGAAGAAGCGGTGCCAGTAGTACTGCTTGCGGACCGGGTCGAAGGTCCAGTTGGACGTCTCGGTGTCCACGAAGATGATCCGGGCGTCCTGGTACTGCTTGTCGTCGGGCGCCCAGACGTAATAGTCGCCGTACGGCCCTTCGGGGTTGCTGCGGGACTCCTGGAACCACGGGTGCTGGTCGCTGGTGTGGTTCATGACGAAGTCGATGATGACGCGCATGCCGCGCTGGTGCGCGGCGTCGACGAACTCCACGAAGTCGGCGAGGTCGCCGAAGTCGGGGAGGACAGCGGTGTAGTCGGACACGTCGTAACCGCCGTCCCGGAGAGGGGACTTGAAGAACGGTGGCAGCCAGAGGCAATCGACCCCCAGCCACTGCAGATAGTCAAGTTTGGCGGTGATGCCCTTGAGGTCGCCGATGCCGTCGCCGTTGCTGTCCTGGAAGGACCGCACCAGGACTTCGTAGAACACGGCCCGCTTGAACCAGTCGGGGTCGCGGTCCTTGGCGGGGGTGTCCTCGAACGTGTCGTGGACGGGCTCATTGACGATCATGATGTGGGTGACCCTCCGGTCGGCGGGGACGGTCGCAGGACGACGATGTGCGCGGGCGTGACACCCGGCTCGAGGCGCACATAGGTGGCTCTGCCCCAGTGATAGGTCTCGCCGGTGAGCTCGTCGCGCACCGGTGCGCTCTCGTGCCAGTCGAGGCCGAGGTGCGGCATGTCCAACGAGACCGTGGCCTCCTGGGTGTGGTGGGGGTCGAGGTTGGCAATCACGATGACGGTGTTGCCGGTGTTCGACCCCGAAGGGCTCCCGGCGGACTTCGAGTACGCGATCACCGCCTCGTTGTCGGTGTGGTGGAAGTGGATGTCCCGCAGCTGCTGGAGGGCGGGGTGGCGGCGCCTGATCCGGTTGAGCGCGGTGATCAGGGGCGTGATGCTGCGGCCCTCGCGATCCGCCGACTCCCAGTCGCGCGGCCGCAGTTGGTACTTCTCCGAGTGAAGGTACTCCTCGCTGCCGTCCCGCAGGGGAACGTTCTCGCACAATTCGTAGCCCGCGTACACACCCCAGGAGGGCGACATGGTCGCCGCGAGCACGGCCCGCACCTCGAAGGCCGGGCGGCCGCCGTGCTGGAGGTAGGCGTGCAGGATGTCCGGGGTGTTCACAAAGAAATTGGGACGCATGTACGAGGCGGCGTCGCCGGACAGCTCGGTGAGGTAGTCGGTCAGCTCCTGCTTGGTGGTACGCCAGGTGAAGTAGGTGTACGACTGCTGAAAGCCGATCGCGGCGAGGGTGTGCATCATGGCCGGACGGGTGAACGCCTCGGCCAGAAAGACCACGTCGGGGTCGGTGCGGTTGATGTCCGCGATCACCTTCTCCCAGAAGACGACGGGCTTGGTGTGCGGGTTGTCGACGCGGAAGATCCGTACACCGTGGTCCATCCAGAAGCGCAGCACCCGCAGGGTCTCGTTGACCAGACCGCGCATGTCCTTGTCGAAGGCGATCGGGTAGATGTCCTGGTACTTCTTCGGCGGGTTCTCGGCGTACGCGATGGTGCCGTCGGCGCGGTGGTGGAACCACTCGGGGTGCTTCTCGACCCAGGGGTGGTCCGGCGAGCACTGCAGCGCGAAGTCGAGGGCCACCTCCATGCGCAGGTCCCGCGCGGTCCCGACGAAGTGGTCGAAGTCCTCGAGCGTGCCGAGGTCGGGGTGGAGCGCGTCGTGGCCGCCGTCGGCGGAGCCGATGGCCCAGGGGACGCCGACGTCATGGGCCGCGGGGGAGAGGCTGTTGTTCGGGCCCTTGCGGAACGTGGTGCCGATGGGGTGGACGGGCGGCAGATACACGACGTCGAAGCCCATCGCGGCGACGGCGGGCAGCCGTTCGGCGGCGGTGCGGAAGGTGCCGGAGACGGGCGGGGCGTCTTCCTCGACGACGGCGCCTTCGGAGCGCGGGAAGAGCTCGTACCAGGAGCCGAACAGCGCCCGGCGGCGCTCGACGACCAGGGTCAACGGGCGGGAGCATGTGACCAGTTCGCGCAGCGGGTGACGGGTGAGGGCGGCGGTGGCGTCGGGGGCGAGGGCGGCGGCGAGCCGGGCGGCGGCGGACCGGTCCTCGTCGCGCAGCGCGTCGACGGCGGCGAGTACGGCCTCGCGGCCGTCGCGCTTGGGGACGTCGGCGGCGGCCCGCTCGTACAGCTCCGCGCCCTCGGCGAGGACCAGCGCGGTGTCGATGCCGGCGGGGATCTTGATCTGGGCGTTGTGCCGCCAGGTGGCGACGGGGTCGCTCCATGCCTCGACGGCGTACGTCCAGCGCCCCTCGGAGTCCGGGGTGACGTCGGCGCCCCACCGGTCGGTGCCGGGGGCGAGCTCGCGCATGGGGGTCCAGGGCCCGGGGTGCCCGCTCGGGTCGCGCAGTACGACATTGGCGGCGACCGCGTCATGGCCCTCGCGGAAGACGGTGGCGGTGACCGGGAAGGTCTCACCTTCCACGGCTTTCGCGGGCCTCCTGCCGCAGTCGACTTGAGGGCGGACGTCGAGGACGGGGATGCGACCGATCATGGGATCACCTGAGGGCTGTGCGGGCAGGGCGGTTTGAGCGGGTTGTTCCTTTTTGCGGGGCTGGTGGGTTCTTTGTAGCTGCTCAGTCGACGACTGGCGGGCTGCGGGCATGGCCGCTCCTGTCCGCGTTCACTCGGGTGGGCGGAAGAATGTTGAGAAGCGTGCGGTGGCCCCCGTACCGAATGAGCCTTCCCACGGTCTTCGGGTGGGCAATCCGGTGCTTTGTTAACTACTAGGACGTAGGTGCTCGCACAAGAGAGGCGGGACGCGGAGAGACCGGCCGCGTCCTGATGACGAGGCCGGTCCCAGTGGTCCGGTTCTTCTTCCTACGCACCCCAGCTCGGCTCGGGCCTCTTCCGGCTCACGGCTGCTCACCCGACCACATCTGCCACGGCCGGCGTGCCACCCACTCGTCCACCTCGGCCGGCTTCAGGGAGAGCGCGGCCGCCGACTCCCCCCGGTCGCCCGCCATCAGGCCCGGCTCCAGGCCCGTCGCCATGTAGTGGTAGATCCCCGCCACCCCGGCCGCCGACTCCGGCCCCAGGATCTGTGCGAGGCCCTGCTCGAAGACGGCCGGCTCCAGATGGACGTAGCGGACCTCGCGGCCCAGACCCTGGCCGAACGCCTTCGCCAGCTCGTCGCCCGTCAGCGTCTGCGCGCCGCCGATGTCGAACGCACGGCCCGCCACGCCGTCCACGGTGAGCGCCGCATAGACCGCCTCCGCCAGGTCGCGGTGGGAGATCCAGGCCGTGGGCGCGTCGGTGGGCAGGGGATAGGCGAGCACGCCCTCGTTCACCAGGGCCGGGCCGTTCCACGGGCTGAAGAGGTTGTCCAGATAGACCGGCGGCCGTACCACCACCACCTCCACGCCGCTCTGCGCAAGGCTCTCGCGGAACACGGTCTCCGCCAGGCGGCGCGTCTCGAAGGCCGCCACATTCGTTGTGCGGTCCGGGACACGGGTGTTGGAGTTGTAGACGAGCCGCCGCACGCCCGCCTCGCGCGCCGCCTTCGCGATGTGCTGGGCGTACCGCATGACCTTCTCGGCCTGGTACACCAGGGGCATCATCACCGCCGCGTGCGTGGCCCCCTCGAAGAGCTGGCGTACGTCCTCGTAGCGCCCGAGGTCCCCGCCCGCGACCGAGATGCCGTGGAGCTCCGGCCGGTCCGCCTCTGGTTTGCGGCTCAGCGTGCGGACGCGGTGGTTACGCTCCGCCAGCAGACGGGCCGTCGCACCGCCCTGGAAGCCGGTCGCCCCCACGACCGCTACGCGCATCGGATTGTGATCGGACATGAGTCTGAAGAGCCCTTCGATAGGGTGTGGCAGCTGCTGCCGTGAACGGCTCTTCCAGGCTCGCTTCGGCGGCTTCGGCCGATCAATTAACAAACCGGGGCGGGAGTTGAAGGATCGTCCATGGAACCGACGGAGCGCGAAGGCGAGGATCTCCTCAGCGAGCTGCTCAAACCCCTGCGTCTCACGGGGGTCTTTGACAGCCGCTGGCATGTCCGCGCCCCCTGGGCCATCGAGGGCGACGCAGAACAGAGCTGCGCCGTACTCCACTTCATCACCCAGGGCGGCTGCTGGATCACCGCCGATGACCAGACCCCGATCGAAATGCACGAGGGTGACCTCGCCGTATTCCCCACCGGCACCGCCCACCGGCTCGCCGACCGGCCCGACCGGCGGGGCCTCGCGCTGGCCGCCGTGCTGCCCGAGCGGGCACCCGGCACCTCGGGCGAGATCCGGATCGACGGCGAGGGCCCGGAGAGCAGGCTGCTCTGCGCGGGGCTGCACTACGACGCCTCCGCGGCCACCGGCCTCTACAAGGCGCTGCCCTGGGCACTGGTGCTGGATCGCACCCAGGTGGACAAGGAGCCGCTGCTGCGCGACACGCTGCGGCTGCTCGCCGCCACCGACCGCCCGGTGGGACCCGGCGACCGGCTGATCACACTGCGCGCCTTCGAGATGGCGTTGGTGCTCGCGCTGCGGCCGCTGCTGCGCGAACTCGCCCGTAACCCCTCCGCGCTGCCCGTGTTACGCCATCCCGGCATCAGCAAGGCGATGGTGATCATCGCGACCCGGTTCGCCGAGCCGTGGACCATCGAGTCGCTCGCCCGCGAGGTCGGCATGTCCCGCTCCGCGTTCACCGCCGCCTTCCGGGAGCTCGTCGGCGAGGCGCCCGCCCGGCATCTGACCGGCCGTCGGATGCAGGAGGCGGCCCGGCTGCTGGCCGAAACCACGCTGCCCCAGTCGGCGGTGCCGGAGCGCGTCGGGTACCACAGCGCTGTCGGCTTTCACCTCGCCTTCCGTAAGTGGTACGGCATGACGCCGGGAGAGTACCGAACGGGAAGCCCCTCAGCTGCATCACTGGCCGGTTCTTAATCACCGCTGGACGGTCGTTCATTGCCCAGCGTCCATGGCTGGAGCGAGGCTCGGCTGTGTCGGGGGACATTCCGTTTGAGGAGAGACGTTGACAAGGTCCGGCCAGGAATACCTCGAATCGCTGCAGGACGGGCGAGAGGTGTGGCTCGACGGCGAGCGCGTCAAGGACATCACCCGTCACGCCGCGTTCCGCAACACCGCCGCGTCCGTCGCGCACCTGTACGACCTGGCTCACGACCCCGTCCACCGCGACGTACTCGTATCCGGTGGCGTCCACCGCGCCTACGCCGTGCCGCGCAGCTACGAAGACCTCGTCGGGCGCCGCAGGGCGTACAAGGTGTGGGCCGAGTCGAGCTTCGGTTTCCTGGGCCGTACGCCCGACTACATGGCGGGCGGTGCCGCGGGCTTCGCCGCCGTGCCGCACATCTTCACCACCGACACCTTCGACGGCGCCGCCAACGCCCTCGCGTACCACCGCAGGCTCGCCGAGGGCAGTCTGTACTCGGCGTTCACCATCACCAACCCGCACTCCGGCAAGGGGGACGACGACCTGGTGGTGCGGGTCGTCGAGGAGCAGGACGGCGGGATCGTGGTACGCGGCGCCAAGATGATCGGCACCGGCGCGGTCTTCGCCGACGAGGTGATCGTCGGCACCATCGAGCCGCTCGCCCCCGGGGACGTCGACCACGCCCTCTGCTTCTCCGTCCCGGTCGGCACCCGCGGGCTGAAGTTCGTCTCGCGCACGTCGTACGAGGCCCAGGCGCGTGGCGTCTTCGACAATCCGCTCTCGTCCCGCTTCGACGAGAACGACTCGCTGCTGGTGTGCGACGACGTCTTCGTGCCCTGGGAGCGGGTGCTGACCTACCGCAACGTGGAGGCCACCGCCGCCATGTGGTGGCAGACCCCGGCCTACCTCAACTTCGTCCACCAGGCCGCCACCCGCTTCTGGACCAAGCTCGAATTCCTCACTGGCCTCGCCATCCTGCTGACCCGGGCCGGCAACACCTACCAACTGCCGCCCGTGACCCAGGCGGTGGGACGGCTCCTCGGCATGGTCGCCCAGGCAAAGGCCTTCGTGCTGGCCGCCGAGGCCTCGTACGAACAGGTCGACGGCGGCCGCGGCGGGGTGATGCCGGGCACGGAGATCTCCCATGCCCAGCGCATCATGGCCGGCGAGCTGTATCCGCGCGCCGTCCAGGAGATCAAGCAGCTCGCGGGCGGCTCGATCATCCAGCTGCCCGCCTCGGCCGAGGATCTGCTCCACCCCGAGATCGGCCCGGTCCTCTCGACCTATCTGCGGGCGCCCGGCACCCCGGCCGAGGACCGGATCAAGCTGCTCAAGCTGGCCTGGGACGCGCTCGGTTCGGAGTTCGCCGCGCGCCACGAGCAGTACGAGCGCTTCTACCACGGGGCCCCGCATGTCTATCTGACCATGCAGACATGGGCGGGCGGCGCCGAGAACTGCGAGAACCTGGCCCGGACCTGTCTCGACGGCTATGGGCTCGGACAGGGTCTGGGGACCGGCCAATGACCTCGACCCGTCCGGGCGCCGCGCTCTCGCTGCTCGCCTCCACCCAGCTACTGCTGATCATGGACACGGCGATCATCAATGTCGCGCTGCCGTCGGTCGGCGAGGACCTCGGCTCCGGCTCGGCCGGACTGTCCTGGGTGGCCAACGCCTATCTGATCACCTTCGGCGGGCTGCTGTTGCTCGGCGGCCGGGCCGCCGATCTCCTCGGCCACCGGCGGCTCTATCTCACCGGCCTCGGCCTGCTCGCCGCCGCCTCCGCGGCCGGGGGACTGGCCGGGACCGAGGGCGTCCTCATCGCCGCGCGGGCCGTGCAGGGCATGGGCGCGGCCCTTGCCGCCGCGGCCGCTTTCGCGCTGCTGCTGAGCCTGTTCCCGGACGGGCCCGGACGGCACAAGGCACTCGGTGCGTTCGCCGCGATGGGCGGACTCGGCGGCGTCACCGGCACCGTGCTCGGCGGGGTGCTCACCGATCTGTTCGGCTGGCGTTCCACCTTCTGGCTCAATGTGCTGCTCGGTCTTGTCCTCGCGGCACTGGCACTGCGCGTTCTCAACGGGGGGACGCGCAGCGCCGGTGCCGGCTTCGACATCGGCGGAGCGCTCACCGCCACCGGCGGCCTGGGCCTGGTCGCGTACGCACTCGTCGGCGCGGGTGAGGCGGGCTGGACCGGCCCGCGCACCCTCGCCGCGGGCGGCGCGGGACTCCTCCTGCTCGCCGCCTTCGCCGTACTCGAGTCGCGCATCGCCCGCCCGCTGGTGCCGCCCGCAGTGCTCCGGCGCCCCGCACTGCGCGACGCCAACATCCTCAGCGCGCTTGCCCAGATGGCGCTGTTCCCGATGTTCTTCCTGGTCAGCCTCTATCTGCAGAGCGTGCTCGGACAGCCCCCGCTGACCGGCGGCCTCGGACTGCTGCCGCTGTCGCTGGTCGTCGTCGCCGTCGCACCGGGGACCGGCCGCCTCATCCACCGGATCGGGCTCAGGCCCGCCATGACACTCGGCTTCGGACTGCTCTTCTCGGGAATGATGTGGCTCGGGCTCGCACTCACCGCCGACGGCACCTTCTTCACCACCGTCCTCGCGCCCAGCCTGGTGCTCGGCGTCGCCCTGCCCCTGGTCATGGTCACCACGAATGTGGCCGCCACCGCCGAGGCGGCGCCCGAGGAGACCGGAATCGCCTCCGGACTCATCAACACCAGCCAGCAGTTCGGCTCGGTCCTCGGGCTCGCCGTCCTGGTGGCCGTCGCCACCGCCGGACATGGCGCGACGGCCGGCGCCCAGACCGCCGGCTTCCGCTCCGCGCTGCTGGTGGGAGCCGCCTTCGCGGCCCTGGCCGCCCTGCTCTCCGTACGGCTTCGGCTGCCCGTGCCCGCCATGGCGCCCCCGCGCCAGGACCGTGTGGGCGGCGCCTTGGAGTGACCGTGTGAGGCGAGAGCGTGCGGCACACGCGCACGCATGCGGCGGAAGCGTCCGGTGACCGTGGACGCGAGCAACCCCGCATTCCACCCATTGAAGTGACATTGCCCGAGGGGGGCATTCCGTTGACCCTGTACGACCTAGTCGCGCCCGGTCCCGATCTCGGGGGCGAACCGCGCTACCGGATAGCCGAGATACGCGCGGCCGATCCGCTCGGCGCCGACGCCCTGCTCGCCGCACTGCCCGCGATGAATGCCGACGCCGATGTGCCCGCGCTCACCGTCGCCCTGCGCACCCTGGTGCCCGACCCCGACCGGGTCGCCGCCCTTGCCGTCACCGACGCGCTCGCCGCGATGCGCGACCTGGGCATCCTCCTCGGCTCGCTCAAACGGCACGGCACCGAGCCCGTCGCGGCGGTCCCCGAAGTCCTGCCGGTGCTGGAGGAGCTGGGCAGGCGCACCGACATGGTGCCGCGCGACACCGTGCACCACTACACGACGTGGAACCCTCGCGGCGCCCGGCAGCGCATGTACACCGGGCACACCATGGAGGGCAATCTCCAGGACGCGGTCCGGATGGTCTTCCCCAGCCTGGTGACCGCTCTCGGCACCTGCGCCGAGCTCGCCCGGATGGAGCCGTACGAACCGGGCTTCTCCCTCTCGCTCGAGCGCACCGCCCAGCATGTGCGGTCCATGGTCGACTCCATCGACTTCACCGTCGCCAATGTCTCCCCGGTCTTCTTCGCCAAGGAGATGCGCTCCTACTTCGAGGAGATCGACATCGCGGGCGTCGACTATCTCGGCCCCGCCGCCGCCCAGGTGCCGCTCTGGCTGGTCGATCTGACGCTGTGGCAGAGCGACCGCAGCGACCCCGCCTACGACGCGTTCCTCGACGAGTCGATGCGGTACAGCCTCCCCTCCTGGCGCGACCACTACGCCGCGCACCGGGGCGGCACCTCCGCGGTCTCCAAGCTGTCCGCCGCCATCAGCTGGGAGGACGCCGAACGGCTGCCGCCGCAGCTCGCCGCGTCCGCCGTGTCCCTCGTACGTGTGCTGCGCATCCTCAAGACCTTCCGCGCCCGCCATATGACCATCGCCCGCAAGGCGTACAGCGAGGAGGTGCGCCACTATGAAGTGGGCAGCGGAGGGGCCCCGATCGAACTTCTACGCGCGGTGCTCGACCTGACCCGGGACAACGAGACCCTCGTGCGCCAGTCCGCCGAGCGGCCGCGCACCCCCGTCGCCTGACCGTCCCCAGGAGGTCCCTCCCCATGCCCCACATAATGATCGCCGGCGGTGGAATCGCCGGTCTGACCGCGGCACTCGCCCTGCACACCGCCGGATTCCAGCGCATCACCGTCGTCGAGACGGTCCGCGACATCCAGCCGATCGGCGCCGGGCTGAACATCATGCCCAACGCGGTCCGCGAACTCGACGCACTCGGCCTGCTCGACCGGCTCGAAGAGCGCGCCGTACGCACCCGGGAGCTGCGCTACTACCACTGCAGCGGCGGTCTCATCTCCCGCGACCGGCGCGGCCTGGGCGCCGGATACCACTGGCCCCAGCTCTCCATCCACCGCGGCGAACTCCAGCTCGCGCTCGCCGAGGCGGTACGCACCCGGCTCGGCCGCGGCGCCCTGGTCGGCGGCGTCAAGGTGACCGGCGTCGAACCGCTGCCCGACGGCAGACCCCGGGTCCAGCTGGAGCACCGCGACGGCGCACGGCGCGGCAAGGCATCGCTCGAACCCGATGTCCTCATCGGCGCCGACGGCATCCGCTCCGCCGTCCGGGCCGCGCTCAATCCGGGCGAGGGCGAACCGCCGTGGAACGGCATGCTCATCTGGCGGGGCGTCTCCCGGATACCCGCCCACCGCATCGGGACCTTCATGTTCATCGCGGGCGACGACCGCCGCAAGGCCGTGGTCTACCCCCTCACCGAGCCCGCCGGGGACACGGGCGAGGTGCTGGTCAACTGGGCGCTTGTGATGCCGGCCGACTCCGTCGAGGACGCCTGGCGCGGCGACTGGAACCGTCGGGTCCCCGTCGAATCGTTCCTGCACCACTACGAAGGCTGGGAGTTCGACGGAGTCAGCGTCCCCGACGTGGTCCGGGCCGCCGACACCGCGTACGAGTACCCCATGGTGGACCGCGAGCCGCTCGCGCGCTGGTCCCACGGCCGTACGACGCTGATCGGCGACGCGGCCCACGCCATGTACCCGGTCGGCTCCAACGGCGCGACCCAGTCCATCGTCGACGGCCGCGCACTCGCCCACGCCATGGCACTGCACGCCGACCCCGCCGACGCGCTCGCGGCATTCGAGGCCGAGCGCAGGCCCGCCATGAGTGAACTCCAGCAGTCCAACCGGCAGCTCGGCCCCGAGGTCGTCATCAGCCTGGCCCACCAGCGGGCCCCCGGCGGCTTCAGCGACATCGACGAGGTGATCCCGCAGGCGGAACTCGCCGAGATCGCCGCCCGGTACGCGGCCACCGGAGCCTTCGACCCCGGGACCGTCAACCGGGGGTCCCCGTACGACCTGGCGACGCGTTCGCCGCGCTGAACGCCCCGGCGAGCGCCCCCCGGACGGCCGCGCGCCGTGGCTGCGGAGGGCGGGGTACAGATACCGTCATGGGTGACGGAAAGGACGCACACCGTCGTGCGTCCCCTCGGATGCGTACCTCCCCTGCGAAGGTGGAACCTGTGAAGGCCATTCGTCGATTCACCGTCCGCCCCGTCCTCCCCGAACCTCTCCGACCGCTCAGCGACCTCGCGCGCAATCTGCGCTGGTCCTGGCATGCCGAGACCCGTGACCTCTTCCAGTCCGTCGACCCCGAGGAATGGCAGTCGGCGGGCGGCGACCCCGTACGGCTGCTCGGGGCCGTATCCGCAGCCCGGCTCGCGGAACTGGCCGGCGACCGGCGCTTTCTGCGCAGGCTGTCCGCCGTCGCCGACGACCTGGACGACTATCTGCACGGACGCAGGTGGTACCAGGCTCACGGCGGCGCAGGCACATCCGAAGGGACCGAATTCCCTGCCGCGGTCGCCTACTTCTCGCCCGAGTTCGGCGTCACCGCCGCACTGCCCCAGTACTCCGGCGGTCTCGGCATCCTCGCCGGCGACCATCTCAAGGCAGCCAGCGACCTCGGCGTACCGCTGATCGGCGTCGGGCTGCTCTACCGGCACGGCTACTTCCGCCAGTCCCTGTCCCGCGACGGCTGGCAGCAGGAGCACTATCCCGTCCTCGACCCGAACGAACTTCCCGTCAGTCTCCTGCGGGAGCCCGACGGGACACCCGCCCAGGTCTGTCTCGCACTCACCGGCGGCCGCTCGCTGCGCGCGCACATCTGGGTCGCGCACGTCGGTCGCGTACCGCTGCTCATGCTCGACTCGGACGTCGAGGAGAACGGCTCCGGCGAGCGCGATGTCACCGACCGGCTGTACGGCGGCGGCAGCGAGCACCGGCTGCTCCAGGAGATGCTGCTGGGCATCGGTGGCGTACGCGCGGTGCGTACCTACTGTCGGCTGACCGGCCACCCCGAGCCCGAGGTGTTCCACACCAACGAGGGGCATGCCGGCTTCCTCGGCCTGGAGCGCATCCGCGAACTCGGCGAGTCCCCGGAGGACGGCGGCCGGGGGCTCGACTTCGACGCTGCTCTCGAAGCCGTGCGCGCCGGCACCGTGTTCACCACCCACACCCCGGTGCCCGCGGGTATCGACCGCTTCGACCGGGAACTCGTCGCCCGTCACTTCGGCGAGCGCGGGGAGCTGCCCGGGGTCCCGGTCGAGAAGGTGCTCCAGCTCGGCATGGAGACCTACCCGGGTGGCGAGCCCAACCTCTTCAACATGGCGGTGATGGGACTGCGGCTGGCCCAGCGCGCCAACGGGGTCTCCACCCTCCACGGCGCCGTCAGCCGCGGAATGTTCGCCGGGCTGTGGCCCGGCTTCGACGCCGAGGAGGTGCCGATCACCTCGGTCACCAACGGCGTGCACGCGCCGACCTGGGTGGCGCCCGAAGTGTTCCGGCTCGGCGCGCGCCAGATCGGCGCAAGCCGCGCCGAGGACGCCCTGTCCGTCGGCGGCCCGCAGCGCTGGGACACCGTCACGGACATCCCGGACGCCGAGATCTGGGAGCTCCGCCGGGAGCTGCGCGAACAGCTCGTCATGGAGGTGCGCGACCGGCTGCGCGCCTCCTGGCGGCAGCGTGGCGCCGGCGCCGCCGAACTGGGCTGGGTCGAGGGGGTGCTCGACCCCGATGTGCTCACCATCGGCTTCGCCCGCCGGGTCCCGTCGTACAAGCGGCTCACGCTCATGCTGCGCGACCGGGACCGGCTGATGGAGCTGCTGCTGCATCCGACCAGGCCGATCCAGATCGTCGTCGCGGGCAAGGCGCACCCGGCGGACGACAGCGGCAAACGCCTCGTACAGGAGCTGGTGAAGTTCGCGGACGATCCGCGGGTGCGGCACCGGATCGTCTTCCTGCCCGACTACGGCATGGCGATGGCAAAGAAGCTCTACCCCGGCTGCGACGTGTGGCTGAACAATCCGCTGCGACCGCTCGAGGCGTGCGGCACGAGCGGGATGAAGGCGGCGCTGAACGGCTGTCTCAACCTGTCCGTCCTGGACGGCTGGTGGGACGAGTGGTTCGAGCCGGACTTCGGCTGGGCGATCCCGACCGCGGACGGCTCGGCGACCGATGAGGACCGCCGTGACGAGCTGGAGGCGGCCGCGCTGTACGAGCTGATCGAGAACCGGGTCGCGCCGCGCTTCTACGACCGTGGGGCCGGCGGACTGCCTCAGCGCTGGATCGAGATGGTCCGGCGCACGCTGTCCACCCTCGGCCCCAAGGTGCTCGCGGGCCGCATGGTGCGTGAGTACGTGGAGCGGCTGTACGCCCCCGCTGCCCAGGCCCACCGGGCCCTGGACGCGGACACCGCCCGGGAGCTGGCGGCCTGGAAGGCGCGGGTTCGGGTGGCCTGGCCGCAGGTGGCCGTCGACCATGTGGAGGCTCTTGAACAGGCCGCGGCATCCGGCACGGCGGAGCTCGGCGACACGCTCGCGCTGCGGGTGCGGGTCGCCCTCGGCGGACTCCAGCCGGACGATGTGGAGGTGCAGGCGGTGGCGGGCCGCGTCGACTCCGACGACGCGATCGGCGACGCGCAGACCTCGCCGCTGAAGCCGGCGGGCGGCCCGGACCTGGAGGGCCGCTGGGTGTACGAGGGGCCGCTCTCCCTCGGCCGCACGGGGCCCTTCGGCTATACGGTGCGCATTCTGCCCGCCCATCCGCTGCTCGCGGCCAGCGCGGACCTGGGTCTGGTCGCGCTGCCGACGGAGGCGACGGGGGAGGGCGCGGGAGTGCTGATGCGCTGAAGGAGGGCGCGCTGATCCACGGTGCGGACGGGTTTCGGCCCGTCCGCACCGAGCCGTATTGACGGGCGCCGAACGGGCGCCCTTTTTCATGGCGTGAAGTCAGAGTCTTGACGTGCCCATGGGATGCCTTTAGTTTCCTGAGCCACCACCGAGTTCACTCTCGCGCCCAATGTTCATATGAGTGAACGCGGTTGGCCCACCCCCACACCCGGAAGGCACCCCCCCATGCGTACCGGATCGCGCGCCCTGCGCAGACCGAAGCTGCTGCTGTCGGTCCTCGCCGCCGTCCTCGCAGGAGTGCCGCCCGCCGTACTGGCGGCCCCGGCCTCGGCCGTGAAAGACCCCGCCCACCAGGCCGCGAAGGCGCAACAGGCGGCCGCGCCCGGGAACTTCACCCACCCCGGGGTGCTCGTCAGCCGTCCGGAGATCGCCGACCGGCTCCGGTACGCGCTGGGTCTGCACGCCAAGTACCAGCTCGGCGAGCCGGTGCCGGGCAACCTCTGCGACGGCAGCCTCAAGGACAGGCTCGGCCCGGTCACCGAGGTCGGCTTCAATGCCCTGCACACCCGGCTGGGCATCGACATGAGCAACGCCCGGCGCCTCACCGAGCAGCAGCGGCCCGCGGGCTCCAACAACCTGTTCGTGGCGTGGGAGACCCTGACCCACGCGAACAACCCGGCCTAGGCCCGGCGCGGGCATCGGACGACGAGTGGACGGCACGGAACGAGCCACAGTTCGAAACGATCGCGGCGAGCGGCAACTACCCTCCGCTCAACACCCTGTTCACACAGGATGAGTTCGAGCCGGACCTCGAAACCCGCTTCGAGGTCGGGCTCCGCCGAACCCTCGACGGCATCGCGATGATGATCAGCGAAACGTTCGCTTAACGAACATGACCATTCGGGCAACGGACGAGTTCCGGCCAACTTGTTGACGCGCTCCTGACAGATGGCGTCCATAGCTGCCACTCTTCCCCCGATCCACGCTCCACATGCTCCGCATGCTCTGCCCGGCCGGCCTACCCAGTCGCCCGGTACCCCCCTCGCAGAAGGAGTTCGCGTGAGACCCACGCCTCGCCGTCGCACCACCGCGACCGGAGCTCTCATAGCCACCGCCGCCCTCCTGGCGGTCGGATTCCAGACCGGCACCTCCGCAGCCGAACCGGCGTCAACCGCCGCACCGGCAGCGGCGAAAGCAGGCAAGGCCAACCCCGGCGCCCTGCCGTTGAACCTCAGCCCGGCCCAGCGGGCCGAGCTGATCCGCAAGGCGAGCGCCACCACGGCGGCCACCGCCAAGGAACTGGGCCTCACCGCCCAGGAGAAGCTCGTCGTACGCGATGTCACCCAGGACCGCGACGGCACCACCCACACCCGCTACGAGCGCACCTACGGCGGACTCCCGGTCCTCGGCGGTGACCTGGTGGTCGCGGAGACCAAGACCGGTGCGACCGAGTCGGTCAGCAAGGCGTCGACCGCGGTTCTCAAGAACGTCGACACCAGCGCCGATGTCGCCCCGGCCACCGCCGAGAAGCAGGCGCTGGGCGCGGCGAAGGCGGAGGGTTCGGCGCGGACCAAGGCCGAGCGCGCGCCCCGCAAGGTGGTCTGGCTGGCGCAGGGCAAGCCGACTCTCGCGTATGAGACCGTCGTCGGCGGCCTCCAGCACGACGGCACCCCGAACGAGCTGCACGTCGTCACCGACGCCACCACCGGCAAGAAGCTCTTCGAGTGGCAGGGCGTCGAGAACGGCACCGGCAACACGCAGTACAGCGGCTCGGTGACGCTCGGCAGCGTGCAGTCCGGCTCCACGTACAACCTCACCGACACCGGGCGCGGCAGCCACAAGACGTACAACCTGAACCACGGCAGCAGCGGCACCGGCACCCTGTTCTCGGGTTCCGACGACGTCTGGGGCAACGGCCAGGCCTCCGAGCCGGAGACCGCGGGCGCCGACGCGGCCTACGGCGCCGGGCTCACCTGGGACTACTACAAGAACGTGTACGGCCGTTCCGGCATCCGCGGTGACGGCGTCGGCGCGTACTCCCGGGTGCACTACGGCAACGCCTACGTCAACGCGTTCTGGCAGGACAGCTGCTTCTGCATGACGTACGGCGACGGCTCGGGCAACGCCAAGCCGCTCACCTCGATCGACGTCGCCGGGCACGAGATGACCCACGGTGTCACCGCCGCCACCGCGAAGCTGGTGTACAGCGGCGAGTCCGGCGGCCTCAACGAGGCGACGTCCGACATCTTCGCCTCCGCGGTCGAGTTCTACGCCAACAACGCCACGGACAAGGGCGACTACCTCATCGGCGAGAAGATCGACATCAACGGCGACGGCACCCCGCTGCGCTACCAGGACAAGCCGAGCAAGGACGGCGCGTCCAAGGACGCCTGGTACTCGGGCATCGGCAACATCGACGTCCACTACTCCTCAGGACCGGCGAACCACTGGTTCTACCTGGCCTCCGAGGGCAGCGGCGCCAAGACCATCAACGGCGTCAACTACGACTCGCCGACCTCCGACGGACTGCCGGTGACCGGCATCGGCCGGGACAAGGCCGCGCTGATCTGGTACAAGGCGCTCACCACGAAGTTCAACTCCACGACCAACTACGCGGCGGCGCGCACCGGCACCATCGCGGTCGCGACGGAGCTGTACGGAGCCACCAGCGCCGAGGTCAAGTCCGTCACCGACGCGTGGGCCGGCATCAACGTCGGCGCCCGTCCCGGCGGCGACCCCGGCCCCGGCACGGTCTTCGAGAACACCGCCGACGTCTCCATTCCGGACAACGGCGCGGCGGTCACCTCGTCGGTCACCGTCACCGGCCGCACGGGCAACGCCCCGAGCACGCTCAAGGCCGGCGTGGACATCATCCACACCTGGCGCGGTGACCTGGTCGTGGACCTGGTCGCCCCGGACGGCACGGTGTACAACCTGAAGCCGTTCAGCGGCTCCGACTCGGCGGACAACGTCCAGGAGACCTACACGGTCAACGCCTCCTCCGAGGTGGCCAACGGCGTCTGGAAGCTGCGAGTCCAGGACAAGGCCGCGCTGGACACCGGCTACATCAACAGCTTCAAGCTCACCTTCTGAGGCTGCTGAGCCTGTCGCACGAGGCTGCCCGGGGGCATCTGCCCCCCCGGGCAGCCTCCGCGTTCCGTGCGCCCTTGCCCCCACCCCGGCGGTGGCCGAGAAGTAGTGCGCCGTTGCCCGCGCAGTCGCGGATCCCGCACGTGGCTCACCCCACCAGACTGTCGCGCCATGCCCGGTGCAGACCCGCGAACCTGCCGTCCCCGCCGATCAGTTGGTCCGGTGCGCCGTCCTCCACGATCCGCCCGTTCTCCATCACAAGCACGCGGTCCGCGATCTCGACCGTCGACAGCCGGTGGGCGATCACGACGGCCGTACGCCCGTGCAGCACCGTGTCCATCGCGCGCTGCACGGCCCGTTCGCCCGGGATGTCGAGCGAACTCGTCGCCTCGTCGAGGATCAGCACGGCCGGGTCGGCGAGCAACGCGCGGGCGAAGCCCACCAGTTGTCGCTGACCGGCGGAGATCCGGCCGCCCCGTTTGCGTACGTCGGTGTCGTACCCGTCCGGCAGACCGCTGATGAAGTCGTGCGCCCCGATCGCCTTCGAGGCCCGCTCGATCTCCTCGCGGGTGGCGTCCGGCCGCCCGATCGCGATGTTCTCGGCGACCGTTCCGGAGAACAGGAAGGCCTCCTGGGTCACCATCACCACGCCGCGGCGCAGTTCGGGCGTGGACAGCTCGCGCAAATCGACGCCGTCGATCAGTACCCGCCCCTCGCTCGGGTCGTAGAAACGGGCCAGCAGCTTGGCGAGGGTGGACTTGCCGGCGCCGGTCGAGCCGACGACGGCGACCGTCTGGCCGGCCGGGATGGTCAGATCGAAGCGGGGCAGCACCTCGCCGCCGGTGCGGTAGGCGAAACGGACGCCCTCGAAGACGACCTCGCGACCGGGGTGCTCGCCGTCGAGCGCGGGCAGCTGCCTGGGGTCCCGCGCCTCGGGCACGGACGGGGTCTGGGCCAGCAGCCCGGCGATCTTCTCCAGCGAAGCCGCCGCGGACTGGTAGGAGTTCAGGAACATCCCGAGCCGGTCGATCGGGTCGTACAGCCGCCGCAGATAGAGCACGGCGGCGGCCAGCACACCCAGCGCGAGCGTCCCGCCCGCGACCCGGTACGCGCCCCAGAGCACGATCCCCGCGACCGCGGCGTTGGCGACGACCCGGGAGCCGACGACATAGCGCGCCATCTCCAGCAGGCTGTCGCCGTTGCTGCGCTCATGGCGGTGGTTGAGTACCCGGAAGTCCGCGTCGTTGGCGCCCTCGCGCCGGAAGGCCCGCACGGGCCGGATGCCGTTCATCGTCTCCGCGAACTTCACGATGACCGCGGCGATCGCGGTGGAGCGGACGCTGAAGACGACGCCGACACGGCGCTGATAGCGGCGTACGAGCAGATACAGCGGTACGAACGAGAGCACCGCGAGCCCGCCGAGGCCGAGGTCGAGCCAGAGCAGCATCGACGAGATGTAGACGAAGGCGAGGACGACCGTGATCAGCTCCTGGAGCCCCTCGCTGAGCAGCTCACGCAGGGACTCAACGTCCGCCGTCGAACGGGAGATCAGCCGTCCCGAGGTGTAGCGCTCGTGGAAGTCGACGCTCAGGGCCTGGGCATGGCGGAAGATCCGGCCGCGCAGGTCGAGGAGAACGTCCTGGTTGACCCGGGCGGCGGCGGTGATGAAGCAGTACTGGAACAGCCCGGCGCCGAGCGCGCACCCGGCGTACCCCACGGCGACGGCGATCAGCGGCCCGTAGTCGCGTCCCCGGAAGGCGGGCACGCCGCGGTCGATGGCGTACGCGACGAGCAGCGGCCCGGCCTGGACGGTGGCCTGCTGGAGCAGCAGGAGCAGCCCGGCGAGTGCGACGCGCGCGCGGCGGGGCGCGAGGAGGGACCGCAGCAGGGCGCCGGTCGCGCCCTTGGGCGCGGGCAGGGCGTCCCGGTCGAAGGGATCGTCCCCACCGGGCGCGGTCGTCCGCCGCTGTGGCTCCTCCGGCTGCTCGACTGGCGGCGCGGCGGTTGTCGACGACGTCATCGGACACCTTCCTCGGCGCTTGCTTTCACGCCGGACATGAGCCACGCGTACTCGGTATTCGTACGCAGCAGTTCCTGATGTGTGCCCACCGCCGCGATGCGGCCCTGCGACAGCAGCGCCACGCGGTCCGCCAGCATCACGGTCGACGGGCGGTGCGCCACCACCAGAGCCGTCGTGTCCTCGAGCACGCTGCGCAGGGCCGCTTCCACCAGTGCCTCCGTATGCACGTCGAGGGCCGAAAGAGGGTCGTCGAGCACCAGGAAGCGCGGTCGGCCGACCACCGCCCGGGCCAGCGCGAGGCGTTGGCGCTGGCCGCCGGAGAGGGTGAGGCCCTGTTCGCCGACCTGGGTGTCGCTGCCCTGCGGCAAGGAGCCGACGAAGCCGGCCTGGGCGATGTCGAGCGCCCGCCCCAACTCCTGCTCGCCCGCGCCTGCTCCGGCGCCCATCAGGACGTTCTCGCCGACGCTCGCCGAGAACAGCGTCGGCTCCTCGAAGGCGACGGACACCAGCTCGCGCAGCCGCTCCCGCGGCATCGCGGCGATGTCCTCGCCGTCGAGCGTGATCCGCCCCTCGGTCACCTCGTGCAGCCGCGGGACGAGCGCGGTGAGGGTGGTCTTTCCGGAGCCGGTGCCGCCGACGAGAGCCATGGTCTCGCCCGGCCGCACGCGCAGGTCGATTCGGGCGAGCACGGGCGCCGAGTCCGCGTGCGCGTCGGGATAGCGGAAGGTGACCCCTTCGAACGCCAGGCCCGCCGCCCCGGACGGACCCGCCCCGGCGCGCGTGCGCGCTTCCGCGGTCGGCTCGGCCACCGGGGACGCCAGGCCCGCTGCCCCGGACGTCCCCGCGAACGCGTCCGACTCCTCCTTCGCGTCCATCACCTCGAAGTACCGCTCCGTCGCCGTCGCCGCCTCCTGGCTCAGCGCCAGCAGAAAGCCGATCGAGTCCACCGGCCACTGCAGCGCCAGCGCCGTCGACAGGAAGGCCACGAGCGTGCCCGCGGACAGTTCGCCGTCCGCGACCTGGACCGTGCCCAGCACGAGCGCCGCACCAATGGCCAGCTCGGGGATCCCCGTGATCAGCGCCCAGATGCCGCCCAGCAGCCTCGCCTTGCCCAGCTCGGTGCCGCGCAGCTGCTGCGAGAGCTCCCGGAAGGCGCGGGCCTGGCTGCGGTGGCGGCCGAAGCCCTTGATGATGCGGATGCCGAGCACACTCTCCTCGACGACCGTCGTCAGATCGCCGACCTGGTCCTGAGCCCGCCGCGCGACGACCGCGTACCGCGACTCGAAGAGCCAGCAGAGAATCACCATCGGCACGATCGGCGTGAGCAGTACCAGCCCCAGCGACCACTGCTGGGCCAGCAGAATGGCGATCCCGACGAGGATCGTCGTCGCATTGACCACCAGGAACGTCAGCGGGAACGCCAGGAACATGCGCAGCAGCATCAGGTCGCTCGTGGCGCGCGAGAGCAGCTGGCCCGAGGGCCAGCGGTCGTGGAAGGCCACCGGCAGCCGCTGCAGATGCCGGTAGAGGTCGGCCCGCATCGCCGCCTCGACCCCGGCGAGCGGCCGGGCCACCAGCCATCGTCTGAACCCGAAGAGCACCGCCTCGACGATCCCCAGTAACAGCAGCGCCAGCGCCCCGAGCCAGACCCCGCCGGGGTCACGGCCCGCGACCGGGCCGTCCACCATCCACTTCAGTACGAGCGGAATGACCAGGCCCAGACATGAGGCCACGATGGCGACGAATGCCGCGCTGAACAGGCGAGTACGGATGGGGCGTACATACGGCCACAGCCGCAGCAGCGTACGCACGGCGGACCGTTCCTTGGCAGTTGCATGGGTTCTGGGCATCAGTTGCGAGCCTACGGTTCACCACTGACAGTGCTCACGTGGTTTTTCGGCAGCATCCGCGGCCGTCGCGGGACACCTTCTACGTCCTGACCTTCAGCAGCAGCACCGACCGGGCCGGCACCGTCAGCGTCTCCCCGCCCCCGTGCACCGTTCCCGGCGCCGCCTGCTGGTCCTCCCGCGAGGTGTCGACCACCAGCTCGTACGTCTGCGCCCAAGGCGGGCCGGGGAGCTGGAAGCCCGTCGGGCGGTCCGCCGCGTGCAGGATCGTCAGGAAGCTGTCGTCCGTCACCTCCGCCCCCCGCGCGTCACGTCCCGGGATGTCGAGGCCCGACAGATAGAGCGCCAGCGTCGACGCCGGTGCGTACCAGTCCTGTTCCGTCATCTCCGTGCCGTGCGGCGTGAACCAGGCCAGGTCCCGCAGGCCGTCCGCCGCATGGGCGCGGCCCGAGAAGAAGGCGCGGCGGCGCAGCACCGGGTGATGGTGGCGCACGGCCAGCAGCCGGGTGGTCAGCTCCAGCACCCCGCGCGGTCCTGGGCGTTCCAGCAGGGACCAGTCCAGCCAGCTCACCTCGCTGTCCTGGCAGTACGCGTTGTTGTTGCCGCCCTGCGTACGGCCCATCTCGTCGCCCGCCACCAGCATCGGTACGCCCGTCGACACGAGCAGAGTGGTCAGCAGATTGCGCACCTGGCGCCGCCGCAGTGCGTTGATGTGCGGATCGTCCGTCTCGCCCTCCGCGCCGCAGTTCCAGGACCGGTTGTCGTTCGTGCCGTCGCGGTTGCCCTCCCCGTTGGCCTCGTTGTGCTTCTGCTCGTAACTGACCAGGTCGCGCAGGGTGAACCCGTCGTGCGCGGTGACGAAGTTGATGGAGGCGTACGGCCGCCGCCCGCCCCAGGCGTACAGATCGCTGGACCCCGAGAGCCGGTATCCCAGATCGCGTACGTCGGGGAGCGCGCCGCGCCAGAAGTCCCGTACGGCGTCCCGGTACCGGTCGTTCCACTCGGTCCACAGCGGGGGGAACGCGCCCACCTGGTAGCCGCCGTTGCCCACGTCCCAAGGCTCGGCGATCAGCTTGACGCGCCGCAGCACCGGGTCCTGGGCGATGACCGCGAGAAAGGGGGAGAGCATGTCGACGTCGTGCATGGAGCGGGCCAGCGCCGCCGCCAAATCGAAACGGAAGCCGTCGACACCCATCTCGGTCACCCAGTAGCGCAGCGAATCGGTGATCAGCCGCAGCACATGTGGCTTCACCACATGCAGGGTGTTGCCGCAGCCGGTGTAGTCCGCATACGCCCGGGCGTCCGACTGGAGCCGGTAGTAGCCGCGGTTGTCGATGCCGCGCAGGGACAGCGTCGGCCCCAGCTGACCCGCCTCCGCAGTGTGGTTGTAGACCACATCGAGGATCACCTCGATCCCGGCGGCGTGCAGCGCCCGCACCATCCGTTTGAACTCGCCTACCTGCTCACCGCGGGTCCCGCTCGCCGAGTAGGCGGCATGGGGCGCGAAGTAGCCGATGGAGTTGTAGCCCCAGTAGTTGCGCAGCCCGCGCTTGAGCAGATGGTCCTCGTGGGCGTACTGGTGCACGGGGAGCAGTTCGACCGCGGTGACTCCGAGCCGTACGAGATGACCGATCGCCGCCGGATGGGCAAGGCCGGCGTAGGTGCCCCGCAGCTCCTGCGGAATGTCGGGATGGAGCTTGGTGAAGCCGCGCACATGCAGTTCGTAGATGACCGAGTCCGCCCACGGGGTCTTGGGCCTGCGGTCGTCCGACCAGTCGTCGTCATCGTGGACGACGACGCCCTTGGGTACGAACGGGGCCGAGTCCCGGTCGTCGCGCACCGTGTCGGCGACATGCTGCTGCGGCCAGTCGCGCACATGCCCGTACACTTCGGCGGGCAGCTCGCAGTAGTCGTTCCCCCGGCCCGCGTCCACCGCGCGTGCGTACGGATCGAGCAGCAGCTTCGCGGGGTTCCAGCGGGCGCCCGTCCACGGGTCCCAGCGCCCGTGCACCCGGAAGCCGTACCGCTGCCCCGGCCGGATCCCGGGCACGAAACCGTGCCAGATCTCATGGGTCAGCTCGGTCAGCGGCAGCCGCGTCTCCACCCCCGAGTCGTCGAAGAGGCACAGCTCGGCCGCCTCAGCTCCGCCCGCCCAGAGCGCGAAGTTGGTCCCCGCGACCCCGTCGGGGCCGACCCGGAAACGGGCCCCGAGCGGCGTCGGCGCGCCCGGCCACACCGATGGCCTGCCGGTGCCCGGCTCCCGGTGGCGGCCGTTGACTCCGGCCGTGGTTCCGGCCGTGTCCCCGGCCGCCAGGAGTGGGCCGGGGAGGTCGCCCGGCACCTCCTCCTGCACTGTCTCCTGCTCGGCTGCGCTCGACACCTGCCGGCCTCCCGCGGCTCGTCGGGCCCCGCTGACGTGAAGGGGCTCACGGCGTCCCGGCCGCAGCGTCCCACGCGTGGTCCTCCCACCTGTTCTGCCCGCGCTGCTCCTGTCCCAACATGGCCCTGCACTCACGTTTCCCCTGGAGGGGCTGGTCGTTGGGCGGTATGTGAAACACGTACTGAAGCGGGCAGGACAGGGCATGACCTTCGCCCTGGCATGGGCAGGACTGATGGCCGGGCTCACCGGCTGCACCGGCGGGGACCTCGACATCGGCAACAAGCCGCGGTCGGCCGCTGACGTCATCCGAGTGACCCCCGAGGACGGCGCGAAGGGGGTCGGCCCCCAGGGCCCTCTCGAGGTGCGACTGCCCAGCGGGCGTCTCGAGCGGGTCAAGGTGGTGCAGATCGAGGACGCTCAGCCCACCGAGATCCACGGTCTGATCTCCGAGGACGGCCTGCGCTGGACTCTGGACCGCGGCACCCGGCTGGACCTCGCCGCCAAGTACAGCGTCGACGTGGTCGCCCTGGACGCGCACGGCCATCGCTCGGCCCGCCACACCACGTTCACCACCCGGGTCCCCGAGCGCCGGTTCATCGGCTACTTCAAGCCGGAGAACCGCGCGACCGTGGGCACCGGAATGATCGTCTCCTTCGACTTCAACCGGGAGATCGAGAACCGCGCGGCCGTCCAGCGCGCCATCCGCGTCAGCTCGGAGCCGCCGGTCGAGATCGTCGGCCACTGGTTCGGCAAGGAGCGCCTGGACTTCCGCCCGCGGGAGTACTGGAAGCCGGGCACCAGGGTCACGGTCGACCTGCGGCTGCGCGACGTCGAGGCGGCGCCCGGGGTCTACGGCATCCAGCAGCGGACCATCGCCTTCACCGTGGGCCGCTCGCAGGTCTCACTGGTCGATGCGAAGGCGCACACCATGGAGGTCCGGCGCGACGGGGGGATCCTGGCGAAGGTGCCCATCACGGCCGGGGCGCCCAAGTCGACCACGTACAACGGAAAGATGGTGGTCGCGGAGATGTTCGACGTGACCCGGATGAACGGTGCGACGGTCGGCTTCAAGAAGCGGAACGGAAAGGGCGAGTACGACATCAAGGACGTCCCGCACGCCATGCGGCTGACCGACTCGGGCACCTTCATCCACGGCAACTACTGGGCGGCGTCAGAAACCTTCGGCTCGGTGAACGTCTCGCACGGCTGTGTCGGACTGCGTGATGTGAAGGGCGGCAGTGAGGACACCCCGGCCGGCTGGTTCTTCGACCGGACCCTGATCGGCGATGTGATCGAGGTCGTCAACTCGAAGGACAAAAAGGTCGATCCCAGCAATGGTCTCAGTGGCTGGAACCTGGGCTGGCAGGAGTGGAAGGCAGGTTCCGCGCTGAACTGACCCTCGCCACGACCTCGCTGACCTGCTGGACCCGCACCGCTTCAGATGAGCTCCCCGGACAAGTTGGGACTGAACGGTGACATTCGTGGGGACGATCCACTACCCACGGTGTGATTATCTATCGCCGTGCGTGCGTGAGGCGCGCGGGGGTGCGGGCCGTGGCGGGGCCAGGCCGTGCGAGGGGAGAGACCATTTTGAACGGGCAGCCGATATCGGGGGCGTCGGCCAGGGGCTTCGGCGGACGTAGGCGTGGGGGCGCCGCTGTGCCGGCTCTGGTGCTGAGTGCGTTGCTGCTGCTGGTCACGGCGTGCGGGGGCGGCGACGACAAGGGCAGCGACGGCAAGGGCGGGAAGGACGGCGGGAAGGTCGGCAACGCGGCCTCCCAGGCGGTGGTGACCATAGCGCCCAAGGACGGCGCCTCCTCGGTCGCCACCAGCGGTGTACTCAAGGTCACCGCGGCCAAGGGCAAGCTGGTCACGGTCACGGTCCAGGACGACAAGGGCGCCGCAGTCGAGGGCAAGGTCGCCGCGGACGGCGCCAGTTGGCAGCCGCTGCAGCATCTGGCGGGCTCCACCAAGTACAAGGTGCACGCGGTCGCGAAGGACGCGGACGGCCGTGAGTCGGCGAAGGACACCAGCTTCACCACGCTCGTTCCGAAGAACACCTTCATCGGGCAGTACACGCCCGAGGACGGTTCGACGGTCGGCGTCGGCATGCCGGTCTCGATCAACTTCACCCGCGGCATCACCAACCCCGAGGCCGTCGAGAAGGCCATCAAGGTGACCGCGCTGCCGGCGGTGCCGATCGAGGGCCACTGGTTCGGCAACGACCGCCTCGACTTCCGGCCGGAGAAGTACTGGGCGGCGGGCACCAAGGTGACCGTGAAGCTCAATCTGGACGGCGTCGAGGGCCGCCCCGGTGTGTACGGCAAGCAGTCCAGGACGGTGAAGTTCACCATCGGCCGCAGCCAGGTCTCCACCGTGGACGCGAAGGAGCACCGGATGAAGGTCGTCCGGGACGGCAAGCAGATCAAGGACATCCCGATCACCGCAGGCGCGCCGTCGACCACCACGTACAACGGTGAGATGGTCATCAGCGAGAAGTACAAGGTGACCCGGATGAACGGCGCCACCGTCGGCTTCGGCGGCGAATACGACATCAAGGACGTGCCGCACGCGATGCGTCTGTCCAACTCGGGCACGTTCGTGCACGGCAACTACTGGGCCTCGTCCGGGACCTTCGGATCGGCGAATGTCAGCCACGGCTGTGTGGGCCTGCGCGACGCACGCGGCGCGGGGGACAGCGGCACCCCGGCGGCCTGGTTCTTCGACAGCTCGATCATCGGCGACGTGGTGATCGTGAAGAACTCCAAGGACAAGCAGATCTCCCCGGAGAACGGTCTGAACGGCTGGAACATGTCCTGGGCCGAGTGGATCAAGTAACACCTTCGCCCGACGGGCCCGGTGCTGTGAGCAACAGCACCGGGCCCGTTCGCGTTAACGGGGACTAACCTCGCCCTCATGACTGTTTCTCTCGAGGTCTCCGAAGGCATCGGCACCATCCGTCTCGACCGCCCTCCGATGAACGCGCTGGACATCGCCGTCCAGGACCGGCTGCGCGAGCTGGCAGAGGAGGCGACGCGCCGTGACGACGTACGGGCCGTGATCCTTTACGGCGGCGAGAAGGTGTTCGCGGCCGGAGCGGACATCAAGGAGATGCAGGCCATGGACCACGCGGCGATGGTCGTACGGTCCCGGGCCCTGCAGGACTCCTTCACCGCCGTCGCCCGTATCCCCAAGCCGGTCGTCGCCGCCGTCACCGGCTATGCGCTGGGCGGCGGTTGCGAACTGGCGCTCTGTGCCGATTTCCGGATCGCCGCGGACAACGCCAAGCTCGGCCAGCCGGAGATCCTGCTCGGGCTGATTCCGGGCGCCGGTGGCACCCAGCGACTGTCCCGGCTGATCGGTCCCTCCAAGGCCAAGGACCTGATTTTCACCGGTCGCATGGTGAAGGCGGACGAGGCGCTGGGGCTGGGCCTGGTGGACCGTGTGGTCCCCGCCGCAGAGGTGTACGAGCAGGCGCACGCCTGGGCCGCGAAGCTGGCGCAGGGGCCGGCGCTGGCGCTGCGTGCCGCCAAGGAGTCCGTCGACGCGGGTCTTGAGACGGACATCGAGACGGGCCTTGCCATCGAACGGAACTGGTTCGCGGGCCTGTTCGCGACGGAGGACCGCGAGCGCGGGATGCGCAGTTTTGTGGAGGAGGGTCCTGGTAAGGCCAAGTTCCTCTGAATTCAGTCCTGTTGGGCGCTTGCGCATTCGGCGTCAACCCTGTGTGTGGCTTAGCTGAGTCTTAAGACAGTCTTAAGTACCCTCGGCCCGCTGCTCTTTGCGATCATTCATAAGCAAGGCGTCAGTGCAGCTCACGATGGGCATCAGGGCTGGTATGCGGCCACAGTCATATGCCAATGGGTCTCCCCGGAACAGCTGGTTCCGGGGGCCCTATTCCGCTGGAACGGCCCCGACGGTCACTCTTTGCGGCCATGATGGAGGCATGGCGGGCCTCGAAGATGTGGATCAGCCGCGGCAGCGCGGCAGCTCTGCCGCGGCGCGGTGGGCGCCCGTGGTCGAGGACGAACAGGGGCTCAAGGCGCTGGAGTTGCTCGGCAATCCCACGGACGAGGAAGTGCGACTCCCCTCCCGCCCCGAGTCCGCCGCCACCGCCCGGCGACTCACCCAGTGCGTGGTGCTGCGTCAGTGGGCGCTTCCCGCGCAGACCGCCGAGCACGCGGTGTTACTGGTGTCGGAGCTCGTGGGCAACGCCGTACGACACACCGGCGCGCGGGTCTTCGGGCTGCGGATGCAGCGCCGCCGCGGCTGGATCAGGATCGAGGTCCGCGATCCCTCGCGCGGTCTGCCGTGTCTGATGCCGGTCCAGGAGCTGGACACCAGCGGCCGCGGGCTCTTTCTTGTCGACAAGCTCTCCGACCGGTGGGGCGTGGATCTGCTGCCGCGCGGCAAGACCACCTGGTTCGAGATAAGGGTCACCGACCGCTGACACACAGAAGCCCCCTTGGCGGGGGCTTCTGCGGAGCGCCGTGAATCGGGGGGGTGTATCCACGGCGGCTTGCGACGACCTGGCCCGGGTCAATGGGGGTCGTGTCACCGACTATGGCAGACGGGGGCTCTCTCGCCAAAAGTCCTTACACGGACATAGGTCAGCAAACGACGCTATATTGGATATGAATCGTAGGTGAGATGGGCCACCTGCCTCGCAAATAGTGAATGAATATGAAGTCGGGCGAGTGATTCCTTGATTGCCCGACTGGTGGGTCGATGCTGTCGGTGGTGACCGGCAGGCGCCCAGAATTGGGTCAATCGTTATATTTTGCCCGCTTCGCCCCTACTGTGCTTTCCCGTGACCCCGATCGACCGCCGCGGCGCACTGCGCGCCGGAGCGGGAGCCGTCGCCGCGGGCGCCCTCGCCTCGGGCTGCACCGGCAGCGGTCCCGCTCCGGCGTCCCCTGCCGCCCCGGCCCCGCCGTCCCGCCCTGCCCCGGCGCCGCCGTCTCGTTCCGCCCGCCCGGCATCCGCCCCCCGCCGCTTTCCCGGCCGGCCCGCCCAGATCGCGCACGGCCCGCGCGAGCGGGACCGGGTGGCCCTGACCTTCCACGGCCAGGGTGACCCGGCCACCGCCCAGGCCCTGCTCGCCGAGGCCGAGCGGGCGGGCGCCCGCGTCACCGTGCTCGCCGTCGGCAGCTGGCTCGACCAGTACCCGCAGATCGCCCGCCGGATCCTCGACGGCGGTCATGACCTCGGCAATCACACCCAGCGGCATCTGGCCGTCTCGACGATGCCCGAGACCGAGGCATACGCCGAGATCACCGACTGTGCCGAGAGACTGCGCCGGCTCACCGGCTCCGTCGGCACCTGGTTCCGCCCCTCCCGTGCGAAGGACGCGACACCTCTCGTCACCAGACTCGCCGCCCGGGCGGGCTACCCGCACGTCCTCTCGTACGACGTCGACTCCCTCGACTTCACCTCACCCGGCGCCGCCGCCGTCATCGGCAATGTCACCGGGCAGATCCAGCGCGGATCGGTGGTGAGCCTGCACTTCGGCTATGCGGACACGGTCGCCGCGCTGCCCGCCATCCTCGACGACCTCCACCGCCGTGGACTGCGCGCGGTGACCACCACGGAGCTGCTGAGCTGATGCACCCGACGACTTCCCTCGCCAAGAGAACCACCCGGCGGACCGCCGGGAGAATCGCCATGAGGAGCGCAACGCGGGCCGCCGCGCTGTTCGCCGGCGCACTGCTCGCCCTCCTCGCGGGCTGCGGCTCACCTCCGGCCAGGACGGAGGCGCTCGACACCAAGGCCGCCGTGCCGCCCGACGGGCCCAAGAAGGCCGCCCCGGCCGGGCTGCCCGGTATGCCTCCGGTGCTCGACCCGAAGGACATCTACACGGCGGACCGGCCGGGTCAACTCTCGCCGGTGGTCCGGGACTTCCCGTCGCGGGTGTACGTCCCCAACACCAACTCCAACTCCGTCTCGGTCATCGACCCCACGACGTACAAGGTCATCGAGACGATCCCGGTCGGTGTCCAGCCGCAGCACGTCGTCCCGTCCTGGGACATGAAGACGCTCTGGGTCAACAACAACCGCGGCCATACGCTCACTCCGATCGACCCGGCCACCGGAGTCGCGGGCAAACCGGTCGAGGTGCACGACCCGTACAACCTCTACTTCACGCCCAACGGCAAGTACGCCATCGTCATGGCATCGCTGGACCGTGAACTCGTCTTCCGCGATCCGCACACCATGAGCCCCCTCAAGGTCACCCCGGTCTCCTGCTACGGCGTCAACCACACGGACTTCTCCGCGGACGGCAAGTACTTCATCGTCTCCTGCGAGTTCTCCGGCGAGCTGCTCAAGGTGGACACGGAGAAGATGGAGGTCATCGGCCAGCAGAAGCTGCCCTTCCACGGCGCGATGCCGCAGGACGTGAAGATCTCCCCGGACGGCAAGACCTTCTACATCGCCGACATGATGGCGCACGGTGTGTGGGTGCTCGACGGCGCGAACTTCACCACGCCCCTGCTGCTGCCCACCGGCAAGGGGTGCCACGGCCTCTACATCAGCCGGGACTCCAGGGTGATGTACATCTCCAACCGTGGCGAGGGATCCGTCTCGATCTTCGACTTCGCGCAGGACAGGCTGACCGACAAGTGGTGGCTGCCGGACGGCGGCAGCCCCGACATGGGCGGTGTGTCGGCGGACGGCAAGGTGCTGTGGCTGTCCGGGCGTTACAACTCCGAGGTGTACGCGATCGACACCACGACCGGCAGGCAGCTGGCGCGTATCCCGGTGGGCAGCGGCCCGCACGGACTGGCGGTCTATCCGCAGCCGGGACGCTACTCGCTGGGCCACACGGGCGTCTTCCGCTGACCGTGGCCGGCCCCGGACCCCCGCCTCAATCGCCGGCGGGGCTGAAATTTCAGCCCGTACGGCGATTGAGGACACGCCCGAAGGGCGTGCGCTTCAGCCGTTCCAGGCTGAGGTTCCGCCACGGGCGCACGCGTCCGTCGGGCTCCGCCCCGAGCCCCGCGCCTCAATCGCCGGCGGGGCTTGAAGGTGTCAGCCGGCCATGAACAGTGCCTCCGAGCCCACCGGCCGGAAGCCCGCCGCCTGGAAGGTCCGCACGCTGCGCGCGTTGCCGGGCGACTGCTGGGCCCACAGAACCGAGTCCGGCACCAGATGACGGGCAGCCGTCGCCAGCGCCAGGCCGAGGCCCCGGCCGCGCGCCTGGTCGTCCACCTCGATCGCGGTCTCCCAACGGCTGGCCACCCCCCGGCCAAGGATCAGCACACCGCCCTCGGCGGCCCACACCCGTACGCCGTCGCGGTACTTCATGGCCCGCGCGACCCGCGTGTGATCCGGGTCCTCGATCTCACGCAGCTCGAGCTCGGGCCGGCCGGGCAGCGCCGGGGCGACCGTCACCAGGTCGATGGTGTTCATCGAGCGGCCGGTGCGGGCCAGCATCGCGGCCAGGAACGACGGGTTCATCGCGGCTGCCAGCCGGTCGGAGTCGGTCGCGGCGAGCTCGGCCCGTACCCACTCCGGATCCTCGTCCGTGAAGATCACCGAGTGCGCGGTGAAGGCCAGTACTCCGGCGTCGCGGGCGTTCGGCTGCCCGATCACCGTCGTACAGCCGTCCGGGGGCGGGAACTCCCCGGCCGCCGCGGCTGCCAGGATCCTCGCCAGTGCCTCGCTCATTCCGGGTCCCTTTCTCCTTGTGAGTCTCCACCCGCGGAGGCCCAGGTCTCTCCCTTGAGGACGTAGGACGGGTGCATGCGGGTGAGCGGAGCGTGGGCCGATAATCTGACCCCGTCAGTAGTGCACGAAGAAGGGGCGGAAGCAGTGGCGGACATCGAAGAGGCGCGCAGGGCGTTCGAGCGGTACGACCTGAACGGCGACGGCCTGATCACGGCGGCGGAGTACAAGAGCGTGATGGCGCAGCTGGGCGACTTCCATGTCACCGAGACGGTCGCCGAGGCAGTGATCAGGACGAAGGACGCGAACGGCGACGGTCAGCTGACGTTCGAGGAGTTCTGGGACTCGCTGAACAAGGCCTGATTCACCTGGGGACCCCTCCCGGGCCGAAGGCTCTGGAGGAGGCCCCGGCCCGCCGGGGACCGCCGGCGCTGCGGCCGCTCAGTCAGCCGCGAGCGCCGCCTCCAGCGTCGGCAGTGTGCCGAACGCCTCCAGCAGCCCTCCTGCCCGGAACACCCGCAGGACCGCCGGGCCGTCGCACACCACCCACATCCGCCCGTCGTTCTCGTCGGTGCGCCGCCGCGCCCCGCACAACAGCGCAAGGCCGGAGCAGTCGAAGAACGCCACATGCGTCAGGTCGACCACCACTTGGTGCTCGCGTATGGCGGTGACGACATCCAGATACGCCCCGATCAGCGTGGCCGCGGCAATGTCGATCTCACCGTGCAGCTCGACGACCGTACGGGTACGGCTGCGGTAGACGCGGCCGTACGGCCCCGGAAGGGGCACGCGTAAGTCGTACGAGCTGGAAGTCAGCCCCTCGGTCATGGCTGTGCCTCCTTGCTGCGGCGGGCGTGGTCTGGCGGCCGGGAGCCTGGGTGAACAGGACCCGACACTAGTGCGAGGCACTGGGGGCGCGGAGGAGAAAAAACGTTCGGAGCTCTCGAAACTCCCTCGTGCGGGTGAACTCTCGTGAACTGGCTTGACCGCCGAGGCGGGTGGCGGTGACGATCACCCGCCGATGTACTCCCCACCCACCCACTGACCCCTCGCTGAGCCCTGCCGCCGGGGTCTAGCACTCGATGATGTTCACCGCGAGGCCGCCGCGCGCGGTCTCCTTGTACTTCACCGACATGTCCGCGCCCGTGTCCTTCATCGTCTTGATGACCTTGTCCAGCGAGACCTTGTGGCTGCCGTCCCCGCGCATTGCCATCCTCGCCGCCGTCACGGCCTTCACCGCCGCCATGCCGTTGCGCTCGATGCACGGGATCTGGACCAGGCCGCCGACCGGGTCACAGGTCAGCCCGAGGTTGTGCTCCATGCCGATCTCGGCTGCGTTCTCGACCTGCTCGGGGGTGCCGCCGAGCACCTCCGCGAGTGCGCCCGCAGCCATCGAACAGGCGGAGCCGACCTCGCCCTGGCAGCCGACCTCGGCGCCCGAGATCGAGGCGTTCTCCTTGAAGAGCATGCCGATCGCGCCCGCGGCGAGCAGGAAGCGGACCACGCCCTCCTCGTCGGCGCCGGGCACGAAGTTCATGTAGTAGTGCAGCACCGCCGGGATGATGCCCGCGGCGCCGTTGGTGGGGGCGGTCACGACGCGCCCGCCCGCGGCGTTCTCCTCGTTCACGGCCATCGCGTACAGAGTGATCCACTCCATGGCGCGGGCCTGCGGGTCGCCCTCGGCGCGCAGCTGGCGCGCGGAGTTCGCCGCGCGGCGGCGGACCTTGAGGCCGCCGGGCAGGATGCCCTCGCGGGACATGCCGCGCGAGACACAGGCCTGCATGACCCGCCAGATCTCCAGGAGTCCCTCGCGGATCTCGTCCTCGGAGCGCCAGGCCTTCTCGTTGTCCAGCATCAGGGCGGAGATGGAGAGGCCGGTGTCCTTGGCCATCCGCAGCAGCTCGTCGCCGGTGCGGAAGGGGTGCTTCAGCACGGTGTCGTCGAGCACGATCCGGTCCTCGCCGACGGCGTCCTCGTCGACGACGAAGCCGCCGCCCACCGAGTAGTACGTCTTCTCCAGAACCGTTTCGCCCTTTGCGTCGTACGCGAAGACCGTCATGCCGTTGGCGTGGTACGGCAGCGCCTTGCGGCGGTGCAGGATCAGGTTCTTGTCGAAGTCGAAGTCGATCTCGTGCATGCCGAGGATGTTGATGCGTCCTCGCTGCTTGATCCGCTCCACCTGCTCGTCGGCGGTCTCGACGTCGACCGTACGGGGGGAATTGCCCTCAAGCCCGAGCAGGACTGCCTTCGGGGTGCCGTGGCCGTGGCCGGTCGCGCCCAGGGAGCCGAAGAGCTCGGCGCGTATCGCGGTGGTGTGGGCCAGCAGACCCTCGTTCTTGAGCCGCCGCGCAAACATGCGGGCGGCGCGCATCGGGCCCACCGTATGGGAGCTGGACGGGCCGATACCGATCGAGAACAGGTCGAAGACCGAGATGGCCACGGAGAACTCCTAGCGGGGTTGGTAGACGCCGTTGTCTGCCGGGTGGTGCAGAAGGCAGTACGTGGTGCGGGGCACCGCGCGCACGGTCCAGTGTGCGCGGTGCCCCATATGTTTTGCTTCGGGCTGTTACAGCCCAGGGTAAAGCGGGTGCTTCGCGGCCAGGGCGGTGACCCGGGTGCGCAGCGCCTCGGTGTCGTACGACGGCTTCAGCGCCTCGGCGATGATGTCCGCGACCTCGCGGAAGTCCTCGTCCTGGAAGCCGCGGGTGGCCAGCGCCGGGGTGCCGATCCGCAGACCCGAGGTGACCATCGGCGGCCGCGGGTCGTTCGGGATGGCGTTGCGGTTGACCGTGATGCCCACCTCGTGGAGCCGGTCCTCGGCCTGCTGGCCGTCCAGTTCGGAGTTGCGCAGGTCGACCAGGACCAGGTGCACGTCCGTGCCGCCCGACAGGACCGAGACCCCGTGCTCGGTCACATCGGCCTGGACCAGACGCTCGGCGAGGATCCGCGCGCCGTCCAGCGTGCGCTGCTGGCGCTCCTTGAAGTCGTCGGAGGCCGCGACCTTGAAGGAGACCGCCTTCGCCGCGATCACATGCTCCAGCGGACCGCCCTGCTGACCCGGGAAGACCGCGGAGTTGATCTTCTTGGCGAGCTCCTGCGTGGACAGGATGACGCCGCCGCGCGGACCGCCGAGGGTCTTGTGCGTGGTCGTGGTCACGACATGGGCGTGCGGCACGGGGTTGGGGTGCAGACCCGCGGCGACCAGACCCGCGAAGTGGGCCATGTCGACCATCAGATACGCGCCGACCTCGTCCGCGATCCGGCGGAAGGCCGCGAAGTCCAGCTGACGCGGGTACGCGGACCAGCCGGCCACGATCAGCTTCGGACGGGACTCCTTGGCGAGCCGCTCGACCTCGGCCATGTCGACCTGGCCGGTCTCGCTGTCCACGTGGTACGCGACCACGTTGTACAGCTTGCCGGAGAAGTTGATCTTCATTCCGTGGGTCAGATGACCGCCGTGGGCGAGGTTCAGACCCATGATCGTGTCGCCCGGCTTGAGCAGCGCGAACATCGCGGCCGCGTTCGCCTGGGCGCCCGAGTGCGGCTGGACGTTGGCGTGCTCGGCGCCGAACAGGGCCTTGATGCGGTCGATGGCGATCTGCTCGACGACATCGACGTGCTCGCAGCCGCCGTAGTAGCGACGGCCCGGGTAGCCCTCGGCGTACTTGTTGGTGAGGACGGAGCCCTGGGCCTCCATGACCGCGACCGGAGCGAAGTTCTCCGAGGCGATCATCTCGAGGGTGGACTGCTGGCGGTGGAGCTCGGCGTCGACAGCGGCGGCGACCTCCGGGTCCAGCTCATGGAGAGGGGTGTTGAGAAGCGACATCAGGCGGTCCCTAGGGTCGTGGTCAGCTGGCGAACTCGGTGTACTCGTCCGCGGAGAGCAGGTCCTTCGGCTCGTCCGCGACGCGCACCTTGAAGAGCCAGCCGCCCTCGAACGGTGCGGAGTTCACCAGCGACGGGTCGTCCACGACGTCCTGGTTCGCCTCGACGACCTCGCCGCTGACCGGCGAGTACAGGTCGCTGACGGACTTGGTCGACTCCAGCTCGCCGCAGGTCTCGCCCGCGGTCACCGTGTCACCGACCTCCGGGAGCTGTACGTAGACCACATCGCCGAGCGCGTTGGCCGCGTGCTCCGTGATGCCGACCGTCGACACGCCGTCCTCGGCGGCCGACAGCCACTCGTGCTCCTTGCTGTAGCGCAGCTGCTGGGGGTTGCTCATGACCTGAATTCTCCTGTACGCGGGGGAGTGCTGATGAACGATGACTCGGTGCGCAGTGTCACTTCTGGCGCTTGTAGAACGGCAGCGCCACGACCTCGTACGGCTCGTGCGTGCCGCGGATGTCGATGCCGACGCCGGGGGTGCCCGGGGCGGCGTGCGCCGCGTCCACATACGCGATGGCGATCGGCTTGCCGAGCGTGGGGGACGGAGCGCCGGAGGTGACCTCGCCGATCACCCGGCCGTCGGCGACCACGGTCATGCCGGCGCGGGGAACCCGGCGGCCTTCGGCGATCAGGCCGACGAGCTTGCGCGGCGGGTTGGTCTCCGCGCGCTCGGCCGCGGCGCGGAGCGCGTCCCGTCCGACGAAGTCCCCAGCCTTCTCGAACTTCACGACCCGGCCGAGGCCCGCGTCGAAGGGGGTCAGCGCGGTCGTCAGCTCGTGCCCGTACAGCGGCATGCCCGCCTCCAGGCGCAGCGTGTCGCGGCAGGAGAGCCCGCAGGGGATGAGGCCCACCGGGGCGCCCGCCTCGGTCAGTGCCTGCCAGAGCTTCTCGGCGTGCTGCGGCTCGACGAAGAGCTCGAAGCCGTCCTCGCCGGTGTAGCCGGTGCGGGCGATCAGCGCGGGGACGCCGGCGACCGTGCCGGGCAGGCCCGCGTAGTACTTGAGACCGTTCAGGTCGGCGTCGGTGAGGGACTTCAGGATGCCGGGGGACTGAGGGCCCTGGACGGCGATCAGCGCGTACGCTTCACGGTCGTCGCGCACCTCGGCGTCGAAGCCCTCGGCGCGTGCGGTCAGGGCGTCCAGCACCACCTGGGCGTTGCCCGCGTTGGCGACGACCATGTACTCGGTCTCGCCGAGGCGGTAGACGATCAGGTCGTCGACGATCCCGCCGTCCTGCTGACAGATCATGGTGTAGCGCGCGCGGCCCACGGCGACGGAGCCGATGTTGCCCACCAGCGCATGGTCGAGGAGGCCCGCGGCCTGCGGTCCGGTGACGGTGATCTCGCCCATGTGCGAGAGGTCGAAGAGACCGGCCTTGGTACGTACGGCGTTGTGCTCGTCGCGCTCACTGCCGTACCGCAGCGGCATGTCCCAGCCCGCGAAGTCGGTCATGGTCGCACCGAGCGAACGGTGCAGGGCATCGAGGGCGGTGAGACGGGGGGCGTTGCTCATAGATGTGGCTCCCAGGGCAGGCCGGCGAGGACAATCCTCCCCATCTGTCATCGGAACCTGAGAGGTTCGTCTCGACCGCACATAGTGGTGGTCGTGACTTGCACCTTGGGTGGAGCCACTCGACAGCGGCTCGCTTTTCAGATCTGCCTCATCACACGCGGTACGGGGCCTGAGAGATTCAAGGGAGGAACTTGCTCCTTCGGCGCCCGGCACACAGTGGCCAGGACTCTCCCGCGCGGATTCAAGCGGCCGGTATGCAGTTGGCGGGCACATCATTGCACGCATCGCCGCCATGTGGGGTGTCCGGCCCCGATCCGGGCAGCCGCACTTCACGGGCAGTCCACAGCTGCAAAACGGTTGTGCCACATTACTAATTCTTTACACTTCATGGGCAAGGGTGAAGGTGACCCGAGACAGGGGAGGGCGATGACGGTGCAGCGGTCCGGTGCATACGTGACGACCGCGGGGGTGTCCGTCCAGCAGGACGCGCCCGTGCGGGAGCTTTTCGAGGCGCCCCTTCCCGTGCTGCGCGACCTGAGAGACCGCTCCGGGCGCAGTCCGCACACCCTGGGCTTCGCCGACGGCGATGTCGTGGTCGTCTCCGGCCTGCCGGGCAGCGGAAAGTCCACGCTGATCAGACAAGCGGCGAGCGGCAGGGGGATCGACTCGCAGGACACCCGGGACCGCTGGGACGCGTGGATGCCGCGGCTGCTGCCGTACGCCGTCTACCGCCCGCTGGTTCGGATCGCCCACTACGCGGGACTGCGGCGCGCGCTCCGTTCCGGCCTGGGCGTGGTCGTGCACGACTGCGGCACCCAGGCCTGGGTGCGGCGCTGGCTGGCCCGGGAGGCGCGCCGCCGCGGCAGCGGCCTCCATCTGGTGCTGCTCGACGTCACGCCGGCCGTGGCCAGGGAGGGGCAGCGCGAGCGCGGCCGCGGGGTCTCCGGCTATGCCTTCGCCCGGCACAGACGGGCTGTGGGCCGGCTGATCCGCGACGCGGAGGCGGGGCGGCTGCCCGCGGGCTGCGCATCGGCCGTCCTGCTGGACCGGGACGCGGCGGCGGCGCTGACGCGGGTGGGCTTCGAGGAGTCGTAGTGCGGTGCGCGGCTTCTCGCGGCCACCATTCGGGCCCGACTGCGTGCCGCGCGGTCGCGGCGCTAGGGTCGGTGGCGCAAGACCGGAGAAAGCCGGGGGAGAAGGACGCACATGCACACACCGGAGCAGGCCCATCCGCATCCGTACGGCGGCTGGCCGGCGAACGAGCTCGAAGAGGTGCTCGGCGCATCCCTCGGCAACGCCTCGGCCGGCGGCCGTCTCGTCGAGGTGCTCGGCCGCAGCCACATCTGGGTGCCGCTGCCCAACGGGGGCAGCCCCGACAGCCCCAACCTCGACCTGCCCACGATGGACATCGAGGGCGCCGCGTACGTTCCTGTCTACAGCTCCGAGCAGCAGTTCATGGCATGCGTCGGCAGCCATATGCCCTTCACCGTCGCCCCCGCCCGCGAATTCGCCCGGGGGCTGCCCCCGCAGCTCGGCATCGCGGTGAACCCGGACGGCGCCGTCGGCGCCCCGCTGCCGCCGCCCGCCGTCGCCGAGTTGTGCCGGGTGGGACGCACTCTGCTGGACGGGCCCGCGACAGGCGGCCGGGTGCGGCTCTTCGAGCCGGACTGGCAGGAGGAGCCGGTCGACTTCCTCGCCGCCGCGGCCGGTGAGTTCGAGGCCTCCGGTGTCGTCCTCACCGCCCGCCGTGCCCTCGCTTCCGTCGAGGGCGATCCGCCCACCCTGTTCATCGGCGTCCAGCTGTCCTCCTGGGAGGGCGCGGACCGCAACGCCCCCATGGACGCGCTCGGCCGGGCGCTGGGCCGGGCACAGGTGTGCTGGCCCGTCAATCTCGTACTTCTGGATGTGGCGCAGGACCCTGTCGGAGAGTGGATGCTTGAGCGGCTGCGGCCCTTCTACCAACGACAGCACGTGTAGTCGTCAAGTGGGTGTCAGGGCTGCCGTTTAAGCTGGAATGGTCGATCGAAGAGGGGCGGAACCCAGGGTGAGTGCGTCAGGCACCGCGGCGGCGGGGCAGGTCGAGCACATGCTGCGCCAGGTGACACCCGGACGCTACGACGCGTACGAGGCGCTGCTGCACGCGATCGCCGACCCGGCGAGCAGCAGGCTCTGGATGCTGCTCTGGCACGGCCAGGCCGGCTCGCCCGACGCCCAGTACGGGAACATGGAGGTCGACGGCGTCGGCTACGCGCCGTGCGTCACCTCCGCCCAGGAGCTCGCCGTCTCCGGCTGGAACCGCGCCCACGAAGTGATCAGCGGCCCCGACGTTGCCCGCGCCCTGTACCCCGAGCGCTGGGGGATCTGGCTCAACCCGCACGCACCCGGCGGCGGTGTGGGCATCCCCTGGCTGGATCTGCGCCGGATCGCGACCGGCCTCGACCGGATGCCCGCCGGACCCCTGCGGCTGTCCGAACCGGCCGTCGACATGCCGCATTTCTACGCCCTGCTCTCGCAGAACGCCCACCGCACCCCCGCGGTCCGCTCGTTGCGCCGCGCCTGGGTGCAGCCCGCGCTCGGCGCTCCGTACCTCGCCATCGGGCTCGATCTGTACGACACGAGCAGACAGTCCGTGGACACGGTGCGGGCGATGATGCAGCAGTCGATCGGTTCCGTGCCGGACGGGCTGCCGGTCTCCACGGTCGCGATGTCCGACGAGTACGACCCGGTCACGATGTGGCTGCGGGCCAACGCCCGTCCCTTCTACGACCGTGACGCGCACGGCGGCGCACCGGCCCCCGGCCCGGCCGGCGGGACCCCGCTGCACGGCCGCTGACGGACCCTCTGCAGGGCCGCTGAGCCGAGACACTTCCATGCTGCGCGTGAAGGTCTGGGTGGGATTGTGTGTGCCCAAGACCTCGAACGCCTTGCAATCGAATGAGCCGCTGTTGTCCGCATAGCGGTATCTCACTCAACTTTCGCCCCATTTGCGGTAGATGACGTTCCGCTCAGGCGTCGACTCCGTCCGTATAACGGAAACCCTCACTGTGCATCACGTTTGAGCAAACATTCCCCAAGGGGGCTGGTGCGTGATCGCGAGACCATTGAAGACTCCCGCAGCAAGGGGATATTCGCCCCTGTGTGCGGCGCGCTTCACGCGTTCTTCTCGTGCCAAAGCTCCACGTGCACCACATGTTGTGAACAAAGCCGCTACAGCGGCGGGTACGGGCCGGTCACCTCCGGCCGAGAGGGGTCCCCACCACGATGACGGCACCATTGCACGACACGAGCGCGGACGCGGACAAGACCGCTGCCGTCGATGTCGCGGCGGCTGAAGTCAAGAAGTCGGTAGAAGGGCGGTCGCTCCGGCAGATTGCCTGGACCCGCCTGAAGCGGGACAAGCTGGCACTGGCGGGCGGCATCGTTGTCATCTTCCTGGTGCTGGTGGCGCTCTTCGCGCCCTGGATCGTGAGCCTGCTCGGTCACCCGCCCAACGAGTTCCACCAGGACCAGATCGACCCGCTGTTCGGCACCCCCAAGGGCTCCTTCGGCGGCATCAGTTCGGACTTCCTGCTGGGCCTCGAGCCGCAGAACGGCCGCGATGTGTTCAGTCGCATCGTCTACGGCGCGCGCATCTCGCTCCTGGTGGCCTTCCTCGCGGCACTGGTCGCCGTACTGCTCGGCACGATCTTCGGCATCGTCGCGGGCTACTTCGGCGGCTGGGTCGACGCGATCATCAGCCGGGTGATGGACATGCTGCTGGCCTTCCCGCAGCTGCTCTTCATCATCTCGCTGGTCTCCGTGCTCCCCAGCGATCTGTTCGGCCTCACCGGCAGCAACGTCCGTATCGCCGTCCTGGTCATGGTGATCGGCTTCTTCGGCTGGCCGTACGTGGGCCGCATCGTGCGCGGTCAGACCCTCTCACTGCGCGAGAAGGAGTACGTCGAGGCGGCCCGGAGTCTGGGAGCCGGCCAGCGCTATGTGCTCTTCAAGGAGCTGCTGCCCAACCTGGTCGCCCCGATCACCGTCTACACCACCCTGATGATTCCCACGAACATCCTCACCGAGGCGGCGCTCAGCTTCCTTGGGGCAGGTGTGCGGCCGCCCACGGCCTCCTGGGGGCAGATGCTCTCCAAGGCCGTGGAGTACTACCAGGAAGACCCGACGTTCATGGTCGTCCCGGGTCTGGCGATCTTCGTCACGGTACTGGCCTTCAACCTCTTCGGCGACGGCGTGCGCGACGCGCTCGACCCCAAGGGCACCCGTTGACGGCCACTCACCCCGCGGCGCCGTCCGGCCGCAGACAACTGAACGTGCCCCTGCCACAGACGTCAGGCGGCTCCCAGATGGTTCCTCGGCATCCAGCCAAGAACCGCGCTATCCCGGAGGTTGCAGGAACAATGACAGCCCTACGTTCGTCGAGAACCAGGCGGATCGCCGGAGCGGCGCTCGTCGTGGTCGCGCTCACGGCCACAGCGGCTTGTGGTGGCGGCGACAAGGACGACAACGGCGGCAAGGCCGCCGGGTACAACGCTGGTACGAAGGGTGTTGCCAACGCGTCCGCCAAGAAGGGCGGCACGCTGAAGTTCATCGGCAAGCAGGACTTCGACTCCACCGACCCGCAGCGCCAGTACTACGGCATGGCCTGGGACTTCTCCCGGTTCTACGCGCGCCAGCTGGTCTCCTACGCGCCGAAGCCGGGCGCCGGCGGCGCCGAGCTCGTGCCCGACCTCGCCAAGGCCAAGGGCGTGGTCTCCAACGGCGGCAAGACGTACACGTACGAGCTGCGCGACGGGATCACCTGGGAGGACGGCACGCCGATCACCTCCAAGGACATCAAGTACGGCATCGAGCGCATCTGGGCCACGGACGTCATCACCGGCGGTCCGGCCTACCTGCGCCAGGTCCTCGACCCCAAGACCGAGTACAAGGGTCCCTACAAGGACACGACGCCGGACAAGCTCGGTCTGAAGGCGATCCAGACGCCGAACGACAAGACCATCGTCTTCAACCTGGCGACGCCCAACGGTGACTTCGAGCAGATGCTCGCGATGCCGGCCGGCTCCCCGGTGAAGAAGGAGAAGGACACGGCGGGCAAGTACCAGCTCAAGCCGTTCTCCTCGGGCCCGTACAAGTTCGAGTCGTACACGCCCAAGAAGGGCGCTGTCCTCGTCCGCAACGACAAGTGGCAGAAGGCCTCCGACCCGATCCGCCCGGCCCTGCCGGACAAGATCACGGTCACGATCAACTCCAACATCGAGGCGATCGACCAGCTGCTCATCAAGGGCGAGTACGACCTCGACCTGAACGCCACCGGCATGTCCCAGTCGGGCCGAACCACGGCGCTCAAGCAGCACAAGGACAACGTCGACAACATCTCGACCAGCTTCATCCGCTACGTCGACATCGCCACCAAGGTCGCGCCGTTCGACAACATCGAGTGCCGCAAGGCCGTGCTCTACGCGGCCGACTACAAGTCGATGCAGACGGTCCGTGGTGGCCCGGACGCCGGTGGCGACATCGCCACCAACATGCTGCCCAAGTCCATCGCGGGCTCGGACGACTACGACCCGTACGGCATCCTGGCGCGCGGCGGCAAGCCCGACGTCGCCAAGGCCAAGGCGGCCCTGCAGAAGTGCGGCAAGCCCGCCGGCTTCTCCACCGTCATCAGCGCCCGCAGCAACAACCCGGGCGAGGTCCAGGTCGCCGAGGCCCTGCAGCAGTCCCTGCAGGCGGTCGGCATCAAGGCCGAGGTCGAGCCGATCGACGGCGCCGAGTCCTCCAGCATCACCGGTTCGCCGGCCGTCGTGAAGAAGCGCGGTCTCGGACTGATCATGACCGGCTGGGGCCCGGACTTCCCGACCGGTCAGGGCTTCTCGCAGCCGCTGATCGACGGCCGCTTCATCGTGGCGAACGGCAACTACAACGGTTCCGAGACGAACGACCCGAAGATCAACAAGCTCTTCGACGACGCTCTCAAGGAGACCGACCCCGCCAAGGCCGGTGAGATCTACAAGCAGATGAACCACGCTGTCGCGGACCTCGCCGTCCAGATGCCGTTCATCTACGAGAAGAACTTCACCTGGCGCAGCTCGAACCTGACGAACGCCTACTCCACCGCGGCGTACAACGGCCGTTACGACTACGTCTCCCTGGGCGTCGTCAAGTAACCGTCGTCAAGTAACCGTCACTCGTGACGAGTCACACCCCACCATCGCCCAACCCGCCAGTCCCGAAGGGCAGGTGATGGCCTCGGGCGGCGGTCCGGGGAACCCGTAATCCGGGTTTCCCGGGCCGTCGCCGGGCCGCGCACAGTGCTTGCTTATGTCATCCGGCGTTTGTTCGCCGTCGCCATGATGCTGTTGGTCGTGACCCTGACGACCTTCGTCATCTTCTTCGTGCTCCCGAAGTGGGCCGGTTCCGACCCGGCGTATCTCTTCGCCGGCAAGCAGACCGACCCCGCCTCCATTGAGGGAATCCGGCAGAAGCTGGGCCTCTCCGACCCGGTGCTGGTGCAGTTCTGGCACTTCGTCCAGGGCCTTTTCGCCGGTCGGGACTACACCAACGGCGCGGATGTCACCCACTGCCCTGCCCCCTGCTTCGGCTACTCCTTCCGCACCGAGCAGGAGGTCTGGCCGCAGCTGACCGAGGCGATCCCGGTCACCCTGTCGCTCGCCGCGGGCGCCTGCCTGCTGTGGGTCGTCGGCGGTGTCGCCGCCGGCGTCGTCTCGGCGCTGCGCCGGGGCACCCTGTGGGACCGGACCGCGATGACCGTCGCACTGGCCGGCGTCTCGCTCCCCATCTACTTCACCGGTCTGCTCTCGCTGGCGATCTTCAGCTATCAGCTGGACTGGATCAGCGGTGAGTTCACGTCCTTCGGCGAGGACCCGGCACAGTGGTTCCAGACGCTGATCCTGCCGTGGATCACACTCGCCTTCCTCTACGCGGCGATGTACGCCCGGCTCACCCGGGCAACCATGCTGGAGATCATGGGCGAGGACTACATCCGTACGGCCCGTGCCAAAGGCCTCACGGAGCGGGTCGTCATCGGACGGCACGCGATGCGCTCCACCTGGACGCCCGTGCTGACCCTGCTCGGCCTGGACCTCGGTGCGCTGCTCGGCGGTGCGGTCCTCACCGAATCCACGTACAACCTGCCCGGCCTGGGCCGGCTCGCGATCGACTCGATCAACACCAAGGATCTTCCGCTGATCCTGGGAGTCACGCTGTTCGCGGCCCTGTTCATCTGTGTGGCGAACCTCCTCGTGGACCTTCTGTACGCCGTGATCGACCCGCGAGTGAGGATCGGATGAGCAACCTCGACAAGCCCAGTGGCGAGCTTCCGGTGACCGGCACCGCGCTCGGTGAGCCCGCCGCTGTCGGCTCGCCCGCCCCCACGGCCTTCCTGGAAGTACGTGACCTCAAGGTCCACTTCCCGACCGACGACGGTCTGGTCAAGTCCGTCGACGGCCTCAGCTTCCAGCTGGAGAAGGGCAAGACCCTCGGTATCGTCGGCGAGTCCGGCTCCGGAAAGTCCGTCACCTCGCTCGGCATCATGGGCCTGCACACCGCGGGTCAGTACGGCCGCCGCAAGGCGCAGATCTCCGGCGAGGTCTGGCTCGACGGCCGGGAACTGCTCGGCGCCGACCCGGACGAGGTGCGCAAGCTGCGCGGCCGCCAGATGGCGATGATCTTCCAGGACCCGCTGTCCGCGCTGCACCCGTACTACACGATCGGCCGCCAGATCGTGGAGGCCTACCGCGTCCACAACGACGTCGACAAGAAGGTCGCTCGCAAGCGGGCGATCGAACTGCTCGACCGGGTCGGCATCCCGCAGCCCGACAAGCGCGTCGACAACTACCCGCACGAGTTCTCCGGCGGTATGCGCCAGCGCGCGATGATCGCCATGTCGCTCGTGAACAACCCCGAACTGCTGATCGCCGACGAGCCGACGACGGCGCTGGACGTGACCGTCCAGGCGCAGATCCTCGACCTCATCCGGGATCTGCAGAAGGAGTTCGGCTCGGCGGTCATCATCATCACCCACGACCTGGGCGTCGTCGCCGAGCTGGCGGACGACATCCTGGTGATGTACGGCGGCCGGTGCATCGAGCGCGGTCCGGCCGACAAGGTCTTCTACGAGCCGCAGCACCCCTACACCTGGGGCCTGCTGGGCTCGATGCCGCGGATCGACCGGGACCAGACCGAGCGCCTGATCCCGGTCAAGGGCTCCCCGCCCAGCCTGATCAACATCCCCGACGGCTGTGCCTTCAACCCGCGGTGCCCGTACGCGGATGTCCCCAAGGACAACCTGACGCGCACCGTCCGCCCCGAACTCCGCGAGGTCGGCAGCCGGCACTTCTCCGCCTGCCACATGTCGCAGGACGAGCGGACGCGGATCTGGACCGAAGAGATTGCGCCCAAGCTGTGAGCGAGAACGAAGTGAAGATCCCCGAGCAGTCGACCGGCGAGCCCGGGGCGCTGCTGAAGGTCGAGGGCCTGGTCAAGCACTTCCCCATCAGGAAGGGCCTGCTGCGGCGGCATGCCGGGGCCGTGCAGGCGGTCGACGGGCTGACCTTCGACGTCCGCCCGGGCGAGACGCTGGGCGTGGTGGGCGAGTCCGGCTGCGGCAAGTCGACGATGGGCCGGCTGATCACCCGGCTGCTCGAACCGACCGGCGGGAAGATCGAGTTCGAGGGCCACGACATCACGCACCTGGGCGTCGGCAAGATGCGCCCGCTGCGTCGTGACGTCCAGATGATCTTCCAGGATCCCTACTCCTCGCTGAACCCGCGGCACACGATCGGCACGATCGTCTCCGCGCCGTTCAAGCTGCAGGGAGTGCGGCCCGAGGGCGGCATCAAGAAGGAGGTCCAGCGCCTCCTCGAGCTGGTGGGCCTCAACCCCGAGCACTACAACCGCTATCCGCACGAGTTCTCCGGCGGCCAGCGCCAGCGCATCGGCATCGCGCGTGCGCTCGCGCTGAAGCCGAAGCTGGTCGTGGCGGACGAGCCGGTCTCCGCGCTGGACGTGTCGATCCAGGCGCAGGTGGTGAACCTGCTGGACGACCTCCAGGACGAGCTGGGCCTGACGTATGTGATCATCGCGCACGACCTTTCGGTGATCCGGCATGTGTCGGACCGGATCGCGGTGATGTACCTCGGCAAGATCGTGGAGCTTGCGGACCGCAAGTCGCTGTACGAGTCGCCGATGCACCCGTACACCAAGGCGCTGCTGTCGGCGGTACCGGTGCCTGACCCGCGCAGGCGGGGCGGCAAGAGCGACCGGATCCTGCTGAAGGGCGATGTGCCGTCGCCGATCTCGCCGCCGACGGGGTGCCGGTTCCATACCCGGTGCTGGAAGGCGACGGAGATCTGCAAGACGCAGGAACCGCCGCTGATCGCGCTGCGCCCGGGCCAGCAGGTGGCCTGCCACCACCCGGAGAACGCGGAGGACCGGGCGCCGGAGGATGTGGCGCTGCCGTCGGCGCGGGAGGCGATCGACATCGTGGCGGCGACACCGAAGTCCGAGGAATCGGCGTACGCCGCGTCCGATGTGGCCGCGGATGCGGCGAAGGCGGACCTTGCGAAGGTCGACGCCGACGCGGACGGGGACGATCGGGGCTAGGCCGTGTGGATCGGTGCGCGTTGTCTGGCACCACCTTTCCCGAAGCGCTACGGGGGAGGTAGTGCCAGACACGCGAGCCCCGACCCGGGGCGGGCCGAGGCAACGTGCTGGTGCCGGCTCCGCTCCGTAGAACCGGCACAATCGTCCGGTGCTCCTTGAACTGTTCACGCCCTCCGTCCAGCACGCGCTCGACCTCGCCGGGATCTTCGTATTCGCGATCTCCGGCGCACTGCTCGCCGTCCGCAAGAACTTCGACGTCTTCGGAATCGCCGTGCTCGCCGAGGTCACCGCGCTCGGCGGAGGGCTGCTGCGTGACCTGATCATCGGGGCCGTCCCCCCGGCCGCCTTCACCGATCTCGGGTACTTCCTCATGCCCCTTGTGGCGGCCGCCCTTGTCTTCTTCCTGCACCCGCAGGTCGAGCGCATCCAGAACGGCGTCAATGTCTTCGACGCCGCCGGCCTCGGGCTGTTCTGCGTCACCGGCACCACCAAGGCGTACGAGTACGGGCTCGGCCTCACGTCGTCCGCCGTCCTCGGCCTCGCCACCGCCGTCGGCGGTGGTGTGCTGCGGGACGTGCTCGCCAACGAGGTGCCCTCGCTGCTGCGCTGGGACCGCGACCTCTACGCCGTCCCCGCCATGGTCGGCGCCACCATGGTCGTCCTCAGCATCCGCTTCGACGCGCTGAACACGGCCACCAGCGGACTCGCCGTGGTGACCGCGTTCGTCCTGCGTCTGTTCGCCATGCGCTTCCACTGGCGCGCGCCCCGCGCCTGGAACCGCCGCTCCTCCGCCGCTGAGGAGGCGTAGGGAACGGGACCGGGCGCCCGCGCTGCCGAAGCCGCTCGTATGCCGATCCGCTTCCGCACCAACCCAAAAAGCTACCGCTCAGTAATTTTCTGTTGTACCGTGCCGCCATGGCACAGGCAGTACAGGCATCCATCGGGGACAGCGAGTTCGACCGCGACACCGCTGTCACCCTGCGCGCACCGGGCGTCTACGACGCGGAGCTCTCGGCGGGCTGGACGATCATCCACGCCGTCAACGGCGGCTATCTGCTGGCCCTGCTCGGCCGGGCGCTGGGCGACGCACTGCCGCACGCCGACCCGTTCACGGTCTCGGCGCACTATCTGACGGCGTCCCAGCCGGGCCCCGCGGTGATCCGCACCGAGGTCGTACGCACCGGCCGCACCCTGTCCACCGGACAGGCCTCGCTCATTCAGCACGCGGAAGACGGCACCGAGGTCGAGCGCATCCGCGTCCTCGCGACCTACGGAGACCTGGACGCGCTCCCCGGCGACGTGCGCACCACGGCGAAGCCGCCCGCGATGCCGGCCATCCAGGACTGCCTCGGGCCGAGCGACGGGCCCGCGCCGAAGATCCCCGGCAGCTCGGCGATCACGGACCGCCTGAACATCAAGCTCGACCCGGCCACCGTCGGCTGGGCGGTCGGCGCGCCCTCCGGCAAGGGGGAGATGCGCGGCTGGTTCTCCCTGGCGGACGGCCGGGACGCGGACCCCTTCTCGCTGCTGCTCACGGTCGACGCGCTGCCGCCGACCTCGTTCGAGCTGGGTCTGAAGGGCTGGACGCCGACGGTCGAACTCACCACCCACATCCGCTGCCGCCCGGCGCCGGGCCCGCTGCGGGTCTCGATCACGACGCGGAATCTGGCGGGCGGGTTTCTGGAGGAGGACGCGGAGGTCTGGGACAGCGAGGACCGGCTGGTGGCGCAGTCGCGACAGCTGGCGAAGGCGCCGCGCGACTGAGGTGCATGCCCTTGCGGGCCGCTTCGAACGCCAGCTGGTACGCCCCGTGGAGACGGTCTGGTCCGAACTGACCACGGGCACACGAGCACACAGTCGTTGGCCCCGGGCCGGCGGCGAGGTCCGCTGGCAACTCACGAAGGGCACGGGCCACGGCCCACGCCTGATCCTGACCCAGACGCTCCCGCGACCGTCGGACGCGGAGGCCACGCTGGTTGCGTGGCAAGCACGCATCGACGAACCGGCGGCGACGCTGCGGAAGAGACAGGTGGCGCGGGCGCGAAGCCGCCGGGCGAGCCCGGGGTCCGTGGGTCAGACCTCGCGGCCCAGCCACGCCGCCAGGCGCGCGTACGCATCCGCGCCCGGTCCCGCCTCCCGCACCGCCCCGAACGGCACATCCTCCCCCCGGCCGTCCGCCGGCAGGACCTGCCGGGCGATCGGCAGGATCACTTCCGCCAACTCCTCGTCCAGGGCCAGCGGATGCCCCAGCGCCTGAGACAGATCCCAGGTATGCGTCACCGTCTCCATCACATACCCCCCGACCGCCCCCGCCCCCGGCACCGTCCCCCACGGCACCGCCACCGGCCCGCCCAGCTTCGCGTCCTGCGCCCACGCCGCCGTGAAGCGGGCCCTCGCCTCCTCGTACGCCGCGCTCCAGTCGTCGTCGGCGACGCCGTCCATCCGGGCCGGGACCGACAGCCACTCGCCGCCCTCGCCGATGTGCGCGATCCGGTGCGTGGCGCCGACGACATGGGACACCAGCGCCCGTACGTCGTACTCCGTACACGGCGTCGGATCGCCCAGCCGCTCCGGCGTCACCGTCTTCAGCAGGCCCGCGAACTGGTCGGCCGCGCGCTCAAACAGGGGGCGGGGGTCCTTCATGGTGTCCGTGGCGTTCATGGTGTCCGTCTCCTCATGTCCCGGTCTCGCTGACGGCACGCACTCTGCACGGATAACCTGACACCCACCGTCAAGTTTTCCGGAGACCCTCACACCCGTGAAATCAGACCGGCTGCTCTCGATCCTGCTGCTGCTCCAGACCCGCGGTCTCGTCCCCGCCGCCGAGCTCGCCGAACGGCTCGAAGTCTCCGTGCGCACCATCTACCGGGACATCGAGTCGCTCTCCGCCTCCGGCGTGCCCGTCTACGCCGAACGCGGGCGGCACGGCGGTATCGCGCTGCTGCCCGGATTCCGTACCGACGTCACGGGACTGACCGCCGACGAGTCCCGCGCCCTGTTCGTGCTCGCGGCCTAGGGCGCGCACTCCGCGCTCGGCCTCGATCAGGCGCTCGGCTCGGCACTGCGCAAGGTCATGGCGGCGCTGCCCGAACCGCACCGGCCCGCCGCCGAGTTGACGAGCCGGCGGATCCTGGTGGATCCGGCCCGCTGGATGCGCGTACCGCAGCCTGCCGTGGATCTGGACGTGCTGAACTCCGCGGTCTTCACCGACCGGCGGCTGCGGCTGCGCTATCGCCACAGCGGGACGACCGAGCCGCGGACGTACACGCTCGATCCGTACGGACTCGTCGTCAAGGCGGGCGTCTGGTACCTGGTCGCCGACCACCGGGCCGCGCCCCGGCTGTTCCGGGCCGACCGGGTGCTCGCCGCGACCCTGACCGACGCCCCGGTGCGCCGACGGGCCGGGCAGGAGCTGGCGGATGTCTGGGAGGTGCTGCGCCGTCAGGTCGAGGACCGGCCCGCGGACGTACGGGTGACGGCGCGGGTGCGGGCGGACCGGCTCGACCTGTTCCTGCGCATCCAGGCGAGTCATCTCGCCGCGGAGCCGGTGCCGGCGGGGGAGTGGACGCACGTGGAGCTCGCCCTCCCGTCGGCGATGGCGGCTCGTGCGCTGCTGGCGTTCGGTGAGAGCGTGGAGGTGCTTTCGCCGCCCGAGGCCCGCGAGGAGCTGGCTCAGGCCGCGGCCGCGGTCGTCGAGTTGTACGGCGACCGGGCGCCCGATCCGGCCAATGTCGCCCGGGCGCCCAATCCGGCCAATGTCGGTGCCCGCGTGCCCGGTCCGGCCGGCGGAGGCGACGGCGGCCGCGCCGTCAGTCCAGCCAGTGGCGGCGGCCGAGGCTGATCAGCCGCAGTTGACGTCTCGCCAGCGAACCCACCGGCTCCTCGCCCTCCGGACCCGCCTCCAGGAACGTGTACGCGGTCACCACCATGTGGTCCACATACAGCCCCGCCAGCATCATCAGATCCGCCTCGCTCCACCCCGCCGCCTCCGGCTCCCGGGCGAACGCCGCCGCCACCTCCTCGGCGAACCGCCGCAGTTGGGCGCCGATGGCCTCCCGTACGGGCTGCACACCGCCGTACCGCTCGCGTGCGATGAAGCGGACGTGTGCGGGGGAGGTCCGTACCAGTTCGGCGATGAGCGCGACGGTCCGGTCGATGCGTACGTCGTCGCCGTTCTCGGCGAGCGCCTCGCCGATCGTGGCGTGCAGACTGCCGAGCGCCTCCTCGACGAGTGCGACGCCGAGGTCCGCCGTGTCCCGGAAGTGCCGGTAGAACGCCGTCGGGGCCACACCCACGGCCCGGGTCACCTCACGCAGTCCCAGGCTGCTCAGACTCTGCTCCTCGAGCAGCTGCAGCGCGGCGTCCAGGAGGGCCTGACGGGTCTTCTGTTTCTGGGCCTGACGTATCCCGAGGGTGTGACTCATAACATTCAGTAAACAACCGTTCTCTCAAAAAAGGAAGTGTAGACTCGGGAGTCAGTGAACAGTCGTACTCTCAAGTGTTCACCGAGAATTCGAAAGGAAGACGATGATCGCCCTCGTCGCAGCACTTCTCCTGCTGGGAATTCTGCTGGGCGCCGTGGCCCAACTCCCCGTCTCCGTAACCATCGTGGCGTGCTCCGTCATCGGTGCATGGCTGCTCGTCTTCGCCGTGCGCGAGCGTCGCGCACGCCACCACTGACCCGGAAGGAGCAGAACCACCATGCAACTCACCGCTATCGCACGCGCCACGCGCACCACACGCACGGAGAGCACCCTCGGGGACGCCGCCGTCCGGGGCGTCGACCGTGACACCGACCGTGACGCGGACCGGTCCAAGACCGAGCCCGAGACCCGGCGCGCGTTGCGCCGGGACGCCGACGGCATGGCCGTCGCCGCGTTCGTCCTCGGCCTCGTCGGTCTGCTGGTGATGAACATCCTGCTCGGCCCGATCGCCGTCGTGCTGGCGGGACTCGCCCTCTGGCGCGGCACCGCACGCCGCGGCCGTGCCCTGCTCGGCCTCACCCTGGGCCTCGCCGACCTGGTCGTCCTCGCCGTGCTGATCAGCGCGAACGGAACCGTCGTCTGGGGCCTCGGCGACTGACACCACAGCCGGGGGACGCCTCAGGGCGTCACGGAAGGCCGGGGAAAGCCGGGAAAAGCCCTGGGGAAAACGGCGCCCGCACGCCCGTGCCCCTCTGCGCCGAGTCCGCGCCCCCGCGAGGCCTCGTAGAATCGTGGCCACCATGGCATACCTCGACCACGCTGCGACCACTCCGATGCTGCCGGAGGCCGTCGAGGCGATGACCGCGCAGCTCACCGTCACCGGCAACGCCTCCGCGCTGCACGCGGCCGGGCGCCGGGCCCGCCGCGCCGTCGAGGAGGCCCGCGAGACCCTTGCGGACGCGCTCGGCGCGCGGCCCAGCGAGGTGGTCTTCACCTCCGGCGGCACCGAGGCCGACAACCTCGCCGTGAAGGGCCTGTACTGGCAGCGGCGCGACGCCGACCCGGCCAGGACCCGGGTCCTGGCCAGCCCCGTCGAGCATCACGCCGTCCTCGACGCCGTCCACTGGCTCGGCGAGCACGAGGGCGCGACGATCGAGTATCTGCCGGTCGACGCGTACGGACGGGTGCACCCCGAGGCCCTGCGCGAAGCCATCGGGCGCAACCCCGGCGATGTCGCGCTCGCCACCGTGATGTGGGCCAACAATGAGATCGGCACCGTCATGCCGGTGGCCGAACTGTCCGCCGTGGCAAAGGAGTTCGGCGTCCCGCTGCACGCCGACGCGGTCCAGGCCTTCGGCCAGCTCGACGTCGACTTCGCCGCGTCGGGACTGGCGGCGATGACCGTGTCCGGGCACAAGATCGGCGGCCCGTACGGCATCGGCGCGTTGCTGCTCGGACGCGAGTACACCCCGGTCCCCGTCCTGCACGGCGGCGGCCAGGAGCGCCACGTCCGCTCCGGCACCCTGGACGCCCCCGCGATCGCCTCCTTCGCCGTGGCCGGCCGCATAGCCGCGGAGCGCCGCGAGGAGTTCGCCCGCGAGATCGGCGCACTGCGAGACGAACTCGTCCAGGCAGTGCGTACGGCGGTCCCGGACGCGATCCTCGGCGGTGACCCGGACGACCGCCTCCCCGCCAACGCCCACTTCACCTTCCCCGGCTGCGAGGGCGACTCGCTGCTGCTCCTCCTGGACGCACAGGGCATCGAGTGCTCCACCGGCTCCGCGTGCACCGCCGGAGTCGCCCAGCCCAGCCATGTCCTCCTGGCCACCGGCACCGACCCTGACCTGGCGCGCGGCACGCTGCGCTTCAGCCTCGGGCACACCTCCACGAAGGCGGATGTGGAGGCGGTCGCCGAGGCCATCGGCCCGGTGGTGGAGCGGGCCCGTACGGCGGGACTCAGCTAGGGCGTGTTTTAGAAGTCCCTCCCCCAGAGCTTCGCCTGGGAGGTGCCCCCACCCCGCGATGCCTGGCACGCACACTCGCGATGTTGTCGAAGTCGCCCAAGTACGTCCAGTACGAGGGCGATCACCCCCAGACTTCGTCCGGGGGTGCCCCCACCGCCTTGCGATTGCACGCACCAGACGCCGCGGGGCCCGCCCTGCGGGCGGACGGCGCTACTTCTAAAACACGCCCTAGCCGGCGCGCGCCGGCTAGCGCGCCTTGCGCACCAGCGTCAGATACCGGTTCCAGTCCCAGTGCGGACCGGGATCCGTGTGGTCCGTCCCCGGCACCTCCACATGCCCGAGGATGTGCTCCCGATCCACCGGGATGTCGTACCGCGCACAGATCCGTGCCGTGAGCTGCGCCGACGAGCTGTACATCGCGTCCGTGAAGTCGGCAGGCCGGTCCACGAAGCCCTCGTGCTCTATGCCGATGCTGCGTTCGTTGAACGAGCGGTTCCCCGAGTGGAAGGCCACATCCAGCTCGCGGATCATCTGCGCCACATGCCCGTCCTTGCGTACGACATAGTGCGCCGCTGCCCCGTGCCCCGGGTCCTTGAAGACCTTCAGCGCCGAGAGATAGCTGCCCTGGACGACATGGATGATCACGCGGTCGATGAGATAGTCGGCGGGCCGGTCCGCGAGCCGCCAGTTCGCCCGGGAGGCCGCTGTCCACTCGGCGCCCGGGTAGTCGAGCTCACCCTCCTTGCGCGGCTTCGTCATCCCCGGCAGCCGCCACCAGGCACGTCTCAGCTCGTCCTGCAGCAGCGCACCGGTCCCGAGCACCACGGCCCCGCCGCCGATCAGCACGGCACGCCTGCTGACCCTCCGCCCGCCCCCACGCTTCGAATCGCTCCCCATGCGATCCACAACGCATACTCACGAGCTTTCGGTTCCCCGGGCCCCTTACCCTGGTAGAGCTATGACTCCTCAGACTCCTCAGACTCCCCAGCGCCCCCTCCGCGTACTCGCCGCCATGTCGGGCGGCGTGGACTCCGCCGTCGCCGCCGCCCGGGCCGCCGAGGCCGGCCACGATGTCACCGGTGTGCACCTCGCGCTCTCCGCGAACCCGCAGTCGTTCCGTACGGGCGCGCGCGGTTGCTGCACCATCGAGGACTCGCGCGACGCCCGTCGCGCGGCGGACGTCATCGGCATCCCGTTTTATGTGTGGGATCTCGCCGAGCGTTTCCGCGAGGACGTGGTCGAGGACTTCATTGCGGAGTACGAGGCGGGCCGCACGCCCAATCCCTGTCTGCGCTGCAACGAGAAGATCAAGTTCGCCGCGCTCCTGGACAAGGCGCTCGCGCTGGGCTTCGACGCCGTGTGCACCGGTCACTACGCGACGGTGATCGTCCGCGAGGACGGCTCGCGCGAGCTGCACCGGGCGTCCGACATGGCCAAGGACCAGTCGTATGTCCTCGGCGTGCTCGACGAGCGGCAGCTGGCGCACGCCATGTTCCCGCTCGGCGACACCCTCACCACCAAGGACGAGATCCGGGCGGAGGCCGAGCGCAGGGGCCTCGCGGTCGCGAAGAAGCCGGACAGCCACGACATCTGCTTCATCGCGGACGGCGACACCCAGGGCTTCCTGGCGAGCCGCCTGGGGACGGCGGAGGGCGACATCGTCGACGAGTCGGGCACGAAGCTGGGCACGCACGAAGGGGCCTTCGGCTTCACCATCGGACAGCGCAAGGGTCTGCGCATCGGCCATCCCGCCGCCGACGGCAAGCCGCGCTACGTCCTGGACATCTCGCCGGTGAACAACACGGTGACGGTCGGCCCGGTCGAGGCGCTGGACGTCACGGCCCTGACGGCGATCAAGCCCCGCTGGTGCGGGACGGCTCCGGCCGACCCGGGTACGTACACCGCACAGCTGCGCGCCCACGGCGGCGAGACGCCGGTGACCGCCGAGCTGGTCGACGGCACCCTCGAGGTCAGCTTCACGGAGCCGGTCCGCGGCGTCGCCCCCGGTCAGGCGATCGTCCTGTACGACGGCACGCGCGTGGTGGGTTCGGCGACGATCGCGACGACCGAGCGTGCGGCGATGTCTGCCGCCTAGGCCCTGTCCGGCCGATCTTGCCGGGCTCGCGGGCCCCGGCACGCACTCCCCCGTAGCCCTTCGGGCACGGGAGGTGCGCCCACCGCGTGGGCTCTCCCCTGCCGTCGGCGGGGGGACCCTCATCCTCCGCCTGCATCTGCACGCGCCAGAGCCCGCTCACTGATCCGGCCCTATCGACCGGACAGGACCTAGCACCCACCAGCCTCGCCGCTATGCGGTGAAGAACTCGGTCAGCAGCGGGGCCAGCACCTGCGGCGCCACCTCGTGCGTCTGGCCGGCGAGCGTCTGATGCCGGCCGCGCGGCAGGCACTCCGACACCGCGCGGGCCGTGTCCCGCAGCCAGTCAGGGCTCGCGCCGCCGTCCACGACCATCACGCGCTGGGCGATCGTACGCAGCTGCTCGACCGGCACCCGGCCGTTGCCCATCACCTCGTGGTCGTAGGGGAGGGTGTGGGACGCCGCTTCCAGCCCGGCCCACATCGGCGTCTGCCGCATCCCTTCGACCGCCTCCGGCGGCATCCCGGTCTCCGCCAGGAAGAGCGGCGAGCGCATCGCCGGGCCGCCCCTGCTCCACCAGCTCACGCAGCCGCGCGGTCCGGGCGGCGCGTTCCTCATGGGCCGCCGGGTCGGTCGTGAAGGGCGGCTCGTACGCCGAGACCTGGATGATCGGCAGCCCGGCGGCGGCCGCCTTCAGGGCCAGCGCCGCGCCCGACGACATACCGTGCACCGAGGCACTGCCGCCGGCCGCGGCGGTGACGGCGGCGAGGTCATCGATCTCGCGACCGCCGCTCGGCGCGGAACTCATCGCCCGGGCGCGAGAATCCTCCCGTCAGTCCTCGACGACCTCGGTGTCGTAGAAGCAGAAGTGCCCCTTGATCTCGGCAACATCGTCGATCGGCTCGAGGTAGGCCCAGACCAGATCGGGTACGTCCGGCAGGGACCAGTAGGAGGCGTCGCCCTTGAAGGGGCAGTGGGTGTGGTGCTCGGAAGGGGTGAGCAGTTCGGTGCGTACGTCCTCGGGCGGGAGGTAGTACCGGACCGGCAGGCCCGTTTCGCGCAGCAGCAGCGGTCGCCTGCTGTCCGCCAGCACCTGTCCGTCGCGCACGACGCGCACATGGGTCGTGCCCGGCTCCACCGTGATGCGATGTCCACCGCGTGTCTGTGTCATGGCAGTCACAGCGTCGGCGGGCGCGTGTGTTGTTCCCGGTCCGCCGCTCCGTACTCGCTGTGCCGTACGCGGACTGCACGGTGGCCTCATGAAACGCTTTCTGCCGCTGCCACTGACTGCCCTGGTGTTCTTCGGTCAGGAGGGTGTCCCGGCGCTCGCCCACCTGGAGGAGAGCGCAGGAGTGCGGTAGTGCGAGCATGTCCCGTATGGCCACACATCTGATCACCGGGGCAGGCTCCGGCATCGGCGCCGCCGTCGCGCGCCGCCTGCACGAGCGCGGCGACGAGCTGATCCTGCTGGCGCGCGACGCCGGCCGCGCGAAGGAACTCGCCGCCCAGTACGAGGGCGCCCGTACCCTCGTCGCCGACCTCTCCGACCCCGACCGCATCTCCAGGTCGCTCGGCATGCAGCCGATGCCCGACCACCTGGACTCCCTGCTGCACATCGCGGGCATCGTCGACCTCGGCCCGATCGCCGAGCTGCGGCCGAAGACCTGGCACCAGCAGCTCAACGCCAACCTGATTTCGCCCGCCGAACTGACCCGGCTCTTCCTGCCCCAACTGCGGGCCTCCCAGGGCCATGTGCTGTTCGTCAACTCGGGCGCGGGCCTCAAGGCCCATGCGGAATGGGGCGCTTACGCCGCCTCCAAGCACGGCCTCAAGGCGCTCGCCGACTCGCTGCGCGAGGAGGAGCACGCAGGCGGCGTGCGCGTGACCTCGGTGTACCCGGGCCGCACCGCCGGCCCGATGCAGGCCAAGGTGCACTCCCAGGAGGGCAAGGAGTACGACGCCTCCCGCTGGATCAGCCCGGAGTCGGTGGCCACGACGATCCTGACGGCGCTGGACCTGCCCCGGGATGCCGAGATCAACGACCTGACGGTGCGGCCGGGACGATGAACGCATTCCCCTGGGGCACCGCCACCGGCGTCGGGTCCATGCCCGGCGGTGACGCCCGCGAGGCCGCCAAGACCGTCGCCGGTTCCGTCGAGGACTTCCCCCACCTGCCCGAGCTCCCCGCCCGTGGGCCCGGTGCCGACATGATCGGGCGGAGCATCGGGCTGCTCGTCGAGATGTACGCGCATGTCGAGCCCAGCGCCTGGCGGGTCAGCGACCGGCCGGGGCGCGACACCCGGCGCGCCCACTCCTGGCTCGGCGAGGACCTCGACGCGCTGGAGGAGTTCACCCAGGGGTACGCGGGCGCGCTGAAGGTGCAGGCGGTGGGGCCCTGGACGCTCGCCGCCGCGCTGGAGCTGCGGGGCGGCGAGGCCGCGCTGGGCGACCCCGGCGCCGTACGGGATCTCGCGGGCTCGCTCGTGGAGGGGCTGCGGTCACATCTGGCGGACGTACGCCGCCGGGTGCCCGGAGCCCGCGTTGTGCTGCAGCTCGACGAGCCGTCGCTCACCGCCGTACTGCGCGGACAGATCAGGACCGCCAGCGGGTATCGCACGCACCGCGCGGTGGACCGCCAGATCGTCGAAGCAACGCTGCGGGACGTGATCGGGGTGAGCGACGATCCGGTGATCGTCCACTCCTGCGCGCCGGACGTGCCCTTCGCCCTCCTGCGCCGGGCAGGCGTCGCGGGCGTCTCGTTCGATGTCGGATTGCTCACCGAGCGTGATGACGAGGAGATCGGTGAGGCGGTGGAGGGCGGTACCAAGCTGTTCGCGGGCGTCGTGCCGTCCACCGACGCTCCATTGTCAGACCCTGCCGGTAGCGTCAGGGGTGTCAGGACGCTGTGGCGCAGGTTGGGGCTGAATCCGGGGACTCTCGCCGAGTCCGTCGTGATCACCCCGGCGTGCGGCCTCGCGGGTGCCTCGCCTGCGTACGCACGCGCGGCGCTCGCCCACTGCGTCCGGGCCGCGAGATCGCTCGCAGACAACCCTGAGTAACGGGAGGACGAGACGGTGGCTGTCGAACAGCAAGGGTCTGTGCCCGCCGAGGCACGGGAGAAGCATGCCCAGCTGGCCGAGCAGGTCGAAGAGCACCGCTTCCGGTACTACGTGAACGCCCAACCGGTCATCAGCGACGCCGAGTTCGACAAGCTGCTGCGCGAGCTGGAGGCGCTGGAGGACACGTATCCGGAGCTGCGTACGCCCGACTCGCCGACCCAGAAGGTCGCGGGGCAGTACGAGACGGAGTTCGGCGCGGTCGAGCACCGTGAGCGGATGCTCTCCCTCGACAACGCCTTCGACGAGGCGGAGCTCACCGCCTGGGCCGAGCGCATCGCGCGCGACCTCGGCTCGCAGGAATACCACTTCCTGTGCGAGCTCAAGGTCGACGGCCTCGCCGTGAACCTGACGTACGAGAAGGGCCGGCTGACCCGCGCGGCGACCCGGGGCGACGGCCGCGTGGGCGAGGACATCACCCCCAATGTCCGTACGATCTCCGACATTCCTGACAGATTGCAGGGCGACCGCATCCCGGATCTCGTGGAGATCCGCGGCGAGGTCTACTTCCCGATGGAGAAGTTCGAGGAGCTCAACGCCCGCCTGGTCGAGGCCGGTGACAAGCCCTTCGCCAACCCGCGCAACGCCGCGGCGGGTTCACTGCGCCAGAAGGACCCCAGGGTCACGGCGACCCGCCCGCTGCGCATGGTCGTGCACGGCATCGGCGCGCGCGAGGGATTCGACATCGAGCGCCTGTCGGGGGCCTACGACCTGCTGCGCGAGTGGGGCCTGCCCACCGCCCGGCACAACAAGGTCGTGGACTCGCTGGAGGATGTACGGGAGTTCATCGCCTACTTCGGCGAGCACCGCCACTCGGTGGAGCACGAGATCGACGGTGTGGTCGCCAAGCTCGACGAGATCCCGCTCCAGGGGCGGCTCGGCTCCACCTCGCGCGCGCCGCGCTGGGCGATCGCGTGGAAGTACGCCCCGGAGGAGGTCAACACCAAGCTGGTCAACATCCGCGTGGGCGTCGGCCGCACCGGGCGCGTCACGCCGTATGCGCAGGTCGAGCCGGTCACGGTCGCGGGCTCCGAGGTCGAGTTCGCCACCTTGCACAACCAGGACGTGGTCAAGGCCAAGGGCGTGTTGATCGGCGACACGGTGGTGCTGCGCAAGGCCGGCGACGTCATTCCGGAAATCCTCGGTCCGGTCGTGGATCTGCGGGACGGCAGCGAGCAGGAGTTCGTGATGCCGTCCGAGTGCCCCGAGTGCGGGACGGCACTGCGCCCGATGAAGGAGGCCGACGTCGATCTGCGCTGCCCCAACGCCCGCTCCTGCCCGGCCCAGTTGCGTGAACGTCTCTTCTATCTGGCCGGCCGCAAGTCGCTGGACATCGAGAACTTCGGCTACGTGGCGGCGGCCGCGCTCACCAAGCCGCTGGAGCCGCCGACTCCGCCGCTGACCGACGAGGGCGATCTGTTCGACCTCACCATCGAGCAGTTGTTGCCCATCAGGGCCTATGCCCTGGACCAGGACAGCGGACTGCCCAAGCGCGACCCGAAGACCGGGGAGGAGAAGAAGGCCAGGGTCTTCGCCAACCAGGAGGGCGAGCCGAGGAAGAACGCCCTGGCGATGCTGGAGAACATCGCGGCGGCCAAGGAGCGACCGCTGGCCCGGATCATCACGGGCCTGTCCATCCGTCATGTCGGCCCGGTCGCGGCCGAGGCGCTGGCCCGGGAGTTCCGGTCGATCGAGCGGATCGAGCAGGCCACCGAGGAGGAGCTGGCGGCGGTCGACGGCGTGGGCGACATCATCGCGGCCTCGGTCAAGCAGTGGTTCGCGGAGGACTGGCACCGCGAGATCCTGCGCAAGTGGCGGGCTGCGGGCGTCCGTATGGAGGAAGAGGGCGCGGGCGAGGACGAGGGGCCGCGGCCACTGGAAGGACTCACCGTCGTCGTCACCGGAACCCTGGAGAACTACACCAGGGATGGCGCAAAAGAAGCCCTCCAGAGCCTCGGAGCGAAAGTGGCCGGTTCCGTTTCGAAGAAAACGGCCTTCGTCGTGGTCGGGGACAACCCGGGTTCCAAGTACGACAAGGCGATGCAGTTGAAGGTGCCGGTCCTGGACGAGGAGGGCTTCGTCGTACTCCTCGAACAGGGCCCGGATGCGGCACGTGAGGCCGCTGTGCCTGCAGAGGCGTGACGGAGGGGGCGTGCGCGGGGCTTGGGAGGGGCTCGTACGGGGAGCCGGAGGGGGCGCACGGGACCGGAATCGGACGCCGGTTTCGGGCCTCGAACGACCGGTACAGGTCACCCGTTCAGCGCATACCAGATGGATAAGGGTGGCCGGGTCGCATTCGGGCAAGAGCTGTAGAGCGCTGCCCGTCCGAGCCCCCTGCGGCCTACTGTTGAGATGTGCGCCTGTCGTGCACGGCTGCGTGGTGGGATTTCAGTCGTGGTGGCATGACAACGGGAGCCATCGCGAGGCATCGGCACCGCCGGCTGTGAGAGGGACGGGAATGAAACCGACCGAGAGCACCGCCACGGTCTCACGGCCGCGTGGATTCGCGGCCCTTGCCGGTCTGACGCCGGGCCTGCCCGTCGCCGGCGTCGTATGTGCCGCCGTTCTGCTCACCCTTGGCGTCGTCAGCACCCTCAGGGAAGGCCGGGCGCTGTTTCCCGGCGCCACGGTGGGCTGGTCGCTCGCCGTCCTCACCGGGATCATCGTCGGGCATCTGGTCGCGCTCGGCCGGGACCGCTGGTGGGGCGGCACCGGCTCCGGCGCCGCCCTCACGCTCGCCGTCCTGCTGCTCTTCGGCTGGGTGCCGGCCGGACTGGTCAGCCTGGCCGTCGTGGCCCTGGTCGGCGCGGCCCGCAGACACCGCTGGCGCCAGGGCGTGTTGCACGGCTCCGTGGACATCATCGGCATCGGCGCCGCCGCCCTCGTCCTCGCCGTCTTCTCGGTGGAGCCGACCGTCGAAGAGCCATGGTCGCCACTCGAATGGAGTATCGCGACCGCGCCGGGCGTCGTCCTGGCGGCCACCGCCTATCTCGCGGTGACCCGGCTGCTCCTGTGGTATGTGCTGGCGCCGCAGGGCGGGGGCCTGCCCACCGTCGCCCGTACAGCCCTGCTCAGGCAAGGTCTCGTCGCCGTCGCTCTGCTCGGTATCGCCCCGCTGATCTGTGTGGTCGCGGTCGCCCTGCCGCTGATGCTGCCGCTGTTCGCCGTGCCGCTGATCGCCCTGGACTCCACGCTGTGGATCGCCCGGGCCAGAGCCGAGGAGCAGCTGCGCGACCCGCTGACCGGGCTGCCGAACCGGCAGTGGCTTCTTGAGCGGACCTGGTCGGCTCTGGAGGACGCGGAGGGCAGCGGTGCGCGTTCCGCTCTCGTACTGATCGACCTCGACCGCTTCCGTTCCGTCAATGACACGCTCGGCCATCTCGCGGGCGACCGGCTGCTGTTGCAGATAGCCGACCGGCTGCGACTCGCGCTGCCGCGCGGCGCGGAGGCGGCCAGGCTCGGTGGCGACGAGTTCGCCGTACTGCTCCCGACCGCGGACTCCACCACCAGCGCCCAGCGCGTCGCCCGGCATCTGGTGGCCGAGCTCTCCTCGCCGCTCGACCTCGACGGGCTCACGCTCGTCCTGGAAGCGAGTGCCGGCGTCGCCGTCTTCCCCGAGCACGCGCTGGACGCCGAGGGGCTGCTGCGGCGCGCGGACGTCGCGATGTACCAGGCGAAGCGGGACCGTACGGGCGTGGAGGTGTACGAGTCCAAGCGGGACAGCAACACCCCCGACCGGCTCGGCCTGCTGGGCGATCTGCGCCGGGCTCTGGACGCCGGCGACGTGGAGCTCCATTACCAGCCCAAGGTGCGCTTCGACGGTCATGTCGCGGGACTGGAGGCACTGGTCCGCTGGGTCCACCCGGAACGCGGCCGGGTCTCCCCGGACGAGTTCATCGCCATCGCCGAATCCTCCGGCCTGATGCCCCACCTGACGGAGTACGTGCTCGACACGGCCCTCGCCCAGGTGGCGAAGTGGCGCGCGCAGGGCCTGAACGTCCCGGTCGCCGTCAATGTCTCGCCGCGCGACGTCCACACCCCCGGCTTTGCCGGATCCGTCGCCGCCCGCCTCGCCCGGCACGGTGTCCCGGCGGGCTCCCTCCAGCTGGAGATAACGGAACACGTGCTGCTCGAGGACCCGCAGCGGGCCGCCGACACCCTCGCCGGGCTGACCGATCACGGCGTGAAGATGTCGCTGGACGACTTCGGCACCGGGTACTCCTCGCTGGTGCATCTGCGCCGTCTCCCCGTCAGCGAGCTCAAGATCGACCGCTCCTTCGTGGCCCGGCTCGCCGTCGACACCGAGGACGCGGAGATCGTCCGCTGCACCGTCGACCTGGCACACTCGCTCGGCCTGATGGTGGTCGCCGAGGGCGTCGAGGACGACGAGACCTGGGAGCGGCTGCGCGATCTGGGCTGCGACGCCGTACAGGGCTGGCTGGTCGCGGCCGCGATGCCGCCGCAGGAGACCACGGCATGGCTGCGGGCCAGGGGCGAGCGCGGCTGGCACCGCCCGGCGGAGCTGCCCGCCGAGTCGGATGCGGACGAGCCGTCCGGCCAGGTCGTTCCCTGACGCCGCGGGCCACGGCGGAAGCCGGGAGACGCCGAGGCCGCAGGGCAGGCGGGGCAATGGACGGGCGGTCCCCGGTCACCGTCCCCGCGGCCGGGAGAGGGCCCGGTCCGATGCCGGTGCAGGGCCGGGTTTGATGCCGGTGCAGGGCCCGGTCTCATAACCGTTTCGTGGGCAGGGGCCCGCGCCCCATAGGATTGGGGCCAAACACACCACTCACCCCTGAGGATCGCTGCATGCCTGGCATTACGCGCGAGGAGGTCGCCCACCTCGCCCGGCTGGCGCGTCTGGAGTTGTCCGGCGACGAGCTCGACCACTTCGCCGGACAGCTCGACGACATCATCGGCGCGGTCGCCCGCGTATCCGAGGTCGCCGACCAAGACGTACCCCCGACCTCGCACCCGCTGCCGCTGACCAATGTCATGCGCGCGGACGAGGTCCGTCCGTCGCTCACCCCCGAGCAGGCGCTCTCCTGCGCCCCGGCCCAGGAGCAGCAGCGTTTCAAGGTGCCGCAGATCCTGGGGGAGGACTAATCACCATGACGGACATCATCAAGCTCACCGCGGGCGAGATCGCGGCGAAGATCGCCGCCGGCGAGCTCACCGCCGTCGAGGTCACCGAGGCCCATCTGGCCCGGATCGAGGCCGTCGACGAGAAGGTGCACGCCTTCTTGCACATCGACCGTGCGGGCGCGCTCGCGCAGGCCCGCGCCGTCGACGCCAAGCGCGAGGCGGGCGAGAAGCTGGGCCCGCTGGCCGGCGTTCCGCTCGCGCTCAAGGACATCTTCACCACCGAGGGCATCCCGACCACGGTCGGTTCCAAGATCCTTGAGGGCTGGATCCCGCCGTACGACGCGACCCTGACGCGCAAGCTGAAGGAAGCCGACGTCGTCATCCTCGGCAAGACCAACATGGACGAGTTCGCCATGGGGTCCTCGACCGAGAACAGCGCGTACGGGCCGACCGGCAACCCCTGGGACCTGACCCGGATCCCCGGCGGCTCCGGTGGCGGATCCAGCGCCGCCCTCGCTTCGTACCAGGCCCCGCTCGCCATCGGCACGGACACCGGCGGCTCGATCCGCCAGCCCGCCGCCGTCACCGGCACGGTCGGCGTCAAGCCCACCTACGGCGGGGTGTCCCGGTACGGCATGGTCGCCTTCTCGTCCTCCCTCGACCAGGGCGGCCCCTGCGCCCGTACGGTCCTGGACGCGGCCCTGCTGCACGAGGTCATCGCCGGTCACGACCCGCTCGACTCGACGTCCATCGATGCCCCGGTCCCGCCGGTCGTCGAGGCCGCGAAGAACGGTTCCGTCGCCGGCATGCGCGTCGGTGTCGTCAAGCAGTTCCGCGGCGAGGGCTACCAGGCCGGTGTCGTGCAGCGCTTCGACGAGTCCGTCGCGTTGCTGCGCGGGCTGGGCGCCGAGATCGTCGAGCTGGACTGTCCGTCCTTCGACCTGGCGCTCTCCGCGTACTACCTGATCGCGCCGTCCGAGTGCTCCTCCAACCTGGCCCGCTTCGACGCCATGCGCTACGGCCTGCGGGTCGGCGACGACGGCACGAAGTCCGCCGAGGAGGTCACCGCGCTGACCCGTGAGGCGGGTTTCGGCGACGAGGTCAAGCGCCGCATCATGCTCGGCACATACGCGCTCAGCTCCGGTTACTACGACGCGTACTACGGCTCCGCGCAGAAGGTGCGCACGCTCATCACCAGGGACTTCGAGAAGGCCTTCGAGCAGGTCGACGTGATCGTCTCGCCGACCACGCCGACCACCGCCTTCCCGATCGGCGAGCGCGCCGACGACCCGATGGCGATGTACCTCGCGGACCTGTGCACCATCCCGACCAACCTGGCCGGCAACGCCGCGATGTCGCTGCCCTGCGGCCTCGCGCCGGAGGACGGACTGCCGGTCGGACTGCAGATCATCGCCCCCGCCATGAAGGACGACCGGCTGTACAAGGTCGGCGCGGCCGTCGAGGCTGCCTTCGTGGAAAAGTGGGGCCACCCGCTGCTCGAGGAGGCTCCGTCGCTGTGAGTAAGGCACTGACCAAGGCCAAGGGCTTCAAGAAGTCCAAGACCGGCACGTATCTGTCGATCGGCACCACCGCCTTCGGCGCGATCAACGTCGCCAAGCAGGCCAAGAAGGCCCGCAACGAGGGCGACACGCTCCGGCTGATCGACGCCGCCGTATCCGCTGCCGCCATCGTCACCGGCCTGGCCCTGCTCTACCGCGAGCTGAAGCGCCTGGGCGACGACGACGTCCTGCTGGGCTGAGAGGGAAAGTTTCACCGTGACCGTCACTGAACTGGTGTCGTACGAGGACGCCCTCGCTGCCTACGACCCCGTCATGGGCCTCGAGGTCCATGTCGAACTCGGCACCAAGACCAAGATGTTCTGCGGCTGCTCGACCGAGCTGGGCGCCGAGCCCAACTCGCAGACCTGCCCGACCTGCCTCGGCATGCCCGGCTCGCTCCCGGTCGTCAACGCGATCGGCGTCGAGTCGGCCGTCAAGATCGGCCTCGCGCTCAACTGCGAGATCGCCGAGTGGTGCCGCTTCGCCCGGAAGAACTACTTCTATCCGGACATGCCGAAGAACTTCCAGACCTCGCAGTACGACGAGCCGATCGCCTTCAACGGCTATCTGGACGTCCAGCTGGAGGACGGCGAGGTCTTCCGCGTGCAGATCGAGCGCGCGCACATGGAGGAGGACACCGGCAAGTCGACCCACGTCGGTGGTGCCACCGGCCGAATCCACGGCGCGTCCCACTCGCTGCTGGACTACAACCGCGCAGGCATCCCGCTGATCGAGATCGTCACCAAGCCGATCGAGGGCGCGGGAGAGCGTGCGCCGGAGGTCGCCAAGGCGTACGTGGCCGAGCTGCGCGAGCTCATCAAGGCGCTCGGTGTCTCCGAGGCGCGCATGGAGCAGGGCCAGATGCGGTGCGACGTGAACCTGTCGCTGCGCCCGCACGGCGTCGAGAAGTTCGGCACGCGCTCCGAGACGAAGAACGTCAACTCGCTTCGCAGCGTGGAGCGTGCGGCCCGGTTCGAGATCCAGCGGCACGCCGCGGTGCTCTCGTCCGGCGGCACGATCATTCAGGAGACCCGTCACTTCCACGAGGAGGACGGCTCCACGACGTCCGGCCGGGTGAAGGAAGAGGCCGAGGACTACCGGTACTTCCCGGAGCCCGACCTGGTGCCGATCGCGCCGCCGCGCGAGTGGGTCGAGGAGCTGCGGGCGACCCTGCCCGAGCTGCCGCGGGTCCGCCGGAACCGGCTGCGCGAGGAGTGGGGCGTCTCCGAGCACGACATGCAGTCGATCCTCAACGCGGGCGCGGTCGACCTGATCGTCGCCACGATCGAGGCGGGCGCGGACGCGGCGTCCGCGCGCAAGTGGTGGATGGGTGAGCTGGCCCGCCGCTCCAACGAGGACGGCGTCGAGCTCGCCTCGCTCCCGATCACGCCGGCGCAAGTGGCCCGGGTGGCCGCGCTGGTCGCTGCCGGCGACCTCAACGACAAGCTGGCCCGCCAGGTCATCGAGGGCGTCCTCGCGGGCGAGGGCGACCCGGACACCGTGGTCGAGAAGCGCGGCCTGAAGGTCGTCTCGGACGAGGGCGCGCTCGGCGCGGCCGTCGACGAGGCGATCGCGGGCAACGCGGCCATCGCCGACAAGATCCGCGGCGGCAAGGTCGCGGCGGTCGGCGCGCTGGTGGGCGCGGTCATGAAGACGACCCGCGGCCAGGCGGACGCGGCGCGGGTGAAGGAACTGATCCTGCAGAAGCTGGGCGTCGAGGGCTGACGCGAGGCGCTTGAGAGCAGACGGAGGCGGCTTTCACCGGAAGGTGCGGGCCGCCTCTGCTGTGGGCGGCGGGGCAAGGGTTCTGGGGGTGGCCGGTCCCGGCTCCGTCGAGCGCCGCGCCCACCAGTACGCCCGGCGCTCTGCTCGCGCTGCGTACGGCACCCGCCAGCCGGGCCCCGGGGTCCGCGGTCCGGCTCCGCCGGGGGCACGCGGTCGGCGGCGCGCGTTCGCACAATGCCGCGCTTACGCATCCGGACTGCGGGGCGACCGGTCCGTGCGCACATCGGCACCGCGGCCCGCTCAGTGGCGTATGCCCAAGCCCGGGAGCCACAGCTCGCCGCGGTCCTTGCAGCTCGCGTCCCTCGCGCGCAGTTCGTCCGGCTCCTTCGTGCCGCGGGCCCGCAGTTCCGTGATGGCCAGGTGGGCCACCGCGGAGGCCTCCTGGCGGTCCGGCTCCGGGAAGTCCGTCTGCCACCAGCCGCGGTCGCGGGACTGCCAGCCGCGTGAGTGCATCAGCTGAGCGCGCTCCGGGCTGTCCTCGCCGTCGCGGTCGTCGACCGAGATGTGCAGCCCGTCCTCCAGGGCGTACGAGATGAGCAGCTGCCGGCCACGGTCCGCCGAGCTGTACACGCTGAAGCTCGCCCAGTCGTCGCCGACCTGCACCGCCAGTTGCTCCACCCACGCCGCCAGGAGCAACTCCAGCGCGCTCTGGAAGTGCTCGAGACTGGACGCCAGCCGGCCGCCGGGCAGCTCGATGGGGCGCTCGCCCGGACCGCTGCGGTCCAACTGCCACGTGTACGGCAGCAGGTCGAAGTCGTGCGGCTCGCTCGCCGACCACGCCCCGCCCCACTCGAACGACCGCCGCTCATCGCCTTCCAGGGCGTCCGTGTGGTGGACCGACAGCTGGGTCCGGTGATAGGAGCTCGCGAGCAGGACCACTCTTCTGCCGTCCCGCCAGCGGACGTTGGGGCCCTCCGCCGAGCCGCCGTACAGCGTCGGCTCCCCGATCCGCGCCACTATCGCGCCGTACACCTGACGAAACGCCTCCCGCCGCTCGCGCAGCGAGGCCCCCGGCTCGTACGCGAGCACCTGAACAGGCTCGCTGCCGAAGTAGAGATCGGGCGCGTCATGGAACGCCTGGGCGAACTCCGCGGCGTCGCCAAGCGAAAGGATCGGTTGGTTGGTCCCCGTGTTTTCCATGTCACTCATCGTGCCAGCCGACAACGACAACGCCTGCCGCTCTCTTGGGGATTTACGCCTCCGGAACCTGTAGGGGCGAGTTCAGGACAGATTGAGGACGGATTCCGGACAGCGGCGCACCGCGTCGCGGACATCGTTGTCGCCCAACGGCCGCCGTACCAAGGTCCGCACCGGTTGGACTCCTTGTACGGGCTCTTGGACGTTCACCAGCGCGCCGTCCACGGGCCTTCCCGAGGCCATCCGGCCTGACTACATCCCGGGCAGCAACAGCGGAATCAGGAGGTTCACTTGGCCACGGACATGTCACGGCGGCGTCTGTTCGCACTCGGTACAGGCGCGATCGGCGCGGCGGCGGCCGGGTCGCTGATGCCGCCGTCCCTGCGGGCCGCGCTCGCCGCCGAGCCCGCATCGGGCGAGCGGGCACGCTGCCCGAGGTGTCGTATCTGGTGCCGTCCGCGGTCGACTCCGAGCACCCGAGCGTGTCCTCGCCGATCCACAGCAGGACGATTGCGTACAAGGTGCTCGACGCGATCGGCTCGCATCCCGACGTGTGGCGGCACACCGTCGTCCTGATCAACTACGACGAGAACGACGGCTTCTTCGACCACGTCCCGCCGCCCGTGCCGCCCGCCCACAACAAGGACGAGCGCTGGCAGGCGCTGCCGGCCGGGCTCGGCATCAGGGTGCCGATGCTGGTCCTCTCGCCCTGGTCGGTCGGCGGCCATGTCTGCTCCGAGGTCTTCGACCACTCCTCGGTGATCCGGCTGCTGGAGAAGTGGACGGGCGTCGAGGAACCGAACATCACCCCCTGGCGGCGCGCCGTCACCGGCGATCTCACCTCGGCCTTCGACTTCCGTCGCGGCAGGCCGCAGCCCGAGGTGGACCAGCCGGGCGCGATACCGCCGTTCACCGGCGCTGGCGGCCTGTGCCGCCGAAGGTGCGGCACATGCCCGTACAGGGGCAGGGGGTCCGTCCCGCGCGGCCGCTGCCGTACCAGCCCGACGCGCACGGCAGGGTCACGGGCGACGTCCTCACCGTCGAGCTCAGCAACAGCGGGCGCGCGAGCGCGCACTTCGCGCTGTATCCGTACGCCGGTGAGTTCCCCGTTCCGCAGCACAAGGACGTAAGGGGCAGGGCGCAGTGGTCGGTGCCTCTTACCGGGGCCACCGGGCCCGCCGGAGCCGCCAGGGACGGCTACCGCTTCACGATCACCGGACCCAACGGCTTCCGCCGCGAGTTCGCGGGCAGCGCGAGTGGTCCGGCGGAGGTCGCCACCTCCGTCGACCACCATCACCGCGATCTGCACCTCAGGCTTCGCAACGAGGGCAGCAACCCGGTCACGTTCACCATCCGCCCGCTGGCCTACGTCGACGAGGCCGACCTCCACGACTGGACCCGCACCATCACGGTCAAGGCGGGCCGCAGCCGCACCGTCGTGCACTCGGCGGCCGACGCGCACGGCTGGTACGACATCGAGGTGACCGCCGACCGGGACGAGCGCTTCCGGCGCCGTCTAATGGGTCACATCGAGAACGGGCGAGCGTGTCGGGCTGAGCCCCGGACGGAAAGAAGCGCAGCTGGCGAACGGTGTGCCGGGGTCCCCAGTCCATGTCCCGGGCTCTGGCGCATCGCTGTGAGTAAACCCACGAAACGGGCAAAGGATCACTATTGCCGGCCAGAGTGTCTCTTTCCAGGTCATGAGTTCTTTGCGGGCTGTTCCCGATCAAAGATCCACGAACCACCCAGGGAGCACGCACGTTGGCAGCCATCGCCCGGTGGTGCATCAAGCACCGCCTTGTCGTCGTCGTGCTCTGGCTCTTCGCTCTCGGCGGCGTGGCGACCGCGGCGGGCGTCGCGGGTTCGGCCTACTCCAACGACTACGGGGTCCCGGGCACCGAATCCGGCCGCGCCGCGGCCCTCCTGGAGGAGGGCTTCCACGGCCAGGGCGGCGACAGCGACACCATCGTGTGGCACACGGACACCGGCAGCGTCCGCGCCGGCGGCATCCACCAGCGGATGTCCGCGATGCTCCACGAGGTCGCCAGGCTCGACGGGGTCGCCTCCGTCGTCAGCCCGTACGGCAACGAGGGCGCCGGCCGGACCAGCCCCGACGGGCACACCGCCTACGCCACCGTCATCTTCGACCAGCAGGCCGACAACATTCCCAAGGCGCAGGCCGAGGCGGTCGTCGCCACCGCGAAAGCGGCCGAGACCGACGGGCTCCAGGTCGAGCTGGGCGGCAGCGCCATCGCGCTGACCGAGGGGTCGAGCGCACATGTGGCCGAGATCGTCGGCGTGGTCGTCGCCGCCGTCGTCCTCTTCCTCGCCTTCGGCTCGCTCGCCGCCAGCCTGCTCCCCATCGCCACCGCCCTCGTGTCGGTCGGCACAGCCTTCGCGGGCATCGTGCTCCTCGGGCATGTGATGACCGTCGCCGACTTCGCCCCCATGCTCGGCATGCTGGTCGGGCTCGGCGTCGGCATCGACTACGCGCTGTTCATCGTGACCAGACACCGCAAGGGCCTGCGGCGCGGACTGCCGGTGGCCCAAGCGGCCAGGGACGCCGTCGCCACCACCGGCCGCGCCGTCGTCTTCGCCGGCGCCACCGTCTGCATCGCGCTGCTCGGCATGCTCATCCTGCGGCTCAGCTTCCTCAACGGGGTCGCGATCGCGGCCTCTCTGACCGTCGTCCTCACCGTGGCTGCCTCGGTGACCCTGCTGCCCGCGCTGCTGTCCTTCATCGGCATGCGGGCGCTCAGCAAGCGTGAACGGCGTCGGCTCATCGAGCGCGGTCCGCAGCCCGAGCTGCCGACCGGCTTCGCCGCCCGCTGGTCCGCCTTCGTCGAACGCCATCCGAAGCTGCTCGGGGCCGTCGCCGCGGTGGTCATGCTGGTGCTTGCCCTGCCGACGTTCTCGCTCCACCTCGGCACCTCGGACCAGGGCAACGGCCCCTCCGCGGCGACCACCCGTCAGGCGTACGACCTGCTTGCGGACGGCTTCGGCCCGGGCGTCAACGGCCCGCTCACCCTCGTCGCCCATCTCGACGGCGCCGACGACCGGCTGGCCATGGACAAGGTGCCCGACGCCCTTCGGGGCGCCGGCGGCATCACATCCGTCGGCCCGGTCACGTACAACGGCAGCGGCGATACGGCGTTGCTCACCGCCGTACCGGACTCGGCACCCCAGTCGAACGCGACCAGTGAGCTCGTCGACCATCTGCGCGACGACGTCCTGCCCGCGGCGTCGGACGGCACCTCCCTCCAGGTGCACGTCGGCGGGGTGACGGCGAGCTACGACGACTTCGCCGGGATCATCGTCGGCAAGCTGCCGCTCTTCGTCGGCGTCGTCATCGCGCTCGGCTGTCTGCTTCTGCTGCTGGCCTTCCGCTCCATAGGCATCCCGCTGAAGGCCGCATTGATGAATGTGGCCGCCGTCGCCTCCTCCTTCGGGATCGTCGTCGCCGTCTTCCAGTGGGGGTGGGGCAGCGAGCTTCTCGGTCTCGGGCGGGCGGGCCCGATCGAGCCCTTCCTCCCGGTGATCATGGTCTCGGTGCTCTTCGGGCTCTCCATGGACTACCAGGTCTTCCTGGTCAGCCGGATGTACGAGGAGTGGCTGGAGACGGGCGACAACCGGCGGGCGGTACGGGTCGGCCTCGCCGAGACCAGCCGTGTGATCAACTCCGCGGCCGTGATCATGATTTCGGTCTTCCTCGCCTTCGTCCTCAGCGGCGATCGGGTCATCGCGATGTTCGGCATCGCACTGGCGGCGGCGGTCGCCCTGGACGCCTTTGTCCTGCGTACGCTCCTGGTGCCCGCCCTGATGCACATGCTGGGCGGCGCGAACTGGTGGCTGCCGCGCTGGCTGGACCGGCGGCTGCCGCGGATCAGCATCGAACCGCCCGAGTGCCGGGTGCATGCGAAGATCCCTGGGCAGCGCGCGAGCGAGGAGGGACAGCTCGTGCCGTAAACGGGCCGAAGGAGAACGATGTTCGCGATATCCCTGGGCGACGACGGAGCGGAACTGCGCCCTCTTGAGCCGTGGCAGGCCGAGGAGTTCCTCGCCCATGTGGACCGCGGGCGGGAGTTCATCGGCGAGTACATCGCCTTTGCGGCGGCTGCCGCGGATCTCGAATCGGCGCGTGCCCTCCTCCAGTCGTACGCGGACAAGCAGGCCGCGGACGGCGGTCGGATCTACGGGATCTGGCTGGACGGGACCCTCGTCGGCGGTGTGCTCTTCCGGATCTTCGAAGCCGCTCCGGGCAACTGCGAGGCGGGCTGCTGGCTGGAGCCGTCCGCTGCCGGGCGCGGGCTGGTCACACGGGCGGTACGGGTGCTGATCGACTGGGCCGTGGAGCAGCGCGGGATGTACCGGGTCGAGTGGGTGGCCGCCTCGGCGAACACGGCGAGCGTCAACGTCGCCAAGCGGCTGGGGATGACGCGGGAGGGCGTGCTGCGGGAGAACTATCCGTACCGGGGCGTGCGGCACGACATGGAGGTGTGGTCGGTGCTGGCGCCCGAGTGGCGGGAGCTGCGGTCGCAGGCCGGTCGTTAAGAGGACTCTCAGACAGGCCACCTAGCGTGCGGCGCATGAATCCCACCGACACCAAAGACACCACCGACACGACCGCACCCACCGAGGCGGCGGAGGCGACCGACACGACTGCCGGGCCGACGACTGCCGAGCCCACAGCCGACGGGCACGACGGGGAAGCCACCGGCACCGAGGAGACGCCACGCGCCTCATCGGGCCTCGGATCCGCCGCCGCGGGCGTCGTCGCGGCCGGTCTGGGCGTCGTGGCGCTCAGCGGCAGCTGGGTCGGGAGGGTCGCCGCCGAGCGGCAGACGCTGATCGGCCAGATCAAGACCTCGCAGGGCGGCACCCCGGCCCAGCAGATCTCGGCGGTCTACGGCGACGCCTGGCACACCACCGCCCTGGTCAACGGCGTCTTCGCGCTCCTCGCCCTGATCGTCGGCGCCACCGTGCTCGCCCTGCCGCAGAAGGCCGGCTGGGTGAGGGCATGCGCCGTGGCCGGCGTCGTGCTCGGCGCCCTGGGGATGATCGTCTCCGCCGGGATGTACTTCGACTTCTTCCTGGCACTGCCCAGTACCGGCTCCTGAGCCGCACGACTTCGGCGCACGGGTGCGGGCAGCCGGCCGCGGGCTTCACGGACACCATGAACACCGCACGCGCCACAGGCACCGCAGACCGGCGGCCAGGCAGTAGCCTTCCTCGGCCTCGCCACCTGCCTCATCACCCACCGACACGTCCAACACCTTGATCAGGACCTCTAAGGTCCCTCGGCAGGGGCCTTAGGCCGTAGGCGCAGGGACGCCCGGGCGTCTAAGGACCCCGCGCCCGCGAAGATGCGGAAGGCTCCCGATGTGGCAGACCCCCCTGGGGGACGAAAGTTGAGGCATCGCAAGACGCCAAGACGATCCACCACCAGGGAGTACGAGATGTTCCAGCACGAGATCCACAAGTTCCGCCAGGCCGAGCTCATCCGTCAGGCCGAGGCGGAGCGGCTCGCGCGGCAGGTGCGCAGGGCCCGCCGTGCTGCCAGACGAGCGGCCAAGGAATCAGGAGGGGGCCGGGTGAGTCCCGACAACTCCGGCTACGCACGCGCCGCATAAGCCGGCGGGACCTCGCGTGATGACTGTCATCCCGATCACCGGTGCCGCGTTGTCAGAGGGCTGTGCGATGCTCGGCGACGTGGAGACCACGTCAGTAAGCCCGGTGTTCGTCGGCCGCGCAGGCGAACTGGCCGCGCTCACCGGTGCGCTCGGCCGCGCCGCAGCGGGCGAGCCGCAGCCGTTGCTCGTCGGCGGTGAGGCCGGAGTCGGCAAGACCCGGCTCGTCGAGGAGCTGCTCGCCGAGGCGTGCCGCCGCGAGGCCGTCGTCGCGATCGGCAGCTGTGTCGAGATCGGCGCGGACGGGCTGCCGTTCGCACCCATCTCGACCGCGCTGCGCGCGCTCCACCGTCAACTGCCCCGGGAGCTCGCCGCGGCCGCCGCCGGTCAGGAGGACGAACTGGCGCGGCTGCTGCCCGAGCTGGGGGAGACCCCGCGCGGGGATCGCGGCCGGCATGACGAGGAGGGCACGGCCCGCCTCTTCGAGCTGACCGCGCGGCTCCTTGAGCGCGTCGCCGCGGACCGCACGGTCGTCCTGGTCCTCGAGGACATGCACTGGTCCGACGCGTCCACGCGCCACCTGCTCGCGTATCTCTTCCGCACGCTGCGCCGCGGCCGGCTGGTCGTGATCGCGACGTACCGCTCGGACGATGTCCACCGGCGCCATCCGCTGCGGCCGTTCCTGGCCGAGCTCGACCGGATGCGCACCGTCCAGCGCATCGAGCTGACCCGCTTCAACCGCGCCGAGGTCCACCGTCAGATGGCCGGCATCCTGGCCGTCGAGCCCGAACAGGCCATGGTGGACCGGGTCTTCCAGCGCTCGGACGGCAATGCCTTCTTCGTCGAGGAGCTGGCCTGCAGCATCACCGAGGACGGCTGCTCCAAGGGCCTGCCGGACACGCTGCGCGACATCCTTCTCGTCCGCGTCGAGGCGCTGCCGGAGGACGCCCAGCGGGTGGCTCGCATAGTCGCGGAGGGCGGCTCGACCGTGGAGTACGGTCTGCTGTTCGCCGTCGCCCGGCTCGGTGAGGACGACCTCATCGAGGCTCTGCGGGCCGCGGTCGGGGCGAACATCCTGTTGGCCACGCCCGACGGAGGCGGCTACCGCTTCCGGCACTCCCTCGCACGCGAGGCCGTCAGCGACGATCTGCTGCCCGGTGAGCGCTCCCGGCTCAACCGGCGGTATGCGCAGTCGCTGGAGGCCGACCCGTCGCTCGTCCGGTACGAAGAGCGGGCGATGCGGCTTGCGACGTACTGGTACCACGCGCATGACGCCGCAAAGGCGCTGCCCGCCGTGCTGAGCGCCTCCGTCGAGGCGCGCCGACGCCACGCGTACTCCGAGCAACTGCGGCTGCTGGAGCGGGCGATGGAACTGTGGGACGACGCGCCCGATGACGTGCGGGGCGAGCTGCGGCCCGTCGACTACGCGGAGGCGTACCCCCCGTGCGCCTGCGGCAGCTGCGATCCCGCCACCACGCCGCTGAGCTTCCTCGACCTGATGGCGGAGGCGGCAGTCGCGGGCCGACTCAGCGGTGAGCGGGAACGCGCACTGAAGATCACCAAGCGCGGGCAGCGGCTGGCGGAGGCGGACGACGACGCGCTGCGCGCCGCCTGGTTCTCCGTCCAGCGCTCCAGGCTGGTCTCGTCGCTGGGCCGCGGCGACGGCTGGGCGGAGCTCGCGGCCGCACAGGAGCTGGTGCGCGGACTGCCGCCGTCCGCCGTCCATGCGGACGTGCTCGCGGAGGCGGCGAGCTGGGGGATGGTGCACGATCCCGGACCGGGGAGCCTGGCGACCGCCGAGCTCGCCGTCGAGTACGCGCGCATGGTCGGCAAGGAGGACAACGAACTGCGTGCGCGCCTCACCCTCGGCAGCCTGATGGTCGACGCGGGCCATGTCGAGGAGGGGCTCGCGGAGATGTACGCGGTCAAGGAGCGGGTGGTCTCCCTCTCCCTCGAGCTGCCCTCACTCGTGGGGCGCACCCATGTGAATCTGCCGTCCGTGCTGGAGGGGGTCGGCCGCTCGCTGGAGTCCGTGGAGGTCCTCACCGAGGGGCTCGAACTCTCCCGCCACTACGGCCTGTTGGACACCGAGGCGTGGGTCCTGAACAACCTGTCCGAGTCGTACCACTCGCTCGGGCGCTGGGACGAGTCGGCCGAGGCGGCGGCCCGGGCGGGGCGGATAGCGCTGAGCCCCAAGCCCCGCGGGTACGCCGCGATCCGGTGCGCCGGACATGCCCTGGACCGGGGCGATGTGGCCAAGGCGTCGGAGCATCTGAACGCGGCGCGCGAGCACTTCGGCCCCCATGACCCGATGCCGCAGAGCAACCTCCCGCTGAACACGCTCGCGCTGAGCATCGCGGCGGCACAGGGGCGTGTGCTGGACGCGCGGGCGGAGTTCGAGCGGGCGGCGACCGGGGGCTTCCCGGCGGGCACCCAGCGGTACGCGTGGCCGCTGCTGCGGGCCGCGGCCACGCTGGAGGCGGACACACGCGGCCTGCCCGCAGCGGAGACGGGCCGCGCCGAGGCGCTCGAACGCATCCGCAAGGCGGCGAGAGGGCTTGTCACCGCGGTGCCGGTGTGGGTGGCCCACGAACGCTGGGTCCGCGCCGAACTGCTGCGCGCGGACGGCAAGGACACGGCCGCCGACTGGGCGGAGGCGGGCGCTGCCTTCGAGGCGGTGGACCGCCCCTACGACCTGGCGAGGGTCCGCCACCGCTGGGCGGAGGCGCTTCTCCAGTCGGACCGCGCGCTGGCGGGGGATTTGCTGCGCCAAGCGGCCGCGACGGCCCAGCAGTTGGGTGCGCGTCCCCTGTCCGAGGACATCGCCCTGCTGGCCCAGCGCGCCCGCATCTCCCTGATGGACGCCCCCACCCCGCCGACCGCCGCCCCGGCACCGGGCCCGGTGCTCGGCCTGACCCGCCGCGAGGAGGATGTGCTGCGCCTGGTGGCGGCGGGTCGCAGCAACCGCCAGATCGCGGAGGAGTTGTTCATCTCCCCGAAGACCGCGAGCGTCCACGTCTCCAACATCCTGTCCAAACTGGGCGTCTCGGGCCGGGGCGAGGCGGCAGCGATGGCCCACCGGCTGCGCCTGTTCCCGCCCTCGGGAGACCCGACCCCCCACCCCGCGGCCTCGGCCTGACGACGCGCCGGGACCGCGTCCGCGCCAGACCGCGGCGCCGGTCGTCAGGACGTGTCCTCGTCCTTCGGAGGGCGAATCGTGACCTTGCCGGAGGCCAGGTCTATCGGGCCGCGGCTCGGGTCGTTGTCGCCAATGTCGACCCTCGTCAGGGCCAGGCGGTTGTGCTCATCGTCGGTGTGTTTGCGGCCCGGTGCGAACAATTCCTCGAAGGCGTTGAACACAAGCCGTTCACCCCCTACTTCACCTCCAGCTGGAGGATCTTGTCGTCCCCCGGCTCGGGTGTACCCCGGGTGTCGGTCTCACTCGTGACGAGCCAGACCTTGGCGCCGCCCGCCGACAGGACCGTGCGCAGGCGGCCGTACGTCCCCTTCAGAAACGCCTGGGGCGGCGCCGAAGGTTCCGTGCCCGCCAGCGGGATGCGCCAGAGCCGCTCACCCTTCAGCGACGCCATCCAGATCGAGCCCTCGGCGTATGCGATGCCGCTCGGCGACGCGTCCGCCGTCTTCCACTGGGCAACGGGGTCGACGAAGCCCGGCTTGCCGCCCTTGCCCTCCACCTCTGGCCAGCCGTAGTTCTTGCCCGGTTCGATCAGATTGAGCTCGTCCCAGGTGTCCTGGCCGAACTCGGCGGCCCACAGGCGTTTGTCGGAGTCCCAGGCCAGCCCCTGCACATTGCGGTGGCCCCATGAGTAGACGACCGAGTCCGCCTCCGGATTGCCGTGCACCGGCCGGCCGTCGGGGGTCATCCGCAGGATCTTGCCGCCGAGCGACTTCTTGTCCTGCGCGAGCTCCCTGTCACCAGTCTCACCCGTGCCCGCGTAGAGCATCTTGTCCGGGCCGAAGGCGATCCGCCCGCCGTTGTGGACGGCCCCCTTGGGGATGCCCCTCAGGATCGTGTCCGGTGCGCCCAGTTGCTGGCCGGCCGGCTTCTGCTCGTCGTAGAGCATGCGGGCGATGCGGTTGTCCGACTCCGTCGTGAAGTACGCGTACACCTGGTGGTCGGAGGCGAAGGACGGGGAGACGGCCAGGCCGAGGAGTCCGCCCTCGCCGCCCGGGGAGACGCCGGGCACGGAGCCGATCTGGGTCTGCTTGCCGGTCTCCGTGTCGACCCGGGTGATCGTCCCCTCGTCACGCGAGGCGACCAGCAGATCACCGTCGGGCAGCGCGGCGACGCCCCACGGCGACTTCAGGTCCTCGGTCAGCGTGGACGCGACCTTCACCGACCCCTTCGCGGGAGGGCCCGTGGGACTCGGTGAGCCGCCCGGGCCGGATGCGGAAGGGCTCCGGGTGGCCGATGCAGCTCCCTGACCGACCGGTGCCTTGTCGCCGCCGGACGAGCACCCGGCCGCGAGCAGAAGCACGGCGGCGGCCAACACGGCTGTCACAGCAGGACGTTGCACAGTTCTGATCCCTTCGACGGCTTCATGATCTGCCCGACTACTGTTCTTACACCGCTCACGGCTCCGGGGTTCCCGATCTCAGGTTCCCGATCCCGCCCGCGATCTCAGTCCCAGGATCCCCGCGCCCGCGGCAGCCCCGCCACTTCAGCCACGTCCCGCGCCGTCAGCCCGAGCCCCGCCGCGGCCGCGTTCTCCGCCGCCCACTCCTCGTGCTTCGTCCCCGGCACGGCCACCACATGCCGCCCCTGCGCCAGCACCCACGCCAGCGCCACCTGCCCCGGCGTCACACTCGGGCCGTGCTGCCCGGCGATCCTCCGGAGCCCCGCCACCACCGGCTGGTTCGCGGCCATCATCTCCGCCGTGAACCGCGGGTGGCGCGCCCGCACATCGTCCGGCTCGAAGCCCTGCCCGGGCGTCAGCTTCCCCGTGAGAAAGCCGTTCCCGAGCGGCATCGCCGCCAGATACCCCACGCCACGCGCCTCGCACCACGGCACCAGTCGCTCCAGCGCCTCCGGCGACCACACCGACAGCTCCGCCTGCACCGCGCTCACCGGAAAGACCTGTTGCACCCGCTCCAGCTGCCGGATCGTTCCGTCGTGCAGATGCGCCCCCGCGCGAGCCCCCGAACCCCCCGAAGCCCCGGCGCGAGCCCCCCACGCCCCCGGAGCCCCCGCACGAGCTCCCGCAACCCTCAAAGCCTCCGCACGAGCTCCCGACGCCCCCGAAGTCCCGGCACGTGCTCCCGACGCCCCCGCCGTACCCGCACGTGCCCCCGAGCGCGCCCCCGGGCGCCGGGACGCACGCGCCTCCACCGCGCAGAACCCCAGCGCTCGCACCTTCCCGGCCGTCACCAGCTCCGCCATCGCGCCCCAGGTCTCCTCGACCGGTACCTCAGGGTCCGCGCGGTGCAGCTGATAGAGGTCGATCACATCGGTCCCCAGCCGCCGCAGCGAGGCGTCACAGGCCCGCTTCACATACCCCGGCCGCCCATTGGCGACCACATGCTGATCGCCGACGAGCAGCCCGACCTTCGTCGATACGAAGGCATCCCGGCGCCGCTCCTTCAGCACCCGCCCGATCAGCAGCTCATTGGTGAAAGGCCCGTACATATCGGCCGTGTCCAGCAGGCTGGAGCCGGCATCCAGCGCGGCGTGCACCGTACGCAGCGACCGGTCGCTGCGCTGCTGGGAGCTGCTGTACGCCCAGCTCATCGGCATACAGCCGAGCCCGATCGCGCCCACTTCGAGGGCCGCCGCACCGATTGTCCTGCGCTCCAACTGCCCGTACTCCTCCCTTGGCCGCTGACCAAACTAACCAATGCGGACCGCCGGGATGCGCCCAGCCTCGTGAGGATTAGCCTCCTGACCATGACTGCAGACGTGTGGCTCCCGATTCCGGCCGACGAGATCGAGGGGCTTCCCACCCCCTCCGACACGGGCCTCACCTACCTCTTCTGGGACGGTGATCCGGACTTTCCCGGTGACCCCGCCGACTGTGTCTTCTACGCCGTCCCCTACATGAAGGGCATGGAGACCGCGGTCCGCCCGCTGGCCGCCATGACGTCCGTACGCGTCGTCCAGACGCTCTCCGCCGGAATCGACCACGTCGAACCCGGGCTCGGCTCGCTTCCCGCCGGCGTACGCCTGTGCAACGCCAAGGGAGTCCACGAAGCCTCCACCGCGGAGCTCACGCTCGCCCTGATCCTCGCCTCGCTGCGCGGCTTTCCCGGCTTCGTACACGGCCAGGACAAGGAGGAATGGCGCGCCGGCTTCTATCCGGCGCTCGCCGACAAGTCGGTGCTCATCGTCGGATACGGATCGATCGGCGCCGCGATCGAGGACCGGCTCGCACCGTTTGAATGCGCGCGGGTGGCGCGCGTCGCGCGCTCTGCCCGCGCCACGGAGCGCGGCGAAGTGCGCGCACTCACCGATCTGCCCGCCCTGCTTCCGGATGCGGATGTGGTGATCCTTTCGACCCCGCTCACCGAGCAGACGAAGGGCCTGGCGAACGCCGGATTCCTGGCCCGGATGAAGGACGGCGCACTTCTGGTGAACGTCGCGCGCGGTCCCGTCGTGGACACCAAGGCCCTGCTCGCCGAGGTGGAGAGCGGACGTCTGACCGCCGCGCTCGATGTCACCGACCCCGAGCCACTGCCGGCGGGACACCCGCTCTGGCACGCCCCGGGCGTCCTCATCAGCCCCCATGTGGGCGGCTCCACCTCCGCGTTCATGCCGCGCGCCAAGCGGCTGCTGGCCGGACAAATCACCCGGTTCGCCGCAGGAGAGCCGGTGCGCAACGTGGTGTTCACGACGGAATAGCCACGCGACCCACCCCTCTTCCGGCACTCTGTGAAGTCACCCGGATGCACCGCGTGCCGACATTGGTATTCATCGTCACGGAGAGTAGAGGAGCTATGTCCCTGAGTGACCGTTCTGGTGTATCGTCCCGAACTGGGGGCTGCCCCTGGCAAGGGGCGGTGCAGTAGCGAGACCTGACTGCCGATCAGACTTCGAGGGGGGCGACGGGCGATGTACGGCCTATGGACGAACCATCCGACGCGGCGGGGCCACCGACGGCGACCCTCGTACGCTCCGAAGCGCAGACCTCATCCGATGTCTCACCCATCGGTGGCGGTGCTCCCCGGGGCGGCCCGGTGAGCGCCCAGGGGGCGATCATGGCCCGGCAGCCCGTGCCCCGTGGCAGCACGGGCCCGTTCTCCCAGCTCCTCCTGGTCGGAGTCTGCGGCGGTTACGGCATCGGCTCCGCCTTCGGCTGGGGCTCTCACGAAGTCGCACTGATCATGGGCGACTTCGGCCTCAGCGCTGCCGCCCTGATCGCGGCCGTGTCCTGCTTGCTCTACGCCCGCGCGAGTCAGAGCCGCTTTCGGCTCGCATGGCTGCTGTTCGCGGTCTCCTCCGGGATGGCCGCGGCGGGCAACGCGGTATGGGGCTGGTACGAGGTGGTGCTGGACCTCGAGGTCCCGAGCCCCTGCATCGCCGACCTGTTCTTCCTCTGCTTCGCGCCGCCCGCCATCGTGGGCCTTCTCGTTCTCGCCAAGCGCCCGGTCACCAGGGCGGGTTGGGTCTGCCTCGCGCTGGACGCCTGGCTGATCGGCGGCTCGCTGCTCACGCTCTCCTGGAGCCTCGCGCTCGCCCACAGCGCGCAGGTGCAGGGCGAGAGCGTGGCTCCCGCGGCACTCTCCCTCGCCTATCCGCTGCTCGACATCGTGCTGGTCAGCATGCTGCTCGCGCTGCACTTCCGCCGCTCCGCCACCAACCGCTCCGCCGTCAACACGGCCATCGCGGCCCTCGCCCTGACCGTCCTGTGCGACGCGCTGTTCACCTCGCCGCTGCTGCGCGAGAACTACCGATCCGGCCAGCTCCTCGACGCCGGCTGGTTCGCCGGTTCGCTGCTGCTCGCGTACGCCCCCTGGGGTGCACGCCGCACGGCCGAGCCGGCGCGGCCCCCGCGTGGACCTCGCCACCTCAGCCGACCCGTCGCGGGCTCGCTGGCCGCCCTCACGCCGTATCTCGCCGCCGCCGTCTGCACCCTCGGCATCCTGCACAACGTCATCGAGGGCCGCCGGGTGGACCGGGTCGTCGTCCTCACGGGCTGCACGGTCGTCCTCGCCCTGGTCGTCCGGCAGGGCATCATGCTCCTCGACAACATCGCCCTGACTCATGAACTGGCGCAGAAGGAGAACCACTTCCGCTCCCTGGTGCAGGGGTCGAGCGACGTCATCATGATCGCCGCCCCGAGCGGGATACTGCGCTATGTCAGCCCCGCCGCCGCCGGTGTGTACGGCCGTGAGGCAGAGGAGCTGGTCGGCTCCGAGCTGGCCTCGATCATCCACCCCGAGGACCTGGGCCGGGTGGTCCACGAGGTGCGCCGGTTTCTGGCCGCTCCTCCCGCGGAGGAGCCCACCACCCGGATCGAGTGCCGCTTCAAGTCGGGCAGCGGTGAATGGCTCAATGTGGAGTCCACGGTCAACCGCCACCAGGGCGGCCTGATCTTCAACAGCCGCGATGTCACCGAACGGGTCCGGCTCCAGGCCCAGCTGCAGCACAACGCCGAGCACGACCCGCTCACCGACCTGCCAAACCGCGCCCTGTTCACCGAGCGCGTCCGCCAGGCACTCACCGGCCGCCGCGCGGGCGACTCCGGCACCGCGGTCCTCTTCATCGACCTCGACGGCTTCAAGGGGGTCAACGACCGCCTGGGCCACCAGGCCGGCGACGAGCTGCTGATCCAGGCGGCCCGCCGCCTCCAGGATTCGGTACGGACCGGGGACACCGCCGCCCGTCTCGGCGGGGACGAGTTCGCGGCCCTGATCGTCGGCGACGGCGGCCGGGACCGGGCCGCCCGCGAGTACCAGGTCCAGGAGATCGCCGACCGGCTGCGTCTCACTCTCTCCCAGCCGTACCGCATCGACGGCAACGAAGTGCGGGTGGCGGCCTCCATCGGGGTGGCTTTCGCCGAGCCGGCCATTACCCCCACCGATCTGATGCGCAACGCCGACCTCGCCATGTACCGCGCCAAGGCGGCGGGCAAGGACCGTGTCGAGCTGTACGCGCCACAGATGCAGGACGAGGTGGTCCGCCGCTCCGAACTGCCCGCGCGCCTGCGCAGCGCCCTGCACGAGGGCGAATTCGCGCTGCTCCACCAGCCCGTGGTGAACCTCGCCACCGGTCGTATCGCCGCAGTCGCCGCCCAGGCCCGCTGGCGCTCCGCCCAGGGCATCCTGTTCACCCCGGCCGAATTCCTGCGGGTCGCCGACGACGGCGACCGCAGCGCCGAGATCGGCCACTTGCTGCTCGAGGAGGCCGTGGAGCAGGCCGCCGAGCGCGGCAGACTGGGCCATCTGGTGCCTGTCTCGGTCCGGATGTCGGCCCGCAGGCTGCTGGACAAGTCCCTGCCGCTCGGCTCGGTCGAGGTCCTCCTCACCCGGCACGGACTGCCGTCCGGGGCGCTGATCATCGAGCTCGCCGACAGCGATCCGCGGATTTCCTTCGACGATCTGGAGCAGCGTCTCGCCTCGCTGCGCAGACTCGGCGTACGGATCGCCCTGGACGGCTTCGGCAGCGGATACGCCGCGATCAACGCACTGCGCAGGCTCCCCGTGGACGTACTGAAACTGGACAGAGGTCTGGTCGAGGGCGTTGTCGAGTCCGCCCGGCTGCACAAGATCACAAGTGGTCTGCTCCGCATCGCCTGCGACCTCGGCATGCAGTCCGTGGCGGACGGGGTCGATGTGCCCGAGCAGGTGATCGCCCTGCGCGCCATGGGGTGCACGCACGGCCAGGGCATGGCCTTCTCGGGGCCGCTGGACGAGTACCGGCTGCGCCGCTCGCTGGTTCGCGAGGACTTCCCCGTGCCCGGCGGGATCGCCTTGCCCGTTCTGACGGGTGGCGCGTTCAACACCCGCAACGGCTCAAATAATGAGACTCGCGTCCCACCCACTTGACAGTCATGGCGCGCCGGGGGGAGGGTCAGTGCCATGCGCACCCGAATTCTCGTACTTGGAAAGCGCGTCGGCTGAGCAGGGTCCCCGAAGACCCTGCGGACCCATCCCGACGCGCTCCCCTCGCTTGCCTCACGGCACGAGGGGTTTTTTGTTGCACTGGAACACCCCAAACCCTCGCAAAAACCCTCAGCTTCGAGAAGAGAATGCCGATGACCGAGCAGGCCACCGGGGCCCACCATCCGCAGCCGCGGGCCCGTAACGGCGGACACCACACCGCTGCAGTTGAGCACGTCACGGGCGCGCAGTCCCTCATCCGTTCTCTCGAGGAAGTAGGGGCCGACACGGTCTTCGGGATCCCTGGCGGTGCCATCCTCCCCGCGTACGACCCGATGATGGACTCCACCAAGGTCCGTCACGTCCTGGTCCGCCACGAGCAGGGCGCCGGCCACGCGGCCACCGGCTACGCGCAGGCCACCGGCAAGGTCGGCGTCTGCATGGCCACCTCGGGCCCCGGCGCCACCAACCTGGTCACCCCGATCGCCGACGCGCACATGGACTCGGTGCCGCTGGTCGCGATCACCGGCCAGGTGGCCTCCAAGGCCATCGGCACCGACGCCTTCCAGGAGGCGGACATCTGCGGCATCACGATGCCGATCACCAAGCACAACTTCCTGGTCACCAAGGCCGACGACATCCCGCGCACCATCGCCGAGGCCTTCCACATCGCCTCGACCGGCCGCCCGGGACCGGTCCTGGTCGACATCGCCAAGGACGCACTCCAGGCGCAGACCACCTTCAGCTGGCCGCCGCAGCAGGACCTGCCCGGATACCGCCCGGTGACCAAGCCGCACGCCAAGCAGATCCGCGAGGCCGCCAAGCTGATCGTCCAGGCCCGGCGCCCCGTCCTGTACGTCGGCGGCGGCGTCCTCAAGGCCGGTGCCACCGCCGAGCTGAAGGTCCTCGCAGAACTCACCGGAGCGCCCGTCACCACCACCCTGATGGCGCTCGGCGCATTCCCCGACAGCCACCCGCTGCACGTGGGAATGCCGGGCATGCACGGTTCGGTCACCGCCGTCACCGCGCTGCAGAAGGCCGACCTGATCGTCGCCCTCGGAGCCCGCTTCGACGACCGTGTCACCGGCAAGCTGGACAGCTTCGCGCCGTTCGCCAAGATCGTCCACGCCGACATCGACCCGGCCGAGATCGGCAAGAACCGCACCGCGGACGTCCCGATCGTCGGTGACGCCCGCGAAGTCATCGCCGACCTGGTGCAGGCCGTCCAGGCCGAGCACAGCGACGGACACGCCGGCGACTACAGCACCTGGTGGAAGGACCTCAACCGCTGGCGCGAGACCTACCCGCTCGGCTACGACCAGCCGAACGACGGCAGTCTCTCGCCGCAGCAGGTCATCCAGCGCATCGGCGAGCTCGCCCCCGAGGGCACCATCTACACCGCGGGCGTCGGCCAGCACCAGATGTGGGCCGCGCACTTCATCCAGTACGAGAAGCCCGCGACCTGGCTGAACTCCGGCGGCGCCGGAACGATGGGATACGCGATCCCGGCCGCGATGGGTGCCAAGGCCGGCAAGCCGGACCACACGGTCTGGGCGATCGACGGCGACGGCTGTTTCCAGATGACAAATCAGGAGCTCACCACCTGCGCCCTGAACAACATCCCGATCAAGGTCGCGATCATCAACAACGGCGCGCTGGGGATGGTCCGCCAGTGGCAGACCCTCTTCTACAACCAGCGCTACTCCAGCACCGTCCTGCACGCCGACGACACGGGTCACCACGTGGCGGGCTCCCAGGTCGGCGCGAGCACCTCGGCGCGCCAGGGCACCCGGGTCCCGGACTTCGTCAAGCTGTCGGAGGCCATGGGCTGCCACGCGATCCGCTGTGAGTCCCCGGACGACCTCGACAAGGTCATCGCCGAGGCCAACGCGATCAACGACCGCCCGGTCGTGATCGACTTCATCGTCCACGAGGACGCCCAGGTCTGGCCGATGGTCGCCGCAGGAACCTCCAACGACGAGGTCATGGCGGCGCGCGGCGTCCGCCCCGACTTCGGCGACAACGAAGACGACTGAGAGCAGTAGGAAGAGGTACGACGCACCATGTCCAAGCACACGCTCTCCGTCCTGGTCGAGAACACGCCGGGCATCCTCGCCAGGATCGCCGCACTGTTTTCCCGTCGCGGCTTCAACATCGACTCGCTCGCCGTCGGTGTGACCGAGCACCCCGACATCTCCCGCATCACGATCGTGGTCAATGTCGAGGACCTGCCGCTGGAGCAGGTGACCAAGCAGCTCAACAAGCTGGTCAACGTTCTGAAGATCGTCGAGCTCGAGCCCGGCGGCGCGATCCAGCGCGAACTGGTGCTGGTGAAGGTCCGCGCGGACAACGAGACCCGCTCCCAGATCGTCGAGATCGTTCAGCTGTTCCGCGCCAAGACCGTGGACGTCTCGCCCGAGGCGGTCACCATCGAGGCCACCGGTTCGAGTGACAAGCTGGAGGCGATGCTCAAGATGCTGGAGCAGTTCGGCATCAAGGAGCTCGTCCAGTCCGGCACGATCGCCATAGGGCGCGGCGCCCGGTCCATCACGGACCGGTCCCTGCGGGCCCTGGACCGTTCCGCATAGCCGGAGCGTTTCGCCTGGCGAGACCCCGAAACGTCCCCGTCCCTCCCCGCCGTACGGTGGGACGTAACACCAGCACTCCAAGGAGATATCCCAGTGGCCGAGCTGTTCTACGACGACGACGCCGACCTGTCCATCATCCAGAACCGCAAGGTCGCGGTCATCGGCTACGGCAGCCAGGGCCACGCCCACGCGCTGTCGCTCCGTGACTCGGGTGTCGACGTCCGCGTCGGTCTGCACGAGGGCTCCAAGTCCAAGGCCAAGGCCGAGGAGCAGGGCCTGCGCGTGGTGACCCCCGCCGAGGCCGCGGCCGAGGCCGACGTCATCATGATCCTCATCCCGGACCCGATCCAGGCCCAGGTCTACGAGGAGTCCATCAAGGGCAATCTGAAGGACGGCGACGCGCTGTTCTTCGCCCATGGCTTCAACGTCCGCTTCGGCTTCATCAAGGCGCCGGCCGGTGTCGACGTGGCCCTGGTCGCCCCGAAGGGCCCCGGCCACCTGGTCCGCCGCCAGTACGAGGAGGGCCGCGGCGTCCCCGCGATCGCCGCCGTCGAGCAGGACGCGACCGGCAGTGCCTTCGCGCTGGCGCTCTCGTACGCCAAGGCCATCGGCGGCACCCGGGCGGGCGTCATCAAGACGACCTTCACCGAGGAGACCGAGACCGACCTCTTCGGCGAGCAGGCCGTCCTCTGTGGTGGTACGTCCGCGCTGGTCAAGGCGGGCTTCGAGACGCTGGTCGAGGCCGGCTACCAGCCGGAGATCGCGTACTTCGAGTGCCTCCACGAGCTGAAGCTGATCGTGGACCTCATGTACGAGGGCGGCCTGGAGAAGATGCGCTGGTCGGTCTCCGAGACCGCCGAGTGGGGCGACTACGTCACCGGCCCCCGCATCATCACGGACCAGACCAAGGCCGAGATGAAGAAGGTCCTCGCCGAGATCCAGGACGGCACGTTCGCCAAGAACTGGATGGACGAGTACCACGGCGGTCTGAAGAAGTACAACGAGTACAAGACGCAGGACGAGAACCACCTGCTCGAGACCACCGGCAAGGAGCTCCGCAAGCTCATGAGCTGGGTGGACAACGAGGAGGCGTAAGCCCGCAGGGGGCCGGGACAACAGCGTCCCGGCCCCCCGCCAGCTGTTCTCGCCGCGCTCCAGCGCTTCTCCACTCTGTCCAGCCACGGACGGGTGATCCTGCCTCGGAGGCGCAAGACGCATCCCACGGCACCACTACACTGCTCAACACATACGCGTCAGGCCCACAGTGTCGTGCGTCTTCCACGCGGCTAGCCCCCTCCACCGCCTGCGGCCGTCGGGACGGCCGTCCGCACTGGACTAGTGAGGACTCACGTGAGCTCGAAACCTGTCGTACTCATCGCTGAAGAGCTGTCGCCCGCCACCGTCGACGCGCTGGGCCCGGACTTCGAGATCCGGCACTGCAACGGCGCCGACCGCGCGGAGCTGCTCCCCGCCATCGCCGATGTCGACGCGATCCTCGTACGCTCCGCCACCAAGGTCGACGCCGAGGCCATCGCCGCGGCGAAGAAGCTGCGTGTCGTCGCCCGCGCGGGAGTCGGTCTGGACAACGTCGACGTCTCCGCCGCCACCAAGGCCGGCGTGATGGTCGTCAACGCCCCCACGTCGAACATCGTCACCGCCGCCGAGCTCGCGTGCGGTCTGCTCGTTGCCACCGCGCGCAACATCCCGCAGGCCAACACCGCCCTGAAGAACGGCGAGTGGAAGCGCTCCAAGTACACCGGCGTCGAGCTGAGCGAGAAGACCCTCGGCGTCGTCGGCCTCGGCCGGATCGGTGTCCTGGTCGCCCAGCGGATGTCCGCCTTCGGGATGAAGATCGTCGCGTACGACCCCTACGTCCAGCCCGCGCGCGCCGCGCAGATGGGCGTCAAGCTGCTCTCGCTCGACGAGCTGCTCGAGGTCTCCGACTTCATCACCGTCCATCTGCCGAAGACCCCCGAGACGCTCGGCCTCATCGGCGACGAGGCGCTGCACAAGGTCAAGCCGACCGTCCGCATCGTCAACGCCGCGCGCGGCGGGATCGTCGACGAGGAGGCGCTGTTCTCGGCGCTCAAGGAGGGCCGGGTCGCGGGCGCGGGCCTCGATGTGTACGCGAAGGAGCCGTGCACGGACTCCGCATTGTTCGAGCTTGACCAGGTCGTCTGCACCCCGCACCTCGGCGCGTCCACGGACGAGGCGCAGGAGAAGGCGGGCATCGCCGTCGCGCGTTCCGTGCGTCTCGCGCTCGCCGGTGAGCTGGTGCCGGACGCGGTCAATGTCCAGGGCGGCGTCATCGCCGAGGACGTACGACCCGGTCTGCCGCTCGCCGAGAAGCTCGGCCGGATCTTCACCGCGCTGGCGGGCGAGGTCGCGGTCAGGCTCGATGTCGAGGTGTACGGCGAGATCACCCAGCACGACGTCAAGGTGCTCGAACTGTCCGCGCTCAAGGGCGTGTTCGAGGATGTCGTCGACGAGACCGTGTCGTACGTCAACGCCCCGCTGTTCGCGCAGGAGCGCGGTGTCGAGGTGCGGCTGACGACGAGCTCGGAGTCGCCGGACCACCGCAATGTCGTCACGGTCCGCGGCACGCTCTCGGGCGGCGAGGAGGTCGCGGTCTCCGGCACGCTGGCCGGCCCCAAGCACCTCCAGAAGATCGTCGCGATCGGCGACTACGACATCGACCTGGCGCTCGCCGACCACATGGTCGTGCTGCGCTACGAGGACCGCCCCGGCGTCGTCGGCACGGTCGGCCGGATCCTCGGCGAGGCCGGACTGAACATCGCGGGCATGCAGGTCTCGCGTTCGGAGGAGGGCGGCGAGGCGGTTGTCGTGCTGACCGTGGACGACACGGTGCCGCCGCAGGTGCTGTCGGAGATCGCGGACGAGATCGGCGCCGCGTCGGCCCGTACGGTGAACCTGACGGACTGATCCGTACATCTCGAAGGGCCCGGCTCACTGTGGGTGAGCCGGGCCCTTTCGCGTTGCCGGGGTCCGTGGCGCGATTCTCGAGAGCCAGGCCTGACGCGTCGGCCTGACAAGTCCGGCCTGACCGCGGGTTGATCGGACGCGGCGGCTACAGCCGCGCCGCCTTCAGCGCCATGTGCAGCAGCAGCCTGTCCTCGCCCTCCGCGAGATCGAGGCCGGTGAGCTGCTCCACCCGCGAGAGGCGGTAGTAGAGCGTCTGCCGGTGGATGCCGAGCGCCGCAGCCGTGCGGCTCGCCTGGCCCGCGCAGTCGAGGAACACCTCTGCGGTACGGGCCAGTTCGGCATGCGAGAGGTCCAGCAGCTCGCGAACGACAGGGTCGTGCGCGGTGTCCTCGGGCAGCGCGGTCAGCATGCGGTACGGACCGATGTCCGCCCACTGGGCGACCGGGCCGAGCTTGGGCTGGGCCTGGGCGGCCCGCGCGGCTGAAGTCGCCTCCAGCCAGGCGGTGTTGAGCTCGGCGAGACCGCGGCGGGGGACGGCGACCCCGGCTGCCGCCCGGCCCGCGGCCGCGGAGTCGCGGAGCCGGTCCGCGGCGGTGAGGACGGGGGAGAGGGCATCGGCCGACCGGAGCCGGACGAGTACGGCAAGCGCGTAGGTGTCCGGTGCGCCGTCCGCGGCGGGGGTGATGCTCGCCGCGCCCCTCGGACCGCCGCCAGGCTGTCCGGCCCGAGTGCCGTCGCCTGCCGGGCCGTTCGCCCGGGTGCCCGAAGCGGTCCCGGCGCCTTCGGACTCGCCAGCCCGGGCTGCATCGGCGGCCGTACCGGCGACGGGGTGCATGCCCGCTCCCAGCCGCACCGTGCACAGCGCCGCCGTACCCGGCAGGGAGCGGGACGACGGTGCGTCCGCCTCCGTCCACGGTGTCACGCACACCACCGCGTGCAGGCCGTCCGCCTCCCCGCCCCCCAGTGCGGCCCGCAGCGCCGACACCGCCATGTCGTACTGCCAGCCGCCCTCCGCCGTCAGCACCGCGCGGAACTCACGGGACAGGTCCGCCCCCGCCCGTTCCTCGTCCGCCAGCAGCGTGCCGATCCTCGCCGTCACCTCCATCGCCGCCGCGAGCTGTTCCTCCGTGGGACCCGGCGTCGCGTCGAGCAGCCATACGTAACCGAGCACGATGCCCCGGTGGCGTACGGGAAGACAGATCCGGTCCCGGAAGACCCCCGCGTCCGGGGCCGCCGGGATGCGGACCGGGCCGGTCGCGCGCGCGATGCCGAAGCCCTCGAACCAGGCGCGGACCGCGGGCGTGGACTTCCGGGTCAGGATCGATCGCGTCCTGACCGGGTCCAGGGTGGTTTCGTCGAATTCGCTGCCGCTGTCGTGCGCGAAGGCGATCAGGCCGAAGTCGCGGTTCTCCAGCGTCGCGGGGACGGCAAGCAGCGCGGAGATTTCGTCGACCAGTTCCTGGTAATCGCCCTTCATCCGGACATTCTCGCACCCTCTTCAGACATATGTCTGAGATCCGGACCACGGATGCGTGACAGCTGTCGATGGCCCAGGATCAAAGCGATCCTTAGGTTTCACGGTGGTTCTTCGCGCCGTTCCCGATTCGTTCGGGTGCGGCCTCCCTCAACCCCTGTTTCCGTGGAGGTGCCCGTGCTGGGTCCCGTGATCCTCGCCGCGTCGCGCAGCGACAAGATGCGCCGCTTTGTCTCGGCAGCCCCGGGGACCAAGCAGGTCGTCGCCCGGTTCATCGCCGGTGAGACGGTCGAGCAGGTCATCCCGATCGTCGAGGAGACCGTGGGCAAGGGCCTCGAGGTCACCCTGGACGTGGTGGGCGAGGACATCACGACGCCCGAGCAGGCCGGCGCCGCGCGCGACGCCTACCTTCAGCTGATCGACCACCTCAAGGATCTGGGCCTCGGCACCAAGGCCGAGATGTCCGTCAAGCTGTCGATGTTCGGCCAGTCCCTGGACGGCGGCCACGAACTGGCGCTCGCCAACGTCCGTCCCGTCGTCGAGGCGGCCGCCGCGATCGGCACCACCGTCACGCTGGACGCGGAGGACCACACCACCCTCGACTCGATGTTCGCCATCCACGAGGAGCTGCGGCAGGACTTCCCACAGACAGGCTGTGTGATCCAGGCGTATCTCTTCCGCACCCAGGACGACGCACGCCGCCTCGCCGCGGCCGGCAGCCGCGTACGCATCGTGAAGGGCGCGTACAAGGAGCCCGCCACCGTCGCGTACCAGGACAAGGCGGAGATCGACAAGGCCTACGTCCGCATCCTGAAGATCCTGATGGAGGGCGACGGCTACCCGATGATCGGGTCCCACGACCCGCGCCTCATCTCCATCACTCAGGAGCTCGCCCGCCGCGCCGGGCGCAAACTGGATGAGTACGAGTTCCAGATGCTGTACGGGATCCGCGGCGACGAGCATGTCCGGCTCGCGGCCGAGGGTCACCGGATGCGCGTCTACACCGCTTATGGCACCGACTGGTACGGCTACTTCATGCGCCGTCTCGCCGAGAAGCCCGCGAACCTGCTGTTCTTCGTCCGGTCGATGATCACCAAGGGCTGAGCCCCACCCCTCACAAAGGAGTTACGGAACTCATGGACGCTGTGACCCAGGTCCCCGCCCCGGTCAACGAGCCGGTGCACGGCTACGCCCCCGGTTCGCCCGAGCGCGCCCGCCTGGAGGCCAAGCTCAAGGAGCTGGCCGACAACCCGATCGAGCTGCCGATGACGATCGGCGGTGTGAAGCGGATGGGCGGCGGCGAGCGCGTCGCCGTCGTACAGCCGCACAACCACAAGGCCGTGATCGGCACCTTCGCCGGAGCGACCCAGCAGGACGCGCAGGACGCGATCGACGCCGCGCTGGCCGCCGCGCCCGCATGGCGCGCGATGTCCTTCGACGACCGCGCCGCGATCATCCTGCGCGCGGCCGAACTGCTGGCCGGCCCGTGGCGCGAGACGCTCGCCGCCTCCACCATGCTCGGTCAGTCGAAGACCGTGCAGCAGGCCGAGATCGACACCCCCTGCGAGCTTGTCGACTTCTGGCGCTTCAACGTCAAGTACGCCCGCGACCTGCTCGCCGAGCAGCCGGTCGCCAACTCGCCGGGTGTGTGGAACCGTCTGGACCACCGCCCGCTCGAGGGCTTCGTCTACGCGATCACGCCGTTCAACTTCACCGCGATCGCCGGCAACCTGCCGACGGCTCCCGCCCTGATGGGCAATGTCGTCGTGTGGAAGCCGTCCCCGACGCAGACGCACGCCGCCGTGCTGCTGATGCAGCTCCTGGAGGAGGCGGGCCTGCCCAAGGGCGTCATCAACCTGGTGACGGGCGACGGCATCGCCGTCTCCGAGGTGGCGCTGAACCACCCCGACCTGGCCGGCATCCACTTCACCGGCTCGACCAAGACCTTCCAGCACCTGTGGAAGACGGTCGGCAACAACATCGAGAAGTACCGGTCCTACCCGCGCATCGTCGGTGAGACGGGCGGCAAGGACTTCGTCGTCGCCCACCCGAGCGCCGACCGCGCCGTGCTGAAGACCGCGCTGACCCGTGGCTCCTTCGAGTACCAGGGCCAGAAGTGTTCGGCCTCCTCGCGTGCGTACATCCCCGCCTCGATCTGGAACTCCGGCTTCAAGGAGGAGTTCGCGGCCGAGGTCGACGGGATCAAGATGGGCGACGTCACGGACCTGTCGAACTTCATCGGCGCCGTGATCGACGAGCGTGCCTTCGCCAAGAACAAGGCCGCGATCGACCGTGCGAAGCAGGACCCGACCTGCACGATCGTCGCGGGCGGAAGCTACGACGACTCGGTCGGCTACTTCGTCCGCCCGACCGTCGTCGAGTGCGCGGACCCGGCCAACGAGGTCTTCACGACCGAGTACTTCGGCCCGTTCCTCGCGATCCACGTTTACGAGGACGACCAGTACGACGCCATGCTGGAGCAGATGGAGTCGGCGTCGGCGTACGCCCTGACCGGCGCGGTCATCGCGAACGACCGTGCGGCGGCGGCGTACACGATGGAGAAGCTGCGGTACGCCGCGGGCAACTTCTACATCAACGACAAGTCGACCGGCGCGGTGGTCGGCCAGCAGCCGTTCGGCGGCGGCCGCGCCTCCGGTACGAACGACAAGGCGGGCGCCCCGCAGAACCTGATGCGCTGGACGCTGACCCGCGCGATCAAGGAGACGCTGGTTCCGCCGACGGACTACGGCTACCCGCACATGGGCTGACGCTTCGGCCCCCACAGACTCCGCCCCCGTCCGGCCCCCAAGCCGGACGGGGGCGGACTCCATTCGGCGGGTCTACGCTGCAAAGAGGGATGCCGAAAGGAGATCGTGATGCCTGGTTCCACGACGATCGGCGGCGGGCACGGGGTCGACGCGATCGAGCACACCGACGCCGTCCGACTGGCGGGTGTCTTGCAGGAGATGAGCGGACTGCTGACGGTGGACGGGCCGAATCGGCTCACCGATGCGCAGGTCAGCGCCTTGTGCGGGGGGCAGGTGCATCATCGGCAGGAGTTCGGCGAGTGGATTGCGCGGGTGGCGCGAGAGCTGCAACAGAGGGTGTCGGCGTAACCCTGCCTGCAGATCCGGCCCCCTGCCTAGCCGTCGGTGTCGCTGTCGTCCGGCTCGGCCTCGGCGAGGCTCTTGATCGCCGCGAGCCTGGTGTCCCACTCCGACGCGACCCGTTCCATCCACCGCGCGGTGACGCCGAGGCGCGCGGGCAGCACCCTGTAGCGCGCCTCGCGGCCCTCCCTGTGACCGGCCACAAGGCCTGCCCGGGTGAGGACCGCGAGGTGCTTGACGATTGCCTGCCGGCTGACCGGCAGCTCTGTGGCCAGGACCGTCGCTGTTGCCTCGCCGTGCGCGGCGAGGGCGTCGAGCAGCCGGCGGCGGGTCGGGTCCGCGAGCGCGGACAGGACCTCCGTCACGGCCTCCTGGTCTGCGTCCGCCGTCATGCCGCCAGCTGCTCCGCGTACTTCCGGAAGTTGCCGACCACCTCGGTCCAGCCGGCCGAGTGGCTGTCGTACCCGGCGGTGTCGATCCTGTCCTCGGGGATGGCGAGTGCGGCGAAGCCGGTCTCCACCACGCGCAGGTGCGTGCCGTCGCCGTCCGGGGTGAGGGTGAATTCCACCAGGGTGGAATTGCCCTCGACCGCCTGCTCCCCGGGGAAGGCGCTTGCCCAGCGGTACGAGAAGTGGTGCGGCGGGTCGACCTTCACGATCGTGGTGGGGAACTGGCCGTACTGGCCGTGATCCAGCTCCATGGTCCCGCCCGGGCGCAGGTCGACCGGCGTCGGCCTGCCCTGTCCGAACCAGGAGCCGACGTGCTCCGGCTCGGTGAGCACCGCCCAGACGCGCTCCACTGGCGCGGCGATGGTGATTTCCCGTTCGATGCGGTCCTTGCTCATGAGGGTGAGCCTCCTGTTCGACGAGGAAGTGCAACGTGCTACTCAATGGTTGCACGTCCCGGCCGAAATGTGCAACCACTCGGTTGCGCCAGCGGCCGCGGGTCGTCCGGCGGGAGTGCCGTGCCGGTACGGCGGCACGGCACCCCGGTTCGGTCAGCAGCAGCGACTGCTCGGGTTGGCCTCGCGGTGCCGGGTGCGCATGTGCTCGTACTCCCGGCGGGTCGGGACAGGGGCGTGCGGATGGTGGCGGCGGTGCCGTTCGCAGTAGCGGTCGTACGCCGCCTCGCCGGTGAACTCCCGTACGTACAGGCGCAGTCCGGTCAGCAGGTGACGGAGCGTCATTCGCTGGCCCCAGCCAGCGCCTTACGGGGTTCTGGCACCAGTACGTCGATCTGCGAGGCGACGTACGGCGCTTCCGTCGTCGGCAGCGGGGCCGGCGAGCGCAGAGCGCGGGAGCACACCACGGCCGCGTTGGCGATCACGGTCACGACCAGCAGGAGGAAGACGACGATGAGAACGCCGTCGACGGTGGAGTTGGTGACCACGGTATGCATGTCGTCCATGGTCTTGGCGGGCGGAAGGACGGTGCCTGCGTCGATGCCGTCGGCGTAGCGGGCCCGCTGGGCGAAGAAGCCGACGCGAGGGTCGGCGGAGAAGATCTTCTGCCAGCCCGCGGTGAACGTGACCGCGACCACCCAGGCCAGCGGGACGGCCGTGACCCAGGCCCGGCGCAGCCGTCCGGACTTGACCAGTACGGTGGTGCAGACGGTGAGGGCGACGGCGGCAAGCAGCTGGTTGGCGATGCCGAAGAGCGGGAAAAGCTGGTTGATCCCGCCGAGCGGGTCGGTGGCGCCGGTGTAGAGGAAGTAGCCCCAGGCGGCCACGACCAGCGCGCTGGTGATCCAGATACCCGGCTTCCAGTTGACCCGGCCGATCGGCTTCCAGACGTTGCCGAGCATGTCCTGGAGCATGAAGCGGCCCACCCGGGTGCCCGCGTCGACCGTGGTGAGGATGAACAGCGCCTCGAACATGATCGCGAAGTGGTACCAGAAGGCCTTCATCGCGTGACCGCCGAAGACCCCGGAGAAGATCTCCGACATGCCGACCGCCAGGGTGGGCGCCCCGCCGGAGCGGGCGATCAGCGTCTGTTCCTCCACCGCCTTGGCGGCGGCGGTCAGTTGGTCGGGGGAGATCGTGAAGCCGAGGCCGGCCACCGCCTGGGAGGCGGAATCGACGGTGGTGCCGAGCAGCCCCGCGGGGGCGTTCATCGCGTAGTACAGCCCCGGGTCGAGGACGGCAGCGGCGATCAGGGCCATGACGGCGACGAAGGACTCCATGAGCATCGCGCCGTAGCCGATCATCCGGACCTGGGACTCCTTCTGGATCAGCTTCGGGGTGGTTCCGGAGGCGACCAGGGAGTGGAAGCCGGACAGTGCGCCGCAGGCGATGGTGATGAACAGGAACGGGAAGAGGGAGCCTGCGAAGACCGGCCCGGTGCCGGAGCCGGCGAAGTCGCTCACCGCATCGGCCCGCAGCTTGGGCGCGGCCACCAGTACGCCGGCCGCGAGCAGCGTGATGGTGCCGATCTTCATAAAGGTGGAGAGGTAGTCGCGCGGCGCCAGCAGCATCCACACCGGCAGGACGGAGGCCACGAATCCATAGCCGGCCAAGCAGAAGACGAGGGTCGTGGGGCTCCAGGTGAAGGCGTCCGCGAGCGAGGAGTTCTCGACCCAGCCGCCGCCGACGATGGCGAGGAGCAGCAGTGCGACGCCGATCAGGCTGGTCTCGGTCACCCGTCCCGGGCGCAGAATGTGCAGGTAGAAGCCCATGAAGAGGGCGATGGGGATGGTCATGGCGACCGAGAAGGTGCCCCACGGGGAGTGGGCGAGGGCGTTGACCACGACCAGCGCCAGTACGCCCAGCAGGATGATCATGATGACGAAGACAGCGATCAGGGCGGCTGCCCCGCCCACCTTGCCGATCTCCTCGCGGGCCATCTGACCCAGGCTCTTGCCGTCCCGGCGCATGGACAGGAACAGCACCACCATGTCCTGCACGGCTCCGGCGAAGATCACCCCGACGACGATCCAGATGGTCCCGGGCAGATATCCCATCTGGGCCGCCAGCACCGGACCGACCAGCGGGCCGGCCCCGGCGATCGCCGCGAAGTGATGGCCCAGCAGGACCCGGCGGTCGGTCGGCTGGAAGTCGACCCCGTCCTCGAGCCGCTCGGCGGGGGTGGCCCGGCTGTCGTCGAGCTTCAGCACGCGCCGGGCGATGAAGCGTGAGTAGAAGCGGTAGGCGATGGCATACGAACCCAGGGCCGCGACCACCAGCCATACGGCGGAGATCTCCTCGCCCCGGGCCAGGGCCACCACGCCCCAGGCGCCGGCGCCGAGGAGGGCGATACAGGTCCACAGAACAATCGATTTCGGACGTACGTGGGTGTTTTTGGGCATGGCGGATCCTCGGCTCGGCGGATCAGGAGTGAAGGGTCAGGAGTGAAGGGTCAGGAGTGAAAGGTCAGAGGTGAAGGGTCAGGAGTGAAAGGTCAGAGGTGAAGGGTCAGGGGTGCCGGGTGAAGGGGTGGGAGCTCAGGGTTTGGGCGGACGCCGGGTCAGCAGATACGCCGCGAGGAGGGCGAGACTGCAGCCCGGCACCCAGGCCAGCTGGTACCAGTAGAAGAACGGCACCCCGGCCAGCTGCGGCCGGTCCTGCGCGTACCAGGGCACCCAGAACAGCGCGACGACGGGAGCGACGAGGCAGACACCGGCCGCGACCCGGCGCCGGACGTGGTGAGGGAGCGCGATCCATACCACAGTGCCCTCCTCGTTCCTGTCGGTCTGTGCAAGAGTTGCTCGCGTCCGCGATTGGGTTGACAGCAAATTTCGATGAGATTTCCCTGATTTCCTGTCATCGCAGCCGGCCCTCCGCGCAACTCGTATGCGACAGGGCTCGCGCACTCCCAGGACACCAAGGACGGTGACCGATGACTGAAGGCCCCATGGCCGCGGCGTTCCTCGCCGTCATCGGTGGTGCGTCCCTGCTCGCCGTCACCGCCCGCCGCCTGCACGCCAACGACGACCTGCCCTCCCTGGAAGGCTGGGCGCTGGCCGACCGGAGCCTCGGCACCGTCTGGACCTGGTTGCTGCTGGGCGGCACCATCTTCACCGCGTACACCTTCGCCGCCGTACCCGGCCTGGTGTACGGCAACGGGGCACCCGCCTTCTTCGCCCTCCCCTACACCGTGATCGTCTGCCCGCTCGCCTTCGTACTGCTGCCCCGGATGTGGAGCGTGGCGCGGGACCACGGCTATGTCACCGCCGCCGACTTCGTGCGCGGACGCTACGGTTCGGCGCCGCTGGCCCTGGTGGTCGCGCTCACCGGCATCCTCGCCACCATGCCGTACCTCGCCCTGCAGCTCCTGGGCATCCGCGCCGTGCTCACCGCGGGCGGCCTCTACCCGAGTGCCGCCACCGGTGATCTGGCGATGGCCGCGATCTTCGCCGGTCTCGCGGTCGCGACCTACCGGCACGGTCTGCGTGCGCCCACCGTCATCTCGGCGCTCAAGGGCGTGGCGGTCTTCGGGTCGGTACTCGCCGTCAGCTGGCTCGTCCTGGCCAGGCTGGGCGGACCCGGGGCGGTCTTCGATGAGGCCGCCCGCAGGCTCTCCGGTCCGGACGCGGGCAGCGCCTCCCTCGTCCTCGCCCCTGACCAGCAGCCGGCCTTCGCCACGCTTGCCCTGGGCTCGGCGCTGGCTCTGCTGATGTACCCGCACGTCCTCACGGCCGCCTTCGCCGCCTCCGGTCCGCGCGTCCTGCGCCGGGTCGCCGTCGCCCTGCCGGCCTGGACCGCCGTGCTCGCCCTCTTCGGGCTGCTCGGCATCGCGGCGCTCGCCTCGGGCGTACGGGCACCCGAGGGCGGTGCCGAGGCCGCGGTCCCCATCCTGGTGGACCGCGTCATGCCGGCGCCGCTGGCAGGTCTGGTCTTCGGCGCGATCACCGTGGGGGCGCTGGTACCGGCCGCCGTCATGTCGATCGCGGCGGCGACCTCGTTCGTACGCAATGTGTACGCCGAGTACTTCCACCCCACCGCAACCCCCAAGCGTCAGGTGCGGACAGCCAAGGCGGTCTCCCTCACCGCGAAGGCGGGAGCGGTCGCGTTCGTCTTCGGACTGAGGGACCAGGACGCCATCAATCTCCAGCTCCTCGGCGGCGTCTGGATCCTCCAGATCTTCCCCGCGGTGGCCATCGGGCTGTTCACCCGCCGGTTGCACCATCGGGCGCTGCTCGCCGGATGGGCCGCCGGGATGGTGTTCGGCACGGTCATGGTCGTACGAGAGGGCTTCTCGCCCGTCGTTCCGCTCGGCCTGCCCGGTCATTCCCCGGAGATCTACGCGGGGCTGGCCGCCCTGATCCTCAACCTGGCGGTCGCGCTGGCCGGTACCGCGGTACTGGACCGAATCGGCACACCCCGAGGTACGGACTCCACCACACTGGCCCCTGGCCCGACAGCCAGGAACCGGCCCGGCACGGGAGCGAGCAGCGCATGAGACGCACCATCAGACCCACTGCTGTCCCGCCGCCCCCGGGAGCACCGGTGGTGAACGGCCGCGCGGCCGAAGACGCGGCCTCGTCCCGCCGGACAGCCGCTCCGGCTCCTGTGTCGGCACCGGCTGCTGCGCCGGTTTCGGCCGATCCGGTCGAACGGGAGCGGGAGGCGGCCGTCGCCCAACTCTTCGACCAGCACTATGCCTCGATGCTCCGCCTCGCCGCGCTGCTGGGCGCCGACGATCCCGAGAACATCGTGGCCGAGGCCTACTACCAGATCTACCGGAAGTGGCGGAAGCTCCGCGATGCCGAGTCCGCGGAGGCGTATCTGCGCTCCACCGTCTGCAATCTGACCCGAATGCGGATACGCCATCTCCAGGTCGCCCGCCGGCACGCCGAGGCCCCGCCGGCCGACCTGGTCGCCTCGGCGGAGAACTCGGCCCTGCTCCGTGACGACCAGCGGGTGCTGGTGGGCGCCCTCCAGCAATTGCCCGCCCGGCAGCGCGAAGCCCTTGTGCTGCGCCACTGGCTCGGTCTCAAGGAAAGCGAGATAGCCGCGGCAATGGGCATTTCGGCAGGATCGGTCAAGACCCACACCGCGCGCGGCCTGGCCGCTCTCACCCAGGCGATGGAGGCACGGCGATGAGCAGCACCCCAGGCACCCCCGGTGCCGAGAAGCAGCTTCGTGAGGCCCTCGAAGCCCTCGCCGGCCAGGTGGAACCCGCCCCCGACGCCTATCGCACCGCTCGCGGCGGCTGGCTCCGCCGGGAACGCAGGCGCCGTCTGGTCCTCGCGGTCCTCATCACGGTCGTCTTCGCTCTCGCCGTACTGATCGGCCTCTGGGTCCTCAACCAAACGCCCTCCGGCACCGGCGCGATCTTCAGCGGCGCCCACAGCCCGATCGCCTCATCGGACGGACTTGCCGGGCAGCCATGAGTGCGTGATACGGACGGACCAGCAGGGACGGGCCTGGGAGGATGCCGAGCATGACCGAGTCGGCCCGCACCGCCCACACCTTCGAGCTCAGCCCCGCCGAACTCCTCCAGATCCGCACGCTGCTGACGGACGCGTTCGACGGCGACTTCAGCGACGAGGACTTCGACCACGGGCTCGGCGGCGTCCATGCGCTGGTGTACGAGGACGGGGAGCTCGTCGCACACGGCAGCGTGATCCAGCGCCGGGTGATCCACCGGGGCCGCTCGCTGCGGATCGGCTACGTCGAGGCCGTGGCCGTACGTGCCGACCGGCGGCGGCGCGGACTGGCCGGCCGGGTGCTGGACGCCCTGGAGCAAGTGATCGACGGGGCGTACGAGTTCGGCGCGCTCTCCGCGTCCGACGACGGGGCCGAGTTGTACCGGGCGCGCGGCTGGCGGCTGTGGCGGGGCCGGATCGAGGGGCTCGGACCGGACGGGGTCGTGCATCTTCCGGACGAGGAGGGCTCCACCTATCTGCGGCCTGCCGCTGCCCGCCCGCTCCCGAGGCCGCCTGCCGCGCTGCTCTTCGACTGGCGCGACGGCGACGTGCTCTAGGTCAATACACCTAGCCCGGCGGTCCACAGCCGTGCCGGGAGAGATCCGTGAATTGCTGTTGAACTGCGAGGGATGCAGCCGTACGCCGTGTGGCCGAGCCGCCGTGGCTGACGCGAAAGCCGTGACTGAACGGATGAAAACCCGAGCGGCGGTGCTGTCCGGGCACCCGGGGCTGGAAGTGATCACGCGCCCGTGCTCACGACCAGACCCATGGAGCAGCAATGCAGCACAAGCACCTTCGACCGAGACCTGGCCACCGGGCCCTCCTGATCTGTTGCGCCAACGTCCTCGCGGCCGCCGCCCTCGTCGGAGTGGGAGCGGGCGAGGCCGACGCTCAGACGCCGCTGTGTTTCGGCGCCCCGGCCACGACCACGACCGGGACGCCGGGACCTGATGTGATCATCGGTACTCCGGGCGATGACGTCATCGACGGCCTCGGCGGCATCGACCTGATCTGCGGTCTGGGCGGCGACGACCGTCTGATCGGCGGGCCGGGCGATGACTCGATCGACGGCGGCGACGGCGACGACGGGGTGATCGGCGACGGCTACAGCTACACCGGAGACGCGACCGGAGCCACGGGGAAGGACCGTCTCATCGGCGGAGCCGGCAGCGACAGTCTGGTGGGCGACAACTACGCCGTGCAGGGCACGGCCGACGGGGCGGCCGCCGACGCGCTGTACGGCGGGCCCGGGGACGACGGCCTGGTCGGCGACAGCAGAGGCGACTACGCCTCCGGCGGTGCGGGGGACCGTCTCGAAGGCGGCGACGGAAACGACGGTCTCTACGGAGACGCGCTCGGCTTCTACGACGCCTCGGGAGCCGGCGACGACGTACTGCTGGAAGGCCCCGGGGAACTCGGCGATGCGACGGGGGACAGCACCGCCATCGTCGGCAATGCGAGCGGGAGCGGCGGTGACGACGTCATCGACCTCGGCCAGGACGGCGGAACGGTCGCGGTCGGCGACCACAACGCCTCCGGGGGCACGGCGATCGGCTCCGGCAACGACCGGATCGTGGGGGGCAGCGGGGGCGAGTTCCTCATCGTCGGCGACAGCGCGCTGGGAAATGCCACCGGAGCGACCGCCGGGAACGACCTGATCTTCGGGCGCGGCGGGAACGACATCCTGTTCGGTGACAACGTCGACCAGAACTCGCAGACCGTCGGCGCCGCGGGCGGGACCGACGCGATCGACGGCGGAACCGGCGACGACATCCTCAGGGGCGGCCCCATGGGAGATTTCCTCAACGGCAATGCCGATACGGACGACTGTGACGGCGAAGCGGGCGCGGACCTGGAGATCAACTGCGAGGTCTGACCGCCCGAGCCGGCCCGCCATTGCGACGCCTGTCAAGATCGGGTGAATGCCGATCAGGAAGAGCTGCTTGCGCCGGGCCGCGGGCAGCTCTTCCGGGCTGCGCATCGCGGCGTTCCGCAGCGCCACCCTCCATCTGCTGCCACCCGCGCCGGACCGCCCCACGCGCTCCGTCGGCCATGTCACCACCCTGAGCCGGCCCGCACCGTAGCCGTCCGGGCACTGATCCGCGAGCTCAGAGCCCCCTCCCGGAGACATTGAGGTGATCGCTGTCTCAGATAGTAGGAAGTCCGAGTAACTGTGGAGACAGAAGCGCGTACCTGTCCTAGCTTTGTAGAAGCCGAACGTCTCGCTCGATCCAGCGAATGGCGGCCGTGAGCCAGTGCACCATCGCAGGCAACCCCTGCGGCACCGCTCCCCGCCCCTCCGGCGCCTTCGAAATCTCTGTGATCTCAAGGAGTCGATCACCATGCCCGCTGAGACCGCCCGCCGCGTCCGCCACTCCTCCCGTACGAGCGAGTCCGACCGCAAGAACGCCGCCGCCGCCCTGCAGCGAGCCCTCGACCGCAGGGACAACGGCGGCTCGACCGGCCACTAGACCTTCAGGACCTACGGGATCTTCAGGACCGCTTCACCTCGAAGTAGTCGATGCGCTGCCCGCTTTCGGCGAGCGCGGAGACCTTCAGTTTCGGCGCCGTACCGGACTCCGCCTCCACCGCGAGGAAGGAGAAGCCGGGGTAACGCACCCGTGACCACTCCACGGCGTCCGGGTCGGGCAGCCGCAGCTTGGTCCAGTGGAAGGTCACGATGGTGTCGTGGTCATGGACATTGCCCTCGTAGCTGTCCTTGACCCCCGGCCCGAAGCTGTAGAGATCCTTGCCCGCGCCGCCGGCCGTGACATACACGATGCCGTCCCGCGTCGGGTCGGTGGACGCCCCGATCGGCACCGGCTTGCCGACCTCGCCGCCCTTGATCGCGTCCGTCCGCTCGTAGACGTGGTTGTGGCCGTTGATCACCAGATCGACCTGGTGCTTGGTGAACAGCGGCAGCCAGGCGTCGCGCACCCCGCCGTCCGAGGCGTGGGTCGCCGTCGAGTACATGCAGTGGTGGAAGAAGACCACCACGAAGTCGATGCCGGGCTGCGCCCGCAGCTCGCCGAGCCGCTTGTCCAGCCAGGCGGTCTGCTTTCCGTCCGTGTAGCCCTTGTTGGCGGGGATCTCGTACGAGACGTCATTGGCGTCCAGCGCCACCACGCCGACATTGCCGTACGTGAACGAGTAGACGCCCGGGGCGTTCTTGGCGTCCGGTCCGTTCTCGGGCAGCGACCAGCGGGCCGACTGGCCGCCGTAGCCGTTCGGCGAGTACCACGCCTCCATGTCGTGATTGCCCGTGGTCACCATCCACGGCACCCGCGACGCCACGCTCTCCGTCTGCGCCAGGAACTGGTCCCACACCCGCGCGTCGTAGGTGTCCGAGTCCTTGCCCTGCCCGCTGCTGTCCGCGTAGCAGATGTCGCCCGCGTGCAGATGGAAGGCCGGGTTCTGACCCAGGATCAACTGATCGTTGGCGAGGGCGTGATAGCTCACGCCCTGGTCTCCGAATGCGGTAAAGACAAAGGTCTCGGGCTTGGCGGGAGCCGTACGGAACGAGCCGACCGTGCACATCCGCTCCGGCGACGCCGGGTCGAAGCCGTCGTGGCCGACCCCGTAGTAGTACGTCGTCCCCGGCTTCAGCCCGTCCAGACCCACATGCAGGTAGTACTGGTCGACCGCGGGCTTCCTGGCCAGCGAGGGCGTGTGCAGATCGCGCACCTCGGCGTCGATCTTCCGGCTCAGCTCCCAGGGTTTCACTCCCACACGCAGATACGGCTTCTTCACCGCGAAGGGCACCTGCCAGGAGATCCGCATCTGCGTCTTCGGGTCGGCTCCGAAGGCGAGATGCCGCCCGAACGGCGCGACCAGCGAGCCGTCGACGACCGCGGTTGCCGGGGCGGTGGCGAGCTCGGTGGAGGCCGCACTCGCGGCGGACGCGCGCCCGACCAACAGCCCACCGCCACCCGCGACTCCGGCCGCGAGCCCACCGGCCAGCGCGCCGCGCCGGGACAGTTTGGGGCGGGCGTGCTTGGCGCGCAGATATTCGTGCTGCTCGGGCATGCTCATGCGGCGGGCGAGTTGTTCGGGGATGCCGAGGTGGGGGGTTTCAGCCATGAGGGTGAACTTGCCAGTAACTTCCAACTGCCCGCAGGATTTTGGGTGAACGAAGTTCAAACTTCCCCCGCGCGGGGATTACTTGCTCACCCTGGCGACCGGTCGCCGCCCCTGGGGTTCCGCCTCGGACCCTCCCCCTACGCCCTGCGGGCGTGGGGGACCCCCACGCCTCAATCGCCGGCGAGGCCGGTTTGCGGGGGCTCCGCCCCCGTACCCCCGCTCCTCAATCGCCGGAGGGGCTTGATTCGGGGGAAACACCCGAGCCTCGTCCAGATGATGGACGCGGCGTGTCATGGGGTGGGACGCGGCGTAGAGTGCCGACATGTCTCGCAGCATCAATCTCGCAGTGATCCCCGGTGACGGCATCGGCCAGGAGGTCGTGGCCCAGGGCCTCAAAGTCCTCTCCGCCGTCCTCCCTCAGGACGTGAAGCTGGAGACCAAGGAGTACGACCTCGGCGCCCAGCGCTGGCACCGCACCGGAGAGACCCTTCCCGACGCGGAGCTCGGCTCCCTCAAGAACCACGACGCCATCCTGCTCGGCGCGATCGGCGACCCGTCCGTGCCGTCCGGCGTGCTGGAGCGCGGGCTGCTGCTCAAGCTCCGCTTCGCCTTCGACCACTACGTCAACCTGCGTCCGTCGAAGCTGTTCGCCAACACCGCGACCCCGCTGGCCGGCCGCCCCGACATCGACTTCGTCGTCGTCCGCGAGGGCACCGAGGGCCCGTACACCGGCAATGGCGGCTCGCTCCGTACGGGTACGGAGCACGAGATCGCCACCGAGGTCAGTGTCAACACCGCGTACGGCGTCGAACGGGTTGTCCGCGACGCGTACGAGCGGGCCAACTCCCGCCCGCGCAAGAAGCTGACGCTGGTCCACAAGAACAACGTCCTCGTCTACGCCGGTCATATGTGGAAGAACATCTTCGACCGCGTCGGCCAGGAGTACCCCGAGGTCACCACCGACTATCTGCACGTCGACGCCGCGACGATCTTCTTCGTCACCCAGCCCGAGCGCTTCGACGTCATCGTCACCGACAACCTTTTCGGTGACATCCTCACCGACCTCGCCGCTGCCGTGACCGGCGGCATCGGCCTGGCCGCGTCCGGAAACATCAATCCTTCGGGCGCGTTCCCGTCGATGTTCGAGCCCGTCCACGGCTCGGCGCCCGACATTGCGGGCACCGGCAAGGCGGACCCGACGGCCACGATCCTCTCCGTCGCCCTCCTGCTGCGCCACCTCGGCTACGAGGCCGAGGCCGCGCGCATCGAGGAGGCCGTCTCCGCCGATCTCGCGGACCGCGACAGTTCCACGGTCCGTACGACGGACGAAATCGGCGACGCGCTCGCGGTACGAGTAGCCGGCTGACCCGTCGGATGTGACACAGCCGCCGGGTCGCATCCGCACCCGGCGGCTTCTCTTGTGCGGCCTTCGGGTGCCACCATCATCCCTGGACCGCATTCACCCCGTTTCTAGCACGGTGCCACGCGAGCGATAATCGGACGTGGGCCGCGGCATGCGGGAAAGCTCGGACGTCCTAGCACCAGTAGCGGCGTGAGCGCGGTCCGTCACAAACAACCGGTGAAGGACATTGCACTCATGACGACGCCCACGATCGAGCTCAAGCCCTCCTCACACCCGCTGTCCGACGCGGAGCGTGAGGCGATCCTGGCCAACCCCGGATTCGGCCGCCACTTCACCGATCACATGGTGACGATCAAGTGGACGGAGGGGCGTGGCTGGCACGACGCACAGCTCGTCCCGTACGCGCCGTTGTCGATCGACCCGGCCAATATGACCCTGCACTACGCGCAGGAGATCTTCGAGGGCCTGAAGGCCTACCGTCGCCCCGACGGCTCGATCACCTCCTTCCGCCCCGAGGCCAACGCCGAGCGCTTCCAGCGGTCCGCCCGCCGGCTCGCCATGCCGGAGCTGCCGGTCGAGACGTTCATCGCGGCCTGTGACGCGCTGGTCCAGCAGGACAACGCGTGGGTGCCTCCGCACGGCGGCGAGGAGTCGCTCTACCTGCGCCCGTTCATGATCGCGACCGAGGTCGGTCTGGGCGTACGGCCCGCCAACGAGTACCTCTTCATCGTCATCGCCTCGCCCGCGGGCGCCTACTTCCCCGGTGGCGTCAAGCCGGTCTCGATCTGGCTGTCCGAGGACCGGGTGCGCGCCGTCCCCGGCGGCATGGGCGACGCCAAGACCGGCGGCAACTACGCCGCGTCCCTGCTCGCCCAGGCCGAGGCCGCCGCGCGGGGCTGCGACCAGGTCGCCTACCTCGACGCCGTGGAGCACAAGTGGGTCGAGGAACTGGGCGGGATGAACCTGTACTTCGTGTACGAGGACAAGATCGTCACGCCCGTGCTCACCGGCTCGCTGCTCGCCGGCATCACCCGTGACTCGCTCCTCAAGCTCGCCAGGGACCTCGGCTACAAGGCCGAAGAGGCCCGGATCTCCATCGACCAGTGGCGGGACGACACCGAGAACGGCACGCTCAAAGAGGTCTTCGCCTGCGGTACGGCCGCGGTCATCACCCCGGTCGGCCTGGTCAAGTCCGCGGGCGGCGACTGGAAGCAGTCCGGTGGTGAGCCGGGCGAGGTCACGATGAAGCTGCGCAAGGCGCTGCTGGACATCCAGACGGGCAAGGCGGAGGACATCCACGGCTGGACCCACCAGCTGGGCTGACCTGCCGACAGTAAACGGGCCCGCCCCCTGCACGGCAGGGGGCGGGCCCGGCTGTTGGCGGAGCGGTCAGGAAACGGCCACTTCGGCCCCGGGCTCGCGCTCCGGCACCCGGGCAGGCCCCAGCCCCAGCAGCAGACAGCTCGCGCCGCCCACCAGGCCCGACCGTACGGAACCTATCGGCATTGGCCGCCCTGACGCCCGACTGTTTGAGTGCCGCTCAATGCGATTCAAGCCGTGCTCAGCTGTCAATGCTTCCGTGAAGCGAAACTCGTGGTTAGAGTGTCGTTCGAAACGGGAGGTGTGGTGACGTGCGACTGACCCCGACCGAGCGCGACCGGCTGCTGCTCTTCGGCGCGGCCGAACTGGCGCGGGCGCGCCGGGCCCGCGGGCTGCGGCTCAATGTCCCGGAGGCGACCGCGCTCATCGCGGACACCGTCTGCGAGGCGGCCCGCGACGGGCGCCGGCTCGCCGAGGCGATCGAGGCGGCGCGGAGTGTGCTCGGCCCCGACGACGTCCTGCCCGGCGTGGCGGACGTGGTCACCGAGGTGCATGTGGAGGCCGTCTTCGACGACGGCTCACGGCTCGCTGTCGTCTCCGACCCGATCGGGGGCGGCCTGGCGGATCGGGCGCCCGGCGCGGTCGTGCCCGGGCCCGCGCACCCGGAGCCGGAGCCGGAGCCCGCAGTGCGGCTGACGGTACGCAACACCGCGACCGTGCCGGTCGGCGTCACCTCGCACTTCCACTTCTTCGAGGCGAACCCGCGCCTCGACTTCGACAGGTCCGCGGCGTACGGCATGCGTCTGTGCGTCCCGGCGGGCTCCTCGGTCCGCTTCGACCCCGGCGGCGAGTCGGAGGTGGGCCTGCTGCCCATGGGCGGCGACCGGATCGCGATCGGCTTCGCGGGCCTGGTCGACGGCCCGCTGGACGCGCCGGGAGCGAAGGAGGAGGCCCTGCGCCGCGCGGCGGCCTGCGGCTATCTGGGAGCGGCCCGGTGAGCGCCGCCCCCCTCGGCCCGGTCAGCGTGGAGGCCGCGGCGTCCCGCCCGGTGACCGCTGGGCCGCGTGGCCCGATGACCGGCGCTTCCGGCATGACCCCGGCGCCCGGCGCCCCCGGCGTGCCCCCGATGACCGGCGCCCCCGGCGTGACCCCTGCGACCGGCGCCCCCGGCATGACCTCGGCGGCCGGCGTTCGCGGTCTGACGGCCGCCGTGCCCGGAGGCGGCTCCGCCCTCGGCCCGGTGAGCACCGCTCCCGGCGTGACAGCAGCCGTGCCCGCAGGCGGCTTCGCACTGGGTCCGGTGAGCACCGCTCCCGGAGTGCTGGCCGCCGCCCGCGACCACACCACCGCCGCAGCAGGGCGACCCGCGCCCGACTCGCACTACCGACTGGAGGTCCGCCGATGACCGGCATCGATCCGTACGAGTACGCATCCGTGCACGGCCCGCGCGCGGGCGACCGCGTCGTCCTCGGCGACAGTGGGCTCGTCGTCCGCGTCGAGTCCGACTCCCAGAAGCCCGGCGACGAATTCCTCGCCGGCTTCGGAAAGACCGCCCGCGACGGACTCCACCTCAAGGCATCGGCCGTCCGTGAGACGTGCGACGTCGTCATCAGCAACGTCCTCGTCATCGACGCCGTTCAGGGCATTCGCAAGGTGTCCATCGGTATTCGCGAGGGCCGGATCTCCGGCATCGGCCGAGCGGGGAACCCGGACACCCTCGACGGCGTGGACGTCGTCGTCGGCACCGGCACGTCCATCGTCTCCGGCGAGGGCCTCGTCGCCACCGCCGGTGCCGTCGACACCCATGTGCATCTGCTGTCGCCGCGGATCATGGAAGCCTCCCTCGCGTCCGGCGTCACCACCATCATCGGTCAGGAGTTCGGCCCCGTCTGGGGCGTCGGCGTCAACTCGCCATGGGCCCTCAGGCGCGCCTTCAACGCCTTCGACGCGTGGCCCGTCAACATCGGCTTCCTCGCCCGCGGTTCGTCCTCCCACGACGCGCCGCTGGTCGAGGCGCTCGCCGAGGGCGGGGCCTCGGGCTTCAAGGTCCATGAGGACATGGGCGCGCACACCCGCGCCCTCGACACCGCGCTGCGGGTCGCCGAGGAGCACGACGTGCAGGTCGCGCTGCACAGCGACGGCCTCAACGAATGTCTCTCGGTCGAGGACACCCTCAGGGTCCTGGACGGCAGGACCATCCACGCCTTCCACATCGAGGGCTGCGGCGGCGGACACGTACCGAACGTGCTGAAGATGGCGGGCGTGCCGAACGTCATCGGCTCCTCCACCAACCCGACCCTGCCCTTCGGCCGGGACGCGGTCGCCGAGCACTACGGAATGATCGTTTCCGTACACGACCTCAAGACCGACCTGCCCGGCGACGCCGCGATGGCGCGCGACCGGATCAGGGCCGGGACGATGGGCGCGGAGGACGTACTGCACGACCTCGGCGCGATCGGTATCACCTCGTCGGACGCGCAGGGCATGGGGCGCGCGGGCGAGACCGTACGCCGCACCTTCGCCATGGCGGGAAAGATGAAGGCCGAGCTGGGCCCGATGGAGGGTGACGGCGCGCACGACGACAATGCGCGCGTGCTGCGCTACACGGCGAAGCTGACCATCAACCCGGCGATCGCGCACGGTCTCGCGCACGAGATCGGCTCGATCGAGGTGGGCAAGCTCGCGGACATCGTGCTGTGGCAGCCGCAGTACTTCGGGGCGAAGCCGCAGCTCGTCCTCAAGTCGGGCTTCCCCGCCTACGGTGTCGTGGGCGACCCGAACGCCGCGACCGACACCTGTGAACCGCTCGTCCTCGGGCCGCAGTTCGGTGCCTACGGCGCCACGCCGGCGGACATCTCGGTCGCCTTCGTGGCCAGGGCCGCCACCGATCTCGGCTCGGACCTGATGCCGACGCGCCGCAGAAGGGTCGCCGTGCGCGGCACCCGTGGTATCGGACCGGCCGATCTGCGCCTCAACTCCCGGATCGGCGACGTCGGTGTCGACGGCCGTACCGGCCTGGTCACCCTCGACGGCGATCCGCTGCGCTCGGAGCCCGCCGATTCGATCTCCCTCAACCGCCTCTACTTCCTGTAAAGGATCTCCGATGACCTTCCGCATGCCGCCCGAGTGGGCCCCGCACGAGCGCACCTGGATGGCCTGGCCGAGCCCCAACATCACCTTCGCCGGCGACGACCTCGCCGAGTCCCGGCGGGCATGGGCGTCGGTCGCCCAGGCCGTACGCCGCTTCGAGCCGGTCACCATGGTCGTCGGCCGGGGTCAGGCGGAGGACGCCCGCGCCCTGCTCGGCCCGGACATCGACGTCGTCGAGCGCGAGCTGAACGACGCCTGGATGCGCGACATCGGCCCGACGTTCGTCACCCACGGAGAGCAACTTGCGGCGGTGGACTGGGTGTTCAACGGCTGGGGCGCGCAGGAGTGGGCCAGCTGGGAGCACGACGCGAAGATCGCCCGCCATGTGTCCGAGCTGGCCGGAGTGAAGGTCCACTCCTCACCCCTGGTGAACGAGGGCGGCGGCATCCATGTCGACGGCGAGGGCACGGTGCTGCTCACCGAGACGGTGCAGCTGGGCCCGGAGCGCAACCCGGGCTGGTCGAAGGAGGAGGTCGAGGCCGAGATTCACGCCCGGCTCGGCACCACCAGGGCGATCTGGCTGAAGCGCGGTCTGACCGCGGACTATCCGCCGCACGGCTTCGGCACCCTGGGCCATGTCGACATCGTGGCCGCCTTCGCGGGCCCGGGCGTCATAGTCGCCCACACCCAGCCGGACCCGGCCCACCCCGACCACGAGCTCTGCCAGGAGAACGTGGAGTTCCTCAGGGCCCAGAAGGACGCGAAGGGCCGCCGCATCGAGGTCGTCGAGGTCGCCGCGCCCACGGTGGTGCGGGAGGAGGACGGCGGCTGGGTCGACTACTCGTACATCAACCACTACGTCTGCAACGGCGGCGTGGTCCTGTGCGCCTTCGACGACCCGCGCGACGAGATCGCGGCGGGCATCTTCCGCCGCCTGTACCCGGGCCGGACGGTGACGCTGGTCGACGCGAGGACGATCTTCGCCGCCGGTGGCGGCATCCACTGCATCACACAACAGCAGCCGAAGGTTTGAGACTCAGGGGCGGCCCAGTGGTCAGGGCCGATCAGGTAGAACAGACAGGTGCACGAAGTGTCCCCCGATCAGGCGGTCGTCGCCGAGGAGATCGCCGCATGACCCCCGCCCAGCGCCGTCGCAATGTCGCGCCGCCCCGTGAGTCCGTCCTCGCCGCCGCCATGGCCACCATCGCCGAACGGGGCCTCGACGGACTCACCATGGCCGGGCTCGGGCGCGAGGTCGGGATGAGCAGTGGTCATCTCCTCTACTACTTCCGCACCAAGGACGAGCTCCTGCTCCAGACCCTGGAGTGGAGCGAGGGGCGCCTCGGCGCGGAGCGTAGTGCGCTGCTCTCCCAGCAGGCCCCGGCACGCGAACGGCTCGACGCCTACGTCGATCTGTACATCCCCGACGGACCACGCGATCCCCACTGGGCCCTCTGGCTCGAGGTCTGGAACCGCTCGCAGAACGCCGACGACGAGGCCCGCGCCCGCCAGGCCGCCATCGAGCGGGCCTGGCACCGGGACCTCGTGGCCCTCATCGCGGAGGGCATCTCCCGCGGGGAGTTCCGTTCCGTCGACGCGGACCGCTTCGCCGCCCGGCTGCGCGCCCTGCTCGACGGGTTCAGCGTGCACGTCGCGGTCGGACTCCCCGGCACCGGACGGCCCCAAGTCCTCGCCCACGTGCGGGAATTCATTGCGGAAGCCCTGCTTCCCTGAACGCAACGCACGCAAGTACTCCCGATCGTTGTCTTCTGCGCCCTTGCCCGTCCAAGATCATTCCGGCACGGTCTCGGATCATGGGACGAGAGCACTGGAAGAAGATCTGGGTCGGCTCGGCCGGCAACATGGTGGAGTGGTTCGACTGGTTCGTGTACGCCAGTTTCGCCACGTACTTCGCAGGCGCGTTCTTCCCCGACGGGGACGACACCGCCAAGCTCATGAACACCGCCGGCATCTTCGCCGTCGGCTTCTTCATGCGCCCGGTCGGCGGCTGGCTGCTCGGCCGGGTCGGTGACCGCAAGGGCCGCAAAGCCGCGCTGACCCTCACCGTCAGTCTGATGTCCGCCTCCGCCGTCCTCATCGCGATCGCGCCGACCTACGGGGTCGCCGGCTACGGCGGAGCCGCCGTCCTGCTGATCGCCCGGCTGCTCCAGGGCCTGTCGGTCGGCGGCGAGTACGCGGCCAGCGCGACGTACCTCACCGAGGCCTCCGCGCCCGAGCGCCGGGGCTTCGCCTCCAGCTTCCAGTACGTCTCGATGACCGCGGGCCAGATCGTCGGCCTCGGCCTCCAGATCATCCTGCAGCGCACGATGTCCGCGGACGCGCTGCACAGCTGGGGCTGGCGCATCCCGTTCCTCATCGGCGCGCTCGGCGCTGCGGTCGTCTTCTATCTGCGCCGGAACATGCTTGAGACGGAGGTGTACGAGGAGTCCGGCGAGGACACCCCGGCGGGGGAGAAGGGCACGATCAAGGCGCTGTGGGCGCACAAGCGTGAGGCGTTCCTGGTCATGGCGCTGACCATGGGCGGGACCGTCGCGTACTACACGTACACGACCTATCTGACGAAGTACCTGTCCAACTCCGCGGGTCTGCCGAAGCAGACCGCGACCCTGGTGTCCTTCTGCGCGCTGATCGTCTTCGCCTGTCTGCAGCCGCTCGCGGGCAAACTCTCCGACCGGATCGGCCGTCGCCCGCTGCTGATCACCTTCGCGGTCGGCTCGACCTTCCTGACCGTACCGATCATGACAATGCTCAAGCACGCGGGCTCCTTCTGGCCGGCGCTGGGTCTCTCGCTGCTCGCGCTCGTCGTGATCACCGGCTACACGTCGATCAACGCGTGTGTGAAGGCGGAGCTCTTCCCGACGGGGGTGCGTGCGCTGGGCGTTGCCCTGCCGTACGCCATCGCCAACGCGCTGTTCGGTGGGACGGCGGAGTATGTGGCGCTGTGGTTCAAGGACGCGGGGATGGAGTCGGGGTTCTACTGGTACGTGGCGGGGTGTGCGGCGGTGTCGCTGCTGGTGTACGTGACGATGCGGGAGACGCGTGACATCGACCTGAACCGGGTGTCGGCGACGGCGCCAGGGGTGACCCCGTCCCCGGCGGCGTCCCGGGTCCCCTGACCCCCGAACGCCCTTCGGGCGTGTCCTCAATCGCCGGACGGGCTTGATTTTCAAGCCCCGCCGGCGATTGAGGGGTGGGGGTCCCCCCACGCCCGCAGGGCGTAGGGGGAGGGTCCGGGGCGGAGCCCCGGTTACGGGAAGGGGCGGGGTGGGGGCAACGCCCGCCGCAGGCGCAGCCCGGTCGCCGCACCCCGCGGCCCCACCGCCCGCATTGTGAGACCCCGGTCCACCCCACCCCCCGGCTGTGGCAAACTGCCACCGTGCTTACGTTCGCCATGATTATGGGCAGCAAGCGCGCCGGTCCTCAGTGACCGCCTCGTACCACCACATACGACGGCGTACACCGTGCCCCAGACCCGCGCGCAGACCTCTCGCACCCGCGAGAGGTTTTTTCGTTTTACGGCCTCACCCTGGCCGGGGACGCGCCGCGCGAAGATGGGGGCAAGTGGATCCAGAATTTCAGGAGCCACGAATCCGACAGGAGTCCATTCAGTCATGACCACGGATACCGACGACAGCTTTCATGTCTTCGACACCACGCTGCGCGACGGCGCGCAGCGCGAGGGCATCAACCTCACCGTCGCGGACAAGCTGACCATCGCCCGGCACCTGGACGACTTCGGCGTGGGGTTCATCGAGGGTGGCTGGCCCGGCGCCAACCCGCGCGACACGGAGTTCTTCTCCCGTGCCCAGCAGGAGATCACCTTCCAGCACGCCCAGCTCGTCGCCTTCGGCGCCACCCGCCGCCCGGGCGCCAAGGCCGCCGCGGACCCGCAGGTCAGTGCGCTCCTCGAGTCCGGCGCGCCGGTGATCACGCTGGTGGCCAAGTCGCACGACCGGCATGTGGAGCTGGCCCTGCGGACCACGCTCGAAGAGAACCTGGAGATGGTCCGCGACACCGTCTCCTACCTGCGCGAACAGGGCCGCCGGGTGTTCGTGGACTGTGAGCACTTCTTCGACGGCTACCGCGCCAACCCGGAGTACGCCAAGTCCGTCGTCCGCACCGCCTCCGAAGCGGGCGCCGACGTCGTCGTGCTCTGCGACACCAACGGCGGGATGCTCCCGGCCCAGATCCAGGCCGTCGTCTCCACCGTGATCGCCGACACCGGCGCGCGCCTCGGCATCCACGCCCAGGACGACACCGGCTGCGCCGTCGCCAACACCCTGGCCGCGGTGGACGCGGGCGCGACCCACGTCCAGTGCACCGCCAACGGCTACGGCGAGCGGGTCGGCAACGCCAACCTCTTCCCGGTCGTCGCCGCCCTGGAGCTCAAGTACGCCAAGAAGGTCCTCCCCGAGGGCGCCCTGGCCGACATGACCCGGGTCTCGCACGCCATCGCCGAGGTCGTCAACCTCACACCCTCCACCCACCAGCCCTACGTCGGCGTCTCGGCCTTCGCCCACAAGGCCGGACTGCACGCCTCCGCCATCAAGGTCGACCCCGATCTGTACCAGCACATCGACCCCGAGCTGGTCGGCAACACCATGCGGATGCTCGTCTCCGACATGGCCGGACGCGCCTCGATCGAGCTCAAGGGCAAAGAGCTCGGCATCGAGCTCGGCGGTGACCGTGAGCTTGTCGGCCGGGTCGTCGAGCGGGTCAAGGAGCGCGAGCTCAAGGGCTACACCTACGAGGCCGCGGACGCGTCCTTCGAGCTGCTGCTGCGCGAGGAGGCGGAGGGCCGGGCCCGCCGTTACTTCCGTACGGAGTCCTGGCGGGCCATCGTCGAGGACCGCCCCGACGGCACCCATGCCAACGAGGCCACCGTGAAGCTGTGGGCCAAGGGCGAGCGCATCGTCGCCACCGCCGAGGGCAACGGCCCGGTCAACGCACTCGACCGGGCGCTGCGCGTCGGCCTGGAGAAGATCTATCCGCAGCTCGCCAAGCTGGAGCTGATCGACTACAAGGTCCGCATCCTCGAAGGCCGCCACGGCACCGAGTCCACCACCCGAGTACTGATCACGACGGGCGACGGAACCGGAGAATGGGCCACGGTCGGCGTCGCCGAGAACGTCATCGCCGCCTCCTGGCAGGCCCTGGAGGACGCGTACACCTACGGTCTGCTGCGCGCCGGCGTCGAACCGGCCGAGTAGCCCGCGCAGGGCAGGCATGGCCCGGGCAGGTCAGGACTGGAGCCGCCACTTCTGGTTGGCGGCTCCGGTGCATGACGGTGACGCTCTGCGGCCGACGAGGAATCGTTGTACGCCAGCGCCTTCGAGCCGTCGGAGTTGCGCCAGGCCACGTTTCGGCACGGCCGGTCCGCGCAGCGATCGGTACAATCGCCGCTTTTGCCCGGCTTCAGGTAGCGTTCAGAGATATGAGGACGAGGCCGTTTTCCCTGCTGTCGGCCCTCGCGGCGCTGACACTGTTCCTATTGGTGCTCCTGGCTCCCGGAGCGAGCGCCGCGGGGGTGCCGGACGCGGCCCAGGCGCTGAAGCAGAGTCCCGTCTATGTCGACCCCGGCGCGGCCGGCCAGCTCTCCAAGGCCGACGCCGACGCCCTCGCGAAGAAGATCAAGGACGCGGACAAGCCCCTCTTCGTGGCCGTGCTGCCCACGGGGTCCCAGTTCCCGCCGGATACGGTCCTGCGGAATCTCCGTACCGAGACCGGCATCACCGGCCTGTACGCCATCCGCCTCGGCAACGGCTTCAACGCGGGCGCCGACCGCAGCGTCATGTCCAACCAGGCCGTACGGAACCTGGTCACCGCGGTCAAGACGCCCCCGGGCGCCGACGCCGCGACCCAGCTGAACAACTTCGTCGACCAGGCACTGCCGCAGCTGCGCGGCAGCGCCCCCTCCTCCTGGGGCACGGGCTCCGACAACGGCACGAGCACCGGATCCCTGATCACGCTCGGCGCGGTCCTGGCCGCCGGCGGCGCGGGCGCGTACATCGTCATCCACCGCAAGCGCCAGAAGAAGGCCGAGGAGGAGCGGGCCGCACTCGACAAGCTCCGGGTCGTCGTCGACGAGGACATCACGGCCTTCGGCGAGGAGCTCGACCGGCTCGACTTCCACCCATCGGAGAAGGGCGCGGACGACGCGATGCGCGCCGACTACGAGCGCGCACTCGACTCGTACGACAGGGCGAAGTCCCTGATGGGATCGGCCCAACACCCCAGTGACGTACGCGGGGTCACGCAGGCCCTGGAGGACGGCCGGTTCTCGCTGGCGGTCCTGGACGCGCGCCGCGCGGGCCGGCCGGTGCCGGACCGCCGGGCACCTTGCTTCTTCGACCCGCGCCACGGTCCTTCGGTCGCCGACGTCCCCTGGTCCCCGGCGGCCGGCTCCGCGCGCGAGGTGCCGGTCTGCGCCGCGGACGCGGCCCGTATCGAGGACGGCCAGGACCCGATGGCCCGCACGGTCGAGACGGAATCCGGCCGCCGCCCGTACTGGGAGGCGGGACCGGCGTACGGACCCTGGGCGGGCGGCTACTTCGGCGGTGGCCTGCTGCCGGGCCTGCTGGTGGGCACACTGCTGGGCACCATGCTCTCGACCCCTGCGTACGCGGCGGACTACGGCGGCGGTGACTTCAGCGGCGGCGACTACTCCGGCGCGGACTTCAACTCGTCCGACTTCAGCGGCGGCGACTGGGGCGGCGGAGGCTTCGACGGCGGCGGGGGCTTCGACGGGGGCGGCGGGTTCTAGTAAGTACGCCGGTCTGGCAGCTTGATGCCAGCTCGAAGCGCTCCGAGGGCCGGCTGACAGACTCCGATCATGACCTCAGAGACGATCACCGCGGCGGCCGCGGGCACCTGGCAACTCGGCGACCTGACAGTCAACCGGATCGGCTTGGGCGCGATGCGCCTGACGCAGAACGGCGAGGTGTTCGGGAACGGCACCCCGAGCGATCGTGACCGGGCGACAACTGTGCTGCGCCACGCGGTCGAGCTCGGCGTGAACCACATCGACACCGCAGCGTTCTACTTCTCGCCGCTGCGCTCAGCCAACGAGCTGATCAACCGCGCACTGGCCCCGTACCCGGACGACCTGGTCATCATCACCAAGGTCGGGCCGGGCCGGGATCCGTCGGGTGAGTGGCTGTGGGCGAGGCCGGATCAATTGCGCGGCCAGGTCGAGGAGAACCTGCGCCAGCTCGGCCGTGACCACCTCGACGTGGTGAACCTGCGCATCGCACGAAGCCTGGCAACCGGCTCGATCGCCGAGCATTTCGGTGCGCTGGCCGACCTGCGTGACACCGGGCTGATCCGCCACCTGGGCATCTCCAACGTCACGCCCGAACAGCTCGCCGAGGCCCAGAACATCGCGCCGGTGGTCTGTGTGCAGAACTCCTACGGCGTCGGCGCACGGCCCGAGGACCGGGAGTTCCTGCGCAGATGCGGGGAGCAGGGCATCGCGTTCGTACCGTTCTACGCAATCGCCGGCGCCGGGCGCGAGGCGGGCGCGAGCGCCACCGACAGCCAAGAGATACTGGCCGTCGCACACGCGCACGGCGCGACGCCCGCGCAGGTCCGACTGGCGTGGACGCTGCAGCAAGGACCCCACGTGCTGGCCATCCCGGGCACCGGCAATCCGGACCACCTCGTCGAAAACGTGGCCGCGAGTGCGCTGCGGCTTTCCGCGGACGAACTGGCCAGCCTCGATTCGCTCCACGGATCGACGGGCGGCGGGTTCTAGGCCTCGGTCAGCGCTCGGCGACGAAGGCGGCCCACGCGTCCGGGGCGACGGTGAGGACGGGGCCGGAGGGGTTCTTGGAGTCGCGGATGTGGACGGCGAGGGGGTGGGCGGCGATCTCTACGCAGTCGCCACCCTCGTCGCCGCTGTAGCTCGACTTCCGCCAGTCGTAGGCGACTTCGAGGCAGTCGCCGCCCTGGTCGCTGCTGTAACTGGACTTGAACCAGTTCATGAGTCTCCTAGCAGATCGTCCAGCAGACCCACGCTCTCCGCGGGGGAGAGGGCCTGAGAACGCAGCATCCCATATTTCTGCGCGAGGACACTCACCTTGTCTGGATCATCGTGGAGGAAGCTGACGAGCTGCCCCTCGATATAAGCCAGTTGGTCATGGTCGGGGGTTTCCAGCAGCACGAGCGGGCCCGCCAGTCCGGCGTGCGATTCCCGCGACGTGGGCATGATCTGTAAGCCCAGAGACGGGAGCTCGGCGCACCACCGCAGGTGGTGGATTTGGTTGCGCAGTGCCTGACGGCCGCCGATGGGGCGATGCAGGATGACCTCTTCCAGTAGGAAGTTGGCCATTAGTCGAGGCTTGCGCTCAAGGACTTTCTGTCGCTCCAGGCGGGCTGATACCCACTCCTCCAGCACCTCCTCTTCGAGGGGCGGATACATGCAGCCGAAGACCGCACGGGCGTACTCCTCGGTCTGGAGCAGACCCGGCACAACATGGTTCTGGTACGACAGCAGGGTCAGCGCCTCCTGCTCGTGTTCCACCAAGTCCTGCGCGAACAACGGGAACCTCTCCCGCTGCGGCACCTTCTCCACCGCGGTCTGCAACGCCTTCTTCGTGTCGAGCAGTTCGTCGATTCTCACCGCGAGGTCCAGCTTCAGCGCTCTGCGTCCCTGCTCGATCGAGGCGATCGTCTCCTCGACTACACCCAGCCGCCTCGCGAGCTCCCCCTGAGTCATACAGGCCGCTCTGCGGAAGACGCCGAGCTGCGCGCCGATCAGATGCCATGAGGTGACCCGCTTGGGCCGCTTTGCCGAGTGCATGAGGTCCCCCCTTCCCGCCACGCACCGCACTTGACCCGTCACGACCCGTACAAAACCTCTGTACGGGTGCGTACGGCAGAGCGCCCGCCCCGGCCGCGGGGGACGGCAGGGCGGGCGCGCTCGGGGGATCTGGAGCAGACAGCCTCAGACGGCCTGCTTGATCGCGGAGATGTCGAAGTTCAGCTTGACCTTGTCGCTGACCATCACGCCGCCGGCCTCCAGCGCCGCGTTCCAGGTCAGGCCCCATTCGGAGCGCAGGATCTCGGCGCTGCCCTCGAAGCCGACGCGCTCGTTGCCATACACGTCGGTGGCGGAGCCGTTGAACTCCAGGTCGATGGCGAGCGGGCGCGTGACGTCCTTGATCGTCAGGTCGCCGGTGATGCGGTACGAGTCGCCGCCGAGCTGCTCGGCGTGGGTCGAGCGGAACGTCATCAGCGGGTACTGCTCGACCTCGAAGAAGTCGCCGCTGCGCAGGTGGCCGTCGCGGTCGGCGATGCCGGTGTCGATGCTGGAGATCTTGACGTCGATCTCGGCGGTGGAGTGGTGGGGGTCGGTGCCGTTCAGGTGCAGGCTGCCGGAGAAGTCGCCGAAGGAGCCGCGGACGTTGGTGACCATGGCGTGACGGACGGTGAAGCCGATGGTGCTGTGGGCCGGGTCGATGCTGTAGTCGCCGGTCAGGACGGCCAGCGCGGGGTCAACGGCGACCGCGGTGGCGGTGGTGGCTGCCGTGGTGGTGTCGGTGTCGGACTTGCGGTTGAAGAGACCCATGACGCGCTCCTTCGGGGACGGATTGTCGTGTTGTTTAAGCTTCAACGACATCGACAGTAAATCCATTCCCTTCAAAGTTCAACATCTTCTCGAAGGGTTCACCCGGAGGACGCAGCCGCACTCTTTCGGACGCGCGTAGAACTCGGGCACCATCTCCCTGCTCCACCTGCACGGCCGTCCCACAGGAATCCACCGGTCCTCAAGGGTCATCAGCAGGAGGGATCCCCCATGAAAATCCGCTCCGTATCAACCGCGCTCGCGCTCGTCACCGGCGCGCTCTTCTCGCCCGGATTCGGCGTCATCAGCGGCGCGACCGAGGCGCACGCGGTCACCAAGATCAGCCATGCCACGGCGACCTCGATGTTCCGCTCCTCCGGGATCACCTGGTCCTCGTCGGGCGGCTGCTCCGACCGGAACAACCCGTCGTGTACGTCCTTCGAGCAGCTGAACCTCGCCACCGCGAAGGGGGCGCAGACCCTCAAGAGCGCGAGCGGCTGCGCGCTCAACATCACCGGCGGCACGGAGGCGGGGCACGCGGGTGGCACGTACTCGCACTGGAACGGCTACAAGCTCGACTTCAGCAAGTACACCTGCGTCGGCAACTACATCAAGAACACGTTCACCTATGTCGGGGCGCGGCCCGGCGACGGCGCCCCGCAGTGGAAGTCCGGCTCCGGGAACGTCTACGCGGACGAGGGCAGCCACTGGGACGTGACGTACTACAACTGCGGCGGCTGCTGAGCCCCACCCCGCCTGACGGCACCATGCTGAGCGTGCCCATGGATGCGGGTGCCCGGCCGCCCCCTGGTACGGCCGGGCACCCGCACGCCGTCAGCTCCCGACGGTCAGCGTGAAGCGCCGCGGGTTGCCGTCGTACGCCGCGCCCGAGACGTCCGGCTGGCCGTCCGGGCGGACGTCGTCGTACGGGAAGGCGTAGCCGATCGGGGTGTTGGCGTGGACGACGCGCGACCAGTGGTTGGTGGCCGGGTCGCGGTAGTAGTCGGCTGCTGTCGCGCTGTTCGGCTGGTCGGGATGGGTCAGCAGGGTCGTCCGGTTGAACCCGGCGGCGAGCCTGGCCAGTAGGCCCTTCTTGTCGTCGGAGTCGCCGGGGTTGTTGGTGAACGGCCCGTGGTTGCAGGTGAAGATGTCCTTCGAGGTCGGCTTGGCGAAGGTGTGGCCGCCGGTGAAGGTCAGTACGTCACCGTTGACGCGCCCGGTGCGTATGCCGCGGCCGCCCTGGAGATCGATCCGCAGATCCGTGCTGCGGTACTTCTGCCAGACTTGGTTGATGTAGCCGTCGAAGACGTTCCGGAAAGGCATCTCGGCGGGCCGGTCGAAATAGGGGGCCATCAGGTTCTGCGGTGAGATCACCCGCAGAACCTGGCCGCCGGAGCCGCGGACGACGAGCTTGTCCCAGGGCTGTCCGTCGCGCCCGGCCTGGGCGACGAGACCGTCGGCGATCTTCTGGAGCGCGCCGCCGGGCAGCGGCGCGACCCGGTGCGTGGCGTCGCCGGTCAGCGTGAGGCCGATGGGGAGGGCGGTCACCAGGTCGACATAACTGATGTTGGCGTACAGCTGCGACGGGTTGAAGGTGAACTCCGCGAAGGACCAGGTGCGGCCGTAGTTGGCGTCGGCCGGGGTCGCGAAGGCCGGCTCGACCAGGGCGGGGCCGGGGTTGACGAAGAAGTCGAGCTTGTTGTCGCGCACGAAGTAGACGCGGGCACCGAACATCTGAGGCAGCGTCAGTACGACAGGTCCGGCGCCGGCCGCGCGGAGCGGGATGGCGCAGTCGACAGGGAGCGGGGTCTGGGGTGCGGCCGGGGACTCGGGGTAGTAGACGCCGCCGCCCGGGCGGAGCAATACCCAGCGGTCGGTGCCCTGCTCATGGCCGGTGACGTACGCGTTGACCTGGCCGGGCAACGACTTGTTCTCCAGGGCCAGTTCGCAGGTGGGGGCCGCGGCCTTGGCGCGCGGGCTGAGAGCGCTTCCCCAGAGGGGGTAGCTGAGCGCGGTGGCGGCCGCGGCGGTGCCGGACAGGAACATTCTGCGGGATATCACGGGTGAACTCCTGTGCTCGTGGGGGGTGTAGGCCACTCTCACGACGACGGCAGCGGGCGTCAATAGTTGTGACTGAGAGCGCTCTCAGAATTTTTCCCGCTTCATAAGTTGACGGCCCGGCGGGCGACTTGGACTATCGCGCGAGAGTCGTCATCTGTCATGCCCATTGAAAGCCTCCTGAAGGGCGTGTTAGACCAACAGGCAAGCGGTATGAACCACTTCCGTTCCGGAGGCTCTCGTGCCGATGTCGTCCGCGTGGTCCCGCCGCACCTTTCTCGCCATCCTCGGAGCAGACATGGGAGCGAGCGCTTTCACCCTCGGTTCTCCCGGTCCGGCGATGGCCGACGACGAGTACGACAGCCTGCGGCTGCGCTGGCTGGAGATCAGCCTCGGCACCGGCTACGACCCGGCCGCCGAGCCGTATGCCGCACGCCTCGCCGAGACCGGCAGGCTGGCCGACCGGTTCCGCGCCTCCATGGCCCCCACCGACACCTCGCTATGGCCCGGCTACGCCTTCAATCCGCCCTCCGGGATCACCCAGAGCTACAGCCGCCTGTGGACCATGACGCAGGCGTACGCGCAGGAGGGCACCGGCCTCACGGGCGACGCCGGGCTGCTCGCCGACATCCTCCGCGGCCTCGACCACCTCGCAGTCAGGATCTACAACCCCTCCACCACCCGCTACGGCAACTGGTGGGAGTGGCAGATAGGCAGCCCTCGTCTCCTCATGGACACCGTCGCGGTCCTCCACGGCAAGCTCACCGCGGACCGGCGCGAGGCCGCCTTCGCCGCCGTCGACCACTTCATCCCCGACGCGATGCTCGGCGACTACAGCGGCACCTCCACCGGCGCCAACCGGGTCGACCTCTGCCGCTCCGTCGCCCTGCGCGGCGTCCTCGGCAGGGCCCCCGAGAGGATCGCACTCGCCCGGGACGCCCTCTCGCCCGTCTTCCCGTACGTCACCAAAGGCGACGGCCTCTACGCAGACGGCTCGTTCATCCAGCACACCTGGGTCGCCTACTCCGGTACCTACGGACAGGTCATGCTCGACGGGCTCGGCCGACTCTTCGCGCTGCTCGCCGGCTCGGCCTGGGCCGTGACCGACCCCAAACGGCAGATCATCCTGGACAGTGTCGACCACGCCTACGCGCCCCTGATCTACAACGGGCTGATGATGGACAGCGTCAACGGCCGTGCCATCAGCCGCGGTTACCTGAGGAACGACGAGCGCAAGGTCATGCGCAGCGACCACTTCCACGGGCAGGGTCTCATCGCCGCGATCGTGCTGCTCGCGGGCGGAGCGTCCACCGCGGAACGTGAGCGCTGGCAGGCCCGGATCAAGGGCTGGATCGAGCGGGACACCGTCACCCCGATCCTCAGCGGCAGGCAGTTCGGCGTCGCCGATCTGTCCCGGCTGCACGCGGTCGCCGCCGCACCCGTCCCCGCCGCGCCGGAGCCCGTCGGCCATCAGCTCTTCTCCTCGATGGACCGGGCCGTGCACCGCCGGCCCGGCTGGGCGGCCAACATCTCCATGGCGTCGGAGCGGATCGCGTACTACGAGTGCGGCAACGGCGAGAATCCGCGCGGCTGGCACACCGGCGCCGGGATGCTCTACTGGTGGGCCCCGGACAACGGCGCCCAGTACACCGACTGGTTCTGGCCCACCGTCGACCTCTACCGGCTGCCCGGAACGACCGTGTCGACCAAGCGACTTGCCGACCGGGCGGGCGGCGAATGGGGCGAGCCCAAGCCCGCCGCGAAGTGGGTGGGCGGCGCGAGCGACGGCGAGTACGCGGCCGTCGGCCAGCAGCTGCTCGGCCTCGGCTCGACCCTCACGGCCCGTAAGTCGTGGTTCTGCGTCGCGGACACGGTCATCTGCCTCGGCGCGGGCATAGCGAGCACCGACGGAGTGCCTGTCGAGACGGTCGTCGACAACCGCAACCTCGGCGAGGGCGGTACGAACGCGCTCACCGTCGGCCACGGCTGGGCGCACCTCGAGGGCCACGGCGGCTGGGTCTTCCCGGGCGGCACACAGGAGCTGCGCACCCTGCGCGAGGACCGCACCGGCGCATGGAGCGACATCAACACCACCAGCTCCACGGAGCGGGTCACCCGTCGCTATCAGACCCTCTGGCTGGACCACGGCACGGATCCGGCGGGCGCGTCGTACACGTATCTGCTGATGCCGGGGGCCTCGCGCCGCACCCTCGCGGCGCGAGCGTGCGACCACCGCTGGCTGGACATCCTCGACAACAGCGCCGCCTGTCAGGCCGTCGCCGTTCGCTCCCTGGGACTGACCGCGGCGAACTTCTGGCAGCCCGGTACGGTGGGCCCGTTCACTGCAACGGCCCCCCTGAGTGCCCTCGTACGGAGCAATCGCCGCACGGCCCGTCTCCACATCAGTGACCCCACCCGCACTGGAGCGGCGCTGGAGCTCACCTGGAGCCACCCTGTACGCAGGGTGACCAGCAAGGACGCTTCGATCGACGTGCTCGCCACCGGACGGTCGTTACAGCTGCGGATCACCGGCGGCACTCTTGGAGGCACCCACCACTGTGAGGTGGCTCTCGGGTGAACACCTTGTGGAACCTCCACAAAACTTCGGGGTCCTGAGCTGGCGGTTGGGCTGCAGTGCGAAATGGTTCTGTTCGATGGCAACAGGAGAACGGTCCGGAGACTGTACAGAGTCGACGGCAGGGTTTTCTTGGTCGGATCCGTAGCCTCGATGCATGACCGTTTTGGACGAGACCACCAGCGAGGCCGACAGCGAGGCCACCAGTGGGCCGACGGATGCGCGCGGACGTGTGGCCGAGCTGCACGCCCTGCGCGAGGAGGCTCGCCGCGGCCCAAGTGACCGGGCGACCGACGCGCAGCACGCCAAGGGCAAGCTGACCGCTCGCGAGCGCATCGAGCTGCTGCTGGACGAGGGTTCGTTCAAGGAGGTCGAGCAGCTGCGCAGGCACCGGGCCACCGGCTTCGGCCTGGAGACCAAGAAGCCGTACACGGACGGTGTCATCACCGGCTGGGGCACGGTCGAGGGCCGCACGGTCTTTGTGTACGCGCACGACTTCCGGATCTTCGGCGGTGCGCTGGGCGAGGCCCACGCCACCAAGATCCACAAGATCATGGACATGGCCATCTCGGCCGGTGCGCCGCTGGTCTCGCTGAACGACGGCGCGGGCGCGCGTATCCAGGAGGGCGTCTCGGCGCTCGCCGGGTACGGCGGCATCTTCCAGCGCAACACCCGCGCCTCCGGTGTCATCCCGCAGATCTCGGTGATGCTCGGCCCGTGCGCGGGCGGTGCGGCGTACTCGCCCGCGCTGACCGACTTCGTCTTCATGGTCCGCGAGACCTCGCAGATGTTCATCACCGGACCGGACGTCGTCAAGGCGGTCACCGGCGAGGAGATCACGCAGAACGGGCTCGGCGGCGCGGACGTCCACGCGGAGACCTCGGGTGTCGCGCACTTCGCGTACGACGACGAGGAGACCTGCATCGCCGAGGTGCGCTACCTCCTGTCGATGCTGCCGTCCAACAACCGTGAGAACCCGCCGACCGTCACGGCCGAGGACCCCGCGAACCGGCGCTCCGACATGCTCCTCGACCTGGTTCCGGCGGACGGGAACCGCCCGTACGACATGCACAAGGTCATCGAGGAGCTCGTCGACGAGGGCGACTACCTCGAGATCCACGAGCGCTGGGCCCGCAACATCATCTGTGCGCTCGCCCGGCTCGACGGCCAGGTGGTGGGCATCGTCGCCAACCAACCGCAGTCCCTGGCCGGTGTTCTGGACATCGAAGCCTCCGAGAAGGCGGCGCGCTTCGTTCAGATGTGCGACGCTTTCAACATCCCCATCATCACTCTTCTGGACGTACCCGGCTTCCTGCCCGGCGTGGACCAGGAGCATGGTGGGATCATCCGGCACGGCGCGAAGCTGCTGTACGCGTACTGCAACGCGACAGTGCCGAGGATCTCGCTGATCCTGCGCAAGGCATACGGCGGTGCGTACATCGTCATGGACTCCCAGTCCATCGGTGCGGACCTGACGTACGCCTGGCCGACCAACGAGATCGCGGTGATGGGCGCCGAAGGTGCCGCCAATGTCATCTTCCGTAGGCAGATCGCGGAGGCCGAGGACCCCGAGGCGATGCGCGTGCGCATGGTCAAGGAGTACAAGGCCGAGCTGATGCACCCCTACTACGCCGCGGAGCGCGGCCTGGTCGACGACGTCATCGACCCTGCCGAGACGCGCGAGGTGCTGATCGCATCCCTCGCCATGCTCCGTACCAAGCACGCCGACCTGCCGTCGCGCAAGCACGGCAACCCCCCGCAGTAACCCTGCGAAGACTGGAGCCTTTGAGCCATGAGCACTCCCGCCGAGTTCTCCTCCGTGCTGCGCGTCGAGAAGGGTCACGCCGACCCCGAGGAGCTGGCCGCGATCACCGCGGTACTGCTCGCCCGCGCCGCGTCCCAGACCGACCCGTCCGCTGCGCACCTCGGCCGCTCCACGGCCGGCTGGCGCCGCCTGGAGCGCCAGCGCGGCTTCCGTACGGCCCACAGCTGGCAGGGCTGACCCGGCCCCGCGCCCGGCCCCGCGCCCGACGAAAGGCCCCCGTACTCATCGCGCGTACGGGGGCCTTCGGGTTCTTCGTGCCGGTAACCCGAATTCGGCGTCGCATTTCGAGTGCGCTCATCACTCCCAAAAGGGAACCGGGCTTTTCTCAATAATGGGCAAAGCCTGCCAGGGGTCCGTGGACAGTGTGGGCAGCAGGACATTCCAGGCAGCGTCCGAAAAGTCCGCAAGCCGTTCGTACGACCCATCGGAATGAGCCAATCGTTCAAGGCCGAACAATAATCCGGTGACCAGTACGGCGCAGCCGTGGAGTGGCAGTCCCTCCCTCAGTTCCTTGCGGTCGTCGGCCAGTTGAAGCAGCCGCCACGCCGTGGCCCGGAGCTCGTCGCAGAAGTCCGGCACCGTCCGGGCCCTGGCTTGTTCCTGCTGTTCGTGCACCAGCCGGACCGCCGCCCGCACGGTCACGTCCTCGGCCAGCCAGGTTCCGGCCAGCCTGGACAGCTGGACCAGTGCATGGACCGGCGGCACGCCCTGGTCGAGCAGTTCGCTCGCGGCACTGGCCAAGCGGCGGCCCGAGGCTGCGCGGACGGCGTCCGCCAGATGTTCCTTCGAGGCGAAGTGGAAGTACAGCGCGCCCTTCGAGACGCCGGCGAGCCGGCTGATCTCCTGGACGCTCGCCGCCGCCAGACCCTGCTCGTCGAAGATCCTGGCGGCGGCACGGACCAGACGTTCCCTCGTCCGGACGGCCCTCTCCTGTTGCATCGATGTTCCTAACTCGCCCTCGCCACTGTGGCCAGGCCCGCTGTGCTGACGTGCAGAGGCTTGTCGGCGGCCAGAATCGCCCGGTGGAGGGCCTGGATGCGCGGCGACGGCTCGAGGCCGAGCCTCACCGCCATCTCTCTGCGCAGCTCGCGGTAGACCTCGAGCGCCTGGACGCGCCGGCCCGCACGGTAGAGCGCCACCATGAGCTGGGCGTGCAGCTGCTCGTGGGTGCGGTTCTCGGCGACGTACGCGACCAGTTCGCCCAGCAGCTCGTAGTGCCGGCCCAGCTTCAGCTCGGCGTCGATGCAGCGGTCGAGCACCGAACGGCGGCGTTCCTCGAGTTCCAGCCGGCGGATCTCCAGCAGCGGACCCGCGCCCAGGTCGGCGAGAGCGGGGCCGCGCCAGAGGGCGAGAGCCTCCCGGAAGCGGTCGGAGGCGATCGCCTCCTTGCCGGACTCGTGTGCGCGGTACCCCTGTTGGGCCAGCAGCTCGAACCGTTCGGAGTCCACCGCCCCCGTCTCCAGGTCGAGCATGTAGCCGCCCGGCCGGGTCAGCAGGAGCTTCTTCGGGTCGGTGTGAGGTGCGGACCTGGCGATCACGTCGCGCAGCTTGCGGACGTAGGTGTGGACGGTGGCGCCGGCGCTGCGCGGAGCGTTCCCGGCCCAGAGCTCCGTGATCACCTCGTCGTTGGAGACGGTCTTGCCGCGATGAAGGGCCAGCAGCGCGAAGAGTTTGGCTTGTTTGACGGCGGTCGGTGTGATGTCCCCCGCCGGTATTCGGACCTCGAAAGAGCCCAGTACAGAGATCTTCATCGACTTCCCCCAGTTAGTCGTTAGTCACTCCTCACTGACCATAAAAATCCGGCGGTCGGTTTGTCAACGCGGTTCAGTGCCAGGGGCTTTGGCTTGAGCATAACTGGACCGGATCTGGAGGCCGCCTTTACAAACCTCACGGCCTGGCCCTGTCACTCCCTACTGTCCCGGTCAAGAAGCAGAAACCAGACAGTGAAGGAGGGATGGCTGTGATGTTGCAGAGCCGGGAAACCAGGCCACCCGCAGGCTGGTCGCTGACCGCCGACGACTCGTCGGCCGGGGCGACGCTCCGCCTGTGGGAACGGCCCGGACCCCACCCCGGCGCCCCGCGCATCGCCCTCGTCCACGGCTTCGAGGAGAACTGGGACAGCTGGCTGCCGCTCGCGGCACACCTGTGGTCCGGACTCCATCTCTACGCGCTCGAACTGCCCTGGAGGGCCGGTTCCGCGCACACCTGGGGCCACCACGGCTCCCCGGCAGCCTGGCTGGAACGCGCCCTCACCGGACTGCCCGTGCCGCCCGACGCCGTGGTGGCCCATTCCTTCGGCGCCACCACGCTGCTCGAGTCACTGGCGCTCCGGTCCGCGGCGGCCTCGGTGCCTGCCGTCCTGGTGGCTCCCGTCTACCGCCCACACGACGATCCGGCCGACCCCGCCTTCTACGCCGAGGCGCTCGCGCGCTTCCGACGCGTCCTGGCGGACGGCATGCGGGTACAGATCGGCCCGCGCGCGGCGACGCTCCCCGAGGACCTGCTCGACATCATGGCCAGGAAGATCCGCGAGCGGGTGGAACCCCAGGGATTCCTGCAGTTCTACGCCCAGTTGGTGCGCACCGCCGCCCTCGACCCGGGCCGGGTGGACGTCCCCGTGCTCTTCATCGGCGGCACCGGGGACCAGGCCGCGCCGCCGGCCGCGGTCGACGAACTGCGGGCCCGGATGACGGATCTGCGGGTGCACCAGTCACCGGACCTCACTCACTTCTGCCAGACGGAGCAATCGCAGGAGGTGGCCGCCCGCATCGACGGCTTCCTCGCCGGTCTCGGTCAGGCCCCCACCGAATTGGAGGCGATCGGCGCATGACCGGGACCACCGACCTGGACTACGACGTCATCATCAGCGGCGCGAGCGTCGCGGGCTGCACGGCGGCGGTGCTCCTCGCCCGCCGCGGCGTGCGGGTCGCCCTGCTCGAACGCCGCACCGACCCCGCGGCCCACAAGGTGCTCTGCACCCACTATCTGCAGCCCTGCGCCTACCCGGTGCTCGACGATCTCGGCCTGATCCCGGAGCTCGAAAAGGCCGGGGCGGTACGCAACGAGGCACGCTGGTTCACGCGTTGGGGCTGGATCGAGCCGCGCGCCGAGCACGCGGGCGAGGTGCTGCCGTACGCGTACAACATCCGCCGCAGCGTCCTGGACCCGATGCTGCGCTCGCACGCGCAGCGCACCCCGGGCGTCGAACTGCTCCTCGGGCACAGCGTGGTGGGCCTGCTCAAGGACGGCAACCGCACGGTGGGCGTCCAGGCCAAGACGGCCGACGGCGAGCGTGAACTGCGCGCCCGGCTGGTGATCGGCGCCGACGGCAAGGACTCCCCGGTGGCCAAGCAGGCCGGGGTGCGCGAGAAGACGCACGAGAACGCCAGGTTCAGCTACTTCGCACACTTCCGCGACATGCCCCTGCGGGACGGCATCAGCCACTGCTGGTTCCTGGAGCCCGATGTCGCGTACGCCATGCCGAACGACGACGGCGTCACCGTCGTCGCGGTCATTCCCGACAAGAAGCGGCTCCCGGCCTTCCGCGAAGACCTCGAAGGCAGCTACTACGACTTCGTACGGAACCTGCCCGGCGGCCCCGACATCGACTCCGCCGACCGCATCACCAAGATCACCGGAACGGTCAACTACCCGCTGCACTCCCGCACTCCCATCGCCCCGGGTGTCGCCCTGATCGGCGACGCCGCCCTGACCAGCGACCCGCTGTGGGGCGTGGGCTGCGGCTGGGCGCTCCAGTCCGCCCAGTGGCTGGCCCAGGAGGCCGCGGGAGCGGCGGCCGGCCGCGGCGACCTCGACCAGGCGCTCGCCCAGTACGCCAAGCGGCACAAGCGCGGACTCGGCGGGCACCAGCACCTCGCCGCCGACTACGCGTCGGCCCGGCCGTTCAACCCCTTCGAGCGGCTGATGTTCTCGGCCGCGGCCCGGGACGAGGCGGTCGCCCGGCACATGCACCTGTTCGCCTCCCGGCTGATCGGCCCGCTGCGGTTCCTCAACCCGCTCGCGCTGGCCAAGGCGTCCGTGGTCAACCTCCGCCACCGCGGCGGCCCGGCCCCCGCCCCGGTGCATCTGCCCCGCGTCCGTGCCTGATCACCCCTTCCTCTCCTTCCTTCCCCACACTCAACGACCGAAGGACAGCAGCATGACCACCACCGAGACCACCGTCGCCATCACCGAAGAGCAGGCGCTCACGCTCCGCGCGATCGTTCTCGAGGTCCTGGAACTCGAGGACGAGGAGCTCACCGACACCAGCCGCTTCATCGAGGACCACGAAGCGGACTCGCTGCTCGCCATCGAGATCCTCGCGCGCATCGAGAGCGACCTCGGCGTCGTCATTCCGCAGGACCAGCTCATCGAGATGACCCACCTCGCGGCCGTCCGCACGGTCGTGGCCCGCAACGCCGGTGGTGCCCTCCATGACTGAGCCGACCGGACGACGCGTCGTCGTCACCGGACTGGGTGCGGTGAGCAGCGCGGGCATCGGTGTCGCCGAGTTCACCGCGGCGATACGGGAGGGCCGGCGCACCACCTCCGAGATCCGCAGCTTCGACACCACCGGCTTCCCGCATGTGCACGCGGGCGAAGTGCACGATTTCGACCCCAAGCGGTGGCTGCGCCGGCTGGACCCCGAACACTGGGGGCGCAGCAGCCAGTTCGCCGCCGCGGCCGCCCGGCTGGCCGTCGAGGACGCGGGCCTGGAGGCGGAGATCATCGCGGCCGCCGGGGCCGGATCGGTGATGGGCACCACGAGCGGTGAGTCGGCCGTCATCGAGCAGCTCGTCGGCGAATGGGCCGCGGACTCGCTCAAGGCGCTCTCCCCGGAGCTGGTCGGGTCTGTGCCCGCCAGCCGTATCGGGGCCGCCGTCAACCGTGAACTCGGTCTGAACGGCGAGGCTTTGACGCTCGCCACCGCCTGCTCCGCCAGCAACTACGCCCTCGGATACGCCTACGACATGGTGGCGGCCGGCGAAGCCGAGTACATGCTCGCCGGCGGGGCCGACTCGATCAACCGCTGGGCCCACGCCGGCTTCTACCGGCTGGGCGCCCTCGCCGAGGACGTCTGCCGGCCCTTCGACGCGGACCGCTCCGGGATCCTGACCGCCGAAGGCGGGGTCGCGCTGCTCCTCGAACCGTACGACCGTGCCGTCGCACGCGGCGCGCGGATGTACGCCGAGGTGCTCGGCTACAGCGTCAACTGCGACGCCGAGCACATGGTCCACCCCGACCCGAACTCCATCGCAGACTGCATCCGCGCCGCGCATCGCAGCGCCGGGGTCACCCCCGAGCAGATCGGGTACATCTGCGCCCACGGCACCGGCACCCGGACCAACGACGCCACCGAAGTCGCCGCCGCCCGCGAGGTGTTCGGCGACAACCTGCCGCCGATCAGCTCCGTCAAGTCGATGATCGGGCACACCATGGGCGCCGCCAGCGGATTCGGCGCGCTGGTCTGCTGCCAGGCGCTGTACGAGGGCTTCCTGCCGCCCACCGCCAACCTGTCGAACGTCGACCCCGAGCTCGGTCCCGGCGTCGATCCGGTACCCGGCCGGGCCAGGCCCGCCCCCCTGGAAGTGGTGCAGAACCACGGCTTCGCGTTCGGGGGCAACAACGCCATCACCATCCTGGGGAGGGTCGCATGACCGCCGCCGTCACCGAGCGGGCCGCTGCGGGCGCACCCGTACCCGTCGCCCCGCTCGCCGTGACCGGTGCCGCCGCAGTGACCCCGGCCGGTATCGGACTCGGGCCGCTGGGCCGGGCCGTACAGTCCGGCACGCCGGGCCTCACCGCCGACTCCGGAGCCGGGGCCGGCTCCGGGACCGGAGAGGAGGGACTCCCGCCGCGTCCCGTGCGGACCGCACCCGAGCTGCCGGTCGCCGAGCTCATCGGCCGCAAGGGCACCCGCAACCTCGACCGCACGACGACCCTCTCCCTGATCGCCTGCCGGCTGGCACTCGACTCCTTCGGGGGCCCGGCAGGAGAGCGCGCGGGCGTGGTGCTCGGCACCAGTACGGGAAGTATCAGCAGCTCCAGCGGGTATTCCCTGGAGACCCTGCGCAAGGACCCGCCGTACCTCGTCAACCCGAGCCTGTTCCCGCACACGGTGATGAACTGCGCCGCCGGGCAGATCGCCATCCGCAACGGTCTGCACGGAGTCAACGCCACACTGGCGGGCGGTCAGCTCTCCGGCGTTCAGGCGATCCGCTACGCCCGCAACGCCCTGCGCCAGGGCCATGCCGACCGGCTGCTGGTCGGCGGCGTGGAGGAGTTCTGTCCCCAGAGCGCCTGGGCCTGGCACCGCTCCGGAGCGCTGGACACGGACGCGGCCGTGGGCGAGGGAGCCGCGGTGCTCATGGTCGAACCGGAGGCGGCAGCGGCCGCCTCGGGGCGGCCCGTGCTCGCCCGGGTGCTCGCCGCTCAGGTCGGCTTCGCCGGCGGCGGCAGCCTCGCGGGCGCGCTCGCCGAGGTGATCGGCGCGGCCCTGCGCCGCAGCGGCACCGACGCATCCGCCGTCGGCGCGGTCTCCCTCGGATCCACGGGGCAGCGCGCCGTGGAGCGCATCGAGGAGCGCGGGGTCGGCTTCGCGCTCGACGGCCGCGTCCCGGCCCGGACGGTACGGGTCAAGGAGGTCGTCGGGGAGTGCTTCAGCGCTTCGGGCGCGCTCCAGATGGCCGCACTCCTCGGTGTGTGGCAGGCCGAGGGCGTACCGGCCGGCGAGATCGCACTGGTGACCGCGGTGGGCCAGGACGGCGCCGTCGGCTGTGTGGTCCTGGAGTCCGGGGCCGCCGGCGCGACCGGCTGACGCGACCGAGGCAGTGAGGGGCCGGCCGGGGCTGGGATGTCCGCCCCGGCCGGTCGCCGTTCTTACCGAAGGGATGGGGCATGTCCCCGCTGATGACGACACCGGCCGCCCCGGCGGCCGTACCTTCCGAACCCGGTCCCGGCGCCCTGGTCACCGCGTGTCTGGCGGGAGAGCCGGACGCGTGGGACGCACTGGTCGAGCGGTACTCGCCGCGGGTGTGGCTGATCGCCCGCTCGCACCGGCTGAGCGCCCAGGACTGCGAAGAGGTCTACCAGCTCACCTGGCTGAGGACCTGCCAGAACCTCCACAAGCTGTACGCGCGCGACCGCTTCCCCGCCTGGCTCACCACCTGCGCCCGGCGCGAGAGCCTCAAGCAGCTGGCACGCAGCGGACGTTACGTACCCGTGGGTGACGGGGGCGTACTCGACCGTCCGACCGCGGTGGAGGGGGGACCCGAGGACGCCGTACTCACCCATGAGCGGCGCACCGAAGTGGTCCGCGCGCTGCGCGAACTCCCCTCCAGGGACCGTGAGCTGCTCACCCTGCTCAGCGCCGACCCGGCGCCGAGCTACGACGAGGTCAGCCGGCGGCTCGGGATCGCCCGCGGTTCGGTCGGCCCGCTGCGCGGCCGTGCGCTGCGCAGGCTGGAGGAGCAGCTTCTGCAGGCGGGATAGGCCTGTTGTGGAAAGTCCCGGGCCCGACGGCCGGACAGGCCCGCTCGCCGCTTCGTATGCCCCTGCCTCTTCGGACGAGGCAGGGGCATACGCATGCCGCACGGCGGCCTACAGCGCGATGCCGCCGTCCACCTGGAAGACCTGCCCGGTGATGTAGCCGGCCTTGTCCGACAGCAGGAAGGAGGCCAGGTCCGCGACCTCCTGTGCGGTGCCGAACCGGCGCAGCGGGACGGAGGCGAGCGCCTCCTTGCGGGCCTTCTCGCCGAGCCCGTCGGTCATGTCGGTCTCGATGAAGCCGGGGGCGACCGCGTTGACTCGGATGCCGTGCCGGGCCAGCTCCTTGGCGAGCGTACGGCTCAGGCTGTTCACCCCGCCCTTGGACGCCGCGTAGTTGGCCTGGGTGGCGTGGCCGTAGACGCCCGCCACCGAGGACATGTTGACGATGACACCGGTCTTCCGCTTCAGCATGGAGAAGCCGACGGTGCGACAGAAGTTGAACGTGCCGGTGAGATTGGTGTCGATGACGGTGGCCCAGTCCGCCGGCGCCATCATCACCAGATGACTGTCCCGGACGATCCCCGCGGAGTTGACGAGGCCGTACACCGGCCCGAGCGCCTCCTCGGCGCCCTTGACGAACGCCTCGACCGACTGGTGGTCGGCCACGTCGCACGGCTGGTGGAAGCACGCGGCTCCGAGCTCTTCGACCATCGCGGCGGTCTCCTCGGACGCGGCCGATTCGGTGCGGCCGCAGAACGCGATGTCGTAGCCCTCGGAGGCGAGCTGGACGGCGGTCGCGCGGCCTATGCCGCGCGAGCCTCCGGTGACGATGACGGCACGGCGGATGCGCTCCGACATGGTGGTGGTCTCCTCTCGGGGTGTCAGGGGGTGGGCAGCGGGGCGCCGAGCTGGACGTACAGATCGAGCAGATCGTCGGAGAGCCAGTACTCGGCGATCCGCCCCTCCGCGTCGAGCCGCAGGATGTCCGCGCCGCGCAGGGTGACCGGCGTTCCCGCGGGCGCGGTCACACCCGCCGGGCGCCCGGACTGCCAGTCGCCCCGGAAGATCCAGCGGCAGATCACATGGTCGCCGTCGGTGAACGGGCCGAGATCGGTCTGGATGTGTCCGTCGAGGTACGAGGAGCGGAACGCCGCGATCCAGGCGACGAGCTGCTCCCGGGTACGGATGCTCGCGGCGGGCGGCATCCCGTACTGAGGCAGGTGCAGGGTGATCTCGTCGGCCACGATCGCCTCGGCCCGGGACCAGTCGCCGTTCCACAGCTCCATCCACTGGTCCCAGACGGTGCGGGTGCTGAGGTTCTCGGTCATCGGTTCTCCCAGAGGGTGAGTGCGCGCTGCTGGATTTCGGCGGAGAAGTTGTCCTTGAAGGCGGTGGAACGGGCCCGCTTGTTCTCGTCGGGGTCGAGCAGGCAGTCGTACGCGACCTTGGGCCCGCCCTCGGTCATCTCCTCGCGGGAGTAGAAGACATGGAGCGGGGTGACCTTCTGGTCCTCGAAGAAGAGCTGGCCGCGGGTCGGGTGGCTGCGGGTGTGGAACGCCCACATCAGGTCCCGCAGGTCCGTCGGGTCGATGTCGTCGTCCAGCACCATCACCCGGGTGATCCAGAAGCCGACCTTGGGGCGCAGTGCCTGCTGGGCGATGGCGCGGGTCAGCATCCGGGTGCTGGTGAACATGCCCCGCTCGCGCCAGTCCCGCGGCACGGTGACGGCGAGCAGATTGATCGCGGTCTCGGGGACGATCCACGCCGCGGTCACCGGGAGCCCCGCGGTCCGCAGCTGGTACAGGGCCTCCGCGGAGTAGGTGAGACCCACCGCGGTGTGGTCCTCCTCCACCGGCTTTCCGGCCGACACGACCGGCAGGATCGGGTCGGTCCGATGCGTGATGGCGCTGATGTGGAAGACCGGCCAGGGCTGCGGTGTACCGGTCAGATAGCCCGCGTACTCGCCCATCGGGCCCTCGGGGGCGGTCTCGTCGAGCGAGACATGTCCCTCGATCACGATCTCGGCGGTGGCGGGCACCTCCAGGTCGACGGTCTCGCAGCGGACCAGCTCGAGGGGCTCGCCGAAGTGGGCGCCGAGGAAGCCGGCTTCGTCGGTTCCGGAGGCGAGGCCCATCCCGGAGACGAACGGCACGGCCGGCTCGGCTCCCTGGACCAGGGCGAACGGCATCGGCTCGCCCCGCTCCCGCCACATCCGGAAGATCTTGCCGACGTCCTGCAGCGGCCTGACCATGCCGGCCATGCGGCGGCCGTCGAGCATCATCACGCGGGCGATGGACCAGTTGGTCCACGAGCCGTCCGGGCTGCGGACGACGATCGTGCCCCAGGTGTTGATGTACCGGCCGCCGTCGCCGTCGTGGATCAGCGGTACGGGGAAGGCGTCCAGCGTGGCGTCCTCGCCGAGCAGCACATGCTCCCGGCAGGGGCCGTCGTCGATGGTGACGGGAGGGATGGGGCGGGCGTGCCGGGCGGCGGCCAGCTCCTCCACGATCTCCAGCGGATGGGCGGCGGAGTCCAGGCCCAGGGAGAGCGCGGGGCGCGCCCAGCGCCGGCCGGAGACCGAGCTGAGGGCGGCCGGGGCGCCGAGCACCCGGAAGCCCGGAGCGTGGCCTCGGATGTTGGTGAACAGCGGGGCGGGGTCGCGGTTCTCGGCGCTGCGCCGGATGACCGCGCCGATCTCCAGATGGGTGTCCGCCTCGCCGCGGATCTCCCGTACGTCCCCCAACTCGCCCAGCGCGTCCAGGTATTCGCGCAGGCTCTTCAGGTGCTTCTTCACGATCGGGTTCCGCTTCCTTCGAGTTCGGGGAGGGCAGGCGGCCACTCGGCGGGTGCAACGGGGGTGGGGGAGGGGCGCTGGAAGTCGCCCCAGCGCGGGAAGGCGCCGGTGTCGATGTCGAACAGATCGAGCACCCGGCCGACGGACTGGTCGACCAGGGCCTCGATCCCGTCGGGGCGTGTGTAGAAGGCGGGCACGGGGGGCGCGATCACACCGCCGTTCTCGGTGACGGTCGCCATGTTCCGCAGATGGGTCAGGGTCAGCGGGGTCTCCCGCACCATGAGGACCAGCCGCCGCCGCTCCTTGAGGGTCACGTCCGCGGCCCGCGCGAGCAGGGTGTCGCAGGTGCCCACGGCGATCTGGGCCAGGGTCTTGACCGAGCAGGGCGCCACGACCATGCCGCGGGTGCGGAAGGAACCGCTGGCGACCGCGGCGCCGACGTCGTCGGGGGAGTAGTGCACATCGGCCAGCGCCTGCACCTCGCGAACGCTCAGATCGCACTCGTACGAGAGGGTCAGCCGCGCCGAGCGGGAGAGCACCAGATGGCTCTCGATGCCCGCGGCGCGCAGCACTTCGAGCATCCGGATCCCGTAGACGACGCCGGTGGCCCCGCTGATGCCCACGACCATCCGGTCGTTCCCGGGGCGTGGCTGCTGGGTCATTTCTCTGCCTTTCCTCACGGTTGTGTGATCACTTCTCCGGGGCCTGGACGACCGCGGTGGACCAGGTGAAGCCGCCGCCCCCGCCGCACACCACCGCGAACTCGCCCGGCTCCAGCAGCTGTTGGCTGACGATGTCGGCCATGTTGGCGAGCAGGTCGCCGGCGCCCAGATGTCCGGTACGGCCGCCCAAAAGTACGGTCTCGGCCTTGAGCAGGCCGAGGACGGAGCCGTACATCACCTCCACGAGGCGAGGCCCCATGCGCGGCATGGTGAAGAGCCGGATGCGCGAATCCTCGGGCTCCAGCCCCGCCTCGGCCAGCGCCTGCAGGAGCGAGGCCCGCACATGCACGCTCGCGGCCTGCGGGAAGCAGTCCTTGCCCTGCGCCTCGTAGAAGTCCCTGCGTACGTCATTGGTCATCCAGGTCTCGCGGTCCTGCATGGGGACCTGGGTGAAGGGGGCGTTGCCCCGCTCCATGCCCTCGAGCACGGCGGCCGTGGAGTGGGTGAACGACAGCAGGCGCAGGTCGTCGCGGCTGCCGTCGGGCCGGTGCAGCAGCGCGGCCGTGGCGCCGTCGCCGTATCCGATGTCGCCGTGCATGGTCCAGCGGTCCCAGACGGGGGCGAAGTACCGCTCCGCCGTGGTGACCAGTGCGGCCTGCATGGAGGTGTCGGCCTGCAGATGGGCCGCCGCGAGATAGATGCCGGTCGCACCGCCGGTGCACAGGGCCTCTATCCCGAAGGGCAGGGCGGAGGCGGGAACGCCCAGTTCATTGGCGATGTAGTGGGCGTACGACCATTTCTCGTGACCCTGGTGGAACACCCGGGCGTGGGCCACCAGGCCGATGCGCTCCGGGCCCCAGCCGGCGTGCTCCAGTGCCCGGCGCCCGGCCAGGACGGCCATCTGCGGGGCCGCGAGGCTGTCGGTCACGGGGAGCTCGGTCACGCCCAGGCGCTGAGCCCGCTCCTCGTCGAGCCGGCCGGCCAGGACCTGATCTGCTGTCGTCTCCACGGTCCGGGGCAGCCAGGTGGTGACCGCCTTGATACCGAGTCCTCCGTCGAACCTCATCCCTGGAACTCCTTGTTGCCCGTCGTGGTCGTGCTGTCGACCTACAGAGCGGGCTGCAGGAGTGCCGGATACACCTGGGACGCGATGGAGGGGAGCCGCCTGGAACCCGACGGGGGATTCGGATTCCAGGCGGCGGTCTTGGGCTGGCCTCAGGCGGGCCCGGTCTCGCCGCGCCTGCTGTGCAGCAGCAGACCGACGAGCATCGCGGCGCCGCCGATGGCGGCCGTGATGATCCATGCGTTCTGGAAGGCGTCCTTGGCCGCGGCGGGCGAACCCGGCGTGCCGAGTGCGGCGATGAAGACCGAGATGCCGATCACCAGACCGACTTGACGGACCATCATGTTCACCGCGGAGCCGGTGGCGAACGAGGCCGGCGGCAGGTCCTTGGTGACCAGGCCGACCAGGGCGGTGGTGCCCAGGATGGTGCCGACCGGGGTCAGCAGGGCGCCCGGCAGCAGCATCCACACGTAGTTCGGCTGGAGCTGCGCTGCGACGGCCCACCACACGACGCCGGCGGCGAGCAGCAGGCAGCCGGTCACCACGACGGTGGCCGAGCCGAACCGTTTGGCGAGCGGACCGGTGGCCATGGCCATCACCGGCATCAGGAAGGTGCCGGGGGCCAGGGCGAGTCCGGTCTCCAGCGCCGAGTACCCCCAGATGTTCTGGCACCAGAGCATGAAGGAGAAGAGCATCGCCCCGAAGCAGGTGTTGAACACCAGGGCCGTGAGGTTCGCCAGGCTGAAGGACCGGATGCGCAGCAGGGACAGCGACACCACGGGGCTGGGGTGGCGGGCGGACCTGCGGAAGAACTCGGCGAAGGACAGGACGGTCACCGCGAGGCAGCCGAGGACCCGGCCCGACGCCCAGCCCCACTCGGGGGCCTTGATGAGCCCGAGCGAGAGCGCGCCCACCCCGGCGATCAGCAGGATCGAGCCGAACAGGTCGGGCAGCGGCCCGCGTTCGGTCTCCTTGGTGTCCGGCAGCACCCGGCTTCCGACCAGCAGGGCGGCGATACCGAAGGGCAGATTGATGAGGAAGATCCACCGCCAGTCGAGGTTCACCAGCGCACCGCCCACGATCGGGGCGAGCGCGGCGGCCACGCCGCCGATGGCGGTCCAGGCGCGGACCGCCCCGCCCCTGCGCTCGGCAGGGTAGGCGGCGAGCAGCAGCCCCAGCGAGGTGGGCACCATCGCCGCGGCTCCGGCGGCCTGGAGTACCCGCGCCGCGACCAGCATGGCGACGCCCTGGGAGGCGGCGCACAGGGCCGAGGCGAGGGTGAACAGTCCGAGGCCGAGGAGGAATCCTTGCTTCCGACTGGAGCGGTCCGAGAGCCGGCCGGCCGGTACGAGCAGCGCGGCGAAGACGATCGAGTAGGCGTTGAGCGTCCAGGCGAGGCTCGCCGGCGTGCTGCCCGCGAAGTCCTGCTCAAGGGCCGGAAACGCGACGTTCACGATCATCATGTCGAGGCTCGACATGACGAATCCGGCGCATACCACCAGGAACACAAGCTTGCGGCGGCGTACGGCGACCGGAGACTCCGGGCTCGCACTCGCTCCGGAGGCGGCGGTCGTACCCCCTACCGTCTGAGACATCTTCTTCAAATCCCTTCGGTGTGATGGGTCACGAGTAAGAAGGTAGTAGTTACTAACTACTAAGTCAACGCGTCCTCGGCATCCCGGCCCCGATGGTCTTGGTGGCCGTCCGTGGTTACATGAGCCCCATGGATCGGATGACAGGCGACGAGCGCCGAGCGCAGATACTGGACATCGCTTCCGACGAGTTCTCGCGTGCCGGGCTGTACGGGACTTCGGCGGAGACGATCGCTCGCAGGGCGGGAATCAGTCAGCCCTATGTCTTCCGCCTCTTCGGCACGAAGAAGGGCCTGTTCATCGCGGTCGTCGAAGGCTCGTTCGACAAGATCGTCGAGGCTTTCGAGGAGGCCGGCGCGGGCCTGACCGGCGTCGATGCCCTGGTCTCGATAGGCGAGCGGTACCGCAAGCTCGTACGCGACCGCACATTCCTCCTCATCCAACTGCACGGCTTCGCGGCCTGCGAGGACGACGAAGTCCGCTCGACCGTGCAGCGTGGTTTCGGCCGGATGTGGAACACCGTCCAGCAGCTCTCCGGCGCGGACGACGTCACCGTAAAACGCTTCCTCTCGCTCGGCATGATGCTGAACGACATGGCCGCGATGGACCTGTGGAATCTGGAAGAGCCCTGGGCGAAGGCCTGTGTGGCCTCGCTGCCCGTGGAGAGCTGGTCCAGCTGATCCGCCGGCCGTGGGGGAAGTCCCGTGCGGGATTCCCCCACGGCCGCTGCCCTGTCAGGCGGCCGACGGCTTCACATCGGTCTCGGCCCCCTGGGTCCAGGCCTCGATGATGCGACCCTGAGAAATACGCAGAATGTCCACGCCCACCCAGGTGATCTGCTTACCGGGAACGTCCGAGGGCCATCCCGTACGTCCCAGGCATGTGGCCGTGCCGTACCAGCGGCACACAGCCAGATCGCCGTCCACGATCGGGCCGAGATCCGTCCGGTAGCGGAGGTTCTCGAACTTGCCGGTGAAGGCGCGTACCCAGTCGGCCATCGCGGCCGCGTCCCTGATCGTCGACGGGTCGATCGTCGCGCCGGTCGTCGGCAGATGCACCCGGTACGTATCACCGATGATCTTGTGTGCCGCCTCCGGGTCCACATTCCACATCTCCAGCCAGCCGTCCCACAGTTGAGCGGCGGTTTCGGTCTGCGACATCGCTGACGCCCTTTCCTCGGGTGGTGTCCTGAAGCCCGTCCGGGCCCCTGCGAACAGATCCGGCACGGGCTCCCGCACGTACAGCGGCGGCGGACTGTATTTCCCCGGCCCCTCGCGGGTCTGTCGGGTACGGCGGCCGGGGAGCGGCCGGTGTCAGCTACGGGGCCGCGCCCCGGACAGGAGCCTGGGATGAGGTTCGGCGAGGGCTTGACCATCGAAGCGGCCGTGACATGGCTGCCGGAGGAGACGGAGAGCGCGTACGCACTGGTCGCGGAGGGAGTCCTCGACGCCGACGCACCGGCCGCCGCCGGGGTGGTCGAGGTGCCGGTGTCCACGTCGCTCGCGCCCCCGGAGATGGCGGTGCGCGCGGGCCGGGCGGCCCTGGCCCGCTCCGGCACCGACCCGGCGGACATCGCCGTGCTGCTGCACGCCTGGATCTACCACCAGGGGCATGACTTCTGGTCCCCCGCGCACTATGTAGCCGACGGGGTGGGCGCCTGGGCGGCCGAACCCTTCGGGATTCAGCAGATGTGCCATGCGGGCGCCATGGCGCTGCACACCGCCGCCGTACGGCTCACCGCGGACCGGGCGGCGCGCGCGGCGCTGGTCACCACGGCGGACCGGTTCACCGGCGGCGGATTCGACCGCTGGCACGGCGACTACCACGTCGCGTACGGGGACGGCGCGACGGCCGCCGTGCTGGGCCGGTCCGGCCGGGGGCTGCGGCTGATCGCGCAATCGGTGTACGCCGCCCCCGACATGGAGTCCATGTACCGCGGCGACGACCCGTTCAGTACGGCCCCGCTCGCCCACAGCAGGCCCATCGACATCCGCAGGACCAAGAAGGCGTTCCTGGCGGCGGGCGGCATGGACCGGTTCGCGAAGACGGGCCCCGAGGCGGTACGTGCCGTCCTGCTGAGCGCACTCGACGACGCCGGACTGGACCCCCGCGATGCCCGCATCCGCTGCGTCGCGCTCCCTCGACTGGGGCCGAAAACCGTCGAGTTGATGTATCTCCCGGTGGTCGGCGAGCTGTTGAGCGCCGAGCCACTCCGGCTCGGCGCCCGGACCGGCCACCTCGGCTGCGGCGACGTACTGGCGAACCTCGCGGACATCACCGAGCAAGAGATCCTGGCCCCCGGCGAGTTCGCCCTGCTGCTGACGGGCGGCGGCGGCTTCACCTGGTCCTGCCTGGTCGTGCAACGCCCCGAAAGCCGCTGAGCTGAACAGAGCCCCCGCACTCCGCTGAGCGCGGGGCAAACGAGGAAGCCCCTCGCACTCCGTCAGGAGTGCGAGGGGCTTCCTCGCAGAGACAGGGACGAGGGCGGTACCGGCTACCGCAGGCGTGCCATCAGGGCGTGCTCGACCAGCGTGATCAGCGCACTCTTCGCGTCCGCACGGTGACGCGCGTCCGTCGTGATGATCGGGGTGTCCGGGCCGATCTGCAGCGCCTCGCGCACTTCCTCGGGGTTGTAGGGCTGGTGTCCGTCGAAGCCGTTGAGGGCGATGACGAACGGCAGACCGCTGTTCTCGAAGTAGTCGACCGCCGGGAAGCAGTCGGCGAGGCGCCGGGTGTCGACGAGGACGACCGCGCCGATGGCGCCGCGGACCAGGTCGTCCCACATGAACCAGAACCGGTCCTGTCCGGGCGTACCGAACAGGTAAAGGATCAGGTCCTGGTCCAGCGTGATACGGCCGAAGTCCATGGCCACCGTCGTGGTGGTCTTGTCGCCGGTGTGGGTCAGGTCGTCGATGCCCGCGGACGCAGACGTCATGACGGCCTCGGTACGCAGCGGGTTGATCTCCGAGACGGCGCCCACGAACGTGGTCTTGCCCACGCCGAAGCCGCCCGCCACCACGATCTTCGCGCTGGTGGTTGAGCGGGCTGCACCGCCGCTAGAGCTTGCGAAGTCCACTGAGCACCCTTTCGAGCAGTGTCACGGCTGGCTGGCCGCCGGCGGACTCTTCGCCGCCGGGCTGGTGAATGGCGACAAGTCCGGCCTCCGCCAGGTCGGCGACGAGGATCCGGGCAACGCCGAGGGGAATGGAGAGAAGTGCCGAGATCTCCGCGACCGACTTGATCTCGATGCACAACCGGCAGATCCGCTGGTGCTCGGGCAACTGCCCTTGCAGCCTGGACGGATCGGCCGTGGTGGAAACCAGCGCCTCGATGGCGAGCTGGTAGCGCGGCCGGGTCCGGCCGCCGGTCATGGCGTACGGGCGCACCAAGGGGTTGTGCGCCGCGGGTGCGGCCTCCGGCGCCCGACGCGGCTGCACCGGCTGAATGCGCGGCTGCGGCTGGTCGTACCCGGGGCCGTAGGGCGACTGCGGCGGCTGGTAGGGCTGCTGAGCGCCCTGTCTGCTCGGCGTGGAGGGAAAGTTGAAGCGGTTCTGAGAGGGATCACCCGGCGTTTGGTGACCACTGTCATAAGGGCGTCCGCCCGGGGGTGTTGCCACGTTTCCTCCTCCGACTGCCGGTCGCCGGTCCATGTCCCTGTGGAGCCGCGCCACCGCACCTTACGGTGCGGTGGCGTGAAACGCACTGTCTGCCTGTCAGTTGAGAAGACTGCCCTGGAGCTCTGCACGGAGGTCCGGGGTCAGGACGCTGCCTGCCCGGTCCACCAGCAGAGCCATCTCGTAACCCACCAGGCCGATGTCGGCCTCCGGGTGTGCGAGAACGGCCAGTGAGGAGCCGTCAGAGATGGACATGATGAAGAGGAAGCCGCGTTCCATCTCCACAACAGTCTGGTTGACCGCGCCGCCTTCGAAAATCCTGGACGCACCCGCGGTCAGCGAGGTCAGTCCGGAGGCAACCGCCGCCAGCTGATCGGCTCGGTCCCTCGGGAAACCCTCGGACATCGCCAGCAGGAGTCCGTCGGCGGAGACCACCACGGTGTGGGACACCCCGGGGGTGTTGTCCACGAAGTTGGTGATCAACCAGTTCAGATTCTGCGCCGCCTGGCTCATCGGGCTCACACTAACGCTCCTGGTTGTAGGTACTGCCCGGGCCGAAGCCCGATCCGTTCGTGTCCGTTCCCGCGCTGCGTCCCTGCTGGACGCCGCGACGCAGGTTGCTCAACCTGCCACGTACGTCCTCCGGGGCGCGGGAGACCTGGGGGCCGCCCTGCGGCGTCGACTCCGCCGTGCCTTCGACGAGATTGGCCTTGGGCACCCGCCGCGGAAGGCCCGAGGAGGTGACCCCGCCCGCCTTCGGCTCGCGGAGCTTCTCAGCACGCTGCCAGCGCTGGTCGTTGGTCGAGCGCCAGTCCTCGGAGCCGGCGCCATTGCCGGCTGCCTCGGCCTGAGCGCTCTGCGGAGCCTTCTGGGCCTGCTCGGCGGGTTGCTGCCACTGCTGCTGGGCCTGCTGCGGCTGCTGATTGCTGCCGCGCCGCGGCAGACCTGAATCGGTCAGCTCGTGGCTGCTGCTCGGAGCGGGGCCCGGACGGTCGAAGCCTACGCGCTCGGGGGCGTTCGTGGGAGCGCTGGGGGCAGATTCCGATTCCGCTCGGTAATCCGTCTCGAACGCACCTTGGTACGTACCTTGATCCGGCCACTCTGCCTGGTGGGACTGCGTGTCGTACTGGCCGTCGTACTGCGGCTCGGACCCCTGCGGCGCCTGGTAATTGGCTTCCGCATATGCACCGGTGTGGTGCTCCTGGGCCTCCTGCGGCTCCGGGTAACCAGCGGGCTGCCCGTAGCCGTCGAAGCCGTCGTACGCCTGCTGCTGGTCCTGCCCCGCGTACGTCTGGTCCTGCCCGGCGTACGTCTGGTCCTGTCCCGCGTACGTCTGGTCCTGTCCGGCGTACCCCTGGCCCTGGAACTCCTGGCCGTACTCAGAGGCGTACTGCTGGTCCTGGGCCGCGTACTCCGTCTCGTCCTGGTACAGCGGGCGCTCTCCGCCGTGTGCCTGCGCCTCCAGCGCCGCACGGCGCTCCTCGCGCATCAGCGAACGGCCCACCGGGTCGAGCTGCGGAGAGGCCTCCGAGGCGTCCTCGTAGCGCGAGTCGTCGAAGCCGAGCTCCGCGGCGGTGCGCATCGGCGGTGCCTGGACCGGGGCGGGCTCGAACGACTGCTGCTCCGGAATGATCTGGGAGACCGTGAAGTCGTCCTCGGGCAGCGCCTCGCCCCCGCCGCCGTGCGTGATGGCGTCGGGCAGCATGACCAGCGAGGTGGTGCCGGCCTGCTCGCCCGAGGGGCGCAGCTGGACGCGGATGCCGTGCCGGTCGGCGAGGCGGCCGACCACGAACAGGCCCATGCGCTGGGAGACGGCGGCGTCCACCGTCGGCGGGTTGGCCAGCTTGTGATTGATGTCGGCGAAGTCCTCGGCGGTCAGGCCGATGCCCTTGTCGTGGATCTCGATCATGACCCGGCCGTCGGGCAGCCTGGTGGCCGTCACCCGGACCTTCGTCTGCGGCGAGGAGAACGTCGTGGCGTTCTCCAGCAGCTCGGCGAGCAGGTGCACAAGGTCGGTGACGGCCTGGCCGTGGATGTCCGTCTCCGGGACGCCGGTCAGCTCGATGCGCTCGTACGACTCCACCTCGGAGGAGGCGGCACGGAGCACGTCGACCAGCGGCACCGGCTGGTTCCAGCGGCGGCCCGGCTCCTCGCCGGCGAGGACCAGGAGGTTCTCGCCGTTGCGGCGCATACGGGTCGCCAGGTGGTCCAGCTTGAAGAGGTTCTCCAGCTGGTCCGGGTCGGCCTCGTTGTTCTCCAGGTCGGTGATCAGGGTCAGCTGGCCCTCGATCAGCGACTGGTTGCGGCGCGAGAGGTTGGTGAAGATCGCGTTGACGTTGCCACGGAGCATGGCCTGCTCGGCGGCGAGCCGCACGGCCTCGCGGTGGACCTGGTCGAAGGCCCGCGCGACCTCGCCGATCTCGTCCTGGCTGTCGATCGGGATCGGCTGTACCCGGGTGTCGACGCGGCCCGGCTCCGTACGCGAGAGCTGGTCGACCAGCATCGGCAGGCGCTGCTCGGCGATGCCGAAGGCGGCGGTGCGCAGCTGGCGCATCGAGCGGCTCATCTGGCGGGCCATGAGGCCGGCCAGGATGAACGCGACGAGCAGGGCGACCACGACGATGGCGCCGTTGACGATGGCGTCGCGCTTGGCGTCGTCGGAGATCTGGGCGGCCTCGGTCACGGCCTTGTCGACGAGGTCGGTCTCGACCTGGGTGTAGCCGTCGAACTTGGCGGTGGAGGCGCCCATCCAGGTCTGGGGGGTGACGTCGAGCCGCTTCAGCTGCTTGGGGCTGAGGCCTTCACCGATCTTGGCGGCCATGCCGGTGAGGACCGAATTGTCCGGGCCCCGCGGCGGGGCGAGATTGGCGGCCTTCAGCCGCTTCTCGCCCTCGGCGGCCTTGGCCGTCATGATCTGCTTGAGGTTGTCCGTGTCCGCCTGGGTACCGCCGGAGACGTACTCGCCGATCGCGATCTGCTCGAGGTAGTTGTACGAGTTGAAGGCCACCCGCTGCCTGGCGAGGATCGCGTCGTTCTCGCTCGGGCGGATCAACAGGTGCATACCAATGGAGCGCTGAAGGGATTCGGCGGCCTTGGCGAGCTGGATGGCGTAAACCGTACGGCCGTAGCTCGTGATGTTGCCGGTGCCGAGGCCGAGCTCGTTGGAGAACTCCATCAGCGAGTGCTGGACCTTGACGTAGCTCTCTTCGGTGCCGACCGCCCCGTTGGGCTTGGACTCGATGCCCTTGGTGTACGCGATCTTGCGGAGCTCGGCGAGGGTGGGCTCCTCGGCGCGGAAGAGGCTCAGACGGCGCTCCAGGCCCTGCTTCTGGGGTATGTCCTGGACGGCCTGGTCGAACTTCCTCTTCGCGTCGTCCGTGGTGGCGTACGCCTTGGTGACGACGGGGTTCTCGCGGTCCGCGTCGCCGGTGGCGGTGAGCAGCGTGGCCGCGGTGAGGTCGCGCTCGTTGAGCAGCGCCTGACCGTACTCGGAGGCGGCACGCACGATCAGGGCGGTCTTCTCCGCGTCCTGTGCCTCGTCCCAGGTGTCGATGGAGGACTTCACCTGGAAGCCGCCCATGACCAGGCCGACGAGCACGGGTATGAGGAGGATCGCGTTCAGACGGGTGGGCACCCGCCAGTTGCGCGGGGACAGCCGGCTGGTGCTTCCGGCGGCCGGGGACGGACCGGGCGCATCCGCAGGCGACGCCGCTGTGCGCGGCGGCGGGGTGAAGTTGCCCCGCGCCTGCTGCCCTGCGGAGCTCGTGATGCTTCGCCTCACTCGACCAACAACCTCTCGGCGTCGGCACCTACGTTGTGCCGTGTTTCGTTCAGAGCTCTACTACTCGGGAGTTCGTCGAATTCCAGCATGTCGAGCGGCCCCCTTCCAAACAGTTGGAATCAGCCATTCCGAGTGCGAAGGCCACGGATAAAACGGGCATAAAGAGCAAGCCCCGTCAAATGGCGGGGCAAATATCAGCGCAGTGGCACCGGCCGTATGCACCGGGTGTTCGGGCCACGTTAATTCTCTGTCGAAACGTTATGAACACGCGAGCGGGCCGTGTCAAAGGACACGGCCCGCCCGCGCATAAGTACGACAACTGCGGTATGTCCGCGTCTACTTGAGCCGTGCCATCAGGGCGTGCTCGACCAGCGTGATCAGCGCACTCTTCGCGTCCGCACGGTGACGCGCGTCCGTCGTGATGATAGGAGCGTCCGGGCCGATCTGCAGTGCCTCGCGCACTTCCTCCGGGTTGTAGGGCTGGTGTCCGTCGAAGCCGTTGAGGGCGATGACGAACGGCAGACCGCTGTTCTCGAAGTAGTCGACCGCCGGGAAGCAGTCGGCGAGGCGCCGGGTGTCGACGAGGACGACCGCGCCGATGGCGCCGCGGACCAGGTCGTCCCACATGAACCAGAACCGGTCCTGTCCGGGCGTACCGAACAGGTAAAGGATCAGGTCCTGGTCCAGCGTGATACGGCCGAAGTCCATGGCCACCGTCGTGGTGGTCTTGTCGCCGGTGTGGGTCAGGTCGTCGATGCCCGCGGACGCAGACGTCATGACGGCCTCGGTACGCAGCGGGTTGATCTCCGAGACGGCGCCCACGAACGTGGTCTTGCCCACGCCGAAGCCGCCCGCCACCACGATCTTCGCGCTGGTGGTCGACCGGGCCCCGCTTCCGCTAGAGCTTGCGAAGTCCACTGAGCACCCTTTCGAGCAGTGTCACATCCGGCGTGCCGCCGGCCTCTCCGTTGCCCGGCTGATGGATCGCCACCATGCCCGCCTCCGCCAGGTCGGCCACCAGGATCCGGGCGACCCCGAGCGGCATCGACAGCAGCGCCGACACCTCGGCCACGGACTTGACCTCACGGCACAGGTGGCAGATCCGCTGGTGCTCGGGGAGCAGTGTCCCGAGGTGCGCCGGGTCGGCCGTGGTGCTGACCAGCGCCTCGATGGCGAGCTGGTAGCGCGGCCGGGTCCGTCCGCCGGTCATGGCGTACGGACGGACCAGCGGCTGGTCGCCCTCAAGTCCGTACGACGCGTCGACTGAGGCGCCGTACGGATCGTGAGAGGCGGGTGGCGGGGTCATGAATCCTCCGGGCGTGACAGCAAGTGGTCTGCGTGCCGTCTGAGTGGGCCGGTGGGGGGCCGTTCGGCCTGACGGTTACTGTGCGGTGGCGGGTAACTGGTGCGCCCCCGTGGGGAAGGCGGTATCAGTGCAGCAGGCTTCCCTGGAGTTCGGCGCGCAGGTCCGGCGTGAGGACACTGCCCGCGCGGTCCACCAGGAGAGCCATCTCGTAGCCCACCAGGCCGATGTCGCACTCGGGGTGCGCGAGCACGGCCAGCGATGAGCCGTCGGAGACGGACATCAGGAACAGAAAACCGCGCTCCATCTCGACCACGGTCTGGCTGACCGGACCGCCTTCGAAGATCCGGGAGGCCCCCGCTGTCAGCGAGGTCAGCCCGGACGCCACGGCGGCCAGCTGGTCGGCGCGGTCGCGGGGGAATCCTTCGGACATTGCCAGCAGAAGACCGTCGGCGGAGACCACCACTGTGTGGGACACCCCAGGGGTGTTGTCCACAAAGTTGGTGATCAACCAGTTCAGATTCTGCGCCGCCTGGCTCATCGGGCTCAACTAACGCTCCTGCTGGTGAGTGGGGCCGAGGTTGAAGCTGCCCGTCGTCGAACCGTTTTGCTGACGGCCCTGCTGAATGCCCCGACGGAGATTGGTCAGCCGGCCGCGCACGTCATCCGGCGCACGCGAGACCTGCGGACCTGACTGGTGGTTCTGCTCCTGCGCAGTGCCCGGCACAAGGTTGGCGCGCGGGACCCGGCGGGGCAGACCGGAGGTGGTGACGCCGCCGGCCGCGGGCTTCCTGACCCGCTCGGCCTGACGTACCAACTCGTCATTGGGCGAAGTGCGCCAAGCGGCACCGTTCGCGTTGGACGCATTGCCCGGGGTCGCCGGGGTCTGCGCGGGGGAGCGCTGCGGCATCGGCGGAACCGGACGGTCCGACGACTGCTGCGGGACTGCGGGCGGCTGGGCCGGCGGCTGCTGAGCCGGCTGGCCGTTCTGCCCACCGTGGAACCAGTTCGTCTCCAGCGTGTCATACAGCGGTGTACGGCCGTCGCCGGGTCCGGCCGGCGGCAGTGCCTCCGGCTGCGGCTGCGGCGGCAGCGCGTTCGCGGGACGGCGCGGGGCCGGCGGCTGCGGGGTGTTGAAGTCCGGCCGTGCGAACTGCGTCGTGGACGCCGGGTCCTGGGAGGGCGCTGCCGGGCGGGCGAACTGGCTGCCCGACGAGGACTCCGGGGAGCCGTACACATCGGGGCGTACGAACTGGCCGCCGGCACCCGGACGCGAACCGGAGCCCGCGCGGGGCTGCGGCGCGTTGTAGTCCGGCCGTGCGAACTCCGCCGTCGAACCGGGACCGCGCGTGGTGTCGCTGTCCTCGTGGCCGCGCGGAGCGTCCGTGGCCGGACGCTGCGGGGCGGCCGGCTGCTCATTGCCCCAGCTGGTGGTCTGCGGACGCTGGGGGCGCTGTGGCTCCTCGCGGCGCGGGTTGCCACCGGGCAGCTCGGCACGCGGGCCACCGGAGGGCGGCAGCTGGCGGCCGCGGTCACCCGGGGCGCTCTGCTGTGCGTCGTTGCGGGCAGGAGCGTTCTGCGCGCCACGGCCGCCACCCGAGCCGAAGGCACCGGCGAGACCGCCGCCCTGACCCTGGCCGGCGTGGCGCGGAGCCCCGTCGCGGCCCGGAAGCGCGGCACGCGGGGCCGAGCCCGCGCCGACCTGGCCGCGCGGCGCACCCGCGCCGAGCCGCCCGCCCGCGGGAGCACCGCCGAGACCGGGACGGCTGCCGCCGCCGGCTCCGCCGGGGCCGCTGTTCGGACGTCCGCCGCCGAGACCTGCGGGACCGCCCTGCCCCGGGGGCACGGCGCCCTGGCCGCCCGCACCGGGCATGCCGGCCGACGGCTTCTTGCCGCCGTGGGCGACGTCGACGGGGAGCATGACCAGCGCGGTCGTACCGCCGGAGTCGGAGGGGCGCAGCTGGATGCGGATGCCGTGTCGCAGGGACAGGCGGCCGACCACGAACAGACCCATGCGGCGCGAGACCGAGACGTCCACGGTGGGCGGCGACGCCAGCCGCTCGTTGATCGCGGCGAGGTCCTCGGGGGAGAGGCCGATGCCGGTGTCGTGGATCTCGACCAGGACGCGGCCGTCGGGCAGCGCGTGACCGGTGACGCGGACCTTGGTCTGCGGGGAGGAGAACGACGTCGCGTTCTCCAGCAGCTCTGCGAGGAGGTGCACAAGGTCGTTGACGACCCGGCCGGCGACCTCGGTCGTGGGGACCGCGGCCAGTTCGATGCGCTCGTACTGCTCCACCTCGGAGGCGGCGGCACGGAGCACGTCGACCAGCGGGACCGGGCGGGTCCACCGGCGGCCCGGCTCCTCGCCCGCGAGGACGAGAAGGTTCTCGCCGTTCCGGCGCATACGGGTCGCGAGGTGGTCCAGCTTGAAGAGGGAGGACAGCTGGTCCGGGTCGGCCTCGCGGGACTCCAGCTCGGAGATGAGCGAGAGCTGACGCTGGATGAGGCCCTGGCTGCGGCGCGAGAGGTTGGTGAACATCGCGTTGACGTTGCCTCGCAGCAGCGCCTGCTCGGCGGCGAGGCGGACCGCCTCGCGGTGCACGTCGTCGAAGGCCGCGGCCACCTGGCCGATCTCGTCCTTGGAGTGCACACCGACTGACTCGACGGAGGTGTCCACGTCCTGCGGGTCGGACTCGGAGAGCTGCTTGACCAGCTCGGGCAGGCGGTCCTGGGCGACCTTGGTCGCGGTGTCCTGCAGCCGACGCAGCGAGCGGATCATGGAGCGGGCCACGACGAAGGCGCCGACGAGCGAGACGCCGAGGACGACGAGGATCAGCGCACCGTTGATGATCGCGTCACGCTGCGACTGGTCGCGCAGTTCACGGGCCTTACCCTCCATCTGGCCGAGCAGCGTGGCCTCGATGGTCTTCATGGCGTTGATGCGGACCGAGTAGTCGTCGGTCCAGTCCAGGTGCGAACGCTCGGGCTGGGAGGCAAGACCGTTCTTGTTGTCCAGCGAGCGCTTGGCGTATTCCTCGGCCGCCGTGATGGTCGGGTTGCCGCTGTCGAGCGGGGCGGTCAGCTCGTCGGCCGAGCCGCCCGTGGACTCGTAGATCGACTTGAAGGCCGTGAGCTCGGTCTCGCCGTTGTCGCGGGCGGCCTTGCCGTAGAGCCGGTCGTTCTCGCTCAGGCCGGGGGCCGTCGCCTGGGCGCCGCCGGGCAGCGCGGCGGCGATGATCGCGCGCTGCATGGAGGCGTACTCCTTCGCGGAGGAGAACGCGGCCAGCGCACGCGTACGCTTGATCATTTCCGGGTTGCTGGTCGCCTGCGCCATGTCCTGCGAGAGGCTCAGCAGGGACTCGATCAGCCGGTGATAGCCCTCCACCGTCAGAGAGTTGACGTCCTGGGCGTATGCGTCCTTGCGGATGGTGCTGAGCCTGTTGACCTGGACGGCGATCTGGTTCGCGTTGGCGCGGATGGACTCCAGCGCGTCGTCGTTGTCCGAGTTGGGGATGTCCCGGGTGGCCTCGAGGAAGGCCTTCCTGGCCCGGTCGGTCGCCGCCCGGGGACCGCTGACCTTGAAGTCCGTCTTGTCATTGGGGTCGTTGGCCAGCGGACCGGCCGACAGGTCGCGCTCCGCCTGGAGGGCCTGCGCCAGCTCGGTCGCCTGCTTGGTCATCTTGGTGAGCAGCTGCATGTGATCCAGCTGCCGCATGTCGTTCATGGACTCGTTGATGCGGAGTCCGCCCAGTGTGGTCGCCGCGACGACCGGCAGGGTCAGCAGGGAGACCAGACGGGTGCTGATGCGCCAGTTGCGCAGCGCTATTCGCGACCCGGCGTCCTGGGACCCCTTCGGCTTCGGCGGGGCGCCGGGCCCGTCGCCACTGGGAGCCGCCGCGCCGGGGCGCGCGGCACGCTCGCCGCTGTCGCCGGGCGCTGTCGGCCCCTGGTTGTGGGTGTGCTGGGGCGAGGAGCCGCGGTCGGTCCCGCCGCGCGGCTCCTGTTCCGCCGCAGCGCTGCCATCCCTCTTGAAACGTCCCTGCACTAGCGTCGCAACCTCTGGACCAGGCGTCCCTCCGCTTGCACAGCGGGACGGTGTCGGCGTCGTGGGGCGAAGAACGCGCCCCAGTGGTGGTCGTGAGTGACCGGCGCTGCTCCCCCTTCCCCGCCGCCACCCGGCGCTGCGTTGCGCCCATTGCGCGCCGGACTGAAACCGCGGCGGTGCGTGGAATTCCAGCACAGTGCAGGATCTCCAACAAGAGCCGTGTACCGGGCTGTGACCTGGATGACACGGTGTGAGCGTGGCGTCACAAGACGTAGAAACGGTTCGCGGAGGAAACGGACTTTTCCTTACGAGTTACTTGGGTGCGAGGGGTGTCCCAGTCGCCATGATCAGGAGCGGAATATTGCCTTCCGTCGTGCAATGTCCGTTTCGGTAGAGATGGTTGGCTGTCGGAAATGACCGGATTGACCATCAACGCGTGAGGAAACTCACACGTAGATCGGTGTCTCTCTCAGGCTTCTCCGGGGAATTTGATGTTTAGCCTGTCGCTTTACAGTGATGGGAAATACGTCAACCGCGCTCGCCGCAGCGCCCGTAGTCCGACAAGGTCTGAAGCCACAGATGAAGACGATGATGTTCCGCAACATAGCCAACCCCCGGCGCACCACGCTCGCGCACCTCACGGACGCCGACGAGCTGCAGACGCCGGAGCAGCAGGAGCACACGGTCGATCTTCCCACCCACACGGCCAACCCCCGCCGCACGATCCTCGTGGACGCCCCCACCCTCGTGGATGCCCCCGCGTAGTAATGCGCGAGGCGGGTGCGCCCACCGCGTTAGCCTGGAGCGTCAGACTCCAGCCAGCGCAATCAGTAGCAGAGGGGCACCCGCATCCCGTGCGCATCGCCAGGTTCTCCATCGACGGCAATGTCGCCTTCGGCGCGGTCGAGGGCAACAGCCCCGACGAGCTCGTCCTCGACATCATCAAGGGCATCCCGTTCGCGGACTTCGAGCTCTCCGGTACGAAGGTACCGCTGAGCAAGGTCCGGCTGCTGCCGCCCGTGCTTCCCAACAAAGTCGTGGCCTTCGGCCGCAACTACGCGGAACACGCGGCGGAACTCGGCCACGAGGTCCCCGATGCGCCGTTCGCCTTCTTCAAGCCGTCCACCTCGGTGATCGGCCCCGGCGACCCCATCGCGTACCCCTCCTTCTCGAAGGAGCTGCACCACGAGGCCGAACTGGCCGTGGTCATCGTCCGGATGTGCCGCGAGGTCCCGCGCGAGCGGGTCAAGGACGTCATCCTCGGCTACACCTGCGCAAACGACGTCACCGCGCGGGATGTCCAACGGCGCGAGAAGCAGTGGGCCAGGGCCAAGGGCTTCGACAGCTCCTGCCCGCTCGGCCCCTGGGTGGAGACCGACCTCGACCCGAGCGACCTGACCATCCAGTGCACGGTCAACGGTGAACAACGCCAGCTCGGCCGCACGAGTCAGATGATCCACTCCATCGAGGACCTGATCGTCAACATCTCCGAGGCCATGACGCTGCTCCCGGGCGACGTCGTCCTGACCGGCACCCCGGCCGGGGTCGGCCCCCTCAACGTCGGCGACGAGGTCGCCGTCACCATTCAAGGCATCGGCACTCTCACCAACAAGGTGATCAAGCGTGACTAACGGATCCGTCCGCGTACGTTTCTGTCCCTCGCCGACCGGCAACCCGCATGTGGGTCTGGTCCGCACCGCCCTGTTCAACTGGGCCTTCGCCCGGCACAACGGCGGCACCATGGTCTTCCGCATCGAGGACACCGACGCGGCGCGCGACTCCGAGGAGTCGTACAACCAGCTGCTCGACTCGATGCGCTGGCTCGGCCTGGACTGGGACGAGGGCCCCGAGGCCGGCGGCCCGCACGCCCCCTACCGCCAGTCCCAGCGGATGGACATCTACAAGGACGTCGCCGAGAAGCTGATGGCCGGCGGTTACGCGTACGAGTGCTTCTGCACCGCCGTCGAGCTCGAGGCCCGCCGCGACGCCGCCCGCCTGGCCGGCAAGCCCTCGGGCTACGACGGTACGTGCCGCAACCTCTCCGCCGAGCGCATCACGCGCTACAAGGAGGAGGGCCGCCCGGCCATCGTGCGCTTCAAGATGCCCGACGAGCCGATCACCTTCAACGACCTGGTCCGCGGCGAGCTGACCTTCACCCCGGACAACGTCCCGGACTACGGCATCGTGCGCGCCAACGGCGCACCGCTGTACACACTGGTCAACCCGGTCGACGACGCGCTGATGGAGATCACGCACGTGCTGCGCGGAGAGGACCTGCTGTCCTCCACACCGCGCCAGATCGCGCTCTACAAGGCGCTGATCGAGCTGGGCGTCGCCAAGGAGATCCCGGAGTTCGGCCATCTGCCGTACGTCATGGGCGAGGGCAACAAGAAGCTTTCCAAGCGCGACCCGCAGGCATCCCTGAACCTGTACCGCGAGCGCGGCTTCCTCCCCGAGGGCCTGCTGAACTACCTGTCGCTGCTCGGCTGGTCCTTCTCCGCCGACCAGGACATCTTCTCGGTCGCCGAGCTGGTGGAGAAGTTCGACATCGCGGACGTCAACGCCAACCCGGCCCGCTTCGACCTCAAGAAGGCCGAGGCGATCAACGCCGACCACATCCGCCGGCTGGATGTGAAGGCCTTCACCGAGGCGTGCCGACCCTGGCTGCAGGCCCCGCACGCCAACTGGGCCCCGGAGCAGTTCGACGAGGCCGCCTGGCAGGCGATCGCCCCGTACGCCCAGACCCGGCTGACCGTCCTCTCGGACATCACCGCCAACGTCGACTTCCTCTTCCTGGACGCCCCGGTCGAGGACGAGGCGTCCTGGGCGAAGGCGATGAAGGAGGGCTCGGACGCGCTGCTGCGAACGGCCCGCGAGAAGCTGGAGTCGGCGGACTGGTCCAGCGCGGAGTCCTTGAAGAACGCGGTCCTGGCGGCGGGCGAGGAGCACGGCCTGAAGCTGGGCAAGGCGCAGGCTCCGGTCCGCGTGGCGGTCACGGGCCGCACGGTGGGGCTGCCGCTCTTCGAGTCGCTGGAGATCCTGGGCAAGGAGAAGACGCTGTCGCGTATCGACGCGGCACTGGCGAAGCTGGCGGCGTAGCCGTACGGCCGGCCACCGGGACGGTTCTCGGGGTGCGGTCGGAGACAACTCCCGAACCCCCGGCCGGGGGGTGGCGCCCGGGGTACCGTCGGATCATGGGCATCCGCGCGGTCCTGTGGGACGTCGACGACACGATCTTCGACTACGCCCGCGCCGACCGTGCCGGTATGCAGCAGCACCTCGCGTCCGAGGGCCTGGTCGACGGATACGCCTCCGTCGACCAGGCCCTCGGCCATTGGCGCAAGATCACCGATCAGCACTGGGCGCGCTTCTCCGCCGGCGAGACCGACTGGGAGGGGCAGCGCCGCGACCGCGTGCGGTCCTTCGTCGGGCGTCAGCTGAGCGACGCCGACGCCGACGCCTGGTTCGACCGGTACATCGTCCACTACGAGGCCGCCTGGTCGCTCTTCCCCGACGCCGTCCCCGCCCTGGACCTGCTCGCCGCCGACTACCGCCATGCGGTCCTCTCCAACTCCTCCCTCCACAACCAGGAGCGGAAGCTGCGCATCCTCGGCGTGCGCGACCGGTTCGAGGCCGTCGTGTGCGCCGCCGAGCTGGGTGTTTCCAAGCCCGAGGCCGCGGCCTTCCACGCCGCTTGCAAGGCACTCGGACTGCCGCCCGGGGAGGTGGTGTACGTGGGTGATCAGCCGGACATCGACGCCCGCGGAGCCGTGGACGCGGGTCTGGCCGGAATCTGGCTGGACCGCACCGGTCTCGGCGGGCGTCCCGAGCTCATTCGGATCACCGGTCTCGACCAGCTCCCTGGCCTGTTGCGCGGCGATACCCGTTTTGGAGCGCCGGACACCTTCGGGTAATGTTCTTCCTGCGCCGCCCGAGAGGGCCGAGAGGTCCGGCCGGGGAGCGCAAGCCAAACAAACCCCCTCCCGGGGGTTGAGTTTTGGTGGGCTATGGTGTAATTGGCAGCACGACTGATTCTGGTTCAGTTAGTCTAGGTTCGAGTCCTGGTAGCCCAGCTCGCAGAATTGATCTTCTGCAAAGCCCCCGTTGTGTAGCGGCCTAGCACGCTGCCCTCTCAAGGCAGTAGCGCCGGTTCGAATCCGGTCGGGGGTACAGATCCTTCCCGCGAGATCATCAGGGTCGCACCCGATGACATCGATGCAGGATCGCTAGGGCCCCCGTTGTGTAGCGGCCTAGCACGCCGCCCTCTCAAGGCGGTAGCGCCGGTTCGAATCCGGTCGGGGGTACTGGTCTAAACCACCATGGGCTATGGTGTAATTGGCAGCACGAGTGATTCTGGTTCATTTAGTCTAGGTTCGAGTCCTGGTAGCCCAGCGCAGTTGAGCAGCTGAACTGCAGCAGCGAGCAGGCCCCCGTTGTGTAGCGGCCTAGCACGCCGCCCTCTCAAGGCGGTAGCGCCGGTTCGAATCCGGTCGGGGGTACGCATTGAAGAGGCCCTCCGCGATATCGCGGAGGGCCTCTTCGCGTGTGCGCGCTTCCTCCCGTCTTCCTCCGGTGCCCGCAGCGGCGGATACTCCGCGCATGGATGCTGTCGGCGCGGAATCTCTCGTACGGACCGCGGAGTTACGCATCACCCGCTTCCGCCGACCGCCGGGGCTGAGGATCGAGGGCGTGGTGGACGTCCACACGCACCGCCATCTGCGCAGCGCGCTCGAAGTGGTCGGGTCGGTCGACGGTGATCTCCAACTGGAGCTCTCCGGGCTGGAGTTCCTCGATCTCGGCGGACTGCGGATGCTGATCGGCTTCGCCGGTACCCGAAACCCGGGCCACCACGTGGAGTTGACCGGTCTCGCGCCGCATCTGCGCAATGTGATCGCGCTCGTCGGCTGGGACGAGACCCCCGGTCTGCTGCTGGGGGAGCACCCTGTCAACTGACCGGGTCGGCCAGGGATTTGCGCACCACGCCTGTCTGTAGGGAGACGAAGAGGAATTCCTGGCGATGGCCGTGCCCTTCGCCGAGGAGGGACTTGCCGCGGGGGAGTCGGTGCGGCGGGTCCGGCGGACGAGGCGCTGACCTGGCTGCCGGCCTGTTGCCTTTGCCCGCCCCTTCCCGTAACCGGTGCTTCGCCCCAGACCCCGGACGGGCACATCAAGCCCGCCGACGTTTGAGGCGTGGGGGTCCCGCCAGCCCGCCAGGGCGCAGGGGGAGGACCACCTGGGGCGAAGCCCCGGGTCGGGAAGAGGCGGGGCGGGGAAACAGGCCCGCCGCAGGTGTCGGCCGGCCCACGCGGACGAGGAATCAGCCGGAGCGGCGCAGCGCCTCGCTCAGGCGGGCCGCGGCGTCGATGACCGCCTGGGCGTGCATACGGCCCGGGTGGCGGGTCAGCCGCTCGATCGGGCCGGAGACCGAGACCGCCGCCACCACGCGGTTGGAGGGGCCGCGCACCGGCGCGGAGACGGACGCGACGCCCGGCTCGCGCTCGCCGATCGACTGGGCCCAGCCCCGGCGCCGTACGCCGGACAGGGCGGTCGCCGTGAAGCGCGCCCCCTGCAGGCCGCGATGCAGCCGCTCCGGCTCCTCCCAGGCCATCAGGATCTGGGCCGATGAGCCGGCCTTCATGGTGAGCGTGGAGCCGACCGGCACGGTGTCCCGCAGTCCGGACAGCCGTTCCGCCGCGGCCACGCAGATGCGCATGTCTCCCTGGCGGCGGTAGAGCTGTGCGCTCTCGCCCGTCACGTCGCGCAGGTGGGTGAGCACCGGCCCGGCCGTGGCCAGCAGCCGGTCCTCGCCCGCCGCCGCGGCGAGCTCGGCCAGCCGCGGGCCCAGGATGAACCGGCCCTGCATGTCCCTCGCCACCATCCGGTGGTGTTCCAGTGCCACGGCAAGGCGATGTGCCGTGGGTCGTGCGAGCCCTGTCGCCGCGACCAGCCCGGCGAGGGTGGCCGGACCGGACTCCAGAGCGCTCAGTACCAGAGCTGCCTTGTCGAGAACGCCGACGCCGCTAGAGTTGTCCATGCAACGATATTCACGTCTCACACTGTGAAACGCAAGTTCAAATTTCCCGGGAACTTGCGACGCTGTAGTGGCGGCCCGCGGACCAACGGGTTCCGCACAAGATCTCTAGTTGTGTCGGCGGCACAGCCGGCCGGAGGGAAAGCGATGGGTAGGACACTCGCGGAGAAGGTCTGGGACGACCATGTCGTCCGGCGCGCAGAGGGCGAGCCCGACCTCCTCTTCATCGATCTGCACCTGCTGCACGAGGTGACCAGCCCCCAGGCCTTCGACGGGCTGCGCCAGAATGGCCGCCAGGTGCGCAGGCTCGACCTCACCATCGCGACCGAGGATCACAACACCCCGACCCTCGACATCGACAAGCCGATTGCGGACCCGGTTTCCCGTGCCCAGTTGGAAACCCTGCGCAAGAACTGTGCCGACTTCGGCGTACGGCTGCACCCGCTGGGCGATGTCGAGCAGGGCGTCGTCCACGTCGTGGGCCCCCAGCTGGGTCTGACCCAGCCCGGCACCACCGTGGTCTGCGGCGACTCGCACACCTCCACCCACGGCGCTTTCGGCGCGCTCGCGTTCGGCATCGGCACCTCCCAGGTGGAGCATGTGCTGGCGACCCAGACGCTGCCGCTGGCCCGGCCCAAGACCATGGCCATCACGATCGAGGGCGAGCTGCCCGACGGCGTCACCGCCAAGGACCTGATCCTGGCCATCATCGCCCGGATCGGCACCGGCGGCGGCCAGGGCTACATCCTGGAGTACCGCGGCTCGGCCATCGAGAAGCTCTCGATGGAGGCCCGGATGACCATCTGCAACATGTCGATCGAGGCCGGCGCCCGGGCGGGCATGATCGCCCCCGACCAGACCACCTTCGACTATCTGCGGGGTCGCGACCACGCCCCCGAGGGCGCGGACTGGGACGCCGCCGTCGCGTACTGGCAGACCCTGCGTACCGACGACGACGCGGTCTTCGACGCCGAGGTGTTCATCGACGCCGCCGAACTGTCGCCGTTCGTCACCTGGGGCACCAACCCCGGCCAGGGTGCGCCCCTGTCGGCCAACGTCCCCGACCCGGCTTCGTACGAGGACGCTTCGGAGCGCCACGCCGCCGAAAAGGCCCTGGAATACATGGGGTTGACCGCCGGACAGCGGCTGCGCGACATCAAGGTCGACACCGTCTTCGTAGGCTCCTGCACCAACGGCCGTATCGAGGACCTGCGCTCGGCCGCGGGCATCCTGGAGGGCCGCAAAGTCGCCGACGGCGTACGGATGCTGGTGGTCCCCGGCTCCGTACGGGTCGCGCTGCAGGCCGTCGAGGAGGGCCTGAACACGGTCTTCACCGACGCCGGCGCCGAATGGCGGCATGCGGGCTGCTCGATGTGCCTGGGCATGAACCCCGACCAACTGGCGCCCGGCGAGCGCTCCGCGTCCACCTCCAACCGCAACTTCGAGGGCAGGCAGGGCAAGGGCGGCCGCACCCATCTGGTCTCGCCGCAGGTGGCCGCCGCGACCGCGGTGCTGGGCCATCTGGCCTCGCCCGCCGACCTGTCCGACGCCCGCACCCCCGTGGAGGCCTGAGAACCATGGAAGCTTTCACCACGCACACCGGCCGGGCCGTCCCGCTGCGCCGCAGCAACGTCGACACCGACCAGATCATCCCGGCCCACTGGCTGAAGAAGGTCACCCGCGACGGCTTCGAGGACGGGCTCTTCGAGGCCTGGCGCAAGGACGCCTCCTTCGTTCTCAACCAGCCGGAGCGGCAGGGGGCCACCGTCCTGGTCGCCGGCCCCGACTTCGGCACCGGCTCCTCCCGCGAGCACGCGGTGTGGGCCCTGCAGAACTACGGCTTCAAGGCCGTCATCTCGTCCCGGTTCGCGGACATCTTCCGGGGCAACTCGCTCAAGAACGGCCTGCTGACAGTGGTTCTGGAGCAGAAGGTCGTCGACGCGCTCTGGGAGCTGGCCGAGGCCGACCCGAGCGCCGAAATCACCGTGGACTTGGAGAAGCGTCAAGTTCTGGCCGAGGGAATCACGGCCGATTTCGAGCTTGACGAGAACGCCCGCTGGCGGCTGCTGAACGGTCTGGACGACATCAGCCTCACCCTTCAGAACGAAGCGGACATCGCGGCTTACGAGGCCACCCGACCGGGCTTCAAGCCCCGCACAATTGAGGTCTGAGCAGCGCTTTTCCCTTACTGCGCCCCCCACCCTGCGGTGGGGGGCGCAGTCGCTTGTTGAGACCCTGCCGGGCGACAACTCGCCCCAGATGGCACAATCGGTGCATGGAACGCGACAACCAACTCGAGCTCTACGAGGCAGTCGCGGCCCGGCTGAAGGAAGCGCACGCAAGGGTGCGCGCACTGCAAGTCCCGGAGGGCGTAAGGATGGCGCTGTCCCGGAAGCTGCTGGTCGTCACGGCAGCGGCGAAGCACGATCTCCCGGATGCGGCAAGGCGTCTGGACCGCTTGATGAAGGACCTCGACGAGGGCCGATTCCCTGAAGGCGACTGACCACCCGGACTTCCGCGAACGTCGGCTTTGGTCGACTTCGTTGCGGCACTAGGGTGATTAGCCCGTTTCGTGTTTGATTTGCGGTATATATCTGCCTAACGTGCGAAAAAGCCTGGACGCATTCGTTCCGGCCAATGTCTCCGAAGGGGAAGACGTGAACAAGGCGCAGCTCGTAGAAGCGATTGCCGACAAGGTCGGCGGCCGTCAGCAGGCCGCGGACGCGGTCGACGCGGTACTTGACGCGATCGTCCGCGCAGTTGTCGGCGGAGACCGGGTTTCGGTCACCGGCTTCGGCTCGTTCGAGAAGGTGGACCGTCCTGCTCGTTACGCACGCAACCCGCAGACGGGTGAGCGCGTGCGGGTCAAGAAGACCTCGGTTCCGCGGTTCCGCGCGGGTCAGGGCTTCAAGGACCTGGTGAGCGGCTCGAAGAAGCTCCCCCGCGGTGGTGAGGTCGCCGTCAAGAAGGCTCCGAAGGGCAGCCTCTCGGGCGGCGTTTCCCGCACCACCGTCAAGAAGGCCGCGGCGAAGAAGACCACCGCCAAGAAGGCGGTGGCCAAGAAGGCCGCGGCGAAGAAGACGGTGGCGAAGAAGGCCGCGGCGAAGAAGACGGTGGCCAAGAAGGCCGCCGCCAAGAAGACGACGGCGAAGAAGGCCACTCCGGCCAAGAAGGCCACCGCCAAGAAGGCGGCAGCCAAGAAGACCGCGCCGGCCAAGAAGGCCACCGCCAAGAAGGCGCCCGCCAAGAAGGCCACGGCGCGCAAGACCGCCGCGAAGAAGGCCGCCGCCAGGAGGAAGTAAGCGGCAAACGGGCACAAAGCCACTCACGCGCCGGGCCGGGCTCCCCCTGGGGAGCCCGGCCCGCGGCGCGTTTCAGAGGGTCTGAAGCGTCACCAGAGTGATACGGCGGGCGTCGCCCTCGCCCTCGGTCTCGATGCGGACCCGCTGGCCCGGCCGGAGCAGCCGCAGGCCGCCGGCGTCGAAGGCCGCGGCGTCGAACGCCACCGGGGTGCCGTCGTCGAGCAGCACGCTCCCGCTGCGGGTCTCTGAGTCGTAGGTGTACGAGGTCGCCTGCATGCCTGCCACCTTAAGGCGTCTCCAGAGTGCGGGCGTCGGCCTGGCTCTCCGGCGTATGGACGCCGGCCGCCCAGCGCTCCGCGGTCCGCGGGCCCACGCCCAGGGCGAGCGCGGCCGCCAGATCGTCCCCGGTGTCCACGTCCTGGCGCACCGAATCCACTCCGCAGAGCAGGATTTCCGCGGCCCCCGAAGCCAAATGCCGGCGTCGGGAGCGGCCGCCGAAAGCGGGGCGCAATTCCACCCCGGGTGCCGCCGAGAGCAATGTCGTGCCGATTCCTGCCGCATCCGTCAGAAATGCCCGGGGAAATACCGAAGCGCGCGCAAGCACCCGCGTCAATTCCGGGGGACGCAATGCGGGCAGATCGGCGTTGAGCGCCGCGACCGCCGCGCCCGGCCGCAGCTCCCGCACCGCCTCAGCCCCGTGCGACAGCGCGGCGTTGAGTCCCGCGGCCGGGGAGTCCGGCACGATCCGCGCCCCCAGCGCCGCGAGCTCGGCCGCGGCCGCGGGGTCGTCCGTGACTACTGCCACATCCCGTACCGCCGTGCAGGTTAGCGCCGCGACCACCGTGTCCTGGGCGAAGGCGAGCGCGAGATGCGGCCGCAGCGTGTCGTCCGCGGCCCTGGCGAGCCTGCTCTTGGCCAGTACGAGGGGCTTCAGCGGCACGACCAGGGACCAGTGGTCCATCGCGTCGGTGTTCGTGGCGAGCTCTCCGTCCATCCGCATCGGTGCCTCATTGTGGCCCGGGCCCGGGCAGATCCGGCGGTCTCGGCCGGGAGCCGGGCGTACGGTGTTCTCGACAGACCAGGGGCCTGGGGCGACACTTGACCCCCAGCAGCCGGGCGGCAGCCCGGCAATAGAGGAAGGTGTCCGCGTGTCCCGCCGTAGAATCGGCTTCTGGTACCGCTTGGCAGCGGTCATCGCCAAACCGCCGTTGTTGGTTCTGTTCAAGCGGGACTGGCGGGGAATGGAACACATTCCGGCGGACGGCGGATTCATCACCGCTATCAACCACAACTCGTACCTCGACATGTTCTCCTACGGCCACTTCCAGTACAACAGCGGACGTGTGCCCCGATTCCTGGCCAAGGCCGCGCTCTTCAAGGCGCCCGTGGTGGGGGTCCTGCTGCGAGGTACGCGCCAGATTCCCGTCTACCGCGAGTCCTCCAATGCCGTCGGCGCCTTCCGCGCCGCCGTCGACGCCGTCAACCGCGGCGAATGCGTCGCCTTCTATCCCGAGGGCACGCTCACCCGCGATCCGGGCATGTGGCCCATGACCGCGAAGACCGGAGTCGCGCGTGCGGCCCTGCTGACCAAGGCGCCCGTCATTCCGGTCGCCCAGTGGGGCGCCAACTTGGCGATGCCGCCGTACGCCAAGGAGAAGAAGGTCCGCCTCTTCCCGCGCAAGACGCTCAAGGTGCAGGCGGGTCCGCCGGTCGACCTCGGCCGCTTCTACGGCAAGGACCCCACGCCCGAGGTGCTGAAGGAGGCGACCGAGGCGATCATGGCCGCGATCACCGGCCAGCTGGAGGAGCTGCGCGGCGAGAGGGCCCCCGAGAAGCCGTTCGATCTGCGCGAAGTTCTCGTGCAGCAGCGCCGCAAGGCCGCCGAGGAGGGCACCAAGTGACCCGCGCCGCCACCAAGGCAGCAGTTTTCGGAACCGGTTCCTGGGGCACGGCATTCGCCATGGTCCTCGCCGACGCGGGCTGCGAGGTGACCCTCTGGGGCCGTCGCGCCGAACCAGTCGATGCCATCAACGCCACCCGCACCAATCCCGACTATCTGCCGGGAATTGAGCTTCCCGAGGCGGTACGGGCCACCACCGACCCCGCCGAGGCCGCGGCCGGCGCCGACTTCACCGTCCTCGCCGTCCCCTCCCAGACCCTGCGCGGCAACCTCGCCTCCTGGGGGCCGCTGCTGGCGTCCCACACCGTCCTCGTTTCCCTGATGAAGGGCATCGAACTCGGCACCGCCAAGCGGATGAGCGAGGTCATCGAGGAGGTCGCCAAGGCCCCCGCCGAGCGCGTCGCCGTGGTCACGGGCCCCAACCTCGCCAAGGAGATCGCCCAGCGCCGGCCGGCCGCCGCCGTGGTCGCCTGCCGTGACGAATCGGTCGCCCAGCGGCTCCAGTCCGCCTGCCACACCCCGTACTTCCGCCCGTACACCAACACCGACGTGGTCGGCTGCGAACTCGGCGGCGCCGTCAAGAACGTCATCGGCCTCGCCGTCGGCATCGCCGACGGCATGGGTCTCGGCGACAACGCCAAGGGCTCACTGATCACCCGCGGCCTGGCCGAGACCACCCGGCTGGGCCTCGCGATGGGCGCGGACCCGCTGACCTTCTCCGGGCTCGCCGGTCTCGGCGATCTGGTGGCCACCTGCTCGTCGCCGCTGTCCCGCAACCACACCTTCGGCACCAACCTGGGCAAGGGCATGACCCTGCAGGAGACGATCGCGGTCACCAAGCAGACCGCCGAGGGCGTCAAGTCCTGTGAATCGGTGCTCGATCTGGCGCGCAGGCACGGTGTCGACATGCCGATCACGGAGATGGTCGTCGGCATCGTCCACGAGGGCAAGCCGCCGGTGGTCGCCCTCAAGGAACTGATGAGCCGCAGCGCCAAGGCCGAGCGCCGCTGACGTGATTCCGGCCAGCGGGTAGTCTCATCGCGATATGAGCACCGAGAACCTGCCCCAGAACCCTGAGCAGCCGCTCCGCAAACCACGCGTAGCCGTCGTCTTCGGGGGCCGCAGCTCCGAACACGGGATCTCCGTGGTCACCGCCGGCGCCGTGCTGCGTGCCATCGACCGTACGAAGTACGACGTACTGCCGATCGGCATCACGCAGGACGGCCGCTGGGCGCTCACGGCCGACGAGCCGGACCGGATGGCCATCACCGACCGCAAGACGCCCAATGTCGAGCAGCTCGCCGAGTCCAGCGAGGGCGGCGTGGTCCTTCCCGTCGACCCGGCCAACCGCGAAGTCGTCTACAGCGAACCCGGCGCCGTCCCCAAGGCGCTCGGCGAGGTCGACGTCGTCTTTCCGATGCTGCACGGCCCGTACGGCGAGGACGGCACCCTCCAGGGGCTCCTGGAGCTCTCCGGGGTGCCCTACGTCGGCTCCGGCGTCCTGGCCTCGGCCGTCGGCCAGGACAAGGAGTACATGAAGCGTGTCTTCACCTCCTTCGGCCTGCCCGTCGGCCCGTACGAGGTGATCCGCCCCCGCGAGTGGCAGCTCGACCCGGCCGCCGCCCGCAGGAAGATCGTCGACTTCGCGGGCGAGCACGGCTGGCCGCTCTTCATCAAGCCCGCGCGCGCGGGCTCCTCGATCGGCATCACCAAGGTCGACGGTCTGTCCGGCCTCGACGAGGCGATCGAGGAGGCACAGCGCCACGACCCCAAGATCCTCGTCGAGGCGCTGCTGCGCGGCCGTGAGATCGAGTGCGGGGTTCTGGAGTTCGAGGACGGCCCGCGGGCCAGCGTCCCGGCCGAGATCCCGCCGGTCTCGGCCCATGAGTTCTACGACTTCGAGGCCAAGTACATCGACTCGGCCGCCGGTCTGGTGCCCGCGCCGCTGACCGAGGAGCAGACCGCCGAGGTGCGCCGGCTCGCGGTCGCCGCCTTCGACGCCGCGTCCTGCGAGGGCCTGGTCCGGGCGGACTTCTTCCTCACCGAGGACGGCGAGTTCGTCATCAACGAGATCAACACGATGCCCGGCTTCACACCGATCTCGATGTACCCGCGGATGTGGCAGGAGACCGGCGTCGGCTACTCCGAGCTGGTCGACCGGCTGATCCAGGCGGCGCTGCGCCGCCCGACGGGCCTTCGTTAGGGAACCTTGAGCTTGGCCGGCACCGTCTTCTTGACGGCGTCGGCCAGCTCGGCGAGCGGCGTGATGTCGTGTGCGTACCGCTTCTCCATCGTGACCTCGACATACGTCTTGCGGTACGTGGTGGTGAAGCGGGGCCCTTCGGCGTGCTGCTCCAGCATCCAGTTCACGCCGTCCGCCTCCACGGCCTCGGACTGCGGATCGCTCATCCGCTCCGGCCGGGGGACGCCACAGCGCAGTACGATCGCGGCGTCGCCCCAGCCGGCGGTCAGTTCGGAAGCCGGTTCAGGGTCGTTGCGGGCCTGTCCGGCGACGGACTCCGGAAGCTCCTTGTGCAGCGCCCGGCACAGCGGGGTCTGCTCCGGCGGCGGACTGGGAACCGTGATCGACTCCGCTGCGTCCGTGGAGGAGCAGCCTGCGACGGTCAGCAGCACCAGGGCGGCGGACAGACAGAAGGGCCGGCGACGGGAAGAGGTCACCGGCCAAGCGTAGACGGGGGCTAGAGGTGCACCACCGGGCAGGTCAGGGTGCGGGTGATGCCGTCCACTTGCTGGACCTTGGCGACCACCATGCGACCGAGATCGTCGACTGTCTCGGCCTGGGCGCGCACAATCACGTCATAGGGACCTGTCACGTCCTCGGCTTGGATCACCCCAGGAATCTTTCCGATGGTCTCGGCGACGGTCGACGCCTTGCCCACCTCGGTCTGAATGAGGATGTACGCCTGTACCACGGAACCTCCAGGGCGGCCACGAGGATCATGTGGGGGGAAGGGACGCCACGGTATCGCGTCGCCGCGGGCCGAGGGGAGACCTGCGCGCCGGGTGACGCCCGCAGCGTGGCGTACGGACAGCAGAAGTTGACGTGTCTCTTGACGGTACCCACGGCGCAGACGGCTCGCGACCGGGGGCAAGCAGCACTGCCGGGGCATCCGGCAGAACGACGGAGAGGTGGGACTCGGTGAAGGGCACTGTGGGCGAGTTGGGGGAGTTCGGGCTCATCAGGGAGCTCACCTCCCGGCTCACCTCCACCCCCGCGGTCCGGCTGGGGCCCGGCGACGACGCCGCGGTCGTGGCCGCACCCGACCGCAGGGTCGTGGCGAGCACGGACGTCCTGCTCGAGGGACGGCACTTCCGCCGCGACTGGTCGACCGCATACGACGTCGGCCGCAAGGCCGCCGCACAGAACTTGGCCGACATCGCGGCGATGGGCGCGGTACCGACCGCGCTGCTGCTCGGCCTGGTCGTACCGGCCGAACTCCCGGTCACCTGGGCCACCGAGCTGATGGACGGAATCCGCGACGAGTGCCAGGTCGCCGGGGCGGCGGTGGTCGGCGGCGATGTCGTACGCGGAGACGTGATCACACTCGCGATCACCGCACTCGGCGATCTGCGCAACCACGAACCGGTCACCAGGGCAGGTGCCCAGTCCGGCGATGTCGTCGCGTACACCGGTTGGTTGGGATGGTCGGCGGCCGGGCACGCGGTCCTCTCGCGCGGCTTCCGCTCGCCACGCGCCTTCGTCGAGGCACACCGGCGGCCCGAGCCGCCGTACCACGCGGGCCCCGCGGCGGCCGGCCTCGGCGCCACCGCCATGTGCGACATCAGCGACGGACTCGTCGCCGACCTCGGCCATATCGCGGAGGCCAGCAAGGTCCGTATCGACCTGCGCTCGGGCTCCATCGACATCCCCTCGCAGATGAACGACATCGGCCAGGCCGTCGGCGTCGATCCGCTGCAGTGGGTGCTGACCGGGGGCGAGGACCATGCGATCGTCGCGACGTTCCCGCCGGACGTGAAGCTGCCCGCCCGCTGGAAGGTGATCGGCGAGGTGCTCAACCCCTCGGCGCTGCCGCAGGTGACCGTAGACGGCGCGCCCTGGCACAGCAAGGGCGGCTGGGACCACTTCGGGGACGACACATGAGCGTGCCGCCCCGCGCGTTGACCGTCGCCGGGTCCGACTCGGGCGGCGGGGCCGGAATCCAGGCCGACTTGAAGACGATGCTGGCGCTCGGGGTGCACGGCATGAGCGTGATCACCGCCGTCACCGCGCAGAACTCACTGGGCGTGCAGGGCGCGTGGGAACTGCCGGTCGACGCGGTACGGGCCCAGTACCGCAGCGTCGTCGACGACATCGGCGTACAGGCCGTGAAGACCGGCATGCTGGCGTCCGCGCCGCTGGTCGAGACGGTCGCCGAGCTGCTGGCCGGGACAGCCGCTCCGGTGGTCGTGGACCCGGTCGGGGTCTCCAAGCACGGGGACTCGCTGCTGGCGGAGTCCGCGCTGGATTCGATGCGTACGAAGCTGCTGCCGCTGGCGACCGTGGCGACGCCCAACCTGGACGAGGTGGCGCAGCTGACGGGCGTACGGGTGGAGGCCGAGGCGGATCTGCGGCGGGCGGCGGACGCGCTGCTGGAGTACGGGCCGCGCTGGGCACTGATCAAGGGCGGGCATCTCGCGGGCGCCGCCGTGGACCTGCTGACGGACGGCTCCGAGGAGCTCTGGCTGCGCGCCCCCCGGCACGACAACCGGCACACGCACGGGACGGGCTGCACGCTCGCCTCGGCGGTCGCGGCGGGTCTTGCGCAGGGTCTTGAGGTCCCGCAGGCCGTACGGGCGGCGAAGGAGTACGTCACGGGCGCGATCGCGGCGGGGTTCGCGCTGGGTGCGGGGATCGGCCCGGTGGATCACGGCTGGCGCTTTCGCTGAGCCCTGTGCGGCACAAGGGCCGACCGCGGCCCCCAGCACAGCGAAAAGCCGGTCCACCGAGGTGGACCGGCTTTCAAGGCAACCGCAGGGGCTGCGCTACGACGAACCGTCGCGGTTAGCGCGAGACCTTGCCGGCCTTGATGCACGAGGTGCAGACGTTGAGCCGCTTCGGCGTCCGACCGACCACTGCACGCACGCGCTGGATGTTCGGGTTCCAGCGACGGGACGTACGGCGGTGCGAGTGCGAAATGTTGTTGCCGAAGCCCGGCCCCTTGCCGCAGACGTCGCAGTTGGCAGCCACGGGTCACTCCAAAGACTTCAGATGCACTTACAGTGAAATCCGGCGTGCCGGAATCAGTGATCTGATCGGTGGCTTTGCCGGGGGAATGGCCCGACTTTCATCGGGCAACCGGAGCAGCATACAACGACTGCGTCCGAGATACGAAACTACCACGGCCTGCTCCGCCCCCGACCGGGCCAGTGCCCCGGGCAGGGGTCTACCCTGCGGTGCAACCCGCTGCCCACGGCCCTCGCCGGCCGACCGAGGAGGATCACCAGGTGCCAGAGACGGAGGGGCGGCCCGCAGGGCCTCCCTTGAGGGCGGCAGTGGGAGACGGGCGGGCCCTGGACGCCGCAGCGGTTCGCACCTGGTGCTCACTGGCGCTGGAGGCACTGGGACGGGAGCGCGAGGAGATCGACGCGATCAACGTCTATCCGGTCGCGGACGGTGACACCGGCACGAATCTGTATCTGACCGTCGAATCCGCGGCCCAGGCCGTCGAGGCGGTCTTCGCCGCGCACGAGATGGGGTCGTCCGCGCCCGCGGCGGCCGATGTGGTGCGGGCGATGGCCCACGGGGCGCTGATCGGCGCACGCGGGAACTCCGGGACGATCCTGGCGCAGCTGCTGCGGGGCATGGCGGAGCGGAGCGGTGAGGACGATCATCTGGCCGGTGCGCTGGGCCGGGCCGCCGCGCTGGCTCGAGAGGCGGTCGCGCATCCCGTCGAGGGCACGATCCTGAGCGTGGCGAGGGCGGCGGCGGAGGCGGCTGCGGAGGCCGCGCCGGGCTCGCTGGGCGATACGGCGCGTGCGGCGTACGAAGGGGCACGGGCCGCGCTGGACGCGACTCCCGGGCAGCTGGCTGTGCTCGGCCGTGCCGGGGTGGTCGACGCGGGCGGCCGCGGGCTGCTCGCGGTGCTGGGGGCGCTGGTACAGGCGCTTTCGGGAGAGGCCCCGGCGATGCCGGCACTCGCCCATGTGCGCCCCGCAGTGGCGTCGGCACTCGCGCGGCCGTGTGCGGAAGGAGGCCCGGCCTTCGAGGTGATCTACCTGCTGGAGGCGGACGACGCGGCGGTGGCCCGGCTGCGCACCCGGCTCGACGGACTCGGCGACTCGCTTGTCGTCGTGGGCGGCGACGGTCTGTGGAACGTCCATGTGCACGTCGACGACGCGGGCGCGGTGGTGGAGGCGGGCGTCGAGGCGGGGCGGCCGTACCGGATCCGCATCACGCACTTCGATACGGCGGCGGCCGTCTCACGGGAACAGGTGCAGCGGGCGGTCGTCGTGGTCGTCCCCGGGGACGGTGTGGCGGGCCTGTGCGCGGAGGCGGGCGCGACGACGGTGCTCGCTCGGCCGGGGGAGCCGCCGGCCAGCGGCGAGCTGATCGACGCGATCCGGCGCGCGCACGCCCGGGAGGTCGTCCTGCTGCCGAACTCGGCGGAGCTGCGGCACACCGCGGCGGCGGCCGCGGAACAGGCTCGCACGGAAGGGGTACGGGTCGCCCTCATCCCCACCCGCGCGGCGGTCCAGGGCATCGCGGCGCTTGCCGTCCACGAGCCGGACCGCCGTTTCGACGAGGACGTGGTCGCGATGACGGCGGCGGCGGGGGCGACCCGCTATGCCGAACTGGCCGTCGCGGAACGGCAGTCGTGGACGTCGGCGGGCGTGTGCCAGGCCGGTGACGTCCTCGGCCTGATCGACGGCGACGTGGCGGTGATCGGCGCGGACCTGCCGGGCACGGCGGAGGCGGTGCTGTCCAGGATGCTGTCGGCGGGCGGCGAGTTGGTGACCCTGATCCTGGGCGACGACGTCCCGGACGGCGACGCCGTGACGGCGAGCCTGGAGAGGTATGTGCGGGAGGGCTACCTGGCGGTGGACACGGTGGTGTACCGGGGCGGGCGGGGAGCGTCGCCGCTGCTGATCGGGGTGGAGTAGGGGAGAGCCGGCCGCGGTGCGCGAACCCGCGGGAGGCGCGTCGTCCCAGGGGCCGCGGCACGGTGGTGACCAGCGGTTATCCACAGGTGCGCGACGTCTGTCAGTGGTGTGGTGTGCAATGGATCGCGTGCCCGCGCTCGACGAACCCCTGAAGAAGACGCTCGGCCCCGCCACCGCGAAGGTGATGGCCGAGCATCTCGACCTGCACACCCTCGGCGATCTGCTGCACCACTATCCGCGCAGGTATGCGGAGCGGGGCGAGCTCACGCACCTGGCCGAGCTGCCCCTGGACGAGCACGTCACGGTGGTCGCACAGGTCGCGAGCGCGCGTGTGCTGACCTTCAGCGGGGCAAAGGGCAGGGGCCAGCGTCTTGAGGTCGTCATCACGGACGGCAGCGGTCAGCTGCAACTGGTCTTCTTCGGCAAGGGCGTCCACAAACCGCACAAGGATCTGCTGCCGGGCACCCGCGCGATGTTCGCCGGGAAGGTGTCCGTTTTCAACCGCAAGCTGCAGCTGGCCCACCCTGCGTACGAACTGCTCCACGGAGACAGCGACGAGGCCGTCGACTCCTGGGCCGGCGCCCTCATCCCGATCTACCCGGCCACCACCAAGCTGGAGTCCTGGAAGATCGCCAAGGCGGTCGACGCCGTACTGCCCAGCACCCGGGAGGCAGTCGACCCGCTGCCTCAGGCGCTGCGCGCGGGCCGCGGCCTCCTCCCGCTTCCCGAGGCCCTGCTGAAGATCCACCGGCCGCACACCAAGGCGGACATCGCCACCGCGCGCGATCGTCTGAAGTGGGACGAGGCCTTCGTCCTCCAAGTGGCGCTGGCCCGCCGGCGGTACGCCGACACGCAACTGCCCGCCGTGGCACGCAAGCGCAGGCCGGGCGGCCTGCTCGACGCCTTCGACGCCAAGCTGCCCTTCACGCTCACCGAGGGCCAGCAGACGGTCACCAAGGAGATCTTCGACGACCTGGCGACCGAGCACCCGATGCACCGCCTGCTCCAGGGAGAGGTCGGCTCCGGTAAGACGATGGTCGCCCTGCGCGCGATGCTCACCGTCGTCGACGCCGGCGGTCAGGCGGCCATGCTCGCGCCCACCGAAGTCCTCGCCCAGCAGCACCACCGCTCGATCACCGAGATGATGGGCGAGCTCGCAGAGGGAGGGATGCTCGGCGGGGCCGAGCACGCCACCAAAGTGGTGCTGCTGACCGGCTCGATGGGCGCCGCCGCGCGCCGGCAGGCGCTGCTCGACCTGGTGACCGGTGAGGCCGGGATCGTGATCGGCACACACGCGCTGATCGAGGACAAGGTGCAGTTCCACGATCTGGGGCTGGTCGTCGTGGACGAGCAGCACCGCTTCGGCGTGGAGCAGCGTGACGCGCTGCGCTCCAAGGGCAAGCAGCCGCCGCATCTGCTCGTCATGACGGCCACCCCCATTCCTCGTACGGTCGCCATGACGGTCTTCGGCGATCTGGAGACCTCGGTGCTCGACCAGCTGCCGGCCGGGCGTTCACCGATCGCCAGCCATGTGGTTCCGGCGCAGGACAAGCCGCACTTCCTGGCGCGCGCCTGGGAGCGGGTGCGTGAAGAGGTGGAGAACGGCCATCAGGCGTATGTCGTGTGTCCCCGCATCGGCGACGGCGAGGACGAGCCGAAGAGGAAGTCCGCCGAGGACGAGGCCGAGAAGCGCCCGCCGCTGGCCGTGCTCGAGATCGCCGAGCAGCTCGCGGCGGGCGCCCTGAAGGGGCTGCGGGTCGAGGTGCTGCACGGCCGGATGCAGCCCGACGACAAGGACGACGTCATGCGCCGCTTCGCCGCGGGTGAATCTGACGTCCTGGTCGCCACCACCGTTATCGAGGTCGGTGTGAACGTCCCCAACGCCACCGCCATGGTGATCATGGACGCGGACCGGTTCGGGGTGTCGCAGCTGCACCAGCTGCGCGGCCGGGTCGGCCGTGGCTCGGCCCCCGGGCTCTGTCTGCTGGTCACCGAGATGCCCGAGGCCGCTCCCGCCCGGGCCCGGCTCGGCGCGGTCGCCGCCACGCTGGACGGCTTCGAGCTCTCCCGTATCGACCTGGAACAGCGCCGTGAGGGCGATGTGCTCGGCCAGGCCCAGTCCGGCGTGCGCTCCTCGCTGCGGATGCTCACTGTCATCGACGACGAGGAGGTCATCGCGGCCGCCCGCGAGGAGGCCGTCGCGATCGTCACCGCGGATCCGGATCTTGAGCACCTGCCCGAACTGCGTACGGCGCTGGACGCGCTGCTCGACACGGAGCGCGAGCAGTACCTGGACAAGGGCTGACGCGCAGGAAAGTGGCCGCGGTGAGAACCGACGAGACAGCGATACGAGCGGACTGAGCCTGAGCGACGGCCTATCGTTTAAGCACATCCGCTTGTTCAAGCCAATCCACTCCCGTCTCGAAGGACTCAGACTCAGATGACCCGCGTGATCGCCGGTGCGGCCGGCGGACGCCGTATCGCCGTCCCGCCCGGCACCGGCACCCGCCCCACTTCCGACCGCGCTCGCGAGGGGCTCTTCTCCAGCTGGGAGTCGCTGCTCGGCACCTTCAACGGTGTCCGCATCGCCGATCTGTACGCCGGCTCCGGCGCCGTCGGCCTGGAGGCGCTCTCCCGCGGCGCGTCCCACGCCCTGCTCGTCGAGGCCGACGGCCGCGCCGCCCGCATCGTCCGGGAGAACGTCCGAGCGCTCGGACTGCCCGGCGCCGAGGTCCGTACCGGCAAAGCGGAACAGATCGTGACGGGTCCGGTCCCCGAGACGCCGTACGACGTGGTCTTCCTGGACCCTCCGTACGCCGTCACCGACGACGATCTTCGCGAGATTCTCCTCACACTCCGCACTCAGGGCTGGCTCGCGGGCGATGCGCTCGCCACCGTGGAGCGCAGCACCAGAGGCGGCGAATTCGTGTGGCCACAGGGTTTCGAGCCACTGCGGGCCCGTCGTTACGGCGAGGGCACGCTTTGGTACGGTCGCGCCGCCTCTACGTGCGAAGACGCACGATGAACGGACCGGAGAGCGAGGGACTTCAGTTGCGCCGCGCAGTCTGTCCGGGGTCATTCGACCCCATCACCAATGGGCACCTCGACATCATTGCCCGCGCCTCCAAGCTGTACGACGTCGTACATGTCGCGGTGATGATCAACCAGTCCAAGCAGGGACTCTTCACGGTGGAAGAGCGGATGGACCTGATCCGCCAGGTCACCGGCGAGTACGGAAACGTCGTGGTGGAGTCCCACCACGGCCTCCTCGTCGACTTCTGCAAGCAGCGCGACATCCCGGCCATCGTCAAGGGTCTGCGGGCCGTCAGCGACTTCGACTACGAGCTGCAGATGGCCCAGATGAACAACGGCCTCTCGGGCGTCGAGACGCTGTTCGTCCCGACCAACCCCACCTACAGCTTCCTCTCCTCCAGCCTGGTGAAGGAGGTCGCGGCCTGGGGCGGTGACGTCTCCCACCTGCTGCCTCCCGTGGTGCACGAGGCCCTGGTCCGGCGCCTCGCCGAGAAGTGATGAGCTGACAGTCCGTCACCCGGTGTCGGACGGGCGCCGACTGCCCGTACAGTCGTCCCGTCCGGCTCATATCAGGCAGAGAGTGGCGAACCACGGTGGACGTCCAGAAGAAGCTCGACGAGATCGTCGAGGCGGTCGGCAGCGCACGGTCCATGCCCATGTCGGCTTCCTGCGTGGTGAACCGCGCCGAGCTGCTCGCCCTGCTCGAAGAGGTCCGCCAGGCCCTCCCGGGCTCGCTGGCCCAGGCCCAGGAGCTGATCGGCGGCCGTGAGCAGCTGGTGGAGCAGGCCCGTCAGGAGGCCGAGCGGATCATCGAGACCGCCCACGCCGAGCGCGGCTCGCTGATCTCGGACACCCAGGTCGCCCGCCAGTCCCAGGAGGAGGCGGACCGTATCCTCGCCGAGGCCCGCCGGGACGCGGACGAGATCCGCGCCGAGGCCGACGACTACGTCGACTCCAAGCTCGCCAACTTCGAGGTCGTCCTCACCAAGACGATCGGCTCCGTCGACCGCGGCCGCGAGAAGCTGCTGGGCCGCGGACCCGGGCTGGACGAGCAGGGGTACGCCGACGAGGACGCCCCCGAGTACAGCGCGGACCCGCAGACGCTCATCCAGCGCGCCGACGAGTACGTCGACGCCAAGCTCGGCGCCTTCGAGGCCGTACTCTCCAAGACCCTCGACGCGGTCGGCCGCGGCCGCCAGAAGCTGCACGGCCGCACCACCAGCGACGCCCTCGGCGAGCACATGGCCGCCCAGGACGCCGCGGGCGCGCAGCACCACGCGAGCGACACCGACTATCTGGCCGGCCTCGCGGAGCTTGCCGAGCCGCAGCCGCAGGCCGCCCAGGTCCTGGCCCAGCAGCACCAGTACCAGCAGCCGCAGGCCGACCCGCAGCCCCAGATCCCGGCCCAGCACGATCCGTACGCGGGGGGCGCCTCCCATGCCGGAGGCTATGGGGGACAGCCGCAGGAGGCGTACGCCGGCTATCAGCAGGATCCGTACGCCGCATACCAGCAGCAGGGCTACGACCAGCAGCTGTACGCCCAGCAGGACCCGTACGCCTACCAGCAGCCGGTGCCCGACCAGTCGCAGCAGCAGGTCCAGCAGGGCGCCGCCCTCGACGAGACCAGCCTGTTCGACACCAGCATGATCGACCTGGAACAGCTGCGCCGTTACGAACAGGGGCGCTGAGCCCCGGCGCCCTCAGGCGCCGGGAAGCGCCGGATTGGGTCTCTGGCGGCCCGTCCAGTATCCTGGCTCTTCGGTCGCGCGTACTCCGGCGATCCTGGCTGCCCGTTTCGACTCCGAACCGGGACGGCCCCTCCCCACGATCCGAAAGCAGGAAGAGCCCTGAACGCCCGCCTCGACCACCGCAACCCCCTCGTGTTCGACACGCACGAGCTGGGCCGGCGTCCCGGCGCGCTCCAGCGGCTGACCCGCCCGGCGGATGCCCCCAAGGACTTCGGTATCGAAGGGGTCATCGGCGTGCCTGAAGGCGCGCCCGTGGAACTCGATCTCCGCCTGGAGTCGGTCATGGAAGGTGTGCTTGTCACAGGCACCGCCCGTGCGACGGCCGAGGGGGAGTGCGTAAGGTGTCTGGAGCCGCTGCGCCAAGAGGTCGTGGCGGACTTCCAGGAGATGTTTTCGTACCCCGACGCCGATGACCGGGGCCGCAGTCGCACTGCGGAGCCGGTCGACGACGTCGAGGACGAGGACAGGCTCTTTCTCGAGGACGGCCTGTTCGACCTCGAACCCGTGCTGCGTGATGCGGTGGTGCTCGCACTGCCGATGCAGCCGGTGTGCCGGGAGACCTGCGCCGGCCTGTGCCCCGACTGCGGGATCAGGCTGGACGAGAACCCGGACCACCACCATGACGCCGTCGACATCCGTTGGGCGGCACTGCAGGGACTCGCCGAGACCATTCAGGACGGCGAGAAGGACAACATGAGCGGCGCCGAAGCGGGCGTCGACGAGAAGCAGGAGAAGTAGCCGTGGCTGTTCCGAAGCGGAAGATGTCGCGCAGCAACACGCGCCACCGCCGGTCGCAGTGGAAGGCTGCGGTCCCCACCCTGGTTTCGTGTGAGCGTTGCCAGGAGCCGAAGCAGCAGCACATCGCGTGCCCCAGCTGCGGCACCTACAACAAGCGCCAGGTCCTCGAGGTCTGAGCGGCTGGTGAGAGGCCCGATGTCTGAGCTGTCCAATGCCAAGAAGCAGGCAGACGCAGTAAACACAGCCAACGCAGCCTCGTCCCACACGCTTCTGGAAGGGCGGCTCGGGTATCACCTCGAGTCCGCCCTTCTGGTGCGTGCGCTGACCCACCGTTCGTACGCGTACGAGAACGGCGGTCTGCCCACCAACGAGCGGCTCGAATTCCTCGGGGATTCGGTGCTCGGCCTGGTGGTCACCGACACGCTGTACCGAACCCACCCCGACCTGCCCGAGGGCCAGCTGGCCAAGCTGCGGGCCGCGGTGGTCAATTCGCGTGCGCTGGCGGAGGTCGGTCGTGGCCTCGAACTCGGCCTCTTCATCCGGCTCGGCCGGGGCGAAGAGGGCACCGGTGGCCGGGACAAGGCGTCCATCCTCGCCGACACCCTGGAAGCGGTGATCGGCGCGGTCTATCTCGACCAGGGCCTCGAAGCGGCGTCCGAGCTGGTGCACCGGCTCTTCGACCCGCTGATCGAGAAGTCCTCGAACCTTGGCGCCGGCCTGGACTGGAAGACCAGCCTCCAGGAGCTCACGGCCGCCGAGGGGCTCGGAGTACCGGAATATCTCGTCACCGAGACCGGCCCGGACCACGAGAAGACCTTCACTGCTGCCGCCCGCGTCGGTGGTGTCTCGTACGGCACCGGCACCGGCCGCAGCAAGAAGGAAGCGGAGCAGCAGGCGGCGGAGTCCGCATGGCGGGAGATCCGTGCCGCCGCGGACGAGCGCGCGGCTGCCGCGAAGGCCGAAGCCGAGGCCGAGGCCAAAGCTGCCGAGGCCGAAGCGGCCGAAGCCGAGGCTGAGGCCCAGGCGGCGGCCGAAGCGGCGGCCGAAGCGACGGCCCAAGCGACGGCCAACGGCGAAGGGGCCGCCGACGCCCCTTCGACCACTGGTTCCGCGGACCGGGCCACCGCCTGAGTCCACGTTTCCGCTTTCGCCCGTGAGGCCCCTCGCTCCCCAGGAGCGCAGGGGCCTCACGGGTTCCGGTGTCAGTGGCGAGAGGTACGCTGCGGGCGTCATCGCGAGAGTGTGAAGGAGCCCCGTGCCCGAGCTGCCCGAGGTCGAGGTCGTACGTCGCGGACTCCAGCGCTGGGTCAGCGGACGGACGATCGCCGAGGTACAGATCCTGCACCCGCGTGCGGTCCGGCGTCATACGGCCGGCGCCGAGGACTTCGCGGCCCGCCTCAAGGGCCACAGCGTCGGCATCGCCCGCCGCCGCGGCAAATACCTCTGGCTGCCGCTCGCGGACACGGACGCCTCGGTCCTGGGCCACCTCGGGATGAGCGGCCAGCTGCTCGTACAGCCGCAGGACGCCGCCGACGAGAAGCATCTGCGCATCCGGATCCGTTTCGACGACGGTCTCGGCACCGAGCTGCGCTTTGTCGACCAGCGCACCTTCGGCGGGCTTTCGCTGCACGACAACACCCCCGAAGGGCTGCCCGACGTCATCGCGCACATCGCCCGCGATCCGCTCGACCCGGCCTTCGACGACACGGCCTTCCATGCCGCGCTGCGGCTGCGCCGTACGACGATCAAGCGCGCGCTCCTCGACCAGTCGCTGATCAGCGGCGTGGGGAACATCTACGCGGACGAGGCGCTCTGGCGCGCGAAGCTGCACTATGAGCGCCCCACGGCCTCTCTCGCCCGCCCCCGCTCGGTCGAACTGCTCGGCCATGTACGGGACGTGATGAACGCGGCCCTGGCTGTCGGCGGCACCAGCTTCGACAGCCTCTATGTGAACGTGAACGGCGAATCAGGCTATTTCGACCGGTCGTTGGACGCGTACGGCCGCGAGGACGAGCCCTGCCGCCGCTGCGGCACCCCCATGCGCCGACGCGCCTGGATGAACCGTTCCAGCTACTACTGCCCGCGCTGTCAGCGGCTGCCGAGGCCCTCGCGCATCTCGTCGTAACGCTCCCGCGCCGCAAGCACCTCGGGCATCCGGCCCTCCACGAAGTGGATGAGACCCAGTAGCCGCTCGGCGACCTCATGTCCCAGCGGGGTGAGCTCGTAGTCGACCCGCGGCGGGTTCGTCGGCTGCGCCTCCCGTCGTACGAGACCGTCGCGCTCCAGGGCGTGCAGGGTCTGGGACAGCATCTTCTCGCTTACGCCGTCGACCCGCCGGCGCAGCTCGTTGAAGCGGAACGTGCCGTCGCGCAGCGCTCCGATCGTGAGGCTGCCCCAACGGCCGGTGACGTGCTCCAGCGTGCCCCGCGACGGGCATTTGCGGGCAAACACGTCAAAGGCGAGGTCACCGTCCGGACAGACTCCGCTGCTCTCTTCCTGGGTGCTGGTCTCCATACCTCAACCATACCCGCGCACAGCGCTATCCATAGGGTTGCGCTTTCTAAAAGTTAGTGCTTCTCTGGTCTCCACCAACGACGAGCACATTGCCTTCGAGGAGCCCATCACCGTGACCACGCCTGTTGTCTCGATCGCCTATCACTCCGGCTACGGCCACACCGCCGTCATCGCCGAGGCCGTCCGCGACGGAGCGGCCGCCGCCGGTGCCACCGTCCACCTGATCAAGGTCGACGAGATCGACGACGCCCAGTGGGAGCTGCTCGACGGCTCCGACGCCATCGTCTTCGGGTCACCCACCTACATGGGGACCGCATCTGGCGCCTTCCACCAGTTCGCCGAGACCTCCTCCAAGCGCTGGTTCACCGACGCCTGGAAGGACAAGCTGGCGGCGGGCTTCTCCAACTCCGCCTCCAAGAGCGGCGACAAGCTGCACACCCTCCAGTACTTCGCGACGCTCGCCGCCCAGCACGGCATGCACTGGGTGAACCTGGGACTGAAGCCCGGATGGAACTCCTCGGAGGGCTCCGAGCACGACCTCAACCGCCTCGGCTTCTCCTTCGGCGCCGCTGCCCAGACGAACTCCGACGAGGGTCCGGAGGGCGTGCACAAGGCCGACATCGCGACCGCGCAGCACCTGGGCGGCCGGGTGGCGGAGACCGCTCGTACGTTCATCGCGGGCCGGGCGGCCGTCGCCGCCTGACGCCGTACGCGGGCGCACATACGGGAAGGGCCCGTCACCGAGGTGACGGGCCCTTCCCGTATGTGCTGCGTGCTACGTGCTCAGAAGCCGAAGTCCTGCGTCCACCAGGGACCGCCGGCGCCCATGACGACACCGACGCCCATCGTCTTGTAGTCGCAGTTGAGGATGTTCGCGCGGTGACCGTCGCTGTTCATCCAGGAGTTCATCACCGCGGCCGCGTCGCCCTGGCCACGGGCGATGTTCTCGCCGCCGAGACCCTGGACGCCCACCTGCGCGGCGCGGTCCCAGGGCGTGTCCCCGTCGGGGTCGGTGTGGTCGAAGAAGCCGCGCGTGGCCATGTCCGAGCTGAAGTTCCCGGCGAGCTCGGCCAGGGAGTCGTCGGGGCGCACCGGGCTGCAGCCCACCTTCGCGCGCTCCTTGTTCACCAGGGCCAGAACCTCGGCCTCGGCGGCCGTCGCGGTGGAGGTGACCGGCTTCCGCTCGGCGGAGCGGTCGGAGGCGCGCGTCTCGGTCCGCGTCGGGGTCGGTGTCGGGCTCTTCGTCTTCTGCTCCGCCACCGGGGCCTTCGTCTTCTTCGACGGCGTGGCCGACGGCTTGGTCGGCGTGGGGGAGGGGGTCTTCGACGGCGCCTTGGGGCGCGGCGCGATCCGGGTCGGGGATGCCGAGACGGTGTTCGTCGGCTCGGCGCTGGCGTCGCCCTGGGTCTGCAGTTCCGCGGAGCCCTGGGTCCGTATCTGCCCGCTCGGCTCGCTGCCGCCGCTGACATTGAATGTGTCGCCGCCCGGCAGCAGGCCGGACGCGACGGCCACAGCGCCTACTGCCACGGCCGCGGACGCACCGAGCAGCCCGGTGCGTACGGGGATGCCCGCCCGCTTCTTCCGGCGCGCACCACCCCGGTGACCGTGTGCCGTACCGTCCGCGTAATCGTGCGCGGCGGGTGCAGCGCTGGAGCGTCGATGGCGTCCCATCTGCTGTGCCTTCCTCATGCTCGACGAAGCTCGACGGTAATGACGTCAAACTGACTCACCCATTCGAGTGAGGCTCATTCCGACGGGACTGTACGCCATGACGCGTGGGGGCGAAGTGCTTCGAGAGCATTTGGGCCGTTACCTTGCAGCCATGAATGATGTTGCACGGCTCACCGCCTGGGTACGCGGCCGAGTACAGGGAGTGGGCTTCCGCTGGTTCACCAGGGCGAATGCACTGGAGATCGGCGGCCTTACGGGATTCGCCGTCAATCTGGACGACGGCCGAGTGCAGGTTGTTGCCGAAGGGCCACGTGAGAATTGCCACCGTCTGCTGGAGTGGTTGCGTTCCGACGACACACCCGGGCGGGTAGACGGTGTCACGGAGATCTGGGACACCCCGCGCGGTGGCTACGACAGCTTCGCGATCCGCTGAAGTCACCACGTAATTTCACGCCGTAAGCGGTGCCGCGGAGAGGCCCTTGGCACCTGCTGCCCGCGGAAACGCCTGGTGGTTGCCAAGAAGGGCGTGTCGTGCCAGGCTGCGGCATTAAGAATGATCTCTACGCCCCCAGGGCCCCGCAGATGAGGCTGTGCCGCATGTTCAGCGGCCATATGCCCCCGGGTTTGCCCGTTGATGCCGGGCGTGATCGTGTTGACCGTCAAACTTTTTGGTGAGACTCTGGAAGCCCCGCGCACCTTAGCTGTTTGGCAGTAAGAACCGCAGTGATATCAGCAGTAACAAGCACTGCCGAGCACCGCGGGTGCGAATCCCTCACGACCCACACCGCATTCGGTCGGTCACTCAGTGTGGAGGACCATCCATCATGGCAAAGGCGCTTCTCGGTTACGTCGGCGGTTCCGACCCGCGACTCCTCGCCGAGATGCGACGGCTTCAGCAGCGCGTCCAGGACCTCGAATCCGAGCTTGTACGGATCCAGTCCGAGAACGACGCGCTCAACGCTGCCGTCGCCAAGCACCCTGGAGAGTCGTTGCTTGACGGCATCGACATCGACGTACCTCAGGCGGAGCCTGCGCTCACCTGAGCCCGGCGATCGCTGGAGAATCATCGCGCAAGATGTGCAAGGGACGCTTCGGCGTCCCTTCTTCTTTGCCCCTCTTTTGCCGCTCCACCCTGACGGCGCCTCTCTTAACGTCTGATGTGCCCTGCACGTTCATGGGTGAAACCGCGAGGGAAAGGTAGAGTCCGGCTGCGTGCACCTCAAGGCCATGACCCTGCGCGGGTTCAAATCCTTCGCCTCCGCGACGACGCTGCGCTTCGAGCCGGGCATCACCTGTGTCGTGGGCCCGAACGGCTCCGGCAAGTCGAACGTGGTGGACGCCCTCTCCTGGGTCATGGGCGAGCAGGGGGCCAAGTCGCTGCGCGGCGGCAAGATGGAGGACGTCATCTTCGCCGGGACGACCGGTCGGCCCCCGCTCGGGCGCGCCGAGGTCTCCCTCACCATCGACAACTCCGACGGCGCGCTGCCCATCGACTACGCCGAGGTCACCATCACGCGGATCATGTTCCGCAACGGCGGCAGCGAGTACCAGATCAACGGTGACACCTGCCGGCTGCTCGACATCCAGGAACTGCTGTCCGACTCCGGTATCGGCCGCGAGATGCATGTCATCGTCGGGCAGGGCCAGCTCGACTCCGTACTGCACGCCGATCCGATGGGACGCAGAGCCTTCATCGAGGAGGCCGCGGGCGTCCTCAAGCACCGCAAGCGCAAGGAGAAGGCGCTGCGGAAGCTGGACGCGATGCAGGCCAACCTCGCCCGCGTACAGGATCTGACCGACGAACTGCGGCGTCAGCTCAAGCCGCTGGGGCGGCAGGCCGCGGTCGCGCGGCGGGCCGCCGTCATCCAGGCCGATCTGCGCGATGCCCGGCTGCGGCTGCTGGCCGACGATCTCGTACGGCTCCGCGAGGCGCTGCGCGGCGAGATCGCCGACGAGGCGGCGCTCAAGGAGCGCAAGGACGCGGCCGAGGCGCAGCTCAAGGCCGCGCTGAGCCGCGAGGCCGAGCTGGAGGACGAGGTACGTCGCCTCGCGCCGCGGCTGCAGCAGGCACAGCAGAGCTGGTACGAGCTCTCCCAGCTGGCCGAGCGGGTGCGCGGCACGATCTCGCTCGCCGACGCGCGGGTCAAGAGCGCCACCGCGGCGCCGTCCGACGAGCGGCGCGGCCGCGACCCCGAGGACATGGAGCGCGAGGCCGCCAGGATCCGTGAGCAGGAGGCGGAGCTGGAGGCCGCGCTGGAGGCGGCCGAGCACGCGCTGGAGGACACCGTCGCGCACCGCGCCGAGCTGGAGCGCGAGCTGCTGGTCGAGGAACGGCGGCTCAAGGATGTGGCTCGGGCGATCGCCGACCGGCGCGAGGGCCTCGCCCGGCTGGGCGGCCAGGTCAATGCCGCCCGTTCACGGGCCGGTTCCGCACAGGCCGAGATCGACCGGCTGTCCGCCGCCCGCGACGAGGCACAGGAGCGGGCGGTCGCCGCTCAGGAGGAGTACGAGCAGCTCAAGGCCGAGGTCGACGGCCTTGACGCCGACGACTCCGCGCTCGGCGAGCAGCACGACGCGGCCAAGCGCGAACTGGCCGAGGCCGAAGCCGCGCTGAGTGCGGCCCGCGAGGCGCTCACCGCTGCCGAACGGGAGCGTGCCGCCGTGGCCGCCCGCCGCGAGGCGCTCGCCCTGGGGCTGCGCCGCAAGGACGGCACGGGCGCGCTGCTCGCCGCCAAGGACCGGCTGAGCGGGCTGCTGGGCCCGGCGTCCGAATTCCTCACGGTGGCTCCCGGACATGAGGTCCCGGTCGCGGCGGCGCTGGGCGCGGCCGCCGACGCCGTGGCCGTGTCGAACCCGGCTACGGCGGCCGAGGCGCTGCGGCTGCTGCGCAAGACCGACTCGGGGCGCGCCGCGATACTGCTGGGCGGCGCCCCCGAATCCGTACCGTCGCCAGAACGTGCGGACGGTGCTGTGTACGCCGCCGATCTGGTGCGGGGGCCCGATGAGCTGATGCCGGCCGTACGCAGGCTGCTGCGGGGCATGGTCGTCGTCGGGACGCTGGAGGACGCCGAGGATCTGGTCTACGCGCGGCCGGAGCTCACCGCGGTGACCGCCGAGGGCGATGTCCTCGGCGCGCACTTCGCGCAGGGCGGCTCCGCCGGGGCGCCGAGCCTGCTCGAGGTACAGGCGTCCGTCGACGAGGCCGCCGCCGAGCTGGAGGAGCTGGCCCTGCGGTGCGAGGAGCTGACCGCCGCGCAGCAGCAGGCCGCCGCCCGGCGCACTGAATGTGCCGCGCTCGTGGACGAGTTGGGCGAGCGCCGGCGGGCCGCCGACCGGGAGAAGTCGGCGGTGTCCGGGCAGCTGGGGCGGCTCGCCGGGCAGGCGCGCGGCGCCGCCGGCGAGGCGGAGCGGACGACCGCGGCCGTCGCCAGGGCTCAGGAGGCTCTGGAACGGGCGCGGGAAGAGGCCGAGGAGCTGGCCGAGCGGCTGCTCGTCGCCGAGGAGACCCCGGTGGAGGAGGAGCCCGACCCGCATGTACGGGACCGGCTCGCCGCCGACGGCGCCAACGCACGCCAGACGGAGATGGAGGCCCGTCTCCAGGTCCGTACACACGAGGAGCGCGTCAAGGGGCTCGCGGGGCGTGCCGACGCGCTCGACCGGGGAGCGCGCGCCGAGCGCGAAGCACGGGCACGAGCCGAACAGCGGCGCGCGCGACTGCGTCACGAGGCCGGGGTCGCATCCGCGGTGGCGAGCGGAGCCCGCCAGCTGCTGGCCCATGTCGAGGTCTCACTGGTACGCGCCGAGGCGGAGCGGGCCGCGGCCGAAGCGGCCAAGGCCGAGCGCGAACAGGAGCTGAGCGCCGCCCGCAACCGCGGCCGCGACCTCAAGAGCGAGCTCGACAAACTCACTGATTCGGTTCACCGCGGCGAGGTACTGGGAGCGGAGAAGAGGCTGCGGATCGAGCAGCTGGAGACGAAGGCCCTGGAGGAGCTCGGCGTGGAACCGGCCGGGCTGATCGCGGAGTACGGGCCCGACCAGCTGGTGCCGCCGTCACCGCCCGCCGAGGGAGAGGAACTGCCCGATGACCCGGATCATCCGCGCAACCAGCCGATTCCCTTCGTACGCGGCGAGCAGGAGAAGCGGCTCAAGTCCGCCGAACGGGCCTATCAGCAGCTCGGGAAGGTGAATCCGCTCGCTCTGGAGGAGTTCTCCGCGTTGGAGGAGCGCCACAAGTTCCTCTCCGAGCAGCTTGAGGACCTGAAGAAGACGCGGGCCGACCTTCTCCAGGTGATCAAGGAGGTCGACGAGCGCGTCGAGCAGGTCTTCACCGAGGCGTACCGGGACACGGCGCGTGAGTTCGAGGGCGTCTTCTCACGGCTCTTCCCCGGCGGCGAGGGGCGGCTGATTCTGACCGATCCCGACAACATGCTCACCACGGGCGTGGACGTCGAGGCCCGGCCGCCGGGCAAGAAGGTCAAGCGTCTGTCGCTGCTGTCGGGCGGCGAGCGGTCGCTGACCGCCGTCGCGATGCTGGTGTCGATCTTCAAGGCCCGGCCGAGTCCGTTCTATGTGATGGACGAGGTCGAGGCGGCGCTCGACGACACCAACCTCCAGCGGCTGATCCGGATCATGCAGGAACTCCAGGAGTCCTCGCAGCTGATCGTGATCACGCACCAGAAGCGGACGATGGAGGTCGCGGACGCGTTGTACGGCGTCTCCATGCAGGGTGACGGTGTCTCCAAGGTCATCAGCCAGCGGCTGCGCTGACAGAACCTTCACCAACTCTTCAACACTTGAATTAAACACGTTACATCTGCGCCTCAAATCAATGCTTGGCGAGGGGTTGACTTCGAAACTTGAACGAATAGTCTCTGCAACGTTGCTTTTACCTTCAAGTGATGGGCGACGAACAGTTGTGCGCCACTTGAAGGGCTCGTCCCGCCCCCCACGCCCGGCGACGCAGCCGGACGGCCCCAGGAGTAGTTGTGACCAGCATTGAGAAGCCCCCGGCCTCGGGAGCCCGAGAGGCTCATCCCGAGCATCTCGGCCATGTCATCTTCATCACGGCCGCCGCCGCGATGGGCGGCTTCCTCTTCGGTTACGACAGTTCGGTCATCAACGGCGCCGTCGAGGCCATCCGGGACCGCTACGACATCGGCTCCGGAACGCTCGCCCAGGTCATCGCCATCGCCCTGATCGGCTGCGCCATCGGCGCCGCCACCGCCGGCCGGATCGCCGACCGCATCGGCCGCATCCGCTGTATGCAGATCGCCGCCGTGCTCTTCACCATCAGCGCGGTCGGCTCCGCCCTCCCCTTCGCCCTCTGGGACCTCGCCTTCTGGCGCATCATCGGCGGCTTCGCGATCGGCATGGCCTCGGTCATCGGCCCGGCCTATATCGCCGAGGTCTCTCCCGCCGCCTACCGCGGCCGGCTCGCCTCCTTCCAGCAGGCCGCCATCGTCATCGGCATCGCCATCTCCCAACTGGTGAACTACGCCATCCTGCAGCTCGCCGACGGCGAGCAGCGCGGTGTCATCGGCGGGCTCGAGGCATGGCAGTGGATGCTCGGCGTCATGGTCGTACCGGCGGTGCTCTACGGACTGCTGTCCTTCGCGATCCCCGAGTCCCCCCGCTTCCTGATCTCCGTCGACCAGCGCGACAAGGCCAAGGAAGTGCTCAGCGAGGTCGAGGGCAAGCACGTCGACCTGGACGCCCGGGTCGCCGAGATCGACCTCGCGATGCGCCGCGAGCACAAGTCGACCTTCAAGGACCTGCTGGGCGGCTTCGGCTTCCTGCCCATCGTCTGGGTCGGCATCGGACTCTCCGTCTTCCAGCAGCTCGTCGGCATCAACGTGGCGTTCTACTACTCGTCGACGCTGTGGCAGTCCGTCGGCATCCACCCGACCGACTCGTTCCTCTACTCGTTCACCACGTCGATCATCAACATCATCGGCACCGTGATCGCGATGGTCCTCGTCGACCGGGTGGGCCGCCGTCCGCTCGCCCTCGTCGGCTCGGCCGGAATGGCGATCGCCCTCGCCTGCGAGGCCTGGGCGTTCTCCGCCGAGCTCGTCGACGGCAAACTGCCGAACCCCCAGGGCGTCGTCGCCCTGGTCGCCGCGCATGTCTTCGTGCTCTTCTTCGCCCTCTCGTGGGGCGTGGTGGTGTGGGTCTTCCTGGGTGAGATGTTCCCCAACCGCATCCGCGCCGCGGCGCTCGGCGTCGCCGCGTCCGCGCAGTGGATCGCCAACTGGGCCATCACCGCGAGCTTCCCGAGCCTGTCGGACTGGAATCTCTCGGGCACGTACATCATCTACTCGGTCTTCGCCGTGCTCTCGATCCCCTTCGTGCTCTTGTTCGTGAAGGAGACAAAGGGCAAGGCGTTGGAGGAGATGGGCTAATCCCCGCTGCCCCTCTCCTCACCACGGAACTGCCCCGGCTCAGCCTTGAGCCGGGGCAGTACCGATTCACCTGCGCGGGCGGGGCCACCGCTCCCGCGCGGCGACTGCCGACCGCTCAGCCGCCCAGCCGGGGGAGCACACTCTCCGCGAAGAGCTGGATGCTGCGCCAGCCCTCGTCCACCGGCATGCCGCCGCACAGCGGATGCAGCACCAGACTCTCCGCGCCGAGCGCCACGCACTCGTCCGGCGTGACGATCCGGTACACACCCTCGGTGCGCAGTTCCTCGACCGTCGTCGCCTTCGAGCGCACGGCGGAGCGGATGTCCTTCGACTGCCAGGAGGCGTACGTGCGCGCCTCGTGCAGGAAGTGCTTCCCGTACTCGGCCCAGGTGCGGTCCGGGTCCTCACTGAGATGCAGGAGAGACGTCTTCTCGGCGGGCATCATGGTCCAGCCCTCGGTGCCGTATTCGGCGAGCTTCTCCTGGTAGTACGTCCGAAGTTCCGGCAGATGCGCGCTGGGGAAGAACGGCAGCCCGAGCCGGGCGGCGCGGCGGGCGGCGGCCTGCGAGGAGCCGCCGACGAGCAGCGGCGGATGCGGCTGGGTGTAGGGGCGCGGGGTCACCCGGACCGTACGACCCCGATAGCTGAAAGGCTCTCCGGTCCACGCCGTGAGCAGCGTCTCCAGCAGCCGGTCCTGGAGCTTGCCGCGGCTGCCCCAGTCGACGCCGTGGGCCTCGTACTCCTCGGGCCGGTAGCCGATGCCCGCGACCGTGACGAGCCGTCCCTTGCCGATCAGATCGAGTACGGCGATGTCCTCGGCGAGCCGCAGCGGATCGTAGAGCGGGCCGATGATCGCGGAGACCGTCACGGCGATACGGCGCGTGGAGCCGAGGACGGAGCCCGCGAAGACGAAGGGAGAGGGCAGCCAGTTGTTGTCGGCGCCGTGGTGCTCCTCGGTCTGGATCGTGTCGATGCCGCGGTCGTCGGCGTACGCGGCCATCTCCAGGGCGGCGCGGTAGCGGGCCGCGAGGGTCTCGGGCGCGGCCTCGGGATCGACGAGATTGAAGCGGGCCACTGTGAAAGCCATGGGAACGTCCCCCTCCGCCGGGTGGCTGTGTCTTCCCGGGGGTCAACCCCCGGCCCCCGGCCGAAAAGTGGGCCGGCGGGGCTGAACGGCAGCGGAGGGGAACGGTAGCTGACGTAGCGTCAGATTGAAATGGACGCGGGCTCGCGTTCTGCGGTGACCGGTTCGGTGGACTCCGCGGGACGGATGCGCGGCAGCGCCGCGTACAGCAGAGCCGCGACCACGACGGTGACCACCCACCCCAGGCCGTTCCGCCCGATCCAGGACGAGGCCAGCGGACCGGCGAACCAGTCGACCTTGGTGAAGAGCAGACCGACCAGCAGCGCGACACCCCACGAGACCATCGCCTGCCGGGCGAAGCCGCCCCGGTACCAGTAGGCGCTGGTGCGCGTGGTGTCCATCAGCGCCTCGCCGTCGTAGGTGCGCCGGCGCAGCATGTCCACGCCGAACACACCGATCCACGCCGAGAACGCCACCGCGAGCAGCGTCAGGAAGGAGATGAACGAGCCGATGAAGCTGGTCGCCACCACCATCAGCAGAAAGCCGAGGACCAGGCTGATCACGGCGTTCACACTGACCGCCCAGGCGCGCGGGATCCTGATCCCCAGCGTCTGCGCGGTGAAGCCCGCCGAGTACATCGACATCGAGTTGATGAGCACCATGCCGACCAGCGCAATGAGCAGATACGGAACCGAGATCCAGGCCGGCAGCAGCTCGCCGATGAAGGAGACCGGGTCACCGGCGCTCGCCAGGTCCGGGGTCGAGACCGCCATCACCGCGCCCATCAGCGCCATCGGCAGCACAACGATCGTCGCGCCGCCGACTGTCGAGCCGACCATGGCCTTCGAGGAGGCGGTGCGTGGCAGATAGCGGGTGAAGTCCGGGCCCGAGGGCACCCAGCTGATGCCGCCCGCCGCAAGGGTGCCGATGCCCGCGACCATCAAGGCGGTTGATCCGGCCGGCTTGTCGAAGACCGCGGACCAGTCGGTGTTCGCGACGAGATGGATCAGCACCAGGACGCTGAACGCGCCGAAGAGATAGGTCGACCATCTGCTGCACACACGCAGGGCGTTGATGCCGAGCCCGGAGACCAGGAAGGTGCAGGCGACGAAGAGCAGCAGGGTGACGACGATCAGCGCGGTACTGGACCCGATGCCGAGGAGCAGGTCCAGAACGGTCAGCAGGGCGTACGAGCCGGTGACCGCGTTGATGGTCTCCCAGCCCCAGCGCGCGACCCAGATCAGCGAGCCGGGGAAGAGATTGCCACGCTGGCCGAAAACCGCGCGGGACAGTGCCATGCCGGGGGAGCCGCCGCGCTTGCCGGCGATGGAGATCAGGCCCACGATGCCGTACGAGACGACGGGCGCCGTTATCCCGACGATCAGCACCTGCCAGAAGTTCAGACCGTTGAAGACGATCAGTCCCGCGCCCATCGTGAGCAACAGCACACTGATGTTGGCGGCGACCCAGGTGGGGAAGAGTTCGCGGATGTGGCCGGTGCGCTCGTTGTCGGGGACGGGTTCTAGGCCACGGGTTTCTATCGCGCCTTCGGACTCGGAGGCGTGCGGCATGAAAAAGGCTCCGTACGAGGTGGGGGGCTCCGGGAGAGGCTCGGCCGGCAGAAGGCCAGAACCACCAGCATCGTATGGATCCCCCAAAAGGTGCAAATAGCGTCGGGAGGTCTTTGTGGGATCCTCCGAGGCCGCTGCGGCCGAGCGTCGTGGCCGATACTGGGTGGGTTATGGACATCGTCATCCTTGCTGTAGTCATCGCCCTGGTCGCGGTCGGCGCGATCAGCGGGCTCGTGGTCAGCAGCCGCAAGAAGAAGCAGCTGCCGCCCTCGGCACCGTCGAGCACGCCGACCATCACTGCCCCGCCCGCCGAACCTCAGGTCGGTGAGGACGCTGCGCCGACGGTCGAGGAGCCGCGTCGCACGATCGAGGAGGTCGACCTTCCGTCGGCCGAAGAGGCCGTCGCGACCCCGCCCGCCGTCGAGGATCCGGTCGTCGCGGCGCCGCCGGTCCCCGAGATCGAGATTCCCGAGCCGACCGCCGGCCGTCTGGTCCGGCTGCGCGCCCGCCTCGCCCGCTCCCAGAACTCCCTCGGCAAGGGGCTGCTCACGCTCCTGTCGCGCGACAACCTCGACGAGGAGACCTGGGAGGAGATCGAGGACACCCTGCTCACCGCCGACGTCGGCGTAGCGCCGACCCAGGAGCTGGTCGAGCGGCTGCGCGAGCGGGTGCGGGTCCTCGGCACCCGTACGCCCGACGAGCTGCGCGGGCTGCTGCGCGAAGAGCTGCTGCAGCTGCTCGGTACGGACTTCGACCGCGCGGTGAAGACCGAGAGCGGTCTGGACACCCCGGGCGTCGTGATGGTCGTCGGCGTCAACGGCACCGGCAAGACCACGACGACGGGCAAGCTGGCGCGGGTGCTCGTCGCGGACGGCCGCTCGGTGGTGCTCGGGGCGGCGGACACCTTCCGCGCGGCCGCCGCGGACCAGCTCCAGACCTGGGGAGAGCGGGTCGGGGCACGCACGGTGCGCGGTCCCGAGGGCGGCGACCCGGCGTCGATCGCGTACGACGCGGTCAAGGAGGGCATCGCCGAGGGCGCGGACGTCGTACTCATCGACACGGCGGGCCGGCTGCACACCAAGACGGGCCTGATGGACGAGCTCGGCAAGGTCAAGCGCGTCGTCGAGAAGCACGGTCCGCTGGACGAGATCCTGCTGGTCCTGGACGCGACGACCGGTCAGAACGGTCTGGTGCAGGCGCGGGTGTTCGCGGAGGTCGTGGACATCACCGGCATCGTGCTGACCAAGCTGGACGGCACGGCGAAGGGCGGCATCGTGATCGCGGTCCAGCGGGAGCTGGGCGTACCGGTGAAGCTGGTGGGCCTGGGGGAGGGCCCGGACGACCTGGCGCCGTTCGAGCCCGAGGCGTTCGTCGACGCGCTGATCGGCGACTAGCTACTTGCCCCTGAAAAAGGGTTTGGCCTGGTGGCGGGGGCCGTTGCTGCGGAGTGGCCCTGATGTCGGGCGGGGTGCCGTTGTTGTTCACCGGGCGATGACGGTCATCCGGTGGAGGTTGTAGGCGAAGATCCCGAGTCCGGCCCAGGTCTGTGCGCCTGCCAGGCGGCGGAGGCGGGTGCGGCGGAATCCGAAGCTGCGCTTGAGGTGGCTGATCCGGGCTTCGATACCGACTCTCCAGTTGCGCATTCGCCGGAACGGGCGGCTGCGTTCGTACTCCCGGCGGGCCTTCCCCGGGGTTCCGGTGCGCTGGAGGCCGATCCTCCGGACCCCGAGTTCGGCCAGCGCCCGGTCGTTGGCCGCGGTGCCGAAGCCGCGGTCGGCGACCACAGTTGCCGGCACCCGGCCGGCGAGCGTGCTCACCCGCTCGACCGCGGGCACCAACTGCGGGGCATCGGCCGGGTTCCCGCGGTGGACCTGGTGGTCGACGACGAAGCCGCCTTCGTCCTCGGCGACCAGCGCGGTGTAGCCGAACTGGGTGGGGTGCTGGGGCTTGCCCTTGCGGATCGGCCGGGCGTCAGGGTCGGCCAGCGACACCAGTCGGTCGGGGATCTTGCGAGTGCCCGCCAGCCGTAACGCGGTCTGTTCCAGCAGGCGCCGGGTGCCCGCCACCGTCCCGGCCAGCTCACCGACCAGGTGTGCCAGCCGCCCCGAGGGCCGCGCGCGCAGTGCGCGCCGCGCGTTGCGCTCCACCGCGGCCACATCCTGCAGCGTCGCTGAGGCGATGGCGGCGACTTCGCCGGTGAGCTGGTCGATTTCGCCCAGCGCCTGGCCGGTGCGCCGACGCAGGGTGCGGGAGATCTGCTTCAGGCGGCGGCCTGCTGATCGGCTGCGGTCCCGGAAACGGGTGCGACGGGCGGCGCCAGTGGCCTTGATCCGACGCACCAGCCGGCCCAGCTTGCGCACCCCGTGCTCCAGCAGGTCGGCGTCCGTGGGGTGGTCGATGTCGGCTTCGACCACGGTGGTGTCGATGCGCAGTTTGCGGCACCGCAGCAGCTTGTCCTCGACCAGCTTGCCCAGCAGCGCTGCGTTGAGCTGTTCAATGGTCTGGGTGCCGCTGCGGCGTACGAGCTTGACCAGCGTGGTCGGGTGAGGCACCGGGGACGTCAGCGGGATCCTGCAGAACCGCCTCCAGCTCAGCGAGTCCGCCACCTCACGGCACAGCGTCTCGTATCCGAGCTGGTAGCGGTGCTTGAGGTAGAGCAGGCGCAGCAGCGTCTCGACCGGGACCGACGGCCGCCCCAGCCGCTCGGCGAACACCATCCGCCACGGGGCGACGAACCGCTCGTCGTCCAAGTACGCATCGATCCGGGCCAGCTCGGCAGGCAGCTGCCGCGCCTGCTCCGGCAGTACCTCCCACCAACTGTCCTGCGGCACGGACAACCGCAACATCGCCACCACCCCCGGCCGCATCGACCCACCACCACTGTGGCGGCCACGGCCCCACGGCACCAGCACTCGGCCCAGGTCACCCCAGGACAAGCCCGGACTTCTTCAGGGGCAAGTAGCTAGGGCTCCGCCCCGGACCCCGGTCCTCAATCGCCGACGGAAATCAAGCCCGTCCGGCGATTGAGGACACTCCCCCTACGCCCTGCGGGCGTGGGGGGACCCCCAGCAGGCGTCCGGGGGTCTGGGGGCTTTCCCCCAGTTCACAGGCCCGCCGCAGGCGATACCCCGCGCTCAGGGAAACGTGCGGTGGCAGACGTACGCCAGCGTCCCCAGCAACAACCGCGCCTGCGGCGGAGCCACCGCCGTGTCCAGCGACGGCGGCCGCAGCCAGTCGACCGGCCCCAGCCCCGCATGGTCCGACGGCGGGGCCGTGATGTGGCTGCCCAGGCCCAGGCACTGCAGATCCAGGTCCGCGTCGTCCCAGCCCATCCGGTAGAGCAGCTGCGGGAGTTCGTCCGCGGCGCCGGGGGCCACGAAGAACTGGCACCGGCCGTCCGGCGTTGCCGTCACCGGGCCCAGCGGCAGGCCCATCCGCTCCAGCCGCACCAGCGCCCGGCGGCCCGCCGGGGCGGCGACATCGAGGATGTCGAAGGTGCGGCCGACCGGCAGCAGAACTGTCGCGCCCGGCACCTCGGCCCACGCCTTGGCGACCTCGTCCAGTGTCGCGCCCGCGGGGACCTCGGGGGCGAAGCCGAGTGGATGTGCCCCCGGGGACGCGCAGTCCGCCGCGCCGCAGGAGCACTCCGCTGACGCCGCTCGCGCCCCCGGCACCACGTCCCAGCCCCACAGCCCTGTGTACTCGGCCACCACGGTGCACTCCGCGGTGCGGCCGCGGCGCCATGAGCCGGGCCTGATCTCCCTGATCCCCCGGCTGCCGCCGATCGTGAAGCCCATGCCCCCTCCAACGGGTCGAAAACGCCGGTGGTTACGACCTGAAGTCTTCTCGTTACCCTGCGTCGCAATCAGTAAGAACTGGCGGCGCACAGTGGCGACAGGGGTGGTGCGTACCGAAGCGCGCGCCTCCGTATGCACCGCTCCGCTGCCTCCTGATCGTCGTGTGTCAAGTGAATCGCGCCCGGCGCCAAGGGAGTTCATTCGAAGGGGTGGCGAATGGTGGCGATTATTGAATCGCCCTCACTGGAGGGGTGATCGTAGGACTACGTTGAGTACACGAGCCCTTGAGATCTGCGCACCCGCGGGTATGCCGGAGGCAACTCGGTTTCCCGTTCGAGGGGTGCAACCGTCATACGGACAGCCGTAATTCACGGCATTCTGGTAAGGGTTTCGTGCGACAAGGCCTCAGCGGATGGGAGCGTTCCAGTGGGCGGCAACGGCGCAGGCGGTACGCATACCGACAAGCGCCCGAACGAGCAGTTGAGCTCGTGGTTCGTGCGCAGTGGTTGGTCGAAGGGCGAACTGGCGCGTCAAGTGAACCGCCGGGCGCGCCAGATGGGCGCACACCACATCAGCACCGACACCTCACGCGTACGCCGCTGGCTCGACGGCGAGCAGCCGCGCGAGCCCATTCCGCGCATCCTCTCCGAGCTGTTCTCCGAGCGTTTCGGCAGCGTCGTCGCCATCGAGGATCTCGGTCTGCGCTCGGCGCACCAGTCACCCTCGGTGTCCGGGGTCGATCTCCCCTGGGCGGGTCCGCAGACCGTCGCCCTGCTCGGCGAGTTCTCGCGCAGCGACCTGATGCTGGCGCGGCGCGGCTTCCTCGGGACCTCGCTCGCCCTCGCCGCGGGGCCCGCCCTCGTCGAGCCCATGCAGCGCTGGCTGGTGCCGTCCCCGGGCCCGGAGCCGGGAGCGAAGGCCCCGGGCGTCCTGCGCAGGTCGGCCCGGCTCTCCAAGCCCGAGCTCGATCTGCTGGAGTCCACCACCGCGATGTTCCGCCAGTGGGACGCGCAGTGCGGCGGCGGACTGCGGCGCAAGGCCGTCGTGGGCCAGCTCCACGAGGTCACCGACCTGTTACAGGAGGCGCAGCCCGAGGCCACGTCCCAGCGGCTGTTCAAGTGCGCGGCCGAGCTCGCCGAGCTGGCCGGCTGGATGAGCTACGACGTGGGGCTGCAGCCCACCGCGCAGAAGTACTTCGTCCTGGCACTGCACGCCGCCAAGGAGGCGGGCGACAAGCCCCTCGGCTCGTACATCCTGTCCTCCATGAGCCGCCAGATGATCCACCTCGGGCGGCCCGACGACGCCCTGGAGCTCGTCCATCTCGCGCAGTACGGCAGCCGCGACTGCGCGACTCCGCGCACCCAGGCGATGCTGTATGCGATGGAGGCCCGCGCGTACGCCAACATGGGCCAGCCGAGCAAGTGCAAACGAGCCGTCCGGATGGCCGAGGACACCTTCGGCGACGCCGTTCTCGAGGGCGAGCCCGAGCCCGACTGGATCCGCTTCTTCTCCGAGGCCGAGCTCAACGGCGAGAACGCCCACTCGTACCGCGACCTGGCCTATGTGGCCGGCCGCAGCCCCACCTACGCCTCGCTGGCCGAGCCCGTCATGCAGCGCGCGGTCGAGCTCTTCGGCAAGGACGACGAGCACCAGCGGTCGTACGCACTCAATCTGATCGGCATGGCCACCGTCCATCTGCTCAAGAAGGAGCCCGAGCAGGCCACGGTCCTGGCCGGACACGCTCTCAAGGTCGCCAAGCGGGTCCGCTCCGAGCGGGTCAACACCCGGCTGCGCAAGACCGTCGACACGGCGGCCCGGGACTTCGGTGACGTGGCCGAGGTCGCCCACTTCACCGACCAGCTCACATCACAGCTGCCCGAGACCGCCGAAGCGGTCTGAGGCAGCGGTGCCCACCAGGCCCCGGCCGCGACGCTCACCCCGAACAGTCCGACTCGGCTCCCCTCACGCCAGGTCAGCGGGTGACGTCGCGGTCGGTTCGTGATGTCGGTCGGTGATGTCGGATTGTGATGTGGGCAGAGGATACTCCTGGCGCCGATCATGAGCGGGCAGTTCATCGCGGCGTAACACGCCGGACCCCTTCGTCACCGCCGCGAAACATCGTGCGGCATCGACCGAAACCGCGCTGCGCCAATCTCAGGGCGCATAACCGGCCCGCCCGAACCGCTTCAGGCTCCGCCCGCACGCGGCCGCACCGACGACGAGGAGACGCCGATGCCTCAAGGCATCTCGACGCTTGCCGCAGACGCACCAACGCTGTCTGCAGCCAACACCGGCTTCATGCTCATCTGCTCCGCCCTGGTGATGCTGATGACGCCCGCCCTGGCCTTCTTCTACGGAGGCATGGTCCGCGTCAAGTCCACCCTGAACATGCTCATGATGAGTTTCATCAGCCTCGGGATCGTCACCATCCTGTGGGTGCTGTACGGATTCAGCCTCGCGTTCGGCACCGACTCGGGCTCCATCATCGGCTGGAGCTCCGACTACGTAGGCCTGAGCGGCATCGGCCTCACCGAGCTGTGGGACGGCTACACCATCCCGGTGTATGTCTTCGCCGTCTTCCAGCTGATGTTCGCGATCATCACGCCCGCGCTGATAAGCGGTGCGCTCGCGGACCGTGTGAAGTTCACCGCCTGGGCGCTGTTCATCGCCCTCTGGGTCACCATTGTTTACTTCCCGGTCGCCCACTGGGTCTGGGGCACCGGCGGCTGGGCCTTCGAACTCGGCGTGATCGACTTCGCCGGTGGTACCGCGGTGCACATTAACGCCGGTGCGGCTGCGCTCGGCGTGATCCTGGTGATCGGCAAGCGCGTCGGCTTCAAGAAGGACCCGATGCGGCCGCACTCCCTGCCGCTGGTGATGCTCGGCGCCGGTCTGCTGTGGTTCGGCTGGTTCGGCTTCAACGCCGGCTCCTGGCTCGGCAACGACGACGGCGTGGGCGCGCTGATGTTCATCAACACGCAGATTGCCACCGCCGCCGCCATGCTCGCCTGGCTGGCGTACGAGAAGATCCGCCACGGCGCGTTCACTACGCTCGGCGCCGCCTCCGGTGCCGTCGCCGGTCTCGTCGCGATCACCCCGTCCGGTGGCTCCTGCTCCCCGCTCGGCGCGATCGCCATCGGCGCCATCGCCGGTCTGCTGTGCGCCATGGCCGTGGGCCTGAAGTACAAGTTCGGCTACGACGACTCGCTCGACGTCGTCGGAGTCCACCTCGTCGGCGGTGTCGTCGGCTCGATCCTCATCGGCTTCTTCGCCACCGGCGGCGGCCAGTCCACGGCGGCCGGCCTCTTCTACGGTGACCACAAGCTGGACCAGCTGTGGAAGCAGCTCGCCGGTGTCGGCGCGGTCCTGGCCTACTCTCTGGTTGCCTCTGCGATCCTCGCCTTCCTCATCGACAAGACGATCGGGATGCGTGTCAGCGAGGACGTCGAGGTCTCCGGCATCGACCAGGACGAGCACGCCGAGACGGCGTACGACTTCAGCGGTGCGGGCGGCGGCGCAGGCTCCCGCAAGGACGTGCCCGCGCCGGGTGAGACCGTGGCAGCCGCAGACCGGAACAAGAAGGTGGACGCATGAAGCTCATCACCGCAGTCGTGAAGCCACACCGGCTGGACGAGATCAAGGAGGCCCTGCAGGCCTTCGGAGTCCAGGGGCTCACGGTCACGGAGGCCAGTGGTTACGGCCGCCAGCGCGGTCACACCGAGGTCTACCGGGGCGCCGAGTACACCGTCGACCTGGTGCCGAAGATCCGTATCGAGGTGCTGGTCGAGGACGACGACGCCGAGCAGCTGATCGACGTGGTCGTCAAGGCGGCCCGCACCGGCAAGATCGGCGACGGCAAGGTGTGGAGCGTCCCGGTCGACACGGCAGTACGAGTGCGGACGGGCGAACGCGGCCCGGACGCGCTGTAACTCAGAAAGGGAGCTGCTGGGGTGACGAGCCTCGAAGAGACGACCGAAGCGGAAGACTCGCGACCCAGCGGCTATGCGGCGGCCCGGCTGCGCCTTCTCAATGAGAACGCGCAGTCCGGGCCGCCGCGCCGTGCGGCCCTGGCCAGACTGACCGACGACTGGCTCGCCGCGCTGTTCACCACCGCATGCCTGGAGGCCGGGGTGCGCGGCGCGGCGCTCGTCTCCGTCGGCGGCTACGGACGCGGGGAGCTCTCCCCGCGCAGCGACCTCGATCTGCTCCTGCTGCACGACGGATCTGCGGACGCGGCCGCGCTCGCCGGCCTCGCCGACCGGATCTGGTACCCGGTCTGGGACCTGGGGCTCGCTCTCGACCACTCCGTACGCACCCCGGGCGAGGCCCGCAAGACCGCGGGCGAGGACCTAAAGGTGCAGCTCGGGCTGCTTGACGCCCGCCCTGTCGCGGGCGACCTGGGCCTTGTCGCGGGGCTGCGCACCGCCGTACTGGCCGACTGGCGCAATCAGGCCCCCAAGCGGCTGCCCGAGCTGGACGAACTCTGCCGGGAACGGGCCGAGCGCCAGGGCGAGTTGCAGTTCCTGCTCGAACCGGACCTGAAGGAGGCCCGCGGCGGGCTGCGGGACGCCACCGCGCTGCGCGCCGTCGCCGCCTCCTGGCTCGCCGACGCGCCGCGCGAAGGGCTCGCCGAGGCGCGCCGGGCGCTGCTGGACGCGCGCGACGCGCTGCATCTGACGACCGGCCGGGCCACCGACCGGCTCGCCCTGCAGGAACAGGACCAGGTTGCCGCCGAACTCGGCCTGCTGGACGCCGACGCACTGCTGCGGCAGGTCTACGAGGCGGCGCGCACCGTGTCGTACGCCACCGACGTCACCTGGCGTGAGGTGAACCGGGTGCTCAAGGCGCGCTCCGTCCGGCCCCGGCTGCGGGCCATGCTGGCCGGAGGCCGTCGCCCGGAGCCTGAGCGCAGCCCGCTCGCCGAGGGCGTCGTGGAGCAGGACGGCGAGGTGGTGCTCGCCCGCGCGGCGCGGCCCGAACGCGACCCCGTGCTGCCGCTGCGGGCCGCTGCCGCCGCCGCCCAGTCGGGCCTGCCGATCTCCCTGCACGCGGTACGGCGGCTCGCCGCCACCACCCGCCCGCTGCCCGTGCCCTGGCCCGCCGACGCCCGCGAGGAGCTTGTCACCCTGCTCGGCGCGGGGGAGTCGACGGTCGGGGTGTGGGAGGCACTGGAGGCCGAGGGCCTGATCACCCAGCTGATCCCGGACTGGGAGCGCGTCCGCTGCCGGCCGCAGCGCAACGCCGTGCACACCTGGACCGTCGACCGGCATCTCGTCGAGGCGGCGGTCAAGGCCTCCGCGCTGACCCGTCGCGTCGGCCGCCCCGATCTGCTGCTGGTCGCGGCCCTGCTGCACGACATCGGCAAGGGCTGGCCCGGTGACCACTCGGTCGCGGGCGAGACCATCGCGCGCGATGTCGCGACCAGGATCGGATTCGACCGCGCCGACGTGGCCGTCATCGCCACACTCGTACGCCACCATCTGCTGCTCGTCGAGACGGCCACCCGGCGCGATCTGGACGACCCGGCGACGGTCGCGTCCGTCGCGGAGGTTGTCGGCTCTGTCAGCACCCTTGAGTTGCTGCACGCCCTCACCGAGGCCGACGCGCTCGCCACCGGGCCCGCGGCCTGGTCGTCCTGGCGCGGCTCGCTGGTGGCCGATCTGGTGAAACGGGTCGCGTCCGTCCTCGCCGGCGACGCCGCGGCGGAGCCGGAGCCGGCGGCCCCCAGCGCCGAGCAGGAGCGGCTCGCCATCGAGGCGCTGCGCACCGGCGAACCGGTGCTGGCGCTGCATGCCCAGACCGAACCGGCCGCGGGCGAGGACCCCGAACCCGTCGGCGTCGAGCTGCTGATCGCGCTGCCCGACCAGCCGGGCGTACTGCCCGCGGCGGCCGGTGTGCTCGCCCTGCACCGGCTCACGGTCCGCGCCGCCGACCTGCGCTCCGTCGACCTGCCCAGCGAACTCGGCGAGCCCACCGGCGTACTGCTGCTGAGCTGGCGCGTTGCGGCGGAGTACGGCTCACTGCCGCAGGCCGCCCGGCTCCGCTCCGATCTCGTACGTGCCCTGGACGGCTCGCTCGACATCCCGGCCAGGCTCGCCGAGCGCGAGGCCGCCTATCCGCGCCGCCGCGGGGTCAAGGCACCGCCGCCGCGGGTGACGGTGGCCGCCGTGGGGTCGAGTCTGGCCACGGTCATCGAGGTGCGTGCCCATGACGCCCCGGGCCTGCTGCACCGGATCGGCCGGGCGCTGGAGGGCGCGGCGCTCCGGGTGCGCAGCGCCCATGTCTCCACACTGGGTGCGAACGCCGTGGACGCCTTCTATGTGACGGGCCCCGAAGGGACACCGCTGCCCGCCGAGGAGGCCGTCGAGACGGCCCGTGCGCTGGAGGCGGTGCTGCGCGCCTGACGTGAGCCCCCCCACGGTGCTGACCCCACCGCGTGCGTCCGGATACCCTGGGGGGCACTGTCCGCCTGCCCACCTAACCCGAGGATCCGCGACCACCGTGTTCGACACCCTCTCCGACCGCCTTGCCGCGACATTCAAGAACCTCCGGGGCAAGGGCCGCCTGTCCGAGGCGGACATCGACGCCACGGCGCGCGAGATCCGTATCGCGCTGCTCGAAGCGGACGTGGCGCTGCCCGTCGTCCGCGCCTTCATCAAGCAGATCAAGGAGCGCGCGGCCGGTGCCGAGGTCTCCCAGGCGCTGAACCCGGCCCAGCAGGTCATCAAGATCGTCAACGAGGAGCTCATCGGCATCCTCGGCGGCGAGACCCGCCGGCTCCGCTTCGCCAAGCAGCCGCCGACCGTGATCATGCTCGCGGGTCTGCAGGGTGCCGGTAAGACGACGCTGGCCGGAAAGCTCGGCCTCTGGCTCAAGGGCCAGGGCCACTCGCCGCTGCTCGTCGCCTGTGACCTGCAGCGTCCGAACGCCGTGAACCAGCTGAGCGTCGTCGCCGAGCGCGCGGGCGTCGCGGTCTACGCGCCCGAGCCCGGCAACGGCGTCGGCGACCCGGTCAAAGTCGCCAAGGACTCCATCGAGCACGCCAGGGCGAAGCAGTACGACGTCGTCATCGTCGACACCGCGGGCCGCCTCGGCATCGACGCCGAGATGATGCAGCAGGCCGCGGACATCCGGGACGTGATCAGCCCGGACGAGGTCCTGTTCGTCGTCGACGCGATGATCGGTCAGGACGCGGTCAACACCGCGGAGGCCTTCCGCGACGGCGTCGGCTTCGACGGCGTGGTGCTCGCCAAGCTCGACGGTGACGCCCGCGGTGGTGCGGCGCTCTCCATCGCGCACGTCACCGGCCGCCAGATCATGTTCGCCTCCAACGGCGAGAAGCTGGACGACTTCGACGCGTTCCACCCGGACCGTATGGCGTCCCGCATCCTCGGCATGGGCGACATGCTCAGCCTGATCGAGAAGGCCGAGCAGACCTTCAGCCAGGAAGAGGCCGCCAAGATGGCCTCCAAGCTGGCGAGCAGCAAGGGCAAGGACTTCACGCTCGACGACTTCCTGGCCCAGATGGAGCAGGTCAGGAAGATGGGCTCCATCTCCAAGCTGCTCGGGATGCTGCCCGGCATGGGACAGATCAAGGACCAGATCAACAACATCGACGAGCGGGACGTGGACCGTACCGCCGCGATCATCAAGTCGATGACACCCGGCGAGCGCGCGGAGCCGACGATCATCAACGGCTCGCGCCGGGCCCGTATCGCCAAGGGCTCCGGTGTCGAGGTCAGCGCGGTGAAGGGCCTGGTGGAGCGGTTCTTCGAGGCCCGCAAGATGATGTCGAGGATGGCGCAGGGCGGCGGGATGCCGGGTATGCCCGGGATGCCAGGGATGGGCGGCGGTCCCGGTCGGCAGAAGAAGCAGGTCAAGCAGGCCAAGGGCAAGCGCAAGAGCGGCAACCCGATGAAGCGGAAGGCCGAGGAGCAGGCGGCCGCGGCGCGCCGTGAACAGGCGGCGCAGGGCGGGGCCTTCGGTATGCCGGCCGGTGAGCAGGGCAAGGACTTCGAGCTGCCGGACGAGTTCAAGAAGTTCATGGGCTGATCTCCTGCGGCTCGTACTGCTCTCGTACGTCGACGTGGGCACCCGCCGAGCGGGTGCCCACGTTGCTTTTCTGGCTTAACGTCCGGATATGAGCAACCCCGTGCCGCCGCGTGGGACCCCGGACAAGCCGTGGCGCTCCGAGGGTGCGCCGCCGTCCCCTGCGCCCGGGAAGAAGATGCCCGGCGGCTGGGTCGGACTGGCCCTTGCCGTGCTCGTCGTCTATCTGATCGCCAATCTGCTGCTGTCCGCCTTCAACGGCGGTGGTCAGCCGACCGTCCCGTACACGGAGTTCAGCAAGCAGGTCACGGCCGGGAACGTCTCGAAGATCTACGCCAAGGGCGGCACGATCCAGGGCGAGCTCAAGAAGGCGGCACCGCTCCCGGGTGGCAACGGCGACTACACCTCGTTCACGACCCAGCGTCCGGCCTTCGCCGACGACAAGCTCTGGGCCGAGCTGAGCAAGCACCAGGTCACCGTGACGGCCGAGCCGGTCGTCGTACAGCGCAGCCTCCTGTCCAATCTTCTGCTCTCGCTCGCGCCGACGGGGCTGCTGATCCTGCTGTGGGTGTTCTTCGCCCGGCGGATGGGCGCGTTGGCGGGCCCCGGAGCCTTCGGGCGCAGGGGACCGCCCAAGCCGGTCGAGGCCGAGCCGGGCAAGCGCACCACCTTCGACGACGTCGCCGGGATCGACGAGGTCAAGGGCGAGCTCAATGATCTCGTCGACTTCCTCAAGAACCCGCAGGCGTACCGGAGGATGGGCGCGAGGATGCCGGGCGGGGTACTGCTGGCAGGGCCGCCCGGGACCGGGAAGACGCTGATCGCGCGGGCAGTGGCGGGCGAGGGCGGAGTGCCGTTCTTCTCGGCGTCGGCCTCCGAGTTCATCGAGATGATCGTCGGCGTCGGGGCGAGCCGGGTCCGCGAACTCTTCGCCGAGGCGCGCAAGGTGGCGCCCGCGATCATCTTCATCGACGAGATCGACACGATCGGGCGCGCACGCGGCGCCGGCGCGGGTCTGGGCGGGCACGACGAGCGTGAGCTGACGTTCAACCAGATCCTCACCGAGATGGACGGCCTCAACGGCTCCGAGGGCGTGGTCATCCTGGCCGCGACCAACCGGGCCGACATCCTCGACCCCGCCCTGACCCGGCCCGGCCGCTTCGACCGCGTCGTCCGGGTCTCGCCGCCGGACAGGGACGGCCGGGAGGCCATCCTCAAGATCCACACCCGAGCCATGCCGCTCGCCAAGGACGTCGACCTGGGCGAGATGGCGGCTGCCACACCGGGGATGACGGGCGCGGATCTGGCCAGCCTGGCGAACGAGGCGGCACTTCGCGCGGTCAAACGCAAGCAGCCGGAGGTGGAGGTCACCCAGGCCGACTTCCGGGCCGCCCTGGAGAAGGTCCAGCTCGGCGCGGAGCGCCCGCTGGTCATGCCGGAGGAGGACCGCCGGCGCACCGCCTACCACGAGAGCGGCCACGCGCTGCTCGGCATGCTCCAGCCGGGGGCGGACCCGGTCCGCAAGGTCACGATCGTGCCGCGCGGCCGGGCGCTGGGCGTCACGCTCTCCACCCCCGACGCCGACAGGTACGCGTACACCGAGGAGTATCTGCGCGGCCGCATCACCGGCGCGCTGGGCGGCATGGCGGCCGAACACGTCGTCTTCAACGTCATCACGACGGGCTCGGAAAGCGACCTGGAGCAGGTCACCCACCTGGCCCGCGGCATGGTCGCCCGCTGGGGCATGAGCCAACGGGTCGGCCGCCTGACGGCGATCCCGAACGAGGCCCATCAGCCGTACGGCCTCTCGGCCGCGCCCGCGACGCTGGACGCGGTGGAGCACGAGATGCGGCGCATCGTGGACGAGTGCTACGAGAGCGCCTGCCGCCAACTCCGCGACAACCGCGACCGCCTGGACGCGCTGGCGCGGGCGCTGCTCGCCAACGAGACCCTGGACGAGCAGGCGGCGTACACCGCGGCGGGCGTCCCCCGTCCGGAGAAGGACGGGTAGGGGCTGCGGAACACGTGGGGCCTGTGGCGGGGGAGCGGCTCAGCGTGTGCGGGCGATCAGATAGCGGAACACGTTCGGCATCCAGACCGTCCCGTCCCGTCTCACATATGCCTGCAGCGCCTCGGTGATCTCCTTCTCCACCTGCCCCTGATCCGTCGCCCGTACCGCCGCCGCGTACAGCCCCGTCGACAGCAGCCCGCGCACCGCGCTGTCCAGGTCCGCGTAGCCGAAGGGGCACGCCACCCGGCCCGAGCCGTCGGGCTTCAGGTCCGCCTGGGCCGCGATGTCCTCCAGCTCGTCGCGCAGGGCCGCACGCCAGCCGCCGTTCGTGCGCAGGCGGTCCGTCAGGCGGCTCGCCACCCGCAGCGCCCCGGACGTGGCGCACCGTTCCGGCGGGCCCCAGCCCGTCAGGACCACCGCGCTGCCGTGCTCCGCAAGCTCGGCGGCCGCCGACAGCGCCGGTACGAGCCCGTCGGAGTCGCCCGCCGCACAGCCGATCGGCTGGAAGGCCGTGATCAAGTTGTACGGCGGCCGCGCCGGATTCGCCGCCGCCCCCGCGTCCCCCTCGACCAGCTCGACATCACCCCCGCCGCTCTCCTGCGGAGCCATCCGTTCCCGGGCCAGCGCCAGCCGCTCGCGGTCCGTGTCGCAGCCGGTCACGCGCGCACCGCGCGCCGCCGCGACCAGCAGCGCGAGACCGGACCCGCAGCCGAGTCCCATCAGCCGCGTCCCGGCGCCGATCTCCAGGCGGTCGTAGACCGCCTCATAGAGCGGTACCAGCATCCGCTCCTGGATCTCGGCCCAGTCACGGGCGCGTGCGCCCGTGACGGCCGGTGACGCGGATGCCGCGTGGGGTCGGTGCTGGACGAGCGTTGGTGTCATCGAAAGCGCCCCAATCCGCCAAGAGGTCAGCCGAGCTCCGAAGGACAGCCCCCCGTGTGCGTACGCCTGCGCGCTCCCCCGTATGCCAGAGAACTGCGCATGCGTCCCCGCGTCCAGGGGTTGAATGGCAATGCTTGCGTGCCTCTGTGTTACGGCCACGAGGCGCAGAGCGATTCACGTTACGTACCTGTATCGCCGTACGATGCGCGCCATGGCTAAGGCACCCGTTCTCACGCCCCAGGCGGAAGACTTCCCGCGCTGGTACCAGGACCTGATCAACAAGGCCGAGCTGGCGGACAACGGCCCGGTGCGCGGCACCATGGTCATCCGACCGTACGGATACGGCCTGTGGGAGCGGATGCAGCAGGAGATGGACGCCCGCATCAAGGACGCGGGTGCCCAGAACGCCTACTTCCCGCTCTTCATCCCACAGTCTTACCTGACACGGGAAGCTGAGCACGTCGAGGGCTTCGCACCCGAGCTCGCGGTGGTCACACACGGCGGCGGCAAGGAGCTCGAGGAGCCCGTCGTCGTACGCCCCACCTCCGAGACGATCATCAACGAATACTTCTCCAAGTGGGTGCAGAGTTACCGGGATCTGCCTCTTCTGATCAACCAGTGGGCCAACGTGGTCCGTTGGGAGATGCGCCCGCGCGTCTTCCTCCGTACGACGGAGTTCCTCTGGCAGGAGGGCCACACCGCCCACGCCACCTATGAGGACGCCCGCGACTACGCCGCCCACATCCACAAGAACGTCTACGCGGACTTCATGACCAATGTCCTCGGGATCGACGTGGTGCTCGGCCGCAAGACCCCCAGGGAGCGCTTCGCCGGCGCCATCAACACCCTCACGCTCGAAGGCATGATGGGCGACGGCAAGGCCCTGCAGATGGGCACGAGCCATGAGCTCGGCACCAACTTCTCCAAGGCCTTCAACACCACCTACCTGTCCAAGGACGGCAAGCAGGAGCTGGCGTGGCAGACCTCCTGGGGCACCTCCACCCGGATGGTCGGCGGCCTGATCATGTCGCACGGCGACGACAACGGACTGCGCGTCCCGCCGCGCCTCGCGGCCGTCCAGGTGGTCGTGATGGCCATCAAGGGCGACGAGGCCGTCGCCAAGGTCCGTGAGATCGGCGACCGGCTGAGGGCCGCGGGACTGCGCGTGCACATCGACGACCGCACCGACACCCCCTTCGGCCGCCGCGCGGTCGACTGGGAGCTCAAGGGCGTGCCGGTACGCATCGAGGTCGGCCCGCGCGACCTGGAGGCGGGCACCGCGATGCTGGCCCGCCGTATCCCCGGTGGCAAGGAGTCGGTCCGGATCGGCTCGCTGGCGGATCTGCTGCCCACGGTCCTCGAAGAGGACCAGGCGCAGCTGCTCGAGGAGTCGCGCGAGCGCCGTGAGTCGCGTACCAGCGAGGTGACGACGATCGAGGACGCCGCCGAGGCGGCTGTGGCCGGTGGCTGGGCGCGTATCCCCTGGTCGACGCTGGGCCAGGAGGGTGAGGCCAAGCTTGCCGAGCAGGCCGTGTCCGTACGGTGCCTGGTCGCCGAGGACGGGTCGGTGCCCGACGCCGACGACGCCCCCGGTACTGTCGCGATCGTGGCCCGCGCCTACTGACGCCCCGCCCGCGCCGGCCACAGGCGTGGCGGCCCCGTAATCGGGCAGCCGTCCCGGCGCGCGGACGTTGCCTACGCGCTGGGGCGTACGCGCCGCTACGTACCACCTTGGTGTGAGCTGCGAGGCTTCTCCACAGATCAGCGCACCCGCCCTCGTCGGGACGCATCAATGCCAACTGACGGGTACGTGCAAATTATTTGGGATGCCCCGGAATGGAACCCGCGAGCGCTTCGGCTCGTTATCACGACGTGAGCACGACACCACCTGTTCTCGCCGCAGAGCTGGCACAGGCGTGGGCCGATATTCAGCGGCACCACCCCGAGCTGCCGGATCTTGCCGCGCCCGAGTCCCTGATCGGAGAGTCCTCGTCCGCCTGCGGCGCCGAGCTCTCCTTCGAGCGACTGCTCCACGAGGCAGTCCACGGCATCGCCGCCGCCCGAGGTGTCCGTGACACCTCCCGCGCCGGCCGCTATCACAACCGCCGATTCCTGGCGATCGCCGAGGAGATGGGCCTGGACCACGCCGACGAGCCGCACCCCAGCAGCGGCTTCTCGCTGGTCACGCTCAATCCCGAGGCCAAGAGGCGGTACCGCCCCACCATCGAGAGACTCCAGCGCGCCCTCAAGGCGCACACGGCGGCGACGGCCTCCGACACCAAGCGCAGCTTCCGCGGGCCGGCCGCCCGGCACGGCTCGTCCGGCGGCGGAGTGCGGGTCAAGGCCGTCTGCGACTGCGGGCGCAATGTCCGGGTCGTACCCTCCGTCCTCGCGCAGGCTCCCATCGTCTGTGGCGGCTGCGGCAAGCCTTTCCGTATCCCGGAACCGGTCGCCGCGGCGAGCTGATGGTCCCCGCCCACGGCGTCGGGCCGTCGGCGGGGCGAAAAGCAGGTCACGGCTGACCCGGCCGCGTTCGCGAGGTGCTTCTTTGTGAACCGGTCGAGTGCAAGCCCGCCGCTGCCGTGTGGCACAATGGCTAGCTGTACTCGACAGCCGCACAGGAACCCTCTCGCCTCCGGCTGACGCGTCCATCGGGCACCCGAGTACCGCAACCCCACGTGGCATCTCGTTGTGCCCAACCACGTCAAGACCAGGAGACACCACTTCCGTGGCAGTCAAGATCAAGCTGAAGCGTCTGGGCAAGATCCGTTCGCCTCACTACCGCATCGTCGTCGCCGACTCCCGTACCCGCCGTGACGGCCGGGCCATCGAGGAGATCGGTCTGTACCACCCGGTGCAGAACCCCTCGCGCATCGAGGTCAACTCTGAGCGTGCGCAGTACTGGCTGTCCGTCGGCGCCCAGCCGACCGAGCCCGTCCTCGCGATCCTGAAGCTCACCGGTGACTGGCAGAAGCACAAGGGCCTGCCGGCCCCGGCGCCGCTGCTCGTCGCGGAGCCGAAGGACAAGCGCGCCGCGTTCGAGGCCTTCACCAAGGCCATCGAGGGTGACGAGCCGAAGGGTGAGGCGATCACCCCGAAGGCGAAGAAGTCCGACAAGAAGGCGGACGAGGCTGCTGAGACTGAGTCCTCGGCGTCCGCCGCTGAGTCGACCGAGGCCTGAGCATGCTCGAGGAGGCTCTCGAGCACCTCGTGAAGGGCATCGTCGACAACCCGGACGATGTGCAGGTCGCTTCGCGCAACCTGCGCCGCGGGCGTGTGCTCGAGGTCCGGGTCCACCCCGACGACCTCGGTAAGGTGATCGGCCGCAACGGCCGCACCGCGCGCGCCCTGCGCACCGTCGTGGGCGCCATCGGCGGCCGTGGCATCCGCGTCGACCTCGTCGATGTGGACCAGGTTCGCTGACACAGTCAGACGGGGGTCCGGGGGTCGCTCCCCGGATTCACGCAGCACCGGCTCGGGCCGGGGAAGGCCTACGGGCCCGCCCCGGCCCGTAGTCGTATCGAAGGAGAAAGCGTGCAGCTGGTAGTCGCGCGGATCGGCCGCGCCCACGGGATCAAGGGCGAGGTCACCGTCGAGGTGCGCACGGACGAGCCGGAGCTGCGGCTCGGGCCCGGCGCCGTACTCGCCACCGAGCCGGCGTCGGCGGGACCGCTGACGATCGAGACCGGCCGGGTGCACAGCGGCCGACTGCTGCTGCGCTTCGAGGGCGTACGCGACCGGAACGCCGCCGAGGCCCTGCGCAATACCCTCCTCATCGCCGAGGTCGACCCTCAGGCGCAGCCGGAGGACCCCGACGAGTACTACGACCACCAGCTGATGGACCTCGAGGTCGTCCTCGCGGACGGCACCGAGATCGGCCGGATCACCGAGATCTCGCATCTGCCCTCGCAGGATCTCTTCATCGTCGAGCGGCCCGACGGCAGCGAGGTGATGATCCCCTTCGTCGAGGAGATCGTGACCGAGATCGATCTTGCGGAGCAGCGCGCGGTCATCGACCCGCCGCCCGGCCTGATCGACGACAGCGAGGCGGAGGTCGCTTCGCCGAGGGACGAGAACTGATGCGGCTCGACGTCGTCACGATCTTCCCCGAGTACCTCGAACCGCTGAATGTCTCGCTCGTCGGCAAGGCACGCGCGCGTGGCCAGCTGGATGTCCATGTGCACGACCTGCGCCAGTGGACGTACGACCGGCACAACACCGTCGACGACACTCCCTACGGCGGCGGCCCCGGCATGGTCATGAAGACCGAGCCCTGGGGCGACGCGCTCGACGGCGTGCTGGCGAGCGGTTACGAGGCGGGAGCACACGGCCCCGTCCTGGTCGTCCCCACCCCCAGTGGGCGCCCCTTCACCCAGGAGCTCGCCGTGGAACTCTCCGAGCGACCGTGGCTGATCTTCACGCCGGCCCGCTACGAGGGCATCGATCGCCGGGTCATGGACGAGTACGCGACCCGGATGCCGGTGCATGAGGTGTCCATCGGCGATTACGTCCTGGCCGGCGGCGAGGCCGCCGTACTGGTGATCACGGAGGCCGTGGCCCGGCTGCTGCCGGGCGTCCTCGGCAATGCCGAGTCCCACCGGGACGACTCCTTCGCGCCCGGCGCGATGGCCAATCTGCTCGAGGGCCCCGTCTACACCAAGCCGCCCGAGTGGCGCGGGCGCGCCATTCCGGAGGTGCTGATCAGCGGGCACCACGGGAAGATCGCGCGCTGGCGGCGGGACGAGGCACTGCGCCGTACCGCCGTCAACCGGCCGGACCTGATTGAGCGTTGTGACCCCGGCGCCTTCGACAAGAAGGACCGGGAGATGCTCTCGATCCTGGGCTGGGCGCCGGAGCCGGGCGGCCGATTTTGGCGCAGGCCCCAGCGCGTGGAAGAATAGGCCGCTGCTGTGCGTCCGGTCGGCGCCCCTGCCACAGGGGGAACGACGCCCGCTCGACGCGGACAGCACCCCGAACCTCATCTCGATCATTCCGCCGATGACCTGTGGCATCGGCGAGGAAGCAGACCACCATGTCTCACCTGCTCGACAACGTCAACGCGGCTTCGCTGCGCGGCGACCTTCCCGCCTTCCGTCCCGGCGACACCGTGAACGTCCACGTGCGCGTCATCGAGGGCAACCGCTCGCGTATCCAGCAGTTCAAGGGCGTTGTCATCCGCCGCCAGGGCTCGGGCATCAGCGAGACCTTCACGGTCCGCAAGGTCTCCTTCTCCGTCGGCGTCGAGCGCACCTTCCCGGTGCACAGCCCGATCTTCGAGAAGATCGAGCTCGTCACCCGCGGTGACGTCCGTCGTGCGAAGCTGTACTACCTGCGTGACCTGCGCGGCAAGGCTGCCAAGATCAAGGAGAAGCGCGACAACTGAGCTCCGGCTCACACTCGCGCGCAGCTTCGTCTTAACCGCAGTCATAGGGCGGCCGGATAGGCTCTGCCCTCGATGGACACCGAAGCGAAGCACACCGAGCGCGACCGCTCTTCCGCCCCTGAAGCCGGGGATGAGGGAGAGGGGTCGCGCTCTGTGCGTTCTTCGCGCCGCTCAGGACGCTTCGGTGACCTGGGTACACGTCTCTCCGGGATGTCGCTGCGCAGGGCCGGGCTGCTCGGCGTGGCCTGCACCCTGCTCGTGCTGCTCTTCAGCCACTTCGTGATACAGCCCTTCCAGATCCCCAGCAGTTCCATGGAGCCCACCCTTGAGGTCGGGGACCGGGTGCTGGTGAACAAGCTGGCGTACCGTTTCGGTTCGGAGCCCGAGCGCGGGGACGTCGTCGTGTTCGACGGCACGGGATCCTTCGTACGAGAGGGACTTGAGGAGAATCCGGTCAGCTCCCTGACGCGCGGTGTGTTCGCGGCGCTGGGGCTGGCCGAGCCCGCCGAGACCGACTTCGTCAAGCGCGTGGTCGGCGTCGGCGGTGACCGGGTGGTCTGCTGTGACAAGGGGGGCAGGGTCGAGGTGAACGGCGTAGCCGTCGACGAGAGATATCTCCATCCCGCCGACGTCCCCTCAGAGGTCCCCTTCGACATCGTCGTCCCCCAGGGCACGCTGTGGGTCATGGGAGACCACCGGAGCAACTCCCGTGACTCCCGCGACCATCTCGGGGAGCCGGGCGGTGGCATGGTGCCCGTGGACAAGGTGATCGGCCGCGCGGACTGGATCGGCTGGCCGATCGGCCGCTGGACCTCCCTGGAGCACCCAGGCGCCTTCTCCCGCGTACCGGAGGCGGAGCGAATGCCGGGCGGCGCCCATGGGTAACCGAGGGCGTCGTGCGAGCCACCGGGCGGACACCCGGCTGCCGACCGGGACCCGGCCGACGGACGGCGCCCGGACGCTGCCCGGACGCGCCGAGCGGCGGAGGCTCGCACAGAAGGTCAAGCGGAAGCGCCGCCGGTCGGCCGTGAAGGAGATACCTCTCCTGATCACCGTGGCGCTGATGATCGCGCTGGTTCTGAAGACCTTCCTGGTGCAGGCCTTTGTGATCCCGTCCGGCTCGATGGAGCAGACGATACGAATCCAGGACCGCGTCCTGGTGGACAAGCTCACCCCGTGGTTCGGCTCGAAGCCGCAGCGCGGGGACGTCGTCGTGTTCAACGACCCCGGCGGCTGGCTGCCGCCGAGTGAGCAGCAGAAGGAAGACCCGATCGTCGTCAAGCAGGTCAAGCAGGGGCTGACCTTCATCGGGCTGCTGCCTTCGGACGACGAGCAGGACCTGATCAAGCGGGTGGTCGCGGTCGGCGGCGACACCGTCAAGTGCTGCGACAAGGACGGCCGGGTCACCGTCAACGGCGTACCTCTCATCGAGCCGTATCTGAACCCCGGAAACGTTCCCTCGACGCTGAAGTTCGAGGTCAAGGTGCCCACCGGGCGGATCTTCGTGATGGGGGACCACCGGTCCAACTCCGCGGACTCGCGTTTCCACCTCGACGAGACGGACCACGGCACCGTCTCGGAGGAGCAGGTCGTCGGGCGCGCGGTCGTCATCGCCTGGCCGATCGGCCACTGGCGCAAACTCGAAGAGCCGGACACGTACGCCTCCGTCCCCAACGGGCGCGCCGGGTCGACCGCGGCACTCCCCCTGTCGAATAGGGTGTCTCTTCAGGATCTGAACGGAATGATCCTGCTCCCGAGCCCTGCGGAACTCCCGCTCGTTATGGGAGTGGTGGGCCTGCGCCGTCTTCGGGGCAGGCGGTTCGCACGGAGTGAGGAGTGGATGTGGGGGATGTGGCCGTCGGCGCACGATCCGGACACGACGATCCGGAGGAGAGGCCGGGGAAACTCGCCGAGTCACCCGCAGCCGTGACGGACGATTCAGCGACGCAGACACCGGGGACGGCGGGAACCATGGACGCCGAGCACACTCAGGACGATTCTTCGGAGGACGGTTCGTCCGAGAGCAGTGGTACGGGACAGAAGAAGCAGCGATCCTTCTGGAAGGAACTGCCGCTCCTGATCGGTATCGCGCTGCTTCTCGCGCTCCTCATCAAGACCTTCCTGGTGCAGGCGTTCTCGATCCCCTCGGACTCGATGCAGAACACTCTGCAGCGGGGCGACCGGGTGCTGGTCGACAAGCTCACCCCGTGGTTCGGTTCGGAGCCCGCGCGCGGCGAGGTCGTCGTCTTCCACGACCCGGGCGGCTGGCTGGAGGGCGAGCCCACCCCGAACACGAACGCTGTGCAGGACTTCCTCAGCTTCATCGGCCTGATGCCGTCGGCCGAGGAGAAGGACCTGATCAAGCGGACGATCGCGGTCGCCGGCGACACGGTGGAGTGCAAGAAGGGCGGTCCGGTCAAGGTCAACGGCAAGGCGCTCGACGAGCCGTACATCTTCCCCGGCAGCACCCCCTGTGACGACCAGCCCTTCGGACCCTTCAAGGTGCCGAAGGACCGGATCTGGGTGATGGGCGACAATCGTCAGAACTCCCGTGACTCCCGCTACCACATGGAGGACGTGAACGGCGGCTTCGTACCGGTCGACAAGGTCGTCGGACGCGCTGTCGTGGTGGCCTGGCCGCTCAACCGCTGGGCGACGCTGCCGATTCCCGACACCTTCGACCAGCCGGGGATCAACGCCGCCGCTGCCGCCGCCTCGGCCGCTCCGATGGCGATGGGTGTCGCGGGCGCGCTGCCGATCGTGCTCTGGCGCAGGAGGAGGCTGACCTCCGGGCGTACCGCCGGGTAGGGTGCCGTCCCAGATCGCCGATCCCCGGGGCTGGATTCCCGGGGACCGAATCTCCGAAGTGGGGAGCGCTGGGATGAGCGGAAATGGACGTACGGAAGACGGCCGCGGCCGGCTCGGCAATGCGTTGTCGGGTCTGGCCGTGGCGGTCGGCTGTGTGCTCTTCCTCGGCGGGTTCATCTGGGGGGCCGTGGTCTACCAGCCGTACACCGTGCCGACCGACTCGATGACCCCGACCGTGAGGGCGGGGGACCGGGTGCTGGCGGAGCGGATAGACGGCGACCAGGTGCGGCGCGGGGACATCGTGGTCTTCCGCGACAAGCAGTGGGGCGACATGCCGATGGTGAAGCGCGTGGTCGGCGTGGGCGGCGACAGGATCGCCTGCTGCGGCGAGGGCGGCAGGCTCACCGTCAACGACAAGGCGATCGAGGAACCGTATCTGCTCAAGAAGGGGCCCGCTTCGAACACCTTCACGGCGACCGTGCCCGAGGGGCAGCTGTTCCTGCTCGGCGACGAACGCATGGGCTCGCTGGACTCCCGCGTACACCTGCAGGACCCCGGGCACGGGTCGGTGCCGCGCTCGGCCGTGGAAGCGCGGCTGGACGCCGTGGCATGGCCCCTGGACGGCGGCCTGGTGGCGCGGCCCGAGGGATTCGCGGCGCTGCCGGGCGGGGTGTCACAGCCGGGTCCGGTGAAGCTGATCGTCGGGTCGGTGGCGGTCGGGGCCGTATTGATCGTCGGGGGTGCGGCGTACGGGCCGCTCGCGCGGCGGCTGTCCCGGAAGGCGGGCAGGGCGTCGGACGGCGGTGGACGCGGGAGCGCCGGGCGCGGGACGGCGGCGGCCGGTGTCGGCTGAGGGCCGTGAGCGTGGGGTCGGTGAGGCCCCGGGCCGTGAGCGTGGAGCCGGCGAGACCCGGGGCCGTGAGCGTGGAGCCGACGAGGCCCCGGGACGTGAGAGCGGGCTGCGGAGGGTCGCCCGGGTCGTACTGCTCGATCCGCAGAACCGCATTTTGCTGATGCAGGGGTACGAGCCCGAGGACCCGGCCGACCGCTGGTGGTTCACGCCGGGCGGGGGCCTGGAGGGCGACGAGACCCGGGAGGAGGCCGCGCTGCGCGAGCTGGCCGAGGAGACCGGGATCACCGAGGTGGAACTGGGCCCGGTGCTGTGGCGGCGGACCTGCTCGTTTCCCTTCGACGGACGGCGCTGGGACCAGGACGAGTGGTACTTCCTGGCACGTACGGCACAGACGGCGACCGCCCCGAGCGGGCTGACGGAGCTGGAGCGGCGCAGTGTCTCGGGGCTGAGGTGGTGGACCTCCGCCGAACTGTCGGCGGCCCGTGAGACGGTGTATCCGACCAGGCTCGCCGAGCTGCTGCGCACGCTGCTCGACGAGGGTCCTCCGCGTACGCCGGTGGTCCTGGCCCCAGAAATCGTCTAGGGGACATGAGGCTGGCGCACAATGGGGGGACGCACGGCTGAAGGGGAACATGCCATGAGCGCCGAGGACCTCGAGAAGTACGAGACCGAGATGGAGCTGAAGCTCTACCGGGAGTACCGAGACGTCGTCGGGCTGTTCAAATATGTGATCGAGACCGAGCGTCGCTTCTACCTCACCAATGACTACGAGATGCAGGTGCACTCGGTGCAGGGCGAGGTCTTTTTCGAAGTCTCGATGGCGGACGCGTGGGTCTGGGACATGTACCGACCCGCCAGGTTCGTCAAGCAGGTGCGGGTGCTGACATTCAAGGACGTGAACATCGAGGAGCTCAACAAGAGCGATCTCGAACTTCCGAGCAGCTGAGCCTCGGGTGACTGAGTTATCCACAATGCATGGGTTGTCCACCAAGATCCACTAGCGGAGAGCTGAAGCGTCACAGTCGGTGCCGGAGGTGGTGCCGATATGAACGCGACGGGGGCACTGGGGCGGTACGGCGAGGATCTGGCGGCGCGGCTGCTGACCGAGGCCGGCATGACGGTGCTGGCGCGGAACTGGCGCTGTGGGCGGACCGGTGAGATCGACATCGTCGCCCGGGACGGCGACATGGTGGTCGTCTGCGAGGTCAAGACCCGGAGGGCGGGGCAGTTCGAGCATCCGATGGCCGCGATCACGCCGACGAAGGCGGAGCGGCTGAGACGGCTCGCCGAGTGCTGGCTGGAGAAGTCCGGGGGACCGCCGCCGGGCGGGGTGCGCATTGATCTGGTGGGGATTGTGCTGCCCCGACGCGGTGCGCCGCGACTCGAGCATGCGCGGGGGGTGGCCTGATGGGGTTCGCGCGTACGTGTTCTGTGGCGCTGGTGGGCGTCGAGGGGGTGGTGGTCGAGGTCCAGGCGGACCTGGAGCCGGGCGTCGCCGCGTTCACTCTGGTCGGGCTGCCGGACAAGTCTCTGGTGGAGAGCCGGGACCGGGTCAGGGCGGCGGTCGTCAACTCGGGCGGCGAGTGGCCGCAGAAGAAGCTGACCGTGGGGCTCAGCCCGGCGTCCGTGCCCAAAGGGGGAAGTGGATTCGATCTCGCCGTGGCCACGGCAGTGCTCGGCGCGGCGGAGCGCATCGACCCCAAGGACATCGCCGATCTGGTGCTCATCGGGGAACTCGGGCTCGACGGCCGGGTGCGGCCGGTGCGCGGGGTGCTGCCGGCCGTTCTCGCGGCGGCCGAGGCGGGGTACCGGCAGGTGGTCGTCCCCGAGCAGACCGCGGGGGAGGCCGCCCTGGTCCCGGGGATCTCGGTCCTTGGCGTACGCAGCCTTCGGCAGCTCATCGCCGTGCTGACCAATGAACCCGTGCCGACCGAGGAACCGGTCCCCGAGGGCAGCCCCGACCCCATGCTGGCCGGGCTGCTGGTGCCCGGCGCCGGGGTGGGCACCGGGCTGGCGGGGGAGAGCGCGGACGGACCCGACCTGGCCGATGTCGCCGGACAGACCGCGGCACGCACAGCGCTGGAGGTCGCCGCGGCGGGCGGCCACCACCTTCTTCTGCACGGGCCACCGGGCGCGGGCAAGACGATGCTGGCGGAGCGGCTGCCCAGGGTGCTGCCGCCGCTGAGCAGACGGGAGTCCCTGGAGGTCACCGCCGTGCATTCGGTGGCGGGGATCCTGCCCCCGGGCCAGCCCCTGGTGCGCACGCCGCCGTACTGCGCCCCGCACCACTCCGCGACGATGCAGTCGCTCGTCGGCGGGGGGAACGGGCTGCCCAGACCGGGAGCGGTGTCCCTGGCCCATCGGGGTGTGCTCTTTCTCGACGAGACTCCCGAGTTCTCGGGCAAGGCGCTGGACGCCTTGCGGCAGCCGCTGGAGTCGGGGCATGTGGTGGTGGCGCGCAGCGCGGGAGTGGTGCGGCTGCCCGCCCGCTTTCTCATGGTCCTGGCGGCCAACCCCTGCCCCTGTGGGCGGCACACCCTGCACGGGGCCGGGTGCGAGTGCCCGCCGTCGCTGATCCGGCGCTATCAGGCCCGGCTGTCCGGGCCGCTGCTGGACCGGGTCGATCTGCGGGTCGGGGTCGAGCCCGTCACCCGCGGCGACCTGCTGGGCCAGGGGGGCCGGGGTGAGCCGACAGCGGTCGTCGCGGCACGGGTGCGGGAGGCCAGAGAGCGTGCCGCGGCACGGCTGCGGGGCACTCCCTGGACCGTCAACAGCGAGGTGCCGGGCCATGAACTGCGTACGCGGTGGCTGGTCGCCCCCGGGGCGCTGGCCGCGGCCGAACGGGACATGGAGCGCGGGCTCCTCACGGCCCGCGGCATCGACCGGGTGCTGCGGGTGGCATGGACGATCGCGGACCTCGCCGGGCGGGACCGGCCGCAGGCGCACGACGTCGACCTGGCCCTTGAGCTGCGTACGGGCATCTCCCGCGGCGCGCCCATGCCGGTCGGCGCGGGAGGGCCGTGATGGAGGCCGAGCGGGCGGGCGCGGGGGAGCCGGAGCGGATCGCGCGGGCCGCACTGACGCGGGTGATCGAACCGGGCGAAGAGCACGGCGGGCGGTGGCTGCGCGAGTTCGGGGCGAGGGAGCTGATGGCCCGCCTCACCTTGCCGGAGTACTCGGACCACCAGAACGCGGGGCTCGCAGGAATCACTCCGCGGCGGCTCGCGGGCTACCGGATACGGGCGGCGGCGGCCGAACCGCACCGCGATCTGGCCGCGGTCGCCGCCGTCGGCGGTCGCTTCATCTGCCCCGGCGACCAGGAGTGGCCCACCCAGCTCGACGACCTCGGTGACGCCAGACCCATCGGGCTGTGGCTGCGAGGGCGGGCCGACCTGCGCAAATGGGCGCTGCGCTCGGTCGCCGTCGTCGGAGCCAGGGCCTGCACTCCGTACGGGGCGCATATGGCGGCCGGCCTCGCATCGGGGCTCGCGGAACGCGGCTGGGTGGTGGTGTCCGGGGCGGCGTTCGGAGTCGACGGCTCGGCGCATCGTGGCGCGCTGGCCGCCGGCGGTGCCACGGTCGCCGTGCTCGCCTGCGGGGTCGACGTCGTCTATCCGCGCGGCCATGCCGAGTTGATCGGGCGCATCGCGGAACAGGGTCTGGTCATCGGCGAGTTGGCGCCGGGCGACCACCCCACGCGCAGCAGATTCATCATGCGGAACCGGGTGATCGCCGCGCTGACCAGGGGCACCGTCGTCGTCGAGGCCGAGTACCGCAGCGGTTCGCTGGTCACGGCGCGCAGCGCTCAGCAGCTGGGACGCTTCACAATGGGTGTCCCGGGGCCGGTCACCAGCGGTCTCTCGGCCGGGGTGCACGAACTCCTGCGCGGGGAGGGTGTGCTGGTCACCGACGCCGCCGAAGTGGCCGAGCTGGTCGGCAACATCGGCGACCTCGCGCCGGACCGGCGGGGCCCGGTGCTTCCCAGGGATCTGCTGGATCCCGTCAGTGCACGGGTTCTTGAGGCACTGCCGGCCCGCGGCGCCGCCGGCGGCGACCAGGTCGCCCGTGGCGCCGGGACGACGACCGACGAGGCGCTCGGCAGGCTGTACGAACTGCACTCGCTGGGGTTCGTCGAACGGCACGGGGACGGCTGGCAGTTGACGTACAGCCCGAGCCGCGGTTCGAACGCGCGGCGAGGCGGTCCTTGACCTGGGGCATTCGGGTGAAAAGGTGATGCCGATGACCTTTGCAGGCCGCTCGGCGACGCCTCGGGGCCGGCGCGCGCGGCGTCGGCCCCGGTTCGAAGGTGTGGGCGAGGGCGGATACCCGCAGAGGTGCGTTCCCTCGTCCTTCGCCCACCGCAACACCACAGTCACGCTACGCTCACCAGGTTCCCGGCCCAGACGCTCGTCCCTCTCCCCCCTCACAGCAGAACGGCTCAAGGCAACGCATGCCCCAGCACACCTCCGGGTCTGACCGCGCGGCAGTGCCCCTCGCTGCCCGTGGCACCGTGCGGCCCCCCGCTCCCTCGTCGCTGGACGAGTTGTGGCGGTCGTACAAGGCCACGGGTGACGAGCGGCTGCGAGAGCAGTTGATCCTTCACTATTCGCCGCTGGTGAAGTACGTCGCGGGCCGGGTGAGCGTGGGGCTTCCGTCCAATGTTGAACAAGCGGACTTCGTCTCCTCCGGAGTCTTCGGACTCATTGACGCCATCGAGAAGTTCGACATCGACCGGGCGATCAAGTTCGAGACGTACGCGATCACCCGGATCCGTGGCGCGATGATCGACGAACTCCGTGCGCTGGACTGGATCCCACGCTCCGTGCGGCAGAAGGCCAGGGCCGTGGAGCGCGCCTATGCCACGCTGGAGGCGCAGTTGCGGCGTACGCCCTCGGAGTGCGAGGTCGCCCAGGAGATGGGGATCGCGGTCGACGAACTGCACGCGGTTTTCAGCCAGTTGTCGCTGGCGAACGTCGTGGCCCTGGAGGAGCTGCTGCATGTCGGCGGCGAGGGCGGCGACCGGCTCAGCCTGATGGACACGCTCGAGGACACCGCCGCCGACAACCCCGTCGAGGTGGCCGAGGACCGGGAGCTGCGCCGGCTGCTCGCCCGCGCCATCAACACCCTCCCGGAGCGCGAGAAGACCGTCGTCACCCTCTATTACTACGAGGGCCTGACCCTCGCCGAGATCGGCAATGTCCTCGGCGTCACGGAGAGCAGGGTCAGCCAGATCCATACAAAGTCGGTGCTCCAGCTGCGGGCGAAGCTGGCCGACGTCGGCCGCTGAGCCGAATCGTGCCTGCTTCAACCACGGCATCCGTACAGTGGAGGCGTGCCCAGGATTCGAGCGGCCTCCGTGGCCGAGCACCGGACGATGCAGCGCGGCGCCCTGCTGGACGCCGCGCGTTCCCTGCTGTCCGAGGGCGGCACGGAGGCGCTGACGTTCCCCGCCCTCGCCGAGCGCACGGGCCTGGCCAGGTCCTCCGTCTACGAGTACTTCCGCTCGCGCGCCGCGGTCGTCGAGGAGCTCTGCGCGGTCGACTTCCCCGTCTGGGCGGCGGAGGTCGAGACCGCGATGCAGATGGCGGACACGGCCGAGGGCAAGGTCGAGGCGTATGTACGCAAGCAGCTGGAGCTCGTCCGGGACCGGCGCCACCGGGCCGTCGTCGCGATCTCCGCGAGTGAGCTGGACGCCGGGGCGCGGGAGAAGATCCGTGCCGCGCACGGCGGGCTGATCGCGATGATCGTGGAGGCACTCGGCGAGCTGGGCCAGGACCAGCCCCGGCTGGCGGCGATGCTGCTGCAGGGCGTGGTGGACGCGGCGGTGCGGCGCATCGAACTCGGCGCGGCCGAGGACCCGTCGGCGATCGCGGACACGGCCGTGGCCATGGCACTCCGAGGCGTCCGCGCCTGACCCTGCGGCCCGCCGCGCCCCTTCGGCGCCGCGCACGGTGCCCCTGTCGTTCCCTTCGCTCCGGCGTACGCCGCGGCGCACGCGCGACACGCTGTGCCGGGCCGGTCGCGTCCCGTGCGCGGCGGAGTTCACGGTGGGCCACCGCGGTCGGGAGCAGGAGCAGTGCCGCGAACAGCGCTCCACCCGCGCTCGCGAGTGCCGGGGCGGGGGCCGGAGCGCGGGCCGGCTCCAGTGGCGGGACGCCGAAGACCGGCAGCAGACGGGACGGCGCGCGGTGCAGCAGCCAGGGCGGTAGCAGGGAGAGCGGGTCCAGATACTCCGCCGCGCGCAGCAGACCCCAGTGCAGGCACCCGGAGGCGCAGTGCGAAGACCCGGGCTCGACGGTTGCCACCACCTGGCCCGCGCTCACGTCCGCGCCCACGGGGAGCAGCGGGCGGACCGGTTCGTATGTGGTGCGCAGCGGTGGGTCACCCGTACCGGTGAGGGTCAGGGTGAGCACCCCACGGCCCGCGACCGGACCCGCGAAGGAAATCCGGCCCGGCGCGGCCGCCCGCACCGCCGTGCCCGGCGGCGCCGGAAGATCCACTCCGCGGTGGCCGGGACCGTACGCCGAATCGGGCGGCTCCCAGCCTCGTACGACGACCGGGCGCGGCGGCCCCACGGGCCAGCTCCGGTCGGCGGAGTCGTCGGCCCGGGCGGGCGCGGTACTCACCCAGAGCAGGGACAGCGGCAGTAACAGCAGCAGGGACAGGAGCAGCGGCGGATCCAGGGACAGAACCCGGGACGGAGACAGAGAGAGAAGGCGGCGGTACATGCACCGACCGTCCCGCACGACCCCTCACCCGAGTGGATCATGGTCCCGATCTGTGGAGTACCGACCGGTTGTGGACAGCGCCGTCACCCGACACCGCGCCGGTCCCGTACACTTCTTCTGGCGATCCGGGTCACCGGGTCGACTTCGCACGCCCCGCCACCACATCCTCTTCAGGTCGGTGGCCGCGCTCCTCGGTCCCTTGTGGCACGGCGCGTCGGGGCGTCAGGACATAACCGAGAATCCAAGGAGATACGGCCATGGCCGTCGTCACGATGCGGGAGCTGCTGGAAAGCGGCGTCCACTTCGGTCACCAGACCCGTCGTTGGAACCCGAAGATGAAGCGCTTCATCTTCACGGAGCGCAACGGCATCTACATCATCGACCTGCTCCAGTCGCTGTCGTACATCGACCGCGCCTACGAGTTCGTCAAGGAGACCGTCGCCCACGGCGGCTCCATCATGTTCGTCGGCACCAAGAAGCAGGCCCAGGAGGCCATCGCCGAGCAGGCGACGCGCGTTGGTATGCCGTACGTCAACCAGCGTTGGCTGGGCGGCATGCTCACCAACTTCTCCACCGTCTACAAGCGCCTTCAGCGTCTGAAGGAGCTCGAGCAGATCGACTTCGAGGATGTGGCCGCGTCCGGCCTCACCAAGAAGGAGCTCCTGGTCCTCTCCCGCGAGAAGGCCAAGCTGGAGAAGACCCTCGGTGGTATCCGCGAGATGCAGAAGGTGCCGAGCGCCGTCTGGATCGTCGACACCAAGAAGGAGCACATCGCCGTTGGTGAGGCGCGCAAGCTCCACATCCCGGTCGTCGCGATCCTGGACACCAACTGCGACCCCGACGAGGTCGACTACAAGATCCCGGGCAACGACGACGCGATCCGCTCCGTCACCCTGCTCACCCGCGTGATCGCCGACGCCGTCGCCGAGGGCCTCATCGCCCGCTCCGGCGTCGCCACCGGTGACTCCAAGCCGGGCGAGAAGGCCGCCGGCGAGCCGCTCGCCGAGTGGGAGCGCGACCTCCTCGAGGGCGAGAAGAAGGCCGACGACGCCGAGGCTCCGGCCGCCGCCGAGGCCGAGAAGCCGGCCGAGGCCGCTACTGAGGCTCCGGCCGTCGAGGCCCCGGCTGCCGAGGCGCCGGCCGCGGACGCCGAGCAGGCCTGACCTCACAGGTTCGGTAGTTGACGGCGGGGGGCGGTGCCACAAGCACCGGCCCCCGCCGCTCACCCGTAGATCTTCGACTTTCGACTTTCGAGAGAGATTCAAAGGACATGGCGAACTACACCGCCGCTGACGTCAAGAAGCTCCGCGAGCTTACCGGCGCCGGCATGATGGACTGCAAGAAGGCGCTGGACGAGGCCGAGGGCAACGTCGACAAGGCCGTCGAGGCGCTGCGCATCAAGGGCCAGAAGGGTGTGGCCAAGCGCGAGGGCCGCTCCGCCGAGAACGGCGCCGTCGTCTCCCTGATCGCCGACGACAACACCTCCGGTGTCATCGTCGAGCTGAAGTGCGAGACGGACTTCGTCGCCAAGGGCGACAAGTTCCAGGCCGTCGCGGGCGCGCTCGCCGCGCACGTCGCCGCCACCACCCCGGCCGACCTCGACGCGCTGCTCGCCTCCGAGATCGAGGCCGGCAAGACCGTCCAGGCGTACGTCGACGAGGCCAACGCCAACCTCGGCGAGAAGATCGTCCTGGACCGCTTCGCGCAGTTCTCCGGTGCCTATGTCACGGCGTACATGCACCGCACCATGCCCGACCTCCCGCCGCAGATCGGTGTTCTTGTCGAGCTCGACAAGGAGAACGCCGAGGTCGCCAAGGGCGTCGCGCAGCACATCGCCGCCTTCGCGCCGAAGTACCTCTCCCGCGAGGACGTCCCGGCCGAGGTCGTCGAGACCGAGCGCCGTGTCGCCGAGGAGACCACGCGCGCCGAGGGCAAGCCCGAGGCCGCCCTCCCGAAGATCGTCGAGGGGCGTGTCAACGGCTTCTTCAAGGAGGCCACCCTCCTTGGTCAGCCGTACGCGCTCGACAACAAGAAGTCCGTCCAGCAGATCCTGGACGAGGCCGGTGTCAGCCTGAAGCGCTTCGCGCGCATCAAGGTCGGCATCTGAGCCGGTACGCGATCGACGCCGGAGCCCGCTAGGGTTCCTTACGCAGTCGCCGGTCGCACTCGCACCGGACGACCGCAGATCTGACGAGGAGGCCATTGCCGACAGGGACACCAAACACCCCACGGCGATGGCCTTCTTCGTATGTGCACGAGGAGATCCCCATGAACAAGGGCGCGGACGCCAATCAGGCTGCCGACGACAAGAGCGACCACGACGCCAAGAACGCCGGGCGCTTCATGCTGAAGCTGTCCGGTGAGGCCTTCGCCGGCGGCGGCGGACTCGGCGTCGACCCCGACGTCGTACACGCCATCGCGCGCGAGATCGCCGCGGTCGTCCGCGACGGCGCCGAGATCGCGGTCGTCATCGGCGGCGGCAACTTCTTCCGCGGGGCCGAGCTCCAGCAGCGCGGGATGGACCGGGCCCGCTCCGACTACATGGGCATGCTCGGCACGGTGATGAACTGCCTCGCCCTCCAGGACTTCCTGGAGAAGGAGGGCATCGACTCCCGCGTCCAGACCGCCATCACGATGGGGCAGGTCGCGGAGCCGTACATCCCGCTGCGTGCGGTACGGCACCTGGAGAAGGGCCGGGTCGTCATCTTCGGCGCCGGTATGGGGATGCCGTACTTCTCCACCGACACCACCGCGGCGCAGCGCGCACTGGAGATCGACGCCGAGGCCCTGCTGATGGGCAAGAACGGCGTCGACGGGGTCTATGACTCCGACCCCAAGACCAACCCCGACGCGGTGAAGTTCGACGCGCTGGAGTACGGCGAGGTGCTCTCCCGCAACCTCAAGGTCGCCGACGCCACCGCCATCACGCTCTGCCGCGACAACGCTCTTCCGATCCTCGTCTTCGAACTGCTCACCGAGGGCAATATCGCTCGGGCCGTCAAGGGTGAGAAGATCGGCACGCTCGTGAGCGACCAGGGCACCAGGGCCTGACCCGGGGGACGTCCCTCGAGGGATGGACAAAGTCCTGCCGGTCGGACACCGTGCAGGGAAAGACGCGACGCAGGTTCCGCCGGCCCAGTCGAACGCCGGGCCTACTCAAGACACGCAGGAGCAAGTGGTGATCGAAGAGACCCTCCTCGAGGCCGAGGAGAAGATGGAGAAGGCCGTCCTGGTCGCCAAGGATGACTTCGCCGCGATCCGCACCGGACGTGCGCACCCGGCGATGTTCAACAAGATCGTGGCGGACTACTACGGTGCGCTGACCCCGATCAACCAGCTGGCCTCTTTCTCGGTGCCCGAGGCGCGGATGGCCGTGGTGACCCCGTTCGACAAGAGCGCGCTGCGCAATATCGAGCAGGCGATCCGTGACTCCGACCTCGGCGTCAACCCGAGCAACGACGGCAATATCATCCGGGTGGTCTTCCCGGAGCTGACGCAGGACCGCCGCAAGGAGTTCATCAAGGTCGCCAAGACCAAGGCCGAGGACTCCAAGATCTCGATCCGCTCCGTGCGCCGCAAGGCGAAGGAGACGATCGACAAGTTCATCAAGGACGGCGAGGTCGGCGAGGACGAGGGCCGTCGCGCCGAGAAGGAGCTCGACGACACCACCGCGAAGTACGTCTCGCAGGTGGACGAGCTGCTCAAGCACAAGGAAGCCGAGCTGCTCGAGGTCTGATGAACGACTCTTCCTGGGGGGCCCCGCCGAGAGCCGGTTACTGGGGGCCGCCCGACCAGGGGCCTGCCCCGGCGGGTCCCGCATACGATGAGCATGACGCACAGCAGACTCGGCCCATGCCCATCGTGCCGGACTTTCCCGACGCAGGTAGAGACGCCGAAGACCGTAACGACCGCGACCAGAGCGACCACAGCAGCGATCGCGACCGGGGGGCTGCTCGGCTGAGTGGCCCCCTGTTCCGCGACGAGATTCCGCAGGAGCCCATGCCCACCCCGCCGCCGGCGTCCGAGCCGCCGCAGAAGAAGCGGGCCGGCCGTGATCTGCGCGCGGCCATAGGGGTCGGCGTCGGGCTCGGCGTGGTGATCGTGGCGTCCCTCTTCGTCGTCAAGGCCGTGTTCGTCGGCGTGATAGCGGTCGCCGTCGTGGTGGGCCTGTGGGAACTCACCTCGCGGCTCGAGGAGCGCAAGCAGATCAAGGCTCCGCTGGTGCCGCTCGCGGTCGGCGGGGCGGCGATGGTGGTCGCCGGGTATGTGCGCGGTGCGGAGGGCGCCTGGGTCGCGATGGCGCTCACGGCGCTCGCGGTGCTGGTCTGGCGGATGACGGAACCCCCCGAGGGCTATCTCAAGGACGTCACGGCGGGCGTCTTCGCGGCGTTCTACGTTCCCTTCCTGGCGACGTTCGTCGCGATGATGCTCACGGCGAACGACGGGCCGCAGCGGGTGCTCACCTTCCTGGTGCTGACGGTGGTCAGCGACACGGGTGCGTACGCCGTCGGCTGGCGCTTCGGGAAGCACAAGCTCGCTCCCCGCATCAGTCCGGGAAAGACCAGGGAAGGTCTGCTCGGCGCAGTGGCGTTCGCGATGGTGGCGGGCGCGCTGTGCATGCAGTTCGTCATCGACGACGGCACCTGGTGGCAGGGCCTGCTGCTCGGCCTCGCGGTCGCGGTCAGCGCGACGCTTGGCGACCTGGGCGAGTCGATGATCAAGCGGGACCTGGGCATCAAGGACATGGGCACGCTGCTGCCGGGGCATGGCGGCATCATGGACCGGCTGGACTCGCTGCTGCCCACGGCTCCGGTCGTGTGGCTGCTGATGGTGATCTTTGTAGGTAGCGGCTGACCTGCGCGTTTATGCGTCAGGGGCTGGTTGTCCACAGGGCGGCCGGCCCCTCTTCGTATCTCTGCGACACTGGTGGGACCATGCCCAAGCCCGGAGAACTCACTTTCGTCGCGCCCCGCGGAGCCAAGAAGCCGCCGCGGCACCTCGCCGACCTCACGCCCGCCGAGCGCAAGGACGCCGTGGCCGCGATCGGCGAGAAGCCGTTCCGCGCCAAGCAGCTCTCGCAGCACTACTTCGCGCGGTACGCCCACGACCCCGCCCAGTGGACCGACATCCCCGCGACCGCGCGGGAGAAGCTCGCCACTGAGCTGCTGCCCGATCTGATGTCCGTCGTACGGCACATCTCGTGCGACGACGACACCACCCGCAAGACCCTGTGGCGCCTGCACGACGGCACCCTCGTCGAGTCCGTGCTCATGCGCTACCCGGACCGGGTGACCATGTGCATCTCGTCGCAGGCCGGCTGCGGGATGAACTGTCCCTTCTGCGCCACCGGGCAGGCCGGGCTCGACCGCAATCTGTCGACCGCCGAGATCGTGCACCAGATCGTCGACGGCATGCGCGCCCTGCGCGACGGCGAGGTTCCGGGAGGGCCTGCGCGGCTGTCCAACATCGTCTTCATGGGCATGGGCGAGCCGCTCGCCAACTACAAGCGCGTCGTCGGCTCCATCCGCCGGGTCACCGACCCCGAGCCGGATGGCCTCGGGCTCTCGCAGCGCGGGATCACCGTCTCCACCGTCGGCCTCGTGCCCGCGATGCTGCGCTTCGCCGACGAGGGCTTCAAGTGCCGTCTCGCCGTCTCGCTGCACGCGCCGGACGACGAGCTGCGCGACACCCTGGTCCCGGTCAACACGCGCTGGAAGGTGCGGGAGGTGCTGGACGCCGCATGGGAGTACGCGGAGAAGTCGGGCCGCCGCATCTCCATCGAGTACGCGCTGATCAGGGACATCAATGACCAGGCGTGGCGGGGCGATCTACTGGGACGCATGCTCAAGGGCAAGCGGGTCCATGTGAACCTGATCCCGCTCAACCCGACGCCCGGGTCGAAGTGGACGGCATCCCGTCCCGAGGACGAGAAGGCGTTCGTGGAGGCCATCGCGGCCCACGGCGTGCCCGTGACCGTACGGGACACCCGTGGCCAGGAGATCGACGGAGCGTGCGGACAGCTGGCCGCCACCGAGCGCTGACCTAGTAACCTGGCCTCGAAACATCTGCATATTCCGACAGGGGAGCGCCACAGCGCTGAGAGTGCGGTGCCAGTCAGACCGCAGACCCTCTGAACCTTGCCCAGGTCATTCTGGGTAGGAAGTTCGGTCGTTACTCAAGCTGTTGCGCCCTGCCCGGATCCTGCCTCAGGACCGGGCAGGGCCGCGTCTCTTCCTGGTCATCTCCAGGAGGAATCTCAGTGAGCACCACCAAGAAGATCACGGTCACGGCGCTCGCCGCGGCCCTGGGCGTCAGTACGCTCGCGGCCTGCGGCAGCGAGGAGGCCAAGGGCTCCGCGTCCGACCGCCCGAAGCAGAAGACCGTGACGCTGGTCAGCCATGACTCGTTCGTCGCCTCCGCGTCCGTACTGAAGGAGTTCACCAAGGAGACCGGTTACACGGTCAAGGTGCTCAAGAGCGGTGACGCGGGCGCCGCCCTCAACAAGGAGATCCTCACCAAGGGCTCTCCGCAGGGCGATGTCTTCTTCGGCGTCGACAACACCCTGCTCTCACGCGCCCTCGACAACGGCCTGTTCACTCCGCACGAGGCCAAGGGCCTGGCCCAGGTGCCCGACGAGGTGCAGCTCGACAAGGACAAGCACCGTGTCACGCCCGTCGACACCGGCGACATCTGCGTCAACTACGACAAGAAGTACTTCGCCGACATGAAGCTGGCCCCGCCGCAGTCCTTCGACGACCTGATCAAGCCCGAGTACAAGAACCTGCTGGTCACGGAGAATGCCGCGACCTCTTCGCCCGGTCTCGGCTTCCTGCTCGGCTCGGTCGGCAAGTACGGCGACGACGGCTGGCAGGACTACTGGAAGAAGCTGAAGGCCAACGGCGTCAAGGTCGTCGACGGCTGGGAGCAGGCGTACAACGAGGAGTTCTCCGGATCGGCGGGCGGCAAGAAGGCCAAGGCGGACCGGCCGCTGGTCGTCTCGTACGCATCCAGCCCGCCCGCGGAGGTGCTCTTCGCCAAGCCGCAGCCGGCCCAGGCGCCCACCGGCGTCGCGACCGGAACCTGCTTCCGCCAGACCGAGTTCGCCGGTCTCCTCAAGGGTGCCAAGAACGAGGATGGCGGCAAGGCACTGCTGGACTTCCTGATCTCCAAGCAGTTCCAGGAGGACATGCCGCTCAACATGTTCGTCAACCCGGTGGTGAAGGGGGCGAAGGTGCCCGAGCTGTTCACCAAGTTCGGCGCGGTCGTCGACAAGCCGGAGACCGTCGCTCCCGACAAGATCGCCAAGAACCGTGAGCAGTGGGTCCAGTCATGGTCCTCGCTCGTAGTGAAGTAACGAAGTCCGTCCGCGGGAGCACGCGGGGCGCGCTCCGCGGGAACGCGGCGCGGCTCGGGCTGATGGCTGTGCCCGTCGCGTTCTTCGCGGTCTTCTTCGCCTATCCCGTCAGCGCGATCGTCGGCCGTGGCCTCCAGATCGACGGAGTGTGGCAGTTCGGGCGGATCGGCGAGGTGCTGGGCCGCGCAGACATCCGGCACGTGCTGTGGTTCACCACCTGGCAGGCGCTCGCCTCGACGGCGCTCACCCTGCTGATCGCGCTGCCCGGCGCGTATGTCTTCGCCCGCCTCGACTTTCCCTTCAAGCGGCTGCTGCGCGCGGTGGTCACCGTTCCGTTCGTGTTGCCGACCGTCGTCGTCGGGACGGCGTTCCTGGCGCTCCTCGGACGTGGCGGGCTGCTCGACGAGCTGTGGGGCATCAGGCTCGACACCACGGTGTGGGCGATTCTGCTCGCGCACGTCTTCTTCAACTACGCAGTGGTCGTACGGACCGTGGGCGGTCTGTGGTCGCAGCTCGACCCGCGGCAGGAGGAGGCCGCCCGGGTGCTCGGCGCCGGGCGGTTCGCCGCCTGGCGAAGGGTGACCCTGCCGGCGCTCGGGCCGGCCGTCGCCGCTGCCGCGGTGATGGTCTTCCTCTTCACCTTCACCTCCTTCGGCGTCGTACAGATTCTCGGCGGGCCGACCTTCGCCACGCTCGAGGTGGAGATCTACCGGCAGACCGCCCAGCTGCTGGATCTGTCCACGGCGGCGGTGCTCTCCCTGCTGCAGTTCGCCGCGGTCGGAGCCATCCTCGCCGTGCACGCCCGGACGGTGCGGCGGCGGGAGACCATGCTGAAGCTGGTGGACCCGGCGGGGACCGCGCGGCGTCCGCGCGGTGCGGGCCAGTGGACGCTGCTCGGCGGCGTACTCGGCACGATCCTGCTGCTGGTGCTCGTACCGCTAGGCGTCCTGGTCGAGCGCTCGCTCGACGGGCCCGGCGGCTACGGCTTCGGCTACTTCCGGGCGCTCACCTCCAGCGACGCGAGCGGCGGCACGTTCCTCGTACCGCCGATCGAGGCCGTGGCGAACTCGCTGCAGTACGCACTGGTCGCGACCGGCATCGCGCTGGCCGTCGGCGGACTCGCCGCAGCCGCGCTCACGCGGCGGGCCGGGGGGCTGGTGCGCGGCTTCGACGCACTGCTGATGCTGCCGCTCGGGGTGTCCGCCGTGACCGTGGGCTTCGGTTTTCTGATCACGCTCGACAAGCCGCCGCTCGATCTGCGGGCCTCGTGGATCCTGGTGCCGCTCGCCCAGGCGCTGGTCGGCGTCCCCTTCGTCGTACGTACGATGCTGCCCGTCCTGCGGGCAGTGGACGAGCGGCTGCGCGAGGCCGCGGCGGTGCTCGGTGCGTCGCCGCTACGGGTGTGGCGGGAGGTCGACCTGCCGATGGTGCGACGGGCGCTGCTGGTCGCCGCCGGGTTCGCCTTCGCCGTGTCGCTGGGCGAGTTCGGCGCGACCGTCTTCATCGCCAGGCCCGACAATCCGACGCTGCCGGTCGCCGTGGCTCGACTGCTCGGCCGTCCCGGTGAGCTCAACTACGGTCAGGCGATGGCCCTTTCAACCATCCTGATGGTTGTCTGCGCGGCCGCGCTGCTGCTGCTCGAACGTATCCGGCCCGACCGTTCAGGGGAGTTCTAGATGCTGATGCTGCAGCACGCGACCGTACAGTTCGGGGACAGGTCGGCGCTCGACGCGGTGGACCTGGAGGTCGCCGACCACGAGATCGTGTGCGTGCTGGGCCCCAGCGGCAGCGGCAAGTCCACGCTGCTGCGCGCCGTCGCCGGACTGCAGCGCCTGGACAGCGGCCGGGTGCTGCTCGGTGGCGCCGACCAGGCGGGAGTGGGCGTGCACCGGCGCGGAGTGGGCCTGATGTTCCAGGACCACCAGCTCTTCCCGCAGCGCGACGTGGGCGGCAATGTGGCTTTTGGACTGCGTATGCGCGGCATGGGCCGACGCGAACAGGCCGACCGGGTCGGCGAGTTGCTGGAGCTGGTCGGGCTGCCCGGCGGGCAGCGCCGGGCCGTGGCCTCGCTCTCCGGCGGCGAGCAGCAGCGGGTTGCGCTGGCCAGGGCGCTCGCGCCCGAGCCCCGGCTGCTGATGCTGGACGAGCCGCTCGGCCAGCTGGACCGGGGTCTGCGCGAACGCCTCGTCGTCGAACTGCGCGAGCTCTTCGGACGGTTGGGCACCACCGTCCTCGCCGTCACCCACGACCAGGGCGAGGCCTTCGCGCTCGCCGACCGGGTGGTCGTCATGCGCGAGGGCCGGATCGCCCAGGCGGGCACACCGCTCGACGTCTGGCAGCGGCCCGCGTCGGCGTTCGTGGCGCGCTTCCTCGGCTTCGACAATGTGGTGGCGGCGACGGTGAGCGGTGCCGCGGCGGACACGGTGTGGGGCAAGATCCCGGTGCCGGACGGTGCCCGGCAGGGCGAGTGCCAGGTGCTGGTCAGGCCCGCGGGCGTAGGGCTCGGGGACGCCGCGGAGGGGCTGCCCTGCACGGTCGAAGGGCTTACGTTCCGGGGCAACCACGTCGCGGTACGGCTGCGGCCCGCCGATGGGCCGATGCTGGAGGCGGAGTGCTCCCTGCGGGACGCGCCGCTGGAGGGGGCGCTGGTCGGGGTGACCTTCGCCGCCGACGACGTGGTGGTGCTGGACTGACCGGCTCAGGGAACGGTCAGGGAACAGTGACGATGAGCAGCTGGCCGTGCGCGGTCAGGGGCTGGGCGTCGACCAGACTGCTCACCCAGCTGACGACGGCGTACCGCCCCGAGCGCATCGGCATCCGCAACGTCACCTCCCGGCCCGGCGAGAGCGGCGGAGTGCCGAGCGCGCCCGCGAAGTCGAACGGCGGGACGCTCGTCTCACCCTTGAAGAACGCCACAATGTCCGCCTCGGTGACCGAGTCGTCGTCGATGGGATAGAAGCGAGCCTCGTCGACGTGCTCGCGCATGGCATTCACATAGCGGAGGGGCTGCTCGGAAAGGACCCGGCCGCTCAGCGCGAAGCGCGGGGCACCGCCCGCGGATTCGAGGGCCGTCACCGTGCCGCTTGGGCGCGGCGGCCTGCTGTCGGACTCGGGCGCCCGGACCGTGAGCGGACGTAGGTACTCCTCTCCCGGCTGCGGATTTCGGCCGAGCGCGCCCGCGAAGTCCAGGTATTCGAGTACGAGATAGCTGCCCGGCCTCAGCCGCAGCGTGAAGTCGGAATCCGCGCCGGGGTGGGGTGCCGCGCCGCCCAACTGGTCGGCGGTGGCCATCAGTTCCCGGGACGCCTGGATGACGGCCGCCGGTTCCTCGGCGGCGAACACCTGCCGCAACCGGGCACGGAACTCGGCCTCGGTCGCCCCGTCGCGCAGCTTGGCGATGCCGACGGTGCCGGTGCGCGGGCTGGTGGTCCGGACGCGGAAGGTCACGGTCCCCGCCCGGGCGGTCGCCGGGGAGACGAACCCGTCCTCGCCGGTGACGATCTGCAGCGGCCCGCGTTGCTGTTCGGGTTCTGACACCTCCGGCAACGCGGCCCCGGTGAGCGCCGCCATGCCCGCCGCCGCCCCGGCGGCCAATACACCCCGTCTGTTCCACATCCGGATCCCCCACCCCTTTGGTTGGCGTACACGCGCCGGTGTACACAGGGCACCCAGTGAAGCCCCCTCCGGCAGGGGAAGGAAGGCCGCCACGGGGCGGGTCGGCGGGCTCTCTAGCGCGTGGTGGTGAGCTCCGGCTCGGGCTCCGGCTGAAGCTCATCGCCGTGCGCCTCCGGCGCGCCGAACCAGGCCACCGCGACCGCGCCCGCCACCGCCAGTACGAAGCCGAGGATCGCGGCCCAGGCGAATCCGGGGCGTGAGGAGTCGCCCAGCCAGAGCACGCCGATCATGCCCGGCAGCACGGTCTCGCCGACCACCAGCGCGGCCGTCGCGCCGTTGACCGAGCCGATCTGCAGAGCGACCGTGTGCAGATACATGCCGCCGATACCGGCCACCAGGATCGCGTAGAGCGCCGGGTCGCCGAGCAGCGCGCCCAGGTCGAAGGGGTCGATGCCGTTCAGTACGCGTACGCCGACCCCCAGCGCGCCGAAGCCGAGCCCCGACAGCAGACCGGCCAGAATCGCGGCGCGCGCGCCCATGAGGCGTACGACGACGGTGCCGCCGGCCATCAGCAGCACGGCGATCGCCAGCAGCCACCAGTGGGTCGCGATCGGGGTGTGGCCGCTGCCCTCCGGGCCCGCGGCGGTGGCCAGCAGCACCAGCGACGAGCAGACGACGGCGATGGACGCCCACTCGGCACGGGTGAGACGGATGCCGAGCATCCTGACGCTCAGTACGGCGGTGATCACCAGGTTGGCGCTGATGACGGTCTGGGACAGGAAGAGGGGGAGCAGTCGCGCTGCCAGCGCGCCCAGACCGAAGCCGACGAAGTCCAAGATTGTGCCGACGATGAACTCCCAGGTCATCGCGGCTTTCGCGGTGGAGGACAGGCTCGGGCCGCCGTGCTGGGTGACACCGGCGGCTGCTGCCTGCCGCCGGGCGGACCCGCGGGATCCGACGGCCTGCAGCACCGATCCTGTGCCGTAACAGATCGAGGCCGCGACAGCGGTCAGTAGGCCGATCAGCACCAAGGGCTCCGTTCACGTGGGGGGCAGCGACTCTGCCGCACTGCCAGACGCGTGCGGGGGGCTGGAAGTTGCTTCGGCCGGCCGGTCAGTCGAGGCCCGCGAGGCGGCGCAGTGCGGCGGGAGCCTCGTCGACCGACTCGACGAGCGCGATACGGGACTCCATCGGGCGGCCGGCCGCGAGGGACTGGAGCAGCGGCCAGGTGGGGAGCGATTGCGTCCAGTGGGTCCGGTTGACGAGGACCATGGGGGTCGGTTCGCCGCGGGACTCGTAGTAGTTCGGGGTCGCGTTGTCGAAGATCTCCTGGACCGTGCCGGCGGCGCCGGGCAGGAATATCACGCCCGCGTTGGAGCGCGCGAGGAGGCCGTCCTCGCGGGTGGCGTTCGCGAAGTACTTGGCTGTGTGACCCGCGAAGGCGTTCGGCGGCTCGTGCCCGTAGAACCAGGTGGGGATGCCGACGGAGTCGCCGCCGCCGGGCCAGCGGTCTCGTACCTCGAAGGCGGCGCCGGCCCAGTCGGAGACGGAGGGGGTGAACGAGGGGGTCTTGGCGAGGAGTTCGAGCGCCTCGTCCAGCATCTCGTCGGGGTGCGGGGCGGCATAGGCGCCGAGGTTGGCGGCCTCCATGGCGCCGGGACCGCCGCCGGTCGCGACGGTGAACCCGGCCCGGGCGAGGACGCGGCCGAGGCGGGCGGCGCCGGCGTAGGCGTCCGTGCCGCGGGCCATGGCGTGCCCGCCCATCACGCCCACGACGCGGGCGCCGACGAGGAGTTCGTCGAGGGCGTCGGACATGGCGTCGTCGTGGATCGAGCGGAGCATCGAGGCGAAGATGTCGCCGTCGGCCCTGGTCTGCTGGAACCAGTCGTAGGTGAGGGCGTCGGGGGTGTCGTCGTAGCCGCCGGTGGAGAGGCCTTCGAAGAGCTCGTCGGGCGAGTAGAGGAGCCCGCGGTACGGGTCGAAGGGCAGATCGGGGACGGGCGGAAAGACGAGCGCGCCGTCGGCCCTGACCTTGGCGTCGGCGTCGGGCTGCATACGGCACCCGAGGAAGACGGCTCCGGTGGTGTCGGTGGCGAGGAGCGCGAAGGTGCGGTCGGTGAGGTCGACGGACTGGACGCGGTGTCCGGCGAGCGAGTGGGTGGAGACGACGTGATCGAACTCGTCGAGGGTTTCGATCTCGCGGTCGTGGGAGGGGTGCGGCATGCGGTCACGATAGGGGTTGCGGGTGAGGCTGGTGGTGCGAGGGGTGCGGGGACCCCTCCCGCACCGCCACGCCCCGAAACCGGGTGCATCGCTAGCCGGAGAGAGGGATCGCCGCCACCGCCGCCACCGCCCACGTCAGGGGGGCGAACGCCGCCAGCAAGGTTGCCGCGCGCAGGGCCGCCGCGCCGCGGAGGGTGGCCGCGGGGGTGCCGAGGTGGCGGAGCGTGGCCGTCGTCGGGGCGCGGGACTGTCTCGATTCGAGGGCCGAGACCAGCAGAGTCGCCGTTGTGCAGGTCATGACCAGTGCCGCGCCCAGTGTCGTCAGGGGGCCCACGGGGTCGGCGGGCGTCCTGTCGTACACGGAGGTTGCCGCGATCGCGCCCGAGGCCACCGCGCACATCACGCCGAGCGGACGGCCGATGCGGGTGGACTCCTCCACCAGGATGCGGCCCGCCAGCAGGCGGGTCGGCCGCGGCCGCAGGGACTGGAGGAGGCGGCCGCAGAAGCGGGTGATGCCTGGCCCTGCCAGGGCCAGGCCCAGGGCGGTCAGGGTCCAGCCCGCCAGCACGCCCGCCGGGTGGCCGTCGAACTCACCGGGAAGGGGGAGCGGCGAGCCCGGGCCACCGCGGCTCGCGTAGGTCTCGACCGCCAGGCCCGCCGCCATCAGGGCCACCCCCCACGGCAGCCCGGTCGGCACTGGCGCCGGCGCGTCCGGGGGCGGAGTGACGCGGCGCGGGCGCAGGGCCAGCGCCGCGGCCACCGAGCCCAGCAGCGGCACCGGCGTGAGCAGGGTCAGCGCGGCCGCCAGCGGCAACGGCTCGCCCGCGGCCAGCAGTTCGGCCTGCGCCCCGTCGAACGGCGGCCCCGTCAGATCACCCCGCAGATGCAGGAAGACCAGCAGCGCGACCATGCTGCCGAGCGAGGCGGAGACGGCGGTCGAGACAGCGGCCAGCACGGCGAGCCTGGCCGGTCCCAGGCCGACCGCCGATAGCCCGGACCGTGGCCGGGTACTCGGATCCGTACGCGCCACCGCCACCGCGAACTGCACCGTCGCGGCGAGCGGGATCAGGCACCAGAGCAGCCGGAGTCCGGACGTGCCGGACTCGTCAGGATGGGACAGCGCGTACGTCAGCGTGCACAGCAGCAGGAAGCCGACACCCGCCGACGCCGCCGCCACCATCAGCCGGCGCAGCAGAACCAGCGGGTGTGCGCCCAGGGCTAGACGGAGAGCGAGCACTCGGCCCGCCCTTCCGTGCCCGTGGTCGCGAGCGAGTTGACGCGCCTGCCGTCCACGAGCGTGATCGAACGGTCCGCCAGCGCCGCCACCTCCGGGTCGTAGGTCGCGAGCACAACGGTGATCCGGTGCGATCGGGCCGCGGCCGTCAGCGTACGCAGCACCTGCACCCGGTCCGCGCGGTGCAGCGTCGCCGTCGGCTCGTCGGCGAACAGCACCGACGGCGTGCCGACCAGCGCCCGTGCCGTGGCGACCCGCTGCCGCTGCGCCTGGAGCAGCGCATGGGGCCGCATACGGGCGCAGTCGCCGATGTCGAGCCGCTCCAGCCACTCCATCGTCGTGCTTTTCGCGGTGCGGCGCGAGGTCCCGCCCAGCAGCAGCGGCAGGGCCGCGTTCTCCCATGCCGTCAGCTCGGGTACCAGCGTCGGCTCGGGGCCGATCCAGCCGAAGCGGTCCCGTCGCAGCCGCTCGCGTGCGATCGGCTTGAGCGTGTGCACGGGTGAGCTGTTGAACCAGACCTCGCCCTGCTGCGCTACGAGTTGACCGGACAGGCACCGCAGCAGCGTGGTCTTGCCGCTGCCGCGTGAGCCTTGCACGGCCAGGATCTCGCCCTCCCGCACACCGAGCGACACACCGACGAGCGCGGGCGAGCCGCTGTGGGAGTGATGCAGGGAACGTGCCCAGAGCACATCGTTGTCCGGCGGGGCCACCATGGCGTACACCTCGGTTCTGATCAGATTTCCACTCCCCCCTTTGGGGGAACGAAGTCAGTGCCGATCGGTCACTCGGCACGCTAGGTATTCAGAACCGGGGTCGGAGGAAGCACACGGCCCGGGTCCGCCCCATCTCACTCGAATGGGCGCTCCCGGGCCGTGTACGGCTGCTGGAACTGGGCTCTGCCGGCCTAGAGCTTCGTCCAGGCCTCCGTCAGCACCGTCCGCAGGATCTGCTCGATCTCGTCGAACGTCGACTGGTCGGCGACCAGCGGCGGCGCCAGCTGCACGACCGGGTCACCGCGGTCGTCGGCCCGGCAGTACAGGCCGTTCTCGTACAGCGCCTTGGAGAGGAAGCCGTAGAGCACGCGCTCGGTCTCCTCGTCCGTGAACGACTCCTTGGTGACCTTGTCCTTCACCAGCTCGATGCCGTAGAAGAAGCCGTTTCCGCGGACGTCGCCGACGATCGGCAGGTCGTGCAGCTTCTGCAGCGTGGAGAGGAAGTTGCCCTCGTTGTCCAGGACGTGCTGGTTGAGGCCCTCCTTCTCGAAGATGTCGAGGTTGGCCAGGCCCACCGCCGCGGAGACCGGGTGGCCGCCGAAGGTGTAGCCGTGCAGGAAGGTGTTGTCGCCCTTGTAGAACGGCTCGGCGAGGCGGTCGGAGATGATGCATGCGCCGATCGGGGAGTAGCCCGAGGTCATGCCCTTGGCGCAGGTGATCATGTCCGGTACGTAGCCGAACTTGTCGCAGGCGAACGTCGTGCCGAGCCGGCCGAAGGCGCAGATGACCTCGTCCGAGACGAGCAGCACGTCGTACTGGTCGCAGATCTCCCGGACCCGCTGGAAGTACCCGGGCGGCGGCGGGAAGCAGCCGCCGGCGTTCTGCACCGGCTCGAGGAAGACCGCCGCGACGGTCTCGGGGCCCTCGAAGAGGATCTGCTGCTCGATCTGGTCGGCGGCCCAGCGGCCGAAGGCCTCCGGGTCGTCGCCGTGGATCGGCGCGCGGTAGATGTTGGTGTTCGGCACCTTGTGCGCGCCGGGGACCAGCGGCTCGAAGGGTGCCTTGAGGGCGGGCAGACCAGTGATGGACAGGGCGCCCTGCGGGGTGCCGTGGTAGGCGACCGCGCGGGAGATGACCTTGTACTTGGTGTGCTTGCCCTGCAGCTTGAAGTACTGCTTCGCCAGCTTCCAGGCCGTCTCGACCGCCTCGCCGCCACCGGTGGTGAAGAAGACCTTGTTGAGGTCGCCCGGGGCGAGGTGGGCGAGTCGCTCGGCGAGCTCCACGGCCTTCGGGTGCGCGTAGGACCATACGGGGAAGAAGGCGAGCTCCTGCGCCTGCTTGAACGCGGCCTCGGCGAGCTCGACGCGGCCGTGGCCTGCGTTGACCACGAAGAGGCCGGCGAGACCGTCGAGGTAGCGCTTGCCCTTGTCGTCGTAGATGTAGGTTCCCTCACCGCGGACGATGGTGGGGACGGGGGCGTGCTCGTACGACGACATGCGGGTGAAGTGCATCCACAGGTGGTCGTAGGCGGTCTGGGAGAGGTCCTTGCTCACGGCTATCGGGTTCCCCACATATAGGTCTGCTTCTTGAGCTTGAGGTAGACGAAGCTCTCGGTGGACCGGACGCCGGGGAGCGCACGGATCCGCTTGTTGATCACTTCGAGAAGGTGGTCGTCGTCCTCGCAGACGATCTCCACCATCAGGTCGAAGGAGCCCGCGGTCATCACCACGTACTCGCACTCGGCCATGGCCGTGAGCGCGTCGGCGATCGGGTCGAGGTCGCCCTCGGCCCGGATGCCGACCATCGCCTGGCGTCGAAGGCCCACGGTGAGCGGGTCCGTGACGGCGACGATCTGCATCACGCCCTGATCCAGCAGCTTCTGGACCCGCTGTCGTACCGCCGCTTCGGAAAGGCCGACAGCCTTGCCAATGGCGGCGTACGGACGGCGCCCGTCCTCCTGGAGCTGTTCGATGATCGCTAGGGAGACGGCGTCGATCGTCGGGGACGATGCGTTCGCGTTCCTGGGGTCTGCGCTGCGACTGGCCACGCCCTCACTTTGCACGGGACTCCTCTGTCTGGCAACCCCTGATCAATGAAATTCGTTGTTCTGGGCTATGAATCTCACTGAATCCGAAGTTCGCGAGGGTCGGGGCTGTCGAAAGCGTCACCATAGAGATTAGGGTGGGTATCTCACCCATCGGACATCTGACAGGAGGGGTGGCAACAGTGACCACCGAGCTGCGTCGTCTGCGCAACTACATCAACGGGGAGTTCCGGGACGCCGCCGACGGGCAGACCCTCGAGGTCGTCAATCCGGCCACGGGCGACGTGTACGCCACATCGCCGCTCTCCGGCCAGGCCGACGTCGACGCCGCCATGGACGCTGCCGCGGCCGCCTTCCCCGGCTGGCGCGACACCACCCCGGCCGAGCGCCAGAAGGTGCTGCTGAAGATTGCGGACGCCTTGGAGGAGCGGGCCGAGGACCTGATCGCGGCCGAGTCGGAGAACACCGGCAAGCCGCTGGAACTGACCCGCACCGAAGAGATCCCGCCGATGGTGGACCAGATCCGCTTCTTCGCCGGTGCGGCGCGGATGCTGGAGGGCCGTTCGGCCGGTGAGTACATGGAGGGCCTGACGTCGATCGTCCGTCGCGAGCCGGTCGGCGTCTGTGCGCAGGTCGCGCCGTGGAACTACCCGATGATGATGGCCGTGTGGAAGTTCGCGCCGGCTCTGGCGGCGGGCAACACCGTTGTTCTCAAGCCGTCCGACACGACCCCGGCGTCGACCGTGCTGATGGCCGAGATCATCGGCGCGATCGTGCCCAAGGGCGTCTTCAACGTCATCTGCGGCGACCGCGAAACCGGCCGTGCGATGGTCGAGCACCCGACGCCGGCGATGGCGTCCATCACCGGTTCCGTACGGGCGGGCATCCAGGTCGCCGCGTCCGCGGCCAAGGACGTCAAGCGGGTCCACCTGGAGCTGGGCGGCAAGGCGCCGGTCGTCGTCTTCGAGGACACGGACATCGAGAAGGCCGTCGGGGACATCGCGGTCGCGGGCTACTTCAACGCCGGCCAGGACTGTACGGCCGCGACCCGCGTCCTTGTCCACGAGTCGATCCACGACGAGTTCGTGGCGGCGCTGGCGAAGGCCGCCGCGGACACCAAGACAGGTGCGCCGGACGACGCCGATGTGCTGTACGGCCCGCTGAACAACGCCAATCAGCTGGCGCAGGTGACCGGATTCATCGAGCGGCTCCCGGCACACGCCAAGGTCGAGGCGGGCGGCCACCGGGTCGGCGAGAAGGGCTACTTCTACGCTCCGACCGTCGTCTCCGGCCTCAAGCAGGACGACGAGATCATCCAGAACGAGGTCTTCGGCCCGGTCATCACGGTCCAGTCGTTCACGAACGAGGCCCAGGCGCTCGAGTGGGCGAACGGCGTCGAGTACGCGCTGGCGTCGTCGGTGTGGACCAAGGACCACGGGCGCGCGATGCGGATGTCGAAGTCGCTGGACTTCGGGTGTGTCTGGATCAACACGCACATCCCGCTGGTGGCCGAGATGCCGCACGGCGGCTTCAAGAAGTCGGGGTACGGGAAGGACCTGTCGGCGTACGGGTTCGACGACTACACGCGGATCAAGCACGTAATGACGTCGCTGGACGCGTAGTCCCTTGCGGGGTGGGGGAGTTCCTCCACCCCGCCCCTTTCGGCGCGGGCCCACGCCGGGCTCATCGCAGCGGTGTGCGGTGCAGAGCCAGCAGCAGGCGCCAGATCTGGGACGCCATCCGTTCCGCGGGCGCGTCGATCTTTCCGTGCAGCCAGTCCGCCAGGACGCCCGCGAAGGTCGCTGCCACCGCCGAGGCGATCAGGGGTGCGGCGGGCGCCCCCGCCAGCTCGCGTTCCTTGCGGCTGCGGTCACGCAGTTCGCGATGGAGCAGCTCGCCCAGCGGGCCGCTGCCTCCCTCCCGCAGCAGGGTCCGGTAGAGCGCGGCATGCGGGGCGAGTTCGGTGAAGAAGGCCGTCAGCGCGGGCGGCGCGGCGGCCGGGTCCGGGGTGCCGCGCCAGGCGTGCAGGGCCTCCACCGCGTTGCGTACGACCTCCGCGCAGGCGTCGACCGCCAGTGCCCGCAGGTCCGGGTAGTGCAGATAGAACGTGGCCCGGCCGAGCCCCGCTCTGCGTACGAGTGCTGCGACGCTCACCTCTTCGAGGGGGCGCTCCGTGCACTCGGCGAGCAGAGCCTCGCGCAGCCGCGCCCGGGTGCGTTCCGCGCGGGGGTCGCTCATCCCGCCACCAGTACGGCCGCCAGCGCGAGCGCCCCCGGCAGCGCCTGCGCCACCAGGATGCGCCGGTTCGCGGTGAAGCCGCCGTAGAGGCCCGCGATGACCACGCAGCTGGTGAAGAAGACCTGCACCCGGTACCCCGTCGGGTCCGCGGCGATCAGGCCCCAGACCAGGCCGGCCGCGAGAAAGCCGTTGTACAGCCCCTGGTTGGCGGCGAGCGGGGCGGTCGCGCGGGCCATCTCTGCGTCGAAGCCGGAGAGGCCGCGGCCCGGCTTGCGCTCCCACAGGAACATCTCCAGAACCAGGATGTAGGCGTGCAGCGCGGCCACCACGCCGACCAGGACATTCGCCGTTGTGTTCATCGTCAATCCTCAGTTTATGGACAGCTGTCCAGCAAGTATAGACACATGTCCATGATCGACAGGGTGTCGCCCGCGGTGCCCAGGGATCGACGCAGCGTCCATTGCCGCCCGCACCCGCCGCCCGGCATCCTTCGGACGTGCCAGCGATACGGATGAACCCCATGTCACGGCGGTCCCTGCTGCTCGGCCTCGCCGCCGGCGCCGCGCTCACCGGCTGTGGGGTGCCCGCGGCGTACGTACAGCCCGGGGACCGGGCCCGGCACGACGACTCCGAGCGCGACAGAAGCCTCGACTTCGCCAACTGGCCGCTCTACATCGACACCGACGACGACAACGCCTCCGAGCGGCCCACCCTCAACGCCTTCACCGAGCGCACCGGGATCTCCGTCCGCTACACCGAGGAGATCAACGACAACGACGAGTTCTTCGGGAAGATCAGCCCCGCCCTGATGAACCATCAGGAGACCGGCCGCGATCTGGTCGTCGTCAGCGACTGGATGGCGGCCCGTTTCGTACGACTGGGCTGGGTGCAGGAGATGGACAGGGCGAAGCAGCCCAACGTCGCCAAGTACCTCGACCCGCAACTGCGCACCCCCGCCTTCGACAAGGGGCGGCTGCACAGCGTTCCCTGGCAGTCCGGGATCACCGGCATCGCGTACAACCGCAAGCAGCTCGGCCGCGAGATCAGGCACACCGGCGAGCTGTGGGCGGACGATCTGCGCGGCCGGGTCACGCTGCTGTCCGGGCTCGACGAGTCCTTTGCGCTGCTGATGCAGGGCAATGGCGTCGACGTCACTCGCTGGAGTGCCGACGACTTCCACACCATGTGCGACCAGGTCGAGCGGCTGGTCAAGGCCAAACACATCAGACGCTTCACCGGCAACGACTACATCAAAGACCTCTCCACCGGCGATGTGCTTGCGTGTCAGGCGTACTCCGGCGATGTCATCCAGCTCCAGGCCGACAACCCGGACATCGAGTTCGTCGTGCCCGAGGAGGGCGGGGAGCTGTGGGCGGAGAGCCTGATGATCCCCAACCTCGCCCGCCACAAGCACAACGCCGAGGCGCTCGTCGACCACTACTACCAGCCGGAGGTCGCGGCCGAGCTGGCGAGCTGGGTCAACTACGTCTGCCCGGTGCCGGCCGCCCGTGACGTCCTGGCCTCGTCGAAGGACGAGGAGACGGCCGCGCTCGCCGAGGACCCGCTGATCTTCCCCGACGACGCGATGCGGGGGCGCCTCGCGATCGCGCGCGACATCACCTCGAAGGAGCGCACGCCCTTCGCCAAGCGGTGGAACGCGATCGTCGGGCTGTAGCAGACTCGCGATCATGAGCGATGATCACGTGAACTCGGCGGTGACATACGGCCTGTTCGCCGCCTGGCTGCTGCACGACGCCGAAGAGCCGGCGACCGGTCCGGCTGGACAGGGCTGACGGCTCCCATCCTGTTGATCGTGCGGGCTCCTCGGCCGGTGGCGTGCAGCCCATCGTGCCGGACTGATCAAAAGCCCTTGCCGCGAGGGGAATTCAGGCAGGAGTGGAGCGCAGAACGGCGGCATGCAGCACGTCGACGCGGTTGGTGGTGATCGCGTCCACGCCGTACCCGATCAGCCGGCGCATGGAGCGCCGGGTGTCCGCCGTCCAGGCCGAGACGAGCATCCCGTCCTTGTGGACACGGTCCGTCAGCTCCTCGTCGAGCAGCCCGAACCGGTAGTTGAGCCAGCGCGGCCGCACCGCTTCGAGCAGCGCGGGACGCGGCGGGGCCGACCTCGTCCAGGTCATCGCGATCTCGGCCGAGGGATCGGCGGCGCGCACCGCGAGCATGGTGGCCGGGCCCGCGCAGTAGTACACGCGCTCGCCCGCGCCGTACTCGCGGACGGTGCCGACGACCGTCCGTACCGATTCCTCCGTGGCACCCGGCAGATCGATCATCAGCCGATGCGCGCCGACGGCGAGCAGCGCATCACGCAGTGCCGGCACTCCGCCGCCGGTCAGCTCCGCCACCTCGGCGTGAGTGAGCCGGGCAAGCGGCCGGTCGTGGTCCCACAGCCGTTTCAGCGAGTCGTCGTGCAGCAGCACGGGCACGCGGTCACGGGTGAGGCGTACATCGATCTCCACCGCGTCCGCGCCCCGCTCGATCGCCGAGCGGAGCGAGGGCAGGGTGTTCTCGCGGACGCGGTAGGGATCGCCGCGATGAGCCACGACACTGACGGTGCGCATGTGCCCCATTGTCGGCGCCGGTCAGCGTGCCAGCCACGCTGTGGTGTAGGTGTCGATCTCGGCCGCGATCCGTGCCTTGCCCGCCAGGTCGAGGAAGGACGCCGCCACCGCGTTCTTGGCGAGATCGGCGAGACCGCGCTCGTCCAGCCGAAGCAGCCGGGCGGCGACCGCGTACTCGTTGTTCAGGTCGCTGCCGAACATCGGCGGGTCGTCGCTGTTGATCGTCACCAGCACCCCGGCCGCGACCATCTCCTTGATCGGGTGCTCGTCGAGGTCGGTGACCGCGCGAGTGGCGATGTTCGAGGTCGGACAGACCTCCAGCGGGATCCGGTGCTCCGCGAGATGGGCGAGCAGCTTCGGGTCCTGTGTCGCGCTGGTGCCGTGGCCGATGCGCTCGGCGCGCAGCTCGTTCAGCGCGTCCCAGATGGTCTGCGGTCCCGTCGTCTCACCGGCGTGCGGCACGGAGTGCAGCCCCGCCGCGATCGCGCGGTCGAAGTACGGCTTGAACTGCGGCCGCGGCACACCGATCTCGGGGCCGCCGAGACCGAAGGAGACGAGGCCCTCGGGGTGCAGATCCACCGCGAGCCGCGCGGTCTCCTCGGCGGCCTCGAGGCCGGCCTCGCCGGGGATGTCGAAGCACCAGCGCAGTACGACGCCGAGCTCCGCCTCGGCGGCCTTGCGGGCGTCCTCGATCGCCGCCATGAAGGCCTTCTCCTCGATGCCGCGGCGGGTGGAGGAGAAGGGCGTGATGGTCAGCTCGGCGTAGCGGATGTTCTGCCGGGCCATGTCCCTGGCCACCTCGAAGGTGAGCAGCCGCACGTCCTCAGGGGTGCGGATCAGGTCCACGACCGAGAGGTAGACCTCGATGAAGTGTGCGAAGTCGGTGAAGGTGAAGTAGTCGGCGAGCGCCTCGGGGTCGGTGGGGACCTTGGAGTCGGGGTGGCGGGCTGCCAGTTCGGCGACGATGCGCGGGGACGCCGAGCCGACGTGGTGCACATGCAGCTCGGCCTTGGGAAGCCCCGCGATGAAGGGGTGCAGATCGGTCATCGGGGTCCTCCGTGTCGGACGGCCGGGTGACGGCGTGTACGAGGGCTGTTCGGGTCAGGGATCATCGTAGGGGGGCCCGGCCGAGGACCGGACGCAGGCCGTAGCATGGCCGCGGACCTCAATGGGGGAGAACGTATGTCAGACAACCAGGCCTGGCCGGCGGGCGGGCCCGAGCCCCGCGACCGCGATCCGTGGGCTCCACCGGAGAGCAACGCGGCGCAGCCCAAGGTGCCGTTGGAGAAGCCCGGCGCCGCAGCGGGGCCGGCGGCCTCGCCCGTGCATGACCAGCCGACGGTCACCTCGATGCCCGGCGCGGAACCCGTCGTCGGCATGGGTGCGGTGCCGCCGCCTCCGATAGCCCCGGGCGGACCTGCCCAGGCCGCCCCCGGCCCGTACGGCTACCCCGCCCCGAGCGCCCCGCAGCCCGGCGTCGGCGATCCGTACGGCGGCTACCCCGGATACCCGGGCTACCAGAACTACGGCCAGACCGGCTGGCAGGCCCCGCCCGCCAATGGCATGGGCATCACCGCGATGGTGCTCGGCATCCTCTCCGTCTGTCTCTTCTGCCTGTACGGAATCGTCGGGGTCGTCCTGGGCGTGCTCGCCCTGATCTTCGGCATCCTCGGCCGGAAGCGTGTCCAGCGGGGCGAGGCGACCAACGGCGGCATGGCGCTGGCCGGGATCATCCTCGGCTCCGTCGGCATCGCGATCGGCGCGATCGTCATCGGGCTGCTGGCCTGGGGCATCACCACGGCGATCAACGAGGACAGGAAGTACGACGGCGTCGACGACGACTACTCGAACTCCCTGGTGATCGACGACGCCCTCCCGGCCCCCGTCGCCACCCGCTGACAGCGGCCACCCCGCCCCGGCCGGCGCCACTCCGCGCGGCCGGGGCCACCCCGACGCCGGGTTCGCCCGGACCGGCCCGGTCAGCCCGCTGGGAACGGGTCGCCCCGCCGGGCGGCCTCAGCCCTGCCGGGCCCCGGCCGTGCGCAGTTCCTCCCGCGCATCCATCAGCGCGAAACCCAGCAGATTGAGCCCGCGCCAGCGCGACGGGTCCTGTGCCCGCTCGTCGTCCGCGGCCAGCCCGATGCCCCAGACCCGGTCCAGCGGGCTGGCCTCGACAAGCACCCGGTCCCCGGTGGCCAGCAGAAAATCGCGCAGCTCGACATGCTGTCCGAACTTGTGCACGCTGCCCGAGCGCACGATGGCGAACCGCTCGTGCTCCCATATCGCGTCGTCGAAGCCGCGCACCAGCCGCCCCGCGCGCTTCGCCGCCGCCGGGCTCTTCGCCTCGAGCGCCTGCCGCTCGGCGTCCGCGTCGCCGAAGAGCCGCGCCTTGTGCGCCATCATCCAGTGCTCAGCCGTTGCGTACCGGACGCCGTCGACCACGAAGGGTGACGGCCACCACTGACTGAGGCAGCTTGCGCCGACGGATCCGTCCCTGCGCGGCGCATGGCCCCAGAAGTGCAGATACTTGATTCGCTTGTTCCTGCTGACCTGCTCGATCAGCTCTTCCATCCCCATGCACGCGAGTGTGGCATCGACCACTGACACTCCGTACGCGGATGAGCTGTCTGACCCGACACATGGTCGACCGATTCCGTCGCGTAACCAAAAGGCAACAACGGAATCACTTGTTGGACGGGTAGTGCTCTGTCAGGATCGGCACTCAACCCGAGCCGGAGCAACGGAGAGCGTCATGGCAAACCGCTTCCAGGCAGAGGACCGCTACGCGGACGGCGCGCAGTACATCGGCGGCCGGTTGCGGTCCGGCACCTCAGGACGCAAGCAGGACATCGTGAACCCCGCCACCGGCGAGCGGGTCCACACCTATGAACTGGCCGGAGCGGCGGACGTCGACGACGCCGTGGCCGCCGCCCGCGAGGCCTTCCCCGGCTGGGCGGGCGCCACCCCGGGTGAGCGCTCCGACGCCCTGCACCGCTTTGCGTCCGTCCTCGCCGAGCAGGCCGAGGATCTTGCGTACGCCGAATCCCTGCAGTGCGGCAAGCCGATCAAGCTCAGCACCGAATTCGACGTGCCGGGGACGGTCGACAACACCGCCTTCTTCGCCGGCGCCGCCCGCCACCTGCAGGGGCAGTCGGCCGGTGAGTACAGCGGCGACCACACCTCGTACGTACGCAGGGAGCCGATCGGCGTCGTCGGCTCCATCGCCCCCTGGAACTACCCGCTCCAGATGGCGGCCTGGAAGGTCCTGCCGGCCATCGCCGCGGGCAACACCATCGTGCTGAAGCCCGCTGAGATCACCCCGCTCACCTCGCTGATGTTCGCCGAGGCGGCGAAGGAGGCCGGGATTCCGGACGGCGTCGTCAATATCGTCAACGGCGCGGGCAGGGACGCGGGCGAGCGGCTGGTCGGCCACCCCGACGTGGCCATGACCTCCTTCACCGGCTCCACCCCGGTCGGCAGGCGCGTCGCCGAGATCGCCACCGCCACCGTCAAGCGCCTCCACCTCGAGCTCGGCGGCAAGGCCCCGTTCGTGGTCTTCGACGATGCCGATCTGGAGGCCGCCGTCCACGGCGCGGTCGCGGGCTCGCTCATCAACTCCGGCCAGGACTGCACGGCCGCCACCCGCGCCTACGTTCAGCGGCCGCTGTACGACGCCTTCGTCAGCGGTGTCGCCGATCTCATGGCGACCGTCCGTCTCGGCGACCCGCTCGACCCGGCCACCGACCTCGGCCCGCTGGTCTCGCACCTCCAGCGCGACCGCGTCGCGGGCTTCGTCGACCGGGCACGCGCCTACGCCACCGTCGTCACTGGCGGCGAAGCGCCGCAGGGAGAGCTGAAGAACGGCGCCTACTACCGGCCGACCCTTGTCGCCGGCGCCGCCCAGGACAGCGAGATCGTCCAGTCCGAGATCTTCGGCCCGGTCCTCGTCGTCCTGCCCTTCGACTCCGACGACGAAGGCATCGCGCTCGCCAACGACACCCCCTACGGTCTCGCCGCCTCCGCCTGGAGCCGCGACGTGTTCCGCGCGAACCGCGCAACCCGCGAGATCAAGGCCGGCTGCGTCTGGATCAACGACCACATCCCGATCATCAGCGAGATGCCGCACGGTGGATACCAGGCGTCCGGCTTCGGAAAAGACATGTCGATGTACTCCTTCGAGGAGTACACGCAGGTCAAGCACGTGATGTACGACAACACCGCGGTCGTCAGGAAGGACTGGCACCGCACGATCTTCGGGGACCGATAGCGACTTCGCCGCCGACCCGCGGCCCCATCCCGAAAGGGCACAGCTCATGGATCACAACGAGCCCGACGGCCTGTCCCCAGCGCAGCTGGCGGCCGTGCGACGCAGCCTGACGAGTGGTCGGGGCGCGCTGTCCCGCCGCTCCCTGCTGCGCGCGGGCGGCGTCGGTGCGCTCACCGTCGGTGGCCTGGCCGGCCTGAGCGCCTGTGGCATCCCGCCCGCCAAGCGCGAGGGCCAGGAAGCGGTCTCCGACGACCACTCCGATCAGGAGAAGGTGATCAACTTCTCCAACTGGACCGAGTACATGGACATCAGCGAGGACGGGAAGACCCGTCCCACGCTGGCCCAGTTCGCCAAGCGCACCGGGATCAAGGTCAAGTACACCGAGGACATCAACGACAACGTCGAGTTCTTCGGCAAGATCCAGCCGCAGCTGGCCGCGGGTCAGGACACGGGTCGTGACCTGATCAATGTCACCGACTGGCTGGCCGCCCGGATGATCCGGCTCGGCTGGGTGCAAAGGCTCGACGCGTCGCTTCTGCCGCACGCGTACGCCAACCTCTCCTCCCAGTTCCGCAGCCCCGACTGGGACCCCGGGCGTGCCTACTCCTACCCCTGGACCGGCATTCCGGCCGTCATCGCCTACAACGTCAAGGCGACCGGCGGCCGCAAGGTCGACTCGGTCACGCAGCTGCTGGACGACCCCACGCTCAAGGGCCGTGTCAGCTTCCTCACCGAGATGCGCGACACGGTCGGCATGACCCTGCTCGACATGGGCAAGGACCCGGCCAAGGTCAACGACGCCGACTACGACGCCGCCATCAACAGGCTCCAGAAGGGCGTCGACAAGAAGCAGATCCGCCGCTTCACCGGCAACGACTACACCTCGGACCTCGACAAGGGTGACATCGCCGCCTGTCTCGCCTGGGCGGGTGACCTCATCCAGCTTCAGGTCGACAACCCGGCCATCAGGTACGCGATCCCGGCCGCCGGATACATGATGGCGACCGACAACCTGCTGGTCCCGGCGCAGGCCCGGCACCAGAAGAACGCGACCCGGCTGATCGACTACTACTACGAGCTCCCCGTTGCCGCCCAGCTCGCCGCGTACATCAGCTATGTGACCCCGGTCGCCGGAGTCGGCCCGGAGCTCGCCAAGATCGACCCGGCGCTGGCCAAGAACCCGCTGATCATCCCGGACGCGGCCCTGGCCGCAAAGGCCCACGCCTTCCGCTCGCTCAGCAGCAAGGAAGAGACGGCGTACGAGGAGAAGTTCGCCAAGCTCATCGGCGCCTGACAGCTGCCCCCAGACCACGCTCCCTTCGATACCACCGGGACCGCGACCCATGACTGAAAAGACAGCAGGCGGGGATGTCCGCCTCGCCGGGATCAGCAAGACCTACGGCACCTTCACGGCCGTCCACCCGCTCGACCTGACCGTCCCGCAGGGCTCCTTCTTCGCCCTGCTGGGCGCCTCCGGCTGCGGAAAGACCACCACCCTGCGGATGATCGCCGGACTCGAGGATCCGACCACCGGCAGCGTGTTCCTGGGCGACAAGGAGGTCACCGACCTTCCGTCGTACAAACGTCCGGTCAACACGGTCTTCCAGAGCTATGCGCTCTTCCCGCACCTCGACATCTACGAGAACGTGGCCTTCGGGCTGCGCCGGCGCGGCATCACGTCGGTGAAGAAGCAGGTCGGCGACATGCTCGACCTGGTGGAGCTGGGCGACTTCGCCAAGCGCAAGCCGCATCAGCTCTCCGGCGGCCAGCAGCAGCGTGTCGCCGTCGCCCGCGCGCTCATCAACCACCCCCAGGTGCTGCTGCTCGACGAGCCGCTCGGCGCCCTCGACCTCAAGCTCCGCCGTCAGATGCAGCTGGAGCTCAAGCGCATCCAGACCGAGGTCGGCATCACCTTTGTGCATGTCACCCACGACCAGGAGGAGGCCATGACCATGGCCGACACGGTCGCGGTGATGAACGCCGGCCGGGTGGAGCAACTGGGCGCGCCCGCCGAACTCTACGAGAACCCGCACACCACCTTCGTCGCCAACTTCCTGGGCACCTCCAACCTCATCGAGGCCGAGGTCGCGTCGAACAGCAATGGCGAGGTCGTCGTCACGGCCGCCGACGCCAAGCTGCGGCTGCCCGCCGAGCGCTGTGCAACCCAGCCCCGCACCGGCGGAAAGCTGCTGGTCGGCGTGCGCCCGGAGAAGATCTCGCTGGCGCACGCGGACGACGCGGGCACCATCGCGGAGGGCCGCAACCGGTTCACCGGCAAGATCGCCGACTCCAGCTTCATCGGTGTCTCCACGCAGTACGTCATCGACAGCCCGGTCTGCCCGGAGCTGGAGGTGTACGTACAGAACATCGAGCGTGATGCGCGGCTGGTGCCCGGGGCCGAGGTCGTCCTGCACTGGAACCCCGAGCACACCTTCGGTCTCGACGCCGCCCAGGACATCGACGCGGGTGTGGAGACGGTGGAGGAGACGCCATGACCGTCACCGAGGCGCCACCCGCACCACCCGCCCCGGAGCCGGTGCTGCGCAAACCGTCCGTGCGCCGCAAGCTGGTTCCGTACTGGCTGCTGCTGCCGGGCATCCTGTGGCTGGTCGTGTTCTTCGCCCTGCCGCTGGTCTACCAGGCCTCGACCTCGGTGCAGACAGGCTCCCTGGAAGAGGGCTTCAACGTCACCTGGCACTTCCAGACCTACTGGGACGCGCTGACCCAGTACTACCCGCAGTTCCTGCGCTCGCTGCTGTACGCCGGCACGGCCACGATCCTGTGTCTGCTCTTCGGCTATCCGCTCGCGTATCTGATCGCGTTCAGGGCGGGCCGCTGGCGCAATCTGCTGCTGGTCCTCGTCATCGCGCCGTTCTTCACCAGCTTCCTGATCCGCACGCTCGCCTGGAAGACGATCCTCGCGGACGGGGGCCCGGTGGTGGACGTCCTGGGCAGCGTCGGCTTCCTCGATGTCACCAGCTGGCTCGGGATGACCGAGGGGAGCCGGCTGCTCGCCACCCCGCTCGCGGTGGTCTGCGGACTCACGTACAACTTCCTGCCGTTCATGGTCCTGCCGCTGTACACCTCGCTGGAGCGGATCGACCCGCGCCTCCACGAGGCTGCGGGGGACCTGTACGCGAAGCCGTCGACGATCTTCCGCAGGGTGACCTTCCCGCTGTCCATGCCCGGCGTCGTCTCCGGCACGCTGCTGACCTTCATTCCGGCCAGCGGCGACTACGTCAATGCCGAGCTGCTCGGCTCCACCGACACCAAGATGGTCGGCAACGTCATCCAGTCGCAGTTCCTGAGGGTGCTCGACTATCCGACCGCGGCCGCGCTGTCCTTCATTCTCATGGCGGTCGTGCTGATCATGGTCACTGTCTACATCCGTCGGGCCGGGACGGAGGATCTCGTCTGATGCGCTGGATAAGGCACCACCTTGTGGTCATCGCGGGCCTGCTCACGCTCGCGTATCTGATCCTGCCGAACATCGTCGTGATGGTGTTCTCGTTCAACAAGCCGGCCGGCCGGTTCAACTACTCCTGGCAGGAGTTCTCCACCGACGCCTGGAAGGACCCGTGCGGCGTCGCCGACATGTGCGGCTCCCTCACCCTCTCCCTCCAGATCGCCCTCTGGGCGACGATCGGCGCCACCGTACTCGGCTCGATGATCGCGTTCGCGCTGGTCCGCTATCGCTTCCGGGCGCGTGGCGCGATCAACTCGCTGATCTTCCTGCCGATGGCGATGCCCGAGGTGGTCATGGCGGCCTCACTGCTCACGCTCTTCCTGAACCTGGGCGCCGAGCTTGGCTTCCTGACCATCCTGATCGCGCACACCATGTTCTGTCTGAGCTTCGTGGTGGTGGCGGTCAAGGCGCGTGTGCTGTCGATGGACCCCCGGCTCGAAGAGGCCGCACGTGACCTCTACGCCAGTCCGGTGCAGACGTTCCTGCGGGTCACGCTGCCGATCGCGGCTCCCGGCATCGCGGCCGGTGCGATGCTCGCGTTCGCGCTCTCCTTCGACGACTTCATCATCACCAACTTCAACTCGGGCAACACCGTCACCTTCCCCATGTTCGTCTGGGGTTCGGCCCAGCGCGGCACGCCCGTCCAGATCAATGTCATCGGCACGGCCATGTTCGTCATCGCCGTACTGATCGTGGTGTTCGCCCAGTTCGTCAGCAACCGGCGGAAACACAGCGCACTGCCCAAGTAGGCCCCCACGAGGCCACCGAAGGAGTGGAAACCATGGCCCCAGCTGCCATGAACTTTGCCTCATCACTCTCCGACGCCCAGCCCGTCTCCTATTGGCTGGACGACCCCGGCAAGCCCGGCGCGCTGCCCGCGCTGACCGGGGACGAACACTGCGACCTTCTCGTCGTCGGCGGCGGCTACAGCGGACTGTGGACCGCGCTGCTGGCCAAGGAGCGCGACCCCGGCCGGGACGTCGTACTGATCGAAGGGCGCGAGGTGGGCTGGGCCGCCTCGGGCCGCAATGGCGGCTTCTGCGCCGCCTCCCTCACCCACGGCCTGGGCAATGGCCTCGCCCGCTGGCCCGACGAGCTGGCCACGCTGGAGGAGCTCGGCAACCGCAATCTCGACGCGATCGAGGAGACGGTCAAGAAGTACTCCATCGACTGCGACTTCGAGCGCACCGGCGAGATCGACGTCGCCACCGAGCCCCACCAGGTCGACGAGCTCCACGAGATGTACGAGGAGGTGCGCGGGCTCGGCCTCACCGGATTCGAACTCCTCGACCAGGACGCGGTACGCGCCGAGGTGAACTCCCCGACCTTCCTCGGCGGGCTGTGGGACCGGCGCGGTGTCGCCATGCTGCACCCCGCCAAGCTCGCCTGGGGCCTCAAGCAGGCCTGCTCGGACCTCGGCGTACGCATCTACGAGAACACCAGTGGCCTGGACTTGGCCTCGTCCGGCAACCGGACCGTGGTCCGCACCCCGTACGGCCGGGTCTTCGCCGACCGCGTCGCGCTCGGCACGAATGTCTTCCCGTCCCTCGTCAAGCGGGTGCGCGCGTACACCGTCCCGGTCTACGACTACGCGCTGATGACCGAACCGCTCAGCACCGAACAGCTGGCCGCGATCGGCTGGAAGAGACGGCAGGGGCTCGGCGATAGCGCCAACCAGTTCCACTACTTCCGGATCACCGCCGACCACCGGATTCTCTGGGGCGGCTACGACGCGATCTATCCGTACGGCGGCAAGGTCAGCGCCGAGATGGACCACCGGCCCGAGACCTATCTCAAGCTCGCCGGCCACTTCTTCCACTGCTTCCCGCAGCTGGAGGGGCTGCGCTTCAGCCACGCCTGGGGCGGTGCCATCGACACCTGCTCGCGCTTCTCCGCCTTCTTCGGTACGGCGCACGGCGGCAAGGTCGCCTACGCGGCCGGGTACACGGGTCTGGGCGTGGGCGCGACCCGCTTCGGAGCGGACGTCATGCTCGACCTCCTCTCCGGCGCGCAGACCGGGCGCACCCAGCTGCAGATGGTGCGCAACAAGCCGCTGCCCTTCCCGCCCGAGCCGGTGGCCTGGGCCGGTATCGGTCTTACCAAATGGGCGCTGGCCAGGGCGGATGCCAATGGCGGCAGGCGCAATGCCTGGCTGCGGACGATGGACAAGCTCGGCCTCGGCTTCGACAGCTAGACCCCTCGTCGAATTAAGTAGTGAGAACCCGCGTAATCCTCCGTGCCGAGCCCGCTCTCCCCGTGTGAACGCAACTTCCGCGGACACGGAACGGAGGCCGGGACATTGGCTGGCTCGGGGGCCAAGACTGCGGTGGAGTGGCTGGCGTCGGTGGCGCCGGACCCGGACGCCTGCCGGTGGGAGTGGGAGCGCAACCCTCTCGGGGTCGCCCTGCTGCCCGCCGGCCGGCGCTGGGACGTGCTGGTACTCCCCGGTGAACTGGGCCGTCCGACGCTCGACGTGCTGAGCCTGCTGGTCGACCGGCCGGGACCGGTGCTCGCCGCCGACGTGGGCGACGCACGCACGGGTTTCTTCGTACCGCCGGGCACGGCAGAACGCTGGGTCGGCACGGGCGTACGCAACGCCGGCACCGGCGCCTGGATCGTCGTCCCGTACCCGGGGTGGCCCACCCGGGGCGTGCGCTGGCTGATCGTTCCCGACGGCTCCGGCACGCTCACCGATCCGGCGCTGCTGCAGCTGGCGATGCACGAGGCTGCCGCCGAAATCGCATGCGGCCCCTGGAAATAGGCGGTCTGCAGCGCTGCCTGAGGGCTTGACAACGGCATTGGTCTGGACCAAATTGTGCGCTCAACCCCCCATGCCCGGAGGCAGTTGTGGACCGCACCAGACTCTTGGCCGCCCTTTCGGCGGCCGCCCTCGCCATCAGCGGACTCGTCGCCACGGCGGGCTTCGCCACGGCCGCCGACACCGAACTCGCCCGCAACGGCGGCTTCGAGGCGGGCCTCGACGGCTGGAGCTGTACGGCGGGCAGCGGCGCCGCCGTCAACTCACCCGTCCACGGCGGCAGTTCCGCGCTGAAGGCCACTCCGGCGGGCAGCGACAACGCCAAGTGCAGCCAGACGGTCACGGTCAAGCCCAACTCCGACTACACACTCAGCGGCTGGGTGCAGGGCAGCTATGTCTACCTCGGCGCATCCGGCACCGGCACCACCGACGTCTCCACCTGGACGGCGTCGGCCCCCAGCTGGCAGAAGCTCTCCACGACCTTCCGCACGGGCGCCTCGACCACCTCCGTGACGATCTACACGCACGGCTGGTACGGCACACCCGCCTATGCCGCCGACGACCTCTCGCTGCTCGGCCCCGGCGGCGACCCGGTCCAGACACCGGCCGCCCCCAACGGGCTGACCGCCGGATCCCCCGGCTCCACCTCCGTCCCGCTGAGCTGGTCGCCCGTCTCCGGCGCCACCGGCTACAACGTCTACCGGGCCGGCACCAAGGTCCTCTCCGTGACCGGGACTTCGGCCACCGTGACGGGGCTCGCGCCGTCGACGTCGTACAGCTTCCAGGTCACCGCCACGAACAGCGCCGGCGAGTCGCCGAAGTCCGCCGCCGTCACCGCGACGACCACCAGCGGCGGCAACCCGGGCACGGGCCTGCCCGCCCACGCCCTTGTCGGCTATCTGCACGCCAGCTTCGCCAACGGCTCCGGCTATACGCGCATGGCGGACGTGCCCGACTCCTGGGACGTCATCAACCTCGCCTTCGGCGAACCGACCTCGGTCACCTCGGGCGACATCCGCTTCAGCCTCTGCCCGGCGAGCGAGTGCCCGAACGTCGAGTCGGCCGCCGACTTCAAGGCCGCCATCAAGGCCAAGCAGGCGGCGGGCAAGAAGGTCCTGATCTCCATCGGCGGCGCCAACGGCCAGGTGCAGCTCTCCACCACGGCCGCCCGTGACACCTTCGTCTCCTCGGTCTCGAAGATCATTGACGAGTACGGACTCGACGGCCTGGACATCGACTTCGAGGGTCACTCCCTGTCCCTGAACACCGGCGACACGGACTTCCGCTCCCCGACCTCGCCGGTGATCGTCAATCTGATCTCGGCGATCAAGACCCTCAAGGCGAAGTACGGCTCCGGTTTTGTGCTCACGATGGCTCCGGAGACCTTCTTCGTGCAGCTCGGCTACCAGTACTACGGCTCGGGTCCCTGGGGCGGCCAGGACCCGCGCGCCGGGGCCTACCTCCCGGTCATCCACGCCCTGCGCGACGACCTCACCCTGCTGCACGTCCAGGACTACAACTCCGGCTCGATCATGGGCCTGGACAACCAGTACCACTCCATGGGCGGCGCCGACTTCCACATCGCCATGACCGACATGCTGCTGACCGGCTTCCCGGTCGCGGGCGATCAGTCCAAGTTCTTCTCGGCACTGCGGCCCGAGCAGGTGGCCATCGGCCTGCCGGCATCGACGCAGGCGGGCAACGGCCACACCACGCCCGCCGAGGTGAACAAGGCGCTGGACTGCCTGACGAAGAAAACGGGTACGACCTGTGGCTCGTACCAGACCCACGGCAGCTGGCCCGCCCTGCGCGGACTGATGACCTGGTCGATCAACTGGGACCGCTTCAACCAGTGGGAGTTCTCGAAGACCTTCGACGCGTACAACTGGAGTTGACGAGGAGCAGCAACCCGCACAGGCACCAGCTGCCGATGACGTCCAGTGGCCAGTGATAGCCGCGCAGGACGAGTCCGATGCCCGTCGCCAGGGTGAGTACCAGGGCGACGGGCATCGCCCATCGCCGCCCGATATACGGGCCCAGGAGCAGCGCGGCGCCGCAGTAGGCCACCATCGCGGTCGCGGTATGGCCCGAGGGGTAGAAACCGCCCGCCTCGGTGAGCGGTCCCTGACGGTCGATCAAGGACTTCAGGGGCGTGACGAGCGCGGGAACCGCGGCCATCGTGAGAACGGCACCGAGTACCTCGAAACGCCGGGTGCGAGCATCGCGCCGGAGGGTGTACCAGGCCGCCGCGACCAGCACCGGCAGCGCGAACTCCCTACTGCCGAGGTCGGCCAGCAGATCGGTCAGCGACCTGGGTCCGTGCCCGACGATCCTGAGCTCGATGCGTTCGTCCAGGGACCGCAGCGGCCCGTTGGCGGCCACCTGCCAGGTGCCCAGCGAGAAGACGAGGGCGCACAGCGCGCCGAGCGCCGCACGAGGAAAAGCCGGCCTCCTCGGAACAGGGGGGGTGGTTCCGAGAGGGCCGGCCGGACCGGTTTGCCGCGCGCCCCGGGGGGTTTGGGGCGGGCGGCCATCCGATCGGTGAGGAGTTCCGGAGCCAGAAGCTCCAGTGGTGTGCGCGAGGGCACTACCAGGACGGGGCTGGGGATGCTCCGGCCTGGGGTCGCTCGCAGTCCCCTGCGAGCGGGGTGTTTCTCTCATCTGCAGAAACCGTACGGCAGTGGCTGAGGGACCGACAGCCGGATCTCCATCCCGCCATCGGCCCCCCACAGAGTCTTCACAGGCCCTGACCGTTCGCCCCGGTCAGACGCTTGCGAACGCCTGCTCGATAATGTCGAGACCCTCGTTGAGCAGGTCCTCCCCGATCACCAGCGGGGGCAGGAAGCGCAGCACATTGCCGTACGTGCCACAGGTCAGGACCAGCAGACCCTCGGCGTGGCAGGCCTTGGCGAGCGCGGCGGTGGCGGCCGGGTTCGGCTCCTTGGTGTCCCGGTCCTTGACCAGCTCGATGGCGATCATGGCGCCGCGGCCGCGGACGTCGCCGATGATCTCGAACTTCTCGGCCATCGCGGTGAGTCGGCCTTTCATGACCTCCTCGATGCGCTTGGCCTTGCCGTTGAGGTCGAGCTCCTTCATGGTCTCGATGGCGCCGAGCGCACCGGCGCAGGCGACCGGGTTGCCGCCGTACGTACCGCCGAGGCCGCCCGCGTGCGGGGCGTCCATGATCTCGGCGCGGCCGGTCACGGCGGCGAGCGGCAGACCGCCCGCGATGCCCTTGGCGGTGGTGATCAGGTCGGGGACGATGCCCTCGTCCTCACAGGCGAACCACTGGCCGGTGCGGCAGAAGCCGGACTGGATCTCGTCCGCGACGAACACGATGCCGTTGTCCTTGGCGAACTGCGCGATGGCCGGCAGGAAGCCCTTGGCGGGCTCGATGAAGCCGCCCTCGCCGAGGACCGGCTCGATGATGATCGCGGCGACGTTGTCGGCGCCGACCTGCTTGGAGATCTGGTCGATGGCCTGGGCGGCGGCCTCGGGGCCGCAGTTCTCCGGTCCGGTCGGCCAGCGGTAGCCGTAGGCGACCGGGACGCGGTAGACCTCGGGGGCGAACGGGCCGAAGCCGTGCTTGTACGGCATGTTCTTGGCGGTCAGCGCCATCGTGAGGTTGGTGCGGCCGTGGTAGCCGTGGTCGAAGACGACGACCGCCTGGCGCTTGGTGTAGGCGCGGGCGATCTTGACGGCGTTCTCGACGGCCTCGGCGCCGGAGTTGAACAGCGCGGACTTCTTCTCGTGGTCACCCGGGGTGAGCTCGGCGAGGGCCTCGGCGACCTCCACGTAGCCCTCGTACGGCGTGACCATGAAACAGGTGTGGGTGAAGTCGGCGAGCTGCGCGGAGGCACGGCGTACGACGGCCTCGGCGGAGGCGCCGACGGAGGTCACGGCGATGCCGGAGCCGAAGTCGATGAGGCGGTTGCCGTCCACGTCCTCGATGACACCGCCGCCGGCGCGGGCGGTGAAGACGGGCAGCACGGACCCCACACCGCCGGCGACCGCGGCGGTACGGCGGGCCTGCAGCTCGATCGACTTCGGGCCGGGGATGGCGGTGACGACGCGGCGCTCCTGCGGGATTGCGGTCATGAGGGGCTCCTGTGGGTGTTCCGGACGCTTTTCTTCGCAGGCTAGGCGGGGGAGGGGGAGACGGGCATGCGCCGTTCGGGAGTGTTGGGGGGTGTGTCGTTGTCCGCGCCGGACATAGGCGGGCCGGGGCGGACGTTCCTCGCGCCGACTGCCGGACCGACGACCGCGCGGTGCCGTGTCTTCCCGGGGGAACGCGCCTCCGGACGTCCACCATGAGGTGAATCAGTGAACTACCCCGACCAGGGCACTAGATTGACGGGTGCACAGAGCGGGCCTGGCTGGTCAGGGGGCAGCGGTTTCATGGATTCCGAAGGCACATTCGACGCACGCGGCACACGGTCCAACCCGGTGCCACGGCCCGCGCGGCCGCCCGTGGTGCCCGGGATCCCGGCCATTCCCGGCCACGCCCCCACCACCCGGCCCGCCGTCGTCGACTGGCTGCGTACCCCGCGCCCGGCCGCCGAGCCCGGCATCTGGCGGCTCGGCCACCGCGCGCGGGCCGCCGAGGAGCCCGAGCTCGTCCCCGCCCGCCGGCTCTTCACCGGCGCCCTCATCGCACTGCTCAGCGGCTGGCTGCTGTGGTCGCTCCTGTGGAACGGCTACCTCGGCCGCTATTGGCTGTGGCCCTTCCTCGTCCTCACCCCGGACTCCTGGAACGGCACCATGGCCCAGGTCGTCGCCTCGTACACCTACTACGCGATCGTCGGCGGCGGCCTGCTCGTGTTCTTCGCCCGGATCGGCCATGTGCCGGAGATCTGGCAGCGCTATGTGCGCCGCGCCGACAAGCACGTCCGCATCCCGACGCCGCCCCCGGACGCCGATCCCGCCGACTGGCCCGAGCTGCGCTCCGCCGGCCTGGTGGACGCGGCGCAGGCCCTGGCCGAAGCCACCCGTTCCGGCGCGCTCGGCGATGTCGACTACGCCAGGATCCGGCGCGCCTGGCAGGGCGTCCACGCCCGGCCGGAGCGGCTTGCCGCGTTCACCGACACGGTGCGCAAGCACGGCGCGGCCGCCTGCGCCCATCCCTCCGGCGTACGCGACCTGCCGGTCCGTACCGCCACCCACGATCTCGCCACCGCCCAGGTCAAGATCGGCACGGCCGTCGACGACCGGCGCAACCCCTACGCCCGCCGCACCACCGGCGTCGCCCTCGAGCCCGCCCTCCTCGGCACCTCGCTGCTCGCCGTCGGGCCCTCCGGGTCCGGCAAGAGCGTGCGCCTGGTGCGGCCCGTCGTCGAGTCGATGTGTCTGCTCGCGCTCGCCAACCGCGCGGCCGTCGTCGCCGTCACGGCGTACGGCACGGGGCTCGCCCCCGACGACGCCTTCGACCTCGTCATCGCCGTCGGCCGCCCCGAGTCCACCCATGACCTCGACCTCTACGGCGGCGCCGACGACCCCGACGAGGCCGCCCGGGTGCTCGCCGAGGCGCTTGTCGGGGATCTCGCCGCCACCCTGCCCGGTGGCGACAGCAGGCGCGCCGCCACCGCACTGGCCCAGCTGATCGGGCCGTACCAGTGCGTCCACGGGCGCTTCCCGGCCGTACCGGAGCTGCGTGAACTGCTCGGCGGCGCACCCGCCGCGATCGGCGCGCTGCGCACCGCCCTGGAGGCCGCGACCGACCCCGGTGCCGCCGCCCAGCTGCGTGAACTGGACGCCCGCGAGCGGCAGTCGGCCCGCGCCGACGACATCGGCGTCCTGCTCGCCGAGCGGATCGCCTTCCTGGACCGGCCCGCGTTCGCGGACTTCTTCCGTACGGACGGCACCGGCCGGCAGTTCTCGCTGCGCGCCATCGAGCACCCGCTGCGCGTCCGCATCGACCTGCCCGAGCGCGGCCACGCCGAGGCCTCGCGGATCATCGCGCGCCTGGTGCTCGCCCAGTTCACCGAGGCGGCGCTGAACCGCTCGGACCGCTCGTTGTTCGGCGCACTCGTCCTCGACGACGCTACGTACACCGTGACCGCCGACTCGGTGCGCGCCGTGCAGCGGCTGCGCTCCGCCAACGCCGGGGTGGTGTTCGCGCTGCGCACCCTGGAGGACGTGCCGGAGCCGCTGCGCGGCCCGCTGCTGGGTGCGGTCGGCTGCCGGATGGCGTTCGCCGGGCTCGCCCCCTGGGACGGCGGGCGGTTCGCCGAGACCTGGGGCACCGAGTGGGTGCAGACCCGGGACGTCACCAACCGGCAGATCATCTCCGACGAGCCGCTCACCAAGGCGCTGCACATGATGCGCCGCCTGGTGACCGGCAAGGCGGCCACCGCCGAGGCGATCACGGTGCGCGAGGTCGAGCGGGCCCGCTGGTCGGCCTCCGACCTGGCGCACGCCGTGCCCGCGGGGCATGCGGTGCTCTCCCTGACGACCGTGCGGGGCGAGCACGCGCCGCCCCTTCTGGTGGATCTCAGAACCTGAGCAGAGCCCCGTACTGCTACGTCCTGGCAGAATCGATGTACGCCGTTCATACGGGACGGCGAAATCACCCTCACCTCTGCTCGAAGGGCCCACGGTCCCCATGCCGCCCACGCTCGCCTCGCTCGTCCAGCACTCGGCGCTCAAACTCACCGTGCGCGCCGGGGAGGACCGGCTGGAGACGCCGGTGCGCTGGGCGCATGTCAGTGAGCTCGCCGACCCCGTGCCGTACATGGAGGGCGGCGAGCTGCTCCTTGTCACGGCCATGACCCTGGACGCCGAGGACCGCGAGGCGATGCGCCGCTATGTGCGCAGGCTGGTGGGCGCGGGCGTCGTCGGGCTCGGCTTCGCGGTCGGCGTCTACTACGACGACATCCCGGACGCGCTCGTCGAGGCGGCCAAGGAGGAGGACCTGCCGCTGCTCGCCGTGCCGCGCCGCACCCCCTTCCTCGCCATCAGCAAGGCCGTCTCGGCGGCGAACGCGGCCGACCAGTACCGCGCGGTGACGGCCGGTTTCGAGGCACAGCGGGAGCTGACGCGGGCCGCACTCGCCGAGGGGCCGGCCGCGGTCGTCAGCAGGCTCGCCGCGCATGTCGACGGCTGGGCCGCGCTGTACGACGCGTCCGGTGCCGTTGTCGCCGCAGCACCCGAATGGGCCGCGCGCCGGGCAGCCCGGCTCACCGCCGACATCGAGCGGCTGCGGGAGCGGTCCGCGCCTGCGAGCGTGGTCGTCGGCGACACGGACGACGACCGGGTCGAACTGCAGTCGCTGGGCACCGGACGCCGAGTGCGCGGGGCGCTGGCCGTGGGCACCGGAGCGCCGCTGGGCACCGCCGAGCGGTATGCCGTGCACTCCGCCGTCGCCCTGCTCACCCTCTCCACGGAGCGCTCACGCTCACTCCAGGAGGCCGAGCAGCGGCTCGGTGCCGCGGTCCTGCGGATGCTGCTGTCCGGCCAGCCCGACCACGCGCGTGCGGTCGCCGGAGATCTGTACGGCGGGCTGCTCGACGCTCCCTTCCGGCTGCTGATCGCCGAGCCGGCGGCCGAGCCGGACCCCGCCGCCGGGCACCCGCTGCAGGCCTTCGCCGAATCGCTGGAGTCGGCCGCCGCCCGGGCCGGGGAGCCGATGCTCGCCGTGCCGGACATCGACGACCGCCTTGTGGTGCTGGCCGCGGACGGCGGCGCGGTGGTGGCGGCCTGTACGGCGGAGTACGCGGAGAAGGAGGCCGAGGACGCCGAAGCGGTCGTGGGGCTCTCGGCGCCGACCGGACCGATTGCGACAGCGGGCGCGTACAAACAGGCCGAACAGGCACTCTCGGTCGCCCGGCGGCGCGGGCGCGCCCTCGTCGAGCACGAAGAACTGGCCGCGGGATCGGTCCTCCCGCTGCTCGCGGACGACGCGGTGCGCGCCTTCGCGGACGGCATGCTGCGGGCGCTGTACGAACACGACGCGACCGGCCGCGGCGATCTGGTCGCCTCGCTGCGCGCCTGGCTCTCGCGCCACGGCCAGTGGGACGCGGCGGCCGCCGATCTGGGCGTGCACCGCCATACGCTGCGCTACCGGATGCGCCGGGTCGAGGAGATCCTGGGCCGCTCGCTGGACGACCCGGATGTGCGGATGGAGCTGTGGCTGGCGCTGAAGGCGACAGCAGGCGGCACGGCGGAATGAGGCACCCGCGGAAGATTTTTGCGCTCCAGTGCCCGAAGTCGGGCAAAATCGTTGGAGTTTGAGGGCTTGAATGCCTAGGGTCCTGCCTCGTGGTCACCAACTCTGGCACTCCCGAGGCCAGCACCCCCGAGGCAGACACCCCCGCAAGCGGCAGCGCCGCGACCCCGGTATACGACACCCCGCCAACCGGTACCGCCGGACCGGCCGCGCCCGGCCGCCGGATATCCGGCGCGGTCTGGGGTGCGCTCGCCATCGTCTACGTCGTCTGGGGCTCCACCTACCTCGGCATCCGCATCGTCGTCGAGACCATGCCGCCGTTCCTCTCCGCAGGGGCCCGCTTCATCCTCGCGGGCCTGATCCTCGCCGGGCTGGTGGCCTGGCGGCAGGGGCCGTCGGCGCTCAAGGTCACCCGCACCCAGCTCGCCTCGGCCGCCCTGGTCGGCCTGCTCCTCCTCCTCGGCGGCAACGGACTGGTCGTCCTCGCCGAGACCTCCATCCCCTCCGGACTCGCGGCCCTGCTGATCGCCGTCGTGCCCACCTGGGTGGTGCTCCTGCGCCGGAGCTTCGGCGAACGGCCCGGCGTGGGCGCGTACTGCGGCGTTCTGCTCGGTCTCGCGGGCCTCGCCGTGCTGACCCTGCCCGGTCTCAGCGGCGACGTACGCCTGTGGGGCGTCCTCACCGTGATCGGCGCGACTCTCATGTGGTCGGTCGGCTCCTTCTCCTCGTCGCGCATCCCGATGCCCGCGAATCCCTTCGCGGCGAGCGCGTACGAGATGGTCGCCGGCGGCATCGGCTGTCTGCTGGTGGGCCTCGGCCGGGGCGAGCAGTACGGCTTCGACCTCGGCGAGGTCTCGGCCCGCTCCTGGACCGCGCTCGGCTATCTCGTCGTCTTCGGCTCGCTCATCGCGTTCACGGCGTACGCCTGGCTGCTGCACTCCGCGCCGCTGTCCCTGGTCGCCACCTACGCGTATGTGAACCCGGTCGTCGCGGTCCTGCTCGGCGCGCTGATCCTGGACGAGCAGCTGAGCTGGCCGATAGCCGTCGGAGGCGCGGTGGTGGTGACGGGGGTCTGCCTGATCGTGTCGACGGAACGCCGTCGCTAGGCACTCGGCCTGGGAGTGCACGCCAAAGCGTAGGAGAGCGTCCGCCGACCACTCCACACCGGATAAACGCGCGGACGCCGTCCCGGTCCTACCGTGGGGCAGAGACATCCCCATCTACTTCGGAAGGGCCGGGACATGACTTCCACCCACGCCTTCTGGCTCGCCGGCCGCCAGGCCACCGGCGAGACCGCCTTCGACGTCACCTCCCCCTGGGACGGACGTCTTGTCGGTCAGGTCTCCGTCCCGACCGATGCCCAGGTCGAGGAGGCCGTCGCCGCCGCGCACGCGGTGCGCGACGAGTTCGCGGCCACCCCGGCGCACGTACGCGCCGCCGCCCTCGACCATGTGTCGAAGCGGCTCGCCGAGCGCACCGAGGAGATCGCGCAGCTGATCTCCGCCGAGAACGGCAAGCCCGTCAAGTGGGCCCGTGGCGAGGTCGGCCGTGCCGTCTCCGTCTTCCGCTTCGCGGCCGAGGAGGCCCGCCGCTTCAACGGCGGCGAGGCCCAGCGCCTGGACACCGACGCCGGCGGCCAGGGCCGTCTCGCGCTCACCCGCCGCTTCCCCAAGGGCACCGTCCTCGGTATCGCGCCGTTCAACTTCCCGCTGAACCTCTGTGCCCACAAGATCGCCCCGGCGATCGCCGTCGGCGCGCCGATCATCCTCAAGCCCGCCCCGGCGACCCCGCTGTCCGGGTTGATCCTCGGTGAGCTGCTTGCCGAGACCGACCTGCCGGCCGGCTCCTGGTCCGTGCTCCCGGTTCCGAACGACAAGATGCCCGCCCTCGTCCAGGACGAGCGCCTGCCGGTCATCTCCTTCACCGGCTCCGACAAGGTCGGCTACGCGATCATGGACTCGGTGCCGCGCAAGCACTGCACCCTGGAGCTGGGCGGCAACGGCGCGGCCGTCGTCCTCGCCGACTTCGCCTCCGAGGAGGACCTGGACTGGGCGGCGACCCGCATCGCCACCTTCTCCAACTACCAGGGCGGTCAGTCCTGCATCTCCGTGCAGCGCGTGATCGCCGACGCCACGGTGTACGACCGGCTGCTGCCGAAGGTCGTCGCGGCCGTCGAGGCCCAGGTCACCGGCGACCCGTCCGACTCCGCCACCGACGTCGGCCCGCTGGTCAGCGAGGACGCCGCCAAGCGCGTGGAGTCCTGGGTCGACGAGGCGGTGCAGGCGGGCGCGAAGCTGCTCGCCGGCGGCAAGCGCGAGGGCGCGTCCTATGCGCCGACCGTTCTCGCGGACGTCCCCGCGGGCACGACGATCGCCTGTGAGGAGGTCTTCGGGCCCGTCCTCACGGTCACCAGGGTCGACGGCGAGGCCGAGGCCTTCGCCGCGGTCAACGACTCCAAGTACGGCCTGCAGGCGGGCGTGTTCACGCACGACGTGCAGACCGCCTTCCGCGCCCACCGCGCCCTCGAGGTCGGCGGCGTGATAATCGGCGACGTTCCGTCGTACCGCGCGGACCAGATGCCGTACGGCGGAGCCAAGCAGTCCGGCGTGGGCCGCGAGGGTGTGCGCTTCGCGATGGACGACTACACGTACGAGCGGGTGCTGGTCCTGACGGGTCTCGCTCTCTGAAGTACGTGAATGACCGACGGCCGGAGCCCACTGTGCGGGGGCTCCGGCCGTTGCCGTAGCTCCGGGGCAGTTCCCTCGACTGCGGTACGCAGACTGGTGGAGAGGGCGGGAATCGGGTACTACGGACGAGTAGCACCGGTCGGTAAGGCGACGTGCGCCACCGGCCGACGCCCCGGAAATCCCGACTCGCGGCGAGGTGAGCCTCATGTCCGCACCACTCGACACGACACAGACCCCGAAGGTCAGTGAGCGCGAAGCACGACAGGTAGCCGAGGCCGCGCGAGAACAGGACTGGCGCAAGCCCAGCTTCGCCAAGGAGCTGTTCCTGGGCCGCTTCCGGCTGGACCTGATTCATCCGCATCCCATGCCCGCGGACGAGGACACGCGGCGGGGCGAGGCGTTTCTCGCGAAGCTGCGCGACTTCTGCGAGACGAAGATCGACGGCGCGCTGATCGAGCGTGAGGCGCGGATCCCCGACGAGGTGATCAACGGTCTCAGGGAGATCGGCGCGCTCGGCATGAAGATCGACACGAAGTACGGGGGCCTCGGCCTCACCCAGGTGTACTACAACAAGGCGCTGGCTCTGGTCGGCTCGGCGAGCCCGGCGATCGGCGCCCTGCTCTCGGCGCATCAGTCGATCGGCGTACCGCAGCCGCTGAAGATCTTCGGCACCCAGGAGCAGAAGGACGCGTTCCTGCCGCGACTGGCCCGGACGGACATCTCGGCCTTCCTGCTCACCGAGCCGGACGTGGGCTCCGACCCGGCCCGCCTCGCCACGACGGCCGTGCCGGACGGCGACTCGTACGTCCTCGACGGCGTCAAGCTCTGGACGACCAACGGTGTCGTCGCCGACCTGCTCGTCGTGATGGCCCGGGTGCCGAAGTCGGAGGGCCGCAAGGGCGGGATCACGGCGTTCGTCGTCGAGGCGGCCAGCGAGGGCATCACCGTCGAGAACCGCAACGCCTTCATGGGCCTGCGCGGCCTGGAGAACGGTGTCACCCGCTTCCACCAGGTGCGTGTCCCCGCCGCGAACCGCATCGGCCCCGAGGGCGCCGGCCTCAAGATCGCGCTGACCACCCTCAACACCGGCCGTCTCTCGCTGCCCGCGATGTGCGTCGGCGCCGGCAAGTGGTGCCTGAAGATCGCCCGCGAGTGGTCGGCCGTCCGGGAGCAGTGGGGCAAGCCGGTCGCGAAGCACGAGGCCGTCGGCGCCAAGATCTCCTTCATCGCCGCGACCACCTTCGCCCTCGAAGCGGTCGTCGACCTCTCCTCGCAGATGGCCGACGAGGACCGCAACGACATCCGCATCGAAGCGGCGCTCGCCAAACTGTACGGCTCCGAGATGGCCTGGCTGATGGCCGACGAGCTGGTCCAGATCCGTGGCGGCCGCGGCTTCGAGACGGCCGACTCGCTGGCGGCGCGCGGCGAACGGGCGGTGCCCGCCGAGCAGATGCTGCGCGATCTGCGCATCAACCGCATCTTCGAGGGCTCGACCGAGATCATGCACTTGCTGATCGCCCGCGAGGCCGTCGATGCGCACCTCAAGGTGGCGGGGGATCTGATCGACCCGGACAAGTCGCTGGGCGACAAGGCGAAGGCCGGCGCCCAGGCCACCGCCTTCTACGCCCGCTGGCTGCCCAAGCTGGTCGCGGGCCCCGGTCAACTCCCGCGTACCTTCGGCGAGTTCCACCCGGCAGGTCATGCGGACCTCTCCGGCCATCTGCGCTACGTGGAACGCTCGGCCCGCAAACTGGCGCGCTCCACCTTCTATGCGATGTCCCGCTGGCAGGGCCGGATGGAGACCAAACAGGGCTTCCTGGGCCGGATCGTCGACATCGGCGCGGAACTCTTCGCCATGAGCGCTACCTGCGTCCGCGCGGAACTCCTCCGCAGCACCGAGGGCCACGGCCGCGAGGCGTACCAACTGGCCGATGTGTTCTGCCGCCAGTCCCGCATCCGCGTCGAAGAGCTCTTCAACCGACTGTGGTCCAACACCGACGACCTCGACAGCAAGGTGGTGGACGGCGTCCTGTCCGGCACGTACACCTGGCTCGAACAGGGCATCATCGATCCGAGCGGCGAGGGCCCCTGGATCGCGGACGCAACACCGGGCGCATCCGACCGCGCCAACGTCCACCGCCCGATCCGCTAGAACCAGCTCGACCGCACCGGCCTCCCTGCCCCCACTCGACCCATGAACGCCCCGTGGGAGAAGCAGCGCGCGGGGCGGAAGACCGGCGCGTAGGGACGCACTGTCCGGCCGGACAGGCGGAGCGGCCACAATGGGGGGATGAGCGACAGCCCATCCCCCCTCGCCGACCCGCACATCGTCTTCGACGCGACCGAAGGCCGCCGGGACGTCGTCGTCCTCGGCTCCACCGGGTCCATCGGCACGCAGGCCATCGACCTGGTCCTGCGCAACCCCGAGCGCTTCCGCGTCACCGCACTCTCCGCCGCCGGCGGACGGGTCGGACTCCTCGCCGAGCAGGCGCGGCAGTTGCGCGTCGAGACGGTCGCCGTGGCCCGGGAGGACGTCGTGCCCGCGCTGCGCGAGGCGCTGGCCGAGGAATACGGCGCCGAGCCCCTGCCCGAGATCCTGGCAGGGCCCGACGCCGCCACCGAGCTCGCCGCCTCCCCCTGCCACACCGTGCTCAACGGCATCACAGGCTCCATCGGCCTCGCCCCCACCCTTGCCGCGCTCGAAGCCGGCCGCACCCTCGCCCTCGCCAACAAGGAGTCGCTCATCGTCGGCGGGCCGCTGGTCAAGGCCCTCGCCAAGCCCGGCCAGATCATCCCCGTCGACTCCGAGCACGCGGCCCTCTTCCAGGCGCTGGCGGCCGGGACGAGGGCCGACGTACGCAAGCTCGTCGTCACCGCCTCCGGCGGCCCCTTCCGCGGGCGTACGAAGGCCGAGCTCGCGGACGTCACACCCGAGGCCGCCCTGGCGCACCCCACCTGGGCGATGGGCCCGGTGATCACCGTCAACAGCGCCACCCTGGTCAACAAGGGTCTCGAGGTCATCGAGGCGCATCTCCTCTACGACATCCCCTTCGAGCGCATCGAGGTCGTCGTCCACCCTCAGTCGTACGTCCACTCCATGGTGGAGTTCACCGACGGCTCGACCCTCGCGCAGGCCACCCCGCCCGATATGCGCGGCCCGATCGCCCTGGGCATCGGCTGGCCCCAGCGGGTGCCGGACGCCGCGCCCGCCTTCGACTGGACCAAGGCATCGACGTGGGAGTTCTTCCCGCTCGACACCGAGGCCTTCCCCTCGGTGGGACTCGCCAGGCACGTGGGCGAGCTGGGCGGTACGGCTCCGGCGGTGTTCAATGCCGCGAACGAGGAGTGCGTGGACGCATTTCTCGCGGGACGGCTGCCGTTCAACGGAATCATGGATACGGTCACCGAAGTCGTCGCCGAGCACGGTGCGCCCGCCAAGGGAACCTCGCTCACGGTGGCGGACGTCCTGGAAGCGGAGACCTGGGCCCGTGCGCGGGCTCGGGAACTGGCAGTGAAGGCAACAGCGGAGGCTCGCGCATGACGATTCTGTTGACGGTCCTCGGCATTCTGCTGTTTGCGGTAGGGCTGCTGATCTCGATCGCCTGGCACGAGCTCGGTCATCTGTCCACGGCCAAGCTCTTCGGCATCCGCGTGCCCCAGTACATGGTCGGCTTCGGCCCGACCATCTGGTCCCGCAACAAGGGCGAGACGGAGTACGGCATCAAGGCCATCCCCATGGGGGGCTACATCCGCATGATCGGGATGTTCCCGCCGGGGGAGGACGGGCGGATCGAGGCACGTTCGACATCGCCGTGGCGCGGAATGATAGAGGACGCCCGCACGGCCGCGTTCGAGGAGCTCAAGCCGGGCGACGAGAACCGTCTCTTCTACACGCGCAAGCCCTGGAAGCGCGTGATCGTGATGTTCGCCGGGCCGTTCATGAATCTGGTCCTCGCCGTCGCGATCTTCCTCGGTGTGGCGATGACCTTCGGCTTCTCGACCCAGACCACCGAGGTCGCGGGCGTTCAGAAGTGCGTCATCTCGCAGAGCGAGAACCGTGACACCTGTGCCAAGGGCGACCCCGTCTCGCCCGCCCAGGCAGCGGGTCTGCAGAAGGGCGACAAGATCGTCGCCTTCAACGGGCAGCCCGTCGCCGACTGGACCACGCTGTCGAATCACATCCGCGAGACGATCGGCCCGGCCACCATCACGGTCGAGCGCGACGGCACGCAACAGGTCCTGCACGCCACCCTCGCCAAGAACATGGTCGCCGAGAAGAACGCCGACGGCGAGGTCGTCCCCGACAAGTACGTCCCGGCCGGCTATCTCGGCTTCGCCGCGAAGACCGAGATCCTGCCGCTCTCCTTCACCGACTCCGTCGACCGCATGGGCGACATGATCCAGAACGGTGTCGAGTCGATCGTCGCGCTGCCGTCCAAGATCCCCGACCTGTGGAACGCGGCCTTCAGCGACGGCGAGCGCAAGAACGACTCCCCGGTGGGCGTCGTCGGCGCCGCCCGGATCAGCGGCGAGGTGATGAACCTCGACGCTCCCGCGCAGAACCTCTTCGCCATGTTCATGATGCTGCTCGCGGGCTTCAACCTCTCGCTGTTCCTGTTCAACATGCTGCCGCTGCTGCCGCTGGACGGCGGGCACATCGCGGGCGCGCTGTGGGAGTCCCTGCGCCGCACCGTTGCCAAGGTGTTCCGGCGCCCCGACCCGGGCCCCTTCGATGTCGCCAAGCTGATGCCGGTCGCGTATGTCGTGGCGGGGATCTTCATCTGCTTCACACTGCTCGTGCTGGTCGCCGACATCGTCAATCCGGTCAAAATCAGCTGAGAGCCTCCCTTTTGTGGCGGTCGGATACGCTTTGTATCCGGCCGCTCACCTTTGGGGGTACTTTCGCGGGCGATGTGCTGGCCCGAACCTCTGTGCCGTAATCTCGGAGGCTGGAGCCCGCCGATCTCGGGACCACGATCCACACCTTGGGGTTGCACAGCAGATGACTGCAATTTCGCTCGGAATGCCGTCCGTTCCGACCCAGCTCGCCGACCGGAGGGTCAGCCGCAAGATCCAGGTCGGTTCGGTGGCCGTCGGGGGGGACGCGCCGGTGTCGGTGCAGTCGATGACGACCACGCGTACCTCGGACATCGGGGCGACGCTGCAGCAGATCGCCGAGCTGACCGCTTCGGGCTGCCAGATCGTACGGGTGGCCTGTCCGACGCAGGACGACGCGGACGCGCTGGCCACGATCGCGAGGAAGTCGCAGATCCCGGTGATCGCGGACATCCACTTCCAGCCGAAGTATGTGTTCGCGGCGATCGACGCGGGCTGCGCGGCGGTGCGTGTGAACCCGGGCAACATCAAGCAGTTCGACGACAAGGTCAAGGAGATCGCCCGCGCCGCGGGTGAGACGGGCACCCCGATCCGGATCGGCGTCAACGCCGGTTCGCTGGACGCCCGGCTGCTGCAGAAGTACGGCAGGGCGACGCCCGAGGCGCTGGTCGAGTCCGCGCTGTGGGAGGCCTCGCTCTTCGAGGAGCACGGCTTCCGCGACATCAAGATCTCGGTCAAGCACAACGACCCCGTCGTGATGGTCAACGCCTACCGCCGGCTCGCCGCCCAGTGCGACTACCCCCTCCACCTCGGCGTCACCGAGGCGGGACCCGCCTTCCAGGGCACGATCAAGTCGGCCGTTGCCTTCGGCGCGCTGCTCAGCGAGGGCATCGGCGACACGATCCGGGTCTCGCTGTCCGCCCCGCCGGCGGAGGAGGTCAAGGTCGGCATCCAGATCCTGGAGTCGCTGAACCTGCGCCAGCGCCGGCTGGAGATCGTCTCCTGCCCCTCCTGCGGCCGCGCCCAGGTCGATGTGTACAAGCTCGCCGACCAGGTCAGCGCCGGTCTCGAAGGCATGGAGGTGCCGCTGCGCGTCGCCGTCATGGGCTGTGTCGTCAACGGCCCCGGCGAGGCCCGCGAGGCCGACCTCGGCGTGGCGTCGGGCAACGGCAAGGGCCAGATCTTCGTCAAGGGCGAGGTCATCAAGACCGTGCCCGAGTCGAAGATCGTCGAGACCCTCATCGAAGAGGCGCTGAAAATCGCCGAGCAGATGGAGAAGGACGGCGTCCCCTCCGGTGTGCCCGTGGTCGACGCGGTGGGCGAGCCCGAGGTCTCCGTCAGCTGACGAGTGCTGTGCCGGCCCCGCTCACGCCCCCGCGCGTTGCGGGGCCTTGCGCTGGGCTCGGCAGCGCGTGGACCTGCCAGGTACAGTGCGGAGATCAGCAGACCGTATGGTGAGGCCCCCTCGTGTTGACGCAGACCACCACCCGGGTCCTCGACCCCAGTGACCTCGGCGCAGCGCTCGCCATCCTCGAGAGCGAGCCCGTTGTGAACGCCTTTGTGGCCTCGCGGGTCCAGGTCGCCGGGCTCGACCCCTGGCGCCTCGGCGGTGAGATGTGGGGCTGGTACGCGGAAGGGCGGCTCCGTTCGCTCTGCTACTCCGGCGCCAACCTCGTCCCCATCTGCCCCACCCCCGAGGCCGTGCGAGCCTTCGCCGACCGTGCGCGCAGAACCGGCCGCCGCTGCTCCTCCATCGTCGGCCCGGCCGAGCCCACCGCCGAGCTGTGGCGGCTGCTCGAACCGACCTGGGGCCCGGCCAGGGACGTCCGCGCACACCAGCCGCTGATGGTGACCGAGCAGCTTCCCGACGACATCGAGGCCGATCCGCACGTCCGTCGCATCCGCAAGGAGGAGATGGACGTGATCATGCCGGCCTGCGTCGCGATGTTCACCGAGGAGGTAGGCATCTCGCCGATGTCCGGCGACGGCGGACTGCTCTACCAGGCCAGAGTCGCCGAACTCGTCGGCACCGGACGGTCGTTCGCCCGCATCGACGACGGCCAGGTCGTCTTCAAGGCCGAGATCGGCGCGGCCACCACGCAGGCCTGCCAGATCCAAGGCGTCTGGGTGGCACCGGAGTTCCGCGGCCGAGGGCTCTCCGAGACCGGCATGGCCGCCGTGCTGCGCTACGCCCTGGCGGACGTCGCGCCGGTCGTCAGCCTCTACGTCAACGACTACAACACCGCGGCCAGGGCGGCGTACCGGCGGGTGGGTTTCCGCGAGGTCGGCGCCTTCATGAGCGTGCTGTTCTGACAGCGAGTTGTGGGAAGTAGGGTTCGCGCATGGCAGCACTCTCAGGCGGCGGACCCCGGACCCCCAGCGTCGTGGTCGGACCGATCAATCTCGCCGCGCGGATCGACGAAGCCCTGTCGGTGCAGGCGCTCGCCTTCGGGCTCACCGACGACGAGATCGAGGTGCGCCGCCATATCGTCTACCGGCATCTGCTCACCCCAGGGGCCTGGGCACTGGGTGCGCTGACCGAGTCGGGACGCCTCGTCGGGTTCGTGTACGGCATGCCGAACGACCGCACGCACTGGTGGTCCACCGTCGTCGAACCGTATCTGCGCCACACCGGCACCGACGGCTGGCTCGACGACTCCTTCGTCATCACCGAACTCCATGTCCACCCCGGCTTCCAGGGGCAGGGCATCGGCCGCTCGCTGATCACCACGATCACCGACAGCGCGGAGCAGCCGCGGTCGATCCTCTCGGCGATCGACATCGAGAGCCCGGCGCGCGGCCTGTACCGCGCTCTCGGCTATCAGGACCTCGCACGACAGGTGATATTCCCGAGCGCGCCGAGTCCGTATGCGGTGATGGGGGCGCCGCTGCCGCTGGTGCGGCGGTGAGTGGGTTCTGCCGGGGGTCCGGGGGTTGTCCCCCGGGGTGTGCAGCCCCAGTGCGCCGAGTCCGTATGCGGTGATGGGGGCGCCGCTGCCGCTGGTGCGCGGGAACTGATTTCCGCCCGCCCCCGCCGCCCGGATAACCTCCCTGCACATCACTCTTTCTTGACGCAGGAGAATTCCCCATGGCAGCCCAGGTTCAGCGCATGTCCCGTCTGATGGTCAAGACACTGCGCGACGACCCTGCGGACGCCGAGACGCTCAGCCACAAACTGCTCGTCCGCGCCGGCTATGTCCGGCGCAATGCCGCGGGCATCTGGTCCTGGCTGCCGCTCGGCAAGAGGGTCCTGGAGAACGTCACGCGTGTGGTGCGCGAGGAGATGGACGCGATCGGCGCGCAGGAGGTCCTGCTGCCGGCCGTGCTGCCCAAGGAGCCGTACGAGGCGACCGGGCGCTGGGAGGAGTACGGCGCGGAGCTGTTCCGGCTCAAGGACCGCAAGGGCGCCGACTATCTCCTCGGGCCGACGCACGAGGAGATCTTCACCCAGATCGTCAAGGACCAGTGCACGTCCTACAAGGACCTGCCGGTGATCCTCTACCAGATCCAGACGAAGTTCCGCGACGAGGCGCGTCCGCGTTCGGGCATCCTGCGCGGCCGCGAGTTCCAGATGAAGGACTCGTACTCCTTCGACACGAGCGACGAAGGTCTGGCGGAGGCGTACGCACTGCACCGCGAGGCGTACATCAAGATCTTCGAGCGGCTCGGGCTCGACCACCGCATCGTGTCGGCGGTCTCGGGTGCGATGGGCGGCTCGGCGTCCGAGGAGTTCCTGGCGCCGGCGGCGGCGGGCGAGGACACCTTCGTGGACTGCCCCTCCTGCGACTACGCCGCGAACACGGAAGCCGTGACCTTCGTGGGCGAGCCCGTGGACGGCGCCGCGCACGGCCCTGTCGAGGAGCTGGACACACCCGACACCCCGACGATCGAGGCGCTCGCCCAGCACCTGGGCGTGCCGGCCTCCGCGACCCTGAAGAACCTGCTGGTCAAGGTCGACGGCGAGATCGTCGCGGTCGGCGTGCCGGGCGATCGCGAGGTGGACCTGGGCAAGCTGTCGGACCACCTGGCCCCCGCCGAGGTCGAGCTGGTCACCGCGGAGGACTTCACGGGCCGTCCCGATCTCGTACGCGGCTATGTCGGCCCGCAGGGCCTGGAGAAGGTCCGCTACATCGCGGACCCGCGCGTGGCGCCGGGCACGGCGTGGATCACCGGCGCGAACAAGCCCGACACGCATGCGCGCAATGTCGTCGCGGGCCGTGACTTCGAGGTCGACGAGTACCTCGACGTCGTCGTGGTCGAGGACGGCGACCCGTGTCCGAAGTGCGGCACGGGCCTGAAGCTCGACCGTGCGATCGAGATCGGCCATATCTTCCAGCTGGGCCGCAAGTACGCCGACGCCTTCCAGCTCGACGTCCTCGGCCAGAACGGCAAGCCGGTCCGCGTGACGATGGGCTCGTACGGCATCGGCGTCTCCCGCGCGGTGGCGGCGCTGGCCGAACAGACGGCGGACGAGCAGGGCCTGTGCTGGCCGCGGGAGATCGCCCCGGCGGACGTCCATGTGGTCGCGGCGGGCAAGGCGCTCCAGACGGAACTGGCACTGGACGTCGCGGAGCAGCTCTCGGCGGCGGGTCTGCGGGTGCTGGTGGACGAGCGGGCGGGCGTCTCGCCGGGCGTGAAGTTCACCGACGCGGAACTGATCGGCGTCCCGAAGATCGTGGTGGCGGGCCGCCGGGCGGCGGAGGGCGTGGTGGAACTGAAGGACCGCCGGACGGGGGAGCGGGAGGAGCTGTCCGTGGCGGATGCGGTGGCGCGCCTGCGGTAGGGCTCCGCCTGCGGTGTTGGGGCATCGGGGTCTTTCGGCGCGGGCGGGGCTGGGCCGAGCCGGGGCCTGTTCCCCCACCCGCCCCTTCCCGCTGTGACACTTTGCGGCTCTGCCGCGTGGTGGGGGCAAGCCCCCAGCCCCCGCGCCGGCTTCGCGGCGCGGCCCCGGGGCTTCGCCCCTGGACCCCGGACGCCGGCTGGGGGTCCCCCCCACGCCTGCAGGGCGTAGGGGGAGTGTCCTCAAGCGCCGGAGGGGCTCAAAATGAGCCCCTCCGGCGATTGAGGAGCGCGGTATGGGGCGGAGCCCCGGCGGGGGCTACAGCCAGCCCGCGAACTCCAGCGTCAGCTCCGCCTCCCCGCGGCGCCCCGCCGCCATCGCTCGCGTCCCCGACTCCACCGCCCGGAACAGCGTCCACCCCCGCAGCCGCTCCCGGTTCACCTCCAGTGAGTCCGCAAGCCTGTTGACCCGCCGACGCGCCGCCGACGCGCCCGCGGACGTCGCGATCAGGTCCTCGACCCGGTCGCGGACCAGGCGGGCCAGGTCGTAGGCGCGCTCGCCGACCACGGGCTCCGGGCCCACCGCGAGCCATGGGGTGCGGTCGCCCGCGAGGACCTTGCCCTGGCGGAAGTTGCCGTGCAGCAGAAGGAGTTCGGGCGAGAACGCCGTGAGCTCGTCGCGCACGGCGAGTGCCGAGGCGACCAGCGCGGCCGTCCCCGGGTCCGTGAACGCACGCATCGCCTCCGCCTGCCGCGCCGTCCGGTCCGCGACCGTCTCGAAGCCGTGGTCCGCCGGCGGCTCGACCCACAGCCGCCGCACCGTCCCCGCCGCCTCCAGGAGCGCCTTCGCCTCCGGCAGCGACCGCAGTGACACCTCCGGGTGCAGCCGCTCAAGGAGCAGCGCGTCGTCCGCGGCTTCGAGGAGTCGCACCGCGCCCCAGCCGTCCCAGTGCTCCAGCGCCGCCCGCTCCAGCGCGGGCCCGGCCGCTCGCGGGGCGACCTTCAGCGCCGCCGCCGTGCCGTCCTGCCGCCGTACGAGCAGGACGAGACTGCTCCGCCCGCCCGGCGCCATCACCCGCTCGATGTCCAGCTCCCAGCGGTCCGCAGCCTCCTGGAGGGTCTTGGACAACTGCCCGAGCCATTCGTCACTCTCGCCGAGTGCCCGGACAAGCCGCTGCGGCGGTTCGAAAGCCATGCGCGCGAAGTTCCCTTTCACTTCCCTGTCGCCCGCTCGGCGAGCCCAGGAAAGGCTACGCCGCTGCCGCGCCACCGCGTCGCGCGGACGGCCGCCTCGCGCAGCGCGACCGCGGCCTCCCTGCGCAGCTGCCCTTCCGTGGCTCGTACGAGGTCGGAGTAGACGCCCGCGACCCGGTCCTCGAGCACCGCGGCGAGCCGCACGGCAGCCGCCGGGTCCGGCACGGCGAACGGCAGAGCGTACGCCGCGGCCGCAGCGGCCGGCGCACCGCCCAGGTCGCGCGCGGTGCGCTCCAGCGCGTCCCGCCGGGCCCGGTGGGCGGCATACGCGGCCGTGGCCTCGCCCTCGCGGTCGTCGCCGATCCGGCCGCCGACGACCCCGTACCCGTACACCGCCGCATGCTCCGCGGCCAGCGCGGCCTGTACGGCCTCCAGCGCGTCCGGCGTGCTCATCGCGAGCCCCCCTTCGTCAGCAGGTACGCATGCGCGGCACCGGCCGCCGCGATCGAGGCGAGCAGCCGGGCCAGCTCCGGCTCGGCGTCGACGAGCGCGGCCAGGTACGCGTCGGACGTACGGCGTTCCGCGGCGACAAGCGTCTTGACCGCGGCCGGGGCAGCGGCCGGAATCGCCCCCGGAGCGGCCACCCGCGTCGTACCCCCGAGCGCGGCCACGTGCTCGGACACCGCCTCCCGCAGGGCCGCCAACTGCCCGGCCAGCGACGGGTGCTGGGCGATGACGGCGTCGTACTGGTCACGCAGCGCACCGCTCGACGCGGCGAGCCGCCTGCGCAGCGCCGCATCCGAACGCGCCGCATCCCGCGCCGCGTCCGGCGCAGCGCCATGCGTGCGTCGGCGCTCGCGCTCCTCGTCCGAGCAGCCCGTCAGCGCGCCCGCCGCGACCGCGCCCGTCACCATGAGCGCACGCCTGCGTGTCGTTCCCGTGCGCCCCACGACTGTCTCCCTCGGGCCTGCGGTGATCATCGCCGCAGGCGAGCGTACCTGCGGGTGCCGACCGGGTGGACGGCAACACCCCTCGGGACCGGATACCCTTTGATCTGACACGCGACGATCCCCACAACAGCACACGCGGCCGAGGAGTCACCCGGATGAGCACCACCCAGAGCGAGAGGCTGCGCGGGCTGCTGGAGCCGCTCGTCAGCGCCGCGGACCTGGATCTGGAAGAGATCGAGGTGTCCCGGGCGGGCAGGCGCCGCATGCTGAGGATCATCGTGGACTCCGATCAGGGCGTCGAGCTCGACGCATGTGCCGAGCTGAGCCGCGCCATCTCCGAGAAGCTCGACGAGACGGACGTGATGGGCGAGGGCGAGTACGTCCTCGAAGTCAGCTCGCCCGGTGCCGACCGCCCGCTGACCGAGCACCGCCACTATGTGCGTGCCGTCGGCCGGCTGGTGAAGCTGCAGTTGCACGAGGGCGGCGAGTTGGTGGCCCGCATCCTCACCGTGGACGACGAGGGACTCGACCTCGAGGTGCCCGGCGTCAAGGGACGCAAGCCCACCGCCCACCGGGTCGCCTTCACCGAGATCGCCAAGGCTCGCGTGGAGATCGAGTTCAGCCGCAAGGACAAGAAGGAAGAGGAGGCGTAGCCGTGGACATCGACGTAAAGCTCCTGAAGGGCTTGGCACAAGAGAAGGAGATCCCCTTCGACCTGCTGGTCGAGGCGATCGAGTCGGCCCTCCTCATCGCGTACCACCGCACCGAGGGCAGCCGCCGCCACGCCCGTGTGGTGCTCAGCCGGGACACCGGCCATGTGACCGTGTGGGCCAAGGAGGACGCGGCCGACCTCGAGGAGGGTCAGGAGCCGAAGGAGTTCGACGACACCCCCTCCGACTTCGGCCGGATCGCCGCCACCACCGCCCGTCAGGTCATCCAGCAGCGGTTGCGTGACGCCGAGAACGACGTCACCTTCGGCGAGTACGCCCGCCGTGAGGGCGATGTCGTCGCAGGCATGGTCCAGCAGGGCAAGGACCCCAAGAACGTCCTGGTCAAGCTGGACGACAAACTCGAGGCGATCCTGCCGGTGCAGGAGCAGGTGCCTGGCGAGGAGTACACGCACGGCCAGCGCCTTCGTACGTATGTCGTACGCGTGGCCAAGGGCGTGCGCGGGCCGTCGGTCACCCTGTCCCGCACCCACCCCAATCTGGTGAAAAAGCTGTTCGCGCTGGAGGTCCCGGAGATCGCGGACGGCAGCGTCGAGATCGCGGCGATCGCCCGCGAGGCCGGTCACCGCACCAAGATCGCCGTCCGCTCGACCCGCTCGGGCCTCAACGCCAAGGGCGCCTGCATCGGCCCGATGGGCGGCCGTGTGCGCAATGTCATGGCCGAGCTGCACGGCGAGAAGATCGACATCGTGGACTGGTCGGACGACCCGGCCGAGATGGTGGCCAACGCCCTCTCGCCGGCCCGCGTCAGCAAGGTGGAGGTCGTCGACCTCGGCGCCCGCTCCGCCCGTGTGACCGTCCCCGACTACCAGCTGTCACTGGCGATCGGCAAGGAGGGGCAGAACGCCCGGCTGGCCGCCCGCCTCACCGGCTGGCGCATCGACATTCGCCCGGACACGGAGCAGAGCGCCGAGCAGGAGTCCGACCAAAGCTAAGGAATGTGACCGGGCGGGAACCCGTTGTAGTGACTGGCGGGCTCGCACCGGGAGCGCACAGGCCTCACCTAGATCGAGACAACAGCCGTTCGATTTTTGCCCCAAAGGGGTGAGGTCGGTACGGGGAGGTAGACTGAACGTGTCTGGCCGGACGCAGACCCGCGTATGCCCTGAGCGAACCTGTGTGGGATGCCGGGAGCGAGCGGCCAAGAGCGATCTGCTGCGCATCGTGGTGAGCGGGGACGTATGCGTCCCCGATGATCGCGGTACGCTGCCCGGCCGGGGTGCGTATGTGCACCCCGCCTTGGTCTGTCTCGATATGGCAGTCCGCCGCCGGGCGTTCCCGAGGGCCTTCAGGGTCAAGGGGCCGCTCGATACCGCGGATGTACGCCGGTATGTCGAACAGGCAGCACTGTAAGAAGAAGTACGGCACGGAACCCCGTGCGGTCAGGTACCTCGCGAGTTGGAAGTAGGTCGAGATTGCGATGAGCACTCGATGAGTACGCGATGAGTACGCCCATGAAGTAGCGACGGTCCGGCGGTAACCCGGACCTAAAAGGAGCGAAGTGGCTAAGGTCCGGGTATACGAACTCGCCAAGGAGTTCGGCGTGGAGAGCAAGGTCGTCATGGCCAAGCTCCAAGAACTCGGTGAATTCGTCCGTTCGGCGTCCTCGACGATCGAGGCGCCGGTTGTACGTAAGTTGACTGATGCTTTGCAGGGACCCGGCTCCGCCGGCAAGTCCGCTGCCAAGCCCGGCGCGCCTCGCAAGGCCGCGCCCGCCAAGCCTGCCGCGCCCTCACCGGCGACGTCGGCCCGTCCCGCTGCCCCCAAGCCCGGCGCCCCGGCCCCCAAGCCGGCCGCAGCCGAGGCTCCGGCGAGCAGCACCCCCAGCACCCCGTCCGTGGCCCCGGCTTCCGCCGGCCCGCGTCCGGGTCCCAAGCCCGCACCGGCCAAGCCCGCTCCGGCGGCTCCGGTGCCCGCGGCCGAGTTCTCGGCTCCGGCTCCGGCACAGCCCAGCGCGCCGCAGGCCCCGCGCCCCGCGGGTGCCACTCCCGGCCCGCGTCCCGCCCGTCCGGCTCCGGCCGGCGGTCAGCGTGACGGCGGCCGTGACGGTGGCCGTGGCGGCGAGCGTCCGGCGCGTCCCGCCGGTCAGGGCGCCCCGCGCCCCGGCGGTCGTCCGGCCGGTCCCCGTCCGGGCAACAACCCCTTCACCTCGGGTGGCTCTACCGGTATGGCGCGCCCGCAGGCGCCCCGTCCGGGTGGCGCGCCCCGGCCCGGTGGCCACGGCGGTGCCGCTCCCGGCGCCCCGCGTCCGCAGGGTGGTCCCGGTGGCGCTCCCCGTCCGCAGGGTCAGGGCGGCGCCCGTCCGAGCCCCGGCGGCATGCCGCGTCCGCAGGCTCCCCGTCCTGGTGGCGGCCCCGCGGGTAACCGCCCGAACCCGGGCATGATGCCGCAGCGTCCCGCTGCCAGCCCCCGTCCTGGTGGCGGTCCCGGTGGCGGCGGTGGCCGTGGCCCCGGTGGCGGCGGCGGTCGTCCCGGCGGCGCCGGTGGCGGTCGTCCCGGCGGTGGCGGCGGCTTCGCCGGTCGTCCCGCGGGTCCCGGTGGCGGTCGTCCCGGTGGCGGCGGCGGTTTCGCCGGTCGTCCCGGTGGCGGTGGCCCCGGTGGTGGCGGCGGCTTCGGTGGCGGCGGTGGCCGTCCCGGCTTCGGCGGACGTCCGGGTGGTCCCGGCGGCCGTGGTGGCACGCAGGGCGCCTTCGGTCGTCCCGGCGGCCCGGCGCGTCGTGGCCGTAAGTCGAAGCGGCAGAGGCGCCAGGAGTACGAGGCCATGCAGGCCCCGTCGGTCGGCGGTGTGATGCTGCCTCGCGGCAACGGCGAGACTGTTCGCCTGTCGCGCGGTGCGTCCCTCACCGACTTCGCGGAGAAGATCAACGCCAACCCGGCGTCGCTCGTCGCCGTGATGATGAACCTCGGCGAGATGGTCACGGCCACGCAGTCGGTCTCCGACGAGACGCTGCAGCTGCTGGCCGACGAGATGAACTACACGGTTCAGATCGTCAGCCCGGAGGAGGAGGACCGCGAGCTTCTCGAGTCCTTCGACATCGAGTTCGGCGAGGACGAGGGCGGCGAGGAAATGCTCGTCTCCCGTCCGCCGGTCGTGACCGTCATGGGTCACGTCGACCACGGTAAGACCCGACTGCTCGACGCCATCCGCAAGACGAACGTCATCGCGGGCGAGGCCGGCGGCATCACGCAGCACATCGGTGCGTACCAGGTCGGTACCGAGGTCAACGGTGAAGACCGCAAGATCACCTTCATCGACACCCCGGGTCACGAGGCGTTCACCGCCATGCGTGCCCGTGGTGCCAAGTCCACCGACATCGCGATTCTCGTGGTGGCGGCGAACGACGGTGTGATGCCCCAGACGATCGAGGCGCTGAACCACGCCAAGGCGGCCAACGTGCCGATCGTGGTCGCGGTCAACAAGATCGACGTCGAGGGCGCGGACCCGACCAAGGTGCGCGGTCAGCTGACCGAGTTCGGTCTGGTGGCCGAGGAGTACGGCGGCGACACCATGTTCGTCGACATCTCCGCCAAGCAGGGTCTGCACATCGACAGCCTGCTGGAGGCCGTGGTCCTGACCGCGGACGCTTCGCTCGACCTTCGGGCGAACGCCGAGATGGACGCACAGGGTATTGCGATCGAGGCCCACCTCGACCGCGGCCGCGGTGCCGTCGCCACCGTGCTCGTCCAGCGCGGAACGCTGCGCGTCGGCGACACGATGGTCGCCGGTGACGCGTACGGCCGTGTCCGGGCGATGCTCGACGACAACGGCAACAACGTCGAGGAAGCGGGTCCGTCGACCCCCGTCCTGGTCCTGGGTCTCACCAACGTCCCCGGCGCCGGCGACAACTTCCTGGTCGTCGACGAGGACCGTACGGCCCGTCAGATCGCCGAGAAGCGCGCCGCGCGTGAGCGCAACGCCGCCTTCGCCAAGCGCACCCGCCGGGTGTCCCTCGAGGACCTCGACAAGGTGCTCAAGGCCGGTCTTGTGCAGGATCTCAACATCATCATCAAGGGCGACGCGTCCGGTTCGGTGGAGGCTCTCGAGTCCTCGCTGCTTCAGCTCGACGTTGGCGAAGAGGTCGAGATCCGCGTTCTCCACCGTGGTGTGGGTGCGGTCACCGAGTCCGACATCGACCTGGCGATGGGCTCCGACGCCATCGTCATCGGCTTCAACGTCCGTGCGGCCGGCCGTGCCGCGCAGATGGCGGAGCGCGAGGGCGTCGACGTCCGGTACTACTCGGTGATCTACCAGGCCATCGAGGAGATCGAGGCGGCCCTCAAGGGCATGCTCAAGCCGGAGTACGAAGAGGTCGAGCTCGGCACGGCGGAGATCCGCGAGGTCTTCCGCTCGTCCAAGCTGGGCAACATCGCGGGTGTTCTCATCCGCTCCGGCGAGGTCAAGCGCAACACCAAGGCCCGGCTCATCCGCGACGGCAAGGTCATCGCGGAGAGCCTCAACATCGAGGGTCTGCGCCGCTTCAAGGACGACGTCACCGAGATCCGCGAAGGCTTCGAGGGCGGTATCAACCTCGGAAACTTCAACGACATCAAGGTCGACGACGTCATTGCGACGTACGAGATGCGCGAGAAGCCGCGCGGCTGATCAGGCCGGGTTTTCTGGGGGGAGACCCCCAGAGCCACCTGTCAGGTCGGGGCCGGTCGACGGACGTATATCCGTCGATCGGCCCCGGCCGTTGCGTGTACGGTTCTTGTGTCCCTGCCAAGTGGTCGGCGGGGCCACTGACCCCGAACCGGCGGGACATCCGGACATACATGTATGTGGGGACGCTGTCCTTCGATCTGCTCCTCGGCGACGTCCGGTCGTTGAAGGAGAAACGCTCCATCGTCCGGCCGATAGTCGCCGAGCTCCAGCGCAAATACGCGGTGAGCGTGGCGGAAGTCGGCGACCAGGACCTCCATCGCAGGGCCGAGATCGGCCTGGCGGTGGTCTCCGGGGACACAGGGCACCTGACAGACGTACTCAACCGGTGCGAGCGCCTGGTCGCCGCCCGGCCCGAGGTGGAACTGCTCTCGGTGAGACGCAGACTCCACGGCGACGAAGACTGAAGCTTGAGCAAGGCAAAGAAGGAGACGGACCAGTGGCCGACAACGCGCGGGCGAAGAAGCTGGCGGACCTCATCCGGGAGGTGGTCGCCGAGAAGCTGCAGCGCGGCATCAAGGACCCGCGCCTGGGCACGCACGTGACCATCACGGACACTCGCGTCACCGGTGACCTGCGGGAGGCCACGGTCTTCTACACGGTCTACGGCGACGACGAGGACCGGGCGAGCGCGGCGGCCGGGCTGCAGAGCGCCAAGGGCGTACTGCGTTCGGCGGTCGGAGCGGCGGCGGGGACGAAGTTCACGCCGACCCTCACCTTTGTGGCGGACGCGCTCCCGGAGAACGCCAAGACGATCGAGGACCTCCTCGACAAGGCGCGTGCCTCCGACGCCAAGGTGCGCGAGGCGTCCTCGGGTGCCGCGTACGCCGGCGAGGCCGACCCGTACCGCAGGCCCGAGGACGAGGACGAAGCCTCGGAATGAGCAGCACGGCAAAAACGCCGGACGGCCTTGTCATCGTCGACAAGCCGTCCGGCTTCACTTCGCACGACGTCGTCGCCAAGATGCGCGGGATCGCCAGGACCCGCCGCGTCGGGCATGCGGGGACGCTCGACCCCATGGCCACCGGTGTGCTCGTGCTCGGCGTCGAGAAGGCCACCAAGCTCCTCGGGCACCTCGCGCTGACCGAGAAGGAGTACCTCGGCACCATCCGGCTGGGGCAGAACACGGTCACGGACGACGCCGAGGGCGAGATCACCTCGTCGGCGAACGCCTCCGGGATCTCCCGGGACGCGATCGACGCGGGCGTGGCCACGCTGACCGGCGACATCATGCAGGTGCCGTCCAAGGTCAGCGCCATCAAGATCGACGGCAAGCGGTCGTACGCGCGCGTGCGCGGCGGCGAGGAATTCGACATCCCGGCCCGCCCGGTCACCGTCTCGCAGTTCACGGTGTACGACGTCCGCGAGGGCGTGGCCGAGGACGGCACGCACGTCGTTGACCTGGTCGTAGCGGTGGTCTGCTCCTCCGGTACGTACATCCGCGCCCTGGCCCGTGACCTCGGCGCCCATTTCGGCGTCGGCGGGCATCTCACGGCACTGCGCCGCACCCGCGTCGGTCCTTATGGCCTGGACGCGGCGAAGACGCTGGAGCAGCTCCAGAAGGAGCTCACCGTGATGCCGATCGCGGAGGCGGCGGCCGCCGCCTTCCCGCGCTGGGACGTGGACGAGAAGCGCGCGCGGCTACTCATCAACGGCGTACGGCTGGACATGCCGCCGTACGACACCGCGCCCGTGGCGGCCTTCGGGCCCGACGGCCGGTTCCTGGCTCTGGTGGAGGAGCACAAGGGCAAGGCCAAGAGCCTCGCCGTCTTCGGCTGAGCGCTCGCCGATCGACCCCACCGTGGAACGGGCAGGCTCGCCTGCCCGTTCCACGATCCCCCTCCCCACAGGGTCTATCCATCGCGGCCCCCTTATTCACCCCACCGGGCAGGCGCTCGGAGTGAATCACGGGTGCACTTGGGGGCGCTTTCGCCACACGTTGTTCACCTGGTGATCACCGCCGTCCTACCGTCGAGATCATGGAACGCGGTGACCTGGCAACGATCTGATGCACCGCACAGGCCTGCTTCTTGTCCGTACGCCCGAGGGCGCGACCCGCTTCGACCGGCGCCTTGTCGAGCTCGCCCGCGAGGTGCCCGGGTTCGCCGCACTCGTCACCGGGTGGCTGGCCCGGGCGCCCCACGAGTGGGCCGCGGTCGTCGGTCCCAGCGCGCGCCGGACGGTCGAGAAGGTGGGCAGCCCGATGCCGATGCGAACCGACAGCCGCGGGCATGGCAGTCTTAGACCTGCGTAATCGGCAATCACGTACACAGGTTCGGGCGAGGAGCGGTCACAGTGCAGCGCTGGCGTGGCTTGGAGGACATCCCCCAGGACTGGGGGCGCAGCGTCGTCACCATCGGCTCCTACGACGGGGTCCACCGTGGTCACCAGCTGATCATCGGCCGTGCGGTGGAGCGGGCCCGCGAGCTCGGCATCCCCTCGGTCGTCGTCACCTTCGACCCGCACCCGAGCGAGGTCGTGCGCCCCGGCAGCCACCCGCCGCTGCTCGCACCGCACCACCGGCGCGCCGAGCTGATGGCGGAGCTGGGCGTGGACGCGGTGCTCATCCTTCCGTTCACGACCGAGTTCTCGAAGCTGTCGCCCGCCGACTTCATCGTCAAGGTCCTCGTCGACAAGCTGCACGCGCGCGCGGTCATCGAGGGCCCGAATTTCCGCTTCGGTCACAAGGCCGCGGGGAATGTCGCGTTCCTCACCGAGCTGGGCGAGACGTACGACTACGAGGTCGAGGTCGTCGACCTGTACGTGAGCGGCGCGGCGGGGGGCGGCGAGCCGTTCTCCTCCACCCTGGCCCGCCGGCTGATCGCCGCCGGCGACGTCGAGGGCGCGAACGAGATCCTGGGCCGTCCGCACCGCGTCGAGGGCGTAGTTGTCCGGGGCGCGCAGCGCGGCCGCGAGCTGGGCTACCCGACGGCGAACGTGGAGACGCTGCCGCACACGGCGATCCCGGCGGACGGGGTGTACGCGGGCTGGCTGACGGCGAACGGCGAGAGGATGCCCGCGGCGATCTCGGTGGGAACCAATCCGCAGTTCGACGGCACGGAGCGCACCGTCGAGGCGTATGCGATCGACCGGGTGGGGCTGGATCTGTACGGCCTGCATGTGGCCGTGGACTTCCTGGCGTATGTGCGGGGACAGGAGAAGTTCGAGTCGATCGAGGCGCTGCTGGATGCGATTGCGGCGGACGTCAAGAAGTGCCGTGAGCTGACGGGCGCGGCGTAGGTTCCTCTCGGGGCGGGCCCCTGGCGGGGGTGCGGGGTGCGGGTTTCGGGCGCGCCCGGGTCCGTGTCGGTTGCCGCCCGGGGCCGCGGGGTGGGGGAGCCCCCTCACGCCCAGTGGCACGCCACCCCCGTATCCCCCAGCACCGCCAGCTCCCCCGTCCGGCACCTCTCCGCCACCCCCGCCCTCTCCGCCTCGCCCGACGCCAGCACCTGGCAGCGCGCGTGGAAGCGGCAGCCGCCGGGGATGCGGGACGGGTCCGGGGGTTCGCCCGTCAGGACCACCGGCGGGAGGCCGGACTCCGGGAGCACGGACAACAGCGCCCGGGTGTACGGGTGTCGGGGCGACGTCAGGACCTCCTCCACGGTGCCCGCCTCCACGATCCGGCCCAGGTACATCACCGCCACCCGGTCCGCGATGTTCCACGCGAGCCCCAGGTCGTGGGTCACCACCAGCGCGGACAGGCCCAGTTCGTCCCGCAGCCGGAGCAGCAGCGCGAGGATCTCGCCGCGTACGGAGGCGTCCAGTGAGGCCACCGGCTCGTCCGCGACGATCAGTTCGGGCTCCAGGACCAGCGCGCCCGCGATGACGACGCGCTGGCGCTGGCCGCCGGACAGCTCGTGCGGATAGCGCAGGAAGAAGCGTTCGGGCGGCCGCAGCCCGGCGCGCGACAGCGCCGCGGCGACCGCCCCGCGCTCGTCCCCGGCGTGCCCGTGGATCCGCAGGCCCTCGGCCACCGCGTCGTACACCGTGTGCCGCGGGTTGAGCGAGCCGCTCGGATCCTGGAGCACCAGCTGCACCCGCTTGCGGTAGCTCTTCAGCGCGCGGGGCGTGTACGAGAGCGGCGCGCCGCCGAAGGTCACCGCGCCGGACGTGGGCGGCACCAGGCCGAGCAGCGAGCGAGCCAGCGTCGTCTTGCCGCAGCCGGACTCGCCGACCAGGGCGACGATCTCGCCCGCGCCGATGTCGAGATCGACCCCGTCGACGGCCCGGGCGACCGGGCCGCCGCGCCGCCCGGGGAAGCTGACGTGCAGACCGGTGGCAGAGAGCAGGGGAGTGGTGGTCATGGGCGGCTCCTGAACCGGGCTGTGGGACACGGGAGTCGGGTGACACAGCGGGAACCACTCACCGCAGCCCCTCCGTCCCCGCGCCCACCCGCACACAAGCCGCCAGGTGCCCCTCACCCGCCGTTACCAGCGCCTGGTCCTCCTCCGCGCACGCGGCCAGCGCAACCGGGCAGCGCGGGTGGAACGTACAGCCGCTCGGCAGCGCCGACGGGTCGGGCGGGTCGCCCGGCAGGCCGCGGGGTGCGCGGCGGGACGCGGTGTCGCCGATGCGGGGGAAGGTCGCGGACAGGGCCCGCCCGTACGGATGCTCCGCCGCCCCGTACACCGTCCGCGCCGGGCCTTCCTCGACGATCCGGCCCGCGTACATCACCGCCAGACGGTCACAGGTCTCGGCGAGCACCGTCAGATCGTGGCTGATCATCAGCAGGCTGATGTCCTGCACGGCGACCAGCTGCTCGATCAGCCGCAGGATCTGCGCCTGGATCATCACATCCAGCGCGGTCGTCGGCTCGTCGGCGACGATCAGCCGCGGATCGCACGCCAGCGCCATCGCGATCATCACGCGCTGCCGTTGCCCGCCGGACAGCTCATGGGGATAGGCGTCCGCGCGGGCGACCGGCAGCCCCACCTGTTCCAGCAGCTCGCGGGCGCGTTGCCGCGCGACCGCCGGGGTGGTCTTCTGGTGCAGCAGGATCGGCTCGGCGATCTGGTCGCCGATCCGGTGCACCGCGTTGAGCGAGTGCATCGCGCCCTGGAAGACGATCGACGCCCCCGCCCACCGCACGGCCCTCAGCCGCCCCCATTTCATGGTGAGGACGTCCTCCCCGTCGATGAGGATCTCGCCGCTCAGGCGCGCTGTGGCGGGCAGCAGCCGGAGCAGCGCCAGGGCCAGCGTCGACTTGCCGCAGCCCGACTCGCCCGCGATGCCCAGCTTCTGCCCGGCGGTCACCCTCAGGTCGACGCCGCGTACGGCCGGTACCGCCCGCGCTCCGGAACCGTACGTGACCCGCAGGTTCTTGACTTCGAGCAAGCTCAACGCGCCACCCCCAGCTTCGGGTTGAGCGCAGCCTCGATCGCCCGCCCGCACAGCGTGAACGCGAGCGCCACCACCGCGATGGCGATGCCCGGCGGCGCCAGGTACCACCAGTGGCCCGACGACACCGCGCCCGCCTCCCGCGCGTCCTGGAGCATGCCGCCCCAGGACACGACCGCCGGATCGCCGAGGCCGAGGAACGCGAGCGTCGCCTCCGTCAGGATCGCCGTGGAGATGCCGAGGGTCGTCTGCGCGAGCACCAGCGGCATCACATTGGGCAGCACATGGCGGGACATGATGTGGCGGTGACCGCCGCCGAGTGCCCGCGCGCGCTCGATGTACGGACGCGACTCGACCGCGATCGTCTGCGCCCGCACCAGTCGCGCGGTGGTCGGCCAGCTGGTGACGCCGATCGCCAGGATCACCGTCCAGACGCTCCGCGACATCACGGTCGCCAGGGCGATCGCCAGCACCAGCGTCGGCATCACCAGGAACCAGTCCGTGATCCGCATCAGGACGGTCGAGAACCAGCCGCCGTAGTGCCCGGCGACGATGCCGACCAGGGTGCCGATGGCCACCGACAGGGCGGCCGCGAGCAGCCCGACGGTGAGCGAGATCCGCGCGCCCCACACCAGCAGCCCGAGCAGCGAGCGCCCGAACTGGTCGGTGCCGAGGGGGAATTCACGGCTCGGCGACTCGAGCGCGGTACCCGGTGCGTTCGTCACGCTCTGCACATCGCTGCCGACGAGCAGCGGCGCGGCCAGCGCGATCAGGGCGATGAGTGCGAGCGCGCCCAGACCGAGGAAGCCGGCGCGGTGCCTGCGGTACGAGCGCCAGAAGCGGGCCACGGAGTCGCGCCGGCGGGTCCACACGAGTGCGCTGGTCATCGGCCCACCCGGGGATCGAGCAGCGGATAGAGCAGGTCGGCGAGGAGGTTCATCACGATCATCGCGCCGGCGAAGACCACGAAAAGACCCTGGACGAGCGGCAGATCGGGCACGCTCAGGGCCTGGTAGAACAGCCCGCCGAGTCCTGGCCAGGAGAAGACCGTCTCGACCAGGATCGAACCGGCCGCCACATGGCCGAGGTTGATGAAGACCATGGTGACGGTGGGCAGCAGCGCATTGGGCACGGCATGCCGGCGGCGTACCGCGTCGTCCCGCAGCCCCTTGGCCCGTGCCGTCGTCAGATAGTCGCTGCCCATCTCGTCGAGGAGCGAGGAGCGCATGACAAGCAGCGTCTGCGCGTATCCGACGGCGACCAGGGTGAGGACCGGCAGCACCAGGTGATGGGCGACATCGACGACGTACGCGAAACCGGTCTCGTGACCCGACTCCATGCCGCCGGTGGGGAAGAGGCCGGGGAGCGGCCCGGTGCCCACCGAGAAGGTGATGATCAACAGCAGACCGAGCCAGAAGGACGGCACCGACCAGAGGGTCAGCGCCACGCCTGTGTTGAGCTTGTCGCCGAGGCCGCCGTGCCGCCACGCCGAGCGGGTGCCGAGCCAGAGCCCGATCGCCGAGTAGATCACCACGGCGACGCCGGTCAGCAGCAGTGTCGCGGGCAGCTTCTCGGCGATCAGCTCCCCGACGGGTGCGTGGAACTGGTACGAGGTACCGAGATCGCCGGTCAGCGCCTTGCCGCAGTAGTTCGTGAACTGCTGCCACAGGGGCAGATCGAGGCCGAACTGGCGGCGCAGTGCGGCGAGTTGTTCGGCGGACACCTGGCGGCCGTGTGTCATCGTGCGCACCGGATCGCCGGGGATGATCCGGAAGAGGAAGAAGCTGGTGACGAGCACGGCGAGCAGCGAGATCGCCGCCCCGCCCAGCTTGTCCGCCATATAGAGGAGATAGGCGCGCGCAGTGCCGCTCGTGGCGCGGGCCTCGGGGGCCCGCGCCACAGTGGTGGTGCGCGCCGTGCTGGTGGCGGTCATCGACTACTCACGGTCTTCCGCGGTGGCACGGCGGCGCAGCGCGAAGAAGACCCCGAGCCCGGCGGCGACCACGACCGCCGCGCCGGCACCGATGATGACGCCCGTGGACGAGCCGCCGTCGGAACCGCCCCCGTCGGCGGGTTCCGCGGACCACCAGCTCCAGTAGCCGTCCTGGCCGTAGATGTTGCCCGCGGCCTCCGGCATCGTCTTGATGGCCTTGATCTGGTCGGTGCGGTACGCCTCGACCGCGTTCGGATACGCCATGACATTCATGTACCCGGTGTCGTACAGCCGCGACTCCATCTGCTTGACGAGGTCCACCCGCTTGGCCGCGTCGTATTCGACGATCTGCTTGGCGTACAGCGCGTCGAGCTGTTTGTCGCAGATGAAGTTGTCCGTCTGACCGGTGTCCTTCGGGGTAGCAGGCAGCGCCGGGCAGGTGTGGATGGACAGGACATAGTCCGGGTCCGGGTTGACGGAGTAGCCGTCGAACGCGAGGTCGTACTCGCCCGCTGCCCACGGGTCGGAGACATTGTCCAGACAGTCGACCTTGAGCCCGATGCCGAGTGTGCCCCACCACTCCTGCAGATACTTGCCGATCGCCTTGTCGTTCGGCTCGGTGGCATGGCAGAGGATGCGGAAGCTGAGCGGTTTGCCGTCCTTGCCGAGGCGCTTGCCGGCGCTGTTCTTCCGGTAGCCGGCGCCGTCGAGGAGTGCGGCCGCCCTGGCCGGGTCGTAGTCGATCTTCTGGCTGTCGGACGGCTTCCAGAAGTAGTCCGCGAAGCGCGGCGGGATATAGCCCTCACCCGCCACGGCGTGGCCCTGGTAGACCTTGTCGACGATCGTCTTGCGGTCGACGGAGTAGAAGAGCGCCTTGCGTACGGGGGGATCGAGCAGCGCGGGACTGCCGTTGCCGAACGCCTTGCCGTCCTTCGACCGGGCGCCGGGGTTGGTGGCCAGTGCCAGGAAGCGCCGGCCGGGAGCGTCATTGACCTTGATGTCCGGGGCGGATCCGAGAGAGGCGGCCTGGGCCGGGGTGAGGCCCTGGACGAAGGAGACCTCGCCCTTCCGCAGTGCCGCGACGGCCGCGTCGCCGTCCTTGTAGTACTTGAACACCAGCTCGTCGAACTTCGGTGCGCCGCGCCAGAAGTCCTTGTTCGGCTTGAGCCTGACGTACTGGTCGACCTTGAAGCCGGTGATGACGAAGGGGCCGTTGCCGACGATCGGGAACTTCTTGTCGTTGTTGAACTTCGAGAAGTCGCCGACCTTCTCCCAGATGTGCTTGGGCACGATGGGCACATCGAGCGCCGTCATGGTGGCCTGAGGCTTCTTCAGCTCGATGACCAGGGTCCCCGGATCGGGGGCCGAGACCTTCTTGAAGTTGGATGTGAAGCTGCCGTTGGCGGTCGCGGCGTTCTCGTCCGTCATCATCTTGTTGAAGGTCCAGGCGGCGTCCTCGGCGGTGGCCTGCTTGCCGTCGGACCACGTGGAGTTCCTCCGGATGGTGTACGTCCAGGTCAGCTTGTCCGGCGACGACTTCCATTCGGTGGCGAGGCCCGGGACCGTGTGGGCGTCCTTGACGTCGTAGTTGGTCAGGTACTCGTACGCCAGCCGGTGGATGCTGGTGGAGACCAGCTTCGAGGCCAGAAACGGGCTGAGGGAGTCCACGCTCTGTGAGACCGCGACGGTGAGGACCTTCTTGCCGCCGTCGCCGGCGGCCTGTGCCGAGGGGGCTGCCGTACCGGCCACGACCAATGCGCCCAATGCGCCCGTGGCGCCGGTGGCCAGAAGACGTCGGATGCGTGATGGAACCTTTGTGACCATGGGACGACCTCGCGTCATCACTCGCTCGGAGACCGGTTCGCCGGCTGGTGAGGCGAAGGTCTATCAGCGGTGGTCGAGCCCCGTCAACGGGCCGTCAAACCCCTTGTGGGCTGCGGGAATGCGATGAGGGCCCGCACCGTGGAGACGGTGCGGGCCCTCATTGGTTCAGTCCTCTGCCGCCCTACTGCTGAGGGGCTGGCGGCGCCTGCGGAGGCCCCTGCTGGGGCCATCCGGCGGGCGGTACGGGCCCTTGCAGATCGGGCTGTCCCGGACCACCCGGCTGGCCCTGCTGGCCGGGGATCGCGGGGGGAGCGGGTTGACCCGGTTGGCCGTACTGTCCGGGCTGCGGTCCGGCCGGAGTCGCCGGGGACTGGGCCTGGGAGGGCAGCGACTGCTGCCAGCCCTGCGGCGGGTAGGGCTGCTGGGGCGGCTGCTGGCCTCCGTACGGCGGCTGCGGCTGACCCTGCGGCTGGCCGGGGTAGGGCTGCTGCGGGTGCTGGGGGGCGTACGGCTGACCGGGCATCGGCTGTCCCGGTACCTGCGGCTGTCCCGGCACCTGCTGCTGACCCGGCATCGGCGGGGCCAGGTGCGGCGGCGGGTTGCCGTCCGCCGTCCACAGCCCCTGCTGCTGCTGGGCGCGTACGAAGTCCTCGGCGATCAGCGCGGAGAGGTTGAAGTACGCCTCCCGGGTCTTCGGGCGCATCATGTCGAGGTCCACCTCGGCGCCGGCCGCCAGGTGCTCGTCGAACGGCACCACGACCACTCCGCGGCAGCGCGTCTGGAAGTGCTGCACGATGTCGTCGACCTTGATCATCTTGCCGGTCTCACGGACTCCGGAGATGACCGTGATGGAGCGCTGCACCAGCTCCGCGTACCCGTGCGCGGACAGCCAGTCGAGCGTCGTCGACGCGCTGGACGCGCCGTCCACGGACGGAGTGGAGATGATGATCAACTGGTCGGCCAGGTCGAGCACTCCGCGCATCGCGCTGTAGAGCAGACCGGTGCCGGAGTCGGTGAGGATGATCGGGTACTGCTTGCCCAGCACGTCGATCGCGCGCCGGTAGTCCTCGTCGTTGAACGTCGTGGAGACCGCCGGGTCCACGTCGTTGGCGATGATCTCCAGTCCGGAGGGCGCCTGCGAGGTGAACCGGCGGATGTCCATGTACGAGTTGAGGTACGGGATCGCCTGGACGAGGTCGCGGATGGTGGCCCCGGTCTCGCGGCGCACCCGGCGGCCGAGCGTGCCGGCGTCCGGGTTGGCGTCGATCGCCAGGATCTTGTCCTGCCGCTCGGTGGCCAGGGTCGAGCCGAGCGCGGTCGTCGTCGTGGTCTTGCCGACGCCGCCCTTGAGGCTGATGACCGCGATCCGGTAGCAGGACAGGACCGGCGTACGGATGAGGTCGAGCTTGCGCTGCCGCTCGGCCTCCTCCTTCTTGCCGCCGAGCTTGAAGCGGGCGGCGGAGGAGGGGTTGCGGCTGCTCTTGGCCTTCTGCTTGTTGTTGCGCAGGAGGCGGTCCGAGGAGAGCTCGACGGCCGCGGTGTACCCGAGCGGGGCGCCCGGCACGGAACGCTCGCGCTGGTCGTGCGTGACCGGCGTGGGCCAGCCGGTACCGGCCCGCGGGTCGGCGGGACCGGCCGGGGGCTGGGCCTGGGGCTGCGGCTGGGCCTGGGGGTGAGCCTGCTGGGCGGGCAGTTCGGGCGTGGCGGGCGCGGGCAGATTGGGCGTCTGCGGGGCCTGCGGCGGCAGCGGTACGGGCGCGTTCGCACCGGGCTGGGGGAATCCGTAGCCGCCCTGCACGGGTTGCTGAGGCTGCGGTGCGAGGGGCTGCTGCACCTGCTGACCCGGCTGGGGGAATCCGTAGCCGCCCTGCACGGGCTGCTGAGGCTGCGGCGCGGGCGGCTGCTGCACCGGCTGTCCGGGCTGCGGGAATCCGTAACCGGCCTGAGGGGCCTGGGCGTTGGGGCCGGGTACGGCGGGCGGCAGCGGCGCGGCGGGTGCGGGCTGACCCGGCTGCGGGAAACCGTAACCACCCTGCACCGGCTGCTGAGGCTGCGGCGGGGCGGACTGTTCCGCCGTCTGCGGGGACACGGGCCACTGCGGCGCGGACGACGGGGCGGCCGGCTGGAAGGCAGGCGGCAGCGGCGGCAGCCCGGCACCCTGCGCGGCGGGCGCGGCAGACCAGGGCTGAGCCGACACGGGCGCGGGCGCAGCGTCCTGGGGCGCCTCGGCCGCGGCCGGAACGGCGTCCTGCGGGGCAGCGTCCTGGGGCGGAGTGTCCTGGGGCACGGAGTCGGCCGGCTCCTCGGCCGTTGCCTCTTCCGGGCCCTGCGGGGCGTTCTCCGCACGGGCTTCGGCGTCGTCGCTGTCGCGGGCTTCGGAGTCCCGCGCCTCGGGGGCGTCCTGCGCCGCGGAGTCGTGGACCTCGATGTCCCCGGCACCCTCCGCGTCGGGCGTCTCCTCGGCGGTGTCAGCGGTCTCCGCGGGGCCCTCGGCCGCGGCCTCGGGCGCATCGTCCGTCCCGGCGTCGGCAGTATCGTCCGCGGCGCTCTGCGGGGCTGTCTCCGACGGGTTGTCGGGGGCCGAAGGGGCGCCGGGCTCCTCGGTCTCCTTCGCCGCCGCGCGCTCCTCCATCTCGCGCTTCAGCGCGGCCGGGGAGAACCGCATGGTCGCCCCGCTCTCCACATCGCCGCCCCCGAAGGGCTGCGGAGCGGCCTCGGCCACCGGGGCCGGAGCGGGCGCAGGTGCCGCAACGGGCGCTGCCGGAGGCGTCTGAACCGGAGCAGGCGCGGGAGCCGGGTTCGGAGCGGGCGCGGGTGCAGGCGCCGGACCCGGAGCGGGTGCAGGCGCAGGAGCGGGTACAGGCGTCTGAACCGGACCCGGACCCGGAGCGGGCGCGGGCGCAGGCGCAGGAGCGGGTGCCGGAGCCTGCGCCGGAGGCGGCGTCGGCGCCCAGTTCGGCTCGAACCCGCTCCCCGCAGGCAGCCCCGGTACAGCCACCGGCGCCCCGTTCGGCGGCGGCGGAGGAGGTGTCTGACCCGCGCCCCCGCCCGAGGTGTCGCCCGACGCGTTCTGCGTGTACCAGGCCGGCGGGGTGTAGTCGATGGTGAACTCACCCGTCAGCTCGGCGGGATCCGCGTCGGACTCGTCGGCGGGAATGTCCCATCCCCCGCGGATCTCGTTCCGATCGCCGTTCACTTTGCCTCCTGGTGTGGTCGAGCACCCTTGTGCCGTTGTGGGTGTGGGGGGCGACCTCAGTCGTCCGATCGGTCCGGCTCTCCCCCTGGGGACGCGGCCACCATGCCCGCGGGTTTCCGCTGCCGCGCCCTGTACCACCCTAATCGCCAACAACGGTGGTCCGGCAGGGCAGACCGCCCCTCGACCGCTGTCCTGTGCGTCACGCCGTGCCCCCAAGTGACCTGAGTGCGGCGCAGCGTAAGGGAGCCGGTGGGTCAAAACGGCACAACTGCGTACGGACTTACGGCCGCTCAGTCCATCCGGCGGGCGCTGCCCAACAATCCGGTCTCGGCGTCCGTGGCCTGGGTCATGACGAACTGCCGGTCCCGCGCCGTACACCAGAGTGTGACGCCGTCCGCGAGGGTGGACAGCGCCTCCGTCTCGGGCCGCGGGAGATGCATGATGCGCCCGATCTGCGCGGCCTCGTCGGGCGAGACACGCTGAACACCGACCAGACCCGACTTCTCCATCAGCCGCGGCGCCACCGGGCTCAGATACGGCAGCAGCGTCACCACAGACTGCCAGGGACCCGAGACCACCCGGCCGCGCGGCGGCCGCATGCCGCAGTCACGGACGACGACCACCGGGCTGCCGGCCGACGCACCCTGCGGCGGCACCCGGCCCACATCGTGCAGCGAGATGACCTGCGTTCCGCCGCCCGCCGCCTGGGCGAGCGTCGTCCAGGCGGGTGCCCGGCCCGTCTCCACGGTGACCCGGGCGCCGGTCGCGGCCGCGCGCAGCGCGAGCACCTGCGCGGTCCACAGACCGCCGATGAGCGTCACGTCGTACGGAGTGGGGCGGTTGATGCCGAGCACGGCGGGCTTGCCCTCCGCGTCGACCCCGATGACCACGCCGTCGTCGCCGACCGGCAGCGCGAGCGCGGCCAGTTGGTCCAGCGACAGCGCGTGCCGGTCGCGGCGCGGTCCGATCAGTCCGAAGCCGAGACGCGGCTTGGCAGCAGACGAAGGCATCAGCGGGCTCCCCCGAGCGGCAGTGTGGCGAGCATCCCGGGCAGCTGCTCGCGGTCGAGCCGTACCAGACCGGTCTTGACCCCGCGGGCGGCGCGCTCCAGTTCATGACGGGCCGCGACCAGTTCCTCGTCGCTGCGCCCGGTGATGCGGACATGACCTGTCACGGACACGCCCTGCCGGTCGCCGTGGCCCAGCGTGAGACTGAAGGTGGTGGCCAGCGCGGGAATCGAGGTGAGCAGCGCGACGAGCTGCGGCATCGGGGCCCCGCCGCCGCCGAGTTGGGGCCAGCGGCCCACCCAGTACGTGGTGTGGCGGCGGTCGTCGACGCGCCAAGTGCGCGAGGTCTCCTGGGTGCGCCGGGCGGGCGCCTCCGCCCGGCCGGCCTGGGCGATGGCCATGGGGCTGGCGCAGGAGGAGGTGGCGATGGCCGCCGTCAGCTCCTGCTCGGTCAGCACCGTCGCCCGGAACCCGGCGCCGGTGAGCCGGCTCGCCAACTGGTCGGCCGTGCGCACCAGACACTTCTGCGCGCCTTCGAGACCGCCGCCGCGCGCCGCCACCGCCTCGGGGCAGAGCTCCGGGTCGAGCTTGAGCGCTATCCAGGTGATCCGTATCGCGGGTGAGCCGGTCTGGGCCTGCAGCGGCGCGTAGTTGCGCGCGGCCACCGACTGCTGCGGCAGATGCGGGGCGGGGGCGGGCTGGGTGTGCTGGACGATCTGCGCAGACTCCAGGCGGATGCCGTCGACGTCGAGCACGTCCCGTACGAGAGCCATCGGCAGCGGCCTCGCCGTGCGCTCGGGACGCAGGGCCGTCGCGTCCGACTCGACCTGCAGCAGCGCCGTCAGGAAGGTCCCGTCGCCGATCATGCCGACCGGGCGGCGGTCGCGGTCGCTGTAGGTGTACGTCCGCAGAGCGGGGTCGCACTCGACGGCGGGCGCAAGGCCCGGTTCCGTATCGCGCGGCAGGACCAGGGACGCGGCCCTGCGCCGCCGCGCGCGCAGCGCGAAGACCGTGGCGAGCCATTCGGGCAGGGAGCGCCGGTGTCTGCGCAGCAGCGCGAGCAGTACCAGCACCGCGGCCACCACAACCGCGGGGACCAGCAACAGGGGATCGATCACCCAGGCGACAAGGAGCAGCGCGGCGGCGATCTCGATCAGTACGAACTGTTGCAGTCGGAACGAACCGAAGTGCCCGGGTCGTGCTTTGAGTCGGGGCGCGGCCGGTCCCTGGGACGGCCCTGCGGTCCGCGCGGAGGCCTGCCCGTGGGCGGCCGGCCGTACCCGCGTCGCGGAAGCCATTATTCCGACACCCCCCGGTTCATTAGGCCCCAATTCATCCCGATCACCCCTGTCCGGCCCTGCGTGGCAAGGCCTTTGGCGGCTGGATCACCCTACCCGCCCCACAAGCACCATCGATCAACAGGCATAGTAGGGGGCCGGTCCGACAAGCAGGGCCCGGGGACCGTGCTCACCACAAGGCCCCCGCGGGGAGACAGTGCCTTCTTTATCAATGGGGACTCATGGCATCACGGCGGGATGAGCTCAACGCATACACCTTTGCGAAGAAGCGCACGGTGGCGGCATTCCTGCAACCCTCGACGACCGGTACGGAGGAGGGGGCGCCGCGTCCGATGCGCGCCGTCATCCCCAGCCTGATCGTCGGGGCGCTGATCCTGGCGGGCTTCGGCGCCTTCGGCATGTTCAAGCCCAAGGCCCCCAAGGACTGGGCGGCGCCCGGCACCAAGGTGATCATCGGCAAGGACTCCACCACCCGCTATGTGGTGCTGTCCACCGGCAAGGGGAAGAACAAGAAGATCCTGCTGCACCCTGTGCTGAACCTCGCCTCCGCCCGACTGCTGCTCGATCCCCAGCAGTTCAAGGTGATTCAGGTCAGCGACGACATCCTGGACGCGGGCAAGCCCCCGCGCGGGCCGATCCTCGGTATTCCGTACGCACCCGACCGGCTGCCCAGCGACAAGGAGGCCGGCAAGTCCAAGCGCTGGGCGGTCTGTGAGCAGCCCGGCGGCGGCAAGGGCAACACCGTGCAGAAGGCGACCTTCGTGCTCGGCGAGCGCGATCTGAGCCGCACCGAGGGCAAGAAGCGCCTCAGCGGCGGCCAAGCGCTGTACGTCAAGGGCCAGGACGGGCTGCGCTACCTGGTCGACGCGGGCGGCACCAAGTACCTGGTGCGCGGCACCCAGACCGACGCTCCGTTCCTCACCCGCGCGCTCGTCGGCAGCAAGGAGCCGCAGTCGGTCACCGGCGACTGGCTGGCGACCCTGCACACCGGCAGCCCCGTCGACTTCCCCGTCATTCCTGGCCCGGTCAAGGCGCCGGCGGGCGTCGGCGGCGGTCTGACGCCGGAGCAGGACAGGGTCGGTATGGTTCTCAAGGCCCAGACCGGCTCCGGGCCGCAGCACTACGTCGTTCTGCAGGGCAAGGTCCAGCCGGTCTCCGACTTCACCGCCTGGCTGCTCATCAACTCCCCGCAGACCGACAAGCTCGACATGCGCGGCGAGGCGGTCGACGTGGACGCGGCCTCGTTCGCCCCCGAGGACACCTTCTTCGGCGCCGAGAACCGCTGGCCCACGCAGAAGACCGATCAGGTCAACGACGCCGGCGGCGACCGCGACACCGTGTGCAGCGTGCTGCGCAAGGTCGACGACAAGGGCCGTACGACGCTGTCGACCTGGGCGGGTTCCCAGTACCCCGCGGAAATCACCGCGGGCGGCACCAGCACCTATGTCACCCCCGGCACTGGCCTGCTGTTCACCCAGGTCCAAGGCAAGCAGACCAAGCCCGACGGGTCGCTCTTCCTGGTGACCGACACCGGACTGCGGTACGCGGTGCAGGCGAACGGCGACAGTGACAAGGGCCGCTCCAGCATCGGCACGGGCGACCAGGAGAAGCAGCAGGACGGCCGCCCCGAGCCCAGCCAGGCGCAGATCCGGCTCGGCTACGGGAAGGTCACCCCCACCCTCGTCCCGATCACCTGGTCGGAGTTCCTGTCCAAGGGCCCGCGTCTGGACACCAACAGCGCGCGTCAGCCGCAGGGTTCGTAAGGGGGAGTGCGACCAATGCCGCAACTGCGCAGGAAGGCCGCCCTGCTGACCGCCGCCACGGCGCTGACGGGCCTGGCCGCCGCACCCCCGGCCGCATACGCCGACGAGGCGCCGAACGAACTCGGCATCAACGGCAGCGGCGAGTGCACCTTTCCGATGAAGAAGCAGATCGAGGGGATCCCCTGGCCGCTCCAGCGGGTCCTGCTGGACGAGCTGTGGCAGGACACCAAGGGCAAGGGTGTCCGGGTCGCGGTCATCGACACCGGCGTGGACAACGACAACGTCCAGCTCAAGTCGGCCGTCGACGCCTCCGCGGGCCGGGACCTCCTCAAGCCCGACAAGGAGAGTTCGAGCGACGACAAGCGCGGCAAGACCGACGGCACGGTCGACGAGGTCGGCCATGGCACCAAGGTCGCGGGCATCATCGCCGCGCGCCCCCGCAAGGGCACCGGCTTCGTCGGCCTGGCACCCGAGGCCACGATCATCCCGATCCGCCAGAACGACGAGAAGAACAGCGGCAACGACAAGACGATGGCCACGGCGATCGACCACGCCATCGCCAAGGGCGCCGGCGTCATCAACATCTCCCAGGACACGACGAAGCCGCTCTCGCTCGGCTCGGAGCTCAACAAGGCGGTGCAGCGGGCCATCAACGCGAAGATCGTCGTGGTCGCGTCGGCCGGCAACGACGGCATGGACGGCAAGCTGAAGAACACCTATCCCGCGGCCTTCCCGGGTGTTCTCGCCGTAGCCTCCTCCGACCGCAACAACGAGCGGGCGGTCTTCTCCCAGGCGGGCACCTTCGTAGGAGTCGCGGCCCCGGGTGTGGACGTCGTGTCCACCGTTCCCGGAAACGGCCAGTGCGTCGACAACGGCACCAGCTTCTCGGCCCCGTACGTGGCCGGTGTCGCGGCGCTGCTGAAGGCCAAGTACCCCGAGTGGAGCGTGCCGCAGATCATCGCGCAGATCGAGCAGACCGCCGAGCGAAGCATCAACGGCCATGACAACTTCGTCGGCTGGGGTGTGGTCGACCCGGTGCGTGCGCTAAGCGGCGACGGGCGCCCGATCGACGCACCGCGCGCGGACCCCGGCCCGCCGAAAGCACTCGCGCCGGAGCCCGCTCATCTCGCGATGACGGAGACCGTCCAGGAACGCAACGAGCGTTATGCAACCTACGCGTTGGGCATCGGCGTCGTACTGGTGGCTGTGGTTGCCGGCGCGGCAACGGTCATCAGGGACACCCGGCGCAAAAGGGCCCAGTGAGCCAAGTCTCCCTACGAGACTTTGCAGTTGGAACTGTCCTACCAAGTGGATAGAGTGACAGTCGGACTCAGTGAGGACTGGTCCGGCACGGGGGCGGCATCCAAATGGCTTCCGTCTACGTCACCGTCGAAGGAAGAAGGGGCACGATGTCGGGTAACCAAGACCTGAATGTAACTAGTAGCGAAATCACCGGACTCTCCGGGAAGATCGACAAGTTCCAGACCGAGCTGAACAGCCGGATCACGTCGCTCAACGGCGTTGTGGACCGCATCCAGGCAGGCTGGAAGGGCGCGGCGAGCCAGGAGTACGACCGTACTCAGGCCGATCTGAACCGGCGCCTGCGCAATGTGCAGCGCGACCTGGAGAACCTTCAGAACCTGGTCAAGATGAGCGCCGACGGGTTCGACAACCAGGAGACCGAGCGCATCCAGTCCTTCCGCAAGATGGAAGCGACCAAGGGCAGCAGCGCCATCCTCGGTATGTGACCGTCCGGATCCTTCGCAGAACTTCGCACTAGGAGCAAAGAATGACGACTGCTGTCAATTACGACACAGTGACCACTGCGGCGAGTGACGTCCGCGCCACGTCCACCTACCTGAACGAGCAGCTTCAGGACCTGATGACCCACGTCAAGAACGTCGCGGGCAGCTGGCAGGGTGAGGCCAAGGAGGCGTACATCGCCATCCAGGGCAACCTCGCCCAGGACATGGACGGTCTGAACCAGGACCTGGCCACCATCGCGCGTCTGCTCGACGACTCCGTCGTGGGCTACCAGGACACGGACAAGGGCAACGCGGCCCGTTTCCGCATGATGCACTGACGCGACCTGCACCGCGTAAAGGGGGGTTGCCCGCACCAGCGGGCAACCCCCCTTTACGTATGACCTACTTGAGGTCGAACTCGCCGTCACGCGCGCCGAGGACGAACGCACGCCACTCGGCCTCCGTGTACCGCAGCACCGTCTCCGGGTCCAGCGACGAGCGCATCGCCACCGCGCCGCCCGGCAGATGCGCGATCTCGACCCGCTCCTCGTTCTCGCTCGTGCCGGGCGCGCCGAGCCACTCCACACCCGAGATGTCGAGGGCGTACAGCTCTTCCTTCTGGCGTTCCTTCTCGCTTGCGTCAGCCATCGGCGCGGTTCCTCCCACAGGTGTGCCGAACGAAGTGCTCAACCACCCTACTGGGCTGCCGATGCGCCTACCGGTGATCCGGCATCCAGCCCAGCTGGATCAGCGGCGTGCCCCGCTTGCGCGAGACGAAGGTGCCGCGACCCGGAGGCATCGGACGCGCCCGTACGTTGCCGAGGATGTCGCCCTCACCCGGGTCGCCCGAGAGAATGACGCCCTGAGCGCCGAGCTCCTTGATCCGCTGCATGAACGACTCGTACATGGCCCGGGAAGCTCCCGCGGCGCTGCGCGCGATGATGAAGCGGATGCCCACGTCACGCGCGAACGGCAGGTTCTGCACCAGCGCCGAGAGCGGATTGCCGGAGTTCGTCGCCACCAGCTCGTAGTCGTCGATGAGGACGAAGAGCTGCGGTCCCGTCCACCAACTGCGGTCGCGCAGCTGCTGCGGAGTGATGTCCGGCTTCGGCGCCCGCTTGCCCATGACCGTGTTGATCGCGTCCATGTGCATTTCCATCGCGGACGTCATCGGCGCGTACTCCAGCAGATGCGAGGAGGGCACGGCCTCCAGCATCGTGCGCCGGTAGTCGCCGACCACGATTCGCGCCTGCTCCGGGGTGTAGCGCTCGGAGATCTGCTTGGCGATCAGCCGCAGCAGGGCGGTCTTGCCGGACTCGCTCTCGCCGAAGATCAGGAAGAACGGGTCCGACTCGAAGTCGACGAACACCGGCTCCAGGTTCGTCTCGTCGATGCCGATCGCAATGCCGTGCTGCGGGAACTCGAAGCCCTTCGGCAGCTGCTCGGCCGGCAGCCGGCGCGGCAGCAGCCGTACGGCCGGCGCGGGTGCGCCCGCCCAGTTGCTCTTGACCGACTGCACGAAGGCGGCCGTGCCCTCCGACAGATCGCCGGAGCTGCTGATCGAGTCGATACGCGGCAGAGCCGTCATGAAGTGCAGCTTCTCCGGGACCTGGCCCCGGCCGGGCACACCGGGCGGGACGTTCGCCGCGACCTTGCGGTCGAACTCGGAGTCCATGACGTCACCGAGCCGCAGCTCCAGACGCCCCAGCATCTGGTCCTTGAGCGCCGCACGCACCTCCATGTAGCGGGCGGCGGTGATGACCACATGGATGCCGTAGCCGAGACCGCGCGCCGTGAGATCGGCGACGATCGGCTCCATCATCTCGTAGTCGTTCTTGAAGCCGCCCCAGCCGTCGATGACCAGGAAGACGTCTCCCCAGGCCTCGCCAGGCAGTTCGCCCGCGGCCCGCCTGCGCCGGTAGGTGGCGATGGAGTCGATGTTGTTGGCCCGGAAGAACTCCTCGCGCCGGTTGAGTACGCCCATCACCTCGGCGACCGTACGGCGCACCCGCTCCGGGTCGAGGCGCGAGGCGACACCGCCCACATGCGGCAGGTCGGACAGCGACGACAGACCGCCACCACCGAAGTCGAGCGCGTAGAACTGCACTTCGCTCGGTGTGTGGGTGAGCGCGAACGACGAGATCAGCGTCCGCATCAGCGTCGACTTGCCGGACTGCGGACCGCCGACGATCATCATGTGGCCCGCCGCGCCGGAGAAGTCCCGGTACAGCACCTCGCGGCGCTGCTCGAAGGGCTTGTCGATCAGGCCGAGCGGGACGGTCAGACCACCGGGGCGCGTGTACTCGGTCGCGGTCAGACCGCGCTCAGCCGTCGGCGCGAGCCCCGGAAGCAGCTGGTCCAGCGTGGGCGCCTGGTCCAGCGGCGGCAGCCACACCTGGTGGGCGGGCACGCCCTGGCCCTCGAGCCTGCGCACGATCACATCGAGCACCGTGTCCGCCAGCGCCTCGTCCTCGGAGGACCTCGAGGCCGCCATCGCGGCCGGGTCCGGCGCCGCGTAGACCACAGGCACGGGAGCCGCGGTGAAGACGGCGGGCCGCCGCTCGATGGGCAGCTGGCCCACCGACAGGTCCGGACCGCCGGTGCGATAGGTGCCGGAGACGTACGCCGCCTTGAAGCGGGTCATCTCTTCCGTGCCGAACTTCATCAGGCCGGAGCCGGGCACCGACGGCAGGTGGTACGCGTCGGGCACGCCGATCGCCGTACGCGACTCGGCGGCCGAGAAGGTCCGCAGACCGATCCGGTACGAGAGATACGTGTCCAGACCGCGCAGCTTGCCCTCCTCCAGACGCTGCGAGGCGAGCAGCAGATGCACACCCAGCGAACGGCCGATGCGGCCGATCTGGATGAACATGTCGATGAAGTCCGGCTTGGCGGTGAGGAGTTCGGAGAACTCGTCGAGCACGAGGACCAGCGAGGCCAGCGGCTCCAGCGGGGCACCGGCCGCACGGGCCTTCTCGTAGTCGTGGATGTTCGCGTAGTTGCCCGACTTGTGCAGCAGCTCCTGTCGCCGCTGCAGTTCACCGCGGATCGCGTCTCCCATTCGGTCGACCAGCGTGAGGTCGTCCGAGAGGTTGGTGATCACGGCGGCGACGTGCGGCATCTGCGACATCCCGGCGAACGTCGCACCACCCTTGAAGTCCGCGAGTACGAAGTTGAGGGTCTCCGAGGAGTGTGTGACCGCGAGTCCGAGCACCAGCGTGCGCAGCAGCTCCGACTTTCCCGAACCGGTCGCACCGACGCACAGACCGTGCGGGCCCATGCCCTCCTGCGCGGCCTCCTTGAGGTCGAGCATGACCGGCTGGCCGTCCTCGCCGACGCCGATAGGCACCCGCAGCCGCTCGGCCACCGAACGCGGACGCCAGGTGCGTGCCACGTCGATCCCGGCCGCGTCGCCCAGATTCAGCAGATCGGTGAAGTCCAGGTTGGCGAGCAGCGGTTCGTCGTCGTCACCACCGCCCATCCGCAGCGGCGCCAGCTGACGCGCCAGCGCCTCGGCGGCCGGCAGCGAGATCCCGTCGGGCACACCCTCGTACGCCACCCGGTGTCCGGACTCCAGACGCAGCCGCCCGGGACGCACCACTATGGACAGACCGCCGCGCGGCTCGTCGAGTTCGCCCGATACGACCTCGACGATGGTGACGCCCTGCAGGCCCTCGGCGGCCGCGAACAGCGAGTCCGGCGGCACCATTCCGCCGTCCAGTACGACGACGATGTGCGGCTGGTCCATGACCGGCTGGTTCTCCCGGCTGAACCGGGGCCGCCCCTCGAGGCGGCTGAACAGCAACTGCTCCAGCTCACCGAGGTCGTCGCCGAACAGCCTCTTGGTACCCGCCCCGTCCACCTGACCGGGCACCTGCGTGTGGGGCAGCCACTTCGTCCAGTCCCAGCGCGCGACCCCGCCCGGCGCCGCGACCACCGCGACCATCAGGTCGTCGGGGGAGTGCAGCGTGACCAGCTGGGAGACCAGAGCGCGCGCCGCGGACTGCGCCGACTCCGGCTCGCCGGAGACCGTCACGTGGTAGAAGGCGCGCATCGAGACCGCCATCGGCAGTCCGTCCAACGAGCCGTGCACCGCGAGGAATTGCTGCATCGCACCGGCCGCCAGCGGCTCCAGCTCGTCCACCGGTGCGGTGTCCGGTGCTATCAGCGGCGTGGCCAGCTGCTGTGCGCCGAGACCGACGCGCACCTGCCCGAAGTCGTTGTCGCCCACGCGCCGTTCCCACACCCGCGAGCCCTCGGCCACCACCGACCAGAGCTGCTCGGGAGCGGGGTGCAGATACAGCTGCGCGTCACGCTGTTTGCGCGCCGTCTTGCGCACCGTACGCCGCGTCTGGGCAAGGTATTTGAGGTAGTCGCGGCGCACATCTGCCATTTGCCCCTGCGTACCCTTGCGGTATCTCGCGACCTGGGCGACGACCATCGCGACCGTCGAGACCAGCATCAGAACACCCATGATGCGCATGAACGGCGGCGCCTGCGGCGAGAAGAAGAACACCACCGAAGAGCCCATGCCGAGGACCGGCAGGATCTGCATCAGCATGCCCTCCTGCTGACCCCGCGGCAGCTCCGGAGGAGCCTCCAGAGTCAGTTCCTCCGCGGGCACTTCAGGCGGCAGCGACCTCGGCGGGCGTTTCACGACGATCTGGCTCACCGGAGCATCAATCCCTCGATACGTACGGAAGACGGACGGCGGATTTCCGCAACCGACGCCCCCGTGACTGCCTTTGCTGCGGACTTCCCTCCGCGCGACGGTGATCCTACTTGCAGACCCATCGCGTGTGTCCCGGTAGGGTGGCGCGCGCACCGTGCGCAACCGCGAATCAGGGGGTCCAGAAACGTGAGTACGACCGCAGCGACCGGCTTCTGCCGCGTCACCGTCGTGGCGCCGGACAGCCGTATCGATGTCGCTCTCCCCGAGGACATCGCCGTCGCCGACGTCTACCCGGAAATCCTGCGCCTCACCGGTCAGACCCAGGCTCCGGGGTCTCCGACCGGCTACCACCTGGTGCGCCGCGACGGCACCGTACTCGACGGCGCCCGCTCGCTCGCCGCCCAGCAGGTGCTCGACGGCGAGGTGCTCAGCCTGCGCCCGTTCGCGGAGTCGCTGCCGCCCGCCGTCTTCGACGACGTCTCCGACGCCGTCGCCTCCGCCGTCACCCGCGACCGGCATCTGTGGAGCGACGACCTGCTGCGCGGCTCCGGCCTGGTCGGCGGAGTCCTGCTGCTGGTCCTGATGGGCTTCGTGCTCTGGTTCGCCGACCCGCTCCGGCACGACATGCACAGCCTGCCCGGCATCATCGCGGGCGCGGCCGGACTGCTGCTCACCGCCTTCGCGGGCGTCCGCGCCCGGGTGTACTCGGACCGGGCCACCGCCGTCGCCCTCGGGCTCGGCGCCCTGCCCCTGCTGATGATCGCGGGCTCCGGGATCGTCGGGCCGGACGCCGGTCACGGCCCCGGCAAGCTGCAGTTTCTGCTCGGCTGCGTGACCGTCCTGGTCGCCTCGGTCGCCCTGGTCGCGCTCACCCCGAGCGGCGACGCACCCTTCGTGGCGGCCACCTTCCTGGGCGCCACCGGCACCATCGCCACCTTCGTGGCCATCACCACCGAGGCCACGGCCACCGAGACCGCCGCCGTCGTCGCCCCGGTCGCCATCGGTCTGGTCGCCTTCCTGCCCGGTCTCTCGGCCCGCTTCGCCCGGCTGCCCATCGGCTACGCATCGCCGCGCAGCGCCGCCGACGAGTTCGAGGCCGACCCGAACGAGACCCCCGACGCCGAGCCCGTCGACGCCGAGCGGATCGCCGCTCAGGCCCGGCGCGGCCACGAGATGCTGCTCGGCCTGGTCGGCGGCTGCGCCGCGGTCGTCGTCGCCTGCGCCGCCGTGCTCGGCTTCTCGAGCAGCATCTGGGGCCAGTTCCTCGCCCTGGCCGCCGGCCTCGCGATGCTGCTGCGCGCCCGCCTCTTCCGCTACACCTCGCAGGTCGCCTGCACCCTGGTCGCCGGCCTCGCCGCGATCGCGCTGCTGGTCCTCGGCCTCTCCCTGAACCCGCCCGTCGACCTGGTCAAGGATCTGCTGATGTACGGGGACCGGGGCGGCCTGGACATCCGTACAATCTGGCTCACGGCGGCCGTGGCCGCCGGTGCCGCCCTGATCACCGCGATCGGCCTGGTCATCCCGAAGAAGGGCCTCTCGCCGTTCTGGGGCCGCCTGCTCGACCTCACCGAGGGCGTGGTGCTGCTCTCGCTGGTCCCGCTCTGCCTGGCCGTGCTCGACGTTTTCAACGCGGCCCGCTCCCTGACCAGCTAGAGGGCCCGTCAAGAACGGCGCCGGGGGCTGGTACGCTGTGTGACGGCCGTTTGTATACGCGTTCCCGGGTCATCTGGGATCCGCGCTCATCGGACCTTCGCCTCCGAGTCACGGAAGCTCCCCTGAGATCAAGACCAGGGGCACTCGTGGGCGCATCGAACATCAAGAGGAGTACCGAGTGTCTCTCGACGCCGCTACGAAGAAGCAGATCATGTCCGAGTTCGGCACCAAGGAGGGCGACACCGGCTCCCCCGAGGTCCAGGTTGCGATGCTCTCGCGCCGCATCTCGGACCTGACCGAGCACCTCAAGACGCACAAGCACGACCACCACTCCCGCCGTGGTCTGCTGATCCTGGTGGGCCAGCGCCGCCGTCTGCTGCAGTACCTGGCCAAGAAGGACATCCAGCGCTTCCGTGCGCTGGTCGACCGCCTCGGCATCCGCCGTGGTGCGGCCGGCGGTGCCAAGTAAGACGCCGTGAAGGGAGCGGTTCCCACTCTTAGGGGGCCGCTCCCTTTGCTGTACGTGCGCGACGTGCCGGACGGCAATTAGTCTGGACACGCAACGCAATACCGGAACAACGCAATACCGAACGAGCGAGAAGCCGCCTCCCCGCCGCCGGTCCTCGGTAGTGGCCCCCGGAGAACCAACCCCGGGTGCTTCGATCGAAGACCGGCCCGCAGAACGAGAGCTTCTCGGCCACCGTCCTCCGCCACACGGGCGAGGGGACGAAGACGAGGAGAAAACGCTAGTGGAGAACGAGACCCACTACGCCGAGGCCGTTATTGACAACGGTTCCTTCGGCACCCGCACCATCCGCTTCGAGACGGGCCGCCTGGCCCGTCAGGCCGCCGGTTCCGCCGTGGCCTACCTGGACGACGACACCATGGTGCTGTCGGCCACCACCGCTTCCAAGAAGCCCAAGGACCAGCTCGACTTCTTCCCCCTGACGGTGGACGTCGAGGAGCGGATGTACGCAGCCGGCAAGATCCCCGGCTCCTTCTTCCGCCGTGAGGGCCGTCCCTCCGAGGACGCGATCCTCACGTGTCGCCTGATCGACCGCCCGCTGCGCCCGTCCTTCAAGAAGGGCCTGCGCAACGAGATCCAGGTCGTCGAGACGATCATGGCGCTCAACCCCGACCACCTGTACGACGTGGTCGCGATCAATGCCGCCTCCTGCTCCACGCAGCTGGCCGGCCTGCCGTTCTCCGGCCCGATCGGCGGCACCCGTGTCGCCCTGATCAAGGGCCAGTGGGTCGCCTTCCCGACGCACACCGAGCTCGAGGACGCTGTCTTCGACATGGTGGTCGCCGGTCGTGTCCTGGAGGACGGCGACGTCGCGATCATGATGGTCGAGGCCGAGGCCACCGAGAAGACCATCGAACTCGTCAAGGGCGGCGCCGAGGCGCCGACCGAGGAGGTCGTGGCCGCCGGTCTCGAGGCCGCCAAGCCCTTCATCAAGGTCCTGTGCAAGGCGCAGTCGGACCTCGCCGCCAAGGCCGCCAAGCCGACCGGCGAGTTCCCGATCTTCCTGGACTACGAGGACGACGTCCTCGAGGCCCTGACCGCCGCGGTCAAGAGCGAGCTCGCCCAGGCGCTCACCATCGCCGGCAAGCAGGAGCGCGAGGCCGAGCTGGACCGCGTCAAGGCGCTGGCCGGCGAGAAGCTGCTCCCGCAGTTCGAGGGCCGCGAGAAGGAGATCTCCGCCGCCTACCGCTCGCTGACCAAGACCCTGGTGCGCGAGCGCGTCATCAAGGAGAAGGTCCGCATCGACGGCCGTGGCGTTACGGACATCCGTACGCTCGCCGCCGAGGTCGAGGCCATCCCGCGCGTGCACGGCTCGGCGCTGTTCGAGCGTGGCGAGACCCAGATCCTGGGTGTCACCACCCTCAACATGCTCCGGATGGAGCAGCAGCTGGACACCCTTTCCCCGGTGACCCGCAAGCGCTACATGCACAACTACAACTTCCCGCCGTACTCCACCGGTGAGACCGGCCGCGTCGGTTCGCCGAAGCGCCGCGAGATCGGCCACGGCGCCCTGGCCGAGCGCGCGCTCGTGCCGGTGCTGCCGACGCGCGAGGAGTTCCCGTACGCCATCCGCCAGGTCTCCGAGGCGCTGAGCTCCAACGGCTCCACGTCGATGGGCTCGGTCTGCGCCTCCACCATGTCGCTGCTGAACGCCGGTGTGCCGCTCAAGGCCCCCGTCGCCGGTATCGCCATGGGCCTGATCTCCCAGGAGATCGAGGGCGAGACCCACTACGTCACCCTCACCGACATCCTCGGTGCGGAGGACGCCTTCGGTGACATGGACTTCAAGGTCGCCGGTACGAAGACCTTCGTCACCGCGCTGCAGCTCGACACCAAGCTCGACGGCATTCCCGCCTCGGTCCTGGCCGCCGCGCTGAAGCAGGCCCGCGACGCCCGCCTCCACATCCTCGATGTGATGAACGAGGCGATCGACGTCCCGGACGAGATGTCCCCGAACGCCCCGCGGATCATCACCGTCAAGATCCCGGTGGACAAGATCGGTGAGGTCATCGGCCCCAAGGGCAAGATGATCAACCAGATCCAGGAGGACACCGGCGCCGACATCACGATCGAGGACGACGGCACGATCTACATCGGTGCCGCCCAGGGCTCGCAGGCCGAGGCCGCCCGCGCCACGATCAACGGCATCGCCAACCCGACCATGCCGGAGGTCGGCGAGCGCTACCTGGGCACGGTCGTCAAGACGACCACCTTCGGTGCCTTCGTGTCCCTGCTCCCGGGCAAGGACGGCCTGCTCCACATCTCGCAGATCCGCAAGCTCGCCGGTGGCAAGCGCGTGGAGAATGTCGAGGACGTGGTCGCGGTCGGCTCCAAGGTCCAGGTCGAGATCGCCGAGATCGACTCCCGCGGCAAGCTCTCCCTGATCCCCGTGATCGAGGGCGAAGAGGCCGACGACAAGAAGGACGACACCGACAAGTGACGTCGCGTAGTTCCAGGACGACGGCCCGCACCTCTTCGGAGGCGCGGGCCGTCGCCCGTACCCAAACGCTTCTCAAGGGCGAGCACGGCATCGGCACGGTCCGGCGCACCGTCCTCCCCGGCGGCCTGCGCGTCGTCACCGAGACCCTGCCCTCCGTACGCTCCGCGACCTTCGGGATCTGGGCGAACGTCGGCTCCCGCGACGAGACGCGGTCGCTGGGCGGCGCCACGCACTACCTCGAGCATCTCCTGTTCAAGGGCACACACAAGCGCTCCGCCCTCGACATCTCCTCGGCGATCGACGCGGTCGGCGGCGAGATGAACGCCTTCACGGCGAAGGAGTACACCTGCTACTACGCGCGGGTGCTCGACACCGACCTGCCGCTCGCCATCGACGTGGTCTGCGACATGCTCACCGGCTCGCTGATCCTCCAGGAGGATGTCGACGCCGAGCGCGGCGTCATCCTCGAAGAGATCGCGATGACCGAGGACGACCCGGGCGACTGTGTGCACGACCTGTTCGCGCACACCATGTTCGGCGACACCCCCCTCGGCCGCCCGGTCCTCGGCACCGTCGACACCGTCAACGCGCTCACCGCCGACAGCGTCCGACGCTTCTACAAGAAGCACTACGACCCGACCCATCTGGTCGTCGCCGCCGCGGGCAACATCGACCACGCCACGGTCGTACGCCAGGTCCGCAAGGCCTTCGAGAAGGCCGGTGCGCTCTCCCGTACGGACGCGGCCCCGACCCCGCCCCGCGACGGACACCGCTCCCTGCGCACCGCCGGCCGGGTCGAGCTGCTGAACCGCAAGACCGAGCAGGCCCATGTCGTCCTCGGCATGCCCGGCCTCGCCCGCACGGACGACCGCCGCTGGGCCCTGGGCGTACTCAACACCGCACTCGGCGGTGGCATGAGCTCCCGGCTCTTCCAGGAGGTCCGGGAGAAGCGCGGCCTGGCCTACAGCGTGTACTCGTACACCTCGGGCTTCGCCGACACCGGCCTCTTCGGCGTCTACGCGGGCTGCCGTCCCAGCCAGGTCCATGACGTACTGAAGATCTGCCGCGACGAGCTCGACCGCGTCGCAACCGACGGCCTCTCCGACGAGGAGATCGGCCGCGCGGTCGGCCAGCTCTCCGGCTCCACCGTGCTGGGCCTGGAGGACACGGGCGCGCTGATGAACCGCATCGGCAAGAGCGAACTGTGCTGGGGAGCGCAGATGTCGGTCGACGACATGCTCGCGCGGATCGCGGCCGTCACCCCCGACGAGGTACGTGCGGTTGCGGGCGAGGTGCTGGGGCACCGGCCCTCGCTGTCTGTCATCGGCCCGCTCAAGGACAAGCAGGCGGACCGCCTCCACGAAGCGGTCTCCTAAAGGTTAAGGAAGTAAGGCAATGAGCAAGCTGCGCGTGGCCGTTCTCGGTGCGAAGGGCCGTATCGGCTCGGAAGCGGTACGAGCCGTCGAGGCCGCCGACGACATGGAACTGGTCGCGGCGCTCGGCCGGGACGACAAGCTGGAAGCCCTGGTGGAGAACGGCGCCCGGGTCGTGGTCGAACTGACCACCCCGGCCTCGGTGATGGGCAATCTCGACTTCTGCGTACGCCATGGCATTCACGCGGTCGTCGGCACCACCGGCTGGACCGACGAGCGCCTCGCGCAGCTGAACACCCTGCTTGCAGGATCGCCGGAGACCGGTGTGCTCATCGCGCCGAACTTCTCCATCGGCGCGGTCCTCACCATGAAGTTCGCGCAGCAGGCTGCGCGTTACTTCGAGTCCGCCGAGGTGGTGGAGCTGCACCACCCGAACAAGGCCGACGCGCCCTCCGGCACCGCCACCCGCACCGCCCAGCTCATCGCGGCGGCGCGCGCGGAGGCGGGCTGCGCCCCGCAGCCCGATGCGACGGTCACCGAGCTGGCGGGCGCCCGCGGGGCGAACGTCGACGGCGTCCCGGTCCACGCGGTCCGGCTGCGCGGCCTCCTCGCCCACCAGGAGGTCCTGCTCGGCGGTGAGGGCGAGACGCTCACCATCCGGCACGACTCCCTGCACCACAGCAGCTTCATGCCGGGCATCCTGCTCGGTGCCCGTCGCGTGGTGTCCACCCCAGGCCTCACCTTCGGCCTGGAACACTTCCTCGACCTGGGCTGACGGCCATGGGTGGAAAGATCACGTACTTCTTCCTCGCCACCGTGCTGGTCGTCGTCTTCGGTGTGGTGGCGCTGGAAGGCGTACTGCTCCTGCTGACCGGTGAGCCGGCCGCCATGGGGATGGGCGCGGTGGCCTTCCTGCTGCCGTTCGTCGGCGCCTGGTTCCTCCGGCACAACACGCGCTTCGCGCGCAATGCCCACCGGCTGGCCCGCGAGCTGGAGGCCGAAGGCGGCCTGCCGGTCGACGAGTCGACGCGCACGCCCGGCCGGCGCATGGACCGCGACGCAGCCGACGAGATCTTCGCCAGGCGCCGCGCCGAGACGGAGGACTCACCGGACGACTGGCGCTGCTGGTTCCGACTGGCCGTCGCCTACCACGACGCGCGCGACACGCCGCGCGCCCGCAAGGCGATGCAAAAGGCGATCGCACTGCACGACCGCCCGGCTACGGCAAGCGCGTCGGGCGCTTGACGGATTTCAAGCCCGTCCGGCGTTGAGGACTGGGGGTCTGGGGGGCGAAGCCGCCAGTCAGGCACCGCGGTACTGCGACCCCCACGCCTCCACCGTGTCCGCCGCCCGGTCAAACGCCTCGACGCGCGACAGAAAGTCCGCGTTGTGGTCGGTCAGCAGGTGCAGCGGCTCCCCACCCTGTCGTACGACGACAAGCGCCTGCCCCTGGACCGTGCGCGGCAGCCCCAGCCAGCGCACCGGTTGCTGCACGGTCCGTACCGCTGAAGCACGGTCCCACCGCACCGTGGTGGTCGAGAAGAAGGCCACCCGCCGCAGCCCGTGCCTGCTGACCCAGACGCCCACCCGCAGCAGCCGCAGTGCGGCGACGATGACCACGAGCCCCAGTCCCAGGCAGGCGCCCGCGCCCGGTAGCGCGCCGGCGAACGCGATGATCATCGCCGCGATGAGCACGAACGACGCGAGCAGCAGCAAAAGCGCCGCCGCGCCGACCCGCCAGGGGCCCGGACGGTACGGACGCCGCCAGTGGTCGTGATCGTCGAAGGGAAGCGCGACATCGTCAGCGCTCGTCTCAAATGCACGCTCGGCCGTCAGAAAGGGCAGGGGCACGACTGTTCCTCACTCACCAGCACACTCGGTTGGGCTGTGCCCGGTGAGGCTACCGAGGCGGCCACTGCCCGACCACTCCAGGGGGCCGTAAGAGTCAGCGGCTGTCGGACGCCTGGGAGTGCTGCGAATGCCCCGGGGACTGGCTCGGCTCCACGGCCGGAAGCCCGAGGCACTCTCCTTGGAATCGCGTGCCCGGACGCTGTCTACTGGTAGAGACGCAGAAAGCAGTCATTCGGTGCCCGTGTTCCCAGAAATACCCAAAGGGGCCGGAGGTACTGCGAAGGCGTTCCGTCGTTAAAGTGGGCGCCGCCTCTGTGTTCAACCGGAAGGACCCCCTGGTGCCCGACACCCCCGCCGAGACCGGCACGCCGAGTTACCGCAGCGATGTCACCGTCGAACTGGTGAAGCACACCGCCGGCGACTCGGACGTGCTGTGGGCCGCCCGCGTCTCCACGGCGGGCGAGCAGTCTCTGGAGGAGCTCCAGAAGGACCCGGAGCGCTCCAAGGGACTGATCAACTACCTGATGCGGGACCGCCACGGAAGCCCCTTCGAGCACAACTCGATGACCTTCTTCATCAGCGCCCCGATCTTCGTCTTCCGCGAGTTCATGCGGCACCGGGTCGGCTGGTCGTACAACGAGGAGTCCGGCCGCTACCGGGAGCTGCAGCCGGTCTTCTACGTCCCGGGCCAGAACCGCAAGCTCGTGCAGGAGGGCCGCCCCGGCAAGTACGTCTTCATCGACGGCTCCCCGGAGCAGCACAAGGTAGTCTCCGACGCCATGATCGACTCGTACCGCCGCTCGTACGAGACGTACCAGGAGATGCTGGCCGAGGGCATCGCCCGCGAGGTCGCCCGTGCCGTCCTCCCCGTCGGCCTGTTCTCCTCCATGTACGCGACGTGCAACGCCCGCTCGCTGATGCACTTCCTCGGCCTGCGCACCCAGCACGAGCTGGCGAAGGTTCCGTCCTTCCCGCAGCGGGAGATCGAGATGGTCGGCGAGAAGATGGAGCAGCAGTGGGCGAAGCTCATGCCGCTCACCTACGCCGCCTTCAACGCGAACGGCCGAGTCGCCCCGTAGCGCGCTTCCCCAGGAAACGTCCGCCGGGAAGGCCCGCAGGGCACTGATGTGCGGGTCGGCCCGGGGAAGTGTCCGCATTGCGGTGTTTCATGAAGTTCATCTAGGCTGATCAAACGGACCCGGCACTGCTTGAACCCCCGAGCAGGCAGTGCCGGGCTCCGCATGCAACGTCGTACGTCACGTCCCCCGAGGGGACACTGCGTGCTGAGCAGCGAGTAGCGTGTTACCCATGGCTCCGATCTCCACTCCGCAGACCCCCTTCGGGCGGGTCCTCACCGCCATGGTCACGCCCTTCACGGCGGACGGCGCACTCGACCTCGCCGGCGCCCAGCGTCTGGCGGCCCATCTGGTGGACGCAGGCAACGACGGCCTGATCATCAATGGCACCACCGGTGAGTCGCCGACCACCAGCGACGCGGAGAAAGACCAGCTCGTACGGGCCGTACTGGAAGCGGTCGGAGACCGGGCCCATGTCGTCGCCGGCATCGGCACCAACGACACCCGCCACAGCATCGAGCTCGCCCGCACGGCGGAACGCGCCGGCGCGCACGGCTTGCTCGCCGTCACCCCGTACTACAACAAGCCCCCGCAGGAGGGCTTGTTCCGTCACTTCTCGGCCATCGCCGACGCGACGGAACTGCCCGTCATGCTCTACGACATCCCCGGCCGCAGCGGCGTCCCGATCGACACCGAGACGCTCGTGCGCCTCGCCGATCATCCGCGCATCGTCGCCAACAAGGACGCCAAGGGCGACCTCGGCCGCGCCAGCTGGGCCATCGCCCGCAGCGGTCTCGCCTGGTACTCCGGCGACGACATGCTCAACCTCCCGCTGCTCTCGGTCGGCGCCGTCGGCTTCGTATCCGTCGTCGGACATGTCGTCACCCCCGAGCTCCGCGCCCTCCTCGACGCCCACCTCACCGGCGACGTCCAGAAGGCCGTCGAGATCCACCAGCAGCTGCTCCCGGTCTTCACGGGCATGTTCCGCACCCAGGGCGTCATCACCACCAAGGCGGCACTGGCCATCCAGGGCCTCCCGGCCGGCCCGCTCCGGCTCCCCCTGGTCGCGCTCTCCCCGGAGCAAACCGCCCAGCTCAAGATCGACCTCGCGGCCGGTGGGGTACAGCTCTAGACACGGACTTCACAACTGAATACGAGAAGAAACCGGCTCACGCAGCCGGTCAAACAGACAACAGCAAGTGCACGAATGTCATGTACGCCACGTGCCTCAGCGGTACGTGGCGTACATGGTGAGGAGAGTCTTTTGAGTCATCCGCATCCTGAACTCGGCGCCCCGCCGAAGCTTCCCAAGGGCGGCCTGCGCGTCACACCCCTCGGCGGTCTCGGTGAGATCGGCCGGAACATGACGGTCTTCGAGTACGACGGCCGACTGCTCATCGTCGACTGCGGCGTCCTCTTCCCCGAGGAGGAGCAGCCCGGCATCGACCTGATCCTGCCGGACTTCACCACCATCCGGGACCGCCTCGACGACATCGACGGCATCGTGCTCACGCACGGCCACGAGGACCACATCGGCGGTGTCCCGTATCTGCTCCGGCTGAAGCCGGACATCCCGCTGATCGGCTCCAAGCTGACCCTCGCTCTGATCGAGGCAAAGCTCCAGGAGCACCGCATCCGCCCGTACACCCTCGAAGTCAACGAGGGCCACCGCGAGCGGATCGGCCCCTTCGACTGCGAATTCGTCGCGGTCAACCACTCCATCCCGGACGCGCTGGCCGTCGCCATCCGCACCCCCGCGGGGATGGCAGTCCACACCGGCGACTTCAAGATGGACCAGCTCCCGCTGGACGGCCGCCTCACGGACCTGCACGCCTTCGCGCGGCTGAGCGAGGAGGGCATCGACCTCCTCCTCTCGGACTCGACGAACGCCGAGGTCCCGGGCTTCGTCCCGCCCGAGCGCGACATCTCGAACGTCCTGCGCACGGTCTTCGCGAACGCCCAGAAGCGCATCATCGTGGCCAGCTTCGCGAGCCACGTCCACCGCATCCAGCAGATCCTCGACGCGGCCCACGAGTACGGCCGCCGCGTGGCCTTCGTCGGCCGCTCGATGGTCCGCAACATGGGCATCGCCCGCGACCTCGGTTATCTGCGGGTCCCGGCGGGTCTGGTCGTCGACGTGAAGACGCTCGACGACTTCCCGGACCACGAGGTTGTGCTGGTCTGCACGGGCTCCCAGGGCGAGCCGATGGCCGCTCTTTCCCGCATGGCCAACCGTGACCACCAGATCCGGATCGTCCAGGGCGACACGGTGATCCTGGCCTCGTCCCTGATCCCGGGCAACGAGAACGCGGTCTACCGCGTGATCAACGGCCTCACCCGCTGGGGCGCGAACGTCGTCCACAAGGGCAACGCCAAGGTCCATGTCTCGGGCCACGCCTCGGCCGGCGAGCTGCTGTACTTCTACAACATCTGCAAGCCGAAGAACCTGATGCCGGTCCACGGCGAATGGCGCCACCTGCGCGCCAACGCCGAACTCGGCGCGCTGACAGGTGTCCCGAAGGACCACATCGTCATCGCCGAGGACGGGGTCGTCGTCGACCTCCTCGACGGCAAGGCGAAGATTGTCGGCAAGGTCCAGGCGGGCTATGTGTACGTCGACGGCCTCTCGGTCGGCGATGTCACCGAGACCTCCCTCAAGGACCGCCGCATCCTGGGCGACGAGGGCATCATCTCGGTCTTCGTGGTGGTGGACTCCACGACAGGCAAGATCGTCGGTGGACCGAACATCCACGCCCGCGGCTCGGGCATCGAGGACGCCGCATTCGACGCGGTGATGCCGAAGATCGGCGATGCCATCCAAAAGAGCGCTGCCGATGGTGTGTCCGAGCCCCATCAGCTGCAGCAACTCATCCGCCGCACGGTGGGCAAGTGGGTCTCCGACACCTACCGCCGTCGTCCGATGATCCTTCCTGTCGTCGTCGAGGTCTGACGCGGCCAACCCCTGGGCGGAGCCCTCGATTTGCATCGGGGCGCTCCGCTCCAGTACGTTTACGTCTCCGCCTGAACGGGAACCCGCCGCACTTGTGCGCGCGGAACCAGTCCCCGAACGGGGCGGGAATTCCGACGCAGAATCTCTGATAAAGTCGGATCCGCCGAAAGGCAAAAGGCCTCTCCAACGGCCGCTGGATTCGAATTCCACACCGGAAACGGAACGGAAAAAGAGTCTGGTAAGGTTGGAAACGCAAGACCGAAGGGAAGCGCCCGGAGGAAAGCCTGCGAGGGTGAGTACGAAGGAAGCGTCCGTTCCTTGAGAACTCAACAGCGTGCCAAAAGTCAACGCCAGATATGTTGATACCCCGGCCTGTTTCGGCAGGTTCGAGGTTCCTTTGAAAGTCCTACCGGCCTGTGTGGCGGGTAGGCATTGACACAGCGAGGACGCTGTGAACGACCGGTCTTATTCCGACTGGTTGTTCCGCTCTTGTGGTGTTCATCCCGATGACGGGAAAACATTCATGGAGAGTTTGATCCTGGCTCAGGACGAACGCTGGCGGCGTGCTTAACACATGCAAGTCGAACGATGAAGCCCTTCGGGGTGGATTAGTGGCGAACGGGTGAGTAACACGTGGGCAATCTGCCCTTCACTCTGGGACAAGCCCTGGAAACGGGGTCTAATACCGGATACCACCTTCCGAGGCATCTCGGGGGGTTGAAAGCTCCGGCGGTGAAGGATGAGCCCGCGGCCTATCAGCTTGTTGGTGGGGTGATGGCCTACCAAGGCGACGACGGGTAGCCGGCCTGAGAGGGCGACCGGCCACACTGGGACTGAGACACGGCCCAGACTCCTACGGGAGGCAGCAGTGGGGAATATTGCACAATGGGCGAAAGCCTGATGCAGCGACGCCGCGTGAGGGATGACGGCCTTCGGGTTGTAAACCTCTTTCAGCAGGGAAGAAGCGAAAGTGACGGTACCTGCAGAAGAAGCGCCGGCTAACTACGTGCCAGCAGCCGCGGTAATACGTAGGGCGCAAGCGTTGTCCGGAATTATTGGGCGTAAAGAGCTCGTAGGCGGCTTGTCACGTCGGTTGTGAAAGCCCGGGGCTTAACCCCGGGTCTGCAGTCGATACGGGCTAGCTAGAGTGTGGTAGGGGAGATCGGAATTCCTGGTGTAGCGGTGAAATGCGCAGATATCAGGAGGAACACCGGTGGCGAAGGCGGATCTCTGGGCCATTACTGACGCTGAGGAGCGAAAGCGTGGGGAGCGAACAGGATTAGATACCCTGGTAGTCCACGCCGTAAACGTTGGGAACTAGGTGTTGGCGACATTCCACGTCGTCGGTGCCGCAGCTAACGCATTAAGTTCCCCGCCTGGGGAGTACGGCCGCAAGGCTAAAACTCAAAGGAATTGACGGGGGCCCGCACAAGCAGCGGAGCATGTGGCTTAATTCGACGCAACGCGAAGAACCTTACCAAGGCTTGACATATACCGGAAAGCATTAGAGATAGTGCCCCCCTTGTGGTCGGTATACAGGTGGTGCATGGCTGTCGTCAGCTCGTGTCGTGAGATGTTGGGTTAAGTCCCGCAACGAGCGCAACCCTTGTTCTGTGTTGCCAGCATGCCCTTCGGGGTGATGGGGACTCACAGGAGACTGCCGGGGTCAACTCGGAGGAAGGTGGGGACGACGTCAAGTCATCATGCCCCTTATGTCTTGGGCTGCACACGTGCTACAATGGCCGGTACAATGAGCTGCGATGCCGCGAGGCGGAGCGAATCTCAAAAAGCCGGTCTCAGTTCGGATTGGGGTCTGCAACTCGACCCCATGAAGTCGGAGTTGCTAGTAATCGCAGATCAGCATTGCTGCGGTGAATACGTTCCCGGGCCTTGTACACACCGCCCGTCACGTCACGAAAGTCGGTAACACCCGAAGCCGGTGGCCCAACCCCTTGTGGGAGGGAGCTGTCGAAGGTGGGACTGGCGATTGGGACGAAGTCGTAACAAGGTAGCCGTACCGGAAGGTGCGGCTGGATCACCTCCTTTCTAAGGAGCACTTCTAGGCCGGCTCTGCCGGTCCAGGGGCCAGAACACCGGCGAGTGTCCGGTGCTGGTTGCTCATGGGTGGAACGTTGACTATTCGGCACGGTTGGTTGGGATCACTAGTACTGCTTCGGCGTGGAACGTGAGTCTTCGACTGGTCGTGCCGGGCGCGCTGTTGGGTGTCTGAGGGTGCGAGCGTGAGCTCGCCCTTCGTGATGCCGGCCCCAGTGAACTCTGCCTCAGGGCGGGGGTGGTGGGTGGCTGGTCGTTGCTTGAGAACTGCACAGTGGACGCGAGCATCTGTGGCCAAGTTTTTAAGGGCGCACGGTGGATGCCTTGGCACCAGGAACCGATGAAGGACGTGGGAGGCCACGATAGTCCCCGGGGAGCCGTCAACCAGGCTTTGATCCGGGGGTTTCCGAATGGGGAAACCCGGCAGTCGTCATGGGCTGTCACCCGCTGCTGAACACATAGGCAGTGTGGAGGGAACGAGGGGAAGTGAAACATCTCAGTACCCTCAGGAAGAGAAAACAACCGTGATTCCGGGAGTAGTGGCGAGCGAAACCGGATGAGGCCAAACCGTATGCGTGTGATACCCGGCAGGGGTTGCGCATGCGGGGTTGTGGGATCTCTCTTTCACGGTCTGCCGGCTGTGAGACGAGTCAGAAACCGTTGATGTAGGCGAAGGACATGCGAAAGGTCCGGCGTAGAGGGTAAGACCCCCGTAGCTGAAACATCAGCGGCTCGTTTGAGAGACACCCAAGTAGCACGGGGCCCGAGAAATCCCGTGTGAATCTGGCGGGACCACCCGTTAAGCCTAAATATTCCCTGGTGACCGATAGCGGATAGTACCGTGAGGGAATGGTGAAAAGTACCGCGGGAGCGGAGTGAAATAGTACCTGAAACCGTGTGCCTACAAGCCGTGGGAGCGTCGCTGTTGTTCTTCGGAGCAACAGTCGTGACTGCGTGCCTTTTGAAGAATGAGCCTGCGAGTTTGCGGTGTGTTGCGAGGTTAACCCGTGTGGGGAAGCCGTAGCGAAAGCGAGTCCGAACAGGGCGGTACAGTAGCGCGCTCAAGACCCGAAGCGGAGTGATCTAGCCATGGGCAGGTTGAAGCGGAGGTAAGACTTCGTGGAGGACCGAACCCACCAGGGTTGAAAACCTGGGGGATGACCTGTGGTTAGGGGTGAAAGGCCAATCAAACTCCGTGATAGCTGGTTCTCCCCGAAATGCATTTAGGTGCAGCGTCGTGTGTTTCTTGCCGGAGGTAGAGCACTGGATAGGCGATGGGCCCTACCGGGTTACTGACCTTAGCCAAACTCCGAATGCCGGTAAGTGAGAGCGCGGCAGTGAGACTGTGGGGGATAAGCTCCATGGTCGAGAGGGAAACAGCCCAGAGCATCGACTAAGGCCCCTAAGCGTACGCTAAGTGGGAAAGGATGTGGAGTCGCAGAGACAACCAGGAGGTTGGCTTAGAAGCAGCCACCCTTGAAAGAGTGCGTAATAGCTCACTGGTCAAGTGATTCCGCGCCGACAATGTAGCGGGGCTCAAGCGTACCGCCGAAGTCGTGTCATTCCAGCATGAGGGCCAACGCCCGCTGGGATGGGTAGGGGAGCGTCGTGTGCCGGGTGAAGCAGCCGCGGAAGCGAGTTGTGGACGGTTCACGAGTGAGAATGCAGGCATGAGTAGCGATACACACGTGAGAAACGTGTGCGCCGATTGACTAAGGGTTCCTGGGTCAAGCTGATCTGCCCAGGGTAAGTCGGGACCTAAGGCGAGGCCGACAGGCGTAGTCGATGGACAACCGGTTGATATTCCGGTACCCGCTTTGAAACGCCCAGTATCGAGCCCATTAATGCTAAGGCCGTGAAGCCGTCCTGGAGCCTTCGGGTGAAGGGGAGTGGTGGAGCCGCCGGTCCAAGGTGGTAGTAGGTAAGCGATGGGGTGACGCAGGAAGGTAGTCCAGCCCGGGCGGTGGTTGTCCCGGGGTAAGGGTGTAGGACGCAGGGTAGGCAAATCCGCCCTGCACATAGTCTGAGACCTGATGCCGAGCCGATTGTGGTGAAGTGGATGATCCTATGCTGTCGAGAAAAGCCTCTAGCGAGTTTCATGGCGGCCCGTACCCTAAACCGACTCAGGTGGTCAGGTAGAGAATACCGAGGCGTTCGGGTGAACTATGGTTAAGGAACTCGGCAAAATGCCCCCGTAACTTCGGGAGAAGGGGGCCATCACTGGTGATCCGGTTTACTCGGTGAGCTGGGGGTGGCCGCAGAGACCAGCGAGAAGCGACTGTTTACTAAAAACACAGGTCCGTGCGAAGCCGTAAGGCGATGTATACGGACTGACGCCTGCCCGGTGCTGGAACGTTAAGGGGACCGGTTAGTCACATTTCGGTGTGGCGAAGCTGAGAACTTAAGCGCCAGTAAACGGCGGTGGTAACTATAACCATCCTAAGGTAGCGAAATTCCTTGTCGGGTAAGTTCCGACCTGCACGAATGGCGTAACGACTTCTCGACTGTCTCAACCATAGGCCCGGTGAAATTGCACTACGAGTAAAGATGCTCGTTTCGCGCAGCAGGACGGAAAGACCCCGGGACCTTTACTACAGTTTGATATTGGTGTTCGGTTCGGCTTGTGTAGGATAGGTGGGAGACTGTGAAGCTTGGACGCCAGTTCAGGTGGAGTCGTCGTTGAAATACCACTCTGGTCGTGCTGGATGTCTAACCTGGGTCCGTGATCCGGATCAGGGACAGTGTCTGATGGGTAGTTTAACTGGGGCGGTTGCCTCCCAAAGGGTAACGGAGGCGCCCAAAGGTTCCCTCAGCCTGGTTGGCAATCAGGTGTTGAGTGTAAGTGCACAAGGGAGCTTGACTGTGAGACCGACGGGTCGAGCAGGGACGAAAGTCGGGACTAGTGATCCGGCGGTGGCTTGTGGAAGCGCCGTCGCTCAACGGATAAAAGGTACCCCGGGGATAACAGGCTGATCTTCCCCAAGAGTCCATATCGACGGGATGGTTTGGCACCTCGATGTCGGCTCGTCGCATCCTGGGGCTGGAGTCGGTCCCAAGGGTTGGGCTGTTCGCCCATTAAAGCGGTACGCGAGCTGGGTTTAGAACGTCGTGAGACAGTTCGGTCCCTATCCGCTGTGCGCGTAGGAGTCTTGAGAAGGGCTGTCCCTAGTACGAGAGGACCGGGACGGACGAACCTCTGGTGTGCCAGTTGTCCTGCCAAGGGCATGGCTGGTTGGCTACGTTCGGAAAGGATAACCGCTGAAAGCATCTAAGCGGGAAGCCTGCTTCGAGATGAGGACTCCCACCCCCTTTGAGGGGTTAAGGCTCCCAGTAGACGACTGGGTTGATAGGCCAGATGTGGAAGCCCTGTAAGGGGTGGAGCTGACTGGTACTAATAGGCCGAGGGCTTGTCCTCAGTTGCTCGCGTCCACTGTGTATGTTCTGAAGTAACGAACTCGCCCTTTTGGCCGGCTGGAGTTCACTATTTTCATAGAGTTTCGGTGGTCATTGCGTTAGGGAAACGCCCGGTTACATTCCGAACCCGGAAGCTAAGCCTTTCAGCGCCGATGGTACTGCAGGGGGGACCCTGTGGGAGAGTAGGACGCCGCCGAACAATTATTGTGGGGAAGCCCCGCACCTTCTGGTGCGGGGCTTTTCTGCGTTCAGGACGCGTTCAGGAAGCTCAGGGCGTTCAGGAGCTGACGTCGGCCTCCAAGTGGCCGCCGCCGGAGGCGGCTTGGGAGCGGTCCGGTGGAAGTGAACTGGTGTGAGCGATCTGCTGGAAGCAGGTCGGAGGGGCGGTTCGAAGCAGCCCTCTGTTCGGGTATGATCTACCTCGTTGCCGCAGCGCAGCAGGCCCCAATAGCTCAGTCGGTAGAGCGTCTCCATGGTAAGGAGAAGGTCTACGGTTCGATTCCGTATTGGGGCTCACCAAAGAAGGCCCCCGCCAAGTGGCGGGGGCGTTCTTCGTGTTCAGGGCCTGTGGGGCTCGGGTACCCGCATCGCGAGGATCGCCATGTCGTCCGACGCCGGTTCCGCGGCGAAGCGCTCGACCGCGCGCAGGACGCGGGAGGCGACCGCACCCGCCGTGAGACCCGTGCAGGTGGTGAGGACGTCGATCAGGCCGTCGTCGCCCAGCATGCGGGTGCCCTCACGGCGTTCGGTGACGCCATCGGTGACGCAGAGAAGTACGTCGCCGGGGTCGAGGGTCACCATCTGCTCGTACAGCTCCAGGTCGTCCATGACGCCGAGGAGCGGCTGGGGCTCCGCCGCCGGTTCCACGGTGCCGTCCTGGCGCAGGCGCAGCGGAAGCGGGTGGCCGGCGCAGACGACCTTGAGGATCGCGCTGCCGTCCTCCTGTGGCCACAACTCGCCATAGAGAAGAGTGAGGAAGCGGCTGCGGGCTCCCTCGTCCAGGATGGCGGCGTTCAGGCGCTCCAGGACCGCCGGGCCGCCGAAGCCCTCGCGGGCGAGCAGGCGCAGGGCGTGACGGGCCAGGCCGGTGACGGCCGCGGCTTCGGGTCCCGTACCGCAGACGTCGCCGATGGCGAAGCCGTACGCGCCGTCGCGGATCGGGAAGAGATCGTAGAAGTCGCCGCCGACTTCATTGCCTTCGCCGGCCGCGCGGTAGATGACCTCGACCTCGACGCCAGGGATCTGAGGGAGTTCCGGCGGCAGCAGGCTGCGCTGGAGCGACTGGCTGATGGCCATGCGCTCGGAGTACAGCCGCGCGTTGTCGAGGGCGAGGGCCGCTCGGCGGGAGAGGTCCTCGGCGAGTTCCAGGATCTCCTGGCGGAAGTGGTCGTCGGAGGGCTTGCCGAGGGTCAGCATGCCGATGACGCGGTTGCGGGCGAACAGCGGCAGGACGACCGTCTCGCCGCCGACCGCGGCGGCCGTGGCGAGGGTGGCGCCGATGCCGGAGGAGACCGGTGGCGATGAGCCGAGGCCGAGTTCGCGCCGGGAAGTGCGCAGGGCCGCCTTGTGGCCGGCCTCGGCGGGCGCGGTCCAGACGCGGGCGCCGGGGGTGGGTACCGGGTCGGGCGGGTCAATCTTGGAGAGAAGGGCCTTGAGGCCGTCGATTCTCTCCTCGTCCTCGTGAAGTACATAGCTGAGATACGGATCTGACGCCTGGTCGGCGATTGTGTAGACGGCGCACCAGGTGGCCAGAGTGGGGACCGTCATCTGCGCCATCAGGGCCAGGGTCTGGTCGCGGTCGAGTGTTCCGGCGAGCAGGTCGGAGGCCTCGACAAGGAAGGAGAGGGAACCGCGGCGCAGCCGTTCCAGTTCGCCGAGGCGGGCGGATTCGACGGCCAGGGCGATACGGTCGGCGGCGAACTGCAGGCGCAGGGCCTCCTCGTTGGAGTAACGGCCCGCGGCCTCGGCGGCGACGCCCAGGGAGCCGGTCAGGCGGCCTTCGACCTTGAGCGGGACGGTGACGACGGAGCGCATCCCCGTGGAGTTGAGCAGCGGTACCGCGCCGGGGACGGCCGTGAGGTCCTCGTGGACCGCAGGCATCCGGGCGGAGCCGTAGCGGCCGCTGCCGGCTTCGACCGGGACGCGGGCGAAGCGCTGGCGGGCCGAAGGCAGGCCGGTGGTGGCCCGAACCTCCAACTCGGTCTCGTCGTCGGTGGCCAGGAGCAGGAAGGCGGCGTCGCCGTCGAGCATGTCACGGGCGCGTTCGACGGTGCGCTGGAGGAGGCCGTCGAGGTCGTCGGGGGCCGGCGAGCCGATGAAGACCTCGAAGGGGTCGACGGCGTGACTCTCGGCGCCCGAATCGGTCACGGGGGCGCGCTGCGGGGTCTGCAGGACCGCGCGTTCGTCGTCGCGTACGAGGAGGCAGACGGTGGAGGGTTCGCCGTGGGTGTCCCGTACCCGGAGGTGGGATGCGTACACGGGGATGACGCGGCCGTCGATGCCGCGGATGCCGTAACTGCCTTCCCAGCGGGAGAGTCGCAGCGCCTCGGCGATGCCCGTGCCGATGCCGGGTGTGTGCGGCCAGGCGGCGAAGTCGGTGAGGGGTTTGCCGATGACCTGCTCGGCGGCGTATCCGAAGAGGTGCCGGGCGTCCTCGTTCCAGACCGAGATCGAGCCGGTGCGGTCGATCTGGGCGACGGCGACACGTACGCGCTCGTCGGCGACCGGGAGGAGTGCCGTGGGCAGGACCGGGCCGGCGGAGCGGGTGCCGACCGGCCGCTGCGGAAGGTCGAGTTGGAACCACACCAGCTTGTGGGTGGGGGTGTAGTCGACGCCCCAGCGGGAGGCGAGGGCGGCGCACAGGAGCAGTCCGCGCCCGTTCTCACGGTCGAGGTTGCCGAGAGAACGTCCGGTGCCCTGGATCGGGATCTCGCGGTCGGGGTAGCGGTCGGCGACCTCCACGCGTACGCCGTCCTCCGTGCGCAGACACAGGACGTCGGCGGTGGTGCCCGCGTGGATGACGGCGTTGGTGACCAGCTCACTGGTGAGGACGACCGCGTCGTCGACGACATCGGAGTACCCCCACCCCTGGAGGGTGTCGCGGACAAAGGCGCGGGCGGTCGCGACGGACCGTCCGGCTGGGTCGAAGCTGGCAGCCGCCCGCGCGGTGATCACAGCACTCCTCGTACGCGTCTCGACGCCCGGCTCTGCCATGATGCGGCCTGCCCCTCCCGGTGCCCGGTGGTAGTACTCGTTCCACACCGCCCCCGCCGGGCGGACGGAGCGGTTGGACAGCCGGATGCCAGGTTACTTACCTTCGCTGTCCGAGTGGATGCCGGTCGAGGCTGTTTCCGTCCTCCGGAGGCGGGGACGCTATGCGAAGCTGCCGAACTGTTATGGCCTGGTTCGGCCATGGTGAAACACTGGGCGGGCTGTCCCGAGACAGCGCGGGCAGTACGGTCAACCCTGCGGGAGGGACGCGGTGGAGTCTGGCGTGGCGGCGCGTGGCAACAGCACGCGCGCAAAAGGCGGACGGTCCCGGAGCAATGGGACAACCGAGGTGGATACGGCGGCCCTGAACAGGCTGCTGGCGGCCCTGGTGTCGATGCGTGACGGCAATTTCCGCCGACGTCTGACTGTGTCGGGCGATGGTGTGATGGCGGAGATTTCCGCTGTTTTCAACGAGGTCGCCGACCGTAACCTGCACCTGACCGGTGAGCTGGCGCGCGTACGCAGGATGGTCGGGCGCGAGGGGAAGCTGACGGAGCGGCTGGAGACGGGGGCCTGTGAGGGCTCCTGGGCGGCCGCCATCGACGCCTCCAACGCGCTGGTGGACGATCTGGCGCGGCCCGTGTCCGAGGTGGGGCGGGTGCTCTCGGCGGTTGCCGAGGGCGACCTGGAGCAGCGTATGGAGCTGCGCTCGCACGGCATGGACGGCTCGGACGGGTCCGTACGGCCGCTGCGCGGAGAGTTCCTGAAGGTCGCGCGTACGGTCAACAACCTGGTCGACCAGCTGTCGGCGTTCACCGACGAGGTGACCCGGGTGGCGCTGGAGGTCGGTACCGAGGGCAAGCTCGGTGGCCAGGCACAGGTGCGCGGTATGTCCGGTTCGTGGAAGGATCTCACGGATTCGGTGAACACGATGGCGTACCGGCTGACCGCTCAGGTACGTGACATTGCTCTCGTCACCACGGCGGTTGCCAAGGGCGATCTGTCGCGGAAGGTCACCGTCCATGTGGCCGGCGAGATGGCTCAGCTGAAGAACACCGTCAACACGATGGTCGACCAGCTGTCCTCGTTCTCCTCCGAGGTGACCCGGGTGGCCCGAGAGGTCGGCACGGAGGGCGAGCTGGGCGGTCAGGCGACGGTGCCCGGTGTGGCCGGTGTGTGGAAGGACCTCACCGATTCGGTGAACACCATGGCCGGCAATCTGACCTCGCAGGTGCGCGGTATCGCCGAGGTGACGACGGCCGTCGCCAACGGTGATCTGTCGCAGAAGGTCACGGTGAGCGCGCGCGGCGAGGTGGCCCAACTCGCCGAGACCATCAACCAGATGACCGAGACGCTGCGTACGTTCGCGGACGAGGTCACCCGGGTGGCCAGCGAGGTCGGTGCCGAGGGGCTGCTCGGCGGTCAGGCGCAGGTGCCGGGAGCCGCCGGTACCTGGAAGGACCTCACGGACTCGGTCAACACGGTCTTCCGCAATCTCACCACCCAGGTGCGGGACATCGCCCAGGTGACGACGGCGGTGGCGAACGGCGATCTGTCGCAGAAGGTCACCGTCGATGTGGCCGGCGAGATGCTGGAGCTCAAGAACACCGTCAACACGATGGTGGACCAGCTGCAGTCGTTCGGTTCCGAGGTGACGCGGGTGGCCCGGGAGGTCGGCGTCGAGGGCCGGCTCGGCGGTCAGGCCGGAGTGCCGGGTGCGGCGGGTACGTGGAAGGACCTGACGGATTCGGTGAACACCGCGTTCCGCAACCTCACCGGCCAGGTGCGGGACATCGCGCAGGTGACGACGGCGGTGGCGAACGGCGATCTGTCGCAGAAGGTCACCGTCAATGTCGCGGGCGAGATGCTGGAGCTGAAGAACACCGTCAACACGATGGTGGCGCAGCTGTCGTCGTTCGCCGACCAGGTGACGCGGATGGCGCGTGACGTGGGCACGGAGGGCCGGCTGGGCGGCCAGGCACGCGTCGACGGCGTCAGCGGTACCTGGAAGGAACTGACCGACTCCGTCAACTTCATGGCGGGGAACCTGACCTCGCAGGTGCGGCAGATCGCGCAGGTGACGACCGCGGTGGCCCGTGGCGACCTGTCGCAGAAGATCGATGTGGATGCCCGGGGCGAGATCCTGGAGCTGAAGAACACCATCAACACGATGGTCGACCAGCTCTCCGCCTTCGCCGAGCAGGTGACCAGGGTGGCCCGCGAGGTGGGCACGGACGGCCGGCTCGGCGGCCAGGCGCAGGTGCCAGGCGTCGCCGGTGTGTGGCGCGATCTGACCGACTCGGTGAACGGCATGGCCGAGAACCTCACCGGTCAGGTCCGTAACATCGCGCAGGTCGCAACGGCCGTGGCGCGCGGCGACCTGTCGCAGAAGATCGACGTGGATGCCCGGGGCGAGATCCTGGAGCTGAAGAACACCCTCAACACCATGGTCGACCAGCTCTCCAACTTCGCCGAGCAGGTCACCCGGGTGGCGCGCGAGGTGGGTACCGAGGGCATCCTCGGCGGCCAGGCGGAGGTGCAGGGCGTCTCCGGCACCTGGAAGGACCTCACCCAGTCCGTCAACTTCATGGCGAACAACCTGACTTCGCAGGTGCGCAATATCGCCGAGGTGACCACGGCGGTCGCCAAGGGCGACCTCTCCAAGAAGATCACCGTCGATGCCAAGGGCGAGATCCTCGAACTGGTGACGACGGTCAACACGATGGTCGACCAGCTGCTGGACTTCGCCGACGAGGTGACCAGGGTCGCCCGTGAGGTGGGTACGGAAGGTGTCCTGGGTGGCCAGGCGCGGGTGCGCGGCGTCACCGGCATCTGGAAGGACCTCAGCGACAACGTCAACCTGATGGCCAACAACCTGACCAATCAGGTGCGTAACATCGCCCGGGTCTCGGCGGCGGTCGCCAATGGTGATCTGACGAAGAAGGTGACGGTCGAGGCGCGCGGCGAGGTCGCCGAGCTGGCCGAGACCGTCAACACAATGGTGACGACACTGTCCTCGTTCGCCGACGAGGTGACCCGGGTGGCCCGCGAGGTGGGCACCGAGGGTGAACTGGGCGGCCAGGCCCATGTGCCGGGCGTTTCCGGTACGTGGAAGGACCTCACCGAGTCCGTGAACTCGATGGCCTCCAATCTGACCGGCCAGGTGCGTCAGATCGCCACGGTCACCACCGCCATCGCCAAGGGCGATCTCACCCGGAAGATCGACATCGATGCCCGGGGCGAGATCCTGGAGCTGAAGACCACCATCAACACGATGGTCGACCAGCTGTCCTCCTTCGCCGGGGAGGTGACCCGAGTGGCCCGCGAGGTGGGCACAGACGGGCAGTTGGGCGGTCAGGCCCGGGTGCGGGACGTCGACGGCACCTGGCGCGACCTGACCGAGTCGGTGAACGAGATGGCCGGGAACCTCACCCGGCAGGTGCGCGCCATCGCGGCCGTCGCCACCGCGGTAACCCGCGGCGATCTGAATCTCAAGATCGATGTGGATGCGGCCGGCGAGATCCAGGTCCTCCAGGACAACATCAACACCATGATCGCGAACCTTCGCGACACCACCCTGGCCAATGAGGAGCAGGACTGGCTCAAGGGCAACCTGGCCCGTATCTCCGGTCTGATGCAGGGCCGCCGGGACCTCGACGACGTGGCCTCGCTGATCATGAGCGAGCTCACACCGGTTGTCTCGGCGCAGCACGGCGCCTTCTTCCTGGCGATGCCGACGGGCGGCGGCGCCGATGTGTCGGGGAGCGGGGAGTTGTCGTACGAACTGTGCATGCGCGGCAGTTACGGCTACTCCGCAGGTCTGATGCCGACCTCCTTCCGGCCCGGCGAGACCCTGATCGGCACGGCGGCCGAGGAGAAGCGGACCATCCAGGTCAATGTGCCGCCGGGCTATCTGAAGATCTCCTCGGGGCTGGGCGAAGCCTCTCCGGCGTATGTGATCGTGCTGCCGGTGCTGTTCGAGGGGAAGGTCCTCGGCGTGATCGAGCTGGCGTCGTTCCAGCCCTTCACGCAGATCCAGCGGGACTTCCTGAACCAGATCGCCGAGATGATCGCGACGAGCGTCAACACCATCAGCGTCAATACGAAGACCGAGGTGCTGCTCAAGCAGTCGCAGGAGCTGACCGAGCAGCTGCGTGAGCGGTCGGCCGAGCTGGAGAACCGGCAGAAGGCGCTGCAGGCATCCAACGCCGAGCTGGAGGAGAAGGCCGAGCTGCTGGCGCAGCAGAACCGCGACATCGAGGTCAAGAACACCGAGATCGAGGAGGCCAGGCAGGTGCTCGAGGAGCGGGCCGAGCAGCTCGCGGTCTCGATGCGCTACAAGTCGGAGTTCCTGGCGAACATGTCGCACGAGCTGCGTACGCCGCTCAACTCCCTGCTGATCCTCGCCAAGTTGCTCGCGGACAACGCGGAGGGGAATCTCTCGCCGAAGCAGGTGGAGTTCGCCGAGACGATCCACGGCGCGGGTTCCGATCTGCTGCAGCTGATCAACGACATCCTCGATCTGTCGAAGGTCGAGGCGGGCAAGATGGACGTCAGCCCGACCCGTATCGCTCTCGTGCAGCTCGTCGACTATGTGGAGGCGACGTTCCGGCCGCTGACCGCGGAGAAGGGGCTCGACTTCTCCGTACGGGTGTCGCCGGAGCTGCCCGCGACGCTGCACACGGACGAGCAGCGGCTGCTGCAGGTGCTGCGCAACCTCCTGTCGAACGCGGTGAAGTTCACCGACAGCGGCGCGGTGGAGCTGGTGATCCGGCCGGCGAGCGCCGATGTGCCGCAGTCGATCCGCGAGCAGTTGCTCGAGGCGGGCTCGCTGCGGGACGCGGACGGCGATCTGATCGCCTTCTCCGTCACGGACACCGGCATCGGGATCGCGGCCGGCAAGATGCGGGTGATCTTCGAGGCGTTCAAGCAGGCCGACGGCACGACCAGCCGGAAGTACGGTGGCACGGGCCTGGGTCTGTCCATCAGCCGGGAGATCGCGCGGCTGCTCGGCGGCGAGATCCACGCGGCGAGCGAACCCGGCCGCGGCTCGACGTTCACGCTCTATCTGCCCCTTCACCCGAGCGAACTGCCGCCGCAGGGCTACCCGCAGCTGGCCCCCGGCGCGGCCGATCCGCAGGGCGCGGCCGACGACGGTGCGGAGGACGGGGTGCTGCACGCGCAGCAGGAGTCTTCCGCGCCCCTGGACGCGCACTCCGCTCCGGCCGCGCTCTTCCGGCGGCGGCGCAAGGCGCTGAACTCCATGGAGCAGCGGCGCGCGCTGCCCGGCCAGAGCGGCCCGTCGGCGGGTGTGGAGCAATGGGCCGGTGCGATCGGCAGCCAGGAGGTGCCCGAGCCGAGGCGGACCTTCACCTTCGACAGTGAGAAGGTGCTCATCGTCGACGACGACATCCGCAATGTCTTCGCGCTCACCAGCGTGCTGGAGCAGCACGGGCTGTCCGTGCTGTATGCGGAGAACGGCCGTGAGGGCATCGAAGTCCTGGAACAGCACGACGATGTGACGGTCGTACTGATGGACATCATGATGCCGGAAATGGACGGGTACGCGACGACGACCGCGATCCGCAGGATGCCGCAGTTCGCCGGTCTGCCGATCATCGCGCTGACTGCCAAGGCGATGAAGGGAGATCGCGAGAAGGCGATCGAGTCCGGAGCTTCCGACTATGTCACCAAGCCGGTGGATCCTGACCATTTGCTCTCGGTGATGGAGCAGTGGATGCGCGGGGAGTGACCGGGACCCGCACGCTTCTGCGCGGGTTGTTGACTGAGTGTGTCCGAAGGCGTGTGAGGCGTCGGTATTCGGGGAACCTTCTGGTCTCCCGCTACGTTTCTGCTACGTGCACAGTGACATCGCGGTGACAGGGTGTGGCGACAGGCGGGGTGCGGCTACCATGACCGGCACAAGGACGGGCGACGCAAGGGAGTCGTCCCCTGGGGCGGCGCCCGGTGCACTTCCGGGGCGAGGAGGACGGGCCATGGTGCAGAAGGCCAAGATCCTCCTGGTCGATGACCGGCCGGAGAATCTGCTCGCGCTGGAGGCGATCCTCTCTGCGCTCGATCAGACACTGGTGCGGGCATCGTCAGGGGAGGAAGCGCTCAAAGCGCTGCTGACGGACGACTTCGCGGTCATTCTGCTGGACGTCCAGATGCCAGGTATGGATGGATTCGAGACCGCCGCGCACATCAAGCGGCGGGAGCGGACCCGGGACATCCCGATCATCTTCCTCACCGCGATCAACCACGGCCCGCACCACACCTTCCGGGGCTATGCCGCGGGCGCCGTGGACTACATCTCCAAGCCGTTCGACCCGTGGGTGCTGCGCGCCAAGGTCTCGGTCTTCGTCGAGCTGTACATGAAGAACTGCCAACTGCGCGAGCAGGCCGCGCTGCTGCGGCTCCAGCTCGAGGGCGGCGGCCACGCGAGCGCGGGCGACAGCAAGGAGCCCGCGGGGCTGCTCGCCGAGCTTTCGGCACGGCTCGCGGCAGTTGAGGAGCAGGCCGAAGCGCTGTCCAAACAGCTCGACGACGACTCGGCGGACGCCGCCGCAGTCGCCACCGCGGCCCATCTCGAACGCAAACTGACAGGTTTGCGCCGGGCGCTCGACGCGCTGGAGCCCGGCACCGGCGGCGGTACGGCCGCGCTGCCCTCGCAGAATTGAACGGCTGCCCGGGGCTTGATGGAGCGTCAGCTCCCCGCTCCTTTCGGGGCGACACGAACGGGTGAGGTAGTAGGCACACGTGTCCACTGCCGTCGACACCGGTAACCTCACCACCATGGCCTCACGTACGTCCGGCAAGAGTTCCCAGGGCGCGGCGGGCACCGCGAAGCCGCGGGCCGGCCGTACGACCGGTGCCGCGAAGAAGGCGGCGCCCGCCAAGAAAGCCGCCGCCAAGAAGACCGCGCCCGCGAAGAAGGCACCCGCGAAGAAGGCGGCGGCCAAGAAGGCAGCGGCGCCCAAGCCCGCGCCCTCACCGACGGGGGGCGTGTACCGCCTCGCGCGCGCACTATGGCTCGGTCTCGCGCACGCCGTGGGCGCGCTGTTCCGCGGCATAGGGCGTGGCGCGAAAGGTCTCGACCCGGCGCACCGCAAGGACGGTCTGGCGCTGCTGCTGCTGGCCCTCGCGCTGATCATCGCCGCCGGCACCTGGTCCAGCCTGAGCGGGCCGGTCGGCGATCTCGTCGAGATGCTGGTGACCGGCGCCTTCGGCCGGCTCGATCTGCTGGTGCCGATACTGCTGGTCGTCATCGCCGTACGGCTGATCCTGTATCCCGAGAAGCCCGAGGCCAACGGGCGGATCGTGATCGGACTGTCCGCGCTGGTCGTCGGAGTGCTCGGGCAGGTTCACATCGCCTGCGGTTCGCCGGGCCGCGACGCCGGCACGGAGGCGATGCAGGACGCGGGCGGGCTGATCGGCTGGGCCGCGTCCAAGCCGCTGATCCTCGCCATGGGCGAGGTGCTCGCCGTACCGCTGCTCGTGCTGCTCACCGTCTTCGGCCTGCTGGTGGTCACGGCGACGCCCGTCAACGCCATCCCGCAGCGGCTGCGGCTGCTCGGCTCCAAGCTGGGCCTCATGGACCCCGCATCCGAGGCGGCGGAGGACGACGAGCGGTACGAGCAGCAGTGGCGCCAGGCCGTCCCCGGCCGCGAGCGCCGCTCGTCCGCGCGCCGGAGCGAAGCGCCGGAGGACTACGACCCGGACCACGCCGAGGAGGAGGCGCTGTCCAAGCGGCGGCGGCCGCGCAGGGCCTCCGTGCAGCCCGCCATGGACCGGCCGATGGACGCCGTGGACGTGGCCGCGGCGGCGGCCGCGGCCCTGGACGGTGCCGTACTGAACGGCATGCCGCCGTCGCCGCTCGTCGCGGATCTCACCCGGGATGTCACCGCCGAGCGGCAGCGGGCCGCCACTCCCGTGCCGTCCGCGCGCGAGCCCGAGGAGTCCGAGCCGAAGGAGCGCGGGTCCAAGTCGCCGGTACCGGATCTGACCAAGTCCGCGCCCGACGACTCCCAGCCCCTGCCGCCACGCGCCGAGCAGCTGCAGCTCTCGGGGGACATCACCTACTCCCTGCCGTCCCTGGACCTGCTGGAGCGCGGCGGCCCCGGCAAGACGCGCAGCGCCGCCAATGACGCGGTCGTCGCCTCGCTCAGCAACGTCTTCATGGAGTTCAAGGTCGACGCGGCCGTCACCGGCTTCACCCGCGGTCCGACGGTCACGCGGTACGAGGTGGAGCTCGGCCCGGCCGTGAAGGTCGAGCGGATCACCGCGCTCACCAAGAACATCGCGTACGCCGTCGCCAGCCCCGACGTACGGATCATCTCGCCGATTCCCGGCAAGTCCGCGGTCGGCATCGAGATCCCGAACTCCGACCGCGAGATGGTCAACCTGGGCGATGTGCTGCGGCTCGCGGACGCGGCGGGCGACGAGCATCCGATGCTGGTGGCGCTCGGCAAGGACGTCGAGGGCGGCTATGTGATGGCCAACCTCGCGAAGATGCCGCACGTCCTGGTGGCGGGTGCGACCGGCTCCGGAAAGTCCTCCTGCATCAACTGCCTGATCACCTCGGTGATGGTGCGGGCCACACCGGAGGACGTACGGATGGTGCTCGTCGACCCCAAGCGGGTCGAGCTCACCGCGTACGAGGGCATCCCGCACCTGATCACGCCGATCATCACCAACCCCAAGCGGGCCGCCGAGGCGCTGCAGTGGGTCGTGCGCGAGATGGATCTGCGCTACGACGACCTCGCCGCGTACGGCTACCGCCATATCGACGACTTCAACCAGGCCATCCGGAACGGCAAGGTCAAGCCGCCCGAGGGCAGCGAACGCGAGCTGACGCCGTATCCGTATCTGCTGGTCATCGTGGACGAGCTGGCCGATCTGATGATGGTTGCGCCGCGTGACGTGGAGGACGCCATCGTCCGCATCACCCAGCTGGCGCGGGCCGCGGGCATCCATCTGGTACTGGCGACACAGCGGCCCTCGGTCGACGTCGTCACCGGTCTGATCAAGGCGAATGTGCCCTCACGGCTCGCGTTCGCGACCTCCTCGCTCGCCGACAGCCGGGTCATCCTCGACCAGCCGGGCGCCGAGAAGCTGATCGGCAAGGGCGACGGCCTGTTTCTGCCGATGGGGGCGAACAAGCCGACCCGTATGCAGGGCGCCTTCGTCACCGAGGACGAGGTCGCGGCGGTCGTCCAGCACTGCAAGGATCAGATGGCCCCGGTCTTCCGGGACGACGTCGTCGTCGGCACCAAGCAGAAGAAGGAGATCGACGAGGACATCGGCGACGATCTCGATCTGTTGTGCCAAGCCGCTGAGCTGGTGGTATCCACCCAGTTCGGATCGACGTCGATGCTCCAGCGAAAGTTGCGCGTGGGTTTCGCCAAGGCGGGCAGACTGATGGATCTGATGGAGTCGCGGAACATCGTCGGGCCGAGCGAGGGCTCCAAGGCGCGTGATGTTCTGGTGAAGCCTGATGAGCTGGATGGAGTGCTCGCCGTAATCCGCGGGGAGTCTCACTCGTAACTGTTCCGAGAGCAACCGTTTCCCTCAGTCGTACGTCAAGTTGGAGGGAGGGACAGCCAGATGTCCCATCATCAGGATGCCCGGCCATTCTGATGGCGTACAAACGCCCTCCGCCCGGTTGCCCCACCCTTTCGTACCACCCATAGACTGAACCTCCAGCAGGTGGCTACACGCTCGAAAGGCGCCCCCGTGTCCATCGGCAACTCCCCCGAAGACGACCGGCCTTCCATCGAAGACGACCAGCCTGCGATCGAAGACGACCGGCCTTCGATCGGTCGTGCGCTCCAGGAAGCACGTATCGCCGCAGGTCTGACCGTTGACGAGATCAGCTCCTCCACCCGGGTGCGCATCCCGATCGTGCAGGCGATCGAACAGGACGACTTCTCCCGCTGTGGCGGCGACGTCTACGCGCGCGGGCACATCCGCACGATCGCGCGTGCCGTCGCGCTCGATCCCGATCCGCTCGTCGCGCAGTACGACGCGGACCACGGCGGGCGTCCCGCCCCCACGCCTGCCGCGCCGCTCTTCGAGGCAGAACGCATCCGCCCCGAACGCGGCCGTCCCAACTGGACCGCCGCCATGGTCGCCGCGATCGTCGCCGTGATCGGCTTCGTCGGCTTCACGCTCATCAACGGCGGGGACGACGGTGGCAAGGGCAGCCATGTGGCGGAGGGCCCGGCGCCCCAGCAGAAGCCCAGCCCGACGAAGCCGACCAAGACCGCGGAACCGAAGCCGGACCCGTCGGACAGCGCGATTGCGGCGGTGCCCAAGGACAAGGTGACGGTGAAGCTCTCCGTCCTGGAGGACAAGAGCTGGATCTCCGCCAAGTCGCACAACGGCAAGCTGCTCTTCGACGGCACGCTGCTCAAGGGCGAGTCCAAGACCTTCCAGGACGATGAGCGGGTCGATCTGATCCTCGGGAACGCCGGGGCGATCGAGCTGTATGTGAACGGCAAGAAGGTCGAGGACCAGTTCGAGACCGGCCAGGTCGAGCGACTGTCGTACACCAAGGGCGACCCCGAGGTCGGCTAGCGGGTCGAGCACGACGGGGGCTGGGAACCCTCGGGGCCAGGGCGTGGGTCAGGACAAAGTAGTCTTGAGCCCATGCCCGAACGCCGTACCGTCGCCCTTGTCACTCTTGGCTGCGCCCGTAACGAGGTGGACTCGGAGGAGCTCGCAGGCCGCTTGGCAGCGGACGGCTGGGAGCTCGTCGAGGAAGCCGCAGACGCGGATGTCGCTGTCGTCAACACCTGCGGATTCGTCGAGGCCGCCAAGAAGGACTCCGTCGACGCCCTGCTCGAAGCCAACGATCTGAAGGACCACGGCAGGACCCAGGCCGTGGTCGCCGTCGGCTGCATGGCCGAGCGGTACGGCAAGGAGCTCGCCGATGCGCTGCCCGAAGCCGACGGAGTGCTCGGCTTCGACGACTACGCCGACATCTCCGACCGCCTGCAGACAATCCTGAACGGCGGCATCCATGCCTCGCACACCCCGCGCGACCGGCGCAAGCTGCTGCCGCTGAGCCCGGTCGAACGGCAGGAGGCGTCCGGTGTGGCGCTGCCCGGCCACGCGCAGGCTCCCGAAGACCTTCCGGAAGGCGTCGCTCCCGCGTCCGGGCCGCGTGCGCCGCTGCGCCGCCGCCTCGACACCAGTCCCGTCGCCTCGGTGAAGCTCGCCTCCGGCTGCGACCGGCGCTGCTCCTTCTGCGCCATCCCGTCCTTCCGCGGCTCGTTCATCTCGCGGCGGCCGAGCGATGTCCTCGGCGAGACGCGCTGGCTGGCCGAGCAGGGCGTCAAGGAGATCATGCTGGTCTCCGAGAACAACACGTCCTACGGCAAGGACCTTGGAGACATCCGCCTTCTGGAGACCCTGCTGCCCGAGCTGGCGGAGGTCGACGGCATCGAGCGGGTCCGGGTCAGCTACCTCCAGCCCGCCGAGATGCGCCCCGGGCTGATCGAGGTCCTCACCTCGACGCCGAAGGTCGCCCCGTACTTCGACCTGTCCTTCCAGCACTCCGCGCCGGACGTGCTGCGCGCGATGCGGCGCTTCGGCGACACCGAGCGGTTCCTGGAGCTGCTGGAGACCATCCGCGGCAAGGCCCCGCAGGCGGGCGTGCGGTCCAACTTCATCGTCGGCTTCCCCGGCGAGACCGAAGCGGACTTCGCCGAGCTGGAAAGCTTCCTCACCGGGGCGCGCCTCGACGCCATCGGCGTCTTCGGCTACTCCGACGAGGACGGCACCGAGGCCGTCTCGTACGACAACAAGCTCGACGCCGACGTCATCGCCGAGCGCCTCGAGCACCTGTCGCGCCTGGCCGAGGAGCTGACCGCGCAGCGCGCCGAGGAGCGCCTCGGCGAGAGCCTCGAGGTCCTGGTGGAGTCGGTGGACGGCGAGGACGGCGCGGTGGGCCGCGCGGCACACCAGGCGCCCGAGACCGACGGCCAGGTCGTCTTCACCACGGGCGAGGGGCTCGTGCCCGGTCGTATCGTCGTGGCGAAGGCCGTGGGTACGGAAGGCGTTGACCTGGTGGCCGAATACTGCGGCTTCCTGGGGGGCAACCCCCAGACCCCCGGCGAGGAGGCGGCCAGATGACCGGAGTGCCGGCATCCGCGGGGGGCGGCACCGGTAGGCCTGCGCCCGGCGGCAAGCTGGGCGCTGCGGCCGTCAATCAGGCCAGCCTCTGGAACATCGCCAACATCCTCACCATGGTGCGGCTCGTGCTCGTGCCCGGCTTCGTCCTGCTGATGCTGCAGGACGGCGGATACGACCCGGCCTGGCGGGCCTGGGCGTGGGCGGCCTTCGCCGTCGCCATGATCACGGACGTCTTCGACGGCCATCTGGCGCGTACGTACAACCTGGTCACCGACTTCGGGAAGATCGCCGACCCGATCGCGGACAAGGCGATCATGGCCGCCGGGCTGATCTGTCTGTCGGCGCTCGGGGACCTGCCGTGGTGGGTGACCGGCGTCATCCTCTTCCGCGAGCTGGGGATCACGCTGATGCGGTTCTGGGTGATACGGCACGGAGTGATTCCGGCCAGTCGCGGCGGCAAGGTGAAGACTCTCGCGCAGGGCACGGCGGTCGGGATGTACGTCCTCGCGCTGACCGGGCCGCTGGCCACTTTGCGCTTCTGGGTGATGGCGCTCGCCGTCGTGCTGACGGTGGTAACCGGCCTCGACTATGTGCGACAGGCGATTGTGCTGAGGCGCAGGGGACTGGCCGCCGAGCGGGCCGCGGCGGGAGAGCAGCCGTGAGCACCGCGGCCAGGGTGCTGGCGCTGCTCGCGGAGCGTGGCGAGACGCTGGCCGTCGCCGAGTCCCTGACCGGCGGTCTGGTGGCCGCGGAGCTCACCGCCGTCCCGGGGGCGTCGAAATCCTTCCGCGGCTCCGTCACGGCGTACGCGACCACTCTGAAGAGGGACGTTCTCGGCGTCGACGGAACCCTCCTGGCGGAGCGTGGCGCGGTGGATCCCGAGGTCGCACTGCGGATGGCGGCCGGTGTGCGTGAGGTGCTCGGGGCCCGCTGGGGCATCGCGACGACCGGGGTGGCGGGGCCGGAAGCGCAGGACGGGCAGCCGGTCGGGACGGTCTATGTGGCCGTCGCGGGGCCGGACGGAGCACAGAAAGTCGCCGCTCTGCGGTTGAACGGTGACCGGGCGGAAATCCGTAGAGAGAGTGTACGGAGCGTACTCGAGCTGCTCTCCGGCGAACTGCACGAAAATGCGCGGACACAGGATACGGAACAGAACGGGGGGACTTGATGTTTGCAGCCCTGAGTGAACACGACATCGCTCCCCGCACGGCCGCGGCACGAGGCGGTACGGTGGGGCGTGAAGGATGCGGCTACGCGGTCCGAGGAGGGAGCCACCGATGATTCTGCTCCGTCGCCTGCTGGGTGACGTGCTGCGTCGGCAGCGCCAGCGCCAGGGCCGTACTCTGCGCGAAGTCTCCTCGTCCGCCCGAGTTTCGCTCGGCTATCTCTCCGAGGTGGAACGGGGGCAGAAGGAGGCTTCCTCCGAACTGCTCTCCGCGATCTGCGACGCGCTTGACGTACGGATGTCCGAGCTCATGCGTGAAGTGAGCGACGAGCTGTCGCTGGCCGAGCTGGCCGAGTCGGCAGCGGCGAGTGAGCCGGTGCCTGCGCCAGTACGCCCGATGCTCAATTCCGTCTCCGTGACGTCGGTGGCGGGTGTGCCGACGGAGCGGGTGACCATCAAGGCGCCTGCGGAGGCGGTCGACGTCGTCGCCGCCTGATCCGTACGGCTCTGTACGGCCTGGTTTGCAGCTGAGCCCCGGTCGCTGCCCTTGAGGGCAGTCGGTCGGGGTTTTCGCTTCCCCCGGATGCCTGTTTTGCGGCGGTTGTGCCATCGTGGGCGGTAGTCGTGGACAGTAGCTGCGAACCGAGTGGAGGACACCGTGTCTGTCGTGAAGAGCCCTCTGTCCGAGGCGGACCTCAAGACGGTCGGCGATGCGCTGCGGGGCGCGCTCGTGGATCTGGTGGATCTCGGGCTGGTGGCCAAGCAGGTCCACTGGAATGTCGTCGGGCCACGCTTCCGGTCCGTCCATCTGCAGCTCGACGAGGTGGTGGACACGGCGCGGATGCACTCCGACACGGTGGCCGAGCGTGCGTCGGCGATCGGTGTGCCGCCGGACGGGCGGTCCGCGACGGTGGCGAAGCAGAGCGCGATCGGCCCGGTGCCAGAGGGCTGGATCAAGGACGGGGACGCCGTACAGACGCTGGTGGACGCGCTGGGGGCGGTGGTCGGGCGGATGCGGGAGCGGATCGTGGCGACCGCCGATCCGGATCCGGTGAGCCAGGACATCCTGATCGGGCTCACGGCGGACCTGGAGAAGCATGCGTGGATGTTCCAGGCGGAGAGCCAGTAGGGGACAGCCGGCCGTGAGGTTGCCGGCACTGTGCGCGCCGGGTCTGCATCCGGTGCGCCCTCCCGGTGGGTGAATGCGCCGGTCTAGCGTGGGCCGGAGGAGGCAGCCATGGCAGTACGCGGGGTCGCCATCGTGCCGGTCGTCGCCCTCGGGCTGCCGGCCGGTGTGCTGTGGTGGTGGGCAGTGCTGCGGCTGCTGTTCGTGACGGAGCACGCGGGCCTGGTGGAGGGGGCGGTGGTGGCAGGCGGGTGGGGGCTGAGCCTGCTGCCGGTGCATGTGACCGCGTCGCGGGGGAAGGGCGTGGTCGCTGGGGTTGGGGTCACCAGGACGGGGGTCGCCGGTGACGGGGTCACCAGGACCGGGACTACCAGGGCATGGCGACGCCGCCGTTCGGGCGGAGGATCTGGCCCGTCGTGAAGGCGGAGGCATCGGACGCCAGATGAAGGACCGTATGGGCGATGTCCTCCGGTTCGCCCACGCGGCGCAGCGGGGAGAGCCGGACCATCGTGGCCTCGGCCTGGCGCTGGAGCGTCGCGTCATGGCGGTCGGTCATGGGGGTGCGGATCCAGCCCGGGGCGACCGCGTTGACACGGATGGAGTGCGGTCCCAGTTCGGTGGCGAGGGTCTTGGTGAGCTGGACGACGGCCGCCTTGGCGGCGCTGTAGCAGAGCAGCCCCGCGCTCGCGGCGTCCACGGCGCCGGATGCCATGGTGACGATGGAACCGGGGGTGCTCGCCGCGATCATGGCGCGGGCCGACTCCTGGCAGGCGTACAGAATCCCCTTGAAGTTGACCGCGAGGACGCGGTCCAGGTCCTCGTCCTTCGTCTCGAGGACCGGGCTGCTGTGCATGATTCCCGCGACGGCGGCCAGGATGTCGAGCCGGCCGACGCCCTGGATCGCGGTCTTGAGCAGGGGACGGTCGGTGACGTCGAGCGGGTGGGTGTGGGCCGTGCCGCCGGCGTCGGCGATCAGGGCGCGGGTCTCGTCGAGGCCCTTCTCGTCGACGTCGGCGCAGTGGACGGTGGCTCCCGCCTCGGCCAGCAGGCGCGCTGAGGCGCGGCCTATGCCGCTGGCCGCCCCGGTGATGAACGCGGTGCGGCCGGTGAGGTCGTACGCCGTGAGGGGCATGCCGGGACGGTACGACTGGATCTGATGGGTCGTCAACTGATGGGTCCGGATTGGCAGCCCGGGCACCAGTAGGTGGGGCGCTCGCGGCTGCCGTCGCCCTGGTCGGCCTTGCGGATCGGGGTGCCGCAGCGCAGACATGGCATGCCCTCGCGGCCGTAGACATGCAGGCGGGCACCGGGGCGGCGGCCGCCGGTCGGGGCCGCCGTGTTTGCCGTGGTGCGGCGGTCGAAGCTGTTCTTGTTCATTTCCAGGAGACGGTGAGCCGTGCTCACGAGCCGCTCGGCGATGCCGGCGGGGAGCTCGCCGACGGGCAGCCAGGGCGTCACGCGGGCCAGGAACGCGAGCTCCGACTTGTAGACATTGCCGATGCCGGCGAGATTGCGCTGGTCGAGCAGCGCCTCGCCGAGGGTCCGGGCAGGGTCCCCGAGCAGACGGGCCACGGCGATGTCCGCGTCCCAGTCCGGGCCCAACAGGTCCGGGCCGAGGTGACCCACCGCCTGCTCCTCGTCGGCTGTGCGCAGCAGCTCCAGGACGGGGAGGCGGTACCCGACGGCAGTGTGGGCCTCGTTGCCGAGGATTGCCCGGATCTGGTGCGAGGGGCCGCCGCGCCAGCGCTCACCGGAGCCGAACACCTGCCAGGAGCCGTCCATCCGCAGATGCGAGTGGAGGGTGAGGCCGCCCTCGATGCGGGTGAGCAGATGCTTGCCGCGCGGGGTGACGTCCAGGACGGTCCGGCCGGTGAGATCGGCGGTGGCGAAGCGCGGGACGCGCAGGTCGGACCGGGTGAGGACCCGCCCGGTGAGGGCGCGGTGCAGGCGCTGGGCGGTAAGCCAGACGGTGTCTCCTTCGGGCATGGCATCCATGATGCGGGAACGCGTCCAGCGCGGCGTCAGGGGCGCAGCCGCAGGCCCCTGGGCGTGGCATGGAAGCCCGCCGCCTCCAGGACACGGCCCAGCGGAGAGGTCAGGGCCGGTATGCCGTTGATCCGCTCGACGGTGACCGTGCCGAGCGCGCCCGCGCGGGCCGCGCGCGCCAGCGCCTCGGCCGCCGCGTGAAGCGCGGCGGAGTCCGGGTCCCTCGCCCAGGCCAGCAGGGTCTTGCCGCCGCGCTCCATGTACAGGATGAGCTCGCCGTCGACCAGGACGACCAGGGAACCCGCCTTCCGGCCCGGCTTGTGCCCGGCCCCCGTCGGTGGCTCCGGCCAGGGCAGCGCAGCGCCATACGCATTGGCAGGGTCGGCGGCGGCCAGCACCACGGCCTGCGGCGCCGTCTGCACTTCGGCCCGCTCCCGGGCGGTGGCCGCCGCCCGGAGCCGGTCGACCGCGCCGTCCATCGCGAACTGGGCCGCGCCAAGCCCCTCCACGACATAACCGCGCCGGGCCTGACCGCTGTCCTCGAAGGCGGAGAGGATGCGGTACGTGGCGGAGAAGCCGCCCTCCACACCCTCGGCCGCCACCGCGCCGCGGGTCACCACGCCATGGCGGTCGAGCAGGGTGCGGGCAATGGCGTGCGCGCGGTGGGTCGCATCGGGCTCGGCGGCAGGGAGCAGGGACCAGCGGCCGCTCACCGTCGGCGGACCCGTACGCGAGGCGGGGCGGGCCGCCGCCGTCAGGCTGCCGTACCGCCCGCGCGGCACCGTCCGTCTGGCGCGATGAGCCGTCGACCCGGCGGTGCGTCCCGAGCCGAGCAGCGCACGGAGCGGCGCCAGAGTGTCATTGGTCAGCCGGCCCGACCAGGCCAGGTCCCAGATGACGTCGGCCAGTTGGGGATCGGTGGCGTCCGGGTGGGTGGTGGCCCGGACCTGGTCGGCGATCTGGCGGAAGAACAGGCCGTAGCCCGGGGAGAGGGCGCTGAGTACGGACTCGTGGAGCGCGGTGAGCTCCAGCGGATGCGGCTGGGGCAGCAGCAGCGGGGCGGCGTCGGCGAGATAGAGGGAGATCCAGCCGTCCTTGCCGGGCAGCGAGCCCGCTCCGGCCCAGACGACCTCGCCCGTCGTGGTGAGCTCGTCGAGCAGCCCAGGGGCGTACCCGGACACCCGGGACGGCAGGATCAGCTTCTCCAGGGCGGAGGCGGGCACCGCGGCTCCCTGGAGCTGCTCCACCGCCCGGGCAAGCCCGTCGATGCCGCGCAGGCTGTTGCTGCCCAGGTGCTGCCACTGCGGGAGGAAGCTGGCCAGGGCGGCCGGCGGGACGGGCTCCAGCTCCTGACGCAGGGCGGCCAGCGAGCGTCGCCGCAGCCGCCGCAGCACGGTCGCGTCGCACCACTCCTGGCCGATGCCGGACGGGTGGAACTCGCCCTGTACGACCCGCCCGTTCGCCGCGAGGCGCTGAAGCGCGCCCTCCGTGACGGCCACACCGAGGCCGAAGCGAGCTGCGGCCTGGGTCGAGGTGAACGGCCCGTGCGTACGGGCGAATCGGGCGAGCAGGTCCCCGAGCGGGTCCTTGACCGGCTCGGTGAACGCTTCCGGAACGCCCACCGGAAGGGCCGTGCCCAGGGCGTCGCGCAGCCTGCCCGCGTCCTCGATCGCCGCCCAGTGGTCCCCGCCCGCGATCCGGACCCGGATGGCCCGGCGCGCCGCGGCCAGATCCCGCGCCCACTGCGGATCGCCACCGCGCTCTGCCAACTCGGCGTCGGTCAGCGGGCCGAGGACCCGCAGCACGTCGGCGACGCCCTCAACGTCCTTGATCCGGCGGTCCTCGCTGAGCCACTGGAGCTCGCTCTCCAGCTCGGCCAGCACCTCCACGTCCAGCAGCTCGCGCAGCTCGGCCTGACCGAGCAGCTCGGCGAGCAGCCGAGAGTCCAGCGAGAGGGCTGCGGCGCGCCGCTCGGCGAGCGGCGAGTCCCCCTCGTACAGGAACTGCGCGACATAGCCGAACAGCAGCGAACGGGCGAACGGCGAGGGCTCGTGCGTGGTGACCTCGACCATCCGGACCCGGCGGGACTCGATGTCGCCCATCAGCTCGGTCAGCCCCGGCACGTCGAAGACGTCCTGGAGGCATTCGCGGACCGCTTCGAGAACGATCGGGAAGGACCCGAACTCGCTCGCCACCTGCAGCAGTTGGGCAGCGCGCTGGCGCTGCTGCCACAGCGGGGTGCGCTTGCCCGGGCTGCGCCTGGGCAGCAGCAGCGCACGCGCCGCGCACTCGCGGAACCGGGAGGCGAACAGCGCGGAGCCGCCCACCTGATCGGTGACGATCTGATCGATCTCACCCTTGTCGAAGAGGGCGTCCGCCGCGCCGACCGGGGCCTGCTCGCTGTCGTACGTCGTGTCCAGGTGGACCGGGTCCTGATCGAGCAGGTCCAGGCTCATCAGATCCGCGTCCGGAAGCCGGAGCACAATGCCGTCGTCGGCATGCATGACCTGCGCGTCCATGCCGTACCGCTCGGCGAGGCGGGCGCCGAGCGCCAGCGCCCACGGGGCGTGCACCTGGGCGCCGAACGGGGAGTGGATCACCACCCGCCAGTCGCCCAGCTCGTCGCGGAAACGCTCCACCAGGATCGTCCGGTCGTCCGGGACATGGCCACAGGCGCGGCGCTGCTCGTCGAGATAGGCGAGGACATTGTCGGCAGCCCACGCGTCCAGACCGGCGGCCACCAGCCGCAGCCGGGCGTCCTCCGCAGACAGCGCGCCGACCTCGCGCAGGAACGCGCCCACCGCGCGGCCCAGTTCGAGCGGGCGGCCCAGCTGGTCGCCCTTCCAGAACGGCAGCCGGCCAGGCACCCCGGGGGCCGGCGAGACCAGCACCCGGTCGCGCGTGATGTCCTCGATACGCCATGAGGTGGTGCCCAGGATGAAGACATCGCCCACCCTCGACTCGTACACCATCTCCTCGTCGAGCTCACCGACCCGGCCGCCGCCCTTCTTGGGGTCGGCACCCGCGAGGAAGACGCCGAACAGACCGCGGTCCGGAATCGTGCCGCCGGAGGTGACCGCGAGCCGCTGCGCTCCGGGCCGGCCCGTGACCGTCCCCGCGACGCGATCCCACACCACGCGCGGGCGCAGCTCGGCGAAGGCGTCGGAGGGATAGCGCCCGGCGAGCATGTCGAGGACGGCGGTGAAGGCCGACTCGGGGAGCGAGGCGAAGGGTGCGGCCCGGCGCGCCAGCGCCAGCAGGTCGTCGAACTGCCAGGTGTCCAGGGCGACCATCGCGACCAGCTGCTGGGCCAGCACATCCAGCGGATTGGACGGGACGCGCAGTGCCTCGATGGAGCCGCTGCGCATCCGCTCGGTCACCACAGCCGCCTGCACCAGATCGCCGCGGTACTTGGGGAACACCACGCCCGTGGAGATCGCGCCCACCTGATGGCCCGCGCGGCCGACGCGCTGGAGGCCGGAAGCGACGGACGGTGGCGACTCGACCTGGACCACCAGGTCCACCGCGCCCATGTCGATGCCGAGTTCCAGGCTGGAGGTGGCGACCACCGCGGGCAGCCGGCCCGCCTTCAGGTCCTCCTCGACCAGGGCGCGCTGCTCCTTGGAGACCGAGCCGTGGTGCGCACGGGCGAGCAGCGGCGGTACGCCCCGGGCGGCCCCGGACTGGGCCATGATCTCGGCCGGCGATGCCTCTTCGGGCATTGCCTCCCCCGTGGCGCGTTCGTACGCGATCTCGTTGAGGCGATTGCACAACCGCTCGGCCAGACGGCGGGAGTTGGCGAAGACGATCGTCGAGCGATGCGCCTGGACGAGATCGGCGATCCTCTCCTCGACATGCGGCCAGATCGAGGGCTTCTCCGCGCTGCCGTCGGGCGAGGACGAGGCGTCCGAGGCGGGGGAGGCGCCCAGCTCTCCCAGATCCTCGACCGGTACGACCACCGACAGGTCGAACTCCTTGCCCGAGGGCGGCTGGACGATCTCCACCTTGCGCTGCGGCGAGAGATAGCGCGCCACCTCGTCCACCGGCCGCACCGTCGCCGACAGACCGATCCGCCGGGCCGGGCTCGGCAGCAACTCGTCCAGCCGCTCCAGCGACACGGCGAGATGCGCGCCCCGCTTGGTCCCGGCGACCGCGTGCACCTCGTCGAGGATCACCGTCTCGATGCCCACAAGCGCATCCCGCGCCGATGAGGTCAGCATCAGGAACAGCGACTCGGGCGTCGTGATCAGGATGTCCGGCGGCTTGGTTGCGATCGAACGCCGCTCGGCGGCCGGGGTGTCGCCGGAACGGATGCCGACCCGCACCTCCGGTTCGGGCAGCCCCAGCCGCAGGGACTCGTGCCGGATCCCGGTGAGCGGGCTGCGGAGATTGCGCTCCACATCGACCGCGAGTGCCTTGAGCGGAGACACATAGAGCACACGGCAGCGCTTCTTCGGGTCCGCGGGCGGGGGTGTGGAGGCGAGCTGGTCCAGCGCGGCGAGAAAGGCGGCCAGCGTCTTGCCGGAGCCGGTCGGGGCGACGACCAGCACGTCCGAGCCCTCCTTGATGGCCCGCCAGGCCCCCTCCTGCGCGGCGGTGGGCGCGCTGAAGGCTCCCGCGAACCAGCTCCGGGTCGCGGGAGAGAAGGAGTCGAGTGCAGTCCTGGCCATGCCCCCCATCGTGCACCGCGCCACTGACAACCGGTGTCCAGGACATGGACGCGCAGGTCAGAGACTTGGAGGGAGGGCGCAGAATGGAGTCCATGGCGGCGGAGCGTAAGGACGAGTGGGCCAGACACTGGCAGTATCCGGGCGTGCCCGGACTCGACCTGCTCCGTGCCCGCTATATACGCCACTCCTTCGCCCGGCACAGCCATGAAGGCTTCGTCCTCGGCGCGGTCCGCCGCGGCATCGAGGACGTGATCATGCCGCAGGGCACGATCCGGGCCCGTCCGGGCACCGTCGTCATGATCAACCCGGAGGTGCCGCACTCCGCGCACGCCGGAGTCCCCGAAGGCTGGTCGTACGCCACGCTCTACCCGTCCTCGCAGCTGATCGCCGACATCGCCGAGGAGGAGACGACGCTGCGCGGCACCGTGGGGTTCGCCGAGACCATCGTCGAGGACGAGGACACCGCCCGGCTCATCGCCGCCGTGCACCGGGCCGCGGAGGAGGGCAACGCGCTCGCCGCCGACAGCCTCCTGCGGATCGCCGTGGTCCGGCTGCTGCGCAGCCACGGCCAGTCGCTGCCCGCGCGTACGCCGATTGCGGCCGGAGCCCGCACCGCCGCCCTCGCAAGGAACCTCCTCGAGGAACGCATGACCGAACCGCCGTCCCTGGAGCGGCTGGCGCGCGAGCTCGGCACCAGCCCCTTCGCGCTGCTGCGCGCCTTCAAGGCCGCATACGGCATGCCGCCGCACAGCTGGCTCACCAACGCGCGCGTGCGTACCGCGCGCCGCCTCCTGGAGGCCGGAACGGCGCCCGCGGAGGCCGCCGCCGCGGTCGGCTTCACCGACCAGCCGCATCTCAACCGGCATTTCACCCGGATCGTCGGGGTTCCGCCGGGGGCCTACCAGCGGGAGCGCGCAAGAACGTACAAGACCGGGGGCGGCGCGCCGACGTAGCGTCCGGGACGTGGCAGAAGACCAGACGGCACCCCCGCAGACCATGACGGAGACACCCGTACAGGCAGTGGCAGAGACACCCGCAGAGACGGCCACCCGGCCCGCGGCGAAGCCCGACAGCGCCGTCGTCCGCGACGCGCTCGGCGTCGGCCTCGCCGTCGGCCTCTCCGGCTTCGCCTTCGGTGTGACCTCCGCGGGATCCGGCCTCACCCTTCTGCAGACGTGTGCGCTCAGCCTGCTCGTCTTCACCGGCGCCTCGCAGTTCGCGCTCGTCGGCGCGCTCGCGGCCGGCGGCAACCCGCTCACCGCCGCAGCGGGGGCCTTCTTCCTCGGTGTACGCAACGCCTTCTACGGGCTGCGGCTGTCGCAGCTGCTCGCACTGCCGCGCTTCCTGCGTCCGCTGGCCGCGCACTGGGTCATCGACGAGACCACGGCCGTCGCCCTCGCCCAGCCGACGCGGCGGGCCGTACGCCTCGGCTTCACCGTCACCGGGCTGACGCTGTACGTGCTGTGGAACCTGACCACGCTCCTCGGGGCGCTGGGCGCCGAGGCTCTTGGTGACACCGACGCCTGGGGCCTTGACGCCGCGGGTCCGGCGGTCTTCCTCGCCCTGCTCGCGCCCATGCTGCGTACGACGACCGAGCGGGCCGTCGCCGGGCTCGCGGTCGTACTGGGGCTCGGGTTCCTGCCCGTGCTGCCCGCAGGGGTGCCGGTGCTGGTGGCGGCGCTGGCCGCGCCCGCCGTCCTGTGGCTCAAGGGCCGCACGATCGCCGGAAACGAGAAGAAGATCGCGAAGAGCCGGCACAGGAGCGAGGACCGATGAGCATCTGGATCGCGATCGTGGCGACCGCCGTCGGCTGCTACGTGGTCAAACTGGCCGGCCTGCTGGTGCCGGCCGCCGCCCTTGAGCGCCCGCTCGTCCAGCGGCTGGCCGCGCTGCTGCCCGTCGCCCTGCTGGCCGCGCTCACCGCGCAGCAGACGTTCAGTACGGACAGTTCCCTGGTCCTCGACGCACGCGCGGCGGGGCTTGCGGCAGCAGCGATCGCGCTGGTTGTGCGCGCACCCTTCCTGGTCGTCGTCGGTGCGGCAGTGGCGGTCACGGCGGGCGTGCGCGCGCTCGGAGGCTGACCGCGGGCGCCGCGGACAGGGGCCGGGGCCCGTCGCGTCATCCGATGGCGTGACCGTGCGCCCGCAGCGTACGCAACGCCTCGATCGTCACGATCGGGCGCGCCTCGAGGGCGGTCCCTGGCGCCCACTGACGCCAGTTGACCGGCCAGCCGCCGTCTTCGCGTTGTTCGGCGGCGAGATGTTCCAGCGAGCGTGCCATCTCCTCGTCCGTGAACCACCTGCGGGCGAGCGACTGAGGCGTACGGGCGTAGTGGTACGGAAAGTGGTGCTCGCCCGGCGCATAGCCGGGCGCGACCGGGTACTCCTCCAGCCGGTCCGGGTCGAGAACCGCGAGACGCTGCTTGCGCACCAGTCGGCCGAGCCGGTCCGCCGTGGCCTCGGCGCGCGAGCGGTCCGGGACCCCGTCCAGGAAGCCGACAGCGGCCTCGATCTCGTACGGATGGGACTTCTCGAGACCGTCGACGGCGGCCCAGCAGAAGTCGGTGGCCCGGAACAGCCATGCGTGCCACACCTGGTTGCGGTGCAGCAGCCCGACCACCGGGCCCGTCGCGAGCAGCTCGCTCGGAGGGTCGTCGACGATCGGGATGAAGGGCGCGGCCGGATAGCCGCGCTGTGAAGGGTGGATCGCGGGCAGCGCCCCGTCGCTCGTCGACACCTCGGTGAGATAGCGGCACATCCGCTCCACGCGCAGTCCGCCGCAGCGGCCGATGGAGTCCAGAACGCGCAGGGCGTGCGCCGTGTGCAGAGGCTGGCTGACCGGCCCGCGCAGATCGGGTTCGAGTGCGTGGCCGTAGCCGCCGTCCTCGTTGAGGTAGGCGGCCAGGGCGGTCTCGACGGCGTCCGAGTCGCCGCCCAGGAAGTGGTACGCGAACCTCCGCTGCTCGAGCACCCGGGCGGTCAGCCAGATGAAGTGCTCGGCGCGGGAGAGGGGAGACGTGAGCGAGGGTGCGGGGGTTGCTCCTGTTCCAGCCATGTTGCAGACCGTAGAGCGGAAAGGGCTTTCGGCATGCGGGACGGACGGACCGCACCCCCGGGGGCGGGATACTGACGTCATGCGGTTGACGATTTTCTGGGAGCGGATGGCGGACCACTTCGGTCCTGCCTACGCCGACTCCTTCGCGCGCGACCATGTGATGGCCGAGCTCGGGGGCCGTACGGTGCACGAGGCGCTTGCGGCCGGCTGGGAGGCGAAGGACGTGTGGCGCGGGGTCTGTGCCGCGGTCGGCGTCCCGCCGGAGAAGCAGTGACCTGCCCGCGAACTGATCAGCGGGAGACGGTGCGAGCCATGAGATCCGGGGTGGCCGATCAGCAGCGGCGGCTGTAGGTGACACTGGCAAGGTGGCCGAGAACGACAGGACCGAGCAGGACAGCACGGCGCAGCACGTGACCGATCGGGACACGGCCGCTCAGGACGCGACCGCTCAGCACACGACTGATCAGGATGTGATCCCGCCGGGCACGCCGCCCGCCCCACCGGTGGCCGGATCCTCCGGTGCCCGAATGCCCCGCTGGCTGCCGCGCGCCATGGTGCTCGGGCTGGCGCTCTACGCCTGCTTCCAGCTGGGCAGTTGGGCCTTCCACCAGCTCATCGGGTTGCTGATCAACATCCTGATCGCCTTCTTCGTGGCGCTGGCGATCGAGCCGGCAGTAGGCAGGATGGCCGCACGCGGTATGCGCCGCGGGCTCGCCACCTTCCTGGTGTTCTTCGTGGTCCTGATCGTGGGCGCCGGCTTCACCGTGCTCCTCGGCTCGATGCTGGCGGGTCAGATCATCGACATGGTTGAGGGCTTCCCCAGGTACCTCGACTCGGTCATCCGCTGGATCAACGACACCTTCCACACCGAGCTCTCCCGGGTAGAGGTCCAGGAGAGCCTGCTGCGCTCGGACTGGCTGCGCAGGTACGTACAGAACAGCGCGAGCGGCGTGCTGGACATCTCCGCCACGGTCCTCGCCGGGCTGTTCAAACTGCTGACGATCTTCCTGTTCTCGTTCTACTTCGCGGCCGACGGGCCCAGGCTGCGGCGCACGCTGTGCTCCGTACTGCCGCCTTCCAAGCAGACCGAGGTGCTGCGCGCCTGGGAGATCGCCGTCGACAAGACCGGCGGCTATCTCTACTCGCGCGGTCTCATGGCGCTGATCTCCGGAATCGCGCACTACATCCTGCTGGAGATCCTCGGCGTGCCGTATGCACCGGCACTCGCCGTCTGGGTGGGGCTGGTCTCGCAGTTCATCCCGACGATCGGCACCTATCTGGCGGGCGCGCTGCCGATGCTGATCGCCTTCACCGTCAACCCCTGGTACGCGCTGTGGGTACTCGGATTCGTAGTGATCTACCAGCAGTTCGAGAACTATGTGCTGCAGCCCAAGCTCACCTCCAAGACGGTCGACATCCATCCTGCGGTGGCCTTCGGCTCGGTCGTCGCGGGTACGGCGCTGCTGGGAGCGGTCGGCGCGCTGATCGCGATCCCGGCGGTGGCCACCCTCCAGGCGTTCCTCGGCGCGTATGTGAAGCGGTACGCGGTGACCGACGACCCGCGGGTCCACGGCCACCGGCGACGAGGCGGCGGCCGGGCGCTGGCCCTGCTGCGCGGGCTGGTGCGCAAGGACCGCGACGCCCACAGGGACGCCGAGGCGGCCGACACCGACAAGAGCGGGGGCGCCGGGCCGGAGACCGGCGACCGGCCCTGAGGCGCGCGATGCGTGCCTGTGCCTCCGGGGCGGCCGCCTGAGGGGCGGGAGGGGAGGACCATGGCAGTAAGGGCGGGCGGACGTTCCACGGTCCGAGGCGTCTGAGGCGGCCGTGTGGTGCCGCTTGACACCAAAATCGAACATCCATTCTCATGGGATTCCGGCCCTCGGTTCCGCCTCGGTCTTCCGTCTCGGTTTCCGGGAGTTATCCACAGGCTGGACGGACGTCGGGGCCCATTGTCAGTGGCAGGGGTTAGCGTCTTTGACGTGAAGCGATCGACTCAAGCAAATCGGGTGGAACCCATGGCAGGAACCGACCGCGAGAAGGCGCTCGACGCCGCGCTCGCACAGATTGAACGGCAATTCGGCAAGGGCGCGGTGATGCGACTGGGCGAGCGGCCGAACGAGCCCATCGAGGTCATCCCCACCGGGTCGACCGCACTCGACGTCGCGCTCGGCGTCGGTGGCCTGCCGCGCGGCCGTGTGGTGGAGGTGTACGGCCCGGAGTCATCCGGTAAGACGACCCTGACCCTGCACGCCGTGGCCAACGCCCAGAAGGCGGGCGGCGCGGTGGCCTTCGTGGACGCGGAGCACGCGCTCGACCCCGAGTACGCGAAGAAGCTGGGCGTCGACATCGACAACCTGATCCTGTCCCAGCCGGACAACGGCGAGCAGGCGCTTGAGATCGTCGACATGCTCGTGCGCTCCGGTGCGCTCGACCTGATTGTCATCGACTCCGTGGCAGCGCTGGTGCCGCGTGCGGAGATCGAGGGCGAGATGGGCGACTCGCACGTCGGTCTGCAGGCACGGCTGATGAGCCAGGCGCTCCGGAAGATCACCAGTGCGCTGAACCAGTCGAAGACCACGGCGATCTTCATCAACCAGCTGCGCGAGAAGATCGGTGTGATGTTCGGCTCGCCGGAGACCACGACCGGTGGTCGCGCGCTGAAGTTCTACGCCTCGGTGCGGCTCGACATCCGCCGTATCGAGACCCTCAAGGACGGCACCGACGCGGTCGGCAACCGCACCCGCGTCAAGGTCGTCAAGAACAAGGTCGCGCCGCCCTTCAAGCAGGCCGAGTTCGACATCCTCTACGGCCAGGGCATCAGCCGCGAGGGTGGCCTGATCGACATGGGCGTGGAGCACGGCTTCGTCCGGAAGGCGGGCGCCTGGTACACGTACGAGGGCGACCAGCTGGGCCAGGGCAAGGAGAACGCCCGCAACTTCCTGAAGGACAACCCCGATCTCGCGAATGAGATCGAGAAGAAGATCAAGGAGAAGCTGGGCGTCGGCGTCAAGCCGGAGGCCCCGACCGCCGAGCCCGGCGCGGACGCCGCCGGTCCCGGTGCCGCCGCCCCGGCGGGGGACGCGGCGAAGTCGGTGCCCGCGCCCGCCTCCAAGGCCAAGTCGGCCAAGACGGCGGCGGCCAAGGGGTAGCCCGTGGCCCGGCGAACCGAATGGCCGGGCGACAGCGCCGACTCGTCGAGGGCCGAGAAGGAGCTGTCGCCCCAGGATCCGGCGGAGCGGGCGCGGGCGATCTGTCTGCGCCTGCTCACCGGGACTCCGCGCACTCGCAAGCAGTTGGCGGATGCGCTGCACAAGCGGGAGATCCCCGCGGAAGTGGCCGAGGGGGTCCTCTCCCGCTTCGAGGACGTGGGACTGATCAACGACGCGGCTTTCGCGGACGCGTGGGTGGAGTCCCGGCACCACGGCCGGGGCTTGGCCCGGCGCGCTCTGGCGCGGGAGCTGCGCACCAAGGGGGTGGACTCGGCCCTGATCGACGAGGCGGTAGGTCAGCTCGACTCCGACCAGGAGGAGGAGACCGCGCGCGAACTGGTCGCGCGCAAACTCCGCTCGACCCGGGGCCTGGACCGCGACCGCCGACTGCGCCGCCTTGCGGGCATGCTCGCCCGCAAGGGCTACCCGGAGGGCATGGCGCTGAGGGTGGTCCGCCGGGCGCTCGAGGAAGAGGGCGAGGACGTGGGGGACTTGCCGGGGGACGGGGGCTTCTAGACCGCGCCCGGGCCGACACGAGACGGGCCGACGTGAGACGCGGCTGAACGTGCGCCTCGGCCTGGCTCGGCACTCACGACACCGGTCTCGCCGACGCACCCCGGCGCACCGGGACGACGAGACCCGCCGTGCGCGCACTGCGCGGGCTCTGTCGCGCAGTCTCACGTCCGCCGTGGGCACCGCTGGCGCGCTCAGCCGGGCGCCGGGGCGGCCGGTGCTCACCGGGGCCCGGGCGTGCGAGCTCCGGCTCGCGGTCGCCGTGCGCCCGGCTCGTGCGCGCCGACTGCCTGCTCCGGCAGAGGTCGAGTCCACTGCTGCTGCTGCTGCGCGCAGCCGGGCGGGCGGCCATGCCCGCCGCAGGCTCCGGCGCCAGGGGACGCTGCGGCTCCTGTGGGCGCCGGCGCTCCGCGACCCGCACCACGCTCGCCCCCCGTCAGCGTTCGACCGGCAGTCCCGCTGACTTCCAGGCCTGGAAGCCTCCCACCAGGTCCGTCGCGCGGTGGAGGCCCAGCTGGCGCAGGGACACCGCCGCCAGCGACGAGGCGTAGCCCTCGTTGCAAATGACCACGACCCGCAGGTCGTGGCTGACCGCCTCCCGGGCGCGGTGGCTGCCCTGAGGGTCCAGCCGCCATTCGAGTTCGTTGCGCTCCACGACCAGCGCGCCCGGGATCAACCCGTCCCGCTCGCGCAGCGCGGCATAGCGGATGTCCACCAGCAGCGCGCCCTCCGCGGCCGCGTCGAAGGCCTCCTTCGGGTCGACCCGGTCCAGGTCCTCGCGTACCCGCTCGAGAAGCTCGTCTATGCCGAGATGCCCGCTCACTGCCAGTCCTCCGGACGTTCGACCTGCTCAAGACGGAGCACCGCGCCGGACCGGCTGAAGCGCCGGAGCAGCGGCAGCGGCGGATAGTACGCATGGACCGAGACCGCATGTTCGGTTGTCGATTCGTTGAGCACCTCGTGCACATGGTGCTTCCCGAAGGACCGGCTCTTGCCCACCCCCAACTGCCGCTCGCGGTCGACCCCTTCGTTCAGCTCCAGGGTCTTCCAGCCGCTCGCGGGCAGCCGCACGGTGAGGGAGTTCTCCTTCAGCTCGCCCGTGGCCGTGGCGAACGCGCCGTGCGATTCGGCGTGGTCGTGCCAGCCGGTGCCCGTGCCCGGCGGCCAGCCGATCAGCCAGGCCTCACTGCCGCCAGGGCCTTCGAGCCGTACCCACGTACGGCCCTCGGGATCGAGCGGGAGCGATGCGATGAGTTCGGCGTCGGCGGCAGAGCGCCGCACGAAGTCGAGCAGTTCGGCGGCGGTCGGCGCCGCAGCCTCCGTACGTACGGAGGCGGAAACAGGGTGGGACACGGATACCGTCCTGGAAGTTCGCTGAAGGGCGCGCAGGCCGGGCAGGCCACAGCGCGAGGGGAGGCGAATTCAGCAGGACGGACGACACACGCAGCCCGCATAGCGGACGAGGTCCATATGGACCCTCCGCCACAGGCGCACATCGGTGTCGGTCACGCTCCGGAGTACATCATGCGGGCCCTCGAGGGTCAATTGATGTCCGCTGTACGGTCACTGCGTTCCGCTGACGGGGTCCCACCGCGCGCCGCGTCCGCCGCCGAGTACAACTCCGCAGGCCGCACCCCCGCGAACGAGGCCACGAGATGACCGTCCGGCCGCACCAGCAGCACGGTGTGCGCCGAAGCACCGGGGTAGCTCTCCGTGACCAGCAGCTCAGCCCGCACCGGCAGCGCGGTGACCGCCGCCGCCAGCCGCGGCATCACGCCCGCGCTCACCCAGTGCCGCCGGTCCCACACTCCCGTGCCCGGAGCGACCAGGACCACGAGCAGCTGCCCCTGCCCGAGCCGGTCCCGCAGCCGTGCGCTCGTCCCGTCCGGTGTGGTGACCCGTACATCCGCGACCGGTGCGCCCGCCTCCGTACCGACGAATGTCTGCGAAGGGGCGTATCCGGGTGCGAGCGGGGAGTGCGTGTAAACGGGGGGCGCGCCCAGCGGGCCGTGCCCCAGATGGCCGTCGGTGAGCAGGGCGTCGTGCCCGCGCGCGGCACCCGGGAGGTACGTACGCAGCGCGCTGCCGCCGCGCAGTATCGGCAGCGACTGGTCCGCCGCGCGCAGCCGGGCGGCGACTGCGGCCCGCCGCTCCGCCTGGTAGCTGTCGAGCAACGGCTCGGACGGGCCGTGGTGCCAGGCGTGCGCCAGCTTCCACGCCAGGTTGTCCGCGTCCCGCAGCCCTTCGTCGAGCCCCTGCGTGCCGAGCGCCCCCAGCAGATGCGCGGCGTCGCCCGCGAGGAAGGCCCGGTCCACCCGCCAGCGCCGTGCGAGCCTGTGATGCAGCGTGTAGACGCCGGTGTCGATGAGCTCGTACGGAGGTGTCTGGCCGCACCAGCCGGCGAGCGTGTCCCGTACACGCGCCACCAGGGCGTCGGGGGTGACCAGTTCCCCGCGCGGCGGCAGCAGCCAGTCCAGCCGCCAGACGCCGTCCTGCAGCGGCCGGGCCGTGACCTCGGCATCGCCCGTGCGCCACGGCGGCTGGCGGTGCAGCAATGCCTCGTCCGGCCAGGGAAGTTCGGCGCGCAGGGCGGCGACGGCATGCCGCTCCACCGCGGTGCGGCCCGGAAAGCGGATGCCGAGGAGCTTGCGGACCGTCGACCTGGCCCCGTCGCATCCGACCAGGTGACTGCCGCGCCACCAGGTCGCCCCGGGCCCGCGGGTGTGCACGCTGATCCCGCGTTCGTCCTGCTCCAGTGAGTCCATGCGGCTGTCGGTGACAAGTCGGATCAGTGGCTGCGCGGCGACCGCGTCCCGCAGGCCACGTGCGAGGGAGTGCTGGGGGATGTGCAGCGGCGCGGGCGCGCCCTCGTCGCCGAACGAGAGCTGCCGTACGTCCTGCCGCCGTCGCATCGAGCGCCAGCCGACCCAGCGGGCTCCTTCGTCACGGACAGTGGTGCAGCCGAGCCGCTCCACCATCGAGGTGACGTCGGGGCGCAGGACGACCGTGCGGGCGGGACGCAGCTCGTCCTTGCCGGCGCCCTCGTCGAGCACGACGGAGGGGACGCCCTGCTGGGCGAGGGCGAGCGAGAGCGAGAGCCCGACGGGGCCCGCGCCGACGATGATCACCGGGTCCACGGCGTGACTCCTCGGCCCCGAAGGGTCGTACGGAAAGATTCGGTCGGAGCCCGGTGCGCGATCACAGAACGTATGCAACCCACTGCGGGTGCCCCCGTCAAGCGACGGAGGCAGCGGCGCCGCGCGCCGCTGCCTCCGTTAGCCCGGGAACCTTACGGTCACACGCCGGCGCCTCCGGCGCCCGACTTGAAGTCACCGCCCACCGAGATCGGGGCCGCGTCCTCAACGGTTGTGGCGCCCAGTACCGCGCCCGTGCTCTTCTTGGCGCGTCGCAGCCTGCCCTCCAGCCAGCTCGCGAACGAGGTCAGCGTGAAGTTCACCGCGATGTAGATCAGGGCGATGACGGTGAAACACGCGATGGTGTTCGCGCCGTAGTTGGCGCTCATCGGACGAGCCGATGCCAGCAGTTCGGAGTAGGTCAGCACCGCGCCGCCGAGGGCGGTGTCCTTCACGATGACCACGATCTGACTGACGATGGCGGGCAGCATGGCGGTCACCGACTGCGGCAGCAGCACGTACCGCATCGTCTGGCCCTTGCGCATACCGATCGCCTTGGCCGCGTCGGTCTGGCCCTGGGGAAGGGACAGGATTCCGGCCCGTACGATCTCGGCGAGCACCGAGGCGTTGTAGAGAACGAGACCGGTGACCACGGCGTACAGGGGCCGCTGGTCGGCACTGATGCCCTCGAACTTGGAGTACGCCGCGTTCGCGAAGATCATCAGGACCAGTACCGGGATGGCGCGGAAGAACTCCACGACGATGCCGGACGGCATGCGCACCCACAGGTGATCGGAGAGCCGGCCGATGCCGAACAGTGCTCCGAGGGGCAGTGCGATCACCAGGGCGAGGCCCGCGGCGATGAGCGTGTTCTCAAGCCCCGGCCAGATGTATGTCTCCCAGGGCTGGGAGTCGGTGAAGAACGGCTTCCACTTGACCCAGTCGAGCTGGTGCTTGGAGTTGAGGCTGTCGTAGACCCACCACAGCACGCCCGCGAGAGCGAGCAGGAACAGCACCGTGTACAGGACGTTGCGCTGTTTGGCGCGCGTTCCCTGGGCGTCATAGAGAACGGATGTCATCGCTTCACCGCCACCTTCTTGCTCACCCAGCCGAGGATCAGCCCGGTCGGGAGGGTGAGGCAGATGAATCCGAACGCGAAGACGGCGGCGATCAGCATGAGTTGGGCCTCGGCCTCGATCATGGTCTTCATCAGGTTCGCGGCCTCGAGAACACCGATCGCGGCGGCCACCGTGGTGTTCTTGGTCAGCGCGATGAGCACATTGGCCAGCGGATTGACAACCGAGCGGAAGGCCTGCGGGAGGATGATCAGCCGCAGCACCTGGGTGAAGCTCAGACCCAGGGCGCGCGCCGCCTCCGCCTGGCCGACGGGCACCGTGTTGATGCCGGAGCGCAGCGCCTCGCACACGAAGGCCGAGGTGTACGCGATCAGGCCGAGCACCGCCAGCCTGAAGTTGATCGTCTTGAAGTCCTCCGCGCCGAGGGTGACGCTCAGCGTCTGGAACAGGCCCAGCGAGGTGAAGAGGATGATGACGGTCAGGGGGATGTTCCGGACCACGTTCACGTAGGTGGTACCGAAACCGCGCATCAGGGGGACCGGGCTGACCCGCATTCCGGCCAACAGCGTTCCCCATATCAGGGAACCGAGGGCGGAGTAGACGGCGAGTTGCACCGTCACCCAGAAGGCCCCCAGTAGGTCGTAATCTTGAGAAAAGTCGAACACGATCTCCCGCGCTTCCGCGTGTGGCGTGTGGAAAGGGCCGGCGCGCCGCCCGCATGGCGGCGCGCCTCGTCAGCCCTGCTGCACTACTTGACGATGTTGCCGATCTTCGGCGCGGGCTCGTTCTTGTAGTTCGCCGGGCCGAAGTTGGCCTTCACGAACTTCTCCCAGGAGCCGTCGGAGACCATCTTGGTCAGGGCTGCGTCGATCTTCTTCTTGAGATCGGCGTCGCCCTTCTTGAGGCCGATGCCGTAGTTCTCGTTGCTCATCTTGAAGCCGGCCAGCTTGAACTTGCCCTTGAACTGCTCCTGCGCGGCGAAGCCGGCGAGGATCGAGTCGTCGGTGGTCAGTGCGTCGATGACCTTGTTCTCCAGGCCGGTGAGGCACTCGGAGTAGCCGCCGTACTCCTGCAGCTGGGCCTTCGGCGCGAGCTTCTCCTTGACGTTCGTCGCGGAGGTCGAGCCGGTGACCGAGCACAGCTTCTTGTTGTTCAGGTCCGCGGGGGACTTGAAGTCGTTGTCGTCGGCGCGGACCAGGATGTCCTGGTGTGCCAGCAGGTACGGGCCCGCGAAGTCGACCTTTGCCAGGCGCTTGTCGTTGATCGAGTAGGAGGCGGCGATGAACTTGACGTCACCGCGCTCGATCGCCGTCTCGCGGTCGGCGCTCTTCGTCTCCTTGAAGGTGATGTCCTTGGCGTCGTAGCCGAGCTCCTTGGCGATGTACGTGGCGACGTCGACGTCGAAGCCGGTGTACTTGCCGTCGGGCGTCTTCAGGCCGATGCCCGGCTGGTCGATCTTGATGCCGATCGTGATCTTCTTGCCGCCCCCGCCCCCGCCGGCCGAGTCGCTGTCCTTGTCGTTGGAGCCACAGGCCGTGGCGGCCAGGGCGAGCGCGAGCACAGCGGCCGAAGCGGCGGTGACCTTGCGAAGCTTCATGGTGACTTCCCTAGAGTTGACGCGATGTAAGTGATCAGCTGGTCTGGGACTCAGTGGTGCAGGATCTTCGACAGGAAGTCCTTGGCCCGGTCGCTGCGCGGGTTGCTGAAGAACTCGTCGGGCGTGGCCTCTTCGACGATCTTGCCGTCGGCCATGAACACGACCCGGTTGGCGGCGGACCGCGCGAAGCCCATCTCGTGGGTGACGACGACCATCGTCATCCCGTCCTGGGCCAGCTGCTGCATGACCTCGAGCACCTCGTTGATCATCTCGGGGTCGAGCGCGGACGTGGGCTCGTCGAAGAGCATGACCTTGGGGTCCATGGCCAACGCCCGTGCGATCGCGACGCGTTGCTGCTGACCGCCGGAGAGCTGAGCCGGGTACTTGTCGGCCTGCGATCCGACGCCCACCCGGTCGAGCAGGGCGCGAGCCTTCTCCTCGGCCTTCTTCTTCTCCGCCTTGCGGACTTTGAGCTGGCCCAGCATCACGTTCTCGAGCACCGTCTTGTGCGCGAAGAGATTGAACGACTGGAAGACCATGCCGACGTCGGCGCGCAGCCGGGCGAGCTCCTTGCCCTCCTGGGGCAGCGGCTTCCCGTCGATCGAGATGGCTCCGGAATCGATCGTCTCCAGGCGGTTGATGGTGCGGCACAGCGTGGACTTGCCGGACCCGGAGGGCCCGATCACGACTACGACCTCGCCGCGGGCGATGGTCAGGTCGATGTCCTGGAGCACATGCAGCGCGCCGAAGTGCTTGTTGACGTTGCTCAGCACGACCAGGTCGCCCGCGGTGGGTACGGCGTCCTCGGCGCCCTTGGTCACTGAAACTCCGCTCATCGGCTTCTTGCTCCGTCCTCCTCGGTTGGGAGGACGTTAATGACGCGGTGCGACCAGTGTCATTACATCTGAGCGGAAATTGAGCATAACGATCCGGCTGCAACCGGACACTATGTGTGAACGGGGAGGTGATCGGCGTACCGGGTGGGTAACGGAAACGGGCATGTAACGGGAAGCCCCTTGACTGTCCCTGCGGGCATAGGTCTTGTTGCCCTGGTACATCGGGCAACCATGCCCCGATACTGCACACGGCCGCCATACTGCACACGACCCGAGACAGTGCAGACGGCCGGGATACTGCACATGACGACCGCACGACCGGAGGGGGGCCATGAGACTGCTGCTCGTCGAGGACGACGACCATGTGGCAGCCGCCCTGTCCGCGGTGCTCGCGAAGCACGGCTTCGAGGTGGTGCACGCCCGCAACGGCGAGGAGGCGCTGCACGCCGTGCTGCCCGCCTCGCATCCCGCCAAGCCGGCGTTCGGGGTCGTACTGCTGGATCTGGGGCTGCCGGACCAGGACGGCTACCAGGTGTGCGGCAAGATACGGAAGCTCACCGCGACGCCTGTGATCATGGTGACCGCGCGGGCCGACGTTCGCTCCCGCATACACGGGCTCAACCTCGGCGCCGACGACTATGTCGTCAAGCCGTACGACACCGGGGAGCTGCTGGCCCGCATCCACGCTGTCAGCCGGCGCACCGCGAGCGGCGACGAGGCCGGCGCGAGCGCCGCCGAAAATGCGCTGCGGCTCGGCCCGGTCACCGTGGAACTGTCCACCCGGCGCGTCAGCGTCGACGGCGCGACGGTGCAGCTGACCCGCAAGGAGTTCGACCTGTTGGCGCTGCTCGCGCAGCGGCCGGGTGTGGTGTTCCGCCGGGAGCAGATCATCAGTGAGGTGTGGCGCACCAGTTGGGAAGGGACCGGCCGCACGCTCGAGGTTCATGTGGCGTCCCTGCGTTCCAAGCTCAGGATGCCCACCCTGATCGAGACCGTGCGCGGCGTCGGCTACCGGCTCGTCGCCCCCGCGGGCGCGTAGGACCCGTACACCCCGGTGCGTACCCGACTTCTTCCGCTGCTCATCGTCCTCATGGCGGGCGTGCTGCTCGCGCTCGGCTTTCCGCTCGCCGTGAGCCTGGCTGCCGCACAGCAGCAGCGGGTCGTCGTCGACCGGATAGATGACACTGTCCGCTTTGCGGCACTTGCCCAATTTGCTACGGAAAGCTCGCGACTGGACGAGAGACTTCCCACGCTCCAGGAGCAGCTCAACCGCTACTACGCCACGTACGGCATCAGGGCGGGCGTCTACTACCGCGACGGCGATGCCATGGCGCGCGCCCCCGAGAACAGTTGGTTCGTGACCGAAGAGGGAGTGGGGCGCGAGGCATTCGAAGAGGCGCTGTCGGGGCGGCGCAGCCAGGACCCGCCACAGGTCTGGCCGTGGCAGCAGGGCGCCCGGCTGGTCGTCGCCTCGCCGGTGGTACGGGACGGGGACGTTGTCGCCGTCGTGTTCACCGACTCGCCCACGGGCCAGCTGCGCTCGCGCGTACTGCGGGGCTGGCTGCTGATCGCGGCCGGTGAGAGCGCGGCGATGCTGCTCGCCGTCGGCGCCGCCATCCGCCTCACGGGCTGGGTGCTGCGGCCTGTACGGATCCTGGACGCGGTCACGCACGACATCGCGACCGGGCAGATGAACTCACGCGTCGCGGCGGCCGGCGGCCCGCCGGAACTCAGACGCCTGGCCCGCTCGTTCAACGAGATGGCCGACAACGTCGAAGAAAGCCTGGAACAGCAGCGGGCGTTCGTCGCCGACGCCTCCCACCAGCTGCGCAACCCACTGGCCGCGCTGCTGCTCCGTATCGAACTCCTCGCACTCGAACTGCCCGACGGGAACGAGGAGATCGCCTCGGTCCGCACCGAGGGCAAGCGCCTCGCCCGGGTGCTCGACGACCTGCTGGACCTGGCGCTGGCCGAGCACGCCTCCGCCGCTCTCCACCTGACCGACATCGGCGAGCTGGCCGCCGAGCGGGTCGCCGCCTGGCGTCCCCTCGCCGACGAAAAAGGCGTCCGGTTGACCGAGAACGGCGCCGCGGTCACCGCCTGGGCCGACCCGGTCGCGCTCTCCAGCGCCCTCGACGCGGTGATCGACAACGCCCTCAAGTTCACTCCGCAGGGCGAGGAGGTCACCGTCTCGGTCGCTTCCAACGGCGATACGTCCACCATCGTGATCACCGACCGCGGGCCCGGCCTGACCGACGAGGAGCTGGCCCGCATCGGCGACCGCTTCTGGCGCAGCGGGCGCCACCAGAACGTCAAGGGCTCGGGCCTCGGGCTGTCCATCTCGCGAGCCCTGCTGGCGGCGGGGGGCGGCACGATCGCGTATGAGCATCACGACCCGCGCGGCCTGAAGGTGACGGTGACGGTCCCACGTACGTCGCCCACGGCCTGAGCAAGCGGTACGTCGCTGCAGACTGGGCGGATGTCGCCTACGGCCTGAGCATGAGCGAGCGGTACGTCGCTGCGGACTGACTGGGCGGATGTCGCCTACGGCTTGACCGAGCGGTAGTAGCGCGTCGCGCCTTCGTGCAGCGGCAGCGGATCCGTGTAGAGAGCGGTACGCCCGTCGACCAGCTGGGCCGGGTGCACGGTATTGCCGATCCGGTCGCGGCTCCTGATCACCGTACGGGTGAAGCCCTCGGTCATCTCCGGATCCGTCCGATCGGTGGTGACCAGAAGATTCGCCACGGCCACGGTCGGCACGGTCACTCCGTTCTGCGCCTCCAGATAAGCGTCGGCGGGCATCACGGCCGAGCGGTAGTAGCTGGTCGCCGGGCCGGCGGCGTGCAGCTTCTCGACGAGATCGGCCTCAAGCGGCACCAACCGGATCTGGAAGCGCTCCGAAAGCTCCTCCACGGCGGCCGTGGGCAGTCCGCCCGACCAGAAGAACGCGTCGAGATCGCCCGCCTCCAGCCGCCCCGGCACGGTGTCGATACCGGCCGGGAGCGGGGTGATGTCCCGCTTCGGGTCGATCCCCGCGGCCTTCAGCAGCCGCTCGGCGATCAGCCGTACGCCGGATCCCTCCTGTCCGATGCCCACCCGCTTGTGGCGCAGATCGCGGACCGAAAGCACCGGCGAGCCGCGGGGGACGATCAGGTGCACATAGTCGTCATACAGCCGGGCACAGCCGCGCAGATGCGTGGCGCCGGGCTTGTTGTCCCGCTTGTACTTGGCGACCGCGTCGGCCGTGGCGATGGTGAAGTCGGCCTTGCCCGTGGCCACCCGCGCGAGATTCTGCTGCGAGCCCTCACTGGTTTGCAGATCTATCGTCACGTCCGGCATGTCACGGGCGAGTGCGTCCTTCAGCAGGACGCCGTACCGCTGGTAGACGCCGTTCTGCGACCCGGTGCTGAAGGTCAGATCCCCGTGCGGCGTCGGCTCTCCGAACGGCAGCAGCCACCACAGCAGCAGCCCGAGCACCGTGAGCGCGACCGCGGAGCCCTGGAGGGCGCGGCGGCGGCTGATGCGGAAAAGGGCCGGGAACATAGCGGCGATCCTGCCAGCTCACTCCCCGTAATGGCCAGGGCCCTCATCCGGCGGTCAGCAGCCCTGCCGCGAGCCGGCCCGCCCCTGCATGAAGATGAGCGCCACCAGTGCCAGTCCGGCCACGGCACCGGCAAGCTGGGCGCCGATGAAGCCCGGGACCGAGCCGGGCGCTATGCCGGCGAACGTGTCGGTGAACGCGCGGCCGATCGTCACCGCCGGGTTGGCGAACGAGGTGGACGACGTGAACCAGTAGGCGGCGCCGATGTAGGAGGCGACGGCGACCGGTGCGAAGCGCAGGCGGTCGGTGCGGGCCAGGCCGAAGATCAGCAGGATCAGGCCCGCCGTGGCCACGACTTCGCCCAGGAGCAGGTTCCCGGCCGAGCGGTCATGAGTGGACCACTTCACCAGAGGCTCGCCGAACATCGCGTCGGCCAGTACGGCGCCGGCGATCGCCCCCACGATCTGGGCGGGGACGTACACGACCGTCTCCCGCGCGGTGACGCCGGCGCCGCCACGGCGGGCGGTCCACCACTCTGCGAGGGTGACCGCGGGGTTGAAGTGCGCGCCGGAGACCGGGCAAAGCAGCGCGATCAGGACGCCGAGTCCGAAGACCGTGGCGAGGGAGTTGGCGAGGAGCTGGAGGCCGACATCCCGGGTCAGCTCGGTGGCTTGGATGCCGGACCCGACCACCACGGCGACCAGTGCGGCGGTGCCGACCAGCTCGGCCGCGCCGCGGGCGATCAACGGGGTACGGGGAGGTGGCGTCCGGCGCGGGCGCGGGCTCTGCGGATCTGGCTGACTCCGACGTGGTCTCGGTACCGGCGGGCGACGCGGCGCTCAACGGGACTCCTTCGTTCGGAGCAGCAGGACAACGTGATCAGGGGCAGGAGCGCTTGAGGTTCGCTTCGGCGGTGTTGCGCGCGGTCTCGGCCAGGTCGGAGAACTGACCGGCGAGCGCCCCGATGACCTCGGGCCTCAGCCGGTAGTACGTGAACCGTCCGCACGGCTCGGTCTCCACGACCCCAGCCTCGCGCAGCACCTTCAGGTGGTTGGAGAGGTTGGTCTGCTTGGCGCCCGTCTCCTCGACCAGATGCGTGGTGCAGAGCGTCTCGTGGGCGAGCAGGGTCACGATCCGGAGCCTGAGAGGGTCGGCCAGCACCCGGATCAGGTCAGTGTCGACTGACGTCATCATGGGCTGATACTGTCACATCATCCGGAGCTGATACCAGTCCGGGCTGAATAGCAGGGCCGTTGAAATCGCAGGGCTGTTGAAATCCCAGGACCGTTGAGCCTGACCCGCTTCACCGACCCGCTTCACGAAGGAAGAACCGATGTCCTCCACCCCGCTCGCCTCGGTCCTCTTCGTCTGCGTCCACAACGCCGGGCGCTCGCAGATGGCCGCCGGATTCCTCGCCCATCTCGCGGGCGACCGCGTCGAGGTGCGCTCCGCCGGCTCCCTGCCCGCCGACCAGGTCAACTCGGCCGCGGTCGAGGCGATGAAGGAGGTCGGCATCGACATCTCCGGCCAGGCGCCGAAGGTTCTGACCACCGAGGCTGTCCAGGCATCCGACTACGTCATCACCATGGGCTGCGGCGACGCGTGCCCGATCTTCCCCGGCAAGAAGTACGTCGACTGGGCCCTGGAAGACCCGGCGGGCAAGGGCGTCGAGTCCGTCCGGCCGATCCGCGACGAGATCAAGACCCGCATCGCGGCCCTGATCGCCGAAATCGACGCGAAGCCGGAGGCGTGACCCAGGGGGAGCGCGGCGATCCCGACAAGCGGAGAGCCCCTGCGGGATTCCTCCCGCAGGGGCTCTCGGTTGCGTTTCCGACGTCAGGCGACGGCACCCTCCCCGTGCGCCAGCGGCCATTCCTTGTTGAGGGAGCCCAGGGGGATGCGGTGCTGGAAGACGGGCGTTCCGAAGATGGACAGCTGCAGCTGCAGCCATCCCGTCAGATCAATCCCGCCGTAGATCTTCCAGGACCCCACGAGGGAGCCGGGCGTGGCAGCGGCGGAGGCTTCACCGCGTACGTACGGGGCGAGGTCGGCAGTGACACCGGCCACGCCGTACAGCCCGACCGTGGCCTCGGCGCCCATCGCGGCCTTCACCTTGCCGGCTGCGGTCACCTTCGCCCGTACCGGAGTGCTGGTCATGTCGGAGGTGCTGACCGGCTTCCAGCCGCCCGCCTTCGAATAGCTGCCGCCGATCCGGAAGTCGCCCTTGAGGTCCTGCCGGACGTCGACGGTGACGGCTCCGTCCGCGGCCACCTGGACGTACGCCGTGAGGTCGAGGTTCACGACAACCGGCACCGGCCCGACCTGGATCACGGGATCGGCATGCAGCTTGGCGAACGGGATACGCACCGGCTTGCCGCCCGCGACGGCCTTGCCCTTCAGCTCCCACCCCGAGGTCCAGTCACCGCTCAGTCCGAGGAAGGCGGCGTCGGGGGCGATGACGGAAGACCCGTCGTAGGAGAACTCGACCTCGGGCGCGAGCTGCACATAGCCCGCGACCGACGCCGCCCCCGACACGGGCACGCCCTCGGTGACCGGGAGCGGAACCGACGCTCCCAGATCGATCCGCAGGCTTCCGAGCGGCACTTTCGCGCCCTGGGGGCCGAAATGGACGTTCCCGGTCTTCGCCCAGGAGACCTTCACTCCCTGGACCAGGGGCTCCACGTCCACGGTCGCCGGGTCGACCGGGACTGTGCCCTGGGCCTTGTCGTCACCGAGCAGGGCGCCCAGCGTGGCCGGCTCGGTGCGGACCTCGGTGCCCTTCTTGGTCTCTCCCGCCACGTCGGTGACCTTGGCGAGCAGCCCGTCGGGAGCCCCGGGCGCGGGCCCGCTGGCGATGATGTCACCGACGGCGGGAGGTTCTCGGCGGGTGCGGTCGCCGAAGGCGCCTTTTCCGCAGTGGATATGACGGCCCGTCGACTGGTGCGGTCGTAGGAGGCCACCTTCAGCGGTGACTGCTCCGCCTTTCCGCCACTGCCCGCGCGGGCCAGGGCAGTGGGCTTTCCTTCGGGCACTCCCGCCACGGCGAGCTGCTGTGAGGGGCTGGGGTCCGCGGTCGCGACGGTGGTAGGACGAACTTCGGCGCCGGCGGCCGCGGGGGACGGAGCTTCGCCACCGGCCGAACAGCCGGTGGCGAGCAGAGAGATGGAAGCCAGAGTCACTAAGAGGACATGTCTGACCGGGGGCTTACGCACGTAGGAATCCTCGGGGCGTGTGGTGGGGGGTACGCGTCAAGGGTTGGGACTCGCGAGTACCAGCGAGTAACAACCGGCCGTACGATCCCACACGCATCGCAGTCGCCGCGGACGTTCCGTGAAATCGCGGGGGATGATCTACGCCACGTCGCCGTCCCGCCGCGGCAAGGCGCCGGAGGCCATCCGGATATCCCGCGCCGGGAGCCGGATCCTGCCGGCGGGCGCCAGGGCCAGGAGGTACTTCAGGTACCGCCTACCCTTATTGCATGAGCAGCAGTGACCGGAGCCAGGCCGTGGACGTCAATCGAACATATGAGGTGCGCACCTACGGGTGTCAGATGAACGTCCACGACTCCGAGCGGCTGTCGGGCCTGCTGGAGGACGCAGGCTATGTCCGCGCCCCCGAGGGCGCCGACGGTGACGCCGACGTCGTCGTCTTCAACACCTGCGCGGTGCGGGAGAACGCCGACAACAAGCTGTACGGCAACCTCGGCCGGCTCGCGCCGATGAAGTCCAAGCGGCCCGGGATGCAGATCGCCGTCGGCGGCTGCCTGGCCCAGAAGGACCGCGACACCATCGTCACCAAGGCGCCCTGGGTCGACGTCGTCTTCGGTACGCACAACATCGGCAAGCTCCCGGTGCTGCTGGAGCGCGCCCGGGTCCTGGAAGAGGCGCAGGTCGAGATCGCGGAGTCGCTGGAGGCCTTCCCCTCGACGTTGCCGACCCGCCGCGAGTCCGCGTACGCCGCATGGGTCTCCGTCTCGGTCGGCTGCAACAACACCTGCACCTTCTGTATCGTCCCGGCGCTGCGCGGCAAGGAGAAGGACCGGCGGCCCGGCGACATCCTGGCGGAGGTCGAGGCACTCGTCGCCGAGGGCGTCTGTGAGATCACCCTGCTCGGCCAGAACGTCAACGCGTACGGGTCCGACATCGGAGACCGCGAGGCCTTCAGCAAGCTGCTGCGCGCCTGCGGAAAGATCGACGGCCTGGAGCGGGTCCGCTTCACCTCGCCGCACCCCCGCGACTTCACGGACGACGTGATCGCGGCGATGGCCGAGACGCCGAACGTCATGCCGCAGCTGCACATGCCGCTCCAGTCCGGTTCGGACACGGTTCTGAAGGCGATGCGCCGCTCGTACCGGCAGGAGCGTTTCCTGGGGATCATCGAGAAGGTGCGCGCCGCGATTCCGGACGCGGCCATCTCCACCGACATCATCGTGGGCTTCCCCGGCGAGACCGAGGAGGACTTCGAGCAGACCATGCACACGGTGCGCGAGGCCCGCTTCGCGAACGCCTTCACCTTCCAGTACTCCAAGCGCCCCGGGACCCCGGCGGCGACCATGGACGGGCAGATCCCGAAGGAGATCGTGCAGGACCGCTATATGCGCCTGGTCGCTCTCCAGGAGGAGATCTCCTGGGAGGAGAACAAGAAGCAGGTCGGCCGGACCCTGGAGGTGATGGTCGCGGAGGGCGAGGGCCGCAAGGACGGTGCCACGCACCGGCTCTCCGGCCGCGCCCCCGACAACCGACTGGTGCACTTCAATCCGGGCTTGCGAGGATTGGATGAGCACAACGACAAGCACAGCACCAAGCCGGACGAGGAGGTGCGCCCGGGCGATGTGGTGACTGTCGGGATCACCTACGCCGCGCCGCACCATCTGCTCGCCGAGGGCGCCGCGATGTCCGTACGGAGGACCCGCGCGGGCGACGCGTGGGAGAAGCGGCACGCGGCCGAGGCCGCGAAGCCGGCCGGCGTGATGCTGGGGCTGCCGAAGATCGGCGTACCGGCGCCGCTGCCGGTGGCCGCGGCGCCGGGATGCGGCTGCGACTGACGGACGCGGTACGGGACGCGGTACGGGACCGATTCCGGCGGCTGAGCGGCCCGGGTGCGGCTACTGTTCACCCGCGTCGCGTGCGGCCGAGCGGCGAGTGAGCACGCGGAACGGCCGCCTCGTGAGCACGCACTAAGCTGCCGATCATGCTTGTCGCCGCCGCCGTGTGTCCCTGCCCGCCGTTGCTCGTTCCCGAGGTCGCCGCGGGTGCCGCGCCCGAACTGGACGCGGCGCGAAACGCGTGCGCCGACGCCCTCGGGGTGCTCGCCGCCGCCCGGCCGGATCTGCTCGTCGTGGTCGGCGCCGCCGACGAGCACGGCCGCGGCCCGCACGCCGCGGGCGCGACCGGTTCCTTCCACGGCTTCGGTGTCGACATCGACGTACGGCTGGGAGCGGGCGAGGGCCAGGAGCGGCCGCTGCCGCCTTCGCTGGCCGTCGGTGCCTGGCTGCTCACCCGCGCCCACTGGGCGGATGCCCCGGTGGAGGGCCTCGGCGTCGGTGAGACGCTCGCCGGTGAGCGCTGCCTGGCCGCCGGGCGCGAGCTCGGCGCCCGGGCTGAGCGGGTCGCGCTGCTGGTGATGGGCGACGGCAGCGCCTGCCGCACGCTGAAGGCCCCCGGCTATCTGGACGAGCGGGCGGCCGACTTCGACGAAGGGGTCGCCCGTGCCCTGGGCGCGGCCGACCTGGAGGCGCTCAAGGTGCTCGATGCGTCACTGGCGTACGAACTCAAGGCGGCGGGCCGCGCTCCCTGGCAGGTGCTCGCGGGGGCGGCTGAGGGCGCGGGCCTGGCCGGGCAGCTCCTCTACGAGGACGCGCCCTACGGCGTCGGCTATTTCGTCGCTGCCTGGTCCTAGCGGACCGGAACGCGGCACAACGGCGCGGATCGGATCGCAGCACGACGGTGCGGACCAAAAGCGCGTACGGCGGCGCACGGCCGCCGAACAGCGGTACAGCGGCGGACGGCCACGGAACCAGTCGTTCCGCGGCCGTCCGCCGGTGAATATCAGGAAGCCGGTGGCGAAGCCGGCGGCGTAGTGCCGTCGTCCTTCTTGGCGTCGTCCTTGTGGGCAATGCGGCCCAGGGCGTCCTTGGCCTTGCCGGTGCCAGACTCGATCTTGCCGCTGTACTTGCCCTTGGTCTTCTGGTCGACCGTTCTGGCGGCCTTCTCCAGACTGTGCTCAATCTTGTCCCCGTGCTGCTGCGCGAGGTCAGAGACCTTGTCCTTGGCCGGGGCGAGCTTGGCCTTCAATGTGTCCTTGAAGCCCATGGGCCACCTTCCCTTGTGGGGACTACTTGCGAGCGCCCTCGCCGGCTTCGTTGTCCGCCGCCTCATCGGCCGACTGCTGCTTCGGAATCTCCACGCCCTCGGCAGATGCGGTCTCGGCGACCGCGGCCTCCTCATCCCCGGTGGCCTCCTCCGCCGCGTCCTTCGACGCCTCGGCCTCGGAAGCGCCCTCAGCCGCGGGCTCGGCCGTCAGGGTGCCGGCTGTCGCCTCCTCGGTTGATGCCTGAGCGGTCGGCTTGGACCTAAGAAACCGTGCAAAAACACCCATATTTGCTCCATAGCGTACTCGTGTGGGCGAAGTTCCGCGCAGCCCGGAGCGTCCCATTGCGCCGCCCGCGAGCACCGGTCGGAAAACCGGCGTTCGGAACCTCGCAACAGGCAACGAACCCGTCCTTGTACCGTCACCTCGCTCGTTCGGGGACACGTCCGCGGGTTTGCGAGACTGGGGCAGTGAGAAGAGCAGCTCCCGCACCGCGGGTCATCGCCGTCGTCGGTCCCACTGCGGCCGGAAAGTCCGATCTGGGCGTCTTTCTCGCCCAGCGGCTGGGCGGCGAGGTCGTCAACGCCGACTCCATGCAGCTGTACCGGGGGATGGACATCGGCACCGCCAAGCTGACGACCGACGAGCGCGGCGGCATCCCGCACCAGCTGCTCGACATCTGGGACGTCACCGAGACGGCGAGCGTTGCCGAGTACCAGAAACTGGCCAGGGCGGAGATCGACCGTCTGCTCGCCGAAGGCCGTACGCCCGTTCTGGTCGGCGGCTCCGGGCTGTATGTACGCGGCGCCATCGACGCCCTCGAATTCCCCGGCACCGACCCCGCGATCCGTGCCCGGCTGGAGGAGGAACTCGCCGCGCACGGCTCCGGCGCCCTGCACGAGCGGCTCGCTGCCGCCGATCCCGAGGCCGGCCAGGCGATCCTGCCCAGCAACGGCCGACGCATCGTGAGGGCTCTCGAAGTCATCGAGATCACCGGCAGGCCCTTCACCGCCAACCTCCCCGGCCACGATGCCGTCTACGACACCGTCCAGATCGGCGTCGACGTGGCCCGCCCCGAGCTCGATGAGCGCATTGCCCTGCGTGTGGACCGAATGTGGGAGGCGGGCCTGGTGGACGAGGTGCGCACGCTGGAGGCGCAGGGGCTGCGCGAGGGGCGTACGGCCTCGCGCGCGCTCGGCTACCAGCAGGTGCTCACGGCGCTCGCGGGCGAGTGCACCGAACAGGAGGCGCGCGAAGAGACCGTCCGCGCCACCAAGCGCTTCGCGCGCCGGCAGGACTCCTGGTTCCGGCGGGACCCGCGCGTGCACTGGCTGAGCGGCGCTGCTGAGCACCGGTCGGAACTTCCGCATCAGGCGCTGGCGTTGGTCGAACGAGCGGTCACAGCCTGATCACGTGATTGCATCGGGACGCACTGCCCGTCATTTCGGCCGCCTGAGGCGTGCCATCATCGAGCATCGATCGACCTGGAGTCCGAGTTGGGAGGGCGCGTGGCGATGGAGGCCGGCTCTCGCGACAGAGAACAGGAACGGCGGGACGCAGCGGACAGCGCGTCCCGTCTGAGTCCCGATGGACCAGATGACCACGGCGTGATCCCGGACGAGGTGATCACGGACGAGGTCGAGGTCGAGCTGCGTCCACAGCGCAGGCTGCGGATCTGGCAGCTCGCCCCCATCGTGATGCTCGCCGCGGTCGGCTCCCTGATGTTCGCCTTCCCTCTCGCCTTCGGCACCGGGGACGGCGGAGCGGTCGTCGCCATGCTGGGACTGCTGATCAGCTGCTGCGCCGCGGGCTGGGGCGTCATGGCGGCCCGCCGAGTGGGCCACACCTGGCCGGGCCTGCCGCCGCGTGGTTCCGGCGAGCGCCCCGACTGGCGGGTCATCGCCCTTTACGTCGGCGTGGCCGTGGTGCCCGTCGCACTCGCGGTCTGGCGAGTGGCCCGGCTCCGCTGACGGTCCGGGCGCCGCTGTGCGCGGATGCCTGCCCCGGCGTCCGTGTCCGAGGATGTCCAGGACCAGGTACGCGGGCAGGTACGCGCGGTGTCCGATGCTCCTCGTACGATGGACGGCGTGAGCACCTCGCAGACCTCGCCGATCGCCTTCCTCAAGGGCCACGGGACCGAGAACGACTTCGTGATCGTCCCCGACCCGGACAACGTCATCGACCTGCCCGCCCCCACCGTCGCCGCGCTCTGCGACCGTCGGGCCGGCATCGGCGGCGACGGCCTGCTGCATGTCGTACGGTCCGGTGCGCACCCCGAGGCGCGCGCCATGGCCGACGAGGCCGAGTGGTTCATGGACTACCGCAACGCCGACGGTTCGATCGCCGAGATGTGCGGCAACGGCGTACGGGTCTTCGCCCGCTACCTGGAGCGTGCGGGCCTCGTCGAGGCGGGCGACCTGGCGGTGGCGACCCGCGGCGGCGTCAAGAAGGTGCACCTCGCCAAGACCGAGTCCGTCAGCGGTTCCGCCGCGGCGGACATCACGGTCTCGATGGGCCGCGCGCTGCTCCCCGAGGACGGCGTCACCGTCACCGTGGGCGGCCGCAGCTGGCCCGCGCTGAATGTGAACATGGGCAACCCCCACGCGGTCGCCTTCGTCGACGACCTGGACCACGCGGGCGACCTGTTCTCCGCGCCCTTCGTCAGCCCGTCGTCCGTCTATCCGGACGGGGTGAACGTCGAATTCCTCGTCGACCGGGGCGAGCGCCATGTCGCCATGCGCGTGCACGAGCGTGGCTCCGGCGAGACGCGCTCCTGCGGCACGGGCGCATGCGCCGTAGCCGTGGCGGCGGCCCGCAGGGACGGCGCCGACCCGGCGGTCACCGGTGTGCCCGTCACATACACCGTGGACCTTCCCGGCGGGCGTCTGGTGATCACCGAGCGGCCCGACGGCGAGATCGAGATGACCGGTCCCGCGGTGATCGTCGCCGAGGGGCACATCGACCCCGCGCTCATCGCTCCGGCCGACCCTCGCCGGCGCCTCGGTAGCCACTGCGCGTAGAGCGGCCTGCACAGACCGAAACCGAGATCGTATAGAGCTTCGCTCGAATGGGTGATCCCTTTCACGCTGAGCGAGAGCCGGACTGCTCCACGTGGTGGGCTCGGTAGCATCAAGCACCGGCCCGGAGGGCACTCCTGCCCTACCCACCGCCGGTCGAAGCTGCCGGAGGTGCCCATGAGTGCAGAGGCCACCAACCCTGGTGCCCACAGCCGCAGGCGCGGCCGTCCCAGGATTGACCTCCGCAGGCTGGGCCGTGCCGCGCTGCTGGGGCCCGCCGCCCGCGACCGGCTGCCCGACGCGATCGGCCATGTCGCCGATGCGCACCGCGCCCACCACCCGGACGCGGACCTCGCCGTCCTGCACAAGGCCTATGTTCTGGCTGAGTCTTCGCACCGCGGACAGTTCCGCAAGAGCGGCGAGCCGTACATCACGCATCCGCTCGCCGTCACGCTGATCCTCGCCGAACTGGGCGCGGAGACCACCACGTTGACCGCGTCCCTCCTCCACGACACCGTCGAGGACACCGAGGTGACGCTCGATCAGGTGCGGACCGAGTTCGGCGCCGAAGTCTGTTATCTGGTCGACGGCGTCACCAAGTTGGAGAAGGTCGACTACGGCGCGGCGGCCGAGCCCGAGACCTTCCGCAAGATGCTCGTCGCCACCGGCAACGACGTCCGCGTGATGTCGATCAAACTCGCCGACCGGCTGCACAACATGCGCACACTCGGCGTGATGCGGCCCGAGAAGCAGGCGCGTATTGCCAAGGTCACCCGCGACGTGCTGATCCCGCTCGCCGAACGGCTCGGCGTCCAGGCGCTCAAGACCGAGCTGGAAGATCTCGTCTTCGCGATCCTCCACCCGGAGGAGTACGAGCGCACCCGGGCGCTGATCGCGGACAATTCCTCTGCCTCAGGCGCGCTCGACACCATGGCGGAGAGCTTCAGATCGGTGCTGCGGGACGCGGGCATCGCCGCCGAAGTCCTCATAAGGCCACGGCACTTCGTCTCCGTACACCGCATCAGCCTCAAGCGCGGCGAGCTGCGGGGCACGGACCTCGGACGGCTGCTCGTGCTGGTCGGCGAGGACGCCGACTGCTATGGCGTGCTCGGCGAGCTGCACACCTGCTTCACACCGGTGATCTCCGAGTTCAAGGACTTCATCGCCGCCCCCAAGTTCAACCTGTACCAGTCGCTGCACACCGCCGTCGCCGGACCGGAGGGCGCGGTCGCCGAAGTGCTCATCCGTACGCATCAGATGCACAAGGTCGCCGAGGCCGGAGTGATCGCCCTCGGGAATCCGTATGTACCCGTCGAGGGGGTCGAGCCCGCCGACGGCGAGCGCGCCGACCCCACCCGGCCCGGCTGGCTCTCCCGTCTCCTCGACTGGCAGCAGTCCACCCCCGACCCCGACACCTTCTGGACCTCCCTGCGTGCCGATCTGGCGCAGGACCGCGAGATCACCGTCTTCCGTGCCGACGGCGGCATGCTCGGCCTGCCGGCCGGCGCAAGCTGTGTGGACGCTGCCTACGCGCAGTACGGCGAGGAGGCGCACGCCTGTATCGGCGCACGCGTCAACGGCCGCCTGGCGACGCTGAGTACGGTGCTGAGCGACGGTGACACGGTGCATCTGCTGCTCGCCCAGGACGCCGCCTCCGGACCCTCGCCCGACTGGCTCGACCACGCCCGCACACCCGGCGCGCGCATCGCCATCACCACCTGGCTCGCGGAACATCCGGAAGGCGCGAAGGTGCAGGCGGCCGCCCCCCGCAGACCCGTGCCCGTCACCGCCGACCGGCCCGCCGCGGCGAACGCCGTCGTCGACCTGCCGGACGCGACCGTACGACTCGCGGGGTGCTGTACGCCGGTGCCGCCCGACGCGGTCATCGGGTTCGCCGTACGCGGCGGCACCGTGACGGTCCACCGCGAGAAGTGCCCCGCCGTGGCCCGGATGAAGTCCCTGGACCGGGAGCCCGTCCCGGTGAGCTGGGGCGACGCGGCCGAGTGCCGAGTGACCCTGGTCGCCGAGTCCTTCGGCCGCCCGCGGCTGCTCGCCGACCTCACCGAGGCCATCGCCACCGAGGGCGCGGCAATCGTCTCGGCGACCGTCGAACCGCCGAGTCAGCAGCGCGTACGGCACACGTACACCCTTCAACTCCCGGACGCAGCAGGTCTTCCCGCCCTGATGCGGGCCATGCGCGATGTGCCGGGCGTGTACGACGTGAGCCGCACCCAGCATCCGGCGGCCACCGCCTGACCCCGTTCGGGTGGGCGCGACGCGCGCCGTCACGGTCCCCGCCGGGTGCGCTGATAGCCGTAGGTCATGCTGCTCACATCTCGGCGCCTGCGTGCCGCCCTGCTGGCCACCGCCGCGGCCACCCTCGTCGCCGCGGCCCTGCCCCCACCCGTACCGCTCGGCATCGGCGATCCGCTCTTCCCGCACCTCGGCAATCCCGGCTACGACGTCACCGCGTACGACATCGCTCTCACCTACAGCGGGAGCAACACCAAGCCGCTGGACGCCGTCACCAAGATCGACGCCTTGACGACGGAGCGACTGGACCGCATCAACCTCGACTTCTCCCATGGCACGGTCGGCTCGGTGGAGGTCAACGGCCGGCCCGCGGAGTTCTCGAAGGCCGGAGAGGACCTGGTGGTGGAGCCGGAGACCGCCGTGGAGCGGAACACCCGCCTGCGGATCACGGTCCGTCACACCAGCGACCCCAGCGGCTCCTCGGACGCCGGGGGCTGGGTGCGCACAAGCGACGGACTGGCGATGGCGAACCAGGCCGACGCCGCGCGCCGGGTCTTCCCGTCCAACGACCACCCCGCCGACAAGGCCTACTTCACCTTCCGGATCACCGCTCCCAAGGAGCTCACGGCGGTGGCCAATGGGATGCGCACGGACAAGACCGCGACCGGCGACACCACCACCTGGGCGTACCGGACCAAACACCCCATGGCCACCGAGCTGGCGCAGGTCTCGATCGGCCGCTCCGCCGTGCTCGCGCGCACAGGGCCGGGCGGACTGCCGGTGCGCGACGTGGTTCCTGCCGCCGACCGCGAGACGCTGGAGCCCTGGCTGAAGCGGACGCCGGCGCACCTGGAGTGGATGGAGAAGCGCGTCGGCCGCTACCCCTTCGAGACGTACGGAGTGCTGATCGCCGACGCCGACACGGGATACGAGCTGGAGACCCAGACCCTCTCGCTGTTCGAGCGCTCGCTCTTCACCGGCGGCACGCTGCCCGAGTGGTACATCGACTCGATCATGGTGCACGAGCTGGCCCACCAGTGGTTCGGGGACAGCGTCTCGCCCCGCACCTGGTCCGATCTGTGGCTGAACGAGGGGCACGCCACCTGGTACGAGGCGATGTACGCCGAGGAGACCTCGGGGCAGCCGGGGCTGTCGGTGCAGGAGCGGATGCGCGCGGCGTACACGTACTCCGATCAGTGGCGGGCGGACGGCGGGCCGCCCGCGGCGCCCAAGCCACCGGCGCCGGGGCAGAAGATCAGCCTCTTCCGGCCCGTGGTCTACGACGGCAGCGCGCTGGTTCTGTACGCCCTGCGGCAGACGATCGGGACAAGCGCCTTCGAGCAGCTGGAGCGCGCCTGGGTGCGGGAGCACCGGGACGGGACGGCGACGACCGCGGACTTCATCGCGCTCGCCACACGGATCTCGGGGCGTGATCTGTCGAAGTTCTTCCAGGAGTGGCTGTACGCGGAGCGGACGCCTGCGATGCCGGGGCACGCGGACTGGCGGAGCACCGCTGCGACGACGCCCCCCACCCGCTGAAATCGGGGTGACGGCCTCGGCACGCGCGTGCGACCATCAATGGGTCGGCGACGCGACCGGGGCCGGGAACCCGCCGGGAATCATCCGAGCCCGTCACGCGTTGTGACTGTCGTACGAGGGTATTGCCCATACAGGACTTTCCCCTCGGCACGTCTCATCCCTCCCATCGACGTAAGGATCCAATGACCTCCTCTTCATCCCCTTCCCAGGACGAGCAGAGCTTCGCGGAGACGCGCACCGAGAGCCTTCGGGCCGATGCCCTGATGGAAGAGGACGTCGCCTGGAGCCACGAGATCGACGGAGAGCGGGACGGCGATCAGTTCGACCGCTCCGAGCGTGCCGCTCTGCGGCGTGTGGCGGGCCTCTCCACCGAGCTCGAGGACGTCACCGAGGTCGAGTACCGGCAGCTGCGCCTGGAGCGTGTGGTGCTGGTCGGTGTATGGACCTCGGGGACGGTGCAGGACGCGGAGAACTCCCTCGCGGAGCTGGCGGCACTCGCCGAGACGGCGGGCGCGCTGGTGCTCGACGGCGTGATCCAGCGCCGTGACAAGCCCGACCCGGCCACGTACATCGGCTCGGGCAAGGCGCAGGAGCTGCGCGACATCGTGCTCGAGACCGGAGCCGACACCGTCGTCTGCGACGGCGAGCTGAGCCCCGGCCAGCTGATTCACCTTGAGGACGTCGTGAAGGTCAAGGTGGTCGACCGGACCGCCCTGATCCTCGACATCTTCGCCCAGCACGCCAAGTCCCGAGAGGGCAAGGCGCAGGTCGCGCTGGCGCAGATGCAGTACATGCTGCCCAGGCTGCGCGGCTGGGGTCAGTCGCTGTCCCGGCAGATGGGTGGCGGCGGCGGTGGCGGCATGGCCACCCGTGGTCCCGGTGAGACCAAGATCGAAACGGACCGGCGTCGGATCCGCGAGAAGATGGCGAAGATGCGCCGGGAGATCGTGGAGATGAAGACGGGCCGTGAGATCAAGCGCAAGGAGCGCCGGCGCAACAAGGTGCCTTCGGTCGCGATCGCCGGATACACCAACGCGGGAAAGTCGTCGCTGCTCAACCGCCTCACGGGCGCCGGCGTCCTGGTGGAGAACGCGCTGTTCGCCACCCTGGACCCGACCGTCCGCCGGGCCGAGACGCCCAGCGGCCGGACCTACACCCTGGCCGACACCGTCGGGTTCGTACGGCATCTGCCGCACCACCTCGTCGAGGCGTTCCGCTCCACCATGGAGGAGGTCGGGGACTCCGATCTGATCCTGCATGTGGTGGACGGGGCACACCCGGCGCCGGAGGAGCAGCTGGCCGCCGTGCGCGAGGTGATCCGCGATGTGGGCGCCACGGACGTGCCCGAGATCGTGGTGATCAACAAGGCGGACGCGGCCGATCCGCTGGTGCTGCAGCGGCTGCTGCGCATCGAGCGGCATGCGATCGCGGTGTCGGCGCGGACCGGTGCGGGCATCGACAAGCTGCTCGCGCTCATCGATGTCGAGCTGCCGCGCCCCAAGGTCGAGGTCGAGGTTCTCCTGCCGTACACGCAGGGTGGGCTGGTCTCGCGAGTCCACGCCGAGGGCGAGGTTCTCTCCGAGGAGCACACCACGGAGGGCACGCTGCTCAAGGCACGGGTGCACGAGGAACTGGCCGCGGCGCTGGCGCCGTATGTCCCGGTGACTCACTGACGCGACCCACTGCAGGACCGAAGGCCCGCACCCCACTTGGGGCGCGGGCCTTCGGGTTTCCTGCGATCCCGTCGGCTACGTGTCGCCGTACTTCTCGCTCATCACGTGGGAGAGACGCTCGGCTCCCTGCCCAGCTGAGGACCGGCCAGCCAGCCATTGGTGACCGCCCCGCCTCCCTCTGTTCGCGCGGACAGGCGCTCAGCGACCCGCGAACTTCTTGCTGACCGCGTTGTAGACGCCCTTGGCCTCGTCACCGAGGCGCGGACCCGCCAGCCAGCCGGCCGTGACCGGGCCGATGGAGGTGTTGGACACGAGGGCGGGCTTGCCGTCCTGGCCCTTGGCCACCCAGCCACCGCCGGAGGAACCGCCGGTCATGGTGCAGCCGATGCGGTACATCGTCGGCTCGTTGGCCTTGACGGACAGCCGGCCCGGCTTGTCGGAGCACTGGAACAGCTTCTCGCCGTCGAACGGCGGCGCCGCCGGGTAGCCGGTGGCGGTGATGTTGTCGATCTTCGACACGGCCGGGGCGTTGAACTCCACCGGAAGCGCCGAACCGACCGTCTCCTCGAGGGACTTGCCCGTGCTGCCCTTCTCCGGGGTCACATGGATCACCGCGAAGTCGAACGGTGCGCCCTGGCCGCCGGTCGCGGCGCCCTGGGAGATCCACTGCTCGGAGGTCTGGGCCCAGTCGCCCCACCACACGCCGTAGGGAGCGATCTGCTCCTTGGTCATCTTCGCCAGCTCGGAGGTGGACTTGGCGCTGTCGTTGTACGACGGCACAAAGGCGATGTTGCGGTACCAGCCGCCCTTCTTGCCCGCGTGCACACAGTGGCCCGCGGTCCACACCAGGTTGGACTTGCCGGGGTTCGCGGGGTCCTTCACGACGGTCGCCGAGCAGACCATGGAACCCTCGGGTCCGTCGAAGAGGACCTTGCCGGCCTCCGCCGCGTTGGAGTGGTACGGGGCCTTCACGGCCTGCGCGTTGACCGGCTCGGGAGTCGGGTCGGTGACACCCTTGTCGCCCGAGATGTCGTTGTCGACGGGCTTCTCCGGCGGCTTCTCGGCCTCGCGCATCCGGTCCGGGTCCCACAGGTCCTCGATGATCGGATTGACGAAGTCCTTGGCTTCACGGAGCCACTTGTCCTTGTTCCAGTTCTTCCACTCGCCGTTCTTCCACTTGTCCAGGTCGATCCCGTGCTCCTTGAGCCGGTCCTTCAGATCGTCCGGGATGGTGATCTTGTCGTCGGCGGGCTGGCTCACGGGAGTGCTCGGCTTGCCGCCCGCGTTGTCCTCGCTCGGACCACAGGCGGTGGCAGCCAGCGCGAGCACGGCGGCGATGGAAGCCGCTGCCAGCGTCGGGCGAATGGGTCGCATCTCTTGATCCCCCTGGGACTTCAGTATTTCTGAACTGACAAACGCCTTGCTCACCCCGGCCGAGGGGCCCCGGCCGCAGTGCGGCCCCCAACTATGCCGGTGTCGATGGTGACGGCGCGCACCAGGTCCGCGGTTCCGTCGCCAACGATCCTCCGCCCCAAGGATCTTCCGATTGCCCGTGATCCCCGGCTTCCGGCGTCGTTGGTACGTACGGGGTGCTCAAGGCGAGCGTTCAGCCCGGCCGGGCGGCGTACGAACGCTGTACCGATGTGCAACGCAACCGTTACAGCAGGAGGACCAACAGCCGTGGCCGTGACCGAACCTGCCCCGGTGGCGCCGCCCGTCGCACACGAGGGAATTCTGCGCCGTCAGTCGCTCCGCGAGTCCGCGGCCCGTACGTATGCACGCTCGCTGCCCATCGTTCCTGTCCGGGCCAGGGGGCTGACGATCGAGGGAGCGGACGGTCGGCGCTATCTCGACTGCCTCTCGGGTGCGGGAACCCTGGCGCTCGGTCACAACCATCCCGTGGTGCTCGAAGCGATCAAGAAGGTCATCGACTCGGGGGCGCCGCTGCACGTCCTGGACCTCGCCACTCCGGTCAAGGACGCATTCACCACGGAGCTGTTCGCCACGCTGCCGCGGCAGTTGGCCGATGACGCACGCATCCAGTTCTGCGGGCCCGCCGGCACCGATGCGGTCGAGGCGGCTCTCAAGCTCGTCCGCACGGCGACCGGCCGCAACGGCCTCCTCACCTTCACCGGCGCCTACCACGGGATGACGGCAGGCGCCCTCGACGCATCGGGCGGCGCCGGCGATGTACGGGTGTCCCGGCTGCCCTTCCCGCAGAACTACCGCTGCCCCTTCGGCGTCGGCGGCGAACGCGGTGCCGAACTCGGCGCACGCTGGACCGAGAGCCTCCTCGACGACCCCAAGGGCGGGGTGCCCAGGCCGGCCGGAATGATCCTGGAACCGGTGCAGGGTGAAGGCGGGGTGATCCCCGCCCCGGACGCCTGGATGCGCAGAATGCGGGAGATCACCGCCGCCCGTTCCATCCCCCTGATCGCCGACGAGGTACAGACGGGCGTCGGGCGAACCGGCACCTTCTGGGCGGTCGAACACAGCGGCGTCGTACCGGACGTGATGGTCCTGTCCAAGGCGATCGGTGGCTCTCTTCCCCTGGCCGTGATCGTCTACCGGTCCGAACTCGACGCCTGGCAGCCCGGTGCCCACGCCGGCACCTTCCGCGGCAACCAGCTCGCCATGGCGGCGGGCGCGGCCACCCTCGCCTTCGTACGCGAGAACCGGCTCGCCGACCGGGCCGCAACCCTCGGCGCGCGCATGCTGGGCCGCCTCCAGGGGCTGGCGGCGGCACACCCCTGCATCGGGGACGTACGCGGCCGGGGCCTCATGATCGGCGTCGAGCTCGTGGACCCCGACGCCGCACCGCCGGACGCCCTGGTCCCGCCCTCCGCACCCGCTCTTGCCGCCGCCGTCCAGCAGGAGTGCCTGACGCGCGGGCTCATCGTCGAACTCGGCGGACGCCACTCCGGCGTCGTACGACTGCTCCCTCCTCTCACACTCACCGACGAGCAGGCCATGGCCGTCCTCGATCGCTTCGCCGATGCCGTGGCCGCCGCCGAGCGTTCACGGCAGCGCAGCACCGACGGCGGACAGTCCTACTGACCCGGACGATCACAAGGAAGACTCCGTGAATCCCACCCCCGCACCCGATGCGCCCGAGGCCGACGGCCGTTCCACCGCCCCCGAACGAGGACAGGGCGGTGTGCGCGGCCGCGTCACTGTTGAGGCGGCGATGGTGCCGCGCCAACAGATGGCCGGTCACAGCGAACAGCAGACGCCCACCACCGGCCCGTCCGCCGGAGCCGGAGACATCGAGCTCCTCGACCATCCGGATCCGTACCGCGCCGCGGACGCGGCGGCCGTCGAGAATCTGCTCCGCTGCTGGGTGCGGGAGAACAACCTCGACAAGCCCGACGGACACACCCTGCGCATCCCCCTGCACACCAGCGGCACGGCACTGCTGGTCCCCGTCCGGTACTGGTCGCCCAGCGGATGGCACCGCTTCGGCCTGCCTGCCCTCGAGGGAGCACTGCCCGATGCGCCTGTCGCCGACGGCGTCACCGTCGGGGCCCTCCTCGGCCGCGAGGCGGGCCAGACCGAAGGCGCCGACCTGGTCGGCCGGGTGGCCGACTCGGTACGGCGCACCGCCGACTTCATCAGCGACCGCCGCGCGGACCCCGCTCCCGCTCCCGAGGCGGACCTCTTCCTCACCGCCGAGCAGTCGCTCCTGCTCGGCCACCCGCTGCACCCCACGCCCAAGAGCCGCCAAGGCCTCTCCGAGGCGGAAGCCGAGCTCTACTCACCGGAGTTGCACGGCTCCTTCCCTTTGCACTGGATGGCTGTCGACAAGTCAGTACTGGCCACCGAATCGGCCTGGACTGAACAGGGCCGCACTCTGCCTGCCGAGCGGCTCATCGCTCGCCTCTGCGGGGACCTCCAACTCCCTCACCACACCGTTGCGTTGCCGCTGCACCCCTGGCAGGCTCGCGAACTGCGACACCGGCCTGGCGTCAGGGCCCTTCTCGACGCCGGCCTCCTGCACGACCTGGGGCCCTGGGGAGACCCCTGGCACCCCACCTCCTCGGTCCGCACCGTGCACCGGCCCGGCGCCCCGGCCATGCTCAAGCTCTCCCTCGGCCTACGCATCACCAACTCCCGTCGTGAGAACCTCCGCAAGGAACTCCACCGCGGCGTCGAGGTCCACCGCCTGCTCCGCACCGGACTCGCCGAACAGTGGCAGGCCGCCCACCCTGGCTTCGACATCGTGCGCGACCCCGCCTGGCTGGCCGTCGACAATGCTGACGGCGAACCGCTGGCCGGACTCGACGTCGTGCTGCGCCACAATCCCTTCGGTCTCGGCGACGACGCTGTCTGCGTCGCGGGTCTGACCGCGCCCCGCCCATGGCCGGGCCGACCCGGGATGTACTCGCGCCTCGCCGACATCGTGGCCAGGCTTGCCGAGCGCACCTGCCGCCCCACCGGCGCCGTGGCCGCGGAGTGGTTCCTGCGCTACCTCGACCACGTCGTACGCCCGGTGCTCTGGCTGGACGCCAAGGCGGGCATCGCCCTTGAAGCCCACCAGCAGAACACCCTGGTGATCCTCGACCCCGAAGGCTGGCCCGTCGGCGGCCGCTACCGCGACAACCAGGGCTACTACTTCCGTCAGTCGCACCGTGCCGCACTCGAGAGCCGACTGCCCGGCATCGGCTCCATGAGCGACACCTTTGTCTCCGACGAGGTCACCGACGAGCGCTTCGCCTACTACCTCGGCATCAACAACGTCTGCGGCCTGATCGGTGCCTTCGGCTCGCAGCGCCTCGCCGACGAGCGCGTCCTCATCGCCGCGTTCCGGCAGTTCCTCTCCGCGAACGCCGGCCTCGGCTCGCCACTTCCCGCGCAGCTCCTCGACGCCCCCACGCTCCGCTCCAAGGCCAATCTGCTCACCCGGCTGCGCGGCCTCGACGAGCTCGTCGGCCCGGTCGACACCCAGTCCGTCTACGTCACCATCACCAACCCCCTTCGTTCTTGAGGCAACACAACCCGACCGACCTGCGAGAGGAGAGCGCCACCGTGCCTCCCACCGATGCGAGCACCGACACCGGACCCGGTCCCACCCCCCAGCTCGCGGGGGGCGGTCCAGCACCGCAGCTCGCCGGGGGCGCCGAGGACACCTTGGACCTGCGGCTGCCGGAGGAATTCCTCGCACTGTTCCGGGAGGACGAGGCGGCCGCCGGCCCCGAGAAGGCGGACACCGCGGCCGCCGGCGACCTTTTGGACGCCCCGGCCGAGTGGGGGTCCGTAACCACCTCGCTCGGGGCCTTCCAGCTCGTCCCCGTACGCATCGAACGTGACCTGCCGCTCATCACCCGCTGGATGAACGACCCCGCCGTGGCTGCCTTCTGGGACATGGCGGGACCCGACTCCGTCACCGCCGCCCATCTGCGCAGCCAGCTCGACGGGGACGGCCGCAGCGTCCCCTGTCTCGGCGTGCTCGGTGGCATTCCCATGAGCTACTTCGAGATCTACCGCGCCGATCTCGACCCACTGGCACGGCACTATCCCGCCCGTCCGCATGACACCGGCATCCACCTCCTCATCGGCGGCGTGGCAGACCGCGGCCGCGGTATCGGCTCGACCCTCCTCAGAGCCGTCACCGATCTCGTTCTCGACCATCGCCCCCGATGCGCACGCGTCATCGCTGAACCCGATCTCCGCAACACCCCTTCCGTCTCGGCCTTCTTGAGTGCCGGATTCCGCTTCTCCGCCGAAGTCGACCTTCCTGACAAGCGGGCCGCGCTCATGGTCCGCGACCGCGCCCTTCGCAACCTGCTGTGAACGACCCGCTGCCTTGACCGCTGCCTTACCTACACCGCTCGACCCGCATCGGTTCCACTCGAGGAGTCCCCGTGCCGAAGTTCCCTGCCACCCACGACTCCGAACAGCCGCTCATGGTCCCGTTCACGCCGCCGGGCCTGTCCCCGCAGGCATGGGACCTGGCCGCCGGCCGCCTGCTGGCCAAGATGCTCGGCGAGTTTGCCTACGAAGAGATCATCAAGCCGGAAGAGGTGACCGAGCCAGAAGCGGTCACCGGGACGGGAGGGATCACCGGGCCCGAAGCGCTCACCGGGCGGGAGGAGATCACCGGGCGGGACGAGGCCACCGAGCCGGTCCCGGCATCCCGTGCCGGCCGCTACACACTCACGATCGACGACGGCCCCAGCCTTACCTTCCGGGCCCGGCGCGGAGCGTACGGAGGCTGGCGGGTCGATCCGCACTCCATCGAGCACGATGCCCGGCGCTTCACCGATCCGCTCGCCTTCCTCTCCCGGGCCCATCGCCTGCTTGCTCTCGACGGCGCCACCCTCGGACATCTCCTGCGGGAGCTGACCGTCACCCTTCTCTCCGACACCGGGCTCGATCACAGCGCGCTCACCGCCGCCGAGCTCGCCGACCTCGGCTACGCCGACATCGAAGGCCACCAGACAGGCCACCCCTGGCTCGTGCTCAACAAGGGCCGTATCGGCTTCTCCGCCACCGACACCGCCCTCTGGTCGCCCGAGGCCCGCAGGCCGGCCCGGCTGCCCTGGCTTGCGGTCAGCCGCAGCCTCGCCGACTACCGTGGAGTTCCCGGGCTCGCCGGACCCGACGATCTGTACGCCCGTGAACTGGACGACGCCGTACGCGAGTCCTTCGCCACCGCGCTGCGCGGCAGGGGCCTCGACCCCGACGCATACCTCTTTCTCCCCGTACACCCCTGGCAGTGGGACGAGGTGCTCCTGCCTCTCTTCGCCCCCGCCGTCGCAAGAGGAGACATCGTTCCGCTTCCCTCGGACGGTGATCTGCGACTGCCTCAGCAGTCCATCCGCACCTTCGTGAACGTCGACCGTGCAGAGAGACACACCCTCAAACTGCCGCTGTCCATCCTCAACACCCTGGTCTGGCGTGGCCTGCCGACCGAACGCACCCTCGCCGCCCCCGCAGTCACCGCCTGGGTGCACGGCCTGCGCGACGCGGACCCCTTTCTGCGCGACGAATGCGGCGTGATCCTGCTCGGGGAGGTCGCGTCCGTCACCGTCGAGCACCCTCTCTACGACCACCTTCCCGAGGTGCCCTACCAGTACAAGGAGCTCCTCGGAGCGATCTGGCGCGAGCCGCTGGGGCCCCGCCTCGCCCCGGGCGAGCGGGCCCGTACCCTCGCCTCACTGCTGCACACCGACCTTCACGGCCGAGCGTTCACCGCCGAACTCGTCGCCCGCTCCGGGCTCGCCCCGGCTGCCTGGCTCCGGCGGCTCTTCTCCGCGCTGCTCCCGCCGCTGCTGCACTTCCTCTACCGCTATGGCACCGTCTTCTCCCCGCACGGAGAGAACGCGATCGTCGTCTTCGACGACAATGATGTGCCGGTACGGCTGGCGATCAAGGACTTCGTCGATGATGTGAACGTCAGCGCCCAGCCGCTGCCCGAGCACGCTTCCATGCCCGACGACGTGCGGCGGATTCTCCTCACCGAGGAGCCCGCCTTCCTTACCCAGTTCATCCACGCAGGGCTCTTCATCGGGGTCTTCCGCTTTCTTGCGCCCCTGTGTGAGGAGCAACTGGGTGTTCCGGAGGAGCAGTTCTTCTCGCTCGTACGGGCCGAGATCCTGCGCCACCAGGCCCGCTTCCCGGAGCTCAAGGAGCGCTACGAGACGTTCGACCTGCTCACGCCGCGTATCGAGCGTCTCTGCCTGAACCGCAACCGGTTGCATCTCGACGGCTACCGGGATCGCCCTGACCGCCCGCACGCCGCCGTGCACGGCACGGTTCCCAATCCGCTGGGCCCCCTTTGATGACCCCGTCGCCGAACCCATCGATGGTCGGATGCGCGATCGCGTTGTCAGTGGTGCCCCGTAGGCTGGTGCGGCTATGACGAAGCCATCCCTCCCCGAGCTCCTCCACGCCGCCGTCACCGCCGTCGGCGGTGTGGAACGACCAGGCCAGGTCACCATGGCCGAGGCCGTTGCCGAGGCCGTCGACGACAATTCCCATCTGCTTGTCCAGGCCGGCACCGGCACCGGAAAGTCCCTCGGCTATCTGGTGCCCGCCCTGGCGCACGGGGAGCGTGTGGTCGTGGCCACGGCGACGCTGGCCCTGCAGCGGCAGCTCGTGGAGCGTGATCTTCCGCGTACGGTCGAGGCGTTGCACCCGCTGCTGCGCCGCCGACCCGAGTTCGCCATGCTCAAGGGTCGTTCCAACTATCTCTGTCTGCACCGTCTGCATGAGGGCGTGCCGCAGGAAGAGGAGGACGGGCTCTTCGACCAGTTCGAGGCTGCCGCGCCCACCAGCAAGCTCGGCCAGGATCTGCTGCGGATGCGTGACTGGTCCGACGAGACCGAGACCGGAGACCGGGACGATCTCACCCCGGGAGTCTCGGACCGGGCGTGGGCGCAGGTCTCCGTCTCCTCCCGGGAGTGCCTGGGCGCCTCGAAGTGCGCGTACGGTGCCGAGTGCTTCGCCGAGGCGGCCCGCGAGCGCGCCAAGCTCGCCGATGTGGTCGTCACCAATCACGCACTCCTGGCCATCGACGCGATCGAGGGCGCTCCAGTGCTCCCGCAGCACGAGGTGCTGATCGTCGACGAGGCCCATGAGCTGGTCTCCCGGGTCACCGGCGTCGCCACCGGCGAGCTCACGCCGGGCCAGGTCAACCGTGCCGTGCGCCGCGCCGCCAAGCTGGTCAACGAGAAGGCGGCGGACGCTCTGCAGACCGCCGCCGAGACCTTCGAGCGGCTGATGGAGCTCGCGCTGCCCGGTCGGCTCGAGGAGATCCCCGAGGACCTGGCATACGCTCTGATGGCCCTGCGGGACGCTGCCCGCACGGTCATCTCGGCCCTCGGCAGCACCCGCGACAAGTCCGTCCAGGACGAGGATGCCGTACGCAAGCAGGCCCTCGCGTCCGTTGAGAACATCCACGACGTGGCCGAGCGCATCACGCAAGGGTCCGAGTACGACGTCGTCTGGTACGAGCGCCACGACCGTTTCGGCGCGTCCCTGAGGGTGGCCCCGCTCTCGGTCTCCGGTCTGCTGCGCGAGAAGCTTTTCGCCGAGCGGTCCGTGGTGCTGACCTCTGCCACGCTGAAGCTCGGCGGCGACTTCAACGGAGTCGGGGCCTCGCTCGGCCTGGCCCCCGAGGGCACCGCAGGCGATGCCCAGGGCGGAGCCGCTGAGGTCGTGAGTCCGCAGTGGAAGGGACTCGACGTCGGCTCGCCGTTCGACTACCCGAAGCAGGGCATTCTCTATGTCGCCCGCCATCTGGCGACGCCGGGGCGCGAAGGTTCCCGCGGCGACATGATGGACGAACTTGCTGATCTCGTGGAGGCCGCCGGCGGTCGTACGCTCGGCCTCTTTTCCTCCATGCGGGCAGCTCAGGCTGCGGCGGAGGAACTGCGCGGCAGGTTCGACAAGCCGATTCTGCTTCAGGGCGAGGAAACGCTGGGTGAGCTGATCAAGTCCTTCGCCGCCTCCCCTGAGACCTGCCTGTTCGGCACGCTCTCCCTGTGGCAGGGCGTCGATGTCCCGGGGCCCGCCTGCCAGCTGGTCGTCATGGACCGGATCCCGTTCCCGCGTCCCGACGATCCGCTGATGAGCGCCCGGCAGAAGGCCGTGGAGGAGGCCGGCGGCAATGGTTTCATGGCCGTCGCCGCCACGCACGCCGCGCTGCTGATGGCCCAGGGCGCGGGTCGTCTCGTACGCGCCACGGGCGACCGCGGCGTCGTCGCCGTACTCGACCCGCGGCTGGCCAACGCCCGTTACGGCAGCTATCTGCGCGCCTCGCTGCCGGACTTCTGGTACACGACGGACCGCAACCAGGTGCGTCGCTCGCTGGCCGCGATCGACGCCGCCGCCAAGGCTGAGGGCAAGTAGTACGGCAGGACACTGGTGGGGCTTGCCGTACGGCTGGGCCTCATGGAATGCGCCCGGCCTGCGGTTTACGGGCACAGCAGGGCCCCGGGACCGGCGCAGTGGGCCCCGGGGCCCGGTCAGAGCCGGCGGGTGCTCACACCCGCCGCAGCACAGCCACCACCTTGCCGAGAATCGTCGCCTCGTCACCCGGAATGGGCTGATACGCAGCATTGTGCGGGAGGAGCCATACATGGCCGTTCTCCCGCTTGAAGCGCTTGACCGTGGCCTCACCCTCCAGCATCGCGGCCACGATGTCCCCGTTCTCGGCGACGGGCTGGCGGCGGACCGTCACCCAGTCACCGTCGCAGATCGCGGCCTCGATCATCGAGTCACCCACGACCTTCAACACGAACAGCTCGCCGTCGCCGACAAGCTGGCGGGGGAGCGGGAACACATCCTCGACCGACTCCTCGGCGAGGATCGGGCCACCGGCGGCGATCCTGCCGACCAGCGGAACGTAGGACGCTGCGGGCTTTCCTGTGGTGTCCGTCGGCTGCGTACTGGGCTGGTCGGAGCCGCGCACCTCATATGCCCTGGGGCGGTGCGGGTCCCGGCGCAGGAAGCCCTTGCGCTCCAGCGCCATCAGTTGATGCGCGACGGAGGAGGTGCTGGAAAGCCCGACAGCCTGGCCGATCTCACGCATCGACGGCGGGTATCCCCGACGCTGCACGGAGTCGCGGATCACCTCGATGACGCGCCGCTGCCGATCCGTGAGTCCGGAGCTGTCGGCCCGGATACCTGGAGGTCGGCCGGGCAGTGAACGCGTGGGCTTCTGCCCCTCGGAGGGCGTGGCTGCGTCATTCATGGCATGCACCGGCTCGAATCGGTTCTGGGAGCGGTCCTGGGCAGTGATGGCGGCACTGTCTGCGGTGGTGGTCACGTCGGCCCCTCTCGAATGGTCTCCCTAGCTGGACAACGGTAGTGGGTTTCGAAAGGTTGCGCCAAACACACGTTCGAGTGAAAAATCGCAGATTGTCTGACGCGGGCGCCTGCCTGGGTGTATGTACGAACGCTCAGACCGTAAGGCAATGCGGGCCAGTACGGTAGCCTCCACCGGCGGGGTGTCGACGGGTGGGGTGATTCCAGTCTTGCACCCGGCGGCCCGGAATCCAGGGAGCCGTGCGGCTCCCGTACTCTCCTGGCTGGTCCCTGGCCGCTCGTGGGCTCGTCTGTGGCCCCTCCGTGGCTCGTCTGCGGCCCGCCCTTGGGCAGGTCCCGCGCCGCCTTGATGACGCGGCGCCACCACTCGTACGCCTCCCGTAGGCGACCGCCGCCGCGCGACACGCGCTGAGGGTGAAAAAAGCGACTCAACCCCAGATCTAGTGGTTGGATTGTGTCCGCCGCCCAGAAGTTGTGGTCCCCGGTCCGCCAAGACCGCTGCCATCGCCTATGCTTGGGGCTGCTTCGAAGGGCTTCGGCAAGCCGGTCGAGGCCATTCAGTCGTGCTGTGAAGGAGGGTTGGGAGAGCCATGCACTGCCCCTTCTGCAGGCACCCCGACAGTCGTGTCGTCGACAGTCGCACCACCGACGACGGAACGTCGATCCGCCGCCGTCGGCAGTGCCCCGACTGCTCCCGGCGTTTCACGACGGTGGAAACCGCCTCGCTGATGGTGATCAAGCGCAGCGGAGTGACCGAGCCCTTCAGTCGCACCAAGGTCATCTCCGGCGTGCGCAAGGCATGCCAGGGGCGACCGGTCACCGAGGACGCTCTCGCCAAGCTCGGCCAGCGGGTCGAGGAAGCGGTGCGCGCCACCGGCAGCGCCGAGCTGACCACCCATGACGTGGGTCTGGCCATACTCGGCCCCCTGCAGGAACTCGATCTCGTCGCGTACCTGCGATTCGCGTCCGTGTACCGGGCTTTCGACTCGCTCGAAGACTTCGAGGCCGCCATCGCGGAACTCCGCGAACAGCGGCCTCCCGCAGAGAAGCGCGGGACCGGCGAGACCCTTGAGGTCCCGGTGCCCGCCACCGCCGCCGACTGAGCACCACCGCGCCGATCGCCCAGGGCCCGCCTCATCGGCCCGCCGATCGGCAGCAGGGCGGCAAGAAGACCTGTCACGGGCGCTGTGCGCGGCGCCCGCGGCATCAGACAAGACTGTGCCACGGGAAGATCTGGGCACTTCAGAGCGTTTTTGCCCGTATATGGGAGGCGGCATGACAGAGACGACGAGCGGCCCGGCGCGAGGGTCCCGAGCCAAGGGATCCAAGGCGAGCAAGGGACTGCGTATCGAGCGAATCCACACCACCCCCGGCGTGCATCCGTACGACGAGGTGGTCTGGGAGCGTCGTGACGTCGTCATGACCAACTGGCGCGACGGCTCGGTCAACTTCGACCAGCGTGGCGTCGAGTTCCCCGACTTCTGGTCGGTGAACGCGGTCAACATCGTCACCAGCAAGTATTTCCGCGGGGCCGTGGGCACCCCGCAGCGCGAGACCGGTCTCAAGCAGCTGATCGACCGGATCGTGAAGACCTACCGGAAGGCCGGCGAGGACTACAACTACTTCGCCTCGCCCGCCGACGCCGAGATCTTCGAGCACGAGCTGGCGTACGCCCTCCTGCACCAGATCTTCAGCTTCAACTCGCCGGTGTGGTTCAACGTCGGCACGCCCCAGCCGCAGCAGGTCTCGGCCTGCTTCATCCTGGCCGTCGACGACTCCATGGAGTCGATCCTCGACTGGTACAAGGAAGAGGGGATGATCTTCAAGGGCGGCTCGGGCGCCGGTCTGAACCTCTCCCGGATCCGCTCCTCCAAGGAGCTGCTCTCCTCCGGCGGCAACGCCTCCGGCCCCGTCTCCTTCATGCGCGGCGCCGACGCGTCCGCGGGGACGATCAAGTCGGGCGGCGCGACCCGGCGCGCGGCCAAGATGGTCATCCTCGACGTCGACCACCCCGACATCGAGGGCTTCATCGAGACCAAGGTCAAGGAAGAGGAGAAGATCCGCGCTCTGCGTGACGCGGGCTTCGACATGGACCTGGGCGGCGACGACATCACGTCCGTCCAGTACCAGAACGCCAACAACTCGGTCCGTGTGAACGACGAGTTCATGAAGGCCGTCGAAACCGGTGGCAAGTTCGGCCTGCGTGCCCGGATGACCGGTGACGTCATCGAGGAGGTCGAGGCCAAGACGCTCTTCCGCAAGATGGCCGAGGCCGCCTGGGCCTGCGCCGACCCCGGCATCCAGTACGACGACACCATCAACCACTGGCACACCTGCCCCGAGTCCGGCCGGATCAACGGCTCGAACCCGTGCAGTGAGTACATGCACCTGGACAACACCTCGTGCAACCTGGCGTCGCTGAACCTGATGAAGTTCCTCAAGGACGACAGCGAGGGCCACCAGTCCTTCGACGTCGAGCGGTTCGCCAAGGTCGTCGAGCTGGTCATCACCGCGATGGACATCTCGATCTGCTTCGCGGACTTCCCGACGCAGAAGATCGGCGAGAACACCCGGGCCTTCCGCCAGCTCGGCATCGGCTACGCCAACCTCGGCGCCCTGCTGATGGCCACGGGTCACGCGTACGACTCGGACGGCGGCCGCGCGCTCGCCGGTGCCATCACCTCGCTGATGACGGGTACCTCGTACCGGCGCTCCGCCGAACTCGCCGCGGTCGTCGGTCCGTACGACGGCTATGCCCGCAACGCAGCGCCGCACAAGCGCGTCATGAAGCAGCACTCCGACGCCAACGCCGTGGCCGTCCGCATGGACGACCTGGACACGCCGATCTGGGCCGCCGCCACGGAGGCCTGGCAGGACGTGATCCGCCTCGGCGAGAAGAACGGCTTCCGCAACGCGCAGGCCTCGGTCATCGCGCCCACCGGCACCATCGGTCTCGCGATGTCCTGCGACACCACCGGCCTCGAGCCCGACCTCGCCCTGGTCAAGTTCAAGAAGCTGGTCGGCGGCGGCTCGATGCAGATCGTCAACGGCACCGTCCCGCAGGCGCTGCGCCGCCTGGGCTACCAGGAGGAGCAGATCGAGGCGATCGTCGCCCACATCGCCGACCACGGCAATGTGATCGACGCTCCCGGCCTGAAGACCGAGCACTACGAGGTCTTCGACTGCGCGATGGGGGAGCGCTCCATCTCCGCGATGGGCCATGTCCGCATGATGGCGGCCATCCAGCCGTGGATCTCCGGCGCCCTCTCCAAGACCGTCAACCTGCCGGAGACGGCCACTGTCGAGGACGTCGAAGAGGTCTACTTCGAGGCGTGGAAGATGGGCGTCAAGGCGCTCGCGATCTACCGCGACAACTGCAAGGTCGGCCAGCCCCTCTCCGCCAAGACGAAGGAGAAGGAGAAGGCCGAGGTCACTGAGAAGGCCGAGGAGACGATCCGGGCCGCGGTCGAGAAGGTCGTCGAGTACCGCCCCGTCCGTAAGCGCCTCCCCAAGGGCCGTCCCGGCATCACCACCTCCTTCACGGTGGGCGGCGCCGAGGGCTACATGACCGCCAACTCCTACCCGGACGACGGTCTCGGCGAGGTCTTCCTGAAGATGTCGAAGCAGGGCTCGACCCTCGCGGGCATGATGGACGCCTTCTCGATCGCCGTCTCGGTGGGTCTGCAGTACGGCGTTCCGCTGGAGACGTACGTCTCGAAGTTCACCAACATGCGCTTCGAGCCGGCCGGAATGACGGACGACCCGGACGTGCGGATGGCGCAGTCGATCGTCGACTACATCTTCCGCCGCCTGGCGCTGGACTTCCTGCCCTTCGAGACGCGCTCGGCGCTCGGCATCCACTCGGCCGAGGAGCGTCAGCGTCACCTGGAGACCGGTTCGTACGAGCCGTCCGACGAGGACATGGACGTGGAGGGTCTGGCCCAGTCCGCCCCGCGTCAGCAGGAGCCCCTGAAGGCCGTTGCCGTGGCTCCCCCGGTGGAGGCTCCGGCCCCGAAGGAGGCGCACACCTCGGCGGAGCTCGTCGAGATGCAGCTGGGCATCAGCGCGGACGCGCCGCTGTGCTTCTCCTGCGGGACGAAGATGCAGCGGGCGGGCTCCTGCTACATCTGCGAGGGCTGCGGCTCGACCAGCGGCTGCAGCTGATCGCCACCTGTAGCACGCAGTAGCTGGGAGAAGGGGCGTCGGCACGGTGCCGGCACCCCTTCTCGTGCTCAGTAAGTACTGGTGCCGTCAGGCGCCCATCAGGGACACGAACTCCTGCGGCTCCGCGTCGAATCCGCGGACGGTCCGGTGGAATTCCCACTCGCCCGCCTCGCCGCGTGTGAACTCGCCGACGACCGCGGCCGTGGACCCGGCCACGTCGGCGAAGTCACTCCTGCCCAGCTCGATGTGCCCCTCCAGAACGCACACGAGGGCGTTCGCGACGTCGGCGAACACTGTCCGACCGTCCCGCTGCTGTATGACCACGCCCACGACGACGCGCCCGTACGTGGCCGCCAGGCGGTCGAACTCCAGCGTCATGACCTCGTCGGGACCAAAACCCTGACCCGTCTTGCTGTCCCTGACCAGGATGATGGTGCCGTCCGGCGACCGGCTGTCGAAATGCACGACGTACTCAGGCTCGCCGTGCGGGGCGTCCGCGCGGTATGTCGCGGCGACGATGTCGAGATCATGCGCGGGCTGACCGAGGGGGCTCGGATCCCACCTGAGGGTTACCTCGGCCTTCCGGACCCCCTTGTTGAAACTGCTCACCGGACTCCCCTTTCCCGTGATTCACCGAACTGCCAGGTGCTGTGCATCGGTTGACCATGCTGTCACGTCCAGCCGGGCAAACGGGTTGGTGTGCAGCGCCGTCATGGCGATCATTGTCCAGGGCGGCGCCGCTCGGGGTCGCCGGACTGTTCACGGGGGTGGGGATCATGATCTGGAGCAGCGAAGAGCTGGATCTGGACGCGTACTTGGCACGTATCGGATACGCAGGGCAGGTCGCGGCGGACCTGGAGACGCTGCGGGCGCTTCAGCGGGCGCATGTCGCGGCGATTCCCTTCGAGAACCTGGAAGTGGCGCTCGGTCGCCATGTGCCGCTGGATCTGAAGAGCCTGCAGGTGAAGCTGGTCGGCCGGCGGCGCGGTGGCTACTGCTACGAGCAGAACTCCCTGTTCGCCGCCGTGCTGGAGAGGATCGGCTTCCAGGTGGCCGGGCGCGGGGCCCGGGTCAGGGCGAACACAGCCCGGAGGCGGCCTGTGACGCATGCCGTCCTGGTGGTCACGGTGGACGGCGAACCCTGGCTCGCCGACACGGGTTTCGGCAGCCTGGGCATTCTGGAGCCGGTGCGCTTGAGGGATGGCGTCGTGGTGGAGCAGGGAGGGTGGACCTTCGGGATCACCACGGAGGACGAAGGTATTCACGTACTGCGGACTCTCGGCCCCGAAGGGTGGGCCGATATGTACGCGTTCGCTCCCCAAACGCTCTATCCCGAAGATTTCATGGTCATGAACCACTACAGCTCGACACATCCGCAGTCACGGTTCGTCGGTCAGGTGGTGGCGCAGAAGCCCGGCCCTCAGGTGCGTCATACCTTGCTGCGCGGCGAATTGAGCGTCTCGCATACGAACGGCACGAATGAGAGTCGCAGGGTGCCGGCGAGTGAGCTGATCCCCGTACTGAACGAGGTCTTCGGCATCGAGCTGGATACCGAGGACGCGGTTCGGCTGCGCGCCCTGAGCGAGCTGAATGAGCGGAGCGAGCGGGGTGGGGACCCGCATTGAGTTCCGGCGGCGGAGTGGGTGCAGATCCTGGCTGATGTGTTCAGGATCGAACTGGATGCCGAGGATTCGGCCGGCCGGGTGCGAGTGCACTCCGCAGGAGAGTGACCGGGGCCACGTTGCGCGCCGTACGATGGCGCGGTGCTGGTCAAGTGGATTCGCTGCACCGTGGTGGACCGTCGTGGGTTCGAGCGGGGACAGCGGAAGTGGGCGGGGCTGCTGGGTGAGCCGGGATTCCGGGGACAGGGCGGTGGGTGGAGCAGAGGGCGGCAGAATGTCGTGCATGTCTTTGCCTTCTGGGAGAGCCGGGCGTTCTACGACTCCTTCATGGCGCGCTCCCATGACCGGCTGGCGGCCGGACAGTCAGGGACGTACAAGGACATGCAGGTCAAGCTGTTCGACTACCGCTTCGATGTGAAGACGGGGTTCGAGCCGCGGTTCACAGACGCGGACGTGGTGCGCGTCGCGCACTGCAGGGTCCGCGAGGACCGGGTCGAGCACTACGCGCTGATGCAGGAGAAGGTGTGGAACCCGGCCATGGCCGGGTCACCCGGGATGGTGCGCGGGTTGTTCGGGGAGGCGCCGGGGAGCGAGTTCCTGGTGATGTCGATGTGGCAGTCGGCGGCCGAGCACGGGAAGTACCGCAGGGAGCGGGTGGAGCGGCTGCTGCTGCGCGCGCAGACGGAGGCGGATGTCGCGGCGCTGGCCGGTGATGTGGTGGAGCTCGAGCCTTCGTGGACGGTCTGAAGCCGGGCGCCGGCCGGCCGCCCCGAGCACCGGGACCACCCGCCTCACCGGCGAACGGTCGCTGCGGACCGCGGGCTCCGCTCGCCCCACCTGCGACGGGCCGCTGCCGACCACCCGCTGTCCCCGCCGCACCGGCCGATACGCCGGATGGACTCGGACCCGACTGCTCGACGTCGTCCGGAGCGATCTACTGTCAAGACATGGCAAGACCGCGACGCATCGTCCTCGTCCGGCATGGCGAGTCGGAGGGAAATGCCGATGACACCGTGTACGAACGCGAGCCCGACCATGCGCTGCCGCTGACCCGGACCGGCTGGGCCCAGGCCGAGTCGACGGGCGCACGACTGCGTGAGCTGTTCGGGCGCGAGCGCGTCAGCGTCTATGTCTCGCCCTACCGCCGCACCCATGAGACCTTCCGTGCCTTCGCCCTCGACCCGGAGCTGGTACGGATCAGGGAGGAGCCCCGGCTGCGTGAGCAGGACTGGGGGAACTGGCAGGACAGGGACGACGTGCGGCTGCAGAAGGCGTACCGGGACGCCTACGGTCACTTCTTCTACCGCTTCGCGCAGGGCGAGTCGGGCGCGGATGTGTACGACCGGGTCGGGTCCTTTCTGGAGAGCCTCTACCGGAGCTTCGAGTCGCCGGACCATCCGCCGAACGTCCTTCTGGTGACGCACGGGCTGACCATGCGCCTGTTCTGCATGCGTTGGTTCCACTGGTCGGTCGCGGAATTCGAATCGCTGTCGAACCCGGACAACGCCGAGATGCGGATTCTGCAGCTCGGCGAGGACGGTCGCTACACGCTTGACCAGCCGTTCAAGCGCTGGCGCACCCCCGAGCCGTACGGCGTCACCGGATAGAGTGGCAGGAAGATGACCGACTCCTCTCGCGACCAGCGCCTCGAACGCGCCCTGGACAGCCTGCGCGGACTGTCCGTGGGAGACGCCCTGGGCTCCCGGTTCTTCGTTCCGTCGAACTATCCGCTGGTGAAGCGATGCGAGCTGCCACCAGGAACCTGGCAGTGGACCGACGACACCGAGATGGCCTGCTCGGTATTGGCAGTCCTCGCGGCCCACGACCGGGTGGACCAGGACGCGCTCGCCCGGTCCTTTGCCGAGCACTACGACTTCGATCGCGGCTATGGCCACGCCGTCAGCCGGCTGCTCCGGCTGATCGGGGAGGGCGGCGACTGGCGGGAGCTGGCAGCCGCGCTCTTCAAGGGGCAGGGCTCGTGGGGCAACGGCTCCGCGATGCGCGTCGCACCGCTCGGCGCCTGGTACGCGGGCGATCCGGAGCAGGCCACGCACCAGGCCGAGATCTCCTCGTACACCACCCATCAGCACCGTGAGGCCGTGGTCGGCGCCATGGCGGTGGCGGCGGCTGCCGCGCTCGTCGCGGATCCGGCCGGGCCGCCGGAGCCCGTGGACCTGCTCGACGGCGTCGTCGCGCTGGTGCCGCGCAGCGCGGTGGGGGCAGGCCTGCGCCGGGCACGCGACATGCTCGACTACGGCGACGCCGGGACCGTCGCCGCCGTCCTCGGCAGCGGTCGGCGGTCCAGTGCCCATGACACCGTGCCGTTCGCGCTGTGGTCCGCGGCCCGTTCGCTGGGCGACTTCGAGAGTGCCTTCTGGACGACCGCCCAGGCGGGCGGTGACGTGGACACCACCTGTGCCATCACCTGTGGAGTCGTCGCCGCGGGCAAGTCGGGGCAGCCCCCGGCCGACTGGCTGGAGCAGACCGAAGCCCTGCCGGAGTGGGTGCCCGACCGGGCCCACTGACCCGTTGACGTCGCGGGCGTGGCCGGGTCGCGGTCCGGGCACCGGCGCCCCAGGGGAGTCGACCCGGCACTCCGCCGCTAGCCTGTCCGTCACGTACTCCGAGCTGATCACCAGGAGAGTGCGCAACGAGACACCGGTCGCACGTCCGCCCCCGGCATGCGCGGCGATCCGGTCGGGAGGGGGTCCCGTGTCAGACGTACCGGCCACAGAGCCGTCGGTTCTCGAGCCCGGTCAGAGCGAGGAGCCGGAGGATCTTCCGCCAAAAGAGCGTGCACGGATACGCCCCGGCCCACCGGCCCCCGTGCCCGTCGCGACGCTCTGGTCTGCCCTGGCCACCGCTCTGCTCAGCGCACTTCTGCTGGGCGCCGGGCTGGGACTGAATCTGCTGATCGTGGTGGTGCCTGCCGCCCTCGCGGCGTACTTCGCCGCACGCACGGCAGGCCGCCGGCTCCGCCCCTGGACCCTTGTATGGGCGGTTGCCGGGCTCGCGCTGCTCGTCGTGCCGGTGCTGAGGGACGCGGGCTGGCCGACCTTCCTCGCGGTCGTCAGCGCGCTTGCGGCGGGATCTCTCGCGCTGCACGGCGGCCGTACCTGGCCGGGCGTACTCCTCGGTTCGCTCGGCCTGCTGGACTCGATCGCGCCGGGCATGGCCTGGGGTTGGTGGGGAATGCGCGAGCGGGCGGGCGGCGCGCAGGACCGCTGGGGCCCCGTGGTGCGTACGGCGGCGGTGGCCGCGGTACTGCTCATCGTCTTCGGCGCGCTGTTCGCGGGCGCCGACGCCGCCTTCGCCGATCTGCTCGGCGGGCTGATACCCGACGTCTCGGTGGCCGACGGCCCCTGGCGCTTCTTCCTCTTCGCTCTCGGCCTGGTGGGAGCGCTGGCCGCCGCGCGCACCGCGGCCGCACCGATGCGCTGGGACCGCATCACCGTGCGCCCCGGCCGGGCCCGCGCCCGCTGGGAGTGGGCGCTGCCGCTCATCGTGCTCGACCTCCTCTTCGCGGTCTTCATCGCCGTTCAGCTCGCGGTGCTCTTCGGCGGATACGGGAAGGTGCTGCGGGAGACCGGACTGACGTACTCGCAGTACGCACGCCAGGGCTTCTGGCAGCTGCTTTTCGCGACCCTGCTGACGCTGCTCGTGATCGCGCTCGCGCTGCGCTGGGCGCCGCGCGACGGTGCCCGCGACCGAACCCTGGTGCGAGCCGTCCTCGGAACCCTGTGCCTGCTCACGCTCGTCGTGGTGGCATCGGCGCTGCGCCGGATGGATCTGTACGTCGACGCGTACGGGCTTACGAGGCTGCGGGTTTCGGTGGCGGCGATGGAAGTGTGGCTCGGTCTGGTGATCGTCCTGATCATCGCGGCCGGCGTCTTCGGCGCGAAGTGGCTGCCGCGCGCCGTCGCCGCGAGCGCTGCGGCCGCAGTCCTCGTATTCGGCCTGCTGTCCCCGGACGGGATGGTCGCCGAACGGAACGTACAGCGCTACCAGAAGACCGGGAAAATCGACGTCGGCTACTTCCAGGGGCTGTCCGCGGACGCTGTTCCGGCCCTCGACAAGCTGCCGGAGCCTGTGCGCTCCTGCGCCCTCGAAGGTATCGCGAGAAATCTGGAGGACAACGACAAGCCCTGGTACGCGACCAGTTGGGGCGAGTCGCGGGCACGAAAAATCCTGGCGGAACGGAAAGCCGACACCTCTAGGTACGCGTGCGCCGAGGAAGACCGCCGGCAGTACGACGAAGACGCCGAGTTCGATCAGGACGGCGAGATCGATCAGGACGGCGAGATCGGGCCGTACGACTACCGCGACTAGGGCGAACTACTGACGACTGAGGGCGGAGATGAGGTGCGGGCCGTAACCCCCGTGTACGGCCCGCACCTCGGCCCTGTGCGTTCTTTGGGGCGGCCGGCTCAGGCGGCGTGTCCTCCCGCGCCCGTCGACCCGCTGAGCGCCTCCAGGTCGCTCTTGCGCACCCTGACGACGAACAGCGCGGTCAACACGGCGAGTCCGACCAGACCCACCCCCGCCCAGAACGCCGTCGCAATGCCTTCGGCGAGCACTTGGTGTCCCCACGGCGGCGGCAGCTCATGCGTCTTCGCGAAGGCCGCCTTCTGGGCGGGGCTCGAATCCGCCAGGAAAGACGGCAGTTGACGCTTCGCCTCATTGCGGCCGGCGGTGCTGAAGACCGTCATAAGAATCGACAGTCCCAGGGAACCACCCACCATCTGTGTGGCGTTGAGCAGACTGGAGGCCGCGCCCGACTCATGCTGCGCCACGCCCGAGACCGCTGTGAGCGTCGCCGTCACGAACACCAGACCCATGCCGAATCCGAAGAGCAGCATCGGCCCCAGTATCCCGCCCAGATACGAGCTGCCCGGGTCCAGTGCGGTCAGCCACGCCATGCCGCTCCCGGTGAACACAGCACCCGCGGCAAGGAATGGCTTTGGCCCGAGCTTCGGCAGCAACTGCGAAGAGATACCGGCGGCAGTCACGATCATCACCGTGACCGGGAGGAATGCGAGACCGGAGGCGATGGGGCTGTAGTCCAGCACGTTCTGCACGAACAGCACGATGAAGAAGAACATGCCGAACATCGCCGCGGCGAGGCTCATCATGATCAGATACGTGCCTGAACGGTTGCGGTCGGCGAACATCCGCAGCGGCGTGATCGGCTCCCGCGCCCGCCGCTCGGTCAGTACGAACGCCGTGAGAAGGACGACCGCCGCCACGAAGGCGCCCAGGGTGAGCCTGTCGGTCCAGCCGTCCTCGGAGGCCCGGATGAAGCCATAGACCAGGGACGCCATGCCCGCGGTCGAGGTGAGCGCGCCCGCGATGTCGAACCGGCCGGTGTGCCGCTCGGACTCATTGATGAACACCGGCGCGAGGACAGCGATCAGAATGCCGATCGGCAGATTGACGTAGAACACCCAGCGCCAGTTCAGCCACTCGGTGAGCATGCCGCCGGCGAGCAGGCCGATGGCCGCGCCACTGGCCGAGACCGCCGCGAAGATGCCGAACGCACGGTTGCGTTCGGGGCCTTCGCGGAAGGTCGTGGTGATGAGCGCGAGCGCCGTGGGTGAGGCGATGGCGCCGCCGACGCCCTGGAGCGCACGGGCGGCGAGCATCTGCCAGGGTTCCTGTGCGATGCCGCACAGCAGCGAGGCGAAGGTGAAGAGCAGCACCCCGAAGACGAACACTCTGCGGCGGCCGAGGATGTCGCCCGCCCGTCCGCCGAGCAGCAACAGCCCGCCGAAGGTGAGGGTGTAGGCGTTGACCACCCAGGACAGCTGGGTCGTGGTGAACTCAAGTGCCCCTTGGATGTGCGGAAGGGCAATATTCACAATGGTCGTGTCGAGGACCACCATGAGCTGCAGAGCGGCGATGACGGCGAGGGCGATTCCCGGGCGTCCCTGTCTGCGGGCCGCGCCTGGCTCGCTTGGAGCAGTTAACTGAGAGGTTGTCACTATGGGTCCCTCACAAGTGCGTTAGTGAACGCATCCGTTCACTGTCTTGTCCACCGTAGAGAATCCCCGTCAGTGAACGCAAGCGTTCACTGAACCTCCAGTCCCCAACGGAGAGAAGAACATGGCCAATTCGCGCTGGACTGCCGCCGCAGAGACGCCCCCGGTCTCGCTGCGCCGTCGAGGACCCGTGCTGGAACGCGCGATCCTCGAGGCCGCACTGGAGCAGTTGAGTACGGTCGGCTGGAGCGGGCTCACCATGGAAGGGGTCGCCTCCGGAGCCCAGACGGGCAAGGCCGCCGTCTATCGGCGCTGGCCGTCGAAGGAGGACCTCGTCGCCGACGCCCTGCAGTCCGGACTGCCGACGCTGGACGAAGCCGATGACCACGGGGGCATCCGCCAGGACCTCTTCGAACTCTGCCGGCGCGTGCGGGATGCGATGTACTCGAGGGCCGGTTGTGCCGTGCGTTCGGTCCTTCACGAATGCGACACCAGCACCGCCGAGCGGTTCCGCGGTGTGATCGTGCGCGGTGTCATCGAGCCGTCGAACCGGCTCTTCCGTGAGGTGGTGTGCCGTGGCGTTACGCGTGGCGACGTACGCCCCGACATCACATCCGATCTGGTCCTCGATGTGATTCCGGGCCTGATGATGTACCGCTCGAAGGTGTGCGGGAGCGAATGGCCCGACGAGGACATCGCCGAGATGATCGACCAGGTGATGGTGCCGCTGCTCAGTCCCCGCAGCGGCTGACCGCCGGGGGTGCGGTCACTGATCCGAATGCGGGTGTCGCCGGCGGGGCCGGGCGGCGTAACCTTGCTGGCGCCATGCCGTACGAAGCACCCACACACACAGTCGAGCGCTCGATCAGAGCCACCACCGGCGCCAAGATCGTCGCAGGTGTCGACGAGGTCGGTCGCGGGGCGTGGGCCGGTCCCGTCACGGTGTGCGCGGCGATCACCGGACTGCGCAGGCCGCCCGCCGGTCTCACGGATTCCAAGCTGATCGCCCCGAAGCGCCGTACGGAGCTGGCCGGGCTGCTGGAGTCGTGGGTCACGGCGCATGCCCTGGGGCATGCCTCGCCGGAGGAGATCGATGAGCTGGGCATGACAGCGGCGCTGCGGCTGGCCGCCGTGCGCGCGCTGGATGCACTTCCGGTCCGTCCGGACGCGGTCATCCTCGACGGCAAGCACAACTATCTGGGGTCCCCGTGGCGGGTCCGTACGGTCATCAAGGGGGACCAGTCCTGCGTGGCGGTCGCGGCCGCCTCGGTGATCGCCAAGGTGCGCAGGGACGCGATGATGGCCGAGTTGCAGGGGGAGTTCGCCGACTTCGGCTTCGACGCCAACGTCGGCTACCCCTCTCCCGTGCACAAGGCGGCGCTGGAACTGCTGGGGCCGACGCCCCACCACCGGCTGTCGTGGGCCTATCTCGATGCGCTGCCCCAGTGGCGGCATCTCAAGAAGGTCCGCATCTCCGCGGAGGCGGCCGAACTCGAAAGCGGGGGCCAGCTCGGCTTCGAATTCTGAACCCGCCCTCCCATCAGGGCCTCGCACTTATGTGCCCACCCGCCGATGCTCGTCGCACCGGCATTTGATAGACATCCACTCATGCCTCTCATCCCCGAGGAGCCTCAGATTCACGAGAGTGCCCAGGGTCCCCGCGCCACTCCGGCCGCAGGCCGCACCGCGCCGGCCCCCCGTCCCGTACCCGGTCCGCGTTCCGCGGCCTCGCCGCGTCCCGGACATCCGGGCCCCGGTTCCGCCCGGCCCGCGCCGCCGCGTACGCATACCTCCGCCGGGCAGTCCCAGCATTCCCGGCCGGAGAAGCCCGCAGGACCGCAGATCCAGCTGATCCCCGCCCCCGCGGACGGCGCGCTCGACGCCGCCGGCGAGGCGGTCGATCTGCTGCTGGACTCAGGCCGTGCCCCGGGCGAGGTCCTGGTGCTCACGACCGGTGAACAGCACCCCTGGGCGGCGCACGAGCTGTCCTTCGGTGAAGCCGCCTACTGGGCCCAGCACGAGGCCCGCGACGACGTCTTCTACGCGGACGCCGCTGCCGCCGACCGGGCCTCGGCCCGTCCGGTGGTGGTGGTCGCGATCAACGGTGGCGACGACGACGTGGCCGCCCGCGCACTGCCGAAAGCCCTGGCGAAGGCGACCGGGCTGCTGATCGTGTGCGGCGACCCCAAGCGGATCAACACCGTGCTCGGCACGGGCATCTGAGCCGTACGGGAATCACCGCCCGTCCGGCTTTCGCGGACCGCTCGGTCCTTGGGAACCGCTCGGTCTTTAAGGAGCCGCTCGGTCTTCGCGGACCGTCTGGTCCGCGGACCGTTCGGTCCCGGCAGATCGCTCGGTCTTCGTGGACCGTTCGGTCCCGGCGGACCGCATGGTCTGCGGACCGCGGGGTCTTTGCGGATCACGCGGCCCTTGGACCGCGGTCCGGTCGTGGTCCGGCTGCCCATGCCGTGGGCAGCCGGAATGTGGCACCGTCAGCGAGCCGCCGTGCGCCGTAGCGCCTCCGTGGCGCCGCTCGCGGTGCGCAGCGGCAGCGGTTCACTGTCGGTCACGACGTCGGCGAGATCGCCGGGCGACGACAGGGAGTTGGGTCGACGGCCGCCCCTGCCCTCGCCCAGTACCTGCCAGCCACCACGGGTCAGCGTGATGTAGGCACCACAACGCAGCCCATGCAGAGTGCACGCGTCCCGCAGCCCCCACATCCACGCCCCGTCCTCCTCCGTCCAACGCTCGTCGCCCTCGCGGCAGTAGAGCAGTACCGCGGTGCGCACGGGCGTGCGGCGACGGAGATCGTGCGGAATGACCCGGCGAAGATGGGCCAGCAGCACATTGCGGAACTCCCAGCCGTCCACGGGAGCGGAGCGCCGGGCGAAGGAAGCACTGGCCGTGAGCCGTTCCTCATGGTCGAGCACAGCGACGACAGCGGACGACGGCGTCGGCCGGTGCCGGGTGTGCAGTCCGCTGACCACCTCGCGGGGGTTGCGCAGCAGCGGGATTCCCGCCGCCGCCCACTCGGCGGGCTCGAGCATTCTGGCGAGTCGGCTGGCCGAGTTGGCTGCCGTGCTGAGCGAAGTGGCTGCGGACGGGGCGAATCCGAAGGTCACGGTCCTCCCTTCGCATACGCGCCCACAGTGCGGGCAGGGTCGGGTGAGGGCGCACCGCGGCATGGCCCTTTCGGACAGCGAACGGGCCGCGCGGGGAGCGTTCCAATTCTTGCTGCCTCGTCGGCGTGCGGCAACGAGCAATTTGGCGGCACCGGCAGGAATCGGCGGGTATGACGCTCATATCCCTGCCCTATCTCGGCCCAGTTGCACTTCCGATGCCCTCTCACGTCACGTCTGAACCGCAAGGACCAGCGGAAACACCCCCTTCGCGCCGGACCTGCGCAGCAACCGCGCCGCCACGGCCAGGGTCCAGCCGCTGTCCGAAAGGTCATCCACAAGCAGTACCGGTCCGTCGGCCGCGACCAGCGCCTCGGCCAGTCGGGGCGGCACGGCGAACGCCTCGTGCAACCCCCGTACTCGCTGGGCGCTGTTGGTGCGCGAGATACGTCCGTCCAACGCCTCCGGCGTGTACTCGACGGTCCCCAGCAAGGGCATCCGGCCCACCTCGGCGATCCGGGCACCGAGGGATCCGACCAGCTGGGGCCTGCTGTGCGAGGCGACGGTGACCACACCGGCCGGCCGCGACGGCGCGTCCGGGGCGCCCGATGCCCATCCGCCAGGACCCTTCGCCCAGTCGGCAAGAACCGTCACCACAGCCTTCACCACGTCGTCCGGAACCGGACCGTCCGAAGCCTGTGCCGCGAGTATCGGGCGGAGCCTGTTGCCCCAGCCGATGTCGGAGAGCCTGCCCAGTGCCCGGCCCACGAAGGGCTGCTCCGCTTCCGGGATTCGGCCCTTGAGGCTGACGCCCACCGCCGCCAGCCCGGTCGGCCACATCTTGCGGGGCTCCACTTTCACACCGGGCCTGCTCAGCTCCCCCCGCGCGGCGTCCAGGGCCGCGTCGGAGACCTTGTCGCTGAACCGGGCACCCGCGCAGTTGTCACAGCGCCCGCACGGAGCCGCTTCCTCGTCGTCCAACTGCCGCCTCAGGAACTCCATCCGGCAGCCTGCCGACCGCGCGTAGTCACGCATGGCCTGCTGTTCGGTCTCCCGCTGCCGCGCGACCCACGCATAGCGCTCGGAGTCGTACGACCAGGGCTCACCCGTGGTCGTCCAGCCGCCCTTCACCCGGCGCACTGCTCCGTCCACGTCGAGCACCTTGAGCATGGTCTCCAGCCGGGTGCGGCGCAGCTCGACAAGCGGCTCAAGTGCCGGCAGCGAGAGCGGCCTGCCCGCCTGCCCCAGCACGTCGAGCGTGCGCCGCACCAGCTCCTCGGGCGGGAAGGCCACCGAGGCGAAGTACTGCCAGATCGCCTCGTCCTCCCGGCCCGGCAGCAGCAGTACCTCCGCGTGCTTCACGCCGCGCCCCGCACGGCCCACCTGCTGGTAGTACGCGATGGGAGAGGAAGGCGAGCCCAGGTGCACGACGAATCCGAGATCGGGCTTGTCGAAGCCCATGCCGAGCGCGGACGTGGCGACCAATGCCTTGACGCGGTTGGCCAGCAGATCCTCCTCGGCCTGCTGCCGGTCGGCGTTTTCCGTGCGGCCGGTGTACGAGGCCACTGTGTGCCCGCAGTGCCGCAGATACGCGGTGACCTCCTCGGCAGCCGCGACCGTGAGGGTGTAGATGATCCCGGAGCCGGGCAGCTCGCCGAGGTGATCGGCCAGCCAGGCCAGCCGGGTCGCGGCATCGGGAAGCTGGAGCACGCTGAGACTGAGGCTCTCCCGGTCCAGCGCGCCGCGCAGCACGAGCGCGTCCGTGCCCGCCCCTGTGCCCAGCTGCTCGGCGACGTCCGCGGTGACGCGGGCATTGGCGGTCGCGGTGGTGGCGAGTACCGGCACTCCGGCCGGCAGCTCCGCCAGCATCGTGCGCAGCCGGCGGTAGTCGGGCCGGAAGTCATGGCCCCAGTCGGAGATGCAATGCGCCTCGTCAACCACCAGAAGCCCGGTGGCGGCGGCCAGCTTGGGCAGCACCTGGTCACGGAAGTCGGGGTTGTTGAGCCGCTCGGGGCTGACCAGCAGCACATCCACCTCGCCCGCGGCCACCTCGGCCTGGACTGTGTCCCACTCCTCCGTGTTGGAAGAGTTGATGGTCCGGGCCCGAATGCCGGCCCGCGCCGCCGCCTCCACCTGGTTGCGCATGAGCGCAAGCAGGGGAGAGACGATCACCGTGGGGCCGCTGCCGCGCTCGCGCAGCAGCGAAGTCGCGACGAAATACACCGCGGACTTGCCCCAGCCGGTCCGCTGCACGACCAGCGCCCGGCGCTTGTCGGCGACGAGTGCCTCGATCGCCCGCCACTGGTCCTCGCGCAGCCGGGCGGTGCCGGTGGTGTCCGAGACGAGGCGCGCGAGAACGGAGTCGGCCGAGGCCCTGAGCTCCGCGGGATCTGCGAGGTCTGCGTTGGTCATGACCCCATGCAACCCGATGACACCGACAAAGCGCGAACGAGGCCGCAAGCCTGTGGATAACGTTATCCACAGGGGTCGCGGGGCCGGAGCCGCCGCGAGACCGTCGTGCCATGAACAAGCACCACGACCCCAGCGGTCAGGCCGACGAGCAGCAGATCACGCTGCGCGGCCCCGCCGAACTGGCCGACGCCCTCCCGTACATGATGGGTTTCCAACCGACCGATTCCATCGTGCTCGTCGCGCTGCACGGCACCAGCGGCCGCTTCGGCGGGCGGCTGCGGCTCGGCATCCCGCTCTCGCCGCGGGAATGGTCGCCGGTGGCCGACCAGCTCGTCGAGTGTCTGATCGAGGGCAGCGAGCGCAGGGGCTCCCGGCCCGACGGCATTGTCGTCTTCCTCTGCCAGGATCCGGGCGAGGGCGAGACGAGCCGCCGGGTGATGGAGCGGCTGCGTCCCCTCGCGCAACGGCTGCGGACCGCGTGCGGCACCTTCGACGTGCCTGTCCACGAGGCGCTCTGCATCTCCGAAGGCCGCTTCTGGTCCTACTGCTGCCCCGATTCACGCTGCTGTCCGCCCGAGGGCAGCGCGCTGGCGCTGCCGGGCACCTCGGTGATGGCCGCGGCCGCAGCCTACGCAGGCATTCAGGTGCGCGGATCCCTTCGGCAGATGGAGGGCCGGCTCGCGCCCATGACGACTCCTGCCGCGGTCGGCCAGGAGAGGGCACTGGACACCGCGGGCGCCGCGCTGGTGCCCAGGATTCTGGACGGGGCGGGACGGGAGGAGGTCGCGGCGGAGACCCTCGCGCTGGCCCGCCGACTGATGACACGCATCGCTGAGACACCCCGGACCGGGAGCTGGGCCGAGACGGACGCCGCCGATGACCGGCTCATCACGCATGACGAAGCGGCTGCCGTGATCCTCGGTCTTCAGGACAGGGACACCCGGGACCGGGCCGCGGAATGGATGGAAGGGCCGGACGCGGATCCCGCCCTGCGTCTGTGGCAGGCGCTCGCCCGCCGTTGCGTCGGGCCCTACTGCGAGCATGCCGCCGCACCGCTCACCCTCGCCGGCTGGGTGGCCTGGTCAAGTGGTGACGAACCAGGAGCGCGGGTGGCTCTCGGCCGAGCCCTGCGCGTCGACCCCGAGTATGTCTTCGCCCGCCTGCTGCACCAGGCCTGCAATGAAGGCCTGGATCCGGAGACCCTGCGCAGTTGTCTGCGCCAGGCGCGCGGCTCACGGGAGTCATCCGGGACCAGCAAGGCAGAAGGCCGCCCACACCGACCGCGTCCTCGGCGGGTCGGGCCGCGCGTCGGCAGGAGGAGCCTCCCGCCCGCAGGGGCAGGCCCAGCGAAGTCGCCGGCGGGCAACCGCGGCCGGGGGAGGAGCCGCAGCGGGCAACGTGGCACGAGGAGCGGACGATGACGCCCGTGACCTGGGCACCCGTGCCGACGTTCATCGTCGTGTCGTCGTCGTACGACCCGCGGCGTCGCATTCGCAGCGGCTGTCCGGAGCGCACGGAAGGCACAGCAGACCACCCATGGCCCTCACCGCCCCCCGCCCCCCTCACCTGCCGCAGCTGGGACACAGCTCCGGATCCGGTCCAGCGCCGCCCGGGGCCGGCCGGCCGGGGGATCTGCCGCCGGTGCACAACATGCTCATCTGTGTCGCCCTCCCGCGGCTGGCGATCTCCCCCGAACACGGGCAGCTCACCGGGACCGGACTCGAAGGCGTCTACCAGTCCGGCCGGCGGCTGCTCTCCCGCTGCCAGTTGCGGGTCGCCGGGCGCGAACCGGTTGCGATGCAGGGCGGATTGGTCTCCGCCGACCGCGCCAGATTCATCGGCGTGCTGCGGACGCCCGCGGGCACAGGACCCGACCCGGGAGTCTCCGTGGAGCGTTTGCGCGACGCTGACGGCACGGAACGCATCACGCTGCGCAGCTCGGTGGGGAGAGCCCTCAGGCTTCCGGTGGAGATCGCGCTGGGCACCGACCTCGCGAGTCTGGGCGCGGTCGCGGCCGGGCGACCCGGTCCTGAGCTGCGTGCAAGCGTCCATGACTCGGGCATGCGCTGGTCCGCGGGCCCGGACGCCCATACCGTCGTCACCGCGGACCCGCCGCCGAAGGACGCCTTGGCCTCCGCGGGGATACTGCGCTGGGACCTCGAGCTCGCACCCGGCGCCTCCCGCACCATCGAGCTGCGCGTCCGCTCCAAGCGCCCGGCCCGGTCGTCCGGCCGGACGGGCAGTCGACCCTTCTCCGAAGCGTGGGCGGAGGGGGACGACCCCCGGCTGCAGGCGCTGTTCACTGCCAGTCTGGGCGACCTCAAGGCGCTGCTGCTGCGGGACCCCGGAGGTTCCGCGGACGTACATCTGGCCGCGGGCGTCCCCTGGCGCTGCGGACCTGCTCCTGCCGAGGCGCTGTGGGCGGCGCGGATGGCGCTCCCGCTCTCCACCCGGCTTGCCGCGGCCACCCTGCGTACGGTTGCCCGCACCCAACTGCTGGGTGCCGGGCCGGACTTCGGGCGCATCCCGGGCCCGCTGAGGGACGCGGGTCCGCATCTCCCGCCGAGCTGTACGGGCGTGGAGGCGACACTCGCCTTCCCGGCGGTCCTCACGGAGGCATGGCGCTGGGGGCTGCCGGAGCGGGAGCTGGCGGGGCTGCTGCCGGTCGCGGAGCGCTGTCTGCAGTGGCTGCAGCGAGCCGCGGGCGCGGAGGGAATCCTGTCCGGGCCGGGCCCGTCCGGAGTGCAGTGCGCCGAGACGCAGGCACATGCCCATCGGGCCGCGCTGCTGGGTGCCGACCTGCTGGAGACGTGTGGCCGTCCCGGAGCCGACGTCTTGCGTGAGTGGGCGGGAGCGCTGCGGGGGCGCTTTCGGGAGCGCTTCTGGATCGACGACAGGAGCGGCGGCCGTCCCGCGTTGGCGCGGCTGGCCGACGGCCGACTTCTGCCTCATCTGGGTGCCGGCGCCGCGCATCTCCTCGACACCGGACTGCTCGGCGGGGGCCGGCTCGCCCCCGGTCTGCTGGACAAGGTGCAGACCGGACAGCTGGCCATGCTGCTCGGTGGCCCCGCAGTGGACTCCGGCTGGGGACTGCGCAGCCTGGGGACCAAGGAGCGCGGACACAACCCGTACGGCCACCGCGCCGGAGCCGTACGGGTGCACGAGACGGTCGTCGCCGTCGCGGGGCTGGCCGGCGCAGGATACGAAAAGGAGGCGGTGCCTCTGCTGCGTGGCGTCCTCGACGCCGCCGAGGCATTCAGGTACCGGTTGCCCGAGATGTACGCGGGGGAGCAGCGCACGGCGGGAGGCGTGCCTGTGCCGCACCCCGCCGCGTGCCGGCCGGCGGCCTTGCCCGCGGCGGCCGGCATCCACCTTCTGGCGACCCTCGCCGGGATCCGCCCCGACGCGCCCGCCGGTGCGGTCGCGCTGCATCCCGTGCGCTGCGCTCCCTTCGGTGCCGTACAGCTGTCCGGCCTGTGTGTCGCCGGGGAGCCGTTCGCCGTGCGGATCAGCAGGCTCGGCCTCGGGATGGTCGAGGAGGCCGCCGAGGGCCTTCAGTTGGGGGTGTGAGCCGGGTGGGTGGGCGGGGCGGGGAAGCCGATGAAGAAAGAGTCGCCGCAGGTGGCGAAGGGAGTGTTTATCGTCAGGCAGACGACTATGATCACGGCATGTCTCCCTACGACCCGTCGGCCTATCCGCCCTTTGCTGTCACCGTCGACCTGGTCGTGCTCACCGTGCGTCGTCATGCGCTCTGTGCGTTGGTCGTACGCCGCGGAGAACCGCCGTTCCAGGGCCGGTGGGCCCTGCCCGGCGGCTTCGTCAGGGGTGACGAGGATCTGGCGGCGGCGGCAGCTCGCGAGCTCGCCGAGGAGACCGGGCTGTGTGCGCACGACCCCGCCTCGCCCGCTCCTGGCAATGGGGCGCATCTCGAGCAGCTTGCCACTTACGGAGATCCGAAGCGGGATCCGCGGATGCGGGTCGTCAGCGTCGCGCACCTCGTGCTCGCACCCGACCTCCCCGCGCCCCGGGCGGGCGGGGATGCCAATAGCGCGCGCTGGGCCCCGGTCGAGGATCTCCTGGGCCAGGAGAACGGGTTCGGCCGCGAGGGCGAGCAGGCCGCCCCGCTCGCCTTCGACCATGCGCGCATCCTGGCCGACGGGGTGGAGCGGGCCCGCTCCAAGATCGAGTACTCCTCGCTGGCCACGGCCTTCTGCCCGCCCGAGTTCACGGTCGGCGAGCTGCGCCGGGTGTACGAGGCGGTGTGGGGCGTCGCGCTCGACCCGCGGAACTTCCACCGGAAGGTGACCGGCACCCCGGGGTTCCTGGTACCCGCTGGCGGGACCACGACCCGTCAGGGTGGCCGCCCCGCACAGTTGTTCCGCGCGGGTGGTGCCACCCTGCTGAACCCTCCGATGCTGCGTCCGGAAGTCTGACCGCAGCTTGATCAAGAGCCCGATCGGAGCTCAGCCACGAGCCTGATCAGAGCTCGGCGAGAACCCGCTCGAAGCTCGGCCAAGAACCTGAGCAGAACGCGACGAGAACCCGGTCAAGAGATCGGCCTAGAGCCTGATCGAGAGCTCGATCGGGGCTGACACCCGGGCCCGGCCCGCTGCGCAAAAAGTCCTAAATGTCGCGTTATCTTGCTGCAGTGTCCGCAGTATCCACGTCTTGCTGCGGTATCCGCCCTGCCGCCGAGCGGTCTCACCTTCCGCGAGAGAAGCGATGCTCCAGGCCATCGGACTGACCAGCACCCACCACCGAAACCTCCCGCCGGCCGTCGACGATCTCACCTTCGAGGCGCCGCCCGGCAGCATCACGGCCCTCCTCGGCTGCGCCGGCTCCGGAAAGACGACAGCCCTGCGTCTGATGCTCGGACTCGAGTCCGGCCGGGGCGTCACCTACTTCCGTGGAAACCCTCTCCACCTCATCGCCCACCCCGCCCGGGAGGTCGGAGTGCTCCTCGGTGACGTACCGGGGCATCCGGCGCGGACCGCCCGAGGGCAGCTCCGTATGCTCTGCGCCGCGGCAGGGGTGCCCGCCTCCCGCGCGGACGAGATGCTCGAAGTCGTCGGCCTTGCCGGTCTCGGTGGCCGGCGTCTCGGCACGTTCGCCCTAGGAATGGACCGCCGGCTCGGGCTCGCCTCCGCCCTGCTCGGCGACCCCCAGACGCTGATCCTCGACGAGCCCGCGAGGGGGCTCTCGCCCCGCGAGAACGGCTGGCTGTACGGACTGCTGCGCGCCCACGCCACGCGCGGGGGCACGGTCCTGTGCGCCACCAGCGACCCCAAAGAGGCCGCCCGGATCGCCGATCGCGTCGTCACCATCGACGCCGGACGCCTCGTCGCCGACCAGGACGCCGCCGCCTTCGCCCGCACCAGGCTCCGCCCCCGCGTGGCCGTCAGTACCCCGCACGCCGAGCGGTTGGCCGCCGTCGTCGCCCGTGAGGCGCGCGCCGCCCAGCGCTCCGTGGAGGTCGTCGCCGAGACGAGCAACCTCCTCTCCGTCTACGGCAGCAGCTGCGCCGAGATCGGCGAAACCGCTTTCCGGCACGGCGTACTCGTCCATCGGCTGGCCGACGAAGTCGGCGACACCGGCCCTGCGCCCGGCCACCCACGGGACCAGCCCTGCCCTCGGCAGCTCGCGTCCGCGCCCGCATCCGAGCCGCGGCCCGTCTCCGCGCCGGCCTCCCGGCAAAGCGCCCCCGACGACACGCGCCCCGCCCGACCGGTTCCGCGCGCCGCCCAGCGACTCGACTCACTGCCCCTGCCCCCACCGCGCCCCGTACGCAGCCCCCTTCGCCCCCTGCGCTACGAACTCTGCCGCCTTCTCGGAGTCCCTACCGCCCTGCTCGTCGCGGCCGCCGTGCTCGTCGCCTCGGCCGCCCTGTGCGTGCTCCTGGCCCGCACCGGGGACACCCCCCTGCCCGCCCTGCTCGTCGCCTGGCCCGAGTTCCTTCCGCTGCCGCCCGCAGCCTTCGGCGCCGGACTGCTCGGAGCGCTCAGCTTCGGCGAGGAGTTCCGCTATCCCGCACTCGCGGCCGCCCGTGGCACCGTGCCGCGCCGCCTCGGCCTCCTCCTGGCCAAACTCGCGGTGACCGCCGCCGCAGCCCTGTTGCTGGCACTGCTCGTCGCGGTGGCCGACGTCCAGGCCCTTCGTCTCGTGTACGGGAGCGATTTGACGGCTGTCCCCGACAACTGGCCGTCCCTGGCGGCCGGTTGGGTCGGCCTCTCGGTGGGCTGTGCCTGGGCCGGACTGCTCGCCGCCGGTGTCTTCAGGGTCACTGCCGCCGGAGTGGCCGCGGTGCTCGCCGTACCGGTCCTGATCGCCCCCCTCGTACAGAAGGCGCTCGTCGCTCCGTCCGTTCGATCGACCGCGGGACTCCCGGGCAGGCTGCGCGAGCTGACCTGGTTGCAGTTTCCGCAGCAGGCGGACGACTTGCTCATGGCGGCGGTTCGCCTCCTCGCCCAACCTGTCGGTGCGGCCCTTACGTTGTCATTGTCGGTCCTGATCTGCGCATATCTGTTCACGGTCCTTCGGCGCAGCGCTCGTTGGTGATCATGATCGGCCGGGACTGGGTGAACCGTCGGCAACTCCGTTGAGTGCGCCCGTTTCTTTCCGATAAGGCGTCAATTGTGGGGCGGGCGCCGATCACCCTTTCGTGTGCTTTTCACCAAAGACCTCAAGGGCCGTCGGAGCCAGGCCGAATAAGGATGCGTGAGTACCCTTGCGCACACCATGATGACCGCCGCCCGCCCCGCCGACTCCGGCCTCGTCGGCCCGGGCGAACTCGACCGATACCCCTACGCGGAGTCGCCCGGCGCCGACCGCGTCGGGCCCAGCCCGTGGGACAGCTCCGACCCCGAGTTGGGCCGGGTCGGCCGCCGCGCGACAGGAAGCCGGGGCCGCGGACTGCACGGCCAACTCGTCCAGCAGCTTGGCCAGATGATCGTCTCCGGAGACCTCGGCGCCGACCGCCCGCTCGTCCCCGAGGAGATCGGCCAGCGCTTCGAGGTCTCCCGCACCGTCGTGCGTGAGTCGCTCCGCGTCCTCGAGGCCAAGGGCCTGGTCAGTGCCCGCCCCAACGTCGGCACCCGGGTCCGTCCGGTCAGCGACTGGAACCTGCTCGACCCCGACATCATCGAATGGCGTGCCTTCGGTCCGCAGCGCGACGACCAGCGCCGGGAGCTGAGTGAGCTCCGCTGGACCATCGAGCCCCTCGCCGCCCGCCTCGCCGCAGGTCACGGCCGTGAGGACGTCCAGCAGCGGCTCAGCGACATGGTCGAGATCATGAACCATGCGCTCGCTCAGAGTGACGGGATCACCTTCTCCCGTGCGGACGCGGAGTTCCACACCCTGCTGATCCAGCTCGCGGGCAACCGCATGCTGGAGCACCTCTCGGGGATCGTCTCCGCGGCCCTCCAGGTCTCCGGCGGCCCGGTCACCGGCTGTGACCGCCCTACCGAGGTCTCGCTGGCCCACCACGCGCGGATCGCCGACGCCCTCGCCGCCGGCGACGCGCACGCCGCCGAGTCGGCCATGCGTCAACTGCTCACCGTCCACCCGGAGGTGGAGCGAGTCGTGCCCGCGCCGCGCGAGCACTGACCGCCGGGCGCGGTGGGGAGTACGGAGGCGTACGCATCGTGTGTCGCCGGATTCCACGGGGGTCCGGCGGCACGATTGTGTGGTGAACGCCCCCATATACCCGCTTCGTCGCAAATGGGGTGTGACTCGGACCACGTGGATTGGGCGTAACACTCCTCGAAACAGCGCGATGACCTAAGAGGTGACAGCCGAAGAGGGAATACAGCCGCCATTCAGGGCGCTGTGCAAGTCCGAGGTTCAGCCCGCGCCACCGGCACATCCGCAGCCGGCTGGTCGTCGGCTCCGGCCCGATCACGGGCGGGGCCGGAAGCCGTTTCCATCGTTCCGAGAGGTTGTTCGTGTCGGCCAGCACATCCCGTACGCTCCCGCCGGAGATCGCCGAGTCCGAGTCTGTGATGGCGCTCATCGAGCGGGGAAAGGCTGATGGGCAGATCGCCGGCGATGACGTGCGTCGGGCCTTCGAGGCTGACCAGATTCCGCCAACCCAGTGGAAGAATGTTCTGCGCAGCCTCAACCAGATCCTCGAGGAAGAGGGTGTGACGCTGATGGTCAGTGCCGCGGAGTCGCCGAAGCGCGCCCGCAAGAGCGTCGCAGCGAAGAGCCCGGCAAAGCGCACCGCCACCAAGACCGTCGCGGCCAAGACCGCCACGGCGAAGACCGTCGCGGCCACCGCGGCGCCGACGGCCGAGACCGTCGACGTCCCGGCCGACGAGGTCTCGGAGACCGCGCCTGCCAAGAAGGCTGCCGCCAAGAAGACGGCGGCCAAGAAGACGGCGGCGAAGAAGACCGCCGCCAAGAAGACCGTGGCCAAGAAGACCGCGGGCAAGAAGGACGCCGACGAGACCCCCGAGGGCGAAGAGCTGCTCGATGAGGCCCAGCCCGGCGCCAAGGGCGACGAGGAAGAGGCCGAGGGCGAGAGCAAGGGCTTCGTACTCTCCGACGACGACGAGGACGACGCGCCCGCTCAGCAGGTCGCCGTTGCAGGTGCCACCGCCGACCCGGTCAAGGACTACCTCAAGCAGATCGGCAAGGTCCCCCTCCTCAACGCGGAGCAGGAGGTCGAGCTCGCCAAGCGCATCGAGGCCGGTCTGTTCGCCGAGGACAAGCTGGCGAACTCCGACAAGCTGGCGCCGAAGCTCAAGCGCGAGCTGGAGATCATCGCCGAGGACGGCCGCCGGGCCAAGAACCACCTGCTGGAGGCCAACCTCCGGCTGGTCGTCTCGCTGGCCAAGCGCTACACCGGCCGCGGCATGCTCTTCCTGGACCTGATCCAGGAAGGCAACCTCGGTCTGATCCGCGCGGTCGAGAAGTTCGACTACACCAAGGGCTACAAGTTCTCCACGTATGCCACCTGGTGGATCCGTCAGGCGATCACCCGCGCCATGGCCGACCAGGCCCGCACCATCCGTATCCCGGTGCACATGGTCGAGGTCATCAACAAGCTCGCGCGCGTGCAGCGCCAGATGCTCCAGGACCTGGGCCGTGAGCCCACCCCGGAGGAGCTGGCCAAGGAGCTCGACATGACCCCCGAGAAGGTCATCGAGGTCCAGAAGTACGGCCGCGAGCCGATTTCGCTGCACACCCCCCTCGGCGAGGACGGCGACAGCGAGTTCGGTGACCTGATCGAGGACTCCGAGGCGGTCGTGCCGGCCGACGCGGTCAGCTTCACGCTGCTGCAGGAGCAGCTGCACTCGGTGCTCGACACCTTGTCCGAGCGCGAGGCGGGCGTGGTCTCCATGCGCTTCGGTCTCACCGACGGCCAGCCGAAGACCCTGGACGAGATCGGCAAGGTCTACGGCGTGACGCGTGAGCGCATCCGTCAGATCGAGTCCAAGACCATGTCCAAGCTGCGCCACCCGTCGCGTTCCCAGGTGCTGCGCGACTACCTGGACTAGGTCACAGCGATACGTCGAGGCCAGGGCCCGGATCCCGTCAGGGGACCGGGCCCTGACCCGTTTGCGGGACCCATGCGTGCCTGCGCGGGTGCGGGTGCGGACTGCGGCATGCTGGCTGACTCTGGGTGCACTCAATTCAACGCAGAGTCAGGAGGCCCAATGCGTCGTTCCCCCGCCCGAGCCCTGACCGGGGCGCTGGCCCTCATAACCGCGGCAGCCTTGGCGCCCTTGGCATCGCCTCATCCCGCCGTCGCCGACAGCGTGGTCGTCGGCGGCTATCCGGTTCGCGTCGAGGACAGCCCCTGGGTCGTCGCGCTGGCCAGCCGTGACCGGTTCGGAGTAGCGCGGGCCGGTCAGTTCTGCGGTGGCGTCGTGGTGGCGCCGACGAAGGTGATGACGGCCGCGCACTGCCTGAGCCGGACCGTGCTCGGCGGGGAGGTGAGTGAGGTCCGGGATCTGCGGGTCATCTCCGGGCGCGCGGAGCTCACCGGTGCGGGTGGCCAGGAGATCGCGGTCAGCGGCAGCTCGGTCGCGCCCGCGTACAACCCGCTCACGAACAGCTCGGACATGGCCGTGCTGACGCTGGCATCGGCGCTGCCCGCCTCACATGTGATCGAACTGGCGGGAGCCGGCGATCCGGCGTACGGGGTGGGAACGAGCGCCACCGTCTACGGCTGGGGCGATACGAAGGGCGACGGCACCTATGCGTCGGCGCTCCATGCCGCGCAGGTCTCGGTGCTGTCGGACCAGGCTTGCGGGCAGGCCTATCCAGGGGGCCTGAGCGGGCGGTACGTGGCTGCCACGATGCTCTGCGCCGGAGAGCCCACGGGAGGGCGGGACGCCTGCCAGGGGGACAGTGGAGGGCCGCTGGTGGCCGGCGGGAAGCTTATCGGCCTGGTCTCCTGGGGCACCGGCTGCGGGCGGCCCGACAGGCCTGGGGTGTATACGCGGGTCGGCGCGGTGGCGATGCCTTAGGGATCCCGGGCCCCTTGAGCCTCGGCTTCGGGATTTCCCAGATCCTGGTCGGGACCGCGGCGTCACAGTACGAGAGCGGGCGGCCGCCCCTGGTGTTCAGGGGCGGCCGCCCGTCAGCCGGTCCAGGACCGGCCCTGTGGCTCGTCGTGGATGCGAGGTGTCAGTGTTCCTCTTCGCCGACAGCGGCCGGTACGGCCGTGAGTCGGTCGGTCTCATCCTGTATTTCCGCGGCGATCTTCTTGAGTTCCGGCTCGAACTTGCGCCCATGGTGGGCACAGAAGAGCAGTTCACCGCCGCTGGTCAGGACGACACGCAGGTACGCCTGGGCGCCGCAGCGGTCGCAGCGGTCAGCGGCCGTCAGCGGGCTCGCGGGGGTCAGAACAGTAGTCACGTCGCCTCTTCTCTAGCTCGACGAGCTGTCGTACCAGGGTCAACATCCAACCAGGCCGAAAACGTTCCCGCTCGTGGCTTTTCCTTGAAACTTCTCTCAAGGTGGCTGTCTGCTGCCGGTTGGCGGCGAATGAGCCGTATTGCTTCGCTCTACGGATTTCGCATTGCTTGTCTCGTTTGGCCCTCCCGGCTGGGTTGCCGGTGTTCATGAGGACGTGCCCGGAGCCTAAATGGTTCATGCCTGGAAGGGAACGTGATGTGCACGTCACCCCAACGAGGGATCGAACATGCATGCGAGCCTGGACTAGCATGAGAAATCACGAGGGTGGCGTTACATCGGCTCTACCAGGCCTCTGTACCCTCTGACCGGTGACCGACGCCCGCCCTTTACCCCACCGGGCCACATTTGAAATTCAGCGAGGAGCGAACCGCGTGACCGCCGAAACGTCCGTGCCGTCCAGTGCGGTGCTGACCGCAGACCGTGACGGTTCCAACTACACCGCGCGGCACCTGCTCGTACTGGAGGGGCTCGAGGCGGTTCGCAAGCGCCCGGGCATGTACATCGGGTCCACCGACAGCCGCGGGCTGATGCACTGCCTCTGGGAGATCATCGACAACTCCGTCGACGAAGCCCTCGGCGGCCACTGCGACCACATCGAGGTGATCCTGCACGAGGACGGATCCGTCGAGGTCAAGGACAACGGCCGGGGCATCCCGGTCGACGTCGAGCCCAAGACCGGACTGTCCGGGGTCGAGGTCGTGATGACCAAGCTGCACGCCGGCGGCAAGTTCGGCGGCGGTTCGTACGCCGCGTCCGGCGGTCTGCACGGCGTGGGCGCCTCCGTCGTCAACGCGCTGTCGGCCCGCCTCGACGTCGAGGTGGACCGCGGCGCCGCCACCCACATGATCAGCTTCCGGCGCGGGGTCCCGGGCATCTTCACCGAGTCGGGCCCGGACGCCCCCTTCGACCCGGCGAACGGGCTGCTCAAGGGCAAGCGGGTGCCCAAGGCCCGGACCGGTACGCGCGTACGGTACTGGGCGGACCGGCAGATCTTCCTCAAGGACGCCAAGCTCTCCCTGGAGCACCTGCACCAGCGCGCCCGCCAGACCGCCTTCCTGGTGCCCGGCCTGACCATCGTCGTCCGCGACGAGCGGGATCTGGCGGGAGAGGGCAAGAGCCAGGAGATCTTCCGCTTCGACGGCGGCATCAGCGAGTTCTGTGAGTATCTGGCGCAGGACAAGGCTGTCTGCGACGTGCTGCGGCTGACCGGGCAGGGCACGTTCAAGGAGACCGTCCCCGTCCTCGACGACCGCGGTCATATGACCCCCACCGAAGTCACGCGCGAGCTCGGCGTCGACATCGCGCTGCGCTGGGGCACGGGATACGACACCACCGCCAAGTCCTTCGTGAACATCATCGCCACCCCCAAGGGCGGCACCCATATGACGGGCTTCGAGCGCTCGGTCACCAAGACGATGAACGAGGTGCTGCGCTCCGCGAAGCTGCTGCGCGTCGCCGAGGACGACATCGTCAAGGACGACGCTCTGGAGGGCCTGACCGCGGTCGTCACGGTGCGGCTTGCGGAGCCACAGTTCGAGGGCCAGACCAAGGAGGTCCTCGGCACCTCGGCGGCCAACAGAATCGTCGCCAACGTCGTCGCCAAGGAGCTCAAGGGTTTCCTGACCTCCACCAAGAGGGACGCCAAGGCGCAGGCCCGCGCGGTGCTCGAGAAGGCGGTCGCCGCCGCCCGTACGCGTATCGCGGCGCGCCAGCACAAGGATGCGCAGCGCCGGAAGACCGCGCTCGAGTCCTCCTCGCTGCCCGCCAAGCTCGCCGACTGCCGCAGCGACGACGTGGAGCGCAGCGAACTCTTCATCGTCGAGGGGGACTCCGCGCTCGGCACCGCCAAACTCGCGCGGAACAGCGAGTTCCAGGCGCTGCTGCCGATCCGCGGAAAGATCCTCAACGTACAGAAGTCGTCCGTCTCGGACATGCTCAAGAACGCCGAGTGCGGCGCGATCATCCAGGTCATAGGGGCCGGCTCGGGCCGGACCTTCGAGATCGACGCCGCGCGCTACGGCAAGATCGTGCTTCTGGTCGATGCCGATGTCGACGGCGCCCACATCCGGTGTCTGCTGCTCACGCTCTTCCAGCGCTATATGCGGCCGATGGTGGAGGCGGGCCGGGTCTTTGCCGCCGTGCCGCCGCTGCACCGCATCGAGCTGGTCCAGCCCAAGAGGGGCCAGGACAAGTACGTGTACACGTACTCGGACAACGAACTGCGCTCGACCCTGCTGGAGTTCCAGCGCAAGGGGGTCCGCTTCAAGGACTCCATCCAGCGCTACAAGGGCCTTGGCGAGATGGACGCCGACCAGCTCGCGGAGACCACGATGGACCCCCGGCACCGCACCCTGCGCCGGATCAACATCGGCGATCTGGAGTCCTCCGAGCAGGTCTTCGACCTGCTGATGGGCAATGAGGTCGCGCCCCGGAAGGAGTTCATCACCAGCTCCGCGGCGACGCTGGACCGTTCGCGGATCGACGCCTGAGGCGGCCTCGCCACCGTGAGCCCCCAGTAAGCCCCCGTGAGCCCACTCGGGGGCCCACCCAGGGGTGGAGCTGTCGGCTCCACCCCTGATCCGATCCCAGGTCAGGTCCTGCTCCGTAGCATCGAGGCGACGGAGGAGGACCTGACGTGTTCAGCAGCCAGTGGACCGCATGGCCCACCCGCGAAGCACTCTCCCGCCTCGGGGTCCCGCGCGTCCGCATCGCCATCGACATCGCTCTGTCGGCGTGGGCGGTGTACAGCGCGTACGCCTCGGACGCCTTCCCTGGCCGGCGCGTGGTGCTCCCGCCGCTGGGTCTGCTCTGCTGCGCCGCGGCCGTCGTCGGCTACCACCGGATGACTCTCGCCAACAGACTGCTGCCCTCGCTCGGTTTGCTCGTCGGCATTTCCGCCTGCGGAGCAGGGGCGTACGCCGCCGGGGCCTCGATTCCCGCAACGGTGCTGTGGATCTGCGTCTCCGTCATGGCGATGGAGCGCCTCCCGCTCGTCTTCGGCCTGGGCACGGCCACGCTGAGGCACTGACGAACGCGCGCACGGGCATTCACGACCGCGCACAGGCGGTGCGGTACGCCTACCGGGAAGGACTTACGCGGCCACCCGGGTCGAACATCACCTAATGGGGTGAAGACCGGCGGGAGAAGAGTCCGGGATCTTCCCGCTCTGTCCATCCTTGTGCACGCGGCCGAAACGGTTCGCTGACAAGGAGAGTTGCGGTGGAGAAGCAGGAAGGGTGGGATGCCGCGGCGGTGCGGCTCGACGACCCCTGGTACGACGCGCTCGCTTCCGGCTGGGGCGAGCTGGACGGTACGGGGGCCCCGGCCCCCGGCGTCCCGCCGCAGCCCACGGACCGGGAGAGCGCCGGGCTCGGTACGGCGGGCATCTATCTGGAAGTGCACCGCAGCGCCGCCTTCCAGGAGGTGCGCAGCCGCTACCGGAGGTTCGTCGCCCCCGCCTCTCTCGCCTTCCTTCTCTGGTACTTGGCCTATGTCGTCGCGGCCACCACGGCACCCGCGCTGATGGCACGGCCGGTGGCCGGCGCGGTGAACGTGGCGATGGTCGCCGGGCTGGGACAGTTCCTCACCACCTTCCTGCTGACCTGGGCGTACGCCCGGAATGCGAGACTGCGCCGGGACCGGGCCGCGCTCGATCTGCGCTGGAGGGTGTTCGACCGGGCGAGAACGCAGGAGACGAGCCGGGGGATCGGACATTGAGCGGCGACCACCAGACCCTGGCGCTGCTGCTGTTCAGCGCGTTCATCGCCGTCACCCTCGGGATCACCACCTGGGTGAGCCGCAACAGGCATGGTTCGGCCGAGGAGTTCTACGCGGGCGGGCGGCTGTTCTCCCCGCTGGAGAACGGGTTCGCCATCGCCGGCGACTACATGTCAGCCGCCTCCTTCCTCGGCATCTCGGGACTGATCGCGCTGTACGGCTACGACGGAATGCTCTACTCCGTCGGCTTCCTGGTCGCCTGGCTGGTCGTCCTGCTGCTCGTCGCCGAACTCGTCCGCAACTGCGGACGGTTCACGCTCGCCGACGTCGTCGCCTCCAGGATGCGCGAGCGCCCGGTCCGTATCGCGGCGGGAACTTCTTCGGTCGCCGTGTCCGTTCTGTATCTGGTGGCGCAGATGGTGGGGGCCGGCAGCCTGGTCGCGCTGCTTCTCGGCGGTACGAGCGAGGCCGCGCGCTCGTGGACCGTCATCGGCGTGGGTGCACTGATGGTCGTCTATGTGTCGTGGGGAGGGATGCGAGCCACCACCTGGATCCAGATCGTGAAGGCCGTGCTGCTGATGCTGGGCGCGATCGCCATGACCGTGCTCGTGCTCGTCCGCTTCCACGGTGACGTCAACCAGTTGCTCAACTCCGCCGCCGAACACAGCGGTCACGGCAGGGATTTCCTCTCACCCGGCCTCAAGTACGGCGGGGACTGGACCGCACGCTTCGACTTCATCAGCCTCGGCCTGGCGCTCGTCCTGGGCACAGCAGGGCTGCCGCACATTCTGTCCCGCTTCTACACCGTGCCGACCGCGCGTGCCGCCCGCCGCTCGGTCGTCTGGTCGATCGGTCTCATCGGCAGCTTCTATCTGATGACGATCGTGCTCGGCTTCGGCGCGGCCGCGGTGCTCGGCTCGGACGAGGTCCGGAAGTCGAACGGCGCGGGGAACACGGCGGTTCCGCTGCTCGCGCTGGACCTGGGAGGAGGAGCGGGCACCACCGGCGGCACGGTTCTGTTCGCAGTGGTCGCCGCCGTGGCCTTCGCGACCATTCTCGCCGTCGTCGCCGGGATCACCCTCGCCTCCTCGGCTTCCGTCGCGCACGATCTGTACGCCTCTCTCAGGCGCCCTCGTGCCAAACGGCACAGCGAGGTGGCGGTGGCCAGGGTCGCCGCGGCCGCCATCGGGGCTGCCGCGATCGCGCTCGGCCTGCTCGCCCGGGATCTGAACGTCGCCTTCCTGGTGGGGCTGGCCTTCGCGGTCGCCGCCTCCGCGAATCTGCCCGTACTGCTCTACTCGCTGTTCTGGCGGAACTTCACCACGCGGGGGGCGGTCTGGTCGGTGTACGGAGGGCTGGTCCCCGCCGTCCTGCTGGTGGTGCTCTCGCCCGTCGTCTCGGGCAGCCCGGAGGCGCTCTTCCCGGGGATGGACTTCCATGTCTTCCCGCTGCAGAACCCGGGCCTGGTGTCCATCCCGCTGGGGTTCCTGGCGGGCTGGATCGGCACGACCACCTCTACGGAGCGGCCGGACGAGGCGAAGCATGCGGAGACGGAGGTGCGGGCGTTGACCGGTGCGGGTGCGGTGTGAGGGCCAGGGGCGCGGACGGGAGGACCCGGGCCGCGGACGGAAGGCCCGGGCCGCCTCCGGGGGCGGCTTTGTCCTCAGTTGCCGGACGGGCTTGAAAATCCCCAGAGGTAGCGGTGTTCCGGGCGGCCCGTCTCGCCGTACTTCAGGCTCAGCCGCACCCGGCTCGTACGCTCCAGCAGCTTCAGATAGCGCTGCGCGGTCTGCCTGCTCACGCCGGCGCGGTCCGCGATCTCCTGCGTGGACAGCGGCCCTTCCGCGGCGAGCAGCACCTGCCGCACCAACTCGGCGGTGGTCGGCGAGTGGCCCTTGGGCAGGTCAGGGGCGACCGAGCCGGCCGACAGCGCCCCGAAGATCCGGTCCACCTCCGCCTGTTCCGCCTCGCCGCCGCTCTCCAGGGTGCGCCGCAGCGTCGCGTAAGCCTCCAGCTTGGCGCGCAGCCCGGCGAAGTTGAACGGCTTCACCAGGTACTGGAGCGCGCCGTGCCGCATCGCGGCCTGCACGGTCGCCACATCCCGCGCCGCCGTCACCATGATCACGTCGGTCTGGTGGCCAAGCCGGCGCAGCTCCCGTACGACCGCGAGGCCGTTCCCGTCCGGCAGATAGTGGTCCAGGAGGATCAGATCGACCGGAGAGTCGGCAATACGGGCGAGCGCCTCAGCGGCGGAGTGCGCCGTCGAGGAGACCCGGAAGCCCGGGACCTTGCAGACATAGGCCGCGTTGATCTCGGCGACGCGGACGTCGTCGTCCACCACGAGTACGTCGATCAGGTCCGTGGCCGACTGTTCGGCATGTCCCTCGGTCATCGCGCCTCCCCGGCGGTGGCCAGCCCCGGTTCCGCCAGCGCCTCCGGGAGTACGACGGTGAACTCCGCGCCTCCGCCGGGCGCCTCGCGCACCCGCGCGCTGCCGCCCTGCCGTTCCGCGAGCCTGCGCACCAGCGCAAGACCCAGCCCGCGCTTGCCGTGGACGGGGAGTTCCTTGGTGGACCAGCCCTCGGTGAAGATCAACTCGCGCTGTTCGGGCGCGACTCCGGGACCGCTGTCGGCGATCCGCAGGACGACCGCCCGGCCCTCCGCGCGCAGCTCGACCTCGATCCGCGGCTCCGGTGAGCCGGCGGCCGCGTCCAGCGCGTTGTCCACGAGATTGCCGACGACGGTCACCAGACCGCGTGGGTCGACGAGCAGGTCGGGCAGCAGGGTCCCGGGTGCGATGCGCAGCGATACACCGCGCTCCGCCGCGACCGTCGCCTTGCCCACCAGCAGCGCCGCCAGCAGCGGATCGTGGATCTTCTCGGTGACCTGTTCGGCGGTGGCCCGGTGCACCCCGACCACCTCGGTGACGAACTCCACCGCCTCCTCGTGCATCTCCAGCTCGAGGAGTCCGAGCAGGGTGTGCATCCGGTTGGCGTGCTCGTGGTCCTGTGCGCGCAGCGCGTCGATCAGTCCGCGGGTGGAGTCCAGCTCACGGCCGAGCCGCTCCAGTTCGGTCCGGTCACGAAGGGTGGCCACGGCGCCGCCGTCGTCCGTCGGCATACGGTTGGCGATCAGCACCCTGTTGCCGCGTACGGTCAGCAGATCCTCGCCGGTGACCCGGCCCGCCAGCACATCGGTGGTGCGGCCCTCGCCCAGTACCTCGTCGAGCGGCCGCCCCGTGACCTCGTCGCCGAGGCCGAGCAGCCGCTGCGCCTCATCGTTCATCAGCCGGATCCTGCCCGCCGCATCGAGCGCCACGACCCCCTCCCGGATGCCGTGCAGCATTGCCTCGCGCTCGGCCAGCAGCCCGGAGATGTCGGAGAAGGCCAGGTCGCGGGTCTGCCGGTGGAGCCTGCGGGAGATCAGATAGGCGGCCAGGGCTCCGACGGCCAGTGCCCCTCCGGCGTAGGCGAGCAGTCCGGGGATCGCCGCCAGCAGCCGGGCGCGCACGCTGTCGTACTCGATACCGACCGAGACCGCGCCGACGATCGTGCCGTCGTCGACGCGCAGTGGCACCTTTCCCCGTGCCGAGCGGCCGAGCGTCCCGCTGTCGATCTCCATCACCTCGTGGCCCGCGAGCGCCGCGCTGGGGTCGGTGGAGACGACCCGGCCTATTTCCTGGCGGGAGGGGTGGGACCAGCGCACCCCGCGCCTGTCCATGATCACGATGTACTCGGCGCCGGTCGCCCGCCGAATCCGCTCGGCCTTGGCCTGCACGGGACCGCTCGCCGTCGGCTGCGAGCCGAGCAGCTCGTCGGCCACCTCCGGGGAGGCGGTGGTCTCGGCGATGGCGAGCGCGCGGCGCATCGCCTGGTCGTCGAGCTGAGAGCTGAGCGGGGCGAGGAAGAGGCCGGTGGCAAGCACGGTGACACCGGTGGCGATGGCCAGCTGCATCAGCAGGACCTGCGAGGAAACCCGCTGCGGCCAGCCGAACCGCCGGCGTCGGGCGAGGGCGGTCGGTACGGGACTCATGTCTAGGCACGGTAGAGGGCGGGGGCCCTTTCTGAAACTTCCGGTCCTTCGCCGGGCCGCGACGGCTGCCGCAGGGCACGGCGGCCTGGCTGGGGACCTGACCCTGGCTGCAGCCCTGAAGCCCCTTCAGGGCAGCGGCCTGGGCGGGCGGGGCCCGTTGTACTGCCCGCGCGGGCGCATCCGCAGCGGGCGCTCCTCGTACTCCTCCAGCGCGTGTGCGATCCAGCCCGCCGTACGCGCCACGGCGAAGACGGTCTCGCCCGCCTCGGCAGGCATCTTGGAGGCCACCGACAGCACCGCGAGCGCGAGGTCGACATTGGCGTGCAGCTGCACATGGCGGGCCGTCGTCGTCTCCACCTGGCGGGCCGCCTCCAGGGCGGGGCGGGCCGCGGGGATGCCGGCCAGTACCCCGAAGAGCGCCTCCGCCCGCGGGTCCGGGCCGGGGTAGAGCCGGTGGCCGAGGCCCGGCACCCGGCGTCCGGCCCGCAGATGGTCCGCCACGACGGCCGCCGCGCTGCCGCGCTCCAGCACCTCGCTCAGCATCCGGTGGGCGAGACCGCTCGCGGCTCCGTGCAGCGGACCTTCCAGCGCGCCGAGACCCGCGGAGACAGCGGCGTACGGATGGGCACGTGCCGAGGCCGCAACGCGTACGGCGAGTGTCGAGGCGGCCAGATCGTGGTCGATGAGCAGCGAGAGCGCCATGTCCAGGGCTCGTACGGACTCCTCGTCCGGGTCCTCGGCGGTGAGCCGTGACCACAGCCGCCAGGCGATCCTGCCCGCGCCGCCGTGCCGCCGGCCGACCGTGGGGAGCGCGTCGACCAAGGTGGGGATCAGCGTGCGCGCGCTGCCGAGCACCGCATCCCGGTCGAGGTCGTAGCGGAGCGGATCGGCGATGGCCGCGGCGATCGCGGCCACTCGCAGCCGGTCCGTCGACCCGGTCTGCGCGGGCAGCGCGTCGACGGCACGGCGGGCGGCGGCGAGTGCGTCGTCGGGGGCGGTGAACCGGATGCCCGCCCGCAGGGCGCCGGTCCAGAGCCAGTCGGCGATCTCCTCGTAGTGGTGGCGACGGGCGAGTTCGGTCGCGTCCACTCCGCGGAAGTAGTAGCGGTCCTTGTCGATGAGCGTGATGCCGGTACGGAAGACGAGGTCGCCGGAGGCCTGGGAATCCCGGCGGGCCCGGCGCGCGAGGGCGTCGACCTCCTGGGCGTCGAAGGTGCTGCCGCGGCCGCCCGGACTGCGTCGGCTGGTCAGCTGGCCCCGGCTCACATACGCGTACACCGTCTCGGGTTTCACACCGAGCCGCTCGGCGGCCTCCCGAGTGGTGAGCCGGGGGCCGTCCGCCGCTTGGTCCGTCATGAGTCCACCGTATCTATATTGATTCAATCAACATTGACAGTGATCGAGTCAAGCATGGACAGTCAAGTCAAGGACGACTGGAGGAAGACATGTCGATCACCGGAACCACCGCATCCCTCGACGTACCGCGCGGACTCGCGGGCGTCGTCGTCACCGACACCGCGCTCGGCGACGTACGAGGACGAGAGGGCTTCTACCACTACCGCCAGTACTCGGCCGTCGAGCTCGCGCAGAGCAGCGGCTTCGAGGACGTATGGCATCTGATGTTCTACGGCCGGCTGCCGGACGCCTCGGAGCGCGCGGCCTTCATGGCGCACACGGCGGCACTGCGCCGACTGCCGGACGACGTACGCGACGCGCTGCCCGCCATCGCGCGCTCGTGCGCCCCGTCGGGCCCCCTCGCCGGACTGCGCACCGCGCTCTCGCTGCTCGGCGCATCGGCCGGGCTGCGACCCGTCTACGACCTGAACGGCGACCGTCGCACGGCGGACGCGCTCGCCGCCTGCGCGGCCGTGCCGACGCTGCTCACGGCGCTGTACCGGCTGGGCCAGGGACTTGAGCCCGTCGAGCCGCGCGACGATCTTCCCTGTGCCGCCAACTACCTCTACATGCTGACCGGTTCGGAGCCGGAGCCCGCCCGCGCCCGAGCGGTCGAGCAGTACCTGATCTCCACCGTCGACCACGGCTTCAACGCCTCGACCTTCACCGCCCGCGTCGTCGCCTCCACCGGCGCCGACGTGGCCGCCTGCCTGGTCGCGGCGGTGGGCGCGCTCTCCGGGCCGCTGCACGGCGGGGCACCGAGCCGCGCGCTGGACACGCTCGACGCGATCGGCACCCCGGACCGTATCGAGCCATGGATACGGGAACGGGTGCTGGCCGGTGACCGGATCATGGGCTTCGGACATCCCGTCTACCGCACCGAGGACCCCCGTTCGCGCATGCTGCGCGGCATCGCCGAGAGCTTCGGGGGACCGCTGGTGGAGTTCGCGGTCGAGGTCGAGCGGCGGGTCGAGGCGATCCTCGCCGAGCTCAAGCCGGGCCGTGAGCTGCACACGAACGTGGAGTTCTACGCGGGCGTCGTCATGGAGCTGTGCGGGCTGCCGCGGGAGATGTTCACCCCGACCTTCTGCGCGGCCCGGGTCGTCGGCTGGAGCGCCAATATCCTGGAGCAGGCGGCCGATTCGAAGATCATCCGCCCGGCGGCCCGCTATGTCGGACCCCCGCCGCCGCAGCCCGTACCGCACATGTGAGGAAGGCCCCGTTGCCGACGCCGAGCCAGCAGATCCCCGTCATCGTCCTCGCGGGCTTCCTCGGATCGGGCAAGACCACCTTGCTCAACCATCTGCTCAGGGCCAGCCGCGGCACCCGGATCGGCGCCGTCGTCAACGACTTCGGCTCCATCGAGATCGACGCCATGACCGTGGCCGGACAGCTGGGCGACTCCACGGTCTCGCTCGGCAACGGCTGTCTGTGCTGTGCCGTCGACGCGAGCGAACTCGACCTCTACCTGGACAAGCTCACCCAGCCCTCCGCCCGCCTCGATGTCATCGTCATCGAGGCGAGCGGACTGGCCGAGCCCCAGGAACTGGTGCGCATGCTGCTCGCCAGCGAGAACGAACGGATCGTGTACGGGGGACTGGTCGAGGTCATCGACGCGGCGGAGTACGACGCCACGCGCGAGAAGCACCCCGAGATCGACCGGCATCTGACCGTCGCGGACCTGGTGGTGCTCAACAAGACGGACCGCGTGTCCGTCAGGGAGCTCGCCCGCATCCGCCAGAGCCTCGGTACCGCCGCCGCGGTGACCGGGGCCTCGTACGGCCGGATCGACCCGGACCTCCTCTTCGAGCGCAAGCCGCTCACCGAGCGGGTCGGCCAGCTCTCCTTCGAGGATCTGTGCGCGGACGAGGACGATCACCAGCATGCGGACCATCTGCACACGGCATACGAGAGTGTCGACTTCACCGCGCGGGCGCCCATGGACCCGCGCCGGCTGATGGACTTTCTCGACTCCAGGCCCGAAGGGCTCTACCGGATCAAGGGATTCGTCGACTTCGGCGCGGCCGATCCGCGCAACCGGTACGCCGTGCACGCGGTCGGCCGGTTTCTGCGGTTCTACCCGGAGCCCTGGCCGCGTGGCGCCGAGCGCCTCACCCAGCTGGTGCTCATCGGCTCCGGCGTCGACGCCGACAAGCTGCGCACGGAGCTCGACGAGTGCCGGACGGCCGGACCGCAGGACGCCCCCGCCGAGCACAGCATGTGGGGCGTCCTGAGGTACGTACAGTCCGAACCGGAGACCGGCCAGTCCGAACCGGAGAGCGACTAGCTCGACGGGCCCGCCAGCACCGCCACCGCCGAGGTCAGCGGGGTGCCCGAGCCGTCGCGGCGCGGGTCGGGCTCCGGCAGTTCGGCCGGGGAGCCGTTCTTCTGCGCCGCGCGGGCCGGAGTGGCGCCCGCCCAGGCCAGTACGAGCACGTCCTCACCCTTGAGGAAGCGCTGGCAGCGCACGCCCCCCGTCGCCCGCCCCTTGCGCGGGTACTGGTCGAAGGGCGTGAGCTTCGCCGTCATCACGGAGTCGTCCAGCGTGCCGTGCGAGCCCGCGACCGTGAACACCACCGCGTCCACCGCGGGGTCCACCGCGGTGAACGAGATCACCTCGGCGCCCTCCGACAACTTGATGCCTGCCATGCCGCCCGCCGCCCGGCCCTGCGGCCGCACCTGGCCTGCGGGGTAGCGCAACAACTGGGCGTCGGAGGCGATGAAGACCAGGTCCTCTTCGCCCGTGCGCAACTCGGCAGCGCCGACGATCCGGTCACCCTCCTTGAGGGTGATGACCTCCAACTCGTCCTTGTTCGACGGGTAGTCCGGCACGACGCGCTTGACGACACCCTGCAGGGTGCCGATCGCCAGGCCGGGGGAGGACTCGTCGAGCGTGGTCAGACAGACGATCCGCTCGTCCGCCTCCAGGCTGAGGAACTCCGAAACCGGCGCTCCGCCCGCGAGGTTGGGCACGGACGCGGTGTGCGGCAGCTGGGGCAGATCGATCACCGAGAGCCGCAGCAGCCGTCCGGCAGAGGTCACCGCACCCACATCGCCACGTGCGGTCGCCGGGACTGCCGAGACGATCACATCGTGCTTGGTGCGCTTGCCGCCGTCGTCGGACAGCGGCTCGCCGGTGACCGTACGCGCCAGCAGACCCGTCGAGGAGAGCAGCACCCGGCAGGGGTCGTCCGCGACCTCCAGAGCCACCGCGGCCACCGGCGTGCCCGCCGACTCCAGGAGCACCGTACGCCGATCGGTGCCGAACTTCTTCGCCACAGCGGCCAGTTCGGACGAGACCAGCTTGCGCAGCTCGCTGTCCGACTCCAGGATCGCGGTCAGCTCCTCGATCTCGCGGTTCAGCCGGTCGCGCTCGCTCTCCAGCTCGATCCGGTCGAACTTGGTCAGCCGGCGCAGCGGGGTGTCCAGGATGTACTGCGTCTGGACCTCGCTCAGCGAGAAGTGCTCGATCAGCCGCTGCTTCGCCTGCGCCGAATTCTCACTGGACCGGATCAGCCGGATGACCTCGTCGATGTCCAGCAGCGCGACGAGCAGGCCCTCGACCAGATGCAGCCGGTCGCGCCGCTTGGTCCGGCGGAACTCGCTGCGCCGGCGCACCACGGTGAAGCGGTGGTCGAGGTAGACCTCGAGCAGCTCCTTGAGGCCCAGCGTGAGCGGCTGCCCGTCCACCAGCGCCACATTGTTGATGCCGAAGGACTCCTCCATCGGCGTCAGCTTGTAGAGCTGCTCCAGCACGGCTTCCGGGACGAAGCCGTTCTTGATCTCGATGACCAGCCGCAGACCGTGGGCGCGGTCGGTGAGGTCCTTGACATCCGCGATGCCCTGGAGCTTCTTCGACGAGACCAGGTCCTTGATCTTCGCGATCACCTTCTCCGGCCCGACCGTGAAGGGCAGTTCGGTGACGACCAGGCCCTTGCGGCGCGCGGTGACATCCTCCACGGATGCCGTCGCGCGGATCTTGAAGGTGCCGCGGCCCGTCTCGTACGCGTCCTTGATGCCCGCCAGGCCCACGATGCGGCCGCCGGTCGGCAGGTCGGGCCCGGGGACGAAGCGCATCAGCGTCTCGAGATCCGCGCCCGGGTGCCTGATCAGATGGCGGGCGGCGGCGATGACCTCGCCCAGATTGTGCGGCGGCATGTTCGTCGCCATGCCGACCGCGATCCCGGACGCGCCGTTGACCAGCAGATTCGGATACGCCGCGGGCAGCGCGACGGGCTCGCGCTCCTGTCCGTCGTAGTTCGGCGAGAAGTCGACCGTGTCCTCGTCGATCGACTCGGTCATCAGGCCGGTCGCGTCCGCCATCCGGCACTCGGTGTACCGCATGGCGGCGGGCGGGTCGTCATTGCCGAGCGAGCCGAAGTTGCCATGGCCGTCGACCAGTGGCAGGCGCATCGAGAACGGCTGCGCCATCCGCACCAGGGCGTCATAGATCGACGCGTCGCCGTGCGGGTGCAACTTACCCATGACCTCGCCCACGACGCGCGCGCACTTCACATAGCCGCGGTCGGGGCGCAGGCCCATCTCGTTCATCTGATACACGATCCGGCGGTGCACCGGCTTCATGCCGTCCCGTGCGTCCGGCAGGGCCCGGGAGTAGATCACCGAGTACGCGTACTCGAGGAAGGAGCCCTGCATTTCGTCCACCACGTCGATGTCGAGGATCTTCTCCTCGAAATCGTCCGGAGGCGGGGTCTTCGTGCTGCGGCGGGCCATCGCGGCTGCTGCTCCTTCACGTACCAGGTCTGGATCTGACGCGGACCATTGTGGACCGTCCCACTGACAGCGCCGACCGCGACCCGGGAACTTCGCCAGGTGTCAGCGCGCTTGCATACAGTGGCAGGGCTGACAGAAAGAACAGCATCGCGATCGAAGGGACGTACATGCCCATGGGTCACACGGCCACAGCGCAGGCCGGTTCCGGCGGCCTGACAGCGACAGAGCACCGGCTGGCCAACGGCCTGCGTGTGGTGCTCTCCGAGGACCATCTGACCCCGGTGGCCGCGGTCTGCCTGTGGTACGACGTCGGCTCGCGCCACGAGGTCGAGGGCCGTACCGGACTTGCCCACCTGTTTGAGCACCTGATGTTCCAGGGCTCCGGCCAGGTGAAGGGGAACGGCCACTTCGAGCTGGTGCAAGGGGCAGGCGGCTCGCTGAACGGCACCACCAGCTTCGAGCGCACCAACTACTTCGAGACCATGCCCACGCACCAGCTGGAGCTCGCGCTCTGGCTGGAGGCCGACCGGATGGGCTCGCTGCTCGCCGCGCTCGACGACGAGTCCATGGAGAACCAGCGCGACGTCGTCAAGAACGAGCGCCGCCAGCGGTACGACAACGTCCCGTACGGCACGGCCTTCGAGCGGCTGACCGCCCTCGCCTACCCGGACGGCCACCCGTACCACCACACGCCGATCGGCTCGATGGCCGACCTGGACGCGGCAACCCTCGAGGACGCCCGCAGCTTCTTCCGTACGTACTACGCGCCGAACAACGCGGTGCTGTCGGTCGTCGGCGACATCGACCCGGAGCAGACGCTCGCCTGGATCGAGAAGTACTTCGGCTCCATCCCGGCCCATGACGGAAAGCAGCCACCCCGTGACGGATCGCTGCCGGAGGTCATCGGCGAGCAGCTGCGCGAGGAGGTGGTCGAGGAGGTCCCGGCCCGTGCGCTGATGGCCGCCTACCGGTTGCCGCACGACGGCACGCGCGAGTGCGACGCCGCCGATCTGGCGCTCACCGTCCTTGGTGGCGGCGAGTCCTCCCGGCTGCACAACCGTCTGGTGCGCCGGGACCAGACGGCCGTCGCCGCCGGATTCGGGCTGTTGCGCCTGGCCGGCGCGCCCTCGCTCGGCTGGCTGGACGTCAAGACGTCCGGCGGCGTCGAGGTCCCCCAGATCGAGGCCGCGGTCGACGAGGAGCTGGCACGGTTCGCGGCCGAGGGCCCCACGCCCGAGGAGATGGAGCGGGCGCAGGCCCAGTTGGAGCGCGAGTGGCTGGACCGGCTCGGCACGGTCGCGGGCCGCGCTGACGAACTGTGCAGGTACGCCGTGCTGTTCGGCGACCCGCAGCTGGCACTGACCGCCGTGCAGCGGGTGCTGGACGTCACCGCCGAGGAGGTGCAGGCGGTGGCCAAGGCCCGGCTGCGCCCGGACAACAGGGCGGTGCTCGTCTACGAACCCGTCAACGCCGAGCAGAGCGACCAGGAAGAGGGAGCGGACCAGTGACCGACGCTGCCGCGTCTTTGACGACCATGGAGTTCCACCCGCGGCCGGCGGCCGGCCCGGCCCGGCCGTGGGCGTTCCCCGCCCCCGACCGGGGCACCCTGGACAACGGGCTCACGGTGCTGCGCTGCCACCGCCCCGGCCAGCAGGTGGTGGCGGTCGAGATCTCCCTCGACGCCCCGCTGGACGCCGAGCCCGAGGGCCTCGACGGCGTCGCCACGATCATGGCGCGCGCCCTGTCGGAGGGCACCGACAAGCGCAGCGCCGAGGAGTTCGCGGCCGAGCTGGAGTGCTGCGGCGCCACCCTCGACGCGCACGCCGACCACCCCGGCGTCCGCGTCTCCCTGGAGGTCCCGGTCTCCCGGCTGCCCAAGGCGCTCGGCCTGCTCGCCGAGGCGCTGCGCGCCCCCGCCTTCGCCGACAGCGAGGTGCAGCGGCTCGTACGCAACCGTCTTGACGAGATCCCGCACGAGACGGCCAACCCGGCCCGTCGTGCCGCCAAGGAGCTCTCCAAGCAGCTCTTCCCGGCCGCGGCGCGCATCTCGCGGCCCCGCCAGGGCACCGAGGAGACCGTGGCGCGGATCGACGCCGCAGCCGTACGGGCCTTCTACGAGACGCATGTCCGGCCGGCCACCGCCACCGCGGTGGTCGTCGGCGATCTGACCGGGGTCGACCTGGACGCCGTGCTGGCCGAGACCCTCGGCACCTGGAAGGGCGACAAGGCAGAGCCCCGTCCCGTACCGCCGATCACCGCCGACGACACCGGCCGTGTGGTGATCGTGGACCGGCCGGGCGCCGTGCAGACGCAGCTGCTGATCGGCCGCATCGGTGCGGACCGGCACGACCGCGTGTGGCCCGCGCAGGTGCTCGGCGCGTACTGCCTGGGCGGCACCCTCACCTCCCGCCTCGACCGCGTACTGCGCGAGGAGAAGGGCTACACCTACGGCGTACGGGCCTTCGGCCAGGTGCTGCGCTCAGCCCCCGACGGGTCGGGCGCCGCGATGCTCGCCATCAGCGGCTCGGTGGACACCCCGAACACCGGACCGGCGCTGAGCGACCTCTGGACGGTGCTGCGTACGCTCGCGGCTGGGGGACTGACCGACGCCGAGCGCGATGTCGCCGTGCAGAACCTGGTGGGCGTCGCCCCGCTGAAGTTCGAGACGGCGGCGTCCGTCGCGGGCACGCTCGCCGACCAGGTCGAGCAGTTCCTCCCGGACGACTACCAGGCGCAGTTGTACGTCCGGCTGGCCGAGACGGGCACTGTCGAGGCGACGGCGGCGGCCGTCAGTGCCTTCCCGGTGGACCGTCTTGTCACGGTGCTCGTCGGCGACGCCGCGCAGATCGAGGAGCCGGTGCGGGCGCTGGGCATCGGTGAAGTGAGCGTTGTCACAGGCTGATTGACAAAGCCGGTGCTCCCCGGCCGGCAAACAACTCCTTACAAACAAGCGGAACCCCGGCGTCCAGAGCGACGCCGGGGTTCCGTGTTATGTCCGGTTTATTGGAGAGGCTGCCTGTCTGCCCTGTGGCATGCGCTACAAAAAGGCCTGTCTGTTTGGTGATTGAAAGTGGCCCCGCCTAGCGTCAGTCCGGCTGTCCGCCAGAAGCCCGCCGCATCCGCGGCATCGGGCAGCCATCGCCGAGTCCCCGTCAGGCGCGAGCCTGGGGAGCCGGGGACCCACTCAGTCCCTGGGGTGAATCGGACGCCTTCGCACCCGTGCGGAGGGGCCCGTAGGAGACCTTCCTGCTCCGAACCCGTCAGCTAACCCGGTAGGCGAGAAGGAAGGAAAGGATCAGCCACTTCATGGCGTTCACCCGTGCCACCGGGAAGCACCGTGCCCCGAGCCGCCTGTCGCGACGCAGCGCGAACATGGCGGGCGTCGCGGCCCTCGCCACGACCGGCGTCATCGGAACCCTCGCTTCCCCGGCGCTCGCCGCCGACACGAGCACGAGCACGACCGAGGTGGAGGACACCGGCCTGACCCAGGTGGTGACCGCCGAGACCCTCGCGGACCAGATCGCCGACCAGGCCGCCACCCAGAAGCAGGAGGCCGCCAGGGCGAAGGCCGCGGCCGAGGCGAAGCGCAAGGCCGAGGCCCGTGCCGAGGCCGCCCGCGAGGCCAAGGAGCGCGCCGCCCGCGATGCCGAGCGCAAGCGCCTCAACTCCTTCGTGGCGCCGATCTCCGGCTCGTACATCTCCACGGGCTACAAGACCGGCGGCGCCATCTGGTCCTCCGGCAGCCACACGGGCATCGACTTCCACGCGGCGTCCGGCACGACCGTGCACGCGGTCGGCTCCGGCACCGTCGTCGAGGCCGGCTGGGGCGGCGCGTACGGCAACAACGTCGTGATCAAGATGAAGGACGGCTCGTACACGCAGTACGGCCACCTCTCGTCGATCAGCGTCTCGGTCGGCCAGAGCGTCACGCCGGGCGAGCGGATCGGCCTCTCCGGCGCGACCGGCAACACCACCGGGCCGCACCTGCACTTCGAGGCCCGCACCAGCTCCGAGTACGGCTCCGACATCAACCCGGTCGCGTACCTGCGCGCGCACGGTGTGAACGTCTGAGCGGACAGCTCGCACAGGTCGTACAGAAGGCCCCGGCATGCCGCCGGGGCCTTCTGCGTTTGAGGCCCTGGCCAAAAGATATCCATGGATTCCGGAGAGCCTTCGGAAAATCGTGCCCGCTGCAATAGAGTCAACCGAACAGACGTCAATCGGCTGCGTTTCGCGCGGATTAAAGCGGAGGTTCGGTCATGCGCATTCCCGCGCACTCGGTATGCACGGCGATCCGCGACGACATCGTCTCCGGTGTATTCGAGCGGGGCAGCCGGCTGACCGAGGAGCAGCTGGCGCGCCGCTACGGCGTCTCACGCGTCCCGGTGCGCGAGGCCCTGCGCACCCTGGAGTCCGAGGGTTTCGTCACCACCCGCCGGCACGCCGGTGCCTGCGTCGCCGAGCCCACCGAGCAGGAGGCCGCCGACCTGCTGGAGATCCGGATGCTGCTGGAGCCGCTGGGCGCCGCGCGCGCCGCCCAGCGCCGTACCGAGGCACACCTCAAGGTGCTGCGTGGCCTGGTCAGACTGGGTCAGGAGCGGGCGCGCCGGGGTCAGGGCGAGGATCTTCGCTCACTGGGCGGCTGGTTCCACGAGACGCTCGCGCAGGCCTCCGGCAGCCCCGGTCTGACCGCTCTGCTCACCCAGCTGCGGCACAAGATCGCCTGGATGTACGCCGTCGAGCAGCCCGCCAAGCCCGTCGAGTCCTGGGCCGAGCACGGCGCGATCGTGGACGCCGTGGCGCGGGGCGACGTGGAACGGGCCCGGGCGCTGACCACCCTGCACGCCGAGCGGGCGACCGCCGCGCACCGGCTGCGCCGCCCGGAGCGGGTGAGGACTTCGCAACCTGCCGTAAACACCGCGAGCGTCCGCAATTAACACTCGCGCCGTATACAAAGGGAAGACAATTGTGGGGCTGTAATTTTGCTGCCCGAATTCACGGTGCCCGGCCCGGAAATAAACGGAGCCACGGTCTCCCGAATTCGGGATGCCGCGGCTCCGTGTTGAGCAATTCGACTGTGGCTCGGACTCTCGGGCTCGGATCCTCCGGCTCGGGCCGGACGGTTCGGCTCGGACTGCCGGGCTCAGACGGTCTCGGGAAGCTCCTCGAGACCATCGGCAACCAGCCTGGCCAGCCGGTCCAGCGCAGCCTCGGCGCCGTCCGCCTCGGAGGCGAGCACGATCTCCTCGCCGCCCTGCGCACCCAGGCCGAGCACCGCGAGCATCGAGGCCGCGTTGACCGGATCGCCGCCGGCCTTGGCGATCGTCACCGGGACGCCGGAGGCGGTGGCGGCACGGACGAAGATGGAAGCGGGGCGGGCGTGAAGGCCCTCGGCCCAGCCGACGTTGACGCGGCGCTCAGCCATGGTGTTGCCCTTCAAGTCTTAGCGGTTGTCTAGACCAGTCTCTCATGTGCTGCGGAGTGCTCGAACCGACCGCTGGGTGAGCCGTACGCTTTCTCCCATGCAGACCCAGCCGGACCACGCCTACCCCGATCACTGGGAAGCGGACGTGGTGCTGCGCGACGGCGGAACCGCGCGCATCAGGCCCATCACCACTGAGGACGCCGAGCGTCTGGTCAGCTTCTACGAACAGGTCTCGGACGAGTCGAAGTACTACCGCTTCTTCGCACCCTATCCCCGGCTCTCCGCCAAGGATGTGCACCGCTTCACCCATCACGACTACGTGGACCGGGTGGGTCTCGCGGTCACGGTCGGGGGCGAGTTCATCGCGACCGTCCGCTACGACCGGATCAACGCCGAGGGCCGTGCCGCGAGCGCCCCCGCCGACGAGGCCGAGGTCGCCTTCCTGGTGCAGGACGCGCACCAGGGGCGCGGCGTCGCGTCCGCGCTGCTCGAGCACATCGCGGCGGTGGCCCGCGAGCGGGGCATCCGGCGGTTCGCAGCGGAGGTGCTGCCGGCCAACAACAAGATGATCAAGGTGTTCCGGGACGCCGGCTACACCCAGAAGCGCAGCTTCGAGGACGGCTCCGTCCATCTGACCCTCGACCTGGAGCCGACCGCCGAGTCCCTCGCCGTCCAGCGCGGCCGCGAGCAGCGCGCCGAGGCGCGGTCCGTGCAGCGCCTCCTCGCGCCCCGGTCGGTCGCGGTCGTCGGCGTCGGCCGCGCGCCGGGCGGGGTGGGGCGCACGGTGCTGCGGAACCTTCTCGACGGGGGGTACACGGGCCGTACGTACGCGGTGAACCGCGCCCTGTCCGACGACCAGCGGGAGATCGAGGGAGTACCGGCCTTCCGCTCCGTCGGCGAGATCGTCGCCGAGACCGGGGAGCCGGTCGACCTCGCGGTCGTCGCCGTCCCCGCGGAGCGGGTCCCGGACGTGGTCGCCGACTGCGGCGAGCACGGCGTCCAGGGGCTGGTCGTGGTGACCGCCGGATACGCCGAGAGCGGCGCGGCCGGGCGGGAGCGTCAGCGCGAACTGGTGCGGCAGGCCCGCTCGTACGGCATGCGCATCATCGGCCCGAACTCCTTCGGCATCATCAGCACGGCGGAGGCCGTCCGTCTCAACGCCTCGCTGGCCCCGCACCCCCCGGCCGCGGGCCGTATCGGCCTGTTCACGCAGTCCGGCGCGATCGGCATCGCGCTGCTGTCGGGGCTGCACCGGCGTGGCGCCGGCCTGTCGTCCTTCATCTCGTCCGGCAACCGCGCCGACGTCTCCGGCAACGACTTCCTGCAGTACTGGTACGAGGACCCGGACACCGATGTCGTCCTGCTGTACCTCGAATCGCTCGGCAATCCACGGAAGTTCACGCGCCTCGCCCGGCGTACGGCGGCGGTGAAGCCGGTGGTCGTGGTGAAGGGCGCGCGGCACAGCGGCAGCGAGCCGCCGGGGCACGCGGTGCCGGTGACCCGGATCCCGGACGCGACCGTGGGCGCTCTGATGCGGCAGGCAGGCGTGATCCGCGTCGACACGTTCACCGAACTCGTCGACGCGGGTGTACTCCTGGCCGGACAGCCGCTGCCAGCGGGGCCGCGGGTGGCGATCCTCGGCAACTCCGAGTCGCTCGGCCTGCTGGCCTACGACGCGTGCCTCGCGGAAGGCCTGCGTCCGCTGCGGCCGCTCGACCTTACGACGGAGGCGACACCCGCGGACTTCCGGGCGGCGCTCGCCGAGGCGCTGGCGGACGACGCGTGCGACTCCGTCGTGGTGACGGCGATTCCGTGGGTCGGCGAGAACGGCGTGATGGAAGAGGGCCACGGGGAGGTCCTGGCGGCGGCGCTGCGGGATGCGGCGGCGAAGTCCGTGGCGAAGCCGGTGGCGGTGGTGCATGTGGAGCTGGGGGGCCTGGCGGAGGCGCTGTCGGCGGCGACGAGCACGATGCCGGGGCCGGCGGCGGGTGTTTCTCCCCGCCCCCGCGCGTTCCCGGATCCGGAGGCCGGCGCCCAGCCGCCCCTGCCGGCGCGGGAGACCTCCGGCCCGGCCACCGCTGCCCCGCTCCACTACCGCATTCCCGCCTACCCCGCCGCCGAGCGTGCCGTCCGCGCCCTCTCCGAGGCCGTCAAGTACGCCCAGTGGCGCCGGCACGCCGCCGATCCCGGCAGAGTCCCCGAGTACGAGGACATCGACGAGGCCGGCGCCGCCGCTCAGATCGAAGAGCTCCTCGGCCGGTACGACGACCCCCGCGGCTTCACCCTCGTCCCCGGCACGGCCCGCGCGCTCCTCGGCCGGTACGGCATCGATGTGCACCCCACCCTCCCCGCGCCCGGCCCCGACGCCGCCGTCCAGGCCGCCGAACGGCTCGGCTACCCCGTCGCCCTCAAGACCACCGCCCCGCACCTCCGTCACCGCGCCGACCTCGGCGGCGTACGGCTCGATCTGGCCAATGAGGCCCAGCTGCGCCAGGCATTCAGCGAGTTGACCGATGTCCTGGGCAAGCCCGCGGAGCTGCAGCCCGTCGTCCAGGCGATGGCTCCCCGTGGTGTGGACACCGTTGTACGGGCCGCCATCGACCCCGCCGTCGGTGCCGTCCTGTCCTTCGGGCTCGCCGGCGCCCCCTCCGAACTGCTCGGTGACACCGCACACCGGCTCGTTCCCGCCACCGACCGTGACGTCGCCGAGCTGATCAGGACCATCCGGACCGCCCCGCTCCTCTTCGGCTGGCGCGGCTCGGCGCCCGTTGACACTCCCGCCCTCGAGGAACTGCTGCTCCGGGTGTCACGGCTGGTCGACGATCATCCGGAAGTGGTCGGAATCAGCCTCGAACCGGTCGTCGTCGCTCAGCGTGGCCTCTCCGTGCTCGGCGCCTCCGTACGCCTCGCGCCACCCCCCGCCCGCACCGACCTGGGACCCCGCCGACTCCCCAGCTACTGAGCGCTCACCGCCCCCACGGCCCCGTAGGATGGACCGCATGGCGAAGACCGGTACGACGACCCAGGGGCTGCGCGCGGCGATCGAGCGCAGCGGCTACTACCCGGCCCTCGTGGCCGAGGCGGTGGAGGCCGCTGTCGGTGGCGAGCAGATCGCGTCGTACCTGGTGCACCAGGAGACGACGTTCGACGCCAACGAGGTGCGCCGCCATGTCACCGTCCTCGTCCTGACGGCCAACCGCTTCATCGTCAGCCACACCGACGAGCAGGCCGCCGACTCCAGCTCCCCGACGCCGTACGCCACCACCTCCACCGAGTCGGTCAAGCTCGGCCGCATCTCGTCCGTCGTGGTCAGCCGCGTCGTCGCCAACCCCGAGTCGTACACCCCGGGCACCCTGCCCCGCGAGATCGTCCTCACCATCGGCTGGGGCGCCGTCTCCCGCATCGACCTGGAGCCCGCCGCCTGCGGCGACCCCAACTGCGACGCGGACCACGGCTACACCGGCAACTCCACCGCCGACGATCTGAGCCTGCGCGTCAGTGAGGCCGGCGACGGCCCGGACGCCGTCCGTCAGACGCTCGCCTTCGCCCAGGCGCTCTCCGAAGCCACGGCTGCCACGCGCTGATGGTCCAGCCCACAGCCCAGTCCGCCACCTGGCCCGACGAACCCGTTCCGCTTGCTCTCGACACCGCGCCCGTCCCGGAGTACGGCAGCGGATCGCTCGCCGATCTGCTGCCCACGCTCGCCGCGGGTCAGGGCGTACCGGGACTCGCCCAGTCGATCCCCGAGCTCACCCCGGCCGACCGGAACTGCGTCTTCCTGATCGACGGCCTCGGCTGGGAGCAGATCAAGAACCACCCGGACGAGGCCCCGTATCTCACCTCGCTGCTCGGTACCTCGCGCGGCGGCACCGGGCTGCCCATCACGGTCGGCTTCCCCGCCACCACCGCCACCTCGCTCGCCTCCGTCGGCACCGGTCTGCCGCCCGGCTCGCACGGCCTGCCCGGCTACACCGCGCGCAACCCGGAGACCGGCGAGCTGATGAACCAGCTGCGCTGGAAGCCCTGGACCTCCCCGCGCGTCTGGCAGCCGTACCCCACCGTCTTCCAGCTCGCCGACGAGGCGGGTGTGCACACCGCGCAGGTGTCGTCCCCGGCGTTCCAGGACACCCCGCTCACCAAGATCGCGCTCAGCGGCGGCAGCTTCCTCGGCCGGCTCTCCGGCGAGGAGCGCATGGACCTCGCGGCCGAGCAACTGGCCATGGGGGATCGCTCGTTGGTGTACACCTACTACAGCGAAGTGGACGGCAAGGGCCACCGCTTCGGTGTCGACTCCGACGCCTGGCGCGGCCAGCTGATGTACGTGGACCGGCTGGTGCAGCGCCTCGCCGAGCAACTCCCGCCCCGCTCCGCCCTGTACGTCACCGCCGACCACGGCATGATCGACATCCCCTTCGACGAGCAGTCGCGCATCGACTTCGACGAGGACTGGGAGCTGCGCGCCGGGGTCGCCCTGCTGGGCGGCGAGGGCCGGGCCCGCCATGTCTACGCCGTACCCGGTGCCCAGTCCGATGTGCTGGCCGTCTGGCGCGAGGTGCTCGGCGAGCAGTTCTGGGTGGCGAGCCGGGACGAGGCGATCGCGGCCGGCTGGTTCGGCGCCCGGGTCGACGAGCGGGTGTACGGGCGTATCGGCGACGTTGTCGCGGCGGCCCACGACGATGTGGTGATCACCGCTTCGGTCAACGAGCCCCATGAGTCGGCGATGGTCGGCATGCACGGCTCCATGACCCCCGTCGAGCAGCTCGTCCCGCTCATCGAAGTACGCTCGTAATCTCTTTCGCGGCCCCAGACGCGCCCCCAGACCCGAAAGGTCGTCAACTCCCCATGCCCGAGCTGGTGTTCTTCTCCGGAACGATGGACTGCGGAAAGAGCACCCTCGCTCTTCAGATCGAGCACAACCGGTCCGCGCGCGGACTCCAGGGCATGATCTTCACGCGGGACGACCGCGCCGGCGAGGGCAAGCTGTCCTCCCGGCTCGGACTGGTCACCGACGCGGTCGAGGCCGTGGAGGGCTTCGACTTCTACGCCTATCTCGTCGACCGTCTCTCCAAGGGCGGCCGCTGCGACTACGTGATCGCGGACGAGGCGCAGTTCCTGGCGCCCGAGCAGATCGACCAGCTCGCGCGCGTCGTCGACGATCTCGACCTGGACGTCTTCGCCTTCGGCATCACCACCGACTTCCGCTCCAAGCTCTTCCCGGGCTCACAGCGGCTCGTCGAACTCGCCGACCGGGTCGAGGTGCTGCAGGTCGAGGCGCTGTGCTGGTGCGGGGCGCGGGCCACGCACAACGCCCGTACCGTCGGCGGGGTGATGGTCGTCGAAGGCGCCCAGGTCGTCGTCGGAGACGTCAACCAGTCGCCGGACGAGATCGGCTACGAGGTGCTGTGCCGGCGCCACCACCGGCGGCGGATGACCGCCGCCACGGCCCGCGCGGCCGCCCTCTCGCCGGACGTGCTGCCCGTGGACGTCAACGGTTCGACCGTACGATCGTGAAGACCGCGCCCTCCGGGTCCGCGACGGTCGCGAGTCGGCCGCTGGAAGCCTCCCGCGGCGGGTACAGCACATGTCCGCCGAGTTCGGCCACCTTGCGCGCGGCGTCGTCGGTGTCCTCGACCTCGAAGTAGGTCATCCAGTGCGAGCCGCGGTCGCGCGGCAGGGCGTGGCCGACGCCGTGCAGGGAGGCGACCGGGCGGCCCTCCAGGTGCAGGGTCACATAGTCGTAGTCGGCCGAGACGATGGCCTCGAGCTCATAGCCGAAGACCGCCTGGTAGAACTTGCCGACCGCTGACGTCTCGGCGGTGAGCAGTTCGTTCCAGACCGGTGTGCCATGCGTGCCGTACACCGCCGTGCCGCTGTGGGCCGTGGGCTGCCAGACGCCGAAGACCGCGCCGGCCGGATCGGTCACGACGGCCAGCCGGCCGGCGTCCTCGGCGTCCAGCGGGCCGACCCCGACCGTGCCGCCGCAGCTCCTGATCGTCTCGACGGTCGCATCGGCGTCGTCGGTCGCCATGTACGGCGTCCAGGCGATCGGCAGTTGCCGTTCGGCCGGCAGCCGGCCGATGCCCGCGACCTCCTTGCCGTCGATCAGCGCGCGGACGTACGGGCCGAGCTGCCGGGGGCCGGGGGAGAAGTCCCAGCCGAACAGCCTTCCGTAGAAGTCCTGGGTCGCGTCAAGGCCGTGCACCATCAGACTCACCCAGCAGGGCGTGCCGGGGGTGCGCCGAGTCGCCTCGGTCATTGTCACTCTCTCCTCGGACCATGTGGTGGCCGTACGGGGACCTGCTGCGCGCCGTCGTGCGGAACGGCTGCGCGCCCCGTCAGATGCTTGCACCACCCGGCGTCCCGCGCGCCCCGGCCGCGCCGCTTTTGGCGGGTTCCCGCTGGAGGATGCCCTTTTTGGCATTACTCATCTACCTTGGCGGCGTTACGCCGCGGCCGGGTGCTGCGCAAGGATGGCCCTTATGAAACCCATCATCTCCGCGACCGAACTCGCGAGCGAGCTGGCTGGAACCCGTCCCCCGGTCCTGTTGGACGTCCGCTATCAGCTGGGCGGACCGCACGGGCGGGCGGACTACGAGGCCGGTCACCTTCCCGGCGCGGTCTTTGTCGACCTGGACGCGGAACTGGCTGCTCCGCCCGGGGCCGGCGGCCGCCATCCGCTGCCGGACGTGGCCGCTTTCGGCGAGGTGATGCGCCGGGCCGGGGTCTCGGCGGACTCCTCGGTGGTCGTCTACGACGCCGACAAGGGGTGGGCGGCGGCGCGGGCGTGGTGGCTGCTGCGGTGGACGGGGCACGTGGATGTACGGGTGCTGGACGGCGGTCTCGCGACGTGGACGGGCGAGCTGTCGAGGGAGAGCCCCACGCCTGTCCCCGGTGACTTCGCTCCCGCGCCGGGCGCGCTCCCCCTGCTGGACGCGGACGGCGCGGCCGACCAGGCCCGCAAGGGCGTGCTCCTCGACGCACGCGCGGCGGAACGCTACCGGGGCGAGGTCGAGCCGATCGACCCGGTGGCCGGCCATATCCCGGGCGCGATCTCGGCCCCGACCACGGAAAACGTGTCCGAGGACGGCCGCTTCCTCCCGCCCGAGGCGCTGGCCTCCCGCTTCTTGGCCCTGGGGGCCACGGACACCGCGCCGGTAGGCGTCTACTGCGGCTCGGGAGTCTCGGCGGCCCAGGAGGCCGTGGCGCTGGAACTCGCGGGCTTCACCCCGGCGTTGTACGCGGGCTCATGGTCGGAATGGTCCGCCGACCCGACCCACCCGATCGCAACGGGCCCCGAGCCGGGCTGAGCCGGGGCTGCGCCGCCGCTGCGGGGCGTAGTTGCGCTTTCCCTGGAGGAGGCGTGTGTACGTCGAACCGGTTCGCGGCGCGAAAGCCGCCGCCTCGCCGTCGGGGGAGTTGAGGGTACCCGTACCCTCAACTCTCAGGGCGGGCGGCTGGGGAGAGACCCACCGGGCGCATCAAAAGGCCCGGCGCAGTCAGCGCGCCGGGCCCCTTGCGTGTCGCTAGTCCTGCTTCTTGCGGCGCGTGCCGAAGACGATCTCGTCCCAGCTCGGGACCGCCGCCCGGCGGCCCGGGCGAACCCCGTCCGCCTCCGCCTGGCGGTCCGTCGTGCCCGTGAGGCGGTCGCGGTGGCCCGCCACCGAGCGGGGCATCAGGACGTCCGCGTACGCGGAGCCCGCGCCCGCCGAGGCCGCCGGAGCGACCGGTTCCTCCTCCTCCGGCGCCTCGACCGGCTCGGTCGCCGCAGGCTCCGGCGGCGCGGGCCGCTCGGGCACGACCATGTCGCCCCGGAAGCTCGGCACCGCCTCCAGCAGGCTGGTCAGCGAGTCCCGCTCGCCACCGCTCTCCTCCGGATCGGTCGACTGCGCCGGCACGGTGGGACGCTCCAACTGGCGGTCCAGCGGCCGGTCCCGGGGCAGCCGTGCGATGCGCGGCACGAACGGAAAGCTCGGCTCCTGCGCCGTGATCGTGTCGTCCGTCTCGCCGATCAGCGCACGTGCCTCGTCGTCAACTGCCTGCACCAGCCGCCGCGGTGGGTCGTACGTCCAGCTCGCCGAGTGCGGCTCGCCCGCCACCCGGTAGACCAGCAGCACCTCCCAGGTGCCGTCGTCCCGGCGCCAGGAGTCCCACTGCACCGTGTCCTTCTCGGCGCCGCGCAGCGTCAACCGCTCCTGCACCGCCTCGCCGAGCTGCGGCCCGGTGTTCTCACCGGGACGGCGTACGGGAGTCTTGCGCGCCCGCTCCGCCATGAACGCCCGCTCCGCGAGCACCGGGCCCTCGAAGCGCCGCACCCGGTCGACCGGGATTCCGGCGAACTGCGCGACCTCCTCCGCGGAGGCTCCGGCGCGTATACGTGCCTGGATGTCTCGAGGACGGAGATGGCTCTCCACCTCGATCTCGATCTGGCCGAGGCGGGCGCGGTCATTGCGCACGGCGGCGCGCAGCCGCTCATCAATCGGAAGCGTGTATTCCGTGCTGTCCGCAGCTTTGAGCACCAGTCGTGTGCCGTCGTTGGAGACGGCCACGACACGCAGTTCGGGCATGGGGACCTCCCGGGTGGTGCCTGCCGACGTCACGTGCGTCGCTGCTTCCGCTAGTCGAGTGTGGCCTGCCCGGGTGCAGCCTGCCACAACCTTGCCGAGTTGCCCGGCGTGTCGGGCACAGGCCCTGGATCGCCGTTATGGCACGGTTACCTGTTTGCGACTCTGAGTGACTGATTCGTCACTCTCCGCATCGGGTACCCGTGCGGTGCCGCGGCGCCGCCGGATCGAGCGCCGCTTTCGGCCCCCTACCTGGGGTCCAGACGCCCAAGAGGGAGGCCGGGCCCAGGGCTCGCCACAGTACTCCATTCGGGCCACCTGGGTGGACCGCCGCGCCGTCGAACTTCTCTCCGGGGGCGGGAGTTGGGCGTCTGGGACATGGGTGACCAGGTGCCCTGATTCACAGAATCTTCCCAAAGGGAACTATTCGCTTCGCTCGCCTGTCCTCAGAAGGAACGGCGGCTCGACCTGATCCGCCCTCAGTCGCCCAGGACCCGCCGCAGATAGTCGTTGCCGAACAGCCGCTCCGGGTCCAATCGGTCCCGCAGCGCGGTGAATTCGCGAAACCGCGGATATACCCCGGCGAAGTACTCCGCGTCCCGCGTGTGCACCTTGCCCCAGTGCGGCCGCCCGCCGTGCGCGGTCATGATCCGCTCCACCGCGGTGAAGTACGACTGGTACGGCGTGCCCCGGTACAGATGCACCGCGATGTACGCGGTCTCGCGGCCCGACGCCGTGGAGAGCGCGATGTCGTCGGCCGGGGCCGTCCGCACCTCCACCGGGAAGCTGACCCGCAGTGGCGAACGCTCGATCATCGCCTTCACCTCGCGCAGCGCCCCCACCGCCGCCTCCCGCGGCAGCGCGTATTCCATTTCGACGAACTGCACCCGCCGCGGAGATGTGAAGACTTTGTAGGGAATGTCCGTGTAGGTACGGGCGGAGAGCGCGCGACTGGAGATCTTGGCGATCGCCGGGATGCTCGCGGGGACGACCCGGCCGAGCGAACAGGCCAGCTGGAAAACCCCGTTGGACAGCAGCTCGTCCTCGATCCAGCCACTGATCTGTCCGGGCGGTGCGGCGGGGCCCGCGCTGCGGTTGTTGCGCTTCGTGTTGCAGTTGCCGGTGTGCGGGAACCAGTAGAACTCGAAGTGCTCGTTCTCCGCGAAGAGCGCGTCGAACTCGGCCGTCACCTTGTCGAAGGCCATCGGCTCCTCGCGGGCCGTGAGCAGGAAGACCGGCTCCACGGCGAGGGTGATCGCGGTGACGACGCCCAGCGCGCCGAGCCCGATCCGGGCCGCCGCGAAGACGTCCGGATTCTCCTTCTCGGAGCAGGTCAGTACCGAGCCGTCCGCCGTCACCAGCTCAAGTGCCCTGATCTGCGCGGCGATCGAGGCCGAGTCGCGGCCCGTGCCATGGGTACCGGTGGAGGTCGCGCCCGCGACCGTCTGCTCCATGATGTCGCCCATGTTCGTGAGCGAGAGACCCTCACGGGCCAGGGCCGCGTTCAGCCGCTTGAGCGGGGTGCCCGCCTCGACGGTCACGGTCATCGCCGTACGGTCGATCTCCCGGATCCCGGTCAGCAGATCGGGCCGTATCAGCACACCGTCGGTGGCCGCCGTGGCGGTGAAAGAGTGGCCGGTGCCGACGGCCTTCACCTTCAGACCGTCCTCGGCCGCCTTTCGTACCGCGTCGGCGAGTTCCTCGGTGGAGGCGGGCGAGACCTCCGCCACCGGACGGGCGGTGACGTTCCCCGCCCAGTTACGCCACGTGCTGCGCCCCGTCGTCGTAGTCCCGCTCACGCTGCCCCTCCCGTGTCGGCACCGGCCTGCGCAGCCGGCGGTACCCCAGGAACGCCACCGCGGCCGCGACCGCTCCCGCCGCCGCGGGCACCACGTACCCCGCGTCCGCTCCGGCCGCGTCGACCACCCAGCCCGCGGCCGAGGAGCCGAGCGCCACTCCGACCGCGAGCCCGGTACTGGTCCAGGTCATGCCCTCGGTCAGATTGGAGCGCGGTACGTGCGCTTCGATCAGGGCCATGGTGGTCACCATCGTAGGAGCGATGGACAGGCCCGCGACGAAGAGCGCCACGGCCAGGAAGGGGAGGTTCCCGGCCAGTTGGAGGGGGATCATACTCACGGCCATCGCACACACACCCACCAGCCACCGCCGGGAGGCCGGGCCCTTGAGGTGGAGCAGTCCGAAGACCGCCCCGGCGAGGCAGGACCCCAGCGCGTACACCGCGAGGACCAGGCTCGCGGCGGCCTTGTGCCCCTGCTCGTCCGCGAAGGCCACCGTGACCACGTCGACCGCGCCGAAGATCGCGCCGGTCGCCACAAACGTGGCCACCAGGACCTGCAGCCCGGGGGAGCGCAGTGCGGAGCCGCCGGTGTGGTGCTCGCGCGGATGCGGCACGGGCTCGGTGGCCCGCTGCGAGGTCAGCCAGAACACGCCGATCACCAGGAACCCGGCGGCGAGCAGCGGACCCGCCTCGGGGAACCAGGCGGTGGAAAGGCCGATGGAGACGATCGGGCCGACGATGAAGCACACCTCATCGGCGATCGACTCCCAGGAGTACGCGGTGTGCAACTCGCGCGGCGAGCCCCGGTAGATCTCGGCCCAGCGGGCCCGGGTCATCGAACCCACGCTCGGCACACAGCCCGCGGCCGCGGAGAACACGAACAGCGTCCAGTCCGGGGCCTTCTGCATGGCACAGATCAACAGACCCGCGACCGCACCGAGAGTGGCGAGGGAGACCGGGCGCAGCACCCGGGCCTGCCCGTGCCGGTCGACCAGCCGGGATATCTGCGGACCGAGCACGGCGGCCGACATCGCCAGGGTCGCGGAGAGCGCGCCCGCGAGTCCGTAACGCCCCGTGAGCTGGGAGATCATGGTCACGATGCCGATGCCCATCATGGACAGCGGAAGCCGGCCGACGAAGCCTGCGGCGGAGAACGCCCTGCTGCCGGGGGCGGCGAAGATGGCGCGGTACGGACTGGGCAAGAGGTGCTCTCAGGTAAGGCGTGTCAAAGGCTTTGACAGATTACGCCCCTGCCGCACCGCGCGCACCGCGTTTTTCCGCTGTCAGAGGCTGGTGGCAGGATCGGACCATGCCCGATCAGCGCGACCCAGCCCCCTACGACGCCCTGCTGCTGCTGTCCTTCGGCGGCCCCGAGGGCCCGGACGACGTCGTCCCGTTCCTGGAGAACGTGACGCGCGGCCGCGGCATCCCCAAGGAACGGCTCAAGGAGGTGGGTCAGCACTACTTCCTGTTCGGCGGGGTCAGCCCGATCAACGACCAGAACCGCGCTCTGCTGGACGCCCTGCGCAAGGACTTCGCCGGACACGGTCTGGACCTGCCCGTCCACTGGGGCAACCGGAACTGGGCGCCGTATCTGACCGACACCCTGCGTGAGATGGTCGCCGCCGGTCACCGGCGCATCGCCGTCCTCGCCACCAGTGCGTACGCCTCGTACTCGGGCTGCCGCCAGTACCGCGAGAACCTCGCGGACGCGCTGGCCACGCTGGAGGCGGAGGGTCTCGAACTGCCGCGCGTGGACAAGCTGCGGCACTACTTCAACCACCCCGGTTTCGTCCGCCCCATGATCGACGGCGTGCTGAAGTCCCTGGCGGATCTCCCCGAGAAGGTGCGTGCGGGGGCCCATCTCGCCTTCACCACGCACTCCATCCCCACCTCCGCGGCGGACGCGTCGGGACCGGCCGCAGAGCACGGCGAGGGCGGCGCGTATGTGCGCCAGCACCTGGAGGTGGCCCGGTTGATCGCCGACGCCGTGCGCACAGAGACGGGCGTCGAGCGCCCCTGGCAGCTCGTCTACCAGTCCCGCAGCGGCGCCCCGCACATCCCGTGGCTGGAGCCGGACATCTGCGATCACCTGGAGGACCTGCACGCCTCCGGCGCGCCCGCGGTGGTGATGGTCCCCATCGGCTTCGTCTCGGACCACATGGAGGTGCTGTACGACCTCGACACCGAGGCCACCGCGAAGGCCGCCGAGCTGGGGCTGCCCGTGCGGCGTTCGGCGACGGTGGGCGCCGATGGGCGGTTCGCCGCGGCGGTGCGCGACCTCGTCCTGGAGCGCGCCGCGGCCGAGCGGGCACTGCCCGCCGAGCGCTGCGCGCTGGGGGCGCTCGGCCCCTCCCACGACCTCTGCCCGGTCGGCTGCTGTCCGGCCCGGGCGCCCAGGCCGGCAGCGGCCGGAGCCGACAGCCCCTACGCCTGAGGAAGCCCGAGGAAGCCCTGTGACCGACCCTCTCCTGTCCGAACTGCTCGACCTCGCGCTGGAGGCCGCCCGCCGGGCGGGAGAGCTGCTGCGCGACGGCCGCCCGGCCGATCTCGGCGTCGCGGCCACCAAGTCCAGCCCCATCGACGTCGTCACCGAGATGGACATCGCCGCCGAGAAGCTGATCACCGGCTTTCTGGCCGATCGCCGCCCCGATGACGGCTTCCTCGGCGAAGAGGGCGCGTCCACGGTCGGCACCAGCGGCGTGCGCTGGGTCATCGACCCGCTCGACGGCACCGTGAACTACCTCTACGGTCTGCCGACCTGGGCGGTCTCCATCGCCGCCGAGCGGGACGGCGAGACGGCCGTCGGTGTGGTCGAGGTCCCGATGCGCGGCGAGACGTACCGGGCGGTGCGGGGAGGGGGCGCGTTTGCGAACGACAAGCCCGTCCGCTGCCGTCCGGCGGCCCCGCTGGACCAGGCTCTGGTCTCCACCGGCTTCAACTATGTCGCGACCGTACGCAGCCATCAGGCGGACGTCGCCCAGCGGTTGATCCCCCGGCTGAGAGACATCCGCCGCAGCGGCTCGGCGGCCGTGGATCTCTGCGACGTCGCCGCGGGCCGCCTCGACGGCTACTACGAACGCGGCCTCCACCCCTGGGACCTGGCGGCCGGTGACCTGATCGCCCGGGAGGCGGGCGCGCTCACGGGCGGCCGCCCCGGGCAGCGCCCTTCGTACGATCTGACGGTGGCGGCGAGCCCGGGCGTCTTCGAGCCGCTGCAGAGCCTCCTGGACGAACTCGGCGCCTGGCACGACTAGAGGCCGGCAGCCACGACAGCCCGGCCCGGCACAGTGAAGGGCCCCGGCACCGTCCCGCGGTGCCGGGGCCCTTCTGTGCAGCTCGGCGCTATGCCGCGCTGACCTCTACGCCGTGCTCGGCGGCCAGGCGGTGCAGATCATCCAGCTCTGCCTGCTCGACATCCGCGAGGAAGTCGTCGCCCGTCTCGCGAGCCAAGGTGAGGTCCGTCTCCGCGGCCTTTATGCGCTGCATCAGTCCTGCGGTGAATGCGTCCATGGTGCGCCCCCTCGTCGTGGGTCGGTGGCACGGGGGTGTGCCGACGGTGGGTGATCAACCCTGGAACAGGTAGTGGTGTGCCACATACAGGGCGTGATCGCGGGTGTTTAGTCGTCCTCCCCCGGGCTCACCTCAGAGAAACCTCAACTGAGAGGGGAATCCGGTGAATTCCCTCCGGCGCAGGTCGGCCGCCCGGCGCTCGTTCCGTCTTACAGCCGGTTTACGCGCGTAACGGGCAGGATGGATGCGCACAGCCAGTGCACACACCTGCCCTGATCATGGGTGACGGGCCCGGAGAGAGGATCACGACGTGCGCGTACTCGTCGTCGAGGACGAGCAGCTGCTCGCCGATGCGGTGGCCACCGGACTGCGCCGGGAGGCCATGGCCGTCGACGTCGTGTACGACGGGGCGGCCGCCCTGGAGCGCATCGGGGTCAACGACTACGACGTGGTCGTCCTGGACCGGGACCTCCCGCTCGTCCACGGCGACGACGTGTGCCGCAAGATCGTCGAGCTGGGCATGCCGACCCGGGTGCTGATGCTGACCGCGTCCGGCGACGTCAGCGACCGTGTGGAGGGCCTTGAGCTCGGCGCGGACGACTACCTCCCCAAGCCCTTCGCGTTCAGTGAGCTCACCGCCCGCGTACGGGCGCTGGGCCGGCGTACGACCGTGCCGCTCCCGCCCGTCCTGGAGCGCGTCGGCATCAAACTCGACCCGAACCGCCGCGAGGTCTTCCGCGAGGGCAAGGAGATCCAGCTCGCGCCGAAGGAGTTCGCGGTCCTGGAAGTACTGATGCGCAGCGAGGGCGCGGTCGTCTCGGCCGAGCAGCTGCTGGAGAAGGCCTGGGACGAGAACACCGACCCGTTCACCAATGTCGTACGCGTGACCGTGATGACCCTGCGCCGCAAGCTCGGTGAGCCGCCCGTGATCGTCACCGTGCCCGGCTCCGGCTACCGGATCTGAGTCCGGTGGCCGCCACCCCCGCGCCGCCCGAGGCGCCTCCGAAACCGACCTGGGACCCGCGCGACCCAGTGCGTCCGTTGCTGCGTCCGACGATCCGGATACGGCTCACCCTGCTGTACGGCGGGATGTTCCTCATCGCGGGCATCCTGCTGCTGTCGATCATCTATCTGCTCACTGCGCAGGCGCTCGGCGCCAACGGCGAGCTGCCCTTCGAGATCGTCACCGCCAGCGTGCGGCGGACCACCGACTGGTGCCAGCTGCCCAATCAGTCGACCGGACCGGAGTTCCAGCAGGCCGTGAGCGACTGCCTGCAGCACCAGCGCGAGATGGCCCTGGACGACCTGCTGCGCCGCTCGCTCTTCGCCCTGCTCGGCCTGAGCATCATCGCCTTCGCCTTCGGCTACGCCATGGCGGGACGGGTCCTCTCGCCGCTGGGCAAGATCACCCGCACCGCCCGCCAGGTGGCCGGCTCGGACCTGTCCCGGCGCATCAAGCTCGACGGCCCGGACGACGAGCTCAAGGAGCTCTCCGACACCTTCGACGAGATGCTGGACCGCCTGGAGCGCGCCTTCACGGCCCAGCAGCGGTTCGTCGCGAACGCCTCGCACGAGCTGCGTACGCCGCTCGCGATCAACCGCACGCTGCTGGAGGTCCACCTCTCCGACCCCGGCGCGCCCCCGGAGCTGCACCAGCTCGGCAAGACCCTGCTGGCCACCAACGAGCGCAGCGAGCAGCTGGTCGAGGGTCTGCTGCTGCTCGCCCGCAGCGGCAACGAGATCGTCGAGCGCAAGCCGGTGGACCTGGCCGAGGTCGCCACACGCGCGGTCGACCAGGCCCGCACCGAGGCCGAGGCGAAGGGCGTGGAGTTCCGCGGCCGACGGGCGCCCGCGGTAGTCCAGGGCAATGGCGTCCTGCTGGAGCGGATCGCCCTGAACCTGGTGCAGAATGCGGTGCGCTACAACATTCCGGAAGGCGGCTGGGTGCATGTCACCACCGAGACCGAGCACGGCCAGGCGGTCCTGGTGGTCTCGAACACGGGGCCAGTGGTTCCCGCGTACGAGATCGACAACATCTTCGAGCCGTTCCGGCGGCTGCGGCAGGAGCGCACCGGCAGCGACAAGGGCGTCGGCCTGGGACTTTCGATCGCCCGCTCGGTTGCGCGCGCCCACGGAGGCCGTATCATCGCGGAGCCTCGTGAGGGCGGGGGCCTCGTGATGCGTGTCACCCTGCCGGTCTGAGATGCTGAACGACGCCACACGCTTTGTTCGCTTTGCGCGGAAGTTTCGGGAACCGTACCCGAAAGAACTGTGTGGGATCGATCACATAGGCGAATTTCAGGCCATCTACTCTCTGTGATCAAGACTCTTGCCGGAAAGCCGGGAAAAGTCCGGGTTTCCGGGGGTCGAGATCACGGGAAGTACACGGGGTGGCGCCCGTGAAGTGCGACATTCGGACCGTGTACGGTCCCGATCGCCATCCAACCCGATCACTCTCGGGGGATCCGGTTGGGTGTCGATTGAGTAACAGACCTTGATGTGAGGCAAAATCTCCGCCTCGGGTCGGGCACAAGTCCGGCCTCTCACGCGTTACGTGCGCTGGAGACACCGCAACCACCCAGAGGGGGAGAGCGACATGGCAACGGACTACGACACCCCACGCAAGACCGATGACGACGTCGATTCGGACAGCCTTGAAGAGCTGAAGGCCCGTCGGAACGACAAGTCGACCTCGACCGTCGACGTCGACGAGTTCGAGGCCGCAGAGGGCATGGAACTGCCCGGAGCCGATCTGTCCAACGAGGAACTGGCCGTCCGGGTCCTGCCCAAGCAGGCCGACGAGTTCACCTGCATGAGCTGCTTCCTCGTACACCACCGCAGCCAGCTGGCGCGTGAGAAGAACGGCCAGCCGATCTGCCGCGACTGCGACTGAGGTCCGGTCGGCCGTGGCAGGCGAGACACCGCCCAGGAAGAGGCGTTTCCGGCGTCACAAGCCGCCGGAGGCGCACTGGGGCGGTACGGGACCGGCAGAAGGCGCCACCGCGTCTGCCGGGCACTCGGCCGCCCTCCTGCCCCACGGCGCAGGAGGCGACGCCGAGCAAGACCTGCTGGCCTCGCTCAAAGCGGCAGACGGGGCGGGGCCCCGGACCAGGGCCCTCCGCCTGGCATCGGTGCGCCAGGGCGTACGCAGAGCCGGTGAGAACGCCAGGGCCGGCCTGGCGTACATCGCCGACCGGCTCATCGAGATCGCACCGCGCGTGCCGGTGCGCGATCTCGCGACGCTGCGCAGACAGTTTCCCGGCCTCGCTCCCGAGCAGCTTGCCGACAAGCTGGTCGCGGGCGCGGCGAACGGCACCTCCACGGTGGGCGCAGGCATCGGCGCGGCAGCGATGCTGCCCGTGCCGCCCGCGATGCCGGCCGAGCTGGCCGCGGAGATCGTCGGAGTCGCCGCGATCGAGCTGAAGCTCATCGCCGAGCTCCACGAGGTCTACGGTCTGCGGCCGCCGGGCAGCCTCACGGAGCGCAGCATCGGGTATCTGGCCTCCTGGTCGGAGGAGCGCGGGATCAACGTGACCAAGCCGTCGACGATCGACGCAGCACTGGGCGGCCGGTTCAGGCGCGAGCTGCGGCAGCAGATCATGAAGCGCATGGTCCGCAATCTGCCGAACCTGATCCCGTTCATGGTCGGCGCGACAGTCGGCGCCGCAATGAACCGCCGGGACACCAAGAAGCTCGCGGAGCGCATCCGCAGAGACCTGCGCGCCAGGCAGATCCCCTGGGACGCGCTGGCCGGGCTTTCGCCGCTGGAGCAGCCCAAGGACCCTTTGGAGGCGATCCGTGCCCCGCGCGAGCTGGGGCACTGACGACGCCCCGATCCGGTCAGCGCCGTGCCGGTCATTCCCGTCCCGGTGAGAACCGGTCCCGTCAGGCCGCGCGCACCGCAGCCAGCGCGGCCGCCAGCGCCTTCGGATTCCGCGTCGACAGATACACATACGGCGTCGGGTCGTCCGGGTCGGTGACCTCGATCCGCAGCGCCGTCGGAACATAGCTGCGCAGCAGCATGAAGGCCCGGGTGTCCGCCTTGTACGAGCGCCAGGCGCGCGCCTCCTCCGCGTCCAGCACCTCGGCCTCGCCGAGTGCCGTCAGCGGGATCCGGGCGTCGCCCGCGACCAGCGACCCGGCCACGACGCGGATGCGGACCGAGCCGTACGAACTCACCACGACCGCGGCCACCGCGGCCGCGCCGATCAGGCCGCCGATCATCGGCAGTGGACCGAGCGGCAGCAGCATCAGACCGCCTGCGACGCCGACCAGAGCGGAGATGAACCACCACGAAGCCGGCGCGGTCAGACGTTCTTCATAGTGCGGGGCGGAAGGCTGCATGAAGCCAAGCTTGGCACGGTGCGACCAGCGGCTGGCCGCGCGGGTAATGTCTGCGCCTGTGAGCACTGCGAAATCCCGGGGGGCGGCCTCCGGATCCTCGGCCCGGGCGGCGGCTATGACCCCTCCGGCCGACGCCATACCGCCGGTACGGCATCCCGATGCCCCTGCCCCCGGTGAGCTCCTCGGCGCGCACTACGAGCACTGTTTCGGCTGCGGCGAGGGACAGCCCCACGGGCTGCACCTTCAGGCACGGGCGGGCGAGGGCGTGGGCCTGACCGCCGAGTTCACCGTCAAGCCCGCCCACCAGGGCGCGCCGGGCCTCGCGCACGGCGGCGTGCTCGCCTCGGCGCTGGACGAGACGCTGGGCTCGCTGAACTGGCTGCTGCGGACCATCGCGGTCACCGGCCGGCTCGAGACCGACTTCGTACGTCCCGTGCCCGTGGGCACGGTGCTGCATCTGCAGGCCGAGGTCACCGCGGTCGCCGGGCGCAAGATCTACTCGGCTGCCGTGGGCCGGATCGGCGGGCCCGAAGGACCCGTCGCCGTCCGCGCCAGCGCTCTCTTCATCGAGGTCAAGGTCGACCACTTCATCGACAACGGCCGCCCCGAAGAGATCCAGGCGGCCATGGCCGACCCCGACCAGATCAGGCGCGCCCGCGCCTTCGAGGTGAACCCCTGATGCGTAACCCTGTCGATGTGCTGATCCGTCGCGTGGACCCCGAGGTGCCGCTCCCCGCGTACGCACACCCCGGCGACGCCGGGGCCGATCTCGTGACCACCGAGGCGGCCGAACTCGCCCCCGGCGAGCGGGCCGTTCTGCCCACCGGGGTGTCCATCGCCCTGCCCGACGGGTACGCGGCCTTCGTACACCCCCGCTCCGGTCTGGCCGCCCGCTGCGGCGTAGCCCTCGTGAATGCCCCGGGGACGGTGGATGCCGGGTACCGTGGGGAGATCAAGGTGATCGTGGTCAATCTCGACCCGCGCGAGAGTGTGCGGTTCGATCGTTTCGACCGGATCGCCCAACTGGTCGTCCAGCAGGTCGAGAAGGTGCGCTTCCACGAGGTGGCGGAGCTTCCCGGCTCGGCGCGGGCCGAGGGGGGCTTCGGGTCCACCGGCGGTCATGCCGTCGTGGGCGGCTCAACGGGTGGGAATCGATACGCTTCGGTCGTATCCGACCGGGAAGGACAGTGACGTGTTCGGACGTCGCAAGAAGAGTGGTTCCGCCGAGGACGCGGCGGACGCAGCGGGCGAGGCCGAGCAGGTCGTCGACGAGCGCGACACGGAGTACGCCGACGAGGATGCGCCCCGCCGGGTGAACCTTCCGCCGGCGCCCCGGCCCGACGGCCCCTGGGACGTCTCCGAGGTATCCAAGCCCGGCGAAGGCCGGGTCGATCTGGGCGGTCTCTTCGTGCCCGGAGTCGAGGGAATGGAGCTGCGCGTCGAGGTCGCGGGTGACGCGATCGTCGCCGCCACCGTCGTACTGCGCGACAGCGCCGTACAGCTGCAGGCCTTCGCGGCACCCAAGAAGGAAGGCATCTGGGGCGAGGTCCGCGAGGAGATCGCCTCCGGTATCACGCAGCAGGGCGGCATCATCGACGAGGTCGAGGGCCCGCTCGGCTGGGAGCTGCGGGCCCAGGTGCCCGTACAGCTGCCGGACGGAACCGGCGGTGTGCAGCTGGTGCGCTTCGTCGGCGTCGACGGGCCGCGCTGGTTCCTGCGCGGAGTGATCTCCGGGCAGGGTGCGGTGCAGCCCCAGGCCGCCGGTCTGCTTGAGCAGATCTTCCGGGACACCGTCGTCGTACGCGGCGAAGGACCGATGGCGCCGCGCGACCCCATCGTCCTCAAGCTGCCGGAGGACGCGCAGATGGTGCCCGAGGGTGTCCAGCAGGACGAGCAGGAGGGCTCGCGCTTCTCCGGCGGTATGGGGCAGCTGCAGCGCGGTCCCGAGATCACCGAGGTGCGCTGACACGGCGTCAACCTGATTGCGGCCCGCTGCGGTTCCGGCTCAACGGACCGCCGCGGGCCGATTCCGTATGCCCTCCCGTCGTTCGGCCCGGTCCCGATCCTCACGGCCGCCGAGCGTGCCGGAGTGCCGATCTCCGGCCTCGGTGACCGGGCGGACCGGGCGGACCGGTGGAGAGACGACAGCGATGAGGTGATCGTCGAGACCGCGGGCTTCACCGTCGGTCTCGCGGCGCAGAAGGTGCACCCGGACGGGCGCGAAGTGCGGCCGACGCCGATGTCACGGCGTCGGCGCCCGGGAGCCGATGCCTGGGCGCTGAAGGGGCGTCGGTGGTGGCCGGTACGCTTTCTGTATGAGTGCTGTACCCCGTTCGGAGAATGCGGCAAAGCCGGCCGGCCGCTTCCGCCGTATGCTCGACCGGCTGTCCACCTCCCAGCAGGAGCTCGAGTCCGAGGAGCTGCAGGAGGACACTGAAGCCTCGGGGTGTACCCGCATCGCCGAGTGCGGTGACCGCCAGATAGTCAGGGTGGCTGGTACGTTGCGCACGGTCACCCTGCGTCCGAGGGCCGGGGTGCCCGCGCTGGAGGCGGAGCTCTTCGACGGTACGGCCCCACTGGACGTCGTCTGGCTCGGCCGCCGGTCCATCGCGGGCATCGAACCGGGCCGCAGGCTCATAGCCTCGGGCAGGATCTCGATGAGCCACGGCCGCCGGGTGCTGTTCAACCCCAAATACGAACTCCGACCGCTCGGACAGGAGTAGCCGGTGACGTCTCTCGACAAGCCGACCACCACGACGAACGACCAGCAGCAGGACAGCGACGCCAAAGCAGTGACGGAGGCGGCGCTCTTCGAGGCCTTCGGCGGCGTGCGCGGCATGGTGGAGACGGTCCTGCCCGGACTGCTGTTCGTCACGATCTTCACCATCAACAAGAACCTGCACATCTCCGCGATCGCGGCCCTGGCGGTCTCGCTGCTGCTCGTCGCCGTCCGGCTGATCCGCAGGGACACCGTCAAGCACGCGTTCAGTGGTGTCTTCGGGGTGGCCTTCGGCGTCGTCTTCGCGATGATGACCGGCAATGCCAAGGACTTCTATCTGCCGGGCATGATCTACACGCTGGGCCTGGCGCTGGCGTACATCGTGACGGCGATCGCGGGCGTGCCGTTGATCGGCCTGATCCTCGGCCCGGTCTTCAAGGAGAACCTCTCCTGGCGGAAGCGGAACCCGGGCCGCAAGAAGGCATACACAAAGGCGAGCTGGGCGTGGGGCCTGATTCTGCTCGCCAAGTGCGCGATCCTTTTCCCGCTCTACTGGTGGGCGGACACCGCGCAGCTGGGCTGGGTCCTGGTGGCCCTGAAGATCCCGCCGTTCCTGCTCGCGGTGTACCTGACCTGGGTCTTCCTGGCGAAGGCACCCGCGCCGATCGACGTCTTCGCGGAGATGGAGGCGGAGGAAGCCGCCGAGAAGGAGCGCAAGCGCACCGCTGAGCGTTTCGGGGGAGCGATGGAGCCGCTGGTCGACGAGGCGGGTCAGCGCCTCGCGGACGGCCCGGCGAAGCACCGCAAGCCGTAGCGCCGCGCCGCGCGTCGACGGGGCCCGGGACCGGAGTCGGTCCCGGGCCCCGTGTGCGTAGCACCGGTCGGTGCCGGACCCGGAAGCCCGCCCCTTACGTCGGCTGCCGTTCGTCCTGAACCGCCAGCCGAAGGCAGGCCCGCCAGGTGCAAAAGGCGAAGTGGCCCAGGGAACGATCTCGTTCCCCGGGCCACTTCGCGGTCGTACTCGCCCCTGGCGTCAGCTCGGCGCGTCCTCGCGGCGGACCGAGAGCAGGTCCTCCAGTTGCTCCTCGCGCGCCTGCGCCGCCACGAACAGCAACTCGTCGCCCGCCTCCAGCGTCTCCTCCGTGCCCGGCGTCAGTACCCGTGAGCCGCGGATGATCGTGACCAGCGTGGTGTCCTCCGGCCACTCCACATCACCGACCTGCGTGCCCGCCAGCGCCGACTCGGGGGGCAGCGTCAGTTCAACCAGGTTCGCGTCGCCATGACTGAAGCGCAGCAGCCGTACGAGATCGCCGACGCTCACCGCCTCCTCCACGAGCGCCGACATCAGACGCGGCGTGGAGACCGCGACATCGACGCCCCACGCCTCGTTGAAGAGCCACTCGTTCTTGGGGTTGTTGACCCGGGCGACCACCCGCGGCACCCCGTACTCGGTCTTCGCCAGCAGCGAGACGACCAGATTGACCTTGTCGTCACCGGTCGCCGCGATCACCACATTGCATCGCTGCAGCGCCGCCTCGTCCAGCGAGGTGATCTCGCACGCGTCGGCCAGCAGCCACTCCGCCTGCGGCACCCGCTCCACCGAGATCGCCGTCGGCGCCTTGTCGATCAGGAGTACCTCGTGCCCGTTCTCCAGCAGCTCACCCGCGATGGAACGACCCACCGCGCCGGCGCCCGCAATAGCGACCCGCATCAGTGACCGCCCTCCTCAGGGCCCTCGGCGAAGGCCGCCTCGACCTTCTCGATCTCGTCCGTACGCATCATCACGTGGACCAGGTCGCCCTCCTGCAGCACCGTCTGCGATGTCGGCAGAATCGCCTCACCCAGCCGGGTGATGAACGCGACGCGCACGCCGGTCTCGTCCTGCATCCTGCTCACCTTGTGCCCGATCCAGGCGCCGGAGGTGTGCACCTCGGCGAGCTGTATTCCGCCGCTCGGGTCGCGCCACAGCGGCTCCGCGCCGGACGGCAGCAGTCGCCGCATCATCTGGTCGGCCGTCCAGCGGACCGTGGCGACGGTCGGGATGCCGAGCCGCTGGTACACCTCGGCGCGCCGCGGGTCGTAGATACGGGCCGCGACGTTCTCGATGCCGAACATCTCGCGGGCCACCCGCGCGGCGATGATGTTGGAGTTGTCGCCGCTGCTGACCGCGGCGAAGGCGCCGGCTTCCTCGATCCCCGCCTCACGCAGGGTGTCCTGGTCGAAACCGACTCCTGTGACGCGGCGGCCGCCGAACCCGGAGCCGAGGCGGCGGAAAGCCGTCGGGTCCTGGTCCACGACGGCGACAGTGTGCCCCTGCTGTTCCAGGGTCTGCGCGAGAGCGGCTCCCACTCGCCCGCACCCCATGATGACGACGTGCATCGCCCCGTTACCCCGCACTCCTGGTCATCCCGCTGACCTGCAGAAACACTGAGCTCACATCTTCCTTCTCGGCTCTCCGGGCAACTACGGGGCAACGGCAAGCGGCGCTGCCCGGAGACGAGCTTATGCCGCAACCGTGCCATTGCCTTCATCAGAGGGAGGACTGGCTCTACGGCCTGTCCCGAGTTGCAGGGGTGGCGGGTGGGCGAGGCATTGGCCGAAGCCTTACGCTTACGTGTTGTGTCCAAACTGACCGACGTGCCCAAACGGATTCTCATCGGGCGGGCCCTGCGCAGCGACAAGCTGGGAGAAACTCTCCTCCCCAAGCGCATCGCACTTCCCGTGTTCGCTTCCGACCCGCTGTCCTCGGTGGCGTACGCACCGGGCGAAGTCCTTCTGGTGCTCTCCATCGCGGGTGTGTCGGCCTATCACTACAGCCCGTGGATCGCGGTCGCCGTCGTGGTGCTGATGTTCACGGTGGTGGCCTCCTACCGGCAGAACGTCCACGCCTATCCGAGCGGCGGCGGTGACTACGAGGTCGCCAACACCAACCTCGGCCCCAAGGCCGGTCTGACCGTCGCCAGCGCCCTGCTCGTCGACTACGTCCTCACGGTGGCCGTGTCGATCGCCTCCGGAGTCGAGAACCTCGGCTCCGCGATCCCCTTCGTCGTGGAGCACAAGGTCTTCTGCGCCGTCGGGATCATCGTTCTGCTGACGCTGATGAACCTGCGCGGCGTGAAGGAGTCGGGCAAGCTCTTCGCCATCCCGACCTATGTCTTCGTCGCGGGCGTCTTCATCATGATTGCCTGGGGCGCGTTCAAGGGGTTCGTCCTCGACGAGACCATGAAGGCCCCGACCGCCGACTTCGAGATCAAGGCCGAGCAGCAGGGCCTGGCCGGCTTCGCCCTGGTCTTCCTGCTGCTGCGGGCCTTCTCCTCCGGTTGTGCCGCGCTCACCGGCGTCGAGGCGATCAGCAACGGCGTTCCCGCCTTCCGCAAGCCGAAGAGCAAGAACGCTGCCACCACCTTGGCCCTCATGGGCGGTCTCGCCGTCACCATGTTCTGCGGCATCATCGGCCTGGCCATGGCCACCGATGTGAAGATGGCCGAGCAGCCCGCGCACGACCTCCTCCAAAACGGCACCCCGGTCGGCAGCGACTACGTCCAGAATCCCGTGATCTCCCAGGTCGCGGCCGCCGTCTTCGGTGACGACACGTTCTTCTTCGTACTGCTCGCCGCGGCCACCGCCCTGGTCCTGTTCCTGGCCGCCAACACCGCGTACAACGGCTTCCCGCTGCTCGGCTCGATCCTTGCGCAGGACCGCTATCTGCCCCGCCAGCTGCACACCCGCGGCGACCGGCTTGCCTTCTCCAACGGCATCGTTCTGCTGGCCGGCGCGGCCATCCTGCTCGTCTGGCTCTACGGGGCCGACTCCACCAAGCTCATTCAGCTCTACATCGTCGGCGTGTTCGTCTCCTTCACCCTCAGCCAGACCGGCATGGTCCGGCACTGGAACCGTCATCTGAAGACGGAGAGGGACCCGGCCAAGCGCCGTCGCATGATCCGCTCCCGGGCGATCAACACCTTCGGCGCCTTCTTCACCGGTCTGGTACTGGTCGTCGTGCTCGCCACCAAGTTCACGCACGGTGCGTGGGTGGCGCTGCTCGGCATGGTGATCTTCTACGGGACGATGACCGCGATCCGCAGGCACTACGACCGGGTCACCGAGGAGATCGCCGCGGCGGAGGAGCGCCCCGACGACTATGTGCGCCCCTCGCGAGTGCACTCCATCGTTCTGGTCTCCAAGATCCACAAGCCGACGCTGCGAGCCCTCGCGTACGCCAAGCTGATGCGCTCCGACAAGCTCGAGGCCGTCAGCATCAGCGTCGACACGGCCGAGACGAAGGCGCTCAAGGAGGAGTGGGAGCGGCGCGGCATCAATGTGCCGCTGAAGATCCTCGACTCCCCGTACCGCGAGATCACCCGGCCGGTCATCGACTACGTCAAGGGGCTGCGGCGCGAAAGCCCGCGGGACGTGGTCAGCGTCATCATCCCCGAGTACGTGGTGGGGCACTGGTACGAGCATCTGCTGCACAACCAGAGCGCGCTGCGCCTCAAGGGGCGGCTGCTGTTCACGCCCGGCGTGATGGTGACGTCGGTGCCGTACCAGCTGGTGTCCTCCGAGGCGGCGAAGAAGCGTGCGCGCAAGCGCCAGGAGTGGAACGCTCCGGGTTCGGTGCGCCGCGGGCCGGTCGACCAGCGCCCCAAGGAGCCCAGCGGCAAGAGCTGAGGGGTCCGCGCACCCACGTAGACTGGGGGGCTGTCGTCCGCAGACGGACGACGGCCCCTCTCTCATCCCTGGAGTCACCCCGTCATGCAGAACGCATCCGAGTCGTCGCTGGTCGGGGAGGAGTACGAGGTCGAGGTCGGCCCCGTCGCGCACGGCGGCCACTGCATCGCCCGTACCGAGGAGGGCCGGGTGCTGTTCGTACGGCACACGCTGCCCGGCGAGAAGGTCCTCGCCCGCATCACCGAGGGCGACGAGGACTCGCGCTTTCTGCGCGCCGACGCCGTACGGATCATCGAGGCCTCCAAGGACCGGGTCGAGGCCCCGTGCCCGTACTCCGGCCCGGGCAAGTGCGGCGGCTGCGACTGGCAGCACGCCAAGCCGGGCGCGCAGCGCCGCTTCAAGGGTGAGGTGATCGCCGAACAGCTGAAGCGGCTCGCGGGCCTCACGCCCGAGGAGGCCGGCTGGGACGGCACCGTGATGCCGGCGCCGGGGGACAAGCTGCCCGCGGGCGAGGTGCCCGCGTGGCGCACGCGCGTGCAGTACGCCGTCGACGCGGACGGCCGTGTGGGGCTGCGCAAGCACCGCTCGCACGAAGTCCAGCCGATCGACCACTGCATGATCGCTGCCCCGGGGGTCACCGAGCTCGGCATCGAGAAGCAGGACTGGCCGCAGATGGCCTCGGTCGAGGCGATCGCGGCGACCGGATCCAGCGACCGCCAGGTGATCCTCACCCCGCGCCCGGGCGGCCGACTGCCGCTGGTGGAACTGGACAAGCCGGTCTCGGTGCTGCGCGTGGAGGAGCGCGACGGCGGAGTGCACCGGGTGCACGGCCGCGCCTTTGTACGGGAGCGCGCCGACGAGCGTACGTACCGCGTGGGCATGGGCGGCTTCTGGCAGGTCCACCCGCAGGCCGCCGACATGCTTGTGAAGGCGGTCATGCAGGGCCTGTTGCCGCGCAAGGGCGACATGGCGCTCGATCTGTACTGCGGCGTAGGCCTGTTCGCGGGCGCGATCGCCGACCGGGTGGGCGAGAAGGGCGCGGTGCTCGGCATCGAGTCGGGCAAGCGCGCCGTCGAGGACGCGCGCCACAACCTCCAGGACTACGAGCGCGTACGCATCGAACAGGGCAAGGTCGACCAACTCCTGCCGCGCACCGGGCTCACCGAGGTGGACCTGATCGTGCTCGACCCGCCGCGCGCGGGGGCGGGCAAGCAGACGGTGCGGCACCTGGCGGGCCTGGGCGCGCGGCGTATCGCGTACGTGGCGTGCGACCCGGCGGCACTGGCGCGGGACTTGGCGTACTTCGGGGACGCGGGCTACACGCCGCGGACGCTGCGGGCGTTCGATCTGTTCCCGATGACGCATCATGTGGAGTGCGTCGCGATCCTTGAGCCTGCGAAGAAGGACGCCTGACCTACGACTTTGCAGTTGGTCGCGCGGCTCGACCTGTTTCCGGGCGTGAACCGGGTTGAGCGTATGCGCCTGCCAAAGATGGCCTGACCTGCGGTTCGTGAAGTGACGAGTGTGTCGGCGGAGATGGGCGCACCGCTCAGGATTCTGACGCCCAAATGACGCTCAATCGACGAGGTCAATCACGCTCGTTCCCGCCGTCGGCGGCGACCCGGGCGCTGATGAACCCCGGGGCCGGACGCATGGGACACCGTCCCCTCCCCGCCACCCTGTTGGAGGGCCAGGGCTGTGTGGGCGAGGCCGTCGAGCTGCTGTTGCCGCCATGTGCACATCACAGGTGTTGTGTGCGTCGATCACGCCTGACGGCTCGTCGGCATTTCTTCCGCCACCAGCGGGAGGCCAGCGTGCGCTCGCCGACGAGGGCGGTGACGAAGTACGCCGTTGCAGCCCTCGCCGACTTCTTGGAGCAGGCAGGGTCGCATCGTCGATGCTGTTGACCCCCTCGGCCCGCTGAGCGGGAAGGGCGATGCCAGCACGGCGTTCCGCCCGGCTCGGCTCCTCACACGCATGACTGCCACGACGAGGCGATTGCGGGCCTCCGCCCGATCCGCACGGCGGTGGCGTACCGGCCCTGGGCGTTCCATACGCCGAGGAGGTCGCGGACGGACAGGGTCAGCGGATCGTCGACGCTGCGGCGCCGCACCTCCTCGAAGAGCTTGGCGGGCTCGGTCAGAGTGGCCGCGAATTCGTCGGCGCCCGGACGGCCGGGGTCGGTGCCGCCGTCCGCGATTCCGGCGATCCGCTCTGCTGCACCAAACCGGCTGAGCTCGAAGACGGTCAGCAGGGAGCCCATGCTGTCGAGGAGATCCGGCCGGAATCGTTCACGTTGCGCATCCTTGATGCGCCACTTGACCCGGCGGACATGCGGGAAATCGTCCTCACGGTCCGGCTGGTACTCGTATTCGCCGTCGACATGCCCGATCGCCACCAGCCCCGACCGTGACGGCAGGACCATCAGGTCGCCCACCTGGATCTCGTGCCGGAAGCGGTGGAGCTGGCCGGTCCAGTTGCCCAGTGTGTACGGGCTCTCATCCGGGTAGGCCGTCTCGACGGCAGCTTTGACGTCCTCGCGGCTCGCGGCACCGCTAAGGTCGGGCACCTCGAGCCAGCCGGCGAGGACGACACCCTCGTCGAGAGCTGCGCGCTCCCGCTCCCCGTCCCGACCTGCCCTGACCACCCATGCCCGCATCCCGCGCCGCCCCTCCGTCGCCCGAAGGAATGATCCTCCGTTCACTGGAGACCACCGCGCAACGGACTCGACCTGGCGGCCCGCCCGCTGCTGCGCTACCGCACCGGCGACCTGGTCGAGGTCGACTCCGGATCCTGCGGTTGCGGCCTCGCACTGCCGGTCCTGCGTACGCCGGGGCGGTCGCAGGATGTGCTGTCGCTGTCCGACCGGGGGATCCGCCAGAACGATGTCGAGGCGATGATGTGGTCGCCGGACGCGCCCAAGCCCGTCGTCCTCAACTACATGCAGATCCTCCACGCCGGCGATGTCGTGTGCCTCACCACGACCGACGAGCCGCCCGGCCGTGGATGGTCCGAGGACATGGCGGCCAGGCTGGCGGAGTTGTTTCCCGGACGCCGCCTGGTGGTGCGGGCGGTGGAGCAGCTTCCCCCGCTGGCCTCGCTGGGGCGTACTTGGGCTGGAAGCTGTCGCGAGTTCTGGACCTCGACGAAGAGCGCAACTGGGACCGGCTGCCCGGTCCGATCGAGGTGATTGCCCGTCAAACCCTCGGCCAGCTGGCTAGTTCGTAGGTTGTGGAACTACTGAACTATGCCTAGTATCGGGGACCGCCGCCGCAGCTCGCGGCAGCGGACCGTTCGGAGACACCCATGACGCATCGCGCGGGATTCTCGATCCCGTTACACGGCGAACCCCTGCGGGACCATCGCACCATCCTGGAAAGGGCGCCCGACTGGGGCCACACAGACGCCTGGACCGCCGAGTCGGCCGGACCGGACGCCTTCACCCCGCTCGCGCTGGCCGCCGCGTGGTCTCCGTCCCTGCGGCTCGGCACATCCGTGGTGCCGGCCCAGACCCGGGGACCCGCCACCCTGGCCATGACCGCCGCCACCCTCGGAGAAGCGACGCAAGGGGGAGTGATCCTCGGGATCGGCGCCTCGGGACCGCCGTTCGTGGAGGACATCAACGGCATCCCGTTCCGCGATCCGTACCGGCGGGTGCGGGACACCGCCCGGTTTCTGCGCACGGCGTTCCGGGGCGAGGTGGTCCAGGGGGCCTTCGACACCTTCGACATCAAGCGCTTCCAGCTCTCGATGCTTCCGGCCGACGCGCCGAGGGTCATGCTCGGCCCGCTCCGTCCGGGCAGGCTCCGGCTCGCCGCCCGGGAAAGCGATGGGGCGATCACCAACGTCCTGACGGTGGAGGACGTGCCGCGAGTGGTACGGGAGTTCCGTACCGGCGGCACGCACCAGGAGCTGATCGGACGCTTCTTCGTCTGTCCCACGCCCGACCGCGAACTCGGCCGCATGATCGGCCGACAGGTACTGACACCGATGCTCATGGCCCGCACGTACTGGGGGTTCCACGAGTGGCTGGGGCGTGCGGAACTGCTCAAGCCCATGCGTGAGGCATGGCTGGCCGGTGACTGGCACCGTGCCCAACTGCTGCTGCCGGACGCGCTGGTGGACGAGCTGTTCGTGCATGGCAGCCCGCAGGGGTGCCGCGAGCACCTGGACCGGTTCGTGGCCGCCGGCGTCGACACCACGATCATCGCCCTCATCCCCTCCCCGGAGTTCGACCAAGGCCTGGCCGGTGCGATGGTCGCCCTCCACGCACTCGCCCCGTCCGGCTCCTGACCGCCGCTCCCATTCACCGGAGGTTTCATGTCCGCCACCGCAGCCGCCGGCCGCCGCGCCCGTCCCGCGCCGTTCGAGCCGCAGACCAAAGCCCTGCTCGTCGTCGGGGCGTTCGCCGCCCTGCTGGTCGGTTCCGACACACTCGTCGTTTCCCCTCTGATCCCCAGCATCGCCGCGGCCACGCACACCTCCGCGCATTCCGGAGGACTGCTCGTCACGGCCTACGCGCTCGTCTACGCCGTGCTCGGCCCGCTGTTCGGCCCGGTGTCCGACCGCTGGGGCCGCAAGCCCACCGTCATCCTCGGGCTCGTCGTCTTCTCGGTCAGCACAGCACTGACCGGGGTCGGATCCAGCTTCGCCGTCACACTCACCTTCCGGGCGCTGGCCGGACTCGGGGCGGCCATGTTGCTGCCGAGCGTCTTCGCCGCCGTCTCCGACCGGGTGCCCGCCGAGCGCCGTGGGTCGGCCATCGGCGTGATCACCGGCATGCTCATGGGCTCGTCTGTGATCGGTGTGCCGACCGGGGCGCTCGTAGCGGAGGCCACCTCCTGGCGCTGGTGCTTCTTCGGCCTCGGCGCGCTGGGCGTCATCGCCCTGGTCTGGGCGGTGCTCCGCTTCCCGCCGGGGCAGCCGCCCCGTCAGCTGCCGGGCGGACCGGTCCAGGTGTACGTCGGCCAGTTCAGGGCCGCTGTGTCGATGACCCCGGTGCTGTTCGTCCTGGGCTCGACGATGTTCTGGAGCGCCGGACTCCAGGGGATGTTCGCCAACGTCGGTGAGTTCTACCAGGCGAACTTCTCCCTGAGCACCGGGCAGACCGGTCTGGCCATGCTGCTGGCCGGTGGATGCAGCGTCGTCGGGAATCTCTACGGAGGGAGTACGGCCGACCGGTACGGACGCCGACTGGTGGTCGCTGCCGCCGGCGCCGTGGCGGCGCTGGCCGTCATCGGCTTCTCCCTGTCCACCGGCGCCCTCGTCGCGGCCATCGTGGTGCAAGGCGTGTGGGGCGCGGCCATCGGCTTCGGGCAGGCGTCCTTGACCACGCTCGTCAGTGAGCTGAGCCCCCGCGCCCGCGGGACCGCGCTCTCACTGAACGCCTCCGCGCAGTACGTCGGCGTGATGGCCGGAACCGCGGCCGCCGCCGCCCTGCTGTCGTCGGGCGCCGGCTTCCTCGTCATCGGCGTGCTCTGCGCGCTGTGCACGATCGTCGTCGTCCCCCTGGTCCTGATCTCCAAGCCCCCGGCCGCCGAGGGATCGCCCGTGCGGGCGAGCACCGCGACCGCCGCGGGCCCCGTACCGAGCCGAGAAGGAAAGGCAAGCTGAATGCCCGTCATGAATCATCACGAGAAGGCCCAGTTCGTCCTTGGCCTCTGCTTCCGGACCCAGGCAGCCACCGAGAAGTACATGGGTGCCGAACGGCTTCCGGAGTGGACCGAATACATGGCCGGCATCACGGCCGAATCCACCAGGAAAAGGCTCCCCGACGCCGCCGATCAGCGCCGCAGCCTCCTCGACGGCCTGGCGAGCATGCTTGAGGTGCCCGTCCGGGCCGCCGAGGGTTCATGGTGGCTTCCGGCCTGGCGCGGGACCTCGTCCACCGGCTGAACGAGGAAGGGTGGATAGCGCACTCCGCGGCGGCCAGGCGGCGCTCCCCGAAACGCCCGGCCGGTGCGGCACGACGGGCAGACCGGTGGCGCCCCCGTACCCGTCGGCCCGCCCGGGGGCCGTGACCGGGCTGTACGGTAGTTATGGTTTCAAGGATTTCAAACAAGCGAACCACGGAGCTTCGGTGCGCTCACTCAGCCATCCCGCCCGCGAGGACATCCAACTCCCCGCCGTCTTCCACGCGCTCAGCGATCCCGCCCGACTGCGGATCGTCTGGGACCTGGCCAATGGTCAGGAGCGCAATTGCAGCAAGCTCAACTCCCAGCTGGCGAAGTCCACGCTCTCGCACCACTTCAAGGTGCTCCGCGAGGCCGGGCTCACCCACACCCGGGTGGACGGCACCTGGAGGTTCATCTCCCTGCGGCTGGACGATCTCGAAGCCCGGTTCCCGGGCCTGTTCGACTCGGTCTTCCGGAGTATGGCCCGTGACACCACCCTGGCACTGCCGTCCGCCGAGCCGGGCGAACCCCAGACGGCCGGGTAGCCGACCGGCCGTCAGCGCCCGCGACCGGCGGTGGGTTCCGTTGGGTGCCGGTCCGACCCATCCAGCAGGTCAGGCCTCACCGGATGGTCACGAAGCGCGTGTCGGGCGGAGGCGACAGAGAAGTCCGCAATCCTTGCGCGGACGCCCGGAGCCACCGCGAGCGTCACTGGCAGAGGCCGGGCCGGCTCGGGGAGGGTTCCGGGTCGTATGGGCGACAGGCCCCACAGCTCCTCGGCGCCTGCGAAGAGGAGGCTGACGCCGAGCCCGGAGCTGTTCGCCGCCGGTCGGCGAGGCACTCCGGGACGCCGCCCTTGCCCGGCACACTGCGGCGGACGAGCCAGGAACGGACGCTTCTCGCGGGACCGATCGGTCCGCGACTGGATCGTGCGGGCCGCGCTGAAGGGCATCGAGCGGCTGTGCGGAGCGGCAAAGGGCCTCCGACCCGTCGTCCCCGTGCCGCTCCCCGTCTCACCCGCGGGTCTGAAAGCCGTGGTGGTAGGTGACCAGCCAGGGCAGTGGCTTCGGACCGAAGGAGGTCGACTTCTGCGGCATGCGGGTGCCGCGTTCGGCCAGGCGGCGCACATCGTCCTCCTGCGGTGGGGCAAGGAGGGCGAGGGTGCCGGTGGTGGGGGCGCGCGTGAGGTCGGGCACATAGCTGACCTGGTGAGAACCGGACGGAGTCCGCCACACGCGATCGATGAACAGGTGGTGGAGGACTGCCGCGTCGAGAGAATGCCAGGCCTCGGGATGCCCGGCCAGGGCTGCCCGCACCTCCCCGGTACGGGGCGCCGTGACGGACCAGCGGCGGCCGTCGCCGAGGAGGATCAGTTCACCGGGGCCCGGCTGCAGGTGCGTTCGGGGACTGACCTCCTCAACGGTGGCCACGGCAGCGGCGCGGGCGGCCGCCTCATGGGGTGCCAGGTCCGGCAGGTGGCGGTGGATGGCCTGCAAGTGCAGTGGGTGGCGCCGGGTGTCGACGACCAGGGCCAGGATGCGGTCCCATGGTCCGGAGCGGTCGGCGAAGCGTCGGCGGTGCTTCAGTGCCGCCGCGTACCGGTGATGGCCATCGGCGATGAGGGCGCTGCGGACGCCGAAGTCCGCTGCGATGACCCGCTGGTGGTTGAAGTCGTCGCAGCGCCAAAGGCTGTGCCGGGTTCCGTCGGGTGCCTCGACGGTCGTGTCGGGGCGTCCTCCGGTGATCCGGGCCATGACCTCGTGGGCGCCGTCCGCGCCGCGGCAAGCCAGCAGGAGCGGCTCGGGGTTGCCGCCGGCGAGGCGAATGATCCGCCGTTGCAGGGCCACTTTGCCGGCGATGACACGTTCGTGCGGCAGAATCGCCTGCTGCGACGTGGTCAGGTCGAGCGCGCCGATCACTCCGCGCTGGAGCAGCGCCGCGCCGCGGCGCTGCTCCAGGATGTAGAAGGCGGGTTCGTGGTCGCGAGCCAGGGCGTGCTGGGAACGGCGAATGCCGCGGAAGGGATGCAGGCTGAAGCCGGTCGGCCCGCTGCGGTCGAGGATGCCCGCGGGGTGCAGTGTCTGCGCACTCATATGGTGTCCCAGGTGCTCCGTACTCCCTTGTGTGGCTAGCTGCACAGCTTGGTGAAGCTCTCTTCGATGCGTGTCAGGACCGCGGCCACATGCGGCAGACTCAGCGGATCGTCGGATGCCAGAGCCTCCTCCTGCTGCTCGGCAGTGTCGCCGTAGAGCATGCTGGTGGCGGCCTTGAAGCGCAGGGCGCTTTCGTCGTCGCCGAGGTGGTGCCCGGCCAGGACCATCACTCCGTACGCGTCGAAGAGGTGGCGCTGGAGGCTGCCGGAATCGGTGATGCCGCGTAAGGCCAGGTGCTCGCGCAGCGGTTCGAAGTCGGGATAGACGTAGAAGCCCCCGGTGGGCGGGCGGCAGGTGGCGCCCGCGTTGACCATGATGCGGTGGACGGCGCGGGCGAGGGCGCCGTGCAGGCGGGCGCTGGCGGCGAGCCGTCGACGGATCTCGGGAGGTTCCGCGAAGGCGTAGGCGGCTACTTCCTGCATGGGGCCGGCGAGGGTCGACCAGACTTCGCTGGCGACGGAGATGACGCCGTCTCGGACGCCTCGGCCCCAGGTGCCCTCGGGGAAGCGGCAGACTCCGATGCGCCAGCCACCGAGCGCGAGGGTCTTGGACAGGCCGTTGGTGACGATGGTGCGGTGAGGGGCGACTTCGGCGGGGCTGAGGAAGGGGGTGGTGGGGTCGTGCACGATGTCGCGGTAGATCTCGTCGGAGATGATGACGAGGTCCAGCTCCTCGGCGATGGCGCAGATCTCGCGTACGAGCGCGGGTGATGCCAGGGTGCCGGTGGGATTGTCCGGCAGCGTCAGGATGATGGTGCGCGGGTCGCCGCCGGCGTCTCGCGCGGCGCTGACCGTATCGCGCAGGGCGGCCGGGTCGGGGATGCCGCCGCATTCTGCGGGGATCTGCACCGGGTACGCCTTCTTGCCGGCCAGGCGGGCTTGCGGGGCGTAGGAGTTCCAGGCGGGCCGGGGCAGGATCACGTCGCCGGGCAGGACGTGCTGGAGCGCCATGAGTAGCGGTTTGCTGCCCGGGCCGACGACGATCTGGTCGGCGTGGGTGGGCAGCTTGCGACGGCTGAAGTAGCCCGCGGCGGCCTGCCGGACCTCGTGGCCGCCGGCCACGGGCCCGTAGGCGTTGCGTCCGGCGCCCCGTGCGAGCTGTTCGGTCAGAGGACCGAAGGCGGGCAGCCGTGATTCGCCGAAGCCGAGGTGTACGACGTGCTCTCCGGCCGCCCGGCGTTCGGCGACCAGTTGGTTCAGTGCGAGGTTGGGCGAGGTTTTCCAGAGGGCGGCGTCAGGCATGGGCGAGCTCCTCGTCCAGCCAGGCCGATGCCTCCAACTGCTCGGTGAGGGAGGGAAGTGCGCCCTGGACGGCGGTGGCGATGTCGGTGGGGACATCGGCCGCCAGTTGCAGTTCGTCCAGCCATGCGGCGGTTTCGGAGTAGTGCGCGCGGAAGGGCCGGCCGACGAGCTGGGGGTTGCGGGCCTGGAGCATGCGCAGCTGGAAGAAGCGTCCCTCGGCGGTTTCCGTGACGCCGTCGACGATGACCTTGCCGGGGGTGGCGGACATGACGGGACCTCGGACGGTGCGGGCCAGGCCGGGCAGGGTGCGGTAGGCGTTGTGGAAGATCTCGTGCGCGCGTGCGAGGGGCACCCTGAAGTAATCGTACGGACCGGTGTCGCGCTCGACGAACATGTAGTACGGGACCGCTCCCGCGGCCAGTTCGGCGCGCCAGAGGCTGCTCCAGGCCTGCGGGTCGTCGTTCACGTGAGCGACCAGGGGAGCCTGGCAGTAGGCGAGCGCGCCGGTGGAGCGGATGCGTGAGACTGCGCGGCGGGCGAGGTCGGTCTCCAGCTCGCGCGGGTGGGTGAAGTGCATCATCACGGCGAGGTTGCGGCCGGAGGCGACGACCTTTTCGAAGAGACGCAGGACGTCGTCGGCATCGTTGTCGGTGACGAAGCGCTGGGGCCAGTAGGCGACCGACTTGGTGCCGATGCGGATGGTGCGGACGGTCGTGACGTCGAGGATCGGTTCCAGGTGACTGCGCAGCCGGTCCGTGGACATGATCATCGGGTCGCCGCCGGTGACGAGGACGTCGTCGACCTCAGGGTGCCTGCCGAGGTAGTCGACGAGGCGGCTGGGCTCGGGGACGGCGAAGCGCAGGTCGGCGTCGCCGACGAACTGGGCCCAGCGGAAGCAGTAGGTGCAATAAGAGTGGCAGGTCTGGCCCTGGCCCGGGAAGTACAGGACGGTTTCCCGGTACTTGTGCTGCAGGCCGGGTACCTCGTCGCCGTCGATGGTGGGGACGTTCAGCTGTTTCTGGCCCGAGGGGTGCGGGTTGAGCCCGCCTCGGATCTGCTGGACGGCGAGTCGGAGGGCCTGCTTGGCGTTGGGGTCGCCCACCAGGGCAGCCAGGCGCTGCTCGTCCTCGGCCTTCAGCATTCCGCTCTGCGGGAAGACCATCTGGAATATGGGGTCATGCGGAATGTTGTCCCAGTCGACGAGATTCGACAGGACGTACTCGTTGACGCGGAACGGCAGGACGGTCGAAAGGACTTGTATGGACCTGGCGATGTGTTTGGGGATGCCAAACCTGTCCGCTATTTCGTCGACATGGCGTGGACCGTAGGCCCGAAACCGCTCTTTTTCCGGGATGGCAGGGACTGTCAAGGACATGCGACTTCCTCCGGTTTCAAGGAAATTGAGCCAAGCGATTTCCTTGATCCTAGAAGGCGGCGGCCGGCCGGAACAGGGAGTTCGACGGCCGGCCGATAGGCGCTGTCAATGCCTGCATAGTTGCTGCGCAAGGCTGCGGGTGAAAGGGAGGCGTTCGCCGCGGGTCAGTTCTTCGGGGCCGTGGCGTCGATCTCTGCCAGCGTCCGCGGGGTCATGGTCCGCAGGAAGGGGACGAAGATGAGGAGGGTGGCGACGGTGAACACCGCGAAGGCCGTGCGCATCCCGAACCATTCGGCGAGCAGGCCGACCAGGCCGGCGCCGAGAGGCATTGCGCCCCAGCTGAAAAGGCGCGCGGCGGCGTTGTAGCGGCCGAGCATGCCACTGGGGACGAGCCGCTGGCTGATGGTGCGGGAGTTGACGGTCCACAGGATGCCGCCCATGCCGCCCAGGAAGGCGCCGGTGGCGACGACCCAGAGGTTGGTGGAGAGTACGGGGGCGGCGACCATGGCAGCCGTGCCGATCAGATCGGCGAACATCGACCAGCGCCGGCCCAGCAGCCGGTTGACCGTGGTGACGGTGAGCGCGCCGATCAGGCCCCCCGCGCCGAGTGCGCTGAGCAGGATGCCGTACTCACGCGAGTCGAGATGCATCAGCGAGGTGGCGACCAGGGGCATGAGGGCGAGCCAGGCGCCCCAGCAGGCGGAGAGCACGGTCAGGGCGAGCGCCATCAGACGCAGCAGCCGCTGCTGCCACAGGAAGCGGACGCCCTCGGCGATGCGCTCGTTGACGGAGCCGGTCGGCCGGGTGCCGTCGGTCCCCGGCTTGAATCGGCCTACGAGGAAGACGAGGATCAGAGTGCCGATCAGGTAGCCGACGCCGGTCCAGCCCAGCGCCACACTGGCGCCCGCGGCGACCAGGAGCCCACCGACGAAAGGGCCGCAGAACTCGTTGCACGCCGTTTCGGCCCCCGCCACCCAGGCGTTGGCGCGCTCCTGGCCGGCCGGGGCGACCGCGGACGGGACGAGGGTGGCGGCGCACGTCAGGGCGACGACTTCGGCGATGCCCAGGACAAGGCCTGCGACGTAGAGCGCGGGGATGGTCACGGAGTCCTGCAGGGCCAGGCCGAGCAAGGCCGCGATGACGAGCATGCGCGCGCCGTCGGCCAGCCACAGCAGCAGCCGACGGTCGAAACGGTCCACGAGGACACCGACATGCAGGGCGACGAGCAGCCACGGAAGCGTGAGGGTGAGGCCGACGCCGGCCACCTGGGCGGGGGAGTCCGTCAGTTGGGTCGCCATCAGCGGCAGCACCACCTTGGTGACGCCGTCGGCCAGGTTGGTGATCGCGGTGAAGCCCACCAGGACCGCGGTGTTGCGTGTGCTGCGGTCGGTCGGCCTCGGCTGCTCTGTCTGCCGACCCGGTTCCGCGGACGTGATCTGCTCGTCCAGCACACCGTCCATGAGTAACCTCCTAAAGCTCTTTGGTAGTGAGTATGGCACTGGTAACCTGGCGGTACAGCAGGATTCAGACATGACCTATCAATGGCCTTGATAGGTGGAACACGATCTTCGATCGAGGAAGGTGGCCCGGCATGCTCAAGCCCTCTCCCGCCGCCGAGTTGGTCGAGGCGTTCACCAACACCATTGATCTGGAGAGCGGCGACGACGACGTCGCGACCCCCGGTGAGCTCGCGCGCTGGCTGGCCGGTCGCCGGCTGGCCGACGAATCGCTGCGGCTGACCGCTGAGGAGCATCGGGCGTTCCAGGATCTGCGTGCCGGGATCCGTGAGGCCCTTGACGTGGCGGACCCTGTGTCACCGCACCGGCTCGCCCTGGCCGATGCGGCGCTGGCCGAGGTTCCCGTCCTGATCACGCTCAACCGGTCCACGTGGGGTGACCGGCCGCAGCCGCTGGTGCCGGCCCCGGGTCAGGCCCCGGCACAGGCGGCCCTCGCGTACGTGGCCATCGGTTGGACGGAGGTCGTACTGACCGGCCAGATCCAGCGGCTCAAGCGGTGCGCGGAGCACACCTGCGGCTGGGTGTTCTGGGACTCGTCGAAGAACAACAGCCGGCGCTGGTGCTCGATGCGGGTGTGCGGCAATCGCACCAAGTCCCGGCGCTACGCCGCCCGCCGCCGCGACACCGTCGACTGACCCACTGCCAACCGGCAAAGCAACGGTGCATGTTCGCGCATATACATCGGCTGCGACCAATAGCAATCACCAAATCTTGATCGGGTCATAGGCGATGTGAATCGCGGCGCCTTGCCGAGGATGCCTTCCCGACGGATTCCGGATGGAACCAGCGATACCCTCATAAGCCCTGGCTATGGCCTGGCTCCCTGATCTTCTTGACCGTGCATCAGCCACTCCGAATAACATGGCATCGCTCATTCATTTCACCGAACAGCGATTGCCGTCGGCGCGATCTCCGCGCCGGTTGTGACGGCGAATTCACCCACGCCAGAACAAGGAGTCCGGATGCCGGAACCACTTGCCGTTGTCACCGGCGGAACCAGGGGAATCGGACTGGCCCTGAGTCGCCGCCTGATCCGCATGGGTCACCGCGTCGTCGCCTTCTACGGATCCGACCGGGACGCGGCCGCGAAGGCCGAGGCGAACAATGGCGGACGGCTGACCACTCTGCGGGTCGACCTCTCCGACGCCCAGCAGGTCGCCGACGCCGCCGCCCGCGTACTGGCCGAGCACGGTACTCCCGCGGTGCTGGTGAACAACGCCGGCCTCAACGTCGACCGCCCGTTTCTGCAACTCACCGACGACGACTGGCGGCGCGTCCTGGACACCAATCTGTCCGGGCCGTTCTGGCTCATCCGCGCCCTCGCCCCCGCCATGATCGCCGCGGGTGGCGGATCGGTGGTCAACATCGGCGCCACCACCGGCATCCGGCCTCGCGTCGACGGTGCCAACTACTGCGCCAGCAAGGCCGGCCTGCTGCAGCTCACCAAGTGCCTGGCCCTGGAGCTCGCCCCGGCCATCCGGGTCAACTGCCTCATCCCGGGAATGATCGACACCGAGGAGCTGCGGACCCGCTGGCGGCTGGACGACCCCGACCGGATGGCGCAGACCCTGGACGAGATACCCACCCGCCGCATGGGAACCACCGAAGACATCGCCGACGCACTCGAGTTCATGGTCGGCCCGGCCGCTTCCTACCTCAATGGTCAGAAACTGATCATTGACGGTGGGCAGTTCATGTGGTGAGCGCCGACATGCCCGAGCAGATCCTCAGCCTCGCCCGTGCCGCCTTCGACGCCGCACCGCCCCTCGGGGACCCGGCGTACGCCCGCTACTGCCGTGAACTCGCCGGCCACCTGAAAGCGCGGTGGCACGAGATCCAGACAGCCAACCAGGCCGACATCGCCCGCGCGCAGATGCGGGGCCTCCCGCCCACCCTCGTAGCCCGCCTTCGGCTGACCGACGAGCACCTCGAGGGCATGGTCGAGCTGACCGGCGCCGTCGAACGGGAACTGACCGCGGTCCTCGCCGGAACACCGGAAATCCCGGCCGGGGACTGGGGCATCCTGCGACGCGTCCCCAAGCCGCTCGGTGTGGCTCTCATGATCTACGAGGCCCGGCCCACCGTGACCGTCGACGGCGCACTGCTCCCGGTCGCCGTCGGCAACGCGGTGCTGCTGCGCGGCGGCAAGGAAAGCGCGGCCACGGACGCAGCCCTCGCCGAGGTCGTGAAATCCGCGCTGGCCGCGGCCGGCCTGCCCACCGGGCTCGTGACCGTCCTCGACGACCCCGACCGTTCCTTGATGAAGGGGATCCTTGCCCGCCCCGACCAGGTCGACGTTCTCATTCCGCGCGGCAGCCCCTCGTTGATCGAATACTGCCGCACGGCGAGTTCCATCCCGCTCATCGCCAGCGGCGGCGGCGTCAACCACCTGTACGTTCACCGCACCGCGGACCTGGCGCTGGCCGCGCGCGTCACCCTGAACAGCAAGGTCCCCGAGCCGGCCGGATGCACCTCGGTGGAAATGGTCCTGGTCGACCAGGAGATCGCCGCGGACTTCCTGGCGGCCGTCCTGGCCGAGTGCGAGCGGCAGGACGCGCAGCTGACAGTGCGCCTGGATGCGTCCGTGAAGCAGCCCGCGGCACGCGACGACAGCCCCTGGCGCACCGAGCCCCTCGAACCGCACGACCTGGGCCGGGAGTTCCTCGACCCGGTGATCGGCCTGCGGCCCGTCCCCGGTCTCGAAGCCGCCGCCGACCACATCCGCGCCTATGGCTCCCGCCACACCGAAGGCGTCCTCACCGAGGACCCTGCCGCCGCCCAGCAGTTCGCCCGGCAGGTCGACGCCGCCATGATCGTGGTCAACGGCTCGCTGCGGCTGCACGACGGGCCCAAGCTCGGCCTCGGCTCCGAAATCTCCATCGCCACCGGACGACTGCACGTACGCGGCCCGGTGACCCTGGGCGCCCTGGTGACCAGCACCTGGGTCGTCGAGGCCAACGGCGAACTGCGCGGCTGAACCGATCCGAAGCACGCAGAACCGGGCGCGGCCGCCCGGTCCCCGACACATCACTCCCACCGTGACGTGCTGCCCGCTGCCGCGGGCGCACCGACCTTCCCTGCGAGAGGCAGTCATGACAACAGTGCAACACTCCTACCGGGCCACGGTAGGCGACACCGTCAGGCGCGTTGTCGTCGCGGAGTCCAGGCTCTCCATCGACCCGGCCACCATCGCCGAGAGCGAACCGCTGGTCGGCGAGCTGCTGCGGGTGAACTCCCTCGGATTCGTGGGCATGCTCGTACGGATCGAGGACGAGCTGGGAGTCACCCTCCCCGACGACCTCTTCGTCGGCCGCAATTTCCAGACCGTCGGCGACCTCATCGACGTCGTCGTCTCCGGTGCGGAGAACGCCCGATGACCGTCGAGCTTCCCACCCGCTGGCGCAGCACCCTGCCGTACTTGTCGCAGCCCATGCCGCCGGACCTCACGCCCGAGTCCGCGGGTGGCACCGGAGTCGGCGTCAACCTGCCGATGGAGCTGGTACGGCAGAGCGTGCTCGAGCGTGAGTACTGGCAGATCCCGGCCGAAGTCCTCGACGCTTACCGGCAGTTCCGGCCCACCCCGATGTGGCGCGCCACCGGATTCGAACGGGCCATCGGCGCCCGGGTGCCGGTGTACATGAAGTACGAGGGCGGCAACATCTCCGGCAGCCACAAGCTCAACACCGCCCTCGCCCAGGCCTACTACTACAAGAAGGCCGGCGTGAAGGAGCTGGTCACCGGTACCGGAGCCGGTCAGTGGGGCACCGCCATGGCCGCCGCCTGCGCGTTGTTCGGACTGCGCTGCCGGGTGTTCATGGTGGAGTCCAGCCTGCGCCGCAAGCCGTACCGCGGTGTGCTGATGCGCATGCTCGGTGCCGAGATCCACTCCAGCCCGAGCGGTCTGACCAGCGTCTCCGGCAGACGTGAGAACGGCGTGGGCAACAGCCTCGCGCTGGCGATCGGGGAGGCCGTCGAGTATGCGGCGACCCATGACGGGGTTGCCTTCTGCATCGGCAGCGGAGAGACGTACAGCATCCTCCACCAGTCGGTCATCGGTCTCGAGTCCCAGGCACAACTCGCCGAGCTGGACGCCCGGGTCGACACGGTGGTGGGCGCGGTGGGCGCAGGATCCAACTTCGGCGGGATCGCCCTGCCCTTCCACGCGGAGGCCAGGGCAACCGGCACGCAGCCCCCTATGCTGGTGGCCGCCGAGTCGTCGACGGCGCCGAAGCTCACCCGAGGTGTCTACGCGTACGACAAGACCGACGCGACCGGTTCCGGCCCGCTGGAAGCGATGTACACCATCGGCAGCGACCATCCGATCCCGGACGCCCACTCGGCGGGTCTGCGCTTCCATGGAGCGGCGAAGATCATCTCGGCGATGCGGCACACCGGCGACCTGGCCGCGACCGCCGTCACCCAGCAAGAGGCCCTGGACGCCGGCCGGTTGCTGACCCGGCACGAGGCCGTACTGCCCGCCCCCGAATCGGGGCACGCACTGGCAGCGGCGGCCAAGCTCGCCACCACGGGCGCGGACGGCATGCGGTCAGAACGCGGTGTACTGGTGTGTGTCAGCGGCCACGGCTACCTCGACCTGGCCGCATACGAGCAGCTTCTCAACGAGGAGTTGGGCGACGAGGCGCCGAGTGACCAGGCGCTGCTGAGCGCCGTCTCGGGCCTGAAGCCGGCTGGGCAGGGCGTCGGCGGTCCGCTGCTCGTGGGAGGCCGCTGATGACCCCGGTCACCGAAACGCAGCAGCGCAACGAGGCCGTCCCGTCCGTCCGCGCGGACATGCTCGACTGCGTCCAGTCCAACCTGGCCGTGCTCGCCGACCGGCAGCACGGACCGGACACCCATCTGGCGCTCGGCGCGACCCTGCGGTTCAGGCCGCGGCCCGGCCCGGGCGGACTGCCCACCGTCGAGCCCGAGCCGGCGAGCCAGCTGTCCGGCACGGAAGTCCTCGGGCTGGTCGAGCGCCGCCGCTGGAGCGGGGTGGCGACGGAGGAGCTGGCGGAACTCGCCGAGAAGCACGGACTGCTGTACGTCATGGCCGACACGTACGACATGCCGTGGCTGCCGTACCACCGGCAGCGACACATGGAGCACAGCTACCTGGTGGCGCCCGCCGGTGAGAAGGCGCTGGTCACCGACGCCTACTACAGCCACACCCCGTGGGGCGTCGCGTCCCCCGGGCAGTGGGTCATGGACTGGGACGACCTGCCCCCGTCCACATTGGTGGTGCGATTCGATCCGGACGACGCGGGGGCTCCCCCCGTCCGGCCCGGCACCGACTTCGGCGACATCGACAGCTATGTCGGCGCCTATGCGGCCCACCCGGACCGGAGCGCAGCCCTGGAGCAACTCACCACGGAAACCTGGCTGCTGGCCCGCTCCCGACGGCTGCACGCGGCCTTCCTCACGCAGCACGGCAAGCCTGTCGGCGCAGAGACCGCTGCCCACCTCCAAAGACTGGAACGCCTCGCGGAGCAGGCCTTCCTCGCACTGCGCCGGGTGCAGCGCGGGCGCGCGGAACCGGAGCGCCTGCTGCCTGACCTGGCCGCAGCCCTACGAGCCGAACGGCACGTCTTCGCCGGCCAGGACCAGCTGCGCGAGACGGTGACGGCCACTGTCGCCGGGGTGCTGGGCGTCGATACGGCAGAGGTGCTGACCGCGCCCTCTCTGACAGCGATCGCCGGCTTCAACTCCTTCCAGGTCGTCGAGATCGTCGAAGCGCTGGAGGAGCGACTCGCCGTCGAATTCGACCCCGAGGATCTGGTCCCGGAGAACCTCCACCAGCTCGAGGACCTGTGCAGGCTCGCCGCCGCGGCCGCCGCCCCCTGACCACCGTTCGATCCTTATCAGGAGCCACGATATGGACGCCCGTTTCACCGAACTGCTGACACCGTTCCTCAAGTACCTCCGGGGACAGGAGCTCACCGAGGACTCCGTACTGCGCGAACTGGGCCTGGACTCGATGCAGTCGATCGAGCTGCTCTTCGCCATCGAGGACACCTTCGGTATCGCACTGGCCGACGAGGATCTGAACGACGCGACCTTCGCAACCGCCGGCACCCTGTGGAAAGCCATCGAGGCAGCCTCCGGCGGCAGCGCGGGCAGCCGGGCGGAGGCGGCGTGAACACCGCGCAGGCCGCCGGCCATGGCACACTCAGCGGCTCCTTCCAGGGGAAGAGCCTGACCGAGAAGGCCGGGTACGTGGCGCAGATCGCCGCCGAGCACGCACCTCACCACGACCGCGAGGCCACCTTCCCCGTCGAGGCCCTGGCCGCGCTGAGAGAGACCGGCCTGCTGGGCCTGACCGTGCCGATCGACCACGGCGGGCTCGGCGCGACCGTGTCCGATCTCCTCGACGTCTGCATCGAACTGGGCCGCGCGGACATGTCCGTCGCCATGATCCTCGGCATGCACTGCCAGCAGGTCGCCGCCCTGGTCGGGCACGCAGCACCCCAGCTGCGGGACGAACTGCTCCCGCGGATCGCCGGAGGCCGGCTCTACCTGGCATCCGTCACCACCGAGGCGGGCAAGGGCGGCCATCTGCTCACCGCCGAGTCCCAGGCGCACACCGACAACTCCCATCTGCTGATCGACCGGTTCGCGCCGATCGTGACCGGCGGCGCTCATGCCGACGGCTTTCTGATCACCGTCCGGGCCCCGGACGCGACCTCCCCCAACCAGGTCTCCCTCGTCTACGCAGACCGCGAGCAGCTCACCATCGAGCAGAGCGGTGACTGGCAGCCGATGGGCATGCGGGCCAGTCACAGCGCCGCCCTGCGGCTGACCGGCCGTGTTCCGGCACACCAGGTCGTCGGCGAGCACGGTCACTTCTCCCGGATCGCCGGCGAGGTCTTCGGCCCGCTCGCCCACCTGGCCTGGTCCGCGGCCTGGCTCGGCACGGCGGCCGGAGCACTCGCCCGGGTCGTCGGGATGCTGCGCAGCCCTGCCGGCCGGCGCCGCTTCGACCTCGGCTCCGAGCTGCTGCTCGGCCGGCTCTCCGCGGCCCGCCAGAAGATCGACACGGTGCACGCTCTGCTGCGGCACACCGAGCAGGCGTTGCGCGGCGGCACCGAGCTGTCCGCCCCGCGCATCCAACTGCTGCTCAACGCCCTCAAAATCACGGCCTCGGAGCAGTGCCACGCTGCGGTCGACGACCTCATCCAGGTGGTGGGCCTGCGCGACGGGTACCTCAAGGACTCCGCGACCCGGCTGGAGCTGGCCCTGCGCGATCTCCGGTCGGCGCCCCTGAACTACAGCAACGACAGGCTGCACCAGGCCGACGGGCGGCTCGCCCTGCTCGACACGGAGGTGCGTCTTGCCTGAAGGCGCCCTGCTCACCCTCGCGGCACATGAACCGACCGGGCCCCGGGCCGCCTTGGACGGCCTGCCTGCGCATGCGGACGGCCGACAGGTCTGGGCGGCCCTCGGCGCGGCCGGCCACCTGACCGGTGTCTACCGCGACGGCGACCCGGCTGCAGGAGTGGAACCGGCCGCGCTCGAAAGGCTCATGACCGATGTGGACGCCCGCGCCGGTATCGGGTCCACGCTCGCGGTGTGCGTACAGATCGCCACTGCCGTGCCCCTGCTCGCCCTCGGCGGGCAGCCGGCCGGGCGCGCCCTGGCGGAGGCACTTGCGGGGACGGCGGTCATCGCGCTCGCGGCGACCGACGAGGGCTCCGGTACGGACCTCGCAGGTCTGGGCACCACAGTGGCCGTCGCCGACGAGAGCATCACGGTCACCGGCACCAAACGGTGGATTACCAACGCCACCCAGGCAGATCACTTCCTGGTGCTGGCGCGCCACCGTGAGGGCCGCCACTTCACCAACTTCACCTGGGTCCTGGTGCCCGCCAAGGCCGCCGGTGTGTCGGTCGAGGCGGCCGACACCGCGCTGTTCGACGGCTCCGGCACCGGCCACGTCCGGCTGGACCACGTACGGCTGTCGCGCGAACATCTCGTCGGAAGAGTGGGGCGCGGGATGACCTCCTTCGCCTCACACATCGCGGTGGAGCGGCTGACCGGCACGTTGTGGGCGGTCGCGCTGTGCACCCGCATGCTGGCACAGACGAAACGGCGCTTGGAACAGCGCCGGTTCGGCGACGGAACGCTGTGGCAGCTCGAAAGCGTCCAGCAGCGTTTTGCCGCAGGTCTGGTCCGTACGCACCAGCTGCGGGCACTCGTCGACCGGCTCGCCGACCGTGTAGCCCGCGGCCACGACACCACGGCCGCGGCACTCCTCAAGGCCAGTGCGGCGCTGACCGTCGACGGGGTGCTGGCCGAGTGCGCCCAGCTGCAGGGCGCCGAGGGTTTCGCGGGCACGGGTGCCCAGTGGACCAGGGCCCAGGCCGCCCTGTGGGGTATCGGCGGCGGGACCACCGAAGTCGTGCTCTCCACCGTGGCGGGTGCCTCGGACTCTCTCCTCGCGGAGCTGTCACCATGAACGTGATCGAGATCGAACCCGGCATCTGGGCTGTGACGCGGCAGGGCGTCACCTCGACCCGTGGGCATCCGGACGACCAGGCGGCCGCCTCCGGGATGGTCCAGTGGCGGGCGGAGGAGTTCCTCGCCGGCCGGGCCCTGCTGCGGGAACTCCTGGCCGAGGTCGTTCCGGAGGCTGCCGGCGGGCGGGTGTCGCTCGGGCCGAACGGCAAGCCGTTCCTGGCCGAGTGGCCCGACATCGGCGTCAGTGTCGCCCACGACGAGGGCCACTTCGCCGCCTGCGTTTCCGTGGGCCGCGCCGTAGGCATCGACATCCAGCAACCTGTGCGGGACCTCGATGCAGGAGTGATCCGGCGCTGTGTCCGCCACGGACTCGAAACGCTGAACTCGCTGCCGATCGCGGAGCGTTCGCTCGAGTTCGCCTGGATCTGGACCGCGCAGGAAGCCTGCGTGAAGGCCGAGGGCAGCGGTCTGGCCGGCGGCCCCTGGACCGTGGACGTGCGCCTGAAACAGACGACCGGCACCTGGAAGGGCTTCGAGTGGCGCAGCCTTCGCGAACGGTCGGACACACCCTTGAGCTGCGCCTGGGAGGTGGCGTGATGAATGGTGTACTGACCGGGATACCGGAACTGAGCTGCTACACCGCCAACTTGGTGGCCTACCTGGAGCCGGAGCTGCCGCAGGCGAGCCGGCGGCTCGCCGAAGCCGTCCGTCTGGCGGTCCGTGTCGATGAGCCGAGTGGCCATCTGGCCTTCTCCCATCACCGCCGTATCGACCTTACGGACCGCTCCGGGGGACTCGGCTACCGCAGCGCAGCCCGGTGGCCACACGCGCTGGCGGCCCTGCGGGCGGAACTCGCCCTGAGCGGGCGGGTACTGGCCGTCGGCAACACCCGGTGCGTGCCGTGGTCGCCGGCGTACGGGAAGTCCACCGTGGCGCACTGGGTGTTGCTGGAGGCTGTTCCCCAACTCGCCGACGCATGGCGGATCACCGACCGCTTCGCCGCCCTGCTGCCCGAAGGCGAGCAACTCCCTTACAGCGGGGTGGTGGACGACGACGGGTTGCGCGAGTTGCTCACCCCGCTCGGTGACCTGCGGCGGCAGTACATGCTGCGCGACATCCACGCCCTCGGAGTTCCGTCGGCGCTGCCCGAGCAGTCGCACTACCGCTGGCTGGTCCGTGACCCGCTCCCGGCCGGCCCGCAGCAGACCGGACAGTGGCTGCAGGACCAGCTGGAGGTACTGGAGTTCCTCGCGGACCGGCTGGGCTCGGACCCCGCGGTGCTGGCCGCACACGCGGACGACCTCTGGGCGGCCTCCCGCCACCAGCGTCACCGCCTGGAACTGCTCGCCCACCGCGGCCGGCTGCCGGAGCCGGTCGCTACCGCGGCGATGGCGAGCTGGGCCGAACTGCCCCGCTCGCTGCGCTTCGCCGTCACTTCGGCGGAGCGGGGCCGGCCACGGCCCGGAGTGGTGGCGAAGGCATTCGCCGACCTGATCAGCACCATGACCCCTGCACTGCGGGAGGAGCACTCCTGATGGCCAAGACAAAACGGCTCTACGAATGGTTCGCGCAATCCACCCATGAGTACGGCGACACACACGTCGCGCTGGAGGTCGACGGGCAGCGTCTCACCTACGACCAGCTCGCCGCCGCGGCCGCACGAGTGGCCGGGGCCATCCTGCAACGGCACGGCGGGGTGCCGTCCCGAGTCGGGCTGCTCGCGTCCCGCAGCGTCGTCGCCTACGCCGGATATCTGGCGGTCGCCCGGCTGGGCGCCACCGTCGTGCCGCTGAACCCCGCGTTCCCGGTCGGCCGCAACAGCGATGTGGCAAGGGAAGCGAGCCTGGACCTGGTGATCGCCGACGCCGCCCTGCCCGCTCTGGCGGAGCTGCCCGTACCGGTACTGCCGCTGGGCGACAAGGATCTGCCGGCACTGCTGTCGGGGCCGGTGCCGCGGCTGCCCGAACTCGGCCCGGCCTCCGGGGATCTCGCGTACATCCTCTTCACGTCCGGATCGACCGGGCGGCCCAAAGGGGTGCCCGTCACTCATGCGAACGTCGCTGCCTATCTCGACCATGTCATCCCCCGGTACCGACTCGGGCCGGGCGCCCGGGTGTCGCAGACCTTCGACCTGACCTTCGATCCGTCGGTGTACGACATGTTCGCGGCCTGGGGATCGGGCGCGGCCCTCGTCGTGCCCACGCGCAACGACGTGTTGTCCCCCGTACGGTTCGTCAACCGCAACCGGATCACCCACTGGAACTCGGTGCCGTCCGTCGCGGCCATCGCGCTGCGGCTGCGCGCCCTGAAGCCGGGAGCGATGCCCTCCCTGCGGTGGAGCCTGTTCTGCGGTGAGGCCCTGAAGCTGGCGCATGCCGAGGCATGGCAGGCTGCCGCTCCGAACAGCACCGTCGAGAACATCTACGGCCCGACCGAGATGACGGTGACGTGGACGGAGTTCCGGCTCCCGGGCAGCGTGGACCTCTGGCCGCGGACGGACAATGGGACGGTGCCCATCGGCACTCCGTACCCGGGTCAGGAACACCTGATCCTGGACGAGGACGGGCGCCCGGCCGACGACGGGGAACTGTGTGTGCGCGGCACACAGCGCTTCCCCGGCTATCTGGACCCGGCCGACAACGTGGGCAGGTTCCGCACCTTCGACGGCCGGCAGAGCGCGGTCTACGACGGATCCGAACCACTGACCGCGGAACACTGGTACCGGACCGGCGACCGCGTGAAGCTGCTCGACGGCGTCCTGGTGCATCTGGGCCGGCTCGACCACCAGTTGAAGATCCGCGGCTACCGGGTGGAACTCGGTGAGATCGAGTCTCTGCTGCTGCGCCGGCCGGGCGTCACCGACGCGGTGGTGGTGGCCCTGCCCGGGCGGAAGGGCGATCCGCTGTTGCACGCGGTGTGCACGGGCGCCGGTGCGAACCGGGAGGAGCTGCTGGAGGCCCTGCGGCGCAAGCTCCCGGCCTACATGGTGCCCGCCACGGTCACCTTCACCGGCGCTCTGCCGCTCAACGCGAACGGCAAGGTCGATCGTGCCGCGCTCGTCGCGTCCTTGTCCGAACCGCAAGCGGCCTGAGGGAACAGACGATGACCATCGACATACAGTCCATGCCCGACACCCGAGTGGACCATGGCACCTTCCGGCGCGTGATGGCGCGGTTCCCGAGCTTCGTCGCCGTCATCACCACCGACACGCACCGCGGCCCGGCCGGATGCACCGCCACCGCAGTGCTGTCGTTGTCGCTCGACCCGGCAAGCATCCTGGTGTCGCTGCGCAGTGCGGGGCGGACCCTGAACGACATACGTGGCTCCGGGGCGTTCGCGGTCAATGTTCTGTCCTGGCAGCAGCGGGACCTGGCACGGCAGTTCGCCACCGGCGACCCTGGCCGGCGCTTCGACGGGGTTGCGCACTCGCACCTGAGCGGCGTTCCGGTGCTGGACGACTGCTCGGCCACCGTCGTGTGCCGACTGCAGGAAGCGATCGAGGCGCTCGACCACACCCTGCTGATCGGGACCGCGGAACAGGCCACGAGCAGGCCGGACGCACCGATGGTGCTGCTGGACGGCCAGTCGCACCGGATTCCCGACATGGCGGACTTCCGCTCCCTCTGACTTCGAGACACCTGCGAGGAGACCTCACCGTGACCACGTTTGCCGAAACCGCCGTCGCGCGCCCGCCGGCGCAGGAGGAGATGCTGCACTCCTACCTGCTCGCCGCGGCGGCCACCATGCCCGACAGCCCGGCCGTCGTCGAGTTCGTGGCCAATGACGACGTACAGACAGTCAGCTATCACCAGCTCGACGAGCTGACCCGCGGGTATGCGCTCGCCCTCGACTCGCTCGGCCTCGACATCGGCGACCGAGTGATCCTGGAGTCCGACACCTCAGCCCATGCCATCGCGATGCTGCTGGCCTGCTCGACGCTGGGGCTGCCTTTCGTGCCGGTCAGTCCGGAAACCCCTGACCAGCGACTGCATACGATTATTGAGACCACCGGTGCTTCGCTGCACGTACAGGCTGAGGGCGGAAAACGGGAGGGAATCCCCGGGCCCACCGGGACGGGGAGGTTCGGCGCCGGCAGGCTGGCGCTGGACCGGCTGCCGCCTCCGCGTACCCGGCGCCGCCGAGAGCTGTGCCCGACCGACACCGCGTACATGATCTTCACCTCGGGTACGACAGGCCGGCCCAAGGGCGTGGTGATGAGCCACCGTGCGGTGACGTCCTTCTACCGCGGGATGCTCTCCCACGGCATCGTCGGACCGCAGGACCGGGTGGCGACCACCTCGCCCCTGCAGTTCGACTTCTCGCTGCTGGACATCGGTCTCGCGCTGGGCAGCGGCGCGGCCGTGGCGCCCGTGCCACGCAAGCTGATGCGATGGCCCACCCGTTTTCTGCGGGTACTCGCCGACACCGGGGCCACACAGGTCAACGGGGTGCCGTCGATCTGGCGGCAGTCACTGAAGCATCTGCCGGACACGGTGGCCGCACTCAAGGACGTGCGCGGAGTGCTCTTCTGCGGGGAGGGCTTCCCGCTGCCCGAGCTGCGGCAGCTGCAGGAGCTCCTTCCGCAGGCAAGGCTGATCAACTGCTACGGGGCGACGGAATCCATGGCTTGTTCCTTCACGGATGTGCCGCGGCCGCTTCCGGCCGGCCTTGAGAAGCTGTCCATCGGGTACGCCCACCCGGGCGCCGAGATGCTGCTTGTCGACGACTCTGGCCATCTCATCGAGCAGGAAGAGGTACCGGGGGAGATTCATCTGCGCACCCCGGCCCTCTTCACCGGCTACTGGGACGATCCGAAGGCTTCCGCGGCCGCGCGAGTGCCCGATCCGGCCGAACCACGCTCGGGCCAGCTGGTGCTGAAGACCGGTGACCTCGCCTATCGAGGGCCGCACGGCGAGCTGTACTTCTGCGGCCGAGTCGACTCCCAGGTGCAGATCCGCGGCAACCGGGTGGAGCTGGGGGAGGTGGAGCGCAGGCTGCTCGAGCACCCCGATGTGGCCGGGGCCGCGGTTCTGCTGCTCGAACGGCCGGGGGCCGAACCGGTACTCGCCGCGGCTGTGGTGGCACGGGCCGGGGCGGACTCACCGGAAGACGGCCGGCTGACGGCCTTCTGCGGCCAGGCGCTGCAGTCCTACATGGTTCCCGACGAGATTCACTTCCTTGCCGAGCTGCCCGTCACTGAAAACGGCAAGGTCGACCGTCGGAGCCTGGCATTCCGATTTACCGAAGGCGGCTGAGCCGTGCGAGAGAAGTCCGAAGCGGCAACGGTTGACTGGCCACAGTCGGCGCCCGTCGAGCATGTGTATTTGAGCTACGCCTATCTCAATGCCCGCGACTACGATGCGTTCGCATCCCTACTCGAAGACGACGTCACAGTGAGCGTGCCGGACGAGGTGATCGCAAAAGGGCGCGCCGCCGTGATTTCGACGGAAAGACGCAGACGGGTCAGTTACTCGCTCGAGGATCTGTGGGCTGGTCAGGGGCGGATTGTCGCGACAGGCGTCTTCTATCGGCAGGCAGACTCGGTGCAAGGGGTGGATTTCGCCGACATCTTCACCGTTTCGCCCCGTGGCCTCATAGCCTCCCGGAAGACGTACGCTTCCGTGTGCCCTACACGCTAGGTCTTTACATCCGGCAAACCGGAACCAGCACTCTGCCCGTCCGAAAAGTGCCCGCTCACGACCGCTGTTGCCCGACCCCCGTGTTAGCTTAACGATCAAGCGAACGCTTGCTCGGGGGTCAAGGGGGAGACACGCCAATGCCGGAAAGGCCGGGTAACCCAACATTCCGCATTCTTGGGCCACTGGAGATAATCGGCGAGGGCGGTCAGGTGTGCCGGATCCCTCGTGGCAGACAGCAGGTTGTGCTCAGTGCGCTGCTTCTCGAAGCAAACCGGATAGTCAGCACCGAGAGCCTGGTCGACGCGATCTGGGGTGATGACCCTCCACCCACGGCGCGCGCTCAGATTCAGACATGCGTATCAGCGCTGCGGACCAACCTCGCGGCGATCGGTGAGGAATCCCAACTCGTCACGCAGGAGCCCGGGTACCTCATCAAGGTGTCCGGGGACCAGCTGGACGCCACGCTCTTCGCCGGCCTGCGCAAGCAGGCATACTCCCTGGCCGACGAGGGTGGGATCGAAGAGGCGGCAGCCCTCACCCGGCGTGCGGACGAACTGTGGCGCGGCCCCGCGCTGAGCGGGACCAAGAGCCACAAACTCCAGTCGATGGCGGCTCAGCTCGACGAGCACCGGCTCATCAACCTCGAGACTCACATCGACCTGGAACTCCAGCTGGGCCGGCACGCCAAGATCATTCCTGAACTCAACGCACTCGTATCGAAGTACCCGTTACGTGAAGGACTGCGCGGCCAGCTGATGCTTGCCCTGTACCGCTCGGGCAGGCAGGCCGAGGCGCTGGAGGTTTTCCGCTCCGGCCGGGTGATCCTCGTCGAACAGCTCGGCATCGAGCCGGGCGACGACCTCAGACGGCTCGAATCCGCGATCCTCGCCGGGGACCGAGTCCTGCACCTTCCGGCAGGCACGGCCCGGCCCCCGGCCCCGGCGGCCGGGGCCGGGGCTCCCGAGCCGTTCGAGACGGCGGCCCCCTTTCAGCTGCCACCCGACATCGCCGACTTCACCGGGCGGGCCCAACTCGTCGACACCGCACAGAGCCTGCTCCTGGCGGGAGGCGAGGGGCGGCCCACGCCCGTGGCCGTGCTCGCCGGGCCGTCGGGCGTCGGCAAGAGCACACTCGCCGTGCATGTCGGACACCGGCTGATGCGGCAGTTCCCCGACGGTCAGCTCTACTGCGACCTGGGTGGTACACAGCCCTCGCCGACCGCGGCTCTCGATGTGCTGGGCCGCTTTCTTCGCGCATTGGGCATCCCTGGCTCCCAGATACCCGGAACCGTCGACGAACGGGCCGAGATGTACCGCAATCTCCTGGCCAGTAAACGGATGCTCATCGTCCTCGACAATGCTTCCGAGGCCCAGCAGGTACGCAGGCTGCTGCCCGGCACCGGCAACTCATCGGTGATGGTCACCGGCCGTTCGCGGATGACCGGCCTGCCCGGTGCGCGGTTCCTGTATGTGGACGTGCTGGATATCGACGAGTCGATCGAGATGCTCGCCGCGGTCGTCGGCGAGGAGCGGGTGGCAGCCGAAGCCGATGCGGCGGCCGAACTGGTACGGATGGTCGGGCAGTTGCCCCTGGCGCTGCGCATCATCGCCGCGCGGCTGGCGGCGCGCCCCAACTGGTCGCTGGTGTGGATGCTCGACCGGCTCTCCGACGAACGGCGCCGACTGGACGAACTCGCACATGGCGAGCTTGTCATTCGCTCCAGCCTTGCGCTGACCTACGACGGACTGACCGAGGACGGCCGGCGGCTGCTTCGTCTGCTGAGCGTGCTGGAAGGCGGCTCCATCCCCACCTGGGCAGCGGCCGCGCTGCTGGACACCGATCTGTTCCGTGCGGACGATCTGCTCGAATCCCTGGTGGATGCCCAGATGCTCGAGATCGTGGGCACGGGGACGTCGGGCGGCCCGCGTTACAAACTGCACTCGCTGGTGCAGCTGTTCGCGCGCGAAGAGCTGGAGCGGCCCCGAGAGGCCGACGAGACGGCACCCGCGCTCACTCGCCTGGTCGGCGGCTGGCTGGCCCTCGCGGAGGAAGCCCACCGCCGACTGTACGGAGGCGACTTCACCGTCCTGCACGGCGATGCGCCGCGCTGGCACCTGTCCGACGTACATGTGGACCGTCTGCTGCGGGACCCGCTGGCCTGGCTGGAGGCTGAACGGGTAAACCTCTGCCAGGCCGTGGACCTGGCCGCGGAGACCGGACAGGCTGAGGCGTGCTGGGATCTCGCCGTCACACTGGTGACGATCTTCGAGTCGCGCTGCTACTTCGACGAATGGCAGGAGACCCACCAGCGGGCCCTTCGCGCAGCTCGCACGGCGGGACTGGACCGCGGCTGCGCGGCAGTCATGTGCTCGGTGGGCTCCCTGTACTTGAGCAGGTCTCAGCTCAGCGCCGCCCGGCAGGCGCTCCAGCCTGCTCTGGAGTCGTTCACCCGCCTGCAGGACACCCACGGTCTCGCGCTGGCCCGGCGGAATCTGGCCCTGCTCGCCCAGCGGCAGGGTGACTCGCACACTGCGCTCGGGCTGCACCGGCAGGCGGTCGCGGACTTCCGCGCCGTCGACGACCATGTGGGTCAGACGAACGTGCTGGCGCATCTCGCTCGCCTCGCCCTGGACGAGGGACGCCTCGATGACGCGGAAGAGCTGCTCGACGAGGCGCTGGAGATCTGCCGGTCGACCCGCAGTCGCCGCACCGAAGGCCAGGTACGGCTGGTGCTCAGCGACCTCATGCAGCGCCGCGGCCGCTACCAGGAGGCCGAGGACCTGCTGCGGGATGTGCTCGACCTGGTGCGCTCGCGCGGAGACATCGCGGGCGAGTCGCGGATACTGCACCGGTTGGGCATGGTCAACGCCCGGTTGGGTCGGATCAGTGTCGCGCAGAGCCTGTTGCACGATGTGGTGGGCATCAGGGAACGGATCATGGATCGGGTGGGGGCCGCGGAAGCCCGCCTGGAGCTGGCCCAATTGGAGGCTGAGCACACCGCCCAGCTGGCCCGGTTCGAACTCAATCTGGGGTGCCCGAGCGGCTGATCCGGCCCCCTGCCACGACGCCGGGCCGGTGCGAGGGCCCGAGCCGCATGTCAGTGCTGCCCGGCGCGCGGCCACGGGGTGTCGCTCGTGACGCCGACCGGAGCGACAGGGGTGGGCCACGGGGTGTCGGCTGCCGTGGCCGAGCCCCGGCTCGCCTCGGAGTGCACGGTGCCGGCCTCGAACGAGGTGACGGCCACGGCGGCGGTGATCAGAACGGCGGCGCTGCTGAAAAGGATCTTTCGCACGGTGTGAGGCTCCTTGCTGCGGTGTAGGGGGTTCGTGTCCATCTGCCGAGGACGGTAAGGACCCCCACTACTCATCGGCTCTCACCAGGCACCTCATGGCTTCTCACAGCAGCGCTTTGGCCAAGGCTCGGCCAGTAGAGAAGGAGTAGGACCCGGGCACAGGATGACGAGCTGTCAAAGCAGTCCCGTCCTGTACCAGAGGAGGTTGGACCGTGGACACTCCTCAACTCGATGCATTCGTGGCCGTTGTCGAAATCGGAAGCTTCACCAGAGCTGCCGCCCGACTGAGCCTGTCCCAGCCGACGATCACCACCCGCGTGAAGTCGCTGGAGCAGGGGCTCGGCGTCACGCTGCTCGAACGCCTGCCCGGTGGCGTGCGACCCACCCCCGCCGGACGGCAACTCCTGCCGTATGCACGGGAGATCATCTCGCTCACCGGTCGCGCTCGCCAGGCGATCAGCTCCGACGGCGAGCCACATGGTTGCGTGGACGTCGGAACCGTCGAGAGCCTGACGAGCTACCGGCTCCTGCCCATGGTCGAGTACCTCTACCGCCGCTACCCGAAGGTGCAGGTCTCCCTGCACGCGGGAGCCGGCACCGACGCCGTCGCAGCCGTCCGCGACGGCCGCCTCGACTGCGCGTTCATCGTCGGCTCACCCGAGGAGCACGAGGGCCTCGACACCCAGGTGCTGTGTCCGGAACCGCTGGTCCTGGTGGGGAACCCAGGACACCTTCTGGTGGGCCGCAGCGCAGTTCCCGACGAGGACCTCCGCGGTACGCCGATCATCCGCGCCGACAGCCGGGCCGGCTACCAGCACCAGTTCGAGCAGGCCATCGGGCTCCTGGACGGATCGGATCGCCCCCGCGTCTTCGAGCTGGACTCGATAGACGCGGCCAAGCGCAGTGTCGCCCTGGGCATCGGCATGGCGTTCATGCCTCTGGTCTCGGTCGAGCGGGAGCTCGCCGACGGGACGCTGGCGACCATCGACTGGGCACCCCCCTTCGAGACCTTCACTCAGGTCGTCCGCCGCAGGACGAGCAGCTCCAACGCCGCGCTGGACGCCTTGGTGGCCGCCGCCCTGGACGTGGCCGCCGAGCACCTCGACGACCCGCTGCTCGCGGCCGGCTAGACCCCACCTCCGTCGACGTTCGCGGGGGCTTCTTGCCCCTCTCCCTCTCCAGTACCCAAGGAAGGCCCTGGCTCATGACAGTCACCCCTGCCGCAACGCAGCCCCAGCCCACGGACCCCGTGCCGCACATCACCGAGCGGGTGCACGCCGCGATCACCAAGCGGGTGGGCGAGCAATCCCTTACTCCCCAGACGGAACTGGCGGCCCTGGGCATCGATTCCCTCCTGCTGCTGCGCATCCTGGGCGACCTCGCCATCGACCCCGCCCAGGAAATCGACCCCTACCAGCTCGCCGACGTCATCACGGTCGCGGACCTGGCCGCCTTCGTCGAGGACTGGAACTGAGGGAGCGGGAAGTGCGCACCAAGGACATCGACATCGTGAAAGAGACCGTGGACCTTCCGGTCACGGCATCGCAACGCAGCCTCCTCTTCATCCAGGAGGCCATGGAGCGCAAGGACCTCTACAACATCAGCTTCCGGATCACCTTCGACGGCGAGGTGGACCAGGATGCCCTTCGCCAGGCGCTGAAGCGGCTGCTGCATATCCAGCCCACGCTGCGCACGGAGTTCGCCTTTGCCGGCGGTGGGCCCCGAGCACGCATCACCGAACCCGCCGACGTGCCCCTCGAAGTGAGCGCGACCAGTGCCGCGGAATCCGACTGGAAGCTGCTGGTGGACGAGGAGAGCAAGCGCTTCGCCTCTCTTGCCGTGGACCTGCGGACCGCACCCCTGTGCCGCTTCAAGCTGCTGCAGGGGCAAGGCCGCAGCGCCCTCCTGTGCAATATCCACCACTCGGTCAGCGACGGTGTCTCCATGAGCGCCTTCCTCGACGAGCTCCGCGACGGATACCGGCTCGCCTCCGGTGGTTCCGCTTCCGCGACCGGCACACCGGAACCCGCCGAGCGTGAGCGGCACCTCGCCCTTGAACTCGCCGCGCAGGTCAGGGCGACGGACGCCGCGATCGAAGCGGGCGAGGTCAAAAAGCTCGCCGCGGAACTTGCCGGCGTACCGGCGACGACGCTCTACCAGACGCCCACTCGACCGGTGAACACGTCATTCGCCGGCGGAGACCTCAATGTGCTGCTCGACGCCGAGGAGCGACGCCTCGTCGAACGCACCGCGCGGGAGCTCGCGACGACCCCCTTCTGCGTCCTGCTCGCCTGCTACTCGGCGCTGCTGGGCGATTACTCCGGCCAGGAGCGGGTCATCGTCGGAAGCCCCTTCTCCACCCGCCGCACGATCGCTTCCCATGACCTGTGCGGCTTCTTCGTCAATACGCTGCCACTCGTCCTGCCCGCCCGTGACGTGCCGTTCGACGCGCACTGCGCCGAAGTCTCCGACGTCGTACGTGAGGCCAAGCGCTACCAGGCGATCCCCTTCGACGCGCTGGTCTCAGAAGTCGCTCCCGAGCGCACCACCAACCGCAACCCGCTCTTCCAGTGCATGTTCGCGATGCAGGACGAGCTGAACACCCGGCTCGACCTCACCCCCGGCCTCCAGGGGAAGGTCGAGTTCGTTTCCCAGCAGGCCGCCCGCTTCGACCTCTGGCTCGGCGCGACACCTGTGGAGGACGGTCTGCTCATCGAGCTCGAATACGACAAGGACCTGCTCCCCGCCTCGTACGCCGAACGTTTCCTCGCGGAGTACCGGCAGCTGCTGCTGCGGGCCGCCGACAGCCCCCGCACTCCCCTCACAGAGCTGCTGGCCGGCCTCGACACCCGCACGGTCCCGGATTTCAGGCGCAGTGATCAGACGCGCACCCACGGCGAAGGGGGACTGCTCGGCCTGATACTCGACGCCGCTCGCCGGCACCCGGAGCAGCTCGCGGTCACTGACGCCTCCGGATTCAGCCTGACGTACCAGGAACTCGCGGCTCGCACCGCCCGGGCGGCGGCCGGACTGCACAGCCGCGGCGTGCGACGCGGCGACGTGGTTGCCGTGGTGCCGGACGCCCTCGCGGACACGGTGGTGTCCATGCTCGCCATCCTGTGGTGCGGCGCGGGCTACCTGCCGGTCGACACCACCCTCCCGGCAGACCGTCTGAGCTACATGATCAGCCACTCGGGCTGCACCTTCGTCATTGGTACCCGCACCGTGGTGCCCGACGAGCCCGAGCGGACGACGGTCACCGCACTCGAGGAGGCCGGCGGCGCCGCGCAGCCCCCGTCACTGCCCGATGGAACCGATCCCGTCTACATCATGTTCACGTCCGGCTCGACCGGGCGCCCCAAGGGCGTTCTCATGGGGCAGCCGGCCCTGGTCAATCTGCTGTACTGGCAGATCGACGAACTTCGCATGGGATCGGACACCCGGTTCCTGCAGTTCGCGCCGCTCGGCTTCGACGTGTCCTACCAGGAGATCTTTCCGACGCTCGCCGCCGGCGGCACCGTCCACGGGCTCGGCTCCGTCGACCGTCGCGACCTCAGCCGGGTCGCAGCCCTGGTCGAAGAGCAGCGCCTGAGCCACGTATATCTGCCCGTCGCCGTCCTCGGTGCCTTCGCCGAAGCGGTCAACGACGCCGGCCACACACTGGAATCCGTCAGCTTCATCTGCGTATCGGGCGAGCAACTGCACCTGGACAGCCGCTCCCGACGGCTGCTTGACGCACATGACCAGCTGACGCTGATCAATCTGTACGGCCCGACCGAGACCCACGCCGTGACGTACCACGTGCTGCACGGCGGCCCCGCCGAGCGCCCCTCTCACGTTCCGATCGGTCGCCCGCTGCCAGGAGTCGATACCTACCTGCTCGACCGAGCGGGCCGTGAGGTGCCGCCCGGCGCCGTCGGGGAGCTGTACTTCGGCGGTATCTGCCCCGCAGACGGCTATGTCAACGACCCCGAGCGCACCGCGGCCGCCTTCCTGACCGCACCTCACCGGACAGGACGCATGTACCGGACCGGTGACCTCGCGCTGCTCACGGAGGACGGCACCCTCCAATTCCTCGGCCGCCGGGACTCCCAGGTCAAGTTGCGCGGCCACCGCATCGAACTCGGTGAGCTCGAGACCGCGTCCGAGAAGCTGCCGATGGTCAAGGCCGCGGCCGCCGCCGTCCACGGCACCGGTGAACAGGCAGCGCTCTGCCTCTTCGTCCTGAGCACACCGGGCCGAGATGTGGATGTGCGGGAGCTGCGCGGCGCGCTCCAGCAGGAGCTGCCCACGTACATGATCCCCCGGCATGTCCTGACGATCGACGCCATGCCACTGACCGACAACGGCAAGATCGACCGGACGACGCTCCTTCGGCGCTTCACCGCCGGCGAGTTCGCCTCGGCCGAGGCAGCCGGGCCCGCCGCCTGGGAGCCGACACCGGGCGAAGCACTGGTCCGGGACCTGTGGACGCAGCTGCTCGGACACGAACCGGCCGGCCCCGACGAGTCGTTCTTCCTGCTCGGCGGCAACTCCTTCGACGTGCTGCGACTGCTCACGGCAGTGGAAAAAAGCACCGGCACGCGCGTCCCGGTCGTCGAGTTCTTCCGGGCGCCGACCATCCGCGCGTTGGCCGACCACATGGACGCGCCGGGCACCCGGCCGGGCGATGCCGCCAGCGGTGGCCACTGACCTCCATCCCCACAGACAGCGGAGCAACACATGACCACGGTCATCGACCTGATCGAGACGAACGTCCAGCGCCATCCCGACAAGACCGCTCTCCTGTGCGGCAACGACCGTGTCACCTACCAGCAGTTGTGGGACGGGGCGCATGACGTGGCCGACCGGCTGCGGGCCCGCGGCTGCACCCGCGGCGAGACGGTCGCCCTGGTGGGGCCGGGCAACGCGGAGTTCATGACCGCCGCGCTCGGCGCCTGGCTGGCAGGTGCCGCCTGGGTTCCCATCGACCCCCGACTGCCCGCCGAGCGCATCCGGTACGTCCTCGACGACACCGGCGCCAGGGTGGTACTCGAGACCGGCAACAACGGCGTTGAGACCGACCTGCCCCGTGAGCGAGTCACCCTTGAACCTCCAACTGCGGACGCCGGCCGGGAGGAGCGCCTGCGCGCCCACCGTGCTTCCGCCGCCGACCGCGCCTATCTCATCTACACATCGGGCTCCACCGGCCTGCCCAAGGGCGTAGCGGTCGGCCATCACGGCCTGGCCGTCCATCTGCTGGGCACGCTGGAGGCATACCGTCTCACTTCGGACGACGTTCTGCTCTCCTTCGCGTCACCGAGCTTCGACGCGGCCGTCGAAGAGATGTGGGCACCGATGGCCGGCGGCGGCACCGTGCTGCTGCGCGGTCCGTCCCTGTGGACCGGCCAGCAGCTCTTCGAGCGGGTACGGGCGCACCAGGTCACCTATATCTCCTGCACCACCGCCTATTTCGAGACCTTTTTCGGTGAGGAGCTGACCGACAACGACATCGCTTCACTCGGCTCCCTCCGCGGCATCATCTTCGGCGGCGAGGCCGTGAACCCCGGTGTCGTACGCCGTTGGGCCAACGGGCCGCTCGGCTCACTGCCCGTATGCAACACCTACGGGCCGACCGAGACGATCGTCACCGCCACCCTGTACTGGATCGAGCAGGGCTGGGACGGCGACCGGGTCCCGATCGGGCACTGCCTTCCGGGCCACCTCTCCGTCGTACTGAACACCGCGGGCGAGGAGGTCGCCGACGGCGAGAGCGGCGAGCTGTACCTCGGTGGCCACTGCGTGGCGGAGGGCTACCTCGGACGACCCGACCTCACGGAACAGCGCTTCGTCGAAATCCCCGGCCGCGACGGCGTCTACTACCGTACGGGCGACCTGGTCGCCGTCGAGGACGGTGAGTTGCTCTTCCTCGGCCGCGCCGACCGGCAGGTGAAGATCCGCGGCTTCCGTATCGAACTCGAGGAAATCGAGGTCGCTCTCCGCAACCTCGACGAGGTGCGCACCGCCGTCGTGGGCGTCGAGCAGCGTCCCGGAGGCGGCGACCGGCTGATCGCCCACGTGGTCCCGCAGGATCCGGCGGACCAGGATGCGCCGGCCGCCTTCCGCTCGGCTCTGCGCGTCGCCCTCGGCAAGACCCTGCCGGTCTACATGGTCCCCGCCGAGATCAAGGTGCACGGCGAACTGCCGCTGGGAGTAACCGGCAAGGTCGACCGGGCCAGGGTGCTGGCCGGCGCGAGCAAGTGACATGGGCCCCAGACCTGCCGGGTCCCCGCTGCGCATCGAAGCGGGGCCCGGCGTCTGGGCCGCCCTGACGTACGCACCGTCCGGCACCGGCCTCCTCACCACGCGCGACCGTGCCGATGCGATGCGCCTGCCCACACGGAGGCGCATCGACCGGCTGGGCGCACGTGGCCTGTTGCGCGCTCTGCTGTCCGAGCGATTCCCCGAAGCCGCCACCGCCGCCGTCGAGTACGAACCGTCCGGCCGCCCGGTGCTCCTCGACCATCCCCGCATCGGCATCAGCGTCAGCCACAGCAACGGTGCCTACGCCGCGTGCGTCGCACTCGACCGGGCCGTGGGCATCGACGTACAGCCTCCGCCCTCGGAGCTGGCGGATCCACTGCTGCGCTGGTGCACACCCAACCGGCAGCAGGAGCTCACCGCTCTGCCGCCGCACCGCAGAGCCACCGAGTTCGCCTGGATCTGGACCGTCAAGGAGGCATGCGGCAAGGCCCTCGGCACCGGCCTGGCCGACGCCACCTTCACGCTCGATGTCCCGTGCGGCACGGCGCGCGGGACGTGGGGCCCGTATCAGTGGGTGAGCTTGCGCAAACGCTCACCGCTGCCCCTGAGCTGTGCCTTCAGCAGCATCACGAAAGGAGAATTCAGGTGAACGAGCAGCGATGGCTGCAGACCTTTCCGGCCGCCCGACAGCACGGAAAGCCGACGCAGGCGCGGCTGGTGTGCCTGCCCCACGCCGGCGGATCCCCTTCCTTCTTCCGGGACTGGCCCCAGCACCTGGACGCGCGGATCGAAACAGTGGCCGTCTGCTACCCCGGCCGCCAGGAACGCTTTGGGGACCCTGTCATCACTGACATGCACGACATGTCCCAGCGCCTGGCCGCCGTCCTCGCGCCCCTCTGTGACCAACCGCTGTGGCTGTTCGGGCACAGCATGGGCGCCGCCATCGGATATGAGGCCGCCCGCGTGCTGTTGAACACCTTTGGGGTGCGTCCGGCGGGCCTGTTCGTGAGCGGTATCGCGCCACCTCACCGGATCGGAAAACGCGACGTCCACCTTCAGGGCGACGACGCCATCGTCGCCGACGTGCTGGACATGGGGGCCGCCGAGAGCGCACTCCTTGCCGAACCGGAGTTCAGGGAGCTGCTGCTGCCTGCCTTCCGCGCCGACTACCAGCTCATCGAAACCTACCGGCCGGCGGACACTCCGCCGCTCGACATCCCGCTCACCGCCTACTACGGCACCGCTGACGAGGACGCCGCCACCTGGATCGACGAGTGGGAACGCTATTCGGTCCGATCCACGGCCGCCATGCCCTTCCCCGGCGGACATTTCTATGTGCAGGACGCCGCGCCCCAGCTCATCGCCGACCTCTCGCACCGCATCCTGACCGGCACACGGGGAGAGAGCTGACCTCACATGCCGACCACCACCCCCGTCCGCTCCTGGCTGCTCGGCACTCCGTCGCGGGCCGACGCACTGCAGCTGTACTGCTTCCCGCACGCAGGCGGAAACCCCGTCGAGTACCTCCGGTGGGCTGCGCAGCTACCGGACGCCGAGCTCCACATCGTCCAACTGCCCGGTCGCGGAAGCCGCCATCAGGAACCCCACGCCACCAGTATCGACCGGCTCGTAACCGACTTTCTCGCCGACGTTCCCCTGGCACGGCCGTACGCCTTCTTCGGGCACAGCCTGGGTGCCCTCATCGCATACGAGGTCACCAGGGCGCTGCGGGATGCCGGTCGGCGGCTGCCGCAAGACCTCATCGTGTCCGCCTTCCCCGCTCCTCATCTGCCCCGGTCGACGAGGCATCTGCACACCTTGCCGGACGACCAGCTCCTTCAAGCCGTCGCACGCCGGCACGGTGGCATCCCTCGCGAGATTCTCGGCTCACCGCAGATTCGAGCCCTGATAGTGAACCCCCTTCGCTCGGACCTGCGGCTTGCTGAGACGCATCACCATCGGCCCTGCACACCTCTGCCGGTGCCGCTGACCGTCTTCGCCGGGAATGGCGACCGGGTGTCCCAAGGGCAGCTGGCCGCCTGGCAGCAGCACACCATCGAGCCGATCACCGTCCGGTCCTTCCCCGGCGACCACTTCTACTTCCGCGACCACGAGACCCAGGTACTCAACACCCTCAATGACGCCCTCAGGTCCCCGCAGTGACCGCCGGGTCATCGGGATGTGCCGAGGGCCGGATGCGGTTCATGCATCCGGCCCTCGGTGTTGTCGAACTGCACCTGGCTGTGCGTCAGTACGGGTGCCTGTTCGGCTTGTTCGCCCAGGCCGCGTAGGACGTGGCACCCAGCTCGGGGTGGAGCTGCTCGAGGGTGATACTCCGGTCCTCCGGAGGCTTTGCGAAGTCCTCGTACTGGAAGGCGTCGTCGAAGCCGATCTCCTGAGTCGCCTTCCAGTCGCAGCTGTAGTAGACGGTGTCTATCCGGGACCAGTAGATGGCGCTCATGCACATCGGGCACGGGGCACCGCTGGTGTAGATGGCGCACCCCAGCAGCATGCGAGCGCGCTCCGGCACCACGTCGGGGGAGCCCTCGGGGCGAGGCACCAACTTCAGGGTGGACTCGTTCTGATGCTCCTCGGAGATGGAGGGCGCCTCGGGATTGACCAGCTGAACGGCCTTGCGGATGGCTTCCACTTCGCCGTGCGCGGTCGGGTCGGCGGTGAGGAGGACGCGATTCTGCCCGCGGGCGATGATCTCACCGTCATGGGTGATCACCGCACCGAACGGCCCGCCCCAGCCGTTCTCCACGGACTCTGTGGCCAGCCGAACCGCTTCGGCCATGAACTCCTTGTGTCCCATCTCAGAATCCTCCCGTGCACTGGCCGGTGCGGAACCGGTGAGATTTCCCCCATTTGTCCGGTAACTCCCTTTCGATCTAGACTACTCCGTATGAGTACCCGTGCAAGCCGTGACTCGGGCGGCAGCGCTACGGTCGTGACCTCCCAGAAGGTCCGGGCCGGCCGGGACGACGACTACAAGCGCTGGCAGGACAAGACCAACGAGGTCGTGCGACGCTTTGACGGTTTCCAGGGCACGGAGCTGTACCCGCCGGCCTCGGGCGACGAGAACGAGTGGGTCGTCGTCTTCCGCTTCGCCGGTATCCATCAGCTGACCGCGTGGCTAGAATCGGGTGTGCGCCGACAACTCCTCGATGAGGGGCGCCCGTTGTTCGACGGGACCCCGACGCAAGAGGTGCTCGCCGGAGGGACGCCGGCTGAGGATGTCGTCACGGCGGTCATCTCGCACGATGTGCTGCCGGGGCGGGAGCGGGATTTCATGCGCTGGCAGGACAAGATCCTCAAAGCGCAGGAGAAGGAACCCGGCTTCATGGGCTCGGAGATGTTCAAGCCCGTGGAGGGCGTTCAGGACCGGTGGGTGGTCGCCTTCCGCTTCGACACGCGGGAACACCTCGATGGATGGCTGGGGTCCGAGGTCCGCGAAAAGCTTCTGGAAGAAGGGAACGACTACTTCCGGTCGTACGACGTGCGCAAGATCGGGTCTGCGTTCGGCGGCTGGTTCCGCTTCGGCGAGGGCGCGGATGAAGGTGTTCCGCCCAACTGGAAACAGGCCATGTCCGTGGTGCTGGCCCTGTATCCCACGGTGATGGTCCTGAACCTGACGGTCGGTGACTGGTTCAACAGCTGGGGAATGCCCGGGTATCTGGCTCTGTTCATCAGCAACGTACTGAGTGTCAGCATCCTGACTTGGGTGCTGATGCCGCTGGTCAACCGAACGCTGGCCTTCTGGCTGCTGCCCGGTCGGGCGCGTTCCGTCCGCGTCCATGTGGCGGGCGCCGCGGTGGTGGCGGTGTGCTGCCTGGTGCTCATCACCATCTTCGGCCTCACGACGGGTTAGGCACCGGGGCGGCGTTCACCAGGCCGCGAGATTTCGGGGCGGCGGGTAAACTGGGGATGTCTCCGCTTGCGCGCTGCGGTATTTCACACCGGATCTTCAGCTTCATCCTCAGCCGTAGCTTGTGCAAGTCCGGGAGTCCACGATGCGCGAACACGGGCAGGCCCGAGGTATTGAGGGGGCGCTGGTCCAGCGAGGCGACGCCGACTACGAAGCCGTCCGGGCAAGCATGGTGTGGAACGGGCTCAAGCCCGAGCGATTTCCGGAGGTGATCGTCCGGGCCGCCTCGGAGCGAGATGTTCCCGAGGCCATCGGGCTGGCCCGTTCCCGCGGACTCCGCGTCGCGGTACGGGCGGGCGGGCACAGCTGGTGCGGGTCCTCCCTCCGCACCGACGGCATGCTCATCGACCTCTCCCGTCTCCGGCGGTGCGACATCGATGTCGCTTCCATGACGGCTTCCGTGCGGCCCGCTGTCACCGGCGGTGAACTCGCTGCGGAACTCGTCGCGCGCGGACTCAGCTTTCCCACGGGGCATTGTGGGTCGGTCGCCGTCGGCGGATATCTCCTCAGTGGTGGTCTCGGGTGGAATTCCGGTGCACTGGGGCCGGCTTGTCGGAGCGTTTACGAGCTGGAAGCCGTGACGGCGGACGGTGAAGTGGTCCGGTGCAGCGAGGACGAGAATCCCGACCTGTTCTGGGCGGCGCGTGGCGCGGGTCCGGGTTTCTTCGCCGTCGTCACCGGGTTTCGCCTTCGGCTGCACCGGCTTTCCGGGGCAATCATGTCGTCCACCTGTGCCTTTCCCCTCGCGTACGTCGAAGAGGTGTCGAACTGGGCCACCGAGACCGCGAAGGAACTCGATCCGGCCGTGGAACTGACTCTCGTACTCGCCACCGCGGCCCCGCACATGACGAAAAAGAGGCCGCGGCCAAAGGTGATCATCGTCGCCGCGACCGCTTTCGCGGATTCGCGCGACCAGGCCGTCCAGGCTCTCAGGCCGCTCCAGAACTGCCCCTTCGCCGACCATGCCCTGTTCCGGGAGGCGTACGAGCCGACGTCCCCCGCCGCCCTCTACGAGGCTTCCAGCGACCTGTGGCCCGCGGAGAACCGCTACGCGGCCGACACTCTGTGGTCGGATGCGGACTTCGGGACGCTGTTGTCCAGGCTCAGCGGCGCGGTCGACAGTGCCCCGTCCGACAAGTCCCTTGTCCTGGCACCCGTATCACCCGCGTCGCACGACGAGGAGCTGCTGCGCGACATGGCGTTCTCGGTGCTCGGCGAGAGCTATGTCGTGCCCTACGCCATCTGGGACGACCCTGCGAAGGATGACGTCAACACCCGTTGGCTGCGCGAGGCGATGAGCGCCGTGGAGCCGCTCGGGACGGGGCACTACATCGCCGAGGCCGACCTCACCGCCAGTGCGACCCGCGCCGAGCGCTCTTTTACGACGAGCGACTGGCAGCGGCTGCAGGCCCTGAGGACGCGGTACGACCCGGAGGGTGTCTTCCACTCATACCTGACGCCTTGAGGGGCGGAATCAGTGCCCTGGTACGGCGATCTCATACGAGATGGACGTCGGTCTCCTTGGACAGTTCATGAACTGGCCTTGCAGGGCGCGACGTTCCTGTTCGCCCAACACTTCGGAAAGGAGTCAGACGAAGTGGCGGCCGCCCGCTGCCACGGCCGAGGCGAGCGCCCCCTCCAGCGCGAAGGTGGCCGCGCCGAGACACACCGGGTCAGTGGGAATGGGCGACAGTACGATCTCGACGGCGGAGGCGGGGCGCCCGAGCGCGTGCCGCGCCACCGCCTCGCGCACCCCGGCGAGCAGCGGCTCGCCCAGCCGCCGCGCGACCCAGCTGCTCAGCACGATCACCTCGGGGTTGAGAAGGTTTACGAGGGCGGCGATCGCGACGCCGAGACGGCGCGCGGTCTCCCGTACGACGTCGACCGCGACCGGATCGCCCTCGGCGACGCCCCGCGCCAGTGCGTCGATGGTCGCCGTCTCCTCGTCCGGGTGCAGCAGCGGGCCCTGCGTGCCCCGCTCACGCAGATCGCGCATGATGCCGGGCGCCCCGACATACGTCTCGACGCAGCCGCGGTTGCCGCAGTGGCACGGCCGCCCGTCCAGGACGAGTGTGGTGTGGCCCCACTCGCCCGCGTTGTTGCTCACTCCCCGGTGCAGCGCTCCGCCCAGGGCGAGCCCGGCGCCCACTCCGGTGCCGAGATTGACCACCACGGTGTCACCGCGGCCGCGGGCGGCGCCGAACCAGAGCTCCGCCGTCGTGCACGCGTGCAGCGGATTGTCGAGGTGGAGTGGGTAGGCGATGCAGCCGGCGAGCAGCTCGAGCAGGGGTACGTCGTGCCAGCCCCAGTTCGTCGCGTGCACCAGGACACCGTTTTCGCGGTCCACCTGGCCCGGCATGCTGACGCCGACGCCCAGCACCCGGGCGCCGTTCGCGCCGGCCTGCGCGACCACCGAGCCGACGGCCGCCGCGACCTGTGCGACCACCTGCTTCGGTGTCCGCTCACCGGGGCGCACCGGCTCCTCCGCGCGGGCCAGCACCGTCAGCCCCAGGTCGAAGAGTTCGGCGTGGACGTATGTCTCGGCGATGTCGACGCCGATGAGCGTGCCGCCCGACGCATTGGCGGCGACGAGGCCACGCGGCCGGCCGCCGGCCGACTCCTCGAAACCGGCCTCGGTGAGCATGCCGAGCTCCAGCAGCTCCCCGACGAGCGTGGCGACGGTGGCCGGACTCAGGCCGGTGGCCGCCGCCAACTCCGGCCGGGAGGTGGGGGAGTGGGCGATGATCCGCCGCAGCACCGCATAGCGATTGGCGGTGCGGATGTCACGGGACGTGCGCTTCACCGAACTCCCCCTCTGTCCCCGTGGCCCTGCGGGGCGAAAAGGCTATGACGGCGGGGCGGAGTTCGACAAGGGGTTGGCATATGAGGTGGAGGAAGGGAGAGACGGCGGGCGGGCTCGATGTGCCGGCTTTCAGACGAGCAGCGCGGGGGTGGCCCGGCCGAGGACCGAGGTGACGCGGTTCCAGGTGTCCATGTCCCGCTCCACGGGCGGGAGTTCACGGCCGGAGCCGGTGCCCCACGCGGTGGAGACCGCGACGGCGTCGTCTCCCGTGGCGGCACCTTCTCGTACCGTGCCCACACCACGAAGGCCACGCAGCCGAGCACCAGCCAGGCCAGCGACCATTCGATGAGGTGGCGGCCGGGGGAGTTCTTGTCGGCGTATCCGTAGATGACCAGCCGGCCGACGAGCGCGACGACACTCGGCAGCGGATGGAGTGTCGCGTGCGGCGTCGTAAGGAGGACGCGGTGCTGCTGAGAGCGGTGGCCACGGCGTTGGACACGGCACGGATGTGGTGTTCGAACGGCGAGCGCCCGGGTAGTACCCCGAGGCCGTTCGTCTCGTACGCGTCAGGTCCGGGCGGTGCGGTCCGACTGCCGTTCCCTCAGTACCGCGGCGATCCGCCGGCACCAGTCGCGGTTGTCCTTCTCGAACGCCAGACCGCGCAGACAGGTCAGATACGGCCCGATCCGCCTGCCGCGGCGCAGGAATTCGTCCTCGTCCGCCTCGCCCCGCATCTGCCGCAGCAGCTTGCCGAAGAGCTCGATCTTGCCCTCGGCGACGGATGCGCGCTCCTCGAGCTGCTCGATCACGGGACCGGTGCCGATGCGGTCGGCGGCCTGCACTTTCACGAGCAGGTCGTCCCGGATGAAGGAGGGCTTCGACGCGGCGGTGGCGAACTGCTCCAGCTCGGCGAGCCCTGCATCGGTGACCGTGAACAGGCGCTTGTTGGGCCGTGTTTCCTGCACCACCTGCCGGCCTGCGACAAGACCTTCCTTCTCCAGTCTGGTGAGCTCGGCGTACAGCTGCTGGGGCAGCGCGTGCCAGAAGTTCGCAACGCCGACGTCGAACGCCTTGGCCAGTTGGTATCCGCTGTACTCGCCGTCCAGCAGCGCCGCGAGTACGGCATGTCGCAAGGCCATCGCAGCAACCCCTTCCCTTGGTCTCGGCGCCCATGATACTCAATAAAGTGACTAGTCAGATTCATGAGTATGAGGGTCCCGTCAGAGTGCATCAGGCGACTGCATCAGGAGGAGTCATGGACACTGCCGAACGCTTCCGCGCGGCCGTGGAAAAGCAGGATCTCGGCGAGCTGGACGACCTGTTCACCGAGGATGTGCGCCTCTACAGCCCGGTGAAGTTCACCCCGTTCGAGGGCAGGCCGATGGTGCTCGGCCTCTTCGGCGTACTGCTGCGCACCTTCGAGGACTTCCGCTACGTAGGGCAGTTCCAGGGCACGGCCGAGACCAGCACGGACGGCGAGGAGGCCCCCTCCGAGATCCTGCTCTTCAGGGCCGCCGTCAACGGCAAGCAGATCCACGGCATCGACCTGCTCCAGTTCGACGAGACGGGCCGGATCAAGGAGTTCACCGTGATGGTGCGCCCCCAGTCCGCGGTCCATGCGCTGGGCGAGGCGGTCCTCGCGGGCCTGGTCGCCGACGGCCTCGTCCCCGGCCCCGCCGCGGGCTGATCGTCCCCAGTCCGCCGCGGGCCGCCGGCTCGCGCGCACGATCTGTGGCCGACTCGCCCGTGTCGCTGTTGGGCCGAACGGGTGAGGAGCGCGAGGATGGTGCGCATGAGTAGGTACGAGAGGTACGACGTCACCGACGAGCAGTGGGAGGGCCTGGCCCAGGTCGTCCCGCTGCGCAGTCGAAACGAGTGGCCGTCGCGGGTCGATCACCGCACCGTCCCGGAGGACTGTGCGGCGGTCGAGCAGCGTCGTTTCGTCGTGCTGAAGGTGCAGGTCTTCGCCGACGCGCGCGAGGTCGCCGAGTACCTCATCGCCCAGATCCCGGTGCTCCTCGACCTCACCGGCGCCGACGCCGAAGTCGCCAAGCGCATCCTGGACTTCAGCAGTGGTGTCGTCTTCGGCCTGGGCAGCGGGATGCACCGGGTCGACCGGAATGTCTTCCTGCTCGCGCCGGTCGGTACCGAGGTCGAGGGGATCGCGGCGGCCGCCGTCCCCCATTCGTAGGAAGGTCGTGGAGGCGGAACGGTTCGGCGTATTTCGCGCTGCGTACCGTCCGGCTCATGGACCAAAGCACCCCCCTCCACGGCGTGAGCACCCCCCTCCACGGGGCGAATACCACCCTCCACGGGGCGAACGCCCCCCACCATGGGGCGAACGGCGCCCGCCCCGCAGTCACCGAACTGCGGCTCTCCGCCTTCAGGACGCACCGGGGCGCGGTCTTCCCGCTCGGTCCGCTGACGTTGTTCGCGGGGGCGAGCGGCAGCGGCAAATCGAGTGCACTGCAGGCGTACGAAGCGCTGGCGCGCCTGGGCGCGGGCGATGAGCTGGAGTCGGTCTTCCCGGACCCCGCGGCATGCGTGCCGGAGTGGGCGGAGGCCGACCGGCAGGGGCGGCGGGGATTCCGGATCGGCTGCACCGTCGACGGCCCCGCCGGGCCCGTACAGCTCGACCTCGCCGTACAGGCGGAACCCGAACTTCGCGTCGTCGGGGAGCGGTTGACCAGTGGCGGGCAGACCCTGCTGACCACGGCGCTGCGCGATCCCGGACGTTCGTCGGTGCAGGCGGCCTGGCACACGGCCGGGGCCGTGGCCGTGACACGGGCGCCGCTGCCCGACAACCGGCTGGGCACGGCCCTGCTGCCGCTGCGCGTGGCCGGCAAGACGCAGGGGCAGTTGCATGTGCTGGCGGCCGCCGAGCAGGTGGTCGTGGCGCTGCGATCGGTCTTCGCCTGCGACCCGCAGCCGCACCGCATGCGCGAGCCGGTCGCAGCGGGGGAGGGGCGGCTGAGGCGCGGCTGCGACAACCTCGCCGAGGTGCTGCACCGGACGCGGAGTCAGTGCGCCAAGCGGCATGCGCGGCTGGCCGCGGCGGCGCGGGTGGGCTGCGCGGGCCCGGTCGAGGACCTGGACGTCGAGGAGCTGTCCGACGGAAGGGTCCGGGCGCTGCTCGGCAGGGGCGGTGAGCGGGTGGCGACACCCGTGGGTCGGCTCGGTGAGGGTGAGTTGAGATATCTGGCACTCGCGCTCGTGCTGCTCACCGGGCCGGGTGTGCTGGCCATGGACCGCGCGGCCGAGGTGCCGGAGGCATACCAGGCCCTCACCGTGCTCGCCGACGGGTTCGACCGCTGCCTGGACCCGCGACAGGTGCGCCAACTTCTCTCGCTGGGCGCGGAGATCTGTGCCCGGGGCCATATCCGGCTGGTGGGGGCGGTGGCCGATGCGGCGTACGCGCGCGGAGTGGACGGCGTGACGGTGGTAGACCTGGTGGCGTGACGAGAGAAGACGGACTGGATGTGGCGGCGTTGCAGGCCCGGCTGGCCGAGTTCGCGGCGGCACGTGGCTGGCAGCCGTACCACACGCCGAAGAATCTGGCGGTGGCGCTGAGCGTCGAGGCCTCCGAACTGGTGGAGATCTTCCAGTGGTTGACCCCGGAGCAGTCGGCGCGGGTGATGGACAAGGGGGAGTCCGCGCACCGGGTGCGGGACGAGGTCGCGGACGTGCTGGCGTATCTGCTGCAGTTCTGCGAGGTGCTCGGGATCGACGTCCTGGCGGCGCTCTCCGACAAGATCGACCGGAACGAGATCCGGTTCCCGGCGCAGTGACTTCCGGCGGCCCGGTGATCGCCGCCCATGTGTTCGTCACTCTATGGAGTTGCCGAGTTATCCACACTGAGCTTCCTGTCCACAGATTTCCGAATTCCCCTGGAGTTTAGGCTCAAGCGCCTTCACTCTGGGTAATAACTGGGTGGGCAGTAAGTCGTACGAACGGGGGCGCGTACATGGATGCGGAGCGGCTGATCGGAGTCAGTCGGCATGCCTTGGCGCAGAGCCGGGCGGTGCCGGAGATCGTGGCGGAGGCCTGGCAGGCACAGGCCCTCGCGCAGGCGATCGGAGACAGACTGGCGGCGCACGGGCCGCCGGAGCTCAGAGGCGAGGCGCGAGGGCTGAGCGAGATCGGAGGACGCGGGTGCGGGGTGCTCGACCACCCGATGGTGCGCAGCGGCGGGGTCAGAGCCGCGCAGCTGTCCCAAGTGGCGGATGAGCGGGGGACGTTGCTCGGGCTGAGCGTGCTGCTGGGGGAAGTGGGGATCGCCCTGGTCGGGGTCGCGTGTGCGACGGACGAGGAGGGGCTGTACTGGCAGTGCATCGAGGCCATAGACGCCGCCGACGAGTCGAGTGACCGGGTGCGGGGGATGCTGCGGCGGCTCGCGGCGCGGGACGCGGAGAGGCCGCCTCGTCCGATCCGGGGCTCGGCGGGTCCGGTGGTCGTGACGAGGCCGCCGGACGTGCCGGAGGCGCTGGAGGTGCCCGAGCTGTCCCGGAGAGAGCTGTCCGACTCGGCCGACTCGGCTCCCTCGATGGACGCTGTGGACTTGGCGGCGGGGCCGTCATGACCTCGAAAGAGTTCCAAGCGCCCGCCGGACCGCGGGCCGGGCGCTCCGGCTCCGCCCGATCCGGCGACCGGTGCCGCGAGCCAGTCACCGGCGGGGTCGGGCGCGCCCCACCGGGTCGACGGAGCTTTCACCCGACCGGGCAGGTGCCGGCCGGGCGGCGACGGCGGGATTGACAGCAGTTCGAAGGTGCAGGATGGATGCATGGATCTTCGAATCTTCACCGAGCCCCAGCAAGGGGCGAGCTACGCCACCCTGCTGACCGTTGCCAAGGCCACCGAGGACCTCGGTTTCTCTGCCTTCTTCCGCTCCGACCACTATGTCGCCATGGGGTCGGCGGACGGGCTGCCCGGGCCGACCGACGCCTGGATCACCCTGGCCGGGCTGGCCCGTGAGACCAAGCGGATCCGCCTCGGCACGCTGATGACCGCCGGCACGTTCCGGCTGCCGGGCGTGCTGGCCATCCAGGTCGCACAGGTCGACCAGATGTCGGGCGGCCGGGTCGAGCTGGGGCTTGGCGCGGGCTGGTTCGAGGAGGAGCACAAGGCGTACGGCATCCCGTTCCCGAAGGAGAAGGTCGCCCGGCTGGAGGAGCAGCTGGCGATCGTCACCGGGCTGTGGGCCACCGAGATCGGCACGACCTTCTCGCACGAGGGCGCGTACTACCAGCTGACCGACTCGCCCGCCCTGCCGAAGCCCGTCAACGGCAAGGTGCCGGTGCTGATCGGCGGGCACGGAGCGACCCGCACCCCGCGGCTGGCCGCGCAGTACGCGGACGAGTTCAACATCCCGTTCGCCTCGATCGGGGACAGCGAGCGGCAGTTCGGCCGGGTCCGCGCCGCCGCGGAGGCGGCCGGGCGTGGCGCGGACGACCTGGTGTACTCCAACGCCCTGGTGGTCTGCGTGGGCAAGGACGACGCAGAGGTGGCGCGTCGCGCGGCCGCGATCGGACGGGAGGTGGACGAACTCAAGGCGAACGGGCTGGCCGGCTCGCCCGATGAAGTGGTCGACAAGATCGGCCGGTACGGCGCCATCGGAGCGTCCCGGATCTACCTCCAGGTCCTGGACCTCGACGACCTCGACCACCTGGATCTGATCTCCTCTCAGGTCCAGTCCCAGCTGAGCTGATCGCCATGCGCCCCGCCCGTGCCCTCGCCACCGCCCTCTCCGAAGGGACGGTCGTCCTCGACGGCGGTCTCTCCAACCAGCTGGAGGCGCAGGGCTGCGAGCTGTCCGACGCGCTCTGGTCGGCGCGGCTGCTCGCCGATGATCCACGCCAGATCGAGGCGGCCCACGCGGCGTATGTGCGGGCGGGTGCGCAGGTGCTCATCACCTCCAGCTACCAGGCCACCTTCGAGGGTTTCGCGCGACGCGGAGTCGCGCCCCCAGAGGCCGCGCGACTGCTCGCCCGCAGCGTGGAACTCGCCCGCAGCGCAGGGGAGCTGAGCGAGAAGGAGGTGTGGGTCGCGGCCTCGATCGGGCCGTACGGAGCGATGCTCGCAGACGGCAGCGAGTACCGCGGGCGGTACGGGCTGACCGTGCGGGAACTGGAGCGCTTCCACCGGCCGCGGATCGAGGCCCTTGTCGCGGCCGGTCCCGATGTGCTCGCCCTGGAGACGGTGCCGGACACGGACGAGGCGGAGGCGCTGCTGCGGGCGGTCGAGGGGTGCGGGGTGCCGGTCTGGCTCTCGTACAGCATCACCGGTGAACGCACCCGGGCCGGCCAGAAGCTGACGGATGCTTTTGCCCTGGCCGCCGGCCAGGACCAGGTGATCGCGGTCGGGATGAACTGCTTCGAGCCGAGTGACGCGGACCGCGCGGTCGAGCTCGCGGCGGCGGTGACCGGTAAGCCGGTGGTCGTCTATCCCAACAGCGGGGAGAGATGGGATTCGGAGGAGCGGGCGTGGCGGGGCGGGGCCACGTACGACCTGGCGAGGGCGCGGGACTGGCGGGCGTCCGGAGCACGACTGGTGGGCGGCTGTTGCCGGGTGGGACCGGGGCAGATCGCGCAGCTCGCCGCGGCCCTCGCAGGTGGCGGCGGCTGACGAAATCCCCCGGTCGGGACGGGTGAATCCGGCCGACGGGCGTACGAGGTCGGTGTAGCAGTCCAGGGGGAATGGCCAAGGGCATGGGTCTCCTGGACCAGGAGACTTGGCGGGCGCCGTTCGTGACGCTGTCACGCTTGCGGCCTGACGCTGGTCGATCTCTCCCTTGCCCCGGAGCATCGCCGGGTCACGGACTACGAGGCGCCGGATGGCGTGGGCGGCAGCCGAAGGTGTGGGGTCTTCCCCAATGTTACGGGGTCTGTTGGCAGACGAAACTCTGGTTGAGCCCGGGCCGGAACCTGTGTCCCGCGAGGCTTCCCACTCATGCCAACCCCCCACGAGAGGTCTGTTCTGTGACCAAACGTCATGGGCGCCACGCCCGACCGAAACGCCACAACCCGGTCGTGCGTCGCGCAGCGATCGTCAGCGGCCAGGCGATCGGCGTCTCCGCCCTGCTCGGGTCACTCGCCGGTACAGCCAATGCGGCGGCCGGCGACCCGGGGCACGTACGCATCACGGTGATCGGTGACTCCTACACCAGTGGCGAGGGTGCTTCGGCGGGTACCTACAAGACCGTGCAGGTGACAGGAGCCGAGGGCTCCGTCCTGAACCAGATCGACCCTGCCCACCAGTCCGCGACCGCCCCGACTCTCCGAGCCATCGACAAGATCGCGCAGGAGAATCCCAATGTGACGTTCGATGTGACGTTCGTCCCGGTCTCGGGAGCGACCCGCGGCTCGTTGTACGAGACGGTACGGCCGGGAACAGAGTTCGAGCATTCGCCTCAGATCGACGCGGTCAACGGGGCCAACATCGTGATCGTCGGGGTCGGGGGCAACGACGCGGGGTTCGGCAACCTGGCGCACACCGTCGTCACCTCCAGGGAGGCGACCACGGAGCAGGCATTCCCGGGCATGATGGCGCCGCTGCAGGACGGGACCTACCTCAGCCAGCAGGCGTCTGTGTACCAGGACATCGCCTCCCGGGCCGCTCCGGGCGCCACGATCGTCACCCTCGGATACCCGAAGGTCATGCCCGACGCCATTCAGGGCGGCTCTCCCTCCCCGGTGAGCGAGTTGCTGATCAGTAATCGTGAGGCCCAGCTGGTCAACGAGTTCGGCTCGACCATCAACTCGCTGAACGAGCAGGCGACCCAGCAGGCGGCGCAGCAGACCGGTGCCAACGTCACGTACGCGGATGTGTCTCAGGCGCTGTCCGGGCATGAGCTCTTCTCACCGCAGGAGGGGCTGAACGGCCTCGACTTCCTCAACGTGCAGGGTTCGTACCACCCCAATGACCTAGGCCAAGCGCTCATCGCCAACACTCTGACTCCGACGGTGAACCACGCCGTCATTCACGAGCTGGGCAACCAGGGACTCGTCGGCCCGCCGGCCCCGGAGCCGGATCCGCTGCCCACCGTAGACACAGCACCGGAGAACCCTCCGGCACCGCCGGACCCGGTTGTGCCTGATCCGGTTGTGCCTGATCCGGTTGTGCCGGATCCGGTTGTGCCGGACCCGGTTACGCCGGATCCAGGTACGTCTGATCCGGTAGTGCCTGATCCCGTTGTGCCGGATCCGGCTGTGCCTGATCCCATCACGGACCCGGGCTTCCCTGATCCGGTAGTGCCGGACCCGGTTGTACCTGAGCCCATCACGGACCCGGGCTTCCCTGATCCGGTAGTGCCGGACCCGGTTGTACCTGATCCGGTTGTACCTGGCCCCGTCACGGACCCGGGTTTCCCTGATCCGGTTGTGCCGGATCCGGTTGTGCCGGATCCCATCACCGACCCGGGCTTTCCCGATCCGGTTGTGCCGGACCCGGTTGTGCCGGATCCCATCACCGACCCGGGCTTTCCCGATCCGGTAGTGCCGGACCCGGGTTTCCCCGATCCGGTTGTCCCGGACCCAGTAGCGCCCGATCCGGTTGTACCTGATCCCATCACGGACCCGGGCTTCCCCGATCCGGTAGTGCCTGATCCGGTTGTGGTTGAGCCCATCACCGATCCTGGCTTCTCTGACCCGGGTTTCACCGATCCCGGTTTCACCGATCCCGGCTTCTCTGACCCGGGCTTCTCTGACCCGGGCTTCTCTGACTCGGGCTCCTTCGACTCGGGCTCCTTCGACTCGGGATCCTTTGATTCGGGGTTCTGACCCAGGACGGACATCCCTGCAAGCGGGCGCGGATCGCGTGTGAAACTACGCGCGATCCGCGCCCACTTACGCACGGCCCTTGCCTTCCGTGCCGCCCACCTCACGTTCGCCGAAGGCTTGGGCCAGCGCCCACCGGGAGTCAACTCCGAGTTTGCGGAAGATCCGGGTCATGTGGGCCTCGACGGTCTTCACAGACAGGAACGTCCTTTCCGCGATGTCCCGGTTGGACAGACCCTGAGTCGCCAGCTCAGCAATGGAGTTCTCACGCGGCGAGAGCCGGGACGGGGCCGCGGATCGCACGCGAGGCCTCAGTGCTCCGATCCGGCGCTGCGCATTGACTGCCTGAACATGCAAGTGGCCGGCACCGTACGCGACCGCGGTCTGCTTGACCTGTCCGACGTTTTCCATTGCTGCGCCGAACTGCCCGGCCGCGGCCTGTGCCTGGGCAAGTGCCAGCCGGGTCCTTCCTTCGACGAGTACCTGCTGGGTGGACGCGAAGTCCTCCACCGCCGAGCCGAGTAACCCGACGGCTGCTTTCGCGTCACGGCCCATTAGGCAGGCCTGCGCCACAGCCGCGTGCCCGTGCTGGCCCCGAAGTCCCACCGCCGTGGCAGCTTCCGTGGCTCGCTGCGCCCACGTGCGCGCCGCCTCCAATCGACCGCGGGCCACCTCCGCCTGTGCCGCCGTGCTGAAGAAGGTGGCCTTGATGGTGTGCGTCGGCCCCAGGTGCCGCGGCTGATCGATGATGTCCCGCACCAGCGAGACGCAGTCCTCCAGGCGCCCCTGCTCGAAACGTATGAGGGAAAGCACTCCGGCGGTCAGGCCCCACAGCCGTCCACGGGCGCGGACGGTCCGCAGGGCGCGTTCGGCGAGCGGCGCCGCGGTCACCGGATGTTCACTGATCATGATGGCTCGCGCGCGCAGCGCCAGCGAGTATCCGAGCAGATCGGACTGGCCCAGCAGGTACGCCATCTCTTCGGCCGCCTCCGCCGAGCCGACCGCCTCCGCAAGTTGGCCGACCGCGCGATGTGCCCACGAATGGCTCAGAAGCAGGTAGGGCATGACATGGCTCTGTCCGGTGTCCCGGGCGATCCGGATGCCGCGGGTCACGTGCCGTACGGCGTTGTCGTAGCGTTCGGCGAGCAACTCGGCCCAGCCGAGCTGGCTCAGCGGATCGAGGAAGGCGACCAGCTCCGCGTCCTCCATGTCGTCCACGGCCGCCGCGGCGTCCGAGGCGTGGGCCAGTAACGCTTCGGTCTTCCCGCTGTAGGCAGCGCCCAGCGCACGGCACGCGGCGGCGGCGATTTGGGTGCCCCGGTCGCCGGTGGCGTTCGCATGCTGCAGAGCGGTGTCCAGGTAGGCCGCCGACTCGTCGTACGCCCGCTGAATCATGCGCACGGTCGCAAGCTCCAGCCGCAGCGGGTTGGCCACACCGCTGCTCTGGGGCCACGCGGCCAGTTCCGTCTCCAGGACCGCCCGCGCCTCACTGATGCTGCCCAGAATCCGCTCGACCTTCGCCTGCAAAGCCACCACACCCACCCACCGGCTGCGCTGGTCGGACGGCAGCAGGCCCAACCCCTCCTTGAGAGCCGCTCGAAAGCCCACAAGGTCGCCGGTCAGCCCCAGGGCGCGGGCAAGAGCCAGCAGCACGCCGAGCCTTGGTTCTCCCGATCCGGCATCCGGCTTCAGCAGCCGTAACGCGGCCGTCAGCCAGGACGCCGCGGTCGCCGGCACCGAGTACATGGTGAGCTCGGCCGCCTCGCGCAGCAGGTGAACCGCGTCCAGGTCGCCGGCCTCGGCAGACCGTGCGACATAGGGGGCCCGTTCCACGGGGCCCGCCCCGGCCTCGCGCAGTGCCCGGTCGGCCCTGGCGTGCGCTGCCAGCCACCAGCCGGGCGGCGATTCACCCGAGATCAACTCCCGCAGCAACGGATGGCGGAACTCCAGCATCCGGCCGGCCGGTTCGCCACGGCGGACCAGATCCATTTCGGCCAGGACGTCGAGGGCCTCCAGGGTCGGCCCGAGTGCCAGGTCCGCAACCGTCGAGAGCAGGACCGGATCGAACGGGTCACCGAGCACCGCGGCCGCCCTCAGCACCGACAGCTGCTCCGGATCGAGCAGCGCCACTTCCCTCACCAGCGCCGCCCTCAGGGAACCCGGAAGATCGACGAACTGGCCGGAGCCCGGGCACGAGGACGAGGATTGCGCCGAGGCCGCCAGCGAGTCGGCCGCCAGCCGCGCAAGCACTTCCAGGTAGAGGGGATTTCCTCCGCTGGTGGTGTACAGCCGCTCACGCTGCTCGGCCGCCAGTTCCGTGCCGAGAATGAGGTCTCCGGCACGCCGATCGAGGGGGGCGAGCCGGAGTCGCTCCATCCGGTAGCCGTCGACCGTCTGCGGAATGCACGCCAGCAGCCGCGGCCGGGCCTGCCGCGGCCGGTACGAACAAGCCAGGACAATGGGCACCGCCGGAGGATTGCGGAGCAGGTAGTGCAGCAGCTCGAGCGTGCCGTCATCCGCCCAGTGGAGGTCGTCGAGACACAGCAGGACGCCCCCGCCCCCGCCTGCGCTCTCAAGCAGTCGGCTCACCGCGCCGAACAGCCGGAACCGTTCGACGTCGAGCAGCTGCGGGCTGCGGTGGACCGGCCTTGAGGACCGTGTCATCACCAGATCCAGCAGCGCCCGGGTCTCCTCGTCCGCTGCGGGCTCGGCCCGGCCTGGCGCCTGTTCCAGGCGGGTGCGCAGCGACTCGACGACGGCGCCGAACGGGCGCTCCTGCTCGTACTCCGAGGCCCGGCCCGACAGTACGGTCACCTCCGTGGCGCGGGCGTGCGAGGCGATCTCCGCGAGCAGCCTGGTCTTGCCCAGCCCCGGGTCCCCGGTGATCTCGACGACCGTCGAACTGCCATCGGCGCAGGCATCGAGGGCTGCGCACAGCCGCGTCACCTCCCAGTCACGGTCCACAAGCGGCGTCGCCTGCCTTCGCGGTGGGCGTGAGCAGTCCCGAGGACAGGGCGGCCCACTCATGTCGTCAGGGTTGTTCCGCATTCGCAACAGGAGACACGCAGTTCTCGCTCTGGGGAATAGCTTCAGGCGCCACATCAAGGTTGTTGGAAGGCTGGTCGCCACACATGTCCCGTCCGCACGGGTCGCCGGGCTCCCGGACCGGAGCGCGGCTCACGTGGACAGCGACCTGAGGGCGCGCAGGTCGGCGGCGGTCGGATACCGCCAGACGAGGTAGCCGAGCGGGACTCCCGTTCGGTCGGCCAGCCACTCGTGGTTGAGCTCGGTGGGGCCGGCCTGCCGGGCGGCATCGACCAGCAGCCGGGTGCGGCGAGTGTCTCGGTCCGATGCGATGACGCGATGGTCGCGCGGCGTCTTGCGCCGACCGCCGTTCCAGCGCCGATACCTAGTGCCTCGGAACTTCATGCCGGGGAGTCAAGCGCGCCGCTGTTGCTCTGGGGTCACTCTCTGGTTGCGGGTCCTTTGCGCTGGCCTTGGCGCTTCGGGGGAGGAGAGGAGGAGGCATGCCGGCCCTTCGTCGACGTCCGCAGGCGCGCCGGCAGGGATGCGCATCGCAGCACCGCAACGGCGTAATCCAGACGTCACCGGCGGCTCGTTCGCCCGCAATGGGGATCCGTCGCACTAGTCCTTGGCCACCCGTTCCCGCCGTGCCGCAGGAGCAGACACGATGGACTCGAACCTGACCAGCACCGTCCGCCGCGTGCCGTTTGGTGCGCGACTGAGGCTTCGTCGATATTCGGACAGATCAGCGCCCAAGCAGGTGGGGCTCGTCGAGGGACGGGTCGAGCATGGCGACCGGCGGGGCCGCGAACTCGGCTTCCCCACCGCCAACATCGTGCTGGGCGACGAGAGTGCGAGCGACGGTGTGTGGGCTGGGCTCGTGCAGCTGCCCGACGGCGACACGTACGGCGCAGCCGTGTCGGTCGGCCGGAGGGCCACCTTCTACGGTCGCGATGGGATCCGCCTCCTCGAAGCACACCTGTTGGACTTCTCCGGCGACCTCTATGGTCAGTGGCTGCGGGTCTGTCTCGACCACAGGATTCGACCGCAGCGCCGCTTCTCCGACATCGATGTCCTGGTGAAGCAGATGCACCACGACATCGCCGACGCCCGGCTCTGGCTGCATTCGAACGCCCGCCTGCGAGTCTCCGACGGCATCGCAGACCAGCCCTGAGGGGGCGACCTGCCGTCCCGAGGGCCACCGATGGCGCAATGCGTACGTCGCATCTGAGGACGATTGAGGCAACACTCCCGTGCTTCCATGATCAGGCTGGATGGCCGCCGCTTCGAAGGGGGTTTCCTCGTGCAGATGATCTGTTGCCTCGTCACGCCGCAGAGCCGTGGCGGTCGGCGGTGACCACCCACCCGGTCGGGCCGGTGCGCCCGGAGACGCTGTACCAACGGCACCGCCAGACTCCCGACCGGCTGAACAACTCGATGCGCAGGGCCTACGACCTCCTACGTTCCTCCCTCCAAAGCAGCTGCGAGAGCCAGTACCTGGTCGAGGGGGAGCTGACCGGCGCCTTGTCGGCGAGCCGCAACACGGTGCGCGCGGTCCTGCAGCTCCTGGCCAAGGACGGTCTGGTCACGCGTAGTCCGAAGCGGGGCACGCGCTCTGCCCGCGTGACGACCTTGCGGATCAACCACATCGCCCCCGTCGAGGCGTTCGGCGGCGAGAGGGCCATCCACACCCAGCTCCGTGCCCTGGAGTACCAGACCCTGGGCTGCCCGGGCCTCGTGCGTGAGCGACTGCAGCTCGTGGGGGACTGGACCGTGCTCATGATGGAGTCGCTCCTCCTCCAGCACGAGATGGTGCTGGGCATCTCGGTGAGCTACGTCGCGCTGAGCCCCGAGGAGTCCCGAGGCGTTGTTGTCGACGAACCGGACGCGATCTTGTTCCTGGAGAAGCACTTTGACGTCAGGATCCGCGGAAGCAAGTCGACGACGATCGGTGCGATCGCAGCCGACGAGCAGTCCGCGTGGTTGGTGGGTGTGGAGGTCGGAGCGCCCATGCTCTTCTTGGAGGACGTCCTGGAGGACGAGCTGGGCCAGCCCAGGGCGCTGTCGCAGTTCCGGCTGCGGAGCGACCTGATCGCCTTCCAGACCCACGCCGTCCGATCGACCTGACACACGCCGATCAGCCGCCGGAGGACAGCCCACGACCTCACCCGGGCAGCCCGCCCGTTGCGGCCTGGCCCGACCGGGCGTTGTGTCCAGCCCTTCACTCGTGGCTGTGGGCGGCACTCGTCACCATCGCCGCCCACAGCGCCGCATAGTGGCCTCCCAGCTTGAGGAGCTCGTCGTGGGAGCCGTCCTCGACGATCAGCCCGTTGTCCACGACCAAGATGCGCTGGGAGGCTCGTGCCGTCTGGAGCCGATGCGCGATCAGCAGCGTCGTACGTCCCCTCGCGGCCAGTCCCATCGCTCGCTGGACGCGTGCCTCGGTGGCGAGGTCCAGGTTGGCCGTCGCCTCGTCGAGCAGCAGGATCGCGGGGTCGACGAGGAGTGCCCGCGCCAGGCTCAACAGCTGGCGTTGGCCGGCCGACAGTGACCGGCCCTGCTCGCTCACCGGGGTGTGGTAGCCGAGCGGCAGCTCGGCGATGAAGGCGTGTGCCCCCACTGCGCGCGCGGCCCGCTCCACGAGGAGGTCGGGCGCCTCGGGTTTCCCGTAGGCGATGTTGGAACGGATCGTCCCCGAGAAGAGAAAGGGTTCCTGGGGGACGAACCCGAGTTGGTGGCGGTATGCCGCCAGGTCGAGCTGCTTGATCGGGATGCCGTCGAGGCTCACCGTGCCCGCGGAGGCGTCGTAGAACCGGGCCACCAGCTTGACCAGGGTCGATTTGCCTGCACCGGTGGTGCCGACCAGAGCGACGACCTGCCCGGGCGGGATCTCGAGGCTCACGTCGTCCATCGCGACCAGGCCTGTGCTCTCGTAGGCGAACGTCACGTGGTCCAGGGAGATCCTGCCGGACAGGCGCCCCGGGACGGCGGGGTCCTCGGCGAGCGGGGTGCCCGTCGGCGTCTGCAGGAGCTCTCGCAGCTGGACGACCGCGACCTTCGCCTGTAGCCATTGGTCGAAGACGAGGGACAGCTGCTGGATCGGCGTGAAGAACTGGTCGAGGTAGAGCAGAAACGCAATCAGCAGCCCGTAGGACAGGTCACCCTCGATGACGCGCGGGGCGCCGACCGCGAGCGCGATGGCCTTGGCGACGGTGCTCAGCAGCTGGAGCAGCGGGAAGAACCGGGCGATCAGCTCGGCCGAGCGAATCCGGGCCTCGCAGTAGGAGTCGGCCAGCGTCGCGAACCGCGCTTCGTTCGCCTGCTGTCGGCAGTAGGCCTGGCTGACCGCGACGCCGGCGAGGCTCTCCTGCATGTTGGCGTAGAGCACCGACACCCGGTGGCGCGCGGTCAGGTATGTCTTCCCCGAAGCGGAGCGGAACCACAGTGTCGTGCCCACCAGGATCGGCAGCACCGCCGAGACGGCGAGGGCGAGTTGGACGTCGAAGACGACGAGGGCAACGGCTATACCGGCGCACGCCAGCATACTCACCATCGCGGTCAGCAGTCCCTGTTGCAACAGCTGGGCGAAGGCCTCGACGTCGGAGGTCATCCGGGTCATGATCGTGCCGGCCATGTGCTGCTCGTAGTAGTTGAGCGAGAGTCGTTGCAGGTGCGCGAGCGTACGCACCCGCAGCCCGAACAGCATGCGCTCGGCAGTGCGCTGGGCGGAGTAGATCATCACCCTGCTGTTGACCCAGATGACGCCTTGGAGGGCCAGGAGGACAACACAGACCCAGGCCAGCATCTGGCGGGAGTGCCGGAGGACGCCGTGGTCGATGCCGAACTTGATCAGCACGGGCGTCGCGATCCACGACACGGCGTCGACGACCACCATGACCGAGACCAGCAACAGCGGCTTGGTGAAGGACCGGAAGACGCCCCCGATGGAGAACCGGTCGTGTGGCGCGACTGCCTCTGCGAGGTCGATGTCGGGCTCGCCGCGCAGCTCGGGGAGGCGCTCCACGGCCTGGAGCAGCGTGGGTGACACCGTGGCCAAACCGGCGAGGGTCGAGGTGTCGCCACTCATACCGGGGCCGTGCGAGCCGGACGCCGCCCGCGTGGCGGCCTCGCTGGTGTGGCTGCTGATCTTGGGCGCGCCCAGCCGTGACACGTCCTCCGGCCAGGCGGCGGGGTCCAGCTCGGTGACCGGTTCCTCAGGCCCTGCCTCGAAGTCCGCGTCGGGTCCGGTCAGGAGCTCCCGGAAGAGCTGGGATCTCTCGAGCAGCTCTTCGGTGGTCCCGACGTCGACGATCCGGCCGTGTTCGAGCACGATGACCCGATCCGCCAGAAAGAGGGTCGAGTGCCGGTGGGCGATCAGCACGGTCGTCCGATGGGCGAGGACCTCCCCCAGCGAGCGGTGGATGGCCTGCTCCGTCCGCGCGTCGATGGCCGACGTGGCGTCGTCAAGGATCAGCACCTGGGGGCTGGTCAGCGCCGCTCGGGCGAGTGCGAGTCGTTGCCGTTGCCCGCCGGACAGGGTGAAGCCGCGTTCGCCCACGACAGTGTTGTAGCCGTCGGGGAGCCCGGCGATGAAGCCGTGCGCATGGGCGGCGACCGCCGCGTGCTCCACCTCGTCGGTGGTGGCCGTCGGCCTGCCGAACGCGATGTTGTCGCGGATCGTCGTCGAGAAGAGGAAGCCTTCCTCGAACACCATCCCGACCGCGGCACGCAGCGAGGTCAGGCTGTACTCGCGGATGTCGCGGCCGTCGATGCGCACCACTCCCGACGTGGGGTCGTGGAACCGGGCGATGAGGTGGGCCAGGGTGGACTTCCCCGAACCCGAGGCCCCCACGATGGCGATCCGCTCCCCCGGGTTCACCCGCAGCGAGATGTCGTGCAACACCAAGTCGCCACCGGGGTAACGGAAGTCGACATGGTCGAGTTCGAGCAGGCCCGCGGGGTTCTCCAGCCGGACGGCGTGGGGACGCTCCTGCACGCGTGATTGCGTCGACAGCAGCTCGACGACCCGCTGGGCGCCGGCTCGCGCCTGCTGGCTGGTGGCCATCAGGCCGGACAGGAAGCGCACCGGGGCAACCAGCTGCAGGACGTAGCTGGAGAAGGCGAGGAACACGCCGAGTGAGACCTGGTCCTCCATGACAAGCCAGCCCCCGAAGCCGAGGATGGCCAGCTGGGTGAGACCGGGGATGGCATCCAGGCCGGCGCCGAACACCGCGTTGATCCTCGCGGTGCGGAGCCGGGACTGGAAAAGCTTGCGCGCCTCGTCGTTGAGCGACGCCTGCTCCTGCTCCTCCTGCCCGAAAGCCTTGACGACCCGGACTCCGGTGACCGCCTCCTCCACGACCCCGGCCACGCTGCCCTGGAACCGCTGGTCCATCCAGCTCGCGGGGAACGACCGGCTACGGAACCTCATGGCCACACCGAGGAACACGGGTACAGCCACCAGCATCACTGCTGCCAGGAGGGGGGAGAGGTAGACCATCACGGTCAGCGACACGATGAGCAAGGTGATGTTGCCGTACGCCAGGCCCATCTGCTGGAGGAACATCTGGATCAGGGTGAGATCCGATGTCGCCCGGGACATCACGTCCCCGACACGCAACTCGTCGCGCCGCGAGGCGTCCAGGTACTGCATGTGCCGGTGCAGCTTGATCTGGAGGTCCCGCTGGACGCGCACGGCGGCTCTCCCGCCGATCGTGCGGCGCAGGTAGTTCGCCGCGAAGCCGGCGAGCCCGGCGACGAGCAGGAGCACGATCCAGACGGCTCGGGAACGCCTCTCGGACAGGATCGTGTCGTCGAGAACGACCTGCTGGATCAGCGGGATGAGGCCCATCAGGCCCATCGCGACGACGGCGAACCCGACGCCGAGCCAGATACGCAAGCGCTGCTGCCGGTCGAGCACGGGTGCCAGCAGTCGGAGGGTCCCGCGCGCGTACACCCGAGGGTACTGGGTGGCCACCTCCACGTCGGGCTCGAGGGAGTCTGCGTCGCGGATGTCGAGTGGCGTGGTCATGGGCACATGAGAAGGGGCGCGGATTTCCGCGCCCCTTCTCATGCATTGCCGGCCGATTGCGCCTCAGACGGCGATCCGCGGATCTGCTGCGGCTTGGAGGACGTCGACGACGATGTTGGCCACCACGTAGAGGAGGCCGACGACCAGGGTGATTCCGGCGATGGTGTTGAAGTCTCCCTTGCCGATCGACTGTGAGATGTACAGGCCGATCCCGGGTCTGGCAAAGATCGCCTCGACCAGGATGCAGTTCCCGATCATCCCGGCGAGCTGCAGCCCCATCAACGCGAGCACCGGGCCGAGGGCGTTGCGGAGTGCGTGCTTGACGAGGATCTGATTCCCGCTCAGGCCCTTGGCCCTGGCAGTACGGGTGTACTCCGCTCGGAGGGTGCCCTCCAGGCTGCTTCTCAGGACGCGACCAACGGCCACCGCAGGTGCGATCGCGATGCACAACGCCGGGAGGATGAGATGTTTCAGGCCGTCAAGGAACAGGCCCGGCCGACCCGCCACCAGGCTGTCCACCAGGAGGAAGCCGGTCGGGCCCGTCGGCGCGTCGTACGCCGATGTCCGGCCGGTGACCGGCAGAAGGTCGAGCCAGCGGTAGAAGACCAGCATTGCGATCAGGCAGGCCAGGAACACGGGCACCGACGCGCCAGAGATCATCACCACCCGCAGCACCCCCGATCCGCGCCACCGCTGCGCAGTGGCCAGCCCGAGGAAGAACCCGATCACGGCGATCAGCACGAGTGCCATGAACACGAGCTCCAGCGTGACCGGCAGGAACTTCACGATGTCCGACGCGACGAGCGAGCGCGTCACCGTCGAGGTCCCGAGGTCACCCTGCACTGCATTCCCCAGGTAATGGAAGAACTGCACCGGCACCGGCTTGTCGAGTCCCAGTTGCTGGCGGGCGGCTTCGTACACCTCCGGCGGTGCCTTCTCCCCGACCAGGGCCACGACGGGGTCGACCGGCGCCACCTTCTGCAGGACGAAGACCAGCAGGACCAGTGCGATCAGGACGGGAAGCGCTCCAAGCAACCGACGCCCCAAGGTCATCAGCATGATGTCACCTCACGTTGGCCTGTCCGGTCAGCGGTCACGGATGCGGTCCCTGAGTGCGTCGCCGGCGAAGTTGCTCACGATGGCGATCAGGGCGACGGCTGCAGCGGGGAACACGGGGATCCACCACGCACTGAAGATGTTGGTCATGCCTTGGGCACTCATAGCCCCCAGCTCCGGCGCGGGTTGTGGCGCACCCAGACCGAGGAACGAGAGGCTCGAGAGCATCAACACCAGCGCCGACACGTCCAGGCTCGCAGTGACGATGGTGACCGGGATGGCTCCGGGCAGCAGGTGTCTGGTGAGCCGGCGCACCGGTCCGGCCCCCGAGATCTTGGCCGCCTCCATGTGGGGAGAGGCCCGCAGCTTGCGTACCTCGGCGCGGACGATGCGCGTGTACAACGGCCACCACACGATCGAGATGCCGACGAGGGTGTGGAAGTAGGACGGGCCGAGGGCCGCGACCACCGCGACCGCCAGGATCGGCCCGGGCAGCGCCAGGAACACGTCGGTGATCCGCATCAGGATGTTGTCGACGATACCGCCGACAGCCCCGGCGACGAGACCGACCAACCCACCGAAGACGACACCGGAGGCGACGACCGCGAGGGCGCCCCACCAGCTCGTGGACATGCCGACGAGCACGCGACTGAGCACGTCACGTCCCACCGTGTCGGTCCCGAGAAGATAGCCGGATCCGGGCGCGGACATCGGTGCCCCGGCCGGAACCAGGGGGTCATAGGGCGCGATGGCTTCCGCGAAGATCGCGATGAAGAACATCGCCGCCAGCGCGGCGAAGGCGACCCAGCCGGCCACCGGCGTGCCGTGGAAATACTGTCTGAGGCCTTGACCGAACCTGTTCCCGACCGGGACCAGATCTTTGGCGACGTAGGGCTCAGCTATGGCCATGACTCCTCCTCATCCTGCTCGTCCTCGACCCTGCGGTCACGGGCTCCTGATGGGATCCATCGGAAACAAGTGCACCTCTCGGTGGTGGCGTTGACAGTGCAATCACGTTGCTGGTTCATTGCGCGCGTATCGCGCGCGTTTCACGCAGGGGACTCGACCCGGCCAGCACCGCCGCGCACAGCAGGACGAGCCCTCCGCCGACGACGCACCCCGTCGCCCCCAGCACCCCGAAGAGCATGCTGACGCTGCCCGAGCCGCTGAACGAGCCCACCCCGCAGGCGATCCGGTAGGTGGCCACGGCGATCGACGGGTCCGGGCTGGTGGCGACGACCAGCACCGGTGGTGCTGCCAGAGCGACTCCGTCGACAAGCCCGAACAGCACAGCCGCGGCGAGGAAACCACTGAGCGAATGGGCGGCCAGAAGCGCGCCCAGGGCGATCACACCGAGCCCGAACGCCCACACCAGCGCTCGAGCAGGGGGGACCTTCTCGAACAGTGTGCCCGAGGTGCCGAGGACCACGATCTCCACCATGGAAAGCACGCCCAGGGAGCTTCCGATGCCGGCGGCGGTGAGACCCGCTGCGTCCCCGATCAGCGGGAAGGCGGTGTTTTCGATCCCACTGCGCAGGTAGTTGCCGAAGAGCCCCAGCGCGAGCGCGACGCGGACTGCTCGGCGGACCCCGAGTCGGGGCAGACCGATACGGGGTCGGCCGAGCTCGTCCGAGGCCGGCAGGCGCGGTAGCAGCAGGACCACCAGCGCGCCCGCCGCCAGGCCCGCTCCGCAGCAGACCGCGAAGGCGAGCCGGTAACCATCGATCCCCGCGAGCCGTGTGGCCAAGATGCCGCCGACCGGGGCGCCGACGGAGCCGCCGAGCATCTGCAGGCTCGCGTTCGAGCCGAGAGCGCGGTGCGGGCGAGCGCGCATCCGCACCGTCACCTGCAGCGCCGCGCCGGCGACCACCGCGCTGGCTGTGCCCTGGACGACCCGGGCGGCGATCAGCTCCGGCGCGCGGTCAGCCAGCCCGTAACAGGCCTCGCTGACCGCGAAGAGCACCATCCCGACCACGGCCGTTGAGCGAGCGTCGATCCGGGTGACGACCCGGGTTCCCAGGACGTCGACCAGGATCAGCCCGGCCGCAGAGCTCACGATGAAGACGGTGACGAGGATCGGGCTGAGACCCAGCTTGATCGCGTAGAGCAGCTCGATCGGCGCGGTCATGGCCATGACGAACCCGACCAGGATCATCGTCAGCGAATGCCCGGCCGACTCCCGGAACCGGGCAAGCGCGCTGTCGGCCGCGTACGCCGGCACGATCAACGCCGGCCGTGGGACGTGTGTGGCGCGGTCAACGCCCGCCTCGATCAGAACTCACGGAGGGTCTCGCGCAGGGTGGACTTGGTGTACTCGGTGCGCGTGTACCCGAGGCGCTGCAGCGCGGGCATCAGGCCGTCACAGATGGCGTTGATGTAGTTGCGGGACAGGTCCCAGCCGGGCTTGCTGATCAGGAAACCGTCGCCGCCGACCTCCTCCATCGCCTCGCCCATCTTCTTGGCGACCTGCTCCGGAGTGCCCACCAGCTCCAGACCCCGCTTGGCGCGGTGCAGCACCAACTCGCGCAGGGTCTTGGGGCCGGGGGTCCCGTCGCCCCGCATGAAGTACTCCAGGGATCCGCGTTCGCCGTTGGTGGTCAGGCCCTCGGGGAGCGGCTCGTCCAGGTCGAACTGCTTGAAGTCGATCTCGGTGTTGGACGAGATGCTCACCAGTGACTTCTCGATGTACGACGGGTGGTTGAGAACCCGTTCGACCTCGGCGCGGGCTTCGGCTTCGGTGGTGGCGATGGTGGGGGAGACGACGAAGAGGAGTTTGATCTCGTCGGGGTTGCGGCCGGCTGCTTCGGCGCGGGCGCGGATGTCGTCGCGGTATTCCTTCATGCCTTTGATGCCGGTGCCGACCGCGATGATCGCGTCGGCGGCTCCGGCGGCGAAGGCACGGCCGCGGGGGGAGGCTCCTGCTTGGAGGAATGCGGGGCGGTGTTGGGGTGAGGGCACGGTGTTGAGGGGGCCGCGGGACTTGAAGTACTTGCCGTCGAAGTCGATGGTGCGGACCTTGCGGTGGTCGGCGTAGGTGTGGGTCTTGCGGTCCATGACGACCGCGTCGGGTTCCCAGGAGTCCCAGAGCTGGTTGACGACGTCGAAGTACTCTTCGGCGACGTTGTAGCGCTCGTCGTGCTCGGGAAGTCCTTCGAGTCCGAAGTTCTGGGCGGCGCGGTCCTCGGCGGAGGAGACGATGTTCCAGCCGAACCGGCCCTGGGCGATGGAGTCGACGGTGGAGCAGGCGCGGGCCAGCAGGTACGGCGGGTAGAACGAGGTCGACATCGTCGCCACCACGCCCATTCTGGACGTGTTGGCGGCGACCAGAACGGCCAGCGGGACCGGGTCCTGCTTGGGCGCGAACGCCGAGTGCTTCAACGCCCCTTCCATGGTGCCGCCGTACGCGTCGGCCACCATGACGGTGTCCTCGATCATGATCAGGTCGAAGCAGGCCCGCTCCATCGACCGGGCCATGTCGACGTAGAACCTGCCGTTGGCCCAGTCCTTCACGTCCGGCGAGGCCCACTCGCCGTCCCACTCCGGCGGGATGAAGTTCATGAACCAACCCATGTGGAACTTCTTCGGCATGATGTCTCCTACTCGGTCGTGGCGCGGTGTTCTCTCGGAAGTGCCGCGATGTCTGCAGTGGGTTCAGAACTCGCGGAGCGTGTCGCGCAGGGTGGCCTTGGTGTACTCGGTGCGGGTCAGCCCACGTCGTTGGAGCTCGGGGACGAGGCCGTCGCAGATCTCGGTGATGTACCGGCGCGTCAGTCCCCTGCGGTGGATGAGGAAGCCGTCGCCGCCGACCTGCTCCATCACGGTTTGCATCTGGTCGGCGACCTGTCCCGGAGTCCCAATGAACTCCAGGCCGAACGAGCTCGCTGCGATCGCGAGCTGACGCAGGGTCTTGGGGCCGGGGGTGCCGTCGCCCCGCATGAAGTGCTGGAGGGATCCGCGTTCGCCGTTGGTGGTCAGGCCTTCGGGGAGCGGCTCGTCCAGGTCGAACTGCTTGAAGTCGATCTCGGTGTTGGACGAGATGCCCACGAGTGCCTTCTCCACGAACCGGTCCGACTCGCCGAAGCGTTGATGAGCGGCGATCGCTTCGGCTTCGGTGGTGGCGATGGTGGGGGAGACGACGAAGAGGAGTTTGATCTCGTCGGGGTTGCGGCCGGCTGCTTCGGCGCGGGCGCGGATGTCGTCGCGGTATTCCTTCATGCCTTTGATGCCGGTGCCGACCGCGATGATCGCGTCGGCGGCTCCGGCGGCGAAGGCACGGCCGCGGGGGGAGGCTCCTGCTTGGAGGAATGCGGGGCGGTGTTGGGGTGAGGGCACGGTGTTGAGGGGGCCGCGGGACTTGAAGTACTTGCCGTCGAAGTCGATGGTGCGGACCTTGCGGTGGTCGGCGTAGGTGTGGGTCTTGCGGTCCATGACGACCGCGTCGGGTTCCCAGGAGTCCCAGAGCTGGTTGACGACGTCGAAGTACTCTTCGGCGACGTTGTAGCGCTCGTCGTGCTCGGGAAGTCCTTCGAGTCCGAAGTTCTGGGCGGCGCGGTCCTCGGCGGAGGAGACGATGTTCCAGCCGAACCGGCCCTGGGCGATGGAGTCGACGGTGGAGCAGGCGCGGGCCAGCAGGTACGGCGGGTAGAACGAGGTCGACATCGTCGCCACCACGCCCATTCTGGACGTGTTGGCGGCGACCAGAACGGCCAGCGGGACCGGGTCCTGCTTGGGCGCGAAGACGGCGTTCTTGAGCGATCCCTCCATCGTGCCGCCGTACGCGTCGGCCACCATGACGGTGTCCTCGATCATCATGAAGTCGAAGCAGGCCCGCTCCATCGACCGGGCCATGTCGACGTGGAACCTGCCGTCGGCCCAGTCCTTCACGTCCGGCGAGGCCCCCTCGGACTGCCAGTCCGGCGGCGTGAAGTTCATGAACCAACCCAGGTGGAACATCTTCGTCATGTGTGTCTGCCTGCCTCTCCTGCTGCCTCCGCCGCGGCGAACGCCATCGCCGGGCTGTTCGGCACCGCGCCATTGCGTGCCTCGGTCCGTGGTGACCCCATGACATCCGGCGTCGATGTCACGTCGAAGGCGCCGTGATAGCCCACGCATTGCGCCGCTGCGACCGTGGTTCGCCCGTCGGGTCGACGGGGTGACGCACGCCCAGTCATCCCTCGTTCGCGGGGAGCATGGTGAGATGACACGAGGCGGCCCGACCGCCGCGGCCGTCGATGGAGTAGAGGAATGGCGCCTCGGTGGAGCAGCTGTCGATCCGCTCGCGGCAGCGCGGGTGGAACGAGCAACCCGACGGCACGGAAAGGGGGCTTGCCGGCTCGCCCGGCAGTCGCACGGGCGCGGCCCCAGGGGTGGGGATCGCGGCGAGCAGGGCTTTGGTGTACGGGTGCTTGGGGGAGGTGATGACATCCTCGGTCGGCCCCAGCTCGACGATCTGTCCGAGGTACATCACCGCGGTGCGGTCGGAGATGAAGCGCGCAGCGGCCAAATCATGGGTGACGAACATGACGGCCATCCCGAGCTCGCGCCGCAGGCCTTGAAGCAGGTTGAGCACGGACGCGGCCAGGGAGGCGTCCAGAGCGGAGGTGGGCTCGTCGCACAGCAGCAGCTTCGGAGGGACGATGACGGCCCTGGCGAACGCGACCCGCTGGCGCTGACCTCCCGAGAGCATGCCCGCCTTGATGTCGGCCACGTCCGGGGGAAGCCCCACCTGGCGCAGTGCCCGGTCGACCAGCTCCCGGCGGTCTGCCCTGCTGGTCTGCTTGATCAGCCGCTCGCCCACGATCTCGCCCACCGTCAGCCAGGGTGTGAGCGAGGCACCGGCATCCTGGAACACCATTTGAGGCTGGCCCCCGAGTCTCTCGACGGTCCCGCCGTCGGGCGCCATCAGCCCTGCGACGACACGGAGCAACGTCGACTTCCCCGACCCTGACTCGCCCACGACGGCCATCGACTCGCCGGGAGCGATCTCGAGGATCACGTTGCGCAGCGCGTGGAGCTGGTCCTTCTTGAGCAGCCCGCGCCTGACCGTGAACCGCTTGTCGATGCCGTTGATCCGCAGCGCGGGAGCGTCGTCGTCGACCTCGGCCATGGGTCGGAACGACGACGCGGCGGCGAGTATCGCCTCTTGCCTCGTCGCTCCGGGCACGATGCAGGCTGCGACACCCGAGTGTGTGGACGCACGGGTCAGCACCGGCAGCGTTTCGGCGCACTCATTGGTGGCCGCCGAGCACCGGGGGGCGAAGGCGCAACCACGCGGATGTGCCCGAGGGTCCGGAGGTTCACCCGGGAGCGCCGGGATCGGCCGGCCGGTCGGCAGGCCGAGATCCAGCCGGGCGTTCAGCAGGCCTACGGTGTAGGGGTGTGACGGGGCCCGCAGGACCTCGTCCTTCTTCCCGACCTCGGCCACCCGACCGCCGTACATGACCGCGATCCGGTCCGCCACCTGGGAGGCCACGCCAATGTCATGAGTGACCAGGACGAAGGATGTGCCGAGCTCGTCACAGAGGTCGCGGATGAGCGCGAGGACCTGAGCCTGCACCGTCACGTCGAGTGCCGTGGTGGGCTCGTCTGCGATCACCAGGTCGGGCTTGCCGGCGACCGCCATGGCGATCATCACGCGCTGCCTGAGCCCACCCGACAGCTCGTGGGGGAACGCCTTCATCCGCCGCCCGGGGTCCGGGATTCCGACGAGGTCGAGAAGCCGGAGCGCTTCCTCCTCGGACCCGGTCGCCTCCACCACCTGGCGACCGACGCGCATCGTGGGGTTGAGCGACGTCATGGGGTCCTGGAACACCGCGCCGAGGTGCAGCTTGCGCATGCGGCGCCGTTCCTCGTCCGACGCGGACACCATGTCGACGCCGCACACCTCGGCCTTTCCGGTGATCACGGGCATCGGGTCGCCCGCGAGCAGCCCGAGGAGGGCCAGACTCATCACGCTCTTGCCCGAGCCGGACTCCCCGACGACGGCGAGGATCTCGCCGGGGTGGATGTCGAGGGTAACGCCGCGCAGCGAGTGGACGGGCACCCCTCGACGCCTGAAGGTGACCGTGAGGTCCTCCACCCGAGCGCGTGTTGCGGTGAGTGGTGCGGCGAGTACTGCGGCACTGCCCGAATAAGTGCTGGTGCTGGTCATCGTTCATGCCTTCCTCAACCTGTCGGCGGTGAAGATGGAGGTGAGGTGGGAGTTCTGCTCCAGCACCTCCAGGTACGTGTGCAAGTGAGGCGCCGCTACCGGCTCAAACCCGTTTGATCTTGGCCGAGTTGAAGATGTAGGGGAGGTACGAATCGAGCTCGACGCCGCTGATGCCGGAGTGGGTGACGAAGTTCTGCGGGATACGGCACAACGGGACGAACAAGGCTTCGTCTGCGATGATCTTGGTGATCCTGAGGTAGACGTCGTTGGTCTTGTCCTCGGTGCCCTTGGTGATCGCCTCGTCCATGAGCGCGTCCACCTTGGGGTTGCTGTACTGGTACGCGTTCAGGGGCTTCGCGCCGGTGCGCAGGAAGATCCGCAGCGCGGTGTCCAGGTGCAGCGCGTCACCCCCCATCGTTCCCAGGATCATGTCCGGCCGCTTGGCAGCCGGCTGATTGCACAGGTCGAACCACTCCGCCGAGGGCATCGCCCGGATGGTGATCTTCAGCCCGGTCGGGGCGAGCTGGGACTGGATGAGCTCGGCCATCTGCTGGGCCGGTGCGCCGTTGGACGACACCCAGGCGAAGTCGACCTTCTTGTCCGACAACGAGGCGACCTTCTTGGTCAGCGGACCGAGGTCGACCTCCGGGGCGAAGGGCGCAAGCCCGTCGGGGAACATGTTCTCCGGCCAGAAGTTCTGCTGGACCGTGGTGAGCCCCTGGAAGGACGTCTTGACGGCCGTGGCGCGGTCGATGGCGGTCATCATCGCCTGCCGCAGGGACTTGTCGCTGAACAGTCCCGCGTCAGGGTTCATGTAGAGCGACATCATCGATGCGCCGGTGGTCGTCGTGACCGAGTACTCCTTGCTCTTCTTGTACCTGAGCACGTCGGCGATGGCGAACCCATGGCTGACCAGGTCGAACGCGCCCTGGTCCAATTGGAGCTTCTGGGTCGCGATCTCGGGAGTGACCTCGATCCGGATCGTCTTGAAGTAAGGCTGTTTGCCCCAGTAGCCGTCGAATCTTTCCAGGACGTAGTGGCTCGCCGGCACGAACTGCTTCATGACGTAGGGGCCGGTGCCCGCGTCGTGGGTCTTGAGCCACTTCTGGGCCTGGTCGCCGCTCGCCTCGTGCTTGGCGACCGCCGTGGGGCTGGTCACCAGCATCTTCCACGGGCAGGCGGCGTAGTGGAGGAAGGCGTTGTTGGGCTCCTTGAGCTTGATGACGAGGGTGGTCGCGTCCTTCGCCTCGGCCTTCTCCATCCCCTTCACCATGTAGGCCGGCCCCTGGTTGACCGCGGCCCGACGCTTGAAGCTCTTCACCCAGGCCTCGGCGTCGGCGGGTGTCCCGTCGTGGAATTTCACGCCCGGCTTCAGCAGGAAGGTATAGGTCAGCTGGTCGTCGGACACCGTCCAGGATTCCGCCAGCTGCGGGACTATCTCGGGAGTACCGGGCTTGTAGGTGACGAGGCCGTCGTAGCACGCGAGCATGACCTGGACGCCCTCGCCCTCGTACATGATGTCCGGGTCGGGGACCTGCATGTCCTGCAGGAACGGCATGCGCAGGGTGAGGTTGCCGGCGCCGTCCTCGGTGGCCCCTTCGCCACACGCCTGGATCAGGCTCATCAGGCTGACGCTGCCGAGCGTGATGCCGCCTGCCTTGAGCAAGTTGCGACGGCTCAGCTGGATGCGCGGCTCCGGGCTGCGCTGGTCTTCGGTCTTGGTGGACAAGGGGACCCTCCTACGACGGGGGCTCAGAGAGCGTTTGGACAGTGCGGTGAGGAAGGGGTGGAGGCGTTCGGCCGGTCTCCACGCTGTTTGAGCAGGATCAAAGCGGCGGTGTGTGACACTGCAGCGTCGTCATCGTGGCTTTCCTATTGCGCCTGGTTCGTGACAGATGAGGTCTGTGTAACGAAAGCCGCCGATGCCATGAGGGCGCCCGGAAGAGCCAGGTACGCGCGTCACAACGGGGGGCTCGGGCACGCCGTCTGTCCCGGCGGGCAGCCCCTGACCAGGGGTGCTCAGGCCCCGGAAGAGGGGCGGAGGGCAGTCTCCGGGGCGGCTGACAGCAGGTCACGCAGGCGCAGCAGGACCGTCAGCACCGCGGCCATCCCGACCAGGGAGGACAGCATCAGGGCGTTCCTCGTGCCGAGCAGTTCGGCACCCGCGCCGATCGCCACCATCCCGAGCGGCAGCGCGCCGATCGCCGTGCTGAGCACCCCGAGAGCGGCACCGCGTTCGGTGTCGTGTGCGGACTCGATCGCGAGGAGACTCTGCATGGACCCGAACCCGGCCTGGCCCGTCCCGGCCACGAACAAGGCGAGGAACGCGAGTCCGAACAGAGGCGCGGTGGAGAAGCAGAACAGGCCGAGCAGGGCAACCATCGAGCCGACCGCGAAGACCAGCCCGTGCCGGTGGACGGGCCGGGTGCTCAGGACGATTCCGCAGAGGATCTGGCCGCAGCCCGCAGCGGCGCCCAGGGCGCCGGCGAGCACGGCGTCGGTGGAGAACTCATCGGCCACGAGAGGTACCAGCGGGATGTAGCCGAACATGAACAGGTTCATCGCCACGGTCACACCCAGAGTGGCCAACAGGCGCCTGCTGCGCCGGGCGAGCCCGATGCTGGCGGCGGCCTGCGCGGCGATCGACACGCGCGCATCGGGGTCGCGCGGGGTGGCGTAGCGAGGACTGGGGACCAGCCACAGCAAGGCCGCTGAGACGCAGAGCAGTACGCCCATCCCTGCGAATCCCGCCCCCATGCCGACGTGGTCGATGAGCGCACCACCACCGAGGGTGCCGAACATGGCCGACCCCGCCTGTGCAGTGGACTCGATCGTCATCGCCTGCCCGCCGAAACGCGGACCTACGGTCTCGAAGATGAGGGGACGCTGCGCGGTCATGTTCACCAAGCCGCCGATTCCCAGCGCGAACATGAAAGGGAAGGTCATCCAGATCTCGACCCGTCCGGACTGGACGAGCCCGAACATCGCGAACTCGATGGGGATCAGCACCAGTTGGACGCGACGGACGAGTTTGCGGCGATCCAGCCGGTCGCTGATCACCCCGGCCACGAAGCCACCGGCGAGCATCGGAGCGAAGATGAGCGCGCCGACAACCTGGTTGAGGATGGGCGAACCGGACAGCTGGACCAGCAGGTAGCTCGTGGTGAACAGGCCACCCCACCGCGTGGTGTGCCAGATGAAGGAGCTCACGCAGAGGTAGCGGTAGCCGGGGACCTGGAACAGCGCCCGCAACGAGTTCGGCGGCGCGGGATCGGCCGGGTGCGGGGTGGATCGTGCTTCGTCCGTGGTCATCCGGCGTCCACCGCCCGTTGGATTTCCGCGCGCTCGAGTGGGGATCGGGGCACCGCCCAGGACGTCGAGGTCACGTCAGAACTCGAGCAGGTTGTCGCGGAACATCTCGTGGGAGTACACGGTGCGCGTCAGCCCGCGCCTCTGCAGCTCGGGCACAAGCCCGTCGCAGATCTCGCTGATGGAGCGCCGCGTGAGGACGTCCTGGGTGATCAGGAACCCGTCGCCGCCCACCCTGGCCATCACGTCACCCATCTGGTCGGCGACCTCGGACGGCGTTCCCAACAGCTCGACGCGCTGACCGGCGCTGGTGGACGACTGCACGGCGACCTCGCGGAGAGTGCGTTCCCAGTTGTGTGCGACGAACTGCTGCAGCGAGCTCTGGTGGCCGTTGGTCACCATCAGGGACGCCAGGTCCTTGATCGGGGTGTCCAGGTCGAAGACGGAGAAGTCGATGTCCGTCGCGTAGCCCATCCCGGCGAGGCGCGTCACCGGGTTGGCTGCCGCCTCCTCCTGGGCCTGCCGTCGACGGTCCACGGCCGCCTGATGGGTCTCGCCCAGGATCGGTGACACCAGGAACAGCACCTTCACCGAGTCCGGGTCGCGACCGTGCCCCTCGGCACGGGCTCGGACGTCGTCGCGGTACGCCTTCATCTGCTCGACCGTGGTCGCCGAGGCGATGATCGAGTCGGCGTACTTCGACGCGTAGGCCCGGCCCTTTTCCGATCCGCCCGCCTGGACGATGACAGACCTGCCCTGCGGGGAGCGAGCCGAGTTGATGGGACCCCGCGACTTGTAGAACTCCCCGTGAAAGTCGACCGGGTGCACCTTGGCAGGGTCGGCGAAGATCCCGTCCTGGTCCACCACCATTGAGCCAGGCCCCCAGGACTCCCAGAGCTTGATGACCAGCTCGGTGAACTCCTCGGCCATGTCGTAGCGGATGTCGTGATCAGGCTGGGCGTCGTGGCCGTAGTTCTGTGCCGCACGGTCCGAGCTTGCGGTGACCATGTTCCACCCGGCCCGGCCCCGGGAGACATGGTCCATCGTCGAGACGAGCCGTGCGAGCAGGTACGGGGGGTACTCCGTGATCGCCAGCGTCGCGACGATCCCCAGGCGAGAGGTGTTCTGGGTGAGGATCGAGGCCAGGACCGACGGGTCGAACTTGGGGACCGCGTACGCGTTCTCCACGTAGAAATCGTGCTTGCCCTGCCAGGCGTCGGGCACGAACGACGAGTCCTCGATGATGAAGTAGTCGAAGCACGCGCGCTCCAAGGAGCGCGCCATGTCGACGTAGAAGTCCGGGAGCATTCCCTCGGACTTGTGGGTGCCGATCCACTGGTCCCGCCAGCCGTGCACGCGATAGCCGTTCATGAACCAACCCAGGTGGAACTTCTTGGCTTGCAACCCGGCCTCCCGATCTCTCCACGCGACGACGGCGTCCGGTGCTGCCGTCGACCTTGGTACGGGAAACTAGACAGGCGGCGTGACACCGGCGGATCCCGACCGTTCCGCGGCGATTGCGCCGTCCAGGCAGTTCTGTCGACGGGGTCGCATCGGCGCAATGGAGGGTTTACTGCGCGAACCTGACCGGGAAATCCGCCGCTCCTTGACTGAGGGGGTCAGCATTCGTCTGCTGCTGTGGAGGACTAATCATGACGGTCGTTGTTGTCGGCAACCCCAAGCCGATGTCGCGTACCCGAGCTGCCGCCGAGCTGATCGCTCGCGAGCTCAGCGGGAGCGCGCCGGTTGCAGTTGTCGACGTGGTGGATCTCGGGGCCGGGCTGCTCGGATGGGGTGACCCCAAGGTGGCCGCGGCCAAGGCCACGGTGCTGGGTGCCGACTCGCTCGTGGTGGCGTCACCGACGTTCAAGGCCACGTACACGGGTCTCCTCAAACTGTTTCTCGACCAGTTCGGGCAAGGTGAGCTCGGCGGGATCCCGACGTTCCCCGTCATGCTCGGGGCCGGACTTCAACACGCGCTCGCGCCTGAACTGACCCTGCGTCCGGTGCTGGTTGAGATCGGAGCCAGCTGTCCCGCGCCGAGCCTGTACCTGATCGACTCGGAGTACGCGACCTCGCCGGACCTGGCCGCCTGGCTCGAGTCGGCCAGGAAGTACGTCCCGGCGGTGACGCCGTGATCCGCGCATCCGACGGGCGGTTCGACGACGTCTTGCTTCGGCAGGCGTTCGGCTGCTTCCCCAGTGGCGTGACCGCCTTCTGCGGGATGTTGGACGGCGTCCCCGAGGGGATGGCCGCCAGCTCGTTCACCTCCGTCTCGCTGGATCCGGCACTGGTGTCCGTCTGCGTGGCGAACACGTCCTCGACCTGGCCGCGGCTGGCCGAGGCACGTCGCCTGGGGCTGAGTGTGCTGGCCAGCGAGCACCGTTCGGTGGCGCGTTCGCTCGCATCGAAGAACGGTGACCGCTTCGACACCGTCGACTGGGTCGCCACCGGAAGTGGGGCGGTTTTCGTGCACGGCGCCACGCTGTGGCTGGAGTGCTCCATCTACGACGTCGTCGTGGCAGGCGATCACGCGATTGTGCTGCTGAAGATCGAGGCGCTCGACATCTACCCCGATGTCCCCCCGATTGTCTTCCACCGCAGCAACTTCCACGAGCTCGCATCGAGCGCATGAAAGCGGGGACGCCGATTGGCGCTTGCGCTGGGCTTCCGGGAGCTGGGTTCCCAGCTCGGCATTCGCCTCGGCGACGGCGGCTCGCCGGCTTTGGCCGGTGAGCCGCCATCTGAACTCGACCGAGCTGATTCACTGCGCCGTTGAGTCGGCGGACCGACCTCCGATCGGCACCAAGCCAAGCCTCCAGGATTGCCGTCCTGGAGGCTTTCGTATGCGGACCGGGTCGAATCGGGGTCGAAACCCAGTGGTTGGCTCCGACCGCCTCCTATAGCCTCGGAAGCCCGTCCTAGCAGGTCACAGTCGTTTCAACCCCGTGCAAGCAAAGATCAAGAGGTGCGTCGGATGTTCCTGACGATCAGTACGAGCGGTACTCCAGAACGTCCCGCCACCGACCTCGGCTTTCTGCTGCACAAGCACCCCGACAAGGCGCAGGCGTTCTCCACCTCGCACGGCACGGCGCATGTCTTCTACCCCGAGGCGTCCGCCGAGCGCTGCACGGCCGCGCTGCTGCTGGAGGTGGATCCGGTGGCGCTCGTGCGGCGCGGCAAGGGCAAGGGCCGTGGCGGCGCGCCCGATTCGGCGCTCGCGCAGTACGTCAACGACCGGCCGTACGCCGCGTCCTCGTTGCTGTCCGTCGCCATGAGCACCGTCTTCAAGAGCGCCCTGCGGGGTGTCTGCGCCGCGCGGCCCGAGCGTGCCGAGGCCGCGATACCCCTGCGTATCGAGGTGCCCGCGCTGCCCGCGCGCGGTGGCGCCGAGCTGGTCCGCAAGCTCTTCGGGCCGCTGGGCTGGACGTCGGTGGAGGCGCAGCCGGTGGCGCTGGACCAGCAGTTCCCCGAGTGGGGCGACTCGCGTTACGTACAGCTGGTGCTGGAGGGGGAGCTGCGGCTCGCCGACGCGCTGCGCCAGCTGTACGTCCTGCTGCCGGTGCTCGATGACGCCAAGCACTACTGGGTCGCGCCCGACGAGGTGGACAAGCTGCTGCGGGCCGGCGAGGGCTGGCTGGCCGAGCACCCCGAGCAGAAGCTGATCACGAGTCGCTATCTGTCCCGGCGCTGGGGGCTGACCCGGCAGGCGATGGAGCGGCTCGAGCTGGTGCGGCTCGCGGAGTCCGACGACCTCGAGGTCGAGGATGTGGACAACGCCGTGGACGAGACAACCGACACCGAGGAGAAGCCGGTGCCGCTCGCCGAGCAGCGGCGGGAGGCGATTCTCCAGGCGCTGCACGGTGCCGGGGCGAGCCGCGTGCTCGATCTGGGCTGCGGTCAGGGCCAGTTGGTGCAGGCATTGCTCAAGGACGTGCGCTTCACCGAGATCGTCGGAGTCGATGTGTCGGTACGCGCGCTGACCATCGCCGGGCGCCGGCTGAAACTGGACCGGATGGGCGAGCGGCAGGCCGCGCGGGTCACGCTGCTGCAGGGTTCACTCACCTATACGGACAAGCGGCTGGCCGGATACGACGCCGCCGTGCTCAGCGAGGTCATCGAACACCTCGATCTGCCGCGGCTGCCCGCGTTGGAGTACGCCGTGTTCGGGTCCGCCCGGCCGCGGACCGTGATCGTCACCACGCCCAACGTCGAGTACAACGTCCGCTGGGAGACGCTGCCCGCCGGGCATGTGCGCCACGGCGACCACCGCTTCGAGTGGACGCGCGCCGAGTTCCGCGCCTGGGCGGGGGCCGTCGCCGAACGGGACGGCTACGGCGTCGAGTTCGTCCCCGTGGGGCCCGACGACCCCGAGGTGGGGCCGCCGACCCAGATGGCCGTGTTCACCAGGACCGACAAGACCGAGGCCGCGAAGGAGGCGAAGGCAGCATGACGAGTACCACGACGAACACCGCCTCGACGAGGCGCACGCTCCCGGTGACCGACCTGTCCCTGGTCGTCCTCATCGGCGCCACCGGCTCCGGCAAGTCCACGTTCGCCCGTAAGCACTTCAAGCCCACCGAGGTCATCTCCTCGGACTTCTGCCGCGGCCTCGTCGCCGATGACGAGAACGACCAGAGCGCGAGCAAAGACGCCTTCGACGTACTGCACTACATCGCGGGCAAGCGGCTCGCGGCCGGTCGGCTGACCGTCGTCGACGCCACCAGCGTGCAGCCGGAGAGCCGCAGACAGCTGGTGCAGCTGGCCCGCCAGTACGACGTGCTGCCGATCGCGATCGTCCTCGACCTGCCGGAGGAGGTGTGCGCCGAGCGCAACGCCGCACGCCCCGACCGGGCCGGCATGCCCCGCCATGTCATCCAGCGCCACCGCCGCGAACTGCGCCGTTCGCTGCGCGGCCTTGAGCGCGAGGGCTTCCGCAAGGTGCACATCCTGCGCAGCGTGGAGGAGGTCGAGGCCGCCGAGGTCGTCCTGGAGCGACGCTACAACGACCTGACCCACCTCACGGGTCCGTTCGACATCATCGGCGACATCCATGGCTGCCGCTCCGAGCTGGAGACCCTGCTCGCCACGCTCGGCTATGTGGATGGGGCACACCCCGATGGGCGTACGGCCGTGTTCGTCGGTGACCTCGTCGACCGGGGGCCGGACAGCCCCGGCGTACTGCGCCGGGTGATGAGCATGGTCGCGTCCGGCAACGCGCTGTGCGTGCCCGGGAACCACGAGAACAAGCTCGGACGCTGGCTCAAGGGCAGAAACGTCCAGCACACGCACGGACTCGCCGAGACCATCGAGCAGTTGGAGAAGGAGGACGACGCCTTCCGCGAGCAGGTGCGGGAGTTCATCGACGGCCTCGTCAGCCACTACGTCCTCGACGGGGGCAAGCTGGTCGTCTGCCACGCCGGTCTGCCCGAGAAGTACCACGGGCGCACCTCCGGGCGAGTCCGCTCGCACGCGCTGTATGGCGACACGACCGGCGAGACCGACGAGTTCGGCCTGCCCGTGCGTTACCCGTGGGCGGAGGACTACCGGGGCCGGGCCGCCGTGGTCTACGGCCACACACCCGTGCCCAACACCTCATGGATCAACAACACCATCTGCCTGGACACCGGAGCGGTCTTCGGCGGAAAGATGACCGCTCTGCGCTGGCCGGAGCGCGAGCTCGTCGACGTACCGGCCGAGAAGGTCTGGTACGAGCCGGCCAAACCCCTTGTCACCGAGGCGCCCGGCGGCCGCGAGGGCCGGCCGCTGGACCTCGCCGATGTGCAGGGGCGGCGGGTCGTGGAGACCCGGCACATGGCCCGCATCGGCGTGCGTGAGGAGAACGCCGCGGCGGCGCTCGAAGTCATGAGCCGCTTCGCGGTCGACCCTCGGCTGCTCGCCTATCTGCCGCCGACGATGTCGCCGACCGCGACCTCGAAGGAGGATGGATACCTGGAGCATCCGGTCGAGGCTTTCGCGCAGTACCGGGCGGACGGCGTCGCGAAGGTCGTGTGCGAGGAGAAGCACATGGGCTCGCGGGCGGTGGCGCTCGTCTGCCGTGACGCCGCGGCGGCGCGCGAGCGCTTCGGGGTCGAAGGACCGACCGGCGCGCTGCACACCCGTACCGGGCGGCCGTTCTTCGACGTCCCGGCCGTGACCGAGGAGATCCTCGCCCGGCTGCGTACAGCGGTCACCGAGGCCGGTCTGTGGCGGGAACTCGACACTGACTGGCTGCTCCTGGACGCCGAGCTGATGCCCTGGTCGCTCAAGGCGTCCGGGCTGCTGCGCTCGCAGTACGCGGCGGTCGGCGCCGCGTCCGGCGCGGTCCTGCCGAGCGCCACCGCGGCCCTCGAAGCAGCGGTCACGCGCGGCGTCCCGGTGCACGGACTGCTGGCCAAGCAGCGCGAACGCGCAGGTGACGCGGCCGCGTTCACCGAGGCGTACCGGCGCTACTGCTGGACGACCGAAGGGCTGGACGGCGTGCGGCTCGCTCCGTTCCAGATCCTCGCCGTGCAGGGGCGTTCGCTCGCCTGCGTGCCGCACGACGAGCAACTGGCGTGGCTGGACCGGCTGGTGGAGCACGACCCCACGGGCCTGCTCCAGGTGACCCGCCGCCTGATCGTCGAGACCGGCGACGAGGCCTCGGTCGCGGCCGGTGTCGACTGGTGGCTGGAGATGACCGGCAGGGGCGGCGAAGGCATGGTCGTCAAGCCGCTCCAGGCCCTCGCCCGGGACGAGAAGGGCCGGCTCGTACAGCCCGGCATCAAGGTACGCGGCCGGGAGTACCTGCGGATCATCTACGGTCCCGAGTACACCCGCCCGGAGAACCTGGAGCGCCTGCGCAACCGGTTCCTGAACCACAAGCGCTCGCTCGCGCTGCGCGAGTACGCGCTGGGGCTCGAGGCTCTGGACCGGCTGGCCGAGGGGGAGCCGCTGTGGCGGATCCACGAAGCCGTCTTCGCGGTGCTGGCACTGGAGTCGGAGCCGGTCGACCCCCGGCTGTGAACCCAGCCGCACGGCTTGCGGGGAGGCACTGTCACTGCCTCCCCGCAGGCTGGACGATCCCGGCGCGCGGGCCGACCCGGCGTGCGGGCGGGGTCCGGAGTGCGGGCGGGTCCGGCGTGCGGGCGCCCCAAACGATCCCGGCGCCCGGGCTGACGCGGCTCGCCGCCGGGCGGGACGACCTTGGCCGCCACGGGCCGTCCCGACGCGCCCCGCGGACGGGACGATCCCGGCCCCCGGTGGGGCCGGCGTGTGCCGCCGGGTGGGACCGTTCCGGGGTCCGTGGCTCGGGCCCGCTGTGGGTCGTCCCGTACGCCCGGCGGCGGATTCGGCAGATGAGTGGGCCATTCGCCGGGTGAACCGGGCTCCGCGCGGCGAGTATGGGGTCATGGGATTCCATGTCGACTCCGAGACCGGGCGGCTGCGCCAGGTCATACTGCACCGGCCAGATCTCGAGCTGAAGCGCCTCACTCCGAGCAACAAGGACGCTCTGCTCTTCGACGATGTGCTGTGGGTGCGCCGTGCCCGGCATGAGCACGACGGCTTCGCGGACGTGCTCCGTGACCGCGGGGTCGAGGTGCACCTGTTCGGCGATCTGCTGCGCGAGTCGCTGGAGATCCCGGAGGCCAGAAAGCTCGTCCTGGACCGGGTCTTCGCCGAGAAGGAGTACGGGCCGCTCGCCACCGATCACCTCCGGGCCGCGTTCGACGAGCTGCCGACTCAGGATCTGGTCGAGGCGCTGGTCGGCGGGATGACCAAGCGGGAGTTCCTCGCCGGTCACACCGAGCCGACATCCGTCCGCTTCCACGTGATGGACCTGGACGACTTTCTCCTGCGCCCCCTCCCCAATCACCTGTTCACCCGTGACACCTCCGCCTGGATCTACGACGGCGTGTCCATCAACGCGATGCGCTGGCCGGCCAGGCAGCGCGAGACCGTCCACTTCGAGGCGATCTACAAGCACCACCCCCACTTCACCGGCCCGCGGGCCGGAGATTTCCACCACTGGTCGGAGGGGCAGGACGACTACCCCTCCACCATTGAGGGCGGTGACGTCCTGGTCATCGGCAATGGCGCGGTGCTGATCGGGATGAGCGAGCGCACTACTCCGCAGGCCGTGGAGATGCTGGCGCGCGGGCTGTTCGCCGCCGGTTCGGCCCGGACCATCGTGGCGCTGGACATGCCCAAGCGGCGGGCTCTCATGCATCTCGACACCGTGATGACGATGGTCGACGGCGACACCTTCACCCAGTACGGGGGGCTCGGCATGCTCCGCTCGTACACCATCGAACCGGCCGAAGGCCCCATGGCGCTCAGGGTCTCCGACCATCCGCCCGAGCAGATGCACAGCGCGATCGCCGCCGCGCTGGGCCTGAAGGAGATCAGGGTGCTCACGGCCACCCAGGACGTGCACGCGGCGGAACGCGAGCAGTGGGACGACGGCTGCAACGTCCTCGCCGTGGAGCCCGGGGTCGTCGTCGCATACGAGCGCAATGTCACCACCAACACCCATCTGCGCAAACAGGGCATCGAAGTGATCGAGATCCCGGGCAGCGAACTGGGGCGCGGCCGGGGAGGGCCTCGCTGTATGAGCTGTCCGATCGAGCGCGATGGCGTCTAGCGGTCCCGGGGACCGGCGGCCCCGGGGGCCTGTATAGCAATGCAGAGCATCGTATATACTTCCACGGTCATCGCGTCCGCGACCCAGGAGCAGCCACCATGGCGATACATCTCGAAGGCCGCCACTTCCTCAAGGAGCTGGACTTCACCGCCGAGGAGTTCCGCGGCCTGATCGACCTGGCCGCCGAGCTGAAGGCTGCCAAGCGGGCGGGTGCCGAGGTGCAGCGGCTGCGGGGCAGGAACATCGCGCTGATCTTCGAGAAGACCTCCACCCGTACCCGCTGCGCCTTCGAGGTCGCGGCCGCCGACCAGGGCGCGTCGACCACCTACCTCGATCCGTTCGGCTCGCAGATAGGGCACAAGGAGTCGGTGAAGGACACCGCTCGCGTGCTCGGCCGGATGTACGACGCCATCGAGTACCGCGGGCACGGTCAGGGTGTTGTGGAGGAGCTGGCCACGCACGCCGGAGTCCCCGTCTACAACGGGCTCACCGATGAGTGGCATCCCACCCAGATGCTCGCCGATGTGCTGACGATGACCGAGCACACCGACAAGCCGTTGGACCGGGTCGCGTACGCCTATCTCGGTGACGCCCGCTACAACATGGGCAACTCCTACCTGGTAACGGGCGCGCTGCTGGGCATGGACGTAAGGATCGTCGCACCCCGACTGCTCTGGCCGGACGAGACGATCGTGGCGCTCGCGCGCAGGCTGGCGGACCTGTCGGGCGCCCGCGTCACGCTCACCGAGGACGTCAAGGAGGGTGTGCGCGGGGCGGACTTCGTCGCCACCGACGTGTGGGTCTCGATGGGGGAGCCGAAGGAGGTCTGGGACGAGCGGATAGCGCTGCTCGGCCCGTACGCGGTGACGATGGACGTGCTGCGCGCCACAGGCACCGCGGATGTGAAGTTCCTGCACTGTCTGCCGGCCTTCCACGATCTGGGCACCAAGGTCGGCCGGGAGATCCATGAGCGGCACGGCCTGACCGAGCTCGAAGTCACGGACGAGGTCTTCGAGTCGGACCACTCCGTCGTCTTCGACGAGGCGGAGAACCGTATGCACACGATCAAGGCGATCATGGTCGCCACCCTCGCCGGACCGGATCACTAGGTACCTGCCGACGTGGCCGCCGACGTACCCGCCCAGAGGCGGCATCCGTAGGCCTGACGCCGATGAGTGGGGTTCGGGCTCGCATGCCCGGGCCCCGCTTTCAGTCGTCAGCTCCGCGACGAGAGCGTGAACCAGACCGCCTTGCCGCTGTCGGTGGGGCGGTGCCCGCAGGCCGAGCTCAGCGCGCGGATCAGCAGCAGACCCCGGCCGTGCTCCTGCCAGGGGCCGGGCCGGGAGCCGTGCGCGGGCAGGGGCAGATTCCCCGGCAGGGCAGGGTCGCCGTCATGGACCTCCACCTGGCAGCCCGTCGGCAGCAGCTCCACCACCAGCTTGATGGGGGTCCCGGTGCGGGTGTGCTCGACCGCGTTGGCGACGAGCTCCGCCGTGAGCAGCTCGGCCGTGTCGCTGTCCGGGGACACCTCGATGTCCGCCAGCGCCGTTCGGATCAGGGCGCGGGCGATCGGCACGGCGGCCGTGGTGTGCGGCAGGGCGATGCGCCAGGAGGCGGGGCCGGAGGCTTCGAGCAAGGTACGGGGTTCCGTTCGACGGCGCGGGGCGTGGTCCTGTCTTCAACCTTATGAAGCGTCGGCGGGCAAACGGGGTGCTGAGACCCGACCTGGATGGGACCTGTGCCACAGCTGGGACGCGACCTTTGCCCGGATACAAGTCGGCTACAACCTGCGTATCGCGCACTCGTGACGGAAGTCACGTATGAGTGATAACTTCGAGAGGCAGGCAGCCGACCGCCCGCTGAAGGAGGCCACACTCCATGAGCCCCTTTTCCGGCTCCGCGCAGGGCACCCAGGAATGGCGCCATCTGCGGCTCACCAGGGACGACGGGGTCGCGACCGTCACACTCGCCCGGCCCGAGAAACTCAACGCGCTCACCTTCGGCGCCTACGCCGACCTCCGCGATCTGCTGGCCGAGCTGGCGCGGGAACGTTCCGTGCGGGCGCTGGTGCTGGCCGGGGAAGGGCGCGGATTCTGCTCGGGCGGCGACGTCGACGAGATCATCGGCGCGACGCTCTCCATGGACACGGCCCAGCTTCTCGACTTCAACCGGATGACGGGACAGGTCGTACGGGCGCTGCGCGAGTGCCCGTTCCCGGTGATCGCGGCCGTGCACGGCGTGGCGGCGGGCGCCGGTGCGGTTCTGGCGCTGGCCGCGGACTTCCGTGTCGCGGACCCGTCGGCGCGGTTCGCGTTCCTCTTCACCAAGGTGGGACTGTCGGGCGGCGACATGGGGGCGGCGTATCTGCTCCCGAGAGTCGTCGGGCTCGGCCATGCCACCCGGTTGCTGATGCTCGGCGAACCGGTCCGCGCCCCGGAGGCCGAAAGGATCGGGCTGCTCAGCGAGCTGGCGGAGGAGGGCCGGGCGGACGCACGCGCAGCCGAACTGGCCCGCACTCTGGCGGACGGCCCGGCCCTTGCGTACGCACAGACGAAGGCGCTGCTCACGGCCGAACTCGACATGCCGCTGGCCGCGTCGGTCGAGCTGGACGCGGCGACACAGGCGCTGCTGATGAACGGCGAGGACTACGCGGAGTTCCACGCGGCGTTCACGGAGAAGCGCGCGCCGAAGTGGCGGGGGCGCTGACGATGGGGGAGGGTCCGGGGCGGAGCCCCAGTGACGGGAAGGCGCCGGGTGGGGGAAAGCCCCCCGCGCCGCAGCCGGCCCGGACCTCCGGCTCCCCGGCCGAGCAGGGGGTCCGGGTCCCCGAGCCCGGCCGGTCGACGGCCGCCGTGCCCGAGGCACGCCGACGCGCCCTCCGCGTCGCCGTCATCGGTGGCGGACCCGGCGGGCTCTACGCCGCGGCACTTCTGAAACGGCTCGACCCCCGCCGCGAGATCACCGTCTGGGAGCGCAACGCCCCCGACGACACCTTCGGCTTCGGCGTCGTCCTCTCCGACGAGACCCTCGGCGGGATCGAGCACGCCGACCCCGTCATCCACCGCGCGCTCCAGGAGCAGTTCGTCCGCTGGGACGACATCGACATCGTCCACCGCGGCCGCACCCTCACCTCCGGCGGACACGGCTTCGCCGCGCTCGGGCGGCGCAGGCTTCTCCACGTACTGCACCAGCGTTGCGCCGACCTCGGCGTACGCATCCTCTTCCGCACCCCCGCCCCGCCCGCCGCCGCGCTCGCCGCCTCGTACGACCTGGTCATCGCCGCGGACGGAGTGAACAGCCTCACCCGCGAGGCACACGCCGACGCCTTCGCCCCGCGCATCACCACCCACCGCTGCCGCTATATCTGGCTGGCCGCCGACTTCGCCTTCGACGCCTTCCGCTTCGAGATCGCCGAGACCGAGTACGGCGCGATGCAGCTGCACGGCTACCCCTTCTCCCTCGACGAAAGCACCGTCATCGTCGAGATGCGCGAGGAGGTCTGGCACGCGGCCGGGCTCGACGTCTGCGACGAGCAGGAGTCGGCCGACCGCTGCGCCAAGATCTTCGCCGATGCACTCGGCGGCCGCCCGCTGCGTGGCAACAACTCCACCTGGATCGCCTTCCGTACCGTCGTCAACGACCGCTGGTCCCACGGCAATACGGTCCTGATCGGCGACGCGGCCCACACCGCCCACTTCTCCATCGGCTCCGGCACCAAGCTCGCCGTCGAGGACGCCCTCGCGCTCGCCGCCTGCGTCGAGGAGCAGCCGACGCTGGACAAGGCCCTCGCCGCGTACGAGGCCGAGCGCCGCCCGGTCGTCGAGTCGACGCAGCGCGCGGCCGCCGCCAGCCTGCGCTGGTTCGAGGAGATCGCCACCTGTCTCGACCAGCCGGCCCGGCAGTTCGCCTTCAACCTGCTCACCCGCAGCCGCCGCGTCACCCACGACAATCTGCGGCTGCGCGACCCGGCGTTCACCGACTCCGTCGAGCGCGACTTCGGCTGCCCGACCGGCACACCCCCGATGTTCACGCCTTTCCGGCTGCGTGGACTGACCCTGCGCAACCGGGTCGTCGTCTCGCCCATGGACATGTACTCCGCCGTGGACGGCGTCCCCGGCGACTTCCACCTCGTCCACCTGGGCGCACGGGCTCTCGGCGGCGCCGGCCTGGTGATGACCGAGATGGTCTGTGTGAGCGCCGAGGGCCGCATCACCCCCGGCTGTACCGGCCTCTACACCGCGCAGCAGGGCGCGGCCTGGCGTCGCGTCACCGACTTCGTGCACCAGCAGTCGCCCGGCACGGCGGTTGGCGTCCAGCTCGGCCACTCCGGCCGCAAGGGCTCCACGAAGCTCATGTGGGAGGGCATCGACGAACCACTTCCCGAGGGCAACTGGGCCGTCTCGGCCGCCTCACCTCTCCCGTACCGCCCCGGCGTCAATCAGGTCCCGCAGGAGCTCGACAGCGCGGGACTCGACGAGATCCGCGAACAGTTCGCCTCCGCGACCCGGCGGGCCGTGCACAGCGGCTTCGACCTCCTCGAACTGCACTGCGCCCACGGCTATCTGCTCTCCGGCTTCCTCTCCCCTCTCACCAACCGGCGGACCGACGCCTACGGCGGCCCGCTCGCCCATCGCCTGCGCTTTCCTCTCGAAGTCTTCGACACGATCAGGGACATCTGGCCCGACGACCGGCCCATGACCGTCCGCATCTCCGCCACCGACTGGGCAGCGGGCGGCAACACCGCCGACGAGGCGGTCGAGATCGCCCGCGCCTTCGCCGCCCATGGCGCAGACGCGATCGACGTCTCCACGGGCCAGGTGGTGCCGGACGAACAGCCGGAGTACGGCCGCTCGTACCAGACCCCGTACGCCGACCGGATCCGCAACACCCTCTCCGTCCCCGTCATCGCGGTCGGCGCGATCTCCTCCTGGGACGACGTCAACTCGCTGCTGCTCGCGGGCCGCGCGGACCTCTGCGCGCTGGCAAGGCCGCATCTGTACGACCCGCACTGGACGTTGCACGCGGCGGCCGAGCAGGACTACGCGGGACCGGGAGCGAGCTGGCCGGATCAGTACCGGGCAGGCAGCCGCAGACCCCCGACCGGTCGCACGGACGCGCCCAGGCCCCGGCTCACTCTGAACTGAGGCACTCGTGGCACCGGCATGGATCGGGATGCGGGTCGCCGTGGTACGTACGCCGGCCGTCCGCGGCGATCCGCTCCAGCATCGTGGCGTGCTTCTTGGCCTGCTCCCGCGTCATCGGCGGTCCCCCGCCCGCGCCCGACGGCGCACCGGAGCCGCCCCTGCGGGGTCTCGCTCATGCCCGGATACGACGCGGGCGCACCGTTCACGGGTGCACGAAGGCCGCGCCCGCGTCCCGCAGCCGTGCGTGCAGGCGCGCGAAGACCTCCGCGGACCGGCCGCCCGGCCAGCCCTGCGGCAGCAGTTCGGGCGGCAGTCCCGGATCGATGTACGGCAGCCGCCGCCAGGAGTCCAGCGTCGGCAGATAGTCCCGGTACGCCTCCCGCGCGGGCACCTCGTCGCGCGCCTCCCACGCCCGCAGCACCGGCTCGTGCAGATCCAGGAACTCCTCGTGCTCCTTGGCGATCGCGCCCAGGTCCCACCAGCGCGCCACCGCCTCCGCCGTCGCCGCGAAACCGAGATGCTGGGCGCGGAACAGTTCGACATACGGGTCGAGTTGGAGCCGGCGCAACGTGTGCCGTGTCTCCTCGTACAGCCGCGCGGGCGCGATCCACACCCCCGGTGCCGCCGACCCGAAGCCGAGCCGCCCCAGCCGCGAACGCATCAGATGGCGCTTGTGGCGCTCGGCCTCGGGCACCGAGAAGACCGCGAGCACCCAGCCGTCGGAGAGCAGCGGGGACTGACGGGCGTAGATCCGCCGGTCGCCGTCGTCGAGCAGCTGACGGGCGTCGGCCGACAGGGAGTATCCGGCCGCACCGTCCGCGGTGCGCTCGGGCACCAGCAGGCCCCGGCGTTTGAGCCGGGAGACCGATGAGCGCACGGACGGCGCGTCGACGCCCAGGACCGCAAGCAGACGGATGAGTTCGGCCACGGCGAGGGGACCCGGCCGTTCGCGTCCGTACGCGCCGTAGAGGGTGACGATCAGGGAACGGGGAGTGTGCTGCTCGGCCACGTGATCACTTTAGGGCCCGCAGGCGGAAGCGCTGCAGCTTGCCGGTGGGGGTGCGCGGAAGCGCGTCCAGGAAGACGATCTCGCGCGGGCATTTGTACGGTGTCAGCCGTCGCTTGACCGCTTCGGTGAGCGCGACGACGGTCTCCTCGCCGGCCGGGACCCCTTCGCGCAGGACGACGTACGCCACCGCGATCTGTCCTCGCAACTCGTCAGGGCGGCCGACGACGGCGGCCTCCGCCACGTCCGGATGGTGCAGCAGCGCGTCCTCCACCTCCGGGCCCGCGATGTTGTAGCCGGCCGAGATGATCATGTCGTCGGCGCGGGCGACATAGCGGAAATAGCCATCGGGTTCACGCACATACGTGTCGCCGGTGAGATTCCAGCCGTCGTGCACATACTCCAGCTGCCGGGGGTCGGTCAGATAGCGGCAGCCGACCGGGCCGCGCACGGCCAGCAGCCCCGGCTCCCCGTCCGCGACCGGGTTGCCGGTGCGGTCCACCACGCGCGCCTGCCACCCCGGCACCGGAATCCCGGTGGTTCCCGGTCTGATCGCCTCGTCCGCCGCCGAGATGAAGATGTGCAGCAGCTCGGTGGCGCCGATGCCGTTGATGATGCGCAGCCCGGTCCGCTCCTGCCACTCCTGCCAGGTGGTCGCCGACAGATTCTCACCGGCCGACACACAGCGGCGCAGCGAGCGGATGTTGTGCGTGTGGAGGCTGCCCAGCATCACGCGGTACGCGGTCGGCGCGGTGAACAGAACGGACACCCGGTGCGTGGCGATCGCGGACAACAGCTGGCTGGGGCCCGCCTGTTCGAGCAGCAGGGTCGAGGCCCCGGCCCGCATGGGGAAGACCACCAGACCGCCGAGCCCGAAGGTGAACCCGAGCGGCGGGCTGCCCGCGAAGACATCGTCGGGCTCGGGCCGCAGCACATGGGCGGAGAAGGTGTCGGCGACGGCCAGCACATCGCGGTGGAAGTGCATACACCCCTTGGGGCGGCCGGTCGTGCCCGAGGTGAACGCGATCAGCGCGACGTCGTCGGCCGCTGTCCGCACCGCTTCGTACGGCTGAGGCGCAGCGGCGGCGGCCAGCTGCACCAGATCGTCGGGGGAGTCGCCGCCGTACGCCGTGATCCGCAGCCCCGGCACCTCGGCCTTCGCCAGATCGTCGAGCGAGCGGATGTCGCACAGGGCGTGGCTGACGGCGGCGATCTCGCACACCGTGGCCAGCTCCTTGGCCCGCTGCTGGGCCAGGACGGTGACCGCCACCGCGCCCGCCTTCATCACGGCCAGCCAGCAGGCCGCGAGCCATGGCGTGGTGGGCCCGCGCAGCAGGACCCGGTTTCCGGGGACGACGCCCAGGCCCGAGGTGAGCACCTGCGCTATGCGGTCGACCTGGTCACGCAGCTCTCTGTACGTCCAGACCTCGCCGCCTCCGGTGCGGAAGACGGGCCGGTCCGCGCCGAAGCGCTCGATCGTACGGTCCAGCAGCTCGGCCCCGCAGTTGAGGCGCTGCGGGTAGCGCAGCCCGGGCAGCTCGAAGAGAAGTTCCGGCCACTGCCCGGCGGGCGGGAGATGGTCGCGCGCGTAGGTGTCGAGGTGGGCCGAGGGTGACAGCTCCATGGTTCGCCCCCTAGGGCCTGTCCTTGCCGTGGTGGGGTCGCGAATCGAGCGTATCGTGAAGGTGACGACAGTCAACACTCCGCGATACTGTGCTTTCCCGGGGGGCACCCCCGGACCCCCGGCCGCACGAAGTGGGGGCACGAATGCCCGTATTTTCGCTCGATCCGGCACAGACCGCCTGGTGTGGGCAGCTGCGCACCCTGGCCGACGAGCGGCTGCGACCGCTCGCGGAGAAGGCGGAGCCGGGCCGCGTCAACCGCCCCTTGGTCGCCGCGCTCGGCGAACTGGGCCTGCTGCGGCGCCTGTTCGGGGCCGGTGCGCTCGAGCTGTGTCTGCTGCGCGAATCGCTGGCGTACGGCTGTACGGAGGCCGAGACCGCGCTCGCCCTCCAGGGCCTGGGCAGCTGTCCGCTGGTCCAGGCGGGCACGGCCGCCCAGCGGGAGCGCTGGCTGCCCGAGGTGATCGCCGGGCGCGCCGTCGCAGCCTTCGCGCTCAGCGAGCCGGACGCCGGCTCGGACGCCGCGGCCCTCGCCCTCAAAGCCGTTCCGGATCAAGAGGGTTGGCGGCTGAGCGGCGAGAAGTGCTGGATCTCCAACGCCCCCGAGGCGGACTTCTACAGCGTCTTCGCGCGTACGACCGAGGGCGCGGGCGCGCGCGGTGTGACCGCGTTCCTCGTCCCCGCCGACCGGCCGGGGCTGACCGGGACCGCCCTGGACATGCTCTCGCCGCATCCCATCGGCGCGCTGAGCTTCGACGACGTCCCCGTGACCAGGGACGATATGCTCGGCGAGACCGACGGCGGCTTCCGCGTCGCCATGAACACCCTCAACCTGTTCCGCCCCAGCGTCGGCGCTTTCGCCGTCGGCATGGCCCAGGCGGCGCTGGATGCGGCCATCGCTCACACCGCCCACCGCACGGCCTTCGGCGGCCCGCTCAAGGACCTCCAGTCCGTCGCCCACCAGGTCGCCGAGATGGCCACCCGTACGGAGGCCGCCCGGCTGCTCGTCCACGCGGCGGCCGCCGCGTACGACGAAGGGGCCGCCGATGTGCCGAAGCGGTCCGCGATGGCGAAGCTCCTGGCGACCGAGACCGCCCAGTACGTCGTGGACGCCGCGGTCCAGCTGCACGGCGCCCGTGCGCTCCGGCGCGGCCACTTGCTGGAGCATCTGTACCGGGAGGTGCGCGCCCCGCGGATCTACGAGGGCGCAACGGAGGTCCAACGCACGATCATCGCCAAGGAGCTGTACAAGGAGCTGTGCACGAAGGAGTCGCACGCGTCGTCGCACCCATCCGCCGAGGAGCCCAGCGCATGAGCCTGCACCGCCACAATCCGCCCGAGCTCTCGCCGCCCACCGGCTTCTCGCACGCCGTCACCGCCACCGGATCGCGCCTGGTGTTCCTGGCCGGGCAGACCGCGCTGGACACCGGCGGGAAGGTGGTCGGGGAGACACTGTCCGAGCAGTTCGAGACGGCACTGGCGAATCTGCTGTCCGCGCTCGCGGCCGCCGGCGGAGCGCCGCAGGACCTCGCCCGCGTCACCGTCTATGCGACCGACGTCGCCGACTACCGCGCCAGCGCCCCTGAACTGGGCCGTATCTGGCGGCGGTTGGCGGGCCGCGACTATCCCGCGATGGCGGTGATCGGTGTCGTACGGCTCTGGGACGAAGAGGCCCTGGTGGAACTGGACGGCACCGCCGTGCTCCCTTGACCGCGGTCTGGTGGCCCCATCCCTTGAGGCATAACATTGTTATTTCACGAGGGGAGCCGCTATGCCGGACATCGAGCTCAACGCAGGGACGATCGCGTACGAGGACACGGGCGGCCCGGGCCCGGTCGTCGTCCTGCTGCACGGGCTGGTCCACGACGCCACTGTCTGGCGCAAGGTGGTCGCGGACCTCGGGCGCGATCACCGCTGTATCGCCCCGACCCTGCCCTACGGCGCACACCGCACTCCGATGCGCCCTGACGTCCCGCTCGGTCCGGACGTGGTCAACGAGTTGATCGCCGAGTTTCTGGACCGCCTGGACCTGAGCGAGGTGACCCTCGTCGAGAGCGACTGCGGCCGCGCGCAGACCGTCGCAGGACGGCATCCCGAGCGGCTCGCCCGGCTCGTGCTCATCTCCTGCGAAGCCTTCGACAACTACCCACCGGGCGCCCCCGGCAAGATGATTTCGCTTGTGTGCAAGGTGCCCGGCGGCATCGGGCTGATGGCCCGCATCCTCTCGCTGAAGGGGCTGCGCCGGCTGCCCATCGGCCTCGGCGCGCTCACCAAACGACCCGTACCCGACGAGATCACCGACGGCTGGCTGCGTCCGCTGCTGACCGACAAGGCCATCAGGGCCGACTTCAAGCGCTACCACGCGGGCGTACGCAGGACCGAACTCCTCGAGGCGGTCGAGGGGCTGCGGAAGTTCGACCGGCCCGCGTTGGTCGTGTGGGCGACGGAGGACCGGATGATGCCGCGCGAGCACGGCAGGCGGCTGGCCGAACTGCTGCCGCGAGGGCGGCTGCTGGAGATTGAGGACAGCTGCACGCTCATCGCGGAGGACCAGCCCGAGGCGCTGGCCACGGCGCTGCGCGAGTTTGTCGCGCAGGGGGCGGGCGGCGAGTCCTGAGCGGCCGGCGGCGAGATGGCCGGGCGGCGGGTCCCGAGCGCCCGGGCGGCGGGTCCTCGGCGGCGGTCGCGCAGTCAGCCGGCTGCGTGGCGTGAGGGGCTGCCGGCGAAGTCGATCGGCTGCGTGGCGTGACCGGTTGACCGCGAAGACGACCGGCCGGGGGGCGTGAACGGCCCGGCGCGTGATCGACTGGTGGCGTGTCTGTGCCGGGTTTACCGTCGATGAGTGGACGGAACCGTCTACTGACCCTCGTGTGAGGGCACGATGCGCCATGGGGACCCCGCAGCCGACACCCACACCCAGCACCACCGCCGCCGCGAAGAAGAAGGGCAGCGGCGACGGGATCGCGCTTCTCGTCATCGCCTCGTGCCAGTTGATGGTGGTCCTCGACATCACCATCGTGAACATCGCGCTCCCGCACATCCAGAGCGCGCTGGACTTCTCCACCACGAGCCTGTCCTGGGTGGTCAACGCCTACACGCTCACCTTCGGCGGCCTGTTGCTGCTCGGCGGCCGCGCCGGTGACATCCTGGGACGCCGCAGGGTCTTCATCTTCGGTGTGCTGTTGTTCGCGCTCGCCTCCCTGCTCGGCGGCCTCTCACAGAACGAGGGCCAGCTCCTCGCCTCCCGTGCCCTGCAGGGCGTCGGCGGCGCCATCGCGTCACCGACATCACTGGCGCTGATCACCACCACCTTCACCGAAGGCCCGGCACGCAACCGGGCGTTCGGCGTCTTCGCCGCCGTCTCCGCGGGCGGCGGCGCGATCGGTCTGGTGGCGGGCGGCGTCCTCGTCGAATGGCTTAACTGGCGCTGGGTGTTCTTCGTCAATGTGCCGATCGCCGCGCTCATCGTGCTGGCAACGCCGCGTCACATCAAGGAGTCCGAGCGCCATCCCGGCCACTTCGACCTGACCGGCGCGCTGACCTCGACGCTCGGCATGGTCGCGCTGGTGTACGGCTTCATCCGGGCTGCGCAGGAAGGCTGGCGGGACCCGTGGACACTCGCGTCGTTCGGCGCCGCGATCGTGCTGCTCTCCACGTTCATCCTGGTCGAGCGGCGTTCCACCCAGCCGATCACGCCGCTGCACATGTTCGCCGACCGTAACCGGGCGGGCACATACGGAATCATGCTGAGCCTCGCCGCGGCGATCTTCGGCATGTTCTTCTTCCTGACACTCTTTGTGCAGAACGTCCTCGACTTCAGCCCCCTGCAAGCCGGGCTCGGCTTCCTGCCGGTGAGCGCTGTCATCGCGGTCGGCGCCGGCATCGCTTCCCAACTCCTGCCCAGGTACGGCCCGAAACCCTTCATGGTGACCGGCTCGATCCTGGCCGCGGCGGGCCTGTCCTGGCTGACCCTGACCGACATCAACTCCACCTATCTGGGCAGCATCCTCGGACCGATACTGGTCTTCGGCCTCGGTATGGGCTTCAACTTCGTCTCGCTGACGCTGATGGCCGTCTCCGGAGTGCCCACGCACGAGTCGGGCGCGGCGTCCGCCATGCTCAACACCACGCAGCAGGTGGGCGGTTCGCTGGGCCTGTCCATCCTGGTCACGGTGTTCGGCACGGCCAGCCGCAACGAGGCCCACGGCCAGGTCCCGCAGTTCCTCGCCCAGGCCACCCCGGCGGAACGCCTGCGCTTCGAACGCACCGGCCAGCTCCCACCGCCCTTCAGCGACGAGGTCCTCACCTCCGGAGTCTCGGCCGCGTTCATCGTGGCCGCCATCTTCACGGTGATCGGTGCGGTGGTCGCCCTCCTGGCGATCCAGGTGCGCCCCTCGGACCTGGAACGTCTGAAGGGCGGCGTCACTCCCGGCCAGCCCTGAGACCCGTCCCTGCCGGGTGCGCACCGGTGCGTCATGGCGGGAGGTGATCGTGTGCGTGCCGACTCCCTTTCGGCGGGGCTCGCCGTTCTTGGTACGGACACGAGGTACCTCTTCGCGGACCCGGCCTACTGCCGGATCTCCGGCGAGGCGTGGGCGGGTCTCGAGGGCCGGCCCATCGGCCCGCGGGCCGAGCTGAGCGTGGGACCGGCGGCGCTGCTGGCCGCGGTCCTCGCCGACGGGCACCCGCGTACGCATGTGACGCCCGTCAGCCGTTGCACCTGGTACCGGCTGGTGATGCACGGGGAGGTGGCCGGCCTGGTGGGGCTGCTCTCCGAGACCGTCTCTACCGCGGACTGGATCGGAACGACGCTCGACGAGCAGACCACGTGCCAGGAGGCCGTGCACTACCTGCACGCGTCGGTGGCCGACGCCGTCGCGATCGATCTGCTCCCCGAGCCGACGCACCGCGCCGCCGTGGCCGGCCGCGGCGACCTCCTTCCCTCCCATCCGTTTCGTACCGCCCTGAGCGGCCGGCCCTTCCTGGACGACCGAACGCTCGCGGTTCCTCTCATGGTGCACGGCCGCGTCCTGGGCGCCGTACACCTCGTACGGAGCCACGGCGGCTTCACCGAACGCGACCTGCTCATCACCCGCTCGGCGGTCTATCGGGCCGCCGTCGGCATCGACCACGCCCGCATCCTCGCCGAGGCGCAGCGGACCGGTGCCGAGCTGCAGCGCGCACTGCTGACCGACCCAGGACTCCCGCACCCGAACCTCGAGTTGGCCACCCGCTATCTGCCCTCCGGCTCGGGCACCCTGGTCGGTGGGGACTGGTTCGAGACCGTACGTCTCCACTTCGGGCGGACGCTGCTGGTGATGGGCGATGTGATGGGCCACGGCGTGGAGGCCGCGGTCGACATGAACAGCTACCGCTCGGCCCTTCGCAGCGTCGCGGCCACCGACCTCCCGCCCCACCGGGTGCTCAGCCGGCTCGACCTCACCATCTCCGAGGCCACCGCCCGCCGCCCGGCCACCTGCCTCCTCGTCCGCGTGGACCCCGCCCGCGGCCTCTGCTCCTTCTCCAGCGCGGGCCATCTGCCCCCCGCCGTATTCCGCCGCGAAGGCAGCGCGGAGCTGATCGACGTCCCGGTCGGCCCACCCCTCGGCACGGGCCTCGGCGGCTACGAGATCGCCTCCCGGAGTCTCAGCCCCGGCGACACGCTCCTCCTGTTCACCGACGGCCTGATCGAACGCCGAGGCGAGGACATCGACTCCTCCCTGGCCCGCCTCGCCCGCGTCCGCCCCGACCCCTCCGGAACGGCCGACGACCTGGTGGACGAGGTCCTGGCCGCCCTGGACGCCTCCCATGCGGAGGACGACGTTGCCGTGATGGCGGCTCGCATCCGCAGGCGGCCATCGCCGGACCACGGCTGACGGCTCCCCTGCCTGAAAATGCGTCAGGCAGAGCCAAACCCGGGCTCGGCGTGGCGTGCCGCCCAACGGGTGATCATTGGCCCCCAAGCCACTCGAAGAGCCCACGGTGTCGCCCGATTGCCGCGCTCTCCGCTGGTGCGAAGTCGCAATCGGGCTGACGGTGGATCACGTCGCCACTGCGATCCGATGAGCCGACGATGTGTCAGCCAGCGCAGTAGCGGCGAAAGGAATACGTCCCCATGCGCTCAGCTCGCACCCTGTTCGCCACAGCCGCCGTTACCGCGGTCATCGCCGCTTCCGCCCCCGTTGCGAACGCCATCATCTCCGAGGACTACGGGCACGACAGCTCATCCAGCAGCGACTACGAAAAGTCCAGCAAGGATGACTCCGAGAAGTCGGAAAAGGGTGGCTACGAGAAGGAAGACCACGAGAAGTCAGGCAAGGAAGACCACGAGAAGTCGGACAAGGGGGACCACGAGCACGGTAAGCACGAGAAGCCGTCGGGTGGTGTCCACACCGGTGGTGGCGCCCTGACCATGACCGTGACCAAGGACTACGAGGAGGAGAGCGACGAGTCCGACGGCTACGGGAAGTCCGAGGAGGAAGACTCCGAGAAGTCGGAAAAGGGTGGCTACGAGAAGTCGGAGAAGGAAGACTCCGAGAAGTCGGAAAAGGGTGGCTACGAGAAGTCGGAGAAGGATGACTCCGAGAAGTCGGAAAAGGGTGGCTACGAGAAGTCGGAGAAGGATGACTCCGAGAAGTCGGAAAAGGGTGGCTACGAGAAGTCGGAGAAGGAAGACACCGACAAGGCGGAGAAGGAAGACTCCGACAAGGCGGAAAAGGAAGAGCACGACAAGTCCGCCAAGGAGGACCACGAGAAGTCGGACAAGGGGGACCACGAGCACGGTAAGCACGAGAAGCCGTCGGGTGGTGTCCACACCGGTGGTGGCGCCCTGGCCATGACCGTCGCCGAGGACTGGGGGCAGGGCGAGAAGTCCGACAAGGGTGGTCACGACTCCTGGAAGCACGAGAAGCCGTCGGGCGGTGTCCACGCCGGTGGTGGCGCCATGGCTCTGTCCGGCAGCAGTCTCGCGGCCGGTTCCGCGCTGATGCTCGGTGGTCTGGGCGCTGGGGCGTACATGCTGCGCCGCCGCAACACGACGAGTGGTGCCGCGGCCTGACGGGCGCGACCCACTAGCTGGTCGCGCAGTGTCGCGGCCGCCGTCTCCCAAGGACGGCGGCCGCGGCGCTGCCGTTTTGCGTCACCGTGGCCCGCGCCTCGAAGCCCCGCACGGCAGCCCCGCACCGCAGCCCGTTCAGCCGCCCACCCGCGCCCCATTGGTGCCCCTACGAGAAAGACGCGCTCCCATGGCCGCCCAGCAGCCTTCCAGTCCTCTCGCGCCCCGGACCTCACTCGCCTCCCGCAGCCTCGGCCGCGCCCTGCTGTGGCCCGCCGCAGCGGTCGGGCTGGGCTTCCTCATGATCTACAACACCTTCGACCCTTCGGCGGAGGGCGGGCAGTCGGCGCCTTCTGTGGTGTCGGCGCCCACCACCCCGGGACCTGCCGCCGCGCCTGCCGCCGCTCAGCTGGCGCTGCCGCCGTCGCCTCCGACACGGCTGTCGATCCCGGACATTGCCGTCGACGCGCCCTTCATCGCTCTGGGCATCGGCGCGACCGGACATCTCAACGCACCACCGGTCAACAACAACAACTTGGTCGGCTGGTTCCTGGGTGGAGCGACACCGGGCGAGCGCGGCACCTCGGTCATCGCGGGCCATGTCGACACCATGACCGGCCCGGCCGTGTTCTTGCAGCTCGGCACGCTCAAGCCAGGAAGCAAGGTGAACGTCACGCGCGCGGACGGCAGCGTCGCCACCTTCAAGGTCGACTCGGTCGAAAGCTTCAGCAAGACGAACTTCCCCGATGCGCGGGTCTACGCCGACACCCCCTCCTCCCAGCTTCGTCTGATCACCTGCGGCGGCGACTACGACAAGAAGGCCAAGGACTACAAGGAGAACGTGGTGGCGTTCGCTCACCTGGATTCCGTCAAGCGTGCCGCTTCCTAGATGTCCCGGAAAATCTCGATCTGCGCCCCTACCGAGTTCAGCCGCTCCGCCAGCTCCTCGTAGCCCCGGTTGATCACGTAGACATTGCGCAGCACCGATGTGCCCTCCGCCGCCATCATCGCCAGCAGGACCACCACCGCGGGGCGCAGCGCCGGCGGGCACATCATCTCCGCCGCGCGCCACCGGGTCGGGCCCTCGACCAGGACGCGGTGGGGGTCCAGCAGTTGCAGCCGGCCGCCCAGGCGGTTGAGGTCCGTCAGGTAGATCGCGCGGTTGTCGTAGACCCAGTCGTGGATCAGCGTCTTGCCCTGGGCGACCGCCGCGATGGCCGCGAAGAACGGCACGTTGTCGATGTTCAGACCCGGGAACGGCATGGGGTGGATCTTGTCGATCGGCGCCTCCAGCTTGGAGGGGCGCACGGTCAGGTCCACCAGTCGGGTGCGGCCGTTGTCCGCCGCGTACTCGGGGGAGCGGTCGTGGTCGAGGCCCATTTCCTCCAGGACCGCGAGCTCGATCTCCATGAACTCGATCGGGACGCGGCGGATGGTGAGTTCGGACTCGGTGACCACTGCCGCGGCGAGCAGGCTCATCGCCTCGACCGGGTCCTCGGAGGGGGAGTAGTCGACGTCCACGTCGATCGTGGGGATGCCGTGGACGGTCAGCGTGGTGGTGCCGACGCCCTCGACCTTCACCCCCAGCGCCTCCAGGAAGAAGCACAGGTCCTGGACCATGTAGTTGGACGAGGCGTTGCGGATGACGGTCACTCCGTCGTGCCGGGCGGCGGCCAGCAGCGCGTTCTCGGTCACCGTGTCGCCGCGTTCGGTCAGCACGATCGGGCGGTCGGGCGCGGTCGACTGCTCCACCTTCGCGTGGTAGAGGCCCTCCGTCGCCGTGATGTCCAGGCCGAACCGGCGCAGCGCGATCATGTGCGGCTCGATCGTCCGCGTGCCCAGGTCGCAGCCGCCCGCGTACGGCAGCCGGAAGCTGTCCATCCGGTGCAGCAGCGGACCGAGGAACATGATGATCGAACGGGTGCGGCGCGCGGCCTCCGCGTCGATGGCGTCCATGTCGAGCTGCGCGGGCGGCACGATCTCCAGGTCGAGGCCCTCGTTGATCCAGCGGGTGCGCACCCCGATGGAGTTCAGCACCTCCAGCAGACGGAAGACCTCTTCGATGCGGGCCACCCGGCGCAGCACCGTACGGCCCTTGTTGAGCAGTGAGCCGCAGAGCAGCGCCACGCACGCGTTCTTGCTCGTCTTGACGTCGATGGCGCCGGAGAGCCGGCGCCCGCCAACCACCCTCAGATGCATGGGGCCCGCGTAGCCGAGCGAAACGATTTCGCTGTCGAGCGCCTCACCGATGCGCGCGATCATCTCAAGACTGATGTTCTGATTGCCGCGCTCGATGCGGTTCACTGCGCTCTGACTGGTGCCGAGTGCCTCCGCGAGCTGCGTCTGTGTCCAGCCCCTGTGCTGGCGGGCGTCACGGATGAGCTTGCCGATGCGTACGAGGTAGTCGTCTGCCATGGGTGAACGCTATCTCAGATATGAGATGGCAGTGTTGGCGGGATGGGCCGGATGGGTGAGGCCCTGGAGGGGTGATGTCCGACGGTGCGTCAGTTCTGTCGGAAGGCCGGCCGGGCGATTCGCGGACCCGGGCGGCGCGACCCGACCGGCCACCTCGGTCGCCTCCCGCGGCGACGCGGATGGCATGGCAACCCTTGCGTGACGCCGAACACGGGAGGTCCGGGCATGACCGGACAGCGGTCATGTACTAGAGTTATCTCGACATCGAGATATCTGCCGAAAGGCGTACCGCAGCCGCCATCCGGTAAGGGTTACCTAACTAAGTCTTACCTTAGCGGATCGGCGAGGAGCCGTGGCGGCAGCATTGAGGTAGTACGCGCACATTGATGAAGGAGACTGTCGTGTCGGCGAACAGCTTCGACGCCCGCAGCACGCTGCGCGTGGGCGACGAGTCGTACGAGATCTTCAAGCTGGACAAGGTCGAGGGCTCCGCGCGCCTCCCTTACAGCCTCAAGGTTCTGCTGGAGAACCTTCTCCGCACCGAGGACGGTGCGAACATCACCGCCGACCACATCCGGGCGCTCGGCGGCTGGGACTCCCAGGCGCAGCCCAGCCAGGAGATCCAGTTCACGCCCGCCCGCGTGATCATGCAGGACTTCACCGGTGTTCCCTGTGTCGTGGACCTCGCCACCATGCGTGAGGCCGTGAAGGAGCTCGGTGGCGACGCGGCGAAGATCAACCCGCTCGCCCCGGCCGAGCTGGTCATCGACCACTCCGTCATCGCCGACAAGTTCGGCACCAACGAGGCCTTCGCGCAGAACGTCGAGCTGGAGTACGGCCGCAACAAGGAGCGTTACCAGTTCCTGCGCTGGGGCCAGACCGCGTTCGACGAGTTCAAGGTCGTCCCGCCCGGCACCGGCATCGTCCACCAGGTCAACATCGAGCACCTGGCCCGCACGGTCATGGTCCGCGGTGGCCAGGCCTACCCCGACACCCTCGTCGGCACCGACTCGCACACCACCATGGTCAACGGTCTCGGTGTGCTCGGCTGGGGCGTCGGCGGCATCGAGGCCGAGGCCGCGATGCTCGGCCAGCCGGTCTCGATGCTCATCCCGCGCGTCGTCGGCTTCAAGCTGACCGGTGAGCTCAAGCCCGGCACCACCGCCACCGACCTGGTGCTCACGATCACCGAGATGCTGCGCAAGCACGGCGTCGTCGGCAAGTTCGTCGAGTTCTACGGTGAGGGCGTCGCCGCCACCTCGCTCGCCAACCGCGCCACCATCGGCAATATGTCGCCGGAGTTCGGCTCGACCGCCGCGATCTTCCCGATCGACGACGAAACGATCAAGTACCTGAAGCTGACCGGCCGCAGTGAGCAGCAGCTCGCGCTGGTCGAGGCGTACGCCAAGGAGCAGGGCCTCTGGCTCGACCCGGCCGCGGAGCCCGACTTCTCCGAGAAGCTCGAACTGGACCTGTCGACGGTCGTCCCGTCCATCGCCGGCCCGAAGCGCCCGCAGGACCGCATCGTCCTGGCCAACGCCGCCGAGCAGTTCAAGCAGGACGTACGCAACTACGTCGACGACGCCGACGAGGCGGGCATGGAGTCCTTCCCGGCCTCCGACGCCCCGGCCGCCACCAACGGTGTGCCGACCCGGCCCACCCTGGTCACGGCCCCCGACGGTTCGACGTACGAGATCGACCACGGCGCCGTCACCGTCGCCGCGATCACCTCCTGCACCAACACCTCGAACCCGTACGTCATGGTCGCCGCCGCGCTGGTGGCCAAGAAGGCGGTCGAGAAGGGCCTGACCCGCAAGCCGTGGGTCAAGACCACGCTCGCCCCGGGCTCCAAGGTCGTCACCGACTACTTCGACAAGGCGGGGCTGACCCCCTACCTCGACAAGGTCGGCTTCAACCTCGTCGGCTACGGCTGCACCACCTGCATCGGCAACTCCGGCCCGCTGCCGGAAGAGGTCTCCAAGGCAGTCAACGAGCACGACCTGGCCGTGACGTCGGTCCTCTCGGGCAACCGCAACTTCGAGGGCCGTATCAACCCCGACGTCAAGATGAACTACCTGGCCTCCCCGCCGCTGGTCGTCGCGTACGCCCTCGCGGGCTCCATGAAGGTGGACATCACCAAGGACGCGCTCGGCACCGACCAGGACGGCAAGCCGGTCTTCCTCGAGGACATCTGGCCGACCGAGGCCGAGGTCAACGACGTCGTGGCCAACGCCATCGGCGAGGACATGTTCAACAAGTCCTACCAGGACGTCTTCGCGGGCGACGCGCAGTGGCAGGCGCTGCCGATCCCGACCGGCAACACCTTCGAGTGGGACCCGCAGTCCACCTACGTCCGTAAGCCCCCTTACTTCGAGGGCATGACGATGGAGACCACCCCGGTCTCCGACATCAGCGGCGCCCGCGTGCTGGCCAAGCTGGGCGACTCGGTCACCACCGACCACATCTCCCCGGCCGGTGCGATCAAGGCCGACACCCCGGCCGGCAAGTACCTCACGGAGCACGGCGTCGAGCGTCGCGACTTCAACTCGTACGGCTCGCGCCGAGGCAACCACGAGGTGATGATCCGCGGCACCTTCGCCAACATCCGCCTGCGCAACCAGATCGCGCCGGGCACCGAGGGCGGCTACACCCGCGACTTCACGGTCGAGGGCGGCCCGGTCTCCTTCATCTACGACGCCTCGCAGAACTACCAGGCCGCCGGCATCCCGCTGGTGATCCTCGCGGGCAAGGAGTACGGCTCGGGCTCGTCCCGCGACTGGGCCGCGAAGGGCACGGCGCTGCTCGGCGTCAAGGCCGCCATCGCCGAGTCGTACGAGCGCATCCACCGCTCGAACCTCATCGGCATGGGCGTCCTGCCGCTGCAGTTCCCGGAGGGTGCTTCCGCCGAGTCTCTCGGCCTGACCGGTGAGGAGACCTTCTCCGTCTCCGGCGTGACCGAGCTCAACGACGGCTCCACGCCGCGTACGGTCAAGGTCACCACCGACACGGGTGTGGAGTTCGACGCGGTCGTCCGCATCGACACCCCCGGTGAGGCGGACTACTACCGCAACGGCGGCATCATGCAGTACGTGCTGCGGAACCTGATCCGCAAGTAGGCACGGCAGTACCGCGGAAGGGCCGCACCCCCGGTGACGGGGGTGCGGCCCTTCCGTTTCGGCCGGCCGATCGGTTACCGGATCAGAACAGCTTGTTGTAGATGTTGAAGCCGGAGCCGACCTTGGTACGGGCGCTGAAGGGGGCGGCGGCGTTGCCGGTGCCCTTGTACAGCCACAGGGCGCCCGCGGCGTCGCGCGCGACGACATCCGCGCGGCCGTCCAGGTTCAGGTCACCGTTGGCGATGATCTTGTTGTAGATGTTCCAGCCGGAGCCGACCTTGGTACGGGTCGAGAAGGGCGCGGCAGCGTTGCCGGTGCCCTTGTACAGCCACAGCACGCCGGACGAGTCCTTGGCGAGAACGTCCGCGCGACCGTCGCCGGACAGGTCGCCCTTGCCGGTGATGTGCGTGTAGATGTTCCAGCCGGAACCGGCCTTCACACGCGCGGACAGCGTGCCGTTGCTGTTGCCCTTGTACAGCCAGAGCACACCGGACTTGTCCCGGGCGAGGACGTCGTCCGTCGACGTGCCGCCGAGGTTGCTCGGGGTCAGGACCAGGTTGTAGATGTTCCAGCCGTTGCCCACCAACTTGGTGCCTGCGTCGTCGCCGAAGGCGACGTAGCCGGCGTTGTCCCAGGTCCAGGCGCCGTCGGACTGGCCGTCGGCGTTGAGGTCGATCGCCGCGGCGAGCTTGACCGCGTCCCAGCCCCCGTCGATGAAGCTGCGGGTGGCGAAGCCCCCGCTGCCGTTCGGACCGTAGAGGTAGGCGTTGGTGTTCTTGTCCACACCCCAGAGAAGGAACACCTGGGTGGTGCCGGCCTGCGCCGCGGCGGGCGCGTTCGACGGCTCGGCCACGGAAGCGGCGATGTCGGCGCTCTTCGGCGCCGGCGCCGGGGTGTCGGCCACGGCGGACCCGGCGGACGTGCCGACCAGGGCAGCGGCTATGGCTGCGACGGCGAGACGCGACAGGACGCGCCCCCGCTTACGGCCGGGAAGATTGGCCACGTATTTTCTCCATGTGCGTGATGAGGCGCGATGAACCTCATGAGTTCACCGCTGGATCATCGAGATCTTTGCACAATCTCTTTACCCGTCAATCGGTTTGAAGTGGAGCCGGGGCATCCGCAGCCTTCGCGGAAGGTGTAAACAGCCCCGCACCCGGCGAAACCGGGTGCGGGGCTGCGTCGGTCTGTGACGCAAACGTCGGTGTCAGGAGATCAGCTCCACCTCCGCGAGCGTCGCCGAACTCGTCGCCACCAACCGGTACTTCGCGTACGAGCCGGGCGCGGCAACCGTGAAGACGCGCGTCTGCCGGTCCCAGGCGAAGCTCTGCCCGGACCGCTTGTCCAGGTCCTTCCAGACCGTCCCGTCCTGCGAGCCCTGCAGTACCCAGCCGGCCGGGGCCTTGGCCCGCGCCGACGAGGTGAGCGTGTACTGCACCGCCCGGGTCTTCGACGACACCGGCAGCTCGACCGTCTCGAACGTGGCCTCCGTCGCGGAGGCGTTGTCGAAGAGCGGACCACCGGTCGTGATCACATCGTGGCGTGGCGAGGGAGCCTTGTCGTCCTGGGTGATGGAGACCGGGGCGGCGTTCTTGCCCGTGCCCCACGAGGACGGCTTCGAGCCCATCGCGAACTCCAGCGTGCCGCCCCGGGCGATCAGCTGATGCGGCAGAGCAGTGGAGTTCCAGGCCCTGCCGTTCACCTTCAGCCCTTGGACGTAGATGTTCTTCGCGCTGTTCCCGGGAGCCTTGACCACCAGGTCGCGACCGCTGTCCAGATGGACGGTGGCCTTGGTGAAGAGCGGCGACCCGATCGTGTACTCGCCACTGCCCATCACCAGCGGGTAGAAGCCGAGCGCGGAGAAGAGATACCAGGCCGACTGCTCGCCGTTGTCCTCGTCGCCGTGGTAGCCCTGCCCGATCTCGCTGCCGGTGTAGAGGCGGGAGAGCACCTCGCGCACCTTCTCCTGGGTCTTCCAGGGCTGCGACGCCGCGTTGTACATGTATGTGACGTGGTGGGCGACCTGGTTGGAGTGGCCGTACATGCCCATCCGGACATCGCGGGCCTCCGTCATCTCATGGATGACGCTGCCGTACGAGCCGACGAATTCGGGCGAGGCCGTCTCGGGAGTGGAGAAGTAGGCGTCGAGCTTCTCGCCGAGTGCCGAGCGGCCGCCGTAGAGATTGGCGAGGCCACGGCTGTCCTGGGGTGCGGTGAAGGCGTAACCCCAGCCATTGGTCTCGGTGTAGTCATAGCCCCACACCCGCGGGTCGTACGTGTCGGACGGGACCCGCCAGTCGCCCTTCGGATCGCGGCCCTGGAAGAAGCCGGCCTTGGAGTCGAAGAGCTTGACGTAGTTCCGGGCCCGGTTGAGGAAGTACTCGGACTCCTCCTGGTAGCGGGCCTTCTTGGTCTTCTTGTAGAGGGCCTGGCCCATCTTCGCCAGTCCGTAGTCGTTGAGGTAGCCCTCCAGCGACCAGGACAGGCCCTCATGGGTCTCGGTGGAGGCGTAGCCGAGGAACGGCGAGGTTTCCATACCCTTGCGGCCGACGCCCGAGGTGGGCGGCACCACCGTCGCGTTCTTCAGCGCCGCCTCGTACGCCGCCTCGGCGTCGAAGTCCACGCCCTTGACGTACGCGTCGGCGAAGGCCACGTCCGAGCTCGTGCCGGTCATCAGGTCGGCATAGCCGGGCGAGGACCAGCGCGAGATCCAGCCGCCGTCCTTGTACTGCTGGACGAAGCCGTCCACCAGCTCGCCCGCCTTCTCGGGGGTGAGGAAGGAGTACGCGGGCCAGGTCGTCCGGTAGGTGTCCCAGAAGCCGTTGTTGACGTACACCTTGCCGTCGACGATCTTCGCGCCGGTACGGGTCGGAGTGTCGGGCCCGGTCATCGGCGAGAAGGGGCTCGCGTACTGGTGCTTGGGGTCGGCCCTGGTGCCGGTGTTCTCGAATCCGGAGTTGGGATAGAGGTACAGGCGGTACAGGCTGGAGTAGAGCGTGGTCAGCTGGTCGCGGTTCGCGCCCTCGACCTCCACCCGGCCGAGCAGCTCGTCCCAGGCGTGCTGCGCCCGGTGCTTCACCCGCTCGAAACCGGTGCCCGTCGGGATCTCGTCGGCGAGGTTCTTCTTCGCCTGGTCGACGCTGATGAGCGAGGTGGCCAGGCGGAGAGTGACCGTGCGGTCCTTGCCCGCGTCGAAGCGGAGGTGGCCGCTGACCCCTTCGGAGACCGCCCCGGTGACCGGCGCGTCGAACACGCCGTACACGAAGAGCCGCGTCGCACCCGTGGACAGCCCGCTCTTGACGTCCGAGAAGCCGGTGAAGGAGCTGGTGGCCGGGTCGAGGGTGAGTCCGCCTTCCTTGGTGACGTTGTCGAAGATGACGCTGGTGTCGTCACCGGGATAGGTGAACCGCATCATCGCCGCATGGTCGGCCGGGGTGATCTCGGCCTTGAGGCCGTTCTCGAAGGTGACCCCGTAGTAGTGCGGACGCGCGGTCTCCTTCTCGTGCCGGAAGGGCAGGGCGCGCTTGGTCCGGTCGGTCTCCGGGGTGCCGGCCGCCGCGGACGGCATCAGCTGGAAGGTCTGCCGGTCGCCCATCCACGGGCTCGGCTCATGGCTTGCGCTGAAGGCCTGCAGGGTCGGCAGATTGTCCGTGTTGTTGCCACGCGCGTACTCGTACAGCCAGCTCTTGGACCCGGCACTGGTCACCGGGGTCCAGAAGTTGAAGCCGTGCGGCACGGCGGTCGCCGGGAAGGTGTTGCCGCGGGAGAAGGAGCCGCTGGAGTTGGTGCCGCGGACGGTCGAGGCGTAGTCCGAGAGGTGTGACAGCCGCTTCTCGGGAGCCTTGGGCGCGATCGAGATGTCGTCGATCCAGCCCTGGAACTTGCCCGGACCCTTGGGGGAGTCGTACGCCACCAGGATCCGGTCGACCGTCCGGCCGGCCGCGACCGTGCCGATCCTGGACGCGACCTGGTTCCACTGGTTGGCGTAGAGCCGCTTGGCGGCGCCCTGGCCCTGGGGGGTCAGCAGCCCGCCGTGCGAGTCGAGAGCGGGCAGATCGCTCAGATAGGTGCCATCCGTGAAGGCCAGGTCCACCGACACATTCGTGGCCGGGTAGTTGAGATCCGTCTCCGGCAAAGACGGGAAGATCCGGTAGGAGAGCTCGGTGTCGCGACGCACTGCCGTATTGACGTCGAAGACCTTGTTGTACGAGTAGGCCCGGCCGTCCGGCTTGTGGGTGCCGGCGTACCTCAGGGCACGCTTACCGGTGAATCCGGCGTTGGCCTTGGCGGTGGGGGAGCCATTGGGGCCGCGGTCGACCAGGCTGCGCATGTCGTCGGGCGTGGGCGTGCTGGTGTCGCCGTTGGAGAACTGCACATCGGCGAGCTGGGTGATGTCCGCGCCGTTGTTCTTGGTGATCTCCAGCCGGTAGTGCGCGTACGCCGTGGCGCTGGCCCTGTCGGCGATGTCGTACGTCTTGGTCTGGAAGCGCTTGTCGAAGCTCTCGCCCTCCCGGGTGTCGAGGACCTTCCATTCCTTGCCGTCGGCCGAGCCCTTGAGGGTCCAGTCCTTCGGGTCGCGCGAGGCGTAGTCGTTCGCCGAGGTCAGGGCATAGGTGACGACCTTGACCGGAGTGTCCGTGTCGAACTCGATCCAGGCAGTGGGCTGGAACCCCAGCCATTTGGTGCCCGGTTGCAGATCGACCAGGTTCTCCTTGGTCTCGCCGGCGCCGGTGTTCTCGTCACTGGCGCGCAGGTCGATCACCTTGTCGGTGACATTGCCCGGTATGCCGGTGGCGAAGCCGCCGTCGACGCCGGACGAGCGCTTCGTGCCGTCGGCGCCGACCTCGACGGTATTGCGCCAGTCCGGCTGTGCTTCGTCCGCCTCGAACGACGAGGTGAACTGCGGGTCCGCCGCGGGGGATTGGGCGGACTGCGCGGGCAGGGCAACGGCCGCCGACTGGGCCGTCATCACGAGAAGGGAAGCGGCCGCCACCAGGGCCGCCGCGTGGATTTGTCTCTGCCGAGGTCGGGGTCTGGGCTGCATCCCGGGCCTTTCCTCCAGTTGGAAGCCGCTGGTAAGCGCGATTGGACAACGTTGTCAGGCGCGATGCGCAGGCTCCAGTAGGGAGGTAAGTGCCAGACGGTGTCAAGGGTGTTGACGGGTTGATGCGGCCGGATTCAGCCGTTCAGGGAAACGACTGTGATCGTATGGGCGCGCGCGAGGCTCAGATATCCGCGAGGTCTCAACTCGGGAAAGACTGCCGTCCAACCTTGCTTTCGATCTTGCTCCGCTGGCGGAAAGTGGACTATACCTGTCGGCACCCGCATAGCTGTTCCACAAGGCAGCGGGCCAGGGGGGACAGGGACAACGGGCAGGCGTGTGCATCGACTGCCTGCCGTAGGAGTTCCGTTCCCGCTGCCAACCGTGCACGACCCAAGCTTCACTGTGTTTCCCCCCGGGAAGACACAGCAACTGACCGCGGTGGCGGGGCCCTTCGCTGAGGCGAGAAGACGGGCGACCGGTACACCGCCTGAGTCCTGGAGAAGGCGAGGACTTGAGCATGGGATCCACCTCCGCCCCCGACAATGAGGGCCTCGGCCGTCGTGATCTGATCAAGCGGTCTGCCGCACTCGGTTTGATCACCGTTCCGACGATGAGCTTCCTGTCCGCATGTGCCTCCGGTGGTGGTCGCGACGACGACGGCGCCGCCAAGGGGAAGGTCAGCAAGGACAACCCGTTCGGTGTGGCCAAGGGCAGCAAGGTCGACGTCGTCGTCTTCAAGGGCGGCTACGGAGACGAGCACGCCAAGGCTTGGGAAGCCGCTTTCGACAAGAAGTGGGGGACCAAGTCGTCCCACCTGGGAACCCAGGAGATCACCGGGAAGCTGCAGCCGCGCTTCAACGGAGGCAACCCGCCGGACGTCGTCGACGACTCCGGCGCCCAGCAGATCAAGCTGGACGTGCTCTTCAAGAGCGGCCAACTCTCCGACCTGGCGCCGGTCCTGGACTCGCCCTCCATCGACGACCCGAGCAAGAAGGTCAGGGACACCCTGATCGCGGGCACCGCCGAACAGGGCCTGCAGGGCGGCAAGATCGTCTCGCTCAACTACGTCTACACCGTCTCGGGGCTGTGGTACTCGGGCAAGCTCTTCAAGGAGAAGGGCTGGACGGCGCCCAAGACCTGGGACGAGTTCCTCGCCATCTGCAAGTCGGCCAAGAGCGCGGGCATCGGCGGTCTCGCCCACCAGGGCAAGTTTCCGTACTACATCAACGTTGCCATCATGGACATGATCGCCAAGCTCGGTGGTCTGGACGCGATGAAGGCGATCGACAATCTCGACCCCAAGGCGTTCGTCGGCAGCGATGTCGCCAAGAAGGCCGTGGAAGCGGTCTACGAAGTGGTCGAGAAGGGCTATCTCATGCCCGGTACCAACGGCCTGACGCACACCGACTCTCAGACCCGCTGGAACCAGTACAAGGCCGTGTTCATCACCTCGGGTTCGTGGCTGGAGAACGAGCAGCTCAAGCAGACTCCGGACGACTTCGACATGAAGTTCCTGCCGATGCCGGTGCTGCCCGGTAGCAAGCTGCCCTTCGAGGCGATCCGGGCCGGAGCCGGCGAGCCCTTCATCCTCCCGGAAAAGGCGAAGAACAAGGCCGCGGGCCAGGAGTTCCTGCGCTCCATGCTTTCCAAGGAATGGTCGACGATCTTCGCCCAGAAGGCGAACTCGCTGACCATCCTCAAGGACGGTGTGGACCCGAACGTCCAGCTTCGCCCCGGCACCAAGTCGGCCGTGGACGCTGTGAAGGCGGCGGGCGACAACACCTTCAACTACCTGTACCCCAACTGGTACAGCCAGATGGACACCGACATCCAGAACGCATCCAACGAGCTCATGGCCAAGCGAATCCAGCCGGCGGAATGGCTGAAGCGGGCCCAGGCAGCGGTCGACAAGGCAGCGAAGGACCCGAACAGCAAGAACAACCGCCGCGACTGAGCAGTCTCACCCCCGCTCACCCCGGAACACCAGGGACAGGATGCCATGCGAAAAGGGCAGTACCGGTTCGTCACAGGGTTTCTTCTGGCACCCTTGGCGCTGTATCTGAGCTTCGTGATCTGGCCGTATGTGCAGACGATCGGGTACTCGTTCACCGACTGGAAGGGCCAGTCGCAGACCTTCGGATTCGTCGGCCTCGACAACTACACCGCCCTTTTCGACGACGACGTCTTCCTTGGCGCGATCTGGCACAACATCCTGTTCCTGGTGTTCATTCCGGTGATAACCATCCTGCTCGCCCTCTTCTTCGCCTTCATGGTGAATGCCGGCGGGCGGGGTGGTGCCGGAGGCGTCAAGGGCGTTTGGGGGTCCGGCCTCTACAAAATCGTCTACTTCTTTCCCCAGGTCCTGTCCCTGGCGATTCTCGCGGTGCTCTTCGGCGCCGTGTACCGGAGTGACGAAGGCGGTCTGCTCAACGGTCTCCTGGTCAACGCAGGACTGGTGGACGCCGCGAGTCCGATCGAGTGGCTCAATGAGCCGGACCTCGTGCTCTGGTGCCTGATGGCCGTGGTCGTCTGGCACGGCGTCGGCTTCTATCTCGTCCTCTTCTCGGCGGCCATGCAGTCCATCCCCCGGGACATATACGAAGCGGCGCTGCTGGACGGCGCAGGCCGGGCCCAGACCTTCTTCCGGGTCACCCTCCCGCTGCTGTGGGATTCGGTGCAGACGTCCTGGGTCTATCTCGGCATCACGGTCATGGACCTGTTCGTGCTGGTGTCGTCGATGACCTCGGGGCAGTTCGGAGGCGGTCCCGACCATCACAGCGAGGTCATGGCCACCGTACTGATGCGCAACTTCCTCTACTTCGGCAACAGCGGCTACGCCTGCGCCATGGGTGTCGTCATGCTTGTGCTGACCTTGATCCTGTCCGTCGTCACGCTGCGTGCCACCCGCCGCGAGCGCATCGAGTTCTGAGCAGGGGACGAGCGATGACCACACCCACCAAAGAGCCCACGTCGTCGGGCAAGGTGCCCCGCCAGCGCACCGGAGACCGGTCCGTCCCGCCCGGCGCCCCCTCCACCGAGGGCCTCACCCTCAAAGTCTTCTCCCACGGCTTCCTGGCCCTGTGGGCCGTGATGATCGTGCTGCCGCTGCTCTGGCTCGTGCTGAGCTCGTTCAAGACGGACGCACAGATCGGCGGATCAGCCCTCAGCTGGCCGAGCGAATGGTCCCTGGACGTCTTCGGGCGAGCCTGGGACAAGGGCATCGGCGACTACTTCACCAACACCGTGATCGTGCTGGTCTTCTCGGTGCCCTTGACGATGCTCCTCGGCTCCATGGCCGCGTACGTCCTCGCGCGGTACGAGTTCCCGGGCAACCGGGTCATCTACTACTTCTTCGTCGGCGGGGCCATGTTCCCCGTGTTCCTCGCACTCGTACCGCTCTACTTCATGGTGCAGCGGTTCGGGATGCTGAACACGTATCAGGGCTTGATCCTCGTCTACGTCGCCTACTCGATGCCGTTCACCGTGTTCTTCATGCACTCCTTCTTCCGCACGCTTCCGACGGCCGTGCACGAGGCGGCGGTGATCGACGGAGCCTCGCACACCCGGGTGTTCTTCCAGGTGATGCTGCCGATGGCGAAGCCGGGACTGCTCAGCGTGGGGATTTTCAACACGCTGGGCCAGTGGAATCAGTACATCCTCCCCATGGTGCTCATGCAGCCCAAGGACAACGCTGATCCGGAGCGCTATCTGCTCACGCAGGGCCTGATCCAGCTCCAGCAGCAGCAGGGATATGCGACGGATCTGCCCGTGCTGTTCGCGGGGGTCACGATCGCCATGGTCCCGATGCTGGTGGTCTATCTCTCCTTCCAGCGGCAGGTTCAGGCCGGTCTGACGTCGGCGACGCTCAAGTAGGTCCTTGGAACCCCGGAACCCCCGGCCCGTGACGGGCCGGGGGTTCCGTGCGGATTTATAGTAGCCATGGATATAGTAGCTATGTATTGTATCTCTCATGAGTACAGCATCCGAGGGCCCCACGCCCGGCTTCCTGGTCTGGCGACTGTCGATGAAATGGCGGGTCGCCGTGGACCGGGCCGTCGCGCCGCTGGGTCTGACCCACGCGCAGTACTCACTGGTCGCATCCCTGCTCGGCATGCAGCGCTTCGGGCTCCGGCCCAGTCAGCGTCAACTGGCCGACCACACCGGCCTCGAACCGCTCTACGTCTCGAAGCTGGCGCGCACCCTGGAGACCGCCGGTCTCGTGGAGCGCGTCCCGGACCCCGCCGACACGCGCGCCGTCCAGCTGTCGCTCACCCCCGAGGGGCGTGAGGTCACGCGTCGCGCGATCACCATCGTCCAGCGGCTGCTCGATCAGCTCATGGAGCCCCTGGGGGGGCTGCACGGTTCACGTGCCGAAGTCTTCTCCCGCGAACTGGCGCTCCTGCTCGACGTACCACTCGACTTCCCGACCAAGGAGTGACGATGTCCGCAGCCCCGACCCTCAATGGCCAGGTCATAGGCCAGGCCCACTATGCGACGCGAGCCCTTCTGGAGACCGTCCTGGCTCCCACCGGCACCACGTTCAACCAGTCGGTGGCGCTGAACGCCGTCGCGGACGGCGGTGAGGCCGTCGAGCGCGGCGCCCTCGTCGCCCGGATGACCGGCGCACTGAAGATCGACGAGTCGGCGGTGCAGGCGACCATCCGCGAGCTCGCCGAGTCGAAGCTGCTGGAGAGCCTGCCGGGTGACGCGTCCCGCCTCCGCCTCACCGAAGCGGGCCGGACGCTGAACGGACAGATCAGGGCGGCCGTCGCCGAGATCACCGAGCGGCTCTACGGCGGCCTGCCGGCCGAGGACCTGCAGACCGCGGGCCGGCTGCTGGCCCTGGTCACTGCCCGGGCCAACGCCGCGCTCGCCGACTCTTAGGCGCTGTCCGGGGCGGCGGCCGCCGGATGCCCGGTGCCGTCGCGCCGCCCGGCGGGCACCCCGCGCCGCCCCGCGCCGCGCCGGCGCCGCCCGCCGGTGCCCCCGCCGTGTCTCCCGTCCCGCCCCCGCCGTGCGCCTCCCGCCCGCCCGCGCCATCCTGAATTCACCACCCGGATGGCCCCACGCCCCCATCCCGCTCATCCGTGTGTCACCGCTCAAGGTCTTGACGCGATAAGCCCCGGGCATTGAGCTTAGAGTTCACAAGTTGGAGAAACGTCGGGGTCTCGTCACCGTGGCCCCGGCCGGGGGCGGTCGTCGCGCCGCCCACCGGGGGCAGGAGTGGATGAGTCGATGGAGACTCCGGGATCGCAGACATCTCTGCACCGGGCCAACCTCGAGCGGGTCGTGCGCGCCGTGCGTATGGCCGGCTCGCTCACGCAGGCGGAGATCGCGAGGAGTACCGGCCTCTCCGCGGCCACGGTCTCCAACATTGTTCGCGAATTGAAGGACGGCGGAACCGTCGAGGTGACGCCCACCTCCGCCGGCGGCCGCCGGGCCCGCAGCGTCTCCCTCAGCGGTGACGCCGGCATCGTCATCGGCGTCGACTTCGGCCACACCCACCTGCGCGTCGCGGTCGGCAACCTCGCCCACCAGGTGCTGGCCGAGGAGTCCGAGCCGCTCGATGTGGACGCCTCCTCCGCGCAGGGCTTCGGCCGGGCGGAACAGCTGGTCAACCGCCTGATCGCAGAGACCGGCATCGCCCCGGACAAGGTGATCGGCGTCGGCCTCGGTGTGCCGGGCCCCATCGACGTGGAGTCGGGCACCCTCGGCTCCACATCGATCCTGCCGGGCTGGACCGGCATCAACCCCAGCGAGGAGCTTTCCGGACGGCTCGGCGTGCCTGTGTACGTCGACAACGACGCCAATCTCGGCGCCCTGGGCGAGCTGGTCTGGGGCAGCGGCCGAGGGGTGCGGGACCTCGCGTACATCAAGGTCGCCAGCGGTGTCGGTGCCGGTCTGGTGATAGACGGCCAGATCTACCGCGGCCCCGGCGGCACCGCCGGCGAGATCGGCCACATCACGCTGGACGAGTCGGGCCCGGTCTGCCGCTGCGGCAACCGCGGCTGCCTGGAGACCTTCACGGCGGCCCGCTATGTACTGCCGCTGCTCCAGTCCAGTCACGGCGCCGATCTGACCATGGAGCGCGTGGTCCAGCTGGCCCGGGAGGGTGACCCCGGCTGCCGCCGGGTGATCGCCGACGTCGGGCGGCACATCGGCAGCGGCGTGGCCAATCTGTGCAATCTGCTCAACCCGAGTCGCGTCGTGCTGGGCGGAAATCTCGCCGAAGCGGGAGAATTGGTTCTTGGACCGATCCGAGAGTCGGTATCCCGGTACGCGATTCCCAGCGCGGCGCGCCAGTTGTCCGTCCTTCCCGGGGCGCTCGGAGGGCGTGCCGAGGTGCTGGGCTCACTGGCCCTCGTACTCAGCGAAATGGGCGATTCGACCCTTCTGGACAGCTCGCTCCCGGCCGGGGCGCCTGTCTTCACTTAGATAACGAATGGCACCGTTGTCATCTCGTTAAGGATTTACTCCTTGACGCTGACGGCGGGGCCGAGTTGACTTCCAGCCACCTCGGCCGCAGCGACGCGGCCTCGTCAGGGAGGTTTCGAAGATGAACACGCGTATGCGTCGTGCCGCCGTAGCTGTAGCCGCCACCACGATGGCTGTGTCCCTCGCCGCCTGTGGCAGCGCCAAGGAGTCGGGCGACAAGACCAAGGAGAGCGGCGCGGCCAAGGGCGACAACATCAAGATCGGTCTGCTCCTGCCCGAGAACCAGACCGCGCGCTACGAGAAGTTCGACAAGCCGCTCATCGAGAAGAAGATCAGCGAGCTGACCAACGGCAAGGCAACGGTCGTCTACGCCAACGCCAAGCAGGACGCCACCCTGCAGACGCAGCAGATCGACACGATGATCACCAACAAGGTGGACGCCCTCATCGTCGACTCGGTCGACTCCAAGGCCATCGCCGGCGGCATCAAGAAGGCCAAGGACGAGGGCATACCCGTCGTCGCCTTCGACCGTCTCGCCGAGGGCCCGATCGACGCCTACACCTCGTTCGACAACGAAGAGGTCGGCCACGTCCAGGGCAAGGCGCTCCTGACGGCCCTGGGCGCCAAGGCCAAGGCCGGCCAGATCGTGATGATGAACGGCGCGATCACCGACCCGAACGCCGCCCTGTTCAAGAAGGGCGCGCTTGCCGAGCTCAACGGCAAGGTGAACATCGGCAAGTCGTACGACACCAAGGAGTGGAAGCCGGAGAACGCCAACGCCAACATGGAGGCCGCGATCTCGGCCCTCGGCAAGGACAAGATCATCGGTGTCTACTCCGCCAACGACGGCATGGCGGGCGGCATCATCACCGCCCTGAAGGCCGCCGGTGTCTCCCCGCTCCCGCCGGTCACCGGTCAGGACGCCGAGCTCGCCGGTGTGCAGCGCATCGTCGCGGGTGAGCAGTACATGAGCGTCTACAAGCCGTACGCTCCTGAGGCCGCCGCAGCCGCTGAGATGGCCGTTCTGCTCGCCAAGGGCGAGAAGCTCGACTCCGTCGCCCAGGCGGACGTCGACAGCCCCACCACCAAGAAGATCCCTTCGGTGCTGGTCCCGGTCGTCTCGCTGACCAAGGACAACATCAAGGACACGGTCGTCAAGGACGGCGTCTACACCGTCGCCGAGATCTGCACCCCGAAGTACAAGGCCGCCTGCGACGCGATCGGCCTGAAGTAGGTTCCCCCGACCCGGAGGGACTTACCGCCCTCGGGGTCGCACGGGACTTAAGCACCCTGGAAGCCTGTCCGGCGTCCCGCCCCCTTCCAGCCCCCGCTATCGAGGCGGGACGCCGGACAGAAACGCTTCTCCACAACTGTTCGCTTCTGCTCAGCCTCCGCGCCCGTTCCCCCGGCGCGGGATCCCCGCCGGTCAGGCGGCGAAGGAGATGGTTCACGTGTTCGCTACGCCCGTGCTGGCGTTGCGCGGGGTCTCCAAGCGATTCGGTGCCGTTCAGGCGCTCACCGACGTAGAGCTTGAGGTCCACTCCGGTGAAGTGGTCGCCCTGGTGGGCGACAACGGCGCCGGAAAGTCCACGCTGGTCAAGACGATCGCCGGCGTGCATCCCATCGATGAGGGCGTCATCGAGTGGGACGGAGACGCCGTCCAGATCAACAGGCCGCACGACGCCCAGAACCTGGGTATCGCGACCGTCTACCAGGACCTCGCGCTCTGCGACAACATCGACGTCGTCGGCAACCTCTACCTCGGCCGGGAGATCCGCAAGCGCGGCATCCTCAACGAGGTGGAGATGGAGCGCCGCGCCCGGGAGCTCCTCAACACGCTGTCGATCCGCATCCCCAGCGTCCGCATTCCGATCGCCTCGCTCTCCGGCGGTCAGCGTCAGACCGTGGCCATCGCGCGTTCCATGCTCGGTGAGCCCAAGCTCGTCATCCTCGACGAGCCCACCGCCGCCCTCGGCGTCGAGCAGACCGCCCAGGTCCTCGACCTCGTCGAGCGGCTGCGCGAGCGTGGCCACGCCGTGATTCTGATCAGCCACAACATGGCGGACGTCAAGGCCGTCGCGGACAAGGTCGCCGTGCTGCGCCTCGGCCGCAACAACGGTGTCTTCGACGTCAAGTCCACCTCGCAGGAAGAGATCATCTCCGCCATCACCGGCGCCACGGACAACGCCGTGACCCGTCGTGCGGCGCGCACCACGGAGGTTCAGAAGTGAACACCGAAAAGACCTCCACCCCCACCGACGCGCCCGTCGTGAACCCGGAGGCCGCGCACGACGCGGTCACGGCGGTCGACCCCCGGCTGCTCGTTCGCGAGCAGGGCCTGAAGGGCTACGTCTCGGAGTTCAGGCGCAAGCTGCACGCCGGTGACCTGGGCTCGATCCCCGTGGTCATCGGCCTGGTCATCATCTGCATCATCTTCCAGAGCCTGAACTCCAACTTCCTCTCGGCGCAGAACCTCAGCAACATCGCCGTGACGATGGTCGCCACCGGCATGATGGCCGTCGGCATCATCTTCGTGCTGCTGCTCGGCGAGATCGACCTGTCGGTCGGCTCGGTCAGCGGTGTCTCCGGCGCGATCGTCGCGGTGCTGAGCGTCACCCACGGGATGAACGAGTGGCTCGCGGTGGTCGTCGCGATCGTGAGCGGCGCGGCCATCGGCGCGCTCCACGGCTTCTTCTTCGCCAAGATCGGCGCACCCGCGTTCGCCGTCACCCTGGCCGGTCTGCTCTTCTGGCTGGGCTTCATGCTTCAGCTGCTCGGCGAGAACGGCACCATCAACCTGGACGGCGACGGCGTGGTCGGCAAGCTGACCACGTACTACTTCATGGACGTGGCGGCCGCCTACGGCCTTGCCGCGGTCGCGGTCGCGGTCTTCTTCCTGTCGTCCTATTTCGACAACCGTCGCCGTGCGCAGGCCGGCATCCCGTCCCGGCCGCTGATCGACACCGTCTTCCGCACGGTGGTGCTCGCCGTGATCGCGTTCGCCGCGGCGGCCATGTTCAACCAGTACAAGGGCCTGCCGCTGGCGCTCGTCCTGTTCCTGGCGGTGCTGGTCCTCACGGACTTCGTGCTCCGCCGCACCACGTACGGCCGCATGATCTTCGCGCTCGGTGGCAGCGTCGAGGCCTCCCGGCGTGCGGGTATCAACGTCACGGCCGTCCGTATCTCGGTCTTCGCGATCGCGGGCACCTTCGCCGCCATCGGCGGTCTGTTCTGGGCCTCGAAGATCGCGGCGGCCAACCAGAGCGCCGGCGCCGGCGACCTGCTGATGAACGTCATCGCGGCGGCCGTCATCGGCGGTACCAGCCTCTTCGGCGGACGCGGCCGGACCTGGAACGCGCTGCTCGGTGTCATGGTGATCGTCTCGATCCAGTACGGGCTCGCGCTGGAGGGCATTGCCACGCCGATCCAGTACATGATCACCGGTGGCGTGCTGCTGGCGACCGTGGTGATCGACTCCATCACCCGCAAGACCCAGAAGACCGCGGGCCGCGCCTGACCGCGGCCCCGCAGGAGTGCCCGGCACCGTTCGCGGTGTCGGGCACCTCTGTGTTTCACCCGATGGCGTGATCGTGATGTAGATCGCACCGCCCGCCGACCGGCGTAGCAGGCGGAACATTAGACTCGGCAAACCGGCAAGCTGGACCGCACAACTGCAAGGAGGCACGGGTGGCGTTGCTGACCCGCATCACGGGACCGCGCGATCTGGACCGGCTCGGCCCGGAGCAGCTGGAACGGCTGGCAGCCGAGATCCGGACCTTCCTCGTCGACGCGGTCTCCAAGACCGGCGGCCACCTCGGTCCCAACCTCGGTGTGGTCGAGCTGACCATCGCCCTGCACCGTGTCTTCGACTCGCCGAAGGACAAGGTTCTTTTCGACACCGGGCACCAGAGCTACGTCCACAAGCTGCTCACCGGCCGCCAGGACTTCTCCAGGCTCAAGATGAAGGGCGGCCTCTCCGGCTACCCCGCACGTGCCGAGTCCGAGCACGACATCATCGAGAACTCCCATGCGTCCACCGTCCTCGGCTGGGCCGACGGCCTCGCCAAGGCCAACGAGGTGCTGAAGAAGGACGACCACGTCGTCGCCGTCATCGGCGACGGTGCGCTCACCGGCGGCATGGCCTGGGAGGCGCTGAACAACATCGCGGCCGCCAAGGACCGCCCGCTGGTGATCGTCGTCAATGACAACGAGCGCTCGTACGCCCCGACGATCGGCGGCCTCGCCAACCACCTCGCCACGCTGCGTACCACGGACGGCTACGAGCGTTTCCTGGCCCGCGGCAAGGACATCCTGGAGCGCACCCCCGTCGTCGGGAAGCCGCTGTACGAGACGCTGCACGGCGCCAAGAAGGGTCTGAAGGACTTCATCGCCCCGCAGGGCATGTTCGAGGACCTCGGCCTGAAGTACGTGGGCCCCATCGACGGCCACGACATCGAGGCCCTGGAGTCCGCCCTGGCCCGTGCCAAGCGCTTCGGCGGCCCCGTCATCGTCCACTGCCTCACCGAGAAGGGCCGTGGCTACCAGCCCGCCCTCCAGGACGAGGCGGACCGCTTCCACGCCGTCGGCAAGATCCACCCCGACACCGGCCTGCCGATCGCCAGCTCCGGCCTCGACTGGACCTCGGTCTTCGGGGAGGAGATGGTCGAGCTCGGCAAGGAGCGCAAGGACATCGTCGCGATCACCGCCGCGATGCTGCAGCCGGTCGGTCTCGACAGGTTCGCCAAGGCCTTCCCGGACCGCGTCTACGACGTCGGCATCGCCGAGCAGCACGGCGCGGTCTCCGCCGCCGGCCTCGCCACCGGCGGACTGCACCCCGTCTTCGCCGTGTACGCCACCTTCCTCAACCGCGCCTTCGACCAGGTGCTGATGGATGTGGCCCTGCACCAGTGCGGCGTCACCTTCGTACTGGACCGCGCGGGCGTCACCGGCACCGACGGCGCCTCGCACAACGGCATGTGGGACATGTCGATCCTGCAGGTCGTCCCCGGGCTGCGGATCGCCGCCCCGCGCGATGCCGACCAGGTCCGCTCCCAGCTGCGCGAGGCTGTCGAGGTGGACGACGCACCCACCGTGGTGCGCTTCTCCAAGGGCGCGGTCGGACCGGCCGTGACGGCCCTGGGCAGGGTCGGCGGCATGGATGTCCTGCGCAACGCGGACACCGACCGGCCCGACGTCCTGCTCGTCTCCGTCGGCGCGCTCGCCCCGATGTGCCTGGAGATCGCCGACCTGCTCGATGCCCAGGGCATCTCGACCACCGTCGTCGACCCGCGCTGGGTCAAGCCGGTCGACGAGGCGCTCGCGCCACTCGCCGAGCAGCACCGCGTCGTGGTCACCGTCGAGGACAACAGCCGTGTCGGCGGCGTCGGTTCCGCGATCTCCCAGGCCCTGCGCGACGCCGGCGTCGACGTACCGCTGCGCGATTTCGGCATCCCGCCGCGCTTCCTCGACCACGCCTCCCGCACGGAGGTCATGGCGGAGATCGGCCTCACCGCCCCGGACATCGCCCGGCAGGTCACCGGCCTGGTCTCCAAGCTGGACGGGCGGTACGAGAACGAGGCCGTGGAGCCCGCGCGCGACTGACCCCTGGCGTCCGATGGGCCGGTTCGGGAGTCCCGGGGGTTGTCTCCCCACGGGCAGCACACCACCCTGTATGGGTGGTCCGACCGGCCCATTCGCGTGAAATCCACCCGTACGGCGCCCTGTCGGACCGTCAGTTTCTCAATCATGGCGTTCACGACGAGTGCGTGGAGGTACGCCGGTGAGTACGCAGCAGGACACGGGACCAGCCGGAGACGGCCTTTTCCGGACCAAGACGGTCGAGCAGTCGATCCGCGATACCGAGGAACCGGAGCACGCGCTCAAGAAATCCCTCTCCGCGCTGGACCTGACGGTCTTCGGGGTCGGGGTCATCATCGGCACCGGAATCTTCGTCCTCACGGGCAAGGTGGCCAAGGAGACGGCAGGTCCCGCCACTTCCCTCGCCTTTGTCGCCGCGGGCATCGCCTGCGGCCTCGCGGCGCTCTGCTACGCGGAGTTCGCCTCCACCGTCCCGGTGGCCGGATCGGCGTACACCTTCTCGTACGCCTCGCTCGGCGAACTGGTCGCCTGGATCATCGGCTGGGACCTGGTCCTGGAGTTCGCCCTCGGCACGGCCGTGGTGGCAGTCGGCTGGTCCGGCTATGTCCGCTCGCTGATGGACAACGTCGACTGGCACATGCCCGAAGCCCTCTCCGGGCCCGATGTGGCGACCGGCTTCGGCTTCGACATCCTGGCCTTCGCGCTGGTCATCGTCCTCACGGTCATCCTGGTGCTCGGTATGAAGCTGTCCGCCCGGGTCACGGCGGTCGTGGTCGCGATCAAGCTCACCGTGGTCATGATCGTGATCATCGCGGGTCTCTTCTTCATCAACGCCGACAACTACTCGCCCTTCATCCCCAAGGCCCAGCCACAGCCTTCCGGTTCGGGCTGGGACGCCCCGCTGGTCCAGCTGATGTTCGGCTACGAGCCCACCAACTTCGGCGTCATGGGTATCTTCACCGCCGCCTCCGTCGTGTTCTTCGCCTTCATCGGCTTCGACGTGGTGGCCACCGCCGCCGAGGAGACCAGGCTCCCGCAGCGGGACATGCCGCGCGGCATCCTCGGCTCACTCCTCATCTGCACCGTGCTGTACGTCGCGGTCTCGATCGTCGTCACCGGCATGGAGCACTACAGCAAGCTGTCCGTGAGTGCCCCGCTCGCCGATGCCTTCAAGGCCGTCGGGCACCCCTTCTACGCCGGCATCATCAGCTTCGGCGCCGCCGTCGGACTCACCACGGTCTGCATGATCCTGCTGCTCGGCCAGACGCGGGTGTTCTTCGCGATGAGCCGGGACGGGCTGCTGCCCCGGTTCTTCTCCGTCACGCACCCACGCTTCCGCACGCCGTACCGGCCGACCATCCTGCTCGGCGTGATCATCGCCATCATCGCGGGCTTCACCAGCATCAACGAGCTCGCGACGCTGGTGAACATCGGCACGCTCTTCGCCTTTGTCGTCGTCGCCCTCGGCGTGCTGGTCCTGCGCCGCACCCGGCCCGATCTGCACCGTGCCTTCCGCACCCCGTGGGTGCCGCTTGTGCCGATCCTCTCGGTGGCCGCCTCGGTGTGGCTGATGCTCAATCTGCCGGCCGAGACATGGTTCCGGTTCGCCGTCTGGATGGTGCTGGGCTTCCTGGTGTACTTCCTGTACGGCCGCAAGAACAGCCGTCTCGGCAAAGTGGGCCCCGGGGCCACGTACTGAGGGGGCGTCCGGCTTCTGGACCGTTCCGCCCGGCCCCGTGCGTCTCTCTGCGACGAGGTGTACGGGGCCGGAGACTGCGCCCTGCCGCGCGACCGGCCGACGTGGGGACAGCTCTCTCTAGGTCCGTTCGTCCCGCGGCGCCGCGGAGGACGCCGGCACGCTCCGCGGCCCCACGCACTCGGCGCCGTACGCCTCCGCCCGCCGTCTCAGCTCCCTGTCGGCGGTGACCACCACACACGGCCGGCCCGGCTCGCGGGCTGCCACGAGCTCCACGATCCGCTCGTCGCCGCTGCCCGGCGCGGACTCGACCCGTACGCCCGGCACACTCTCGAGGCCTCGGGCGGCCCCCTCCGTGACAAGGACGATCTCGACGGGAGCGGGGTGCCCGGGGATCCCGGAAGCCTCGATTCCGGCCAGCCGGTCCCGCAGCCGCTCGGCGGCCCCGCGGCGGTCGCGCCACCACCCGTCGGGGACCGAACCGATCACATTCGCCGCATCGACGATCACCAGTGTTCGCATCAGAAATCCCCAAAAATTCCCTGCCCGGCTGGGTGTTATTGTCGCAGGACTTCATGGAGCGTTGTACTCGGCCGCTCAGTGCGGTTCTCATCAGGAAAGGTGGCCGGTGAGCCATGGCGTTGGGGCCTGCGCGAAGATCCAGGCGAGAGGCGGGCCGGACTCGCGAGGTTTCCATCCCACCGCGGAACCATGTCCCCGTCAGCGCCGCGGAGGACGGCAGTCCGACAGCCACCGGCTGGCTGCTGCTCGGCAAGGACGGCCGGCTCACGGCGTACGCACCCACCCGGGGCGGTGTGCTGCGCTGGACCGAGACCGGGCCGGCCGGTGCCCAGTGGTCGGGACCCGAGCTGGTCGCCACGGCTGACGGCCTGCTGCCGTACCTCTCGCTCGCCCAGGGCGCGGACGGCTATGTGCACCTCTTCGGTGTGCTGCAGACCCCGGCCGGCGGTGGCCAGGTCCGTACGGACGTCGTCCACGCGATCCAGTACCAGTCGGGCCGTCCGGTCAAGGAGTGGCATCCGCTGGGCACCCCCTATCCGAATGACCTGGGGCTCGCCGGGCAGATAGGCCGTCCGGCGGCGGTCGTGGACGGCGTGGGCAATGTCCATGTCTTCGTACGCAACGCCGGCGGCGGGGTGTGCGGGCGCAGCCAGACCTCCACCGGCTCGTGGAATCCCTGGGCCGACCTCAAGGGCAGCGGAGCCCACGGCCGACTTGCCGCCGGCGCGGCCGCCGGGGGCCGCGCCGAGATCCTCGCGCCCGCCCGCGACGGCATCATGCGCTGGGTGCAGGACGGCGACAAGCCCCTGTTCACCAGGGACGCCGACATCCCCGCGCAGGTCCAGGACGGCTCGGTGTCCGCCGTACCGACCGGCGAGGGCCGGCTCACTTTCTTCTGGCGCGACGACAAGTCCGCCGAGGTGCACGCCTGGCGCCAGGACAATGTGCCCGAGCCACTGGGCGGTGGCACGGGGTCAGGGCCGGTCGCGCTGCTTCGGGCCTCCGTGGACGGTCACGACTGCACGCTCATGGCCCACCGGGACGCCGACGGGCGGCCCGCCCTGGCCGCCTACCCGACCGAGACCGAGTCCGCGGGCGCGGTCTGGACCGGCACAGGTGAGGCGTGCGTGGGCGCTCCGGCGCTCGCCGTCGATGCCGACGGGCGCGTGGTGCTGGCCGCGTTCGCCCCTGACGGCAGTCTGCGGATCACCCGGCAGAAGACGAACGAGCCGGGTCTGGCCATGGAGGCGTGGACCGAGCACTGAGCCGACCAGGGCACTGAGCCGGACCAGGTACTGAGCACACAGCAGGCGGCCCCGGCACCGATATCGGTGCCGGGGCCGCCCGCTGCTTGACGCGTTACGCCGGGACGCTCGCGACGCCCGGCGCCAGGAACGGCTTGCCGTTCACCCGCTGGGAGACACCCTCACGGTCGAGGTACGGCGTGATGCCGCCCAGGTGGAAGGGCCAGCCGGCACCCGTGATCAGGCAGAGGTCGATGTCCTGGGGCTCGGCCACGACACCCTCCTCCAGCATCAGACCGATCTCCTGCGCCACCGCGTTGAGCACGCGCTCGCGGGTCTCCTCCTCGGTCAGGACGACATCGCCCTGCTTGAGGAGGGCGGCGACCTCCGGGTCCAGCTCCGGCTTGCCGGAGTCGTAGACGTAGAAGCCGCGCTTGCCCGCCTTGACGACCGCGGCCAGGTTCTCGGAGACCGTGAAACGGTCCGGGAAGGCCCGGTTGAGGGTCTCGGAGACGTGCAGTCCGATCGCCGGACCCACCAGCTCCAGCAGAACCAGCGGCGACATCGGCAGACCCAGCGGCTCGACGGCCTTCTCGGCGACCTCGACGGGGGTGCCCTCGTCGATGACGTTCTGGATCTCGCCCATGAAGCGGGTCAGGACGCGGTTGACCACGAAGGCCGGGGCGTCCTTGACCAGTACGGCGGTCTTCTTCAGCTTCTTCGCGACACCGAAGGCGGTGGCGAGCGACGCGTCGTCCGTCTTCTCACCGCGGACGATCTCCAGCAGCGGGAGGACCGCGACCGGGTTGAAGAAGTGGAAGCCGACCACGCGCTCCGGGTGGTTCAGCTTCGACGCCATCTCGGTGATCGACAGCGAGGAGGTGTTGGTGGCGAGGATCGCGTGCGCCGGGGCGACCGCCTCGACCTCCGCGAACACCTGCTGCTTGACGCCGATCTCCTCGAAGACGGCCTCGATGATGAAGTCGGCGTCGGAGAAGCCCTCGGCCTTGTCCAGCACACCGGAGACCAGGGCCTTGAGGCGGTTGGCCTTGTCCTGGTTGATCCGGCCCTTGCCGAGCAGCTTCTCGATCTCGGCGTGGACGTAGCCCACACCCTTGTCGACGCGCTCCTGGTCGATGTCGGTCAGCACGACCGGCACCTCGAGGCGGCGCAGGAAGAGCAGCGCCAGCTGCGAGGCCATCAGACCAGCGCCGACGACGCCGACCTTGGTGACCGGGCGGGCGAGCGACTTGTCCGGCGCACCGGCCGGGCGCTTGCCGCGCTTCTGCACCAGGTTGAAGGCGTAGATGCCGCTGCGCAGCTCGCCGCCCATGATCAGGTCCGCGAGGGCCGCGTCCTCGGCGTCGAAGCCCGCCTGCAGGTCGCCGTTCTTCGCGGCGGCGATGATGTCCAGCGCACGGTAGGCGGCCGGGGCCGCCCCGTGCACCTTGGAGTCGGCGATGAAGCGGCCGCGCGCGACGGCCTGGTCCCAGGCCTCGCCACGGTCGACGGCCGGACGCTCGACCGCGATCTCGCCCTTGAGGAGGGACGCCGTCCAGATCAGCGACTGCTCCAGGAAGTCCGCGCCCTCGAAGATCGCGTCGGCGATGCCGAGCTCGAAGACCTGCGCACCCTTCAGCTGCCTGTTCTGGTTGAGCGAGTTCTCGATGATCACCGAGACCGCGCGGTCCGCGCCGATCAGGTTCGGCAGGATCGCGCAGCCGCCCCAGCCGGGGACGAGGCCGAGGAAGACCTCGGGCAGCGAGAAGGCCGGGATCGCCTTCGAGACGGTGCGGTACGAGCAGTGCAGACCGACCTCGACACCGCCGCCCATCGCCGCGCCGTTGTAGTACGCGAACGTGGGGACCGCGAGGGCGGACAGTCGCTTGAAGACGTCGTGGCCGCCCTTGCCGATGGCGAGTGCGTCCTCGCGCCGCTTGAGCAGCTCGACGCCCTTGAGGTCGGCGCCGACGGCGAAGATGAACGGCTTGCCGGTGATGCCGACGCCGACGATCGTGCCCTCGGACGCTTCCTTCTCGACCTGGTCGATGGCGGCGTTCAGGTTCGCCAGCGACTGGGGGCCGAAGGTGGTCGGCTTGGTGTGGTCCAGGCCGTTGTCCAGTGTGATGAGCGCGAACGTGCCCGCGCCCGCGGGGAGGTCGAGGTGGCGTACGTGCGCCTGCGTGACGACCTCGTCCGGGAACAGCTCGGCCGCGCCCTTCAGGAGTTCAGCGGTGCTCATGCCGCTCCCTCGCTTCGCTCGGTCGAGCATTCGCACGTGCTGCACCTTCCCATTGTTCGCTCGCTGCGCTCGCTCACTTGTTGCCTCCGTCGAAGTGCGGGTTCTCCCAGATGACCGTCGCGCCCATGCCGAAGCCGACGCACATGGTGGTGAGGCCGTAGCGGACCTCCGGCTGCTCCTCGAACTGCCGCGCCAGCTGCGTCATCAGACGTACACCGGAGGAGGCGAGGGGGTGGCCGAACGCGATGGCGCCGCCGTACTGGTTGACGCGCGCGTCGTCGTCCGCGATGCCGTAGTGGTCCAGGAACGCCAGGACCTGGACGGCGAACGCCTCGTTGACCTCGAAGAGGTTGATGTCCTCGATCGACAGGCCCGCCTTGGCGAGGGCCTTCTCGGTCGCGGGGATCGGGCCGTAGCCCATCACCTCGGGCTCGACGCCCGCGAAGGCGTACGAGACCAGGCGCATCTTGACCGGCAGGTTGTTCTCGCGCGCGAAGTCCTCGGAGGCGATGATCGACGCGGTGGCACCGTCGTTGAGACCGGCGGCGTTACCGGCGGTGACGCGGCCGTGCACACGGAACGGCGTCTTCAGACCGGCCAGGCTCTCCAGGGTCGTGCCCGGGCGCATCGGCTCGTCGGCGGTGACCAGGCCCCAGCCGGTCTCGCCGGCCTCGGGGTTGGTCCGGCGTACGGAGATCGGCACCAGGTCCTGCTGGATCTTGCCGTTGGCGTACGCCTTGGCGGCCTTCTCCTGCGAGCGCACGGCATACTCGTCGGCGCGCTGCTTGGTGATGTGCGGGTAGCGGTCGTGCAGGTTCTCCGCGGTCATGCCCATGAAGAGGGCGGACTCGTCGACGAGCTTCTCCGACACGAAGCGGGGGTTCGGGTCGACGCCCTCGCCCATGGGGTGGCGGCCCATGTGCTCGACGCCACCGGCGATGGCGACGTCGTACGCGCCGAAGGCCACGCTGCCCGCCACCGCGGTCACGGCGGTCAGGGCGCCGGCACACATACGGTCGATGGAGTAGCCCGGCACCGACTGCGGCAGACCCGCGAGGATGCCCGCGGTCCGGCCGATGGTCAGACCCTGGTCACCGATCTGCGTGGTCGCGGCGATGGCGACCTCGTCGATCTGCTGGGGGTCGAGGTCCGGGTTGCGCCGCAGCAGCTCCCGGATCGCCTTCACGACGAGATCGTCGGCACGGGTCTCGTGGTAAATGCCCTTCGGGCCCGCCTTGCCGAACGGGGTGCGGACGCCGTCGACGAAGACGACGTCCCTGACGGTACGAGGCACGATGGCTCTCCTCCAGGGTGCGGGGTGGCACTGCTGCGGGCGCGCGGCTAAGCGCGCGCTTCCTCCGTTCATGCTACTTGCGGGTAACCAACCTGCACACCCCTGGGAACGGGAGCGGTGAACGTCACACGTCCTGGGGCTCTGTCCCCTGGCTGCGGCGGGCTCTGTCCAGCCCGCCGCAGGCGTCCGGCCACACCTCCCTTACGCCGGCGTCGCCGTCAGCGCGTCCGTCAGCAACGGTGCCACCAGTTCGATCTGCCACGCGCGTGCGCCATACCCGGCCAGCGCCTCCGACACCGCCTCCATCGTCGGCTCGAACGGCGGCTCCCAGCAGACCCGGCGCACCGTGTCCGGCGTGATCAGGTTCTCCTGCGGCATGCCCAGCTCCTCGGCGAGCGCGGACACCGCCGCGCGCGCCGCCGAGAGGCGGGCCGCGGCCGCCGGGTCCTTGTCGGCCCAGGAACGCGGCGGCGGGGGGCCGTTGAGCGGCTGGCCGGGCTGCGGGAGTTCGGCGTCGGCCAGTGCCCTGGCCCGGTCGACGGCCGCCTGCCACTGCTCCAGCTGACGCCGCCCCATCCGGTGGCCGAATCCCGGCAGCGCGGTCAGCGCGTGCACGTTCTCCGGCACCGCAAGTGCCGCCTCGACGATCGCGGCGTCGCTCAGCACCTTGCCCGGCGACACGTCGCGCCGCTGCGCCACCTTGTCGCGGGCCGTCCACAGCTCGCGTACGACCGCCATCTGACGGCGGCGGCGCACCTTGTGCATCCCGGACGTACGACGCCAGGGGTCCTTGCGCGGGGGAGGCGGCGGGGCCGAGGCGATCGCCTCGAACTCCTGGCGGGCCCACTCCAGCTTGCCCTGCCGGTCCAGTTCCTTCTCCAGCGCGTCGCGCAGATCGATCAGCAGCTCAACGTCGAGCGCGGCATAGCGCAGCCACGGCTCGGGAAGCGGACGGGTCGACCAGTCGACCGCCGAGTGGCCCTTCTCCAGGGCGTACCCGAGGACGGACTCGACCATCGCGCCGAGCCCCACCCGCGGAAAGCCCGCGAGCCGCCCGGCCAGCTCGGTGTCGAAGAGCCGGGTGGGGACCATGCCTATTTCGCGCAGGCACGGCAGGTCCTGGGTGGCCGCGTGCAGGATCCACTCCGTACCGGCGAGGGCCTCGCCGAGCCCGGACAGGTCGGGGCAGCCGACCGGATCGATGAGCGCGCTGCCCGCGCCCTCGCGGCGCAGCTGTACGAGATAGGCGCGCTGCCCGTAGCGATAACCGGAGGCGCGCTCGGCGTCCACGGCGACGGGGCCGCTGCCGGCGGCGAACGCGGCGATCACTTCGGCCAGCGCGTCGTCGTCGGCGACCACCGGCGGAATGCCTTCACGGGGCTCCAACAAAGGGATCGGCGCCGGTTCGACGTCGTCCGGGGGAGCGCCCCCGGTGGTTCGCAGTGCGGTCTCTGCTGCGGTCTCTTGGGCGTCGGTCACGTGTCAAGGGTATCCGTGAACGGACGGCGCCCGTCGACGGAACGTTCCGTCGACGGGCGGCAATGAGCAGGGGAGCGGTCAGTGGATGATGCCGGTGCGCAGGGCGACGGCCACCATCCCGGCGCGGTCGCCCGTGCCGAGCTTGCGTGCGATACGGGCGAGGTGGCTCTTGACGGTCAGCGCGGACAGGCCCATGGAGACGCCGATCGCCTTGTTGGACTGGCCCTCCGCGACCAGACGGAGCACCTCGACCTCACGGCCGGAGAGCTCGCGGTAGCCGCCCGGGTGGCTCGGGGCACCCGGGGGGCGGCGGTGCATCCGGCCGGCCGCGGCGCCGATGGGGGCGGCGCCGGGACGGGTCGGGTGGCCGATGTTCGTACGTGTACCGGTGACGACATAGCCTTTGACGCCGCCCGCGAGTGCGTTGCGTACGGCGCCGATGTCGTCGGCCGCGGAGAGGGCGAGGCCGTTGGGCCACCCCGCGGCTCGGGTCTCGGACAGCAGGGTCAGCCCGGAACCGTCGGGCAGGTGGACGTCGGCAACGCAGATGTCGCGCGGGTTGCCGACGCGGGGACGGGCCTCCGCGATGGACGAAGCCTCGATGACGTCACGTACTCCGAGTGCCCACAGGTGGCGGGTGACGGTGGAGCGGACGCGCGGGTCGGCCACGACGACCATGGCCGTCGGCTTGTTCGGGCGGTAGGCGACCAGGCTTGCGGGCTGCTCGAGAAGAACGGACACCAGGCCTCCTGGGGGGAAGGTGCGGGACGGAGCCGGCTCGGGGAAAGCCGGGGGCGAACCGTGCAGTTAGGGTCACAGACCTCTTCGGCAGCCAACCCGCCCGCCTTTAGAGAATGATCACGATTTGGTTAGTAACAATTGGGGCAATTAGGACGCGTGATCGATCATCCTACGAACGAGCTGTCTGGCGGAGGCGCGCGAGGCGCTCCGACGGGCGTGCGCGCCCGCGTGCGCGCGGCGGCCGAGGTTGCCGCGATCAGGCGACCGCGGTCGACGGCGTCCCCCCGCATCGACGCCCCCGCGTCGACAGCGTCCCCCGGCTCAGTCTCCCCGTTGCCGCACCGGGTCCCCGGTCACGGACGCTGCGGACCCCGCCGCTGCGGAAGCGAGACCACACCCGTCCCCGTGTCCGCGGGACCGGCCGACAACGGCGGCAGCCCCGCGATCTGACAGAGCAGATCGCACCAGGCCGCGAGGTGCGCGGCCGAGTCGGGAACCCCTCCCCTGCCCTCGAGCGGCGTCCATGATGCCCGGATCTCGATCTGCGTCGCCGGGCGGCGCTCGGCGAGTCCACCGAAATAGTGAGACCCCGCGCGGGTGACCGTGCCGCTCGGCTCCCCGTACGAAAGACCGCGCGCCTCCAGCGCGCCCGTCAGCCACGACCAGCAGACCTCGGGCAGCAGCGGGTCGGCCGCCATCTCAGGCTCCAGTTCCGCGCGCACCAGCGTCACCAGCCGGAAGGTGCCGTGCCAGGCCTCATGACCGGCGGGATCGTGCAGCAGGACCAGACGCCCGTCCGCCAGATCCTCATCACCATCGACGACCGCCGCCTCAAGGGCGTACGCATGCGGGGCGAGCCGCTGCGGCGGGCGCGTCGGGTCCACCTCGATCTCCGGGCGCAACCGCGCTGCCCGGAGCGCCTCGATCGCCAGCCGGAACGCGCGCGGGACGGCATTCCCCTCCGCGCTGTCCGTGTCCTCAGCGCCGTTGGAATGATCGGAAAAATGTCCCTGAGCCGCAGCCATGCGGGGAAGAGTAGGCGGAACGGGGGCTTCGCGCAGGGAAGGACACCCGGCCCGGGGCAGCCACTTCAGGTGTACGTGCGAAGATTCTGGACGTGAGTGCCAACGACCTTCCCCTGGATCGAGGCTTCGCCCGATCCGGGGAGGCCCCCTCGACGGGCCAGCCGACCAAGACGTACGACTCCACCTTTCTGAAGGCGTGCAGGCGTGAACCGGTGTCGCACACGCCGGTCTGGTTCATGCGTCAGGCGGGGCGCTCACTGCCCGAGTACCTCAAGGTCCGCGAGGGCATCCCGATGCTCGAGTCCTGCATGCGTCCCGAGCTCGTCACCGAGATCACGCTGCAGCCGGTGCGCCGCCACCGGGTGGACGCCGCGATCTACTTCAGCGACATCGTCGTGCCCCTGAAGGCCATTGGCATCGACCTCGACATCAAGCCGGGCGTCGGCCCGATCGTCGCCGAGCCGATCCGCAGCCGCGCCGACCTGGCGCGCCTGCGCGATCTGACGCCCGAGGACGTCTCGTACGTCACCGAGGCCATCGGGATGCTCACCGGAGAGCTGGGCTCCACGCCGCTCATCGGCTTCGCGGGCGCGCCGTTCACGCTCGCGAGCTACCTCGTCGAGGGCGGCCCCTCGCGCAACCACGAGCACACCAAGGCGCTGATGTACGGCGACCCGCGGCTCTGGGCCGACCTGCTCGACCGGCTCGCCGAGATCACCTCCGCCTTCCTCAAGGTGCAGATCGAGGCGGGCGCGAGCGCCGTTCAGCTCTTCGACTCGTGGGTGGGCGCGCTGGCCCCTGCCGACTACCGGCGTTCGGTGCTGCCCGCCTCCGCAAAGGTCTTCGAAGCGGTGGCCTCGTACGGAGTGCCGCGCATCCACTTCGGCGTGGGTACCGGCGAGCTGCTCGGCCTGATGGGCGAGGCGGGCGCGGACGTCGTCGGCGTCGACTGGCGCGTCCCGCTGGACGAGGCCGCGCGGCGTGTCGGTCCGGGCAAGGCGCTCCAGGGCAACCTCGACCCTGCGGTCCTCTTCTCGTCGACGGAGGCGGTGGAGGCCAAGACCCGCGAGGTGCTGGACGCGGCGGCCGGGCTCGAAGGGCACATCTTCAACCTGGGCCACGGCGTCCTGCCGACGACCGACCCGGACGCGCTGACGCGCCTCGTCGAGTACGTCCACGCGCAGACGGCGCGCTGAGGGGCCAACCGCAGCACCTCCGGCCCCCATCGGGCCGTTCCCCCCACCGTGTCCTTCACAAAATCACGACCCTCCTCATGGAACCCCGCGGGTGGGCCGGGCGGTCCAGTGGGGTGACAGGAATGATCAGCGGAGGGAGCCGCGTATGCGGGGCTTGTTGGGACCGGAAATAGTACGGCGGGCCACGAATGAGGTAACGGGGGAGAACCTTTGGCTGTGCAAGACCCCCCGACGCTGACACTGCCGCGTGCCCGGCCTGCGCCGGCGCCCGTGCCCACCCCGGCGCCCCGGCGCGCCGGCCGGTTGTCCGCACTGGACGGCATGCGGTTGCTGGCCGCGCTGATGGTGGTGGCCTACCACTACATGGCGCTCTACGGAGGCTGGACGACCCGCGGGGAAGCGCTCTTCCCGGGCTCGTTCCCCTTCACCGCCTACGGCTGGCTGGGCGTCGAGCTCTTCTTCCTGATAAGCGGCTTCGTCATATGCATGAGCTGCTGGGGCAGGTCGCTGGGGGACTTCTTCGTCTCCCGGGTCAGCCGGCTGTACCCCGCGTACTGGTTCGCGGTCCTGGCCACCACCGCCGTACTGCTGCTCATACCGAACGGCAACAATCCGCTGCCCGTGGCCGACGTGCTCACCAACCTCACCATGCTCGAGGAGCCGCTCGGCGTCCCCAAGGTCGACGGGGTGTACTGGACGCTCTTCGCCGAGCTGCGTTTCTATCTCCTGTTCGCGCTGATGGCGTGGTGGGGCCTTACCTACCGACGCGTGCTCGCCTTCTGCAGCGTCTGGGCCGCGGCGGGCATGCTCTTCGCCCAGTCCGACGATTCGGTGCTCCAGCTGCTGATCATGCCGAACTACTGCTGGTACTTCATCGCCGGAATGGCCTTCTTCCTGATGTACCGCTTCCGGCCCAGCCTGCTGCTCACCGGCGTTGTGCTGGTCTGCTTCGGAGCGGCCCTGCCCTCCGCGCACGACACCTGGAGCCGAAGCCTCGGCTACTTCAGGCAGAGCATTCCCTTCTGGCCGGTCGTCGCCGTGCTTGCCGTCTGCTTCGGGGCGATGGCCCTGGTCGCGACCGGGAAGCTGGACTGGATGAAGTGGCGTTGGCTGCCGTACGCCGGAGCGCTCACCTACCCGCTCTACCTGCTGCACCAGTACGCCGGTTGGGAACTCATCAGAGCGCTGGGGCACCGGCTGCCGCCGTACACCGTGCTCGCGCTGGTGACCGGCGGCATGCTGGTGACCTCCTGGCTGGTGCACCGGCTGATCGAACGACCGGTGACGCGGCTGCTGCGCCGCCGGCTCTCCGGCGCGCTGGCCGAGGCGACCGCGGGCGAGAGACGGCTGGGGTCGGCGGGGCGTTGACCCCTGGAGCGGTTTTCTCCCCGGACAAAGCCCGCCGCAGGCGTCACGTGGCCGAGCCGTGGACCGTCCTCGTCGCCTTGCGCGCAGCCACCAGTACCGGGTCCCACACCGGCGAGAACGGTGGCGCGTAGCCGAGGTCCAGCGCCGTCATCTGCTCCACCGTCATGCCCGCGGTCAGGGCGACGGCCGCGATGTCCACCCGCTTCGCCGAGCCCTCGCGGCCGACGATCTGGACGCCCAGCAGCCGGCCCGTACGCCGCTCCGCGAGCATCTTCACCGTCATCCGGGCGGCGCCGGGGTAGTAGCCTGCGCTGTTCGTCGACTCGATGGTGGCGGTGACGTATTGCAGGCCCACCTCGCGGGCGTCCTTCTCGCGCAGTCCGGTGCGGGCGATCTCCAGCTCGCAGACCTTGCTGACGGCCGTGCCCACGACGCCCGGGAAGGTGCCGTAGCCGCCGCCCACGTTCGCGCCGATGACCTGGCCGTGCTTATTGGCGTGCGTGCCCAGCGGAACATGGCGCTCGCGGCCGGAGACCAGGTCGAGTACCTCCACACAGTCGCCGCCCGCCCAGATGTTCTCGTGCCCGCGCACCCGCATCGCGAGGTCGGTGAGCAGCCCGCCGTACACCCCGAGCGGCAGACCGGCGGCGTCGGCCAGGGTGGTCTCCGGCTCCACACCGATGCCGAGGACCACGACGTCCGCCGGGTACTCCGCGTCCTCGGTCGCCACCGCGCGGACCTGGCCGTCCTGGCCGGTGAGGATCTTGGTGACCCCGGCGCCGGTGACCGTCGTGATGCCGAGGCCGTCCATCGCCTCGTGCACCAGGCGGCCCATGTCGGGGTCGAGGGTGGCCATCGGCTGTGCGCCGCGGTTGAGGACGGTCACCTCGTAGCCGCGCTTCAGCATCGCCTCCGCCATCTCGACGCCGATGTAGCCCGCGCCCACGACGACCGCGCGCCGGCCCTGTGTGCGCGCCAGGCTGTCAAGCAGTGCCTGGCCGTCGTCGAGCGTCTGCACACCGTGCACGCCCGGCGCGTCCATGCCTGGCAGCGCCGGGCGGACCGGTCGCGCGCCGGTCGCGATCACCAGCTTGTCGTAGCCCGTCCACGTTTCGTCGCCGCTCTCCAGGTCACGGGAGCGCACCCGGCCGCCCGCGGTGTCGAGCTCCGTCACCTCCGTGCGCATCCGGAGGTCGATCGCGCGCTCGCGGTGCTCGGCAGGCGTACGGGCGATCAGTTCGTCGCGCTCGGGCACATCGCCGCCCACCCAGTACGGAATCCCGCAGGCGGAGTACGAGCTGAAGTGGCTGCGCTCGAACGCGACGATCTCCAGCTCGTCCGGGCCCTTGAGCCTGCGTGCCTGCGATGCGGCGGACATGCCCGCCGCATCGCCCCCGATGACCACCAGTCGCTCTGTTGCCATGGGGAACACGCTACGGGGGAGCGGCCGTTCAGTCCTGTCCGGGACCCGGTTCGGGAGCCGACGCCGCAGCTGCGACCCGGCGCTTCGGCAGCCGGGGCCCCAGCACCCAGCGCCACAGCGCGTACAGCGCGGCGACGACCGCGGCGAACGGTGCCACCGCGCCTGTCGCCACCGCGATCCACCGGCCGGTCGCCAGCAGTGCGTCCCAGCCGCCGCCCAGCGCGTCCAGGAAGCCCGGTCCGTCGTCCTCCTTCTTGGGCCCCTTGTCCTCGCTCTCGGAGAGCGACAGGGTGATCGTCGCCAGCGTCGTACGGTCCTTGAGCGCCGCCTGCTGCGCCAGCAGCGACTCCAACTGGGCCTGTCGGCTGCTCAGTTGGCCCTCCAGAGTGACCACGTCGCTGAGCTTCTCCGCCCGGTCCATCAGGGCCCGCACCCGGGCCACGCTCGCCCGCTGCGTCGCGATACGGCTCTCCACATCGACGACCTGGTCGGTGACGTCCTTGGCGTCGGCCTTGCGGGAGATCAGTTTTCCGGCGCCCGCGAGCTCGGCAAGGACCCCGTCGTACTTCTCCTGCGGGACGCGCAGCACGATCCGCGAGGTCACATGGGTGTCGTCGAGCCGCTCGGTGGTCTCGTTGGCGACATGGCCGCCCGCCGTCTCTGCCGTCCTGCGCGCTGCGGCGAGCGCCTTCGCGCCGTCCTTGACCTCCACCTCGAGCTCGGCGGTGCGGATGATGTGAGTCGGCGGCAACGGCTGCTTCGGCGGTGTCTGCCGCGCGCCGGAGCTCTGGTCGGCGGCGTAGCCGGAGCCCGCGCCGCCCTCCGCCGCGGGCTTCGCGGCGCTCTTGTCGTCCGCGGTGGACTGGGCGTCGTCCGCACTGCAGCCCGCGAGGGCGAGTGAGGCGGTGAGAAACAGCGCTGCGACCGTACGACGTGCACGGATACAGGCCCCCCGGGGACAGGTGGTGAGTGTTGCCGGTTCGACGCACGAGGCCACGGCGCGGGTTGCCGACTTTCGATCCCGAAGCGGTCACGGTCAGGACTCGGTACGGCGTTTGAGAGAGTTGGCTCATGAACGCGGACACACGTACGGGTCATGTCGTCGTCATCGGCGGCGGCATCGCCGGCCTCGCGGCCGCCCACCGGCTGGTCTCCGCAGGGGTGCGCGTCACCCTGCTGGAGGCCACCGACCGCCTCGGCGGCAAACTGCAGGCAGGCGAGATCGAGGGGGCCCCCGTCGACCTCGGCGCCGAGTCGATGCTCGCCCGCCGCCCGGAAGGCGTCGAACTGGCCCGCGCCGTCGGCCTCGCCGACCGGCTCCAGCCGCCCGCCACCACCACCGCGTCGGTCTGGACCCGCGACGCCCTGCGCCCGATGCCCAAGGGCCACGTCATGGGCGTGCCTTCCGACCCGGCGGCGCTCGGCGGGCTGCTCTCGCCGGAGGGCGTCGCCCGCATCGAGCAGGAGCGCGACCTCCCGCCGGCCGAGCTCGGCGACGACGTCGCGGTCGGCGCGTATGTCGCGGAGCGCCTCGGCCGCGAGGTCGTCGACCGGCTGGTGGAGCCGCTGCTCGGCGGGGTGTACGCGGGCGACGCCTACCGCATCTCGATGCGCGCCGCCGTCCCCAAGCTCTTCGAGGCGGCGAAGACCCATGACTCGCTGCTTGCGGGCGTACGGGACATCCAGGCGCAGGCCGCCGCCGAGCCGCAGAGCGCCGGGCCCGTCTTCATGGGCATCGACGGCGGCATCGGCGTGCTGCCGGGGGCCGTCGCCGACGCCGTACGCGCACGGGGCGGCGAGATCCTCATGGAGACGCCCGTCCTCGGTCTCACCCGCGGTGCCGACGGCTGGCAGATCCGCACCGACCAGCTCGTCATCGCCGCCGACGGCGTGGTGCTCGCGGCCCCCGCCTGGTCCGCCGCCGCGCTGCTGGCCGCCGAGTGCCCGGCCGCGGCGGCCGAGCTCGGCCAGGTCGAGTACGCCTCGATGGCGCTGGTCACGATGGCCTTCCGGCGCAGCGAGCTGGCCGGGATGCCGGACGCCAGCGGGTTCCTGGTGCCGCCCGTGGACGGCCGCACCATCAAGGCGTCCACGTTCTCGACCCGCAAGTGGGGCTGGGTCGAGGAGGGCTCGTCCGGCCTCTTCGTGCTGCGCACCTCGATCGGGCGCTACGGCGAGGAGGAGTGGCTGCACCGCGAGGACGGCGAGCTCGTCGGCGTATCGCTGAGCGACCTCGGTGCGGCCACCGGGCTTGCGGCCAGGCCGGTGGCCACCGAGGTGACACGGTGGATCGGCGGACTGCCGCAGTACCCCGTCGGGCATCTCGCGCGCGTCGCCCGGATCCGTGACGAGGTCGCCAAACTGCCCGGTCTCAGGGTCTGCGGGGCCGCGTACGACGGCGTCGGCATCCCCGCCTGCATCGCGAGCGCGCAGCGTGCGGCCGACGAGATCATCGCCACGTCCACCCTGGTGCGGGGCACCGGGGACGACGCGGGAGAATAGCCTCATGAGTGCGCCCGAAAAGATTCCGAACGCAGGCAAGAAGGCCAAGGACCTCAACGAGGTCATCCGGTACACCCTGTGGTCCGTCTTCAAGCTGCGCGACGTGCTGCCCGAGGACCGGGCCGGTTACGCCGACGAGGTCCAGGAGCTGTTCGACCAGCTCGCCGCCAAGGACGTCACCGTGCGCGGCACGTACGACGTCTCCGGGCTGCGCGCCGACGCCGACCTCATGATCTGGTGGCACGCCGAGACCGCGGACGAGCTGCAGGAGGCGTACAACCTCTTCCGCCGCACCAAGCTGGGGCGCGCGCTCGAGCCGGTCTGGTCGAACATGGCGCTGCACCGCCCCGCCGAGTTCAACAAGTCGCACATCCCGGCCTTCCTGGCCGACGAGACGCCGCGCAACTATGTCTCGGTCTACCCCTTCGTACGCTCCTACGACTGGTATCTGCTGCCCGACGAGGACCGGCGGCGGATGCTGGCCGACCACGGCAAGATGGCGCGCGGCTACCCGGACGTGCGGGCCAACACCGTGGCGTCGTTCTCGCTCGGCGACTACGAGTGGATCCTGGCCTTCGAGGCGGACGAGCTGTACCGCATCGTCGACCTCATGCGCCATCTGCGCGCCTCCGAGGCGCGTCTGCACGTCCGCGAAGAGGTCCCGTTCTACACCGGGCGGCGACGGTCGGTCGCGGAACTGGTGGCCGGGCTCGCCTGAGCCACGAAAGGCCAAAGGGCCGGGTCCGCTCCGTGCGGACCCGGCCTCCCCCGACCCGGAAGATCAGACGGTGTGCGGCAGCTTCGGCCGAGCCGCGGGCCGGTCCAGCGACACCGGGTCCGGCTCCGGGTGCGGCGCGCACGCAGCGCGCCGCACCGGCGTCTCACCGCGCAACAGATAGTTCTCCAGGTAGGCGTTGACGCACTCGTTACTGCCACCGCCGATGCCGTGCGTGCCGGCGTCCTCCTCCGTGATCAGCACGGAACCCTTCAGCCGCCGGGTCAGCTCGAGCGCCCCCTTGTACGGCGTCGCCGCGTCCCGCTCGGCAGCCAGGATCAACGTCGGCGGCAGCGCACCCTTCTTCGTACGGACGTCCAGCGGCTGCTGCCGGGGCGCGGGCCAGAAGGCGCACGGCAGATTCATCCAGGCGTTGTCCCAGGTCTCGAACGGTGCCCGGCGCGCGAGCTTGGTGTTGTCGTGGTCCCAGGTCTCCCACGCGGTCGGCCAGGGGGCATCGTTGCACTCGACCGCGGTGTAGACGGCGTTGCCGTTCTCGGCTTCCGGCGCCTCCTCCGGCAGCGGCGCGGCCTGCGCGATCAGCGGCTTCTCATTGCCCTTCAGATACTCGGCGAGCGCGGTGGCACGCGACACCCAGTAGTCGTCGTAGTAGCCGGCCCCCAGGAACGCCGCGTGCAGCTGGCCGGGGCCGACCGTGCCGCCGGCCGGCTTCAGCGCGAGCCGGGCGCGTGCCTTCTCGTAGCTGCTCGCCACCGCCTCGGCCGTCGCGCCCAGGTGGAACGTCTTGTCGTGCTTGGCGACCCAGGTGCGGAAGTCCGCCCAGCGGCTCTCGAAGAAGAGCGACTGGTCGAGGTTGTTGCGGTACCAGACCCGGCCCGGCTCGGGGTTCACCGCCGAGTCGAAGACCATGCGGCGGACATGGGAGGGGAAGAGGGTCGCGTACAGCGCGCCGAAGTAGGTTCCGTACGAGGCGCCCATGAAGGTCAGCCGCTGCTGGCCGAGTGCCGCGCGGAGCACATCGAGGTCGCGGGCGTTGTTGAGCGAGGTGTAGTGGCGCAGCGCCGGACCCGCGCTGCGCGCGCAGCCCTGCGCATACGCCTTCGCCTGCGCGATCCGCTCCAGCTTGTCCGAGGACGACGGATGCACCGGAGCCAGGGTCGGCGCCTTGGCGAAGTCGGCCGGGTCCTGGCAGGACAGCGGGGCGGAGCGGCCGACGCCGCGCGGCGCGTAGCCCACGATGTCGTAGGCCCGGGCAATCCGGCTCCACTCGGGAAGCTGCGCGGCCAGCGGGAAGCTCATGCTGGAGGCGCCGGGGCCGCCGGGGTTGTAGACGAACGCTCCCTGGTACTCGGCCGGCTTGCCGCCGGCCCTCACCCGGCTGACGGTCAGGGAGATCTGACGGCCCGACGGATCCGCGTAGTCGAGCGGGACCTTGACGAGGCCGCACTGGATGGGAGAAGGCAGCATCTCCGCCTTGGGGCAGTTGCCGAAGGTGATGCCCGCGGCGGCGGCACGCTCGGCGGCGACGGCAGTGCCGCGCGACTGGGCGGTCGCGGTGGTCGTGCCGCCGGCTGGTGCGGCGGCCAGGGCGGAGATGACCAAGGAGCTGAGGCTCGTCACGGCCCCGTACATCGCAACTGCTCGCATCGCGTTCCCTTCGTGCGCACCGCGGCCGTATGGCCACAGGCAAGGGATCCTTGGCGGATCAGTTGATCATGTAAAGGACAAATGTCCGGTGTCGAAGTCAATGACTCCGATGCGTCACCCGCGCCCTGCGGCCGCTGGTGAGTGCCGCTCGCAGATGCGGATCGTCGAGCGCGGCGACGCCGCGCACCGCGACGGCGGTGAGCGTGCCTCTGGCGGTGGAGAGAGTGCCGAGGAGGCGCTGACCGTCGGGCGAGGCCCAGCGGGTGTACGGATGCACCTCGATCCGGGCGATGGCCAGACAGCCCAGGGTGAGGAGGAGAGGGAGCGCGAACCAGCCCAGAAGCGGTGCGTTCACGCTCTGCTCCTGGGGGAGCAGCAGGGCCGCGGCCGCGAGCGCGACGGTGAGCGCGGCCGCACGGCGGACGCCACCGAGGCCCTGGCAGGGTCCGGAACGGCGAGCCCGGCGCTGACGAGCCGGTCGGCCAGGGCCCGTACCGCGTCGGCGGCGGATGCGGCGGCCCGTACGGCCCCTATCCGGGCCTGACCCCCGGGCCCTATCGCGCCGATGACCGATCGCTCCAGGTCGTCCTCGCCGTCCGGGACGACGACCGTGGCCCAGCCGGTGTGCGCGAGCAGCAGCGTGCGGCGGCGGTGCATCGAGACGAGGGTGAGCTCGGTGACCCGGTGCGGGCCGCCGGCCAGGAAGGCCGCTTCGTACAGGCTCAACCGCCGCTCGGACACCGCCCCTTCGGGTGGGCCGGGGCGAGCGGCTTCGACGGCGGCGAGGCAGAGCCGGGCGCAGCTGATGCCCGCCACGACCCAGGCCACGAGCAGTAGGAGGACCCAGAGCATGGCCGAGTTCTACGCGAGATGTCCGCATCAGTGCCATGGGTTGTTCACCATGCGGACGGTGCGTTATGGGTTCGTGACGCCGGCGCGGGGGCGGGAGGCCGCGGGTGGGAACGAGAAGGAGGAGGTCGGGGTGGGTGTGACGGCTTCGGCGGCCGGCGGTGTTGCTCCCGGTGCTGGCGGCCGCGGTCCGGTGGGGCTCGCGGTCCCGGTGCCGGCCGCCTCGGCGGCGATGGCGTCGAAGTCGACGAGCCCGGTCGCCTCCAGGATCTTGATGTGGTCGAGCACGGTGGTGTTGGCGTCGTCGGCGAGAGCGCGCACGAGCGTGTTGCGGGTGCTGTTGCGGATGTCGGCGACGAGCGAGAAGACCTTGCCGTGGGCGCGGCGCAGGATATTGGCGAACCTGGTCTCGTACTCCTGGCCGCGCGCGGCCGTGAACTCCCTGAGCCAGCGCTGCTGTTGGGTGTTCGGCTGGTTGGGAAGCTCCATGTGGAGCCGGGCCGCGACCTCGCGGACGCGGGCGTCGAGGTAGGTGTGTCCCTCGACGAGATGCTCACCGGCCGCCGTGATCGCGACCGTGGGCGCGCGGTCCACGGCCTGCTGGCCCGCGGGGAGCTCCCACAGGCCGGCGAGTCTGACCCGGACGATGAAGTCCCGGTCGGCGGCGGAGAGCGGGCCCCAGGGGGTGGGGACGGAACCGGCCCGGAGATTGGCCTGGGTGGTTCCGGAACGGTCGTCGTACGACCAGATGGGGAACAGGATCGCGGCGATGGTCGCCGTCAGGGCGACGACGATCAGGCCGGTGCCGGTGAGGGAACGCATGGTGCCTCCTGCGTGCGGTCCGCACGCTAGTCGGCACCGGGGTGATCCTGTGGGCTGTTGGGCGAAGTACGGGGTCAGGGCAGCCCGGCGAGATCCGGAAGACAGGCCCTGGGGCTCAGGAACTGCTGCCGCCACCGCAGCTGGATCCGCTGGAGCTGGAGCAGCTTGAGCCACTCGACCCTCCGCAGCTGGACCCGCTGGACCCGCTGGAGCAGCTCGATCCGGACGAGCCGCCGCAGCTGGAGCCGGAAGATCCACCGCAGCTGGAGCTGCCGCAGCCGGATCCCGGGCTCGAGCCGGCGCACCACACGGCGGCGGAGTCCGTGTACGAGGACGAGGAGCTGTGGCTGGTGCCGGCCGTCGGCATCCGTGCCGCCGTGATCAGCTGCGCCTGGAGCGCGGGGTCCGGCACTCCGCGCAGACCGTGCACGGCGACGAGATGGGCCGGCGAGAAGACCTGGGCGTGTTGCACCCCGTACGAGCGCAGGGCGTCCCGCCCGGCCGGGGTGATCCGGCGCTTGGAGCGGTTCGCCATGACGAAGCCGATCACGACGCCCGCGATCAGGGCCGGGAAGACCATGACAATGAACGGCGGGGCGAAGCCGTCCGTGTCGCCCACGGCGTCGTCGACGAAGGAGATGATGGTGAGGGCGAAGGCGGCGGGGAACGCCACCAGGCTCAGAATGCCCTGGGTCAGGCCCCACACCGTCAGCGCGCGGTTCTGTCCCGGCGGCGTCATCAGCCCGCTGGCGGCGAGAGCGTCGCCGACCTCCTGCACGGCGGGGTGGCGCATCACCGCGCGCCGCAGTGTGTGCAGTGCGCCCGTGGGCGCGGTGGCCAGCTGCTCGAACACGGCGCGTTCCACGGGGTCGTGGGCGAGAGCGTGGCGTACGGAGACGATGCCCGGGCCCCCGATGACCACGCGGCCGTCCGCGTGCAGGGCGGCGAGCGCGGAGTCGGCGACGCGGGCGGGGCCGCCGCTGAGGAAGGCGGCCTCGTAGACGTGCTGGATCTGGGTGGTGGCGGGATGGCGGGGGCGGGAGGAGGACATGGCGGAGCGGATGATCAGGGCGGCGGACGAGACGCCGATGGCGACATAGACGAGCACGGCGAGCAGGACCATCGGGGTTCACCTTCCGACGAGCGCGGCACGGGCCGCGCGTACGATCCGTGCGGAGCGCCGCGGGGGGTGCGGGGCGGCGCGCTCCTCCCACCAACGGGTCAGCGCGCGCCGGGCGCTGTCGTCCTCGGGCCGCCCGGCGACGAGCAGCTGCTCGGCGAAGTCGAGCGCGTCCTGGCGGTAACCGGCGCGCATGGGGCGGGCCTTGGCGTACCCGAGGAAGGCGTTCCGGTATCCCGTGCCGAGGATCTCGGGCAGCTCGGGGGCGACCTTGGCGACGATGTCGGCGCGCTTGGCGGCGAGGGCGCGGCTCTGTACGCGCAGGCGCCCGGGGTTGAAACCTTCGGGGGCGGGGGTGCCGGCGACGAGAGCGGAGAGCAGCGCGGTCTGCGCGAGCGCGACCCGCTCTCGGGCGCCGGGTGAGGTGTCCTCCGTGCCTTCAGCGGCGCGGGTTTCGCCGCGCGGGACAGCCGTCGGTGCGGGGCCGCGTGCTCCCGTCGTCACCGTCTCGCGGATCGTACGCAGTTCCGTCGCCAGTTCAGCCGCGGGCGGGAAGTCGTCGTCCCGCTCCAGCAGGACGCCCGGCGGAGACACCCGCGAGCGCAGTTCCCGCAGGACATCGAGGACCGGCTCCGTCACCGGGTGGGCGTGTGTGTCGTGCCAGACGCCGTCGCGTTCCACGCCGCCCGCCACATGGACGTACGCGATGGCCTCGACCGGGAGTTCGTCCAGCGCCTTCGACGGGTCCTCGCCGTTGTTCACGTGGTTGGTGTGGAGGTTGGCCACGTCGATCAGCAGGCCGACGCCCGTCCGCTCGACCAGCTCCGCAAGGAACTGGCCCTGGGTGAGCTCCTCGTGGGGCCAGGAGATCAGCGCCGCGATGTTCTCCAGCGCCAGCGGCACCGGCAGCGAGTCCTGGGCGATGCGGACGTTCTCGCAGAGGACCTTCAGCGCGTCCCAGGTGCGGGGGACGGGGAGGAGGTGGCCGGCCTCCAGTCGGGGGGACGCGGTGAGCACGCCTCCGGCCCGTACGAATGCAATGTGCTCCGTGACCAGCGGCGCGTCCAGCGCCACCGCCCGCTCCGCCAGGTCCGCGAGCCGCTGCTGCGACGGGCGGTCCGCGCCGCCCAGGCCGAGCGAGACGCCGTGCGGGATGACGCGGGTGCCGCGCGAGCGCAGCCGGGTCAGCGCGGCGGGCAGATGGCCCGGGCAGATGTTCTCCGCGACGACCTCGACCCAGTCGACGCCTGGCAGCTCCTCGACCGCCTCCGCGATTTCGGGCCGCCAGCCGATGCCTATACCGAGTTCCATGAGTCCCCTCCCCCTGCGCCGTGTGCCGGTGCGTGCAGGGCTCATGGCCCCGCCGGACGGCGGTGAATCCAGGGGAGGGGACGTTCAGAGGTTGATTTGAGGTTCCGCGGGCTTCCGGCGAGCCGGAGCGGGCCCGCTGTTACGGACGGTTGGTGTTGATCGCTGTCGGTGCTCCCGGCTGTGTCGAGGGCCGCGAGGTGAACGACTGGTCCTGCCCCGTCGGCGTCGCGGGCGCCGGCGCGGGCGGCAGGTTCCCGTTCGGGGGTGGCGGACCGGTCGGGCTGGCCGTCGCATTGCCCGCGGCCTCGTTGGCTATGCCGTCGAAGTCCACGAAACCGGTCGACTCCAGCATGGTGATGTGGTCGAGCACCGTCTGGTTCGCGTCCGTCGCCAGCTGACGTATGAGCGTGTTCCGCGTGGTGTGCCGGACCTGCGCGACCAGCGAGAAGACCTTGCCGTGCGCATTGCGCAGCAGGTTGGCGAACTTGCGCTCGTATTCCTCGCCACTCGCCGCCGACAGCTCCCGCAGCCAGCCCTGCTGCTGCTCGTTCGGCTGGTTCGGCAGCTCCACGCCGAGCTTCGCCGCCACATCACGCGCCCGCTTGTCGAGGTCGGTGTGGCCGACGACAAGGTGGTCACCAGTGTCCTTGATCGCCTTGGTCGGCGCGCGCTCGATCGCCTGCTGTCCCGCGGGCAGCTCCCAGAGCCCGGCCAGCCGGACCTTCACCAGGAAGTCGCGGTCCGTGGCCGTCAGAGGCCCCCACTGTGTCGACACGCTCGAGGCATTGAGGTTGTCCTGACCGGTGCCGGAACGGTCCGCGTATGACCACACGGGAAACGCGAGCGCCCCTACCGTGGCGACCAGAGCCGCGATGATGAGTGCTGATCCGTTGATGCGCCGCAACAATGTCCCTCCAGAGCCGAGATGCGTTTCACGGCAACCAATCGCCGACCGAAACGGCGTTCAACCTAATCGGCGGTACTGGAGGGTACGTAGCGGGGGGTCGCTTTGTTCAGCCGCGCAGCGAGGGATGATCCGCGACCACGGTGCAGGACCCCGGAGCGATCTCCGTGAAGCCCGCGTCGCGCACCACCGGCAGCCCGCTGACCGTGAGTTTTTGCCACTGCGCGGGCTCGGCGGTGCGTACGGACAGCGGAAAACCGGCCTCCCGCCATGCCTTGCGGTCCGCCTCCGACAGTTCCCACCAGGCCAGTTGCGCACCGTGCCCGGCCTGCGCCATCGCCTTGCCGGCCGACATGTCGACATCGGGGCTCAGCCAGAGGACCGGCCACGCGAGGTCGGGCGCGGCGGGCGGCTCGGGGTCGTCCAGGTCCGTGCCCGAGACCTGCAGCTTGGCCAGCTCCTTGGGCCAGCCGTCCAGCGGGACGGGCGGGAAGACCCGTACCTCGGCAGCTTGACCCGTCACCGTGATGCCTTCCAGCGCCGACGCCTTGCGCCACTCGGCGCCCCGCGCCCGCCGCACCACCTTGCGGATCCGGGCGTCCTGCCAGTCCCGCATCGCCTGCGACCACTCGCCCTCCGCCAGCGACCGCTCGTCGCCGAGGATTTCGAGCACCGCGCGGGCCGCGGTCTCCAGCGCGTCGGTACGCGCCGGGGGTTCGGCCTTCTCGATGCGCACCACGAGCGGAAGCACAAACTGGGGGGCCTCGTCGCGCGCGGTGTTCTCGTGCCGGAAAGGGCTGTCGGACGGGCCGTCGGCGGGACTGCCGCTGAGACCGTCGGACGGACTGGCCAAGGGGCTTCCCGGGCGGGTTTCTTCGCTGCTCACACCAGCCAGTCTGCCAGCCGCCCTGTTCCGCTCTGCCGGGACTGTTGGCGGAACGAATCCCTCCGGGCCACGATGCACCTCATGAAAAGCGATCTCTTCGCCACGGAGAACATGGCGCAGCAGGCGACGGTGCCGGGCATGACCCTGCAGAACGCCAAGTCGATCAAGTACGCCGTCAACGGCGAGATGCACGCGCGACAGGGATCCATGATCGCCTTCCGCGGAAATCTCCAGTTCGAGCGCAAGGGCCAGGGCATAGGCGGCATGCTCAAGCGCGCGGTCACCGGCGAGGGTCTGCCGCTGATGGCGGTCCGCGGCCAGGGCGAGGCGTGGTTCGCGCACGAAGCCGCCAACTGCTTCATCGTCGACATCGACCAGGGCGACGCCCTGACCGTCAACGGCCGCAACGTCCTGTGTTTCGACGCCACCCTTGCGTACGAGATCAAGATGGTGAAAGGCGCCGGCATGACCGGCGGCGGCCTCTTCAACAGCGTCTTCACCGGCTACGGAAAGCTCGCCGTCATCTGCGAGGGCAACCCCATCGTCATACCCGTCACCGCCCAGCAGCCCGTCTACGTCGACACGGATGCGGTCGTCGGCTGGAGCGCCCAGCTGAACACCTCGCTGCACCGCTCGCAGTCCATCGGCTCGATGATCCGCGGTGGCTCGGGCGAGGCCGTCCAGCTGATGCTCCAGGGTGAGGGATTTGTGATCGTACGTCCCAGCGAGCTCACTCCGCAGAGCGCGTCGGCCCACTGACGCTCCAAGGTCGCGGGGGACGCGAGTTAACCTCGTACACATGGACGAGCCGTACTGCGAGACGACGGCCCCCGCGCCCGTAGCGGCCGGTGGCCCGCCGTGGGCCGAGTGCGTGCTGTGCCGGAGGCCGACCGAGTATCCGGAGTCGGTCAAGGGTGCGACGCTCTGCCCCGTCTGTGAGTGGCAGGAGGCCCAGCGGACGGCGTGCTCGGGCTAGCGGGTCGAGCGGGCCGAGTGCTCCGAGTGTTCCGAGAGGAAAGAAAACGTCCTAGCCGCGCATGAGGTCAGAGACCTTCACAAAGCGGTAGCCCCGCTTTCGCAGTTCAGGGACGATCGTCCGCACCGCCCGCTCGGTGACGGGCGCCGCGCTGCGCGTGCAGTGCATGACCACCAGCGACCCCGGCCGGACCCCCGCGAGCACCTGCTCGGCAACCGCGTCGGCGTCCGTCGCGAAGGCGTCGCCACTGACCACGTCCCACTGGACCGCCGTCACCTTCACGGGGGCGAGAGCGCGCAGGGCGGTGTCGTTGTAGCAGCCGCCGGGGAAGCGGAAATACGGCACCACATTGCGCACCCCGGCCTTCTTGAACGCGCTGAAGGCCCGCTCCACGTCGGCGCGCATGCCGTTCTTCTCGACGACCGGCAGGCCGTAGCAGGGGGACTTGAAGGCGTAGTGGCTGTACGAGTGATTGGCGATCTCGAAGAGCGGGTCGTTGCCGATCGCCTTCGCCTGGTCGGGGTACTCCTCGGCCCAGCGGCCGGTCATGAAGACGGTCGAGGGGACGTTCAGTTTCCGCAGCGAGGCGATCAGGGCGGGGTTGTCGAAGCGCTCGCCGCGTGCCGCCCGCGGCCCCTGGCCGGCGGTCATGTCGGCGTCGAAGGTGAGCGCCACGGTCTTCGGCGCCGTATTACCCGTCACCTCGGTGGCGCGCTCGAAGACGGGCGTCAGTCCGCCGGGACCGGGTGCGACCGTGGGAACCTTCTTCTCCATCGGCTTGTCGACAGGCTTCCCGGGCTGCGGCGACACCCGCGCGGCGGGCGTGCCGGGTGCTGCCGTGGATTCGGGGTTGGCTTCGCTGCCGACGTCGCTTCCGCAGCCGACGAGTACGGTACCCATGGCCGCCACGGCGGTAATTCTTCGTAGGAAATAGGTCACAGGCGGAACGTATCCGATCAATCCGACAATCGGAGCGCGGCTCTCCCGCGCCGGGTCTGCGTTCCTCCGGGTGTGTGAAAGGAACGACATGGCTGTGCCCCCTGCGGCCGGTGTGCTCGCCCGTATCGCGGAGCTGCTTCACGATGTGCAGCCTGACCGTGGAGGGGCGCTGTGGCGGCTCTCCGAGGAACGGCGGCAGCTGGACGCGAACATCATCCGCATGCCGGCAGGCGCCCGGGTCGCCGGTCATTCGGACCCGGAACTCGATGTGCTGCTGTGCGTGCTCGGCGGCAGCGGACGGCTGGAAACGGACGGCGGGCCGCAGCCGTTGGAGCCCGGTTGTGTGGCCTGGCTGCCGCGCCACACCCGGCGTTCACTGTTCGCCGACGAAAACGGACTGGTGTACGTGACGGTGCACCGCCGTCGTCCGGGACTTGCCATCCGCAGCGCCGCCGGCTCCGAAGGCGGCGAAGCGGCCTGTCTTCTGAACCGGATCTGCCCCGGCTGTGACCGTCCCGCCGAGGACATCGCTGCACGTTACTGCAGTCGTTGCGGCACCCAACTGCCCTTGTAGAACCTTGACTTACGGGCCGTCAGAAGATTTTTTCAACACTGTTGATGAGTACAACTCACGCCCCATGCGTATCAAGGGTCGGACGCGTCCACCGGTTTCCGTCGGCAACCGGTCTCCGTACCCCCCTACAGGAGGCGACGAGTTGAGTCACAGGCGAATATCGAAGCGGAAGGCAATTCTCGCGGGAGCGGGAGCGGTGGGCGTCGCCGCCGCGGCCATCCTGCTGCCGAACGCGAACGCTTCGCAGTCCGGATCCGGATCGGGATCCGAAGCACGGTCGGCCCCCGAGAAACTGAGCGCCGCATCGGCGGCAGAACTCATCCAGCAGCTGGGTGAGAAGCTCGGCGAGTCATACGGCGGGGCGTACTACGACGCCGACAAGCAGCAGCTCGTCGTCAACGTCGTGGGCGACGACAACGACGTCGTCGTCCAGGTCAAGAAGGCCGGCGCGGTGGCGCGGAGCGTCGAGAACAGCCTCGGCGAGCTGAAGGCCGCCGCCGGCACCCTGGCCCAGCAGGCCACCATCCCCGGAACGGCGTGGGCCGTCGACCCCAAGACCAACCAGGTCCTCGTCACGGCGGACCGCACGGTCTCCGGCGGCAAGTGGGACAGACTCGAGACGACAGTAAAGTCCCTGGGCGACGGTATGGCCCGGATCAAGAAGTCCGCGGGTGAGTTCAAGCCCTTCCTCGAAGGCGGCGACGCCATCTTTGGCGGTGGCGCCCGCTGCTCGCTCGGCTTCAATGTGACGACTCAGGACGGCAGCCCCGGTTTCCTGACCGCGGGCCACTGCGGGGTCGCGGCGAAGCAGTGGTCGGAGGCCGCGAACGGCGAGCCCATCGGTACGGTGGAGGCGGCGACGTTCCCGGGCGACGGCGACTTCGCACTGGTCAAGTACGACGACCCGGCGACCCAGGCCGCGAGCGCGGTCGATCTGGGCAACGGGCAGACGGTGCAGATCAAACAGGCGGCGGACGCAGCGGTCGGACAGCAGGTCTTGCGGATGGGCAGCACCACCGGTCTGAAGGACGGCTCGGTGACCGGGCTCAATGCCACGGTGAACTACCCGGAGGGCACCGTCACCGGGCTCATCCAGACCGACGTCTGCGCGGAGCCGGGTGACAGCGGCGGCGCGCTCTTCACCCAGGACGGCAGTGCGGTCGGCCTCACCTCGGGCGGCAGTGGTGACTGCACCCAGGGCGGCGAGACGTTCTTCCAGCCCGTGACGACGGCCCTGGAGGCGGTCGGCGCCCAGATCGGCGACGGCGCCGGTCAGGATCAGGGCAACGGCGGTGGTCAGGGCGACGCTGCTGGCGGCGCCGATGACAACGCCGCCGGTGGCGCGGCGGACGACAACGGTGGCGGTGCCGCGGACAACAACGCTGCCGGTGGCGCCAACGACAACGGCGGCGGTGCTGCGGACGACAACGGCGGCGGCGCCGAGGACGAAAACGGTGGCGCGGCGGACGACAACGGTGGCGCGGCCGACGACGGCGCCGGTGCCGACCACAACGGCGGCGCGGCCGACGACGGTCTGGGCCAAGTCAGCCCGGGCAACAGCAGCGGCCAGAGCGGCTGACGCCGACAGCAGCGAGAGGCCCCGGACGTCGGCGGATGTCCGGGGCCTTGGGGTGCACTGGCGTAAGCCCGGCGCACTGCCCGTCCCGGTCGGCCGCGACCGTCAGTCGGCCTCGGTCGCGCAGTTGGGAGTTTCCAGGCCCGCCCCGTCCAGAGTGGCGGTCAGCGCTTCAAGGTCGGCGCGCAGCTCACGGATGCGCTCCAGGGGCATGCCGGTGGCCGCGGCGATCCGGCGCGGCACGCCCAGCGCCTTCTCGCGCAGCTCGGTGCCCGCGGCCGTGGGCCGGGCGGTGACCGAGCGCTCGTCATCGGGGCTGCGCCTGCGCTCCACGTAGCCCGCCGCCTCCAGACGCTTGAGCAGGGGCGACAGGGTGCCCGAGTCCAGCCGCAGATGCTCGCCGATCTGCTTCACGGGCAGCTCGCCGTGCTCCCACAGCACCAGCATCACCAGGTACTGCGGATAGGTGAGGCGCAGATCCTTCAGCACGGTCCGGTAGACGCCGTTGAAGGCGCGGGACGCGGCGTGCAGCGTGAAGCAGACCTGGTGGTCGAGGCGGAGGAAGTCCTCGTCCGGCACGGTCGTCAGCGTCGTCTTCTCCATGGGGCCAGCGTACTCCGCGCGCCATTAAGTTGTGCACAACTGAATTGTGTGCTGTAGTGGTGTCAACGGACCCCACGGACGCAGAGGGATGCAACTCATGGACGCGCTCTACACCGCTGTCGCCACTGCCAACGGTCGCGAAGGCCGCGCTGTCAGCTCCGACGGCCACATCGACCTGCCGCTCGCCCACCCCAAGGCGCTGGGCGGCAATGGGCAGGGCACCAACCCCGAGCAGCTCTTCGCCGCCGGGTACGCCGCCTGCTTCGCCAGCGCGATGGGGGCCATCGGCCGCCAGGAGAAGATCGATGTCAAGGACGCTTCGGTGACCGCCGAGGTCAGCATCGGCAAGGACACCGACGGCGGCTTCGGCCTCTCCGTGATCATGCGGGTCGAGCTGCCCGACCACCTGCAGGGCGAGGCGGGCCGCGACCTGCTGGAGAAGACGCACGCGTACTGCCCCTACTCCAAGGCGACCCGCGGCAACCTGCCGGTCGAGCTCGTCATCGAGTAGTCACTCGTCATCGAGTAGGCAGTGGCGGCTGCCCGGGACGCACTCCCGGGCGGCCGCTTCCTGCTTCACGCCTCCTCCAGCAGCCGCCTGCGGCAGTCCTCCACGTCGAAGCCGGCCTCCGGGTACTGCGGATCCAGCGCCTCCAGGGACTCGAGGAGCAGCTTGCTGACCGCCCAGTTCCGGTACCACTTGCGGTCGGACGGTACGAGATACCAGGGCGCGGCCCGGGTTGAGCAGCGTTCCAGGGCGATGCGGTACGCCTCCTGGTAGTCCGGCCACAGCGCGCGCTCCTCGATGTCACCGGGGCTGAACTTCCAGTGCTTCTCCGGGTTGTCGAGGCGCGCCAGCAGGCGGCGGCGCTGCTGCTGGTAGCTGATGTGCAGGAACACCTTCACGACCGTGGTCCCGTCCTCGACGAGTTCCTCCTCGAAGCGGTTGATCAGGTCGTAGCGGCGGCCGAGCTTGCGGCGCGGGACCAGTTCGCGGACGCGGGCGATCAGTACATCCTCGTAGTGCGAGCGGTCGAAGATGCCGATCTCGCCGGGCCCGGGCAGGGCCCTGGTGATGCGCCAGAGAAAGGGGTGATTCCGCTCCTGGGGGGTGGGGGCCTTGAAGGCCCTGATCCGGCAGCCGGCCGGGTTGAAGAAGCGGACGACATGCTTGACCGTGCCGCCCTTGCCGCTGGTGTCCATGCCCTGGAGTACGAGGAGGAGGCGGCGGCGGTCGCCCGCGGTGCTCGCCGCGTACAGGCGCTCCTGGAGGCCGGCAAGACGTTCACCCATCTGGGTGATCGCGGCCAGGGCGGCGGCCTTGTCGGCGGGGCCCGCCGGGGTGGCGTCGGCGGCGTAGGAGGCGAGGTCGATGTGTTTGCCCCGCGGGACGCGCAGCAGCTTGCGCAGCTGTGCCGGCTGGGCTTCCTTCTTCTTGGTGCTCTTCTTGCTGCCCTTTTTCGCTTCCTTCTTCGCGTCCTTCTTGGCCACCGCGCGCCCCTTCCGGGTCCGTTCCCTTCCTCCGATCGTGCGATGGAACGGTGGCTCCCGCACGCCGCGTGCCGACGATCTTTGAGGCCGTGGGGCGGCTGCCTCACGCGCGTGCCGCGCCGCCCCCGCCCCACGGCCGGACGGGTCGGCCCGTCAGCACCACGGCCCGGTGACCGCGAACGTCGTGCCGGGCGTATAGCAGTTGACGTACATGGTGTTTCCGTCCGGGGAGAAGGTGACGCCCGCGAACTCGCCCCACTCCGGCTCCTGAGGCGTACCAATGTTCTGCGCGCCTCGCGCCATCGGGTAGACCTCACCGCGCTTCGTCAGCCCGAACACATGCTGCGCGCCGTTCCCGTCCTCGCACACCATCAGCCCGCCGCTGGGCGCGAGGCAGATGTTGTCGGGCGACTCCCCGGGCAGCTGGATGTCCGTGTCCGGACCGAAGACGATCACCAGCGTGAGCCGGCGCCGGTGCGGCTCGTACTTCCACACCTGCCCGAAGTGGTCGGCCGCCGAGCCCGCCTTGCTCACGGCGAAGCTGGAGACGAAGTACACCGAGCTCCCGCCCCAGTAGCAGCCCTCCAGCTTCTGCGCGTGCGTGATGCCCTTCGGGCCGAAGTCCTGCAGCCTGATGGGCGTCTGTTTCGCCTGGCTGTCCGGTACGGGCACCCACTCGACGCGGTCGAAGCTCGCGCCGGTCTCCTGGATCGCCGACAGATCGGGCACGCCCGGCACCCGCATCGCCTCCAGGGCGCCGCCCGCGCGCAGCGAACCGGTGCCGCCCAGAGGCTTGTTGGGCAGGAAGCGGTAGAAGAGCCCGAACGGTCGGTCGAAGGCGTCCTCCGTCTCGTACACGATCCCGTGCCTCGGGTCGACGGCGATCGCCTCGTGCTGGAAGCGGCCCATCGCGGTGAGCGGCACGGCTCCGGTACGGCGCGGATCGGCGCCGTCGACCTCGAAGATGAAGCCGTGGTCCTTGGTGTAGCCGTTGGTGCCGGCTCTGTCCTCGGTCTCCTCGCAGGTGAGCCAGGTGCCCCACGGGGTCGGTCCGCCCGCGCAGTTGACGGCCGTGCCGGCTATCGCGACCCGCTCGGACAGGACGTTGTTACGGCCGTCCAGCTCAAGCGCCGTACAGCCGCCCTTGCCCATCGGGTCGTAGGTCAGGCCCTCGACCGTCGGGACGCCGATCTTGGCAGTGACGCGGTTCTCGTGGTTGCGGACGAGGTGCACGCGGCCACGGCTGCCCGCGAAGGCACCCATGCCGTCGTGGTTGCTGGGGACTTGCCCCTCGCCGGAGCGCAGCTGATCGCCCTCGCGGGAGAGGACCCGATAGCGGAAACCTTTCGGCAGATCGAGCAGCCCGGCCGGGTCGGGGACGAGCGGGCCGTACCCGCTGTGGCCGCGGGCGGCAGCGGTGCCCGCGAAGAGTTCGGAGAAGGCGCCGGTGAAGGCGATGCCGGCGCTCAACGCACCGGTGCGGGCGAGGACTTGACGTCGTGTTGCGGACGTTTCAGAACGTGAAGACATGAGGCAACTCCCTGTGGGGTACCTCCCATGCCCGAAGGCCATGGGGGAGGACAGGAGATGTGACCCGCACGTGTGTATCACGCAGATCGGTGACACGTAACCATGCGGGCCACTGCACCTCGTGTTGTGGCCGGGCCGAGCGAGGCCCAGGTGTCAGGCGAGTTCGGCGGTGAGGGTGATTGTGGTACCGGCGAGCGCCTGGCTTACGGGGCAGTTCTTCTTGGCGTCCTCGGCCAGCTCGAGAAAGCGGTCCTTGTCCAGGCCCGGGACCTCGCCGCGCACGGTGATGTGGCTGCCGGTAATGCCCTCGCCCGGCACGAAGGTGACATCGGCCTTGGTGTCCAGGCGGGTCGGCGCGTGGCCGGCCTTGGCCAGGATGTTGGAGAACGCCATCGAGTAGCAGCTGGAGTGGGCGGCCGCGATCAGTTCCTCCGGGCTGGTCTTGCCGCCGGGCTGCTCGGTGCGGGCCGGCCACGAGACGGCGAAGGTGCCGTTGCCGGAGGAGTCGAGGGTGACCTCGCCCGAGCCCTTGAGGAGATCGCCCTCCCAGATGGTGTGGGCGGTACGCGTAGCGGCCATGATGCTTCCCTTCGGTCGGGGTGACGGCCCCAAACCTACTGCGCCACCAGACCCTTTGCGTCCCGGGCCAGCGCGGTGAGCCGGGAGATCGCACGGAAGTACTTCTTCCGGTAGCCGCCGTTCAGCATCTCTTCGCTGAAGAGCCGGTCGAAGGGCTGCCCGGAGGCCAGCACGGGCACCTCCCGGTCGTACAGCCGGTCGGCGAGTACGACGAGCCGCAGCGCGGTCGACTGGTCGGGAATGGGCTGCACATCGGTGAGGCAGACGGCGCGCAGACCGTCGGTGAGCGCCCCGTACCGGCTCGGATGCACCTTCGCCAGATGCTCCAGCACCTGCGGGAAGTCGTCCAGGGACGCGCCGTCGGTGGCGTACGCGGCCTTGGTGACCTGTTCGTCGGAGTACGGGGGTGGGGCCTCGGGCAGCCCTCGGTGGCGGTAGTCCTCGCCGTCGATCCGCAGCGGGCGGAAGTGCGCCGAGAGCCCCTGTATCTCGCGCAGGAAGTCGGCGGCGGCGAACCGGCCCTCGCCCAGCTTGCCGGGCAGCGTGTTGGAGGTGGCCGCCAGCGCGACGCCCGCGTCGACGAGCCTTCCGAGGAGCGTCGATACGAGGACGGTGTCGCCCGGGTCGTCCAGTTCGAATTCGTCGATGCAGAGCAGCCGGTGTCCGCTCAGGGTCTGCACGGTCTGCTGGAAGCCGAGCGCGCCGACCAGATTCGTCAGCTCGACGAACGTGCCGAAGGCCTTCAGGGAGGACTCGGCCGGGGTGGCATGCCAGAGGGAGGCGAGCAGATGCGTCTTGCCGACGCCGTAGCCGCCATCCAGATAGACGCCGCGCGGGGCGGCGGGGGCCGCGGGCTTCTTGGCGAACCACCTGCGCCGGCCGGAGCCGCTCGCGTGCGCCCCGCCGAGGCCCGAGGCGAAGGAACTCAGGACCGTGACCGCCCCGCGCTGGCTGGGCTGGTTCGGGTCGGGCACGTAGGTGTCGAAGCGCACCGAGTCGAAGCGCGGCGGCGGCACCATCTCGGCCACCAGCCGGTCGGCGGGGACATGCGGCTCGCGGGCGCAGAGGGAGAGCGGGGCCGCTTCGGTTATGGCACTGGTCGACACAGTTCCCAACTGTAAGGGCCGTGGAAGACTGCATCGCATGCGACGCCTGCTCCCTGTGACCGACCAGACAGCCGCCGAGGACCGCGAGTGGTCCGTGGACGAGCTGGCAGACGCCTATCTGTATCCGGAGGGCACCGGGCACTGGCTGCGGGCGAACATGGTCGCCACGCTGGACGGGGCCGCCCAGCACGAGGGCCGCTCGCAGGCCATCTCCTCCGAGACGGACATGCGGATCTTCGGTGTACTGCGCGGGCTCGCCGATGTGGTCGTGGTCGGCGCCGAAACGGTCCGGCTGGAGGGCTATCGTCCCGCCCGCGCCCGCGAGGTCTTCGCGGAGCGGCGGGCCGCGGCCGGTCAGGGCCCCGCGCCCGCGATCGCCGTGGTCAGCGCCTCGCTCGACCTCGACTTCTCGCTGCCGCTGTTCGCCGAGCCGCTGGTGCCGACGCTGCTGCTGACCGGGGCCGCGGCACCCCCGGACCGTGTCCGCGCCGCGGAGAAGGCGGGCGTGGAGGTGGTGATCGCCGGGGACGGACCGGGCGTGGAGCCTGCCAGGGCGGTCCGGGCGCTGGCGGAGCGCGGCCTGGTGCGGCTGCTCACCGAGGGCGGGCCGCGGCTGCTGGGCCAGTTCGTGGCGGCCGGGGTGTTGGACGAGCTGTGTCTGACCCTGTCGCCGACGATGACGGCGGGGGACGCACAGCGCATCACCGGCGGCCCCGCGCTGGGTGTTCCGGAGAGGTTTTCACCGGCTTCGGTGCTGGAGGAGGCGGGGTTCCTCTTCACCCGCTACCGTCACATCTGACAATCGGCGGAATTGACCGTTCCGGTTAGCTTCGGCCGGGCACACTTAGTCTCGCAGACCCCCGTGCGGGCACGGGGCAGGATGGTTTCCGCAGAAGGGCTCCTGACGTGTTCACAAGCGTATTGATGATCGAGAAGCCCCTGACGTCCGAAGACGTGGAATTCGTCACCACCCTGCACGGCCGTGAGGCCGTCTCCTTCGTCGTGCTGATGCAGCCCCGCGGGGACCAGGATGTGCTGCTGCGCGCCATTGACGACGTGGCACTCGGCGAACTGAAGGAGGCCGTACGCGAGGGCGAGGAACCGGAGGGCGTGGCGGCGAAGGCCCCCGCCGAGCGCGCACTGGACCACTCCGTCGCCGCCCTGCGAGCCGCGGGCTCCGAGGCCGTGGGCCGGATCGTCGAGGACCATCCGCTGGACATGCTCAAGTCCGTGGTGGACGAGGTGGGCGCCGACGAGGTGATCGTGCTGACCGCGCCGCACTACGTGGAGGAGTTCTTCCACCGGGACTGGGCCTCCAGAGCCCGCCACAAGGTCGGCGTACCGGTGCTCAAGCTCTTCGCGCACAGCGAATAGGCTGAAGCCTCGCACGTACTCGCAGCGCACCACTCGTACCTCTTGGGGAGACACACGCATGGCACCCGCCGTCCCTAGCGCCATGGAACGCCCGCACTTCATCGGCATCGGGGGCGCCGGGATGTCGGGCATCGCGAAGATCCTCGCGCAGCGTGGTGCGCAGGTCGCGGGCAGCGACGCGAAGGAGTCGGCGACGGCGGGGGCGCTGCGGGAGCTGGGCGCCACCGTCCACATCGGGCACGCGACCGAGCACCTGGCCTCCGACGCCAGCTGCGTCGTCGTCTCCAGCGCCATCCGCGCCGACAACCCGGAGCTGGCGCGCGCCGCCGAGCTGTCCGTCCCGGTCGTGCACCGCTCCGACGCGCTCGCCTCCCTGATGACCGGCCTGCGCTCGATCGCCGTCGCAGGCACACACGGCAAGACGACCACCACCTCCATGCTGGCCGTGGCCCTGACCGAGCTGGGCCTCGACCCCTCGTACGCGATCGGCGGCGACCTGGCGGGGCCCGGGACGAACGCCCGCCACGGCGAGGGCGAGATCTTTGTCGCCGAGGCCGACGAGAGCGACCGCAGCTTCCAGAAGTACGACCCCGAGGTCGCGATCGTCCTCAATGTCGAGCTCGACCACCACGCCAACTACGCCTCGATGGACGAGATCTACGACTCCTTCGAGACCTTCGTCGGCAAGGTCGTCCCCGGCGGCACGCTGGTCATCTCCGCGGACCAGCCGGGCGCAGTGGAGCTGACGCAGCGCGTCCGTGACCTCTCCACGCTGAAGGTCGTCACCTACGGCGAGTCAGCGACGGCGGACGTCCGCGTCCACAAGATCACCCCGCGGGGCCTGACCAGCGAGGTCACGGTCCTGCTGGACAACCGCTTCCTGACCTTCACCGTCTCGGTCCCCGGCAGCCACTACGCCCACAACGCCGTGGCCGCCCTCGTCGCCGGAGTCGCCCTGGGCATCCCGGCGCACAACCTCGCCTCGGCCATCGGCAAGTACACCGGCGTCAAGCGCCGCCTCCAGCTCAAGGGCGAGGCCGCGGGCGTCCAGGTCATCGACTCGTACGCCCACCACCCCACCGAGATGACCGCCGACCTGGAGGCGATGCGCGGCGCGGCGACGGACTCCCGGCTGCTGGTCGTCTTCCAGCCCCACCTCTTCTCCCGCACCCAGGAACTGGGCACGGAGATGGGCCAGGCCCTCGCGCTGGCCGACGCGTCGGTGGTCCTCGACATCTACCCGGCCCGCGAGGACCCGATCCCGGGCATCACCAGCGCCCTGATCATCGACGCCGCCCGGGCCGCGGGAGCGGACGTGACGCCCGTCCACGACAAGGCGACCGTCCCCGACGTGATCGCGGGAATGGCGAAGCCCGGTGATCTGGTTCTCACCATGGGCGCGGGCGATGTCACGGACCTCGGTCCGGAGATCCTGGCCCGCCTGTCGAACTGAGGCGAACCGAGGGAGCCGTTCTCATGTCGTACGACGTCGAAAAGCCGGACGAGCAGTGGCGCGCGGAGCTGTCGCCCGCGGAGTACGAGGTGCTGCGGCAGGCCGGCACGGAGCCCGCGTTCGTCGGTGAGTACACGGACACCAAGACGGCGGGCGTCTACTCCTGCCGCGCCTGCGGCGCCGAGCTCTTCCGCTCCGACACAAAGTTCGAGTCGCACTGCGGCTGGCCGTCCTTCTACGACCCGAAGGACACGGACGCGGTCGAACTGATCGAGGACCGCACGCACGGGATGGTCCGCACGGAGGTTCGGTGCGCGCGGTGCGGGTCCCACCTGGGGCATGTCTTCGAGGGGGAGGGCTACCCGACGCCGACCGATCAGCGGTACTGCATCAACTCGATCTCGCTGCGGCTGGCGGAGGACGAGGGCTGACGGGCTGACGGGGGCGGGGTCCCTGCCCCCGTATCCGTCCGAAGGCACACTCCCGGCCAGGGCCGAACCACACCTCCGGTCCCAGGCCCTCCGCTCGCAGGCGCGGGTCCCCGGCACCACCAGGCCCGCCGATTCACGCGGTGAGCGGGGGTGCTTCACGAGCCAAAAATCAATGCTGCCCTTACACTGAGTGACAAAGCGTGGTCTGAGAGACCGGACATTCCGTGCGTTATCAGCGGCTTTTGGTAACAGTGCTCACCCTGTTCCTTGTGATGCTGCCCGCGGTCAACGCGTCGGCGCAGGGTGATGAGGTCCCGCGCGGCCCGACGTTCGGTGCGCGCTTCCTGCAGGCTCTGATCGACGGTATCCAGTTCGGCGTCATCATCGCGATCTGCGCGGTCGGGCTCTCCCTGATCTTCGGCACCGTCCATCTGATCAACTTCGCGCACGGCGAGCTCGTCACGATCGGCGCCACTTTCGCCTTCTTCCTCAATGTCTCCGCGGCCGGTCCGAAGTGGCACCTGATCCCCGCCACCCTCGCCGCGGTCGTTTTCGGGGCCCTGCTGGGCGGGGCCATCGAGCGGGGCGTCATGAGGCCGCTGCGGGCCCGGGGCACCGGGCTGATCAACCTGTTCATCGTCACCATCGGACTGTCGCTGCTGCTGCGGCACGTCGTACTCGTCCTCTACGGAGCGCGGCCCGGCTCCTACGCCCAGTACGACGTCCAGCAGGCGTACGACCTCGGTCCCGTCGGCATCACCCCGCGGGATCTCACCGTCACCCTGCTCTCGGTGGCGGTGCTGCTCGCCGTCGCCGCGATGCTGCAGAAGACGCGCATCGGCACCGCCATCCGTGCCGTCTCCGTCAACCGGGACCTCGCAGAGGCCTCGGGCATCGACGTACAGCGCGTGGTGCTCGTGGTCTGGATGCTCGGCGGTGGTCTCGCAGCCCTCGGCGGAGTCTTCTTCGGGCTGGAAGAGACCGTCACCTGGGACATGGGCTTCAAACTGCTGCTGCTCATGTTCGCCGGGATCATCCTCGGTGGGCTGGGCTCGGCGTACGGAGCCATGGTGGGCAGCCTGGTCATCGGCATCGTCGCCCAGATGTCCACCCTGTGGTTCCCGATCGACCTGCAGTACGCCTGGGCGCTGCTGACGCTCATCATCGTGCTGCTCATCCGTCCGCAGGGGATCCTCGGACAGCGGGAACGGGTCGGGTGAGGGGTGCGCCATGGACTTCTCGGTCATCTTCTCCGACGCCATCCGGTCCGGCATCGGGCCCATCGCCGCCATCTACGCGCTCGCGGCGATCGGGCTCAACCTGCACTTCGGCTACACCGGACTGCTGAACTTCGGACAGGTCGGCTTCATGCTCGTCGGCGGGTACGGGCTCGCGATCACCGTGGCGACCTGGGGCGGCCCCATGTGGCTCGGCATCCTGGTCGGGCTGGCCTCCGCCGTCGTGCTGGCCCTGCTGCTCGGCCTGCCCACCCTGAGGCTGCGTGCCGACTATCTCGCCATCACCACGATCGCCGCCGGGGAGACACTGCGGCTGTTCTACCGGTCCAGTTGGGCCGAGCCGACCACCGGCGGTGTGTTCGGCCTGCAGCGGTTCGCCAACGACTTCTACGACTTGAACCCGATCCCGCCTGGCAGCTACGGCTTCTGGCTGGTGAAGTTCAACACCCGGGACCTGTGGGTGCTGATCGTCGTATGGGGCCTGGTGGTGGTTGTCGCGGCGCTGCTCGCCCTGCTGATCCACAGCCCGTGGGGCAGGATCATCCGGTCCATCCGCGAGGACGAGGACGCCGTACGCAGCCTCGGCAAGAATGTCTACGCGTACAAGATGCAGAGCCTGATCATCGGCGGCGTGATCGGTGCGGCGGCCGGCATGATGCAGACGATCCAGGTGCAGTCGGCGAGTGCGGACAGTTTCGATCCCGTCGTCACCTTCTTCCTCTACACCATCCTGGTGCTGGGCGGAGCCGGGCGGATCATGGGCCCGATCGTCGGTTCGGTCCTGTTCTGGTTCGTACTGTCCTTCCTGGACAGCGGGCTGCGGCAGGCCATCGACGCGGGCTACATCTCGGCCGACGTGATCAGCCCGGCGGAGGTCGGCGCGGTGCGCTTCGCCCTGGTCGGGCTCGCCCTGATCCTGCTGGTCGCATTCAGACCGCAGGGCATTCTCGGCAGCAAGAAGGAGATGTTGCTCAGTGCCCGCTGACTCTGCCCCCATGCCCCGGAAGCCGCCGCCGCCCCCCGCGGTTCCCACGGCGGTCGGCGGCCCGCTCGCCGGGCTCCGGCCCGAGCCGGGGGTGCGCAAGCCCGACCCGCTGCTCGTCATGGACGAGGTGACCCGCACCTTCGGCGGCCTCGCCGCGGTACGGGTCGACCATCTCGAGGTGCAGCGGGGCACCATCACCTCGCTCATCGGGCCCAACGGCGCGGGAAAGACGACGCTGTTCAACGTGATCAGCGGGTTCGACCGGGCCAGCGGAGGCCGCTGGTCGTTCGACGGACAGCCGCTCGCCGGCCGCCCGGCACACCAGGTGGCACGCAGGGGTCTGGTCCGTACGTTCCAGCTGACCCGGACGCTCGCCCGGCTCACCGTGCTGGAGAACATGCTGCTCGCCGAGACCGGGCAGCGCGGCGAGCGGTTGGTGCCGGCACTGCTGCGGCCGATGTGGCGAGGGCAGGAGCGCGAGATCGTGGGCAGGGCCGACGAGCTGCTCGAACGGTTCAGGCTCGCGCGTCTGCGCGACGACTACGCAGGCACGCTCTCCGGCGGGCAGCGCAAACTCCTGGAACTGGCGCGTGCGCTGATGGCCCGGCCGGTCATGGTCCTGCTCGACGAGCCGATGGCCGGCGTGAACCCCGCCCTGACCCAGTCGTTGCTCGGACACATCACCCAGCTGCGGGACGAGGGGCTGACCGTGTGCTTCGTCGAGCACGACATGGACGTGGTGATGGGCATCAGTGACTGGGTGGCCGTGATGGCCGACGGCCGCCTGGTCGCCGAGGGACCGCCCTACACGATCGGCAGGAACACCGCCGTCGTGGACGCCTATCTGGGCAAGCGGCACGACGAACCGGGGGCAACCGGGTAGGAGGAGTGGCCGATGACCGCGAACGAGGAAGGCCCGGTGTTGGTGGCCGACGAAATCGTCGCCGGGTACCTGGCCGGAGTCGATGTGCTGCGCGGGTGCAATATCGAGGTGCGGCCCGGCGAGATGGTCGGCGTGATCGGGCCCAACGGCGCCGGCAAGTCGACACTGATCAAGACGGTTTTCGGCCTGCTGCGGGTACGCACCGGGACGGTGCGGCTGCACGGTGAGAACGTCACCAACCGGCCCGCGCACGAGCTGGTCCACCGGGGCGTGGGGTACGTACCACAGCTGCAGAACGTCTTCCCCACGCTGACCGTCGAGGAGAACCTGCAGATGGGCAGCTATCTGCGGCCCAAGGCCTACGCCCGCCGGACCGCGGTGGTGGAGGAACTCTTCCCGCTGCTGGCCGACCGCCGGAAACAGAAGGCCGGCTCGATGTCCGGCGGCGAGCGGCAGATGCTCGCAATGGCGCGCGCACTGATGATGGATCCGGAGCTGCTGCTGCTGGACGAGCCGTCGGCCGGCCTGTCCCCGATCCATCAGGACCATGTGTTCGACCGGGTCAAGGAGATCAACGGCGCGGGCGTCGCCGTGCTGATGGTCGAGCAGAACGCCCGCAGGTGCCTGCAGATCTGCGACCGTGGCTACGTGCTCGACCAGGGCCGCAACGCGTACACCGGCACGGGCATGGGTCTGCTGCACGACGAGAAGGTGATCGAGCTCTACCTCGGCACCCTCGCCCGCGTCCGCTGAGCATCCTCCTTGGAGGTTGGAGGGCTTTGTTGGTGCTCGGGGTCACTGCTCGCCCTTGCTCACCTCGGTGCGCAGAGTCTGCAGCTGGCCCTTGTTGTTGTAGGTGTACACCTCGATCGTCGCCTGACCGGGTTCGCCGGCGTCGGTGAAGTCGAGCGGACCGCTCACGCCGTCGTAGTCGATGTCTTCGCCGGCTGCGATCAGCTTCTTGCACGCGGCGAAACTGTTGCACTTCTCGCCGTCCTTGGTGACGCCGACCATCTCCTTCGCAAACTTGCCGGGGTCGTCGGACTTCGCCTGCTCGGCTGCGAGCGCGATGGTCGTCACGCAGTCGAAGACCTGCGGTGCGAACTGCAGCTCCTTCAGACTCGGTGCAAACTTCTTCAGCTCCGTCACGAACTGCTTGTTGGCCGCCGATGCCGGTGCTGTGCCCTTCATCCCGGCGAGCCTGGCGGGATTCTTCGGGAAGACCAGTGAGGGCAGCTCCTCGCTGCGCAGTCCGTCGGCTCCGTACACGCCGATCTGATCGGGCCCGAGACCTGCCTCGATGAGACCCTGCAGGATCTGCGCGCCCTCCTCGAAGGCGATCACCACGGTGGCATCCGGCTTGGAGTCCTTCACCTTCTGCACGACCTGGTCGTAGTTCGTCGCCTTCGGGTCGTAGGTCTCGGAGACCGTCACGGTCGCGCCGCCGTCCTCGAGTGCCTTCTTGGTGGCGTCGAGCAGTCCCTTGCCGTAGTCGTCGGCACGTGCCATCAGAGCCACCCGCTTATGGCCGTCCCCGAGGACGGTCTTCGCCAGGATCGGCCCCTGCAGCGCGTCGCTCGGCGCGGTACGGAAGTAGAACCCGCCGTCGTCGTAGTCGGTGAACGTGGGTGCGGTGTTCGACCCCGAACACTGGACCACGCCGGCGCCGGTCACCCGGTCGATGAACGCCAGTGACATGCCGGAGGCCGCCGCGCCGATGATCGCGTCCACGCCGGAGGCGAGGACCCGGTCGGCGGATTGTGCGGCAACTGCTTCCTGCCCGGCCTCGTCGCCCGAGACCACGGCCGGTATCGGCTTCCCGAGCACTCCGCCACCGGCGTTGATCGCTGTGATAGCGAACTTCATTGACTGGATCTGCGGTGGGCCGAGGAAGGCCAGCGGTCCCGTCTCCGGCAGGACGTAGCCGAACTTGAGCTGACCGTCCTCGTCCTTCTCGGGGGCAGCCGCCCCGGAACTGCCACTCGTGCCGCAGGCCGTCAGCAGGAGCACGGCCGCGCTGGTGAAGATCGCGGACCGCCGTATCGACGTCTTCATGTCCGCCTCCTCTCGTTAGAGGCTGGCGGTCGACAGGCCGGCCTTCCGCCCGCCTTCTGTTCTGAGGGTAGAACGATCAGAGACATTTGGGGCAGCCGGGGCGGGAGAGGAGGCGGAGAAGGGCCAAGCGCCAACGTCGTGCGGCGCCCCGTCGAGTCCGTCGAGGGCCGGACGAAGTCCAAGGGAGGCGGACGACATCCCGGCCTGAGCCCGCGCCTCTACGAACGCTTCAGCCCGGCGACGGCCCACTTCGCCTCCGTGGACAAGGGGCTGAGCTCCTTGCGGAACCCTTTGCCGATCAGCTTCAGCCGGGCCAGGATGCGGCCCCGGACCGCCCGTTCCCGCGCCGTGTCCGCCAGCGACACCAGAGTCTCCCGGACCGCGTGCAGCAACGGAAACAGGCGGCGCGAGCAGTGGGAGATCGCCTTCCCGGCGGTCGTACTGCGCGGCCCGCAGCACCGTCGCCCGGCGCACCTCGTCGCCGGCCGCCTCCTCCCACGCCGCGCGATCCGACCGCATGCGCGCCGGATCGGCCCGGCCCGGCGCGAGGACGGTCTCCCGCAGCGGCGTCCGCACCCGTGGGTCGAGCAGTTCGTACGCCGGCAACTCATCGGCGTTGAGGAGCACATGGTGGGGTTCGGTACGCAGCAGAGCGCCGTGCAGCCGGGCGATCAGCTCGACGGGGGAGCGCTCAGGAAGGCCGAGTCCGGCCCCCAACTCCGCGCACTCGGCGTCCAGTTCGGCCAGGCGCTGCTGCTGCCTCAGCAGCTCAAAAGCACGTTCGGTCATGCGCCCAGACACTACGTCGGCTGCAGCAGGTCCCAGCGGTTGCCGTAAAGGTCCTCGAAGACGGCGACCGAGCCGTACGGCTCGTGCCGCGGCTCCTCCAGGAAGCGGACGCCCGCCGCCGCCATCCGGGCGTGGTCGGCCGCGAAGTCGTCGGTGTGCAGGAAGAAGCCGACCCGGCCGCCCGTCTGCGCGCCGACGCTCGCGCGCTGGACCTCGTCCTTGGCGCGGGCCAGCAGCAGCGCGGTGCCGTGCCCCGTCCCGCTCGGGCGGATCACCACCCAGCGCGAGCCGTCTCCGCGGTCGGTGTCCTCGACGAGTTCGAAACCGAGGGCGTCGGTGTAGAAGGCGATGGCCTCGTCGTAGTCGCGGACGACGAGGGTGACCAGGGCTATGAACGACATGCCGCCAACGTTATACGTATGACCATGATCGATCAATGCGATGGAACAATGCGGCCCATGCATGCGCCACCGCCCCCGCAGTACCCACCGCACGTCCTGTACCGCGCCCGCGCCCTCGCCGTCCCCGGCCGCCGCGTCATTCTGGGCATCGCGGGAGCCCCGGGTGCCGGGAAGTCGAGCCTCGCCGCCCATATCGTCGACTCCCTCGACGGCCTCGCGGTCCTCGTCCCCATGGACGGCTTCCACCTCGCCCAGGCCGAGCTCGAGCGCCTCGGCCGGGCCGGCCGCAAGGGCGCCCCCGACACCTTCGACGCCGCCGGGTACGCCGCCCTGCTCGACCGGCTGCGGGCCCCCGCCCCGGGCACCACGGTCTACGCCCCCGCCTTCGACCGCGCCCTGGAGGAAGCGGTGGCGGGCAGCATTCCGGTCGCCCCCGACGTCCCGCTCGTCGTCACCGAGGGCAACTACCTTCTCCACGACGAAGGCCCCTGGGCGCAGGTCCGCCCGCTCCTCGACGAGGTCTGGTATCTGGAGATCGACGACGCCGTACGAGTACGCCGGCTGGTCGACCGGCATGTGCGGTTCGGCAAGCAGCGCCCGTACGCCGAGCGCTGGGTCCACGAATCCGACGAGCCCAACGCCCGGCTGGTCGCCCGCGGCCGCAACCGCGCCGACTTCGTGGTGACGCAGTCCCCGTAGCCCGCAGGCTCGCGTGCGCCACCGCCACCGCCACCGCCCCGCCGCTGCCGCGGCAAGCGCCCGCACGACCGATGCGGGCGGGTCCCCGTTCCCGTACGGTTCCGGCCGGAAGAGTGTCGCCCGGGTCGAGTTGCCGAGGAGTTGGCCGGCCGGATGCGTACATGGCCCGACTCCTTGGTACGCGGTCTGTACGCTCGAAGCCTCGAAGTCGTGGCACGCGAGCGGAAGGCGGCTGACGTGGGGTTGTTCCGGCGAGGGCCGAAGCGCGACGGACGCGATGCGCCCCGGGACCCCGAGTTCTCGTTCTTCTCGGTTGCCGAGGGCACCCGCTTCCGCGCCCAGGTGCGGGAGGCATTCGCCGAACAGGGCCTTGAGGTGACCGTCTACGCGGACGTGGTCTCCGACAGCGCGGGCCGCCAGTTCGGACTCGCCAATCTCGCCGCGGTCCTGCACAACGACGAGCGCGGGCCGCGGGGCTGGCCCGAGCTCGTACGCCAGCACGTCGGGATGGTCCTGCGCACCATGGACGCGCCCTCCGCCCTGGACATCCTGCCCACCGAGCAGATCCGTGCTCAGCTCTACCCGCGTGTCGTCGGCCGCGACGGCTTCGACGCCAAGAACTTCGGCTACGCACGCGCCCTTGCCCCCGGTCTGTACGAGATCATCGCGCTCGACCTCCCGGAGAGCGTCATGATGCTCACCGACGAGGCCCTGGAACCCCTGGGGGACCTCCAGTACCTGCGCGACCAGGCGCTGTACAACCTCAGGGGCCTGCCCGTCGAGGGTCACGAGACCGTCAAGGACTCCGGCGGTATGCGCTTCGAGGTGGTCCTCGGCGACTCCTTCTACACCGCGAGCCGGGTACTCGCGCTGGACAGCCTCGTACGTCAGGTCACCGGCGAGCAGCTGACCGCCGACGGAGCGCTGGTGGCGATGCCGTTCCGGCACCAGCTCGCCTTCCACGCCATCCACGACGCCGGCGTGATCCCCGCGCTCAACGCGATGGCCTCCTTCGCGGCCTCCGGATACGCCGACACCCCCGGCGCGATCAGCCCGTACGTCTACTGGTGGCGCGACGGCACGCTCACCCAGCTCAGCGACCGCGACGAGGACGGCGAGGGCCTGCGGATCGTGGTCGGCGAGGAGTTCCAGGAGCTGCTGGAGCGGTTGGTGGCCAAGGGCCAGGACTGAGCCCGCCGCCAGGACCGAGCCCGCGGGGCGGCTCGCGCGCCCCGTTGCCTGCGGGCAGGATGGCCCCATGCCGACCACACCCGCGCCCTTCACCGCCGACGACTACCGGGCCCGGATGGCCCGCGCCGCCGACTCCGCAGCCGATGCGGGGCTCGCGGGAGTGCTCGTCGCGCCCGGCCCCGACCTGGTGTATCTCACCGGCTACCGGCCCGCCGCCACCGAGCGGCTCACCCTCCTCGTCCTCGCCGCCGGCCAGGACCCGGTGCTCGTCGTCCCGACCCTGGAGGCCCCGGACGCGGAGCGCGCGCCCGGCGCGTCCGCCCTCACCCTGCGGGACTGGACCGACGGCAAGGACCCGTACGCCGTCACCGCGCCACTCCTCGACGGGGACGGGCGGTTCGGGATCAGCGACAACGCCTGGGCGATGCATCTGCTCGGTCTGCAGCAGGAGCTGCCGGGAAGCTCGTACGTATCGCTGACCGAGGCGCTGCCGATGCTGCGGGCGGTGAAGGACGCGGCGGAGCTGGAACGCCTCGCCGCGGCCGGCGCCGCCGCCGACGCGACGTACGAGGAGATCCTCAAAGTCCGCTTCTCGGGGCGCAAGGAGACGGACGTCGCGGCCGATCTCGCCGCGCTGCTGGGGCAGTTCGGCCACTCGCAGGTGGACTTCACGATCGTCGGCTCCGGTCCGAACGGCGCCAATCCGCACCACGAGGCCGGTGACCGGACCATCGAGCGGGGCGACATGGTCGTACTCGACTTCGGCGGCCTCAAGGACGGCTACGGCTCGGACACCTCCCGTACGGTCCACGTCGGCGAGCCGACGCCCGCCGAACAGCACATCCATGACGTCGTACAGGAGGCACAGCGGGCCGGAGTCGAGGCGGTGAAGCCGGGCGTGGCCTGCCAGGAGGTCGACAGGGCGGCGCGCGAGATCATCGACGAGGCGGGGTACGGCGATCTGTTCATCCACCGCACCGGCCACGGCATCGGCGTCACGACGCACGAGCCGCCGTACATGATCGAGGGCGAGACGCGGCCGATGGTGCCCGGGATGTGCTTCTCGGTGGAGCCGGGGATCTATCTGCCGGGGCGCTTCGGCGTGCGGATCGAGGACATTGTGACGGTGACGGAGGAGGGTGGGCGGCGCCTGAACACGACCTCGCGCGAGATGTCGATCGTCGCGTAGCGGGGCCGCCTGCGGCGCTTGTTCCCCGCCCCTTCCCTTAACCGGGGGCAAGCCCCCAGTTCGGGAAGGGGCGGGGAGGGGAAAGGCTCAGCCGTCCGACAGCACCACGCATGACTCCGGCGGCAGACGCAGCACCCCGTCCCCACCCGGCCCCCGCGCCTCCCTCCACGCCGCCAGCACCCGCCCACCCCCGCCCAGCGGAATCGCCGCCTCCTCCTTCGCGAAGTTGACCGCGACCCGTAGGTCCCCGCGCCGGTACGCCAGCCAGCGCGCCTGTTCGTCGTACGCCACCTTCACCGCGGCCAGATCCGGATCGGTCAGATCGGGCTGCGTACGGCGCAGCGCGATCAGCTCGCGGTACCAGGACAGCAGCCGGGCATGCGGCTCCCGCTCCCGTTCGGAACGGTCCAGGCAGGAGTGGTCCCGGGTCGCCGGGTCCTGCGGGTCCGGGATCTCCTCGGCCGCCCAGCCGTGCGCCGCGAACTCCCGCCGTCTGCCGTTGCGTACGGCCTTCGCGAGCTCAGGATCCGTGTGGTCGGTGAAGAACTGCCAGGGCGTACGCGCGCCCCACTCCTCGCCCATGAACAGCATCGGGGTGAGCGGACCGGTCAGCACCAGCGCGGCCGCGCACGCCAGCAGCCCGGGGGAGAGCGTGGCCGAGAGCCGGTCGCCCAGCGCGCGGTTGCCGATCTGGTCATGCGTCTGGGCATAGCCGAGGAAGCGGTGTGCCGGAGTGCTCGTCACCTCGACCGGGCGCCCGTGGCTGCGGCCGCGGAAGGTCGAGTACGTACCGTCGTGGAAGAAGACACGGGTGAGGGTCTTGGCGAGGGCGGCGAGGGGAGCGGCCGCGAAGTCGGCGTAGTAGCCCTGGGACTCGCCCGTCAGCACGGTGTGCAGGGCATGGTGGAAGTCGTCGTTCCACTGCGCGTGCAGCCCGAGGCCACCCGCCTCGCGCGGCGTCGTTGTCCGCGGGTCGCCCAGATCCGACTCGGCGATCAGGAACAGCGGCCGCCCCAGCTCGCCGGAGAGCGTGTCGACGGCCGCCGACAGCTCCTCCAGGAACGGCAGTGCCCGGGTGTCGGCCAGGGCGTGCACCGCGTCGAGCCGCAGCCCGTCAAGTCGGTGGTCGCGCAGCCACGCCAGCGCGCTGCCGAGCAGATACGCGCGCACCTCGTCCGAGCCCGGGGCGTCGAGGTTGACCGCCGAGCCCCACGGCGTGTGATGGGTGTCGGTGAAGTACGGGCCGAAGGCGGGCAGATGGTTCCCGGACGGGCCGAGGTGGTTGTGGACCACGTCCAGGACCACGCCGAGGCCAAGGCCGTGCGCCGTGTCGACAAAGCTCTTGAGCGCCTCGGGGCCGCCGTACGGCTCATGAACCGCCCACAGCGACACACCCTCGTAGCCCCAGCCGTGCACCCCGGGGAAGGGGCACAGCGGCATCAGCTCGATATGGGTGATCCCCAACTCGGCCAGCTCGCCCAGCCGTTCGGCCGCCGCGTCCAGCGTGCCCTCGGGCGTGTACGTGCCGATGTGCAGCTCGTACAGCACCGCGCCGCCGAGCCCCCGCCCCGCCCACGCGTGCCGCCACTCGTACGCGCCCTGGTCGACGACCGCGCTGGCGCCGTCCGGGCCGTCCGGCTGGCGCCTCGAGCGCGGATCGGGCAGCACGGCCCCGCCGTCCAGCGCGAAGCCGTACCGCGCCCCGTCGCCCGCATCGGCCTCCGCGCTCCACCAGCCCGGGCGCCCTTCGTCCCGCGCCATCGGGCGCTCCGTCCCCTCCAGCCACAGCGCGACCCGGTCCTCGGCCTGTGGCGCCCACACTTCGAAAAGCACTGGCGGTCCCCTCGTCGTCGATGCCGGCTCCCATCCTGGCAAGATCCGGGTCTAGAGGAGGTGTCGTCAGGGCCATTAAGGTCACGAACCATGTCGACGCCGCTGCCGCCGCTGCCCGCCTTCCCGCCCGGCTTCCTCTGGGGCGCGTCCGCCTCCGCGTTCCAGACCGAGGGAGCGGCCGACACCGACGGCAAGGGCCCATCCGGTTGGGACGCCTTCGCCGCCCAGGGCCGGATCAAGGACGGTGCCGACGCCACGCGCGGCACCGGCTTCCACGCCCGTTACCGCGAGGACGTCGCACTGCTCGCCGGCCTCGGCGCGGACGCCTTCCGCTTCTCGGTCAGCTGGCCGCGGGTGATCCCGGGCGGCAGCGGCCCGGTGAACCCCGCCGGGCTCGACTTCTATGACCGGCTCGTCGACGAGCTGTGCGCCCACGGCATCACGCCCGCGCCCACGCTCTACCACTGGGACACCCCGCTCCCGCTGGAGGAGCAGGGCGGCTGGCTCAACCGGGACACGGCCGCCCGTTTCGCCGAGTACGCCTGTGTCGTCGCCGAACGGCTCGCCGACCGCGTACCGATGTGGATCACCATCAACGAGCCGGCCGAGGTCACCCTGCTGGGCTACGCCCTCGGCGAGCACGCACCCGGCAAGCAGCTCCTCTTCGACGCGCTGCCCGCCGCCCACCACCAGCTGCTCGCCCACGGCCTCGCCGTCCAGGCGCTGCGCGCCGCCGGCGCCGCGAACATCGGCATCGCCGTCTCCCACTCGCCCGTACGCACCGCGGGCACGAGCGAGGAGGACCGCTTCGGCGCCGAGCTGTACGACACCGTCACCAACTGGATGTTCGCCGATCCGATCCTCACCGGCCACTACCCCGACGAGAACTTCGCGGCCCTGATGCCGGGCCCGGTCGCCGAAGACCTCGACGTCATCTCCGGCCCGCTCGACTGGTACGGCGTGAACTACTACCAGCCGATGCTCGTCGGCGCGCCGTCCACGGACGCCCTCGGGGACTTCGCCGGTGTCGGCCTGCCCGCCGAACTCCCCTTCGGCCTGCGGGACATCGAGGCCGACGAGCGCACGGCCTTCGGCTGGCCGGTGGTCCCCGACGGACTGCGCGAACAGCTCGTCCTGCTGAAGGAGCGCTTCGGCGACCGGCTGCCGCCGCTCTACATCACCGAGAACGGCTGCTCGTACGATGGAATCGACGACCGGCGCCGTATCGACTTCCTCGACGCCCATCTGCGCTCGCTGAGCTCGGCGATCGACGCGGGAGTCGACGTACGCGGCTACTTCACCTGGTCGCTCACCGACAACATCGAGTGGGTCGAGGGTGCCTCGCAGCGCTTCGGGCTGGTGCATGTCGACTACGAGACCCTGGAGCGCACGCCGAAGGCCTCGTACGGCTGGTACCGGGACGCCATCGCCGCCCAGAAGTCGCGGCACTGAACGCTCACGACACCGAACCCTCACGGCACTGAGCGGATCTTCCAGACCAGCACCCCACCCAGGACCGTCACGACGGTGGAGGTCAGATACAGCCCCGCGTATCCGCCCGCGTACGCCACGATCGGGGCGGCCAGCGCCGGACCGAGGACCTGGGGGGCCGAGTTGGCGATATTGATGACGCCCAGGTTCCTGGCGCGGTCCTCTGCCCGCGGCAGTACCTGGGTGATCAGCGCCTGGTCGACCGCAATGTACACGCCGAAACCAAGACCCAGCAGCAGCGCGGCGCCCATGGCCACCGGCCAGGTGTGCCAGAGCGCCAGCAGTAGCGACGCCATGGCCATGACCACCGAACTCACCGACACGAACGCCCTGCGCCGCCCCCGCCGGTCCGAGACCATCCCGCCCCCGATCGCCGTCAGCACCACACCGGCCGTGTAGAGCACGGTCAGCATCAGCACGCCCTCGTCCGGATCGGCGTAGTGCACCGCGTCCTTGAGGTAATACAGCAGATAGAGCGTGCCGGTGGCGTTGCCGAGCATCACCAGGAAACGGGTCGCCCACGCCCAGGCGAAGTCCGGGTGGGCCCGCGGGCTCACCCAGAAGTCCGCCGCCCGCATCGACACCCTCGTGGACGGGGGAACTTGAGGGTCGTTGGTGAGCAGTACGAACGGCAGCGCACAGAGCACCGTCAGCGCGGCCAGCAGCAGATAGCCCGCCGCGGTCCCCGTCACCACCATCGTCACCAGCAGCGCTCCGAGCACCAGGCCCAGTGTCTGGGGTATCCCGATGAACCCGGAGACCGCGGCCCGCTGCCCGACCGGTACCTGGTCGGGGACGACCGCGCCGGCGCCGGCGAGCATCGCGTTCAGCCCGAGCTGCGCCAGACACCAGCCGAGTGTCACCCCCACCACCGTGGTCTGCGCCGCCGTCACCGCGAGCCCGGCCGCTCCGGCCGCCGCTCCGCCCAGAATCCAGGGGTGACGGCGGCCGAAGCGGCTGCCCGTACGGTCCGACAGCGCGCCGGCCACCGGATTGGCGACGACGGCGACAAGCGCGCCGACGCCGGTGGTCCAGCCGAGCGCGATCTCCTTGCCCGACGGGTCGATCGCGTCGATCTGCTCGGCGAGGAGCACCTGGATCGGGGTGAGGAAGGCCATGAACAGACCGAGGTTGGCCAGCACCAGAGCGGATATCCAGCCGCCGCCGACGCGGGCCCGTGGCTCGGAGTGCAGCTCTTCCGTCGTCATGGGGGCTCGCCATCAGCTCGAGGGAGTCCGGAGCATACGGACACCCCCGCCAATGATCAATGCGAACCGGCAACGAAGTTGATCCGCTCACGGACGACCGGATGACCGGCCTTCGCGAAGTTCGCGGCCATCGGGAAATTGCCCTGATCGGTGGCACCCGCGATGAACTGTGCGCCCCGCTCGGCCAGGAAGTGCGTGCACTCCACGAGCAGGTCGTACGCATAGCCATGGCCGCGCTGCTCCGGCACAACGCCGATGAAGCCGATGCACGGCCCCGACGGATTGTGCGCCGGGATGTGCAGGCCGACCAGTTCGCCCTCCGGAGTGCAGGCGAGCTGCCACCACTCGCGCGGCGACGGGCACCAGTGGAAGAAGTCCAGCTCCTCCTGCGCCGCCCGCTCCACACCTCCTTCGGCGATGGCATGCAGCGCGTGCGCGTCGAGTGTCGCGGAGTGGACGCGGCGCAGCACGTCGAGAATCACGGCGTCGTCGGGCTCGGTGCGGAACCGCAGCCGCCCCGGCCGCTTCGGAAGTCCGCACTCCGGCGTCCACCGGTACTGGTAGCGCTCCACCAGGATCTTCATCCCGGCCGCGGCCGCTGCCCGCATCCTGGCCTCACCGGCTGCCAGGGTCACCGGGTCGGCACGCCAGCCCGCGGGCAGGTTCAGTTCGTACTCGACCTGGTGGGGGGAGGTGCGCAGCAGCTCGATCCCCGCCTCCTCCTCGCCCTCGGCGAAGTCGAACCAGTTGATGCTGACGGGGGATTCGTCATCGGGTCCGCCCCACCAGGCGCCCCGTGCGACGACTCTGCCGTCGCGCAGGGCAACCCGCTTCCATTCGGGCGGGTGCGTGGCGAGCGCCAGGGCGAGGCCCACATCCAGCGGGTCGGGCAGGGTGTCGAAGAGATGTGCGTCGCTCTCGGAGAGCGCGCGGATGACCAGTTCGGTCATGAGAGAAGTCCTCCGGAATGAGATCTCGGGACGAGACCTGCGGTGTGCGCTCCCGGTCAGACTGTGAACGCGCGGTGGACGGGGCGGGAGCGCGGGGATCGGGTGGTCTGCACTGCTCTCGCCTCCTTCCGACGGGTCCGTGGCGTCGCGATCACGCTAGAGGGCCCGGCGAGGAACAGTCCAGTGCTTTCTTACCGCCCGGGCAGGCGACATTGCGCTTCCGCGCAGGTCACGCAGGCGCTCGGGACGGAGAGGAACGACGGTTGTTCTGGACACCCATGGCCCCTCGGCCCGACAATCGCGTACGTGACGTCCTCCTACGAGTTCAACACGTATCCCGCTCGGCTCTCGGATGCCGAGCGCGACCGTGTGCTCGCCGTGCTCAGAGAGGGCGCGGCCCAGGGGAAGTTGTCGCACGACACCTTCATACGGCGCATGGAACTCGCCCTGGTCGCCCGCCGGTCCGACGAACTGCGGGCGCTCACCGCGGACCTCGGTACCGAGGGCCGCTGGTCACGTCATCTGTACCGGGCGGTGGGCCGGGTGTCCGCCTTCTCCGAGCGGCTGCGCCGGGCCTGGCAGGCCGAGAAGCTGCCGCCGCTGCTGCTGCCGGAACCGGGCCCGTACCCCCTGCGGATCGGCCGTGACCCCGGCAACGGGCTGCGGCTGAGCCATGACACCGTCTCGCGCCTGCACGCCGAGCTGAGCAGGCAGGGCAATCTGTGGATCCTGCGCGATCTGGGCTCGACCAACGGCACCACGGTCAACGGGCGGCGGGTGACCGGATCGGTCGTCGTGCACGACGGGGACATGGTGGGCTTCGGCCGGATGAGCTTCCGCCTCACCGCCCGCTGAATCCCGTCCCCCTCAGTGCGCTCAACCGGTCCTGCGGCTGAGCAGCGCCACCGGACGGTCGGCGAACAGTTCGGCCAGCGGCACGGGCCCGCCCCCGAACTCCCGCTCCGGAGCCAGCAGATCGGCCCACCGGCCGTCCGGCAGTGACAGCTCCGTGTCCGCCCAGCCGCCCGCCTGTGCCAGTCGCCGCGAAAGCCGCGTGACGGCCGTGACCACCTCACCCGTGCGGCAGAACGCCACACAGTGGTCGGCCGCGGGGCCGCTCGCGCTGAGCGGTGCGTACGTCCCGGACTCGCCGAAGACCTCCGGCCGTTCCCCGCGCAGCCGCAGCGCCGCCTCCGTGACCGCGGTCTTCTCGGTCGGCGGACCCTCGCGGAACGGCCGCCGGTTGTCCGGGTCCACCAGGGCCAGATAGTCCCGCTCCGTGTCCTGGTAGAGGTCCGGCACCCCTGGCATCGTCAGGTGCAGCAGCGTCGCGCCGAGCGTATTGGCCCGGGAGTACGGATCCAGCTCACGGGCGAAGAGCGCGGCCGTGTACAGGGGCGGCCCCGCGGGCCCCGCGCCCACGAACTCGGTGACGGCCCGCTCGTACGCCGGGTCCGGCTCCGTCCAGGTGGTGTGCAGTGCCGCTTCGCGCACGGCCTTGAGCAGCGCCGTCTGAAGCCTGTCGCCGTACGGGATACCGAACCCGACCGCCGTCTGCCAGGTCACCCACGCCAGATGCGGATCGGGCGCGCGCCCGCCCTCCACGCGTCCCGACTCCTCCGTGATCCGCGTCAAGAAATCCGCCCACCGCTCCGGGCACTCGGAGAGAACGGCGATTCTGGCCCGCACGTCCGAGCTGCGCTTGGTGTCATGCGTCGTCAGCACCGTCCCGGTGGCCGGCCAGTCGCGCGCGATCCGGGCGCAGTACGCATGGAACCGCTCCGGAGCCACCGCCGGACTGCCCGGGTCCCCGCCCACCTCGTTCGCCGAGATCAGCGGCGCGTAGCGGTAGAAGGCCGTGTCCTCGACGGACTTGGCGCGCAGGGCGGACGAGGTCTGGGCGAAGCGGGCCCGGAAGGCGGCATGGTCGGGACCGTCGCCGAGCCGCCCCAGCGCCAGGTCCCGCACCACCTCGACGGCCGAGGACTCGTCGGCGACCGCGAACACCGCCTTGGCCGCGGCGGCCGCCCGCAGCGGCAGCGCGTCCTCGCCGCCGACGCGGTAGGGCCGGTAGACGGGCACCCGCACCAGCAGCTCGCGTACCGCGGCCTCCAGCGCCCATGGCGCGTGGTCGCGCAGGGTGGGATCCGCCGCGCAGACGTGTTCCGCGAGGCGGGTCAGCGTCGCGGTCTCGGCGGCCAGATCATGCGTGAGAACCTTGTACGCGGCGCGGCGCACCGTAGCTTCCCAGTAGCCGCCCCGGTCGCCTGCCGGCCCGGCGAACTCCCGGTACTGACGGACCAGTTCGGCCGCGCCCGCCGGGTCGACGAACAGGCCGTCAAGGTGCCGCAGCGCGTCGTATCCCGTCGTGCCGGCCACCGGCCAGCCCGCCGGGAGGTGCTCGTCACCCGTGAGGATCTTCTCGACGACCGTCCACGCCCCGCCCGTCGCCTCGTCGAGCCGCCGCAGATACGCCTCGGGGTCGGCGAGCCCGTCCGGGTGGTCCACCCGCAGGCCGTCGACGACCCCGTCCTGGACCAGCTCAATGATCTTGGTGTGGGTGGCGTCGAAAACCTCCGGGTCCTCCACCCGTACCCCGATCAGCTCCGAAATGGTGAAGAAGCGACGGTAGTTGATCTCGGTGCGGGCGAGCCGCCACCAGGCGAGCCGGTACCACTGGGCGTCGAGCAGCTCGGGCAGCGGCAGCTTCTCGGTGGACTCGCGCAGCGGGAAGCTCTGCTCCCCGTAGTGCAGCACACCCCCCTCGACCCGCAGGCCCTCCAGCTCGTCCCCGAACCGGCCCGCGAGCACCGGCAGCAGGACCTTCCCGCCGCCCGCCCCCCAGTCGATGTCGAACCAGCGCGCATACGGGGAGAGCGGACCCTCGCGCAGCACCTCCCACAGGGCCCGGTTGTGTCGCGGCACGGCGGCCATGTGGTTCGGGACGATGTCCAGGACGATCCCAAGACCGTGCTCGCGTGCGGTGCGGGCCAGCTCCCGCAGGCCCGCCTCGCCGCCCAGCTCCTCGCGCACCCGCGTCGGGTCGACGACGTCATAGCCGTGCGTCGACCCCGGCACCGCCTCGAAGACGGGCGACAGATGCAGATGCGAGACCCCGAGCTCGGCGAGGTACGGCACCGCCAGCGCGGCGGCCGGGAAGGGGAAGTCCGGCTGCAGCTGTAGCCGGTAGGTGGAGGTGGGCGTCATGCGAACGTACGTACCCACCTTGAGGGCATCTGTGTCATCGGCCCATGCGTCGGTACCCGCCGTTCGGGCTACGTTCGCCCCACGGTGCGCCTGCTATGCGGGTCGCCGCAGCACCGTCAGACTCCGGCCGATCAGCCGCACCCGCTCCCCGGCCGCCACCTTCTGGCCCTGGCCCGGCGGGACGCCCTCCTTGCGTGCCGTGTCCACGACGACCTGCCACTGCCGGCCGTGATTCACCGGCACCGCGAAGTCCAGGTCCTCGGCGCTCGCGTTGAACATCAGCAGGAACGAGTCGTCGGAGATCCGCTCACCCCGGGGCCCGGGCTCCGAAATCGCATGCCCGTTCAAAAACACCGACAGCGCCTTGGCGTGCGCCGCCTGCCAGTCCCGCTGGACCATCTCTTCACCCTCCGGGGTGAACCACGCGATGTCGGAGAGCTCGTCGTGCGTCCCCTCCACCGGGCGTCCGTGGAAGAACCGCCGCCGCCGGAACACCGGGTGGTCGCGCCGCAGCCACACCATCGCGCGGGTGAAGTCCAGCAGCGTCCCCTCCTCGTCCTCGCCCGGCTCCGGCCAGCGGACCCAGGACACCTCGTTGTCCTGGCAGTAGGCGTTGTTGTTGCCGCCCTGCGTACGCGCGAACTCGTCGCCGTGGCTGAGCATCGGCACACCCTGCGAGAGCATCAGCGTGGCGATGAAGTTGCGCATCTGCCGGTCCCGCAGATCGAGCACCTCGGGGTCGTCCGTGTCGCCCTCGACGCCACAGTTCCAGGACCGGTTGTGGCTCTCGCCGTCGCGGTTGCCCTCGCCGTTCGCCTCGTTGTGCTTGTCGTTGTACGAGACCAGATCGTGCAGCGTAAAACCGTCGTGACAGGTGGTGAAGTTGATGGATGCCAGCGGGCGCCGGCCGTCGTCCTGGTAGAGATCGGACGAGCCGGTCAGCCGCGAGGCGAACTCCGCGAGCGTCCGCGGCTCGCCCCGCCACAGGTCCCGCACCGTGTCGCGGTACTTGCCGTTCCACTCGGTCCACAGCGGCGGGAAGTTCCCCACCTGGTAGCCGCCCTCGCCCACGTCCCACGGCTCGGCGATCAGCTTCACCTGGCTGACCACCGGATCCTGCTGCACCAGGTCGAAGAACGACGACAGCCGGTCCACCTCGTGGAACTGCCGGGCCAGGGTCGCCGCGAGGTCGAAGCGGAAGCCGTCCACATGCATCTCGGTCACCCAGTACCGCAGCGAGTCCATGATCAGCTGCAGCACATGGGGGCTGCGCATCAGCAGCGAGTTCCCGGTGCCCGTGGTGTCCGTGTAATAACGGGGATCCTCGGACAGCCGGTAGTACGAGGCGTTGTCCAGGCCCCGGAAGGAGAGCGTGGGGCCCAGATGGTTGCCCTCGGCGGTGTGGTTGTAGACCACGTCGAGAATGACCTCGATGCCCGCCTGGTGCAGGGCGCGCACCGCCTGCTTGAACTCCAGCACCTGCTCGCCGCGGTCGCCCCAGGAGGCATAGGCGTTGTGCGGGGCGAAGAACCCGATGGTGTTGTAGCCCCAGTAGTTGTTCAGCCTGGAGTCCACCAGACGGTGGTCGTTGACGAACTGGTGGACCGGCATCAACTCGAGCGTCGTGACGCCCAGTTCGCTCAGATGCGAGATCACGGAGGGGTGCGCAAGACCGGCGTAGGTGCCGCGCAGCTCCGCCGGCAGCTCCGGATGCAGCATCGTCAGGCCCTTCACATGGGCCTCGTAGATCACCGTGCGGTGATAGTCGGTACGCGGCGGCCGGTCGTCGCCCCAGTCGAAGTACGGATTGACCACGACCGACGTCATCGTGTGCGGCGCCGAGTCCAGGTCATTGCGCGAGTCCGGCTTGCCGAAGTGGTAGCCGTACACCGACTCGCCCCAGTCGATGGAGCCGCTGACCGCACGTGCGTACGGATCGAGGAGCAGCTTCGCGGAGTTGCACCGCTGCCCGCGCTCGGGTGCGTACGGCCCGTGGACCCGGAATCCGTACCGCTGACCCGGCATCACGCCCGGCAGATAGGCATGCCGCACGAAAGCGTCGGTCTCACGCAGCTCCACCGCGGTCTCCGAGCCGTCGTCGTGCAACAAGCACAGCTCGATGCGCCGCGCGGCTTCGGAGTACACCGCGAAGTTGGTTCCGGCGCCGTCGTACGTGGCACCGAGGGGATACGCCTGTCCCGGCCAGACCTGCATAGATATGACTCTTCCACTTCTGATCCGGGTGCTGGGGGGCACTTGGCCCAGATCCTCACCGAAAGTATTGCCGCTAAGTGGCCTCGGTGACCGCGGACGACGCGGTCAACATCGGGTTCCTTGTTTCGCCCCCGCATCGGCCATGGCGGCAACCACTATGAATCCGCTCACTCCGGCCGATCTCGCCTGGCAGAACGGTAGGAATTGGCAAGGCAGTTGGGAAAGTACACTGCGCATCCGGCTGCACCGCCTCCCACAGGCGGAGTAGTCTTCCTTGATCGTTGGGTGGGGGCTGAGAAGGCGGTGCACGGGTGAGCTCGGGAGGGCTGGAGCTACCCCCCGGTGACGCAGGTCACGAGGGGGACTCCGCCGATGTGCCGCCCGGAGCGGTGTCCCTCGCCAGACCGATGGAGATCGGGGCGGAACTGGACTGGGGCGCGGACGCCTGGAGCGAGGTCCGTACCCGCGCGCAGCGTGCCGGGCGGGCCTACATCTGGCTGAACCTGGTGGAGCAGCGGCTGCGGACGGTGGTGGCCGCGGTGCTGCGCCCGATCTACGAACCGGTGCACGGCGACGACTGGGTGGTGGCCGCGGCGGGCCCGGCCGGGCAGGAGTGGGTGCAGCGGGCGGTCGCGGTGCGGGAGGTTTCGCGCCGCAAGGGCTATCTGCTCGACCCGGCGGACGACAATGTCCTGTCCTTTCTGACCCTTCCTCAGCTGCGTGAGCTGATGGTCCAGCACTGGCCGTGCTTCGAGCCGTACTTCGACGACCGGCGGGACGTGGAGCTGGCGCTGGACGAGCTGGAGGTCGCGCGCAATGTGGTCTCCCGCAATCGTGCGCTGAACGAGACGGTCCTCGCGCAGGCGGAGCGTGCCTCCGCGCGGCTGCTCGAGATACTCGGCAGCGGTGCGGGTGTCGCCGCCGCGAACCGGCTGCCGGTCGACGCGGTGGAGGATCTCGTCGGCGACCGCTACGCGGACGTGGTCTCGGTCCACCCCGACCGGGTCAGGCTGCAGCGGCAGCTCCCGGCCGAGGACCTGTTCGGGGGCGCGCGGCGCCTCGATGCGATCGGCATCGGCCTGAACCTCCTGGTCCAGAACTTCTCCGGCCGCCGGCTGGTCCGGCTCGCCGAGTCCGGCTGCCGGGTCCGCCTCATTTTCCTCAACCCGGCGAGCAGCGCGGTGAAGCGGCGCGAGCGGGAACTGGGCATCAAAAAGGGCGAGTTGAGCCGCACGGTGGAGATGAACATCCTCCATATGCGCCGGGTCCGCTCCAAGCTGCGGGACCCGGGTGCCTTCGAGATCCACGTCTTCGACGAGACCCCCCGCTTCACGGCCTATCTGGTCGACGGCGACGGCCCGGACGGCCTCGCCGTCATCCAGTCCTATCTGCGCCGGGCCCGTGGCATGGAGGCGCCGGTACTCGTGCTGCGGGGTGGCGGACGAGCGGTCGTGCGTGCGGGCCACGACAGCGAGAACGGGCTGTTTCAGACATATCGCGAGGAGTTCGAGTCCGTGTGGGCGGACTCGCGGCCGGTTTCCTGAGTTGTCAGTGGCGCGTGGGAGGGTGAATACCCACGGGGGACGCACCACGGGGAGCACCACAAGGGAGGGGCCACGATGGCTTGGCACGGGGAACCGCTGGTCGGCTTCGATCTGGAGACGACGGGTACGGAGCCGCTGGAGGCGCGGATCGTGACGGCCGCGATCGTCGGGGTGCGGTCGGGGGAGCCGGTGCGGCGGCTCGGATGGCTGGCGGACCCGGGTATCCGTATCCCGGCGCAGGCGTCGGCGATCCACGGCATCAGCAGCGAACGCGCGACGGCGGAGGGCCGTCCGGCGCCGGACGTGGCGGAGGAGATCGCTCAGACGCTGACGGAGTACTGGGCGCAGGGCGTGCCGGTCGTGGCGTACAACGCGGCCTTCGATCTGACCCTGCTGACGGCCGAGTTGCAGCGACACGGCCTGCCGTCGCTGAGCGCCCGTCTGGGCGGCCGCGAGATCGGCCCGGTGATCGACCCCTACACGATCGACCGCGCAGTCGACCGCTACCGCAAGGGCAAGCGGACGCTGGAGGCGGTCTGCACGGAATACGGCGTGGTACTGGAGTCGGCCCACGACGCAAGCTCCGACGCGCTGGCGGCGGTCCGGGTGGCGTGTGCGATAGCGGAACGGCACGAGGCGGTGGCCACGTTGACACCGGCGGAGCTGCATGAGCGCCAGATCTCGTGGTACGCGGAGTGGGCGACGGACTTCCAGCGCTTTCTGCGCCGCAAGGGCAGCGCGGACGCGGTGGTGGACGCGTCGTGGCCGGTGCGGGAGCGGGTGCCGTCGGCGGGCTGAGGCAGGGGGGCGCAGCCCCCTGGACCCCCGGTACGCGCTTCGCGCGTGTCCTCAATCGCGGGACGGGCTTGATATGCCCGGGCAATTCAAGCCTCGCCGACGATTGAGGCGCGGGGTTTGGGGCGCCCCGGTTATGGTCCCTCGCACCGTCAGAACGCGTGCCAGCGCACCCTCTCCGCCCCCTCCCGCAGTGACGCGACCCGCCGAGCGAACTCCTCCCGCGCCGCCGGGTTCGTCGGGGCGTGCTGCGCCACCCACGCGCAGCTCGCCGTTTCGCGCGCGCCCCGCAGAACCATGCAGCCCTCCCACTCGCGCACGTCCCACCCGTACGCCTCCGTGAACGACTCGTACGCGTCCGGCGCAAGGCCGTACCGGTCGCGCGTCAGTGCCATGACCACCAGGTCGTGTTCCCGGAAGTCCGACGAGAACGTCTCGAGGTCGACCAGGACAGGACCGTCCGGGCCCACGTGAACGTTGCGGGGGAGCGCGTCGCCATGGATCGGGCCCGGCGAGAGGTGCGGCTTCAGCGCGGAGGCCGCCGCCGCGAAACCGTCGCGGCGGGCGAGCAGATACGCCGCGTCCGCCGGATCGATCGCTTCCCCCGCCAGCCGCAGCCACCGCTCCACACCCCCCAGCAACTCACGCCGCGGAAGCGGGAAGGCGGGGGACGGCAGCGCATGAACCAGACGCAGCAGCCGCGCCAGGTCCGCCGGCTCCGCCGCCCGCACCGCGTCCGGCAGCCGGTGCCACACCGTCACCGGATGCCCCTCGACCAGGCGTGCGTTCGGCTCCGCAGGCCGGACCGCCGGCACGCCCGCCTGCGCCAGCCACGCCCCGACCGCCAGCTCGCGCTCCGATCGCGCCAGCAGTTCCGCGTCCCGGCCGACCTTGACGACCACCTCGCCCGCCCCGAACACCGCGTTCTCGCCGAGCGCCAGCAGCGTCGCGCCGGCAGGCAGTCCCGCAGCCGCCAGTACGTCGCGGGCCCCTGTCTCATCCATGGCGACAGAGTCTCGCATTCATGCAGGTTGCCTTGACGAAGCGACGGACCGTCAGCACGATGACGGAGGCCGCCGGGGCGGCCGGAACAGGATGAGCCGCCCGAAGGAGTCGAATCCGTGACATTGGCGAGCCTCACACCACGATCCGGAAAGCCGGGGTCCGGAAGGTTACGGTCCACAAGGCCACGGTCCTCGAGGCCACCGGCCGGAAGGCAGCGGACCACGGCACCTGGTTCCTTGTACTCCCCGCCCTGATCCCGATCCTCGTCCTCAGCGTCGGCCCCCTGCTCTACGGCATCTCACTCGCCTTCACCGACTCCCAGGCCGGCCGCACCGAACCCACCGAGTGGATCGGGACGCTCAACTTCCAGGACCTGGCCCACGACACCCTCTTCTGGGACTCGTTCAGGATCGGCCTGCTCTGGGGGCTCGGCGTGACCGTCCCCCAGTTCGCGCTGGCTCTCGGCCTCGCCCTGCTGCTCAACCAGAACCTCCGATTACGCTGGCTTGCCCGCGCCCTGTCGATCGTCCCCTGGGCCATGCCGGAAGTCGTCGTCGGCATCATGTGGCGGCTCGTCTACAACCCGGACGCGGGCATCCTCAACGAGACCATCCGTGACCTCGGCCTCGGCGACGGACGCGACTGGCTCTCCGGACTTGCCACCGCCCTGCCCGCTGTCGTCCTCGTCGGCATCTGGGCCGGAATGCCGCAGACCACCGTCGCCCTCCTCGCCGGGCTCCAGAACACCCCGTACGAACTCCATGAAGCCGCCGCCCTCGACGGTGCCGGCGCCTGGCGCCGCTTCCGCACTGTCACCTGGCCCGCCCTCAGACCCGTCGCCCTCGCCATCACCGCGCTCAACTTCATCTGGAACTTCAACTCCTTCGCCCTGGTCTATGTGCTCACGGGCGGTGGACCCGGCGGCCGCACCCGCCTGCCCATGCTCTTCGCGTACGAAGAGGCGTTCCGCTACGGCCAGTTCGGGTACGCCGCCGCCATGGGCTGCGTCATGGTCGCGGTCATTTCGGTGATGCTCGCCCTCTATCTCGTAGGGCGGCTCAAGGGAGGCGAGGAGAAGTGACGGCCCTCCGCACCAGCAGGTCCGCCCGCGCAGGCCAGTACCTCGCGCTCCTGTGCTATCTCGTCTTTCTCGCCTTCCCCTTCCTCTGGCTGCTGTCCACCGCCTTCAAGCCGCCGCGTGAACTGGGCTCGCTGCACCCCGCCTGGATCCCCGAGGACCCGACCCTCGACAACTTCCGGCAGGCCTTCGACGAACAGCCCCTTCTCCAGGCCGCCGCCAACAGCCTCGTCGCGGCTCTGGCCGCGGCCGTCGTGGCCGTGGTGATCGCGACCCCCATGGCCTATGTCATGGCCCGCAACCGCACCAGGCTCTCCACCGCCGCCACCGGCTGGGTCGTGGTCAGCCAGGCGTTCCCGTTCGTCCTGGTGATCATTCCGCTGTTCCTGGTCCTGAAGAATCTGCAGCTGATCAACACCCTCTCCGGGCTGATCATGGTGTACGTGGTGTGGGCGCTGCCGTTCGCGCTCTGGATGCTGGTCGGGTACGTACGGGCCGTGCCCCGCGAGTTGGAGGAGGCCGCGGCCGTCGACGGCGCGGGCCGGGTCCGCACCCTTGTCTCGGTCACCGCGCCGCTGCTCGCGCCCGGCATCGTCGCGACCGCGCTGTTCGCCTTCATCACCGCATGGAACGAGTTCTTCTTCGCGCTCGTCCTGCTCAAGACCCCGGAGAAGCAGACCCTGCCGGTCGTCCTCACCCACTTCCTCGGCGCGGAGGGCGTCGCCGACCTCGGGCCGCTCGCGGCGGCCGCGTTCCTGGCGACGCTGCCCTCGCTCGTCATCTTCGCCGTCATCCAGCGGCGGATCACGGGCGGGATGCTGGCCGGGGCGGTGAAGAGCTGATGCGCGTACGACTGCTCACGGCCGCGGCCACCGCGCTCGCCCTGCTGCTGACCGGCTGTTCGGACGACGGCAAGGAGAGAGACGGGAAAGTCACGCTCCGCTTCCAGTCGCTGGCGTGGCAGAAGGAGTCCGTCGACGCCAACAGGGAGTTGGTGGCGGAGTGGAACGCGCGTCATCCCGACATCCAGGTGAAGTACGTCCAGGGCAGCTGGGACAGCGTCCATGACCAGCTGCTGACCGCCTTCGAGGGCGGTGAGGCGCCGGACATCATCCACGACGCCTCCGACGACCTCGCCGACTTCGCGTACGGCGGCTGTCTCGCCGATCTCGGCGAGCTGCTGCCCCAGCGCCTCAGGTCCGACATCTCCCGGCAGAGTTGGCAGACGGCGACCTTCGGCAAGGGGGTCTACGGCGTCCCCTTCCTCCAGGAGCCGCGCGTCCTCATCGCCAACAAGAAGATCCTTGCCTCCTCCGGGGTGCGCGTGCCGACCGCTCGGCAGCCGTGGAGCTGGGAGGAGTTCCGGCAGATCACCAAGGCATTGACGCGGAAGATGGGGGAGGGGAAGTACGGCATCGCCTGGCCGCTCAAGGAGCCGGTCTCGGCCACTCTCAACCTCTCCCTCTCCACCGGCGGCCAGGTCTTCCACCGCGGCGCGGACGGCAAGGTCCAAGTCCGCTTCGACGCGGCCGACCAGGTGGTGCCCCGCACCATCAACGCACAGGTCAACAGCGACGAGAGCGCATCGCGCACCACTCTGGGCTCAGGCGGCTCCGACACCCTGCCCGGCTTCTTCGGCGGCAAGTATGCGATGGTGCCGCTCGGCTTCTCGTACCGTCAGCAGATCGTGCAGCAGGCACCCAAGGGGTTCGAGTGGACGGTGCTGCCCGCCCCGGCCGGGGACGGGGGCCTGGCCCAGGGGGTGAGTCCGCAGACGCTCTCGATCGCGGAGGACAGTCCGTACAAGAAGGAGGCGGCGCGGTTCATCGACTTCATGCTGCAGCCGCAGAACATGGTGCGGCTCGCGAAAGGCGACTGGATGCTGCCGACCGGTACGCGGGCGCTGGCGGACCCCGCGCTGCACACCGAGAAGGACGGCTGGGCCACCGGCGCGGCGCTCGCGCGGGATCTGCGCTCCGCGCCGGCGCAGTCGGTGCGGGGCTATCCGGAGTGGAAGGACAAGGTGGCGACGCCCGCGCTCCAGGAGTACTACAGCGGCGCGATCGACGAGAGCGAGCTGCGCAAACGGCTGGTGAAGGACGGGAATCACGTACTCGCGCGGTACCAGCGCTGACGGGAGGCGGGGTGCTTTCCCTCACCCGCCCTCCCTCAGACTTCGTCCGGGGGGATCCCCGGACGGGCTCAATATGAGCCCGTCCGGCGATTGAGGACCGGGGGTGGTGAGGGGGCGGAGCCCCGATACACGGCCCCGCCCCCTCACTCCCGCGTCAGACCCGCACCGGATCCGGTCGGTCGTCGTCGTGGCGCGGCCCCGCCACCGGGACCGGAGCCGCCGCCGACTCGTCGTGTGTCAGATCCGGCAGCCACCGCAGCCACTTCGGGAAGTACCAGTTCTTGTCGCCCAGCAGCGCCATGATCGCCGGCAGCAGCACCCCGCGGATGACCGTCGCGTCGATCAGGACCGCCGCCGCCAGGCCCACGCCCATCTGCTTCATCGACTGCATCGACAGCGTGCCGAAGATCGCGAACACCGCGACCATGATGACCGCCGCGCTCGTCACCACGCCCGCCGTCGTCACCACGCCATGGGTGATCGCCTCCCGCGTACCGCGCCCCTGCACCTTCGCCTCGCGGATCCGGGACACCACGAACACGTGGTAGTCCATCGAGAGTCCGAACAGGATCACGAAGAGGAACAGCGGCAGCCACGTGATGATGGCGCCCACGCCCTCCGCGCCGACCAGCGACGCGCCCCAGCCGTACTGGAAGACCGCGGTGAGGATGCCGTACGCCGCGCCCACCGACAGCAGGTTGAGCACGATCGAGGTGATCGCGATCGTCAGGGACCGGAACGACAGCAGCATCAGGATGAACGCGAACACCACCACAAAGGCGAAGACGGGTGTCACGGCCCCGGTGAGCTGGTCGTTGAAGTCCTTCGAGCCCGCGACCTGGCCGGTGATCGGCGCTTGGAGGCCGTCGATCGTGCCGAGTGTCGCCGGACGAACCTCCTTGCGCAGGATGTCCAGGCTCTTCTCCGCCTTGTCCTGGTCGGAGCCGCCCACCAGCGGTACGTAGACAAATGCGATGCCCTGCGCGTCGTGCCGGACCACTTCGATGGGTCCCCGGGACGCGCCCGAACTCACCGCCTGCTTACGGAAGCCGTCGATCGCCTGCTTCACGGGCGTCGCGTTGATGTCGTCCGCCTTGACGATGACCACCGCCGGGTCCGCACCGCCCGGGAACGCCTCGTTGATCCGTTCGTAGGTCGCCACGATCGGCACCGAGTCGCCGAACTCCTGGTCCAGCGTGAGGTTCTGCGTCTTCATGCCGAGCGCGGGCAGTGCGATGGCGATCAGCGCTCCCGCGGCCACCACCAGCGACACCGCGGGACGCTTCAGTACGCCGCCGAGGACCCGGGTCCACACCCGGCTGCCGCCGTCCGTGCCGTTCGCGCCGCGCTTCATGCGGTTCAGGAAGGGGATGCGCCCCTTCTCCACCCGCTCGCCGAGCAGCGAAAGCAGCGCCGGCAGCACCGTCACCGAGCCGACCATCGCCACGGCCACCACGATCAGCGAGGCCAGGCCCATCGACTCGAACGTGCCGATGCCGGTGAAGAGCATGCCGGCCATCGCCACGCACACCGTCACACCGGAGACGATGACGGCCCGGCCACTGGTCGCCGCGGCGATCTGCATCGCCGTGTGCGCGTCGCGTCCCGCGGCCCGCTCCTCGCGCTCGCGCCGCAGATAGAACAGGCAGTAGTCGACGCCGACCGCCAGCCCCACCAGCAGCATCACGGAGCTCGCACTGTCGCTCATCGGCTGGAAGTGGCTGACGACGCCCATCAGGCCCGTCGTCGCCATGATCGCGGTGATCGCCAGAGCTACCGGCAGCAGCGCGGCCACCAGTGCGCCGAAGGCGATCAGCAGAATGCCGAGCGCGACCGGCACCGCCGAGAGCTCCGCCTGCTGGAAGTCGTCGCCGAACGCGTCGTCGAAGGTCTTTCGCATGCTGGCGCCGCCGATCTCCTCGATCCGCAGCTCCTTGTGCCCGTCCTGGACCCCGGCAACGGCCTTGAGTACCGGCTCGATCCGGTCACCCGCCGTCTCGGGGTCCCCGCGCACATCGAACTGGACGAGCGCGCTGCGCCCGTCCTTCGAGATGCTCTTGGTGTCGTACGGAGACGTCACCGCGGTGACCACGCCCGTGTCGCCGACCGCCTTGACCACCTCGTCGACGGCCTTGCGGAATCCCGGGTCGGTGGCTTTCACCGAGCCGTTGCGCGACTGGACGAGCACCGTCTCGCCGGCCGGCTCCTCGACGCCCGCCTCCGCCGTGATCTTCGCGGCTTGGGTGGTCTCACCCTTCAGCTGTTCGCTGTCCTTGAGCTCGACGGTGCCCACAGCCGAACCGGCCGCCATGGCAAGAAGGACGAACAGCACCCAGATCCCCACGGCGGCCCAGCGGTGCTGCGCGCTCCATCCGCCTGCCCGCGCGGCTATTCCGCGCGGACCCCCTCCTGCTTTCCCCATGACAGCCTTGCTCCCTCAAGCGTGACGTCGGTCAGGCACCGTCGTCTCCAGTAAGAAACTATGGGCACATTCAGGCCGTCTCCTCCTGCTCGCCGGTGACCTCTCGGGTGGGTCTCTACTCCTTTGGGACCGGTCGCATCCCCGAAAAGAAGGATCGAAGCCCCTTACATCTAAAGGGCGGTTGGGGGATGAGTCGGACTTGTGGGGCCCTGGCCGATTTCTTATTACGAAACCTTGTTGAGTAAGTTACAGCTGCATGAAGGTCTTGATCTGCGCGCGTCAATCGGTCAGGGTTTCGAGTCGGCCCCCGGAATTTTTTCGTCCGCGGGCCAATCCCCCCACAAAAACTGAATGACGAGGAGTCCCCTCTTCATGGCAACTCACAAGCGCGCGAGCAGGATCAAGCTCACCGCGGCGATCACTGCCGTGGCTGCCGCAGCCGGAGTGACCGTACTCGGCACGTCCTTCGCGGGAGCCGCGACTCCCGCCGAGGGCACTGTCTACGGCCTGAACGCCGAAGGCGCCGTCGCCGGCAGCTACATCGTGATGCTGGACCAGAAGGCCGACAAGCAGGACCTGGCCAAGGAGTACGGCGGCAAGCTGCAGCGCAACTACAGCTCCGCCATCAACGGCTTCTCCGCCAGCGGTCTTTCGGAGACCGAGGCCAAGCGCCTCGCGGCCGACCCGGCCGTCGCCAAGGTCGTCCAGAACAAGAAGTTCTCGATCAACGCGACCCAGGACAACCCGCCGTCGTGGGGCCTGGACCGGCTCGACCAGGCTGACACCGCAGGCGACAAGAAGTACACCTACCCGGACAGTGCCGGCGACGGCGTGACGGCGTACGTCATCGACACCGGAGTCCGCATCTCCCACAAGGACTTCGCCGGCCGCGCCGCCCACGGCTTCGACGCCGTCGACAACGACGACTCCGCCGACGACGGCAACGGCCACGGCACCCATGTCGCGGGCACCATCGCCGGGTCCACGTACGGTGTCGCCAAGAAGGCGAAGATCGTCGCCGTCCGCGTCCTCGACGACAACGGCTCCGGCACCACGGAGCAGGTCGTCGCGGGCATCGACTGGGTCACCAAGAACCACAAGGGCCCCTCCGTCGCCAATATGAGCCTCGGCGGCGGCGCCGACGAGGCGCTCGACGAGGCCGTCCGCAAGGCGATCGCGTCCGGCGTCACCTTCGCCGTCGCGGCGGGCAACGAGTCCACGGACGCGGGCCAGGGTTCCCCGGCGCGCGTCAAGGAGGCCATCACCGTGGCTTCCTCCACCGAGGACGACAAGCAGTCGGACTTCTCCAACTTCGGTGCGATCGTGGACATCTACGCCCCGGGCTCGGAGATCACCTCGGCCTGGAACGACAGCGACGAGGGCACCAAGACCATCTCCGGCACCTCCATGGCGACGCCGCACGTCGTCGGCGCCGCCGCGGTCTACCTCGGCGCCCACCAGGACGCGACGCCGGAGCAGGTGGCCAAGGCGCTGACCGACGGCGCCACGCCCGACAAGATCAGCAACCCCAGCGCGGGCACGCCCAACAAGCTGCTGAAGGTCGTCGAGTAACCCAGGGAGCGAGTCGCTGAGCCGGCGGTCGCCGTGCCCTCCCCCACGGGGCACGGCGGCCGCCTTAAGGTGTGCCGATGACCACCAGGTATGCGGCACTCCTGCGCGGGATCAATGTGGGCGGCCACAAGAAGGTCCCGATGGCCGAACTCCGCGAACTGCTGAAGGAACTGGGCCACGGTGACGTGGCCACGTATCTGCAGAGCGGCAACGCCGTCTTCTCCAGCGAGTCCGGCGACGAGAAGGCGCTCGGCACGGCTCTGGAGCGGGCCATCGAGAGGCGCTTCGGCTTCGCCGTCGACACTCTGGTGCGCAGCCACGAGTATCTGAGCGCGGTGGCCGACGACTGCCCCTTCCCGGCCGCGTCGCTGGAGGGCAGACAGCTGCATGTCATGTACTTCTCGGAGCAGGTCGGTCCCGAGCGGCTCGCGTCGATCGACGCGGCGGCCTTTGTGCCGGAGGAGTTTCGGCTCGGCGACCGGGCGCTGTATCTGTACGCGCCGAACGGCCTCGGCCGCTCCAAACTTGCGGAGGCGCTCGGAAAGCCGAGCCTGTTCAAGGGCATCGTCGCGACCAGCCGCAACTGGAACACCGTGGTGAAACTGGTGGAGCTGACACGTGACTGACCCCACGGAAGCCGTCAGCGCCGCCATGGAGGCGGAATTGAGCCTCCTCGACCCGGCGGTGCACCTGTCGCCGAAACGGCTGGCAGGCCTGCTCCACCCGGACTACCGGGAGTTCGGCACCTCGGGTCGGATCTGGGACCGCGACGCGATCATCGCGGCCCTCACCGGGCTGGACTCACCCTCGCCGCGGCCGGTCACCACATCAGCCATGAAGGGCGCCCAGCTCGCGCCCGATGTGGTGCATCTGACCTTCGACACCGACTCGGGCACGCACCGGGCCCACCGCAGCTCCCTGTGGCGGCTGACGATGGACGGCTGGCTGCTCTATTTCCACCAGGGCACCCGGTTCACGGGCGAGGCAGGCGTCACCCGAGGGCTCTGACGTCCCCCTCGGTGAGCCTCGACCGCCCGCCGCAGCACGGCCACGGCCTCCGCGCGCTCGCCGCGCGGGCCCCAGTACCCCGGCCCGGTCAGCTGGGCGGTGCCGTAACCGAGCCGGCGCACGGCCAGCTGTCCGCCGAGCCGGAAACTGTCCACGATCATGGCTGGACCGTACCCAGGTCTCGTACGCATGTGCTCCTCAGCGGCGCGGATGGTGTCGCGTTCCTGGTGTCGCGTTCCTTCAAGACCGGCCGGGACGTCCGGACATAGCTTCCCCGGCATGAACAGCACCCACTCGCACCTGACCGTCTGCGCCGCCGAAGCGGCCCGTGTCGCCCGCGGCGTCCGCGCCGAGGCGCTGTCCGAACCCTCCGTCTGCGCGGACTGGAAGGTCCGGGATCTCGTCAACCACCTCGTCCTGTACTCCTCGCACGGCCTGGAGCACCGCGCCCTGCGCAAACAGCTCCCCGAAGAGCTCACGCGGCGCGACTTCACCGCGGACTCCGACTGGGCACAGCGGTACGCGACCCAGCTCGACCGCGCCCTTGCCGCGTGGCAGGAGCCGGCGGTCTGGGAGGGCGAGGTTGACCTCGGCTTCACGACGATGCCGGCCTCCGAGATCGCCTCGCTCATCGTCAAGGAACTCGCCCTGCACGGCTGGGATCTGGCCCGCTCCACGGGCCAGGACTTCAAGGTTCCGGACGGGACGGGCGAGTTCGTCCTCGCTGTCGTCCAGGAACATGCCGAGCTCTATCGCCAGTACGACGGCTTCGCGGACCCGGTGGAGACGGTGGACGGCGCGACCGCCTTCGAACGGGCGCTGGCGACGAGCGGGCGTGACCCGCGGGCCTGAGACGTGTGGAGTCCCTCACACGACGCAGGCCATCTGGTGGCTTTCGCCCTATATGGGAGGGCGATGGCTTCAGTGGGTCGACAGTCCGTTTCATGCGGTGACGGCCCCTTTGAACTGACGCTTCCTCGGTTCGAATGCCCTTGATAGACACGACGGGTTCGGCCACCGACCCGGCGAGAGAAGCAGCGCATGATCCACGACCGGAATCCGGATCACCACGACTTCGAGATCGACCTGACCCGCGACGAGGTCAGGCGGCGCGCCGCGGTGCTCGGGGCCCTCGGGGACGACTGGGACCCGGTGGCCGTGCTGGAGGGGGAGCAGGAGGCGTACCGCCTGCTCTACTCGAACCTGGATGCCCGGCAGCAGCAGACCTATGACCGGCTCGTGGCGGCCGGCGTCCTGCCCGGACGGGAGGGCGAGGGGCATGCTGCCGCTTGATCCGACGGCCGATGCCGGGCGCCGGGCCTGGGTGCCGTGCCCGGGGTGCGCCGACCACCGGGACTGCGCCGTCTGCCTGGCGGGGCGCACCTGCGGCGACCACTGGCGCTATCTGCTGTCCAACGTGGGCAGCCTGCTGCATCTGCAGTGCTCCAACTGCGCCCACCTGTGGGCCCATGAGACCGGTTTCGGCGCGGGATCGCGCGGGGCGCGCCCGGCGTAGGGTCTTCGGCGGCAAGCGGTCGGTGGCCGAGCCCCGGGCCGCTGATCTGCGTCAGGCAGTCGCCGCGAGACGGCGGGCGACCCGCGCCTCGTCGTAGCGCTCCAGCAGTAGCCGCGCCAGCTCCGGGGCGGGACCGAGAACATCGGCCACTACATCCGCGTCCCGGGCGCCCTGGGCGATGCGGTCCGGGAGGCGGCCCGGCGCTATGACATACGGAGCCACAGCCACGCGCTCGCAGCCCTCGGCCCGGAGCTGCCGCACCGCGTCCTCGGTGCGGGGAAGAGATGCGGAGGCGAACGCAGGCCGCACGGCGCACCAACCGGTGTGCCGCAGCTCCCGCGCGATTTCAGCGATCACTGCGATCGCCTCCGGGTCTGTGGAGCCCGCCGAGGCCAGGACCAGCCCCGTCGAGCGCTTCTGGGAGGGGCCGAGCCCCGCCTCGTACAGCCGCCGCTCCAGAGCCGACAGGAGACGCGGGGACGGCCCGAGCACCTCGGCCTGGTGGATACGCAGAACCGGGGGAGCGGCCCGCAGCACGGCGGGTATGTCGGCCTTGGCATGGAAGGCGCGGGTCAGGAGGAGAGGCAGAGCGACCACCTCTCGTACCCCTTCGCAAGCCAGCCGTTCCAGCACGCGTGGCACGGCGGGGGCGTTGAACTCCAGGAAGCCCGTCTCCACGCGCAGCCCCGGCCGCAGCGACCGGGCACGCTCCACCAGGGCGTGCACGGTCGCTGCGTGCCGCGGGTCGCGGCTGCCGTGGGCGATGACGAGGAGGACGGGGCTGTGCATGAGGTGGCTCAGTTCTTGACGAGGAGACCGCGACTGCGCAGGACGCGTCGCTCCAGCGGGGCGAAGAGGAGCAGCTCGATTCCGATGCCGACGATGAGGATCAGCAGGATCGCGCTGAGGACCCAGGACATGTCCTGGAGTTCGCGGCCCTGTTCCAGCAGCTGCCCGAGCCCCACGCCCAGATCGGCGGCGTTGACGATGAGTTCGGCGGCCATCAGCGAGCGCCAGGAGAACGCCCAGCCCTGCTTGAGGCCTGCGATGTACCCGGGGAGAGCGGCGGGGAGCAGCACATGGCGTACGCCCTGCATTCCGGTCGCACCGATCACACGTCCCGCCCGGAGGTACAGCGGCGGGATCTGGTCGACACCGGAAACCAGACCGTTGGCGATCGACGGCACGGCGCCGAGCAGCACGACGGCGTAGATCGTGGCGTCGGTCAGGCCGAACCAGATGATCGCGGCAGGCACCCAGGCGACGGACGGCAAGGACTGCAGGCCGGACAGGATCGGCCCGATCGCGGCCCGTACGACCTTCACCCTGGCCACGATCAGCCCCAGCGGCGTGCCGACCGCGACGGAGATGAGGAAACCGAGCGCGCCGCGCGACAGGCTCGTCCACACATAGCCGAGGAGTGTGCCGTCGAGCCACTTTTCCTGGAGCGTGCGGCCCACGTCGGCCGGGCTGGGGAGCAGATAGTGCTCCTTCACCTCGAAGTGGTAGGCGAGCTGCCAGGCCGCGAGCACGATCGCGATGGCCACGACCGGCGGTACGGCCTTGGACAGCAGTGTCTTGCCCAGCGGCACACGCTGGGTGCTCTGCGTGTCCAGGGCGTCGAGCCCCGCCTCCAGACCGGCGAGCTGGTCGGGTTCGGTGTTGGTCGGATGCTGCTTGATGTCAGTGCTGGCCATGACGGCGGATCTCCCCCCGGAGCTGTTCAGTGATCTCGACGGAGAGATCGGCGACTGCGGAATCCTCGATCCGGCGGGGGTGCGGGATGCCGACCTCCCACTCGCGGGCGATGCGGCCCGGGCGGGACGAGAGCAGTACGACCCGTTCCGCGAGCCGGACTGCCTCACGCACGTTGTGGGTGACGAAGAGGACGGACAGGTTCGTCTCCCGCCAGATGCGGGTCAGTTCGTCGTGCAGGACGTCACGGGTGATGGCGTCGAGTGCGGCGAACGGCTCGTCCATCAGCAGCAGCTGGCTGGCCTGCGCAATAGCGCGGGCCATGGCCACACGCTGGCGCATGCCGCCGGAAAGCTCGTGCACCCGCTTGCCGTACGCGCCCTTGAGGCGTACGAGCTCCAGCAGCCGTTCGGCCTCGGTCTGCCGCTCGGCCTTCGGCAGACCGCGCATCTTCAGCGCGAGTTCGATGTTCTTCCCGGCGGTGAGCCAGGGGAACAGCGCGTGCTCCTGGAACATCAGGGCCGGCCGTCCGCCGGCGACGTCGATCTCCCCGGCGGACGGCCGGTCGAGCCCCGCGACCAGGTTGAGCAGGGTCGACTTTCCGCAACCGGAGGCCCCCAGGAGGGTGACGAACTCGCCGGGTGCGACATCGATGCTGATGTCGTCCAGTACGAGCTGCTGGGCGCCCGGACGGCCGAAGGACTTGGAGACATGGGTGATACGCGCGGCGTACGACACCGCGATCTCGTCGTCGGCGGCCTTGGTGAGCGTGCTGGACATGAGCGTCACCTCCTGAGAGCGTGCGGTTGCTTACTTGGCGCCGAGACCGGCGTCGTCGACCTCGGGCTGTCCGGCGGCCTTCAGCACCTTGTTGAGCAGGCGCAGGTCGTAGATGCCGTCCAGGGTCGGGTCCTTCAGCAGCCCCGCCTTGACCGCGTGCTCGGCCTCGGCGCGCAGGGTGGAGGCCAGCGGGTCGTTGAGGATGTCGACGTTCTTGAACGCGGGGTCGATGACCTCGGGCGGCAGCGCCTTGCCCGTCTCCTTCTCCAGCGCGGCGTTGACCGCCTTCTTGGCGTCCTCGGGATTGGCCTTGATCCAGGCGTTGGTCTTGACCGATCCGCTCAGCACGGCCTCGACGACGTCCGGGTGCTCCTTGAGGAACTTCTGGGAGACGATCACGTTCGTGATGACGAACTTCTTGTCCGGCCAGAGGGTCCTCTCGTCGAGCAGGACCTTGCCGCCCTCGGCGACCAGCTTGGAGGCGGTGGGCTCGGGGACCCAGGCGCCGTCGATGTCGCCCGACTTGAACGCGACCGGGGTCACCTTGTTGTCCGTACGAGCGATGGAGACGTCGCCCTTGCCGGACGTCGCGTCGACCTTGTAGCCCTTCTCGGCCAGGTAGTTGAGAAGCGCGACATCCTGGGTGTTGCCGAGCTGCGGCGTCGCGATCTTCTTGCCCTTGAGATCGTCCAGGGACTTGATCTTCTTCGGGTTCACGACGAGCGAGACACCGCCGGAGGCGGAGCCGCCGATGATGCGCAGGCTCTTGCCCTTGGACTTGCTGTAGCCGTTGATCGAGGGCGAGGGGCCGATCCAGCCGATGTCGATGGCACCGGAGTTGAGCGCCTCGATCTCGGCGGGGCCGGCGTTGAAGACGGAGGACTTGACGGTCGTGCCGCCGAGCTCCTTCTGGATCAGGCCGTCCTTGCCCAGACCGACCAGGGCGGTGGCGTGCGTGACGTTGGCGAAGTAGCCGATCTTCACTTCGGAGGCCGAGAGCTTCTTGGCGTCCGCGTTGGCGGCCGGGGCCGCCTTGTCGTCCTTCTTGGCCTCGGAACCGTAGCCGCAGGCGGTGAGCGCCACGGCGAGCAGCGGAAGGGCGGCGGCAGCGGCGAGACTGCGGCGCAGGGTGGTACGGGTGGCAGGCACGGGAGGCATTTCCTCTCGGAGGCCCGGTTCTTACGTCACGTCGGACGCCCGGGTGTCGGCGGTCTTCGTTTGCGCAGGGTGCGGGGGGTGAGGGCGCGCAGGCAGTGCGCGTACGTCATCGCGCACATCGCGCCACCCCGCCCGTGCCCGCGCCGAGCGCGCCGCTGCCGACGCGGCCGCCCTCCTTCGCGAACGTCGAGTAGAAGTCCGTTGTCATCAGAAGTCCCAGCCCTCGTCGTCGGCCTCGTCCTTGACCGGCTCGGGGCTGGCGAAGGACTCGCCGACCATGCCCGCGGTGAGCGTGGTGCCGTCGGCCGGGTCGATCAGGATGAACGAGCCGGTGCGGCGGGAGTCGGCGTACGAGTCGAGCGGCAGCGGCTCGGCGGTACGGATCTTGACGCGGCCGATGTCGTTGGCGACCAGCTGCCCGGGGTGCGGGTGCAGGGACAGGTCGTCGAGGGTCAGCCGGGACGGGATGTCCTTGACGATCGCCTTGACCGTGCGGGTGCCGTGCTTGAGCAGCACCCGGTGGCCGACGGTGAGCGGCTGGTCGGCGACGTGGCAGACGGTCGCCTCGACGTCCTGGGTGGTCGCGGGCGCGTCCTTGCTCGGCACGATCAGGTCGCCGCGCGAGATGTCGATGTCGTCCTCCAGCAGGAGAGTCACCGACTGCGGGGTCCAGGCGACGTCGACCCGCTTGCCCAGCAGGTCGATCCCGGCGAGCTTCGTCGTGCGGCCGGACGGCAGCACGGTCACGCTCGCGCCGACCCGGAACGTACCGGCCGCGATCTGACCTGCGTATCCCCGGTAGTCGGGGTGCTCGGCGGTCTGCGGGCGGATCACGTACTGCACGGGAAGGCGCGCATGGCAGTGGGCCAGGTCGTGGCTGACCGGCACGGTCTCCAGGTGCTCCAGGACCGTGGGGCCGCCGTACCAGTCCATGTTCGCGGAGGCGTCCACCACGTTGTCACCGGCGAGCGCCGAGATCGGGATGGCGGTGATCTCAGGGACGCCGAGTTCGGACGCGTACGCCGTGAACTCCTCGGCGATCGCGGCGAAGACGGACTCCTTGTAGTCGACGAGGTCCATCTTGTTCACGGCGAGGACGACGTGCGGGACGCGCAGCAGCGCGGCGACGGCGGCGTGGCGGCGGGTCTGCTCGATGACGCCGTTGCGGGCGTCCACGAGGACGACGGCCAGGTCGGCGGTCGAGGCACCGGTGACCATGTTGCGGGTGTACTGCACATGGCCGGGGGTGTCGGCGAGGATGAACCGCCTGCGTGCGGTGGCGAAGTAACGGTAGGCGACATCGATGGTGATGCCCTGCTCACGCTCGGCGCGCAGGCCGTCGGTGAGGAGGGCGAGGTCGGGGGTGTCCTGCCCGCGGCTCTGGGAGACACGCTCGACGGCCTCCAGCTGGTCCGTCAGGACCGACTTGGAGTCGTGCAGCAGACGCCCGACGAGGGTGGACTTGCCGTCGTCGACGGAGCCCGCGGTGGCGAAGCGCAGCAGGGTGGTTGCCGACAATTGCTCGACCGACAGCGGCTCGGTGGGTTCGGTGGTGCTCGTCATGACTAGAAGTACCCCTCGCGCTTGCGGTCTTCCATCGCGGCCTCGGACATCTTGTCGTCGGCGCGGGTCGCGCCTCGCTCGGTGAGACGCGACGCGGCGATCTCGGCGATGACGGCGTCCAGCGTGGTCGCGTCGGAGTCGACGGCGCCCGTGCAGGACATGTCGCCGACGGTGCGGTAGCGGACGAGCCGCTTCTCGACGACCTCGTTCCCGCGCGGTCCGCCCCACTCACCGGCGGTCAGCCACATGTTGGACCGCTTGAAGACCTCACGCTCGTGCGCGAAGTAGATCTCCGGCAGCTCGATGTTCTCGCGGGCGATGTACTGCCAGACGTCCAGCTCGGTCCAGTTGGACAGCGGGAAGACGCGGACATGCTCGCCCGGCGCGTGCCGGCCGTTGTAGAGCTGCCAGAGTTCGGGGCGCTGGCGGCGGGGGTCCCACTGCGAGAACTCGTCGCGCAGTGAGAAGACCCGCTCCTTGGCGCGTGCCTTCTCCTCGTCGCGGCGGCCGCCGCCGAACACCGCGTCGAAGCGGTGGTGCTGGATGGCTTCGGTCAGCGGCACGGTCTGCAGCGGGTTGCGGGTGCCGTCGGGGCGCTCGCGCAGTTTTCCGCTGTCGATGTAGTCCTGTACGGAGGCGACATGGAGCCGGAGCCCATGTGCGGCCACCACACGGTCGCGGTACTCCAGCACCTCGGGGAAGTTGTGGCCGGTGTCGACATGCAGCAGTGTGAAGGGGATCGCGGCGGGCGCGAAGGCCTTCAGCGCGAGGTGCAGCATGACGATGGAGTCCTTGCCGCCGGAGAAGAGGATCACCGGCCGCTCGAACTCGCCCGCCACCTCGCGGAAGATGTGCACCGCCTCGGACTCCAGAGCGTCCAGGTGCGACAGGGCGTACGGGCTGTCGGTGCCTTCGCTCACAACGTTGACGCTGGTCGTCATCCGGCGCACCTTTCGTTCGCTTCTCCGCCCGCGCGGCGCAGAGGCGCGGCTTTCGTCTGAGTCTGCGGCCCGGCGGCCTTCCCGCCGCGGTAGCGGCCGATGTCACGGCCGTCGCTCACAGGAGACCCCTCTCGGTGAGCAGCGCATGCAGCGCCGACGCGGACTCCTGAACGCTCTGCTGGTGCGACTCGATCCGCAGATCCGGGTTCTGCGGCTCCTCGTACGGGTCGTCGACACCGGTGAGACCGCTGATCTCGCCCGCGGCCTGCTTGGCGTACAGACCCTTCACATCGCGTACGGAGCAGACCTCCACCGGGGTCGCGACATGCACCTCGACATACGGGGTGCCCTCTGCGGCATGGCGCTTGCGCACAGCCTCACGGCTGTCCTCGTACGGGGCGATCACCGGGACCAGCGCCTTGACGCCGTTGGACGCCAGCAGCTCGGCGACGAAGCCGATCCGCTGCACATTGGTGTGCCGGTCCTCGCGGCTGAAGCCGAGGCCCGCGGAGAGGAACTCGCGGATCTCGTCGCCGTCGAGCACCTCGGTGCGGTGGCCGTCGGCGCGCAGCCGCTGCGCCAGCTCGTAGGCGATGGTGGTCTTGCCCGCGCTCGGCAGACCGGTGAGCCAGATGGTGGCCCCAGTCACGTGCTTGTCTCCCAGAATCGTCATCCGTGCAGCCCGCATTCGGTCTTGCCGCGCCCGGCCCAGCGGCCGGCCCGGGCGTCCTCGCCCTCCAGCACCCGGCGGGTGCAGGGTGCGCAGCCCACGGAGGCGTAACCGTCCATCAGCAGCGGGTTGGTGAGGACACCGTGCTCGGCGACATAGGCGTCCACGTCGTCCTGCGTCCACCGGGCGATCGGCGAGATCTTGACCTTCTGCCGCTTCTCGTCCCAGCCGACCACCGGGGTGTTCGCCCGGGTCGGGGACTCGTCACGGCGCAGACCCGTCGCCCACGCCTCGTACGCGGTCAGTCCCTCTTCGAGGGGCTTGACCTTGCGCAGGGCGCAGCACAGGTCGGGGTTGCGGTCGTGCAGCCTCGGGCCGTGCTCGGCGTCCTGCTCGGCCACCGACTGGCGGGGCGTGAGCGTGATGACGTTGACGTCCATCACGGCCTCGACCGCGTCGCGGGTCCCGATGGTCTCCGGGAAGTGGTAGCCGGTGTCGAGGAAGACGACGTCCACGCCGGGGAGCACACGGGAGGCGAGATGGGCGACCACCGCGTCCTCCATCGAGGAGGTGACGCAGAAGCGCGGACCGAACGTGTCGGCCGCCCACTTCAGGATCTCCAGTGCGGAGGCGTCCTCGAGGTCCCGCCCTGCCTGCTCGGCGAGCTCCCGCAGATCTGTTGCCTGAGTCGTCGTCATATCTCCTGCCCTCCACCGTCGTTGCGCTGAAGTCCGCGGGCCAGCAGCCCGAGGAACTTCAACTGGAAGGCTCGATTGCAGGCTGCGCATTCCCACGCGCCGTGGCCCTGCTCGTTGGGACGCAGGTCCTCGTCGCCGCAGTACGGGCAGTAGAACGGTGCTGCTCGCTCGCTCACGACAGCGCCTCCTCGGACGCGCGGGCGGCCCAGGTGGCGAAGCGCTCGCCGTCCTCGCGCTCCGCCTGGAAGCGCTTGAGCACCCGCTCGACGTAGTCGGGCAGCTCGGCGGAAGTGACCTTCAGACCACGGACCTTGCGGCCGAAGCCGGCTTCCAGACCGAGCGCGCCGCCCAGGTGGACCTGGAAGCCTTCGACCTGGTTGCCCTCGTCGTCCAGGACCAGCTGGCCCTTGAGACCGATGTCCGCGACCTGGATGCGGGCGCAGGCGTTGGGGCAGCCGTTGATGTTGATGGTGATCGGCTCGTCGAACTCGGGGATGCGGCGCTCGAGTTCGTCGATGAGCGAGGCGCCGCGCGCCTTGGTCTCGACGATCGCCAGCTTGCAGTACTCGATACCGGTGCAGGCCATGGTGCCGCGCCGGAACGGAGAGGCGTTGACCCGCAGGTCCAGCGCCTCGAGGCCGGCGACGAGGGACTCGACCTGCGCCTCCTCGACATCGAGCACGATCATCTTCTGCTCGGTGGTGGTACGCAGCCGACCAGAGCCGTGTGCCGCGGCGACTTCGGCGATCTTCGTCAGGGTCGTGCCGTCCACCCGGCCGACGCGCGGGGCGAAGCCGACAAAGAAGCGCCCGTCCTTCTGCTTGTGCACGCCGAGGTGGTCGCGCCATGTCCCGGCCGGCTGCTCCGGCGCGGGACCGTCGACCAGCTTGCGCTGGAGGTATTCGTCCTCGAGGACCTGGCGGAACTTCTCCGCGCCCCAGTCGGCGACCAGGAACTTCAGCCGGGCGCGGGTGCGCAGCCGGCGGTAGCCGTAGTCGCGGAAGATCCCGATGACGCCGCCGAACACGTCCGGCACCTCGTCGAGCGGCACCCAGGCGCCGAGCCGGACCCCGAGCTTGGGGTTGGTGGAGAGACCGCCGCCGACCCAGAGGTCGAAGCCGGGCCCGTGCTCGGGGTGGTTCACGCCGACGAAGGCGATGTCGTTGATCTCGTGCGCGACATCGAGCTGCGGGGAGCCGGAGATCGCGGTCTTGAACTTGCGCGGCAGGTTGGAGAACTCGGGGTTGCCGATGAAGCGGCGGTGGATCTCGTCGATGGCGGGGGTGCCGTCGATGATCTCGTTCTCGGCGACACCCGCGACGGGGGAGCCGAGGATCACGCGGGGCGTGTCACCGCAGGCCTCGGTGGTGGAGAGGCCGACCTCTTCCAGACGGCGCCAGATCTCGGGTACGTCCTCGATCCGGATCCAGTGGTACTGGACGTTCTGCCGGTCCGTGAGGTCGGCGGTGCCGCGCGCGAACTCCTGCGAGATCTCGCCGATGACCCGCAGCTGCTCGGTGGTCAGCCGGCCACCGTCGATGCGGACGCGCAGCATGAAGTACTTGTCGTCCAGCTCCTCCGGCTCCAGTATCGCCGTCTTGCCGCCGTCGATACCGGGCTTGCGCTGGGTGTAGAGCCCCCACCAGCGCATCCGGCCGCGCAGGTCGGCGCCGTCGATGGAGTCGAAGCCACGGTGCGCGTAGATCGTCTCAATGCGTGTCCGCACATTGAGACCGTCGTCGTCCTTCTTGGTCTGCTCGTTGGCGTTCAGCGGCGTCATATGGCCAACAGCCCACTGCCCCTCGCCGCGGTGGCGTCCGGCCTTGCGGCGGGGCGTGGCGGAGGCGGGCTTTTCGGTGGCGGCCATGGGTGTACGTCCTTCGAGACTGCAGGAGGGCGGCTCTGAACTGCACACTCGCGCTGAGGCGCGGCGGTGCGCAGGGGGATTGCTGGGTGCGGAGTCCTCGGCTGTGCTGGGCTGTCAGCAGGCCGGACAGATGGCGCTGGACATGCGGCCGAGGTCGACGTGCCGCCGACTCACCAAGGCAATTCCAGTTCCAGACATGACGGAAGCGTGTCACGGCGATCCGACGACAGTCCACTGCTATCCATAATGTGGACAACACTGTCCCGCATCGCGAGACAGTGTGCTGTCCGTCACTCAGGTCCGCTTCAGCGGTGGGCGCCGGGCCACGGTCCGGGCGTGGCAGCCTCCGGCTCCTCTTCCACCTTGGTGTCGAAGAGAGTGAAACCGCGCCGCAGGTAGTTGTCCATCGCGTGCGGGCCGTCCTTGGAGCAGGTGTGCAGCCAGACCCGCTTCGTCGGCGGCAGCCCCGGCCAGCGCTCCTCGAGGTCCCAGGCCCTGGCGACCCCGTACGACAGGAGATGACCGCCGATCCGGCGGCCCCGGAAGGAGGGGATCAGCCCGAAGTAGACGATCTCGACGGAGCCCCCGTCCTGCGCCTGAAGCTCCACATAGCCGGCCGGGGTGCCCTTCTCGTAGGCCACCCAGGTCTCGGTGCCCGGCCTGGCGAGCTCCTGCTCCCACTGTGCGTAGGTCATGCCGAGCCGGTCGTTCCACTGGATGTCGCCACCGACGGCCGTATACAGAAACCGGCTGAACTCGGGGGAGGGCAGCTCGGCGCGGACGATGCGCAGATCTCCACCGGGCTCGGCGGAAGGCCGCTGATCCGCGGGCGAGGTCTGTTCCAGGGACCAGGTCGTGACAGTGATGCTCATGAGCCCCAGGGAACCATGACGTCATGATCCGGCCAATGCCGAGCCTCGGTTTCCCGGCGTCGGGCGCAAGCGCGGGCCCGGCGTCCGGGCACGGGCCCGGCCGGGGCGCGATCATCGGCACCCGGTGCGGGCCCGGCGCCGTCGGCGTCATGCGACGTGCCCGCACCATCGGCGTCAGTCCGCTTCAGTCCGCGTCGGCAGCGTCGGCAGCGTCGTCATTCGGCGTCCCCGCGGGCGGTCCGTACCGCCGGGGCCATGGAGTCGGGGAGCAGGTCGGCACGGCGCTCCGGGCGGACCAGTTCCACCTCCACCTCCTCGGTGAAGCGGTACGGGCGGTGCGCGAGTACCTGCGCCAGATGGCGCCGCAGGCGCGACATCTCGGCCCGTACCGTCACCGTTCGCGTCGGGTCACCGAAGACGTCCTGCGCCAGTTGCGCGGCGCTGCGCCCGTCCCGGTGCACCGCCAGCACGTACAGCAGCTCGGCATGGCGCGGGCTGAGCTCCTTCACCCAGCTGCCCGCCTCGCCCGACACCCTGAGCGACGGGGGCCGCGGCCCGCTCAGATCGAGCACGACGCGGGTCGCGGCCGCGGAGTGCTCCGTCACCCGCAGCAGCCAGCCGCCGGGCAGCGGCTCGGCCGTGCACATGCCGAGCGCCGGCAGCCAGAGCCGGCCGGAGCCGAGGGACTTCGGCAGCGCGAGGCGCCCGGGCGGCTGCATGCCGATCACCGCGGCCGGCCAGCCGTTCACATCCACCGCCAGCGCCCGGCCGGTCAGCCGGCCGAGCAGCGGCGACGCCACGCTGCGCAGCCTGTCGAGCGCCGCGAAGTGCCGGTTGCGCAGCTCCGCCTCCGCGAGGCGGGTGACCGACGTGACAAGCGTGAGCGTCGCCGGGTGCATCGCGGACAGCGGCCCGCTGACATCGACCACTCCGATCAGCCGGCCGTCGCGAGGATCCGTGACCGGAGCCCCGGCGCAGGTCCAGGTGTGGTGGCTGGAGACGAAGTGCTCGGCGGAGTGCACCTGCACCGGCCGCCGGGACACCAGAGGAGTGCCCACGCCGTTGGTGCCGACCTGGCCCTCGTTCCAGTCGGCGCCGAGTACGAAGCCGTGCGAGTCGCCCTTGCGCAGCACGCTCGACTTGCCCTCGCGCCACAGCAGCCGTCCCTCGGGGTCCGCCACGACCATGATGTGCTGCGCCGAATCAGCAATCGAGACCAGGCCGTCCCGCAGCACGGGCAGCAGCTCCCGCAGCGGCGAGGCCTGTCTGCGGCGCTCTATCTCCTCCAGCGGCAGCAGCCCTGCCCTGCGGTCCCGGTCCGGATCCATACCGCCGCGCAGCATCCGCTGCCACGACTCCTCGATGTCCGCGCGCGGGCCGACCCGCGAACGGCGGCCGCTGAGCGTCGCATCCCGTACCCCCTTCAGCAGTCGGGTGGCCTCCGCCGTGTCCATGGCGGCGAGCCTGGCCATGTCGAGCGTTGTGTTCTGCACTGGGGTCCTCCTGGCGACGCCAGCGTCCAAAGCGGGGGGCTGGCTCAATCCTGCCCCTCTCCGACTGCCGTGCGTGGTGATACGGCAGACAAGGCTGCAACCCTTTGCAACCCTCGCGAACGCGCGTGCGTATGAACGAAAGTGACGGTGCGCCGGTTCGCCGGTGAGTCATGCACCGCACTGCCCGCACCGCGGGGTGCATGACGGAGCGCGGGGTGGTGCCGTGTCGGCGCAGCACCACCCCGACATTCATCCAGGGGCCCGGGACAGGGTGCGTCAGACCACGGCCCGCGCCCGCTCCACGACCGACGCCAGATCGAGCGTGTGCGGCAGCGTCCCGAAGGCCGTGCCCCAGTCACGCCCCAGCCGTGACGCACAGAACGCGTCCGCGACCTCCGGCGGCGCCCAGCGCACCAGCAGCGAGCCCTGCAGCACCAGCGCCATACGCTCCACCAGCCGGCGCGCCCGCGCCTCGATACCGTTCAGATCGGCCAGCTCGGCCAGCAGGTCCTTGATCGCCCCGTCCAGCCGGTGATCGGCGCCGCGGGCCTTGCCGACCTCCTGGAGGAAGGCGTTCAGCGCCTGCGGCTCCCTCTGGAGCGCGCGCAGAACATCCAGCGCCTGGACATTGCCCGAGCCCTCCCAGATCGAGTTGAGCGGCGACTCGCGCAGCAGTCGCGGCATCCCCGACTCCTCGACGTAGCCATTGCCGCCCAGACACTCCAGGGCCTCCGCCACCGTCGGCGTACACCGTTTGGTCACCCAGTACTTGGCGGCGGGCACCGCGAGACGCAGAAAGGCCCGCTCCTCCTCAGTGTCGGTGTCGTACGCGGCGGCGAGCCGCAGCCCCAGCGTCGTCGCCGCCTCCGACTCCAGCGCCAGATCGGCCAGTACGTTGCGCATCAGCGGCTTGTCGATCAGCAGCCCGCCGAACGCGCTGCGGTACGCACTGTGGTGGATCGCCTGTGCCACCGACTGGCGCATCAGCGCGGCCGACCCGATGACGCAGTCCAGCCGGGTCGCCGCCACCATCTCGATGATGGTGCGCACCCCACGCCCCTCGTCGCCGACCCGGCGTGCCCACGTCCCGTCGAACTCGACCTCGCTCGACGCGTTCGACTTGTTGCCCAGCTTGTCCTTGAGCCGCTGGATCCGGAACACGTTCCTGGTCTCGTCCTCCAGCACCCGCGGCACCAGGAAACAGGTCAATCCTCCGGCCGCCTGGGCGAGTACCAGAAAGCCGTCACTCATCGGAGCGGAACAGAACCACTTGTGACCGGTGAGCAGATACTCCCCGTCCCCGGCGAGCGGCTCGGCCCGCGTCGTGTTCGCCCTGACGTCGCTGCCGCCCTGCTTCTCCGTCATCCCCATCCCGAACAGGGACCCCGCCTTCACCGAGGCGGGCAGCAGCCCCTCCTCGTACACCTGCGAGGTCAGGCGCGGCTCCCACTCGGCCGCCAGCGCCGGGTCCGTACGCAGCGCGGGCACCGAGGCGTGCGTCATCGAGACCGGACAGCCGTGCCCGGCCTCCGCCTGCGTCCAGACGAGAAACCCGGCCGCACGCCGCACATGGCCGGCCGGCCGGCCCCAGGCGTTGGTCAGCCCGGAGGTGACGGCCTTGCCGAGGAGCCGGTGCCAGGCCGGATGGAAGTCCACCTCGTCGATCCGGTTGCCGTAGCGGTCGTGGGTCTTGAGCTGCGGCGGATTCTCATTGGCCTGCGTGCCCCACTCCTGGGCCTGGGCGGAGCCCGCGGTGGTGCCGAGCCCGGCGAGCTCCTCTTGTGCCTCGTCGAGGAGTTCCGGCGCGACATGCCGCTCCACGGCCTCCGTCAGAGCCCGGTCGCTGGAGTAGACGTCGTACCCCACCAGGGGCGGAGCCTGGTTGGTCACTGTGTGGGTGGTAGCTGCCATGCCGATACGGTAAGGAGGTGCAGGCAGCAAATGAAACACCCGAGCGGCCATCGGGCCGACTCCACCGGGCCAGAGTCCTCTACCGCAACGTCTCCAAGCGGAAGATGGCATGGCTGCTGCTGAAGGACACGGTCAACTCGGCCATCGAGTACCGCATCCTGGGCCTCGCGGCCGAGGCGGCGTTCTTCACCCTGCTGTCGCTGCCGCCGCTGCTCCTCGGCATGATCGGCCTCCTCGGATACGTCGACGGCTGGACGAACACCAACACCGTCGCCTCCATCGAGGAGAACATCCTCAACGCCGCCCGCACGGTCCTGTCCGACCGGGGCGTCCACGACATCGCCGAACCGCTCCTGACGGACGTCACCAAGGGCAAGCGGCCCGAGCTGATCTCCATCGGCTTCGCCATCGCGCTCTGGTCGGGATCGCGGGCGGTGAACGTCTTCATCGACACCATCACCGTGATGTACGGGCTCGACGGGCAGCGGGGCATCGTCAAGACCCGGCTGCTCGCCTTCCTCCTCTACATCGTCGCGCTGCTGATCGGCGCGGTGGTGCTGCCGCTGGCGGTGGTCGGTCCCGACCGGGTGGTGGAGCTGCTTCCCTGGGGCACGGAAGTCGTCTCGGTCCTGTACTGGCCGGTGGTGATCCTGCTCTCGATCGCCTTCCTGACCACGCTGTACCACGTGTCGGTCCCGGTGCGGTCGCCGTGGATCGAGGACGTGCCGGGCGCGCTGGTGGCGCTCGCCATATGGGTCCTCGGCAGCTTCCTGCTGCGCATCTACCTCACCAGCACGGTCGAGGGCCCGACGATCTACGGCTCCCTCGCCGCGCCCATCGCCGTCCTGCTGTGGATCGGGATCTCCGCCTTCGCGGTCCTGGTGGGCGCGGCGGTCAACGCCGCGATCGACCGCGTCTGGCCGTCGGTGGCCACGGCGGCGGCACGCGCGGCGAACGAGCGCGCGCGGGCCGCGCATGCGGCGCAGCTCCTGGCACGGGCCGAGGCGGTCAGGGTCTTCGGAGAGGGCGAGTCCGAGGACGAGGAGGGCGGGGACATGCCGTCCGAGTTCCCGGAGCGGTGGTCGCGCTTCCTGCCGCCGGACGATGTGAAGTCCCGGCTGCACACCGGGCGGGACCACGGCAAGGAGCCCAAGGAGTAGCCGCGGCGCAGGCGCCCCGTCCGGATCAATGCCGGGGCGTACGGGAGCGATTAGCCTCACTGTCATGTACGAGGAACGGGCGTCGCTGCTCGAAGGCGCCGTCGTCTGGACCCGGACGGAGGACGCCCCCGCCGCCCGCACAGGTGCGGTACGCCCGGTCCTGCCCGACGGCTGTATGGATCTGCTCTGGGCCGACGGCCGCCTCCTCGTGGCGGGACCGGACACTCATGGGTACGTCCCCGACGTGTGGGGCGTGCGGTACGTGGGGGTGCGCTTCGCGCCCGGCACCGCGCCCGTCTTCCTCGGCGTACCGGCGCACGAGCTGCGCGACCGGCGGGTGGCCCTTTCCGATCTGTGGGGCGCGGCCGAGGCCCGCCGCCTCACCGAGCGCATCGACGAGGCCGCGGACCGGGTGGCGGAGCTGGAGGCCGTGGCGCTGCACAGGGCGGCAGCGGCCGGACCGCCGGACCCACTGCTGGGCGAGGTGGTCCGTCGCCTGGAACGGGGCGGCACGGTCGCAGGCGCGGCCGACGCGGTCGGCCTCGGCGCCCGCCAGCTGCACCGCCGTTCCCTGGACGCCTTCGGGTACGGGCCCAAGACGCTGGCCCGGGTGCTGCGGCTGCAGCGGGCGCTTACGTTCGTACGGGCAGCGGTGCCGTACGCCGAGGCGGCACTCGGCGCGGGCTGTGCCGACCAGGCACATCTGGCCCGTGAAATGCGCGATCTGGCCGGAATCACGCTCGGGACCTATGTGGCGTTCGCGAACAGCGACACGGCGCAGCCATCGGGGTCCAGTACGAGCGCGTAACGCTGTCCCCAGTCGGCGTCCCAGGGCTCGAGGTGCCCCTTGTGTCCGGCGCCGGTCAGCTCGGCGTAGACCGAGTCCACCTCGGCGGGGCTGTCGCAGAGGAAGGCGAGCCCCACGCGTTCGCCACCGGTGGGCCGGGCCCATTCGGGGTCGAAGGAGCGGATGGTCTCCTCGGTGTCCCACAGCACGCGCAGCCCGCTGGGAAGCGTGGCCTCGGCGTGGGGCGCGGTGTCGGCGTCGGCGGGGATGTCCAGGCCGAGGCGGCGGTAGAAGGCGAGAGAGGCGGCCATGTCGGCGACGACGAGGCCGATCGCGTCGAGTCGTGGAGTCATGACCTCACCGTAGGCAGGGCCCGGACCTGCGGTCTTGAACGAATCGGACGTCCGGGGTGTTGCCCGACCCGGTTCTCGGGGGCGTCACAGTTTCGTAAGGCGGTCCGTCCCGTGTACCGCGCTCCGTACGAGGACACTGGCGGTATGCACAACATTCTGGTCGTCGACGACGATCCGACCGTCGCCGAAGTCGTCACCGGCTATCTGGAGCGTGCCGGCTTCACCGTGGACCGGGCCGCCGACGGGCCCCAGGCGCTCCGGCTCGCCGCCGACCGCGTACCGGATCTGGTCGTCCTCGATCTGATGCTGCCGGGCATGGACGGCCTCGAGGTGTGCCGCAGGCTCCGGGCGGGCACGCTCGCCGCCGTACCGGTGATCATGCTGACCGCGCGCGGCGACGAGGACGACCGGATCCTCGGGCTCGAAATCGGGGCGGACGACTATGTGACCAAGCCGTTCAGCCCGCGCGAGCTGGTGCTGCGTGTCGAGTCCGTGCTGCGCAGGGGCGGCGCGGCGGCCGAGCGGCGGACCGGGCCACGGCTGGTCGCGGCGGGCATCGTGCTCGACCCGGCGGCGCGGCGGGCCACCAAGGACGGGCAGGAACTGGGTCTGACCCTGCGGGAGTTCGACCTGCTCGCGCATCTGATGCGGCACCCGGGGCAGGCGATCGGCCGGGAACGGCTGATGCAGGACGTATGGGGCTGGGAGTTCGGCGACCTGTCCACCGTCACCGTCCATGTACGGCGGCTGCGCGGCAAGATCGAGGACGATCCGGCCAGACCGCGGCTGATCCAGACGGTGTGGGGTGTGGGCTACCGCTTCGACGTGCCGCCGGGCCGGAGCGCGCTGCCGCGGGAAGAGGCCTGATCATCGTGAGCGACATGCTTCTCATCGCCCTCTTCGCCTTTCTCGGGGCCGGCGCCGTCGGCCTCGTCGGCGCACTGGTCCTGCGCCTGCTGCGCCACCGGTCCGTTGCCGTCTCACTCACCGTCGTCGCCGCCGTCGCGGTCACCGCCATGCTCGCCGGAACCCTCGCCGTCGCCCAGGCGATGTTCCTGTCCGCGCACGACCTGACCGTCGTCACCACCGTCGTCGCGATGGCGGCGGTCGTATCGCTGGCCACCGCGCTGCTTCTCGGGCGCTGGGTCGTCGCCCGCAGCCGCGAACTCGCGCTGGCGGCACGCTCGTTCGGCGACGGCGGCGCCTTCGCCGCCCCCGACGGCGCGTCCACCGCCGAACTGGCCGCTCTAAGCCGCGAGCTCGCCACCACCAGCGACCGGCTCGCCGCGTCCCGCGAACGCGAACGCGCCCTGGAGACTTCCCGCCGCGAGCTCGTCGCCTGGATCTCGCACGACCTGCGCACCCCGCTGGCGGGGCTGCGCGCGATGTCCGAGGCCCTGGAGGACGGCGTCGTACTGGAGCCGGAGCGCTACTTCCGCCAGATCCGTACCGAGGTCGACCGCCTCAACTCCATGGTCGGCGACCTGTTCGAGCTCTCCCGCATCCACGCGGGCACCCTGGCTCTCACCCCGACCCGGATGTCGGTGTACGACCTGGTGGGGGAGGCGCTGGCGGGCGCGGACCCGCTCGCACGCGAGCACGGCGTACGCCTCGTGGGCGACCGGGTGGAGCAGATCCCGGTCGAGGTGGACGGCAAGGAGATGACCCGCGTCCTGGCGAACCTTCTCGTCAACGCGATCCGCCGGACGCCCGCAGACGGCACGGTCGCCGTCGCCGCGGAGCGCCGCGAGGACCGGGTGGTCCTCTCCGTCACCGACGGCTGCGGCGGCATCCCCGAGGACGACCTCCCGCGCGTCTTCGACACCGGCTGGCGCGGAACCCAGGCCCGTACGCCCCCGGCCGGCGCGGGTCTTGGCCTCGCCATCGTCCGCGGCATCGTGGAGGCGCACGCCGGGCACGCCGACGTACGCAATGTCACGGGCGGCTGCCGCTTCGAGGTGTCGCTGCCCGCCGCTGCCGCCCAGAGCGGCTGAGCGCACATGCGAGAGCCCGCCGGGGATGCCCCGGCGGGCTCTCGCAGTGGTGGCGCCGTGCGTCAGCCCGCGGCGGCGGTCGTACGCGAGGCCGTACCCGTCCCTTCGGACGCGGTGCCCGTTTCTCCGGACGCCGTGGCGGCGCCCGGAGTCAGGAGCCGCTCGGCGAGGTGGCCGAAGGCCAGCCCGAAGAGGGCCCAGAAGACCACCTGGACGGCAAGCGTGGCCAGCCGGAACTCCCAGATCACGGTGGCCGGGAAGTCCTTCGGCACCTCGTTGAACGACGGCAGGAAGGCGAAGGCAAGACCGGCGGCCACCACGAATGCGGCCGTGGCGGCGGCGGTCGCATTCCAGTTGCCGAGCCGGGGAGCCAGCCGCTTGCCGAGGATCACCGCGGCGACCGCCAGCAGGACGCTCAGCAGGATCATCAGGAAGTACAGCGTTGTCCGTTGGCCGATCGTCTCCGGGTCACCGACGGCAGGCGGGTTCGGCGGGTACTTCAGATACGGCACGACGTACACGCTCAGCAGCGCGCCGAGCGCGACCAGGGCGGCCGTGGCGCGCGGCCCGAACCGGCCGATGCGGCCGAGCGCGACGCAGAAAGCGAGGGCGGCGATGCCTCCGATCGCGAGGCCGAAGACCAGCACACCGGTGGCGAGGCCGGCCGTGGACTGCATGGCACGGCTGACGAGTTCCTCGCCGCCGTGCTCATGGCTGTGGGACTCCTCGAAGGCGATGGCGGCGTCCACGGGGGACTCGCCGAGAGTGTACGCGACGGCCAGTGCGAAGACACCCGCGATCAGGCCCGCGATCATGCCGCGGACCAGCAGGGCTCTTACAGATATGGAGTTCATGAATCTTCCCCAGGAGGTATCAGTGGCAGGGGAAGCCGAGCAGGTGGCGTCCGTCGTGGACCCACTCGTGCACGTTCTCACCGGAGATGACGGAGACGGCGCCCTGCTCGGCGCCGACGAAGTAGAGCAGAACCAGCATCAGAATGCCGAAGAAGAGTGCCCACGGGGCGATCGCCTTCAGCGAGATGGGGGTGATGGCCGGTGCGGCGATGGCGGGCGCGGCAGACTGTGCCATGGCAGAACCTCCTGGGGGAACACGCGTCCCGATCGTGGTGCCTGAGACGAGGGTGCTGGGTCTGACTTCCCGCGTTTCCCACAGGGGAACCTTGGTTCACAGTGGCGCGACCGTGCCGGATTCTCACCGGACTTCCATCACACCGTCGTCATGTCCACGAGACCGTACCGCTTGCGGGCCCGCACCGCTACGGCGCACGGGCGCATGCGTGGGCGCCTGAACGGCCGTGATGTGCTTGGAGCATGGCCCGCCTGGGGAGAGGAACGTACGCCATGACGCTACGGGTGATGTTGATCTCACCTGCGACGACCGCGGCGCTGCGGGAGGTCCGCTTCGCGGGCGACGGCCCGCTGGACGGGGCGGGGGTGCGCCGCGCCCGCGCCGTGGCTGGCGCGTTGCCGCGCGCGGACCGGGTCCTGAGCGGCCCGTCCGCGCGCTGCCGGGAGACGGCGACGGAGCTGGGTGCGCAGGCGCGGGTCGCGGAGGAACTGGGCGACTGGGACATGGGCCGTTGGCGCGGGCGCCGCCTCGAGGAAGTGAGCACGAGCGAGCCGGAGGCGGTGTCGGCCTGGCACTCCGACCCGTCGGCCGCGCCGCACGGCGGCGAATCGCTGGTGGCGCTGTGCGCGCGGGTGGGCGGCTGGCTGGACTCCCTGGACGCGGGACGGGTGCTGGCGGTGGTGGAGCCGACGGTGGTCCGGGCGGCGGTGGTGTGGGGGCTGGGGTTGGCGCCCGAGGTGTTCTGGCGCCTGGATGTGGCTCCACTGACGCTGACGGAACTGAGCGGGCGGGCGGGGCGGTGGAACCTGCGGTGCGGCCGCCGGTTGGCACCGGAGGCGGGGTCTTCCCCCACCCCGCCCCTTCCCTGAACCGGGGCTCCACCCAGGACCCCGCCTTTCGGGGCTCCGCCCCCGTACCCGCCCCCCACGCCCTGCGGGCGTGGGGGGACCCCCATCTCCTCAATCGCCGGAGAGGCTTGATTTTGCCCGGCCGAGATTGAGTTCAGGCCGGACAAACAAGCCCGTCCGGCGATTGAGAAGTCGCGGCCGAAGGTCGCGTTCGGGGTCCGGGGCGCAGCCCCGGGGAACAAGCCCGCCGCGGATGTCCAAGACCGCACACCCACCCGCCCCATCTCGTGAATGATGGCCCCGGCATGCCGCGAATCCTCCCTCCCTCCACCCGCAGCGCGCCGCGCGCCCGGTGGAGCGTGCGGAGCGCTCGGGCCGGTGTGTTCGCCGTCGCGAGTGCGGGTCTCGCCGGTGCCGGTCACCATGTCGCGTCGGGCGAGCCCGTCGCCTGGCGGCTGCTGGTCCTCGCGGCAGGTACCGCCTTCCTCGGCGCGCTGCCCTGGGCCGCGCGGCCGCGCTCCCTCGCCGCCGTCGTGAGCGCGACGTGCGTCGCTCAACTGGTCCTCCACGAGGTGCTGGCGCAGGCCGGACCCGACCGGCACGGCACCCCGCACGGCACCGGCCACCTCGTTTCCGGCGAGCACGGCGTACACCCGGGCGCGGCCGTGATGCTCCTCGCGCACACGCTGGCCGCCGTGGCCGTGGCGGTGCTGCTCCAGCAGGCGGACGACCAACTGGACTCGCTCCCACGGCTCCTGGACCAGCTCGCGGCCACCGTCCGGGCCACCGTGGCGCGTTGGCTCGGCCGGCTGCGTACGCATCCCTGCCCGGGCGCCGACGCCACGCGCGCCGCGGCCCGGCCGCGCCGGGCCGCAGGGACGCCCCCGTACGCCGTCCTCGCGCATGTCGTGGTCCGCCGCGGCCCTCCCGGTCATGGGCAGTCGCCGTCCCACCCATGACCGTTCGCTTCGAGGAGTTGACCCACGACCATGAGTACCTTCCCCCTGCGCGCCGCCACCCGGCGGACAGCGTTCGCGGCCACCGCGGCTCTCGCCGCCGTGCTCGCCGTGGCCGGACCGGCCGCGGCCCATGCCGAGGTGAATGCCTCGGACCCCCGCGCCCTGGCGCAGAACGTGACGCTGACGTTCACCTCCGAGGCCGAGTCGGACACCGCCGGCATCGCCAAGCTCCAGATCGTCCTGCCCGAGGGCATCACCCCGGACGCCGTGAGCCTGAAGGAGGCTCCGGCGGGCTGGAAGCTGACGCCGTCCCAGGGCGGCTACACCGTCGGCGGCAAGGCGCTGGCCACCGGCACGGACGCCGTGCACAGCATCACGGTCAAGCAGCTGCCCGATGCCAAGTCGCTCGTCTTCAAGACCATCGAGACCTACGGCGACGGCAAGGTCGACCGCTGGATCGAGCTCCCCAGCGGCGGCGAGGAGCCGGAGAACCCGGCTCCGGTACTGGCCCTGAAGCCCGCGGCCCCCGGTGCGACCGCAAGCTCGGCCGCGCCGACACCCTCACCCACTCCCACTCCGCCGAAGGCGGCCGCCGCGCCGAGCGGGAAGACGGCCGAGACGGCCGAGAAGGACGACGCCGCCGACAACGGGGTCGCGATCGCTGTCGTCGCTGCCGTGGCGGTCATCGCCGCGGGCTTCACCGTGTGGTGGTTCAGGCGCCGCCCGGGAACCGACTCCGCCTGACGGCCAGGAACGGGGCCGGGCGCGGCACACTCCGTGCCCGGCCCGCTGCTACGGCAGCGGCTGTTCCGTCCAGATGACCTTGCCGTCTGACGTGTACCGGGTGCCCCAGCGGTCCGCGAACTGCGCGACCAGAAACAGGCCCCGGCCTCCCTCGTCCGTGGTCGCCGCCTGGCGCAGATGCGGTGATGTGCTGCTGTGGTCCGAGACCTCGCAGATCAGGCTGCGGTCACGGATCAGCCGTACGCGGATCGGGCCCGAGGCGTACCGGATCGCGTTGGTGACCAGCTCGCTGAGGATCAGCTCCGTCGTGAACGCCTCTTCCTCCAGGCCCCACTCGGCCAGCGTGGCGGTCACGGCCGCCCGGACCCGGCCCACCGCGGACGGGTCCGGCGGTACCTCCCATTCGGCCACCCGGCCGGAGTCGAGTATCTGCGTACGGCCCACCAGCAGCGCGATGTCGTCGCGCGGGTTGTCCGGCAGGAGCGCCTTGAGGACCGCCTCGCAGGTTTCCTCCGGGCTCCGGTCGGCGTTGTCCGCCAGAGTGCCGCGGAGCAGGGCCAGGCCGTCGTCTATGTCGCGGTCGCGGTCCTCGACGAGCCCGTCCGTGTACAGGACCAGGCGGCTGTCCTCGGGCAGGTGCAGATCCAGGGTCTCGAAGGGCAGCCCGCCCAGTCCCAGCGGCGGGCCACCGGGCACATCGGCGAAGACCGCGGCGCCGTCCGGCTGGACGATCACCGGCTGGAGGTGGCCGGCCCGCGCGATCGAGCAGTGGCCGCTGACCGGGTCGTAGATCGCGTAGAGGCAGGTCGCCCCGGTCACTCCCGCGTCCGTGGCGTCCGGGCCGTCGTCCGCCTCGTCCTGGTCGATGCGGGTGACCAGCTCGTCGAGGTGCCACAGCAGCTCGTCGGGCGGCAGATCCAGGCTGGAGAAGTTGTGGACCGCCGTGCGCAGCCGGCCCATGGTCGCCGCGGCGTGAAGTCCGTGGCCCACGACATCGCCCACCACCAGCGCCACCCGCGCGCCCGGCAGCGGGATGATGTCGAACCAGTCCCCGCCGACGCCCCCGAGACCGCCGAGACCGGCCTGCGCGGGCCGATAGCGGTAGGCGACGTCGATGGCGCTCTGCTCCGGCAGGACGCGCGGCAGCAGGCTGCGTTGCAGGGTCACCGCCATGGTGTGCTCGCGGGTGTACCGGCGGGCGTTGTCGACGCTCACGGCCGCGCGTGCGACCAGTTCCTCGGCGAGCGACAGGTCCTCCACCTCGAACGGCTCGGGCTTCTGGGCGCGCCAGAACATGGCTACGCCCAGAACCACCCCACGCGCCTTCAGCGGCACGGCGATCATCGAGTGGATTCCGTGCTCGACGAGTTTGCGGGCCCGCTTCGGGTCCTGCTCCTGCCATCCGGAGAAGGCGGCCAGATCCGGTTCCAGGACGGCCTCGCCACTGCCGATGCCGAAGCCCAGCCGGGTGGACGGCGCAAAGCGGATCAGCCTGCCCAGCGGGTAGAGCGCGGTGTCCTCCCGCAGACCCCTGAAGGCCATACGGCGCATCTCCGGGACGGCGCCCGACGTCGGCGTCGGCTCCTCGCCGCGCAGCACCGCCTCCACAAGGTCGACAGTGACGAAGTCGGCGAACCGGGCTGCGGCGAACTCCGCCAGTTCCTCGCAGGTGCGCACCACGTCGAGGGTGGTGCCGATCTCCGTGCCCGCGTCGTAGAGCAGCTTCAGCCGCGCCCGCGCCACATCCGCCCTGCCGCTCACTGCCTGTAGCTCGGTGGTGTCCCGCAGCGTCGCGACGCTGCCCGGCGGCCCGCCGTCCTGGTCGGTCGGACGCTGGTTCACGGCGAGCAGCCGGTCCCCGACCAAGTGCACCTCGTCGGTGACGACCCGCCCGGAAGCCATCAGACGGGCGGTGGCCGGGTCGAGACCGAGATCGGTGACCGCGGTCCCCTCCACGTCGGTCGGCAGGTTCAGCAGCCTGCGCGCCTCGTCGTTGGCGAGCAGCAGCCGCCCGTCGCCGCCGACGATGAGCACGCCCTCCCGTACGGCATGGAGCACCGCGTCGTGGTGCTCGTACATCCGGGTCATCTCGGCGGGGCCGAGACCGTGGGTCTGGCGGCGCAGCCGCCGGCTCACCAGTGCCGTGCCGCCCGTGGTGACCAGCAGCACTGCCCCGGCGGCCCCGAACAGCAGCGGGAACTGGTCCTGGGCGACGCCGCTGACATGCTCGATGGTGATCCCGGCGGACACCAGGCCGACCACATCCCCGTTGCGGCCGATGACCGGCACGACGGCCTGCACGAGCGGCCCGATCGTCCCGTTGATCTTCTCGGTGACGATGCCGCCGCCCAGCGCGGGCTCCACATTGCCGACGAATTTCTTGCCGATGCGGTCGGGCTTGGGGTGGGTATAGCGGATTGCATCGGTGTCGAGGACGACGATGAAGTCGACCTCGGAGCGTTTGCGGGCCTCTTCGGCGAGTGGCTGGAGCACCACGGTCGGGTGGGGACTCTTCAGCGCGGCCTCGATGCCGGGCGAATGGGCGAACGTCTGGGCCACGGCGACCGACCGGTTGCGGGCCTCGCGCTCGCTGTCGGACCGGGACTGCAGCACAAGGGCCACCATGGCGGCGGCGACCAGCAACACCACGATCGCCACCTGCAGGAGAAAGACCTGACCTGCGACGGTTCGCATTCTCAGAACCGAGCGCGGGCGGCCGTAGCGTGCGGCCATGTCCTCTTTCTACACCTCCCGCATACGCAGAGCTATCTGCGCACCGTAGAGCCCGGACGGGGCAAGCGCGACGCGTTCGCGACAACTTTCGTCGCCGGGCCGGGTGTGTTCACCACACGAGTGAGTCCCTTGCACCGCCCGGACGGCGCAAGGGACTCCCGAAACCGGCTCCCGAAACCGGCTCATGAAACGGACTCAGGCCAGGCGCAGCACCGTGCTCATGACGTCGTGGAGCTCCCGCTCCGGATCGGCCACGGCCTCCTGCGACCGCCATGCCACAAACCCGTCCGGACGTACCAGCAGCGCGCCGTCGGCCGTCGTGCCGTGCAGTTCGGCCCAGTCGGCATCGCCTTCGGGGACCAGATCGGCGTCGTGGCCCGTACCGATCGCGTATGCGTCCAGCCGTACGGACAACCGCTCGGCGACCTTCCGCGCCGCCGCCCGCCACGCCGTGCCCTCCGCGCTCAGCAGCACGAACGAGCGTTCGTAGAGGTCGAGCGTGGACATCCGCCCGCCCGCCCTCGTCACCCACATGTGCGGGGACCGGGTGCCCGGGTCGCCCGTCAGCTGCATCCGCTCCGGAACGACCGGCCGGCCGGGGTCGACGCCCAGGACCGCGCCGTGCGGATAGCCGTACCCCATCGCCACCGAGAGGATGCCGCCCGGCCGTCCCCCGCCGCCGGCGGGGGTGTTCGCGGGCGCGTAACCCGGGTGGCTGTGCTCCGCCGAGCGGACCGAGGCACGCGCGCTCGTCGCCCTGGCCACCGGCTGCCGCTCCTCGCCGTAGGTGTCCAGCAGCCCGGGCGCCGCCGAGCCGTCCAGCACCATCGCGAGTTTCCAGGCCAGGTTGTGCGCGTCCTGGATGCCGGTGTTGGAGCCGAACGCCCCGGTCGGGGACATCTCGTGGGCCGAGTCGCCGGCCAGGAAGACCCGGCCGCCGGAGTACCGCTCCGCGACCCGTTCGGCGGCGTGCCACGGAGCCTTGCCGGTGATCTCGACGTCCAGTGCGGGCGCTCCGACCGCCCTGCGGATGTGGTCCGCACAGCGCTCGTCCGTGAAGTCCTCCATGGTCTCGCCCTGGTCCGGGTGCCAGGGCGCGTGGAAGACCCACTGCTCCCGGTTGTCCACCGGCAGCAGGGCCCCGTCCGCGTCCGGCTTGGTCAGATAGCAGACGATGAAGCGCCTGTCGCCCAGCACGTCGATGAGCTGCCGGGAACGGAAGGTGATGCTCACGTTGTGGAACAGGTCGCCGTTGCCGGTCTGCCCGATCTGCAGCTGCTCCCTGATGGGGCTGCGCGGCCCGTCGGCCGCGACCAGATAGTCCGCCCGAATGGTGGTGTGCTCGCCGGTCTCCCGGTTCTTCACGACCGCCGTGACGCCTGTCGCGTCCTGGTCGAACGAGAGCAGTTCGGTGGAGAACCGCAGGTCGGCGCCCTGCTCGCGGGAGCGGGCCATGAGCACGGGCTCGATGTCGTTCTGGCTGCACAGACACCATGTGGTCGGGCTGAAACGCTTCAGCGCGCCGCCCGGGTCGATCTCCTTGAACAGCCACTCCTGGTCGTCGCCGGTCAGCGAGCCCGCCTGCAGGATTCCGTGATTGTCCGCCAGCACCGACGCGGCCTGCCGGATCTCCTCCTCCACACCGGCGCCCCGGAACAGCTCCATCGTCCGTACGTTCATGCCGCGGCCGCGCGGGTGCGTCGAGGTGCCCGAATGCTTCTCCACCAGCACAGGTCTGATGCCGTGGCGGCCCAGAAACACCGAGGTGGACAGGCCCACCAGGGAACCTCCCACGATGAGGACCGGTACGCGATCGGCACTTTCCACGAATTCTCCGACGTGCTCTTCCATCCGTAGCTCCAGCTCCTGCCGCCCTTGTGGGATGAAACTTCCATGCCCTGTGCGGCACCGGTTGCCTCGCCCATTCACCCGCTTGGTTCTCAGCTCTCGCGCCAGTCGAAGTACCGGACCACGATCGTTTTCGTGAGCGCCCCCCGGTCTCGGGAGGCGGACCGTCCGTATCCGCAGGGCCGTTGAGCCGCGCGGTGTCGCAAAGGAGTGTGAGAGATGACAACCCTGTCGGAACGGATATCGCAGTCCGCATTCGATGGCTCCAGGCTTCGAGTCGTTCTGCTGCTGGACCTCCACGACGGTGCGCAGAAGGAGTTCCTCGAGGCGTACGAGCATCTGCGCAACCAGGTCGCCTCGGTCCCCGGCCACATCAGCGACCAGCTGTGCCAGTCGATCGAGAACCCCTCCCAGTGGCTGATCACCAGCGAATGGGAGAGCGCACCGCCCTTCCTCGCCTGGGTGAACAGCGAGGAGCACGTCGAGACGGTCCAGCCGCTGCACAGCTGCGTACGGGACACCCGCTCGCTGCGCTTCAGCGTTCTGCGCGAGACCGGAAAGGCCCACATCTCCTCACCCGAGGAGCTCAAGGGCCGGCTCCAGGCATCGCCCCGCCTCGGGGACGGAGTGGTCAGGCACGCCCTCACCTTCACGGTCAAGCCGGGCAGCGAGAAGAAGGTCGCGAAGATCCTCTCCGGGTACACCTCGCCGGCGGCCCGCGTCGACGAGAACACCCGGCTGCGCCGCACCTCGCTCTTCATGCACGGCAACCGAGTGGTACGGGCCATCGAGGTGCAGGGCGACCTGCTCGCGGCACTGCGCCATGTGGCCAGGCAGCCCGAGGTCAGGGAGGTGGAGGAGGCCATCAACCCGTATCTGGAGCAGGACCGGGACCTGAACGACCCCAACTCCGCCCGGATGTTCTTCACCCGGGCCGCACTGCCCGCCGTACACCATGTGGCGGCCGACGGGCAGTACTCGGCCTCGCTCAAGCGGCACGCGCTGTACTACCCGGCCAAGGAAGGCTGCGGCATGGCGCTGGCCCGGCTGCTCGCCCAGCAGGACGCGGCGGCGGCCGACGGCCCCGACAGCCCCATCGCGAGCAGCACGATCTTCCAGCGCGACGACATCGTCGTCCGGCTCATCGATGTGAACGGGCGGCTCGAAGACCGGCCCGCCCTGGCGCTCGCGGTCTCCGGTCCCCGCAAGGCGGCCACCCTCGCCCGGCTGATCGCAGGCGGAGAGGACGGCGTGCTCGGCAACGAGAAGGAGATGTCGCGATTCCTCGCGGACTCCGACATGCAACTGATCACCGACCGGTCCGCGCCGCCCGAGTCCTGAACGAAACGTCCGGCCCGGCCGCGCGGCGAAGCCGTCGGGAGCACTGCACCAGGAGGAACCAGCCATGACTACGCACCCCCCACGCATCGTGGATCTCAGTGAGACCCAGCCCAACCGCAGACGCGGCGGAGACCTGCGCGCCATGCTCACCCCCACCGCGGTGGGCGCAACCAGCGGATTCATGGGCCTTGCCATCGTGCAGCCCGGTGAGTTCATCGGCGAGCACTACCACCCGTACTCCGAGGAGTTCGTGTACGTCGTGAAGGGGCTCCTCGAGGTGGACCTGGATGGCAAGGCGCACCCGATGCGGCCCGACCAGGGCCTCCTGATCCCCATCAATGTGCGCCACCGGTTCCGCAACGTCGGCGATGTGGAGGCCCGCATGGTCTTCCATCTCGGCCCGCTCGCCCCGCGCCCCGAGCTCGGGCACGTCGACACCGAGGTCACCGAGCCCTCGGAAAGCACCGAGCAGGGCAGGCCGCCGGAACGGACTGGGGCCGTTTCGTGAACCGGCGGGTGGCGGTGACCGGGGTCGGTATCGTCGCCCCCGGAGGAGTAGGCGCCCCGGCGTTCTGGGACCTGCTCGCAGGCGGCCGTACGGCGACGCGCGGAATCACGCTCTTCAACCCGGAGGGCTTCCGCTCGCGCATCGCCGCCGAGGTCGACTTCGACCCCGCGGCCCACGGCCTCGACGAGGACCAGGTGGCGCGCCAGGACCGGTACATCCAGTTCGCGCTGGTGGCCGCCGAAGAGGCGATACGCGACGCCGGCATCGACCGGGAGAAGGAAGACCCCTGGCGGATCGGGGTGTCCCTGGGCACCGCGGTCGGCGGCACCACTCGCCTGGAGCACGACTACGTCAAGGTCAGCGCGTCCGGCGCCCGTTGGGACGTGGACCACCGCCCGGCCGGACCGCATCTGCACCGTGCGTTCTCGCCGAGCTCGCTGGCTTCCGCGGTGGCCGAACAGGTCGGCGCACACGGCCCGGTGCAGACCGTCTCGACGGGCTGCACCTCGGGACTCGACGCGGTCGGCTACGCCTTCCACTCCATCGAGGAGGGCCGGGCCGACGTGTGCATAGCCGGCGCGTCGGACTCGCCCATCTCCCCGATCACGGTGGCGTGCTTCGACGCGATCAAGGCGACCTCGCCGAACAACGACGACCCCGCCCATGCCTCCAGGCCGTTCGACGCCAACCGGGACGGGTTCGTCATGGGCGAGGGCGGCGCCGTCCTGGTGCTGGAGGAGCTGGAACACGCCCGGGCCCGCGGCGCGCGGGTGTACTGCGAACTCGGGGGCTACGCCACCTTCGGCAACGCCTACCACATGACGGGACTGACCCCCGAAGGCCTGGAGATGGCCCGGGCCATCGACACCGCCCTCGACCACGCCCGTATCGACCGTACGGAGATCGACTACGTCAACGCGCACGGCTCGGGCACCAAGCAGAACGACCGGCACGAGACGGCCGCGGTGAAACGCTCACTGGGCGACCACGCCTACAAGACGCCCATGAGCTCGATCAAGTCCATGGTGGGCCACTCGCTGGGCGCCATCGGAGCCATCGAACTCGTCGCCTGCGTCCTGGCGATGGCGCATCAGGTGGTGCCGCCGACGGCGAACTACGAGACCCCCGACCCCGAGTGCGACCTGGACTATGTGCCGCGCACCGCCCGCCCCCGGAAGCTGAACAGCGTGCTCTCCGTCGGCAGCGGATTCGGCGGATTCCAGTCCGCGGTTGTCATGACCCGACCTCAAGGGAGGACATCATGAGCTCCCGAACAGCCCGGCAGACGGTCGTCACAGGCATAGGTGTCATAGCCCCCAACGGGGCAGGCACCGAGGTCTTCTGGAAATCGACACAGGGCGGCATCAGCGTCCTGGACCGGGTCACCCGCGAGGGGTGCGAGCAGCTGCCCCTCAAGGTCGCGGGTGAGGTGCGCGACTTCGATCCCGGTGCGCTCATCGAGGAGCGCTATCTCGTCCAGACCGACCGGTTCACGCACTTCGCCATGGCCGCGGCCGATCTCGCACTCGATGACGCCCGGCTCAGCCGCGCGGACTGCGAGGAATCGCCGTTCGCGGTGGGCGTGGTGACCGCCGCCGGGTCCGGCGGCGGCGAGTTCGGACAGCGCGAACTGCAGCGGCTGTGGGGTCAGGGTTCACGCTTCGTCGGCCCGTACCAGTCCATCGCCTGGTTCTATGCCGCGAGCACCGGCCAGATATCGATCCGGGCCGGCTTCAAGGGACCCTGCGGCGTCGTGGCCAGCGACGAAGCAGGCGGACTCGACGCGTTCGCCCATGCCGCGCGGGCGATACGGCGCGGAGCCGACGCGGTTGTGGTCGGCTCGGCCGAAGCGCCCCTGGCGCCGTACTCGGTCGTCTGCCAGCTCGGTTACGAGGACCTGAGCACCTGCGAGGACCCGGCGCGCGCCTACCGGCCCTTCACCTCCGACGCCTGTGGCTTCGTGCCCGCCGAGGGCGGCGCGATGTTCGTGGTCGAGGAGGAGAAGTCGGCGCGCCGGCGCGGCGCCAAGGTCCGTGCCCTGGTGGCGGGCCACGCCGCGACCTTCACCGGGCCCTCCCGGTGGGCGCAGTCCCGGGAGGGACTCGCCCAGGCGATCCGCGGGGCACTGGCCGAGGCCCGCTGCGCGCCCGAGGAGATCGACGTGGTCTTCGCGGACGCGCTGGGCGTGCCGGCGGCCGACCGCGCCGAGGCGCTGGCGATCGCGGACGCGCTGGGGGCACACGGCAGGAGCGTACCGGTGACGGCGCCCAAGACCGGTACCGGACGGGCGTACTGCGGAGGGCCCGTGCTCGATACGGCAGCCGCGGTGCTGGCCATGGAACACGGCCTCCTGCCGCCCACGCCCAACGTCTTCGACGTCTGCCACGACCTCAACGTCGTGACCGACCGGGCCCGTCCCGCGGAGCTGCGCACGGCACTGGTACTCAGCCGCGGCCTCATGGGCTCCAACGCGGCGCTGGTACTGCGCGGCACCACCGACACCCCCGAGTAGAAGGAGAGTCCCTCATGTCCGACCGACTGACCATCGAAGAGCTGGCAGCCCTGATGAAGAAGGGCGCCGGCCTCACCGTCGACCCCGTCGACCTCGCGAGCCGGCCCACCTCCCGCTTCGACGAGTTCGGCCTCGACTCGCTGGGCCTGCTCGGCATCGTCGGCGAGCTGGAGAACCGGCACGGCCGCCCGCTGCCGCCCGACGCGGATCGCTGCAAGACCCCGCAGGAGTTCCTCGACCTCGTCAACAACACCCTCATGAGCGGAGCCTGACGTGCCCGGACACACCGAGAACGAGATCACCGTCGCCGCCCCCCTGGACCTCGTCTGGGACATCACCAACGACATCGAGAACTGGCCCAGCCTGTTCACCGAGTACGCCTCGGTGGAGATCCTGGAGCGCCGGGGAGAGACCACCACCTTCCGTCTCACCATGCACCCCGACGACAACGGCACGGTCTGGAGCTGGGTCTCGGAGCGTACGACCGACCGCGAGGGCCGGAGCGTACGCGCTCGCCGCGTCGAGACGGGCCCCTTCCAGCACATGGACATCCACTGGGAGTACTCGGAGGTCCCGGGCGGCACGCGCATGCACTGGACGCAGGACTTCGCGATGAAGCCGGACGCCCCGGTCGACGACGACTGGATGACCGACAACATCAACCGCAACTCCAAGATCCAGATGGCGCTCATCCGCGACAAGATCGAGCAGCGCGACCGTGAGAGCCGCGCCGCCGGCGTCACCGCCAACTGAGCGGCGTCAGCGCAGGGCCAGGCAGGCCGGACCAGGAAGAACGGCCGGACCAGGAAGTTCAGGAAGGAAGGTAGCCCCACGATGCACCAAGCTCTGATCGTCGCCCGTATGGCGCCGGAGTCGGCCCCGGACATCGCCAAGCTGTTCGCGTCCTCCGACAACGGCGAACTGCCGCACCTCGTCGGGGTCACCCGGCGCAGCCTCTTCCAGTTCGGCGATGTGTATCTGCATCTGATCGAGTCCGAGCAGCCTCCCGGCCCCGCGATCGCGAAGGTGACGGAGCATCCTGCGTTCAAGGACATCAGCGACCGGCTCCAGGCCTTCGTCAGCCCGTACGACCCGGAGACCTGGCGCAGTCCGAAGGACGCGATGGCCCGTCAGTTCTACACCTGGGAGCGTGGCTGACCTGCCTGAGACCACCGACGAACGCCCCGGGCCCGGCTCTTCAGCCGGGCCCGGGGCGTTTTCGTGCTCCCTGCCACTCTCGCTCAGCCGCGCACGACGGCCTCGAAGGCGTGCAGATACGGGTTCACCGGACGGATCTCGTCGACCAGCAGGCCCGCCTTCGCCATCCGGTCCACCATGCTCGCCCTGGAGTGCTTCGCGCCGCCCACATTGAGCAGCAGAAGCAGGTCCATGGCGGTGGTGAACTTCATCGAGGGGGTGTCGTCGACGAGGTTCTCGATGACCACCACCCTGGCGCCGGGACGGGCCGCCGCGACGACGTTCGCCAGCGTCCTGCGGGTGGACTCGTCGTCCCACTCCAGGATGTTCTTGATGATGTACAGATCGGCCTCGACCGGGATGTCCTCGCGGCAGTCCCCGGGGACGATACGCACCCGCTCGGCCAGCGAGCCGCCGGTACGCAGCCGTGGGTCCGCCTTCGCCACCACGTCGGGCAGATCGAGCAGGGTGCCGCGGACATCCGGGTGCTTCTCCAGCAGGCTTGCCAGCACATGCCCCTGCCCGCCGCCGATGTCCGCGACCACGCGGACCCCGGTGAGGTCGAGCAGCGCGGCGACATCAAGCGCCGACTGCATGCTGGAAGTGGTCATGGCCCGGTTGAAGACATGGGCCGACTCATGGGCGTCCTGGTGCAGATACTCGAAGAAGCCCTTGCCGTACAGCTCCTGGAAGACGCTGCCGCCGGAACGTACCGCCTCGTCGAGACGCGGCCACGCGTCCCAGGTCCACGGCTCCGTGCACCACAGGGCGATGTAGCGCAGGCTGCCCGGATCGTCCTCACGCAGCATGAGGGACATGTCCGTATGGGCGAAGGTCCCGTCCTCGGTCTCGGCGAAGACGCCGTAGCAGGACAGGGTGCGCAGCAGCCGGCGCAGGGGCTGGGTCTCGGTGTTCAGCGCGGCCGCGAGCTCATCGGCCGTGGCGGGCGTCTCGCCGAGCGCGTCGGCGACGCCGAGCCGGGCGGCAGCCCGTACGGCGGCCGCGCCGGCCGCCCCGAAGACGAGCTCCCGCAGGCGCATGGCCGGCTGATGCGTGGCCACCGCCTCGGGGGGCGACCCGACGAGTGTCTCGGGTCTGGAACTTACGGTGGTCATACCGCCTCGATTCTCCTGGTGAAGGGGAACACCGGTCAGCACATCCCTGCGGGTTCGGAGGCCTCGCACATGTTGCCGAGGAACGTGTTGCCCGTGCCACCGCCCTGGTTGACCAGGTCCGCCGCCTTGTTGCCGCGCACGTCGTTGTTCTTGATGACGTTGGCGGTGTTCGTGGCGCCCACGAAGCTCTTGAACAGCACGATTCCGCCGGAGAGCGGGGACGCGCCCATGTTGTTCAGGACCGTGTTGTTGCGCACGACGGTCGCCTCGGAACCGGTGAGAACGATGCCGGAGCCCTGAAGGGCGGGGAGGCGGGGGGTGGCGGGACAGAACTTGTTGTTCTCGTTGATCTCGTTGCCCCGAACGGTCATGTCGCCGGCCGCCGGCTTCGACTCGTCGCCGACCACGAACAGTCCGGCGCAGTTCCCGGTCATCTCGTTGCCGCGGACGGTGAGGTTGCGGACCCGCCTGACGGTGGCTCCGATCCGGTTGTCCGTCAGCACGTTGTTCGCGATCGTGGAGCCCTTGGTGTCGGTGGCTCCGCCCTCCTCCTCGACCGTGTTCGCGATGAAGATGCCTGCGTCGCCGCTCTCCCGGACGGTGTTGTTACGGAACATCGCCCGGGTGGAGTGCTGCTGGCCGATGCCCCAGACGCCGTTCTTCTCGGCGGTCACATGCCGGACGGTCAGCCGGTCGGTGTAGGAGGACCAGATGGCGGTCTTCGTGAAGCCCGAGAGGGTGAGCGAGCGGATGGTGACGCCGTCGACGGTCTGGGCCGCCGTGCCCGTCACACAGATGCCGTTTCCGGCCTGAGCACAGGTGTTCGCGGCAGCCGCACCGGCACCGGCGGCCGGCGCCGGCATGATGACGGTCGCCCCGCCGCCCGACCCGCGCAGAGTGAGATTCGCCTTGGTGACAAGGACACTTTCACGATATGTGCCGGGCGAGATCACAATGGTGTCTCCCGGCTGTGCGGCGTTCACCGCTTCCTGGATCGATTCGCCCGGATGCACCGCGTGCCTGGCCACGCCGGAGGACGGGGCGGCCGCGCCCAGCCCGGAGACCATGACGACTGCGATGCATGTGAGGCATCTGATCTGTCGTTTCGTCATGAGGCGAAGTTATGGGCGATCTTCAGCGCTCGCCACACGGGGTGAGCATATGGATACATCCCGTGCGCGAGTGGCCCAACCCGAGGCCGTCTCAGCGCCTCCTCTAGGGTTGCCTCCCATGTGGCCAGGAGAGCAGGGCCCCGGGGGCGGGCAGCATGTCAACCCGTACCAGCAGCAGGGGCAGGCGCCTTGGGGTCCCCCGACCGCCCCGATCGGTACGCCGCCAACTCCTCCCGGCGGCCGCGGGAGAACACCGCTCGTCGCCGTCGCCGCGGCCACCGTGGTCGTCATCGCCGCAGCTGTCACCGGCTTCCTGGTCCTGGGCGGCGGCAAGGACGACACGGCCGGCCCGGGCCCGGCCAAGTCCACCCCGGCCGCCCCGTCGACCGGCCCGACCGGCGACAAGCCGCGCGGCGTCGACGACCTGAAGCCGCTCGTGCCCGGCTGGAAGGTCGTGGTGAACCCCAGGAGCGGCATCGCCTTCGACGTGCCCCCGGAATGGGGACTCAAGTCGCCCGGCTGGGCCAGCTATGTCTCGGACGAGAAGGACCCGGAGGAGAAGCCCCTGATCGGCTTCTCGGCCCCGGCGATGCTCAAGGAGAAGTGGTGCACCTCCGACGACAACAAGGACGGCAGTCCGGAGGACACGCCGCTGGCCGGCGTCGGCTCCAGGAGTGAGCGGGGCGCCAGGACCCTCGACGAGGCGGCCCGCGACAACGCGTCCCTGTGGGTCTACGGCGCCTACACCCAGCCGGACAAGGCGAAGGTGAGGACGGGCGCGGTGGAGCCGTACACCACTAAGTCCGGCATCACCGGCAGTCTGGCGTCGGCCGAGTCCTCGGGCGTGGCGAAGAAGGGCAAGTGCGACACCGACGGCAAGGCCACGTCTTTCGCCTTGAAGGACCCCAAGGGCGACTTCCTGTCGTGGACCTTCCTCGGCGTGAAGGGCGTTCAGGGCGAGGTGCCGGTCGCGACGGTGCGCCGGATCCTGAGCACGGTACGCCTGGTCGCCGGTTCCTCGACGCCCTGAGCTCCTACGCGCCCTGAGCACGCGCAGGGCAGCACGGACAGCGGAAGAGATGTTGCCTCCCTGCTCGCCCGTGGGAGACGCTGACGAGGATGCCGCCCGGTCTCAGCGTGTGACCGGGGGCGACGGGGCGGGGAGAAAAACGCTTGGCGCCCTCGCGCCGGGCACGGCTAGGGTGGGGGCGTTCCCTGCGGTGGCCGTTCAGGCTGCCGTCAACTGCTGTGTGAGGACCGGGAGGTGTGACTGATGACTGTCGTTGCGATGGGCGCTGCCCTCATCCAGAAGTTCATCAATTCCACTCCCGTGGTCTCCGGCTGACCTCTCCTTCCCCCGCGCCTCCGTGCGCGTGCCGGGGCCACCCTTGTGAAGGGTCACCCCTTGTCTTTCTCTTCTCTTCCGTCTTCCCCGCACCCGCTGTCCGGCTACGGCTGGGACGAGAGCTGGGACGCCGCATTCGCTCCGTACGCCGAGCAGGGGCTGCTGCCCGGCCGGGTGGTACGGGTCGACCGCGGCCAGTGCGATGTCGTCACCGCCGACGGGCTGATCCGCGCCGACACCTCGTATGTCACCCCGCACGATCCGCTGCGGGTCATCTGCACCGGGGACTGGGCAGCCGTCGACCCGGACGGCGATCCCCTTTTCGTACGGACGTATCTGCCGCGCCGTACCGCCTTTGTCCGCTCCACCTCGTCGAACCGTTCCGAGGGGCAGATCCTCGCCGCCAACGTAGACCACGCGATCATCGCGGTCTCGCTCGCCGTCGAGCTGGACCTCGGGCGGATCGAGCGGTTCCTCGCGCTGGCGTGGGAGAGCGGTGCGCAGCCGGTCGTCGTGCTGACCAAGGCGGACCTGGTGCCGGACGCCACCGGGCTCTCGTATCTCGTGCAGGACGTGGAGACGACGGCGCCGGGAGTGCAGGTGCTGCCGGTCAGTTCGGCGACGGGTGCGGGTATCGACGTGCTCGCGGCCGTCGTCTCGGGCGGGACGAGTGTGCTGCTCGGCGTCTCCGGCGCGGGCAAGTCGACGCTCGCGAACGCGCTGCTCGGCGAGGACGTGATGGATGTGCAGGCCATCCGCGACGTCGACGGCAAGGGCCGTCACACCACGACGACCCGCAATCTCCTCGCCCTGCCCGGCGGAGGCGTGCTCATCGACACGCCCGGGCTGCGCGGGGTGGGCCTGTGGGACGCGGAGGCCGGTGTGGGCCAGGTCTTTTCGGAGATCGAGGAGCTCGCGGAGAAGTGCCGCTTCCAGGACTGCGCGCACGAGTCGGAGCCGGGGTGCGCGGTGCTCGGCGCGATCGAGGACGGTTCGCTGCCGGAGCGCCGGCTGGAGAGCTACCGCAAGCTGCTGCGGGAGAACCAGCGGATCGTGGCGAAGACGGACGCGAGGCTGCGTGCGGAGATCCGGCGTGACTGGAAGCGCAAGGGCGCGCAGGGCCGCGCGGCGATGCAGGCGAAGCGCGGCCAGGTGCGGTGACACCCCCGTACTCAATCGCCGGACGGGCTGAGGTTCAGCGCGTCCGGCGATTGAGGCCGCTACTCCAGGCCCCAGCTGTGGATCTTCTTCGGATGGATCCGGATCAGCTCCTCGCTGAAATGCGGGCCGAGTTCATGCGGGCCCGTCAGCAGTTCCGCCTCGCCACGGATGTCCACGCCGCGGACCTTCCACGGGCGCAGGCTCACGATGTCGTCGACCACCAGCGCCACCTTCGGGTTGGCCAGCAGGTTGCGCCATTTCTTCGTCGTGCCCAGGGCGTACCCGCCGATCAGGATCGTCCCGTCGGCCTGTGGGAAGAACCCGACCGGGTTCGCCTGCGGCTGGCCGCTCGGGTCGACTGTCGCCAGCCTGCCCAGACGCTGGGACGAGAGATACGCGCGCTCGGCCTCGCTGAATTCGGTCATGCGCCAAGCCAAACACGCTCGCCCCGCGCCCCGCATCGGATCATCGCCCTAGGCCCGACGACCTACGGCAGCCCCCATGGCCGGTCCGGCTCGCTCTCGACCGGAGCGATCACGAGATCGGGGCACTCGCCCCTGTACACAAGCACCTCGCGCCCCTTGGGCAGCTCGATCGAGAGTGTCCCCTCGCCCACGTCCTCGACGCGCGCCGGCGTGCCGTCGTCGAGCAGGACCGTCGGCCGGACTCCGGCCGGCAGCCCGTGGCGCAGCCTGAGCGGTTCGCCCGCGAGGCTCTTCACGCGCACGAAGCGGGTGACCCCGCCCTCGCGGACCGCGCTGACGAGGAACGCGCCCTGGGTGCGGAAGTCGTGCAGCGTGACGTGCGCCCACGAGGACGGCAGGGCCGGGAAGACACGTACGACACCGCCCCAGCTCTGGCAGAGCATGTCGTGCAGGGACTGGGACGCCGAGAGCGGCGTCTCGATGACCGGACCCGCCTCCGTGTAATGGGTGTTGGCGCGGCACGGGAAGCGGGAGGCCGGGTCGAAGAACTTCCTCAGATACGTCAGCGCCGTGTCGCCGCGGCCCATCATCGCGTACAGCGACGCCGCGCCCGTATAGCTGTAGCCGCGGTGCGCCCCGGTCAGCGCCTGCCAGTGCTCGACGGACTTCTCGATCAGCTCACGGCTCTGAGGCTGCTCCCAGTTGACGAGGTACAGCGGATACACCATCAGCAGGTGCGAGTAGTGCCGATGCGACTGCGCGTACGGAGTCTCTGCGCCGATCATGAAGCCGTTCGCGTCCACGGGGTACGGCACCAGCCGGGCCTGTACCTCCTGCCAGCGCGGCTTCAGAGGGTCGTCGACGCCGAGCAGCTCGGCCGCCTCCAGCAGCGTCATGCAGCCCCAACGGATCAGCGCCAGATCGTAGTTGGTGTCGCGCGGCGGTGTGACCGGGTACTCGGGGGAGAGCGTCTTGGGTAGATGCAGCTTTCCGTCGCTGTCCGGCGTGAGGAAGTGCAGGTAGTAGTTGATCGCGCGACGCAGCAGCGGGAAGACCGTGTCCCGCAGCAGCGTCTCGTCCATGGAGTGCCGGTAACTCAGCCATACATTGTGCAACGCCCAGGTCAGATCGCCCACTTCGGCGCCGCTGCCGGGGCTGCCGACACCTCGGTTGGCGAACATGTCGGAGCTGCGCCCCACTCCCGCGCTGTCCGGACGGTACGCGGCGGGCACGTTGGCCGTCAGCTGCTCCTGACTCTGCCGCAAGGTGCTGGCCAGCGAGTCGAGTTCCAGATGGTTGGAGCCGTGGATCAGCCAGTACTCCAGCTGCACATTGAGGTTCCACCACACGGCCGGCCAGGGCGTCGGCTCCAGCCAGGGGCCGCTGGTCGCCATTACCGGGCCGCCCTCGCGACTGGCCGAGGCGACCTTGTAGAGCTGGATCCAGTGGAAGCTCTGCAGCCGCTGGTCGGGGAAGGAGACGAAGCTCTTGCGGTAGAAGCCGTGCCACCAGCGGGTGTGCCGCTGCCGGAGGGCTGCGTACGACGCGGCGTCCTGGATCTTCTTCAGCGATACGGCTGCGGCCCGGCTGTCGGAAGGGAAGCTGTGCGCGACGCTCAGCAGCAGTACGTCCCCGGTGCGGCGGTAGGCCGTCGCCGTCTGGCCACCGCCGGTGAGCGGCTGGAGAACCTGTTCGACGTTGCCGGTGGTACGGGTCGTCCAGGGCGGGTTGGCGGTGTAACCGGCGGGCGGCTGCTCGCTGATCTTCCGGGGGCTGATGGCCTCCTCGGGACGGAACGCCCAGCGGACCCGCTCGTTCCCGCCCGCCGTCGCCCGCGCGCCCAGGATTCCGTCGTGGATGAAGGCCGAGAGGGTGATCGTGCCCTTGTCGGTGGTGACGGTTCCGGTGAGCTCGGCGTTCCACAGACTCAGCCGCCAGTCGACGCCGGTGATCGTGCCGGCCGGGTCGAGGGTGAGATGGCCGACGGGCAGCCGGCATGTTCCCCATCCGCTGCCGAACTGGGGCCGGTGGTCCTGGACTTCGCCGTGCTGCACGGTGAACCGGATGCTGTTCGCGCCCGGCTCCCGGTAGACCATGCTGCCCAGTCGCCCGTCGCCCAGGAACGGGCCCTCGTGCCACAGAGCGGGAAGCCGGTGCCACACCAGGTCCTGGCGGCGCAGGAACGCGGACCAGGCGCCGTCGCTCTCCATGCGATTGCGGAGTTGCCAGCGGTTGCACGCGGGGCGGAGCGGGGCAGGGGCGGCTGCCTGGGCCAGCTCCGGCAGAGCCCCGAGAGTTGCGCCGGCAACGGCCGAGCCGAGCACCGTTCTCCGTGAGGTCATGCGAGTGCCTCCAGATGGATGAGTGGTTGTCTGAGCCGTGCTGCCAATTCATCCGAGCTATCCATCGACGGAAGGTAGGCACGTGGCAGGACTCCGTCAATATCGCGGAAGAGATCCGATGTGTATCTGTCCATCTGGACGGCGTTCAGCGGGGGCGGCAGCAACCGCTCAGCCCCGGAGGTCAGCCCCAGATCACCGCGCCCACCCACGCCCCCACGACCAGCAGACAGGCGAACAGCTCCACCAGCACACTCGTCCCCACGGCACGCATCACCGCCCGGGTGGAGGCCAGCGCGGGCCCGTGCCCACCGAGCCGCCGCCGTTCGGAGCCGTAGATCCCCCCGATGAATCCCGGTATCGCCCCCACCACAGGCACCAGCAGAAAACCGATCAGCGCCCCCGCCCCCGCGGACACCACCATCCGCCGGGTGACGCCGACGCCGCGCGGCCGACGCGGCGGCAGCTCCCACACCACCACCTGATCGACCAGCAGCAGCACCGTCGAGCCCACCAACAGCGTCCAGGCGAGCCCCGACTGCTCATGCATCGACCACCAAAGGACTGCGGCCCACACCAGCCAGCGTCCCGGTACACCGGGAACGAGTACCCCGAACAGGCCCAGCAGCATCACCAGGCCCACCAGCAGGAGCTGCCACACGCCCATCTGCCAAGGGTGCAGGATCCAGCTCATTCCCGCAGGTCGCGAGCCACCCAACCCTGTGCGTACGCATGCCAGCCGAGTTGCAGCCTGGTCGTCACACCGGTGAGTTCCATCAGCCCCTTCACCCGGCGCTGAACGGTCCGCAGCCCCACGTCCAGCTGCTTGGCCACGCTCGCGTCCGTCATCCCGGCGAGCAACAGCGAAAGGATCTCCAGATCGGTCGCGTCGGGCCCCGGTGCCGCCTCCTGGGACACGCCGCCGCCCGCGCCGAGCCGCAGCGGCAGAGCGTCCCGCCACACCGCCTCGAACAGGCCCGTCAGCGACTCGAGAAGCCCGCTCGCATGGACGACGAGAGCCGCGGGCTCGGCACCGTGCCCGGTCAGCGGCACCATGGCGAGCGCCCGGTCCGCGATGACGAGCTTGGTCGGCACGCGGTCAACGACCCTCACCTGTTCGTCACGGCCCAGCGCCGCGCTCAGCTCGGTGATCCCGGCGGGCAGCGAGAGCACCTCGCGCTCGACCACCACGCGGTACGTCACGCCGCGCGTCGCCGCCTTCACCTCCGCCTCGTTGTCCGTCAACGCGACCACGACCGGTTTGCCGGTGACGAGCGCGCAGACCTCCTCGGTCGCGCCCAGCTGGAGTTGTACGAAACGGTGCGCGACAGCCCTCGCGCCGGTCACCAGCTCGACCAGATCGTGCACGGCCGGCTCGGCGGCCTCCGCCCGGTACTCCTGCGCCAGCACAGCGGCCGCCAGCTCCGCCTGCTCCAGCTCATGCCGCTGCTGCGTCAGCAGCGCGCCCAGTGCCACGCCGGGCGGCGCCGCCACCCAGCGCCCCGCGCATGCCGGGGACTGCGCGGCAAGTCCCTGCCGTTCCAGCCGGCGCAGCGCGCGCTCCGTGTCCGTCTCCGGCAGGGCGAGCCGGTGTGCGAGATCGGTGACCTCGGCCGCCCCGAGCGCGACGAGCGCGCGGTACGCGGACTCCTGCTTCTCGTCGAGGCCAATCGCTCCGAGCATCTGACGCCACCCCTCCCCGGACGTGCGCTTCTCAGGTCGCAGCCCACCGCACTGGCGGAAACCGGCCACGGCGTATTCCCGCCGCGCACATCATCCCTGTACCGCCCGTCACTCTGCCAATGGCCCGCCACCCTCAAGGCCGAACTGGCGGACACCAACGGCAATTCCGTCACCCGGCAGACCTCTTGCCGCACGTATGTCTTTTGGGTTGCCCCGTTTTCTTCCCGCCCGTGCGGTGGACAATAAGGGCATGAGTCAGCAGGGGGAGAGGCCGCCCGCCGAGGACGACTGGTGGAACCGGCTGTATGAGGAATCCGCCCCGGACACGGGTCCCGCGGCCACTGGGGGTGACACGCTGGACGACCGGTTCGACTCCGCCTCGGACGCGGTGAGCTCGGACGACGCGGGGGCGCCACCGAAACCGATCTCGGACGAGAGGCGTCCGCGGGCCTGGTGGGAGGCCTACCCGAAGGCCTCGCAGGGCACCCCGAACACGCCGGACACCCCGAATGCGCCGGGCGTGCAGGGCACTTTGGACGCGGCGGACCGGCAGACCGCCTCCGGCAGCGCGAACGCCTCCGGCCGACCCCCCGGGCCGCCACGGCAGCGTGCCCCCTGGGAGCCACCGGACGCCCCCGATCGGCCACCCGCCTTCCCGCCGGCTCCGCCGCGCCCCGCCGCCCCGCCCGCTCAAAGCTCAGCGCCGGACCTGGAGTCGGCACCGGCCCCCTCGCGTCCCCGTGTCGCGCACGTCGGCGACGGCCCGCCCACCTACGACGCCGAGCCCACCGCCCTGCCCCCGGCCCAGCCCCAGGAGTTGGACGAGTTCGTCGCCGACACCGTGCTCGACGGCGCCCGCTACGGCACGTACACCCTGCGCGCCGCCTCCATCCGTGGCGACTCCGCCCGCTACCGCGGCCAGCCGCGCCGCGACGCACTGCTCACCGCCCGCTTCGGCACCGGCGAGGCCGCCCTCGTCCTGGTCGCCGTCGCCAGCGGCGCCCGTGCCGCCGAAGGCGCCCATCTCGCCGCCGCCGACGCCTGCCGCTGGATCGGCGGAGCCGTCGGCCGCAGCCACGCCCGCCTCTCCGAGGACATCAGGGCCGGCCGCCGCGGCGACCTCAAGTCCGGGCTGAACCGGCTCACCGACCGCAGTCTCGGCAAACTGCGCGCCAGCGCCGCCGAGCTCGGCGTGGAGCCGGAGGAGTACACCGCCGACCTGCGCTGTCTGCTGCTCTCCGCAGACCCCGAGTGCCGCACCCGCGTGTTCTTCGGCGTCGGCCCCGGCGGTCTCTTCCGCCTCCGCGACGGCGCCTGGCAGGACCTGGAGCCCGCGGTCCCCGAGCCTGCGGCCGTCACCGGCGCCCCCGTCGTGGGGTTCGGGTCGCCGCCCGCCGAGACCCCCGAGGGCGACCGGCTCACCATGGACCTGGGGGTCGCGACGCCCCCGTCCCCGTACATCGAGGCGCCGCCCCCGCCACCCGCCGAAGCCTTCCGGTTCCGTGCCTCGGTGGCCCGTCCGGGGGACACCCTGCTGCTGTGCAGCACCGGCCTGGCCGAGCCGCTGCGGGGCGAACCCGCCCTCGCCGAGGAGCTGGCCGGGCGCTGGGCCCCGAGCGAGCCGCCTGGCCTGGCCGCGTTTCTCGCCGACACTCAGCTGCGGGTGAAGGGCTACGCCGACGACCGTACGGCCGTTGCAGTCTGGGAGGCGTAACCGCTCTGGCCATGGGTTGATGGATGTGCAGGCCCCGGAGCCGAGAAAGGTACGCATTCCATGGCAAAGCAGAATGTGGCGGAGCAGTTCGTCGACATCCTTGTCCGCGCCGGCGTCCAGCGGCTGTACGGAGTCGTCGGCGACAGCCTCAACCCCGTCGTCGACGCCATCCGCCGCAACTCCGCCATCGACTGGATTCAGGTCAGGCACGAGGAGGTCGCCGCCTTCGCGGCCGGCGCCGAGGCCCAGCTCACCGGAAAGCTCGCGGCCTGCGCCGGCTCCTGCGGCCCCGGCAACCTCCACCTCATCAACGGGCTGTACGACGCCCACCGCTCCATGGCACCCGTGCTCGCCCTCGCCTCGCACATTCCCTCCAGCGAGATCGGCCTCGGCTACTTCCAGGAGACCCACCCCGACCAGCTGTTCCGCGAGTGCAGCCACTACTGCGAGCTGATCTCCAATCCCCAGCAGATGCCGCGGCTGCTGCAGAGCGCCATCCAGCACGCGATCGGCCAGGGGGGCGTCAGCGTCGTCGCGCTCCCCGGCGACATCGCGTCGCGGTCCGCCCCGGAGAAGTCCATCGAGCACGCCCTTGTGACCTCCCGGCCGACGGTCCGGCCGGGCGACGCCGAGATCGACAAGCTGGTGCGCATGATCGACGAGGCGGACCGGGTCACCCTCTTCTGCGGCAGCGGCACGGCGGGCGCACACGCCGAGGTCATGGAGTTCGCCGAGCGCGTCAAGTCCCCGGTCGGGCATGCGCTGCGCGGCAAGGAATGGATTCAGTACGACAACAAGTTCGACGTGGGCATGAGCGGTCTGCTCGGCTACGGCGCGGCCTACGAGGCCACCCATGAGTGCGATCTGCTGATCCTGCTGGGCACGGACTTCCCGTACAACGCCTTCCTCCCCGACGACGTCAAGATCGCCCAGGTCGACGTCAGACCCGAGCACCTCGGCCGCCGCTCCAAGCTGGATCTCGCCGTCTGGGGCGATGTACGCGAGACGCTGCGCTGTCTGACCCCGCGCGTGCGCGCCAAGACGAACCGCAGGTTCCTCGACAGGATGCTGAAGAAGCACGCCGACGCGCTGGAGGGCGTCATCAAGGCGTACACCCGCAAGGTGGAGAAGCACGTTCCGATCCACCCCGAGTACGTAGCCTCCGTACTGGACGAACTCGCCGACGAGGACGCGGTGTTCACCGTGGACACCGGCATGTGCAATGTGTGGGCGGCCCGCTACATCTCACCGAACGGACGCCGCCGGATCATCGGCTCCTTCAGTCATGGCTCGATGGCGAATGCCTTGCCGCAGGCGATCGGCGCGCAGTTCACCGACCGCAATCGTCAGGTCGTCTCGATGTCGGGCGACGGCGGCTTCACCATGCTGATGGGCGACTTCCTCACCCTCGTCCAGTACGAGCTGCCGGTGAAGATCGTGCTGTTCAACAACTCCTCGCTGAGCATGGTGGAGCTGGAGATGCTGGTCGCGGGCCTTCCGTCGTACGGAACCAGCAACAAGAACCCGGATTTCGCGGCGATCGCGCGGGCGGCGGGGGCGTACGGGGTGCGCGTGGAGAAGCCCAAGCAACTCGCGGGCGCACTCAAGGACGCCTTCCGGCACAAGGGCCCGGCGTTGGTGGATGTGGTCACCGACCCGAACGCGCTCTCCATCCCACCCAGGATCAGCGCCGAGATGGTGACCGGATTCGCTCTCTCCGCCAGCAAGATCGTGCTGGACGGTGGCGTAGGCAGGATGGTCCAGCTGGCTCGCTCGAACCTGCGGAACGTGCCCAGGCCTTGACACCTCCCCCGTTGGTTCACATTTCGACATGAGTGACGCTCCGCGGTCGGGGCATGCATTTCTGTGAACGTGTTCTACATAAGGGGTCTTTCCGGAGAAGGGGCTGTTTCGACGTGCGGGTGGGGATGATGACTGGGCGTCAGGGAGGGGCCGGGCCTGACGCGAGCGAGCAGGGCCGGGAACGCGGGGCGGAGGGAGCACCGTGCCGTCAGCTGCGCCGCAGGCTGGGCTGCGCGGATCTCACGGCCGTTCCTGAAGTACGACGTGCTTTACGGGAGTTATTACGGCACTGGGGGAAACAGGACACGACGGACGTGGCGGAGCTGCTTGCCAGCGAGCTGGTGACCAACGCTCTGGTGCACACCGCTCATGGCGCGGTCGTCACGGCCACCGTCGCCGCCTCCACGCTGAGGGTGGAGGTGCGGGACTTCATGGCCGGGCTGCCGCTGCCGCATGTGCCGTCCGCGCATATGGACACGCATGGCAGGGGGCTGGTCCTGGTCCAGAGCCTCGCCGACGCGTGGGGCGTACGGACGCATGGAGTGGGCAAGGTGGTCTGGTTCGAGCTGCACGAAAGGCCGGCCTGACAGCCGCAGGCCGGCCTTCGCGTGATGTTGCTGACCGCGCGCCTCCGCGTACGTCCTCCTGACCGCGCGATCAGCCGAACTGCCGCTCCAGATCGGTGAGTTTCTGCTCCAGCGAGTCCAGCCGCGGCAGCGCCTGGGTGTCGTCCTCCGCGGTGAGGTCGACCGTGCGCGGCTCAGCGCCATCGGTCATCCTCACGGCCTGGAGGGAGGGCCGGGAGCGAAGCGGCAGCTGTCCCGGCTCTGCTGGGGCAGGCTCCACGGCGGAGCCGGAACTGCCGGAGAGGGCCCCCGCCGAACCAGTCACGGCCTGCGCCGGACCAGCCGCGGAGCCCAGGGCGGGAAGCTCCGAAGACAGCTCGGGCAGCCGGTGGGTGCGTCCGCGCCCCCAGGCCCGGTGCTGTCGGCTGAGCGCCCTGATCTGTGCCCGCTCCAGCTTCTCCCGGTCCCGTCGGCGGAGCCGGTTCTGCTCCTTCTCGCGGCGGTCCTCGCGGACCTCGTCGACCGCCTCGTCCAGGGTGCGTACGCCTTCAAGCAGCATCAGCGACCAGGCGCCGAAGGTCTCCCGGGGAGCGCGCAGCCAGCGCACGACGCGGATCTGCGGCAGCGGCCGGGGCACCAGGCCCTGCTCGCGCAGTGCCGCCCGGCGGGTCTGCTTGAGCGCCCGGTCGAACAGGACCGCGGCCGACAGCGACATCCCGGAGAAGAACTGCGGGGCGCCGTCATGGCCGAACCCCCGTGGTGCGTGTACCCAGTTGAACCACGCGGCCGCGCCCGCGAACAGCCACACCAGCAGCCGCGAGCCGAGCGCCGCGTCACCGTGGCTGGCCTCGCGCACCGCGAGCACCGAGCAGAACATGGCCGCGCCGTCGAGGCCGAAGGGGACCAGATACTCCCAGCCCCCGGTGAGGTTGAGGTTCTGCTTGCCGAAGCCGACGAGGCCGTGGAAGGAGAGCGCGGCGGCGACCGCGGCACAGCAGAACAGGAGCACATAGGAGGCCGTGCCGTAGATCGCCTCCTTGCGCCTTCGGCGCTCCTCGCTGCGCTCCCAGGAGTCCTCGGAGGAGGCCTTGTCAGCGGTGCGCTTGCCGCGCGCGAGCACCGTCACCGCGACCAGGACTCCGAGGAGCATCACGCCGCCAGGAAGCAGCCAGTTCAGCGATATGTCGGTCAGTCTCATGGGCGGTGTCCCTTGCATCGCGGTAGAGCGTTTCGGCCGCCATAGTGGCCGAAGTCGCAGCGCACTCAAGGGGTTTCGGGGCAAGAGAACGCCAATGGGGCCGCACGGCATACGGATAGGTGCGATCTCGTCGAACTACCGTATGAATAAAGGGAGTTGGTTCGATTTCGTCACCGAGTCGGGTGACGTGACTCAGGGGCGTGACTCAGGGGCTGCGGGAGATCAGCCGCTCGGCCGCAGCCGGCTCACCCGGTCGGCGTCGCAGGTGCGCGGACAGGTGAGGCAGGTGTCCTCGGGGCGCACGGTGTAGAAGAGGCAGCAGCCCGCCCGGTCCCGGGTCGGCAGCAGCTCGCCGTCCGGCGTGCTGAGCTCACGGAAGCCGGGCGTTCCGACGTACGGCTTGGTGGCGCCCGGAAGCAGCCGCTCGAGCTCCGCAATGGCCCGCCGCTCCTCGCCGAGGCGGTGTGCGATGTGCCACAGTCCCTCGACGACCTCGTCGGTCGCCATGCCCCACAGCCCGCGCCTGCCGCGCCGCATCCGCGAGCCGAAGCCGCCCAGAATGGGCGCGATGTGCTCGGCGACGGCGCCTCGCACCTCGGCGCGCAGGGCCTCCTCGTCCGGTACGACCCGGGCGCCCGGCAGCTGTGCGGCGGGGTCGTCGGGCAGACAGGTGAATTCCTTCACCCGTACGGCCATCCGCCCCACTGCGCGCTGGATGGAGACGTCGTGGACGGGCAGGCGCGGCACCCGGCGGTGCAGAAACCAGGGGACCGTGAAGAGCAGGCAGGCGGGCCACGCATAGCGGTGCAGCCCCATACTGGCGATCACATCGGGGCGGGCCTGCCGCGCGTGGTCCCGCAGGATCTGAGCGTTGTCCCAGCCGAGAAAGGCATCGAGGGCGGGCCCGCCGTCCGCGAGCTCACCGGCGCTCACCCAGCCGCCGCCGGCCGGGGTCGGCTCGCCATCGCTGAGCTCCTGAATCCGCAGCCCCGGATGGACCTCGGTCAGGCGCACATAGGCGTCCCGGACGGGCGAGGCAAGGGCGGGCAACAGGGCAGGAACGGTCATGCTGGGACCACCGAATCGCGATCGTTAGCAGGTTAGCCTTACCTTACCCGACGCGTTCCTTGTTTGAACTGTGGCCCCGCCCGCCTATGGTGCACAGGGGCCCCGCGCACGCGAGCCGGGCCCGGCACCTGGCCGGAGGAGGACCCGAGTGGAGCAGGCCCGAGCGCGCGATGCCGCGACGCCGCTGCCGTACGCGTCCGCGCACGGCCCCGAGCAAGGGGGTCGCGGGCAGCCCGCCCGTCCCCTCATCCCGGAACAGGCCCGCGGCGAACACACCCACAGCGAGCCGCCCGCGCCCCGCACGGTTCAGCGCCACTCGGTCCGCGGCCAGATCCTCGAAGCCCTGCGCACCGCACTCGTCGACGGCGAGCTGATCCCGGGCGAGGTCTACTCCGCCCCGGTCCTCGGCGAGCGCTTCGGCGTCTCGGCGACTCCGGTACGCGAGGCGATGCAGCAGCTGTCGATCGAGGGCGCGGTCGAGGTGATCCCCAACCGCGGCTTCCGCGTCGCGGTACGCAGCGCCCGCGAGCTGGCCGAGCTCGCCGAGGTCCGCGCCATGATCGAGGTCCCGGTCATGCTCCGCCTGGCCCGCACGGTCCCCGCAGCCCGCTGGGCGGCGCTGCGCCCCCTGGCCGACGCGACGGCAGCGACGGCGGCGACGGGCGATCGAGCGGCGTACGCGAAGACGGACCGCGCCTTCCACCGCGCGGTGCTCACGCTGTCCGGCAACCAACAGCTGGTGATGGTCGCGGACGACCTGCACCGCCGCTCCCAGTGGCCTCTGACGAGCGCCCCGGTGATGCGGAGGGCGGAGCTGGTGGCGGACGCGGCGGAACACATGGCGCTGCTGGAGGCGTTGGCCGCACAGGACCTGGCGGTGGTGCAGTCGCTGGTGCGGGAGCACTTCACGGGCGCGGAGGCCTGACGGCTAGGCTCGGTTGTGCCCGTCAACCGACCGTCTTCGCGAGGTAGTCCATGTCGTCCCCATATCCAGACCAACTGGTCCAGCACTTCGGCCGGGACGGACTGCGGCGGTTCGGGCGGGGCAGTCTGCAGGGCGCGCGGCTGCCGGAGGTGTCACGGACTCTGCTCGAGGAGCCCGGCGTCCCGCGGAGCGTGGCTCCGTACTTCCTTGCACCGGATGCCGATGAGCCGGTCGCGCTGGGTGTCGTCGCCGCTCGTACGGAGCTGCCGCGGCCTCCGGTGGAGCTGGAGGACTGGCCGCGGGTCGGCGGCGACGGCCTGGCGCATCTGTGCGTACGGCCGGACGGGGCGGTGCAGGCGGTCGTGCTCCAGGACGTCTGTGACGACATGTTCGTCAATACGGATGTGTCCACGCTGAATGCCTCGCTGCTCGCGCTGGACCGGGCGCTGCCCGTGATCGCGGCTTCGTCCGGGCTGTCGGAGGCCGCGGGAGTCTTCCGCGAACTGTCCACGGAACTGCGACGGATCGACGCGGCAGCCCTCGCCGACCGGGAGAGCTGGTGGCCCCGGGTCCTCGACGACGTCCGGCACACACTCAACTTCCCCTTCTCCGCGGCCTTCGAGTACCTCGACAAGGCAGGCAACAAGCAGATCGTCACCGAGGCGACAGGGCCGGGCCGGCCGCATCCGGAGGAATTGATCTGGCGGCGGCTGTCCGGCGACGGCGTGACGCCGGGCCAGGTGCGCCGGGTGTACTGCGAGCTGGAGCCATGCCTGATGCCCGGCCACTACTGCGCGGTCTGGCTCCAGGAAACCTTCCCCGACGCCGAGTTCACGCACAGCTTCGACTACGGCGACACCGCCGAGTCCCGTGAGGAGGGACTGAAGGAGCTGATCACATACGCGGCAGAGCAGGCGAGGGGCCATTGACCCGCTGGGAACGCCCTGCGGCCGGCCGTGAACCGGCGGCAGCGGCCCTGCTGGGCTGGTTGGCCGACCCTCACGCGCCGCGCCTGTGCCTGATATCGGGCAGTGCCGGGTGCGGTAAGTCGGCGCTGCTGGCCTGGCTGGTCCACCATGGCCGCAGGCTCGGTACGCCGGTGGAGCGCGCAATCCACGCGGTGGTCCCGCTTGAGGGGCAGAGCGTACGGGGAACGGTGTGGGCGCTCGCTGACCAGCTGGGAGTGGTGGCCCGGGCCCCGGGGGAGCTGGTGGAGGCGCTGGAGGCCGACACGCGCCGAACCGTCATGGTTCTGCCTGACCTGGACTCGAGCCACTCGCCCGAGGCGTTGGCGGAACTGGTCCTCGTGCTGGCTGAGTTGACGCACATCCGGCTGATCACCGAGGCGCGTTCGGGGAGCCGCGCTCATGAACTGCTCGCAGGGAATCGGGTCGCGGAGCTCGACCTGGACCTGGAGCAGTGGACGGACCGGGCGCGCTATGAGACGTGGCGTGCGGAGTGGGCAGCGGACCGGGCGCCGGCGCCTGAACCCCATGAACCTCCGAGGGTGGACCTGGACGACCCGGCGGCGGTCTGCGCGGCCGACGCTCTGCTTGTCACCGCCGCTTACGAAACCGAATCGGACGGCCACGGCGGCCTCTGTGCGGCGTGGTTGAGGGCGGGCCAGTCCCTGATCCGCGACCAGGCCCCGGCGGACCGCGCGCTGGTCCTGCTCACCGCACTGGGCGATGGCGCCGACCCGCGTCTGGGACCGGCTCTTGCCTCGCTCGCCGAAGCCGCGCCATGGCGTGCGGTGTGGTCGCGCGGCCGGGGCGATCTCACTCCGCCCTGGCCGGGCCCCGTAGCCGCGCTGGCAACTGGCTCCGGCCCTCTCGATGGCCAACTGCTGACGGCCGATCACCTCGGCACCGTCCGCCTGCTGAATGCGGCTGACGCATCGGCGAACGACCGCCGGACGCCGCTTTCGGGACAGATCGCGGCGATGGCAGGACTGCCGGACGGCACGGTCCTGGTGCTGGACGGGTCAGGCCGAGTACGCGCGGAATGCGCCTGGGTGGCCCGCCCGGCGGGATCCGGCATCGAGGCGTTGCTGGACGAAGGCCCCACGCAGACGGAGCGTCTCACCGAGGCACTGGAGGAGTACGAGGTCACGGCGTTGACCACGGTCGGGGCAGTGGCGGCCGTGGGCGACGCAACGGGCACGGTGCGGGCCTTCGGCGACGAGAGCGCGGCTGTCCACATGCACAAGGGACGCGTCACGGCTCTCGCTGCGCTTGAAGTGCCGCTCGGCGAGGACGGAACAACGGCACCTCTCATTTACAGCGGGGGAGCGGACGGGACGGTCCGCGTCTGGTCCCCGGGTGTCGAACCCCTTGCGACGCCAGTCACCGAAGCCCCGTGCCCCGTGGTCGCCCTGGCAGCCGCGTCCACACCTGAAGGTCCGGTGCTTGCAGTTGGCCGGCGCGACGGCCGTGTCGAGTACAGGGTCCTCGACACGGACAGGATGGTGACCTTTCACCCGGGTTCACCGATCAGGGCACTGGCAGCAACAGCCGGAGGAGACCTGCTGATCGGAACGGACGAGTCCTTGATCTGCCTGCGGCCCCAATAGGTGGCTCGTCCGACACCCTTGCGGTCATTCAAAGTTGACGATCACTCATTCGATTGCAACAGTGAAGGGAGTTGACTGCGAGGGGGGCGTGTCACGTGGGGAAGCAGCTGCCTGACGAACTCGTCGAGGTCCTCGATCTCATAGGTATCGAGTGGCCCCAGATCGACGAGGACGAGATCAAGGCGTCGGCGAAGGACTACCGGCATCTGGCGGAGGGCATCCGCGACGCGATCAAGGAAGGCAACAACGCCTGCTCGAACATCGTCGCCGGCAAGAGCAAGGGCAAGACGGTCACGGCGATCGACAAGCGCTGGGGCAAACTCACCACGAAGGACCTCACCACCTTCGCCAAGGGCTGCGACGACCTGGCGGGGGCGCTCGACGACTGCGCGGACCTGATCGTCGGCTGCAAGATCGCGGTCATCACCGAACTCAGCACGACCGCCGCTGCCGCCACGGCAGGGGTCATCGGCATGTTCTTCACGGTCGGCCTCAGCGGGCTCCTGAGTGCGGCTGCGATCGCGGCCGCGCGTATCGCGATCCATGAGGCCATCGACTACGCGATCGACGAGATCACGACGATCGTCTCCGAGAAGATCGAGGCCAAGATTCTCTCGGAGATCGAGGAGCTCTTCACGGACCGACTCGGCTCGGACGATGACGCGGACGTGAAGGATGCGGGAAGCGCCCTCATGGCCCAGGACCTGGTCATCGAGTTCGACGAGTTCGACAAGGCGTCCGGCGACTACAAGAAGACCGCGAAGAACTTCGATGGGAAGAAAGGTTCCTTCAAGGAGGGTGGCGGGAAACGCCGTTCATCGCTCAAGAAGGACAGCCGCTTCGCCAAGCTGGGCACCGCCATGGACAAGGCGGAGGACGCGGTCGAGAAGAAGTCCGACGAGATGGTCAAGACGCTGGAGGACCACGGCGGCAAGATCGACAAGAGCAAACGCAGCCATGAGGAGCACGAGAAGCGGCGCAAGCGGGAGTTCGAGAAGTGCGGGGACGGTAAAGAAGTCCCGATGTATCTTCTCGATGCCGACGGCAGTGTATTGGAGCTGCACACTGACGGCTCGACCAATAAGGTCCGCGCAAATGACAATTCGGGCATTCGCGATCTCATGACGGAGCCTGGCCAGCCAGGAGAGGTCGGCCGGGTCTGGACACGCAAAGGAAGGAAGGGGAATCCTTATCCGATCAGTCCAGGCAAAGAGACAAGGAAGGTAACGTCCACACGGGTGGAAGCCGGGAGTACGGACCTCTCCCGAGCCACTCAGATTGCCCGCTATCACAATAAAGATTGGGGCGGTGGAAATTATGCTGCAGGGCGCTATGTTGGGGAGGATAAGGAGCTCATTATCGTCGGCAACAGCGAAGGCCCGCACTCTGAACGAAATATCGGCTACCCTCTGCTAAAGGCGGGTAAGCAGGATAACCTACAGGAGCTCTATACTGAACGGCAGCCGTGTCAGGGGGCGGGCTCCTGGTGTGACAAGTGGACGGCGAAGTATTTCGGTGAAGATCTCGAAGTGACGCATTCGCAGAAGTACCTCAACTCTGAAGACAAGAAGACACGTGACGCCGAACATGAGGCGTACCGGGAACAGCTGGAAAAGGATCACAAAAAGGGCGGCGTTCGGGGCGGTTTCCGGTAGCCTCGGCGCGACGTAGATCAAGGTGCATGCATGGATTCTTTGCTATTTGAACTTACTTACGAGGAGCTGGTCAGCTACTTCGGTGTGAGTCGGGTCCATAGGTCTGACCGGCGCGAGGCTGAAGCTCTGGGCTTCTCTGGCCCCACCCTGGAATTTCTCTGCACTGTCGGGCTTCCTTCCACGCCGAAGTCGGAGCTGGAGGCTCCTGGAGGTGAGTGCATTCTGCGCGCGCTGGACGAGATGCCACGGGAGGACTGGAACACGCCGAAGGAAGCCAAGAACTGGATCGTGTTCGGAGCCATGCCAAGTTCATCTCTCGCGCTTGATTCTGTGACAGGACGGGTCTTCGGGTTTTACGAAGGCTATGGCGAGATCGTTTCTATGCACTCGGATATCTCATCCCTGGCGTATGCGATTTACGCGGTCAAAAAGGTATTGCCGGAGATCGCGCTATGTAAATCATACGAGGAGCGTGCGGCCATTATCGACGCGGTGAGGTTGCACATCGCTGAGCGCGACCCGCTCCCCTTTGCTCAGGAAGACAGCGAGTGGGGTGTGGCATTCGATGAAATCGCCATGGGAATGTGGACCTGAGGAGTTTTGGGCGATGCGCTGATGAACTGCTTCCAGGCCCTGGGGCAGAGCGTGATCCGGGGGCCCGCCGGGGTCTTGAAGTCGCGGACGTGGGCCACGTGGCCCTGCGCGGCGAGCTCGACGCAATCTTCATGCTGGGCACCGCTGTAGCTGCTGTTGACCCAGGTCATGCCGGTTGTGCCTGGGCTCACAGCTCGATCCTGTCGCGGATCCAGCGGGCGAGGTCGTGCTCCTCCTCGGGCAACTCGCCGTCGGGCCAGGGGTGGAGGGCGAGTACTCCCATGGTGAGATAGCCATACGGGCCGTTGTCGGGGGCGTGGCCGACGACGAGGCCGTGGTTGTTCCAGCGCCAGATCGTGTAGGGCGGGTCCGTTGGCAAGCAGTGGCCACTGTCGCGAGCCGTACGCAGGGGCGGGCCCAATTCAGCGGTGACGACGGTCACGGCCTCGGCGAAAACCGCTTCGCATTGCGCCGTCGTCGGGGCGGTCGCAAAGAGCCAGTCGGGTTGCTCACCCCAGTCCTGCATGAGGTCCACCCAGTCGTCACTGCCGTCCGCGTCTTCCGGGTAGGTGTTCGCGAAGGTCAGGACGAAGGTCGATTTCGGGTCGCCAATGGAGGCGAAGTAGTTGCTGGCCCATAGGACATGACCGCTTCTGGTGCGCTCGGCGCAGTCCACGAGGTCCGAGGACTTCCAGCCGAGCTGCTCGGCGACCTCGTCCATGCGGTCCTTGGGGATCGGCTCCATGCAGGGGAGGCTGAGCAACTCCTGTATCGCCGGCGGGGTCAGCGGCAGCCAGGCCATGGATTTGAGGGCGGGGCCGATGTTGCTTTCCATCATTTCGAACTATCCGTGCATTTCCTTGAGCCAGTTGAGAATGTCGCGGTCCCCAGCGGGCAACGGATCGTCCGACCGCCAGGGACGCAAAGCCGCCACGCCCATCGTGAGGTAGCCGAAGGGGCCGTTGTCGGGGCAAGCGCCGACGACGAGGGCGTGGGACCGTGTGCGCCAAACGCGGTACTGCATGGGAGGTCCCAGGCAGTCGTCGTCGGCAGGCACGATCCGTTCCGGTGGCCCTAGTTCGCTTTCGACGACTGACGCGGCCTGGGTCAGTGACGCGCCGAAATCGGCTTGGGAAGGTGCGGTTGTGAACTGCCAACCCGGGAGCTCTCCCCAGTCCTGCATGAGCTCGTCCCAACTGTCGTCGTCGGGGTCTTCCGGGTCTTGCGGACAGCTGTTCGCGAAGGTCAGGACGAAGCATGCATCTGGGGCGCCCAGTGAGTCGACGTACTTGCTGGCCCACAGCACATGGCCGTGCCCGGTACGGAATGCGTCGCAGACGCGCTCGTGCTCGTAGACCCAACCCAGGCGATGGGGTCGGATCGGCTCCATGGAGGGAAGGTTGAGCAACTCTCGTACCGCCGCCGGGGTCAGCGGGAGCCAGGCCATGGACTTCAGGGCGGGCTCAGACACCGGCGGTGTGGGTGATGAAGGCGGTCCAGGCGGTGGGGGAGAGGGCGAGCTGGGGGCCGCGCGTGTGCTTGGAGTCGCGGATGTGGATGGTGGTGGGGCAGGTGGCGACCTCTACGCAGTCGCCGGAGTCGCCGCTGCTGTAGCTCGACTTGTGCCAGGAGAGGGCGACTTCGACGCAGTCGTCGCCGGAGCTGCCGCTGTAGCTGCTCTTGAACCAGGCCAGTTCGACGGTGCTCATAGCGCTCCTCGCAGTCGCTCCAGCAGGCCCACGGAGTCCTCGGGAGTGAGGGCCTGCGAGCGCAGTCTCGCATACCGCATCTGGAGCACGCTGATCACTTTCGGGTCGGAGACGAACTGGCCGCTCTCCTGGCCCTCGCAGTAGCCGAACCACTGGTTGTCCGGGGTCTCCAGCAGTCGCATTGGGCCGTCCAGCCCTGCGTGTACCTCCCGTACGAGCGGCATGAGCTGGATCTCGACGTTTCGCAGCGCGGCGACGCTGAGGACATGGTCGATAAGTTCGCGGGTGGCACCGACGCCGCCAGTGCGGCGCAGGAAGAGATGCTCCTCGAGGATGAAGCTGAACGCCGTGTTCGGCCTGTCCCTGAGCAGGCGCTGACGTTCCTGGCGTGCCACCAGCTGGGCCTCGACCTGTTCATCGGTCAACGGCGGGACACGGTTCCTGAACAGCGTCCGCGTATACGCCTCCGTCTGCAACAGGCCCGGAATCAACCGGCATTCGTACGTGTCCAGGCTGATCGCCAACCCTTCGAGCCCCGCCCACTGGCGGAACCACGACGCCAGTCCCGGATTGCGCGACAGATGACGGGCCATTGCCCGCAGTACCCCGAACGCCTCCAGTTCGGCCTCGGCCCGGTCGATCAGAAGCTTCGGCGGAAAGCGTCTGCCCTGCTCCACCGAGCCGAGGAAGCTCGGCGAGTACCGGACCTTCGGCGCCAGTGACTCCTGCGTATAGCCCGCGTGCTTGCGGAAGGTCTTGAACGCGGCGCCGAACGCCTTCAGGCTGTCGGACGGTTCGGGTTCGGTGTAGTCGGCCGTCATACGGCTTATGGTCACGGTCAGTTACCGGTTCTGTCCACACCGCGTACTCGTACGCTGACTCAGCGTACGAGTTGCGTCGCTGGTCATCCGGGGTACGACCCCTGCACCGTGACCGTATGCCTGCTCAGACGAAGCCTCAAGACTCTGTCACCGTACGTGTGTTCGCGCAACGGTTCAGCTCCACGCGGCTCGGCGCCCGGCTCGCCCGCCATCTCGCCGTGCAGCGGCTAGATGCCTGGGGGATCCCGTACGACACCGACCTGTCGGATGCCGCCGCCGTCATCGTCGCCGAGCTTGCCGCGAACGCCGTGACCCATGGCCGCGTCCCTGGGCGGGACTTCGAGTTGCGGCTCACGCTGACGGTCGACACCCTGCGGATCGAGGTCTCCGACGCCCGCGGTGAGAGACAACCGAAGGAGGTGCAGCCCGAAGGGGAGTTGGGGTGCGGGCTTCTCCTGGTCGCGGCCCTGGCCGACCGGTGGAGCGTGCACGATCGCGTGCCCGTCGGCAAGACCGTGCGCGCGGATGTCAGCCTGCTGGACTAATCTGTACGGCCATTGACGAAGTCCGAACAAATGGGGGCCGTTCATGTCCGCGGAATTGCCGGAGTCGTCCATATCCGATGAGGCGTGGGAGAGGTTCCAGCGGGAGAGCGAAGGGCCCGCGCGGCTCGCGGCGCCCAAGGAGCCTTCCGCGCGGGCGCGGATGGTGGCCGAGCGGCTGCGGCGGGCGGACGAGGAGGCCGCGCGGCAGCAGGGGAGGGCGCGCGGTCGGGGGAAGAAGGCGCGGGTGCGGGCGGAGCCGGACGCCTGGCGGGCCTGGCAGACGCGAGGGACGCGGCACACGCGGCGGAGCAGGGTTCAGGGGATCGCCTGGGTGGTCGTGGCAGTCGTCGTCGTACTTCTCGTCATGAACCCGCAGCGCACGCTCTGGTGGTTGTACTGAGCCCGCTGCTCAGCTCGGCGGCGGCTCCAGGCCCGTCAGCAGCGACGCGACGTCCAGCCCGGTCATGAGGTACTGCTCGAACGCCGGGTTGTGCAACGCCCACGGCGAGCGGCGGAGCCTGACCCGGTCGATCGCCCCTTCGCTGTCGTGGCCCAGCTCGATCAGCGTCTGCGCGGCCACCAGGCCCGAGCGGTTGTAGCCGGAGTAGCAGCGTACGAGCACGCTGCGCCGGGCGCGTACGGCATCGGCGGCCAGCACCGCCAGCCGGCGGACGCTGTCGATCTCATCGGCCGTCAGCCAGCTGTCGGGGATGGGCGCGATGTGGTGCTCAACACCCCCGGGCGGGCCGTGGCCCTCGCGCGTGTACAGGCTGATCACCATGTCGAACTCGCGGCCCACGACGACATCCTGGTGCCGCTGGTCGCCGTCCGACCAGACGTGGCCGCCCATCCACAGACCGGTCGTGATCTCGTCCCAGCGCGAGCGTGGCTCCGGAACGTGACCTTCCCTGCGGCGCGTTCTCATGAGGCCGGGTCCTTCGTTCCGCTCATGCCGCCGGTTCCGGCTGCGTCGAGGACGTCTGGACCGGCGCTGTCTGGGCCAGTTGCGCGCCCAGCCACACCGGTACGCCACCCAGCAGGCGGAACAGCCGGCCCGCCTCGGCCCGCAGGCGGCTCGCCTCGGGTTCTGGTTCGCAGTCGGCCAGCGCGGCGAGCGCGGGGGCCGTACCGATGAGGTAGCCCAGCTCCTCGCGGATCCGCAGCGACTCTGAGAAGCCGTGCCGGGCCTCCGCCAACTCTCCTTCCCGCAGGGCGAGTCCGGCCTGGTGGTGCCAGGTGAAGGAGAGCAGCAGCGCATCGCCCTGGGCGGTCGCCCCCTCGTGCGCGCGGCGATAGGCGGCGCGGGCGGCCTGCGGGGAGTCGGCGATGTGCTCGGCAACGAGGCCGCGGCGGAAGTCGAGCAGCGGGCGGCCGGGCGAGGTGGGGGCGAGCAGCGCCGCGGCGCGGCCGAGCGCGGCGCGGGCCTCGTCGGCGCGGTCGCGTACGCCGAGCCGGGTCGCGGCGTACGCCAGCCGTCCCCGCTCGCAGGCCGCGCCGCCGCGTTCGTCGTCGTCCCTCGCCACCGCCTCGGCGGTGCGCAGCGCGTCCTCGGCCTCCGCCCAGCCCTCGCCGGTGAACAGACAGCGCTCGACGAGCAGTCCGGCGCGTTCCAGCGCGGCGGCGGGATTTGGGGCATGGGGTTCGAGCAGGGCTGCCGCGTCGGTCCAACAGCCGCGGGAGCGCAGCCGCCATACCGCGGTCTGGAGGGGATCGTCACCTGCAGTGGTTCCGGAACCAGACATGGCGGTATGCGCCACTTGCCCTCCCCGAGCACGCCATTGAGCTGTTGAGTCTGTCGCATCTCAGCATGGATGGGCACGCCGGGCCAAGAGGTCAGGTGAATGAGTTCACAATCGAGGCGCGGCGGGACGCTTGTTCGGCCCGGCCGATGACTTCGCGTGCGAGTGCTCCACCCGTCAGGCCTCGAAGCGGTGGCGGGAGGCCTCGATGTGACCGAGGTACTGGTGGGTCCAGTCGCACAGTCCGTCGATCGTGACGCGCAGGGCCTGGCCCGGCTCGGTGAGGGTGTACTCGACCCGCGGCGGCACGACGGGGTGCACTTTCCGCTCGACCAGGCCGTTGCGCTCCAGCATGCGCAGGTTCTGGGTGAGCATCTTGTGGCTGATGCCCTGGATCTCGTTCCGCAGCTCGCCGAAGCGCAGTGTGCGCTCCCCCAGAGCCTCGATGATCAGGAGCGCCCACTTGTTGGCGACGTCCGAGAAGATCTCCCGCGCCAGAGAGTCCGCGCGCCTCAGGTCCGCTTCGTCGGGCGAGCCCGTGAACTGCTTGGTCACCATCAGGTTCCCCAGTCACTGAAAAGTGCGTTCTTCCATGTCAGCGGCCACTCTCCTACGGTTCCTGAGTAACCACAAGAGACCAAGAGCGTCTTGGTTCGGTGGAAGCGAGCCCACGGGCTCGCATACAAGGAGGCAGGCAGCATGGCCATCACCCTGGTAAACCCCAGCGGACTGCCGGAAATCGATGCCTACCGGCAGGTGTCGATCGCGACCGGGTCGAAGCTGGTCTTCATCGCCGGGCAGGTCGCCTGGGACGTCGACGGTGTCACGGTCGGCCAAGGCGACCTCGCCGCTCAGGTCGAGCAGTGCTACCAAAACATCGGCACCGCCCTGGCCGGGGTCGGCGGCTCCTTCGACGACGTGGCGAAACTGACTGTCTACGTCGTCGACTGGACCCCCGACAAGATGCCCCTGCTCATGGAGGGGCTCGGTCGGGCGGCCGCGAAGCTGGGGGTCACGGCGACACCCCCTGCCTCGCTGCTGGGCGTTGCAGCACTGGACGTACCCGACCATCTGGTTGAGGTCGAAGCGACCGCGATCATCGACTGAACAGGACGCGGTCCCGGGGTCCCCCCGTCTCAGCTCATCCGCAGCGCCAGGAAGAAGTCCAGCTTGTCCTCCAGGCGCGACAAATCGCGGCCGGTCAGCTGCTCGATCCGCCCCACCCGATACCGCAGCGTGTTCACATGCAGATGCAGCCGCGTCGCGCACCTCGTCCACGACCCGTCGCAGTCCAGGAACGCCTCCAGCGTCGGAATCAGCTCCGCCCGGTGCCGCCTGTCGTAGTCGCGCAGCGGGTCCAGCAGCCGGGCCGTGAAGGCGCGACGCACATCGTCCGGGACGAACGGCAGCAGCAGCACGTGCGAGGCCAGCTCATGGTGGCCGGCCGCGCAGACCCGGCCGGGTCGGGCCGCCGCCACCCGGCGGGCGTGGCGGGCCTCCTCCAGCGCACCGCGCAGGCCTTCCGCCGAGCTGACGGCCGCGCTGACGCCCAGCGTGAGCCGCCCGTCGTCGGCGAGACCGGCCGAGAGCGGAGCGCGTACGGAGCCGAGCAGCGCGTCCGCGTGCAGTCCGGCCTCGGTGGACTCGACGTCGGGCGCCTGCGGGTCGGCGGGGTCGACGGGGACGGCGGGCAGCGGTACCAGCGCGATCGCCTCGTCGCCCGTGTGGGCCACCGCGATCCGGTCGGCGGAGTCGGCCCCGGGCGCCGCCGGGTCGACCAGGATCTCCTCGAGCAGCGACTGCGCGACCGGTCCGGCCTCGATCTCCGTGGCTCCGGCGGTCCCGTCCTGGCCCCAGTCCACCCGCGCCACTACGACCTGCCAGTGCGGCGCGGTCCCGAGGCCGGGCAGCAGTACCGGGGCCGCGACCCGCAGCCGGGCCGCGATCTCGGCCGGCGCCGCGCCCGTCTGGACCAGTTCCAGGACTTCCTGGGCGAGCCGTCGCCGTACCGTACGGGCGGCCTCGCGCCGGTCCCGCTCGACGGCGATCAGCTGGGTGACGCCCTGCAGCAGATCGAGCCGGGCGGCCGGCCAGTCGCCCGCGTCCGCCTCCACCGCCAGCAGCCAGTCCGACAGGACGCTCTCGCGTACATCCCGGGCGGCGGGGGCGGCTACGCGGCCGGTGTTACGGATCGGGAAGAGGGAGTACGTGGCTGAGCCCACGGTCGTCCGGTGCGGTCCGCGGCGGCCGGTGCGGATGGCGGCCAGGTGCTCGCCCGCGAGCCTGGCGCCCACCCCGGCGGGCAGCGGTTCGCCCGCGCCCGCGATCTGGCGTCCGGTGGGGGAGAGCACCCAGGCCCGAAGGTCCAGGTCGGAGCCGAGGAGGTCGAGCACGACCTCGGGGCCGCCGCCCGTCGGTCCCGAGGTCATCAGCCGTCTGTGCCTGTCCACGACAGCCGCGAGATCCCCGGCCCGCTCGCCGGAGACCTGGCGTACGACATATTCTGTGATCGTCGCGAATGCAACGGATTCATTAACTGCAAAGAGTGGCAGTCGATGGCGTGAACACGCCTCGATCAGATCCCCGGGAATGTCCCCCAACTCGGCCTCTCCGGCCGCCAGACCGGCCACTCCGGCGCCCGCCAGGATCCGGACGAACGGCTCGGAGTCGGCGGCGCTGCGCCGCCAGGCGAGCCCGGTCAGCACCAGTTCGCCGCCCGAGAGATAGCGGCTCGGGTCCCGCAGGTCGGTCGTCATCACGCCACGTACGCCGCGGTCCAGCTCGTCGTCGCCGCCGAGCAGTCGCAGTCCCAGCGCATCGGTTTCCAGAAGTGCGCGCAGCCGCATCTCGTCGCCGCCGATCTGTCTCGTTGTTGCCGGTGGCCCGTGGCCATGGTTTTCATGGGAAAACGGTGAGGTTACTGAGCCTCGCCTTTCGTTCGAATCTACAAGACAGGACAGGCGACCAGCCAACTCCTTCATGGTTTCGGTGACTGCACCGGGCGCGGCACGGCTTGTGTACTGGGCCACAGAGCGTTAACGGCACATGAATAAACAGTCGAGGGCCGACCGTCCGGGCCCGTTGCGACGAACGACCCCCGATTCAGAAGAAGTGAGAGCCACTCATGGACTTCCTTCGCCCCGCCAGCTGGGAGGAGGCGCTCGCCGCCAAGGCTGAGCACCCCACCGCTGTACCCATCGCGGGCGGCACCGATGTGATGGTCGAGATCAACTTCGACCACCGCCGGCCCGAGTACCTCCTGGACCTGAACCGCATCGGCGAGCTGAACGAGTGGCAGGTCGGTGACGACACCGTCCGCCTGGGCGCCTCCGTTCCGTACACGCAGATCATGGAGAACCTTCGGGCCGAGCTGCCCGGTCTGGCACTGGCGTCGCACACCGTGGCCTCCCCGCAGATCCGCAACCGCGGCGGCGTCGGCGGCAACCTCGGCACCGCGTCCCCCGCCGGAGACGCCCACCCCGCGCTGCTCGCCGCAGGCGCCGAGGTCGAGGCCGAGTCCGTACGGGGCAGCCGTCTCATCCCCATCGACGAGTTCTTCACCGGCGTGAAGCGCAACGCGCTCGCGGCGGACGAGCTGATACGCGCCGTCCACATCAAGAAGGCCGACGGACCTCAGCAGTACTCCAAGGTCGGCACCCGTAACGCGATGGTCATCGCGGTCTGCGCCTTCGGTCTGGCCCTGCACCCCGAGACCCGCACGGTGCGCACGGGCATCGGCTCCGCCGCCCCGACCCCGGTCCGCGCGAAGGCGGCCGAGGAGTTCCTGAACGCCGCGCTCGAAGAGGGCGGATTCTGGGACAGCAAGAAGATCATCACCCCGTCGATCGCCAAGCAGTTCGCGGAGCTCGCCTCCGGCGGCTGCAACCCGATCGACGACGTGCGCGGCACCGCGAGCTACCGCCGCCACGCGGTCGGCATCATGGCCCGCCGGACCCTCGGCTGGACCTGGGAGGCCTTCCGCGGCAATGAGAGGAGCGCACAGTGCGCGTGAACTTCACGGTCAACGGTCGTCAGCAGGAAGCCGACGACGTGTGGGAGGGCGAAAGCCTTCTCTACGTACTGCGCGAGCGCATGGGCCTGCCCGGCTCCAAGAACGCGTGCGAGCAGGGCGAGTGCGGTTCCTGCACGGTCCGCCTGGACGGGCTCCCTGTCTGCTCCTGCCTCGTCGCCGCGGGTCAGGTCGAGGGCCGCGAGGTCGTGACGGTCGAGGGCCTGGCGGACTTCGCGAAGCAGCGCGCCGAGCAGGCGGGTTGTGCGACCGGCGCCTGTGGCACCTCGCTCCAGGAGGCCCAGCAGTGGAGCGCGAAGGGCACCGACTCGCACACCGGTGAGGGCACGGAACTCTCCCCGATCCAGCAGGCGTTCATCGACGCGGGCGCCGTCCAGTGCGGCTTCTGCACCCCCGGTCTCCTGGTCGCCGCCGACGAGCTGCTCGAGCGCAACGCCGAGCCGTCCGACGCGGACATCCGCGAGGCGCTCTCCGGCAACCTCTGCCGCTGCACCGGTTACGAGACGATCCTCGACGCGGTCCGCCTCGCGGCCGCCCGTCAGGAAGAGGCGGTCTGACGATGGCGCAGCAGCCACGAGTCGCCACCGTTCCGGCCGGCACTCCCACCAACATCTCCCAGGGCTCCAAGACCAAGGGCGGCGTCGGCGAGTCGACGCTACGCCCCGACGGCACCCTCAAGGTCACCGGTGAGTTCGCGTACTCCTCCGACATGTGGCACGAGGACATGCTCTGGGGCCAGACGCTCCGCTCCACCGTGGCGCACGCCGAGATCAAGTCCATCGACATCACCGAGGCCGTGGCCATGCCCGGCGTGTACGCGGTGCTGACGTACGACGATCTCCCGGCCGCGATGAAGAACTACGGCCTGGAGATCCAGGACACCCCGGTTCTCGCGCACAAGAAGGTCCGCCACCACGGCGAGCCGGTGGCCCTGGTGGCCGCCGACCATCCGGAGACCGCACGCCGCGCCGCCGCCAAGATCAAGATCGAGTACGTCGAGCTGCCGCTCATCACGGACGAGGCCTCGGCCACCGCTCCGGACGCGATCCTGGTTCACGAAGACCGCGACGACCACCACATCGGTCATGTCCCGCACCCGAACATCGTGCACCGCCAGCCGATCGTCCGGGGCAACGCCGACGAGGCCGCCCGGCGCGCCGATGTGATCGTCAAGGGCGAGTACACCTTCGGCATGCAGGACCAGGCCTTCCTCGGCCCGGAGTCCGGCCTTGCCGTGCCCTCCGAGGACGGTGGCGTCGAGCTGTATGTCGCCACCCAGTGGCTGCACTCCGACCTCCGCCAGATCGCCCCGGTCCTCGGCCTGCCCGAGGAGAAGGTGCGGATGACGCTCTCCGGCGTCGGCGGCGCGTTCGGCGGTCGCGAGGACCTGTCGATGCAGATCCACGCCTGCCTCCTGGCACTGCGCACCGGCAAGCCGGTCAAGATCGTCTACAACCGGTTCGAGTCCTTCTTCGGACATGTCCACCGGCACCCGGCGAAGCTCTACTACGAGCACGGCGCCACCAAGGACGGCAAGCTCACGCACATGAAGTGCCGGATCGTCCTGGACGGCGGCGCCTACGCGTCGGCCTCCCCGGCGGTCGTGGGCAACGCCGCGTCCCTGAGCGTCGGCCCCTACGTCCTCGAAGACGTCGACATCGAGGCGATCGCGCTCTACAGCAACAACCCGCCCTGTGGCGCCATGCGCGGCTTCGGCGCGGTCCAGGCGTGCTTCGCCTACGAGGCCCAGATGGACAAGCTCGCGGCGAAGCTGGGCATCGACCCGGTCGAGTTCCGTCAGCTGAACGCCATGGAGCAGGGCACGCTCATGCCGACCGGCCAGCCGGTCGACTCCCCGGCCCCCGTTGCCGAGTTGCTGCGCCGCGTCAAGGCCAGGCCGCTGCCGCCCGAGCAGCAGTGGCTGGCCGCCGGCGAGGAGGCGGACGTACGCGCCCTGCCGGGCGGGCTGTCCAACACCACGCACGGCGAAGGCGTCGTACGAGGCGTCGGCTACGCGGTGGGCATCAAGAACGTCGGCTTCTCCGAGGGCTTCGACGACTACTCCACCGCGCGGGTGCGCATGGAGGTCGTGGGCGGCCAGCCGGTCGCGACCGTGCACACCGCGATGGCGGAGGTCGGCCAGGGCGGTGTCACCGTCCATGCGCAGATTGCCCGCACCGAGCTCGGCGTCACACAGGTGACGATCGCACCGGCCGACACCCAGGTCGGCTCCGCCGGTTCGACGTCGGCATCGCGCCAGACGTACGTCACGGGCGGCGCGGTGAAGCACACCTGCGAGAACGTCCGCGAGAAGGTCCTGGAGATCGGCCGCCGCAAATTCGGTTCGTACCACCCCGCATGGGCCACCGCCGAGCTGCTGCTCGAAGGCGGCAAGGTCGTCACCGACGGCGGTGAGGTGCTCGCCGACCTGGTGGACGTCCTGGAGGGGGAGGCGGTCGACCTGGAACTCGAGTGGCGCCACCGTCCCACCGAGGCCTTCGACCTGGTGACCGGCCAGGGCCACGGCCATGTCCAGTACTCCTTCGCCGCGCACCGCGCGGTGGTGGAGGTGGACACCGAGCTCGGCCTCGTCAAGGTCGTCGAGCTGGCCTGCGCCCAGGACGTCGGCAAGGCGCTCAACCCGCTGTCCGTCGTCGGCCAGATCCAGGGTGGCACCACCCAGGGCCTGGGCGTGGCGGTCATGGAGGAGATCATCGTGGACCCCAAGACCGCGAAGGTGCGCAACCCCTCCTTCACGGACTATCTGATCCCCACCATCCTCGACACGCCGACCATCCCCGTCGATGTGCTCGAACTGGCCGATGACCACGCGCCGTACGGACTGCGCGGCATCGGCGAGGCCCCGACCCTCTCCTCCACCCCGGCCGTCCTCGCGGCGATCCGGAACGCGACGGGGCTGGAGCTCAACAGGACGCCGGTACGCCCCGAGCACCTCACCGGCACCTGATCCACAAGCTCTCCGGGCGGTGCGCCGTGCCGACGAACGTCACTCCCCTGGCCTTCGGCATGGGGAACCCCACCTGCCGTCCGCGCCGCCCGGAGAAACCAAGTACCGCACCGCTCGCGGTCCTTGCCGCAGTACAGCGCAGTACCCCAGCACCACAACCCAGTTCGTCTCGGGCCGTCCCCCGGGTCGTGCAGCCAATGCAAGATCCCAAATCCCGCAGCCTCATTGCTCACGCGGGTGCCCCTGTGAACCTTGGGAGTAGGCACCATGACCCAGCAGTCCCTTGAGACCAAGACGACGGCGGAGGACGCCGGCGCAGGTACGCCCCCCCAGAGCCCTCGGCCTGGGGGTACCCCCACCTCGCTTCGCTCGCCCACCGGCCGGTCCTGGCTCGACCGGTATTTCCACATAAGCCAGCGCGGGTCGACCATCGGTCAGGAGGTGCGTGGCGGCATCACCACCTTCATGGCGATGGCGTACATCATCCTTCTCAACCCGGTGATTCTGTCGGTGCCTGATGCGACCGGCCACAAGCTCGACGGCGATCAGCTGACCACGGCCACCGTCTTCGCCGCAGCCGCCACCACCATCGTGATGGGCTTCATCGGCAATGTGCCGCTGGCACTCGCCGCGGGACTCAGCGTCTCCGCCGTCATGGCATTCCAGGTCGCGCCCGAGATGACCTGGGAAAACGCGATGGGCATGTGCGTCATCTACGGCGCCGTCATCGTTCTGCTCGTCGTCACCGGCCTGCGCGAACTGATCATGAACGCCATCCCCCTGGCGCTGAAGCACGCCATCACCATGGGGATCGGCCTGTTCGTCTGCCTCATCGGTCTGGTCCAGGCCGGCTTCGTCACCTCCATGCCGGGAGCCGGCGGCATCGCCGGCGCCAAGCCGATCCAGCTCGGCACGAGCGACATGCTCACCGGCTGGCCCGTGCTCTGCTTCGCGGTCACCGTCCTGCTGATCTTCCTGCTGCAGGTCCGCAAGGTCCCCGGCGCGATTCTCATCGGGATCGTCGGCGGCACGGTCTTCGCCGCGCTGGTCCACCAGTTCGCCGGTCTCGACAAGCAGGCCTGGGGCGGACTGAACGCCCCGGAGATCTCCGGCTCCATCGTCAGCACCCCTGACTTCGGCCTCTTCGGCAGCGTCTCCTTCGACGGCATCGGCAGCGTCGGCGGGATCACCGTCGGCGTCATCGTCTTCACCCTGGTGCTGGCCGGTTTCTTCGACGCCATGGGCACGATCATCGGCATCGGCCAGCAGGCCAACCTCGCCGACAACAAGGGCAAGATGCCCGGCCTCAACAAGGCCCTTGCCATCGACGGTGCGGGCGGCGCGTTCGGCGGCCTGGCCGGCGCTTCCGGCCAGACGGTGTTCGTCGAGTCCACCGCGGGCGTCGGCGACGGTGCGCGCACCGGCTTCGCGAGCGTGGTCACCGGCCTCGCCTTCACGCTCTGCCTGTTCTTCACCCCGCTGGCCCAGATCATCCCGACGCAGGTGGCCGCCGCCGCGCTCGTCGTCATCGGATCGATGATGCTGACGAACGCCAAGCACATCGACTGGAACGACCAGGCGACCTCGATCCCGGTCTTCCTGACGACCGTGCTGATGCCCTTCACGTACTCGATCACCGCGGGCATCGCGGCGGGTGTCATCGCCCACGTCCTGATCAAGACCGTGCAGGGCAAGGCGCGGGACGTCGGCTGGCTGATGTGGGTGCTGTCCATCGTGTTCCTGGCGTACTTCGCGCTCCACCCGATCGAGGGCTGGCTGGGAGTGAAGTAAGTCCCGCCGCCCACCTACACCCTTGAGGAGACCGACATGCTGGACATCGCCGACGAGCTGAACCGGTGGGTCGAGCAGGGCCGTGAGTTCGCCGTCGCCACCGTGGTGTCCGTCGGCGGCAGCGCGCCCCGGCAGCCGGGCGCCGCACTCGCCGTGGACAGCGAGGGCACGGCGATCGGGTCGGTCTCGGGAGGGTGTGTGGAGGGGGCGGTGTACGAGTTGTGCCGACAGGCGCTCGAGGACGGCGAAACCGTCCTCGAGCGGTTCGGGTACAGCGACGAGGACGCCTTCGCGGTCGGTCTGACCTGCGGCGGCATCATCGACATCCTCGTCACGCCGGTACGCGGCGGGGTCTTCCCCGCCGCGCTGGCTGCCGCCGCGGGTGGGAAGGCGGCGGCCCTCGCCAGAATCACGGACGGTCCGTCCGATCTGGTGGGCCGCGCCCTGCTGGTCCGCCCCGACGGTTCGTACGAGGGATCGCTGGGCGGCCACCCGGAACTCGACCGCACGGCGGCGGCCGAGGCGGGCGCGATGCTCGACGCGGGCCGCACGGGCACGCGGGTCATCGGCGAGGACGGCAGCCGCTGCGGTCAGCCGCTGACGCTCCTGGTGGAGTCCTCGGTGCCCGCCCCCAGGATGATCGTCTTCGGCGCGATCGACTTCGCGTCGGCGCTGGTACGGGTCGGGAAGTTCCTCGGTTACCACGTCACCGTGTGCGACGCCCGTCCCGTCTTCGCGACGAGGACGCGCTTCCCGGAGGCGGACGAGATCGTCGTCGACTGGCCGCACCGGTATCTGGAGTCGACGGAGGTCGACGGCCGTACGGTCCTCTGCGTACTGACCCACGACGCGAAGTTCGATGTGCCGCTGCTCGAACTGGCCCTGAGGCTTCCCGTCGCCTACGTGGGAGCGATGGGCTCGCGCCGCACGCACGAGGACCGCAACAAGCGGCTGCGCGACGTCGGCGTCACCGAGCTGGAACTGGCCCGGCTGCGCAGCCCGATAGGCCTCGACCTGGGCGCGCGTACGCCGGAGGAGACGGCGCTGTCGATCGCGGCGGAGATCGTGGCAAACCGCCGTGGTGGCTCCGGGGTCCCCCTGGCGGGAGCGCACACCCCGATCCACCACGACGGCCAGGACCCGCCGACGGGCCGGATCGCCTCGGTGGCCTGATCGGCGTACGCACCTTGAGCCGTGCACGGACCGGATCCGCGTACGGCCTTCCTGGCGGTGGGCCGCGATGGTTCCGATCGGCCGCCGCCGCACCCGTTGCGCTGCCTCGAAATCAATTCGGTTGCCGCGCGCCCCGTCCAGGGGGTCTCATCAGGTGACCGGACGTCGACACAGAGGTGGTGCGTGTATGCCCAGGGCCCAGCGGAACCGTTCTCGCGACCGAGGAAGGCCGCCCGCTCTCGCGGTATGAACTCCCTTGGTGCGAGACGGCGTTCAGAGCTGACGCCCATCCCACGCATCACATCAGGAGTCGTGTCCACGATGTCCCGCAACACCTCAAGACGCGCCCGCACCGAGGCGCGCGCCCAGTCCTTCCGCTGTCTGCACTGCGGTCTCGATGTGTCGATGACCGCGGCCGGCACCGGTCACCGCAATCACTGCCCGAACTGCCTGTGGAGCCGTCATCTCGACGACACCCCGGGCGACCGGGCCGCCGATTGCGGCGCCCGGATGGAACCGCTCGCCATCTCGGTGCGCGGTGACGGCGAGTGGGTGCTCGTCCACCGCTGCACCGGCTGCGGGGTGCTTCATGCCAACCGGACGGCGGGCGACGACAACGCCTTGCCGCTGACCCGGCTGGCGGTGCGCCCGCTGGCGCAGCCGCCGTTCCCGCTGGAGCGGCTCGCCGCTCTCTGAAGCACCGTGAAGGGTGGGCCGGATCTCGAAGCCTTCGAGATCCGGCCCACGCGGTTCACCCGCAGCGGGTGGCGACCACCAGTCGGCAGCGAGGACTTCCGTCCGGCCGCAGTCCGTACTCCTTCAGCGGCTCCAGCTCCACCGAGAACCCGGCCCGGCCGAGGTCGGCCAGCACATCCGGAAGCCTGAAGGTGCGGTAGTACATGACAAACCGCGGCCGCCACAGCCGATTCCGTACGCGCATCGCCGCGTCGAACCCCCAGAGCGCCCAGTACGGCAATGAGCCGATCCGCGGCGGGGCCGGGACGGGGAAGACAAACCGGCCGCCGGGCCGCAGCGCCCTGTGGACCTGGGCGAAGAGCTCCGGCCGCTCCGTGGGCAGGAAATGGCCGAACGCCCCGAAGCTCACGGCGAGGTCGAAGGCCCGCTCGAAGGGGAGGGCGCGGGCGTCGGCCCGTACCCAGCTCACCGCCACGCCGTCCGATACGTCCGGCAGGGCCCGCGCGGCCTCGGCGAGCATGCCCGCGCTGAAGTCGACGCCGGTGACCTCCTCCTCGCACAGCTGCCGCAGGACACCCACCCCGGCGCCGGTGCCGCAGCAGACGTCGAGACCCGCCCGGAAGGGACCCAGCGGCTTGAGAGCACGTGCCACCGCGTCGAGCAGCCGGTCCGACGTACGGAAGGGAGTCTCGTCGAACTTGGGCGCCAGCAGGTCGTAACCGTGTTCGATGGAAGAGAGCGCCTGAGCGGCCAGTTCGCGGAAGGTGGGGCCCGAGGGAGTGAACATCACTCCATCTTCCTCCGTATACGTGGGGGGTCCGTGCGCATCCGGCACGGCGCCTTGGCAGGCAGGGGAGGCAGCTTCATGGCCGGCAGTAATGTCACCGCACTCTTTCGTGCATCCACCGCTCACAGCCCGTCGTACTTCACGCTGAACCGGGCGGGCGGCGGGGCGGCCGGCGAGATCACCGACTTCTGCATCCCCTGCAACCCGTACTTCCCGACTCCCGCGATGTTCGACCAGCTGGGCCGAGGTCTGCGCGAGATCCTCACCTACTACCCGAGCAGCGCGGACACCATCACCGCCGAGCTCTGCCAGGTCCTCGGACTCAATCCGCAGACCGTCGCCATGGGCAACGGCTCCACCGAACTGATCACCTGGATCGACCACTTGCTGGTCCGCGAGTCCCTGGCCGTGCCTGTGCCGACCTTCGGAAGATGGACCGACCAGCCGATGGAGACCGGCAAGCGCGTCGACATGCTGCTGCTGCCGGAGGCGCACGGCTTCGGGCTGGACCCGGCGGCCTTTGTGCAGTTCGTACGCAGCCGTGGCTCGCGGACCGCGGTCATCTGCAACCCCAACAACCCCGACGGCGGCCTGTTGCCCAAGCAGCAGGTGATCGCGCTGCTCGACTCCCTCCAGGATCTGGACCTGGTCGTCGTCGACGAGTCCTTCCTCGAGTTCGCGGACGCGGAGCAGGAGGCGAGCGTCGCCGCCGAGGCCGTCATGCGGACGAATGTGATCGTGCTGCGCAGCCTCGGCAAGAACTTCGGGCTGCACGGGGTGCGCTTCGGCTATCTCGTCTCCAACCCGACCCTTGCCGGGAAGATCCGGTCCGCACTTCCCAAGTGGAACCTCAACTCCTTCGCCGAGACCGTGGTGTTCATGCTGAAGGAGCACCGGCAGGAGTACGCCGAGAGCCTTCAGCAGGCGCGCCGGGACCGGCAGGAGATGACCATGCGGCTCTCCCAGCTGCCGGGCCTGACCGTCTACCCGTCGCAGGGCAACTTCCTCTATGTGCGCCTGCCGGAGGGGGTGGACGGGACGATCCTGCGGGACCGGCTGCTCGCCGAGCACGGGGTGCTGGTACGTGAGTGCAGCAACAAGGTGGGCAGTTCCAGCCGCTTCATGCGGCTGGTGGTGCGCCCGCAGCAGGACCAGATGCGGTTGATGTCGGCGATGCAGGAGGTGCTGTACGGACAGCGCGCTCCCGAGCCGCGGCCGGAGCCGATGGCGCCGATGCTCGCGCAGGCGCCGGAGCCGCAGCCGCAGCAGCAACTACGGGCACAGGTGCAGCAGCCGGGGCCGATGCCGATGCTCGCGCTGGCCCAGGAGCCGGTCTCGGCGCGGGGGCTCGGCCCGGTCCCGGCAGCCGAGCGGCCCGCCGCGAGCGCGCTGACCGGGGCGCCGGCCGGTGGCATGGCCGGCGGCCTGGCCGGCAGTGCGGGCGGCGGGATGGTCGGGGCGGCCAGGGCGGCGGCGGGGGGCTACACGTCAGGGACGGCGGCGGTGGACCGGCTGATCTCGGGAGCGTAGGGGCTGTAACTGCGGGCAAGCCCCCAGACCCCCGGGACGCCCTTCGGGCATGTCCTCAATCGCCGGAGGGGTTCCATATGAGCCCGTCCGGCGATTGAGCGCCCCTCGCAGCGGACCGGTCCCCGTGGCTAGAGACGGAACGTCGGGTTCGGGGGCCAAACCTTGTGCACAGTGGAGCAGGACCCGGCGCAAGGCCGCCCCTAGCCTCGCCGCTACAGCAGCCTTGGCAGCAACGAGGGGCGGTACCGGTGAACTGGCTCATCCACGACTACCGCGAGAGCGATCTCGCCGCAGTGGTCCACCTGATCGACACCACGGCCGAGCTCGGGCAGGAGTCGGTCTTCTCGCTCGCCGAGTGCATCGGCGCGCTCACCTCCCGGCAGCCCGCCGTCGTAGCCGTCCACCAGGGCGTACCGATCGGCGCGGCGCTCGCCTGCGTGGCCGGTGAACGCGCCTGGGTGATGCGCATCGCCATCTCCTCGGCCTGGCGCGGCCGGGGCCTTGCCAGCGCCCTGCTGGTCGAACTGGAGCGACGGCTCGTCGCCGCCCGGGTCGGCCGTATCGCCTATGTGCTGCCCGAGGAGGAACTGCTCGGCGAGGGACTGCTCAACGCGGGCTACACCCGGCAGCCCGCCGTCGCCTACTTCGAGAAGGTCGAGCCGCTGCACGGACCCGCGGCCAGTCTGCTCGAAGACCTCGGCGGACGGTTCCTGCCGAGCGACCTGTGGGCCAAGGTGGCGGGCATGGAGGCGGAGAAGGACCTGATCGAACGGCGCGTCGTCCTGCCTCTGGCGCAGCCGGAGCGGGCCGCCAGGCACGGGGTCCGGCCGCCGCGGGCCATAGCCCTGTTCGGTCCGCCCGGGACCGGGAAGACGACCTTCGCCCGGGGTATCGCCGCCAAGCTGGGCTGGCCGTTCGTCGAACTGCTGCCGTCCCGACTGGCCGACGAGGGCAATCTCGCGGCCGCCCTGCGCAGCGCCTTCGCCAGGATCGCGGAGCTCGAGCGGGTCCTCGTCTTCATCGACGAGGTGGAGGAGATCGCACCGGTGCGCACCGAGCCCGCGCAGCCCGGCGGGATGCACGGGGTGACCAATGAACTGCTCAAGCTCATACCGGGGTTCCGGGAGCGCGACGAGCGGCTGCTGGTGTGCGCCACCAACTCCGTACGCTCGCTCGACCCGGCGTTCCTGCGGCCCGGCAGATTCGACTATCTGATCCCGATCGGCACCCCGGACACGGCGGCGCGGTCGGCGATCTGGTCCCGGTACACCGGTGGCCGGCCCGATGTGGAGGTGTCGGTGCTGGTGGCGGCCAGTGAGCTGTTCACTCCGGCCGACATCGAGCATGCGGCCCGGATCGCGGCCCAGGCCGCCTTCGAGCGGGACCTGGAGACGCTCGGGGCCTCGTCGTCGGCCACCGGCGAGGCACGGGCGCTCGGCGCGAGCACCGAGGACTATCTGGCGGCCATCGCCCAGTGCCGGCCGACGGTGACGCCCGCGATGATCGAGGAGTTCGGCGCGGACATCAAGGCCCACGCCCGGTTCTGACGACCCTGCTGCCTCGGCAGGGTCCAGGACCGGAACGCCGAGGACGCGGTCCTGGAGGTGCAGGCCATGGCGATCCTCCGCCGGCGCGGGCCGTGGCCGGTCCGCGCGCTCTCCTGAGGCGCACACGGCGGTCGTGAGTGACGATGGACCGGGAGGCCGCCATGAATCAGAGCTACGAACTTGTATTTCAGGCGCCCGCCGGGGAGGACGACGTGGTGATCGTCCGGAGCACCGGACGGTCGGGCGCGGGCGGATATCCGATCTACCAGGACGAGACGGGAATCGTACGCGCGGAGATCAGCGACCGGGGTGAGGTACGGATGCTGGCGAGCGGAGGCCACCAGGTACCCGGGACCCCGGTGAAGGTGCGCTCACTCAGCTCCTGACCCGCGGCGTCGGCATACCCACGGCCGGGAGGAATCTTGCCGTGCCCGAATGCGCAGCGCCGAGGTGACCGACGGCGTCGGCCTCCTCAAAGGCTCCAGCGCAGCACCGCTCCCAGCCCGCCCGCCGGGCCCGGCATGCCCTCGGGGACCAGCAGCACTTCGGCGTCGGCCGCCGCGGCGGACCGCAGCAGCGCGTCGTCCGCGCGTGCCTGCATGGGCTTGGCGACGCCCATCGCCTGCGCCTGGCCGCGCTGTACGGCGACCTCGTCGACGCCGGGGCCGATCCACACGTCGCGGCCCGCGTCGGATGCGTCCTGGGCGAGGAGCAGCGTCGCCACCTGATGACTGCGGGCCGCGTCCACGACGGCGGGAATCCCCTCGGCGGCGTCTCCGCGACCGGTGTCGACAGAGGCCTCGCGGTGCTCGCCCGGCCTGCCGCGTCCGACATGGAAGCGGTCGAGCGCGCTCTGGAGCCGGTCGCGCGCGTAGTTCTCGCAGGCCTCGGCGATCTGCCGGTCGAGCACGTCCTTCGAGGCGCCGGGGGACCTGCTGCCGTTCTCGGCCTCGACGGTCACGTTCCGGATCCGCTCCGGCAGTCGGTTGTGCACGGCCCTGCGCTCGCGGGAGTCGCCCGTCAGCACCAGCAGCTGCGCGCCGCTCTCGGGCCACTGCCTGGCGAGCTCGCCCGCGATGACGTCGGCGGTCTCGTTCCAGCTGTTCTCGACCTTGTTCCGGTAGTGCCACTCGTACCGGTCCGCCGGGATGCTGCGGTGTCCTCGGCCTTGCGACTCCCTGCCGTTCGCCTGGCCCACGCTCTCCCGGCCGTGCGCATCGCGCAGCTCCAGATCGGCGCCGGTGCGGTCGATGTACGCCACCAGACACGGCGGCGCGTCACCCCGCAGTCCGGCCAGCGGCGCGACATGCGGCAGGATCGACCAGGTCGCCTCGATGCTGGTCGGCGACAGGGCGAGCGGTACGTCGAGCACGACCTCGGCACCCGCGGCGAAGACCGCGCGGCCCGGAGGTGCCCCGGAGACCGGCTGGTCGGCGAGCCTGCCCATCACGGCCCTGACGGTGTAGGGATCGGCACCCGCGTCGATGAGCTGCGAGGCGACCGAGCGCTCGCGGAGCTTCTGCAGCCTCGCCGCGTCCTCGGTCGTGCGCGTGGTGTCAATGAACACGGAGGCCCATGGGCCCGGACGATCGAAGAGCGGCTTGAGAAAACCGAGTTCCATGATCTCCCCCAAGCTCGGGGCTGGTGGGTACTACCAGATTACGGCCATGCGTCCGTAGTGCCTTCTTTATCGCCGAGTTGCGGCGTCGAAGTGCGATGTCGAAGCGCGACGCCGGCGGCTCAGGCCCCGTCGGCCGGAGAAGTGTCGAGTTCCGCCCAGATGATCTTGCCTTCGGCGGTGTAGCGGGTGCCCCAGCGTCGGGCCATCTGCGCCACGAGGAACAGCCCGCGGCCACCCTCATCGGTGGTGCGCGCATGGCGCAGCCGCGGGGAGGTGCTGCTGCTGTCGAAGACCTCGCAGATCAGCACGTCCTGCCTGATCAGGCGCAGCCGGATGGGGCCCGGCGCGTAGCGGATGGCATTGGTGACCAGCTCGCTGACGATCAGCTCGAGGGTGAAGGCCAGATCGGGCAGCCCCCACTCGTCGAGGCAGCGCATGGCCAGGGTGCGGGCCTCGGCCACGACCGCGGGATCGGACGGCAGATCCCAGCCGGCCACCTGGTCCGCCCCGAGAGCGTGCGTACGGGCGAGAAGCAGCGCGATGTCATCGTCGGCGGGACCCTTGAGCATCGCGTCCAGGACGGCCGTGCACAGTCCGTCCAGTGGCAGGTCCGGACTGGCCAGCGCCGCGCTCAGCCGCGCAAGACCGACGTCCACGTCCCGGTCGCGGGCCTCGATCAGGCCGTCGGTGTACAGCGCGAGGACGCTTCCCGCCGCCAGCTCGAATTCGGCGGACTCGAACGGCAGACCTCCCAGTCCCAGCGGCGGGCCCGGCGGCAGGTCGGGGAAGATCACCGACCCCTCTGGAGAGACGACCGCGGGAGGAGGGTGGCCGGCCCGGGCCATGGTGCATTTGCGGGTGGCCGGATCGTAGACGGCGTACAGACAGGTGGCACCGAGTACGGCGGAGGCCGGACTGTCCTCCTGCGACGATTCCTCGCCGATGAGGCTGAGCATCTGGTCGTCCAGATGGGCCAGCAGCTCCTCCGGCGGCAGTTCCAGGTCGGCGAGGGTACGGACGGCGGTGCGGAACGGGCCCATGGAGGCGGCGGCGTGGATTCCGTGCCCGACCACATCACCGACGACCAGGGCGACCCGCGCTCCGGACAGCGGGATCACATCGAACCAGTCACCGCCCACGCCGCCGGCGCGGGCGGGGAGGTAGCGCGATGCCACCTCCAGGCTGCTTCGCGTGGACAGCTTTCTGGGAAGCAGGAAGCGTTGGAGGGCGAGCGCCGTGTTGTGCTCCCGGGTGAACCGGCGTGCGTTGTCGATGCCGACGGCCGCTCGTGCGACGACATCCTCGGCGAGGAGCAGGTCATCCTGTTCGAAGGGACCGCGGCTCGGCCCGCGGACGAAGGTGGCGACGCCCAGCGCGTGGCCACGGGCGTCGGCTCTGACCAGCATCAGCGAACAGCCGCCGAGTCCGTGGTTCTTCCCGGCGGCGCGCGGGTCGGCGGCGAGCCATCCGCCGGTGTCGTCGTCCAGGACGGGGCACAGGTACGACGTGCCGTCACCAAGGCAGCGTGCGCCGGGCGAAGACGGCGGAAAGGCCACGGTCTGCCCGGTCTCCGCGATGGGCCCCCGCAGTTCCTCGGTGGCAACGTGCCTGCCCGCCCGGCGCAGCGGTTGCGTGCCGAGAAGAGGTCCGCGGCGCAGGGACTCACCCCACAGCACCGGGTCCAGCAGATCCACGGCGACGAAGTCGGCGAGCCGGGGTACGCAGCTGTCCGCCAGCGCCTGCGCGATGTGGATGACGTCCAGGCTCTTGCCGGTCTGCGTACTGACCTCGTTCACCAGGGCGAGCCGCTGCCGAGCCCGCCACCGGTCGGTGACATCGATGACCATGTAGCAGACACCCCGTACCCGGCCGAGCGTGTCGTCGAGCCGGAAGAACGAGGTCGAGTAGGCGTGCTCACGCTCCGGATCGGCCTGGGTACGCCCCCGGTACTCGATGTCCACCGCTGGCTTGCCCGTGTCCAGGACCTCCTGCATACAGGCTTCGATCGCATCGGCGTCCAGTTTCGGCAGCACATCGCGGAGCCGCTTCCCCAGCCGTTCCTCACGGGCGACTCCGCCGAGGCGTTCCAGCGCGTCGTTGATCCAGACGTAGCGCAGATCCGGACTCATCACGGCCATGCCCACCGGCGAACGGGCGAGGAACTGCCCCACGAGCGAATGGTCCACCTCCCACCACGGCTCTTCGTCGGCGTCGTTGCGCTGGAGTGTGAAGGAGGCGGCCAGGCCGTCCTGCCCGGCGGTGTCGTCGGAGGTGTTCATCACGCCACCTCATCCATGAGAGGCCGACGCCTGCGTAAGCGCATTCGTGCGACCCCTCCAGCATCTCACCGCGTCACGAGTCCCGGACCGCACCGATCCCGGCCGCCGGCCGCATCGCGCGCGCCCGTTCACGTCATGGCATCGCGTGAATCCTGGCGGTCACCTCGTACAGGTCGGACGGCTTGGCCACTGGGCCTTTCCCACCCAGGCGCAGCCCGCAGCCCGCGCATACGGCAGAGGCGACGTCCTCTCGGAACCCGCGGGGGAGAACGGGCGGTTCAGTGCCGAAAAATAGCGATAAACAGCGCTAAATTGCGGGTCCATGACGCAGCAGCAGACCGGCCTCGTCGGCAGCAACTCCGCCCCGGAGCGCGGCCCGGACACAGACGGCCCTCACCGGCAGCACCCCTCGCCCGTCGAGCCCCGTGCAACAGCCCGCGCCCGCGCCCGCGCCTGGGCGGCACGCCATGCCGACGCCTGGACGGCAAAGAAATCGATCGTCGCGCTTTACGCGGTCTGGACCCTCACCCGGCTATGCATGCTGCGTCTGCTCATCGAGGACAGCATCGGCGTCAGCAATGTCTCGGACGAGGCGAACTACCTCTATCCGCACTGGTACCAGCAGCTGACCGACGGTTCCTTCCCCGTCAACGACGTCACCTGGCAGTATCCGCCGGGCGCCGGCCTGGTGTTCCTGTCCCCCGCGCTGCTGCCGTTCCTCGGCTACTTCCAGGCGTTCCTCGTCCTCACGCTCGCCACCGACGCGATCGTCACCCTGGCGCTGGCCCGCCAGGGCCGGGGCCTCGCCGGGGCCTGGCTGTGGACCGGCGGCCTGCCGCTTCTGCTGAATGTGCCGCACGGACGGTTCGACATCCAGGTGACGGCCCTCGCCGTGCTGGCCCTGCTCAGCGCCCGACGCCGCCCGCGCCTGTGCGGGGTGTTCGCCGCGCTCGGCGCCATGGTCAAGGTCTGGCCGGTGCTCACCCTGATCGGCATGGAACGCGGGCGCACCAGCCGGGAGGTCTGGCTGTCCGCTGCCGCCGCCGCGGGGGCGCTGCTCGCCGTACTCGCCCTCGGTTTCCGGCACAGCCTCGGCTTCCTGCAGCAACAGGGCGCCAGGGGCGTGCAGATCGAGTCGCTGGGCGGCACCGTGCTGTCACTGATGCGGGCGTCGGGCATGCGCATCTGGATCGAATCCCGCTACGGCGCCCTGGAGTTCAGCGGCATGCATGTGGACACCGTCGCCCAGCTGTCCATGATGCTCACGGCTGCCGCCTTCGGCTGGCTGATGCTCTGGCGAGGCAGGGCTTCGCGGCGGACCACCGCGACACCGTTCGACGCCGCACTCGCCGCCGTCCTGCTGTTCACGGTCACCAGCAGGGTGATCAGCCCGCAGTATCTGGTCTGGCTGATCGGTCTGGCCGCGGTCTGCCTCACCTCCCGGCACACCACCCAGCGGCCGGTGGCGTTCGTGCTGCTGGCGGCGGCCGCCGTGACCGCGCTGGCCTTTCCGACCTACTACCTGGACGTCATGTACGGCTCGGCGCTGGGCAACACGCTGATGGTCGTACGCAACGGACTGCTGGTCGGCGCCGCGGTGCTGTCCTGCCGCCGTTTGTGGAAGGCGACGACAGGCGCGAGCGTCACGAAGGGCACGACTGGCGCGAGCGGTACGACGGGCACGAGCGGTACGACGGGCACGACCGGTTCCGAGGGCGTGGCTGTAGGTCTTCCTTCCGCCCGTGTTGACACTCGAAAAGAGTGAGTGTTTAAGTACTCACATGAAGACGGAACGGCAGCGCCAACTCTCCACAGCAGAGGAACGTCGCGAAGCGGTGTTGCGCACCGCCATCGGCGCCTTCGCGGCACGGGGCTACTTCGGCACCACCACCACGGAAGTGGCCAAGGCGGCCGGCATCTCCCAGGCGTATGTCTACCGGCTCTTCCCCAACAAGGAGTCGCTGTTCACCGCGGTCGTCGACCACTGCTTCGTCAGGGTCAGGGCTGCGCTGGAGGGCGGCGCCGCCGAAGCCAAGGGCAGCGCACCCGAGGTGGTGCTCGCCGCCATGGGTGATGCGTACGCCCGTCTGATCAGCGACAATGACCTCATGCTGGTGCAGTTGCACGCCCAGGCGGCCGCTGTCTCCGAACCCGCGATCCGTGAAGCCGTACGAGCGGGATATGCCCGCACGGTCGAGTACGTCCGCGGGGCCTCGGGGGGCGGTGAGCAGCAGATCCAGGAGTTCTTCGCCGTCGGCATGCTCTGTCACCTGCTCGTCTCCATCCGTGTGGGTGAAGTGGACGCGCCCTGGACGCGCACACTCGCGGCGGGGATCACGCACTACTGACAGTCGCCCGACGGGGCGGCCACCTTGCCAACCGGTTCGGTGGCCGCCTGTTTTCAGACCACTGGAGTGAGTGGTTAACCACACATAGGAGGTTTCGTGAAGTCGACCATCCCGGGCAGGCCCCGCACGGGGCCCGGCGCCCCGTCGGCAGCGCGCGGCGGAGCCGCCCTCGCCGTCCTGGCCGGTGCGCAGTTCGTGATCACGTTGAGCACGTCCGTCGTCAACGTCGCCCTGCCCCCGATCCGTGACGGGGTCGGTCTGTCCGACAGCGGTATGTCCTGGGTGGTCAACTCCTACGGACTCGCCTTCGGGGCACTTCTGCTGCTGGGTGGGAGGGCCGCCGACCTGGTCGGCCGGCGCCGGGTCCTGCTCGCGGGCCTCGCGCTCTTCACCATGGCCTCGTTCGCCGCCGGCCTGGCCACCACACCGTGGCTGCTGATCAGCGCCCGCACGCTCCAAGGCATCGGAGCTGCTGCTGTGGCGCCTGCCGCCCTCGCCCTGGTCATGCAGCTCTTCCCGCCCGGTCCTGGCCGCGGCAGAGCACTGGGGGTGTGGGGCGCCGTCTCCGGCGCCGGCGGCGCGGCCGGAGTCCTGGCGGGCGGACTGCTCACCGAGAGCCTGGGCTGGCCCTGGATCTTCCACGTGTCCGGCCTCGGCGCGGCCGTGGTGCTCGGCGCGGCCGCTGTGCTGGTGCCCGCCACACGGCTTCCCGTCCAGGCAGCCAGGCGTCTCGACCTCGCCGGAACGCTCGCCGTCACCGTCGGGCTCGTCACCCTCGTCCACGGCCTCACCGCCGCCCGGCGCGCCGGCTGGAGCGATCCCATCGTGCTGGGCTCCCTCACGGCCGCGGTCGTCCTGCTCTCACTCTTCGTCCTGGTCGAACGGCGCCATCCCGCCCCGCTCATGCCGCCGCGTCTGCTCTCCGAAGGACTGGTCGCACCGGCCAATCTCGTCATGACGCTGCTCGGCGCCGTGTGGGTCGGACTGTTCTTCTTCCTCCCCCTCTACCAGCAGCAAGTGCTCGGCGCCGGTCCGCTGGAGGCAGGACTGTCACAACTCCCGCTCGCAGCGGCGAACATGCTCGGCTCGTCCCTCGCGCCGCGCCTCGCCCGCCGGCTGGGACCGCATGTCACCCTCGCCGCCGGCCTGCTGACTCAGGCCGCCGGGCTGCTGTGGCTGGCCCGTATCTCCGTGCAGGGCACCTTCGTCACCGATCTGCTCGGCCCCACGCTCGTGATCGGCCTCGGCCTGGGAATCGCCTTCGTCCAGCTCACCGGCGCCGCTGTCACCGGCGTGCGGCCCGCCGACGCGGGGCTGGCCAGTGGCCTCGTCAACACCACTCGGCAGATCGGCGGCGCCGTGGGTCTGGCGGTGCTGAGCACCCTCGCCGCCTCGACCACAGCCACCGCCCGGCACCACCACCCCTACGCCCAGGCGCTCACCGAGGGCTACCGGACCGCGTTCCTCGTCTCGGCGGCCCTTATCGCCGCCGGGGCCGCACTCACCCCTCTCCTCGCAAGCCGATCGGCCCGACAGGCCGACGCGGACGAGAAGCCGGCGGAGCCCGGTCCCGCTCTGCCGAACCCCGGGCCCCGAGGCCGGCAATGAACCACCGCGAACCCCGAACCACGCACTGAACCACGTGCAAGAACACCTCGAAACACCTCTGAAGGAGAACGCGCCATGACCACGCACACTCCCGGCGACAAGCCCGCCCACACCATCGACGAGCACGCCCCCGTCGTCGTCCGCCTCTCGACGACGATCAACGCCTCGCTCGCGGACGTCTGGGACCTGCACACGGACATCGGCTCCTGGGCCGAGTGGCACCCGGACATCGACCGGGCCGACTTCGAGGGCCCGCTCGTCCCTGGTGCGTCCTTCACATGGCTGACCGCGGGCCTCGAGATCACTTCCACCGTCTACGAGGTCGTGCCCGGCCGGCGCATCGTCTGGGGCGGCCCGGCGCACGGCATCGACGGCGTTCACGTGTGGACCTTCGAGGAGGCCGACGGCGTGGTGAGGGTCCGCACCGAGGAGTCCTGGAGCGGCGCACCGGTCGAAGCCCAGCCCGTCGCAATGGAGCAGGCGCTCAGGCAGTCCCTGGAGAGCTGGCTCGGCCACCTGAAGGCCGAGGCCGAACGCCGGTAGCAGCGCGGCGGCGTCGGTCCGGAGCGGTCCGGAGCGGTTCGGGCCACGGCCGTCCCGCCCACGCACAACACCACACCACCATCACCGAGACGAGGTCTTCACGATGACCAGCAAGCCCTACCTGACCGGCCACTACACCCCCGTCACCGACGAGATCACCGCCACCGACCTCACCGTCGAGGGCAATCTGCCCCCCGAGCTGACCGGCCGGCTGATCCGCAACAGCCACAACCCGAAGCCGGGCGTCACCCCGACCCACTGGTTCAAGGGCAGCGGCATGGTCCACGGGATCCGGCTGCGCGAGGGCCGCGCCGAGTGGTACCGCAACCGCTGGGTGCACACCCCTGCACTGGACGGCGCCCCGTACATGACGGAGAAGGGCCCCGATCTGACCGCGAGCACGGCCGGAACGCACGTCATCGAGCACGGCGGACGACTGCTCGCGCTGTGCGAATCGAACCTTCCCTTCGAGCTGACGGCCGATCTGGAGACCGTCGGCGCCTACGACTTCGGCGGCAAGCTGACCTCCGCCATGACCGCGCACCCCAAGGAGGACCCGGCCACCGGTGAGCTCCACTTCTTCGCCTCCTCCCCGTTCCCGCCCTTCCTCATCCACCACGTAGCCTCGCCGGACGGCCAGGTCCTTCAGAGCCAGGAGGTCCCCGGGGCGAGCGCCGCCCTCAAGCACGACTTCGCCATCACCGAGCACTACGTCGTGTTCCTGGAGGGCTCGGTCACCTTCGACATGTCCGAGCACTCGGGCATCCCGTACAGCTGGAGCGACAGCCAGGAGGCGCGCATCGGCGTCATGCCGCGCGGCGCCGGCGGCGCGGACAAGGTCCGCTGGTTCGACATCCTCCCGGGGTACGGAATGCACTTCGCCAACGCCTACGAGGACGCGAACGGGCGCATCGTCGTCGAGGGCCCGACCGTGGGCCGCGAGGGCTGGCAGCGCTCCTGGAACTGGTGGGTCGGCGCCCCGGACCGCGGCGCCGAGCCCAACTCCGGCTCCCGCACCCGCCGTTGGACGGTCGACCTGGCGGCGGGCCGGGTCAGGGAGGAGCAGATCGACGACCTGACCGTGGAGTTTCCGACCATCAACGACGCGTACACCGGCCGCGAGCACCGCTATCAGTACGCCCTCTCCTTCCCCGACGACCTCGGCATCGGCAACCACACCCTCGTCAAGTACGACCGCCGCACCGGAGGCCGCCAGCTGCTGCCCGTCGGCAACGGACAGCTCCCCAGCGAGGCCGTCTTCGTCCAGGCCGAGGGCGCCACCGACGAGGACGCCGGCTATCTGCTGACGGTGGTCAGCGATCTGAACGCGAACGCGTCGAAGATGCTCGTCCTGGACGCCTCCGACCTGTCCGTCCCGCCGATCGCCACCATCCATCTGCCCCGCCGCGTCCCGGCCATGATCCACGGCTCGTGGATCCCCGACACCGCTGTCTGACCCGCCCGTCACCACGGCAGGCGCCGGACGCTGCGAAGCGTCCGGCGCCTGCTTCCCGTCGGCGGCCAACGGGCGCCCGGCTACGCCTCCGTGGGCGGCCTGAGCGCCGCGTATGTTCCCGCGCCCGCCGCCAGTAGCATCACGCAGCCCGTGAAGATCAGCCCGGCCTCGCGCAGCCCGAGATAGGTGGCCATGGCGCCGACACCGACCACCGGCAGCGAGATCCCGGTGTAGGCGACGACGAAGAACGCCGAAATGGTGCCGCCACGATGCAGTGCCGGGGCCGCGCCGCTGACCAGGGTGAGTGCCGCGCGAAAGGCCAGTCCCTGGCCGGCGCCGCCGCACAGGGCGCCCAGGACGAGCAGAACCAAGGATTCGGCGATCAGTGATGACGCCACCAACATCAGGCCCACCACGAGGACTCCGCACCCCACGGGGAGCGCGAGGCGCGCGCCGATCCGCTGGGTCAGGGACTGCCCGACGGTCGAAGCCAGGAACACCGAGAACACTACCGCGCCCGAAACAGCCAGGTTGTGCACACCCAGGGTCTGCGAGGCAAAGCTCGGCGCGACCGCCGTGAACAGCCCGAGAAGCGCGAAGCCGGCGAAGGCTGCCACCGCCGCGGGTGCGAACACACCCTTCACCTCCGGCGGCACCTTGATTCCCTGCGGCTGCAGAGGTGGCCATCGCTTCGGCTCCGTCACGGTCTCCGGCAGGAACCAGGTGATCCCGGAGGCCACCGCCACCAGCCCCAGGTGGACCCAGAACGGCAGCATCAGCGGCCACGGCGCGTACTGCGCGAGCAGCCCGGAGAGCAGTGGCCCGCAGCCCAGACCGCCCATGTTCGCGGCGGTGGCGGCGAATCCGGCCCGCGCCTTCTGCCCGGGGCCGGCCAGCTCGATGACGGCCGCTGTCGCCGCGCCGCTCAGCAGGCCGGCCGCGAGGCCGGAAAACAGCCGCCCTGCGAAGAGCAGCGGCAGACCGCTCTCCAGGAGGAAGCATCCCGCGCTCGCGGCCGACGAGGCCATGGCGATCAGGAGCACCGGTCGGCGGCCGACCTCGTCCGAATAGTTTCCCGCCACCAGCAGCACGGTGATGACCGCGACGGCGTACACGGCGAAGACAACGGTCACCATCAGCTCGGAGAAGCCGATCTGTTCCTGGTAGAGCCCGTACAGCGGTGTGGGCAGGGTGGTCCCGGCCATCCCGATGGCGAACACCAGGGCCGCTGCCGCATAGCCCGGTCGCCGACCACCGCCTGCGTTCACTGCGCCCTTGCGAACGATCACGCGCCTCACCCTACGAGCGCCCCCTGGCTGCCGTAGCCAGGCGCGAGGCGGCACGCGCCAGGACGGAACAGTGGTGCCCCGGATCCGTGGGGCGGATCCGGGGCACCACCGTGTTCAGGCCGCCTCGGGGAAGTGGCAGGCGACCTCCCGCGGCTCGCCCGGTGCGGCGATCCGCAGCAGTGGTGCCTCGGTGCGGCAGAGGGCCTGGGCCTTGGCACAGCGCGGGTGGAAGGTGCAGCCCGGTGGGGGAGCGGCCGGGCTGGGCGGGTCGCCCAGGAGCGTGATGCGCTCACGGGCCCGCTCGGCTGCGGGGTCGGGCAGGGGCACCGCGGAGAGCAGTGCCCGGGTGTAGGGGTGGGCGGGGGCGGCGTACACCCGTTCCTTGTCGCCGATTTCGACGATCCGGCCGAGATACATGACGGCGACCCGGTCGCAGACCCGCTTGACGACCGAGAGGTCGTGGGCGATGAAGAGGTAGGCCAGGCCGAGCTCCTGCTGGAGGCGTTCCATGAGGTTGACGATCTGGGCCTGTACGGAGACGTCGAGGGCGGAGACGGGCTCGTCGGCGACGACCAGCCGGGGGCTGGTGGCGAGCGAGCGGGCGATGCCGATGCGCTGGGCCTGGCCGCCGGAGAACTCGTGCGGATAGCGGTCGATGTGCTCGGGGATGAGTCCGACCAGGTCCATCAGCTCGGCCGCCCGCTTGCGTGCTGCTGCCTGAGAACTCCCTTGCGCCAGAAGGGGGTCGGAGATGATCCGGGCCACGGTCTGGCGCGGGTTGAGGGAGGAGTGCGGGTCCTGGAAGACCATCTGGAGTTCGCGGCGCAGTGGCTTGAGTTCGCGCTGGGACAGGTGACTGATGTCGTGGCCGTCGTAGGTGATCGAGCCGGTGGTGGGTTCGAGGAGCCGTACGATCATGCGGCCGGTGGTGGACTTGCCGCAGCCGGACTCGCCGACCAGGCCCAGCGTCTCCCCGGCGGCCACATCGAAGCTGATGCCGTCGACGGCTCGCACGGGATCCCTTCCGCGGCGCTTTCCCGGGAAGGCCATCGTTACGTCCCGCACGCTGAGGAGTGGCCGCCCGCTGGGGAGTGGCTGAACTGTACTGCTCATGAGGCGACGCCTTCGTATGCGGGGAGGTGGCAGGCGGCCGGATGCTCGGCCGGTCCGGAGAGCAGGGGCCGTTCGGTCTCGCAGCGCAGCCGCTCGCTCTGCGAGGCGCCTGCCGCCCGGGCACAGCGGGGCGCGAACGCACAGCCGGGGGCGGGCGCCAGCAGGGACGGCGGGCTGCCGGGGATGGCCCGCAGCGGTTCGTCGTCGCTGTCGTCGAGCCGGGGCAGGGAGTCGAGCAGCCCACGGGTGTAGGGGTGGGCGGGGGTTGCGAACAGGGCGTCCACCGGGGCCTGTTCGGCCGCGCGCCCGCCGTACATCACCAGCACCTCGTGGGCGACCCGGGCGACCACCCCGAGATCGTGGGTGATCATGACGACGGCGAGGCCGCGATCCTGCTGCAGCCGGGCGATCAGTTCCAGGATCTGGGCCTGGACGGTGACGTCGAGGGCGGTGGTCGGCTCGTCCGCGATGAGGAGTTCGGGTTCGCAGGCCAGCGCCATGGCGATCATCACGCGTTGGCGCATCCCGCCGGAGAACTGGTGCGGATACTCGCCCGCCCGGCGTGCCGGCTCGGGGATGCCGACCTCGGCGAGCATCTCCACGGCCCGTCTGTGGGCCACCGCACGGCGGGAGTTGAAGTGGACCCGGTGGTGTTCGGCGATCTGCTCGCCGACCGTGTAGTACGGGTGGAGGCTGGAGAGCGGGTCCTGGAAGATCATGGCCATCCGGCGGCCCCGCAGCCGGTTCATCTCCCGCTCCCCGAGCCCCAGCAGCTCCTGTCCGTCGAGGCTGATCGAGCCCGTGACCTCGGCGGCGGTGTGCAGCCCGAGCACCGCCATCGAGGTGACGGACTTGCCCGATCCGGACTCGCCGACGATGCCCAGGGTGCGGCCCCGGTGGACGTCGAAGCTGAGCGAGTCCACGGCCCGTACCGGCCCCCGCTTCGTCGCGAACGTGACACTCAAATCCCGTACGGTCAGCAGAGATTGGTTTGGCGTCATCAAAACCTCACCCTCGGGTCGACGACGGCGTACAGCAGGTCGACGGCCAGGTTGGCGACGACGATGAAGGTGGCGGCGAGCAGTGTGACCCCGAGGATGACCGGCTGGTCCCCGCTGGAGAGCGCACCGTAGAAGAGCCGGCCGATGCCCGGGAGTCCGAAGATGGACTCGGTGATGACGGCGCCCGCGAGGAGCCCGCCCAGGTCCATGCCGAAGATGGTGAGGATCGGCGTCATGCCGGCCCGCAACCCGTGCTTGACGACGACCGTGCGACGCGGCAGGCCCTTGGCGCGGGCAGTGCGGATGAACGGCTCCGCCATCGTCTCGATCATCGAACTGCGGCTCTGGCGTGCGTACATGGCCGCGTAGAGGATGGCGAGCGCCAGCCACGGCAGGAGCAGGTTGGTCGCCCAGTGGACGGGGTCGCTGCCGAAGGACACGTACTGCGGATAGGGGAACAGCCCCGCCACCCGGATCAGCCCGTAGATGAGCATCATCGAGGTGAAGTACACCGGCACCGAGGCGGCGCCGACCGCGCCGATCATCAGGACCCGGTCGAGAAGGGTGTCCTTGCGCAGGGCGGCGGTGACTCCGGCGGTCAGGCCGAGCACCAGCCACAGCACCGCCGCGCCGAACGCGAGCGAGGCGGAGACCGGAAGCCGGTCCATCAGCAGGCCCCAGACGGACTCGCTGTTCTCGTACGAGTAGCCGAGGCACGGGAAGCCGCAGTGCAGCGCGTACTGGCCGCTGCCCAGGCTGCGGCCGGTGAAGACGCCGCTGAGGAAGTCCCAGAACTGCACCCAGATCGGCTGGTCCAGGCCCATGTGGGCGCGGATCGCCGCCAGGCGTTCGACGCTGCACGACTTGCCGCAGGCCGCGGCGGCCGGGTCGGAGGGCAGGACGTAGAAGATCGTGAAGGTGACGGCGGCGATCGCGATCAGCACGCCGATCACACCGAGCAGCCGGCGGCCGAGGTAGCGGGTCATGTGCGGCTTCCTCTCGGGTCGAGGATGTCCCGCAGCGCGTCTCCGAGGAGGGTGAAGGCGAGCACGGCGAGGAAGAGGCAGATGCTCGGTATGACGAAGTACATGGGATCCGTGTCGTAGAAGGCGACGCTCTCGGCGATCATCTGGCCCCAGGAGGGGGTGGGCGGGCGGACGCCGACGCCCAGATAGCTCAGGGCCGCTTCGGTGGCGATCATGCCCGGGATGATCAGGGTCGTGTACGCGATGACCGGCCCGGCGACGCCCGGGAGGATGTCGCGGGTGAGGATCCGCCAGGACCCCGATCCGCCCACCCGGGCGGCGTCCACGTACTCGCGGTGCTTGAGCGACAGCGTCTGGCCGCGGACCACGCGGGCGATGCCGGGCCAGCCGAACAGCCCGATCACGGCGGTCATCAGCACGATCCGGTTGACGTCCTTGGCCACCGACATCATCGCGATCATGAAGATGAGGGAGGGGAAGGACATGGTCAGGTCCATGATCCGGCTGAGGACCGCGTCGGTGCGGCCGCCGAAGTAGCCGGCCGCGATCCCGGCCGCCGTGCCCGCGACCACGACGATCGCGGTCGCGGTGAAGGCGATCAGGAGGGAGACCTGGGCGCCGTGGACGACCCGGGCGAACAGGTCGCGGCCGGTGACGGGTTCGACGCCCAGCCAGTGATCGGCGGAGATCCCGCCGAGCGGTCCGAGCGGCAGCCCGCCCAGGTAGGGGTCGACGGCGGACTTGTCGAACTCGTCGGGCGACCAGCCGCCCAGTGCGCTCAGCAGGGGTGCGGCGGTCGCCATGACGACGAGGAGCACGACGACGACGAGGGAGATCTTGACGGAGGTGCGGCGGCGTAGTTCCGCGCGGGCCAGCTGCCAGGGGCCGCTGCCCGCCGGAACCTCCACCGGTGCGGTTGCGAGGGCCATGATCCGACGAACCTCAGCCCTGGCTCTTGGACGGGTCCTTGAGGCCGACTGTGGCGTAGTCGAGCTGGCCGCCGAAGGAGGTCTGGCCGTACGCGCCCGCGATGTTGCTGCCGAGCACCAGGGGCCAGCGGCGGACCAGGACCGGCACGGCGGGGGCCTTGGCGAGGATCTCGCCGTCCAGCTGCTGCCAGGCGGCGTTGGCCTGCTTGGCGTCGGTCATGGCGGCGATTTCGTCCATCCGCTTCATGGTCGGCTCGTCGCGGAAGAGCGAGTGGTTGCCGGAGTTGCCCTTCTCCTTGATGTAGCGGCCGTCGAAGACGAACGGCAGGAAGGTGGAGCCGGACGGGTAGTCGGGGCACCAGCCCGTGTACGCGATGTCGGTGCGGTTCTTGGTGTCGCCGATCGTCGCGTAGAACGCCGACGGGTCGACGGTCTCGATGGTGACCTTGATCCCGGCCTTGCCCAGCGACTGCTGGATCGCCTCGGCCCGCCCCTTGTCCCCGGTCGAGACGGTCATCTTCGTCTCGAACCCGTCCGGCTTGCCCGCCTCCTTCAGCAGCTGCTTCGCCTTCTCGATGTCACCGGTCGCGGGGATCTTCAGAGTGTCCGGCTCCTTGCCGTCGAAGAGGGTGGCCGGCATGTAGGCGGTGGACAGGTCGTTGAAGGCGGGGCCGCCCGAGGCGGTGAGCACCGAGTCCCTGTCGAGCGCGTACTGCACGGCCTGACGGACCTTCACATCGTTGAACGGGGCCCGCCCGGTGTGCATTTGGACCATGTCCGTGCAGTTGGTCGACTCGGCGATCAGCCGCTTGCGCACCTCCGCGTCGGGCAGCACCTTGGCCGCGCTCTCCGGCCGCAGCGCACCCCAGGAGACGGCGGAGGCGTCCGCGCCCTGGCTGGCGATCAGCCGGTCGTCGATCTGGTTCGCCTTCAGGCCCATCACCATGACCAGCTTGTCCGGGTAGGCCTTGCGCACCTGGTCGGTCGAGGCGTCCCAGCCGGTGTTGCGCACCAGCACCAGCTTCTTGCCGCGCTCGTACGACTCGATCTTGTACGGGCCCGAGGAGAACGGCCGGTTGTCGTACTGAGGCCCCTTGTCCTTGCCCTTGGGCACCGGGGCGAAGGTCGGCATGACGGTGGCGTTGGGGAACTCCGCGAAGGGCTTGCGGAGTTCGAAGACGATCGTGTGGTCGTCGGGCGTCTTGATGGAGGCGAGGTGCTTGCCCTCGGCAGGCCCCTGGTAGCCCTCGGCGCCGGCCAGGTAGCGGGCCGCGTAGTCGGCGCCGCCGGGCAGGTCGGGGGAGAAGGACCGCTCCACGTTGTACTTGATGTCCTGCGCGGTGACGGGCGTGCCGTCCTCGTACTTGATTCCCTGCTTGAGATGGAAGGTCCAGGTCTTGGCGCCGTTGGAGGAGGTGCCGAGGTCGGTCGCGAGGTCGGGGACGAGTTCACCGCCCGCCGTGCCGGGGGCCGCCTTGTAGGTGACCAGGGTGCGGTAGAGCAGCCGGGTCCCGAACTCCATGTCGCTCATTACCCAGTTGCGGGCCGGATCGAGGTGGGTGAAGTCCTGGTTCGACAGGACCGTGAGGGTGCCGCCCTTCTGCGGAGTGCCGCCGACCACGGCGCCTTGGTTGTCGGCCGCCGGGTTCTTGCCGCCGGCGCCTTGGCCCCCGGCCGGATGCTTGGAGCCGGAACAGCCGGCTGCGCCGAGTGTGATGGTCGCCGCCAGGGCGGTTGCGACGGCGGTAAGGGTGCGCTTGTTCATCTGGTCACTCCGAGAGCAGTCGGCCAGCCGAGGACTGGAATGTGACCGGTAAAATAGTAATGTGAAATTGCACTGCACAAGGTGTTGGCGAGTCCGTTACGCACCTGTGTCCGAATCAGGGGGTCGCTGGGGGGTGTGTCACGGGTGGATCGCGTGAAGCCCTTGGCATCGGCAGTGCAATGTGAAATATTACTGCCGCCTCCACGGGGAGCGCTCCGGGGCGGCACCTCTCTCACAGTAAAATGTCACACATTACGGAAGGGCTTCTTCATGACCTCCAGCTCCTGGACCAGCACCCGCCCGTGGCGCGGGATCATGGTCGCCACCGCGCTGCCCCTGCGCGACGATCTGTCCGTCGACTACGACGCGTACGCCGAGCACGTGGCCTGGCTGATCGAGAACGGCTGCGACGGTGTCGTGCCGAACGGTTCGCTCGGTGAGTACCAGACCCTCACCGACGAGGAGCGGGCCCGCGTGGTCCGCACCGCCGTCGAGGCGGCGGGCGACGGAGCCCGGGTGATGCCCGGTGTCGCCGCCTACGGCAGCGCCGGGGCCCGCCGCTGGGCCGAGCAGGCCGCCGAAGCCGGCTGCGGCTCGGTCCTCCTCCTGCCCCCCAACGCCTACCGCGCCGACGAGCAGGCCGTCCGCGCCCACTACGCCGAGACCGCCCAGGCCGGGGTGCCGGTCGTCGCGTACAACAACCCCCTCGACACCAAGGTGGATCTCACCCCCGCACTGCTGGCCACACTGCACGGCGACGGGCACATCGTCGCCGTCAAGGAGTTCACCGGCGATGTCCGCCGGGCCTACGAGATCGCCGAACTCGCCCCGGAACTCGACCTCCTGATCGGCGCCGACGACGTCCTGCTCGAACTCGCCCTGGCCGGCGCGGTCGGCTGGATCGCCGGCTACCCCAACGCCTTCCCCGCCACCTGCGCCGAGCTCTACCACGCCGCCGTCACCGGCGACCTCGACACCGCCCTGCCCCTTTACACCTCCCTGCACTCCCTGCTGCGCTGGGACTCCAAGACCGAGTTCGTCCAGTCCATCAAGCTGTCGATGGACATCACCGGCCGCCGCGGCGGCCCCACCCGCCCGCCGCGCTTTCCCCTCACCGGAGCCGTCGAGGCCGGAGTCCGGGCCGCCACCGAGAAGGCCGTCGCCGACGGTCACCACTGACCACGGGAGCCCACACATGCGCACGAGCCATGTCTTCCACGCCGTCGACTCGCACACCCTCGACCCGGACGGCCCCTTCCCCGGAGGTTTCCTCCTGTGACCAGCCTCGTCTCCCGCAACCCGGCCGACCCCACCGACGTACTCGTCAACATCCCGACTCCGGGCGCGTTCGCGGCGGTTGACGCCGTCGAGCGTGCCCGTGCCGCCCAGCCCGGCTGGCTGATGGGTGGCGCGGCAGCCCGTTCGGCGGCGCTCACCGCGGTCGCCACCGGCATCGAGGCCGCCGCGGACGAGCTTGCCGAACTCGCCGTGCGCGAGGTGGGCAAGCCGCTCGCCGAGGCCCGGGCCGAGGTCGCGCGGACTGCCGCGATCTGGCGCTACTACGCCCAGGCCCCGTACGAACCCACCGGCGCCGTCCACGAACCCGCCGCCGGCTCCGGACTCCTCCTCACCCGCCGGCGCCCGCACGGCGTCGCTGGCCTCATCACACCCTGGAACTTCCCCTTCGCCATCCCGAGCTGGAAGGCCGCCCCGGCACTCGCGGTGGGCAACGCGGTCGTCCTCAAGCCCGCTCCGGAAGCGACGGCGTGTGCCCAGCGCCTGGCCGAGATCGTCCAGCAGAGCCTGCCGGCAGGGGAGTTCACCGTGCTGCCCGGCGGGGCGACCGAGGGCAACGCCCTCGTCTCCGCCGCCGACGTCATCTCCTTCACCGGCTCGACAACCGTCGGCCAGGCCGTCGCACGTGGCGCCACTGCCCGGGGCATCCCGGTCCAGTCGGAGATGGGCGGCTTGAACGCGGCCCTCGTCCTACCGGACGCCGACATCGAGCAGGCCGCGGCCCACATCGCCGCCGCGATCGCCGGATACGCGGGCCAGAAGTGCACCGCCACCAGCCGCGTGATCGCGGTCGGCGCGGCCATCGACCCCCTGCGCGAGGCTCTCTCCGAGGCGCTGCGGACCGTCGCGGTCGGCGATCCGGCCGATCCGTCCACCGTGTGCGGACCACTCATCGACGAGCATGCGCGCGATCAGGTCAGCGGTGCCTGGGGCGGGCCCTCGGTACTCGCGGGCGGCACCGTGCCCGACGGGCCCGGCTGGTACGCGGCCCCGACCCTGGTCGAGAAGGTGTCCCCGGGCCACCGGCTGCTGCGCGAGGAGGTCTTCGGGCCCATCGCGGTCCTGCTGCCCGCCGACGACCTCGCCCATGCGGTACGGATCACCAACTCGGTCCCGTACGGCCTGGTCACCTCGGTCCACACCGCGGACCTGGACACGGCCCTGAACGGACTGGATCAGCTCGACACCGGGATGATCCGGATCAACGCCCCGTCCAACGGCGTTGACTTCCACCTGCCCTTCGGCGGCGCCAAGGCATCCAGCCACGGGCAGCGCGAACAGGGTCACGCGGCCTTGGAGTTCTACACCTCCAGCCGTACGTACACCCTGTCACCTGTGAAAACAACGTGACATTGTACGGTGGTGATCCGCTCCGGGATGAAGGGATCACCACCGTTATGGGGCACCTGAAGCAGCGCGACCTCAACGCCACCCGCGAGCGGCTGCGCGACCAGGTCGCCCACGCCCTGCGGGCCGCCCTGATCTCCGGCGAGTTGCGGCCGGGGGAGGTCTACTCCGCGCCGGGGCTCGCGGAGGACTTCGGGATTTCCGCGACGCCCGTGCGCGAGGCGATGCTCGACCTGGCCCGGGAGGGCCTGGTCGAGCCCGTCCGCAACAAGGGGTTCCGGGTCACCGAGGTCAATGAGCGCGATCTCGACCAGTACACCGAGATCCGTGCCCTGATCGAGATCCCCACCGTCGGCCGGATCACCCGGTCCGCCGCTCCTGAGGAACTTCAGGCGCTGCGGCCGGTCGCAGAGGAGATCGTCCGGGCCGCGCGCGACCACGACCTCATCGGATACCTGGAGGCCGACCGGCAGTTCCACCTCTCGCTCCTCGCCCTCTCCGGCAACGAGAGGCTCGTCGAAACCGTCGGCGACCTGCGCAAGCGATCCCGCCTGTACGGGCTCACCGCCCTCGACGAGCGGGGCGGGCTGATTCCCTCGGCCGAGGAACACCTGGAACTCCTCGACCTGATGCTCGCCGGCGACGCGAAGGGAGCGGAGAAGTGCACGGCCAGGCATCTGGGCCATGTGCGCTCCCTCTGGGCCAGGAGCGAGACCGCGGCGAAGACCGCCCGCCGCGGGTGAGCCGGGGGCACAACCCTCCATAACGCGGAGTTATGCGGACCTGAGGGCTCCCCGCCGGCAGTCGGCCGCCCCATGCTGATCCATGCAATGTCACACTTCATGCCGCAGCTCCTGGGCTGTGAAAGGGAGCCATGAACCCCGCGTACGCGACCGTCGACCACGTCTTCACCGTCCCCCTGGACCACTCCGCCCCCCACGGGCCGGACATCCAGGTCTTCGCCCGTGAGGTCGTCGACCCGGCCCGCGTCGGCGAAGGCCTTCCCTGGCTGCTCTATCTACAGGGCGGCCCGGGCGGCAAATCACCCCGTCCGTCGGCCGGTTCACCGAGCTGGCTGCCCCAGGCGCTCAAGACCCACCGGGTGCTCCTCCTCGACCAGCGGGGCACCGGCCGCTCCACCCCGGTCACCGCCCGGTCCGCCGCCCGTTTCGCTTCCCCCGACCGACTCGCCGCATATCTCTGCCACTTCCGTGCGGACTCCGTGGTTGCCGACGCAGAACTGATCCGCCGTCAACTCTGCGGTGAACAGCGCTGGGAGACACTCGGCCAGAGCTACGGCGGCTTCCTCACCCTCACCTACCTCTCCCAGGCGCCCGAGGGACTGCGGGCCTGCTATGTGACCGGTGGCCTGCCCGGCCTCACCGCCACCGCCGACGACGTATACGCCCGGACCTACCCACGGGTGCGGGACCGCGTTCTCGACTTCTACGCCCGCTACCCCGACGACGCCCCCCGCCTCCGCAAGATCGCCGATCTCCTCGCGACCACCGGGGTCCGCCTGCCCAATGGAGACCGCCTTACCATCCGCCGCCTGCGCACCCTCGGACTCGCCCTCGGCATGGGTGACGGCTTCGAACGGATCCACTGGCTGCTCGACGAATCCCTGGACGCCGACGGCGAGTTGACCGACACCTTCCTCCACCAGGTGATGAACCTGACCGCCTTCACCGACAATCCGCTGTTCGCAGTGATGCAGGAGACGCTCTACGGTCAGGGCGCGGGTTCGAGCCGCTGGGCCGCCTCGCGGGCGCTCGCGGACCTCCCCGAATTCGCCGAGGACGCGGATCCCCTGCTCCTCACCGGAGAAATGATCTACCCATGGATGTTCCGCGACATCATGGGTCTGCGCCCCTTCGCGGACGCCGCCGACCTGCTGGCCGAACGCGCCGACTGGCCGCCGCTGTACGACCCGCACCGCCTCGCGGCCAACCAGGTCCCCCTCGCCGCGATCGTCTACCACGACGACATGTACGTGGACGCCGCGCTCTCCCTGCGCACCGCGCGCGAGGTCGGTGCCACCCGCGTCTGGGTCACCAATGAATGGGAGCACGACGGCGTCACCGCCTCGAGCGGCCGTGTGCTGGCCCGCCTGATGGACCTTGCCGCGGACCGCGCGTAAAGACGTGACCACTGGCTCCGCCTCAGGGCCGGTCGCGACGGCGAACCTCTCCCGTCCGTGCCTCCGGCCAAGTGCCCACTCCCGCGCGGCGCGGTGCCGCTCGTACGCGGTGGCCGGCTTGTCCCGACAGGGTGCGCGCGGAGCGCGCAGTCCCCGCCGCGGTGGGAGAGTGGCCGGGTCGGCACCGCGGCGGGCGCGGAAGGCGTCGGGGGCTCCATTCCGGAGAGACGGAGCAGTTCCGATGTCCGCAATGCGGGATCACTCCGGGATTTCTTGACCGAAGAGGTGGACGTCTGCTGAACTCACGTCTCATGAACCCGCGCGTGGACCTGACTCGGCGGCGCCACATCGACCTGGCGCACGTGTCCAGCACGTCCTGTTGTCGCTGATCCAAAAAGCGGTCCCCGGCAGCGGCCGGTCTGCGTCGAAGGCGTACGTCCGGGAATGGCGGTGCGAAGCCGCCCGCACATCGGTGCCTCCCCGAGGGACTGCCGCACCCACCGCCTGACCGCCTCCTTCTCCGCGTCCTTTCTCCGTCTCTTTTCTCCGTCTGTCCTCCCCGGCTGTGGGGAGAAGAGCCGGGTGGCATCCGGAGATCGCGCGGACGAGAAGGCTGTTCGAGCAGGCTGACGCGGCTGTCGCAAGCACGTCGCGTTGTCGACGGGCTTGAGGCCGAAGAAGCGACGTTCCCTCGGATGCGGCTGCGCAGCACACGCTGACCGGGGCGATCGCACGACCTTGTCCTCGTGGCTTCACGGACTTCGGGCACTCCTCGGGTAGTTCTCGGTCGCTCCCGCACAGCTACCGGACCGACCACTGCCTCTGTGGCCGTTCGTCCCCGCCCCTCACCCCTTCACTCCAACTCTCAGCACGCGGCAGTGCGCCCAATTCCTTGAGAGGGACCGCCTCATGTCTCCGTCCATCCGCAAGCTCACGGGCCGCATCGGCGCGGTCGTCGAGGGCGTCGACTTCACGGCGCCGCCCGACCTCTCGACGATCACGACGCTCCGTCATGCACTCAACGAGCACAAGGCGATCGTGTTCGACAACGTGAGCCTCGACAACGCCGGTCAGGAGCGCGTGGCCGGGTGGTTCGGCGAGCTCACGACCGCCCACCCGAACGTGCCGGCTCGACCTCACTGCCTGGCGCGTCTTCCAGGACTTTGTGCAGTTCCAGTTGGTGGTGGGGCGGGCGGTGGGGGGTGGGTGATCTGGCCGCGCTGGATGATGCGAGGGTGGTGGGTGGTGCTCTCCGTCGGGCCGGAGCCGATTCGTTCGTGGGTGGGCTCGCGGAGGGGATACATACACAGCTGGGGACGGTGTACCAGGGCGCGGACCTGTCGCAAGGCCAGTGGCAGCGGCTTGCTGTGGCGCGCGGTGTGATGCGGTCGGCTCCGCTGCTGCTGGTACTGGACGAGCCGACCGCCGCGCTGGATCCGGTTGCCGAGGATGATCTGTACCGGGCGTTCACTGAGGGGCGCGGCGCTGTTGGCGGGGGGATCACTCTGCTCGTCTCGCACCGATTCTCCACGGTCCGGGGCGCGGACCGGATCGTGGTGCTTTCCGGTGGCCGGGTGACGGAGCAGGGCACGCACGCCGAACTGATGGCTTCCGGCGGCCGCTACGCGGAGCTGTATACCGCCCAGGCGGACGCGTACAGCTGAACGGCACCCAAGTTCCGCCAGTGCGGCGCCCACCGCTTCTTCGCCGGCCAGGTCCGCACAGCCTGCTGCCACGACGACTCGCTGGGCTGGGTCGTCGCGATGCCTGAGCCTGAACGGCTGCCTGAGCGTCGTTGACGGACGGGGAACCATCCTGGCTCGGCGATTGTGCACCCTGCCGCTCCGGTCGCGGACCGTCCTATGATCGCTACTCCGCGTATGAGGGGGCTGGGCATGGCGACAGGCGGGTCGGCGTCGCGACGGGCGCAAGAGGCGCGGCGACAGGAGCGGCAGCTGCGGGAACAGTGGCAGGCCGCCCGCCGACAGGCGCGTCAGTGGGAAGCGGCGAGTGAGGGTGAACGCCGGGTCGCCGCCCAGCTGCTGGTGCTCACGGAACGCGGGTGGCGGCTGCTGGTGGATCGACGGTGGCCGGGGACGCGTACCGCCAATGTGGACATGCTGCTGGTCGGCCCCGGCGGGGTCTTCGTCGTCGACGTCAAGAACTGGCGGTCTGCTCCGGAGACTTCGGGCGGCAAGCTCCGTGCCGGAGGCGAGCCGCGCGACGAGCACGCGGCAAAGCTCCTGGCAGTGACAAAAGCCGCCGAGGGCGCGGTTGCATCCCTCGGCCTGTCACCGGTGGCAGTTCAGCCGCTCATGGTCTTCGCGGGCCAGCGGGTCGACGCCGGGCTCGGCAGGATCCGGCTCCTGGGTGAGCACGAGGTCGGCCCCGCGCTGCTGTCGGAGCGCCGCAGACTGCGTACGGAATCGGTCCGCGCGATCGCCGATCACCTGGAGCGCATCTTCCCCGACTACGAGGGATCGGCGGTCGGCCAGACGGCCCCGCCTCCGCCAGCACAGCCGCAGCAGGTCGAATCCGACGGTCTTTTCGACCTGGCCGGTCTGCGTGACGCGGCCCTGGAGGAGGCGTTGCGGGCCCCGATCGAGCAGTGGATGACCTTCCTCCACCCCGATCAGGTCGCGCTGGTACGCCGCAACTGGTCGGGTCCGGCGCGCATCAGCGGTCCGGCAGGCACGGGCAAGACAGTCGTCGGCCTCCACCGCGCGGCCCACCTCGCCCGGCGCACCAGCGGCCGGATCCTGTACGTCACGTTCGCCAACAACCTGCCCCGGGTGCAGGGCACCTTCCTCAAGACCATGTCCCCGGCCGTCGCGGACCGGGTGGACTTCCGTAGCCTGCACTCCTGGGCGCAGGAGTTCCTGCAGGAGCGCGGCGTCCAGGTCCGGCTACACGGGGACAAGGCCGAGACCGCCTTCAGCCTCGCCTGGAAGCACGTCGGGCGCGACAGCCGCCTGGCGGAGATCGACCCGGCACCGGGCTACTGGCGCGAGGAGATCGCCCATGTCATCAAGGGCCGCGGTATCACCACGTTCGAGGAGTACGCGACGGTGCCCCGGCGCCGCCGCAGGACGATCCTGCGCCAGCCGCACCGCCAGGCCATGTGGGCGCTGTACGAGGCGTACGAGTCCCTGCGCATCGAGCGCGGCGTGCACGACTTCAACGACGTCCTTTCCCTTGCCCTGGCAGAAGCGGCGCGGCGTACGGACCGGCCCCGGTACGCGGCCGTGATCGTCGACGAGGTCCAGGACCTCACCCTCGTCGGAGTACGCCTCCTGCACGCCCTGGTCGGTGACGTCCCCAACGGGCTGCTCCTGGTCGGCGACGGCCAACAGGCCGTCTACCCGGGCGGGTTCCGCCTCGCCGACGCCGGCATCGACATCCGCGGCGACCGCGGACAAGTGCTGCGCACCAACTACCGCAACAGTAAGCAGATCCTCGACACGGCCCTCGCGGTCGTCGCCGACGACGCCTTCGACGACATCGACGGCCTGCGCACACCCGGCCGCCGGGACGTCGACCTCACGTACCACGACGGCCAGGTGGTCCGCGTCACGAAGCCGACCGTGGCCGAACACGACCAAGCGCTCCTGGACGCCCTGCGCGAACTGCCTGACGGCGCACGAGCTGATGCCGCCGTGCTGTGCCCTTCCATGCGGGCCATCGGCCACTACCGGCGGCTGCTCACCCGCGCCGAGATCCCGGTATGCCTGTTGGAGCACTACGACGGCCGCCCCGCCGACGCGGTCAAGCTGGGGACGTATCGCAGGGCCAAGGGCCTGGAGTTCAAGCGCGTATACCTGCCGCAGCACGATGCCGCCCTACCGAACGGGGCGTCAGCCTGCGGCCCCAGCGTCGCGGAGGTGGCTGAAACGGCACGAGAGCGCGAAGAGCTGTTGCGTAGCCAGCTCTTCGTGGCAATGACCCGGGCGCGTGACGTGCTTTGGTTGGGCAGCGTGGCCGGGTAGGGGTAGCGATGCGCTGCGCGGTCTGGACACCGGGTGGGCGCACCGCAGACGGCAGCTGGTATGCCTTCCATGTCAAGCAAGTGGCCCAGTTCAGTGAAGCGAACGCGAGGAAGGCTCTGGATGCGTTCGTCCGTGGGCCGCGTCCTCACGGTGCAACGCGCTTGATCATCATTACCTCCTGCAAGGGACACGGACCCAGGTACGCGACTTGGCCCACCACTACCAGGAGCAGTACCCGGACCTGGTCTTGTCGGGAACCCGCAGTTGGGTGACGGTGCGGCCGTCGCCGGTCATCGCGGCCAGCAGGTGGGCAGAGCGGGCAGCTCGCCGTGCCGGGAGCCTCGGGCGGCCTTGCCGTCGAGTCCACCGAGTCCGATCCGGCAGGATCAGCGCCGGTCAGGTCGGCCAGGCCGCCGGGGCAGACCAGGCCGACAACCCGCCGGATCGTGGCGGCACTCGGTGCGACCCGCACACCCAACGCCCCGACGACCCGGGCACCGAGGCGGGCCAGGGCGTGCTGAGGAGCATTCCCGGACCACTGGCCGATGGCCGCGTACGAGCGCGCGCCGGCAAGCGCCGCCGAGGCGGCGACCAGCAGCACCGCCACGAACGGGTGACGAACCCCCCGACGCCGCCGCGGATCGGGCAGCACCCGCAACCGCTCCACCAGCGGCAACCCCGTCACGCTGCCCAGAGCGGGCGACTTGGTCAGGCAGACGGTGGCAGACTGGCGGCACATCGAAGCTCCGACGATTCAGGGCGACTTGGGAAGGTCACCCCGTTCAACCGGAGCTTCGTTGCATTCGCTACGGCCCGACCCGCACTTCTCGCACCACCGCGACCTGCGGACTCACGTGATCACCGGGACTTCGAAACGCCCCTGGGGCGTTGGGGGTGCGCGTGAATATCCACCACCCGGACGGTCTCCGGTGGAACGAGTCCGTCAATATTGCGTGATAAACGCCGGTCGGATCACCGACCGCCTTTACTTACAGAGACACAGCCGCTCGTTCCGAAACGATCGCCCTTTCAAAGCGCTCGAGACGCATGACCGCGGACACGACCGACCCGCTCGCCAACATTGACAGTGAGGACGCACACGGGTTCGCGTCCTACACGAGAAATGGAACAGTCAGTGACCACCAATCGCACCCTCGTCATTGTCGCCCACCCGAACCTCACGGAATCCCGTGGCAACGCCACCTGGCTCGCCGAGATCAAGGACTTGGACAACGTCACCGTCCACGACCTCTACCAGACTTACCCCGATTTCAAGATCGATGCCGCACGCGAGCAGCAGCTGCTGCGCGAGCACGACACCGTCGTTCTCCAGTTCCCGGTCTACTGGTACAACGTAACCCCGCTGCTCAAGGCCTGGTTCGACGCGGTGCTGGTTCACGGTTTCGCCTTCACCTTCGACGGTTCCGCCTCCGCGCTGCAGGGCAAGAAGGCTTGGCTGGCCGTCACGGTCGGCAGCACCCTGGAGACCTACGCCGCGGAAGGCCTCGCCCGACGGACCCTCGAGGAGTACCTCGCCCCGGTCGCTCAATCGCTGGAGTTCTGCCAGCTTGACTATCAGGGTTTTCACTCCGTCTACGGCATGATCTTCGACCCGTCGGACGAGGACCTCGCCCTGAACGCCAAGGAATACCGCAGGCTCATCGCGACCAGTGAGACGCCGGTCGGCTGACCTCGATTAATCACGATGTTTACTCTGGGGCCCAGCCCCAGGCCGCGCGTTCCTGCGTGTCACCGCCGCTTCCTTCGCTGAACTCGACGGGAGTTCAGCGAAGGAAACTCGGCTCAGGCTCGGTGAAGCAGTCTTGAAACCCTACGAGCGGCCGAACCAACTCCTCCTGTGCTTGCCGGCAATGCCGTCCGTGCAGGTCACCCGCAGGGCACAGGTTGCGATCCTCTGCCGGTTCGGCGATGATCGTCGGCCTGGAAAGACGCGGAGATCCTTCTCTTTCGCCACCAGGTCGCGCTGCTCGAGCGTCGCGTGACCGCGCGCCCGAAGTGACATGGGCGGATCGGGCGGTGTTCGCCGCGTTCCTGGCTCTGATACCTCGAGCCCGGCACGCGGGGCCTGCGACCTCCCGTCAACCCGGCGACGATCCTCAAGTGGCACCGGGACCTGGTGAAACGACGCTGGGCGGAGAAATCGCGGCGCAAGAACCCAGGGCGTCCGCGCCGGCATCCCTCGATCACGAGGCTCGTGCTGCGCATGCCCGCGAGAACGACGGCTGGGGGTATCGCCGCATCACCGGGGAGTTGGCAGGTCTCGGGATCACGGTGGCGCCTTCCACCGCTTGGGAGATCCTCAAGAGGCAGGTATCGACCCGGCCCCACGACGTAACGGACCGAGTTGGGCTACGTTCCTGCGTTCCCAGGCTGAGGCCAGGGAGCTGCCGGAAGATTACTTCGGGATCTTGGTGCTCTCCGGGGACGAGGGTGTGTCCGGCGATGGCGGCGAGTTGCTCGGCGGTGGTCACGGTGATGGCACCAGTGGGTGCGGTGTGCCCGAGAGCCGCGAGGTCGCGGCCGACGTCGCGGACGGCGGCGCCGATCATGGCCTTGGAGACGCTGAGGAGGGACGCCAGCGGCGGCTGGGGCAGGGACCAGCGGGTCTTGAGGACGCAGACCAGGAGGCGGTCGGCGATGGAGAGGTAGTGGCTGCCGGTGCCGGGGCCGGTCTTTTTGCCGGGGATCATGATCGGCGGGTGCTCGTCCAGGTAGTCGCGGTAGCGGCCGAGCAGAGTCTGCCAGGCGGCGGGCTCCATGCCGGTCAGGCTGGGATGGTGCAGCCATGCGGGGCCTAGCCCCCCGCGGTGAAGCGGCCGAACTCCGGTGACGGGCCCGGGGGTTCGCGGCCAAGCGGTTCGGGTCGGATGCTGTAGTTGCAGGTGCCGTGCCACTCGTGCGGCTCCAGGGGGAGCCGGTCCATGACGTGGTCGGGAATGGTGGTGCCAGTCGGGTGGGCGCCGGGGTCGAGTTCGGCGCGGACGGTGAGCCCGGTGCGGGTCGTGGTCGCGCCGATGGTGTTGACGACCACTTCATGGCTGGTGAGCGGCCTGCCGCGCCAGTTGGTCCTGATCCGGGAGACCAGGCGGTGCTCGATCTTGTTCCACTTCGATGTCCCCGGAGGGAAGTGGCAGACCGTGGCCTCCAGGCCGGCCGCGTAGGTGAAGTCGGCAAGCTCCTTCTTCCAGGCCCGCACCCGGTAGCCGTTCGCCCCGCCGGCGTCCGCGGTGATCAGCAGCCGGGTCGCGTCCGGGTAGCGGGCCCGTCCCTCCGCCTCCCACCAGCGGCGCAGGGTGCCACGGCGAACGCCGCAGTGTCCCCGTCGCAGCCCACCGAGACCCACCCGGCGTCCGCGGCCAGGTCGCAGATCCCGTAGGGCACCGCCTTCTGCGCGCCCTTCTCCGGGAAGTCGTGCGCGCGGACCTGCACGGGCTGACCGGTGTGGTGCCACTCGCGACCGGCCACCGCGTAGTCGCCGAGCACCTCCTTCTTCTTGGTGTCCACGCTGATCACCGGCTCGTCTGCCGGCGTGAACTCGCAGACCTTGTCGTTGATGTAGCGGAACTGGGCGTCCCGGTCGGGATGCCGGGCACCCTCGGTGGTCCGCGAGGTCGCCTGCAGGGAGAAGCCCTCCTCCTTCAGCATGGCGGCCACGGTGTCCGCGCCGATGCGGTACCCCTGAGCCGACAGCTCGGCGGCCAGTTTGCGGGTCGACTTGGTCGTCCACTGCAAGGGGGATCCCGGATCTCCGCGCTTCCCGGGCTCGACCAGCGCCAAGAGCGCGGCTACCAGGCCGGGGTCGTGCTCGAGCAGCCGCTTGCTCCCCGCCCCGGGCCGACGCACGCGCACCGCGACCCAACCACCCTACAGAACACCGAAGTTATTAATCGTCAGCTCCCTGCTGGGGCGGACCGCCGTATCCACGAAGAGCGAGAACATGTACACTCGCCCGAAGATTGACCTATGGGATACCGCCGACCGAGCCCTGGCGATGAGTCAGGACCCCGGCGAGTTCCTCTTGACCTATGATGTCCACTTCGTGGTGATGGTCATGGTCCGTAGTAGTTCATGAGCTGGTCGGGGGGCTGGTGTAGTGGCAGCGGCTGCATTGGAATGCCAGGTCGTGCGGGGTGGAGAGGTTCCCAGGCAGGCGTGTAGTGCGGGCCTGGCGACGCTCCTCCTCGAAGGTGTCATCCAGGACGTGACGGGCCGTCAGGTCGCTGGGTCTCGCGTCCGAGGCCGACAGGCTGGTGATACCGAACACGCATTCCTTAAACCACGATTGTGCGACTCCATGCCCGCGCGCCAAGTCCGGCAAAGCATGACCGATCGCGAGAACTGGCTGACCATCACCGTGGAACGGAACTCGCCGGGGCCCTGGTGATGAAAAACGCCGTCTCCGACAGCCAAGTCCATTGACGAGGCCCTCCATTCTCCATGCTACCCGAGGAAAACTCGTGCCGCAAACCTTGTTGAGCGCGCCTGGACCTAGACGGCCAGTGGGCGATTTTTCTGAGCCAACGGTCCCCACAGTCGATGAATTGGACCACTGTATTATTCATGCCCTGCGTATCGACGGTCGGGCGCCGTTCAGCCGGATCGCCGAGGTTCTGGGCGTCTCCACGCAAACAGTCGCCCGTCGCTACGGGCGACTGAGCAGCGAGCTGTCGCTTCGCGTTGTCGGGGTGGTGAACCCGCGGCAACCGTCAGGTGGGAAGTGGATTCTGAGGCTCACGGCCAGCCCGAGCACCGCTCAGAGTGTCGCGCAGAGCCTGGCTCGGCGGGACGACACCACCTGGGTGCGGCTTGTGTCCGGGGGAACCGAAATATGCTTCGTCACGAACTCCGCGGCGCACCATACGCTGCTGTTCCGCGAGATCCCTCGTGTGGCCAACATCGCCGAGGTGTCGGCGCACCGCCTGCTGCACACCTATCTAGGCGGTCCCACCGCATGGCAGGGGCACACTACCGCTCTCACCAACGAGCAGCAGGAACAACTGCGCCGAGCACTCGACTCGTCAGATGACGCTGACGAGCCCAAGCTCCGCTCATCCCTGACCCAGGCGGACTGGCACCTGCTGGCCGCGTTGCAGAATAACGGCCGCATCAGCTACACAGACCTCGCCGCCGAGACCGGCCAGTCTTCCTCGACCATTACGCGCCGACTCGCTGCTTTGCAGGCCAGCGGCATGCTCACCTTCGACGTCGAGATCAGTGCGGAGGTATACGGCATCACCACGCAAGCCCTGCTGTGGATGTCGGTCGCCCCCGCGCACCTGAACCAGGTAGCGAGCACCCTGATCCAACACAGGGAACTAGCCTTCCTGGCCTCTACCACCGGCCCAACCAACCTGGTGGCCCTCGTCTTGTGCAAGAGTCCCAGTGAACTGCATGACTACATGGCCCATAGGCTCAGCGCGCTGGACTCCATCCGCATGCTCGAAACAAGTCCTGTCCAGAGGACCCTGAAAACCTGCAGTCCGTTCCTGCACAGCAGCCCCAGACGTAGCAATTCAGCCTGACGCGGGTTCGGAGCCTCCATCAGTCGATCAGTCCAGGGTTTCAGCATCGTGCGAAATGTCGGGTGGCCCGGGGGAATCTCACCCCCGGCTCCCGCAGATCCGTGGCGTGAGCCTCGTTTCCTCAACCAGAGGTCTGATTACGTGGCTTGGCCTGCGTGAAGTGCGCCGAACCACCGCACCCATCGGATGCGGCGCTCGCCGCGCCCCAAGCCGAGCTCCCCTGGCTGAACTCCCGTCGAGTTCAGTTAGGGAAGCGGCGGTGACGTGCAGGAACGCGGGGCCTGGGGCTCGGCCCCAGAATAATCAAGGTGAGTGGCCGGCCTCTCGGCAGCCTATGGTTATCAGTGGTTGTAGACGAGGTGGGCGATGCGCTCGGCGAGCATGATCGTGGTGAGGTTGGTGACGCTGGAGGGCACGTACGGGATGATCGAGGCGTCCACGACACGCAGGGCGGCGATTCCGTGCACGGCTCCGCGGGAGTCGACGACGGCCTGAGGCGAGTCGGCGGCACCCATGGGGGCGGTGGAGGTGGGGTGACCGTAGATGGAGAGGCTGGATTCGATCACCCGCGTCAGTTCCTCTGCGTCGTCGGGCAGTTCGCGCGGCATCAGAAGCCCGGCGAGCGACGGCGCGAGTGCCGGGTCACGGGCCAGATCACGGGCGATTCGTACGCCTTCGAGCATGCGTCGGCGGTCGCGCTCGGTGCCGAGGTAGTTGTGGTCGATCAAGGGCTGGGCAAGCGGATCGCGGCTGGCGAGGCGCACCGTGCCCTGCGCCTCGGGGAGCACGAGAGCCGTGGACAGGGCGATGACGCCGCCGGCGGGCATGAACGGAGCCCCGTTGGGATGCACGGCGACGACGTTCAGGTCGAGTTCACCGTCCGCGGCCTCGCTGGAGGCGGTCCACAGCAGTGCGCCGAGGGCCGGAGCCATCTCCCCTCGCCCCGGGGCGAGTGCATAGACCGCGGGGCAGAAAGGGTGGTCTTGCAGGTGTTGTCCGACGGGTAGGTCGGCGAGGGGCTCGATGTCGAGCGACGCCAGTTCGCCGGCGGGGCCGATGCCGGAGCGCAGCAGGATCGCCGCGCTTCCGTAGGTCCCGGCAGAGAGGATCACCTCGTCGGCATTGTGCACGGTCCCGTCGGCGGTGACCACTCCGGTCGCACTGCCACCGCGGAACAGGACCCGGTCGACGGTGACGGCACCGTGCACCGTGAGATTCGGGCGAGCGCGCACCTCAGCGGTGAGGTAGACCAGTGCGGTGTTCTGTCGGATCCCCTCGAGGACGTTGACCGCGAAGGCTCCGACGCCGTCCTGCTCGGCACCGTTGAAGTCGGTGATCCGCTTGTGGCCAAGGGCGACTGCGGCGTCGATGAAGCCACGATGCGCAGGGGTCAGCTCGGAGTCGGTCAGTTGGCGCACGGGCATCGGCCCGCTTCGCCCGTGAAACTCGTCCTCGCCGGTGGGGGTGTTTTCCAGGGCGCGGAAGTACGGCAGGACGTCGGCGAAGCTCCAGTCGTCGAGCCCGTTCTCGGCCCAGCGGGCGAAGTCGCGGGCGCGGGCGCGGAGGGCGGCGCCGGCGTTGACGGCGGAACTCCCGCCCATCACCTTGCCGCGCAGGGCGACCATCGAGGGGCTCAGTCGCCCGCCCCGCGAGGTGTATCCCCAGTCGTGATCGAGATCGGCGATGCGGTTGGCGTCGAGCAGCGCGTCGGGGAACTGGGTGGGGCCGTAGTCCGGCCCGGCCTCGAGCAGCACGACGCGCCGGGCGGGGTTCTCGCTCAGGCGCGCGGCGAGCACTGCGCCGGCCGACCCGCCGCCGACGATCAGGACGTCGGCCGGTTCGACGGAGTGGGACAAGGTAGGACCCTTTCGATCTCGTTGGAGTTGGAGGGAGCGTCCCGGTGGCGAGCTGCCGCGGGCGACATCGGAACCGCGCTCACGGTGCGAACGTGAGCGTTGCCAGAACCACTTTCAGTTCCGGATGACACCCTTGTTCCGCATGAGGAAGTCGGCCAGGTAGCCATCGTGCGGTACCGAGGGATCCATCCAGTGGGTGTGCTGGCTTCCCAGGTACAGGTTGCTGATGGTCGGCTCGCCGAGCAGGCGGTCGATGAGCTGGGTGTCGTGGGTCATCGCGTTGAGCACGAGCGTGTTCTTCAGCGGTTCCGTGCCGGCCTCGGGTGTCCACGGCGCGATCCACACGCACGGGAACGGCAGTTCCACACCTGCCTGCGGAGCGGCCGGATCGTCGAGTTGGAAGACGGCGGGCAGCAACGCGGCGCTCCCGTCCCCGAGTTCGCCCACGACGCCGTCGCCGCCGAGCCAGGGCCGGGCGCCGGCCGCCTTCTTGAGCAGGTGCGTTTCGATCGCCTTGGCGACCGCGACCGGCTGTACGGGGAGTACGGCCTTGTCATCCTCGGGCGGCAAGGGGGTCGCGGCGGACAGCCGCGCCGCGACCGCCTCGGCGAGCGGAGTCGGGTCGCCCTCCACGAAGATGGCTGTCGTGTTCACGCATCCGGTCCCGCCGTGGCCGCTCACGGATGAGACGATCACGTCCAGGTGGTCGCGCCAGTCCACGTCGGCCGTGATGAGGATCTTCGACCGACCCGGCCCCTGCGGCAGCACCGTCGCGGCCTCGCCGTACTTGCGGGTCACCTCTTCGCCGCCGTACACCATCCCCAGGTCGGCGCCGTGCAGGATGGCGTCGGCACCGGCGTGGTCGGTGGGCAGGAGCACCATCTGGTCGTCGGCGAATCCCGCGCTCCGCAGTGCCGCCACGAGCCGGTGCGGGGTGAAGGGATCGCGGCTCGACGGGCGGACCGCGACGCGGTAGCCCAGCGCCAGTGCCTCCGGCCAGATGCTGTGGGTGCCGGGGTGGTTGCCCGCGGCGTGCACGGCGAACACGTCTCCGCGCCGTGTCCACACCGAACGCCCGGTCCGCGTCAGCGGATCGCGCCAGTTGTCGACCGACCCCCGCGGGCGTGCGTACTGGACGCTCGCATGAGCCTTCGCCACCCGCTCGGCGACCGTCGTGGTCGCCGTGACGACGGAGGAGATCGGGACGCCACCGACCCTGCTGACAGCGTGTTGGTACTCCTCGACGGTCAGGCCGTCGATCGTCGCGGTCGCGAAGAGCTCGGCCGCACGGATCATCGCGTCGGCCCGTTCGTCGGCCGGCATGATGCTGCTCCGGCGCAGCGCCGCCATGGTGCGGTTGACGTACAACGGCGGCACGAGGCTCAGTTCCGCGAGGGCAGTGCCTGCCACATCGGTGACCGTCTGTATGTTCCTGGAGCGGTAGGCACCCGTTGCACCGAGCGCGGGCAGGTCGATCATCAGTAAACCCCCTCGATGACGTCCTCGTCCTCGAAGACCCCGACCGTGGAGATGTCGGCGACCGAGTCCCCGACCAAGCCGTTCACCTGAGGAATCCGAGTGGCGAGGTCACGTTCCAGGTTGCTGGGCAGCAGGAAGGACTTGCTGACGTGGTTGACCAGCACCCGGCCCCGCTCTCCGTAGGGCACCGGCTCGAGGCTCTTCGGGTCGACGACCGTGAAGGTCACGTAGGGGGAGAACGAGTCGAAGACACACGGATCGTCGACGGAGATCCCGGCGCGCTCGCCCGCGACCCCGATGATCATCGTGCTTCCGTACTCGCCGCACAGCGCGACCTCGGGGAACACCTCGGTCTTGAAAAGGTGCCGGGAGTCGGCGTCCATCTGAGTGCCTCCCCACCTGATGCACTTCACCCGCTCGTTCACCAGGGCGACCAGCTTCTCGTCCCTGGCCAGCCGTTCCAGCAGCGGGGGCGTGATGGTGAGCAGGCCGATGTCCTGCGTCCGCAGGACGTCGGCGGCCTGACCGATGAGGTGCTGGGCGTAGGCGTCGACCTGCCCGAACTGACCGTCGGCGATGAGCCGCTTCACCCAGCGCGGATCGAGGTCGATCGTGAAGCCGTGGCGGCCGTGCGTCACGGCGTGCTGCCGGAACAGGGTGCCCACGACGTGCGGCCCGGTCGGGATGACTCCCAGCCAGTTCCCTCCGCGCGGCACACCGTGGCGGTCCAGGTTCGCGTTGCTCCAGCTCACCATGCGGTCCAGCCAGTCCCGCATCAGAACGACCCGCTTCGGAGCGCCGGTGGTGCCGCCGCTTTCGAAGAACCCGACCACGTCGGGCCGATTTCCGTATCCCCTGGGAATCAGGTCCTCGCCACGGACGTCACGAAGCTCCGCGGCCACGTTCGGGAAGAGCCGGAGGTCCTCGTGCGTCTTGACATCGGCTCGCGGATCGAAGCCGAGAGTGGCGGCTCGGTCCAGCCAGAACTTGCAGCCGGTCTCGGGATTGAAGTGCCACTCCATGGCGGCGCGGATGAACTCGTCCGGATCAGGCTGGACGTCGAACGGAAGATCCAGGATCTGGTCTGCGGTAAGAGGCATTGTCTCTTCCTCATGGAAAGGGTCGGGTGTGTCCGGGCACGACGACGATGCCGCCGAAGCCGTGAAAGGCGGTGAGCGCCAGGAGGGTTTGTCGAAGGAGCGGGGACTACGGTTGCAGCCGGCTCGTGCGCCACTCGAGCGAGTCGCGGTCATAGCGCAGCCTGCGGTGCAGCCGGTCCGAGCTCGCGGACCAGAATTCGACGACGTCGGGCTGCAGCCGGTAGCCGACGAAGAACTCCGGCCGTGGCTGGGGCTCCCCGGTCAGTTCCAGGCTGCGTGCCCTGGCGCGCAGAGCCTCGACGTCCTCCAGCGGCTCGCTCTGCTCGGTGACCGTCGACATGGCGTGCAACGGAATCGGCCGGGCGGACCACAGGGCGTCCGACGCGGCGTCGGGCAGCAGCTCGACCGGACCGGAGACGATGATCTGCTGACCGGTCTCTCGCCAGTACAGCAAACCCGACGCCCACCCCGTAGCAGCGATTTCACGTCCTTTCTGGCTGCAGCTGTGGCTGCTGAACACCAGACCGAGGTCGGTGACATCGGTGATGGCGACTATCCGGTTGGAGGCGCGGCCGCGGGAGTCCGCAGTGGCCAGCGCCAGCGCGCTGGGCTCGCGGACTCCGATTTCCCGTGCCTCGGAAAGCCAGCTGCGCACCAGTTGGAGAGGCTCCGCCGGCGGCTTGTCGTACTCGGGGAAGGGGAGGTCGACCTTCCCGCTGAGGGACTCGTATCCACTGGCGTCCATGAAAGGCCCCCCGCTAGACATTGATTGTTCCCTCGGCAACCATGACGGCGTGCCCGCCGACGTGGACCGAGCTGATTGACTCGCCGACCCCTTCGGCGGTCGCCCTCATGACCGACGGGCGTCCCATTTCCACGCCCTGGGTAATTTTGATCTCCTGCCCGTACTCGGCGAACCCGTGTCTGGCCAGGTGAATCGCGAGAGGCCCGGCAGCGGAACCGGTCGCCGCGTCCTCGACCACGCCGTAGGCGGGGGAGAACATCCGCGTCCGCCAACCCCCGTCCGCCTTGGCGAAGCAGTTGGCGGCCATGTCGGGGAAGCGCGAGAGGGCGCGGTGATCCGGGTGGAGAGCAGAAAGCGCCTCGACGTCGCTCAACCCCACGAAAACGTGACGCGGCCCGTTGTGGTAGATCTCGACCGGGGCCGTCGATGACCCGACCCCGAGTGCGGCCAGGAGCTCCGTGGCGAGATCGTAGGGCTTCGAACTGGGAACCGGCTGCTCCATCTGGACCCACGCGGCGCCGTCGCGGGTGCCCAGCTCGAACGGGATGGCACCCATCGCGGTCTCCAGCAGCAGCCTGTCGCGTCCCCAGGTCCGACCGAGCGCGAAGGCTGTGCCGAGCATCGGGTGCCCGGCGAACGGCAGTTCGTTCACCGGGGTGAAGATCCTGATCCGTGCGTCGCCGTCCTGCTCGGCCGGCAGCACGAAGGTGACCTCGGAGAGGTTCATCTCCTTCGCGATGCGTTGCATCGTCTCACCGGTCAGATCCTCGCTGTCGAAGAAGACGGCGACCGGGTTGCCCAGCAGGGGCTCGCTGGCAAAAGCGTCTACGACCATGTATCGGTGCATTACCGGCGCTCCAGGGCTTGTGCCGGTACCGAGGGCCCGGCGGAGAAGGCGAGGCCGAGCGAGTCGATCCCCTCGGCCACCGCTGCGACGTCGAAGCTGGCGCGGTGGTCGGGTGCGTACCCGATCAGCTCGGCCGCCCGGTTGGGGGGCAGCTGCTGATCTGCCGGAACGTCCGAGTCCCACCACATGACCGCGCCCCAACGCCCGCGTTCACGGTCGGCGATCCACAGCTTCAGGCGCAGTCCCTTGACCTCGTGCCACGGCTCGACGGAGCCGTCACGAAGATCCTTCTCCAGGGATTCGATGGTCCGGTGGGACCTGGCCAGGTCCCACCAGACGACATCCACTCTCATCGGCCGAGCACCCCCTGTATCGCCTCTCTGATGATGCGCGGGCCGTCGACGGTGAGCACCGACTCGGCGTGGAACTGCATCGAGGCGAAGCCCGGCCCGCGTAGCGCGTTCACCTCGCCGGTCTCCTGGTCTCGGCTCACCTCGACCACGCCGATCCCTTCGACGGTCCGCTCGCTCACCGCGCTGTGCCCGGCGAACGTGTTGTAGAAGCCCACTCGTTCGGGCACGCCGAACAGTTCGATCTCACGCTGTACGCCCTGGTTGGGTACCTCGCGGCGGTGCAGCTCGAAGCCGAGCTTCGTGCTGAGCACCTGATGGCTCAGGCACACGGCCAGCATCGGCCGGCGACTCGCCAGCGCGGTGTCGATCGACTGCCGCAGCTTGGCGATCTTGGGGTGGGAGGTCATCCGCGGATCTCCCGGACCGGGACCGAAGACCGTCAGGTCGTGGGCCGCCACGTCGTACGGCTCGTCGAAGCGGCGGACCTCCACGGACAACCCCAGTGACCGCAACTGCTGGTCGAGCATCGCTGTGAAGGTGTCCTCCGCGTCCACGACCAGTGCCGTCATGCCGTCCAGCGAGGCCCCGGCCGACGGGCGGTCATCCTTGTCCCGGAGCCAGAAGCCCGCGATCCCCTCGTTGCGGCGCTCCAGGGCGGCGCGGACCTCCGGGTTGGCCGCGTAGCCGGATGAACGGTCGGACTTGAGCGCGTTGAGCAGGGTCGCCAGCTTGCTGTGGGTCTCGGCGGCCTCAGCCATCGGGTCGGAGTGGCGCACCAGTGTGGCCCCCACGGAAATGTTCATCCGGCCGCCGGGATCGATGTCGGCCGTCCGGATCAAGATCGCCGAGTCAAGTGTCTGCTGTCCTGCCGCGTCCCGTCCGATCAGCGCGGCGACCCCGCTGTAGTAGCCGCGTCCTTTCGGCTCGTAGCGCGAGATGACCTTGGCGGCGCTCTCCAGCGGGCTCCCGGTGACGGTCGGGGCGAACATCGTCTCGTGCAGGACCTCGCGCACATCGCGGTTGGTCCTGCCCTCGATCAGGTATTCGGTGTGCGCCAGCCGCGCCATTTCCTTCAGGTACGGCCCGTGGACGCGCCCGCCGTCATCGCACAGCCGGGCCATCATCTTCAGTTCCTCGTCGAGGACCATGTAGAGCTCGTCGGTCTCCTTGGTGTCGGCGAGGAACTCCATGACCCCCTGCAAGCTGGGGCCGCCGGACGGATACCGGTACGTGCCGCTGATCGGGTTCATGACGGCCGTGCCGCCGACGAGCGAGACGTGGCGCTCCGGTGTCGCACCGACGAGAGTGTTGCGGCCGGTGTGGATGATGAAGGTCCAGTAGGCCTTCTCCTCGCGCTCCAACAGCCGCCGGAAGAACGACAGGGCGCTGGTCAGCGAGTAGTCGCCGATGTCCGCGACGAACGAGCGCTTCATCACGAAGTTGGCGCCCTCGCCGGTGCCGATCTCCTCGGTGACGATCTGACGCACCATCTGCGCATAGGCGTCGTCGTCCGCGTCGAAGTGTCCGTCGGTCAGTTCCGTCGGTACCTGCGGGAAGCCGGCGAGCGCTTCGGCGACCGGCACCGTGTCGCGAGCGGTGAGGCTCATCGCGAGCAGGGGCGTGGCGTCGTCCCGCGCGGCGAAGCCGCGATCGGCGAGCTGCCGGTAGGGGACGAGCACCAGCGTGTCGAGCGCGGGACCCGGCCCGGAGTCGTCGGCCAACGGGATGTCGTCCAGCGACTTGTACTCGGTCACCTGGCCGGTCAGGATGTCCAGCGTGCCGGGGGAGCCGCTTTCGGGACGGTGGATGATCGCGAAGGCGGGGAGTTCCAGCGCGAGAACCTGCTCAAGCAGGGCGCTCATGCGAGCACGTCCTCGGTTCGGACCACCATGGCGCAGCACCGTGCCGCGTATTCGAGGGTCATCTTGTGGCGGTCTTCGGAGAAGTCGCCGAGCGCGTCGGCGACGAGGAAGGGCTGGACGTCGTTGGAGAACGCCTCCAAAGCGGTCGACAGCACACCGATGTGCGCGTAGACGCCGCAAATGATCAACTGGTCACGCTGTAGCGCGCGCATGCGCTGCAGCAGCTCCGACCCGAAGAACGCGCTGTAGCGCCATTTCGTGCTCACCCAGTCGTCCGCGTCGGGTTCGAGTTCGGGAACGACCGCGCGTTCGGACTCATCAGTGCGCATGCCGGGGCCCCAGAAGTCCTTCAGGAGCCCACGCTGCCGGTCCGTCATCCCGCCGGGCTGGGCGGTGTAGGCCACCGGCACCCCCAGCGCTCCGCAGCGCTTCTTGAGGTCGGCGATGTTGCTCACCAATTCGCTGCGCATGCCGTCCTCAAAGGGCTTGAGGAAATAGCTCTGCATGTCGTGGATGAGGAGCACCGCCCGATCCGGGTCGACGGTCCAGCGCACGGTGTTTTCCGGCAGCGCATCCCTCGGCGGCAGTCTGTAAGGCGCGATCGGCGGTATTCCCGTCATCACAAGGCTCCCTCTCTAGGAATCTCAGTACTCGGACCACGCCGAGACCACCTTGATGGCCTGGGGGGTGTTGAGTCGCGGATCACACAGGCTGGTGACGGGGCCCGACCCCAGCTCGGCCGTGTCCAGCACGCACTCGGTCACGTCGTCGGGGGTCGCCTCGAGGTGAAGCCCCCCGGCCGGAACCCCCGCCAGGTCCAGGACCCGCCGGAAGCCGCGGACTTCCCGGGCGACGGTTTCCACGAGCCGGTACTTGGTGCCGTCAGCCGCGCAATCGGTGTTCCCGTGCATCGGGTCGCTGAGCCAGACCACCGGGTGCCCGGCCGACTGCACAGCCTCGACGAGCCGGGGCAGCCTGTCGGCGACGAGGTCGGCGCCCATGCGCACGATGAGTGAAAGCCGGCCCGGCTCCCGTTCCGGGTCCAACCGGTCGCACAGCTCGGCGATCTCGCCTGCGGTCATGGACGGGCCGACCTTGCAGGCGACCGGGTTGGCCACCTGGGCGAGCAGTGCGACGTGCGGGCCGTCGAGCTGCCGGGTCCGCTCGCCGATCCACGGCCAGTGGGTGGAGCCGAGCAGGTGCCGACCGCCGTCGAGCTCTCGGAGCATCGACATCTCATAGTCCAGGAGCAGCGCTTCATGGCTGGTCCAGACGACAGGTCCGTCAAGCCGAGGTGCTGACCCGACCCACCCGAGCCGCGTCGTGATCTCCCGCGCCGCCATGTAGCCCGTGAGCATGCGCAGTGGATCGGGACGCCTGCTCTCGTGGGTGGGCTCCGGCCCGTTGATCATGTGTCCGAAGAAGGACGGCAGTTCGTCATCGCCGAGTTTTTCGACCTGGCTGGAGCGGGGCTTGGAGAACTGCCCTGCGATCCGCCCGACCCGTAGCGTCTGCTTGCCGGTGGCGGTCTCCAGATTCTGGGCGAGCAGGTCGATGAGTCCGGTCTTGCCTTGAATGTGCCCAGCGGTGCACTCGGCTGGGTCCTCCGCACAATCCCCGGCTTGTAGCACCTGCATCTCGCCGGTGGCGACGCGGGCCAGGTGGGAGCGGAGGTTCTCTACCTGCGCCGCGGTCACCAGCGGTGTGACGGATGACAGCATCGCTCGTACGAGCTCGACCTGTGAGGGACTGTCCCATTCGGGCTGATGGCGCGCCTGGGCCCTATCGATGTCGGCAAGGATGTTTCCCATAACGACCTGCTCCATTGATTGATAAGAAGACGCCTGGCGAATGGCGTTCAGGTCGGTATGTCGGCCCGCTTGACCTGAGGGACGGCGATGCCCAGAGCCCTGAACTGCTGGCAGGGGTTCATGAACTCGCGTTGGCGCTTGATCTTCCCGTTCTCGAACAGGAAGGAGTGCAGGAAGTGATTGCGGTAGTGGCCGTCGGGATAGTCGGGGAAGCGGATCGTTCCCTCGCCGTCGCATTCGACCCAAAACTGGTTGGGGTCCTGGGTGTCGAAGATCTCGATGTTCGTCCAGGCCCAGTCGGGGAAGCACTTGAGCGACCATTGGCCGTGGTCACCCAGCCGGTCCCTGCCCGTGATGACGATCGGCTGCCCGGTTTCGGTCGTCCAGAGACCACCGGTGCCGTCTTCAGTGAACAGAAGGTGCCGACGCAGGCGATCCTCCCCGCGGGTATTCATGTACTGCGCCACGATCGCACGGTTGCTCGCTCGCATTTCCGCGTCGCCGCGGGAACTCGACAACGTATCGGTGGTTTCAGCGGTGCCGGTGATGTTGACCATTGGCTCTTCCTGTAGTGCCGAAGTAAAGCGGGATCACCGCGCGCACAAGGGCAGACCCAACAAGTCATGACGACGCCGAAAGAGCACAATCATGCATTGGTTCATGAGATTTCTGTTGAACCCCCCTCCCGCGCTCGGCGGGTAGGCGGAATCTTGTTCACACCCTGGCTGGTTCGGGAAGCCGATCACCGCTGTCTGGCCGAAAAATTCCAGCCGGTATCACCGTCTGAGGGATCTGCTCCATGGCGGGCGCGACTCTGCCCGAGTACTCGTAACACGATCTTGTGGCGGTGGGCTGGTGGGCCGTGTCCGGTGTGACGATTCGTCCGTTGTGGTGGTGTGAGTGCACCGTGGATGGTCGATGACGAGCTGTGGGCGCTGATCGAGCCGGTCCTGCCGCCGTGGCCGGAGCGCTCCCCGGGACCGCGGCCGGTGGACGACCGGCTGTGCCTGCAGGGGATCCTGTTCGTGCTGTTCACGGGCATCACGTGGCAGCAGTTGCCGCCTGAACTGGGCTTCGGCTCGGGGCAGACCAGCTGGCGCCGGCTGTGCCGGTGGACGGAAGCGGGAGTGTTCGACCAGGTCCACGGGACACTGCTCGCGGAGTTGAACGCGGCCCGGCGGATCGACTGGACGCGCGCCTGCGTGGACTCCTCCCACGTGCGGGCGAAATGGGGGGTGCCGGGGTTGATCCGTCGCCGGTCGATCGCGGCAAGTCGGGCAGCGAACACCACCTGATCCGCGACGGCGGCGGCACGCCGCTGAAAGTGACCACGACCGGCGGCAACGTCCCCGACATCACTCAGGCACCCGCCCTGGTCGACGGCGTCCCGTCCGCGGCCGGCCGGGTCGGCCACGCAAGCGGCCCGAGTTCCTTCCGGTGACAAGGGTGACGACAGTCGGCACGTCCGACGCGAGCCGACCCGGCGTCGGGTCCTGCCTGTCATCTCCCGTCGAGGCGAGCCCGACACCCGCGGCCTCGGCAGGCTCCGCTACGTCATCGAGCGGACCATCGCCCCGCTCCACCGGTTCAAGCGCCTCGCCACCCGCTGGGAACGACGTCTCGACCTCCACGACTCACTCGTCTCACTCGCATGCGCCCTCATCTACTGGCGAAGGATCAACAAGCCGACACCATGATCGTGTTACGAGCACTGAGCCCCGATCCACCGATCGGGGTTCCGGGCGACGGCCAGTCGACCGTCCGGGAGTCGGCCCGCCCGCCGGCCTGCACTCCTGTCCCCTGTATGAGGGACGCCCGCGACTACCACTACCGGCAACCCGGAGCTCCGGACCGGCACCGGTGCCCGGACAGGTGCCGCCGGCCTGGCCGTCGGCGCGCGCTGGAGCCTCGCACCCGACGTGAATTTCGGCCAAGCGAGCCGCGCTCGATGGAACGAACAAGCCAATACGGCGCCACGTGCGGTGGCCAAACCTATGGGGCACTTATGTTCGCGGTGCGCTGCGCACCGCACACCTCGATGACTTCCATATCGAAGGATTCGGGAAACTATCGCCCGAGCATCGGCCCGATCACCCATGTATTGCATGGCAATGGCATACCCCACACAAGACACTTGCCCGACCAGAAGGAATTCCAGTGAAGCGTATCGGTGAACATGCGGTGGTGCTGGGAGCGAGTATCTCGGGTCTACTTGCCGCCCGGGTGCTCTCCGAGGCATTCGACCGGGTAACGGTGGTAGAGCGTGACCATCTGCCGGAGGGGCAGCGGACTCAGCGGCGAGGTGTGCCGCAGGGCCGCCACGCTCATGGCCTGCTCTCCAAGGGTGCGAAGATCTTCGAGGAGCTGTTCCCCGGGATACTCGACGACTTCGTTGCCGGTGGCGCGCCCGTCATCGACGGACCTGCCGAGCTGCGGATGAGCTTGGGCGGGCACTTGTTGTGCATGGACGGCGAGTACGCCGATCTGTCCCGCACCTACCAGCCGAGCCGGCCGCATTTGGAGAGTCGGCTCCGCGCCCGGATCGGGGATCTTGCGAAGATCAAGCTCATCGACGAGTGCCAGGTCACCGGCCTCGAGACCACCTCGGACAATGCCGCTGTCACCGGTGTGCGTGTCAGGTACGTGGGCAGCGGCTCCGAGGATGTGATCCCCGCCGATCTGGTGGTGGACGCGACCGGCCGGTCTGGACGGACCACCAAGTGGCTGGTCGAGATGGGATACGAGCCGCCGCTCGAGGAGCGTATCGACGTCGACATCATGTACACCAGCCGGTATCTGCGGCCGGCCCCTGGTTCGATGGGCCGTGAGAAGGTCGTGATCATCGGGCACGCACCGGGGAGCCCCAAGGGCGCGGAATTCCTGGAGGAAGAGGACGGCCGCTGGGTCCTGACGCTGATCGGTTACCGCGACCACCATCCGCCGACCGACCCGGCCGGGTGGGTGGAGTTCGCCAGGCCGTTGGTTCCCGAACACGTCTTCGCGGCGATCCGCGACGCTGAGCCGCTCAGCGAGATTTCCGCGCACCGGTTCCCGGCGAGCGTGCGCCGTCGCTACGAGAAGCTGACCCGATTCCCGCGCAGGCTGCTGGTGGTGGGCGATGCGATATCCAGCTTCAACCCCATCTACGCCCAGGGGATGACGGTGGCCTCGCTCCAGGCGATGGCGCTGCGTGACTCGCTGAGCGGTGACCTGGATCAGGTCGCGCAACGATTCTTCCGTAAGGCCGCCAAGCCCATCGGCGTCGCCTGGAAGATGGCGACCGGCAGTGACCTGGCCCTGCCTCAGATCGAAGGCCCGAGGCCCCTTCCCGTGCGGCTCATCAACTCCTACATGGACAAGGTGCTCGCCGCAGCCGAAACGGACATGGTCGTGGCCGAGAAATTCCTGAAAGTCCAGTACTTGCTTGAACCGCCGACAGCATTGTGCACCCCGGGCATCATGTGGCGCGTTTTGGCGGGAAATCGCCGGCGGCGCTCCCCGGCACACACCAGTTAATGGAGGTAACCAAATGCCCCTCTCCATCGCCGACAAAATCCTTCGGCTCTCCCTGACCACGTTCCCGTTCATAGATGCGTCACAGTTCTTTCCATCGCTCTCCACGTACAAGGTTGACAGGGCCTTCGAGCTCGCCGAGTTCGAGGAGGCCATGAAGCACTTCTTCCGGGGGAATCCGCTCTTCTCCAAGTGCCACTTGGTAGAGCTGACCTTCGACACTCCAGAGGATTTCCCCCTCTCGTCATTCCAAGGGCTCCTTGCGGAAAAGTACGAAAGCTATTACGACAGCTTTCTGCTCGCCTCCGTCACCTATCGCTCCGATCCGCACCTGCAGGGCATCTTTACGTGCATACCGTTTCCGCTGCAGGACGGATACAAGGTTTTCCGATTCCACCAGGCGCTGATGAGGACCCTGAAGACTCGGCAGGACGGCTTCCGGATCGCCGAAGGCCTCGCAGAGCTGGGGATCCGGGCTGATGAGCTGGCAGCCTTCTTGCCGCCCGCTCAGACTTCGCCCTCCGGTGCGAGCAAAGAACTCCCCGTCACCTTCACCGAGGGCTCTGAGTCGCCGGTCAAGATCGGCCGCTTCTTGGAAAAGATGAGGGCAGATTTCCTTGACCGCGACAGCGCGAACATGTTCGTCCTCAAGAACAGCCTTTACTCGCCGAAGCTGCCCCTTGGCAACACACTTCGGTTTCTGACGGTGCCGCGAAGCGTCATCGAGCAGAGCACGGGAATCCAGATCCGTGACTACTATCGCGCCGAGGAGCAGCGCGAGATAGACGCACTGTCTCGCATCGAGCGGCGAGAAGACTTCATTGAAGTCGGCCAGGCCAGAATCGGGAAGATGATTGCCACGCCCGACGTCTTTGCCGTCAACAACTACGGCAATGTATCGGCGCACGACGGCTCGGACACTCATGCGGACCAAGGCACGCTCGTGAAGTACGAGTGGCATATGCCGCTCATCGTGTTGGGACTTACCGTGGGCGAGAGGTCTGGACTCTCGTGGACAATCACCATTCGCGACAAGGCGTTCAACTTTGCGACGGTCCGAACTTCCCCGCAGGATGACACCGTCAAGGCGGCCTTCGGAGACAATCCGGCAGCGTCCGTCGCATGAACCGCCGGTGTGCCGTTAGTATCTGCATGCTGCTTCAGGAGGTTTGGGCGCGGCCGTGAATGCATCGGGTGCGGCGCTCGCCGTACCTCACGGCGAGTTCCCTGGCTGAACTCCCGTCGAGTTCAGCCAAGGAAGCGGCGGTGACGTGCAGGAACGAGGGGTCTGAGGCTCGACCTCAGAGTAAATAAATTGATTATTTGTGAAAAACTCGAAGATTTCACGAACAATCAAGGCCCGCTCGTCTTCTACCGGTCGGGTGGCCAGGGGCTCGCGCCCCTGGCCACCCGACCGCGTCCCTGCCTCCGCCGCAAATATGGAAACTTACCCGATGGGCGCGCCGAGCGATCCGCAACGATGCCGCGAACAGACCCGAGAGGCCTTCCGATGAGTAACCCCGCCCTGCAGACGCTAACCCTCGCCGACGACCTGAGCATCACTCGGATGGGATACGGCGCGATGCAGCTGACCGGTAGCGGTGTCTTCGGACCGCCCAAGAATCGCACTCAGGCGATCGCCGTGCTGCGCGCAGCGGTCGAGCTCGGCATCACCCACATCGACACCAGCGACTTCTACGGGCCGGCTATCGTCAATGAACTGATCAAGGAGGCCCTGCACCCCTACCCGGCCGGTCTGCACATCGTCACCAAGGTGGGCGTCCGCCGCAGCGCCAACGGCGGCTGGATCACCTCCCTGGACCCCGCCGACCTCAAGGCCCAGGTCCACGAGAATCTCCGGCACCTCGGCCTGGAGACCCTGGACGTGGTCAACCTGCGCACGGCCGCATTCGACGGTGACGGGTCCTCCATCGCCGAGCCGTTCGGCACCTTGGCCGGCCTGCGTGAGCAGGGCCTGATCCGTCACCTCGGCCTCAGCGGGATCACCGACGCCCAGCTCACCCAGGCCCAGGCCATCGCCCCCGTGGTCACCGTGCAGAACCGGTACAACCTGGTCGACCGCGCAGACGACGACCTCGTCGCTCGCTGCGCCGAGGAGGGCATCGCCTACGCCGCGTTCTTCCCCCTTGGCGGCGGATTCCACCCACTGCGGTCACGGATCCTGCGCGACGTCGCCCGCCGCCTTGGCGCCTCCGAGCAGCAGGTGGCGCTCGCCTGGCTGCTGCAGCGCTCGCCGTCGACGGTGCTGATCCCCGGAACCTCCTCCGTCGCTCACCTGCGGGAGAACATCGCCGCGGCTGACCTGCAACTGCCCGACGAGGCGATCGCCGAACTCAACACCATCGGGCAGTGACCCTGTGGGCCCTTATTCCGGCGCAGGGCATTGGAGGGAGCTGACGATTAATAACTTCGGTGCTCTGTAGAGTGGTTGGGTCGTAGGATCCCGGTGTGATGGAGGGGATCGAGGCGGCGCTGGTGGAGAAGTTCGCACGGTTGCTGCCGCATCTGGATGAGCGACGTCGGCGTCTGGTACTCGGCGCGGGTGCGCGGACACGGCGGGATCCGCGAAGATCTCAAGCGCGGAGCACTAGTCGACGACAACTCGAATAAGACCAGCAGGATCACGCGACACTAGAGAAGGCGGCAACCAATGAAAATTCGAGACCTCCACAACGAATTCACCGCGGACCGCGCCGCCGCCGAGCGTGCCTACTATGGGAAATTCCTCACCCTTGAGGGAATCTCAATCCGAACGGGCGAAAGCCAATATGGTACGCCGGTGGTGGATGTGTCAGATGTCCCCGGAGGCCCCCAGCTCGCCATCTTCGTGCTGCCGTTTGACCACCGAATCAAGGAATCATTCCGGCTTGTGCGAAGCGTCCCCCTGGGCGTCACCGTCACCGTCAAGGGAGAATGTCGGGTCTTCAGCGAGGACGGAACAGTGCTGGTCATCAAGCAGTGCGAACTCCTCACCCCATGAGTCCCAGGGGCGTTTCGAAGTCCCGGTGATCACGTGAGTCCGCAGGTCGCGGTGGTGCGAGAAGTGCGGGTCGGGCCGTCACGAATGCAACGAAGCTCCGGTTGAACGGGGTGACCTTCCCAAGTCGCCCTGAACCGCCGGAGCTTCGATGTGCCGCCAGTCTGCCACCGTCTGCCTGACCAAGTCGCCCGCTCTGGGCAGCGTGACGGGATTGCCGCTGGTGGAGCGGTTGCGGGTGCTGCCCGATCCGCGGTCGGGGTTCGTCATCCGTTCGTGGCGGTGCTGCTGGTCGCCGCCTCGGCGGCGCTTGCCGGCGCGCGCTCGTACGCGGCCATCGGCCCCCGGCCGTAACCATGGCCGCCCAGAACTCGGGAGGTGAGCCCCGCCCGTCCCGGAACCGGGTCTGCGCGAAGAGCAGGAGGATCTTCGTGAGCTCCCCGGTACGAAACCAGGGGATCATGCCGCCAGGAAAGCCTCCGCGGGCGCAGGCGGCAGTCCACAACAGGTTGCGGATCCGCTCACCGCGACCGTCCAGTACCCGGTCTACGACGAACACATGCCGGCAGGCGAGAAACAGGGCGACGAGGTCTTCCTCTCCCACCTCGAACTCGTCGAAGAGGGGCCGAACCTCGCGGATCCGGACTTCGGCGTCCGGCCGGGGCACTCCCAGGGCCAGACATAGGGCCAACGCGCAGGCGTCCCACTCACCGGTGCGCGCGGCCAGTTCGGCGAAGACCTCCTCCTCGCCCTGTCCGGTGGCCAGCATCTCGCGAGCCTCCAGAACCAGCGCGTCCTCGCCTTCCCCATGATTCATGGCCAGAGGCTACAGCGATGCTCGAACGCGACAGAGGGGCGTGGTGACTTGAATGAGCGGCCCCCATTCCCCTGCCGTGGGGACCGTGCCGAAGCGGTGAGTTCGGCGGTGATCACTCGCGTCCGATCGAGGTTTGTCCAGTGCTTCCGGCCGGTCGTGCAGGTGCGACGCTGGGTTCAGCGGCAGAGCTCCATGATGGTGTCGTCGAAGTCGGGGAACTCCTGGGCCGCTAGCTCGATCACGGCTGCCGCCGACCGGCGCTGGTTCGGTGCGAACCCTTCGGCGATGGATGCCAACTCCGGATTGGGGTGCGCCTTCCAGTCGGGCTCGTACGAGGTGGCGGCTTCCCAGGGGCCGAAGCCGTCGGCCAGTAGCCACAGGAAGTCGCCCAGGTCGCGGGCGACGACACCGGTCTCTCCCTCGGACCCGAGGAAAGCGAGGGAGTACACCCAGCGTGGGCGGGCTGCGGATTCTCCCCAGGGGCCCTGCAGGCCGTTTCTAGACGTTCGTAAGAGCTAAGTTGATCAACGGTGCTGCTCTTCGGTCTACAGCCAGTCGCGCTTCTTGAAGATGACGTAAAGGCTCACGCAGACCACTGCCATCAGCAGGATTGCCAAGGGGTAGCCGCCTGCCCACTTGAGTTCGGGCATGTCTTCGAAGTTCATGCCGTAGATGGTTCCTACGAGTGTGGGTGCAAAGAGGATGGCGGCCCACGAGGAGATCTTCTTGATTCCATCCGCCGAGCGGCTCTGACCTGCGGAAACGCGCATTCTTCGGCCTCTGACCTGCGGTGGAGCGTCTTTCACGGCCTTTCAGTGTCATACCGTGTTACGCAGCCGATTCTCCCCACGCGCTCCCCAGGCGGCTTCATTCTCCCCAGATTCTCCCCAGCGGCGCGGGTCGCGCAGGTGCCGGCGAACTGCGACACGTCTTGGAAGCCGGCAGTCCTCTTGGCGCCGTACCGCTTCGCCTGGATGACGTACTTGTGTGGCCCGACTCCGTCGACGTAGGTCTTCGCTACAACGTCGGCGCCCTTGTCACCCGGGCCTCCCGTGACGCGCAGCTCCGTGACCGGGTGCAAGGAGGTGCGCAGGAACAAATGTCGCAGGGTCCACTCGGAGGCGGCGGGAGGTATCTCACGGTAGATCCGCAACTCACCCAGCCACCGATCGAGCAGGTACTCGGCAGGGTCGTGGCCCGGGGGTATGCGGGCAGCTATCTCGAAGTCGCGTAGTGGTTCCGGGACGCGCAGGCGCCAGTACCCCGCAACGTCATCCGCCTAGTCCTCGGCGCCGTTGGCAACTCCGCCATCAAATCCCCCAGCAGTGTGCAGTGAAAGCAGAGGGTAGGTCGCAGCACTGAACAGTCGCGGAGCGCGAGTTGCGGCCTCGGGCCGCGTGCTGGCCGTTGCCAGTTCCCCCCGGACGCGGAGCTCGTGCATGTGCTGGTGCGCTGCAGCGGCTCCCGGCGTACGGGAACCGTCGCAGCACCTGGTTGGTCCGACATGGGGAGCAGCGCATGACCAAGCTCTCCCCGGCCCCGGCCCCGGCCCCGACCCTTGGCCGCGTCCGTCAGGCGAGCGCTGGCGCAGTCTTGCGGCCCAGGATCCGGGCTGCCAGTTCCGCCGCCTGGACGCGGATCTCCGGAATGGCGGTGGTCTCCCACAGGTTTCCGCGTCGCAACTGGCCGAGCGTCCACACAGGCGCCGCGGTGCGGGCGCCAGCTGCGGTCAGCTTCCCGTCGGTTGCAGTGTCGAAGCCGAGGCCGTGCGGTCCGGGTACGGCGATCCCCAGGTCGAGCAGGCAACGGACGAGTGGATCGGCCAGCTCCTGTATCCGGCTCTCGGTTCCTGTGCAGTTGATGAGGGCACCGACCGTTGCCGACCACCCGTTGGACAGCTGTACGGACACCCCGCAGCCGTCGTCGCTCGTCCGTGCCTTGACCACTTCAGCCGCCTGGACGGTCAGCAGTCCGGCCCGCTGGGCGTCCGCCAGCGCCCGGTCGGTCGCCGGCGGCAGCCGGTGCCGGTGCACCTCCCAGTTCCGCAGCTCACCGGTGAGGAAGCGCTCCCGGTCCGCGAAGGAGAGCTGCTGCCACACCTGGGAGATGTGCGGCCGCAGCTCGTCGACGGCGGGGCGCCAGTCCCCGTAATGCCGCTGGTACAGCGCGGCATGGTGTCGCAACCTGCGCTTCAGCTGCGCGAGGTCGAGCGGTCCGGTCACCGGGCCAAGCTGGAACGTCGTTCTCGACGGCGGGACGGCGGCATGAGGGAGCGGCAGCAGACCACGCCGGGAGACGGCGTGCACCGTGCGGCCGGGAACAACCAGCGTACGGGCGATGTCACACATGGTCAGGCCGGTACCCACGAGCAGCACATCGCGGTCGGTCGGTGCGTTCGAGAGCGCCCCCGGCCGCCAGGGATCGGCGACGAAGTGGGGCGACTCCCGGAGACCGGCCGGGATCCATTCGCCGCTGGGGGCGAGGTTCCCCAGTGCCAGGACCACGGCGTCCGCGTCGAGGGCCCCGCCCCCGCGCAGTTGGAGACGGACGCCGTTGTTGGTGCCCGCCGACGGCTCGCGCTCGATCGCGACGACAAGGTCATGCCGTCGTCGGACGGTCGCGATACTGCCACCGGCCGCCTCGGAACGGTTCAGCGCATCAGCCAGATACGAGCCGTACCTCGCGCGTGGAACGTACTCGCCCGGGTCGACCGGGCGGGCTTCCCGCGCGGAGAGCCAGCGGACGAAATCGCCTCCGTCGTGCGGCAGCGCGCTCATCCGCCCGGCCGTAACGTTCAGCAGGTGCCGAGGGTCAGACGTGGCATAGGCGAGACCCCGCCCTGTCTCCGGCGCGGGATCGACCAGGTCGACCGCCACACCACGCCCGGCACGGACGGCGGAGTCAAGTAGCCGGGCCGAGACGAGCGTGCCCGCCGCGCCCGCCCCGACGACCACGACACGGAGAGTCCCCTCACTCATGGCTCACCCGACGCCGTCGGCCATGCCGGCCGCGAGCGTGGTGCCGTCGATTGGGTCGATGAGCAGGAAGGACCCGGTACGGCGGGACTCGGCGTACGTGTCGAGCGCGAGCGGCTCGGCGGTACGGACCAGTACCCGGCCGATGTCATTGGCCGTCAGCTGCCCCGGGTCCGCGTGCTGGGAGAGGTCTTCCAGGGTGAGCCGCGAGGGTATCTCCTCGACGATCGCCTTGACGGTACGGGTGGTGTGCTTGAGCAGCACCCGTTGGCCGACGGTGAGCGGACGGTCCGCGACATGGCAGACGATGGCACTGACCTCCCGGGTGACCGCGGGCGCCGAGTGGGCGTGGGCGATCAGGTCGCCGCGCGAGATGTCGATGCCGTCGCAGATTCGTACGGTCACCGACTGCGGCGCCCAGGCGGTGTCCACGGCCTTGCCGAGCATGTCGATTGCCTCGACGGTGGTGGTGCGGCCCGAGGGCAGTACGGTCACCGGGTCACCGACGTGCAATGTGCCGGAGGCGATCTGCCCGGCGTAGCCCCGGTAGTCACGGTGCTCAGCGGTCTGGGGCCGGATGACGTACTGCACCGGGATCCGCGCGGGTTCGTCGTCCGGACGGTGGCCGACGGATACGGATTCCAGGTGCTCCAGGACAGTCGGTCCGCCGTACCAGTCCATGTTCCGGGAGGGCTCCACCACGTTGTCGCCGGCGAGCGCGGAGACCGGGATGGAGGTGATCTCCGGGACGCGCAACTCGTTGGCGTACGCGGTGAATTCCTTCGCGATGGCGGCGAAGACGGGTTCCGCGTACTCCACGAGGTCCATCTTGTTGACGGCGAGGACGACGTGCGGGACGCGGAGCAGGGCGGCGACGGCGGCATGGCGGCGGGTCTGCTCGACGACCCCGTTGCGGGCGTCGACCAGCACGACGGCCAGCTCGGCCGTCGACGCCCCGGTCACCATGTTGCGCGTGTACTGCACGTGCCCGGGGGTGTCGGCCAGGATGAACCGGCGCCGGGGAGTGGCGAAGTAGCGGTAGGCGACGTCGATGGTGATGCCCTGCTCGCGCTCGGCCCGCAGGCCGTCGGTCAGCAGCGCCAGGTCGGGGGCTCCCTGGCCGCGGTTGCGGGAGGCGTGCTCGACGGCCTCCAGCTGGTCGGCCAGTACGGACTTGGAGTCGAACAACAGCCGGCCGACGAGCGTGGACTTGCCGTCGTCCACGGAACCGGCGGTGGCGAAGCGCAGTGTGTCGATTGCCATCTCTAGAAGTACCCCTCGCGCTTGCGGTCTTCCATCGCGGCCTCGGACAGTTTGTCGTCGGCACGGGTCGCACCCCGCTCAGTGAGCCGGGAGGCGGCGATCTCGGCGATCACGGCGTCCAGCGTCACAGCGTCCGAGTCGACGGCGCCGGTGCACGACATGTCGCCGACCGTGCGATAGCGGATCAGCCGGGTCTCGATGGTCTCCGACTCCTTCGGCCCGCCCCACTCACCGACCGTCAGCCACATGCCGCCCCGGGCGAACACCTCGCGCTCGTGTGCGAAGTAGATCTCCGGGAGTTCGATCTCCTCGCGGGCGATGTACTGCCACACGTCCAGTTCGGTCCAGTTGGACAGCGGGAAGACGCGGACGTGCTCGCCGGGCGAATGCCGCCCGTTGTAGAGCTGCCACAGCTCGGGTCGCTGGCGGCGGGGGTCCCACTGCGAGAACTCGTCCCGAAGGCTGAACACCCGCTCCTTGGCGCGCGCCTTCTCCTCGTCGCGCCGCCCGCCGCCGAACACCGCGTCGAAGCGCTCGGCTTGGATCTTCTCGGTCAGCGGCACAGTCTGCAGCGGATTGCGGGTCCCGTCGGGCCGCTCACGCAGCACACCCCGGTCGATGTAGTCCTGCACGGAGGCGACGTGCAGCCGCAGACCGTGCCGCTCGACGGTCCGGTCCCGGTACTCCAGGACCTCGGGGAAGTTGTGCCCCGTGTCCACGTGCAGCAAGGAGAAGGGAATGGGGGCGGGAACGAACGCCTTCAGCGCCAGGTGCAGCATGACGATCGAGTCTTTGCCGCCGGAGAACAGGATCACCGGCCGCTCGAACTCACCCGCCACTTCGCGGAAGATGTGCACGGCCTCGGACTCCAGCGAGTCCAGGTGGCTCAGGGCGCGGGGAGAGTCGTCGGTCTGGTTCCGAGCGCCCTTCTGCCGCGGGCCGCCCCCCTGTTCCGGGGCCGAACCGGTGGTGGCAGCTGCCGTCGTCATGCCAGTCCCCTTTCCGTCAGCAACACGTGCAGTACCGCTGCGGATTCCTGCACGCTCTGGGTGTGTGCCTCGATCCGCAGGTCTGGGACCTCCGGCTCCTCGTACGGGTCGTCCACTCCGGTCAGACCGGTGATCTCCCCCGACGCCTGCCGGGCGTACAGCCCCTTCACGTCGCGTTCGGAGCACACCTCGACCGGCGTGGCGACATGTACCTCCAGGTAGGGAGTGCCACTGCTTTCGTGGCGCTTGCGCACCGCTTCCCGGCTGTCGGCGTACGGCGCGATCACCGGCACAAGGGTGGTGACGCCGTTGCGTGCCAATACCTCCGCCACCAGGCCGATGCGCTGGACGTTGGCGTCCCGGTCCGCGCGACCGAAGCCCAGACCCGCGGAGAGGAACGACCGGATCTCGTCGCCGTCCAGTACCTCGACCCGATGTCCGTCGGCACGCAGCCTCTCGGCCAGTTCGTAGGCAAGGGTGGTCTTGCCCGCGCTGGGCAAACCGGTCAGCCACACCGTCGCACCTGGCCAGCAGGTGCATATTCCTTGCTGTTTCATCCGGTCCTTTCCGATTGTGGCCGCGTCGATCGCGGTTGTGCGCCCGTGGGTGTCAGCCGACGGATTGTGCGGCTTCCTTGCCGATTTCGGGTGCCGTGGGTTTCCTTCCGATGGCGCTCTCCGCCGATCCCTCGCGGGGCAGCTGGAGGGTCAGGGCACCGAGAATCACGGCGGTCACTGCGACCACGAGGTAGTACCACATGAAATCGCCGGTGATGTTCTTCAGGAATCCCGCCGTGTAGTTTCCGACGATTCCGCCGATTCCCTGGGTCACATTGGTGACACCGAAGATGACCGTCGCGGCGGCGCCCGACGCCGACTTTGATACGTACGCCGGCACAAGCCCGTAAATCGGGTAGAAGGCGAGCGCGAAGAGAACACCGGAGACCATCGGGAGGAATCCGATGGGGGCAACCACCAGGAGCACGGCGGAGATGAAGAAGAGTGCGTAGCACATCACCAGTGAGGCGCGTACGCCGATCCGGTCGGAGAGCCAGCCGACCGCGAATCCGGCGAACATTCCGATGACGCCGATGGCACCCCAGACCTGGGCCGCGAAGTCGATGTCAAATCCCAGGCCCTCGCGCAGATAAGGGGAGAGGTAGTTCTGGAACGGCATACAGGCGAACCCGTTCAGGAACTTCATCGTCCAGACGATGACCACCCAGCGCACCAGCACCATGCGCCAGCCGGCGCGGGCACTGGTGTTGTGCGGCATGCCTTCGTTGTCCGTGGTGCCGGGGTCCGCGGTGTCGGGTGTGCTCTCGTTCTCGCTGCGGAAGAGCCCGAGTCGGTGGAAGGTGAAGGTGGCCACCGCGGTCACCATCAGCGTTCCGAACCCGACCGCGTACCACAGCCCCCGCCAGTTGTCGTTCTGGACGAAGCTGGGGACCAGGAGGCTGTTGACGAAGACGCCGTAGCTGGTTCCGCTGGACACCAGTCCCAGCACCTTGCCGCGGTGCCGGTAGTCGATGACCCGGCCGACGATTTCGACCAGCGGCACGTACACGGAGGCCGCTGTGCCTCCCATGATCGTCAATAGGATCCCGATGAAGAGGATGCTGTTGCTCACCGGCAGCAGCACGAGGCAGAGTCCGCACAGCGCCACCGAGCCGATGACGACCTGGCCGCCGCCGATCCGCGTCGACAGCCAGGTGCCGAGCAGGGCGAACAGCAGGAAGCCGAGCTGCCCGGCCGCGGTGATCGTCCCGACCACCGTGTAGTCGAAGCCGAGGTCTTTGCGCATATCGGTGACGAGCTGCGCGAAGAGATAGAAGCCGAATCCGTAGGTCGCCGCTACAAAACTGGTCAGCAGTACGGTCGCGACGAATCCGGCGACTACCTTGGGACGGTTGTCGTCGGTGTTCACTTTACTCACCACCGTTGTGGGCCTTTCTGACGGCTTCATGACTCGTGGCTCACGGCTTCCGGGCGACGTGGATGACGAAGTCCACCTCGTCGATGTCGAAACTCTCCTGGAAGTCACCGAAGTTCTGGATGGTGTCGAATCCGGCGTCGATGAGCAGTGACGACAGCTCGTCCGAGAGAATGGGGTAGACCTCCAGGTGGTGTGTGCTGCCGTCCGGGAAGTCGTACTGAAAGCGGCACAGTTGCTCAGCGACATGTGCGACGGTCACTGTTGCCCCGGTCCCGCAGTAGTAGTAGTTGCCGGTGCTCTGGTACCGGTGCCGGCGGATCGCGTCAAAATTCCGGTGGTCGACGATGAGAATGCCGCCGGGATTCAGCGCCTCGTAGAACTCCGAGAGCACGGCACGCCGGTCGGCCTCCTGGAACAGGTGCGGGAACGAACTGCCCAGGCAGACGATCGCGTCGTAACGCCCGTCGATGTGCTCTCGCAGACTGCGCCAATCGGCCTGGAGGACGCGGAAGGACTGTCCGCGCCGCTCGGCGTTCCGCCGAGTCTGTTCGATCATCTCCGCGCTGCCGTCCGTCGCGGTGACCTCGAAGCCCTGCTGTGCCAGAGCGACTGAGTGGTAGCCGGTACCCGCCGCGACGTCGAGCACACGGCGGGCCTCGGCCCCGTTCAGGAGCTCCACGAAGAAGTTCTGCTCACTCGCTTTGCGGCGGTCCCAGTCGATCAGCTCGTCCCAGCGGTCGACGAGAGTACGTACGTACTGGCCCTCGAAGTCGTCCGGAACGGCCGCTTCCGCGACGGGAACTGTGCCTGCGACCCGGGTTGCGGGTGTGGTCATTGTGATCCTCCGGCTCTCTCTGGCGGTGTGAGTCTCCGCAGACATACGGGCGTGGGACGGGTGGCCGTCCGAGGGCCCAGTGCCCCGGTCGGTGTTCGGATCAGCTGAACTTCGCTGCGAACGCCCGGTACTTCAGGGCAAGTTCATCGGCCCATTCAGAGGCATCGCCGAGTTTCATGCTCAGGCACTCGTAGCCGAGCAGTCGCTTCATGACCGCCATCTCCGGCTCGGTGAAGTGCACCGTTCCGTCGTCGTCGATGCGGTCGATGCCGTCGGCGCGCTGGCACTCCTCGTTGATGCGGATCGCCTTGTCCTGTCCGAGGCCGTCGGGCAGGTCGAGCGTGCCGCCGCCTCGGTGGACCCGGACCGGATAGCCGCCGGGCAGGCCGTCCGGTGCGGGGGCGTGGGCGAGCACCCCGCTGTCGGTCGCCAGGCCCTTCAGCACCCGTACGGCGGAGGAGGCGGTCAGCAGCTGACCGTCGATGCCGCCGAGCCGCTTGAGCCGGTTGTCGAGTTGGGCGAAGAGCGCGCCGTGGTGAACCTCCGCAGTCCCGGGCTGGCCCGCCACCGTCACCGCGAGGTGGTACGCACCCTGCCCGGCGTCGCCGAAGCGCGGTACGTAGTGACTGAAGTAGTGCTGGGCGGTGAGCCGGAGCTCCACCATCGAAGGGTGCGTGTTCAGCAGGTGTGCGGCGCCCAGGGTGAGCGCGGGGACGATGTTGGCGACGTTGCCCGCACCGATCGTCGGCGCCAGGCCGACCTTGCCGAGGACCGGGCCGACCGCGTCGGGGAACGCGGCGTTGACGACCTTGGCGTCGATGCCCGCATCCCGTACCGCCTGCATCAACAGATGATTGAGCGTCAGGTGCATCGGCAGCCACGGCCCGAACTGCGCCTCGTCGAGCTCCTCGAAGACCTCCTTGGGCAGGGCGGTGATGATCCGCCAGGACTGGAGCGATCCGCCCATGAAGATGATGTCGGGCCGGACCCTGGCGAGGGTCTCCGCCGTGGCGTCGACATCACGGAGGTCGACATGGACCGTTTTGACGGTGCCGTGTTCGCCGAGATTGGTGGAGGTGAAAAGCGCCAGATTGCCGCGCCTGCGGATGGTCTCGGTGTCACGGCCGGCCAGCACGACCCGGTTGGTCGCCGGGTCGCTCAGGAGCATGTTGAGCACCTTGGCGCTCAGGTCGCCCATGCCCACCAGCATGATGAGCGGCTTGCCGGAACCGTCGGTTGAGGAAGTCAAGGTTTTACCTCCAGGACGTACGGAGAGGAGACTCAGCGCGGGTAGGAGCCGTTGTCGGCGCGCAGCAAGGCGCCGGTCAGCGTCCGGGACTCGTCGCTGAGCAGGTAGGCGCACACATCAGCCACGTACTCGGGGAGGATGTCGCCGTCGAGCTGCTCCTGGCGCTTGTACTCGGCATAGCGGTAGTCCGGGATCCGGTCCGCGATGGCCGTATTCACGATGAGGCCCGGTGAAACCACGTTGACCCTGATGTAGGGGGCGAAGTTCATGGCGTTGGACTTCGTGAGACCGATGACACCGGCCTTGACCGTGCCATACAGCGCGTCCGAACTGCCGACCTCGCCCGCGACCGACGCCAGGTTCACGATGGCGCCGCGCCGCTTGGCCGGCAGCAGATGGTCCGCGAAACGGCGGGACAGCCACACCGGACCCTTGACGTTCACGGCGATGACCCGCTCGATCGTGGCGTCGTCGTACTCCCAGACCGGCTGCCCGAGGTACAGACCGGCATTGTTGACCAGGCCGTCCACTTCCGGGTGCGCGGCAAGGACCCGGTCCATGAAGGCATCGCAGTCCTGGTGCGAAGCGACATCGCTGACATGGGTCTCCAGCGCCCGGCCGCGATGTTCCTCGGCAAGCGACTTCAAGCCCGGTTCGTCGATGTCACAGGTGATGACGGTCTTGCCGGCGTTCAGCAGCCGGCCAACCAGGGCCCGGCCGACACCGCTGGCTCCGCCGGTGACGATGACAGTGGTCACGCTCATGTGGATGCCTCCTCTGCCGGCCGCAGCCGGTACCGGTCCAGGTGCTCGTAGAAGGGGCGGCAGTAGCGCTCGAACTCGCGCAGAGCTGGCCGTGTCTCGTATGTGAAGCGGTATTCGCGCTGCGGCGTGCTGAAGCCGCTGCTGGCCGCCACGTCCGTGTGCCAGCCGCTCCATGTGGTCCATTCGGGCTGCTCGCCCGCGGACCACTTCAGCGCTTCAGGGAGGAAGGGGATCCCGACTGCTTCGCAGTAGGCGGCGATGGTGGCCTCGGGACGGGCCGCGAGATCCGCTGCGTTGACGACCACCGGCGCGGTGCCCGTCAACTCCCGCACGAGGTCGAAGGCCTTGGCCAGCTGTTCGTACCCGAGTACCTCGCGGGTGAGCTCAGGGTGCACGGTGGCGTGGGAGAGGACGGCTTCCTCGGGATCACGGATCAGGAAGGTATTGACCTGGCCGAGCAGGTATGTGGGGTCCTTCAACAGATGGTCGAGACAGTGGTACGGGAAGTCCTTGTGGAACACCGGGCGTTCGAGCCGCGCGGCCTCCATCATCTCCTTGACCTCGAGATAGGTCAGCGGATGATCCGGATCCGGGTTCTTGTGTGGAATGGCGGCACGCTCTTCGTGCATGAAGAAGACGTAGGCGAAGGCTTCATGGAATACCTTGAAGTCGCCCCGCTCGATGAACGAGCGCTCCAGTGCGGTCGACATCGACCTGGGATGGCTCCAGAGCGCAATGGACTGTTGCATTCGGCACCTCCTCGATGATGGGGGGAATGTCAGCCTGTGGACGGCTCAGGTCAGCAGCAGGGGCTGCGCGGAGGTGGTGATGGTCTGGAACTGATGCGCGACGAAGTCGATCAACTTCCGGGTATTCGCCATGACTTCGGCGTACGTCGAGATGAATGAGCCGTAGTGGGCGAATTCCTCGGGATGCATGCCGGCCGGGTCGTACGCGCGATGGAACGACGGAAGCCACATCAGTTTCTCCAGGACGTTCGCCGGAACTTCCTGCTCGATGGCCCGCGTGTCGAAGGACGGCAGTTCATGCTCGCGGCGCATCACGTCGGCGATGAACTGGGGCTTGCAGGTATAGGCGACCGCGCCGCCCGCGCTCTGTTCCAGATGCATGCTCAGCGTGCTGCTGCCCTGGTCCGGGTCGTCGACCTCGAGGCTGGAGAGCAACGGCTTGATGGGGTGGTCGTTCTCCTGGATGAGCGTGTGGATGCGCTTGAGAATGGCGACTTCGGCCCAGCGCAGATCGGTCTGGGAGAGTTCGATCTCGCGGATCGCCGCTTCGTAGCGGAGGTCGTTGTTTGCCCCGAAGCGCCCGATCATGTGCGTGAAGACCGCGCGCCACCGTCCGGTGTCGATTCCCTGGTCGTGCGCCCGCTTCAGCCCGGATTCCACTGCCTCGGCACAGGCCGCGAACTGCGGAACCGTATAGGAGAGCGTGGAGTTGATGGAGATTCCGCGGGCCACCAGCTGCCGTACGACCTCGTACCCCTGCTTGGTGCCGGGCACCTTCACCATGAGATTGGGGGATATTCGGGCGATGCGCAGTGCCTGTTCCAGCATGAGGTCGGCATTGAGCATGTGGCGCGGATCGAGCTGTCCGGAGACCCAGCCGAACTTGCCGTCGCTTGCCTCCCACATCGGCAGCATCTCGCGCGCCGCGCGGCGCAGCGCCTCCTCGTAGACGAGCGAGAAGGTGCTTTCCACATCAGGGGTCAGCTGATAGCGGATGAGCTCCTGGATGTCATTGCGCCAGCTCTCCGGGGACGCCAGGACACTCTGCGCGACCAGGGAGGGATTGGTCGTGATGCCACGTACCAGGGAACGTTCGGGCGTCGCCGGACACAGAAAGCGGTTGAGCTGCTCCTGCCAGCGTTCCCTGGTGTCCTTGTCGGGTGCGGTGGCCAGATGGTGATCGCACCACCGGGGAAAGTCGAGCGGCGAGGAATCCCACCAGATCTCCGCCGACTTACCGGCGTGCTGAAGCTCTTCAAGAACACTCGGCATGCGATTCATCCCTTTCCAACTCGGTGTCTCCGGAGGGCCAGGCAGTCGTCACTGGGTCGCGCGTACGGCCGGATTCCAGGTGTTCCACCCGTCCAGCAAGCGGGGAAGTTCCTTCATCGAGTCGAAGGCGATCGCTCCTTCGGCCATCAGGTCCGCTGCCGTCCCGCTCTCCTGCGGTGCGTAGGCGAACACCGACATGCCGGCCGCGAGGCCCGCCCGGACACCGACGAGGCTGTCCTCGACGACTGCGCAGTGCGCGGCGGGCACTCCGAGATCGGCCGCTGCGTGCAGGAACAGTCCGGGGTCCGGCTTCCATGCGCCGACCTCGTACGCGCTGTAAATGCGGTCCTGGAAATATGGCAACAGACCAGTCAGGCTCAGGGTGTTGAGGATCTTCTCGCGCGGCGCGCTGGACGCCGTACAGAAGGGCAGCCCAAGGTCCTCGACGACCTGCCGCACATGGGGAACGGGTCGCAGTTCGGTGGCGAATAGATCCGCGGACCTGCTGCGGAACTGCGGGATGAAACTGGCCGGCAGTGCCCGGCCCAGCCGCGCCTCAAGCTGTCCGACCCACTCTGCGACCTTTCGGCCCCGTATGAATTCGAGCGCCTGCTCCGAAGAGAAGTCGAGTCCCGCTGCGCCTGCCATTTCTCGCATGACTTGCGAGCTCAGTGTCTCACTGTCGACAAGGACCCCGTCGCAGTCAAATATAACCAGACGTTTCGTCACGGGGAACCCTTTCATTGCTTCGCGAATGCCCCGCAGTAGGCTTCCGACACCCTCTGCGGCGGGACGTCCCCAGCAAAGCAAAGCATTCTATCGATTGGCTCATCGCTCGATACCTTAGCAACCAAGAGAGGGGGCAAAGGTGTTCAATTCGGGCACGGATGACAGAGTCACGGGCATTGCCTTGTCCTGTCATTGGGGTGTAGCTAGCTTCTTCTCGGGGGCGCATGCTGATCACCCAAGTCTCAGGCATTGCCATCCCTGCCTATTTCGATCACCTTTGTTGTCGGATTCTTGATCAGGTGTCCGTGCGAGAGGGAGTTCAATGAAGTTCGGAGTCCTTGGCCCGCTGTCCTTGACGGAGGGAAGTGATTCCCTGCTGCCGTCCGCTCCCAAGACGCGTCAGCTCCTGGCTCTCCTGCTGCTCAGTGCGAACTCCCTGGTGACGCTGGACGCCTGTGTCCAGGAGCTGTGGGGCGAAGCCGCACCACGCAGCGCCGTGCAGAGCGTGCACACCCGGGTGTTCCAGATTCGGCAGGCTCTGGGCGGTGGCTCTTCCGGAAGGACGGCGGACGAGAGCAAGCGCATTCTGGCGACGCATCACCAGGGCTATTCGCTACGCGTCGAGGACGGAGCCCTCGATCTTCATTCCCTCGACCAGTACTTGGCGGACTTCCGGCGAGCGCAATCACGCAAGGACGACCCTCTCGTTTCTGCGGCGCTTCGCTCGGCGCTCGGCCTCTGGCGTGGGCGCACCCTGCTGGACGTGCAGCAGGGCCCATGCATCCAGGCGTATGTCACGGGTATAGAAGATCTTCGGATGACTGCACTGGAGCAGTGCATCGATGCCGAATTGCGACTGGGTATGCACCATCAGCTGCTCTCTGAACTGAGCACCCTCGTATCCCGGCATCCGGTGCACGAGAATCTGCATGCTCAATACATGATCGCGCTCTACCGGTCGGGCCGTACGGCGGAGTCCCTCGAGGCGTACCGCCGGCTCCACAAGAAACTGACCGACGAACTCGGCATCGAACCGTCCCATCGGGTCAGGCGGCTGCAAACGGCCGTACTGACCGAAAGCACGGAACTTGATGTCTCCGCGCCGGACAGAATGAGCCTTTCGCTGGGTCTCATGACTAGCCGATAACGGGGCGCGGTCATGCTGTCGGCTGCGCATTCTCTCCGGCTGGTGTCGGTCGCCTGGGCCAGGGGGACCAGAGGTCTGGAACTGGCGCAGGTCAGCCGCCCGGGCGCCCCTCAATCCCGTAGCACCCGCTGGCACCCCCTGAACAACTGTGATGAGGAGTTCCATGTCCCGCCGCCTGTTCACCTCGGAGTCCGTGACCGAGGGGCACCCCGACAAGATCGCTGACCAGATCAGCGACACGATCCTCGACGCGCTCCTCACGGAGGACCCCTCCTCCCGAGTGGCCGTCGAGACGCTGATCACCACCGGCCTCGTGCACGTCGCCGGCGAAGTGACCACCAAGGCGTGGGCCGACATCCCCACGCTCGTCCGCAGCAAGATCCTGGAAATTGGATACGACTCGTCCAAGAAGGGCTTCGACGGCGCCTCGTGCGGCGTCTCGGTGTCCATTGGCGCGCAGTCCCCGGACATCGCACAGGGCGCCGAAACCTCGTACGAGAAGCGCGTGGCGGGCGGCACCGCCGGTGATGAGGGCGACCTGCTGGACGTGCAGGGAGCCGGTGACCAGGGGCTGATGTTCGGGTACGCCTGTGAAGAGACGCCCGAGCTGATGCCGTTGCCCATCCACCTGGCCCACCGCCTCTCCAGCCGGATGACTCAGGTACGCAAGGACGGCACGCTCCCTTACCTTCGTCCTGACGGCAAGACTCAGGTCACCGTCGAGTACCTGGGCAGCAGGGCGGTCCGGCTCGACACGGTCGTGGTCTCCTCGCAGCACGCGCCGGGCATTGACTTGGAAGGGCTGCTGACTCCGGACCTTCGGCAGTTCGTGGTCGAGGCGGTGCTCAAGGAGCTGGCGGAGGAGGGCGTCGACCTGGAGACGGACGGCTACCGCCTCCTGGTGAACCCGACCGGACGCTTCGAGATCGGCGGCCCGATGGGGGACGCGGGCCTGACCGGCCGCAAGATCATCATCGACACGTACGGTGGCATGGCCCGCCACGGCGGCGGTGCCTTCTCGGGCAAGGACCCGTCGAAAGTCGACCGCTCGGCCGCGTACGCGATGCGCTGGGTCGCCAAGCACGTGGTGGCCGCGGGCCTCGCGGCACGTTGTGAGGTGCAGGTCGCGTACGCGATCGGCAAGGCCGAGCCGGTCGGTCTGTTCATCGAGACCTTCGGCACCGCCACGGTGCCGACCGCCGCCATCGAGAAGGCCGTTGCCGAAGTCTTCGATCTCCGCCCCGCCGCGATCATCCGCGATCTCGACCTGCTCCGCCCGATCTATGGCCAGACCGCCGCATACGGCCACTTCGGCCGCGAACTACCGGACTTCACCTGGGAGCGCACCGACCGCGTCGACGCCCTCCGCACGGCCACGGGGCGGTGAGCCGTGCTGGAGCACCACGGAAGGCGTACCGAGGCCGAGGACACCTTGCCCTTTGCCACCGGCAGTCACACGGGCTCCTTCTCCTTCGAATTCTTTCCGGCGAAGACCGAGTCGGGAGATCGCGCGCTCTGGGAGGTGATCCGCCGGGCCGAGGCACTGTCCCCCTCGTTCATCTCGGTCACCTACGGCGCCGGCGGCTCCTCCCGGGACCGTACGGTCGAGGCCACTCGGCGCATCGCGGCCGAGACGACACTCCGTCCGGTCGCCCACCTCACCGCGGTCGGGCACTCTGTGGCCGAACTGCGCCGGATCATCGGGCAGTACGCCGACGCCGGTATCCGGGACATCCTTGTGCTGCGCGGTGATCCGCCGGGCGACCCCACAGGCGCGTGGGCCCCGCACCCGCAGGGGCTGACCTATGCGTACGAGCTTGTCGAACTCGTATGCTCGCTGGGCGAGTTCAGTGTCGGCGTCGCCGCCTTCCCCGAACGGCACCCGCGCTCGGCCGACTGGGACAGCGAGATCCGGCACTTTGTGGCCAAGTGCCGGGCGGGCGCGGACTATGCGATCACACAAATGTTCTTCGATGTCGAGGACTATCTGAGGTTGCGCGACCGGGTGGCCGCAGCGGGCTGTGACGTCCCGATCATCCCCGAGACCGACTCGAAGCCGTCCGCGGAGACCGGGACGCCTCGTACCGCGTCGGCGTCGACCACGCGACCACCATGGGGCGCCGCCTGTTGGCCGAAGGCGCCCCCGGACTGCACTACATCACGCTCAACCGCTCCTCGGCGGCCTTCGAAATCCATCGCAACATCCTCGACGTGCTCGATGCAAGGAGTCCACGACATGCCCTCGCCGTAGGCCACTGACCTCACGGAGCTCATGGGTCAGGGGTCGCCGGCCTTCCGGCGGGAAGGGGACCGACCGACCTCGCCGGGCATGAGATGTCCGGTATCCGCACTGGTGTCACCGCCGGGTGCGCCTGAAAAGCCGGCCTCTGCCGCTGCAGAACAGCGGAGCGGCCGTCGTCGACCGCCGAGAGTGACTCCTGGGGGAGTTCGTGCGTCTTGCCATCACCGGTTCCATTGCCACCGACCATCTGGCGACCTTCCCCGGAAGGTTCGCCGACCAGCTGATACCCGATCAGCTCTCCCACATTTCCCTCTCCTTCCTCGTCGACGACCTGGAGGTCCGGCGTGGTGGAGTCGCCGCGAACATCGCTTTCGGGCTCGGCCTGCTGGGGCTGACCCCGTATCTGGTCGGTGCGGTCGGACCGGACTTCGACGAGTATCGGATCTGGCTCAAGGAACACGGTGTCGACACCGAGCACGTGCGGGTGTCCAGCCGGTCGCGGACCGCGCGCTTCATGTGCACCACTGATCAGGACCAGAATCAGATCGCCTCTTTCTACGCCGGGGCGATGGCAGAGGCTGCGCAGATCGATCTCTCCGTCATCTCCGGGCGGACGGGTGGGGTGGATCTTGTGCTGGTCGCCCCCAACACTCCTGAAGCCATGATCCGGCATACGCGGCAGTGCGAGGAGTTGGGCGTGCCCTTCGCGGCCGATCCCTCTCAGCAGCTCGCCCGGCTGACCCGCGACGAGGTGCGACTGCTCGTCACCGGCGCGCTGTGGTTGTTCACCAACGACTACGAAGCCGCGCTCCTATCGGAACTCAGCGGCTGGACGCGGGAAGAGATTCTCTCCCGGGTGGGTGCGTGGATCACCACGCGGGGCGCCGACGGAGTCACCCTCGCGACCGCCGACGGTACGGAGGAGTCCTTCCCCGCCATGCCGTCGGCGGCCGTTGCGGACCCCACCGGGGTCGGCGACGCCTTCAGAGCCGGCTTCCTCGCCGGTACGAGCTGGGGGCTCGCGGTCGACGTGGCGATCCCGCTGGGCTGCGCCATGGCCACCAGGGCGTTGGAAACCGTGGGTTCGCAGCAGTACACCGTTTCGCCGACGGACCTGCTGACGCGCATCGCTGACACGTACGGCGGCCAGGTGGGTGCCCGGCTCGCCCCGTATCTGGAGCTGTCACCGTGATCGCGGAGGCCGCCATCCTCCTTTCTGCCGCGGGGTGTGGGACGTACGTCACGTTCGTATGCGGCCGCACCGTCCACTGGGACCAGTCGGCGATGACCACAGGCGCGTGGGCGTTTCCGGACCCCGGGACGGACGAGGGGGAACAGTCCGCTCCTACCCAACCAAAGGAACAGCGAGCGAGCAGTGCGAGAAGAAGAGACGCCTCGTAGGAGCACCATGCTGACGGATCTGGTCAATGAGGGAGTGTCCGTCTGGCTGGACGGTGCGAGCCGCCGGTCTCTCGCGGACGGAACCCTGAGCCGGCGGATGACAGATGCACATGTCACCGGAGCCGTACTGTCCCTGCGCGAGCTGGGGCGCGAAGTGCGCGACGGCACCGCGTACCGGGAGCAGATCGACATGCTCGGCACCCAGGGCGTCACCGCGGACGAAGCCGTGCGGGCACTGCTTTTCTACGATGCCCGCTGGGCCTGCGACGTGCTGCGGCCGAGCTTCACGGCGACACAGGGCGCCGATGGCTGGGTGTGCGCGGAGCTGGATCCCCGGTTCGCCGACGATGCCCGCGCCTCGGTCGCCGAGGCGCGCGCCGTCGCACTCGCCGTAAACCGGCCCAATCTGCTGATTGCCGTGCCCAGCACTCCCGCGGGCATGACGGTGATCAGCGACTGCGTGGCCGAGGGAATCGGTGTGAACGCCCGTCACATCTATTCGGTGCGGTGCTACGGAGAAGTGATCGAGGCGTACTTCGAGGGCCTGGAACGGGCGCTCACCGCCGGACGTGCCGTCACCGCCTTTGCCTCGGTGGCCTCCTTTGAGGCCGCCCGGATGGAAGCAGCGGTGGACCTGTGCCTGAACGGGAGGGAGCCCGCCGTTGCCGCGCCGCTGCGCGGCCGGTCGGCGCTAGCCCTCGCCCGAGCGGCCTACCACCTTTACGAGGAACGGCTCGGCTCCGGCCGCTGGCGGAAGCTGCGGGCCGCCGGGGCCCGCCCGCAGCGCCTGGTCTGGCCCGGAGCCGACGCGCCGGATCCCGCGACGACGGTCCGTCAGGTCGAGGAACTGGTGGCCTGGAGCACCGTCCACGCGATGTCACAGCCCACCCTTGACGCTGTGGCCCGGCTGGGCCGACTGCGGGGTGACACGCTTTCGGGGGAGTCCAGGGCTTCGGACGAGCTGTTGACGGGCCTGCGGCTCCAGGATGTCAGCGTCGACCGGACCGCCGTGGAGCTGGCTCGCTCGGAGCTCCGGGGGAGCGTACGCGATCGCCTGGACCTCGCCGACTCGGTACGGGACACATGGCGCCGCACGCACGGCTGAGGGGCGCTCGCCGGCTGTGTGCTGACCTTCCAGCACACAGCCGGCGAGCGCCCCTTTCCAGCCCTTCGCCCATCCGTTCAGCGCCCGGGCGTGCTCCTGGAGACCGCCGTGGCCGGCCTGCGCCCTGGGAAGGCGCCTCCGGTCAGCGCGAGCAGCGGTTCCGCCTTGACGGCCGTCTCCTCGAACTCGGCCTCCGCGTCCGAGAGCGCGGTGATGGCTCCGCCGATTCCGTACCGTACGCGGCCGGGGGTGATGACGGCCGTACGGATGGCGATGCCCAGGTCGGCGGCTCCGGTGAGGGAGAAGTAGCCGATCGCTCCCGAGTAGACACCCCGGGGGCCTCCTTCGAGCCGGTCGATGATCCGCATGGTCCGCTCCTTGGGCGCTCCGGTCATGGAGCCGCCCGGGAACGCGGAGCGCACGCAGCCGACGGCACCGCTGTCGCGGCGCAGGGTCGCGGTGACGGTGCTGACCAGTTGGTGGACGGTCGTGAACGTCTCGACGCGGAAGATGTCGTCGGCCACGACAGACCCGACCTCCGCGCACCGGCCCAGATCGTTGCGGACCAGATCGACGATCATCAGGTTCTCCGCGCGCTCCTTCTCGTCCGTGCGAAGTTCCTCCACTAGCGCGGCGTCGTGTGCGGGTGTCTCCCCGCGCGGCCTGGTCCCCTTGATCGGCCGGGACTCGGCGGTGCCGTCGGAACCGACCCGCAGGAAGCGCTCCGGCGAACTGCTCAGCACCGACAGCTCGTCGAACCGCAGCAGTGCCGCGAACGGGGCCGGAGCGACACGGCGCAGGTACCGGTAGCTCTGCCACGGATCCAGATCCACCCGCGCCTCCGCCATGTTGGTGAGGCAGATCTCGTACGACTCACCGGTCGTGATCTCGTCCTGGCAGGAGTCGATGAGGTTCAGATACGCCTGACGGTCGTGCCGCAGCTCCACCCGTGCACCGACGGCCGGCGGGGCGGGATCGGGGTTCGCCACCAAGCCCGCCAGGGCGTCGAGCCGGCTCGCTGTCCGGGTCAGCCAGGACCGCGCCGTATCCTCGGCCGCTACCTCGTGCCCGGCAAGGCCCGTGCCTTCGTCCGCAAGGGCGAGGAGATAGGTCATTCCGTCCCGGTGGTCGAAGACCACGGCACGGTCGGCGAAAATCATCGCCGCATCCGGCTCCTCCGAGCGGTGTGTCAGGCCCCCTCCGGGCGCCGGCTTCAACTCGTACCCCAGATAGCCGACCCAGCCGAGCGCGAAGTCGAAGGGCAGTTCCGGTACCTGAGTGGCCGTGCCGCGCAGGTCCGCGTCGAGCCAGTCCAGGAACTCGCCGGTGACGATCTCCGTACCTGTGCGCGACCTGACCTGGACCGTGCTGCTCAACTTGTCCGCAGTGGCGAGGCGGGCGAGGGGACCGGAGGCGTCACCCATGAGGGAGAAGCGGCCGAGGACGCCGTCGGTCCTGCTGCTGTCGAGCCAGAAGGAGTGCGAGCCCGCTCCGTACAGGCGCTCGAAGGCGATCTCATCGCTCCAGCGGGTGCGCAACCGTTCCACGCGGACCTTCAACCGACGCTGCTCCGCAGGTCGTAGTCGCATGGGCGCAGAGCTCTCCCCGGGATGACCGACGGAATGCCGCGGAGAATCGGCCCGGGCGTCGGACGCCCACGTCGGCGTTTCTTGGCGCAACTCCAGGAAATTCCTGAGGAGTTGCATGCCGTATTCCGTGCCGATCGACTCCGGATGGAATTGCACGCCGTGCAGCGGGCGGTTCCGGTGCCGTATTCCCATCACGACGCCGTCGTAGGTCCAAGCTGTCGCTTCCAGTTCATCAGGAAGACGGGTGACGGCCAGGGAGTGGTATCGAACGGCTTCGAAGGGGGACGGGAGGCCCGCGAAAATGCCCGTTCCCGTGTGCAGCACGGGCGAGATACGGCCATGGCACGGTTCGGGCGCCAAGGTCACATGGCCCCCGCTCGCCAGGGCAATTCCCTGATGGCCGAGACACACGCCGAGCAGCGGGACCTTCGTGGAACGGATGATGTCCTGGCAGATTCCAAAGTCCGCCGGGCGTGCGGGATTTCCCGGTCCTGGTGAGATGACCACCCGATCGAAATCCGCAAGATGGCAGGTGCGCCAGTGCGCGTCGTCATTCCGGACGACAGTCGGCTCATGACCGGAAATTTGGGCCAGATAGTCGAACAGGTTGTAGGTGAACGAGTCGTGATTGTCGACCAGCAGCGTACGCATCGGTGAGTTCGGTCCTCCTTCAGGGCCGCAGAGCGTGGGGGTGCATGACCGTCAGGCGTGCACCGGCCGGTTCCTGTCGGGCGCCGCTCCCGCCCTGTCGCGGCGCGCACCGCGCCGGGCGCCCGAGGCGGCGATCCGTTCGCTGGTACGGCTCCCTCGCTCGGCCTTGGCGAGCGGCCCCGGGAGGACTTCGAGCAGGGTGTGCTCGATCAGGTCTTGCCCTTCGAGGACCGTGCGGCGCCGCAGGACCCGCAGTTCGCGGCCGCACTCCTCGGCGATCCTCTCCAGGCCGGCGATGTCTCCGCGTTCGCAGAAATGCAGCAGCACCGACCCGGTGTCGGTCAGGTGGTGTACTGCTTCCTCGAGATATCTGCGGTGCGTGCGGTATCCGGCGTCCACGTACGCGCGTTCATGAACCGACCTGTAGGTGTAGTCCGCGGGAGCCAGTACGTAATTGGAGCTCCAGAAGATCCGGTCGAACCGGGCTCCGTCGTCGAGCGCGTCGAACAAATCGCTGTGCAGCGCTGTGAGGCGGTCGGATACACCGTGCCGCTCGGCGTTCAGCCGGGTGTTTTCCACAGCATTTTCATTGATGTCCGCCGCAACGGTCGTACAACCGGAAAGCGCAGCCTGAATGGCAATCACTCCGGCGCCGCAGCCGATCTCCAGCAGGGATGACGACGGGGTCAGCGAGTTGGTTCCGGTGAGCCCGAGAAATTCGAGCGCAATGCCGGTCGACGGTGAGTAGATCGGTGCGAATACCTCGTCCAGCAGATCCCACTCGCGGTTCACCATGGAGAACGTGCGGGGACGGTCCGGGTTTGTCATGGACCGGTTGCTGCGCTCCAGTGACTTGAGGTGACTTCGCACGTCGGACATTGAACCTCCGGGACTAGGCCGAGCGCTGAATTTCTGACTCCTACTCTTCTCGGCTCGTGGCCGTCCCGGAAGGTGATCCGGTGACAAGCCGGGCCGCGCGAATGGTGGCGCGGACACCTCCCATTGCTTGTGACGTCAATCACATTTGGCAACATCGGTGAATGTTTGGGGGGGTTGCACGAGTGCACGATGGGTGGCCAATGGGTATGAGCGAAGCTCGCGTTCGCCCTACGGGGAAGGCAAGGAATAGATGAATTCGGCCGAATACTCAGGTATGAGTGAAATGCTCGACATCCTCGAACTGCTCGCCGCAGAGGCTCCGCCGACAGAGATCGAAGACCTGCTCCGACGTGCCCGTGCGGGCGGTGCGGGCGCCGGCGTCATACCGCAGTTGGAACGGGCGGAGCGCATGGCTTTACAGGTTCACACCCTGTTCTCCCGCCGCCAGCAACGTGAGGCAGAGCTGTCCGCGCTGGTGGACACTGCCCGCGACCTGACCCTTCCGTACGACCTGGACGCCCTGCTGGAGACCATCACCCGGCGCACCCGGACGCTGCTCGGTCTGGACATGTCCTACATCAGCTTCCGCGACGCCGGGGACAGCTTCGTGCGCACTGCGGATGGCCATGCGTCGGCGCTCACCGTGGGATTCCGCGTCCCGAACTCCTACGGTCTCGGTGACGAGGCCATCAACAAGTCCGTGCCGATATGGACTCCTGACTACCTGTCGGACGAGCGGGTGCGCCACACCGGGGTGCTGGACGAGGTGGTACGCGCGGAGGGGCTGCGAGCGATCATCGCGACCCCGCTGAAGTTCGGCGAGGACGTCTTCGGTGTGCTGTACGCCGCGGACCGGAACGTGCGGCACTTCACCATCGGCGATGTCTCCTTGATGAGCTCGCTGGGGGACATGGCCGCCGTAGCCATCGAGAAGACGCGCACGCTGGAACGCAGCCACGCCGATGTCGCCAGCCTGAAGTCTGGCTCCTCACAGGCGGAGTCACAGCTGATCGGATTCCGTAGGCTGTCGGAACTGCACATCAGGCTGGTGGACCACGCGCTCGCCGGCGGCAGCCTGAACGCCCTCGTCTCCGAGGTGGCCGAGGCGCTTCGGGGCGCGGTGCTGGTACGGGACATGGAGCACCGCCCGCTCTCGGGCAGCGGAACGATACCCGCCGCCGACGATGCCGAGGTGCTGGGCGCATGCCGAACCGCCTCCGCGCGACGCATGCCGATCGCTTTCGGCACGGGCACCTGGGTCGTGCCGGTCACGGCGGGGAACGAGGAGCTCGCCGTCCTGCTGCTCCACCCGCACGAGCCGCTGGACGACGTCGGCGAACCGCTCCTGCGGCTGGCTGCCCAGTCCATCGCGGTGCTGCTCCAGGTGCAGCGCGGCGAAGCGGCCGCGGCGAGCCCGTTTCGCGACGAGTTGTTCGAGGACCTGCTGGTGGCTCCGCACCGTCCCGCCAAGCAGTTCATTCAGCGCGCCCGCCGGCTGAGCATCGATCTCGAACGTCCCCATGTGGTCGTGGTCATCCGCCCGGAAGGCGGAGCGCAGGGCAGGGCGGCAAGCTGGGCGGCCGCGTACGCCCGGCGGATGGACGGGCTCAGGAGCATCCAGAACGGGTGCATAGCACTGCTGTTGCCCGCTGCCGACTCCAGCGCCTCGGCCGGGGCCGTGTCCGCTGAACTCACCCCGTTGCTCGGGCACCCTGTGACAGTCGGCGCGGCCGGTCCGGTCTCCAGCCCCGATCTGATCCAGCAGGCCCATCAAGAGGCCCTGCGATGCCTTGACGCGCTGGTGTCACTCGACAACGTCGGCGCCCATGCCTCCCCCGAGGACCTGGGCTTTCTCGGTGTGCTGTTGTCCGACAACCACGATGCCGCGAGTTTCATCACCGCCACGATCGGGCCGATCCTTGACTACGACGCACAGCGGACGACCGAACTCACCAGGACGCTCGACGAGTACTTCGCCGCTGGCGGCAGCCCGACGTACGCTGCGGAGGCCCTGCACGTCCACCCCAACACCGTGTCCCGTCGGCTGGAGCGGATCACCGAACTGCTCGGCGCCGACTGGCTGAAGCCGGAACGAGCGCTTGAGGTCCAGGTGGCACTTCGGCTGCACCGGACACATGACGTGTTGCGGCAGAAACGTGACGGCGGCCCCGCTCAGGCGGACAGGCCGGAGCCATTTGCCGGGGCGGACGATCGCAGCGCCAACATGGCGTAGGCACAGGACCCCAGCGTCATGTGGCGGTGCCAGCCCTGGAAGGAGCGGCCTTCGTAGTCCCGCAGCCCGATGGTCTCGCCCCGGGTCCGCCAGCCGCTGCTGACCGTATGGATCAGCTGTGTCATACGCAGCAGGGAGACTGCTGATGGTTGGTCAATGTTGGTGAGCCACAACTCGGCCGGGGGACGGCGGAGGTCGTGCCACACCCCCAGGAGGGTGAGGTGGCCAAGCCGACCGCGGGCGGAGCGCTCCGCTTCGCCGCAGGCGGGGAGGCGTACACCTGCCGTCGCCGTGGCCAGCGGGAGTTCCCCTGCCGGTTCATGACGTTCCTTGCGGCGCAGTACGCTGCGCAGCCGACGCGCGGGGTCGAGCACGGTGCGTGCCGGAGCCAGGTGCTCGCCGTGGCCGGCTCCCCGGCCCTGGTCGCCGACTGTGAGCAGCGTCTGCCCGCTGATCCGTACGGCGACAGGGGATTCCCGCTCGAACAGCCCGGCCAGATGCCGCTGTTCGTCGGCTCCTCGGGCATCCATCATGACCAGACGCGTGGAGTTCCCCCACCGGCGGACGTCGTCGAGGAGACCCGTGACGCAGTCCTCAGGGGTGGCGGCGCTGAGTTCGTCGGGGTCCTCCGCCACGGTCCTTCTCCGGTTGTCCCGGAGCCAGGCGTTGTGGAGGTTGAGGCGCCAGCTGACCGGTGCGACCACCCGCTCCGAGGCGTACCACATGCTGTACGCACGCTGGCCGTTCACCAGCTGTCCGCTGTCGGGCGAGAAGTGCCGGGACACACCCACGGTGTGCTCACCGGCCTTGGGAATGGACACCGGCAGGGCCACCCAGGCCGAGGGTAAGTCGTCTTCCTCCAGAAAGGCTGCCAGCGCCTTGCGCACCGGGTTCACAGCCCAGGGGGAACTGCTGACGAAGTGGTGAAGGCGCTGCTCGTCGCCGGGCACGCCGACCGCGGCCGCGATGTTCGCGATCGACTTGCGCCCTTCGGCGCGGAGCAGTCCGTCCATGTACTGCCGCGCCCGGACGCGCTGGTCGTAGCGGCGGAACCCCGCGAACAGAGCGGCGCAGAGTTCGGTGACGATGTCCTCGGACCCAACGAGGGGAGGGGGCGTGATGCGCGTAAGGTGCGCGAGCTTCTTGAGGGATGTGTCGTCGGCCATCGCAGCGCCTCCTGTTGTACGGGATTTCTACGCCCGCACACCAGAGTTGCCTCGGCGGCCGCTTCCGGCGAGGTGTACCGGGCACACCACGCCGGGTTCGTGAGGTGACCGGACCACCGCTCGCGGACCGGAAGCCGGCCCGGAACGAGGGAAAGGCGGCTGTGGGGTGGTGATCCCGTCACCACCCCACGGTGAGCCGTGGCGCCACCAGCCCCCGGACATCACGGAACAGGCGTCACGAGATTCGCGTCATGAAACAGGCTCTACGGAAGAGCACGAAGGAAGGTCAGCAGAGCGGAGGTCAGCGTGGCGGGGGCGTCCACAGGTACGAGATGTCCGGCGTCCGGGATCACGGTGAGCCGCGCTTCGGGAATGGCCGAGGCCAGTTCATGAGCTTTGGCCACGGGAATCCAGGTGTCTTCCGCGCCCCAGCACACCGTGACCGGAAGGTTGATCTGCGGGTACAGCGTCTGGATTTCGTCGGTGTATCGCTGATCAGCTTGCGCGATCTGCCGGTAGAAAGCCGCCTGACCGTCTTCGTCCGACCAGGGTGCAATCAACTGTTCGGCCACATCGGAACGTAGTCCCGGGAAACTCGCCGAGCTGACGTATTCACGTACCAGTGCACGATGCAGAGAGGGCGGAAGCTGTTCGAATACTTCGGTGTTCTGTCCCACCAAGCGGAAGAACGGCGAACCCCACGGGGCCAGGGCGACGGGGTCGACGAGGGCCAGCCCGCGGTAGGCGGTCTTGTGCAACAGGTGAGCCCTCAGGGCGACGGCGCCGCCGAAGTCGTGCGCGATCACGCAAGGGGTCGGCAGCTGCCAGTGCTCCAGCAGTTGGGCGAATACCTCGCCCTGCGCGGCCAGTGAGACGTCCTGCCCCTGGTACTTCTCGGAGGAGCCGTAGCCCGGCATGTCCCAGACGAATACCTGGTACTGCTGCGCGAGTGCCTGGGCTATTTCCCGCCAGACGAACGATGAGAAGGGCGTGCCGTGCAGCAGTACGACGGGCTCCCCGCTCTCCGGCCCCTGCCGGTCCCAACGGACCGTACCGGTCGTGCTGCGGAAGCTCTCGTTCAACTGCCAATTGGTCAATGCCCTAGCCCCTTCAGCGTGCGGGTAGCCCCAGCAAGTACTTTCTCTGAAAATCGTCCGAGTTTTCGCTGTCTGTGAAAGGACAGGAGTCGCAAGGCACCGCCGCTTGGGAGGCGGCTGGTCGGCAGCTCAGCGCTTGGGTGTCCGGCGTCCGGCGATCGATCCCTCACCGCCCCCCCTGCTGACGGGCGCGGTGGTTGGCGACGTTGAGGCGGTTGCCGCACAGGCCGGGCATGCAGTAGCGGCGGCGGCCAGCCTTGCTGGTATCGACGAACATGCCGTCGCACACCGGAGAGGCGCAATGCCGGAAGCGGTCATGGCTGAGGGTGCGCAGGACGCCGAGCAGTGCGGCGCCCACGAGGACGCCGAGTTCGTCCGCGACGGAGGAGCGCGGCGCGGTGGTGATGTGCCACTGCCAGCGGCCGTCGGCGTCCCGGAGCAGGGCCGGGCCGGTGGCCGCCCGCCTGACAAGCGTGTTCGCACCGTCGGCGAGCTCATCCTCGGTGGTGGCCTCCAGCAGGGCGCGGGTCTCCTGGCGGAGGGTGTGCACCTGGACAAGGTCGTCCTCGGTCGGTTGGCCATCCGGGGGTGTGGCGTCGAGGTGGAGGTCGTGCTCGCGGAGGAACTGCGCCAGGGCGGCCGGGTCGGTGAGGACCTCGCCGGTGCTGATGCGTACCGCGGCTGAGGTGTTGACGAGGTCGGTGGCTACGTTCGCCCCCAATGTGTAATCGGAAAGAAGCATCTTCAAGCCTTACGTCATGCTACGGTAATCAGAGAAAGTAAATTATACCCCTTAGCTCTGGGTGGGTGGTGTGAGCGCGAGATGCGACTGCACCGAGTGACGGAAGCACCGCCCACCCCGGCACCCCTCGTCTGGGAAGGAATCGCTGCTCATGCGCGCTCTCCTCCGTTACGCACTCCTGGTCACCAAGGACGTGGCCTACGGCATCAACGCCGGGCACGCGATCAGGCACGGCCTGAAGCTGCCCACGCCCGGCCACTCCCACGCACCGACGAGGTCGCGCTACGAACAGGTCGCACAGCCCGCGACCTTCGCGGCACACGGTCCGCCCCGGCCGTGGATCTGACGACGCTACGGCAGACCGCCGACTCCAGCCGATTTTCATCCGACTTCAGCTCAATGAGCCAACTCCAGGCCGCATGCAGCGACTCCCGCTTGAATCTCACAAGGAGTACACCTTGGACACCACAGCATTCCTCGCCTACCTCGATGGGCGCCAGGTGCGCTGGCGGCTCACCCTCGACGAATGCATCGAGGCGGCTGGCCGAGACCCGCGCGCCCGGCTGCTGGCCGTCTTCGACGCGCTCCGCGCATGGGCGCATTCGCCTTCGGGCGGCTTCCGCAGTAGTGCGTTCATCAACGCTCACTTCGAACTGGCCAAGCCGGAAAATCTTGGCCGCACCGTGATCACCCAGCACAAGCGAGCGCTGCGCGACCGGATGCTCGAACTCGCCGAGGTGACTGGCGCGCCCGAACCCGGCCTCCTCGTGGACCAACTGCTGCTGATCTACGAAGGAGCGGTCGCCAACTACTCCCTGGGTAACGTTGACGAGCCCGCGGATAAGGCGCACCGAACGGCCCGGCAACTCATCGCCGCTGCCACACCGCAGCCCATGGACGCCTTCTGGGTCGGCAACGCCGAGGGCGGCGGGGGACGCGGGCTTTGACCCGGCCGACGGTGCCCCCCCCCGCGCGCTGCGCGAACCCGAAACGGCGGCCGAGCACCGGCTGGACCCGGACAGGGCGGCGCTTGTCGGCCACAGCCTGGGCGGCTTGGCCGCTCGGATGACCGCGGCCGCAGACCCGCAGGGGTGCGCCGTAGCCTCCGTCGCGGGCTTCGACTTGGGTGCGGTGGCTCCAATTTGACCGGCGTGTGACGGGGTAGTTGGAGAAACCAGGTCCGGATCAGTGCCTCAGTGCCGTGAACACGCTCATCGCTCAGAGCAGGGGTGCGCGTGGATTTCACTGTCTGTGATGTGCCATAGGGTCGGAGACATCGCGTGGGTAGCGCCGAACAGGAAGCCAGGCGAGCTCGTTGCGGGAAGCGCGAGGCGTGGGCTGCCGTTCACTTCTCCCCGGATTCTCCCCAGCATTCGTCGGCCTCACCCTGCCTTTGACGGACCCCTGACCAGGCCTTTTGAGTAGTTTCAGGAGCGAGTGCAGGATCCTATAGCCAGCCCCGCCGCTTGAAAATCACGTACAAACTGACGCAAACCACCCCCATCAGGCCGATCGCGAAGGGGTAACCGAACTGCCAACTCAACTCAGGCATGTGCTCAAAATTCATGCCATAGATAGTTCCGACGAGCGTTGGAGCAAAGAGAATCGCCGCCCACGAGGAGATCTTCTTGATCTCTTCGTTCTGCTCGAAGCCCGCCTCCGCCATCGCCCGCATCTCCTCGTTCTGCTGCTGCGTCACCAGCGTCGCGTTCACGGTGAGGATGTCCGCCAGTGCCTGGCGGAAGCCGTCCACGCGCTCGCTCGTGTGCGTCACGTGGTCGGCGACGTCGCGGAGGTAGCTCTGCAGCTCCTCGTCCGTGCCGTACTTGGCGAAGCCGGCCATCAGGGCGTGCAGCATGGCGACCAGGGGGCGGGTCGCGCGCTGGAACTCGACCATTTCGCGGGCCAGTTCGTAGATACGGCGTGAGACCGCCGGGTCGCCGCCGAAGACCTCGGTCTCGATTTCGTCGATGTCGTTCTGTACGCCCGCGACGACCGGGGCATAGCCGTCGACGACGGCGTCCAGGATCGCGTACAGCACCGCCTCCGGGCCGAGGGCCAGCAGCTCCGGGGTTTCCTCCATGCGGCGGCGGACCGCGGAGAGGTCGGGCGCCGCGCCGTGGCGGACCGTGATCAGGAAGTCCCTGCCGACGAACACATGCAGCTCGCCGAACTCGACCTCCTCCTGCGCGTCGAGATAGCGGGCGGCACGCAGCACGACGAAGAGCGTGTCCCCGTACCGCTCCAGCTTGGGGCGCTGATGGGCCTCCAGCGCGTCCTCGACGGCGAGTTCATGCAGGTCGAACTCGGCGGCGAGGGAGAGGAGTTCGGCCTCGGTCGGGCGGTGCAGTCCGATCCAGGCCATGCCGTCCGGGTACTCGCGCAGCTGGCGGAAGGTCTCGGCGAGGGAGTCGGGCGTCGAGACGCGGCGCCCCTCGCGGTACAACGCGGCCTGGACGACGCTGCCCTGGTCCTTGTGTACGGGGGAGGGTGCGGCGGGGTCGCCGGACGCGGGGGTGGGTGGCGGCGAGCCCCCGGGAGGCAGCGGGCGACGGCGCCACTGGTTTCGCTTCGGGGACAGCGACATCGCGCGTCTCACCTCCCGCCTCGAAGTGGATCGGAGTAGTTCGGGTCAGTACGACCCCGAAGCAGGATATCCGCGCCGAATTGGCCCGGCATGACGGGGGCGGCAGAGCAATTTCCCCGATATTGCGGACAGAAGTCGTCCGCAACGCTGAGTAGCGTGTCGCACATGGCCTCGAAGACGACGTATCCCGTACTCGGCAACCGCGCCCTCAACCGCGCCACCCTGGACCGTCAGCTCCTGCTGCGCCGTGTCCCGCGCTCCGCGTTGTCCGTCACAGGCGCCGTTGAACACCTCGTCGGTCTCCAGGCGCAGAACGTGAAGCCGCCGTACTACGCGCTCGCCGCCCGACTGGAAGGCTTCGACCCCGAGGAGCTGTCCGCGCTGATGGCATCGCGCGAGGTCGCGCGCCTGGTCACGATGCGTTCCACCATTCACACGCACTCCGCGGACGACTGCCTGACCCTGCGGCCGCTCGTCCAGGCGGCGCGCGACCGGGAACTGGGGCAGTTCAGGACCGGCCTCGTCGGGGTCGATCTGGAGCGGCTCGGCGCCGTCGCCCGCGAGCTGGTCGAGGAGCGGCCCCGGACCATGAAGGAGCTGCGTGAGGCGCTGCTGAAGGAGTGGCCGGATGCCGATCCCTTCTCACTGTCCGTCGCGGCCCGCTGCGTGCTGCCGCTGGTGCAGGTCACCCCGCGCGGGCTGTGGGGCCGCAGCGGCCAGGTCGCTCTCACCACCGCCGAGCACTGGTTCGGCCGCCCGGCGCAGCCGGTGCCCGCGCCCGACGCCACGGTGCTGCGCTACCTCGCGGCCTTCGGTCCCGCCTCGGTCAAGGACATGCAGAAGTGGTCCGGGCTGACCCGGTTGCGGGAGGCCTTCGAGCGGCTGCGCCCGCAGCTGGCCGTCTTCCAGGACGAGAACGGCGTCGAGCTCTTCGACATCCCGGGCGCGCCCCGGCCCGACGCCGACACCCCGGCGCCGCCGCGCTTCCTGCCCGAGTTCGACAATCTGCTGCTCTCGCACGCCGACCGCACCCGCGTCGTGCCCAAGGAGTACAGACTGCGCACCTGGAAGGGCAACATGGCCTACTGCACCTTCCTCGTCGACGGCTACCTCGCCGGCATCTGGCGGCTGACCGAGTCGGATGCGACCGCGACCATGACCGTGCAGGCCTTCGGCACGCTGACCCGGGCTCAGCGCGAGGCGCTCGTCGAGGAAGGGGACCGGATGCTCACCGTCCTGTCCTCGGCCGGCGCGCACGACATCCGCTTCGGAACGGTGAGCGAGTAGACCTCAGTCCGCGCGGCCCGTCGCCGCCACCGTCACACCGAGGCCGATCATCGCGAAGCCGCCCGCGCCGCCCACCATGGACAGCCGGCGCTCCGAGCGGGCGAACCAGTTGCGGGCCGCCGCGGCGCCCAGGCCCCAGAGCGTGTCCGTGACCAGGCCGATCGAGATCGGGACCAGACCGAGGAGCAGCATCTGCGTGGGCAGATTGCCCGCCGCGTGGTCCACGAACTGCGGCAGCACCGCGGCGAAGAACACAATCCCCTTGGGGTTGGTGACGCCCACCAGGATGCCGTCCACGACCGTCCGGGCATCGCCGCGCGCGGGCCCCGCCGGGGCCGCCATGTCCGAGACCTTCATGTCCCGCCGGTGCCGGAACGCCTGCACCCCCAGGAAGACCAGATACGCCGCGCCCGCCAGCTTCACCGCCATGAACACCGTCGCCGACCGCTCCACCAGCGAGCCGACGCCCAGCGCGACGGCCACCACCAGGACGTACGAGCCGAAGACATTGCCCAGGGCGGTGGCCACGGCAGTGCGGCGGCCGTGGGCGAGGGCGCGGCCGATCACAAACAGCACGCTCGGCCCCGGGATCACGATCACGAGCAGCGACATCGCGGCGAATGCGAGGAAGCGGTCTGTCGACACCATGGGCTCATTCAACCTGACTGTTCGGGGGCACGCCCAGGGCGGGGCGGCGGTTTGTTCCCCTCCCCGCCCCTTCCCGAACTGGGGGAGTCCCCAGACCCCGGACGGGCTACGCGCGTGTCCTCAATCGCCGGACGGGCTTGCTTTTCAAGCCTCGCCGGCGATTGAGGTGCGGGGTCCGGGGCGGAGCCCCGGTTACCAGAGTTACGGCAGCAGCCCCGCCCGTCGCGCCGCCACCACCGCCTCCAGCCGCGTGTGCGCCCCCAACTTCCGCATCGCCGCCCCCAGATACGCCTTCACCGTCTCCGGCTTCAGTCCCAGCCGCTCCGCCGCCACCGCGTTCGTCGAGCCCGCCGCGACACAGGCCAGTACATCCAGCTCGCGCGGCGCCAGCGCGACCGCCTGCTCGCGCGCCGGGCCGCCCGCCGCGGTCGCCAGTCGGCCGCAGACCGCGAGCAGCGTCTCGCGCAGCGAGTCGTCGGCGATGCGCGGGGCCAGCGCCCGCAGCTCGCCGTGCGCCTCGCGGACCTCCTCCCACGCCCCGGCACCCGCCGCCGGCTCCCGCGTCGCCGCCAGCAGCCGCTGCACCTCGTCCCGTACGACAAGCGCCTGCTCCACATCGCGCGCCGCCGCCACCGCCGCGTCGAAGGTCCGGTCGCCGACCGCTGTCGGTGACCGCAGCGCGCCGTACAGCACGCCCCGCACCCTGCGGTGTACGACCACCGGCACCGCGAGCACCGAGCGCAGCCCCTCCGTCGCCACCGCCGCGTCGTACTCGTGGCTGATGTGCCGCGCCGAGGGATAGTCCGTCACCCCGCACGGCCGCGACAGCGCGATGCACTTGCCCCCGAGGCCGTTCCCCGCGCTGATCGACAGGCCGCGCAGCGCCCCCGTCGCCGTACCGCTCAGCTCCGCGATCCGCAGGTGCCGCGCGTCGTGCAGCAGTCCGCCGAAGGCGACCGGCAGCCCGGTCGCACGGCGCAGCCGCAGCAGCGCCGCTCGCATCTGAACCGTGTCGACGGGCTCGTGCACGCGCTCTTCCCTCTCGGGTGTCACCCCCGTACGGGGGTAGTGAGACCTCGGTCACTGATTACACGATGTCAGTAGCCGGTCCCGCAATGAGGAGGACACATGACGTCACGCAGTGCGACGGAGAACTTCCGGGCAGCACGGGACTTTCTGCTGCAGCACCGGGAGGACTACACGACGGCGTACGAAGGCTTCGCCTGGCCGCGGCCGGAGCGCTTCAACTGGGCGCTGGACTGGTTCGACGTCATCGCCGAGGGCAACGGCAGCACCGCGTTGCACATCGTGGAGGAGGACGGCCGCGAGATCACCGTCTCGTTCGGTGAGATGTCCGTCCGGTCCGGCCAGGTCGCCAACTGGCTGCGGGCACAGGGAGTCCGGGCGGGCGACCGCGTCGTCGTGATGCTCGGAAACCAGCAGGAACTGTGGATGATCGCGCTGGCCGCGATGAAGCTGCGGGCGGTCGTCATCCCCGCCACCCCACTGCTCCGCCCGGCGGACCTGCGGGACCGGATCGACCGCGGCCACGCCCGGCATGTGATCGTGCGGGACGCGGACACCGCCAAGTTCGACGCTGTGCCCGGCGACTACACCCGGATCGCGGTCAAGGCGCCCGGCGCGGACCCCGTGCCGGGCTGGCTCGACTTCGACGAGGCGTTCTCCGCCTGTGCCGACTTCGAACCGGACGGGGTCACCCTGGCCCACGACCCGCTGATGCTGTACTTCACCTCCGGTACGACCGCCCGCCCCAAGCTCGTCGAGCACACCCATGTGTCGTATCCCGTCGGCCACCTGGCGACGATGTACTGGATCGGCCTCAAGCCCGGCGATGTGCATCTGAACATCTCCTCGCCCGGCTGGGCCAAGCATGCCTGGTCCAATCTCTTCGCGCCGTGGAACGCCGAGGCGACCGTCTTCATCCACAACTACACACGCTTCGACCCGGCCCGGCTGATGGCGGAGATGGACCGCGCGGGCGTCACCAGCTTCTGCGCCCCGCCCACCGTGTGGCGGATGCTGATCCAGGCGGACCTCGGCCAGCTGCGTACGCCGCCGCGCGAGGTCGTCGCCGCCGGGGAGCCGCTCAATCCGGAGGTCATCGAGACCGTGCGGCGTGAATGGGGCGTCACCATCCGGGACGGCTTCGGGCAGACCGAGACGGCGGTGCAGGTCGCCAACAGCCCGGGCCAGCTGCTCAAGGCCGGGTCGATGGGCCGTCCCAGCCCCGGCTACCGGGTGGTGCTCCTCGACCCGGCCACGGGGGAGCCGGGTGCCACCGAGGGCGAGATCTCATTGGACCTGTCCGCCCACCCGGTCGGTCTGATGACCGGGTACCACGGGGACCCGGACCGTACGGCCGAGGCGATGGCCGGCGGCTACTACCGCACCGGCGACATCGGCGCGCGCGACGCGGACGGATACATCACCTACGTCGGGCGCTCCGACGATGTCTTCAAGGCGTCCGACTACAAGATCTCGCCGTTCGAGCTGGAGAGCGCCCTCCTCGAGCACGACGCGGTGGCGGAGGCCGCGGTGGTGCCGGCGCCGGACCCGGTCCGGCTCGCCGTGCCGAAGGCGTACATCGTCCTCGCCGAGGGCTGGGAGCCCGGGCCCGACACGGCGAAGCTGCTCTTCGAGCACTCGCGCTCGGTCCTCGCTCCGTACAAGCGCATCCGGCGGCTCGAGTTCGGCGAGCTGCCGAAGACCGTCTCGGGGAAGATCCGCCGGATCGAGCTGCGCGAGCGTACGGCCGGGGGCTCGGCCGCCGAATATGTCGAGGGGGATCTGCGATGACGCTCTCGTACGCGCACGGCACGGGCAGCACCGCGTTGCTCGGCGACACCATCGGCCGCAATCTGGACCGGTCGATCGCCGCGTATCCCGACCGTGAGGCGCTGGTCGACGTGCCCGCCGGCACCCGCTGGAGGTATGCCGAATTCGGCGCCGCGGTGGATCAGCTGGCCCGCGGGCTGCTCGGGATCGGCGTCGCCAAGGGCGACCGGGTGGGGATCTGGGCGATCAACTGTGCGGAGTGGGTGCTGGTGCAGTACGCCACCGCCCGGATCGGCGCGATCATGGTGAACATCAACCCCGCCTACCGGGCGCACGAGCTGGAGTATGTGCTGGGGCAGGCCGGGATCTCGGTGCTGTGCGCCTCGCAGCGGCACAAGACGAGCGACTACCGGGCGCTGGTGGAGCAGGTGCGCCCGAACTGCCCCGACCTGCGGTCCGTCCACTACATCGAGGACGGCTCCTGGGACGTGCTGCTGGACGCGGCCCAGGCCGTCACGGACGAGGAACTGGCCGCCCGCGAGGCGCAGTTGTCCTGCGACGACCCGGTCAACATCCAGTACACCTCCGGTACCACCGGCTTCCCCAAGGGTGCCACCCTTTCCCACCACAACATCCTCAACAACGGTTATTTCGTGGGGGAGTCGATCGCCTACAGCGAGCGGGACCGGATCTGTCTGCCGGTGCCCTTCTACCACTGCTTCGGCATGGTCATGGGCAACCTGGCCGCCACCTCGCACGGCGCGTGCATGGTCATCCCGGCGCCGTCCTTCGACCCGGCGGCGACCCTGCGCGCGGTCGAGGACGAACGCTGCACCTCCCTGTACGGCGTTCCGACGATGTTCATCGCCGAGCTGAACCTCCCCGGCTTCGCCTCGTACGACCTGTCCACACTGCGTACCGGCATCATGGCGGGCTCGCCCTGTCCGGTGGAGGTGATGAAGCGGGTCGTCTCCGAGATGCACATGGCGGAGGTGTCGATCTGCTACGGGATGACGGAGACCTCACCGGTCTCCACGCAGACACGGCGGGACGACGATCTGGAGCGGCGTACGGGCACGGTGGGCCGGGTGCTGCCGCATGTCGAGGTGAAGATCACGGACCCGGACTCGAAGGTCACCGTCCCGCGCGGCGAGGCGGGTGAGCTGTGCACCCGCGGATACAGCGTGATGCTCGGGTACTGGGACGAGCCGGCGAAGACCGCGGAGGCGATCGACGCCGGCCGCTGGATGCACACGGGCGATCTGGCGGTGATGCGCGAGGACGGTTACGTCCAGATCGTCGGCCGGATCAAGGACATGATCATCAGGGGTGGCGAGAACGTCTATCCGCGGGAGATCGAGGAGTTTCTCTACACCCACCCCAAGATTGCGGACGTGCAGGTGGTCGGTGTCCCCGATGAGCGGTACGGGGAGGAGATCCTGGCCTGTGTCGTCCCCCGCGACCCGGCCGACCCGCCGACCCTGGAGGACATCGCCGCGTACTGCCGCGAGCAGCTGGCGCACTACAAGATCCCGCGTCGCGTCGAGATCCTCCCGGACTTCCCGATGACGGTGAGCGGCAAGGTCAGAAAGGTGGAGCTGCGGCGGCGCTACGGCTGTGCGAGGTAGCGCCGGCCAGCTCCCGGCGCATGCACACCCGCGGCCAGTGGTCCAGACCGTGCCGAGCCTCCGCTCGTCTGATCTCCCGCAGCCCTTCGGTGAGTTCGGCATGCGTCAGCGAGCGGAAGCCCAGACGTGTGTAGTACGGCGCGTTCCACGGCACCTCGGCGAAGGTCGTCAGGGTGAGAGCCGTCAGCCCGTCGGTGGCCGCACACGCGGCGAGGTGGTCGATCAGGGCGCTGCCGAGCCCACGGCGGGCGGCGGCCGGGTGGACCGAGATCTGCTCGATATGGGCAGCGCCGTCAATCGTGTCGGAGATCAGATACGCGACCGGACGGTCGGCGGCGTCGGCAAACACCCAGGCGTGGCCCAGGCGTCGGTAGCGCTCCAGCAGGTCGAGTGCCGGGGGCTCGTCGTCGGCGATCACCGCCATGCCGAGGCCGCGGAAGGGCTCGCCGGCCGCCCTCTCGATGTCCTGGAGCAGCGGGAGTTCGGCGAGTGCGGCCGGTCGGATACGCATATGGGGAGTATGGCCCAGCCGTTTCAGCCCCCGCCGCCCGCGCTCACGAGGCGTCATGGCGAGAGCCGCGTCAGGCCCCGGTGGAGATGAGCTCGTCGGCCGGTCCGTTGACCGGCTGCGGGCGGCCCGTGAGGTCCATGACGAAGAGCGGGATACCCAGGTCGTCCGCGCGGGACCTGGCGTCGTCCGCGTATCCCGCAAGTGAGAAGAAGACGCTCGCCGCCGAGGTGGTCAGCCCGTTCAGCCACAGGCATTCGACGTCGCGCAGGGTGGCGGGGCGGGTGGACGGGTCGACCTGGGCGATCAGGCCACGGCCGCGCAGATCGATTCCGGACGGGGGCCGGACCTCGGTCGTGACGACGTCCCGGAACCCCAGCCACGTGAGATAGAGCGCCGCCGCGGTCACCGCGTCGCGCTCGGTGCGGATCGTGACCGGGCGGAACGAGGGGCGTGGCACGGTCGCCGTGCGCGGCGGTTGGATGTGCGCCGGGCGAGCGGCCGAGGGCTGAGCCGCGGGCATGGTGGGGGCGCTCACCGGGCGCACGGGGATACGCAGCACCGCGCCGCAGGGGCAGCCGAGCTCCGGCTGCGGCCAGTGGTCCTGGCGGCCGCAGTGAAGACAGCGGACCGTGACCCAGTCGTCCGTCCAGGTGCGATGGGTGATCCGCTCCGGCCGGGCGACGCGCAGCAGCGGCGGGGCCAGCGGGGCGCCGCAGGCGCAGGGATAGACCGGCGACGCGAACAGATGGTCGCGACGGCAGGCCGGACAGCGCACGGGCACGGTATCGGCCATCGCTCCCCCCATTTCCTTCGTACTGCCGTCTTTCTTTTCGTACTGCCGTCCATCGTCCACCAAGCGGGATTGCCTTGGGGCCACTTCTGCCATCCCTTGACGCCGCTCGGCACGCGTCCTACATTGCTTCCGTATAGCAGAACTATACTTCCGCATTACGGAATCGATGCTCTGGAGTGACGCGAAGGAGCCCGACTCCGCCCGGCCGAAGCAGGAGCACCCATGCCTCGTATGACCGCTGCCAGAGCGGCAGTTGAGATCCTCAAGCGCGAAGGCGTCACGAACGCGTTCGGTGTGCCCGGCGCGGCGATCAATCCCTTCTACAAGGCCCTCCAGGCCGCCGGCGGCATCGACCACACCCTCGCCCGGCACGTCGAAGGCGCCTCCCACATGGCGGAGGGCTACACCCGCTCCGCCCCCGGCAACATCGGTGTCTGCATCGGCACCTCGGGCCCGGCGGGCACCGACATGATCACTGGCCTGTACTCGGCCACCGGCGATTCGATTCCGATCCTGTGCATCACCGGCCAGGCGCCGACCGCGGTGATCCACAAGGAGGACTTCCAGGCCGTCGACATCGCCTCGATCGCCAAGCCGGTCACCAAGGCCGCGACGACCGTCCTGGAGGCCGCGCAGGTCCCGGGCGTCTTCCAGCAGGCCTTCCACCTGATGCGCTCGGGCCGCCCGGGCCCGGTCCTGATCGACCTGCCCATCGACGTCCAGCTCACCGAGATCGACTTCGACCCGGAGACGTACGAGCCGCTGCCGCTCTACAAGCCGTCCGCGACCCGCGCCCAGATCGAGAAGGCGATCTCCTTCCTCCTGGAGTCCGAGCGCCCGCTGATCGTCGCCGGCGGCGGCATCATCAACGCCGACGCCTCCGATCTGCTGGTGGAGTTCGCCGAGCTCACCGGCACCCCGGTCGTCCCGACCCTGATGGGCTGGGGCACCATCCCGGACGACCACGAGCTGAACGCGGGCATGGTCGGCCTGCAGACCTCGCACCGCTACGGCAACGCGAACTTCCTGGAGTCCGACTTCGTCCTGGGCATCGGCAACCGCTGGGCCAACCGCCACACCGGCTACAAGCTGGACGTCTACACCAAGGGCCGGAAGTTCGTCCACGTCGACATCGAGCCCACCCAGATCGGCAAGATCTTCGCCCCGGACTACGGCATCGCATCCGACGCCAAGGCCGCGTTGGAGCTCTTCGTCGAGGTGGCGCGCGAGCTCAAGGCGGCGGGCAGGCTGCCGGACCGCGGCGAGTGGGTCGCCGCCACGAACGAGCGCAGGGCGACGCTCCAGCGCCGTACGCACTTCGACAACGTGCCGCTGAAGCCGCAGCGTGTGTACGAGGAGATGAACAAGGCCTTCGGCGCGGAGACGCGTTACGTCACCACCATCGGCCTGTCCCAGATCGCCGGCGCGCAGATGCTGCACGTCTACCGGCCGCGCCACTGGATCAACTGTGGCCAGGCGGGCCCGCTGGGCTGGACGATCCCGGCGGCGCTGGGCGCGGTCACGGCCGACCCCGAGACGCCGGTCGTTGCCCTCTCCGGCGACTACGACTTCCAGTTCATGATCGAGGAACTGGCGGTCGGCGCGCAGCACCGGATCCCGTACGTCCATGTCCTGGTCAACAACTCCTACCTGGGCCTGATCCGCCAGGCCCAGCTCGGCCTGGACATCAACTTCCAGGTCAATCTGGAGTTCGAGAACATCAACGCCCCGGAGCTGGGCGTCTACGGCGTCGACCACGTCAAGGTCGTCGAGGGCCTGGGCTGCAAGGCGATCCGGGTCACCGAGCCGGACCAGCTGCTGCCGGCCTTCGAGGAGGCGAAGAAGCTGGCCGCGGAGTTCCGGGTGCCGGTCGTCGTCGAGGCGATCCTGGAGCGCGTCACGAACATCTCGATGAGCACGACGGCGGACATCAGCAATGTGGTCGAGTTCGAGGAACCGGCGACGGAGCCGGGCCATGCGCCGACGGCCATCACGCCGCTGAAGGTCTGACCTCCGGGACCCCTCGGGACCCCCTCGGTCACCTTCCAGGGCCCGGTCTGCAGCCGCAGACCGGGCCTTTCCCATGCCTCTTGGTGTCGCGTAGGCCGGGCCCCTCGATGCCCCGGACGGGCGGCCGTGCCGAAGGCGAACGCAGACCAGGGCCCGGCCTCTGTGCGAAGGCCGGACCCTGGTCGTCGAGCGCCTGGTTGGGACCGTAAACCCGAACCAGGCGCTTCGGCTGTGCAGTTGGTACCGCCCGACGGCGCGAGGCTGGACGACAGGACATTCGTGTCGCCGGGCGGAGATCGTGGGGCCGGTATACGTCCCGGCAAACGGTGTCCGCGCATGCGGCTGGGACCGCGGCGGCGGCGATTGGTTCCTGGAGCCGCTTCCTTCTGGTCAAGAAGCGGGTCCCGGAGCCTTCACCACCGCACTGGCATCGCACTGCCGCCGCGGTCTCGGCCTGCCCGTGCCGCCTGACCACCCCTCAGCGGGTCCACGGCACGGGCTCGGCACCCGGCTGCTGACCCCACGTCAGATGCCGGGCGCAGCCTCGTTGTTCTCAGTCCTCGCGCAGGTCGCGGACCGCCTCTTCGACGCGCCTGCCGTAGTCGGCGTCGGCGGCGTGGAAGTGGGCGAGGTTCTTCTCGATCACGTCGTCGCGGGTGACCTTGGACAGGCCGCCCGCGATGTTCGCGACGAGGCGGGACTTCTCCTCCTGAGACATCAGCCGGTACAGCTCGCCCGCCTGGAAGAAGTCGTCGTCCTTGGTGTGCGGCGGGGCCTCGTGCGTGTCCGTGTGGCCGTGAACGGCCAGCGGGGCGGAGAGCACGGAGTCCGTCTGCGCGGGACCGGCGTACGAGTTGGGCTCGTAGTTCTTCTCGTGGCGCGAGCCGTTGCGCATGGCCATGAGGCCGTCCCGGCCGTAGTTCTGCGCGGTCGTCGCCTTCGGCGCGTTCACCGCGTGCACGACGCGCCCCGGGATGCGCTCCCGGTTGAAGCGGGCGAGCTTCTCCAGCAGCTGCTGGTCCTGAAGGAGGAGCGGGCCACCGACGCCGGCGGTGGCGGAGTTCTGGTTGTCGGCGACCGGGGCGCCTGACTCGGTCGTAAGCACACGCTGCGTCATGGTGGCGGGAGTGACCTTCCGTGCTGAAGCTGCTGAAAGCTGCTGGCGGTGCGAGGAGCGTAAATTCGCCTCGAACACCGCGTCAACAGTTTGTTGAAAGCGAAGTGCGGTGTTCCGGACGGCGCCGGCGCCTGGGCGCGACAGGACAGGTGTCGGCGCCGGCGCCGCCCGGAGATCTGGGGGCCCTGTGCGGGCCCGGACTCAGAGCTGCCGGCCGGAGAGGCGCTCGACAGCGCGCAGCAGGGCGGAGTGATCCAGGCCGCCGTCGCCCTGCGCACGCAGCGAGGCGACGAGCTGGGCCACGACCGCGCCGACGGGCAGCGCGGCACCGACATTGCGGGCGGCGTCGGTGACGATGCCCATGTCCTTGTGGTGCAGGTCGATCCGGAAGCCGGGCTTGAAGTCCCGGTTCAGGAAGTTGTCCTTCTTGCGGGTCAGCACGGTCGAGCCGGCCAGACCGCCGTTGAGGACGTCCAGTGCCGCCTGGAGGTTCACGCCGGACTTCTCCAGGAAGACCACGGCCTCGGCGCACGCCTGGATGTTGACCGCGACGATCAGCTGGTTGGCGGCCTTCACCGTCTGGCCGGAGCCGTGCGGGCCGCACAGGACGATGGTCCTGCCGAGCGCCTCAAGGATGGGCAGCGCGCCGTCGAAGTCGGCCTGTTCGCCGCCGACCATGATCGACAGTACGGCCTCGATCGCGCCGGCCTCGCCGCCGGAGACCGGGGCGTCCAGCACGCGGATGCCCTTGTCGGCCGCGGCCTTCGCGAGGTCCACGGAGGTCTGCGGGGTGATCGAGGACATGTCGATCAGGAGAGCGCCGGACCCGGCGTTCTCCAGGATGCCCTCGGGGCCGTAGGTGATGGCCTCGACCTGCGGGGAGGCGGGCACCATCGTGATGACCACGTCGGCGTCCTTGACGGCCTCGGCGATCGAGGACGCGACGGTGCCGCCGGCGGCCGCGAGGCGGTCCAGCTTGTCCTGCTCCAGCGTGAAGCCGGTGACCTGGTATCCCGCCTTGATCAGGTTCTCGGACATGGGGGAGCCCATGATGCCGAGGCCGATCCAGGCGATCCTGGGCAGGGCCGGGCGGGAGGAATCTGCGGGGTTGCTCATCGGGGTGCCTCTCTAACTGCTGTGTTACGTCTGTGGGTTGCCGCTCAGCGCGCCGGGCGCGCTCTCGTCGGCAGCCAGTCGAACGACTCGGCGCTCGGGCGGTCGCCGGCCTTGTACTCCAGGCCGACCCAGCCGTCGTAACCGGCCTTCTTCAGCTCGTCGAGGAACTGCTCCAGCGGCAGCGCGCCGGTGCCCGGCGCGCCACGGCCCGGGTTGTCCGCGATCTGGACGTGACCGGTCTTGTCGGCGTACGCCGCGATGACCTGGCTGACGTCCTCGCCGTTCATCGACAGGTGGTAGATGTCGAGCAGGAACTTGGCGTTGCCCAGGCCTGTCGCCGCATTGACCTTGTCCACGACCTCGATCGCGGCCGGGGCGCTCACCAGCGGGTAGCGCGGCGACTCCGGCTTGTTGAGGGTCTCGACGAGCAGGATCGCGCCCACCCGGTCGGCCGCGCGCGCGGCAAGCACCAGGTTCTCCAGGGCGATGCTGTCCTGGATCTGCGGGTCGACGCCGTCGACGCGGTTGCCGTAGAGCGCGTTGAGCGCCCTGCAGCCGACCGAGGCGGCGAACTGAGCGGCCACCTCGATGTTGGCGCGGAAGCGGTCCGACTCCCGGCCCGGCACCGAGAGCGCGCCGCGGTCGGGGCCCGGCAGCCGGCCGGCGTAGAAGTTCAGTCCCACCAACTGTGTGCCGGCGTCGTCGAGCTGCTTCTTCAGGGCGTCGAGCTCGGTCTGCGGCGGGGTGGGGGTCTCGATCCAGGGCCACCACAGCTCGACCGCGGTGAAGCCCGCCGCGGCGGCGGCCGCGGGGCGCTCCAGGAGCGGGAGTTCCGTGAAGAGGATCGAAAGGTTCACATCGAAGCGCTGGTCCGTGACTGCGCCTTCCGGGAAGCGGGCCATGAGGGGCGACGCTCCTTCCGTATTGCGGAAGTTAGTTTCTGCTTAACGGAAGACTGCCTGGAGCAGGGTTGGGCTGTCAAGACCGGCAACAAAAAAGCGCCCCCCGCGCCGGGGGACAGAGGGCCTGCTCAGGCTTCTGTCGCCGCGGCTCGGGAGGCGCTGCGGACTGCGTTGGGGCGCAATCCTGGTGATATGGCTACAGCGCGTCCACCGCGCTCACTTTCCAGCCGGCGTCGGTGCGCGTCAGCGTCATCCGCACCCGGTTCAGGTCGACGCGTGGCCCCGTCACCTGGGTGCTCGTGGTCACCTGATTGACGAAGAGCAGTACGACGGCCTTGTCCGGCGAGGCCGACACCACCGAGGCGGCCGGTGCGCCGCCGCCGGGCGGCTTCACCACCGTCGCCTTGACCACGCCGTGGTACTTCGCCGCGGTCGGCGCCACCACCGTCGTCGTGGTCCTGCGGTACTCGTCACGGAACGTGCCGGTCAGATGGTCGCGCGCCGCCGCGAAGTCCTGGTTCAGCCGCCGGTAGTCGTACGACAGCACGATCGGCGCCGCCTGCGTCGCCGCGGCGAGCGCCTGCGTCCGCGCCCCGTCCGCCCGCCGGCCGTCCCCGTACGTCGATCCGAGCACGGCGACCGCGGCCAGCAGCACCGCCACCAGCACGGCCAGCACGGCGCAGATCCGGCCACGCCGCCGCCCGTGTGCCGCGTCGGCCACCGGGGCCTCGGCGTCCAGGACCGGGCCGGCCTGCTGATCGTCGGGCCGCCGCGCCTGGCTCGCGTCGTCCGGCGCCGCCGGCTTGATCACCTCCGACGCCGCAGTCTCGTCCGGCGACGCACTCTCGTCGGGCGCCGCCGTGTCCGCTTCAGGGCCGACCCGCTCCGTGCGCCTGGCCGCCGCGCGGGCGGCCGCGGCCATCGAGCGGCGGCCGGGGGATGCGACGCCGGGGCCTCGTACAGTCGAGTTCGCCACGGTCCTGCTCCTCACTGCTGGTATTGCGGGTGTGTGCTCTGGCGCGCGCTCAGCCGACGAACTCGACATCGGAGGTCAGCCAGCGGCCGTGCTCGAGTACGAGGTCGAGCTGCAGCCGGTAGGTGCGGGCCTGTCCGCCCGGGGCGGCGGAATTGGTCACCTTGCTGTCGGCGACCACCAGCACGCGGGCGGTGCGCTCGTCGGAACGCGTGATGCCCGCTTCGAGCACCTGCCCCTGCGACACCGACTTGTTCGCCGCGACCAGCTTCGTCAACTCGGCGGTCTGCGCGGAGAACTGGTCCTTGAAATCACCGGTGGCGCCCTTCAGGACGTTTGAGCTGTCCTGCTTGTAGTGCCGGTAGTCGAGCGAGGTGAAGTTCAGCGCGGACTGCCGGGCCGCGGCCAGGATGTCCTGCCGCCGGTGCTCCTCGGTGCGCTGTTCGTACACCTGGACACAGAGCCAGCCGCTCAGCGCCGTCGTCACGAGCGTCAGGACCGCGAGCGTCGCCGGCAGTGCCCTGCCGCGCCGGGCCGCCGCCACTGTTCTGGTGCCGAGCAGGCGCAGCGACCGGGTCAGGCCCGCGAGGATGCCCCCGTTCATGCCATGGGTCCAACGAGCAGCCATTGCCACGAGTCCTTTCCGAGCAGGCTCTGTTCGCCGCCCGTCGAGCCGATCTCGACGAGCGTTCCGTCCGGTCCCGCGGCGAGGCCGGTCTCCGGGTCGTACGGGGTGACATACGCGGCGCGGCCCGCCCCGGCGCCTGCCGAGGAGCCGGGCGCGTTCTGGGCGCCGCGGACCGAGGTGGCGCTGCCGCGCGGGGCCGAGCAGTGCGCGCCCGTGTTCGCGGAGCGCTGGGAGGTGTCCGAGGGATCGCGCCGCTGGGTGCCGTAACCCTGCCGGCACGGCGGCGGATCGTCGGCTCCGGCGACCATGCCGAAGTGGGTGGTGCCGTCGCCCGGGATCACGGTGAAGCTGCCGGCGACGACCAGCGGGAAGGTCACCAGGGCCTGCTCCACGCCGGGCAGCCGGGCCACCGTGATCTGGCCGCCGCTGATCAGATTCCCCAGCAGTACCGGCAGATGGGTCTCGTTCGCCTTCAGCAGCGAGTTGACCTCCTGCGCGGCCGGCGTGGACGAGCCGATCAGCCGGCGCAGGTCCGTGTCACTGGACTTCAGCTGAGCGGTCAGGGAGGCAAGGTCACGCGAGAACGACTTGATCGCCGAACCCTTGTCGACCTGCGTCTTGAGGACCGTGCGCGAGTCCTCGATCAGCGAGACGGTCTGCGGCAGTGACGCGGAAGCCGACTCCACCAGGTTGTTGCCCGAGTCCACCAGACGGCTCAGATGCGGGCCGGTTCCGGCGAAGGCCTTGCCGAGTTCGTCGACGGTGATCCGCAGATCGTCCTTGCCCACGGAGTTGACCAGCCGGTCCAGGCTCAGCACGAGATCCGTGGTGGGCAGCGGCACCCGGGTGGCACCGCGGGCGATCACACTGCCGTCCTTCAGATACGGGCCGTTGCTGCCCCGTGGCTGCAGATCGACGTACTGCTCACCGACTGCCGAACGGTTCGCCACCACCGCCAGCGTGTCCGCCGGGATCTGCGCCCCGTCCTCGATGTCCAGCGCCACCGACACCCCGTCGCCGCCCCCGAGGCGCAGCTCACCGACCCGGCCCACCGGCACCCCGCGATAGGTGACCTCCGCGCCCGGGAAGATGCCTCCGGATTCGGCGAACTCGGCGCGCACGGTGTAGCCGCGGTCGAGAAGAAGATCCGCCAGGCCCGTGTACCGGGCGCCGACGTAGGACACGCCGACGGCGGTGACCGCGGCGAAGGCGAGCAACTGGGCTCTGACCGCACGAGTGATCACGGTTGCATCCCCTTCAGCATGAGCTCGGCGAGGGCGAGAGAGATCCCGGGCGCAAAGCGGTGCCCGTCGCCGCCCCCGCCTCCGTAGGCGGCGTAACTGCCGTTACACACCGGCGGACACAGCGGGTCCCCGGCGTCCGGCGGGGGAGTAGGCGCACTGGGCGCCTTCGGCGCGCCCGAGGGGTGCGGCAGCGAGGTCGGCAGCGGTACGCCGGGTACCTCGGGCAGCTTCGGCAGCCCGGGCTTGTCCGGCACGCCCGGCTTCTTGGGCTTGTCGGCGAGATTGCCGTAGATGCTCGCCAGGTCGAGATCGGCGGTGATCTTGAGGTTGACGTAGTCGCCCTTGATCGCATCCGTCACATTGCGCGGGAACGGATAGGTCGTCAGCAGCTCAAGGGCGTTGGGCAGATCACTGCCCGCCTTGTTCAACTGCGCCAGAATCGGCTGCAGATTGCGCAGATTGGCGACCAGGTCGGCCCGCGAGGCATTGACCACCTTGGTGCCCGCCGTGCCCAGCTTCGAGAGCGAGGTGAGCATCGCGGTGAGGTTGCGGCGCTGGTCGGCCAGCACCTTCAAGGCGTCCGGCATGGTGTCGAGCGCCGTGGCGATGGTCTTCTTCTCGTTGGCGAGCCGCTTGGCCAGCCGGTCGATGCCCTCGAGCGCGCGGACGATCTCCTTGCGCTGCCCGTCCAGACCGCCCATGAACGTGTCCAGCTCGCCGAGCAGCGACTTCACCCGGTTCTCGCGGCCCTCCAGGGCCTTGTTGAGCTCCGTGGTGATCGTCTTCAGCTGGGCGACCCCGCCGCCGTTGAGCAGCGCCGACAGCGCGGAGAGCACTTCCTCGATCTCCGGGTTGCGCCCGCTGCGGGACAGCGGGATCCGGTCGCCGTCGCGGAGACTGCCGGTGGGGGCGGTCTCGAGCGGGGCGGACAGCGCGACGTACTTCTCGCCGAGCATGCTGGTCTGCCGGATTCCGGCGATCGCGTTGCCGGGCAGCTTCACCGAGCGGTCGACGCGCAGCCGCACCCGGGCGTGCCAGCCGACCAGCTCCACCTTCTCGACGGCGCCCACCGTCACGTTGTTGACCTTCACGGCCGACTGCGGCACCAGGTCGAGTACGTCCCTGAACTCGACCGTGACCCGGTAGGCGTTGCCGTCGTTGGCGGCGCCGCCCGGCAGTCCCACGTCGTACAGACCGTTGAACTCGCAGCCGGTGAGCACGACCGAGCCCATCGCCGTCCACACGGCGGCCGCCCTGCCCCTGCGCAGCGCTGAATTGATCCTCATGCACGGGCCTCCAGGATTCCGCCGAGCGTCCGGTCCACCGGGCCCGTGCCCGACACCGGTGCGATGCGCGACAGTTTCGGCAGCGTGTCGAAGAGCTCCTGGAGCTCATTGCAGTCGGGGTTCTTGCCTCCGGCGTCCCCGGTCGTCCGCAGCAGCGAACACAGCAGTGCGGCCGGATCCTGCGGCTGGTCGGCGTTGTTGCGGGTGTCGAGGGTGCCGGACACCGGGTTGTAGGCGTTCTGCAGATTGGAGATTCCGGTCGGCGCGACCTCGAGCAGTTCCGCCAGGGCGGCACGCTGGGTGACCAGAACCCGGGTGACCTTGCTGAGTCCCTTCACATCGGAGGTCAGCGTCTTCTTGTTGTTCCGTACGAACGCCGACACATCACCGAGGGCCACGCCCAGATTCTTCAGAGCCGCCGCCAGGTCCTTGCGTTCGCCGGAGAGCTGGGCGGCGACCTGGGAGAGGCTGTCGTTGAACGACCGCACATTCTTGTCGTCCGCGGCCAGCGCGGCGGTGAACACCTGGAGGTTCCGTATGGTGCCGAACAGGTCCCGCCGGCCGTCGGAGAGGGTGGTGACCGCCAGCGACAGGTCCTCGACCGTCTGGTGCATCTGTGCGCCCTGGCCTTCGAGGTTGTCCGCGCTCACCCCCAGCAGCCGCGACAGGGCGCCGTCCGCGTTGGCTCCGCGTGGTCCGAACGCCTCCGCCGTCGTGTGCAGACTGTCGAAGATCCGGTCCAGCTCGACCGGCACGGCCGTGCGGCTCTCGGGTATGACCGCGCCGTCCCGCATCGCGGGGCCGCCGCGGTAGACCGGCAGCAGCTGTACGTAACGGTCACTGACGACCGAGGAGTTGATGATCGCGGCCTGGGCGGCGGCGGGGATTCGGCGTCCGGAGTCGTACTCCAGCTCCACCCGCACCCGGCGGCCCTCCGGCGTGATCTTTCTGACCTCGCCGACGCGGACCCCCAGTACCCGTACGTCCGAACCGGGGTGGATGCCGACCGTGCGCGGGAAATACGCGGTGACATGCACCGGGGACGACCGGGGCCACAGGACGACCGCCGTCGTGCCCGCCACCAGCGCCAGCGCGAGGACCAGGGCCAGACGCCGGGCAAGGCGTCCCCTCGGTATGAAACGGGCGTTCATCGCGAGTCTCCCGTCCGCGGAACCACCGGAGTGGCGACCATGTTCTGGATGTAGCTGTCGAACCACCGCCCGTTGCCGAGGGTGTTGGTGAAGACCCGGACGTAGGGCGCGAGCAGCTTGATGCTCCGGTCGAGGCTCGCCTGATTGCGTTCGAGCATCGCGACCACGGAGCCCAGGCCCTTCAGCGCCGGACCGATCTCCTTGCGGTTGTCCGCCACCAGACCGGAGAGCTGGACGCCGAGCGCGGCCGAGCTCTTGAGGAGCGAGTGGATCGCCTCCCGCCGTGCGGCGATCTCCTTGAACAGCTTGTCGCCGTCCTTGACCAGTACGGAGAACTCCTTGGAGCGGGTGGAGAGGACACCGGTGACGCCATTGGCGTGATCCAGCAGGTCCCGCAGCGCCTGGTCGCGGGAGGCGACGCTCCGGGAGATCTTCGACAGGCCCTTGATGGACGCCCGCACCTCGGCCGGCGAATCCTCGAAGGTGGTGGAGATGGTGTCCATGGCCTTCGCCAGCTGGGCCGTGTCGACCTTCTCCGAGGTCGTCGTCAGATCGCTGAACGCCGCCACCACGTCGTACGCGGGCGTCGTCCGGTTCAGCGGGATCTCAGCCCCGGACCGCAACTGCCCCGGCCCCTTCGGCTGCAACGCCAGATACTTGGCGCCCAGGATCGTCTTGACCCTGATGGCCGCCCCGGTGCTGGTCCCGAAGTCCGGCTCACCCTTGACCCGGAAGGTCACCTTGACATGGTCACCGTCCAGGTCGACCTCGTCGACCTTGCCGACCTTGACCCCGGCGATCCGTACCTCGTCGCCGGGCTTGAGCCCACCCGCCTCGGAGAAGGCCGCGCTGTAGGTGTCACCGTCGCCGATCAACGGCAGGCTGTCGACGTTGAACGCGGCCACTGCGAACAGCGCGAGCGTGGAGATGCCCACGGCTCCGATGAGCACCGGATTGCGGTCGCGGAAGGGAATCATGCGCACCTCGCTCGTGCGACATGCAGCTCCGGGCTGATGACCTCACGTGTCTTCGGCAGCACGATCCGGCCGTCGAAGTCACAGAGGTAGAAGTTGAACCAGGAGCCGTACGAGGCGGTACCCGTCAGCTTGTTGAGCTTGTTCGGCAGCCGTTTCAGCACGCCCTCCACGGTCTTCTCGTTGTCGTTCAGCGTTCCGGTGAGGTCGGCAAGACCGGCGATGTCGTCGCGCAGCGCGGGCCGGGCGTCCTCGAGCAGACCCGAGGTGGCCTCGGTCAGTCCGTCGATGCCGGCGAGTGACGCGCCGATGGGCTTGCGGTCGGCGGACAGACCGGAGATCAGCCGCTGCAGCTGCTTGAGCAGGCCGGAGAAGCGGGCGTCCCGCTTGTCCAGGGTCCCCAGCACCGTGTTGAGGTTGTCGATCACCGACCCGATCAGCTCGTCACGGTCGGCGAGCGTCGTGGTGAGCGACGCGGTGTGCGCCAGCAGGCTGTTGACCGTCCCGCCCTCGCCCTGCAGGGTCTTGATGATCTCGGTGGCGAGCTGGTTGACGTCGTTCGGACTGAGTGCGGCGAACAGTGGCTTGAACCCGCCGAGCAGTGCGTTGAGATCGAGCGCGGGCTTGGTCCTGGACAGCGGGATCGTCCCGCCGGGCGCAAGGCGCGTGCCGTCACCCGCGCCCTCGGTCAGGGCGACATAGCGCGACCCCACCAGGCTGCGGTAGCGGACGACCGCGCCGGTGCTGGTCAGCAGCGGGCGGTCATGGGAGACGGTGAACGTGACCTGGGCGAGCGTACGGTCCTTGATCGCGATGTCCTTGACCTCGCCGACCCGTACGCCGGCCACCCTGATGTCGTCGCCCTCCTCCAGGCTGGTGACATCGCTGAAGACCGCCCGGTAGGTGTCCTCGGGGGTGAAGGTGATATTGACGATGGTCGCCGCCAGCAGCGTGGTCGCCAGCACGGTCACCACCGCGAACAGGCTGAACTTGACCAGCGGTGCCGCGGTTTCGGTGGCTCGGGTCCACTTCATGCGACACTCACCGCCGTTCCGCGGGCCATCGGGCCGAACAGCAGCGTCGTGACCGCCGGCACCCGGTCGGCCGGCATCCCGAGGACTGGGGCCACGAGCGTGCCGATGGCCCTCTGCTCGGCCGCGGTGGCCGAGACGCCCGCTCCGCCGGGCAGACCGCCGGCAGCGGTACGCGACGTTCCGTCGTTGAGATGGACGTCCGGTGCGGGGACATGGGGGTTGGGCAGCCCTCTGCAGTCGGGCCCTGAGCGCTCTGCATAGCGCGGTTCCTCACCGGGTCGGTACGCGGGTCGGGGATGGATGAATTCGAGGGTGATCCGCATCTCCCCGCCCCTGAAGGCTTTTTCGGATGCCGCTTCCTGCTTCACCAGGCCGTCCAGTACGCACGGGTATTCCGGTGCGTAGCGGGCGAACAACGCCAGCGTGGGCCGGGAGACACGGCCGAGCGTGATCATCCGGTCGCCGTTGTCGTCGAAGAACTTCTCCGCGGTGCCGGCGACCGACGTGGTCGCCTTGAGGGCCTCGGCCAGCTGGTCCTTCTTCTCGACGAGGGTGCGGCTGGTGGTGACGGAGTTGCGCAGCACCCGCAGCAGATCGGGCGCGGCGTCCCCGTACACCTTCGCCACATCGGCGAAGCGCGTGATGTTTTCCTTGATGGACGGCATATGGGGGTTGAGCTCGCGCAGATACTTCTCGACGCGGGTCAGATTGGAGCCGATGCGGTCGCCGCGCCCCTCCAGCGCGGTGGAGAACGCCGACAGTGTGGCGTTGAGATCCGCGGGCCGCACGGTGCGCAGCAGCGGCAGCAGATCGTTCATCAGCTGCTGCACCTCGATGCCGACCTTGGTGCGGTCCTGGGTGATGACGTCACCGGCCCGGATGTGCCGGGCCTGGGCCCCACGCGGCGGCACCAGATCGACGAACTTCTCGCCGAACAGCGTCTTGGGCAGCAGCCGCGCCTGCACATCGGCCGGGATACGGGAGACATGCTGCGGCTTGAGCGCGATGTCGACCGTCGCCTTGCGGCCGTCGGCCCGTACCGCGCGCACCTCGCCGACCAGCAGCCCGCGCAGCTTGACGTCGGCCCGCGGATCCAGCTGGTTGCCGATCGTGTCGGCCTCCAGCGTGATCCGTACGACCGAGGTGAACATCTGCTGGTACACGGCCACGGACAGCGACAGCAGCAGCGCCATGACGACGAGGAAGGCGATGCCGTACAGCCGCAGCCTGGTGCTTCGTGCCAGGGCAGGTCCTGGAATGCGCATCGGCGCTACCCCGCAATCCGTACGGTCGTGTTGGCGCCCCAGATCGCGAGACTGAGGAAGAAGTCGAGGATGTTGATGGCGACGATGGAGGTGCGCACCGCGCGGCCGACCGCGACGCCGACGCCCGCAGGGCCGCCGCTCGCGTAGTAGCCGTAGTAGCAGTGCACGAGAATGATCACGACGGCGAAGACGATCACCTTGCCGAAGGACCAGAACACGTCGACCGGCGGCAGATACTGCTGGAAGTAGTGGTCGTAGGTGCCGGTGGACTGGCCGTAGTAGCCGGTGGTGATGGTGCGCGCGGCGAAGTACGAGGACAGCAGCCCGATCACATAGAGCGGGATCACGGCCACAAAACCGGCGATCATCCGGGTGGTCACCAGGAACGGCAGCGAGGGAACGCCCATGACCTCCAGCGCGTCGGTCTCCTCGCTGATCCGCATCGCGCCCAGCTGTGCGGTGAATCCGGCGCCGACCGTCGCGGACAGGGCGAGGCCCGCCACCAGCGGCGCGATCTCACGGGTGTTGAAGTACGCCGAGAGGAACGCCACGAAGTTCGAGGTGCCCAGCTGGTTCAGGGCCGCGTAGCCCTGCAGGCCCACCTCGGTGCCGGTGAAGAAGGACAGGAAGGCGATGACGCCGACGGTGCCGCCGATGACGGCCAGCGCCCCGCGGCCGAAGCTCACCTCCGCGAGCAGCCGCAGAATCTCCTTCTTGTACCGGCGCAGCGTCCGCCCGGTCCACGCCAGCGAGCGTCCGTAGAAGGTCAGTTGGGTGCCCAGCTCCTCGAGCCGGTCCAGTACCAGACGATTCATCAGTGCCATCCGTCAACCCCTCTGCGGAACGACTTGGAAGTACACCGCCGTCATCACGAAGTTCGTCACGAACAGCAACATGAAAGTGATCACCACCGACTGGTTCACCGCGTCGCCGACGCCCTTCGGCCCGCCCTTGGCGGTCAGCCCCTTGTAGGAGGCGACGATCGCGGCGATCGCGCCGAACACCAGGGCCTTGAACTCGGCCGCCCACAGGTCGGAGAGCTGGGCGAGCGTGGTGAAGGAGGCGAGATAGGCGCCGGGTGTGCCGTTCTGCAGGATCACGTTGAAGAAGTAGCCGCCGGCCACGCCGACCACCGACACAAGACCGTTGAGCAGCACCGCCACCACCATCGTGGCCAGCACCCTCGGCACCACGAGCCGGTGGATCGGGTCGATGCCCAGCACCTGCATCGCGTCGATCTCCTCGCGGATCTTGCGCGCTCCGAGGTCCGCGCAGATCGCCGTGCCGCCCGCCCCCGCGATCAGCAGCGCGGTGACGATCGGCGAGGCCTCCCTGAGGACCGCGAGCACCGAGGCCGCACCCGAGAAGGACTGCGCGCCCAGCTGCCGCGTCAGGCTGCCGATCTGCAGCGCGATGACCGCCCCGAAGGGGATGGAGACCAGTGCGGTGGGCAGGATCGTGACACTGGCGACGAACCAGGCCTGCTGGATGAACTCCCGTGCCTGGAAAGGGCGTTTGGGTATCGTCCGCAGGACGTCGAGTCCCATGGCGAACAGGCTGCCGGTATGCCTCAGCGCTCCGACGGGGGACAGGCTCATTTGCCCCACCCCTCCTCGCCGCGCAGCGCCCGGACCCCACGCAGCGACTCCCGGTCGGCGATGGCCTCCCAGCGCGGTGGCCGGGTGATGCCCGGGGACGGCAGCAGCCGCGGAGTGACCTCCTGTACGGCCTCGGTGCCGGGGCGTTCCCCGTCGCCGAGCTGCGCCAGCTCCTGCTCGACCTGGGCCGCGTCCTTCTCCTCGGCCATCCCGATCGGGCCCTGCATGCGGCCGTTGAGGAACTGCCGTACCACCGGCTCCTCGCTGGTCAGCAGCTTCTGTCGGGGACCGAACATCACCAGTTCGCGGCGGAAGAGCAGCCCGATGTTGTCCGGGACCTGCCGCGCCGACGCGATGTCGTGGGTGACGATCAGGAAGGTGGCGTCGATCTGCGCGTTGAGGTCGACGATCAGCTGGTTGAGATAGGCCACCCGGACCGGGTCGAGCCCGGAGTCCGGCTCGTCGAAGAGAATGATCTCCGGGTCGAGCACCAGGGCCCGCGCGAGACCGGCCCGTTTGCGCATACCTCCGGATATCTCGCCGGGCAGCTTGTCCTCGGCGCCGATCAGCCCGACCATGTCCATCTTCTCGAGCACGATCCGTCTGATCTCGCTCTCCGACTTGCGGGTGTGCTCCCGCAGCGGGAAGGCGATGTTGTCGTAGAGATTCATCGACCCGAACAGCGCGCCGTCCTGGAACAGCACGCCGAACAGCTTCCGTACCTCGTACAGATCGTGTTCGCGCAGGGAGGTGATGTCCGTGCCGTCGATCCGGATCGACCCGCGCTCGGGCTTGAGCAGCCCGACGAGCGTCTTGAGGAACACCGACTTGCCCGTGCCCGAGGGGCCGAGCATCACGGAGACCTCCCCGGCCGGCAACGTCAGGGAGACGTCCTGCCAGATGACCTGGTGGCCGAAGGACTTGGTCAGTCCTTCCACACAGATCTCGACACCCATACGGTTCACCCTTCAGCCGTGGAGCGGTCCGACATCTGCTCTACGGGGAGGGGGGGCTCGTCCGTCGCTGTGAGGGGAAGATTTTTTTACGGGCCTGGAATAGGGCCGGAATCAGAGTGGAACAGGAGATGCACGCTGGTGTCTCCTAGGGCTTCGGGAGCACCTGCGGCTGGCTCGGCACCTGCGGCAGCGACGTTTTCGCCTCGGGTACGTCCGTGGGGAGCGGCGTCTTCGGCACCGGCACGGACGGCAGGCCCGACGCCGCGGGCAGGTCGGGCACGGCAGGTAGCTCCGGTACGGCGGGAAGGTCCGGCGCGGACGTGAGGTGGGGCACGCCGGTCAGGTCCGGGACGGGGACCTTCGGCACGTTGGACACATCCGGAATGTCGGGTGTGGACAGCGGCAGTTCCGGCAGCGCGGGCAGCGAGGGCACGGTGAGCCCCGGGCCGCCGTACCGCTGTGTCCCGGTCGGGCCGGCATCCTGCCCGGCATCCGTACTGCTGGGGTCCGGCGTCCCACCACCCGCCAGCGGCGAGGGCACGTCCGCGGCGCCCGAGACGGCGGGGACCGCCGGCCGCGAGCGGTCCGGCCCGTCCCAGTCGTGGGCGTACGGCAGGATCAGCCCCGCGACCGCCAGCGTCGCCGCCGTCGAGGCCACCGCCACCGCGTGGGTGTTCCCGCCCCGCGGACGGCCACGGCCGATCAGCCACAGCGCAAGACCGAGGGTGGCGGCCAGCGAATTGCGCAGAGTCCGACGGGCCCGTGCCAGCAGCGACTCGACGGTCCGGTAGCTCAGCCCCATCTTCACCGCGACCTGGCCGACGTCCAGGTCCTCGGACTTCAGCCACAGGGCCTCGGCCTGGCGGGCGGGCAGCTCCCCGCTCCGGCGCGCCAGCCACCTCGCCTCGGCCCGGTCGCAGACCGCCTCCTCGACCGGCACCGGGACGGGCGTGAGCAGCCGGGGGCTGCTGCGCACCTCGGTCTCGCGGTTGACCTGCCGGTACCGGTCCACGCACAGCCGCATCGTGACCGTCGTCAGCCAGGCACCCAGCCGCTCGTCGTCCAGCTGCGGGTTCTCGGCAGCGCGCACCATCGCCTCGTGCACCGCGTCCTCGGCGTCCTCCAGGCTCATGGACCTGCGTCGGGCCACCTTGAGCAGCTGCTCGCGGTGGCTCCACGCCCGCTGCCACCGTTCGTAGGCCGCTTCCGCGTCCGTCGTCATGAGGGCCCCTTCGCGCTCACCCGGCCGGGCGGAGTGCAGGCCCGGCGCGGGGGAGATTACCGCCCAGTATCCGGGCTTGTGGAGGGGGAGGCCCGGATCGATTCCTTTCCGTTGCTGGTCAGCGGATCGACCTTGGGCAGTTCGGGAAGGGCGCTGGGGGCCGGAAGCAGCGGCGCCACGGGCTCGGAGCCGCCGCCCGCACTCTTGGAGGGCGAGGGTGAAGGGGTGGGCGTGGGGGAGGACTTGGGCCCGCCGCCGTGGCCGGCCGGGCGGGAAGGAGCCGTGGAGGACGACCGCGGCCGTGGCGTGTCCGAGGTCTTCGGCTTCGTGCGGACGGTCGCTCCGGAGCCCTGGTCCGGCACGACACTGTGACCTTCGAGGTAGTACGAGAACCACGCCCTGACCGTGCGCAGATACGCGGAGGAGTGGTTGTAGCCGAGGATCGCGCGGTCCAGGTCCGCCCCGTCGGAGAGATCCCGCTCGCCCGCGCACAGATAGTGCCCGGCCGCGAGGGCCGCGTCGTAGATGTTGCCGGGATCGCTGCGTCCGTCACCGTTGCCGTCGGCGCCCCACACGGCCCAGGTCGAAGGGATGAACTGCATCGGGCCGACGGCACGGTCGTACAGGGTGTCCCCGTCGTACAGCCCGCCGTCGGTGTCCGAGATGGCGGCGAATCCGTTGCCGTCCAGCCGCGGGCCCAGGATCGGTGAGAGCGTCGTGCCGTCCGCGCTCACCCGCCCGCCGCGCGCCTGCCCGGACTCCACCTGGCCGATCGCGGCCAGCAGCTGCCAGCGCAGCCGGCAGCCCGGCCTGCTGCCGACGAGAGAGTCCTCGGCCGCGCGGTACGCCGCCAGCACGGTGGCCGGCAGCGCGCCGCCGACCGAAGTGCCGGAGCCCTGCCTACCTTCCCTGGCCTCCGTGCCCCCTTTCGCTCCGGCCGCCCGCAGCGGTGGCAGCTCCGTGCGATACGCGGTGTCGCCGGAGACGCTGGGCCCCGCGGGGACCGGCTGACGTTTCGCCTGGGCCGGGGCGTGTGCTGTCGCCCCCGGTGCCTGCGAAGCGGTCAGTGCCGCCATGGCCGCCGTGATGACCGCCGTCGCCTTGACACCTTTGCGCGTGCGCCCTGTCATGATGCAGACCCCTCCCAGTGCCGCTGTTCGCGGTGTTTCTTCACCTGCTCTACGCGGCACCGGCGCAGTTCCGTCGCACGGACTCGCAACTTTCTCGGGTCTGTTCCGGGTCTGTTCCGGGCCGGGAGGGGCCGGGAGAGCCAACGACGGCGCCGGAGGGCGCGGCTAACGTGGGGGCATGGTGCGACTGAGAGTGGAGTTCACGACCGAGCCGTTCGACCTGGACGAGCCGCCGGCGCACGCGCTGGCCGTCCGCGAGGTCGTCCAGAGCGCGGAACTGGACAAGGTGGACGTCGGTCCGTTCGGCAACACGGCCGAGGGAGGCGCCGACGAGGTGCTGAACGCGGTCGACGCACTGCTGCGCAAGGCCCTCGCGACCGGTGCCACCCGGGTCTCCCTGCAGGTCAATGTCCTGGAGGGCGAGGAATGAGCACGCCCGCCGACCACGCACTCGCCCAGGCGGTCAAGCCGCTCGTGGACGCCATGGGCGGCGTCCTGCTCGCACCCGGCGAGGCACGCGAGGACGACGTCATACTCAGCTGGGAGGGCGAGGAGGTCGTCGCCGTACGCCTCCCGCAGCTGGCGGACTCACTGGAGCACATCCTGGCGGCGCTGGAGCGGCAGCACGGCAAGCCGCTCGCCGAGCTGGACCGCAAGACCAAGCAATCGGTCGTCAGAACGCTCGAGGCGCGCGGCGCGTTTTCCGTACGCCATGGCGTGGAGACGGTCGCCGGCGCGCTCGGCGTCAGCCGGTTCACCGTCTACAACTACCTGAACAGGGAGAACGCCGCGAAGAACGGCTGAGAGCCCGCGGTCGTGTGCCGCCGTCCGGATGTCCGGACGGCGGCTTGTGCGTTGCGGAGTTTTCAACAAAGTGTTGACGTTATGTTGCCCGAGGGCGTTAGCTGGTCCGCAGCCCTTCCCTGCACAGCGAAAAACAGCCACGGAGGCTCCCGTGACGTCGAGTCCACAGCGCTTGCCGGGGGAGGCCCCCGGACCCCCGGCGGGTCTCACCCGGTTCAACACCTCACCGGACAGCGCGGCCCTGGCCGCACTGCACGAGGTGTGCGCCAGTTCGGCGTGGGGGAGCAAGCTGCTCGCCCAGCGTCCGTACGCCACCGTGGAGGCCCTGTTCGACGCCAGTGACGCCGCCATGGCCGAGCTGAGCGCCGAGGATCTGGCCGAGGCGATGGCCGGGCACCCGCCGATCGGCCGGCCGAAGCCCGGGGACCCGACCTCGTCGCGCGAACAGAGCGGGATGGCCGGTGCCTCCGAGCGGCTCAAGGCCGAAATGCTCGAACTGAACCTGTCCTACCAGGACAAGTTCGGACATGTCTTTCTGATCTGTGCCACCGGCCGGACCGGTGAGCAGATGCGTGACGCGGTCCGCGAGCGGATCGGGAACTCGCCCGAGCAGGAGCGGGAAATCGTCCGCACCGAACTGGGCAAGATCAACCGCATCCGGCTGACCCGGCTCGCAGAGCTCGTGGAGGAAGAGAGCGCATGAGCACGGAAACCACGGCTTTGCCGCAAAGTTCGGTGTCCACGCACATCCTGGACACCAGCGTCGGGCGCCCCGCCGAGGGCGTGGCCATCTCGCTCGCGGCCCGCAGTGGCTTCGATGCGCAGTGGGTCGCGCTCGGCGGCTCCGCGACCGATGCGGACGGGCGCTGCAAGGACCTGCCGGCGCTGCCGGAAGGAACGACCCATGTACGTCTCGACTTCGAGACCGAGGCGTACTTCTCAGACAAGCACGGTGCCAACAAGCAAGCCGAGGCGCAGCAGGACGCCCCCCGCGTAAGGGACAGCGGTGCGTTCTTCCCGGAGGTGGCGATCACTTTCGCCGTCACACCGGGCGAGCACTACCACGTACCGCTGCTGCTCAACCCGTTCGGCTACTCCGTTTACCGAGGGAGCTAGCAGACATGCCCACGATTCTCGGCCAGAACCAGTACGGCAAAGCAGAGAACCGCGTCGTCAAGATCACGCGGGACGGCGCCACCCACCACATCAAGGACCTGAACGTCTCGGTCGCCCTCTCCGGCGACATGGACGACGTCCACTACTCCGGCTCCAACACCAACGTCCTGCCGACCGACACCACCAAGAACACGGTGTACGCGTTCGCCAAGGAGTACGGCATCGAGTCGGCCGAGCAGTTCGGCATCCACCTCGCCCGTCACTTCGTGACCAGCCAGGAGCCGATCCACCGGGCGCGCATCCGCATCGAGGAGTACGCCTGGGAGCGCATCGAGACCTCGGACAACAACTCCCGGTTCATCGGGGCCGACGAGGTCAAGCACTCCTTCGTACGCAAGGGCCAGGAGACCCGCGTCACCCAGATCACCTTCGACGGTGAGACGTGGCAGGTCATCTCCGGTCTGAAGGACCTGGTGGTGATGAACTCGACGAACTCCGAGTTCTGGGGCTACGTCAAGGACAAGTACACGACGCTCCCGGAGGCGTACGACCGTATCCTCGCGACCCAGGTGTCCGCCAAGTGGCGCTACAGTTGGTCCTCGGACGAGGAGCGGATGCCGAACTGGGAGAAGTCCTACGAGCAGGCCAGGAAGCACATGCTCCAGGCCTTCGCCGAGACGTACTCCCTCTCGCTCCAGCAGACGCTCTACCAAATGGGTTCGCGCATCATCAACAGCCGCAGTGAGATCGACGAGATCCGCTTCTCGCTGCCGAACAAGCACCACTTCCTGGTGGACCTCGAGCCGTTCGGGCTCAAGAACGACACCGCCGACGGAGCTGTCTACTTCGCGGCCGACCGTCCCTACGGTCTGATCGAGGCCACCGTCCTGCGGGACGGCGTCGAGCCGCAGATCCCGGTCGACATGACCAACCTGTAGCAGTTCTGCCGTACCCCCGACGTGCGCGCCGGCGTCAGGTCCCAGGGGGAGAGCGGGGGCATCTGCGCAACAACAGAACCGCGGACCCGGTCGTCACCCCGCTCGACCCCCGGGTCCGTTCCACCAATGGGAAGAACTGAGGACCCGTCATGGCGGCTTCGCGCATCGTCATCGAGAACTGTTCCATCGCGACCGTGGACGCGAACGACACCGAGTACGCCACCGGCCACATCGTCGTCGCGGACAACCGGATCGAGTCGGTCGGAGCGGGCAAGGCCCCGGCCGGCCTGGAGAACGTGGTCCGCCGCATCGACGGCACCGGCCATCTCGCCACCCCAGGCCTGATCAACACACACCACCACTTCTACCAGTGGATCACCAGGGGCCTGGCCACCGACCACAACCTCTTCAACTGGCTGGTCGCGCTCTACCCGACATGGGCGCGCATCGACGAGCCGATGGCGCGCGCGGCGGCCCAGGGCTCGCTCGCCATGATGGCCCGCGGCGGTGTCACCACCGCGATGGACCACCACTACGTCTACCCGCGGGGCTCCGGCGACCTGTCCGGCGCGATCATCGGTGCCGCTTCGGACATGGGTGTGCGGTTCACCCTCGCCCGCGGCTCCATGGACCGCGGAAAGTCGGACGGCGGCCTGCCGCCGGACTTCGCCGTCGAGTCGCTCGAAGGCGCGCTGGCCGCCACCGAGGCGACCATCGACAAGCACCACGACGCCTCCTTCGACGCGATGACCCAGATCGCCGTCGCGCCCTGCTCGCCCTTCTCGGTCTCCACCGAACTGCTGCGCCAGGGCGCCGAGTTGGCGCGCCGCAAGGGCGTACGCCTGCACACCCATGGCTCGGAGACCGTCGAGGAGGAGGAGTTCTGCAAGGAGCTCTTCGGGATGGGGCCGACCGACTACTTCGAGTCGACCGGCTGGCTCGGCTCGGACGTGTGGATGGCGCACTGCGTCCACATGAACGACTCGGACATCGCCGCCTTCGCCCGTACCGGCACGGGAGTCGCGCACTGCCCGTCCTCCAACGCCCGCCTGGCGGCGGGCATCGCCCGCGTCCCCGACATGCTGAAGGCGGGCGTCCCGGTCGGCCTCGGCGTCGACGGCACCGCCTCCAACGAGTCGGGCGAGCTGCACACCGAGCTGCGCAACGCGCTCCTCATCAACCGGCTCGGGGCCCACCGCGAAGCCGCCCTGAACGCGCGGCAGGCGCTGCGCCTCGGCACGTACGGCGGTGCCCAGGTCCTCGGCCGCGCCGAGCAGATCGGCTCCCTGGAGGCCGGCAAGCTCGCCGACCTGGTGCTCTGGAAGCTGGACACGCTCGCCCACTCCTCCATCGCCGACCCGGTGATCGCGCTCGTCTTCGGCGCGGCCGCCCCCGTCACGCTCTCGCTCGTCAACGGCAAGGCCGTCGTCGAGGCGGGCCGCCTGACCACGGTGGACGAGGACGCCATCGCCCGCTCCGCGCGGGACGAGGCACAGCGCCTGGCGCGCATCGCCGCGCAGGCCTGACCCGAAGGAAGTCCGGTCGAGGGGGACGGCCCTCGACCGGCGGCCGTGGACCCGAGCGTGGTCCACGGCAGCCGTGGCCGGGGGGTGCGCTGCCGCCAATCGGTGACGCACCTCCCGGGACGGTGATCTCCGGCCCTCCGGACGGTGATCCGGCATACCGAAAGGGCCGAGCCTTTGTGAGGCTCGGCCCTTTCGCGCGGGGGGTCGCTGAGTGCGGCGGCGGTGCGGACTCAGTCGATGTGGAAGCTCTCCCCGTACACCTTCCAGTCCAGCGGGGTGTTGAGGTTGAAGTTGTTCTTCTTGACGAAGACCCGCTGGGCCGTGTCGACCCGGCTGGTGTCCTCGTGCGCCTCCTCCTGCTTCATCGCCCAGACCCGCGCGTCGAGGAAGGCGTTCAGATACGTCTTCTCGTCACCGCCCTGCGCCGGCGGCTTGGCCTTGGCGAGCGCCTTCTTGCGGATATTGCTGAAGCTGGTGCTGTCGCCGCCGTCGCCGTGCATGACGATCGCGTCGTAGTAGATGAACTGGCCGAGGACCCCGATGCCGTCCTGCTTGCCGCGGCCCACCGCCGGGTTGAAGTAGACCCGGTCCCGCTCGTCGTTCTGGGCCTTCTTGAACGCCGAGTCCTGGGCCGCCTTCTTCCAGTCCTTGGTGAAGTTCGGGTCGAGCCCCTCGTGCGAGTCGCTGCCGTCGACGTCGCGCAGTGCGGGGAGGTATTTGGCGAGTACGTTTCCGGGCTTGCGGTCGGTGTAGAGCTCGACCAGATCCAGCATGTCGCCGGTGCCGGAACAGAAACCGATGATGCCGGCGGTGTAGCCGCGGCCGTCGCCGATGTCCTCGATGTACTTGTACTGGGCCTTCCAGTCCAGCGAGGAGTTCTCCGCGCTGGACACGATCTGCATGGCGATCTCCTTCTTCGCCGGGTCGTCGAGCCCGATGGCAGCGGAAGCCACGGCGGCGCGGGAGTGCTCCGCGGACTCGTCGGACGAGGCCGCCATGGCGGTGGCCGGCACCGCGAGGAGGGCCACGCCGAGCGCGATGCGGGGGAGGAACGTGAGCGGACGTGCAGGGCGTGCGTGGGGGGCTGGCACGGTGCCTCCAGGGGGGAGTTCGTCGGTCCGTGTTCTGTTAGGAAGCTTTCCTATCAGAGTGCGGAAGTGGCGTACACCCCTTCGCCATGGGCAAGTTCGGCCCAGGAATTCAGCCCAGGAGCTCGGCGCTGCTCGCCGGTTCCACACGCGTCTGCCCGTTGATGCGGTGCCGCTCGATCGAGGAGCGGCGGTACACCTCCTCGCGCACCCGCTGGATCTCGCCGATCGGCCGGTGGTCCTCACGGGTGCGCCACGGCGTGATCGACGTGGTGTCCGCGGCGGTCAGGTTCTCCAAGCCGGCGATGTCCTGTCGCGGGACGGCGATCGTCGCGACCGTGACCCACGGCGAGAGCTGCTCGGGCCATTCGATCGAGGTGTTGTCCACCGGCATCCGGGCCAGATCGGTGTTGAGCTGCACCTGGAGCTCGAAGAGGTGGTCCCGCTCGGCCGCCTCCGCCACCAGGGTGTTGCGGAACGCCTCGCCGTCCGCCTGCACATCGACCGCAAGATGCGTGACGGGTGTGACGGGCACCGTCCGCACCTTGGCGATGTGGTCGCCGTGACGGAAGGCGCCCATGCTGTTGTACGTGTACGAGAGCAGGTTCTGCCGCGGGACCTGGGTGAACGAGAGCATCGCGAACAGCTCGTCCCACAGCCACTCGTCCGCGGTCTCCAAAGTCCCGCGCCTGGTGAGGAATTCGCCCATCCACGACTTCCGCCGCGCCGGGTTCACCAGTGCGTCGGGCAGCTCGGCGAACAGCTCCTCGATGACCATGTAGTCGTACGCCGTATTGGCGAAGAACACCCGGTTGTTGATCAGGTTGAGGTCGAAGGTCGTCGCTTCTGCCTCATCGGCGAGCAGCGAGTCGCCGGGCACTCCGAATATCTTGATGCCCATGCCGCAGGCCGCGCCGAGCAGCGAGTCGGCGCGCAGGTGTCCGAGGCCGTTGGAGTAGCGGACGACGGCGTCATAGGTGCCGGGGGTGGCGAAGATCCCCTGGGCGTACGACGCCGGGGCCTCACCCACCGTGACCGTGGCCTTCACCAGTCCGTACGTCTTGCCGTGTGCCGTCCTGACCGCGCGGCCCACGCCCTGCCGTTCCACGGACTCCCGGGTGCGGCGAGCGACGTTGCGGACGACCTCGTCCAGCTCCTGCTGGTAGGTGGGTCGCTCGACGGGGGCGTATGTTTCGTACCTGACGAACTCCATGGCGGGCCTCTCCTCTGCCGTGCTCTGTGGCTTGTCCTACGAGAAAGATAGCCTGCAATTAAATTGTGCACGATGTAACTGGGTGTGATGATCCCCACTCGGAAACACCCGCGTACTCCGGCTCTGTGCTCCGGCCCCTTTGCTTGATCCGGCGCGCTGCACTGCCCTGCGGCCCTGCCGCTCCGGTCCGCTGTACTCAGGTCCGCGCCGCTGGCCCTGCACTGCGGCGCTCCGGCCCTGCGGCCCTGCGGCCCTGCACTGCGCCACGGCCCTGCGGCGCTGCGGCGGGGCGGCTCCGGCTCGGCACTCAGCTCAGCCGGTCGACCAGCTCACGCAGCTGGTCCCGGAGCCGGCCCGCCTCGTCCGCGGTCAACCCGTACCGCCGGCCCATCGCCGTAGGCACCTGCTCGGCCCGCTCCCGCAGTGCCTCGCCCCGCTCCGTCGTCGCCACCATGACCTGCCGCTCGTCCTCCGGCTGCCGCACGCGGCGCAGCAGCCCGGCCGACTCCAGCCGCTTCACCAGCGGCGACAGCGTGCCGTAGTCCAGGCCCAGAACCGTCCCGAGATCCTTCATCGGGACCTCCCCGCGCTCCCAGAGCGCGAGCATCACCAGATACTGCGGATAGGTCAGTTCCAGTTCCGCAAGGACCGGCCGGTACGCCGCCGTCACGGCCCGGGAGGCGGAGTACAGCGCGAAACACAGCTGGTCGTCGAGCGTGGTCAGGCCCGTGCGGTTGTCACTCATGGCCCTATTCTGCGTCGATGCGGGGGCTGTCGCCGTACGCCGGTCGCGGACCCCGGCGGGCGGCCCCCTCCCGCGGTCAGCGCCCCGGCCACGCCATGAGGCTGCTGAACAGCTCCGCCTGCTCGATCGCGTCGTCGAGCGCGTGGTGAGTGTGCCGCCGCCGTGACAGCAACTCGCGCGGCATCGTGCCCTTGGCGACGGCTCGCAGCGGGAGCCCAGCCTTGGTCGCGTAGAGCGTCTTCATGTCCAGACAGCCGGAGTGCCCGAAGGGGCTCGCTCCGGTGAAGCGCAGCAGATACCAGTACAGGAAGGTCCAGTCGTACGAGGCCGGATAGCCGCACATCACGGGCTGCGCGCCTACGCTCACCTCGCGCACCCAGGCGCTGAACTCGGCCATCGCGGCGGCCGGTTCACTGCCCTCAGTGATCAGCCCGTCCCGGTCGAGTCCGCTGACTGCCAGCGCCTCGGGCACGAAGTCCTCGCTGATGGGCCGCAGTTCACGATAGAAAGTGTGCGACTCTGGATCGGCCGGCGCGTAACTGTCCGCATCCTGGCGGCCGGCCACCGCCGCGCCGAAGCTGATCATTGAGTACGGGCCGGGGATCGGGCCGTCGGCCTCGATGTCGACGGAGATGTAGAGACTGGGTTTCATACGACGTGCCATGCCGGGAGCATCGCATCGGCGCTGCTCCCGGCACATCCGGATTTCCGGGACGCTTGGGAAGCCGGCCGGTCACTCCGGGCCGGGCTGGGGCTTCTCGGTGCTCCGCTTCGGGCCGATCACCAACTCGTGGTCCTGCTCCCCGTGGCCAAGGTCGCGGAACCCCTTGTCGTCCACAGCGAAGTGCGCCTGAATACCGGGAACGATGCGCTGAATGTCCTTCGGCCGGCCGTGGACGACCGCCCGGACGGCTTCGCCGAGCCGGACCGGCTCGCTGAGCGGGCGCTGCCTTCGTACGTCGAAGAACCTGGCGGCCACCTCCTGGCCGCCGTCCGGGACGATCCGATGGGCCTCGGGCAGGGCCGGAGTGAAGATCGCGCTCAGCGCCTCGTAAACGAGGCTCCCTGCCTGCGTGGGGTCCATGTGCACCCCGACGGTTCCAGGATCGCGGTGGCGTCCGGACTTCCCGTCCTTGAGTCGATGCCGCATGTCCCCAGCATCCGGCCGATGGCGTTCATCCGCCCGCCGAGCAGCGCAGGGCCGACCCCTGGGCCCGCCCTCAAGCGGCCTGAAGCGGCCATCCGACTCTGGCTCCGGCCACGATCCGCCGCATAGAACCCAGCGCGTGCCTCTTGGATCGGTTGGTCAGTCGGCCCTACGGCCCGATCTCGAACTGGGGCGGCTGGAGACCTGCGAGGCATCCCGTGTTCGGTGCGTTCGGAGTGTCGAAGAACGAGATGCTGATCGCTTGCGCACACGGCGACTCGGCGAAGGCAACATGGGCGACGTAGGGGACCGTGAGGGCGGTGGACCGGCTCAGCGTGCGGGCGGCGTATGCCCCGTTGCTTGCCCCGGTCTGGGCGTCGAACCCGGCTGACATGACGAGGGTCGGAATGTCGCTGCGCGTTACTCTCCGGACCGAGCGCGGTGCCGCGGGGACGTCCCAGGCGCGGCAGTCCGCATGGAGGAAGGGAAGCTGCGGAGCGTTGGCCAGCACCGAGCGGGGGAACGACGGGAACGCGCGCCGGCCTGCCCGGATCACGTCGGCCTCGCTCTCGGAAGGTGTCCACTCTCTGCAGAAGACCCCGTAGGCGAGCCCGTGGGCGAGCCTCCCGACGGCCTGCGGGCTGAGCTTGCCGCCCGCCCACTGCTGGGCGATCCGTTGCGGGTTGCCGTGGGCCAGCTCGTCGATGGAGCGGGGCACTCCGGCCGCCAGGTGGGTGGCGGAGGTCAGCCAGTTGACCAGGACCCCGCCGTCCAGCACGACCTTCACCGGCGTCGGTTGGTCCGGGACCGTGACGGTGGTGGTGACCGGTCGGGCTTCGAGCTCGCGGACGAGGCGCTCGAAGGTGTCCGACAGGTTCGGATAGCGGTCGTTGCAGGCGGGCTGCTCGGCGCAGGCCTTGAACAGGCCGTCGAAGCCCTGCCGTGCGGCGCTCCAGGTCAGGCTCGCCCCTGCCAGGGACGGCGGCAGGACGCCGTCGATGCCGACCGACCGGATGCCCTTCGGGTGGTCGCGCATGTACATGAGAGCCAGGTCGGTGCCGTAGGAGATGCCGAATACGTTCCACTGCTTGATGCCCAGCGCGACGCGCAGGTCGGCGTAGTCTGCGGCGCTCTCGGTGCTGTTGTAGGCACTGAGGTCGGCCCCGCGGCCCGCCGACCGGTCGCGGCAGATGCGCGTCGCTTTGACGTGCAGGCGTCCGGTGGACGGCGCGCCGTAGACGAGCCCGAGGGCGCGTGCGTTGAACTCGTCAATGTTCGGGCAGGTGAGCTCCGGTTCGGCCGAGTAGGTCCCCCGCTGGGACATGAAGATCACGTCCCGGTCGCGGTTCAGGCCGCCGTCGATCGCCAGCTGGGCCTCGGAGACCGCGTCGTCGCCGGGCCCGCCGGCGAACCACACGATGGGGTCGGGTGCCGGTCTGCTCGTGACCGCCGGCACGATCGCGACGCCGAGGGTGATCTTTCGTCCCCTGCGGTGGGAACGGTTCTCGGGAACGGTGAGCGTTCCGCAGCGGGCTCCCGCGAGAGCGGGGATCGGGTCCGCCGTCCTCGGGCAGGGGCCCGGCACGAAGCGGGCGCCGCCCCCCGTTCGGGCGACCGTGCCGAGCGGCGCTCCGGCACCGGGCTCGGCGCGAGCGGGCGTCACGGCGAGGCCGGTGAGGAGGAGACCGGCCGTGGCCCCGGCCAACGTGGCCGGGAGTCGTCGCACGGTGCGCCGGTGGTGGGGCGGGCGGATGGACATCATTGGGTCTCCGGGGCAGGGGTGATGGTGAACGCAGGGGTGATGGTGAACGGTTTCGGTGCGAGTCCTGACACGCAACCGGTGTCGGGCGCGGTCGGATGCGCGAGGAAGGAGGCCAGGACGCTTTGCGCGCAGGGCGACTGGGGGACCACCCAGTGGCCGATTCCGGGAATCCGCACAGTGGTCGAGCGGGACAGGGTCCGGGCCGCGTATGCCCCCCAGCGCGCCCCGGTCTTCGCATCGAAGGTTCCGGAGACGACGAGTGCCGGCACCTTGCTGACGGTGGCCACCCGCTGGATGGAGGCGCGGTCCGGGACGTTCCAGACGCGGCAGACGTCGTGCGCGAAGGGAAGCTGCGGTGCCTGGGCCAGGACCGTGTCCGGCCACCCTGGGAAGGCCCGACGCCCCGCCTTCAGCAGGTCCCACTCCGAATAGCCCGGCACCCACTCGCTGCAGGCCACCGACTGCGTCAGACCGTGGGCGAACTCGCCGATGACGGGCGTCGCGCCGGCGGCGCGGGCCTGCGCGAAGCGCTCCGGACGTCCGTGGGCGAGTGCGTCGAGCGCCGCGGGGACGTCGACGGCCGGGACGGCGTTGGCGACCAGCAGGTTCACCAGCGCGCCACCGTCGAGGACGACCTTCACCGGGCTTCCTCCCCCCGGCGGCTGCGCCGTCAGCGTCAGGGGGTGCGCCTCCAGCCGCCGGACCTGCTCCGTCAGCGTGAGCGGGAGGTCCGGGTAGCGGCTCTTGCAGCTGGGCTGGGCCGCGCACGCCGCGAAGATCGCGCCGATCCCCTCCCGGGCGCTGTCCCAGGTCCACGGCAGGCTCACGATCTGCGGAGGCACGACGGAGTCGATCGCCACCGAGCGAATCCCCTGGGGGTGCCGGCGCAGGAAGGTGAGGGCCAGGTCGGTGCCGTAGGAGTACCCGTAGACGTTCCAGCGGTGGATGCCCAGCGCCTTGCGCAGGTCGGCGAAGTCGGCGGCGTTCTCGGTGGTGTTGTAGGCACTCAGCCGGACTCCGTCGGCCGTCAGACGATCCCGGCATTTCTTCGTCGCGCGCACCAGGAGCCGTCCGGTCGACGGCGCGTCGTAGCGCAGCCCCACGGAGTCCGCGTAGAACCGGTCGATCTCCGGGCAGGCGAGGTTCGGCTGTGAATAGAGCGTTCCGCGCTGGGCCATGACGATCAGATCGCGGTCCCGGTTCACGCCGGCGTCGACCAGGAAGGGAATGTCCCCGATCGCGTCGCCTCCGGGCCCCCCGGTCATGAACACCACCGGGTCCTCGGCCGGCGTCCCGGACGCGGCCGGAATGATCGCGACGGCCAGCCGGATGGTCCGCCCGCCCCGGTGGGCGCGGTTCTCGGGCACCTCCAGGACCCCGCATCGCCCGGGGACCGGCTCGGGCGTCTTCGGGCAGGGACCGGGCACGAACCGCGCCGAAGCTCCTGAGAGAGGCTCGCGGACGGGTGGTGACACGGGACTGCTCGGTGTCAGGCCGGCCGCACCCAGGAAGGCCAGACCGGCGGCGACGAGCGCCAGCCCGGTGCGCGCGCGCCGGGAGCGTCGCCGTGCGTACCGGTGCTGCGCCCGCCCTCGTACGGACCTGCCGCTCCCGCGAACGGACGGCAGGCAACCCGGACTGATGTCCGATTCCGCCATGTGACCCCGTCTCTCTGTGGTCCCCGGCCGCCCCGACCGGGGCGACGCCGCGTGGCTCCGCCCGGCGCCGCATGGTTCGGACGGGCACTGCGTAGGCCAGCCTGAGCCCGCGGGGAGACATCCACCACTCGTGGGCTCCAATCGGGGCAGGTCGGCATCGCCCGGGGGTCCGTCCCTGCGGCTGTGCCGCTCAGTCAGCCGGCGGCAGGCACACACCCGTTTGCCCGAGGCCGCGAACTGGCCACCGCCACGGCGAATCCTGGGCCGCCGGGTGCCCGTCCGATTGCCATGTCGCGCCCATCGGCCGGTGGATGACCGGGTGCGATGACGTCCAGTGCGCGTCCAAGACGTTCCGCCAAGCCACTGGCCCATCCCGCATCCAACTCGGTCACTGCAATGCCACAGCGCAAGGGGGCAGTTGAGTGCCGCGAGTCGGCATCTGCTCTGGAAGGGAGAGGTGGATGAGCTGCTGGGGCGGCGCCGGGGTGTGCCGGCGGAGACGAAGGAGGAGGTGGCGCCGGTCAGTCCGCGGGCCTCCAGTCCGGCCGACGGCCGTTGACAGCGACAACCCGGTCAAGCAGCGGCGCGCTCTCGGTCACCTCGACGACCGGGCCGAACAACCCGCTCCGGCTCGTGTCGTCGCCCGTCGGCTTCATCAGCTCATACGCCGCCTGAAGGCTCGCGTCATCGGGGGAGTACTCCTGCCCGGTGGCGCGAGCCAGGTCCCAGCCGTGGACCACGAGCTCGTTCACTGCGACGCGCCCGGCGATCGCAGCCGGGAGACTGACGCCCCCCGCCTGGGTAAAGCCGTCCCACGCTCCGGGACTGTCCCAGGACTCCACCAGCTCGTCCAGCCGCTGGGGAAGCACGGCGCGCCAGTCGTCGTGCAGGACCGGCAGTACGGAACTGGGGTCGGTGTTCGTCGACGGTCCGAGATCCTTCCGTGCGGCGTCCCGGAAGGCGGTGGCCAGCCCGACGATATGGCCCAGCAGCTCGCGTACGGCGTACTTGGGGCAGGGCGTCGGGCCGGCAAGCTGCGCGTCGTCCACCGCGGCGGTCAGCTGCGCCACGGCGCGGGCGGCGGGGCGGAGGTCGAGGGACGGGATGTGCGATGTGTTGTCCATGCAAGGCCAGACCGGACCGGTCGCCGAAACTCATCGCTCGAGGTCGGGGTGACTGGTAGCAGAGGGCCGGGCCAGCCGCCGCGCGATCTGCTCGATGGCCCGGCGCCACCCTTCCGCATCCGCTCGGACAGCGACGCGGCCGCGGTGGCGGGGTGATCCGCAAAGGAGTCCGGACGGACCAGCTCGACCGGCCCGCCGACGCGAGGTTCTGGTCATCGCCAATGATGGCCCGCGGAGGGTCAACGTGCCTGGTAGGACGGGTCGTTGGAGCCGCGATCCGGGGCAAGATCACGAGATCGGCCCGGTGGCGGTCCAGCCCGGAAGTGGCCCCAGCGATCCGACATGAGGACTCGACCTCAGAAAGACGTCTCCCGCACACTCGCCCGGTCCGAGGGCACGGTCGTCGCCGTGATCTCCGAACGGTGCCGGTCGCCCTCGAACGTCACCGTCAGGGTGTCGGGCGCGCTCTGTGCGGTGCTCGCCGTGAAGCCCTGGTTCGGCACCGCCGAGATCAGGCACACCCCGCCGCTTCCGTAGCGCACGGTTGCCTTCCCGCCCTGGGACGAGATGGTGTGCACACCCGAACCGCCCTGCTCGCATCCCTCGCCGCCCGAGTTCGCCCCGGACGGCTCCTCGGGAGGCCGAGGAGTGGCGCGGGCCGCGGGGGTTGGCGACGCCGTACGGGGTCTCTCGGTCTTCCGGGGCGGCGTCGGCCTGGGCGCGGACGGGCTCGGGGAGGGCTTGGGGCTCGGGGACGCGCTGGGGCGAGCTGTCACCGAGGCCTGCGGCGAGGCGAAGTCCGTCGGCGCCGACTTCGCGACCGGCGCCGTCGGTCTGGTCGAGCCCACCACGAAATGGACCGTGATCATGACGGCCGTCACGCTGGCTGTCGTGCAGGACAGCCAGATGAGCACGTAACGCAGGTACCGGGGCACGACACCATCTTGGCGGACCCGCTAACGTGCCTGCTCATGGCCTCCGTACTTGTCGTCGAGGACGACCCAGTCATCCGGGCCGCGCTGATCGAGGTCCTCACCGGACACGGATACGCGGTGAAGACCGCGCACCAGGGTTTCGAGGCGCTGCGGCAGATCACCCAGGGCCCGCCCGACATCGTCGTGCTCGACCTCGGACTGCCCGACCTGGACGGTCTCGACGTGTTGCGGATGATCCGGGGCATCTCGCGCGTACCCGTACTGGTCGCCACGGCCCGCGACGACGACACGGAGATCATCAGGCTCCTCAACGCCGGAGCCGACGACTACATGGTGAAACCCTTCTCGGGCGGCCAGCTCGCCGCCCGGCTCGCCGCCGTACTGCGGCGGTCCGGGCCGGCCGTGGACGACGGCGACCGTCAGCCGGTCCTCCAGGTCGCAGGACTCAGGATCGATCCGCTCGCCCGGACCGCGCACCTCGACGGCGACGAGCTCTCGCTCACCCGGCGGGAGTTCGACCTGCTCGCCTACCTCGCGCAAAATGCCGACCAGGTCATATCCCGCCAGCGCATACTCGCCGAGGTATGGCAGCAGCCGTATCTCGAGGACCAGACGGTCGACGTCCACCTCTCGGCGCTGCGCAGGAAGCTGGGTGAAAAGGCCGCGGATCCGCGCTATCTCCACACAGTGCGCGGTATCGGGATCAAGCTGGTCGCCGCACCGTCATGAGACGCGCCCTCGCCGGAATCTCCCTCGCCGCGACGCTGATGGTCGCGCTGTCCTTCCTCATCCCGCTCGCCCTGCTCGTACGCGAACAGGCCCGGGACCGGGTGACCACAGCCGCCGAACAGCGTGCGGCAGCCCTCTCGCCGGTGCTCGCCCTGACCACCAGGCCCGCCGATGTGCAGCAGACGGTCTCGGGCCTGGGCTCGGACGACCAGCTCGCCGTACGGCTCCCGGACGGCGGGCTCGTCGGCACGCTGCACGCACCGCAGGAGGCCCTGGAGCGCGCGGTGGGCAAACGGGAGACGCTGGTGCTCGACACCGCCGACGGATGGGTCTATCTCCAGCCCGTCGTCCTCGCCCAGAACCGGGTGGCGGTCGTAGAGGCGTACGTACCGGCCGGTGACCTGACCCGGGGCGTCTGGGAATCGTGGGGCGTCATGTCGCTGCTCGCGCTCGGCCTGGTGGGCGGCTCGGTGCTGGTCGCCGACCGGCTGGGCGCACGGGTCGTCCGCTCCTCCCGGAGCCTGAAGCGCGCCTCGCTGGCCCTGGGGTCGGGGGATCTCGAGATACGGGTGGAACCGGACGGTCCGCCGGAGTTGCAGGAGGCCGGCGCCGCGTTCAACACCATGGCCGACCGGGTCGTGGAACTGCTCGCCATCGAGCGCGAGATGGTCGCGGACCTCTCGCACCGGCTCAGGACCCCGCTGACCGCCCTGTACCTGGAGGCGGATCTGCTGGGCGGTTCACCGGGCGCCCGGCGGATCACGGAGGCCGTCGCGCAGTTGGAGAGCGAACTCGACTCCATCATCACCGCCGCCCGCACCCCGCTGGCCGCCGGCCCGGCGAACGGGACGATTCCGGCACGCCCGAGCGAGGTGACCGAGGTGGTGGCGATGCGGCTCGACTTCTGGTCGGTGCTCGCCACCCAGCAGGACCGGCTGTACGAACGCTCCTTCACGCCGCGCCCCACGCCCGTACGGTTCCCGGAGGACGACCTCGCCGCGGTCGTGGACGCACTGATCGGGAACGTCTTCCGGCACACCCCGCAGGGCACTGCCTTCGCCGTACGGGTGGAGCGCACCGACCGGCACGTGCTGCTGACGGTGGAGGACGCCGGTCCCGGCGTTGCCGACCCGGACGCGGCGCTCACCCGGGGCGTCAGCGTTGGCGGCTCCACGGGCCTCGGCCTGGACATCGTGGCGCGTGCGGCCCGCGCGGCGGGCGGGGAGCTGGAGATCACCGGCGCGCCGATGGGCGGGGCTCGGGTGCGGGTGTCCTTCGGGCTGGCGGGCGACGAGCTGTAGCGGGTGCTAGCGGCCGGCTCCGAAGTCCTGCGTCCACCAGGGGCCGCCGTCCCCGAAGTGCACGCCGATGCCTATCTCCTTGAAAGAGCAGTTGAGTATGTTGGCGCGGTGCCCGGGACTCTTCATCCACGCGTCCATGACGGCGGCCGCATCGGACTGCCCGCGGGCTATGTTCTCGCCCAGCGTGGACCATTGGTACCCGGCAGCCTCGACGCGGCTGGTCATCGTGGAACCGTCGGGCCCGGTGTGGGACATCACGCCACTGCGGGCCATGACATCGCTGTAGTCGTCCGCGGCCTCGGTCAGCTTCGCGTTCGACGTGACCGGCGAGCAACCGGCGGACGCGCGCTCCTTGTTGACGAGCGAGAGGACCTGGCCCTCGGCGCCGTTCGAGGACCCCGAGCCGGACCCCGACCCCGATCCGGACCCGCCGGAGGACGAGGATGATCCGCCGCCACCTCCGGACCCGCTCGAACCGCTCTTCGTCTGGACCCTGGGCTTCGGCGCGGGCTTCGGACTCACCGTCCGCTTCGGCTTGGCGGAGGCCGAGGGGGAGGCGGACGGGATCGGCGATGCGCTCGCCTTCGCGCTCCCCGAGGGCGAGGCAAGCGGCGACGCACTGCCCGCCGCGGCCTCGTCATCGCCCGGCCCGGCCACATCACCGGCGGCGTTCGTCTCCACCCGGCCTGCCGGTCCGCCGTCGTCCCCGCCGCCCAGGGCGACGGTGACTCCGATCCCCGCGGTGACGGTGATCACGCCCAGCGCCAGCACGGCGCTGCGTGCCCGCAGCCCGCCCTTGGGTCGGGCGTGAGAACGGGAGTTCGAGCCGGCGATTCCTCGGGAACCCATACGTGCAACACCTCGGATGGAAGACGGCTGAGCAAGCGGGATCCCGGCAGACGCAGCCGCGCCCACCGGGATCACGGTGGGGGGTTGACGAGAGCGTAAGCCGGTTCGTGTGCCAAAAGGCCCCGGGGAAGGGCTTCTTCAAGAAGCCATAAGAAAGCCATCAGGTTCCGACAAGGTAGGCCGGGGCAGGCCGCGGGGCGGATTTACGGGTGCACCTCTTGTGGGCAGGCCGCAGCCTGTGGCATATAGGTCTGGACCATTGCCGTCCTCTGCGGAGGTCCGACCGTGCAACGTCCCCCCACAGTCCCCGCGTTGGCCTTCGCCGCCGCTCTCCTGCTCACCGCCTGCGGAGACGAGGACAAAGACACCGAGAGCCCTTCGCGCCCCGTCGGCGTGACGGCCCAGGCAGGCAGTGCGACCTCCGTGCATGTCATGTGGGAGCAGGCCACCGACAACAAGGCCGTCACCGGATACGAGGTGTTCCAGCAGGGCACCAGGGTCAAGACCCTGCCCGCCACCAGGGACATGGTGGACATCGACAGGCTGAGCCCCCGGACCGCCTACAGCTTCACCGTCCGTGCCCGGGACGCCGCCGGGAACCTCTCCGATCCGAGCACCGCCGTGCCCGTCACCACGCCCCCGCCCACCCCTGAGGACCACAAGGCGCCCTCACGGCCCGCGAAGCTGCGCGGCCGGGCCGAGGGGAGCCGCGAGGTCACCCTCTCCTGGGCGCGTGCCGCGGACGACGTCGGAGTCACCTCGTACGACATCTACCAAGAGGATTCCCGCATCCACAGCGTGAGCGGCACCGAGACCACGACTCGAGTCACCGGGCTGCGGCCCGGCACCGTCTACACGTTCACGGTGCGAGCACGTGACGCCGCCGAGAAATCCTCACCGGACAGCAACGCCGTGGACCTCACCACCACGTCGGCCCCCGGGAAGGGGCCCAGCACGGCGCCCACCGATCTCAAAGCGACTGCCCGGAAAGGGAACATCGATCTGAGCTGGACGCCGCCGAAGACGGGCGGCCCGGTCAAGGAGCACCAGCTGTTCCTGAACGGGAAGTTGGCCACGACCATCGTGTGGGGTGCCGCACCGCCCGTCGGCACGGCGACGTACACGATGATGGTCACGGACAAGCCCGGCACCCGTTACAGCGTCAAGCTCCGGGCGAAGCTGCCCGACGGGAAGTGGGGTGACTTCTCGGCGCAGCGCACGGTGGCGGTCCGCTGAGCAGCTGCTGCGGTCAGCATGTTGGTGCCGCCTGGGCGCCGACGCTACGGCCGGTCCTGCTCCGTACGGCTCCGACTGAAGACCGTCAGATGTCCGTAAGCGGTGCGTGCCATGGTGTCGAACCCGGAAGGCTGTGCGAAGCGGGTCGCGTCGACCGCGACGCTGTCGGGGAGCGGGGCGGTCGGCGACGCGCCCTCGCAGATCACCGAATCCCAGGCGACGTGCGCGCTGAGCCCAGCGCGGTCGAGCACGAAACCACGGCACGAGTCACGGAGTTGGTCGAGCGTTCGCACCAATGCCGCCACCACCTGCTCACGCTCCGGCTCCTGCAGGTCACTGAGCTCGTGGACGACAACCGTCGTCTCGTCATCCAGTCGTCGCACCCGGAGAATCGTGAAGGTGTCCGAAGCGAACCAGAGGTGTAGTACGACCTCGCCGTGACCGGGATCGGCGAGAACGTCGGCCGGGTCCCCCGCGTCCCTCACAAGCCGGGCGTTTCCACCGTCCTTCCCGGTACGGAACAGGGCGATGTCACCCGTAAGGGGATGACGAGCCTTCAGCCCTGCCGCCTCCAGACTCTCCAACAGCCGACCGCTGCTCTGCGAGGTCAGATCGGACAGATACCAGGAGAAGAAACCGTCCGTGCCCTCCTTGTCTCCCGCCCCACCGGCGAAGGGAAGTCCGCCGAAAACCTCCCGGACGATCTCCTCGACCCGGTCGCGTAACACTGCCGGAGCGGTGTAGCGCGTGGAGCGCATTGTCGCGAGGAAATCTTCCGGCAATTCTGCGTGGTATCGCTTCACGTAATGGTGTAGTTCTTCCGGCCACATCCAAGTGCCGTCGGTGACGAGTGATCCGGCTCCCGGAATCCACTCGTCGCCCGCAATGACATCCCGTTCCGCCCCCATGGCGCTGAAGATCTCGGTCCCCGATGAAAGATACGCCAGGATTCTGGACTCGTCATCCATCCCATGCGGTCGAACAGCATCATGAATCGACGGAGCGGAGAGGTCCGCGTCCTGAGGCTCGAACTCGTGAAAGAACCCCACTCGCTTGATCATTGTGTCTCCGTTGATCGTTCCGCTATTCAGTCCTCGGCAAGAATATTCGCCAATAGCGGTTGTTGCCAATCTGTGGCGTCTGTCCCGGGCCTAAGTCGGGCGATGTTCCCACCTTGTTGGTCGGTGCGTACACCGGCACCCCAAGGTCGTTGGCCACCCTCTGGGCGAGAGGGAGTTCCACGGAGTTCGGCACCGCGTAGCCGGAGTGGCACGAGATGAGACGTACCGGGCCGCCGTCGTAGTTCGGGTTGCTACGGATGGCGTCCGAGATATGGGTCGGATGCCCCTCGAAATCCATGAGGGTCTTGCCCTGGCTGTTCACCCGGCCGGGCAGGAAAACACCCTGGTTCGTGCCATGGATGATGACGTCGTGCTTCCCGGGTTCGCGTGCGACACGTTGCGAGTTGCCCAGCGTGCGCTCGTCGTATCCGATGGTTGTGGTCCGCTTACCGAAATAAACCGGGTCGCCGGATATGAGTGCATGGTCGCCCGGCACCCTGGGAGGCACGGGTATTTTCGAGTCCTCGCTCCGCAGGAGATTCCAGGTACGCCGTTTCCCCATGTCGTCGAGCGTCGACGGCAGCCCCCCGACACCGGCGAGATTCGGGTTCACTACGCCTATGGGAATGTCCTGCCCCATGAAGAGATTACGGAACCCGCCGACTTCTCCCGCAGCACGGGACACTCCTGCCGCACCTCCGAAGCCACCGCGAAGATGCCGCCGTAGACGCCGGCCTGTTCCACAGAGTCGAGACTGAAGCCGTCCTGCAGTCCGGTCGCCACCTTGAGTGGCTGGGCGACGGCCAGGTCGATGGTGATGCCCTCGATCGCGCCGAAAGCGATGCCGGTCAGAGTGGTCGCGGCGATGGTGGCGACAGTGGTGGACAGGGCGGTGTATGGCACCGCACACTACGTGCCGTAGAAGTACGGAGACACGATGACGGACCAAGGCGCGCTGAGGACAACGTTCTGCTTCGCACCGCCGGTCGACGACGCTGCGGCCTGGCATCTGCAGCTCGACGACCTCGCAGCCAAGATCACTGAAGCCTTCCCCGGAGCGTCCACTTCCTTGGGCGGAGACCTGGGACCACGGTCGGCCGACGCCTTGTCCTTCGATGTACCGCTGGGCGACGAAGTGTGGCTGGAAGGGCTGGCCACCACCCCTTGTCCGGAAATCGGCTCGGTCATGGTGATGCAAGCATCGGCAGCCGAGGCCGCACCATTCGCTGCTTGGTTGCGCGACGCGTTTGTTCCCTCTCCCGATCTGGTCCATTTCACCAGCGAATTGTCGCTGAACAACGGCGACGACGCCTACTGGGTTCTCCCCCCGAACGGAGGCGTCGATGAGATCGCTCAGATGCTCCAGGAGCACATCGACGCGACCGATCGTTCGTGATGACGCCTTGACTGAGACGTCCTTCTTAGTGGCCTGGGCCGGGAGAGACGCAGGAGAGGTGGGCCCGGGGCAGTGGCCTACGGTGGCGCAGCGGGCGGTGGTGGTGCGTTAGACGACAGCGGTCAGAGCCTGTCGTACTCTGACCAGCTCACGCAGCTTGTCCTGCGTCTCGGGATCCGTTGAGTAGATCACCGTCCCCACCATCCCGCGGGTCAGCAGCACCTTGTACGTGTTGCGGATCAGCCGGTCGACATCGGCGTCCGCCGTGGACTTCTTGAACACCGGGTCCTTTGACGCCGAGCGGACCGTCAACCAACGGTCCGTGCGCCACACGAGATCCGGGCCGATGATGACGCCGCTCCAATCGTACTCGAAACCCTGTGCCGTATATACGCAGCCCACCTGTCCGAACCCGGCATCGTCAGTGGCCCACAGAGCGGCAGGCGGCGCCCCGTTCACGGAACGGTCACCGTAGACGTTCCAAGGGCGAGCCCAGTCTCCGATGACCACGTCTGTCGGCAGGTCCTGTCCTGGCGGCACCTTGGTGGTCCACTTCCAGCAGTATCCCGCCGACATTCGCGCGCCAGCCCCCTGCGTTCGGCGCTCTTCGAGGAATGCCTCGAGCGCATGCGGGCTGTCGACCACCGCGAGCTGCATCTTGTCGTCAGGCCGCCACGCCATCGGGCCGCCCTTCTCCAGACCCAACAACCGGACAACCCACTTCAGATACGCGTCACTGCCCCCGCACCGGAACTGGCTGTCGAGTGCCACCACACGGCACTGGAGGCCTTTGGCGGCCGCTGCCGCTTCGATCTCCGGCACTGTTCCCATCTCGCCGGGGCGGACCACCTGATGCTCGTCCAGCAGGAAGACCGGCACCCGCGCGACGTCCATCAGTTCTTCGACCTGCGGCCTGCCCGTGCGATGCTCTGCCCGCGTATAGCGATTGGCAGATGTCTCACGGATGCGGTGAGCCTCGTCGCAGATCAGGACTTCAAGACTGTTCCTGCGAGCCGTCATGAAGCTGTTGAAGTACTTGAAGAGGTCCCGCACTTCCGGCTTGCGGGTACCGGCCACCTTGCGCATCGTCTTGGTGAACGAGGCCGAGCCGGTCGCGTGCAGTGCCGTCACACCCTGGCGGTACAGCTCGCCGAGCAGTGACAATGCGATCACGCTCTTGCCGGTGCCCGGCCCGCCGGTGATGATCACGACCTGTTTGTGATCGGAATCCTGGGCACGACGTACTGCATTGAGCACGGTCCTGTATGCCACCTTCTGTTCGTCGAGCAGCACGAACTGTTCCCGCTCCCGCACTTCCTCGGCAGCAACGGCCATGAGCTGCTTCGAAGGTGCCGTCTTGCCGTTCATCAGCTCGTCCGCCGCCCGCGCCCCCGAAGTAGGCGCCAATCGTGCCGTCAGGTAGTCGAGAAACTGACCCCGACCCTCGGACGTGAACAACTGCCCATACTCGTTCGTCTCTATCTGGCGCAGGCCCGTGATGCCGAACTCGGTCGCGTTGTGCAGATAGGCCGCGCCGTGCAAGCGCGCGGGATGTGCCGCGACGGCGAGGTTGAAGTTGGCGATGTACTGGCAGTATCCCCGCACCTGCTCGATGGGATTCAGTACGGCGCGGGAGTAGGCATCGACATAACAGAGGGTGGGGTCTTCCTCGTCCGGCGTTGCCTGGCTCCACTGCTTGAGCTCGACCACGACGTACGACGGTTCCCCGGTCCTGGGATGGACTCCGGCCAAAACCGCATCAGCCCGCTTGCTGTTCAGTGGCAGCCCGTACTCGAGGATCATCTCGACCTGCCCGAGTCCGGCGTCGTTCAGAGCAGCTGCCAGGGCGGGGATGCTCCGCTCCCAGGAGCGAGCCTCAGAGGCACCGGGGTTGTGGCCGTGCATGCGGGCGAACTTGTCAGTCATAGTCAGGAACAGGGACCCGTCATGAGCCATGACGGCGACGGTCGCGGCAGAGGCGCGAAACAGCAAGACCTTCCCCCAGGCAGCACGAAAGAACTCGTGCGGGTGGGGGCATGTCCTTCGTGACTCCGCGTGAACGGAGCGGAAGCCCGGCGGGCCGCATCATCAACGACGCCAGCGACCTTACCTTTTGCCGCTGTCAGGGGCGCCCCGATCGCTAGTTTCGTGACTTCTGCTGAGGTACGGCACTTGGCAGGCAGCGGTCCTGGTGACCGGGCACACCTCTTACGACGCGCAGGGTAGGGTCGGTGACCTGGAGACTTGCGCCGAAAGGCGTGCTTTGACACCGCGGAGGTCGAACCGTGTCGACAGCTGGTACGCCCTCGGCGCCCAAGCCGGGCCGCCACGCAAGGAGCGCTGGTTCCGGGCCCCTCGTTCGGTTTTCACGTGGGAGCAGGAAGGCCTCGACCACGTCAGGCAGCTCATGCCGAAGGCCGAGCCGTACCGTGCCTGGGCCCGTTCTCTTTAAGGGACATCCCGGCCGGGTGGTCAACCACGGCGACACCTGGCAGTTCCACGCCGCCCGGTTCCGTACGCTGAAGAACCACCTGCACCTCACTGATCTGAAGTGCAAAGACCTGAAGGGGTAGTTGGAGAGCGCCGCCCATTCCATGGGCGTCCACCCAAGGCGTCTGCCCTTCATCAAACCGGCGGTATTCCTCCCCTGGGCACTGATCAACGACCAGACTGAGCCGACGGGTTGGGACGCTCCCCGTCTCATGCCGCTCATTGCCGGCATCCAAGAGCTGATGCCGTGGGTCCACGAGTGGCACGGCGAGCACGACGAGGTTGGGGCGGCCGGCCGAGGAGTATCAGCCGTACCTGGACGAGCAGCGCGGCAAGCACGGGCTCTCGGCGGACGATCTCACTGCCTGGCGACCGGAGAAGAAGACTCGCGGCCGGGCGAAGAAGGCCGGCTGAGCCTCACGTACAGGCACGTACAAGAAGGCGCCCCGTCACTGGATCACTTCCCGTGATGGGGCGCCGTCGTACGCCCGGCCTCAGCCCTGCGCGACGAACTCCACGAAGGCTGCCCAGCCCTCGGAAGCCACGCGCAGGGTCGGCCCCGCCTTGTCCTTCGAGTCGCGGACGTGGATGGCACCGGGGAAGGCCGCGATCTCGACACATTCGCCGCCTTCGCCACTGCTGTAGCTGCTCCTGAACCAGGCCGACTCTGGAACAGCCTGTGCGGGCGCTTCGACGTTCATCTCTCTCCAAGCAACTTCTCGATGAGGGCCAGCGATTCGCGCGGAGTGAGTGCCTGTGCCCGGAGAATCCCGTACTGCTCCTCGATCTCCCGGACCGGCTGTCGCTCCGTGTAGAGACGGCTGTCCTTGTGCGCCTCAACGTACGCGATCCTCCGCCCTTCCCTCGTCTCGATCAAGGTGAACGGACCGGCCAAGCAGGCGTGTTCATCGCGGTCGGTCATCATCACTTGCAGCTCGACATTGCGACGCTGTCCGCAGAGCATCAGCTGTTCCAGCTGGCCGCGCATGACGTCCCGTCCACCCAGGGGACGGTGCAGTACAGATTCCTCGATGACGAAGCTGATTGTGGGTAGCGGCGTCCGCGAATAGATCTCCTGCCTGGCGAGGCGGGCGGCTACCCGCTGGGCGACGGTCTCCTCTTCCAGAAGTGGGCGCCGCATGGCGAACACCGCGCGTGCGTACTCCTCGCTCTGCAACAGTCCGGGCACCGCATGCGTGGCGTACACGTGCAGCTCAACCGCCTGCGCCTCCAACCGCGCCGCGTCCCGGAAGAACGCCGGATACTGCGCCCTCGCCACCTCTTCCTTGCTCGCCCGCAGTAACCCGCCCGCGTCCAGCACCTCGTCCGCCTTGTCGATGAACATCGGTGGCGGAATCCGACGTCCCTGCTCGAACGAGGCGATCGTCGACGCCGAGTACCCCGTCATCGATCCGAACTCCGGCCGTTCCAGCCCCGCCCGTACCCGGCACAGCTTCAACTGCTGCCCGAAGACGTGCAGGATGCCCGACCCCGCCTCGTACTCGTGCTCCGGCTGCTGTTGATCGCCCATGCCCCCGCACCTCCCGTACATCCCCGCCCGGGACGCGTACAGCCCGTGCCCGTCAGCGCGTCCCTCCTGTTCAACGCTACGCACGCGCCGCCAGCGTTTCCCTCATGAACCGAGCAATTACCCCTCACGTGGCACCCCAGCAACAGCAGGCCCCCGCCCACGAGTTCTCGATGCAGTTCACCTCCACCCCGCGCGGCGCCCGCCTCGCCCGCAGGCTCGTCTCGCACCGGCTTCACGACTGGGGTTACCCGTACGACTACACCCCCAACGAGACGATGACCTTCATCGCCGCCGAGCTCACCGCGAACGCCGTACGCCACGGGCACGTCCCCGGCCGGGACTTCCACCTGCGCCTCACCGCGACCGCCATCGCCCTCCGTATCGAGGTCGCCGACACCCGCACCGAGCGATGCCCCGCACCCGGAGACCTCACCACGCCACCCACCGACACTGAATCGGGGCGGGGCCTCTACCTCGTCTCCCAGCTCGCCCACCGTTGGGGCGTCGCACCCCGCGTGGGCGCCCCCGGAAAGCAGGTGTGGGCGGAGCTGCGCCTGCCGCAATGACCGTCCGCGCGAGGGGCGCGGCGTGCGCAGTTCGCGACAGCACAACGCCCCCGGTGCTGTGCGGTACCGGGGGCGTTGTCCATGCGCAGGCGCGAGGTCAGCCGACCAGCTGCTCGTACGCCGACAGCGTGAGGAAGTCCTCGTAATTCTCGTCCAGCGCCACCTTCAGCAGCAGATCGTGCGCCTGCTGCCAGTTGCCCGCCGTGAAGGCATCCTCGCCGATCTCCTCGCGGATCGCGGCCAGTTCCTCCGCCGCGACCTTGCGGGCCAGGTCCGCGGTGGCGAGCTCGCCGTTCTCGAAGACGACGCCGGCGTTGATCCACTGCCAGATCTGGGAGCGGGAGATCTCCGCGGTCGCCGCGTCCTCCATCAGGTTGAAGATCGCGACCGCGCCCAGGCCGCGCAGCCATGCCTCGATGTAGCGGATGCCCACCTGGACGGCGTTGCGCAGGCCCTCGTACGTCGGCTTCGCGTCCAGTGAGTCGACGGCGATCAGATCGCCGGCCGCCACCGAGACGTCCTCGCGGAGGCGGTCCTTCTGGTTGGGCCTGGAACCCAGCACCGCGTCGAACGAAGCCATGGCGATCGGGACCAGGTCCGGGTGCGCGACCCAGGAGCCGTCGAAGCCGTCGCCCGCCTCGCGGTCCTTGTCGGCCTTGACCTTCTCGAACGCGACCTTGTTGACCGCGGCGTCGCGCCGGGACGGGATGAAGGCCGCCATACCGCCGATGGCGTGTGCGCCGCGCTTGTGGCACGTGCGGACCAGGAGTTCGGTGTAGGCGCGCATGAAGGGCGCGGTCATCGTCACCGCGTTGCGGTCCGGGAGCACGAACTTCTCGCCGCCGTCACGGAAGTTCTTGACGATCGAGAAGAGATAGTCCCAGCGGCCCGCGTTCAGCCCGGCCGCGTGGTCGCGCAGCTCGTACAGGATCTCCTCCATCTCGTACGCCGCCGTGATCGTCTCGATCAGGACGGTCGCGCGGACGGTGCCCTGCGGGATGCCGATGCAGTCCTGGGCGAAGACGAAGATGTCGTTCCAGAGGCGGGCCTCCAGGTGCGACTCCGTCTTAGGGAGGTAGAAGTACGGGCCCTTGCCGAGGTCGATGAGCCGCTTGGCGTTGTGGAAGAAGTACAGGCCGAAGTCGACCAGCGCACCCGGCACCGGGCGGCCGCCGAACTGCAGGTGGCGCTCCTCCAGGTGCCAGCCGCGCGGGCGCATCACGACGGTGGCGAGTTCGTCGGCGGACTTCAGGGTGTACGACTTCCCGGACTTCGGGTCGGTGAAGTCGATCCGGCGCTCATAGGCGTCGATCAGATTGAGCTGGCCGAGGACGACGTTCTCCCAGGTGGGAGCGGATGCGTCCTCGAAGTCGGCGAGCCAGACCTTCGCGCCCGAGTTCAGGGCGTTGATGGTCATCTTGCGGTCGGTGGGTCCGGTGATCTCCACCCGGCGGTCGTTGAGGGACGCGGGGGCCGGAGCGACTTTCCAGGAGTCGTCGGCGCGGATCGCGGCGGTCTCCGGGAGGAAGTCCAGCGTGGAGGTGCGGGCGATCTCGGCGCGGCGTTCGGAGCGACGGGCGAGAAGCTCGTCCCGCCGGGGCGTGAACCTCTGGTGCAGCTCGGCCACAAAGGCGAGGGCCGCGTCGGTCAGGACCTCTTCCTGCCGGGGCAGGGGCTCGGCTTCGACGATGGCCAGCGGGGACGGCGCTGGTGCGGACATGAGCTGTCACTTCCTTCAGCGGGCGGTGCCTGGCGGCCGCCGGCATCACAGATACGGCACTCGGTGCCGCGGGAGCCGAGACGCGGTCGCGGGCGCCGTCTGGGGATCGGGCGCTTCTGATCAGTGGATAGTAGTTTCCTCATGGTGGAAGTTCAATGGTTTGTTGATGTCGAGATTCTCCGGGTCGACAGACCATGGCTCTGGGTGCCACGCCGTTCACTCAAGGTGCGCCAGATCCTCGGCGGTGTCGATGTCGTACGCCTCGGCGATGTCGCCGCACTCGATCAGAGTCAGCGAGGACTCATGCTCCTTCAGATACGCGCGCGCCCCGCGGTCGCCGACCGCGCTCGCCACGATCGCCTTCCAGTGGTCCGCGCCGAAGAGGACGGGATGCCCGCGTTCACCTCCGTACGCGGCGGCCAGCAGCGAATCCCGGGAACGGTACGCGGCCCGGATGCGGGAGACCGCCCGTGCGCCGATCCCCGGCTGGTCGACGAGAAAGACCAGTGCGGCGTCCGCGTCCGTGGCGGCCAGCGACTCAAGACCCGCGCGCAGCGATGAGCCCATGCCCTCCTGCCAGCCGGGGTTGTCGACCAGTACGCAGCCGGAGAGTTCGGCCTCCGCGCGTACGCGGTCGGCCGTGGCGCCCAGCACCACATGCACGGGAGCGCAGCCGGCCTCGCGCAGCACGCGCACGGCGTGCTCGACCAGTGGCCGGCCACGGTGCGTCAGCAGCGCCTTCGGGCGGCCGCCGAGGCGGCGGCCCCCGCCCGCCGCCAGCAGCAGTCCGGCGACGACCGGTTCCTTCGGCGGGTGCTGGGGTGGGTGCTGCGGTGTGTGTGCCATAAGAACTCCCTACCTCATATCCCCGGGAAGTGCCGAGCCGATCGCAGCCGTCGTTGACCTTGGATTAGGTGCATCTCCGATACTCAAGTTGGCCATGGGGGACGAGAGTCGATGAGCGGGCGCGCACACCAGGGAACGGTCTTCAAGCCACTTGGCGAAGAGGATCCGCAGAACGTCGCCGGATACCGACTGGCAGCGCGCCTCGGTGCCGGCGGTATGGGCAAGGTCTATCTGTCGTACACGCCCGGCGGACGGCCCGTCGCCATCAAGGTGATCCGGCCCGACTTCGGCCAGGACCCCGAATTCCGCCGCCGGTTCGCCCAGGAGGTGCAGGCCGCGCAGCGCGTGCAGGGCCTGTTCACGGCGCCGGTCATCGACGCCGACCCGGAGGCCGAGCAGCCCTGGCTCGCCACGGCGTATGTCCCAGGCCGCCGACGCGGAAACGGTGCTGCGGCGGCCCGAGGAGTGGCTGCCGGGTGCGGTGGCCGCGGAGATCACCACGCGCAAGGCGGCTCCGGCGCCGCCGATGGCGCCGATGGCGCCGCCCGCCGGGCAGGTGCCTGCCGCGCAGGCCCCGGCCCCGGTGTCGCCCGCGCAGGCCCCGACTCCCGTGCCGACGGCGCAGACCGCGCCGCCCGCGCACGCTCCGGCCGCGATGCAGTCTCCGGCCACCGGTCCGGCGCCGGTGGCGCCCGCCCCGTATCCCACGCCCACCGAAGCCGTCGCCCCACCGAAGCCGTCGCCCCGGCGCCGCCGCCGCCCGGCTTCGGCCCGCCGCCGCAGAACCCGGCGTACGGCTACCCGCCCCAGCAGACCCAGCCCAGCCAGCCCCACGCGATGCCGCCGTACGGAACCGTCGCCACGCCCACCCCGCCGAAGAAGAAGGGGCGAAATCTGGCCATCGCCGTGGTCGCCACTCTCATGCTCGGTGCACTGGCGGGCGGCGGCGTGTTGCGGGGGACCTGAACACCTGCCGCACCGAGACCCGGTACGCCGACCGGCTTTCGCTCGACGTGCTGTCCAGGGGCTCCAGGTTCTGCGTACTGACGAACTCCGGCCACGTGGGCGTGGTGACGTACCAGGGTAAGTCGCCCGATTCGGATCCGAGCAAGTTCGTCACCCGCGATGTGACGGTTTGGCGCAATGCCATGAACGTCGTGCAACCGTCGTCCTGAATTCGGTCCGCGGAGTGGCGCCCAGCGCATCGTATGCCGTTAACTTGCCCGCGACCCGGGGCTGGTGGTCATCGCCCTCGGGTCGTCGAGCCGGCACAACGGTGTGCGAGGGGAAGAGGCTTTGTTGCGGAGCGTGGGGCAGACGCGGGTGACAGAGAGCGGCGAGGACCCTAGGGCGACGGAGCTGCGTACGGCCGTCTCCCGGCTCCGCCGCGAACTGGCTGGCCACCCGGCGGAGTTCCCCGACCGGGGCATCGCCGAGGACGAACTGGCCGTGCTGGCCGCGATGGTGGCGGGCGGTGACCCCGAGATCCCGCGGATGCGGCGCTCGTTGCTGCTGATTGCCGGGGCGATCGGCTCGGTGAGCGCGCTGGCGCCTGCGCTGATGGGCGTACGGAACGCGGTCGACCTCTTCGGCGAGATCCCGCCGCAGCGGCAGCCCTGACGGACGCCCCGGACTCTCCGGACGCCGGACCCCCGGACGGGTTGCTGTGTACGGCCCGTCCGGCCCAGACCCGGGCCCCCGTCGGGGGCGGAGACCGTCAGCCCTGCGCAGCCGTGCTCGCCAGTGCCGCCGAGAGGTCCTTGGCGACTTCCTGCAGGACCGGCACGATCTTCTCGGTGGCCGCCTCGGTGACCCGGCCCGCCGGGCCCGAGATCGAAACTGCCGCCGCCGTGGGGGAGTTGGGCACGGAGACCGCGAGGCAGCGGACCCCTATCTCCTGCTCGTTGTCGTCCACCGCGTACCCGGCGCGCCGCACCTGCTCCAGCGCCTCCAGGAAGCCTTCGGGCGTCGTGATCGTCTTCTCGGTGGCTGCGGGCATGCCGGTCCTGGCCAGCAGCGCCCGGACCTCGTCCGGCGGGGTGTGCGCGAGCAGTGCCTTGCCCACGCCGGTGGAGTGCGGCAGTACCCGCCGGCCGACCTCGGTGAACATGCGCATGGAGTGCTTGGAGGGCACCTGTGCCACATACACGATCTCGTCACCGTCGAGCAGTGCCATGTTCGCCGTCTCGCCGGTCTCCTCGACCAGGCGGGCCAGATAGGGGCGGGCCCAGGTGCCCAGCAGCCGGGATGCGGACTCGCCGAGGCGGATCAGCCGGGGGCCGAGCGCATAGCGGCGATTGGGCTGCTGGCGTACATAACCGCAGGCCACGAGCGTGCGCATCAGGCGGTGGATGGTGGGCAGCGGCAGACCGCTGCTGGCGGAGAGTTCGCTGAGCCCGACCTCGCCGCCGGCGTCGGCCATTCTCTCGAGCAGGTCGAAGGCGCGCTCCAGGGACTGCACGCCACCGCTGGATGCGGTCTTGGCGGCGTCTGTGGCGCTGGCGCTGGACGTCGGCACGTCAACGGTCCTTTCGGGGCAGGCAGGCAAGTGAGCAGCCTACCGGGCGACTGTGCCCGGCACACCGCACTCGGCACGGCGTCTTTGCCGGTCAGGGGGCGTTTGTCCCTGTGTCGGCGGTCATCTCCGGCGATCTCTCGGTGCTGGCCTTGGCGATGCAACGTTCTGCTTTACGGAAGTCTACTTTCGCTACACGGAAATATCTAAGCCCGGGTCCGACCGTGCCGTGCCTGTCGGGGCGGGTCTTGACGGACCCGACTCCGGAGTGAAGACTCCTTCAACAGTTCGTTGAATTTCGCTGTGCGGATTCGCCGTACGGATTAGCTGTACGGATTTTCCCGTACGGCACGGAAGTGAGGGGTACGGGTGTCCAATGTGGACGTGAACCTGGTACTGCGCTCGACGCGCGTGGTCACCCTGGAAGGGACGCGCGCCGCATCGGTCGCCGTCGCCGCCGGGAAGATCGCGGCGGTGCTGCCGTACGACGCCGAGCTGCCGGCCGGAGCCCGGCTGGAGGACGTCGGCGACGATGTCGTGCTCCCCGGTCTCGTCGACACCCATGTCCATGTGAACGACCCCGGCCGCACCGAGTGGGAAGGCTTCTGGACCGCCACCCGCGCGGCCGCCGCCGGTGGCATCACCACCCTGCTGGACATGCCCCTCAACTCCCTCCCGCCGACCACCACCGTCGGCAACCTCGCCACCAAGCGGGACGTGGCCCGCAGCAAGGCGCACATCGACGTCGGTTTCTGGGGCGGAGCCGTCCCGTCCAATGTGAAGGACCTGCGGCCGCTGTACGACGCCGGAGTCTTCGGCTTCAAGTGCTTCCTCTCGCCGTCCGGCGTCGAGGAGTTCCCCGAGCTCGACCAGGACCAGCTCGCCCGGTCGATGGCCGAGATCGCCGGCTTCGGCGGACTGCTGATCGTGCACGCCGAGGACCCGCACCAGCTGGCGGCCGCGCCTCAGCGGCCCGGCCCCCAGTACGCGAACTTCCTCGCCTCCCGGCCGCGCGACGCCGAGAACACCGCGATCGAGAGCCTGATCGCGCACGCCCGCCGCCTCGATGCCCGGGTGCACGTACTGCATCTTTCCTCCTCCGACGCGCTGCCGCTGATCGCGGCCGCCAAGCGGGAGGGCGTCAGGATCTCCGTCGAGTCCTGTCCGCACTTCCTCACCCTCACGGCCGAGGAAGTCCCGGACGGGGCAACGGAGTTCAAGTGCTGCCCGCCGATCCGTGAGGCGGCGAACCAGGACGCCCTGTGGGAGGGACTGGCCGACGGGACGATCGACTGCATCGTCTCCGACCACTCGCCCTGCACCACCGACCTCAAGACCCCGGACTTCGCCTCCGCCTGGGGTGGCATCTCCTCCCTCCAGCTGGGCCTCCCGGCGATCTGGACCGAGGCCCGCAGGCGCGGCCGCACCCTCGAGGACGTCGTCCGCTGGATGTCCGAGGCCCCTGCCAAGCTCGCGGGACTGAGCCAGAAGGGCGCGATCGAGGCGGGCCGCGACGCCGACTTCGCCGTCCTCGCGCCCGACGAGGCCTTCACCGTCGACCCGGCCGAGCTCCACCACCGCAACCAGGTGACGGCATACGCGGGCAAGACCCTGCACGGAGTCGTCAGGTCGACCTGGCTGCGCGGCGAACGCATCGTGGAGAACGGCACCCTGGCCGAGCCGACCGGCCGGCTGCTCGAAAGGAACAAGTGATCGTGTCCATCCCTTCCTTCACCGGTGACGCCAACCCGTTCGGCGGCGGCGACCCGTACGCCGACTACCGCACGGCCGAGTTTCCGTTCGAGCACTACGCCGACCTGGCCGACCGGCGCCTCGGCGCGGGCGTGATCGCCGCCAACGACGAGTTCTTCGCCGAGCGCGAGAACCTGCTGAAGCCAAAGGCGGCGGAGTTCGACCCGGAGCACTTCGGCCACAAGGGCAAGATCATGGACGGCTGGGAGACCCGCCGTCGCCGTGGCGTGAGCGCCGCGCAGCCGCACCCGAGAGACGACGACCACGACTGGGCTCTCGTACGGCTGGGCGCGCCCGGCGTCGTACGCGGCATCGTCGTCGACACCGCCCACTTCCGCGGCAACTACCCGCAGGCGGTCTCCATCGAGGCCACCGCCGTCGCCGGCTCCCCCTCGCCCGAGGATCTGCTCGCCGACGACGTGAAGTGGGTGACGCTCGTCCCGCGTACGGCCATCGGCGGCCACGCGGCGAACGGCTTCGCGGTCGACGTCGAGCAGCGCTTCACCCATCTGCGTGTCAACCAGCATCCCGACGGTGGCATCGCCCGGCTGCGGGTCTACGGCGAGGTCGCGCCCGACCCGGCGTGGCTCGGCGCCCTCGGCACCTTCGACCTCGTGGCGCTGGAGAACGGCGGCCGGGTCGAGGACGCGTCCGACCGCTTCTACTCGCCGGCCACCAACACCATCCAGCCGGGCCGCTCCCGCAAGATGGACGACGGCTGGGAGACCCGCCGGCGCCGGGACAAGGGCAACGACTGGATCCGCTATCAGCTGGTGGCGCAGTCCGAGATCCGCGCGGTGGAGATCGACACGGCGTATCTGAAGGGCAACAGCGCGGGCTGGGCATCGGTTTCGCTCCGCGACGGTGAGCGGGGGGAGTGGGCGGAGATCCTTCCGCGGACCCGGCTGCAGCCGGACACGAATCACCGTTTCGTGCTGGGTGCCGCTGTGGTCGGCACGCATGTGCGGGTGGATATCTACCCGGACGGGGGGATCTCGCGGCTGCGGCTGTTCGGCTCGCTGACGGAGGAGGGCGCGGCGGGTCTGCGGGCGCGGCACCAGGAGCTGGGGGGCTGAAGGGGACTTTCCCCCACCCCGCCCGTTCCCGTAACTGGGGCTCCGCCCCAGGCCCCGCGCCTCAATCGCCGGCGGGGCTGGATATGCCCGGGCACATCAAGCCCGTCGGGCGATTGAGGACAACGCCCGAAGGGCATACCCGGGGCCTGGGGGCTGCCCCCAGTCACGCCGCCCCGCCGCCGTCCAATGCCGCGTCCGCCCCGCTCACGGGCCAGCGCCCTACGAGCTCAAGGAAAGCGGCCCCGCCTCCTCGGCGTCGGCGGCAAACGGACGTTGAATGTCGATGAATTCCCGGCGTGAGGGGGGTCTCAGCTGATGACCGGAACACCGCAATCCACGAAATCCCCGGAATCCCCGAAAGAGGCGTCGCCATGGCACAGCTCTCGATCACCACTTTTGTCACCCTCGACGGCGTGATGCAGGCCCCCGGCGGACCGAACGAGGACCCCAGCGGGGGCTTCGCACTGGGCGGCTGGTCCGTTCCCTACGGGGACGACGACTTCGGCCGTTTCATGACCGAGGTCTTCGAACGCGCCGGTGCCTTTCTGCTCGGCCGCCGTACGTACGAGATCTTCGCCGGCTACTGGCCCAAGGTGACCGACCCCGACGACCCGATCGCGTCGAAGCTCAACTCCCTTCCGAAGTACGTCGCGTCGAACAAGCTCAAGACGGCCGATTGGGAGGGCAGCACCGTCATCGACGGCGACCTCGCCCAGGAGGTCACCGCGCTGAAGGAACGCACCAACGGCGAGCTCCAGGTCCACGGCAGCGGCGCCCTTGCCCACTTCCTCATGGCACACGACCTGATCGACACCTACAACCTGCTGATCTTTCCGGTTGTCCTGGGCACGGGCCGCCGCCTCTTCGCGGGCGGCGCGGTGCCGACCGCGTTCCGGCACACCGGGGCCCGCACCACGGCCGCGGGCGTGGCCATCCACACGTACGAGCTGGCGGGCCGTCCCGAGTACGGCACCTACGAGGCCGAATAAAGCGTGTAGCACTCACGCGTCCGCGCGGGTACCGTGATCGCTCCCTGTGCGAGCCGCCGAAGTCTCCACCAGAGCGAACCGTTGGAGACCCAGGTGTCGTCGATCGCCGTGCCCGCGCCCGCCCTCGCCCCGCGCCGGGCCTGGCTGACCGATCTGCCGGTGCTTGTGGTGGCTCTCGTATGGGGCGCGAGCTACCTCGCGGCGAAGGGCATCACCACCACGCACACGGTGATCGCTGTGCTGGTGCTGCGCTTCGCCGTCGTACTGCCCGTGCTCGCCGCGGCCGGTCACCGCAGGCTCCGGGCGCTGACCCGCGCGCAGTGGCGCGGCGCCGGGCTCCTCGGGCTCGTACTGAGCGGCATCTTCCTCCTTGAGACATACGGCGTCGTGCACACCTCGGCCACCAACGCCGGGCTCATCATCAGCCTCACCATGATCTTCACGCCGCTCGCCGAGGCGGTGGTCACCAGGTCGCGGCCGACGGGCTCGTTCGTGGCGGCGGCCGGGCTCTCCGTCGTCGGTGTGGTGCTGCTGACCCAGGGCGGCGGATTCACCGCACCGTCCCTGGGCGATCTGCTGATGCTGCTGGCCGCGCTCGCCCGTACCGTCCATGTGCTGGCGATGGCCAGGATCAAGGCGGTGCAGAGCGCGGACTCGCTCTCCCTGACGACGGTCCAGCTGGGCAGCGCGGTGGCGGTGTTCGCGGTGCTGGCGACGGCGCCCGGCACCGGCGCATCGCCCTGGTCGGTCGCGACCGGCTTCGGGCCGCGCGAATGGGCCGGGCTGCTCTTCCTCTCCGTCTTCTGCACGCTGTTCGCGTTCTTCGTACAGATGTGGGCAGTACGCCGCACCTCACCGTCCCGCGTCAGCCTGCTCCTTGGCACCGAACCGCTGTGGGCCGCCGGGACGGGCATCGCGCTCGGGGGCGAACGCCCGGGCGCACTCGGCCTGGTGGGCGCGGCACTGGTCCTGGCGGGCACGACATGGGGCCGCAGCGCCGCCGACCGGACGTCTTGCTAGTTGCGTGAGCACGACTGGCCGGAACCGCTCGGGGCTCTCGGTCCTCAGGCCTTCCGGAACTGGTCCGCGATCATCAGCACCGCGAAGCCGGCCACCGCGATCACGATGTTCGCGAAGAGCTCCCGGCCGTGCAGAAAGCCGAAATAATCCGTGAACCAGCGCGTGAAGCCCATAAAGCGGAACCAGCCGGTCAGCTCGCGGAGCACGCCGCAGCCGCCCACCACCAGCAGCACCATGCCGACGCCCTCGAGAATCTTCTTCATGCGCCGATCGTCGCCGGGTCCGCCGCGGCACCGCGTCGGACCTCGGGATGCTCCGCTGCGCCGAAAGTCTCGGGCCGCGCGACTTTGGTAGCTTCCCGCCGCCCAAGGGCGGTCCCACGCCGCTCACCTGCGTAGCTTTGTCGATATGACGCGTACGGAATACCCCTGGCTGCTGCCGTCGGCCATGGCCGAGGCCCTGGACCCGGACCTCCCGGGCGACCGGGCCAAGGCCGGGCGGCCGCGGCGGACCGTGCGCGACTGGGTCGTCGACACCCTCGCCTTCCTCATCGCCGCGGTCATCGGCCTGCTCGCCTCGGAGGCCGGCGCGCAGGCGGGCAACTCCGAACTCGTCGTCTTCGCCGACCAGCTGGTGGGCGCGGCCGCCTGCTGCGCGCTGTGGGCGCGGCGGCGCGCACCCCTCGGGCTCGCGATCGGACTGATCGTCGTGAGCGTGGTGGTCCCGGTCGCCGCGGGTGCGCTTCTGGTGAGCCTGTTCAGCCTCGCCGTGCACCGCCCCTTCAAGCCCGTGGCGCTCGTCGGTGCCCTTGCCATCGGGGGCTCGGCCGCACAGGCCGCCGTCCGTCCCGACCCGGGCATGTCCTTCCTGGCCTCCGTTCTCACCGGGCTCATCCTGATCCTGCTGGTCATCGGCTGGGGCCTGCTCGTACGAGCCCGCCGCCAGCTCTTCGTCGCGCTCCGCGAGCGCGCCCTGCGGGCCGAGACCGAGGCGGAGCTCCGCGCCGAACAGGCCCAGCGGCTGGCCCGCGAGGCCATCGCCCGCGAGATGCACGATGTGCTCGCCCATCGGCTGACCCTGCTCAGCGTGCATGCGGGCGCCCTCGAATTCCGGCCGGACGCGCCCCCGGCGCAGGTCGCAAGAGCCGCCGGAGTGATCCGCGACAGTGCGCACGATGCGCTCCAGGATCTGCGCGAGATCATCGGCGTGCTGCGTGCACCGGGCGAGTCCGAGGGGCCCGACCGGCCGCAGCCCACCCTCGCGAGCCTCGGCGCACTGGTCGACGAGTCCCGGGAGGCAGGCATGAAGGTCACCCTCGACAACCGCATCACCGACCCGGCCGCCGTCCCCGCCGCCACCGGTCGTACCGTCTACCGCATCGCGCAGGAAGGCCTGACCAACGCCCGTAAGCACGCGCCCGGTACGGAAGTCACGGTCGTAGTCAGCGGCGGCCCCGGCAGCGGCCTCACCGTCGAGGTCGACAACCCCGCCCAGCTCGGCGAGGTCGAGAAGGTCCCCGGCTCCGGCCAGGGGCTGATCGGCCTCACCGAACGCGCCACGCTCGCGGGCGGGCGGCTGGACCACGGAGCGACGGACGACGGCGGATTCCACGTCCGGGCCTGGCTACCGTGGGCCGCATGACTATCCGGTTGCTCGTCGTCGATGACGACCCCCTCGTACGGGCTGGGCTCTCCTTCATGCTCGGCGGGGCCGACGACCTCGAGATCGTGGGGGAGGGGGCCGACGGCTCCGAGGTCGCCGCGCTCGTCGACGGACTCGCGCCCGATGTGGTGCTGATGGACATCCGGATGCCGACGATGGACGGTCTCACCGCCACCGAGCTGCTGCGCGCCCGCCAGGACGCCCCCGAAGTCCTCGTCCTCACCACCTTCCACGCCGACGAGCAGGTGCTGCGGGCGCTGCGCGCGGGCGCCGCCGGATTCGTACTGAAGGACACCCCGCCCGCCGAGATCGTCGCCGCGGTACGACGTGTCGCGGCGGGCGACCCGGTCCTCTCCCCGGCCGTCACCCGCCAGCTGATGACCCATGTCGCCGACCGCACCCCCGGCACCCGCCGCAGCGCGGCGGCGGAGCGGCTCACCTCGCTCGCCGAGCGCGAGAGAGAGGTGGCGGTCGCCGTCGGCCGTGGTCAGTCCAACGCCGAGATCGCAGCCACCCTCTATATGAGCGTGCCGACCGTCAAGACGCATGTCTCCAGGATTCTGGCGAAACTGGACCTCAACAACCGTGTCCAGATCGCACTGTTGGCACATGACGCGGGTCTGCTCGACGAGGAGGAACAGCCGTAGTCTGGCGCGATGCGACTTGATCTCGAAGTGGCCGGGAAGGTGCTCGACAGCCAGCCCTTCAGCAGACTGCTCAGAGCGCGGATCACCGCCTTCGGCGACGGCGAGGCCGCGCTCGAGGTCGACATCCGGGAGGAGCTGCACCAGCAGAACGGCTATCTGCACGGGGGAGTCCTCGCCTACGCGGCCGACAACTCGATCACCTTCGCCGCCGGTACGACGCTCGGGGCCGCGGTGCTGACCAGCGGCTTCTCCGTGCAGTACCTCCGTCCCGCCACCGGCGTGAGACTCGTCGCCCGCGCCGCCGTCGTGCACACCGGCCGCCGGCAGGCCGTTGTCCGCTGCGACCTGTTCGCGGTGAACGCGGACGGCGAAGAGACGCTCTGTGCCGTCGCGCAGGGCACCGTACTGTCCGCGCAACAGTCCTGAGAAGGAGACCGTGCCGTGACCACCGAAGCAGCGATCGTGGATCTCGCCGCGCTCGGCGAGGACTTCACCCGCAATCCCTATCCCGTCTACGCCGAGTTACGCGCCAGGGGACCCGTCCACCGCATACGCATGCCCGAAGGCCCCGAGGCCTGGCTGATCGTCGGACACGAGGCGGGCCGGGCCACGCTCGCCGATCCGCGGCTGTCCAAGGACTGGCGCAATGTCTCGCCGGAGCTCGGCATCGGCCGGCTCGCCGCCGGCGTCACCATGCTCAGCTCCGACGCGCCCCTGCACACCCGGCTGCGCAAGCTGGTGGCCCGGGAGTTCACGACGCGGCGCGTGGAACAACTCGCCGCGCGCGTACAGCAGATCACCGACCGGCTGCTGGACGAGATGCTGCCGTCCGGGCACGCGGACCTCGTCGACGCGCTCTCCTTCCCGCTGCCCATCGCCGTCATCTGCGAACTGCTCGGAGTGCCCTTCCTCGACCAGGACTCCTTCCGCCGCTGGTCGAACACGGCGCTCGGCGCGGGCGACCGCGAGCAGCGGAGGGATGCGGCGGTCAAGATGAACGAGTACCTGGGCCGACTGCTCGCCGACAAGCGCGAGCAGCCCGGCGAGGACCTGATGAGCGCGCTGATCAACACGGCGGACGAGGACGGCGACCGGCTCAGCGGCGAGGAACTGCTCGGCATGGCCTGGCTGCTGCTGGTCGCCGGGCACGAGACCACGGTCAATCTGATCTCCAACGGCGTACTCGCCCTGCTCACCCACCCCGGCGAACTCGCCGCCCTGCGCGCCGACTTCTCGCTCATGGAGGGCGCGGTCGAGGAGACGCTACGTTACGAAGGCCCGCTGGAGACGCCGACGTACCGCTTCACCGTCGAGCCCCTGGAGATCGGCGGCACGGTGATTCCGGGGGGCGGTGAACTGGTGCTGATCGCGCTGGCCGATGCCGACCGGGACCCAACGCGTTTCCCCGATCCAGAGCGCTTCGACATCCGACGGGACACGCGCGGGCATCTGGCCTTCGGGCACGGCATCCACTACTGCCTGGGTGCGCCACTGGCCCGGCTGGAGGCCCGGATCGCGATCCGATCGCTGCTGGAACGCTGTCCGGAGCTGGCGCTGGACGGACATCCGGCGGCGCTGACCTGGCGCACCGGCATGCTCATCCGGGGTCCGGAGCGGCTGCCGGTGCGGTGGTGAATTCAGCCCCTCCGCCGGCGCCCCGGCAGCTCGGACCCGGACCGCCGCCCTCAGTCCGCCGGGATCTCCTCCAGCCGCACCGGCCGGTGCTCCCGCCGCGACAGCTCGCACGCCTCCGCGATCCGCAGTGCCGTCAGCGCCTCCCGTCCGTCGCACGGGTTCTCGGCCTCGCCCTGCACCATCCGGACGAAGGTGTCCAGCTCCGCCTCATACGCCGGGGCGAACCGCTCCAGGAACCCGGGCCACGGTTTGGTGGCCGGTGGCGGGCCCTGCGGCTCGGTGGAGGTGATCGGCGTGCGGTCGTCCAGCCCGACCGTGACCTGGTCGAGTTCGCCGGCCAGTTCCATGCGTACGTCATAGCCCGCGCCGTTGCAGCGGGTGGCCGTCGCCGTCGCCAGCGTCCCGTCGTCCAGGGTGAGCAGCGCGGCGGCCGTGTCCACGTCGCCCGCCTCTCGGAACATCGCGGGACCCGCGTCCGAGCCGGTCGCGTACACCTCGACGACCTCGCGGCCGGTCACCCAGCGCAGGATGTCGAAGTCATGGACCAGACAGTCCCGGTAGAGGCCGCCGGAAAGCGGCAGATAGGCGGCGGGCGGCGGGGCCGGGTCGGAGGTGATGGCCCGTACGGTGTGCAGCCGGCCGAGCGCTCCGGAGCGCACCAGTTCCCGGGCGGCGGTGTATCCCGCGTCGAAGCGGCGCATAAAGCCCAGCTGGAGCAGCGTGCCCGCCGCCTCGACCTCCCGCAGGGCGCCGAGCGTGCCCGGCAGATCCAGCGCGATCGGTTTCTCGCAGAAGGCGGGGAGGCCGGCGCGGGCGGCCCTGCCGATGAGTTCGGCATGGGCGGCGGTGGCCGATGCGATCACCACGGCGTCCACGCCCCACTTGAAGATCTCGTCCGCGCCGGGCGCGGCGGTGGAGCCGGTGTGCTCCGCGACCGCGGCCGCCCGCGCCGGGTCGGCGTCCGCCACGACCAGAGATCCCACTTCCCGGTGGCGGCTGAGTACGCCCGCGTGGAAGGTGCCGATTCGTCCCGTTCCGATGAGTCCGATGCGCATGGCCCAAAGGTGGCGGCGGGCCAGGCACGATGTCAAGACTTTGTCCTGACAACCGAACTTCACGACTTCCCGTCAACATTCTGTGCGACTACGCTCACCCCGTGCCCAAGCAGCCCAGACACGTGACGGACTCGTCTCTGTCTCTCCAGCTGAGCGTGGACCGCACCAGTCCGGTCCCGCTCTACTTCCAGCTGTCGCAGCAGCTGGAAGCGGCCATCGAGAGAGGGACCCTCACCCCCGGCAGCCTGCTCGGCAACGAGATCGAGCTGGCGGGCAGGCTCGGCCTGTCCCGCCCGACCGTCCGCCAGGCCATCCAGTCGCTCGTCGACAAGGGCCTGCTGGTGCGCCGGCGGGGGGTGGGCACCCAGGTCGTGCACAGCCAGGTCAAGCGACCGCTGGAGCTCAGCAGCCTGTACGACGACCTGGAGGCGGCCGGCCAGCGGCCCGCCACCGTCGTGCTGCGCAATGCCGTGGAGCAGGCAAGTGCCGAGGTCGCGGCCGCCCTTGGGGTGGCCGAGGGCAGCAATGTCCAGCTGATCGAGCGGCTGCGGTACGCGCACGGCGAGCCCATGGCGCTGCTGCGCAACCATCTGCCCGGCGGGCTCTTCGACTGCGACACCGAACGCCTTGAGGCCACCGGTCTGTACCGGATGATGCGGGCCGCCGGGATCACGCTGCACAGCGCCCGCCAGTCGGTCGGGGCGCGGGCCGCCACGGTCGCGGAGTCCGAGCTGCTCACCGAGGTGACCGGGGCTCCGGTGCTGACCATGGAGCGCACGACGTTCGACGACACCGGCCGGGCGGTCGAGTTCGGCTCGCACATCTATCGCGCCTCGCGCTACGCCTTCGAGTTCCAGCTTCTCGTCCGGCCCTGAGTCCGGCCCGAGTCCTCCGTGAAGTCGTCCTGAAGCCGTCCCGAAGGACCGAGGGCAGGTCACGTAAGAATGTCATTCGCGTAAGAATGTTCGGACAAAGTCTTGACGGGGTTGCGTGGCCGCCGTAGAAACGCTCCCAGCCGCAACCGGGCGGCCGGGAGAGAAGGCGGACCCAGCATGCGTACCACCCGCACGGCAGCAGCCCTGCTCGCCGCAAGTGCCCTGGTCGTCGTCGCCGGATGCAGCAGTTCCGGCGGCAAGGAGGCGAAGGACAGCCCCTCCGAGGGCGGCGGAGGCGGAGTGGCCGCCACCACCCAGCGCCTGAAGATCGCGATGGTCACCCACTCCGGCGAGGGCGACACCTTCTGGGACATCGTCCAGAGCGGTGCCAAGGTCGCGGCCAAGAAGGACAACGTCGAGTTCCTGTACGCCGCCAACAAGGAGGGCAAGGAACAGGCCCAGCTCGTCCAGACCTACATCGACCAGAAGGTCGACGGCATCGTGGTGACCCTCGCCAAGCCGGAGGCCGTCAAGGAGGTCGTCAAGAAGGCCGTCGCCGCCGGCATACCCGTCGTGACGATCAACTCCGGCGCCGAGTTCTCCACGGAGGTCGGCGCGCTCAGCCACATAGGCCAGGACGAGTCCGTGGCGGGCGAGGCCGTCGGCGAGGAGCTCAACAAGCGCGGCAAGAAGAAGGCCATCTGCGTCATCCACGAACAGGGCAACGTCTCGCTCGAAGCGCGCTGCGCGGGTGTGAAGAAGACGTTCAAGGGGACCGTCGAGAACCTCAACGTCGACGGCACCAACACGCCCGCCTCCACCTCCTCCATCGAGGCAAAGCTCCAGAGCGGCAAGGACATTGACGCCGTCGTCACGCTGGGCGCACCCCTGGCCGCCGCCTCGGTCAAGGCCAAGGCGGGTGCCGGTTCCAAGGCCGAGGTCGACACCTTCGACCTCAACGCCGAGGTGGTCAAGCAGCTCAAGGCCAAGCAGATCGGCTTCGCCGTCGACCAGCAGCCCTACCTCCAGGGCTACTTGGCCATCGACGAGCTCTGGCTCAACAAGGTCAACGGCAATGTGATCGGCGGCGGAAAGCCGGTCCTCACCGGCCCGGCCCTCGTCACCGAGAAGGACGTGCCCGCCCTCGAGAAGCTGACCGCCGACGGCACCCGATGACGTACGCGGTGCACCCGATGCCCACCCTGCGACCAGCAGTGACACATACTTGGGCGGCCGGGGCAAGATCAGCCCCCCGGCCGCACCGAGAAGCACAGCGGGTCCGGCAAGAAGGGCACGGCGTCGTGGCAAGGGCAAGGACAGGGGTACGCGCGCTCGGCGCGGTGCTGGCGGCGGTACTCGGAGCCACCCTGGCGGGGTGCAGCAGCACGGGCGGCAAGCGCGCGGAGGACGCGCGCAAGGCGCAGGCGGCGGCCGGCAGGGCCGCGGTCACCACCCCCCGCTGGACCTTCGCGATGGTCACCCACTCCGGTGACGGCGACACTTTCTGGGACATCGTTCAGCAGGGCGCCGAGCAGGCCGCGGCCAAGGACAACATCAACTTCCTGTACTCCCACAACGACGAGGGCCAGCAGCAGGCCCAGCTCGTCCAGACGGCCATCGACAAGAAGGTCGACGGACTGATCGTCTCGCTGGCCAAGCCCGACGCGATGAAGGGCGTCGTCGCCAGGGCCGAGAAGGCCGGCATCCCGGTGATCACCGTCAACTCGGGTTCCGAGCAGTCCAAGGCGTACGGGGCACTCACCCACATCGGCCAGGACGAGACGATCGCCGGCCAGGCTGTCGGCGACGAACTCGACAGGCGCGGCCGCAAGAAGGCCCTGTGCGTGCTGCACGAGCAGGGCAACGTCGGCCATGAGCAGCGCTGCGCCGGAGCGAAGAAGGCCTTCGGCGGCGAGCTGCAGAACCTCTATGTCGACGGCACCAATATGCCCGACGTCCAGGCGTCCATCGAGGCGAAGCTGCAGTCCGACCGCTCCATCGACGCCGTCGTCACGCTCGGCGCGCCCTTCGCGGACGCCGCCGTGCAGGCGAGGAAGACCGCGGAGAGCAGGGCCGAGATCGACACCTTCGACCTCAATGCCAAGGTCGCCACCGCGCTCAGGGCCGGGACGCTCGGCTTCGCCGTCGACCAGCAGCCCTACCTCCAGGGCTACCAGGCCGTGGATCTGCTGTGGCTCTACAAGTACAACGCCGATGTGCTCGGCGGCGGGCGGCCCGTCCTCACCGGGCCGCAGATCATCACCAGGACGGACGCCGCCGAGCTGCAGGACTACACAGAGCGGGGGACCCGATGAGTGCGACCGCACCACCTGCTGCATCGCAGAAGAGTGACGAACGGCTGCTGCGCACCTCACCCCTGCGCAAGCTGATGGGGCGGCCCGAGCTGGGATCGGTCGTCGGCGCCGCGGCGGTCTTCATCTTCTTCTCGATCGTCGCGGACTCCTTCCTGCGGGCGTCCAGCTTCTCCACCGTGCTGTACGCGGCATCGACGCTCGGCATCATGGCGGTGCCGGTGGCGCTGCTGATGATCGGCGGCGAGTTCGACCTCTCGGCCGGTGTCCTGGTGACCAGCTCCGCGCTGATCTCCGCGATGTTCAGTTACCAGATGACGGCGAACGTCTGGGCCGGCGTCCTCGTCTCGCTGGTGGTCACGCTCGCCGTCGGTCTCTTCAACGGCTTCATGCTGACCCGTACGAAACTGCCCAGCTTCATCATCACGCTCGGCACGTTCCTGATGCTGACGGGCCTGAACCTCGGCTTCACCAAGCTGATCAGCGGCACGGTCTCCACCAAGTCCATCGCCGACATGGACGGGTTCGCATCGGCCAAGAAGCTGTTCGCCTCCGAGCTCACCCTCGGTGACGTCACCCTCAAGGTGACCATCCTGTGGTGGTTCGGCCTGGTCGCCCTGGCCACCTGGATCCTGCTGCGCACCCGCTTCGGCAACTGGATCTACGCGGTCGGCGGCGGTGCGGACGCGGCCCGCGCGGTCGGCGTCCCGGTCAACAAGACCAAGATCGTCCTGTACATGGGCGTCGCCTTCGCCGCCTGGATCTCCGGACAGCATCTGCTCTTCTCGTTCGACGTGGTGCAGTCCGGCGAGGGCGTCGGCAACGAGCTGACGTACATCATCGCGGCCGTCATCGGCGGCTGTCTGATCACCGGCGGCTACGGCTCCGCGATCGGCTCGGCGGTCGGCGCGTTCATCTTCGGCATGACCAGCAAGGGCATCGTGTACGCGGAGTGGAACCCGGACTGGTTCAAGTTCTTCCTCGGAGCGATGCTCCTTCTGGCGACCCTGCTGAACGCCTGGGTCCGCAAGCGTGCGGAGGCGACACGGTGACATCTGTGAAGACCGGGACGGTGGAGACCGGGACGGCCCTCGTCGAGCTCGACAACGTCAGTAAGTACTACGGCAACATTCGCGCCCTGGAAGGTGTCTCCCTCGAGGTGCACGCGGGCGAGATCACCTGCGTGCTCGGCGACAACGGCGCGGGCAAGTCCACCCTGATCAAGATCATCGCGGGGCTGCACCGGCATGACGCGGGCACCTTCCTGATCGAGGGCGAGCAGACGAGCCTCGCCAGCCCGCGCGAGTCCCTGGACCGCGGTATCGCCACGGTCTACCAGGACCTCGCCGTCGTACCGCTGATGCCGGTCTGGCGGAACTTCTTCCTCGGCTCCGAGCCGACGAAGGGGGTCGGCCCCTTCAAGCGCCTCGACGTCGAGCTGATGCGCGAGACCACCCGGTCCGAGCTGCTGCGCATGGGCATCGACCTGCGCGATGTCGACCAGCCGATCGGGACGCTGTCGGGCGGCGAGCGCCAGTGCGTGGCGATCGCGCGGGCCGTCTACTTCGGGGCGAAGGTGCTGGTCCTGGACGAGCCGACCGCGGCGCTCGGGGTGAAGCAGTCCGGCGTGGTGCTGAAGTACGTGGCGGCGGCGCGCGATGCGGGACTGGGTGTCGTACTGATCACACACAACCCGCACCATGCCTTTCTGGTCGGCGACCGCTTTGTACTGCTCAAGCGCGGCACGATGTCGGCGAGCCATACGAAGAAGTCGGTCACGCTCGATGAGCTCACGCGGCAGATGGCGGGGGGCAGTGAGCTGGAGGACTTGCGGCATGAGCTGGAGAGGGCGCCGGTGCCGACGCATTTGGGCGGGCATCCGGTGAAGGACGAGCCGCCGACCGCGTAGCGCCTTCCGGGCCTGTTCCGGGGCTCCGCCCCGGACCCCCGCGCCTCACACGCCGGCGGGGCTGAAGTTGAGCCCGTCCGGCGATTGAGGACACTCCCCCCACGGAGGGACCCCCAGCGGGCGCACCGGGGGTCCGGGGCGGAGCCCCGGTTCGGGTGGACCCGCGCCGCGACCCGCCGGGTGGCAGAATCGGGGCCGGTGGGTGCCGCCCACCCCGGGCCGTGACATCACCCGGCCCCCGACACCCCGCAGGGACATGAGCACGTACCGCGACTTCGCCCACCGCGGCTCCGCCCGCGCCACCGTGCTGAAGACCGTCGGCACCCGCGAGCGGCGCTCGCACCTCACCGCGCCCCGCGTCCCCACCGTCGGTATCGACATCGGCGGTACGAAGGTGATGGCCGGGGTCGTCGACGCCGACGGGATCATCCTGGAGAAGGTCCGCACCGAGACACCGCACAAGTCCAAGAGCCCGAAGGTCGTCGAGGACACGATCTGCGAGCTGGTCCTCGATCTCTCCGACCGGCACGATGTGCACGCCGTGGGCATCGGCGCGGCCGGCTGGGTCGACGCCGACCGTTCCAAGGTCCTTTTCGCGCCCCATCTCGCCTGGCGCAACGAGCCCCTGCGCGATGCTCTCTCGGCCCGGCTCGCCGTCCCCGTCCTGGTGGACAACGACGCCAACACCGCCGCCTGGGCGGAGTGGCGCTTCGGCGCGGGCCGTGGCGAGGACCACCTTGTGATGATCACCCTCGGTACCGGCATCGGCGGCGCGATCCTGGAGGACGGCCAGGTCAAGCGCGGCAAGTACGGCGTCGCGGGTGAGTTCGGTCATATGCAGGTCGTGCCCGGCGGCCACCGCTGCCCCTGCGGCAACCGCGGCTGCTGGGAGCAGTACAGCTCCGGCAACGCACTCGTCCGCGAGGCCCGCGAGCTCGCCGCCGCCGACTCCCCGGTCGCGCACAGCCTCATCGACCGCGTCGGCGGCAATATCGGCGACATCACCGGGCCCATCATCACCGAACTCGCCCGCGAGGGCGACGCCATGTGCGTCGAACTGTTCCAGGACATCGGCCAGTGGCTCGGCGTCGGCATCGCCAATCTCGCCGCCGCCCTCGACCCCTCCTGCTTTGTCATCGGCGGTGGCGTCAGCGCAGCCGACGACCTGCTGATCGGCCCCGCCCGGGACGCATTCCGGCGGCATCTCACCGGCCGCGGCTACCGCCCCGAGGCCCGGATCGCCAAGGCGCAGCTCGGCCCCGAAGCCGGTATGGTCGGCGCGGCCGACCTCGCGCGGCTGGTGGCCCGCCGCTTCCGCCGGGCCAACCGCCGCCGTGTGGAGCGGCACGAGCGGTACGAGCGCTATGCCCAGGCCATCCGCAACTCCGGCACTGCCCGCACCACCCAGGAACCGCAGCCATGACCGTGCCCCGCCAGTCCACGCCGTTGGACGAGAGCGTGCGTCCCCCCGAGGACCACCGCCATATGATCCGCCGCCGCTGGCTGACGGCGATCATCATTGTGCTGCTCGTCGGCATCCCGGCCGGCTATCTGGTGATCTCCGCCGAGCAGAGCCGCAACAGCGGCCGGGACAAGGAGGCGGAGTCCTCGGCGACCGGTCTGCGGGACTCCTGGCCGTCCCAGATGAAGCGGCGGGTCTTCGAGGTGCCGATCCCCTCGAAGGCCACGGACGTCGCCTACTACGAGACGAGCAACTGGAAGACCAGCCGGCTCTATGTGCAGTTCCGCACCACGTCCGAGGGGCTCGACCGGTTCCTGGAAGGCGTCGGGACGAGCCGAGCCCGGCTCGAGGCCGGCGAGGTGACCATCAGCGGGCGGGATGCCGAGACGGTGGGCTGGGACTTCGGGGCGGGGCAGGGTGCCTGGTCGGGCACCAGCCACCCACAGAAGGACCCGCGGCCCAGCCAGGACATCACTGTCGACCTGACCTACAGATCCCGCCCCGTGGTGTATGTCGTCTCGACGGCGACCCCCTGACCGGAGGCGTTACTTCCACTCATTACCGTGGAGCGGGTGAGTGAGACGCAGACGCCCCCGAAGACCCTGCAGTACCGGATCGACGGTCCGGACGACGCCCCCGTGCTCATCCTCGGTCCCTCCCTGGGCACCACCTGGCACATGTGGGACCGCCAGATCGCCGAACTGTCCCGCCAGTGGCGGGTGTTCCGCTTCGATCTGCCAGGCCACGGCGGTGCCCCGGCCCACCCCGCGACCGCCGTCGCCGAACTCGCCGACCGGCTGCTGGGGGCCCTCGACGAGCTGGGCATCCAGCGCTTCGGCTACGTGGGCTGTTCCATCGGCGGCGCGATCGGCATCGAGCTGGCGCTGCGCCATCCGCACCGGATGGCCTCCCTCGCGCTGGTCGCCGCGTCGCCGCGGTTCGGGACCGCCGACGAGTTCCGTCAGCGCGGCGTGATCGTCCGCACCAACGGCCTGGACCCGATGGCCCGCAGCGCGCCCGAGCGCTGGTTCACCCACGGATTCGCCGCCGCTCAGCCCGCGATCGTCGAGTGGGCCGTCCAGATGGTGCGCACCACCGACCCGGGCTGCTACATCGCCGCCTGCGAGGCACTCGCGGCCTTCGACGTACGCGCCGAACTGGGCAGGATCGGTGTGCCCACCCTCGTCCTGGTCGGCTCCGAGGACCAGGTCACCGGCCCCGCCGAGGCCCGCACCCTGGTGGCCGGCATACCCGATGCCCGGCTGGCGCTGGTGCCGGGCGCCTCCCACCTCGCACCCGTGGAGCAGCCGGCCGCGGTCACCGACCTTCTCGTTCGCCACTTCTCCACCTCGTGGCAGGACACGCTGAACGCGATCCCCACCCCGCCGGTCGCGCCCGCCATCTCCGCCCCGGTGGGGCCGCTCGCCGAGATCGCGCCGGCCTCGCCCGTACAGCCCGAAGCGGTGCAGCAGGGACGCCCCGATCCGTATGCGGCGGGGATGAAGGTGCGGCGCGAGGTCCTCGGCGACGCGCATGTGGACCGGGCGACGGCCGCGGCCGACGACTTCACCGGCGACTTCCAGGAGCTGATCACCCGCTATGCCTGGGGCGAGGTCTGGACCCGCGAGGGGCTCGACAGACGTACCCGCAGCGTGGTGACGCTGACCGCGCTGGTGGCGGGCGGGCACCTGGACGAGCTGGCCTTCCACACCCGCGCGGCCCTGCGCAACGGACTGACCCCCGCCGAGATCAAGGAAATCCTGATCCACGCGGCCGTCTACTGCGGGGTCCCCGCGGCGAACTCCGCCTTCAGGGTCGCCCACGCCGTCATCCAGGAGGAGACCAACCCCGGGGCCTGACCCCCCGGAGAGGCCCCCCGTTGCAGGATGGGTGCATGAGGCTCACGAAGAAGAAGCACGCCTGCATCCGTCTGGAGAAGGACGGGCAGACGCTCGCCATCGATCCCGGCACCTTCAGTGAGGAGGACGCCGCCGTCGGTGCGGACGTCATCCTGGTGACGCACGAGCATCTCGACCACTTCAACGAGGACCGGCTGCGGGCGGCGCTGGAAGCCAACCCGGCCGCCGGGATCTGGACCCTGCGGAGCGTCGCCGAGAAGATCTCGGCGGCGTTCCCGGGCCGCGTCCACACCGTCGGCCACGGCGACACGTTCACCGCGGCCGGCTTCGACGTCCAGGTCCATGGCGAGCTGCACGCGGTGATCCACCCGGACATCCCCCGGATCACCAACGTCGGCTATCTGGTGGACGGTTCTGTCTTCCACCCCGGCGACGCCCTCACCGTCCCCGACCACCCGGTCGAGACGCTGATGCTCCCCGTGCACGCACCCTGGAACAAGATCTCCGAGATCATCGACTACGTACGAGAGGTGAAGCCGCGGCGCGCCATCGACATCCACGACGCCCTGCTCACCGAACTCGCCCGGCCGATCTACGACAGGCAGATCGGCGCGCTCGGCGGCGCCGAGCACGGCCGGCTGACCCCGGGCGAGGGCACTGACGTATGACGGCCGCATCCGTGACTGTCAGACCCCGCGGATAGTCTTCTCCCCATGCGCATCGCCACCTGGAACGTCAATTCGATCACCGCTCGGCTGCCCCGGTTGCTGGCCTGGCTGGAGAGCACCGGCACGGACGTGCTGTGCCTCCAGGAGACCAAGTGCACCGAGGAGCAGTTCCCGGCCGACGAGCTGCGCGAGCTCGGCTACGAATCCGCGATCCACGCCTCCGGCAGGTGGAACGGCGTGGCTCTGATCTCCAAGGCCGGCCTCGACGACGTCGTCAAGGGCCTGCCGGGCGGCCCGGAGTACGAGGGCGCGCTGGAGCCGCGGGCGATCTCCGCGACCTGCGGCCCCGTCCGCGTCTGGTCGGTCTATGTGCCCAACGGCCGCGAGATCGCCCACGCGCACTACGCCTACAAGCTGAGCTGGCTGGAAGCGCTTCAGCTCTCGGTCGCCGAGGACGCGGCGGCCGACCGTCCGTTCGCGGTCCTGGGCGACTTCAACATCGCGCCCACCGACGACGATGTGTGGGACCCGTCGTTCTTCGAGGGGCTGACCCATGTAACCCCGACCGAGCGGGCGGCGCTGGAGGCGCTGCGCGGGGCCGGTCTGTCCGACGTGGTGCCGCGCCCCCTCAAGTACGACCACCCCTTCACCTACTGGGACTACCGTCAGCTGTCCTTCCCGAAGAACAGGGGCATGCGCATCGACCTGGTCTACGGCAACGAACCCTTCGCCAAGGCGGTCAAGGACAGCTATGTCGACCGCGAGGAGCGCAAGGGCAAGGGCGCCTCGGATCATGCTCCGGTTGTTGTGGATCTGGACATCTGATGTTGGTTGACGCGCGCCCTGTGGTGCGTTCTGCTGCCGGGATGCGAGGCTGAGCAGTATGAACATCCCTTTCTTGGACAACTGGCTCAAGCGGCACGGCGCCGAGCAGCAGGAGGACGATACGGCCGCCGAGTACGACCCGGAGCGTGCCGCGGCCGTCGCCGAGCTGCTCTCCGAGTGTGAGCTGCTGCGTGTCCGGGCGGGGCAGGCCGGGCTCGAACTGGACGACTCCCCGGGCTCGTTGTCGGCCCTCGACCAGCTGCCGCCACGCTGGCGCGACGACCCCGAGGAGCTGCCGTGGCTGGGCAATGACGCGGGTCTCTACCTCGGCACCGTGATCGTCCGGACGGTGCCCGGCGCGGTCTGGCACATCTGGCCGGGTGGCCATCCGGTGGTGCGGCTCGCCTCCGGCCGCGAGATCAGCGTGGTGGAGGCCGGCCTGGAGTGGGCGGTCAACGGAGCGCCTCAACTCTCCCAGGTCTACGCAGAGGCCGCCGAGGCCTGACCAGGTCGGCTGTACTTAATACGGCTTATGCCCCTTTTTGCGTGTCGGGTGTGAAGCCCCTTATCGGACTGGATAGTTTGCGCTGACCTCGACCAGCGAAGAGGGGGTAGGGCACTGTATGGTCGTCGATCCGTTGATCGATCGGGGGGTGCAGAACCTATGAGGCGTACAAGATGCACCGGATGCGCGAGACCTGCGCTCGCCCCGGCCGATCCAGGGACGCTGCTGCCGGGTGTGCAGTAGCTCGTAGAGCCATTCCCGCCCGGCAGCAGCCGGTGATCACTCCTTGCGCAGCGGGACCGACAGAGATGACGGGTCGGCTGCGGACGAGGAGAAGGTCAGCTGCGCGCCGGTCGGGTTGTGCTCGATGTAGAGCGGGTCGACAGTGTCGACGACCAGGGCGAGACGGTGGCCGGCCGGGACGTCGTAGGCGGTGGAGAACAGCTCCAGGTCGACGGCGAACGGCTTTCCGGGTGTCTGGCCGTGGAAGGTGTACGGCGCATTGCTGACCAGCTTGCCGAGGCCGAGCGGGCCCACGTCGTAGAGGTACGCGACGAGGGTGCCGCTCTCCTTGGTGCTGGTGAGCGTGGTGTGCAGCCTGGCAGTGCCGCGGACATGCTGCTCGGAGCCGTACCGCTCGGACTGCCAGACGGCGGCGAAGAGGCGCGGCAGCAGCGGGATCGACGCCATTGGCGGCAGCTTGGCGAACTGGTCCAGGATGCTGGAGAGGAAGATGACCCCGCCGTTGGCGCCCGAGTCGATATTGGCGTAGATCTTCTTGGTGCCGTCCAGATTGATCTTGCGCTCCGTCGCGGCCACCGACTTCCAGTCGGGATAGCTCTCGTAGGAACCCGTGGAGCGGGACTTGATGCGGACCGGCTGTTCGCGGTCGACGCCGTTGTCGACGCCCTTGAGATAGTGGTCGAGCCAGCGACGGGTGCTGGTCCAGGTGTCGTTGGGCAGGCCGAGCAGGCCACTGCCCTCGGCCGTCGCATGGTCGCCGGGGCGGAACTCCAGCCGCTTGGGGCCGGTGAGCTTCTCGTAGAAGTCCGCGTACTGGTTGGGCGGGAAGATCGTGTCGCCCCAGGCGTTGCCGAGCATGATGGCGGCGCCGTTGGCGTTGATCCGGTCCAGATAGGTGAGGGGGGAGCGCTTCTTCCCCCAGGCGATCAGTCCCGGCTCCTTGCTGACGTCGGAAGAGAAGAAGTCCGCCGTGATCCGCTGGAACTCCTCGCTCGGCCGGCCGGTGACGTACCCCACTCCGGCGAGCATCGCCGTTGCCTGCAGATGCTGGGTGCGGCGGCTGTAGATGGATTCGACGAGGTCGGCCCAGCCGCTGAGCGCTGCCACCGCCTTGATCCGTTTGTCGTGGCCGGCGGCCAGCAGACAGATGCCGGCGCCGTACGACATCCCGGCCATGCCGACCTTGGCGGGGTCGGCGGGGGTGTTCGCCAGCGCCCAGTCGATCACCTTGGACGCGTCCGCGATGTCCGGCGGACCGGCCACCTCGATAGTGCCGCCGGACTGCCAGAAGCCGCGGACGTTGTAACTCACCACGACATAGCCTGAGTCGGCGAGCTGCTTGGCCTGGGTGAGGTATTCGATCTGGGGCAGGCCCCAGCTCGTAGGCAGCACGATCACGGGGTACTTCCGTGTGCCGTCCGCGTCGGCGGGCGTAACGACATTGGCCTTGAGTACGGTGCCGCCGTCGCCCTCGATGTCGACGAACTGTACGTCCGGGGCGGCGGATTGAGTCTGTGTCCGGGCAGCCGCCGCCGGGGCGGCGGGTGCCACTCCGACGGCCGGTCCGGCGAGAAGCGCTGCGGAAACGGTGCCGATCGCGGTCGTGCGCAGAATCTTGCGCGTCTGTCCCACGGGTCCCCCTCACTCGTGTCAACAAAGTGACCCGACGGTAACCGGATGAACTTACTTGAGGTAACTCCTCGGTAAGTTACGCGAGGGTAACGATTATTGGACATCGCGTCAGTTGGTGCGCGCGCGAACTCGGCGCCGGGCAGTCCGACATGCGCGGGGTACGCTCGTTTCTTGATCCGGGCGAACGACTGTTCGGGCTGCCGCCGGGGGAGTGGGAGACGTCCATGGGTGGGACCACCGACAACGCGCTGTACCGCGCCTTCCCGGCGTATCGGGCCCGCCGGTGACCGCCACGCTCGAAGCCCCCGCGAAGCAGTCCGTACTGCGCAGCGGCGCCGCGATGGCCGCCGGGTCGATGGTCTCGCGCGCCACCGGATTCGTACGGTCCGCGGTCGTCGTCGCGGCGCTCGGCACCGGACTCGTCGCCGACGGCTACCACGTCGCCAACACCGTCCCGAACATCCTCTACATCCTGCTCATGGGCGGCGCGCTCAACGCGGTCTTCGTTCCCGAACTGGTCCGGGCCGCCAAGGAACACAAGGACGGCGGCGCCGCGTACACGGACCGGCTGCTCACCGTCTGCACGCTCGGCCTGCTCGCGATCACCGTCGCCGCCGTGCTCGCGGCGCCCTGGATCATCGGCATCTACACCGACTACGCCGGCGCCCAGGCCGAGTTGACGGTCGCGCTGGCCCGCTACTGCCTGCCGCAGATCTTCTTCTACGGGCTCTTCACGCTGCTCGGCCAAGTGCTCAACGCACGGGGGCGGTTCGGGGCGATGATGTGGACCCCGGTGCTCAACAACCTCGTCGTCATCGCGGTCTTCGGGCTCTACCTCGCCCTTGCGCTCGGAAAAGGCGACATGGCCCTGCTCGGCTGGGGCACCACCGCCGGCATCGTCGTCCAGGCGCTCGCGCTGATCCCCTCCCTGCGCGCGGCCGGAGTTCGCTGGCGACCGCGCTTCGACTGGCGCGGCGGCGGGCTCACCCGGCCGCTGCGTTCGGCGGGCTGGCTGATGCTGCTCGTGCTGACCAACCAGCTCGCGTACTGGGTGGTGACCCGCCTCTCGACGTCCACCGGGCAGCGCGCGGTGGACGCGGGACTCGCGGGTGGGGCCGGGTACACGGCATACAGCAACGCCTATCTGCTGTGGGCCGTTCCGCAGGGCATCGTCACGGTCTCCCTCGTCACTGCGCTGATGCCGCGGATGAGCCGGTCCGCGGCCGACGGTGATCTCGCGGCCGTCCGGCGCGACATCTCGTACGCACTGCGGTCCAGCGCGGCGATCGTGGTCCCTGCGGCCTGTGCGCTGTTCGCGCTGGCGCCGTGGGTGATGGGGAGCGTCTTCGAGTACGGGAAGACCGGGCCCGCCGACGTCGCGGTGATGGCCGGAATGCTGATGGCCTTCGCGCCCGGACTGATCGCCTTTTCCGGACAGTACGTGCTCTCACGCGGCTTCTACGCGCTCTCCGACACCCGCACTCCGTTCTTCCTCAACCTGGTGATCGCCGGACTCAATGCCGGGCTCTGTGTGACCGCGTATCTGCTGCTGCCCGCGCGCTGGGCGGTGACGGGGATGGCCGGGGCGTACTCCGTCGCGCTCATCGCGGGCTTCGCCGTCACCGCGTACACCCTGAACCGCAGGCTCGGCAGTGGCCGCGGTCTGCTGCGCTCGCCCGGGCTGCGGACGCACGCACGGCTGCTGCTCGGCAGCGCGCCTGCCGCTCTCATCGGGTACGGGGCGGCCCGCGCGGCCGATGGGCTCGGGAACATCGCGGCGGCCGGCGCCGGGGCGGCGGGACTCCTCGTCGCGCTGGCACTGCTCGCCCGTCCGCTCGGGCTCACGGACCTCAGCGCCGTGATCACCAGAATCCGTGGCGGCCGGGGCCGCTGAGACTGCCCGGGGGCGCCGGCCCGGGACCGAAGCCCGCAGACCTGCCATGAAACTGCAGCGTCCGGGCGGCGCCCGGGCTCTGTTTCCAGACACGGCTCTTTGATCAGGATCCGGCCGAACTGCTGGCGTCATCAGCCAGTACGCGCCGGTAGGGCTCACGTTCGCAGTCGAAACGCGCCAGTAAGCAACCGCATGCCCCCTCTGCGCACTTGCCCGGTGGGGCAGTTGACACCAACGTGGTGGCGTAGGCCTGTGCCGGCGAACGGAGATGCCGTGGCCCCCTTCCTCCTGCCCCATTCGCTGCACGGATCGGGCCCCCACCGGATCATCGCCGTGCACGGCTGGCTCGCCGACCGCGCCGCCTACGCCGCGACGCTGCCCGACCTCGACCGGGAGAGCTTCAGCTACCTCTTCGTCGATCTACGGGGCTATGGCGAGGCGATGGCCGCGCCCGGCGCCTACACCACGAGCGAGGGCGCCGCCGACATCCTCGCGCTTGCCGACCGGCTCGGCTGGGACTCCTTCTCCCTCGTCGGGCACTCGATGGGCGGGGCGGTCGTGCAGCGCGTCCTGGCCGCCGCGCCGCACCGGGTGCGGCGGCTGGTCGGGATCTCGCCGGTGCCCGCGAGTGGTCTGAAGATGCCGCCGGAGCAGTGGGAGCTGTTCGCCTCCGCCGCCGAGAAGCCGGAGAACCGCCGCGTCATCATCGACACCACCACCGGGTCGGTACGGCCGGCCGCCTGGCTGGACCGGATGGTCGACCGGTCCCTGGCCCGCAGCGAGCCCGTGGCCCTGCGCGCCTGGCTGGACTCCTGGGCCGGCGAGGACTTCACCGTCGAGGTCGCGGGCTCCGAAACCCCCGCGCTGGCGGTGACGGGGGCGCTCGACCCGGCGATCAGCGCGGAGCTCATGCGGCAGACCTGGTTGCGCTGCTACCGGCGCGGCGAGGTGGTCGAGCTGGCATGCGCAGGACACCACGCGATGGACGAGTCCCCGCTCCAGCTGATCCGTACCGTCGAGGACTTCCTCCGGGCGGGCGCCCGCGTATGACACGGCGATGACCATGCGTAAGACAATGCCTGCATGACGAGGCCCGAACAGAGCGTGCCGGATCAATGGCCGGAGCGGACTGCGCCCGAACAGAGCGCGGCGGATCAGCCTGTGCCCAATGTCTTCGATCCGCGGATCTACGCCGCCGGCCTGCCTCACGACGCCTTCCGCGAACTGCGCGACCACCACCCGGTGGCCTGGCAGCAGGAGTACGAAGTCCTGGGCTGGCCCGCCGGACCCGGCTTCTGGGCGGTCACCCGGCACGCCGACGTCGTCCGCGTCCTCAAGGACTCGCAGGCGTTCTCGTCCCACCTCGGAGCCACCCAGATCCGCGATCCCGACCCGGCCGACCTCCCCTTCATCCGGCGCATGATGCTCAACCAGGACCCGCCAGGACACGGGCGGCTGCGCCGGCTGGTCAGCCGCGCCTTCACCCCGGGGCGCATCGACCGTTTCGCCGCGGCCGCGCGCGCCCGGGCCCGTCAACTCCTGGCCGCCACCCGGGACATGGGCCCCGTCGTCGATCTCGTCAGCGCCGTCACCGACGACTACGCCCTGCTCAACCTCGCCGATCTGCTCGGTGTCCCCACGAGCGACCGGAGCCTGCTGCTGAAGTGGACCGAGCGCGTCATCGCCTACCAGGACCCGGACGAGCCCCCGGTGCTCGGACCCGACGGCCGGCCCGTCAACCCCCGCTCGCCGGCCATGCTGCAGGAGATGTTCACATACGCCCAGGAGCTCGCCGCGTACAAGCGACGCAGTCCCGCCGACGACGTGATGACCTCGCTCGCGCAGTCGGAACTCTCCGGCGCCGAGCTGGAGATGTTCTTCTTCCTGCTGACGGTCGCGGGCAACGACACCGTGCGAAGCGCCGCCCCCGGCGGCTTTCTGACGCTCGCTCGGCACCCGGACGAACAGCGCAGGCTGCGGGCGGGCGAGGCGGACCTGGACCGGGCCGTCGACGAGCTGCTGCGCCGTCATCCGCCCGTCCTCAGCTTCCGCCGGACGGCCACCCGTGACACCCGGCTGGCCGGGCAGCAGATCCGTGCGGGAGACAAGGTCGTCGTCTTCCACGCCTCCGCCAACTACGACGAGCGGGTCTTCGAGGCTCCGTACGGACTCGACCTGGACCGTTCGCCGAATCCGCATGTGTCCTTCGGCGACGGCCCGCATGTTTGCCTCGGCGCCCACTTCGCCCGGCTCCAGCTGCGTGTCCTGTACGAGGAGGCGAGGCAACTGCTGCCGCCGCTGGTGACCGCGGGCCCGCCGAGGCGGCTGGTCTCCAACTTCATCAACGGCGTGAAGTCGCTGCCGGTGACTGTGGCGTAGCAGTGTCCGGAATGCGGCCCCGACACGTGCGGACCCGCGCCGTTCAGCTCGACGCGCGGTGTGTGGGGCGCGCCGCAGGCAGCGGCGTCTGCGCCATGCGGGTCACATCGGCGACAAGCTCCACCACATCGGGGCCGTACGCCTGCGAGTTGACCACCTTCAGCAGCACACAGAAGGAACTCCCGCCGTGCTTGCGGGCGAGCTTCTCGTGGTGGCGGGCCAGATAGCGGGTCGCCGCCTGGTTGGTGATGGCGCGCTGGCCGCAGAAGAGAAAGACGGGCCGGGCGTCCTGGCCCGCGGTGAGTCGCGCCAGCAGGACATACTCCGCGATTCCCGGCTCCATGCGGTAGCGCTCCGAGCCGATCTGGAACGCGCCCTGGTCCGGGCCCGGCTCCGGGTCCGTGTTGACCTTCACACCGGGCAGCAGCGAATGCAGATGCGCTGCCATCCGTCTGTTCGACACCGGCCCGCCCACACAGAACTCGGTGCGCTCGCCGAAACCCTGCTGGGCTATGTCGTGCCAGACGATCTGGGCGTTGGCCCCGCAGTCCTTGATCAGCGCGGAGAGTTCGAGCAGCGCGAAGACGTCGAAGCGGTGCACGGACCCGTCCCGGCCGGCCTCGCGATTGACGACGAGCAGCGATTCGGAGTTTCCGGGGAGTCCGAAGAATGCCTGCTTGCGCCGGAGCCGGCGCCGCCACAGATAGGTGCGGGCGAGCCAGCCGAGCGAGGCGCTGATGCCGGCGGCCAGCACGCCGAGCACGATGTTGCGTACGTCGTCAGTCATGGGCGCGCATGGTAGCGGTGTTTGCGGACCGTTGTTCGAGGCGGTCCTGACGGGAGCGCGACGGTGAAGTTACAGTGCGCGGACGCACGTTGACTGGAGGTACGGATGCGTCGTACAGCCGCACGGAATGTGTCGGTTCTGGCCGTTGCCGCGGCCGTGATCTCGATCGGCGCGGCGGCGCCGCCCACCCACTCCCCGCCGGTCGCCACACCCGCGAAGAGCCCGGTGGCGGCCGGATACGGCGGTGCGGTCGCGAGCGTCGACGTGGACGCCTCGGCCGCCGGGATCGAGGTGCTGCGGCATGGCGGCAACGCTGTGGACGCGGCGGTGGCGACGGCGGCGGCCCTCGGGGTCACCGAGCCGTACTCCGCGGGCATCGGCGGTGGCGGCTACCTCGTCTACTACGACGCCACGTCCCGTACGGTCCACACCATCGACGGCCGCGAGACCGCGCCCCGTTCCGCCGACGCCTCCCTCTTCCTGGAGAACGGCAAGCCGATCCCCTTCGAGGAGGGCATGACGAGCGGTCTCGGCGTCGGCACTCCCGGCACCCCGGCGACCTGGGACACGGCGCTCGACGCGTGGGGCTCCAGGCCGCTGCGGCAGCTGCTGAAGCCGGCCGAGCGCCTTGCGGACGACGGCTTCACCGTCGACGCCACCTTCCGCTCCCAGACCGAGGCCAACCAGGCGCGCTTCGCGGACTTCCCGGACACCGCGAGGCTCTTCCTGCCGGGCGGACAGCTGCCGGTGGTCGGCTCGGTCTTCAGGAACCCGGACCTGGCGCGTACGTACAAGGAACTGGGCCGCAAGGGCGTCGGCGCGCTCTACCGCGGCGACATCGCCAAGGACATCGTCAGCACCGTCCGCACCCCACCCGTGGCCGCGGGCGCGACGCGCAAGGTGCGGGCCGGCGATCTGACGGCGAAGGACCTGAGGTCGTACGAGACGATCCGGCGCGCGCCCACCAAGGTGGCCTACCGCGGTCTCGACGTGTACGGCATGGCGCCGTCGTCGTCCGGCGGCACGAGCGTCGGTGAGGCGCTCAACATCCTGGAGCGGACCGACCTCACGAAGGCCACCCAGGCGCAGTATCTGCACCGGTACATCGAGGCCAGCCGGATCGCCTTCGCGGACCGCGGTCGCTGGGTCGGCGACCCGGCCTTCGAGGACGTGCCGACGAAGGGGCTGCTGTCACAGCGGTTCGCGGACTCACGCGGCTGCCTGATCAAGGACGACGCGGTGCTCACCAGCCCGCTCGCACCGGGCGACCCGAGCAGCCCGGCGGAATGCGGAGGATCGGGTACCGCCGCCCCCACCACGTACGAGGGCGAGAACACCACTCATCTGACGGTCGCCGACAAGTGGGGCAACGTCGTCGCGTACACCCTGACGATCGAGTCCACCGGCGGCAGCGGCATCACCGTGCCGGGGCGTGGCTTCCTGCTCAACAACGAGCTGACCGACTTCTCCTTCGCCCCGGCGAACCCGGCGGTCCACGACCCGAATCTGCCGGGCCCGGGCAAGCGCCCGCGCTCGTCCATGTCGCCGACGATCGTGCTCGAGCACGGCCGTCCCGTCCTGGCGGTCGGCTCACCGGGTGGCGCGACGATCATCACGACGGTGCTCCAGACGCTGACGGGCCGTCTGGACCGGGGTCTGCCGCTGGTCGAGGCGATCGCCGCGCCGCGCGCGAGCCAGCGCAACCAGACGACCACGGAGCTTGAGCCCGCCCTGTGGAACGGTGCGCTGCGCGCCGAGCTGGAGGCCATCGGCCACGCGTTCCGGCAGAACCCGGAGATCGGCGCCGCGACGGGCGTTGAGCGACTGCCCGACGGGCGTTGGCTGGCGGCGGCCGAGAAGGTACGCAGGGGCGGGGGGTCGGCGATGGTCGTCAGGCCCGGGTAACCCGTCCGGCGGCTGATCGGACGCGCCGGGCCCGCGAACGGGTAGGGAGCCTTTCGTACGATTTCGAACGGAAAGGCTCCCCCGTGCACATACGACACGCCGCTTTCGCCGCGGCCGCCGGTTCCGCCCTGCTCGCGGCGGCCGTACAGCCGACCGCCGCCGTCACCCGTCCGCACCAGCGCGGCGCCGCTCCCGAGGACTTCGTGGCGAGGGAGGGCACGGTCGGAGCGGCCGCCCTGCTCGCCAAGGTCAGGGGCTGCTCCCAGATATCGAACGGCAAGTACCGCGCGGACGACAGCCGCCGCCGCCACCGCGCCGCCGGCGCGTCCGCCGCCGTTCCCGTCTGCAAGAAGAACGGGGCGGTGTTCTGGAAGGCCGACATGGACATCGACTGCGACGGCCAGCGCACCACCAAGTGCAATGCCACGACCGACCCGTACTTCCAGAGCGAGACCGCGTTCCAGCAGTCCGACGGGCGGCAGCTGAACTCCGAGAAGCTGCCCTTCATCGTGGTGCCGAGCTCCAGTTCGATCTGGAACTACCGCACGTCGGGCATCGTGGGCGGTACGGTCGCGGCCGTCATCTACAACAACCGCGTCGTGTACGCGGTCGTGGGGGACACGGGCCCGAGCGGGATCATCGGCGAGGCCTCGTACGCCACTGCCAAGGCGCTCGGCATCAATCCCGACCCGGCGAACGGCGGCGTCGAGTCCGGAGTCACCTACATCCTGTTCACCAACTCCCGTGTGTCGCCGATCGAGAGCCACAGTGACGCGGTGGCCCTCGGTGATGCGCTGGCCAGGGAATTCGTGCAGAACAACGAGGATGCGCAACGGCAGAACCAGAGCGCCGACGTGGACACCTCTGAGGACGTGGGCACCTCTGAGCGCGAGGACGCCCCCGAGCAGCGGGGCACCCCCGAGCACGAGGACATTCCCTAGAGAGCCGTCAGGATGCGGGGGCCGTCGTCCGTGATCGCCACCGTGTGCTCGGCGTGCGAGGCCCGGCTGCCGTCCGCGGTACGGATCGTCCAGCCGTCGCGCGCCGTGTAGTGGCCGTCCCTGCCGCCCTCGATCACCATCGGCTCGATCGCCAGCACCATGCCGTGGCGCAACGGCAGGCCACGCCCCGGGCGGCCCTCGTTCGGCACGCCCGGGTCCTCGTGCATGTGGCGGCCCACGCCGTGGCCGCCGAAGCCGTCCGGGATGCCGTAGCCCGCCGCGCGGCACACCCGGCCGATGGCGTGTGCGATGTCGCCGATGCGGTTGCCGACGGTGGCGGCCGCGATGCCCGCATCCAGCGCCTCTTCGGCCGTTGCGATCAGCCGTACGTCCTCGGGGCGGGCGCGGCCCACGGTGAAGCTGACGGCCGCGTCGCCGACCCAGCCGCCGTGGATCGCACCGCAGTCGATGCTCACCAGGTCGCCGTCGCGCAGCCGGTGGTCGTCGGGGATGCCGTGCACGATCGCGTCATTGACGGAGGTGCAGATGACGGCGGGGAAGGGGGTCGGCGCCCAGTTCGGGCGGTAGCCGAGGAAGGGCGACCCTGCGTCGGCATCGGCGAGGACCGCGCGGGCGGTCCGGTCCAGGTCACGGAGGCTGACGCCGACGGCCGCGGCTTCGCGGACCGCCGTGAGTGCCTGGGCCACGATCCGGCCCGCCGCGCGCATCGCCTCGATCGATGTATCTGTCTTGATCTCCACCATGCCAATTACTATACCGGTACCGGTATTGGAATACCGGCATTAGAATAACGGCATGGTGCGCACCCCTCTCACCCCCGAAGAGCGCGAACGCGGCGAGCGGCTCGGTCAGTTGCTGCGCCGGGCGCGCGGCGAACGCAGCATGGTCGACGTGGCCGCGGCCGCCGGAATCTCCGCCGAGACACTGCGCAAGATCGAGACGGGCCGTGCCCCGACCCCCGCCTTCTTCACCGTGGCCGCGCTCGCCGCGGCGCTCGGTCTGTCGATGGACGACCTGGTGGTGCGCTGCGCCCTGGCACCGGCGGCCTGACCCCGGCTGCAGCCGTTCCGTTTCGGCGAGCGTCGAGTACGGGCTCACGGCGCTCGGCCGGTCGGCGCTCGGGCCGATGGACGCGGCGTGCGCATGGGCGAGGACGCATCTCATGGAGCTCGCGGAGGCCAGAAGGCGTACGAGCGCGAGTAGTCTCGCGGCGTGACTCCCGAAGACTTCGCCGGTGCGAGCTATGTCAGCCTGACCACGTTCCGCAAGGACGGGACGGGCGTCGCCACGCCCGTCTGGTTCGCCGTGGACGGCGGTGAGCTGTTCATATGGACGCTGTCCGACTCCTGGAAGGTCAAGCGCCTGCGCAACAACAGCCGAGTCGTCGTGACCGTGTGCGACGCGCGGGGCAGAATCGCGGACGGAGCGGTGAGCGCGGAGGGTACGGCCCGGCTGCTCGACGAAACCGGCGCGATCCGCACACTGCTGTCCCGCAAGTACACCTGGCGGTTTTGGCTGGTCGACTGGCCGGCCACCATCGTCCGGCTGGGGAAGCGGCCGCACACAGGCATCGCGGTGTCTATCTGAAAACACTGCGTAGCACTGCCGTAACACGTCTGAGGTCGAATGCCTGCGGACTGGCAAGTTCCAGTGGGCAGCGGGCAGGGGCGGCGATGACGGTGCAGCAACTTCCGGTAGAGGCCGGGGCATTCGCGCAGTACCTGAAGGGGCTGACTGGGCTCCTCGACCGGGAAAGCGGCTGGTACGGCATCTTCTGGCAGCGTGACCCCGACGGGATGCGGGCCTGCCTCGACGGGGTCGAGATCCCGCCCTGGGACGTGGTGGAGTCGCTGCTCCAGGACTTCGCGCTGGGGCGCGGGGCGCTCTTCGCCCAGCCGGAGTCCATGCGCGCGCGCCAGCTCCACGCGGCCGCGGCGGCGGCCCACGACCGCCGGCCGGGGGGCCGCGAGGCGCTGCAGGAACGCCTGGAGCTGATGCTCCGGGAGGAGACATACGCGACGGGGCGGTCGGAGGAGCTGCTGCGCCGACTGGCGGGGGAGCCGGAAGGGTCCGCGGCGGCCGAGCAGCTGGCCCACGAGCTGGACTGGACGCGGGACGACTATGCGCGGGCGACGGCGCGCGTCGTGGAACTGACCGCAAGGCTGCACGCGCTGGGAGACGCGTCCGGGGGCGACCGGGCTGCCGCCCGGCGGGGGCCGGAGGCCTCGCCCGGCGCGGAGCACGAGCGCGAGCCGGACGGAGGGTCGTGGGGCGGCCCGGTGACTGCGGTCCCGGACGAACTGGACGACTGGTTCCGGCCCGGCAGCGGCACCGGGATGGGGAGCGTGGCCGCGGCCACTGCCGGCCCGCGCGGTGCGGACGCGGGAGGCTGGGAGCACGCCCCCGACGCCTACTCGTCGTCGGGCGGCCGGTACGGGGCGGAGGCCGGGCATGACGTCCGCGGCGTGTATTCATCATCGGGCGGGCCCGCGCCGACCGACCGTGGGGCGGGCGCGCTGAGACCCGACCTGTCGGAGCAGTTCCGCGGCGCGTACTCCCCGTCGGGCGGGCCCGCGGTGAGCGACGTTCCGGCCGCGCCCGGCTCCGGGCGGCCCGTGGCGGGCGGCGGGTCCGCACACGTGCGGGACCCGCACGATCTGCCCGGCGTCCCCGACGACTGGTTCCGTCCGGAACCCGCGAGCCCCGAGCCCGTACGCACCGAAGCCGTACGCACCGAAGCCGTACGCACCGAACCCGCCCCCGAGGTCGTCAAGAAGAAGCGGCGGCCCCGCGGGGCCCGGTTCGCCGGGGTCGAGGACGGCGGGGACGAGGCCGTCGCCGTGCCCGTACTGCCCCCCGTCGGCGGGGACGCGCCCCGTGGCGCCCGCTTCGGCGGCGTGGTGACCGACCAACCCGCGCCCGCGCCCGAAGTCCCCGCCGGTGCGCAGCGGGCCGCACGCGAGACCGTCGCCGCGCTCGGGCGGCTGCGGGCCGAGGGCCGCAGCGGCGAGGCGCACGCCCTGCTCTGCGAGGCCGCCGCCCGCCCCGCCCCCTGGCTGTCCGTACTCGCCGCCGAGCTGCACCGCGCCGGACTCGACGCCGACTGGGCCACCCTCCTGTGGGAGGTCGCCTCGCAGCCCGCCCTCAGGCTCTCGGCCGCCGCCGGCGCGCTCGCCGCGGCCGGCCGGGTCCAGGACAGCGGGCAGCTGCTGCGGCAGGGCGTGACCCGCCCGGCGGACGACATCGCCGCCGCAGTCCTTGCCCTGGAGGACGAGGGCCGGGATTCTGAAGCACGGGCTTTACTGACCGCATTCGTACAGGTACACGCCGCCGAGGACACCGCCCATCTCGCCGACAGAGATCCGCATCGCCTCGTGCCGCAACTGGTCGCCGCCGCCCGCACGATCTCCGCATCCCACGAGCGCGATCTCGTCCACGCGCTGCGCGTCGCAGGCCATCTCGGCGCCTGATCCACCGGCCGGTCCGGGGCCTGTCCACGGCCGGTCCGGGGCGGGTCCGCGCCTGATCCGGGGCGGGTCCGCGACCTCTCCGCGGCCGCTTCGCAGCGCTAGCCTTTCGGTGTGGACCGCTCGGGTGCGAAACATGATCGACTCTGCCGGTTAACGGCGATGGTCTTGCCCCAGTGTGTGACGGGGCTTACGTTCTCCTCCTACGCACCGAATCTACGTGCGTAGAGGCTCTCTGACCCCGCGTCCAAGGAGCAGCTCATGGCCAACGTCGTACGCGCCGCACTTGTCCAGGCGACCTGGACCGGCGACACCGAATCCATGATTGCCAAGCATGAGGAACACGCCCGGGAGGCGGCCCGGCAGGGCGCCAAGGTCATCGGTTTCCAAGAGGTATTCAACGCCCCCTACTTCTGTCAGGTCCAGGAGCCGGAGCACTACCGCTGGGCCGAGCCCGTCCCGGACGGCCCCACCGTCCGCCGGATGCAGGAGCTCGCCCGCGAGACCGGCATGGTGATCGTGGTGCCGGTCTTCGAGATCGAGGACTCGGGCTTCTACTACAACACCGCCGCCGTGATCGACGCCGACGGCTCCTACCTGGGTAAATACCGAAAGCACCACATCCCCCAGGTCAAGGGCTTCTGGGAGAAGTACTACTTCAAGCCGGGCAATGCCGGCTGGCCAGTATTCGACACCGCCGTCGGCAGGGTCGGCGTCTATATCTGCTACGACCGCCACTTCCCGGAGGGCTGGCGCCAACTCGGCCTGCACGGCGCCCAGTTGGTCTACAACCCGTCCGCCACCTCGCGCGGTCTGTCCTCCTACCTGTGGCAGCTCGAGCAGCCCGCGGCCGCCGTCGCCAACGAGTACTACATTGCCGCGATCAACCGCGTCGGCCAGGAGGAGTACGGCGACAACGACTTCTACGGCACCAGCTACTTCGTCGACCCCCGCGGCCAGTTCGTCGGCGACGTCGCCAGCGACAGCAAGGAGGAACTGCTCGTCCGGGACCTCGACTTCGACCTGATCGACGTCGTACGGCAGCAGTGGGCGTTCTACCGCGACCGCCGCCCCGACGCCTACGAGGGGCTGGTGCAGCCGTGACCGATCTCCACGACCGCCACAAGGCCGTCATCCCCGACTGGGTCGCTCTCTACTACCAGCGGCCCATCGAGATCACCCACGGCGAGGGCCGCCATGTCTGGGACGCGGACGGCAACCGCTACCTGGACTTCTTCGGCGGCATCCTCACCACCATGACCGCCCATGCCCTCCCCGAGGTCACCAAGGCGGTGAGCGAGCAGGCCGGGCGGATCATCCACTCCTCCACGCTCTATCTCAACCGCCCGATGGTCGAGCTGGCCGAGCGGATCGCGACCCTCTCCGGCATCCCCGACGCCCGGGTCTTCTTCACCACGTCCGGCACCGAGGCCAACGACACCGCGCTGCTCCTGGCGACCGAATACCGCCGGTCCAACCAGATCCTGGCGATGCGCAACAGCTACCACGGCCGGTCCTTCTCGGCGGTCGCCATCACCGGCAACCGCAGCTGGTCGCCGACCACCCTCTCCCCGCTGCAGACGCTGTACGTGCACGGAGGCATCCGCACCCGCGGCCCCTACGCCCAGCTGTCCGACGCGCAGTTCATCGAGGCATGCGTCGCGGACCTGGAGGACCTGCTGGGACACACCCGCGACCCCGCCGCGCTGATCGCCGAACCCATCCAGGGCGTGGGCGGCTTCACCTCCCCGCCCGACGGCCTGTACGCCGCGTTCCGCGAAGTCCTCGACCGGCACGGCATCCTGTGGATCGCCGACGAGGTGCAGACCGGCTGGGGACGTACGGGGGAGCACTTCTGGGGCTGGCAGGCACACGCCGAGAACGGCCCGCCGGACCTCCTCACCTTTGCCAAGGGCATCGGCAACGGCATGTCCATCGGCGGTGTCGTCGGCCGCGCCGAGATCATGAACTGTCTGGACGCCAACTCCATTTCGACCTTCGGCGGCTCTCCGGTCACCATGGCGGCGGGCCTCGCCAACCTCTCGTATCTGCTGGAGCACGACCTCCAGGGCAACGCCCGCCGGGTGGGCGGACTGCTGATCGAGCGGCTGCGGGCCATCGGCGCGGGCGTCCCGGCCGTACGCGAAGTGCGCGGCCGCGGCCTGATGATCGGCATCGAGCTGGTCAGACCCGGCACGGACGAGGCCAACCCGCAGGCGGCATCGGCCGTCCTGGAAGCCGCCCGCGAGGGCGGACTGCTGATCGGCAAGGGCGGCGGCCACAACACCAGCGCCCTGCGCATCGCCCCGCCGCTCTCACTGACCGTCGCCGAGGCGGAAGAGGGCGCATCGATCCTCGAACGGGCCCTGCGCAGCGTGTAGTTACGTACGAGAGAGTACGAGAGGGAGCGCACCAGCATGAGCAGCACCCGCACCCTGATCCGCGGCGGCCTGGTCATCACCGCGGCGGACGAGATCCACGCGGACGTACTGATCGAGGACGGCCGGATCGCCGCCCTCGCGGCGCACGGCTCCGCCGTCGCCGAGGCATGGACCGCCGACCGCACCATCGACGCCGCGAACAAATACGTCATCCCGGGCGGCGTCGACGCGCACACCCATATGGAGCTGCCGTTCGGCGGGACCTTCGCGTCGGACTCCTTCGAGACCGGCACCCGGGCCGCCGCCTGGGGCGGCACCACCACCATCGTCGACTTCGCCGTGCAGTCCGTCGGCCACGCCCTGCGCGAAGGGCTCGACGCCTGGTACGCCAAGGCCGACGGCAAATGTGCCATCGACTACGGCTTCCACATGATCCTCTCCGACGTGAACGGGTCGTCGCTGAAGGAGATGGACAAGCTGGTGGAGGAGGGCATCACCTCCTTCAAGCTTTTCATGGCCTACCCCGGCGTCTTCTACAGCGACGACGGCCAGATCCTGCGCGCCATGCAGCGCTCCGCCACCAACAGCGGGCTGATCATGATGCACGCCGAGAACGGGATCGCCATCGACGTTCTGGTGGAGCAGGCGCTCGCCGAGGGCCGCACCGATCCGCGCTACCACGGCGAGGTGCGCAAGGCCCTGCTCGAGGCGGAGGCCACGCACCGCGCCATCCAGCTCGCCCGGGTCGCCGGAGCCCCCCTCTACGTCGTCCATGTCTCGGCCGAGGAAGCCGTCGCCGAGCTGACGGCCGCACGCGACAAGGGACTCAACGTCTTCGGCGAGACCTGTCCGCAGTATCTCTTCCTGTCCACCGACAACCTCGCCGAGCCGGACTTCGAGGGTGCGAAGTACGTCTGCTCCACGCCGCTGAGGCCGCGCGAGCACCAGGCCGCGCTCTGGCGCGGGCTGCGGACCAACGACCTGCAGGTCGTCTCCACCGACCACTGCCCGTTCTGCTTCGTCGGCCAGAAGGAGCTCGGCCGCGGCGACTTCTCCAAGATCCCCAACGGACTGCCGGGCGTGGAGAACCGGATGGACCTGCTCCATCAGGCGGTCGTCGACGGACACATCACCCGCCGCCGCTGGATCGAGATCGCCTGCGCCACACCGGCCCGGATGTTCGGCCTCTACCCGAAGAAGGGCACCATCGCCCCCGGCGCCGACGCCGACGTCGTCATCTACGACCCGCACGCCGAGCAGACCCTCTCGGTCGAGACCCACCACATGAACGTCGACTACTCCGCGTACGAGGGCAAGCGGATCACCGGCCAGGTGGAGACCGTGCTCTCGCGCGGCGATGTGGTCATCGACCAGCGCGAGTTCACCGGCCGGGCAGGGCATGGCCAGTACACCCCCCGAGGCACCTGTCAGTACCTCAACTAGTCGGCACCTGAACGAGGAGCACTACGCATGGACTTCGGACTCGTCCTGCAGACCGACCCGCCGGCCTCGGCCGTCGTCTCACTGATGCGGCGCGCGGAACGCAACGGCTTCCGCTACGGATGGACCTTCGACTCGGCGGTGCTCTGGCAGGAGCCCTTCGTCATCTACAGCCAGATCCTCGAACACACCCAGAAGCTCACCGTCGGCCCCATGGTGACCAACCCGGGCACCAGAACCTGGGAGGTCACCGCCTCCACCTTCGCGACGCTCAACGACATGTTCGGCAACCGCACGGTGTGCGGCATCGGGCGCGGGGACTCCGCGATGCGAGTCGCGGGCCGCAAGCCCAACACGCTGGCCAGGCTCGGCGAGGCGATCGGCGTCATCCGCGATCTCGCCGAGGGCCGGGAGGCCGAGGTCGACGGGCAGCCGCTGCGGATTCCCTGGGTGCGCGGCGGAAAGCTGCCGGTCTGGATGGCGGCGTACGGACCCAAGGCACTGGCGCTCGCGGGCCAGAAGGCCGACGGGTTCATCCTCCAGCTCGCCGACCCGTATCTGACCGCGTCGATGGTGAGCGCCGTACGGACGGCCGCATCCGACGCCGGTCGTGACCCCGACTCCGTCACCATCTGTGTGGCCGCGCCCGCGTACGTCGGTGACGACCTCGCGCACGCCCGCGAACAGTGCCGCTGGTTCGGCGGGATGGTCGGCAACCACGTCGCCGACCTGGTGAGCCGTTACGGCGAGCACTCCGACCTCGTACCCGACGCCCTCACCTCATACATCAAGTCGCGCGAAGGCTACGACTACAGCCACCACGGCCGTGCCGGGAACCCGTCCACGGACTTCGTCCCGGACGAGATCGTGGACCGGTTCTGTCTGCTCGGCCCGGCCGAGGCGCATATCGAGAAGCTGAAGGAACTGCGCGAGCTGGGCGTCGACCAGTTCGCCGTCTACAACATGCACGACGCGAAGGAAGCGACCATCGACGCGTACGGCTCCGAGATCATCCCGGCACTCAACCGCTGAAAGCCGCCGAAGGCTGCTGAAGACTGCTGAAGGGGCCCCACGCCATGACCGCGACCGTCCCGCCCGTGCCCTCAGAAGGACCGCTCTCCGACACGGCGGGCCGCGTCGAGCTCGCGCCCGGCGCGGCCCCCTCCGACAACCGCTTCGTCAACGACGACCTGCTGCCCGTCCCGGTCGCGCAACGGCGCTGGACCACCTACAACTTCGCGGCCCTATGGGTCGGCATGGCCCACAACATCCCGTCCTGGCTGCTCGCTTCGGGCCTCGTCACCCTCGGCATGGACTGGAAGCAGGCGGTCTTCACCATCGCCCTGGCCAATCTGATAGTGCTGGGCCCCATGCTGCTGACCGGGCATGCGGGACCCAAGTACGGCATTCCCTTCCCCGTCCTGGCGCGGGCCTCCTTCGGTCTGCGTGGCGCGAATCTGCCGGCGCTGATCCGGGCCGGGGTGGCCTGCGCCTGGTTCGGCATCCAGACCTGGATCGGCGGACAGGGCATCTTCATCCTTCTCGGCAAGATCTTCGGAGGCTGGGCGAAGGCATCCGAGGTCGGCGGACAGCCGTGGACGCTGTGGGTCTGCTTCGTGCTCTTCTGGGCACTCGAACTCGCCATCATCTACCGGGGGATGGAGACCCTGCGGCGGTTCGAGAACTGGGCGGCGCCCTTTGTCATCGTCGGCGCGCTGGTGCTGCTGGTGTGGATGTCGGCCAAGGCGGGCGGCCTCGGTCCGCTGCTCGACCAGCCCTCGAAGCTGGGCTGGGGCGCGGACTTCTGGCCGGTCTTCTTCCCCTCCCTGATGGGGATGATCGCCTTCTGGTCGACGCTGTCGCTGAACATCCCCGACTTCACCCGCTTCGGGGCGGGGCAGCGCGCCCAGATCTGGGGGCAGACGCTCGGTCTGCCGACCACGATGACGCTGTTCGCCCTGCTCTCGGTCTTCGTCACCTCCGGCTCCCAGGCGGTGTACGGGGCGGCGGTCTGGGACCCGGTCGCGCTGGCCGCCAAGACGGACAATGTCTTCGGACTGCTCTATGCGCTGGTGACGGTGCTGGTCGCGACGATCTCGGTGAACATCGCGGCGAACGTCGTGTCGCCCGCGTACGACCTGGCGAACCTGGCGCCGAAGCTGATCAACTTCCGCAGGGGAGCGCTGATCACGGGCGTCGTCGGCGTGCTGATCATGCCGTGGAAGCTGACCGAGACGCCCGAGCTCTACATCTTCACCTGGCTCGGTCTGGTCGGTGGACTGCTCGGCACGGTCGCGGGCATTCTCATCGCGGACTACTGGCTGATCCGCCGCACCGTCCTTGATCTGGCGGATCTCTACACCCCCGGCGGCCGCTACTGGTACGCCTCCGGCTGGAATCCGGTCGCGGTCCTGGCGTTCGGCGTCGGCGGCCTGCTGGCGGTGGGCGGCTCGCACTCGGCGAAGGGCAAGGGGCCGTTCCCCGAGGACGGGCTGATCCCCTTCCTGAAGCCGCTGGCCGACTACGGCTGGGCGGTGGGACTGGCGGCCTCGCTCGTGCTGTACGTGGTGCTGATGAGGGTCACTGGGCGTCGAACAGCGGTATGAGCGCCCGGTCCAGCCGTTCAACCCGGCGGCTGGACCGGCCGTTCAGCGACGGGAGCGCTGGGCCGCGACGATCTCGCGGACCGTCTGCTCGCCCGCTCCCCGCCGCTGCACCCGTTCGGCGAAGGCCGGGAACTGGCCCGCGATCGCGCTCAGCAGTCTCAACTCCAGCGGGGCGACGTTGATTTCGGCGACATTCCGCTCGACGGCACGCAGCACCCCGTCCACGACCTGCCGCGGCGAGACCGTACGCATCCCGGCGGGCGGAGTTGCCCCGGTGGCGGCGAACATTCCCAGGTCCCGTACGAAACCGGGCTGGACGATCGAGACGCCGACGCCCGTGCCGTGCAGATCCTGGCGGAAGCCCAGCGCGAAGCCGCGCAGCCCGAACTTCGTCGCGCTGTACAGGGATGTGGACTTGGTCGCCGCCTTGCCGGAGAGCGAGCCGACGAGTGCGATATGGCCCCGGCCCGCTTCGACCATGGCGGGGGCGAGCAGCCGGGCCAGCATGACGGGCGCGCGGAGGTTGACCGCGAGGGCGCGGTCCACCTGCTCCGGCGTGTAGTCGAGCAGATCGCCGCTGGAGGGCAGCGCGGCGTTGGCGATCAGGATGGACGCGTCGGCCGCCTCGTCGGCGAGGTGCTCCACGTCCGAGGGGTCCGCGAGGTCGGCGAGAACCGTGCGCGCGCCATAGCGTTCGGCGAGCGGCTCCAGCGCCTCGCGGCGGCGGCCGGTCAGCACCAACTTCGCGCCCCTGGCGGACAGTTCGGCGGCGAGCGCGCCGCCGATACCGCCGGTGACCCCGGTGAGCAGAACGGTTGCTCCGGTGATGCGCATCTGGTTACCCTCCAGTTCTGTTCGTTCGAACGAACAATAGGGAGGCGGGACGGTCGTGTCCACAGAAGAAGTCGGCGGACTGACAGAACACATACGGCTGTTGAGTCATGGCGGGGCATCCTCCGAGGAACTGGTCACCCGTGCCATCGAGCGCATCGAGGCCAGCCAGTCCACCATCAACGCCTTCCGCTGGGTACGCGGCGAACGCGCCCTCGACGACGCCCGCGACGCGGACGGGCGACTGGCCGCGGGGGAGCGGCTGCCCCTCCTCGGCGTGCCGCTCGCCGTGAAGGACGACACCGATGTGGCCGGGCTGCCCACCCTCTTCGGCTGCTGCGGCGAACTCCCCCCGGCCGAAAGGGACGGTGAGGCGGTACGCCGCCTCCGCGCCGCGGGAGCCGTGATCGTCGGCAAGACCAACTCCTGCGAACTCGGCCAGTGGCCGTTCACCGAAGGACCGGCGTTCGGCGCCACCCGTAACCCCTGGTCCACCGACCACACCCCGGGCGGCTCCTCCGGCGGCTCCGCTGCCGCCGTCGCCGCAGGCCTCATACCCGCGGCGCTCGGCTCCGACGGCGCCGGATCGGTCCGCATCCCGGCCGCCTGGACCCATCTCGTCGGCATCAAACCCCAGCGCGGACGGGTCTCCCTGCACCCCTACGCCGACGCCTTCCAGGGCCTCGCCGTCAACGGCCCGCTCGCCCGCACCGTCGCCGACGCCGCCCTTCTGCTCGACGTGGTCCAGGGCCCGCACCCCGAGGACCTGCACCGCCCCGACGCGATCGCGGCGTCGGCCGCCGCCCGTCGCGACCCCGGCAAGCTGCGCATCGCCCTCGCCTGGCGGCCCCCGCTCACCCTGACCCGCACCATGCCCCACCGCGAGGTGCGTCGTGCCGTCACCGCACTCGCCGAAGCGCTCGCCCGGCTCGGTCACCACGTGGAGGAGGCCCGGCCGCGCTACGGGCTGATCGGCCTCGCCTTCGTGCCGCGTGCCACCGCTGGGATCGCGGAGGTCGCGGCCCTGCACCCCGACCCGGTACTCCTCGACCCACGCACCCGCATCGCCATGCGCCACGGCCGAACCCTCGGCGGCCGCGTCGTCCGGGCTGCCCGTGCCCGCGAGGCACGCCAGCACGTCAGGATCGGCGCCATCTTCGACTCGTACGACGTGGTCCTCACCCCGACCACCGCCGCGCCGCCCCCGCGCATCGGCTCCTTCGACGGGCTCAGCGCCTGGCGCACCGACGCGACCATGGCGGCCGCCTGCCCGTACGCCTGGCCCTGGAACGTACTCGGCTGGCCCGGCGTCAACGTCCCCGCCGGACTCACCACCGACGGACTGCCCGTCGGCGCCCAGCTGCTCGGCCCCGCGGGCAGCGAGGAACGGCTGATCTCGCTCGCCGCCCAACTGGAGGCGGACCAGCGGTGGTACGAGAAGCGGCCGCCCGCCCCCACGACGCGGCCCGCCCCCGTGATCCCCGGGAGCGTGCCGGTGGAACAATGACCGTCATGTCCAATCCCGCCCGCTCGGCCGCGACCCGGCAGCGCATCATCACCGCCGTCCTGCACATCATCGGCAAGGACGGGGTCGCGGCGGTCACCAACCGGCGGATCGCCAAGGAGGCCGGGGTCTCGCTCGGCTCGGTCACGTACCACTTCGAGACCCAGCACGAGCTGCTGCGCGAGAGCCTGCTGCACTTTGTGCGCGCGGAGACCCGCCGCTTCACCGAGCTCGCCGACCAGTGCCAGAGCGACGGCGTCGACATCGAGGGCGCGGCCGCCCTGGCGGGCCAGGTGGCGGGCGGCACCGCCTTCGACAGTGAGCACATCGCGCCCTTCGAGCTGTATGTCGAGGCGGGGCGCGACGAGCGCCTGCGGGAGGCCGCCGCCGAGGCCTTCGCGGCGTACGACCGGCTCGCGGCGCAGATCCTCACCGGCCTCGGCGTCCCGGACGCCGAACGCCTCGCCGCGACCACCGTCGCGCTGGTGATGGGCCTCCAGCTGCGCCGGCTGGCCACCGGCGGCCCCGCCGAGGACCTCGTCGACGCGCTGCTGCTGCTCGCGCGGGGAGCCGTGGTCCAGGACGCCGGGCGCTGACCGCCGGCGGCCTCGCGCCCTCCTCGGTGGTGGCCCCTACTTGGCGATGGCGGCGGTCATCTTGCGCCGGATCGGACCGACGGTGCCGGCCAGGCGCAGGAAGGTGCGGAAGCCGGCAAGGGCGAACCGGTTGTCCGCCACGCCCTGTTCGAGATTGCGGTTCGCTGCGGCGACCTTGGTGAAGGCGTGGTCGCGCATCGCCTTCTCGTACGCGCCGATCGCGTCGGTGAGCCGCCCGCCGTCGCCGACGGCCTGCAGCCGGCGGCACAGCAGATCGGCGTCGACGATGGCGGCGTTCGCACCGGCTCCGGCGGTGGGTGGCATGGCGTGGATCGCGTCGCCGAGAACGGTGACATTGCTGGGCCGCCACGGCCCGGGCCTGCGCGACGTGTACAGCGGGTGCACCGAGACGGTGCCGGTGTCGGACTCCTCGACCAGCCGCAGCAGACTCGGATGCCAGCCGCCGACGGCACGCAGCACCAGCGCCCGTATCTCTTCTGCGGACATCGCCGAAATCGCCTTGCGGTCGCCGAACTTCTCCCACTTGGCGAGCACGTTCCACATGACGTAGTCGGTGGTGTTGTCGAAGAGCAGCTGGGGGTCGATGCCGTAGTCGGGGGAGATGCTGAGGGCCTGGCCACGCTCGTCGCGGCGGAACTCGTGCACGGCGAGGAAACCGAAGTAGCCGTGCGGCGCCAGCACCATGGCTCCGCCGGTGCTGAACGGGCGGGGTAAGAGCCGCGCCACCTCACTTCCCAGCGGTACCTTGCCGGAGATGGCGACCGCGCCGGTGTCGCGGTGCGCGGCCTGCGGCAGATACTGGGCCCGGACCGCGGAGTTGGTCCCGTCCGCGCCGACAAGGACGTCGCCGGTCGCCTGCGTACCGTCGCTGAAGTGCGCCGTGACGCGGCCGTCGGACTCCTGCGTGTAGTGGGTGAAGGCCTTGTCGAACCGCACGACGTCGCCGAGGCCCGCGAGGAGGACCTCGCGGAAGGTGATGCGGCTTACCGACCTGAAGGTGTCGGTCGGATGGCCGGTGTCCATACCGATCTCGGTGGTGTTGAGGGTGATCAGCTCGTCGAGCTTCTCGGTGAAGAAGGCGAGCGTGCTGTTCGCCTGGCCACTGGTGGACACGAACAGGTCGTAGACATCGGCGGGCAGACAGGCATGCAGGGCGCGGCAGCCGTATGGGGCGATATGGATCCGGTATCCCTGCAGCCGTTCGGTACGGGTGCGGTCGCGCTCGTAGACGGAGACGCCGAGGCCGGCCCGCTTGAGGCCCTGCGCGAGGGCGAGACCGCCGATGCCGGCGCCGATGATCACTATGTGCATCGTTGCGCTCCTTGATCTTCCGTCACGGCCCGTCATGGCGCAGCCCGGGTGGCGACAATCACCCGGCGGCGAACGGCGCGTCAAGCCGCCCGCCGACGGCTTGGCCCGGTTCCGGCCGGGGTGACCGGAACCCGATCAGGCGTCATGACGTCACTCTCGGTGACCCATGGTCCAAGGGCGGCGAACCGCAGGGGCATGCAGTGTTACGCGGTGGGGCGCCGAGGGGACAGCGCGATGTCAGCAGGGCGTGCTTAGCTGGACATATGATCGATGACTTCCTCAATGGTGATCTGTCCGACGTCGAGGAGGCGGTCCGCAAGGCGGCCGCCACCGAGATCATGCCGCGGTACCGGCAGCTCGCCGCGCACGAGATCATCGAAAAGACCGGACCGCACGACCTTGTGACCACGGCCGACCGCAACGCCGAGGAGCACCTGACCGCATCACTGACAGCCCTGCTGCCCGGCTCCGTCGTGGTGGGCGAGGAGGCGGTCCACGCGGACCCGTCGGTGTACGAGGCACTGCACGGCAAGGCGCCGGTCTGGATAGTGGACCCGGTGGACGGGACACGGCAGTTCGTCCACGGCGAGCCGGGGTTCTGCACACTGGTGGCTCTCGCGCAGCGGGGTGAGGTGCTGGCGTCGTGGACGTACGCGCCGGTGCTCGACGAGATGGCGACAGCCGTACGGGGCGGCGGCGCCCACCTCAACGGCACACCTCTGCGGGCCGGTTCCCCCGCGCCCGGGGCGGTGCTCGAGGTGGCGATGTCGCACCCGGACTACACGACCCCGGACCAGAAGCGGGCCCTGCTGGGCCTGAACGTGGACGGTGTGCACGCGCGGCCGTGCGGCTCGGCGGGTCTGGAGTATCTGGACGTGGCACGAGGCCAGTTGGACGCGGTGGCCTTCTCCTGGGAGAACGCGTGGGACCACGCTGCGGGCGTGCTTCTGGTGACGGAGGCGGGAGGGGCGCAGGTGACGGTGGCGGGTGTGCCGTTCCGCATCAAGGGCCGGAATGCGCTGCCGTTCACGGCGGCGAGGGACGCGACGACGGCGGCCAGGATCCGGTCCTTGCTGGCGGGGTGAGCCCCGCGCCGTGCCCCGCCCGGCCATCCGTCCGAGCCCGGAAAACATCGCGCCGGAACCACCCTCCGCCCCGGCCACCCGCCCGCGGCAATATCCTGGGTGCCTTGGCCATCGGCTGACAAAGGAGTCCGAAGGTGCCGTCGATGCTCGATGCCGTCGTCGTGGGGGCGGGACCCAACGGGCTGACCGCCGCCGTCGAACTGGCCCGCCGTGGCTTCTCGGTGGCGGTGTACGAGGCCTTGGACACCATCGGCGGGGGAGCGAGGACCGAGGAGCTCACCCTCCCCGGCTTCCGCCACGACCCCTGCTCAGCGGTCCATCCGCTCGGCATCGGCTCGCCCGCGTTCGCCGCCATGCCTCTCGCCCGCCACGGCCTTGAGTGGCTGCACCCGGAACTCCCCCTCGCGCACCCCTTTCCGGACGGCACCGCGGCCGTGCTGAGCCGCTCGGTCGGCGAGACCGCCATGTCGCTGGGGGCCGGTGACGCCGGGGCGTACCGCCGGCTCGTCGCCCCTTACCTCGGCCACTGGAACACCTTCGCGGCCGACTTCCTGCGCACGCCCTGGGACGGCCTGCCCCGTGACCCGTACCGCTACGTCCGCTTCGGACTGACCGCGCTCCAGCCCGCCACCTGGATCTCGCGCCGTTTCGAGGGCGAGCGGGCCCGTGGTCTGCTCGCCGGGCTCGCAGCCCATGCCATCGCCCCGACCAGCGGCCTCGCCACCGGCGGCATCGCGTTGATGTTCGCCCTGGCCGCCCATGACAAGGGCTGGCCGGTGCCCCGCGGCGGCTCGCAGGCGATCTCCGAGGCGCTGGCCTCGTATCTGCGGGAACAGGGCGGCACGATTCACACGGGCGCGGAGGTGAAGCGGCTCGACGAGCTCCCTCCGGCCCGCGCGTACATCTTCGACACCTCGCCGACCGCGCTGGCCCGGATCGCCGGACTCGGCCGGGCGTATCAGCACTACCGGTACGGCGCCGCGGCGTTCAAGATCGACTACGCCCTGTCGGGCCCGATGCCCTGGACCGCGAAGGAGGCTCGCACGGCCGGGACCGTGCACATCGGCCCCACGGCCGGTGAGATCGATGCCGCCCTGCGCGCCGCCGTCGCCGGCAGTGACCCCCGTGTGCCCTTCCTGATCACCTCCCAGCCCACCGTGATCGACCCCTCCCGGGCGCCGGCGGGCAAGCATGTCCTGTGGGCGTACGGCCATGTGCCGGCCGGCTGGGAAGGGGACGCCACCGAGGTCATCGAGCGGCAGCTGGAGCGCTTCGCGCCCGGTTTCCGCGACCTCGTGCTGGCCCGCGCGGTCGCGGGCCCGCCCCAACTCGCCCGGCACAACGCCAATTACGTCGGCGGGGACATCGCCTGCGGAGCGTTCGCCGGACTGCAGACGCTGATCCGTCCCAAGCTCGCCAAGGTGCCGTACGCGACCTCGCACCCCGCCGTCTTCATCTGCTCGGCCGCGACCCCGCCGGGCCCCGGCGTGCACGGTATGTCCGGCCATCACGCGGCGAAGGCGGTCTGGCGCCGTTTGCGCGCCACCCGCTGAGAGCCCACCCGCCGCCGAGGGAGACCGGCGCCACCCACCCGCCGGGAGCCACCGCGCGCGATGATGGCCTTATGACCGATCAGCCCGCCATCGTCCTCGTCCGCGGAGACATCACCCAGCAGCATGTCGACGCCATCGTCAACGCCGCCAACTCCTCGCTCCTCGGCGGCGGTGGCGTCGACGGGGCGATCCACCGGCGCGGCGGACCGGACATCCTGGCCGAGTGCCGCGCCCTGCGCGCCTCGCGGTACGGCAGGGGGCTGCGCACCGGCCAGGCCGTCGCCACCACCGCCGGCAACCTCGACGCCGGCCATGTGATTCACACGGTCGGACCCGTCTGGTCGGCCACCGAGGACCGTTCCGCTCTCCTGGCCTCGTGCTACCGCGAGTCGCTGCGAATCGCCGACGAACTGGGGGCCCGCACCGTCGCGTTCCCCGCCATTTCCACCGGCATCTACGACTGGCCGATCGACGACGGCGCCCGCATCGCTGTCGAGACGGTGCGGGATGCGGACACGGCCGTGGAAGAGGGGCGCTTCGTCCTCTTCGACGAGCCCGCGTATGCGGCCTTCGCCGCGCAGGAGCACTGACAGGTCTTACTTCCGGTGCGGCCTCGCCCTGTGCGACCTCGACGCTCGTGTGCAGATCGTGCGCCGCGTCGACCGCCCGGGCCCTCGAGCGGCCCTGGCAGCTGAAGGATGATGTCGTTTTCTCGCTAGCCCAGGCTCCCACGCTGCCGGATGCTTGTAGCCATGCACACCGACACCGAGCGCTGCGTACGCGCCGTCCAGTCGAAGGACGCCCGTTTCGACGGCTGGTTCTTCACGGCCGTACTGACCACGCGGATCTACTGCCGCCCCAGCTGCCCGGTGGTGCCGCCGAAAGTCGAGAACATGACCTTCTACCCGAGCGCCGCCGCCTGCCAGCAGGCCGGATTCCGGGCCTGCAAGCGCTGCCGACCCGACACCAGCCCCGGCTCGCCCGAGTGGAACGCCCGCGCCGACGCCGTCGCCCGCGCCATGCGCCTCATCCGCGACGGCGTCGTCGACCGCGAGGGCGTGCCGGGCCTCGCCGCCCGGCTCGGCTACTCGACGCGCCAGATCGAGCGCCAGCTCCTCGCCGAACTGGGCGCGGGCCCGCTCGCCCTGGCCCGCGCCCAGCGCGCCCAGACCGCCCGCCTCCTCATCGAAACGACCGGCCTCCCCCTGGCCGAGGTCGCCTTCGCCGCCGGTTTCTCCTCCATCCGCACCTTCAACGACACCGTCCGCGAGGTCTTCGCGCTCGCCCCGGGCGAACTGCGCACCCGCGCCGCCCGCAGCCGCTCCACACCGCCGGCGACCCCCGGCGTGATCGCACTGCGACTGCCCTACCGCGCGCCGCTCAACCCGAGCAACCTCTTCGGGCACCTGGCGGCCACCGGCGTCCCGGGCGTCGAGGAGTGGCGGGACGGGGCGTACCGCCGCACCCTGAGCCTCCCGTACGGACACGGCATCGTCGCCCTCACCCCGCGGCCCGACCACATCGCCTGCCGGCTCTCGCTCACCGATCCACGCGACCTCACCATCGCGATCAGCCGCTGCCGCTGGATGCTCGACCTGGACGCCGATCCGGTCGCGGTCGACGACCAGTTGCGCAGGGACGAACTGCTCGCCACGCTGGTCGACAAGGCCCCGGGTCGAAGGGTGCCGCGCACCGTCGACGCGGCGGAGTTCGCGGTACGTGCGGTGCTCGGCCAGCAGGTCTCGACGGCCGCCGCCCGCACCCACGCGGGTCGCCTGGTGACCGCCCACGGCCGGGCGGTCGAGGATCCCGAGGGTGGACTCACCCATCTGTTCCCGGCCCCCGCCGAGCTCGCGGCGCTGGATCCCGAAACGCTGGCCCTCCCTCGCAGCCGCCGCACCACCCTCACGACCCTCGTCGGCGCGCTGGCCGACGGCTCGGTGCAGCTCGGCCTCGACAGCGACTGGGACAAGGCCCGCGCCCAGCTGACCGCACTGCCCGGCTTCGGCCCCTGGACGGTCGAGGTGATCGCCATGCGCGCACTCGGCGACCCCGACGCCTTCCTGCCGGGCGACCTCGGCATGCGGCGCGCGGCGGCGGAGCTCGGTCTGCCGTCTACCCCCGCCGCACTCACCGAACGCGCCGCGGGCTGGCGGCCCTGGCGTGCGTACGCCGTCCAGTACCTCTGGGCCACCGACGGCCATCCGATCAACCACCTCCCCGCGTAAGGAAGTTCAGCCATGACCAGAAAGCACACGGTTGTCGACAGTCCGTACGGACCGCTGACCCTCGTCGCCACGGACGGGGTGCTGAGCGGCCTCTACATGCCCCGGCAGCGCCACCGCCCGGACGAGGAGACTTTCGGCGCGGAGGACTCCGCGCCCCTCCGCGAGACGATCCGCCAGCTCGATGCGTACTTCGCCCGCCAGCTGACGGAGTTCGACCTGCCGATGCGGCTCGAGGGCACGCTCTTCCAGCGGGGCGTCTGGGATCAGCTGCGGCAGATCCCGTACGGCCAGACGCGCACGTACGGAGAACTGGCCGAGGCGCTCGGCAACCGGGGCGCGTCGCGCGCGGTGGGGCTGGCGAACGGGAAGAACCCGATCGGGATCATCGTGCCGTGCCATCGGGTCATCGGTTCGTCGGGGAGTCTCGTCGGGTACGGGGGCGGGCTGGACCGCAAGCAGCGGCTGCTGGCGTTCGAGTCCGGCACGCCTGACGACGCGCTCTTCTAGGTCCGGGGCCTTTTCCCCGGACCCCGCTGGGGCTTTTGCCCCAGCCCCAGTCCTCAATCGCCGGACGGGCTGGAATTCAGCCGCTTCAGCAGTGTCGGCAGCGCCGTTCCGATGGGGTCGCGGATGATCTCGTCCGCCAGCTCGTCGTACGGAGTCGGCTCGGCGTTCACCACGATCAGTCGCGCCCCGTGCTCCGCCGCGATGCCGGCGAGCGACGCCGCCGGCTGCACCTGCAGACTCGTGCCGACCGCGATGAAGACCTCGCTCGCCTTGGCGATCCCCATCGCCTCGGCCAGCACCTGCGGATCGAGCCGCTGCCCGAACATCACCGTCGCCGACTTCAGGATCCCGCCGCACGCCAGGCACGGCGGGTCCTCCTCGCCCGCCTCCACCCGCGCCAGCGCCTCCTCCATGGAGGAGCGGGCATGGCAGCCGGTGCAGACCACGGTCCGCGCCGTGCCGTGCAGTTCGAGCACCTTGCGCCCGGGCATGCCGCCGAGCTGATGCAGCCCGTCGACGTTCTGGGTGATCACCCGGACCGCGAACCCGGACTGCCGGTCCAGCTCGGCGACGGCGCGGTGCGCCGCGTTCGGCTCGGCGCGCCAGGTCGTGCTCTCGCGCCGCATCAGCCAGGCACGGCGGCGGATGTCCGGATCGGCCATGTAGTAGTCGTACGTGACGAGCTTCTCGGCCTGCGGATCGCGCCGCCACAGGCCTTGGGGCCCGCGATAGTCGGGAATGCCGGAGTCCGTGGAGATGCCGGCGCCGCTGAGGATCGCGACGAGAGTCATACGGTGAGCCTACGCAGCGCGTCTCCGCGGCTGCGAGCCGATTTATACAGCCGACCTGCTCAGGCGGGCGGCTGCCCGTTCTCCAGTTCCACCGATCCGGTGCCCGCCTCCAGCGCATCGAGCGCGGCCAGCACCCGGTGGCCCAGCGATCCCAGCAGATGCGCGGGGATTTCCTCCCGGGACACCAGCCGCCAGGAGACCAGTTCCTCCTCCTGCAGCTGGATCGCCTTGAACCGGTCCTCGGTCAGCACCCCGCCGTCGTACACATACGCGGCGATCGGCGGCCGCGCGACACCCGGCACCCAGTCGACCGCCAGCAGCGCGCCCAGCTCCAGATCCAGACCGATCTCTTCGAGGGTCTCCCTGCGGGCCGCCTGCCGCGGGGTCTCGCCCTGGTCCGACTCGACGGTGCCGCCGGGCAGCACCCAGCCCTCGCGGTAGTTGGGCTCGACGAGCAGCACGCGGCCCTGGTCGTCGCGGATGAGCGCGGCGGCGCCGGCAAGGATGCGGGGGAGCGACGCGATGTACGCGGCGTAGTCAGAGGTGGTCACTTAGGGAAGCGTAACGGGGACGTCAGCCCTTGCTGCCCGGAGGGCGTTTGCCGGTCGGGGGATTGCCGAGCTGGGCCCGGGCCTGGGCGGCATCGCGCTGTGCCGCTTGGGTGTCGGGGTGGGCGCTTCCCAGGATGCGCGTACGGGCCCAGGCCACGAAGTCGTACGCCTCCAGGGCTCGGGCCCACTGACCCGTGCGGGCCAGGAAGTGGCCCATCTCGTGGCGGGTCAGCAAGGTGTCGGGGTGCTCGGCGCCGAGTACCCCGATCCTGGCTGTGAGGACTTCGGCGGCCAGGTGGAATGCCTCCTGGTGCCGGCCGAGGGCGCTGAGGGTGAATGCCGTGTTGTGTTGACAGCGCAGGGTGTCGGGGTGCCGTCCACCCTGCATCTGCAATCGCTTGTTCAGCACCTCGTTGTACAGGGAGAGAGCTTCCCGGTGACGGCTCAGCAGTCCGAGGGTGAAGGCGGTCTGCTGGCGCGCGTCCAGGGTGTCGGGGTGGTACGGGCCCAAGGCCGCGGATCTGCGGTCGTCGACCGTCTGGAACTCGACCAGTGCCTCTCGGTGCTGGCCGAGTCCGAGCAGCGCGAAACCCCGCTCGTACCGGGACGTGAGCGTGGCCGGATGCTCCCGTCCCAGCAGCGCCAGCCGCGCGGAGGCGACGCCGCTGAGGACGGAGTGGGCCTCGGCCCACTCGCCCTGCCTCAGATGCCGGACGCCGCGGCCGTGCTCGATCTCGAGCTCGGCCGCCTGCTCCTCGGCGGACAGCGGTGCGGGGCGGAACGGGACGGGCAGGGACGCGCCGTCGTGGAGAAGGCCCCGATGGGCGCTGGTGAGCTCGATCCGGCAGGTCAGGGAGCCGATGCCCGGGTGAGGGGCGTGGCGGCCGGAAGGGTCCCCGGCGAGGACGTGAATGCCCTGGTAGCGAACGGTCGTGAGCGCCTCGACGATGTCCAACTCCGGTCCGTTCCTCAGGATCTGACCATAGTCGTCCAGGACAAGCACGAGCCGGGGAAGGGGCCGTGACCCGCCTCGCTCGTACATCGCCGCACTCAGCAGGCCACGCAGTTCCCGGAGGGCGTCCGGCCGTGCGGTGAGATCCTGCGCCCACTTCACCGTCGGCAGCGCGGCGAGCGCGGAGAGGTGGTCGGAGTAGCCGTGCCAGGCGCAGACGAAGGTGACGGCCTCCGTGGGATTCGCCTCCGCCAGACCGCGCACGAGGGTGGCAAGCATCCGGTGCCGGTGTCGGGCTTCCCCGGTCAGCAACGCGTGCGGGCCATCGCCGCCGTACTCCCGTTCGTTGAGGTCCAGGAGCACCGGTCGGCCGTTCTCGCCCACGCCGAGCCGCGCGGGCCTGAGCGGAGCGTCGGGCTGTGGATGGGCTCTGGAGGTGAGGGCCCGCAGCAGCTCGTCGGCGGTGGGCCGGTCGGCGGGATCGGGCAGGACGCAGCGTCGCAGGAGTTCGAGGACGACGCCGGGGCGGCGGTCGGGAGCCGGCCAGGGGAGGGTGCGCAGCTCCTCGGCAGGGTCGTAGTCCCAACGGCCGGCTGCCGCCGCCAGCAGGATCCTTCCCAGGGCATACATGTCGGTCGCTTCGCTGGGCGAACCTTCGTCGCCGCGGAGTTCAGGCGCCCGGTACTCATCCTTCTGGCGCAGGATCGACCGGTAGGGGCTGCGCACACCGTCCAGGGACGCGGTCATCCACCCGGTGATCTCGACCTCCTGGCCCACCAGGAGGGCGCAATTGGGGATCAGCGAGCCGTGGATGACGCCCTTGCGGTGGGCCCGTGCGAGACCGTTCGCCAACTGCCTCCCGACGGACACGAACTCCGTACCGGTCAGGGCACCCCGTTGTTCGACCACGGAACGCAGATTGGGCGCCGGACCGGAGCCGTGCTTGTCCTGGGCGTACGAGGTGGCGATCCAGGCGGGTACGGCGGTGGCGTCATGGTCGAGCAGCCGTGGCGCGTAGACGCCGTCCATCCGCGACAGTGCTTCCGCCTCCGTCGTGACCAGCGCGGCGCTCCACGACTGTGGCATCTCCGGGATACGGATCACCGCGATCCCCGGCTGCTGCTCGGAGGTCCCCAGGTACAGCCCCATCTGCGGCCAGCCGTACCGGTTCCGGGCGAAGAGCCGGAAAGGGCCCGCCGTCCGGGGGTGCCCCGAGGCCGGCGACTGCCATCCGGAGTCCGGCGCGTCGACGAACGACAGCAGCGGAACCGGGGTGGTCGGCGGCCGTGCCACGGCCGACTGCATGCCCAGCCGCCGCAGCAGCCGCTCGTCCATCCAGCCGAAGGGGCGTCCGTCCGCGGGCAGCCGGTCCGTCCCGGAGGGATGGGGCAGCCAGGCGGGGAAGTCGGCGGCGCGGTCGGTGAGTTCGGCGAGCCGTGCGGTGACCGCGCGGGTGGTCCGTACGAGATCGCCTGCCGGAAGCGTGTCGAGCAGGATGCGCCGGGTGTCCTCCGCGAAGTCGAACCCACGGTGCTGCGGCAGCAGATCGTCCCCGCCCGTACGGCGCATGAGCCCGCCCAGGAACACCTCGGCCAGATGACCCGTGTCGACCTCGGGGCCCAGCGCGGCCTGAACCAGCCGCATGGCCGGCACCGAGACCGGGGCGACCGCCGCGAGATGGGCCGCGAGACGGTATGCCTGCGGGGAGGCCGCCCTGCGGAACCGCAGCAGGCCGTCCCCGCCGGGTGTGCGTGTCGCGGCGTACGGACGGGCGGGTGTCCGCGCGGCGAGCAGCGGCAGGACCGCCGATGTGCCGGGCGATCCCACCAACCGTGCCCAAGTGCCCAGGGATTCGGGGGTGGGCGCGAGCACCGGCACCGGAACCCCGTCGTACGGGGCGAGTTCGGGCGGCAGAGCCGGGTCCGCGACCTGCCATGTGTGATGGGGTGCGCCGCGCCTGCGGGTGGTGACCTCCCACTCCTCGGCGCGGATGCCGGAGCCCTCCCACAGCCGCTCGGGCAGCGTGTGCAGAACAGCCGTCGGACCGACCCGCGCCGCGCGCTCCAGCGCCGCGTGCATCCGGCCGTCCCGCCAGGCCGCGCCCACGCCGTCGCTGATGGCGAGCAGGAGTGTGTGGCCCGCCGGGTCCGTGACGGCGGAAGCGGGCAGCGGGGCGCTGTCCTGCTCGTACGGGTGGCGGCCCAGCAGCGGCGCGGAGGGACCCCGGCTGTCCAGCCCGTATACCCGCACGTCGCGGAAGGCGCCGCTGCGCTCCATCAGCAGCCGCGTCTCGGCTGCGAGCCGCTGCCACAGGAGCATCGACACCCCGTCGTCAACGAGCAGCACCAGATCCAGCCAGCGGGCGCGGCCCGGGCGCATGACCGCGTCGGGCAGCCCCGTCTCGGCCATCGCCGCCACGGTGGCGGGCTCGTCGAGCTCCCACTGCCTGCGGTCGGGGCGCAGCTGCTTGAGCGGGCGCAGCGCGCGGCCGAGGCGCAGTTCGACGGAGCCCAGCACCTTTTCCTCGGGGGCGCGCACGGGGACGGCGGGCCGGTCATGCCGCGGGCGCCGCCGTCCGGCAGGCGCGCCGTGCACATCGCAGCCGTGGCCCTCGGCGGGCCGCGCCGCCACGGGGTGCGGGGCGTCCGCCGACGCCGTGGGCATGGCGGTCTGCGGTGCCTCCGGCCGGGGCGGGCCGGAGCCGGCGCGCGGGTCGCCGCGCGGAAGAGCGCCCTGCTCCGGAGCGGGTGGTCCGGCGACGGCGCCCGCTGCGGTCAGCGCCGAGGACGCCCCTGCCGGAAGGCGCCCGGCCAGCCACAGCGCATCCAGCAGCTCCTCGTGGGACAGCTCCGCCCCGCCGTCCGCCAGGATCCGCCGCAGCTCGCTCCACACCGGCGCTACACCGTCCCGCCGAGCCGGTGCAGTACGGCGTCGAGCAGTCCGTCGGCGTCCAGGTCGACCCCGCCCTTGCGCAGGAACACGGCGTTCAGCAGCTGGTCGGTGGCGAGTTCCCCGCGGGCCCGCCGCGCGAGGAAGGCCCGCAGCAGCTTGTCGTTGCCGTCCAGATCCGCCGGGCCCAGATGGGCGCGGACGATGGCGAGCAGCCTGTCCTCGTCCGGCTCCGGGAGAGCGAGCCGTACGCAGCGGCGCAGAAACGGGGGCGGGAAGTCGCGTTCGCCGTTGCTGGTGATGACCACAACGGGGAATTCCGAGCAGCGCACCCGGCCCCTGATCACCTCGGTCCAGGAGTCGGGGTCGGCCGTCATCACCCGGATTGAGGCCTGGTCCTCGGGCAGCCGGGCCAGCTCGGGAATCTCGAACTCGCCCTCCTCGAAGACGTTCAGCAGATCGTTGGGGAGATCGATGTCCCCCTTGTCGAGCTCGTCGACGAGCAGGACGCGCGGGCGTGTACCGGGCACCAGCGCCGTACCGAGCGGCCCGAGTCGTACGTACGAGCCGATGCCGAGATCGTCGGAGTCCTCGCCGGCCTCGCGCCGGAGGTTCGACTCACGGAGCCGGCCGATCGCGTCGTAGCGGTACAGCGCGTCCTGCAGGGTGGCCCGGCTGTTGACCGGCCAGTGCAGCACCGGTCCGAGCCGCAGTTCGTGCGCGATCGCGTGCCCCAGGGACGACTTGCCGGTGCCGGGCTGCCCCGTCACCAGCAGAGGGCGGCGCAGATGCAGCGCGGCGTTGACGACATCGGCCTCGGCGCGCCCGATCAGATACGGCAGCGGGGGCGGCGCGCTCGCCGCCGTAGAGGACCGGTTGTCGAAGCGGCGCCACGGCGGAGCCTCGGGGAAGCCGACCGTACGAGCCTGTCCGTCGCCGCGGAACAGTCTCCAGTCGCCGTTGCCCTCGCTGTCGTCGTGTGCGGGGTTCATCGGATGTCCGCTCCTTCCGCGGGGTCAAGCAGTTCGAGCCCACCCGGCAGTGGCAGCTCCGTGTTCTCCCACACCAGCGAGGGCCGGGCGGGCGAGGGCACGCTCGCTCCGTACTGTCCGGCCCTGAAGTGCTGGATGCGTTCGGGAAGTTGGTGCAGCGGTCCGGTGGGTGCGATGTCGTCGAGCCGGTGGGCGTGCTCATGGCCCTCCGCCTCCCGGTCCCACAGAACCACCGGGACGCCAAGGGCCAGACAGAGTTGGAGCAGCGCCTCACGCGGCGCCCTCGGGCCGTGCAGGACGACCTGCGCGGTGTCCCGGTGGCTGGTCTCGAGCAGCGCGTACACCTTCTCCGGCGACGCACAGCTCTCACCGACGACGAGCGGGCCGGTGTGGGCGTTCTCCCAGCGGCGGCGCAGCTCCGCCTCGCGGCGCGGTGCGCGAGCGCTGACCTCCGGGCAGCGCAGCGCGATACGGAATCTCACCCCGAGCGGGACCCTCGGCAGAAACTCCACCGAACTGGCCGCCTCCCACTCGTCGAAGGGCAGCTGCAGGCCGTCCCGGTCGACGACGATGTCCACATGGGTGACGCCTTGACCGCCGTCGTCCCGGGGGTTCTCGGCCGCCTCACGGATCATCCGGGCGATCTCGGCCGCGCTGCGCGGCCGGTCCGCGGTGGCCAACGAGGCCGTCGCGCCGTCTTGGCGCACTTCCCACAGCGCGCACTGATAACGGTCGGGGGGACCGGAGATCTCGGCGACCAGACGGACGACGGGCGAGGGGCGGTACGCCGCCCAGGCCGCGGCGTCCGCGCGGCGCAGCTGCAGCGCGGCCGGATGGCTGCCGAGGCGCGCCGCGACCCGGTCCGACCAGGAGCGCAGGGCCTCGCGCACCGGCGGTGCGGTGGCCGCGGCCACGTATTCGACCAGGGTGAGCAGGGCGGGCACCGGCGAGGTGCCGTCCGCGGGCTGCCCGCCGTCGCGGTACGCCTCCAGCTCCGTCACCGCCGCATCGAGGTCCCGAGGATCCAGCCGGATGCCGCTCAGGGAGCGCGGCGGGATGATGTACCGCAGTGCCTCACGGGCCGCCCGCGGCAGCAGTGCGGCGTCCGCGACGACGGCCGGTGTCAACTCCCGTAAGAGAATCCGGTGTTCATCGAGTGACAGCAGCCGGGCCGTACCGGTCAGCCTTCCCAGGGCGAGCAGTCTGTCGAGCCCGGCGCGGGCGGGGCCGCCCTGGACGGTGGGGGCGAGTGACTCGGTCAGCGTCGCGAGCGCGCGTTCCTCCGAGGCGAGCAGCAGCGCCAACTCCTCCACCGACGGGGCGGATTCATCGGCAGGGGGGTCGTACCCGAGCCGGGCCGCCAGGGTGCGGGCGTGCTGTGCCCGGCGCGCCGGATCACCGAGCAGCGACCACAGCTCGGCGGTGAAGCCGGCGGCCGGGGAGCCGTGTCCGCACACCCCTGTGCCGTAAGCCCCGTACCTCTCGCGCACTGTGCACTCGGCGACTGTGTCGGCCGCCCCCGCCCGCTCCAGCTCCTCCCGGATCGCCTGCCACGGCACTGCCCAGCTGCGCCGCACGGTGGTCTGCGGGCTCAACGGCCCGTCGCCCGGCATCACATGGGCCACGACCAGGCCCACGACCGTGGCGTCGTCCGTCGCCCACAACGGGCCGCCGCTGAAGCCGGGGCCGATCGCGGCGCCGGACATCTGACCGTCCAGATAGCCGAACCGGCCTTCATGGAGCTTCACTTCGGTGTCGGCGAAGGCGATGGCCTCGCCGCCGCCGTGCCACGCCCGTAACCTCTGCCCTTCGGCCATGTCACGCCAGACGACGGGACTCAGCCACTGCGGGGCGGGCTCGTCCAGTTCCAGTACGGCGAGATCGCCCTGCCAGACCATCGAGGATGCGCCCCACAGCGGCGGCACCCACACGGCGAGCCTGGCCGTGCGGTGCTGGGCCGCGCCCGGACCGTGGAAGGCGAGGCGCAGCGTATCGGCGGCGGGCGGCGCGGCGGTGTACAGATCGCGGCCCAGCGCGTCATTGACGACATGCGCGCAGGTCATCACCCGCCGGGCGGAGAGCAGTGCGGCCCCGCCTGCCGCGGTCGACGCGCGGTCGTGCAGCACGGAAACGCGGGGCGCCGCGGCCGCCGGCCTTCTGAACCAGCCCATCAGCGCCGCGGTGTCCCACTCTGCCAGGTGGCCGAAATGCTCATGGTGGCCTTGCCGTTGGCCCCTACGATGCCCAGTCTCAGATCCTGGCCGATCTCGACGCCGAACGCGACAGTGATTTCCTGCGGTGGGTTCTCGGATGCCGACACCGCGCCATGGACCTCGTCCAGCAGCGGACCGAGCGGGCGCAGTGCCGTACGCAGCGCGTCCACCGCGAGTGCCGCCGCCCGGCCGGAGCCGCTCGCCACGGGCCTGGCCGCACCGAAGCCTTCTGGAAGATCGGCCGTGCGGGTGCTCTGAGACGGTACGGCGAGCGGCTCTCCGGCCCCCGATAGCTCCAGGCGCACCTGTGAACCGTCCGACAGCGCAAGCTCCATGTACTCAGGCATCTGGCCATTGTGCCGATCACGGACTGCCGGTGGCAGCGGTTTCGCGTCAAGCCGCGGAGATCGCGGCCAACCGCAGCGTTCGCTTGGCCAGTTCGCTGATCCGTACGCCGTCGAAACCGAACACCGCGCTGCGCACCCGGTCCTCCAGCGGGTCCGTCCACTGCGCGGGGATCGCGGAGGCCCCGCACAGCACACCGGCGACCGAGCCCGCCGTCGCGCCGTTGGAGTCGGTGTCCAGACCGCCGCGGACCGTGAGGGCGATGGTGGGGGTGAAGTCACCGGCGCCGTACAGCAGTCCGGCGGTGATGACGGCGGCGTTGGGCACGGTGTGGATCCAGCCGAGGTGGCCCGTCTCCGCCGCCAGCTCGGTCAGGGTGTCGGACCAGGACAGTCCGGAGTCGTACAGGGCGGCCGTACGGCGGACCGTGCGGGCGAGGCGGCTGCCCGCCGGGATGCGTTCCAGCGCGCCGTCGATCGCCTCGCGCGGGCTGTGCGCGGTGAACGCGGCGGCGATCAGGGCGGCCGCCCACATCGCGCCGTACACGCCGTTGCCGGAGTGCGAGAGCACCGCGTCCCGGCGGGCGAGCGCGGCGGCGCGGCGCGGGGCGCCCGGGGATGTCCAGCCGAAGATGTCGGCGCGGATGAGGGCGCCGATCCACTCCTGGTAGGGGTTGTCGTGGGTGGCGGTGAGCGGTGGTTTCAGGCCGTTGGCGAGATTGCGGTAGGTGGCCCGCTCGGCGGTGAACGTCTGCAGGAACGGCAGATGCAGCAGCCAGACCTCGCCCACCTGCTCGGTGGTGAAGTCGAAGCCGTGGGTCTCCAGGAGGTGCAGGCCGAGGATCGCGTAGTCCACGTCGTCGTCCCGGCAGCTGCCGTGGATCCGGCCGCGTACACACTGACGCCACTCGGGACGCAGCTCGAAGCCTGCCCGGGCGGCGCCGGGCGGCGGCTCGGGAAGGTAGTCGGTCAGCGGCAGTGCGTCGGCTTGGCGCAGATAGCGGTCGATGCGCTCGCGCGTCCAGTAGTCGCCGCGCTCGACTGGTTTGCCGAGCATGTTGCCGGCGACCCGGCCCAGCCAGCCGCCGAGGATCCGGTCGGCGAGGTCCGCGCGCTGTAGGCCCATACGTCCGGTTTACCGAATCGGTGGCCGAATCGCGCGGTGGTTGGCGCGGCTCGTTGCCCGGCATGACAGGTTGTGACGGTCCAGGCGCCTTCACACGCCGTACGGGAGCTGTCGTGGCCGCGCGGTGCACCGGGCATGACGCCTCGCGCGCCGCGTCGGACGGGTGGCACGTCCTCCGACAGGGCGGATAGGGTCGTGGCGGCGCGACTGCCTGTTCGATAGCAAGGGATAGCAAGGTGACGAACGGAGCAGTTATTCAGCCCGCGCGCGTTCTCGTTGCGGCTGACAAGTTCAAAGGCTCGCTCACGGCCGTGCAGGTCGCGGAGCGGGTAACGGCTGGTCTCCAGCGGGTCGTACCCGGTCTGGCTGTCGAGACCCTGCCCGTGGCGGACGGCGGCGACGGCACGGTCGCGGCGGCGGTGGCGGCCGGATTCGACCGCCGCGAGGTCCGGGTGACCGGGCCGCTCGGTGAGCCCCTGACGGCGGCGTACGCCCTGCGGGACGGCACCGCGGTGGTGGAGATGGCGGAGGCGTCCGGCCTCCAGCACCTGCCCGACGGGGTCTTCGCGCCGCTCACCTCGACGACGTACGGCTCGGGCGAGCTGCTGCGCGCCGCGCTCGACGCGGGGGCGCGGACGATCGTCTTCGGTGTCGGCGGCAGCGCGACGACGGACGGCGGCGCGGGCATGCTGGCGGCGCTCGGGGCGCGCTTCCTGGACGCGGACGGGGAACCGGTCGGGCCCGGCGGCGGCGGCCTGCGCGACCTCGCCACGGCCGACCTGTCCGGGCTCGACCCGCGCCTCAAGGATGTGGAGCTGGTCCTCGCGAGCGACGTGGACAACCCGCTGACGGGGCCCAAGGGCGCTCCCGCGGTGTACGGTCCGCAGAAGGGCGCGACGCCCGAGGACGTGGCGACGCTGGACGCGGCGCTTGCGCACTACGCGTCCGTCCTCGGCCCCGGGCAGGCGGACCTGCCCGGCGCGGGGGCGGCGGGTGGTATCGGCTACGGCGCGCTCGTCGCGCTCGGGGCGAGCTTCCGTCCCGGGATCGAGGTCATGCTCGATGTGCTCGGCTTCGCCACGGCGCTGGAGCGGGCGACGCTGGTGATCACCGGCGAGGGCTCGCTCGACGAGCAGACGCTCCACGGCAAGGCGCCGGCGGGCGTCGCGGCGGCGGCCCGCGCGCAGGGCATCGAGGTCGTGGCGGTCTGCGGCCGCCTGGCCCTGCCCCCGGAGGCCCTGGGCCGCGCGGGCATCCGCCGTGCGTATGCCTTGACGGCGCTGGAACCGGACCCGGCGAAGTGCATGGCGGAGGCGGGGCCGCTGCTGGAGCGGGCGGCGGAGAGCATTGCGCGGGATTTTCTGACCTGAGCTGACGGGGATTTCCTGAGCTGACGCGGCCGGGGTGGGGGGTGTCCCTCTCGCCCCGGCCGAAGCGCATCCAGTGCCGGCATCAGTGTTCCGGTGGCAGAACAGCCGTCACAGCCCGGCCGACCCGTGTCGCGCTCTGCGGCCGACCCATGACCGGAGGATGCCGGCGCTTGTGCCCGTGCACAACGTGGGCGCTGCATCCCTGGTCATCCGCAGCGAATCGGGCATACCGGCTGGACGGTACGTGTGACCGCTGCTGGTCTGTGCCCCCACAGGCAATTTCGAACAAGCTCGGAAAGGGGGTCTGCATGGCAGCCGCCTCACTCGAAGTGCGTGCGCTGTCCGTCGGCTACGGGCCGGTGCGGGCACTGCGCGACGTCACCATCGACGTACCCGAGGGCGCGATCGTCGCCGTCCTCGGCGGCAACGGTGCCGGCAAATCGACCCTGCTGCGCGCCATCTCCCGCACCCTCGGTTTTCAGGGCGGCCACGTCACGTCCGGCAGCGTTCGCTTCGACGACCGCCCGCTCGACGGGCTGAGCGCCACCCGGGTCGTTGCCGCGGGCGTCGTCCAGGTCCCGGAGGGACGGCAGGTCTTCGCGCGGATGACGGTCGCCGACAATCTCCGGGCGGGCGCTCTGGGCGCGACCGGCGGACGCCGGTCGAGCGCCGAGGCCCTCGCCCGGGTGCATGAGCTCTTCCCCCTCCTCGCCGACCGCGCCCATCAGCGGGCCGGACTGCTGTCGGGCGGGGAGCAGCAAATGCTCGCGATGGGACGGGCGTTGATGGCCGGGCCACGGCTCCTGCTGCTCGACGAGCCGTCGCTCGGCCTCGCCCCGCTGATGGCGGCGCGGATCGCCGAGACCGTGCAGGAGATCAACGCCGCCGGCACATCGGTCCTGCTGGTCGAGCAGAACGCGGCGATCGCGCTGCGGCTGGCTTCGACGGCGTACGTACTCGACGTCGGCGAGGTCGCCCTCTCGGGCACTGCGGACGAGCTCGCCTCCTCGGACGAGGTGCGCCGGCGGTATCTGGGAGTGGTGGACGAGGACGCGGCCGCGGATGCGTCCCGCGCGCAGGCGGCGGCGCCGACGCTGACGAGGTGGTCGGCATGAGCATGGTGCAAACTGGCCGACACCTGAGGATCTGGGGCACAGCTCCGGTCAGCGGGCGGCAGCCTGCCTCCGGCAGGGGGCGGCGATGACCGACACCGCATCCGGCGGCGCCGTGCCCGCGCTGGAGGTCACCGACCTCACCGTCCGCTTCGCCGGGCTCACCGCCCTCGACTCCGTCTCCTTCACCGTCCAGCCCGGCAGCGTCCACGCCCTCATCGGCCCCAACGGCGCCGGCAAGTCCACCTCCTTCAACGTCCTGTCCGGCGTCTACCGGGCCACCTCGGGCAGCGTCCGCTTCGGCGAGGCGGAGCTCACCAAGCTCCCTCCCGACCGCATCGCCGCCCTCGGCATCGCCCGTACCTTCCAGAACCTCGCGCTCCCGCCGCACGCCACCGTCGCCGACAGCCTGCTGCTCGGCCGGCACCGGCTCACCCGCGCCGGGTTCCTCGCCGCCGGGCTGCGGCTGCCGTCCGCCGCCCGCGAGGCGCGTCAGCACCTGGAGCGGGTACGGGAGATCGCGGAGTTCACCGGACTCGGCGGCGATCTGGACCGGCCCGCGGGAGCACTCCCGTACGGAAAGCAGAAGCTCGTCGAGCTCGGCCGCGCCCTGTGCATGGAGCCGCGGCTGCTCCTTCTCGACGAGCCCGTCGCCGGGATGACCGCGGACGAGCGGCGGCAGATCGCCGCCGTCATCGCGGGCGTACGCGACAGCCTCGGCATATCCATCGTGCTCGTCGAACACGACATGGGGATGGTGATGCGGCTCGCGGACGCCGTGACCGTCCTCGACTTCGGGCGCCGGATCGCCGACGGCACCCCCGCACAGGTACAGAGCGACCCGGCCGTCGTACAGGCCTATCTAGGAACGGAGGCCCAGGTATGACGACCTTCACCGAACTACTCCTCGGCGGACTCTCCATCGGATCCGTCTACGCGCTGATCGCGCTCGGCTTCGTCGTCATCTTCAAAGCCACCGAAGTCGTCAACTTCGCCCACGCGTCCCTGCTTCTCGCGGGCGGCTATGTCACGGCCCTACTCCACGACGACATCGGCTTCTGGGGTGCGCTCGCCGTCGGCATCGCGGGCGCGGCCCTCGTCGGCGCGGCCGTGGAATTCCTCGTCATGCGCCGCTACCGGGGCTCGGACCACAGCGTCCTGGCCATCGTCACCATCGGCGTCGACATTCTTCTGACCACCGAACTCACCCGCCGTATCGGCACGGACGTCCTCGCGCTCGGTGACCCGTGGGGCGACCGCGTCGTCACCATCGGGGACATCACCATCGCGCAGACCCGTATCGCCGCGTTCGTTGCGGCGGCCCTGCTCATCACCGCGTTCCTGCTCGCGTTCCGGTACACCTCGTGGGGCGTGTCGATGCGCGCCGCGGCCGAGAATCCCGAGACCGCCGCGTTGATGGGGGTACGCCTGGGCCGGGTCTCGCTCGCCGCCTGGGCGGTCGCCGGCGCGCTCGCCGCGGTCGCCGCGCTCTTCCTCACCGTGTTCCCGACCCCGGGGCTCGAACGCGCCACCTCGCTCGCCGCACTCAAGGCCTTCCCGGCGGCGATCCTCGGCGGGCTCGACTCCACCACCGGCGCGCTCGTGGGCGGACTGATCGTCGGAGTCACCGAGGCCTTCGCCACCGGCTACCAGGGCGAACTGTCCTTCCTGGGCCGGGGGATCGGCGATCTCGCGCCGTATCTGGTGATGGTGCTCGTCCTGCTGCTCAGGCCGGCCGGACTCTTCGGCACAAAGGAGCCCGCCCGTGTCTGAGACGCTGAAAAACCCCGAGGCGGACGTGGCGGAGAGCCCCAAGGCGACCGTGAAGAGTCCCAGGGCGTTCGTGAAGAGTCCCAAGGCATACGTCTGGTTCGCCGGCACCGTCCTGCTTCTCGCCCTGCCCTTCTACCTCGACCGCTTCTGGCTGCAGGCCGGACTCTTCGCGATGGCCGCCGCGATCGGCGCGATCGGCATCAACCTCCTGACCGGCGCGACCGGGCAGCTGTCCATGGGGCACGCCTTCTTCCTCGCGGTGGGCGCGTACAGCTACTGCGCCCTGGCGGGCGACAACGGCGAGGAGAACGGTCACAGCCTCATCGGACTCGGACTCCCGACCTGGCTCGCCGCCGTACTGGCGGTGCTCGTAGCGGGCGCGGCGGGCGGCCTGTTCAGCCCCATCGCGGGCCGGCTGCGCGGCGCGTATCTCGGCATCGCCACCCTCGCGCTGATCTTCATCGGCCAGCACGTCCTGTTCAACGCCCATGATCTGACAGGAGGTTTCAACGGCCGGACGGTTCCCACCCTCTCGCTCTTCGGCATCGACTTCGACGACAGCGAGACGGTCATCGCGGCCGTCCCCTTCCAGTCCACCGAGAAGCTCTGGTACGTGGCACTGCTCGCCCTCGTCGGCTGCGGTCTCTTCGCCCGCGGAGTGCTACGAGGCCGCCCCGGCCGTGCCATGAACGCCATCCGCGACCACCGCATCGCCGCGGGGGTCATGGGCGTCCCGGTCGCCCGCTACCGGGCCGCCGTCTTCGTCCTGTCCTCGATGTACGCGGGACTCGCCGGTGTACTGATCGCCCTGGTCTTCCAGCGCACCGTCCCCGAGTACTTCGGTGTGATCCTGTCCCTCGAATTCCTCGCCATGATCGTGATCGGGGGCCTCGGCACGGTCGCGGGCGCCGTCGTCGGCGCGGCCTTCGTCTCCCTGCTGCCCCAGATCCTCACCCACTACAGCGACACCCTCCCGCTGGTCTCCGCCCCTGGCACGGGCGGCGTCTCACCCGGCGAGGCATCGCGCTATCTGTACGGCGCCGCGGTCGTCGCGGTCGTCCTCTTCCTGCCCGGCGGACTCACCCGTCTCATCACCTCACGCAAGACCCCACAGGAGTAGACAATGAAGTCACGTCTGTACGCGGCGGCGCTGGCCGCCGCCCTGACCCTGACCAGCGCCGGCCTCGCCGGATGCAGCTCGAAGGCCACCGACGGCGGCGGTGGCGAGAAGGACGCCGGGGGAGTGAAGACCGGCGAAGGCGTCACGTCCAAGACCATCACCCTGGGCGTGCTGACCGACATGACCGGCGTCTACGCCACGCTCGGCAAGAGCGTCACCCAGGCGCAGCAGCTGTGGGCGAAGCAGACCAACGCGGCCGGCGGCATCTGCGGCCGCACTGTCGAACTCACTGTCCGAGACCACGGCTACGACCCGCAGAAGGCCGTCGCCGCTTACACCGAACTCGAACCGAAGGTGCTCGGCTTCTCCGAGTTCGTCGGCTCGCCCTTCGTCGCCGCGGTCAAGGGCCGTATCGACGGCCAGGACAAGGCACTCGTGGTGCCGCAGGCCTGGTCGGCATCGCTGCTGGGCAGCCCGTACATCCGGGTCGTGGGCTCGACGTACGACATCGAGACGATCAACGCGGTCGATTATCTTCTCGCCGAGAAGCGGATCGCCAAGGGCGACAAGATCGGCCACGTGTACTTCGAGGGCGACTATGGCGAGAACGCCCTCAAGGGCTCCAAGTACGCGGCGAAGCAGGCCGGTCTGACCGTCGTCGAGCAGAAGATCAAGCCGACCGACAACGACATGTCGGCGCAGGTGGCCGCGCTCAAGAAGGCAGGCGTCAAGGCGGTCATCATCAGCGCCGGACCACGTCAGGCGGCCTCGCTGGTCGGCGTCGCGGCGGCGGGCGGCTTCAAGGTCCCCATGATCGGCAACACTGCCGCCTTCGCGCCCCAGCTGCTGGGCACCCCGGCGGCTCCCGCGCTGACGAAGAACTACTACGTCGCCTCCTCCACCCTCCCCATCGGCGACCCGGGCACGGGCCCGGCCAAGCTCGCAAAGGAGTACAAGGCCGCCTACCCCAAGGACGGACTCGACAACGGCGTGGTGGCGGGCTACACCGCCGCGAGCCTCTACGGCGAGGTGCTGAAGAAGGCCTGCGCGTCCAAGGACCTGACGCGAGAAGGCATCGACAAGGCGCTGCTCACCATTGCCTCGTACGACAACGGCTTCGGCATCACGCACAACTTCTCCGACCCGGCGGCACCGTCGACCCGGCAGAGTGTGATCATGAAGCCGGACCTCAAGGTGCCGGGCGGCCTGAAGGTGGTGCGACCGGCGGCGGTGTCCAAGTCGGCGGAGTCGTACAAGACGGGCAGCTGAGTTCGGGTCCGGGCGGGGTTTTCCCCGCCCCGCCCCTTCCTTGAACCGGGGGCTGCGCCCCGGCCCCATCCGCGCGGGCTCCGCGGCGCGGAGTGCCGGGGGCTCCGCCCCCGGACCCCCGAACGCGACCTTCGGCCGCGTGTCCTCAATCGCCGGGCGGGCTGAGATTTCAGCCCGTCCGGCGGAAATCAAGCCCCTCCGGCGATTCAGGAGCGGGGCTTGGGGCGGAGCCCCACATCAGCCTCGCCGGCGTGTGAGGCGTGCGGGTCCCCCCACGCCCACCAGGCGTAGGGGAGGGTCTGGGGCGGAGCCCCAGGGAACGCCTAGGGTCGTCCCGTGTGGATACGTGACGCCCGGCACGACGAGGCCGACGCCCTGACCGCCCTGGTCCTGCGCTCCAAGGCGCACTGGGGGTACGACGACGCATTCCTGGCTGCATGTCGCGAGGAACTCACCGTCAGGTCCGGGGAGTTGCAGGCACGCCGAATCGTCGTCGCCGAGGACGGCACCGTGGTCCTCGGCGTCGCCTCGCTGGAGGGCGAACCGCCCCACGGCGCACTCGGCCTGCTCTTCGTCGAGCCGTCAGCGTTCGGCCGCGGCATCGGTCGAACGATGTACGCGCATGTCCTCGACACCGCCCGGGACTTGGGCTTCAAGCGGCTGACCATCGACTCCGATCCGCACGCCGAGCCCTTCTACCGGGCGCTGGGCGCACGCCCGGTCCCGGCCCCGGAACAGGAGCTGCCGCGCCTGGAGGTGTCGCTGACCCCCCGCCCCGCCTGGGCGCAGGCATGGACGGACGGGCGCCGAGCGGTGCACATCGGCAATGTCGCCGAGTTCCAGGGCCAGTTCGGCGAGCCGGCGGAGGAGGCGCGGAGGGAGGCCGGGCACTACGCCTGCCTCGCCGCCTTCGCGAGCCCTCACCCCGCCGCGCTCGTCCTGCCCCGATCCGTGCCCGGCGAGTGGATCGCCATGGTCGCTCGGCAGCTCGGCTGGGGCAGGGTCGAGGTGTACGAGGGTCTCACCGGCCCCGACGTACTGGCCCGGCCCGCCCTGGTCGGCAGACTGCGCGGCCTCCAGCTGCCGTTTGTGCCGTGGGGCCACACCGAGGCGTCCGGCGAGCTCTCGGGGCGCGAACTGCCGCCGGACACACTGCGAGACGCACTGCGATACGAGTCAAAACGGGCGTCGCATGCCCTCTTCCGGCAGCTTGCCCCCGGGCATCCGGGCATCGTCGTGCCCGACAGATGGACGCCCGCCACCCGCCGCGAGGCGGCCCGGCTGATCGCCGCCCGGGCGCGCGCCGGCGCGGCCACCGTCGTCAAGACCGAGCACGGCGCGGGAGGTTCGGGCACCCGGGTGGTCACGGGTCGCGTCCGGGCGGGCTCACTGCCCAGCGGCCCGCTGCTGCTCGAGGAGTATGTGGCGGGTGACGGGACGCCGAGCGATCCGACGTACGACGGGCTGATCGATGCCCGGGGCCAGGTGCACGATGTGGGCGTCGCGGCGATGGACGTCGAGGACACGGTCTACCGCGGGGCGACCGTGGGCCCCGGAGCCGTACCGGACGAGCTTGCCGGGCACGCCCTGCGGTTCGGCCACGCGGTCGGCCGGGAGCTTGCCGCGAGCGGTTACCGCGGCTGGTACGACGTCGACTTCGTGACCGGCCCCGAGGGGCGGCTCGCCCCGACCGAGACCAACCTCCGGCTCACCGGCCCCTCGGCGGCGTTCATGGTGAAGCTGCGCCTCGACGGGCTGCGCGGCGGCGACCATCTCGTACGGTCACTGGACCGCGTACCGCTCGGCGCGCGCCTTCCCGATCCCGAACTGATCGCATTTCTACGGGAGTTGATGGAGCGGTGCGCGGGGATCGACGCGATTCTCGTCCCGTCGATCCCCACGGCCGGCTATGAGCCCGATCCGTACGTGGGCGTGCTCATCGCCGCCCGTACGGCAGACCGGCTGGATGCCGCCGACGCCCTCGTGCGCGCCGCGAGCCACGACCTGGGCCGGATCTTCGGCTGATCACTTCCCACCCTGTGGCCCGGACTTCAGTCCGCCCCATGCAGCCCACGCCGCCACCACACCCGCCGCGATCATCAGCGGGACATTGAAGGTGTAGACGAGCGCCGCCTGCCGCGGCCAGTCCCACTTGTCCGCCAGCCGGTACAGATTGTCCTGCGGCCACCAGGAGACGAGCAGCCAGACGATCGCCAGATGGGCCGCAGCCGTCAGCCCCTTGGGCCTGCGCCGGCTCGCCATCAGCCGCCGCCCGCCGAACAGGAACCCCACACCGACCGCGAACGCCAGGCTCTCGGCGAGATACAGACCACGGAAGAGCCACGCCCAGGGGCCCGGCACCCCGGAGAGATCGGTGGAGCCGGGCCAGAACACGTTCGTCAGGAAGAGCGAGGCGATCAGCACGGGGGCCGCCACGGCGAGCAGGCCGACGACGGGCCGCCCGTCCGACGGCACGGAGCGGCCGCCCTTGCTGCCGTTCCTGCTCGCTGCGGACCTGACCGGTGGCCGCACCAGCGCCGTGCGGTCCACCTTCCCCGCGCTGTTGCGCGGCAGGGACGCGATCGGCACCACGGTGTGCGGGATGTCAGCGGGCGGCACGGCGCCCGTGAGATGAGTCCGCAAGGTCCACGCACCCGGCGCGCTTTCCGAGGAAGGCAGCACATAGGCGATCAGCCGCCCGGCGCCCTCGCCCACGACTGCTTCACCCACCCCCGGATGCCCGGCGAGCGCCGTCTCCACCCGGTAGGTGTCGACGGTCCTGCCGTCCACCGTGACCCGGTGGGCCATCCGGCCGCGGAACTCCAGCGGCCCCGAGCCGTCCTGTTGCCCGAGATCCCCGGTGGGCACCGCGTCACCGCCGCCGGGCGGCGTCAGCCAGATCTGCCCCTTGCGGATCCGCGCTTCGCAGCCGGGGAACGGCCGCCCGAGATAGGCGTGCCGCTCGGGATCCGCGACCGGCCCCGGCAGCTGGCCGGTCTCGAACCACGTGCCGCACCCGGCGACCTCGGTGGGACCGTACACGCTGATCAGCCGCGCGCCCGGGGCGAGCCCCCGCCCCAGCCGCACCTGCTCGTCGAGCCGGAGCCGTTCTCCGCCGATCGCGACCAGCCGCAGTCCCGGCGGCTCCGTGCCGCCGTCCAGCAGCGAGGCCGCGCCGAGTGGATCGGTGTCGGCCACGGTGAACGCCTCGCGCCGGGTGAGCACCAGCGTGGCGCCCGCACCCAGGGTCCGTATCCAGCCGCCGTTGAACTCGGTGGTGTCCGGCGCGGCCGTCACCAGGACCTGGTCGTCGCCGGTGAGCCGGTAGACCTCGGCCCAGGCGTCGTACGCGGCCCTCAGCAGCTCGTGCGAGACGGGCACGCCCCGGCGCGCGCCCGTGGTCCCGGCGGTGAACAGCACCGCGGCCTGCGCGCCAATGGCCGCGGGCTCGTCGAACGGATCGCCGGAGTGGGCCCCGATGGCCGCCGCGTCCGTGTCCAGGCAGATGACGGGCCGCCCGCTGCCGTCGTCGACGTGGGCCAGATGGGCCTCGTGAGTGACGAGGGCCCGGGCATCGAGGCCGGGCGGCTCGGTGTGCTCGGGCCCGACGACGGCGTACGCCCCGCCCGCCTTGAGCACGCCCAGGACGGCGACCAGCACATCCGGGGTGCGTACGGTGCGTATGGCGACAAGGCCACCAGCCGGCAGCCGAATGATCTCGGTCAGATGCCGGGCCAGCCGGTTGGCCCTCGCGTCCAGTTGCCGATAGCTCAGCCGGGCACGGTCGGTGATCACGGCGGTGCGGTCCGGCTCGGTCCGCACCCTGTCCTCGAACAGCTGATGAAGCGCTCCCCCTGGCATGACCGGATCATTCCAGACGGCGCCGGACAAGACGAGGGCCCGGGTGCGGATCGCACCCGGGCCCTCACCTTGCTTGTGCACTGCCCTAGGGGAGTTGAGCAGCCCTTGCCTCGCGGCTCTCGCGGCGGTTGTCGCGGAACGTGTTCACGCGCCGTGCCGTCGCGAAGAGAGGGATCGTCGCCGCCATCACGATCTGCAGCGCGCAGCCCGTCTGGAGCAGCACCTGACCGCCCGGGGCGTCGAACGCCCACGCCGCCAGCATGCCCATCGCGGAAACGATCCAGCCGAGCATCGCCACCGCGAGGACACCCCGCGGCTTGGGGTACTCGACCCGGCTCACCATCAGCCAGGCCGTGCCGATGATCGCCAGCAGCGTCGGAACGAACGGCAGCTCGAGCAGCACGATCGAGACGACGGTGAGCGCGCCGAAGGGGCTCGGCATGCCCTGGAACATGCCGTCCTTCATGGTCACGCACGAGAATCTGGCAAGCCGTAGCACCACCGCGAGCAGCACCACGATCGCGGCCACCGCCGAGACCTTCTGCTGGGCGTCGTCCGCGACCATTCCGTACACGAGCACGAAGTAGGCCGGGGCGAGCCCGAAGCTGATCAGGTCGGAGAGGTTGTCCAGCTCCGCGCCCATCGGCGAACTGCGCAGCTTGCGTGCCACGAGCCCGTCGCAGAGGTCGAAGATCGCCGCCAGCAGCATCAGGATCACGGCGGTCGCCGCGCTGTTGCGCGCCATGCCGCTCTCGTTGCTGCCGGTGAGGTGCGGGATCAGGATCCCGGTGGTGGTGAAGTACACCGCCATGAAGCCACACGTGGCGTTACCGAGCGTGAGGGTGTCCGCTATCGACAGCCGCAGAGAGAGGGGCATCTCCTCCGCGTCGTCCTCGGCCTCCGCCTCGGCGACCCAGCCCGCCTGTGTGTCCGGATCAATCACGGTCAATTCGAGTCACCCCCGCGGTCGTGGTCTGACCGACCTCGACGGCGACGTCGACACCTTCCGGAAGGTAGATGTCAACGCGCGATCCGAAGCGGATCAGACCAATGCGCTCGCCCTGCTCGACCTTGGTGCCCGCCGAGATGTACGGCACGATGCGCCGCGCCACGGCACCCGCGATCTGCACCATCTCGATGTCGCCGAGCTCGGTGTCGAAGTGCCAGACAACGCGCTCGTTGTTCTCGCTCTCCTTGTTGAACGCCGGCACGAAACCACCGGGGATGTGCTCTACGGACGTCACGGTGCCCGCGAGGGGAGCGCGGTTGACGTGGACGTTCAGCGGGCTCATGAAGATCGCGACGCGAGTGCGCCCGTCCTTCCACGGCATGATGCTCTGCACCACACCGTCGGCGGGCGAGATGACCCGGCCCTGGGCGATCTCGCGCTCGGGGTCGCGGAAGAACCACAGCATGCCCGCCGCGAGCGCGGTGGCGGGTACGGCGATGGCCGCCGCGCGCCCGGAGCGGCGCGAGCGGGCCAGGCTGAGTGCGGCGGTGGCGACGGTCGGCAGAAGCCACGGCGATGCTCCGCGCGCGAGGCGTACGCGGCCGCGTGGTGCAGAGGTTTGGCTGTGGGGCATGGATGACCTTCGTAGCGGATGATGCCGCGCTGGCAACGGGGGGACGGCGGCTTTCGGGCGATGCTATCGGTTGCGGGCCGCAACTGGGAAAGCCAGAAGCCGAGTCGGCGGCCGGAAGAGGATGACAGGGTGTGATCTTCTTCGCGGCCGAACCGACCCAAACGCGGCAATCAACCCTGGAATCGGTACTCCTCCAGCAGCCTACGACCAATGATCATTTTCTGGATCTCGGCGGTACCTTCACCGATCAGCAGCATCGGAGCCTCACGGTAGAGGCGCTCGATCTCGTACTCCTTGGAGAAGCCGTAACCGCCGTGGATACGGAAGGCGTCCTCGACGACTTCCTTGCAGTACTCGGAGGCGAGGTACTTCGCCATCCCTGCCTCCAGGTCGTTTCGCTCCCCGGAGTCCTTTTTGCGCGCTGCGTTCACCATCATCGCATGCGCCGCCTCGACCTTGGTAGCCATCTCGGCCAGCTTGAACTGGATCGCCTGGTGCTGAGCGATCGCCTTGCCGAAAGTGTGGCGCTGCTGGGCGTACGAGACACCCAGCTCGAAGGCACGCTGTGCGACTCCGCAGCCACGCGCCGCCACATTGACGCGGCCGACTTCGACGCCGTCCATCATTTGGTAAAACCCTCGGCCGGTGGTGCCGCCAAGTACCCGATTGGCCGGAATGCGCAGTCCGTCCATGATGAGCTCGGTCGTGTCGACGCCCTTGTAACCCATCTTGTCGATCTTCCCGGGGATGGTGAGGCCGGGCCGGACCTCTCCGAAGCCGGGCTCCTTCTCCACGAGGAAGGTCGTCATCGACTTGTGGGGGGCGGTGCCCTCCGGGTGTCCTTCGTCACTCCGGCACAGAACGGCGACGAGATTGGACGTTCCGCCGTTCGTCAGCCACATCTTCTGGCCGGTCAGGACGTACTCGTCGCCGTCCTTGACGCCCTTGGACGTGATGGCCGACACATCGGAGCCGAGAGCCGGCTCGGACATCGAGAACGCGCCACGCGTCTCGCCCAGCGCCATCCGCGGCAGGAAGGTGTCCTTCTGCTCCTGTGTGCCGTGCTGCTTGAGCATGTACGCCACGATGAAGTGCGTGTTGATGATGCCCGAGACGGACATCCAGCCACGCGCTATCTCCTCGACGCACAGCGCGTAGGTGAGCAGCGACTCGCCCAGGCCGCCGTACTCCTCCGGAATCATCAGCCCGAACAGACCGAGTTCCTTGAGGCCTTCGACGATCTGGGTCGGATACTCGTCGCGGTGCTCCAGCTCGGTCGCGACCGGGATGATCTCCTTGTCGACGAAGTCCCGGACCGTGGCCAGGATTTCCTGCTGGACGTCGGTCAGACCGTGGGTCTGGGCGAGTCGGCTCATGGCTACTTCTCCTGTGCCTTCAGCTCCGGGCGGCCGGGCTGCTCGCCGCCGCGCTCCTTGATGTACGTCTCGGTCGGGACCATCACCTTGCGCCGGAAGACGCAGACGAGGGTGCCGTCCTGCTTGTAGCCCTTGGTCTCGACATAGACGATCCCGCGGTCGCTCTTGGACCTCGAGGGGGTCTTGTCGAGAACGGTCGTCTCGCCATAGATCGTGTCGCCGTGGAAGGTCGGCGCGACGTGCTTGAGCGACTCGATCTCCAGATTGGCGATGGCCTTTCCGGAGACGTCCGGGACGGACATGCCGAGGAGCAGGGAGTAGATGTAGTTGCCCACGACGACGTTCTTGCCGAAGTCCGTCGTCTTCTCCGCATAGTTGGTGTCCATGTGGAGGGGGTGGTGGTTCATGGTGAGCAGACAGAAGAGGTGGTCGTCGTACTCGGTGACCGTCTTCCCGGGCCAGTGCTTGTAGACGTCCCCGACGGTGAACTCTTCGTAGGTGCGGCCGAACTGCATCGTTACGCCTCCGGGGCCTCGAACTTGGACGTGCGCTGCATGCCGGCAGCCCGGCCCTTGCCGGAGATGACCAGCGCCATCTTGCGGCTCGCCTCGTCGATCATCTCGTCGCCGAGCATCGCCGAGCCCTTCTTGCCGCCCGCCTCGGACGTGTAGTACTCGTACGCGTCCAGAATCAGCTCGGCGTGGTCGAAGTCCTCCTGGGAGGGCGAGAAGATCTCGTTGGCCGCGGCGACCTGGTCCGGGTGCAGCACCCACTTGCCGTCGAAGCCGAGGGCGGCGGCCCGCTGGGCGACGGCGCGGTAGCCCTCCGGGTTGCGGATCTGCAGGTAGGGGCCGTCGATCGCCTGGAGGTTGTGCGTACGGGCGGCCATCAGGATGCGCATCAGGATGTAGTGGTACGCGTCCGCCGGGTAGCCGGGCGGCTGCTCGCCCACGACCAGCGACTTCATGTTGATCGACGCCATGAAGTCGGCCGGGCCGAAGATGATGGTCTCGACGCGCGGCGAGGCGGCCGCGATGTCGTCGACGTTCACCAGACCCTTCGCGTTCTCGATCTGCGCCTCGATGCCGATCTTGCCGACCTCGAAGCCCATCGTCTTCTCGATCTGCGTCAGCAGCAGGTCGAGCGCGACGACCTGCTGGGCGTCCTGGACCTTCGGCAGCATGATGCAGTCGAGATTCGGGCCCGCACCCTCGACGACCGTGACGACGTCGCGGTAGGTCCACTCGGTCGTCCAGTCGTTGACCCGTACGACCCTGGTCTTGCCCGTCCAGTCGCCCTCGTTGAGGAACTTGACGATGGTGTGCCGGGCCTCCGGCTTGGCCAGCGGCGCGCAGGCGTCCTCCAGGTCGAGAAAGACCTGGTCGGCCGGCAGGCCCTGGGCCTTCTCCAGGAACCGCGGGTTGCTGCCCGGTACAGCGAGGCAGGAACGCCGCGGACGGAGACGGTTCACGGGCGTGGTCATGCGGGGACCTCCAGAGGGTCGAGCTTGTTCGCTTTCCGGATCTCGTCGACGATACGGCCGATGATCTCCGTGATGCCGAAGTCCTTCGGGGTGAAGACGGCGGCCACACCCGCCGCCTTCAGATCTGCGGCGTCGGCGTTCGGGATGATCCCGCCGACGATCACCGGAATGTCGGCCGCGCCGGCTTCGCGCAGCCGCTCCAGCACATCAGGAACCAGCGCCGCGTGCGAGCCGGACAGGATGGACAGACCCACGCAGTGCACGTCCTCCGCGAGGGCGGCACTGACGATCTGCTCGGGCGTGAGCCGTATGCCCTGGTAGACCACCTCGAAGCCCGCGTCGCGGGCGCGCACGGCGATCTGCTCGGCGCCGTTGGAGTGCCCGTCCAGACCCGGCTTGCCGACCAGGAGGCGCAACCTGCCTGCGCCCAGCTCCTCGGCCGTACGGGACACCTTCTCGCGTACGAGGGCGAGCGGCGTGCCCGCCTCGGCGGTCACCGCGACGGGAGCGCTGGAGACGCCCGTCGGCGCGCGGAACTCGCCGAAGACGTCGCGCAGCGCCCAGGACCACTCGCCGGTCGTGACACCCGCACGGGCGCACTCCACGGTGGCGGCCATCAGATTCTCGGACCCGGCGGCGGCCTTCTTCAGGGCGGCCAGCGCCTCGGTCGCCCGGGCCTCGTCGCGGTTGTCGCGCCAGTCGTGCAGCTTCGCGACCACACGGGCCTCGTTGGCCGGGTCGACCGTCATGATCGCCTCGTCCAGGTCCGCGGTGAGCGGGTTGGGCTCGGTGGTCTCGAAGATGTTCACGCCGACGATCTTCTCGTCGCCCGATTCGATCCGGGCGCGCCGCTCGGCGTGCGAGGAGACCAGCTGCGACTTGAGATAGCCGGACTCGACGGCCGCCATGGCGCCGCCCATCTCCTGGATCCGGGTGATCTCGGCGAGGCACTCGTCGACCAGGGCGGCCACCTTCGCCTCGATGACGTGCGATCCGGCGAAGATGTCCTCGTACTCCAGCAGGTCGCTCTCGTGAGCCAGCACCTGCTGGATACGCAGCGACCACTGCTGGTCCCAGGGGCGGGGCAGACCCAGCGCCTCGTTCCAGGCCGGAAGCTGCACGGCACGCGCGCGTGCGTCCTTCGACAGGGTGACGGCCAGCATCTCCAGGACGATGCGCTGGACGTTGTTCTCCGGCTGGGCCTCGGTCAGACCGAGGGAGTTGACCTGGACGCCGTAGCGGAAGCGCCGCTGCTTGGCGTTCTCGATGCCGTACCGCTCGCGGGTGACCTGGTCCCAGATGCGGCCGAAGGCGCGCATCTTGCACATCTCCTCGACGAAGCGGACGCCCGCGTTCACGAAGAACGAGATACGGGCGACCACATCGCCGAACTTCTCGGCGGGCACCTGGCCGGAGTCGCGGACCGCGTCCAGCACGGCGATCGCGGTGGACATCGCGTACGCGATCTCCTGGACCGGCGTGGCGCCCGCCTCCTGCAGGTGGTAACTGCAGATGTTGATCGGGTTCCACTTGGGGATGTGGGCCACCGTGTACGTGATCATGTCGGTGGTCAGCCGCAGACTCGGCACCGGCGGGAAGACATGCGTCCCGCGCGACAGATACTCCTTGACGATGTCGTTCTGCGTCGTCCCCTGGAGCTTGGTGATGTCCGCGCCCTGCTCCTCGGCGACCACCTGATAGAGCGCCAGCAGCCACATCGCGGTGGCGTTGATCGTCATCGAGGTGTTCATCTGCTCCAGCGGGATGTCCTGGAACAGCCGCCGCATGTCACCGAGATGCGAGACGGGGACCCCGACCCGGCCGACCTCGCCGCGGGCGAGGATGTGGTCCGGGTCGTAGCCCGTCTGCGTCGGCAGGTCGAACGCGACCGACAGGCCGGTCTGGCCCTTGGCGAGGTTGCGCCGGTAGAGCTCGTTGGACGCCTCGGCGGTCGAGTGACCGGCGTACGTCCGCATGAGCCACGGCCGGTCCTTCTGACGCTCTGTCATGTGTGCGTCTCTCAGACGTTGCGGAAGCGGTTGATGGCGTCGATGTGCTTGGCGCGCAGCTCCTCGTCGCGGACGCCCAGACCCTCGCGCGGGGCGAGGGCGAGCACGCCGACCTTGCCCTGGTGGAGGTTGCGGTGCACGTCGTACGCGGCCTGGCCGGTGTCGTCGAGGGAGTAGACCTTCGACAGCGTCGGGTGGATCTTGCCCTTGGCGATCAGGCGGTTGGCCTCCCACGCCTCGCGGTAGTTGGCGAAGTGCGAGCCCACGATCCTCTTCAGCGACATCCACAAGTAGCGGTTGTCGTACTCGTGGTTGTAGCCGGACGTCGACGCGCAGGTGACGATGGTGCCGCCCTTGCGGGTCACGTACACGCTCGCGCCGAAGGTCTCGCGGCCCGGGTGCTCGAAGACGATGTCCACGTCCTCGCCGCCGGTCAGCTCACGGATGCGCTTGCCGAAGCGCTTCCACTCGCGCGGGTCCTGGTTGTGCTCGTCCTTCCAGAACTTGTAGCCCTCGGCGCTGCGGTCGATGATCGCCTCGGCGCCCATCGCGCGACAGATGTCTGCCTTCTGCTCGCTGGAGACGACACAGATCGGGTTGGCGCCGCCGGCGAGCGCGAACTGGGTGGCGTACGAGCCGAGGCCACCGCTCGCGCCCCAGATCAGGACGTTGTCGCCCTGCTTCATGCCCGCGCCGTTGCGCGAGACGAGCTGGCGGTACGCGGTGGAGTTGACCAGACCCGGAGCCGCCGCCTCCTCCCAGCTGAGGTGCTGGGGCTTGGGCATCAGCTGGTTGGACTTGACGAGTGCGATCTCGGCGAGACCACCGAAGTTCGTCTCGAAGCCCCAGATGCGCTGCTCGGGGTCGAGCATCGTGTCGTTGTGGCCGTCGGAGGACTCCAGCTCGACCGAGAGGCAGTGCGCGACGACCTCGTCGCCCGGCTGCCAGGCGTTCACGCCGGGGCCGGTGCGCAGCACGACGCCCGCCAGGTCGGAGCCGATGATGTGGTACGGCAGGTCGTGCCGCTTGGTGAGCTCGGAGAGCTTTCCGTACCGCTCGAGGAAGCCGAACGTGGACATCGGCTCGAAGATCGAGGTCCAAACGGAGTTGTAGTTCACCGAGCTGGCCATGACAGCGACGAGAGCCTCGCCGGGGCCGAGCTCGGGCACCGGCACGTCCTCGACATGGATGGACTTGCGGGGGTCCTTCTCCCGGGTCTCGAGGCCGGCGAACATCTCGACCTCGTCCTTGTGCACGGTCACCGCGCGGTAGGACTCGGGGATGGGCATTGCGGCGAAGTCGGCGGACGTGCTGTCCGTCGACTGAATCGCGTCCAGGATTTCCTTCACGGGGTGCCTCCGGCGAAGCGCGTTTGAGGGAACGCTTAGGGGAACGTCGGGGTGCTGCTGCTGTGGAGGTGTGCCGTCGGTTCGGCGGGTGGTGCTCTGGCAGCGCTGGTGGGCGCGTGAGGTTGCCTGTGACGCAGGCGCCCGGGCGCGCAAACCGATGGTTTGCGGGGACAGCCGGCGTACGAAAGGTCTCTGCACGCCGGCCGCCCGGACACCTTCAACGTATGGCACGCCGTGCCAGGTCGCAAGACACTGCGTGCCAAGAATTTCTCTCAGTCGTCATCTCGCGGGCATGTATGAGCAACAACGGCCGCCCTTGGAGGGGGCGGCCGTTACATTCCGTCTGATGTGGTGTGCGCTCGACTACGGTGAGTGTCCGGACAAAACGAGCCCGTCGGCGATTGAGGCGTGGGGGGCCCGGGGCGGAGCCCCCCGGGAGGTCAGGCCCGGTGGTCGCCCAGCGCCCGCTCGATCGTGCGCATGACCTCGTCCAGCGGCGCGTCCGTACGGGCCACCGTCACCAGCACGTCGTCACTGGTCCGCGTCGACACCGCAGCGGGACCCTGGCGCTCGGCCTGGGGCGTGCGCCCCGCCCCGATCCCCGACCCGAACGTGTCGCGGACGATCGCGAACGCGTGGTCCAACTGGGCCTCCACGTCGCCCTGGCCGCCCGCCCGCAGCCAGCGGCGCAGCACATGGTTGTGCGCGGTGACGACCGCGGACGCGGCCACCTCCGCCAGCAACGGGTCGTCGTTGCCGGCATGGTGGTCGCGCTCGTCGAAGTGGCCCAGCAGATAGCGGGTGAAAAGACGTTCGTAGCGGGCCACCGAGGCGATCTCCCGCTCCCGCAGCGTGGGTACCTCGCGGGTCAGCCGGTAGCGCTCCACGGAGACCGCGGGGGAGGCCGCATACATCCGCATGACCTCCTTGATGCCCCGGCAGACCGTGTCCAGGGGGTGCTCATGGGGCGGGGCCGCGTTCAGCACCGCCTCGGCGCGTACGAGCGTGTCGTCGTGGTCCGGGAAGATCGCCTCTTCCTTGGAGCGGAAGTGGCGGAAGAAGGTCCGGCGGGCGACCCCGGCCGCCGCGGCGATCTCGTCGACCGTCGTCGCCTCGTACCCCTTGGTGGCGAAGAGTTCCATGGCCGCGGTCGCCAGCTCCCGCCGCATCTTGAGGCGCTGGGCGGCTGCGCGACTGCCTGCGGCACTTTCCGGAGCGTCGGGCGTGGCCTTGGTGCGGGCGGGCTTGGCGGGCTGCGGCATGAGCTGAACGTACTGCATTCGTACAGCCGGGCGCGCCTGCGGGTGAGCCGTCTCCGCCTCGGCGGGAGGGGGCGGGCCGTCCGAAGGATCGAGCAGCCCGCCCCAGCCCGCCCCGTGATCAGCGGCGGGCATATTCGCGGAAGCCGCGTCCCGTCTTGCGGCCGAGGCAGCCCGCGGCCACCAGGTGCTCCAGCAGCGGCGCCGGAGCCAGGCCCGGGTCGCGGAACTCGCGGTGCAGCACCTTCTCGATGGCGAGCGAGACATCGAGCCCGACCACGTCGAGCAGCTCGAACGGGCCCATCGGATAGCCGCCGCCCAGCTTCATCGCCGCGTCGATGTCGTCCAGCGTCGCGTAGTGCTCCTGGACCATCTTGATCGCGTTGTTGAGGTACGGGAAGAGCAGGGCGTTGACGATGAAGCCGGCCCGGTCGCCGCAGTCCACCGGGTGCTTCTTGATCTTCGTGGTGACCTCGTGGACCGTGGCGTGGACCTCGTCGGAGGTCAGGACCGTACGGACCACCTCGACCAGCTTCATCGCCGGGGCCGGGTTGAAGAAGTGCATGCCGATGACGTCCTGCGGGCGCGAGGTGGCGCGGGCGCAGGCGACGACGGGCAGCGAGGAGGTCGTGGTGGCGAGCACCGCGCCCGGCTTGCAGATCTTGTCGAGGGTGGCGAAGAGCTGCTGCTTGATCTGCAGGTCCTCGGCCACCGCCTCGACCGCGAGGTCCACCTCCGCGAAGGCGTCGATCGAGCCGGCCGGGGAGACGCGCTCCAGCGTCGCCTCGCGCGCCTCGGCCGTCATCCGGCCCTTGTCGACGGAGCGAGAAAGCGACTTGGCGATACGGGACTTGGCCGTCTCGGCCTTCTCCAGCGAGCGGGCGGCGAGCACCACGTCGTAGCCGGCCTTGGCGAAGACCTCGGCGATACCGCTCGCCATCGTGCCGGAACCGGCCACGCCGACCGAGCGGATCTCACGGCCGCCCGCCGCCTCGGACGCCGGCTGCGGGGTCTGGGCGTCCGGCACCAGGACTCCGGTGCCCGGGGCGGCGTAGGTGTAGAAGCCGCGGCCCGACTTGCGGCCGGTCAGACCCGCCTCGCTGAGCTGCTTGAGGATGGGGGCGGGCGCGTGCAGCCGGTCGCGGGACTCGGCGTACATCGCCTCCAGGACGGTACGGGCGGTGTCGATGCCGATCAGGTCGAGCAGCGCGAGCGGGCCCATCGGAAGCCCGCAGCCGAGCTTCATCGCGGCGTCGATGTCCTCGCGGGACGCGTACTTCGCCTCGTACATCGCGGCGGCCTGGTTGAGGTAGCCGAAGAGCAGACCGTCCGCGACGAAGCCGGGCCGGTCGCCGACCGCGACGGGCTCCTTGCCGAGCTCGCGGGCGAGCTCGGTGACGGCCTCGACGGCGCTCGGCGCGGTCAGCACCGAGGAGACGACCTCGACCAGCTTCATCGCCGGCGCCGGGTTGAAGAAGTGCAGGCCGAGCACGCGCTCGGGGTGCTCGGAGTCGGCGGCGAGCCGGGTCACCGAAAGGGCGTTGGTGCCGGTGGCGAGGATGGTGCCTGGGCGGACGATGGAGTCCAGCGCGCGGAAGACCTGCTGCTTGGCCTCGTACGACTCGGACACGACCTCGATGACGAGATCGGCGTCGGCGGCGGCCTGCAGATCGGAGAAGGTGCGGAAGCGGGCGAGGGTGTTCCGGCGCTCCTCCTCGGTGATCCGCTCGCGCTCCACGGCGCGGGCGGTGGAGGCATCGAGGGCGGTGACGGCCCGGCGGGCGGCGGCGTCGCTGATGTCGATGCCGATGACCTCACGGCCGGCGCGGGCGAGGACCTCGGCGATGCCGGTGCCCATGGTGCCGAGGCCGACGACGGCAATGGTGTGCAGAGGGGTGTCCATCGTGGGACTCCAGGGATGAGTGACGACTGGTGAGGGGCGCGCGGCGAGGAGCCAGAAGGCGCAGGGACGCCAAAGGGCGCAGGGCGCACGGAAATCGGCGCACCGTTCATGCGTGTCGTGGTGCTGGGCCGACGGACTCTGTCCCGAGGTCGCGTCGTACGTCGTGCAGAACTGCCGAACCGACAAGCACTCGCGGTGGCTGCGTCACCAGGCCACCGTGAGCCGCGGGGGGTTACCCGCTCACTTGAGATTAACCCGCGAGTAACGAGCGCGCCAGGGGTGAACCGGTGTGATCTGGATCGCCGGTGCATCGCCGCTACGCTGACCGCCATGGATGAGGGGTGCCGCCATGGATGAGGAGTTACGGTCGCTTGCTCAGCGGCTGCGGGGTGAGTCGGCCGGCTCGGTGGCATACGAACGGCTGTTGGTCACCGAGGACCGGGAGGAGCTCGCCGGGGTCCTCACCGAACATGAGCGACCGCTGTGGGCCCGGGAGATCGCGGCCTTCAGGCTCGGCTGCGCGGGGGACCGGCGGGCCTTCGAGGCGCTGGTGCTGCTGCTCAACCACCGCGACCCGGGGCGCTGCGTCTCGGCCGCGCACGCCCTGTCCCGGCTGGCGGACCCCCGAACCCCCCGCGCGGCGGCCGCACTGGCCACCAATGAGCTGCGGGTCGCCTACGCACTGGTCCCGGTGCGGCTGCTCACCCGCCTGCGGGCCCCGGAGTCCGTACCGGCGCTGATCACGGTGCTGCGCCGGAGGCTGGCCCCTGGCGACCCCCACTGGAGGCTGGCGCTGGCGTGCGTGGAGGGCCTGGGCGCGCTGGGCGACAAACGAGCGCACGCCATCCTGGCGTCGGCCCGCTCTCACCCCAGACTCACGGCGGCGGCTGAGGCGGCGCTGGCCCGCCTCAGCTGAGGCCGCGTCCGGCGGCTGGACACATAGGCCGACGGACGGGCCCGGCCCCGGCACACCCCTCGCCTACGGCGTCAGCCCGCGCGCGTACCGCACTTCCGGGACCGTGACCCCGTCCACCTCGAACGGCTCCTCCGCGCCGTCGGGCGCGAAGCCGGCCTTGCCGTAGAAGCGGCGCGCGCGCTCGTTCTCCTTCAGCACCCACAACTGCATCCGTTCGAAACCGTCCGCCGTGGCCCGCTCCATCAGCTCGTCCATCAACGCTCGGCCCACCCCCGTGGCGACCCGCTCCGGCAGCACATAAATCGCATACAGCTCGCACACGCCGGGTGCGGTGCCCTCGTCCCGGCTCGGACCGAAGCAGCCCCACCCGACCACCTCGCCGCCGCGCTCGGCGACCACATGCGTGACCTTGCCGCGGTCGTCCCCAAAGAAGTGGGCGCGACGCCTCGCCGCGTCCTCCTCGATGCTCATCGCGTCCAGATACGACGGGGGCATCAGCCCCGCGTAGGCGGACCGCCAGCCCCGCACCCGGACGGCGGCGACGGCATCGCAGTCGCCGACCGTCATGTCCCGTATCCGGACGTCCACCGCTAGCCCTCCTCGCCGACCAGCGCGAACGCCTCGATCTCGACGAGCAGTTCGGGCCGGAACAAGGCCGTCACCTGGACCGCCGAGCTGGCCGGCAGCCGACCGGCGTCGATCACCTCGTCGCGCGCCGCCCGGACCGCCGGCAGGTGCGCCACGTCGGTGACGAAATACGTCAGCTTGATCACGTCGTCGAACGACGCGCCCGCCACCGCCAGGCAGCGACGCAGGTTCTCGAAGACCTGGCGGGCCTGCGCGGCCGGGTCCCCCTCGCCCACGACCTTGCCGTCCGCGTCCAGGGCGCACTGCCCGGATATCGCCACGAACCGGCCGGTGCCCCAGACGACATGGCTGTAGTTGGCGCTGGGTGCGACGCCCTCGGGGGCTGGTACGCGGGTGAGTTGCGGAGTCATGCGCCCATCCTTGCGCACGCCACTGACAACGGGCCCGGAAGCACTGGCAGTCGGCCCGGAGCGCGGACAGTCGGCCCGGAGCACCGGGAATCGGCTCAGAGCAGCGTCAGCTGCGTCGGCTCCGGCTCCACCGGCTCCGCCTCCTGCCGCATCGGGATCCGCCTCGGCATCCCGCGGTCCGCCGGGCCTATCCCGAACTCCGCGGCCAGTTCGTGCACATGGCGCGTGATCCGCCGCTGGTACCACTTGGGCGCGTACGCCCCCTCCGCATACAGCCGCTCGTAGCGCCGCACCAGATACGGATGGTGCTCCCCGAGCCATGCCATGAACCACTCCCGCGCGCCGGGCCGCAGATGCAGCACGAGCGGGGTCACCGACGTCGCCCCGGACGCGGCGATCGCCCGCACGGTCGCCCGCAGCTGGTCCGGGTGATCGCCGAGGAAGGGAATCACCGGCGCCATCAGCACGCCGCAGCCGATGCCGTTGTCCGTCAGGGTCCGTACGACGTCGAGACGACGCTCGGGCGACGGCGTGCCCGGCTCGACGGTGCGCCACAGCTCACGGTCGGTGAAGCCGACGGAGACGGAGATCCCGACCTCGGTCACCTCCGACGCCTGCCGCAACAGCTCCAGGTCGCGCAGAATCAGCGTGCCCTTGGTGAGTATCGAGAACGGATTCGCATGATCCCGCAGGGCCGCGATGATGCCCGGCATCAGGCGGTACCGCCCCTCGGCCCGCTGATAGCAGTCGACGTTCGTCCCCATCGCGACATGCGCGCCCTGCCACCGCCGCGACGCCAGCTGGCGGCGCAGCAGCTCCGGAGCGTTGATCTTCACCACGATCTGGGAGTCGAACCCGAGCCCGGTGTCGAGGTCCAGATAGCTGTGGGTCTTGCGGGCGAAGCAGTAGACGCACGCGTGCGTGCAGCCCCGATACGGATTGACCGTCCACTCGAACGGCATCCGCGAAGCACCCGGCACCCGGTTGAGGATCGACCGGGCACGGATCTCATGGAAGGTGATGCCGCGGAACTCGGGGGTGTCGAAGGTCCTGGTGGTCACCGCCGATGTACCGAAAAGAGCGGTGTCCCCGGCCGTCGTGGGGTTCTCGACCAGATTGTCCCAGCGCATGGACGCCTCCTCGGTAGCTCTGGCCACAGAATAGAACACATGTTCCCTTGATCGCTTGCGACCTGGATTTGGGCGGCCGCGGCCGGGGTGGTTGGCTAGGTCCTGTCCGGCAAGATCGGCCGGACAGGGCTTAGCGGCGCCCCCGAAGAAGCGAGTGCTTGGAGGAACAGGAATGGCGCAGGTCGAGGCCACAACGGAACGGATCATCTCGGCGGACGCGGAGAAGGTGTTCGAGGCGCTGGCCGACTACGAGAACACCCGCGCGAAGCTCCTGCCCGAGCACTTCAGCGAGTACAAGGTCCTGGAGGGCGGCGACGGTGAGGGCACTGTCGTCCACTGGAAGCTCCAGGCGACCAGCAAGCGCATCCGGGACTGCGTCCTCGAGGTGACCGAGCCGACGGAGGGCCGGCTGATCGAGAAGGACCGCAACTCCTCGATGGTCACCACCTGGACCGTCACCCCGGCCGGCGAGGGCAAGTCCAAGGTCGCCGTCAGCACGGTCTGGAACGGCGCCGGCGGCATCGGTGGATTCTTCGAGAAGACCTTCGCCCCCAAGGGGCTTGGGCGTACCTATGACGCGCTGCTCGCCAAGCTCGCGGCCGAGGTCGAGAAGTAACCCCGAAGCAACCCCGCGGAGTTGCCGTGACGCTCAACGGCCGTGCCGTGACGCTCACCGTTTCGAGTGGTCTTCCGCACAGGGGCTGTCCTTCGCCGTAGGGGCTCCGACCGGCGCTTAAGCCGCTCACCCGCGCCTTCCACCCCAACTCGTCGCGCTTGCCGCAGTTGTCGCGTAATGCGAGAAATGGGCCCGCGCAGGCGCGACGAAGGGGAGCAGTGACGTGGGCGGGATCACGCTGGTGAAGGACGAGGAGACGGCTCCGGCCGCGGCCGGACCACCTCCCCGTGGGGTGCCTGCCGCGGCCGCACCGCCTCGCCGTGGCGGGCCCCCCGCGGCCACCGCGCTCAGCCCGCGCCGCGTACGCCTCGTCTTCGCCGGTCTGATGCTCGCGCTGCTCCTCGCCGCGCTGGAGCAGATGATCGTCGCCACCGCCCTCCCGAAGATCGTCGGCGAACTCCAGGGCCTGGACCGGATGCCCTGGGCGATCACCGCCTATCTCCTCACCGCCACCGCCGGCCTGCCGATCTACGGCAAACTCGGCGACCTCTTCGGCCGCAAGGGCGTCTTCCAGTTCGCGATCGTCGTCTTCGTCATCGGCTCCGCGCTGGCCGGCTGGTCGCGCACGATGGACGAGCTCATCGCCTTCCGTGCCATCCAGGGCATCGGCGCGGGCGGCCTCATGATCGGCGTGCAGGCGATCATCGCCGACATCGTCCCGGCCCGGCAGCGCGGCCGCTTCATGGGCCTCACCGGCGCGGCTTTCGGACTCGCCAGCGTGGCAGGCCCGCTGCTCGGCGGCTTCTTCACCGACCACGCGTCCTGGCGCTGGTGCTTCTACTCCAACGTTCCCTTCGGCCTGGTGACCCTGCTGGTGGTGACCATCGGGCTGAAGCTTCCGAAGCCCGCCGCCCGGGGCCGACTCGACGTACTGGGCGCGCTGTTCCTCGCCGCCGCCTCCACCTTCCTTGTACTGCTGACCAGTTGGGGCGGTACGCAGTACGCATGGGGCTCGCGCGTCATCCTGGGACTCGCGGCCGGCGCGGCCGGAACCACCTTGCTCTTCATCGTCGTCGAGTACTACGCACCCGAACCGATCATCCCGCTGCGGCTGTTCCGCGACTCGATCTTCAACGTCACCGGTCTCGTCGGCGCGGTCGTCGGTGTCGCGCTCTTCGTTGGGGCCGGCTATCTGCCGACCTTTCTCCAGATGGTCGAGGGGGCGAGTGCCACCGAGTCGGGGCTGCTGATGCTCCCGATGATGGGCGGCATCGTCGGCGCCTCGATCGTCTCCGGCCGGCTCATCAGCCGCACCGGCCGCTACAAGATCTATCCGGTCGTCGGCTGCGCGATCTCGGCCGTCGGGATGTGGCTGCTGTCCCGTCTCGATGCCGGCACCCCGCGGCTGGACCACAGCATCTGGCAGGGCGTGCTCGGCATCGGCATCGGGCTGGTCCTGCCGGTGCTGATCCTCGCCGTACAGAACGCGGTGCCGCCCACCGACCTCGGCATCGCCACCAGCGCCAACAACTACTTCCGGCAGATCGGCGGCAGCATCGGTGCCGCCGTCTTCGGCACGCTCCTCGCCGACCGGCTCACCGACGCGCTCGTCGGCCGGCTACCGGCCGGCGCGGGCCTGCCCGACCCCGACTCCATCACGCCGCAACTCCTCCACGCCATGGAACCCGCGCTGCGCGACGGCTACATCCAGGCGTACGCGGAAACGATGCCGCGGATCTTCCTCTACCTCGTGCCGGTGCTTGCGCTCGGCCTCTTCGTCGCCTTCTTCCTCAAGGAGAAACCGCTGGTGACCCACAACGCCTTCACCGCCGAAACCGCTTCCGTGCCCACGGCCCGCAGAGCGCCCGCGTACACCTCGGGCGTCCCGGTCTGCGGCACCGTGCAGCACCACGACGGCAGCATCGTCCCGCGCGCCGCCCTCACCCTCATCGACGTACAGGGGCAGCAGGTGGGACGCGGCGCGAGCGGCGAGGACGGGCGGTATGCGCTGAGCGTGCCCGGCTCCGGCTCGTACGTGATGATCGCGGCGGCGGGCGGGCATCAGCCGCAGGCGGTCACGGTCACGGTCGGCGAACGTCCCGTCGAGCTCGATGTGGTCCTCGGCGGGGCCGGCCGGCTGGCCGGTGCCGTCGTCACGGCAGAGGGCGCACCTGTACGGGACGCCGCGGTCACCCTCACCGACGTCCGGGGAGAGGTCGTCGCGACCACCCGCAGCGGCCGTGAAGGCGCCTATGTGATGTCGGATTTGGTGGCGGGGGAGTACACGCTCGCCGCGAGCGCCCCCGCCTTCCGTCCCGCCGCGCTCCCGGTGAGCGTGCAGGCGTCGCGCGAGACCCGGCAGGACATCGAGCTGGCGGGTGGGGCGGTGCTGCGCGGCATCGTACGGTCTTCGGGCGGACGGCCGGTCGAGGATGCGCGCGTCACGCTGCTCGACGCGGCAGCCAATGTGGTGGACTCTCTCACCACCGGACCCGACGGCACGTTCCGGTTCGTCGACCTGTCGTCGGGGGAGTACACCGTCATCGCCGCAGGTTACCCGCCGGTTGCCACAGTTCTGCAGGTCGCCGGCGGCGGACGAACCGAGCGCGACCTCCAACTGGGTCACGAGGACTGACCACTTGTCGATGTACGCGGGCGCACGACCCATTTCACCGTTGCCCGGCGCACGGCGTGCACAGCGCCGTACCGTGGTGGCAAGGCCGCTGCCTCGGGCGGCGGGGAAGGAGCCTCCCACCCATGGACAGTGGTGTTCCGCCGACACCGCCGCAGCGGTACGCCGCGGTCGGCCGGATTCCGCTTGCCGTGGTCGTCGTGGCCGGCGACGGCCTGGTGTCGCACTGGTCCACCGGTGCGCGGCGGCTGTTCGGCCCCACCAGGGAACAGGCGGTGGGACAGCCCGTCGTCGAATTGCTCCCCATCTCCGGCGCGCTCGCGAGGGACGGCGAGTACGAGGAGTACGACGCCTACGGCGGTCTGGGCCCCGGACTCGACGCCTCGCTGAACCGCCTCACCTCCTACCCGGCGGCCGGCCGGGCGCGCCTCTCCGAGGAGGGGCGTGACCGGGTCGATGTGCTGTGGTGGGCGTACCCCATGATCGGACCGGGCCACGAGCGGCTGCTCGTACTGGCCGCGGACGCCGCGCAGTTCAGGAGCGCGGACGAGAGCGTCGAGCGCATCGCGCCCGGATTCGCCCTGCACACTGAGTTCACCGAGTTTCCCGGCTTCGACGAACTGGCGCGCCGGCTCCCCGAGATCCTGCCGAGCATGAGCGTCCATGAGTCGACGCGGATCGTCTCCCAGGTGCTCGACCTCGGCTATCCGGTGCTTGAGTTCAGCCATCACGACCGGGTTCCGGTCACCCCCGACTGGGGCGTGCCCAGGCGCGCCGAGCGCACTGCGCGGCAGCAGGCCGCCGAGGCGGCCGCGGCGGCCGGGCAGGTGGTGAAGGCGGCCGACCTCGAGCAGGATCTCGAGTATGCCGCGGTGCGCGAGCGGCTCGAATTCCTCAACGAAGTCAGCGGACGCATCGGTACGTCGCTCGATCTGACCCGGACCATCCGCGAGGTCACCAGCGCCGCCGTGCCCCGCTTCGCGGACTTCGCCGGGACGCATCTGCGCGCCGCCGTGCTCGCGGGCGAGGGGTTCCCGGACGGTCCGCCAGGTGTGACGACCATCTGGCACCGCGTCTGGGTCGAGCACAACGACGAACCCAACCGCTGGGACGACACCGTTCCGGTCGGCGAGGCCATCGCCTTTCCCGAGCGCACGCCGTTCTTCCAGTGCATGGTCACCGGAGAGCCGGTCCTGATCCCGTTCATCAGCGAGGAGATGGGCGACCGCATCTCGGGGCAGTTCGAGAAGCGGGATCTGCGGCCCCTCATCAACCACCGCTCGATGCTGATCGTGCCCCTCAAGGCGCGCAATGTCGTCCTCGGCTTCATGGTGCTGATGCGGCGGCCGGGCCGGGAGGCGTTCAACGACATGGACCGCACGACCGGCGCCGAACTCGCCGCCCGTGCCGGTCTCGTCCTCGACAACGCCCGCATGTACACGTACCAGGAGAATGTCGCTGACACGCTGCAGGACAGCATGCTGCCGCAGGTCGCTCCGCGCATGGCGGGCTGCGACACGGCCACCCGCTATCTGCCGGGCACCCGGCTCGGCCGGGTCGGCGGCGACTGGTTCGACACCATCAAACTGCCCGGCTCGCGCACCGCCCTCGTCGTCGGTGACGTCATGGGGCACGGCCTCAACTCGGCCGCGATGATGGGGCAGTTACGCACCGCCGTACAGACCATGGCCGCCATGGAGCTGCCGCCCGCGCAACTGCTGCGCCACCTCGACGACCTGGCACGGCGGCTCGGCGAGCAGTATCTGGCGACCTGCCTGTACGCCGTCTACGACCCGATCCGTTCCGAGCTTCAGATCTCCAACGCGGGCCATATTCCGCCCGTGCTGGTCCGGGCCGAGGACGGCCGCAGCGAGTTGCTCGAGCTGCCCACCGGCGCGCCCATCGGCGTCGGCGGGGTGCCCTTCGAGACGACCCGGGTGCCTGTGGCGCCCGGCGACCGCCTGGTGATGTGCACGGACGGACTGGTCGAGGTGCGCGGCGAAGACATCGGCGTCGGCCTCGCCACGCTGTGCGAGTCCGCCGCTCACCCCGCAGCAGCCATGGACGACGCCTGCGACACGATCATCCGGGCACTGAACACCCGGGGCGGGCGCAAGGACGATGTGGCCCTGCTGATGTCGCGGCTCAACGGCATCGCGGCCGAGGACGTCGCCGAGTGGCGGCTGCCGCCCGAGCCGCACGAGGTGGGGCGGGCCCGGCGGCTGGTCCGCGAACAGCTCGCGGTCTGGGGCCTGGCGGAACTGTCCTCGAACGTCGAGCTCTTGGTGAGCGAGCTGGTGACGAACGCGGTGCGGCATGCGCACGGGAGCCATGTGGACCTGCGGCTGGTGCGTTCCGACACGCTGCTGTGCGAGGTCTGCGACGACGATCACGAGTTGCCGACACTGCTCAGCGCGAGCCCCGAGGACGAGTTCGGGCGCGGGCTGCGGGTGGTGAGCCGCCTGGCGACGGAGTGGGGAAGCAGCCGCAGCGCGGTCGGCAAGGCCGTCTGGTTCGAGCAGGCGCTCCCGCGTGGGCGGCGCGGCGGACGCCGAGGGTGAAATCGAACGCATGAGGTCCCTTGCACGCTCAACTTCCGTGCGATAGACCGATCTTGACGTGATGCACCGGCGCACGCCGGTACGCCGGCGTCGCATCCGTACGTCATCGTCATCCGGGCCGGACCTGGGGAGCGCGCGCATGAATGTGTCAGAGGACTACCGGAACGCATGGGAAGGCTACTGGCGTGAGACGACCGACGCGCCGGGCGAGGCGATCTGGGACTCCGACCCTTCGCTGACCGCCGAGCCGCACACCGAACTGCTGCTGCCCTACGCGGAATCCGCGCTGCCCATAGTGGATCTGGGCTGCGGCAACGGGACACAGACCCGCTATCTGGCCGGCCGGTTCCCGAAGGCGGTCGGCGTGGACCTCTCGCATGCGGCGATAGAGCACGCACGCCGCGCCGACGCCACCGGGGTCGCCGAGTTCGAACAGCTCAGCCTGGTGGACGGGGCAGCGGTCAGGGAACTGCACCGGCGCCTCGGGGACTGCCACGCCTATATGCGTGCGGTGATTCACCAGAGCAGGCCGGAGGACCGGGCGGCGGTCGCCGGCGCGGTCGCCGAACTCGTGGGCACGCGCGGGCGCGCCTTCGTCGTCGAGCTGGTCTCGGCGTCCAGGGACGTACTGCGACGGGCGGCCGAGGAGCCGGACGGGCCGCCCCCCAAACTGCGCAGGGTCTTCGCACACGGGCTGAAACCCGCGGACGCCTCGGACGAGGAGGTGCCCGCCCTGCTGGCGGAAGCCGGCCTGGACATCTTCGCGAGCGGCGAGACGGCACTCGCGCAGACGGAGTATCTGGCGGACGGCAGCCGGATCGAGCTGCCCGCCCGGTGGTTCGTGGTCGGGCGGCGCTGAAGCGCTGTTCCGGCCGCCCGCCAAGGCGCGGCGGGGCGCTTCCGCAAGTTATCCACAGGGCTGGTGGGGGCGGGAGGCCCCGCGTAACGTTCCGGGCATGAAGATCCTCATCAGCGCCGACATGGAAGGCGCCACCGGTGTGACCTGGCCTGCCGACGTGCTGCCCGGCACCCCCCAGTGGGAGCGCTGCCGGTCCATGTTCACCTCCGATGTGAACGCGGCGGTGCTCGGCTTCTTCGACGGCGGCGCCGATGAGGTGCTCATCAATGAAGCGCACTCGAGCATGCGCAATCTGCTGCTGGAGCGGCTGGACGAACGGGCCGAAATGCTGACCGGCAGACACAAGTCGCTGTCGATGGTGGAGGGTGCGCAGCACGGCGATGTCGACGCCATCGCCTTCGTCGGCTACCACACGGGAGCGGGCACGGAAGGCGTGCTCGCCCACACCTACCTCGCCAACTCGATCACAGGGGTGTGGCTGAACGGCGCGCGGGCGAGCGAGGGCCTGCTCAACGCCCATGTGGTCGCGGAGTACGGCGTGCCGGTGGTGCTGGTCACCGGTGACGATCTGACCTGCGTGGACGCCGAGGGCTATGCTCCGCAGGCCCGCAAGGTCGCGGTGAAGGACCATGTCTCGCGGTATGCGGCGGTGTGCCGCACCCCGGCTCGTACCGCCTCCGACATCCGCGCCGCCGCCAAGGAGGCAATGGCCCTCGCCGGGCGTCAGGAGCCGGTGCGGGGCGGCCCGTTCACCGTGGAGCTGGAGTTCGACGCGGCGCATCTGGCGGCGGCGGCCACCGTTGTGCCGGGAGTGGCGGGCAGCGGCGAGCGACGCGTCGCGTACAGCAGCGGGACGATGTATGAGGGCATCCGCACCTTCAAAGCGGTCACGACGATCGTCTCGGCGGCAGTGGAGGAGCAGTATGGCTGACGTGACAACGCCCATCGACGGCAAGGCGCTCGACGAGGTGGTTACCTTCACCTCCGAGCTGATCCGGATCGACACCACCAACCGCGGCAGCGGCGACTGCCGGGAGCGGCCCGCCGCGGAGTATGCCGCCGAGCGGCTGGCCGACGCCGGCCTCGAACCCACTCTGCTGGAGCGCACCCGGGGGCGCACCAATGTGGTCGCACGGATCGAGGGCACCGATCCGTCCGCCGACGCCCTGCTCGTGCACGGTCATCTGGACGTGGTGCCCGCCGAGCCCGCCGACTGGTCCATGCCCCCCTTCTCCGGTGAGGTCCGCGAAGGCGTGGTGTGGGGGCGCGGCGCGATCGACATGAAGAACATGGACGCGATGATGCTCGCCGTCGTCCGGGCCTGGGCCCGGGCCGGGATCAGGCCCCGGCGCGACATCGTGATCGCGTACACCGCGGACGAGGAAGCCAGCGCGGCCGACGGCTCGGGCTTCCTCGCCGACCAGCACGCCGGCCTCTTCGACGGGTGCACCGAAGGCATCAGCGAGTCCGGGGCCTTCACCTTCCACGCCGGACCCGGGATGGCGCTCTATCCGATCGCCGCCGGAGAGCGCGGTACGGCCTGGCTCAAGCTCACCGCCCATGGCAGGGCGGGCCACGGCTCCAAGGTCAACCGGTCGAACGCGGTGAGCCGGCTCGCGGGGGCGATCGCCCGGATCGGCGAGCACCAGTGGCCGGTGCGGCTCACCCCGACCGTGCGGGCGGCGCTGGCCGAGCTCGCGGTGCTGCACGGCATCGAGACCGATGTGAACGCCGCCGACTTCGACGTGGAATCGCTGATGGCGAAGCTCGGCCCGGCGGCCGCCCTGGTCGAACCGACCGTGCGCAACAGCGCCAACCCGACCATGCTGGAAGCCGGTTACAAGATCAATGTGATCCCGGGGCACGCCACCGCGTATGTCGACGGCCGGATGGTGCCCGGCGGCGAGGACGAGTTCCGCGACACCCTCGACCGGTTGACGGGGCCGGACGTCGAGTGGGAGTTCCACCACCGCGAGGTGCCACTCGAGGCACCCGTCGACTCCTCGACGTACGCCAAGATGCGGGAGGCCGTCGAGCACTTCGCCCCGGACGGACACGCCGTGCCGTACTGCATGCCGGGCGGCACCGACGCCAAGCAGTTCTCCCGGCTCGGCATCACGGGCTACGGCTTCTCGCCGCTGAAGCTGCCCGTCGGCTTCGACTACGCGGCGCTGTTCCACGGGGTCGACGAGCGCGTCCCGGTCGAGGCGCTGCACTTCGGCGTCAAGGTTCTCGACCGCTATCTGCGGTCCGCATAGGGGGAGTCGGCAATGGTACCCACGGGAGCGTACGGAACCTGGCCGTCCCCGATCGACGCGAGGCTCGCCGCCTCGCACGACGGGCGCCCGGAGTTCCTCGGCATGGTCGGCGACGAGGTGTGGTGGACCGCGCCACGCCCCACCGAGGGCGGCAGACGGGCGCTGATGCGGCGGCGGGCCGACGGCGTGGAGGAGTCCCTGCTCCCCGCCCCGTGGAATGTGCGCAGCAGAGTCATCGAGTACGGCGGACACCCCTGGGCCGGAGCCCGGCGTGCCGACGGCAGTCCGCTCGTCGTCTTTGTGCACTTCGCCGACCAGCGGCTGTATGCCTACGAGCCGGACGCGCCCGAATCCGCCCCGCGACCGCTCACCCCGCTCTCGGCTGTCGGCGGCGGGCTGCGCTGGGTCGACCCGCAGCTCCAGCTCGAGCGGGGCGAAGTCTGGTGCGTGCTCGAGGAGTTCACCGGTGAGTCGCCCACCGATGTACGCCGGGTGATCGCGGCCGTGCCGCTGGACGGTTCGGCGGCCGGGGACCGGGCTGCGGTGCGGGAGCTCTCGGACGACCGGCACCGCTTTGTCACCGGGCCGCGGCTCTCGCCCGACGGGCGGCACGCCGCCTGGATCGCCTGGGACCACCCGCAGATGCCCTGGGACGGCACGGTGGCGATGCTCGGCGAGGTGGGGGAGGACGGCCCGTTCGGCGCAGTGCGGCCGGTCGTCGGCGGCACGGACGAATCGGTCGCCCAGGTCGACTGGGCCCCGGACGGTTCGCTGCTCTTCGTCTCCGACGTGGGCAACTGGTGGGAGCTGCAGCGGATCCGGCTGGAGGGGCCCGGGCCGGGTCCGGGGCCGCGCACCGCTCTCTGTCCCGGCCGGATGGAGGAGTTCGGCGGGCCGCTGTGGAAGATCGGCCTCAAGTGGTTCCACCCTCTGGCGAACGGGCTGATCGCCGTCATCCACGGCAAGGGCGCCACCGCGCTGGGGATACTCGACCCCGAGACCGGTGAGCTCGTCGACGCTGCCGGCCCGTGGACCGAGTGGGCGTCCACCCTCGCCGGGCACGGAAACAGGGTGATCGGGGTCGCGGCAAGCCCCCGCAGTGCGTACGAGGTCGTGGAGCTCGACACCGCCACCGGCAGGACCCGGGTCATCGGCTCTGCGCACGACGACCCGGTGGATCCGGTCTACTACCCGGAGCCGCAGATCCGCACCTTCACCGGCCCCGACAACCGCGAGATCCACGCCCATATCTACCCGCCGCACAGCCCCGACCGGATCGCACCCGACGACGAACTGCCGCCGTTCGTGGTGTGGGCGCACGGCGGCCCCACGGGTCACGCCGCGCTCGTCCTCGACCTGGAGATCGCCTACTTCACCTCGCGCGGCATCGGCGTCGCCGAGGTCAACTACGGCGGTTCCACCGGCTACGGCAGGGAGTACCGCGGCAGACTGCGCGAACAGTGGGGCGTCGTCGACGTCGAGGACTGCGCGGCCGTCGCCGAGACCCTGGCCGACGAGGGCACGGCCGATCCCGCGCGGCTTGCCATCCGCGGCGGCAGCGCGGGCGGCTGGACCGCCGCGTCATCGCTGACCACCACCGATGTCTACGCCTGCGGCACCATCATCTATCCCGTACTGGATCTGCAGAGCTGGGCCACGGACGAGACGCATGACTTCGAGTCGCAGTATCTGGAGTCGCTGATCGGCCCGCTCGCGGAGGTCCCCGGACGCTACCGCGAGCGTTCGCCACTGCAGCACAGCGACCGGATCACCACGCCGTTCCTGCTGCTCCAGGGCCTCGACGATGTGATCTGTCCGCCCGTGCAGTGCGAGCGGTTCCTGGCACAGATGGCGGGGCGCGGCATTCCGCACGCGTACATCGCCTTCGAGGGCGAGGGCCACGGCTTCCGCCGGGCCGAGACCATGATCCGCGCGCTCGAGTCCGAACTCTCCCTCTACGCCCAGACCTTCGGTATCACCCGCCCCGACATCCCCCTGCTGGAGCTCAAGAAGTGACCCGCCCGCTCCTGGCGCCTTTGACCCGCCCGGCGCGACTGCGCGCCGGGGCCAAGGTCGCCGTCGTGGCCCCAAGCGGTCCGGTCCCGGAGGACCGGCTCGAAGCGGGCCTGGAGATTCTGCGCGGCTGGAACCTCGACCCGGTCGTGATGCCGCATGTCCGGGACCGGCACCCCGAGTTCTGGTATCTCGCGGGGGCCGACCAGGACCGCGCCCGGGATCTCACCGAGGCATGGTGCGACCCGACGGTGTCCGCCGTGCTCTGCGCCCGCGGCGGCTACGGCGCACAGCGCATGGTCGATCTGCTCGACTGGACCGCGATACGCGCGGCCGGTCCCAAGGTCTTCGTCGGGTACAGCGATGTCACGGCACTGCATGAGGCCTTCGCCGTCCGGACGGGGCTGGCCACGCTGCACGGTCCGATGGTCGGCGCGCTCACGTTCCTCAAGGACGACCGCACCCAGGAGTCGCTGCGCGCCACGCTCTTCGAGCCCGAGTCGGTGCGCACCCTCGGTCTGGAGACGGCCCGCACCATGGTCTCCGGCGGGGCCAGGGGCATCACACTCGGCGGCTGCGTGAGCCTGCTCGCCGCGGACCTGGGCACCCCGCGGTCCCGCCCGTCCGCCCGCGGCGGTCTGCTGCTGATCGAAGACGTGGGCGAGGAGGACTACCGGCTCGACCGGGTCCTCACCCAACTGCTGCGCTCCGGCTGGCTGGAGGGAGTGGCGGGCATCGCGCTCGGATCGTGGGTGGAGTGCGGCCCCTACGAGCAGGTGCGCGCCGTGCTGCAGGACCGGCTGGGCGGGCTTGGCGTGCCGGTGGTGGAGGAGTTCGGCTTCGGACACGGGCCGACCGCGCTGACCATGCCGCTCGGGGTGCCGGCGGTGCTGGACGCCGACGCCTGCTCGCTGACGCTCGACCAGCCCGCACTCACCTGATGCCCGCTCGGGTGTGCCCCCTTCACGGCCGGGCGGCTGAACCTCATGGTTCAGCCGCCGCGTCCGCGCCCTGACTAGAGTGCCGACAGCGCCGCGTAACCCGGGCGGATCACCTCATCGATCAGCCGACGCCGTTCCGGGAGCGGCAGGAACGCCGACTCGACCGCTGCGACCGTGAACTGCTCGAAGACCTCGGGCCCGTAGCCGAAGGCGTCCACCATGTGCTGGAACTCCTGGCTCATGGTGGTGCCGGAGACCAGCCGGTTGTCCGTGTTGAGCGTGACGTGGAAGCCGAGGCGGCGCAGCAGGTCGATGGGGTGTGTGGCGTAGTCCTTCGCCGCGCCCGTCTGGAGGTTGGAGGTCGGGCAGACCTCCAGGGCGATGCGGTTGTCGCGTACGTACGCGGCCAGGTGGCCCAGGTCGGCCGTGCCGTCGTCGTGGACGGTGATGTCGTCGGTGATGCGAGCGCCGTGGCCGATGCGCTCGGCGCCGCAGATCTGCACCGCCTCGTGGATGGACTCGGCGCCAACGGCCTCGCCCGCGTGGATCGTGAAGTGGCAGTTGTGCCGCTTCAGATGCTGGAAGGCGGGCAGATGGCGGGCCGGCGGGTTGCCGATCTCGCCGCCCGCGATGTCGAAGCCGGCCACCCCGCGCTCGCGGTGGGCGACGGTCAGCTCGGCTATCTCCAGCGAGCGCTCGGTGTGGCGCATACCGGTCAGCAGCGCGCGGACCGTGATCCGGCCGCCGCTGCGGCGCTCGCCCTCGCGGAGGCCCGCGTTGACCGCGTCGACGACCTCGTCGAGGGTCAGGCCGCGCTCCAGGTGCTGCTCGGGGGCGTACCGCACCTCGGCGTACACGACGCCGTCCGCCGCCAGGTCCTCGGCGCACTCCGCGGCGATGCGCTCCAGCGCCTCGCGGGTCTGCATCACCGCGCAGGTGTGGGCGAAGGTCTCCAGATAGCGCTCCAGCGAGCCGGAGTCCGCGGCGTCGCGGAACCAGGTCGCGAGCTCGGCCGGGTCCTCGGTGGGCAGCTCGGTGTAGCCGCACTCCCGGGCCAGCTCGATGATCGTGGCGGGGCGCAGACCGCCGTCCAGGTGGTCGTGCAGGACCGCCTTGGGTGCGCGGAGGATGTCAGACAAGTGCATCCCGGGAGTGTACGGCACGTCCGGCGGGCGCCGCCGTGACGGCGGTCTCCCCGCCCTGTGGGGCGCCGCCCCGGCGTCAGTTCGACTGGAGTACCGGCAGCGCCGGCGCTCCCGTCGGCAGCATGTGCTTGGCCGCCATGATCGGCGTTTCCCCGACCCGTACCACCTGGGTGACCAGCACCGCAGGGGTGTCGGCCGCGCGGCCGAGCTGTTCGCCGCGACGCTGGCCGAGCAGCGTCGCACTCACCCCGCTGTGCCCGGTCAGCGCCACCCCGCGAGAAGCCGCGGCCAGCACCGCGAGCATCGAGGTGGCCGGTGCGGGGGCGGCCCGCAGTGCCTCGGCGAAGGCCGGGTGCGTCCGCTCCAGGACCTCCTCGGCCGCCGCCCACTCCTGGCTGAGCGCCGCCGCCGTACCCTCCCCGGTCAGCACGGACTCCCAGAACCGAAGCTCCGCCCTGGCGGGCGCGAGCAGATGCTGCGTAGTGAAGTCGGTGGGCTCCTCGACGGCGCGCAGCAGGGGCCGCACCCGCAGCGGCGCGCCGGTCGACAGCAGCTCCTCCAGCGGCTGGACGTGCTCGTAACCACGCCGCGGCGGGCGGTCGTTGACGGTCCGGCCGACCCCACGGCGCACCGAGAGCAGCCCGTCCTCCTGAAGCAGCAGCAGCGCCTCGCGCAGGGCCGGCCTGCTGACCCCGAGCTCCGTCGCGAGCCGGGGCTCCGAAGGCAGCGTGGAGCCGGGCGGATAGATGCCTTCGTGGATGGCGTCGGCGATCCGCTCGTACAGGACGACGACCGGTCTGCGCTGCTGTCGGCTGACTGCCACGACCCCTCCTCGGCTCACTTGTCAGCAAGCTATGCGAACCCGCGCAGTGTGGCAACGTTCACCGGATCCGAGATGAGCTGCGATTTTGGCTTCTCTGCAATTCACGGTAGCGAGCACTTGACGTTCTAAGCGCGTAGATCACGGGCCGTCCGGTCGCGACTTGTCTGACAATGCCACCTCCGCAGTGATCACCCCGGGCGGCGACGCGCAGGGGGCCGACCGAGGCCGGGTACCAGCACGCGATGTACGCGGCCCTCGTGCTGCTCGCGATCGGTGTCGTCTCCTCGCTGCTGATCCAGCGCCCCTCACCGCAGAGGCGTACGCCGCCTACGCCCGCAAGCTCATCGAGGACAGATGACGCCTGCCCCCTGCACCCGGCACCTTCGACCTGATCGGGACCGGCTTTTGCCGAAGACTGACCCACGGAGCCCCTGGTCGGAGCGGCGCCCACCGTGTTCCATGGTCGTCAGGGGCGTCGGCCGAAGGAGCTGTCGGCGGCCGTTCGCGAGGATGCGAGGTTGCCTTGGCCACAACCGTGCGGCGTACCGTACTGACCCTGCCCGCAGCCCCGTTGGGACCACCGAATCCGCTGCCCGCGCTGCGGCCGCTGGACGAGATGCACTCGATCGACGAGCGTGCCAAGCGGGAGCTGCCGCGCGAGATGGCACGGCAGATCGGGTACGAGCCGCTGCGGACGCTGTTACCGGTGCGAGTGCTCGACGGGTACGGACGCGAACGCACCGAGACCGGCCTGGACGCGATCGTGATCGAGAATGACCGGCTGCGGGCCACCGTGCTGCCCGGTCTCGGCGGCCGTATTCACTCGCTGCACCACAAGCCGACCGGGCGTGAACTGCTCTACCGCAACCCGGTGTTCCAGCCCGCCGACTTCGCGCTCAACGGCGCCTGGTACTCCGGCGGCATCGAGTGGAACATCGGCGCGACCGGCCACACCACCCTGTCCTGCGCACCGCTGCACGCCGCGCTCGTGCCCGCGCCCGACGGCGGCGAAATGGTCAGGCTCTGGGAGTGGGAGCGGCTGCGCGACCTGCCGTTCCAGGTGGATCTGTGGCTGCCCGCGGACTCCGACTTCCTCCACGTCGGCGTACGGATACGCAATCCGCACGAGCGGCCCGCGCCGGTCTACTGGTGGTCCAACATCGCCGTCGAGGAACACGGGACGACACGCGTCCTCGCACCGGCCGAAGAAGCCTGGCACTTCGGCTACGAGCGCAGCCTGCGGCGGGTGCCCGTGCCCGACTTCCAGGGCGCGGACCGTACATATCCGCTGCGCGGCGAGTACCCCGCCGACTACTTCTACGAGGTGCCTGACGAGGCCCGCAAGTGGATCGCCTCGCTGGACGCGCACGGTCAGGGACTCGTCCAGACATCGACCGATGTGCTGCGTGGCCGCAAGCTGTTCCTGTGGGGTTCGGGGCGCGGTGGCCGGCGCTGGCAGGAGTGGCTGACCGAGCCGGGCACGAGCGGCTACGCGGAGATCCAGGCAGGTCTCGCCCGCACCCAGCTGGAGCACGTACGCCTCGACGGCGGCGGGGAGTTCAGCTGGCTGGAGTCGTACGGACCGCTCGCGGCGGACCCCGCGGCGGTGCACGGCGACGACTGGGCCGCGGCCCGCGCCGAGGTGGCGGGGCGGCTGTCCGACGCCCTGCCGCGGACGGCGGTGGACGCGGCGTACGAGGCCTGGCGGCCCTGCGCCGACACCGAACCCGGCGAACGGCTCGCCACCGGTTCCGGCTGGGGCGCGCTGGAGGTGCTGCACGGGGAACACAAACTGCCCGGCACGCCCTTCGACAAGTCGACGCTCGGTGAAGAACAGGCACCCTGACGCGAGTTGTTGACGACCGGTGTCTTCCCCGCGCCCCGCAGGGTCGTCCCGCCCGGCCCCTCGCTCGTAGCTCCACACTGGCGCGACATGCTGGAGACCGCCCCCGCCGAACCCCTGACGGAATACCACCTGGGCGTTGCCCAGTGGCATGCCGGCGACCTCGCCCAGGCCGTACGCAGCTGGGAGCGCGGCCTCCGACTCGCCCCGTCCCGCTGGCCGTTGCTGCGCTGTCTCGCCGTCGCCGACCAGGAGGGAGGCAACGCGGCACGCGCCGCCGAACGTTATCTGGAGGCCTTCGACGACCTCCGCCGGGAGCGCCGGGACGACGGCGAGAGCTGGACATCGGCGACGGCCGCCCTCGGCCGCGAGGCAGTCGAGGCCCTGCTCGCGGTCCACCGCACCGCTGACGCCCGCACGGTCTTCTCGCGTCTGAGCCCGGCGGTCCGTCAGCGCGGCCGTTTCCGCCTGCTCGACGCCCAACTCCTCATCGCCGAGGGCCGCACGGACGAAGCCCGCGCAGTCTTCGACGCGGGCTTCGAGGTGGCGGACCTGCGCGAGGGCGCGGAAGTCCTCGGCGAGGTGTGGTCGCAGCTCACCCACGAGCCGCTGCCCGACGCGTACGACTACCGGATGCGGCCTCGGACGCCGTAGGTCCTGTCCGGAGGGGGCGGGGCGGGGCGACGCCTCGCCCCGCCCCTCCCTCGCGACTTCGTCCCCAGCCCTTGACAGTTTTCCCTTGTACGGACGACTATCCCCGGGTGAACCTGTCAGACAGCCAGACAGCTGGCGATGCTCCCCGGCGGATCAGCGCGATGGAAGCGGTGCTGAGCCATCTCCGCGGCGCCATCGAGCGGGGCGATTACGCGGTGGGGGAGAAGCTGCCCTCCGAGGCGGAGCTCTGCCGCCGCCTGGAAGTGAGCAGACCCGTGCTCCGTGAGGCTCTGCGCGCCCTGCAGACGATGGGTCTCACGGTTTCCCGTACCGGCAAGGGCACCTTCGTCCTCTCCAACGGCCCGGTGGAGGACCCGACCTTCGGTGACTACTCGGCGAGCGACCTCCTTGAGGTCCGCCGCCACGTGGAGATCCCGGTGGCCGGGTACGCCGCCGCGCGTTGTACCCCCGAAGACCTCGATCACCTGACTCACCTGCTCGAAAGGATGGAGCAGGAGACCGACACCACCGCGTGGGTGGCGATGGACACCCTCTTCCACCTCGCCGTCGCCCAGGCGGCCCAGAACCCGGTCTTCCGCCGAGTCATCGAGGAGATCCGCGACGCGCTGGCCCGCCAGTCCGCGTTCCTCAACGAGCTCGGCGGACGGCGCGAGCAGTCGAACCGGGAGCACCGGGCGATCGTCGAGGCGCTTGTCGACCACTCCGAGCAGGACGCCGTGGAAGCCATGACGCACCATCTGGCCCGCGTCGAGTCCACTCTGACCAGCATCGTGCGGCCGCCACACCGCACCGAGCCCATCACGGAAGGCGAAGACCAAGCGTGAGTGAGCAATTCCTCGGAAAGACAGAACGGCAACGGCAGCAGGAGTTACGGCAGGAAGAGCGGGACGAACAGCAGCGACGCAACGGTCCGCACGTCGATGTTCCGCCCCGGTGCCCTCGTCCGCCGCCCAACACTCCGCCGCATAGCGCTCCACCGCATCACACGCCACCGCCGCGACCGGGATCGTCCACACGTGTTCTCCGGCAACGGCAACGGCAACGGCAACGAGTCGGCGGCCTCTCAGAGCTGAGCGGCCGCCGGCGTGGTCATTCGGCCGCCTTCCGGTCGACGTACTCGAAGACCGAGCCGTCCGGGTGGACGGCGATCAGATTGCGGCCCACCGGGGTCGGCACGGGGCCCGCGAGGATCCTCGCGCCGGACTCGGAGAGCGTGGTGTACGCCTCGTCCACGTCCTTCACCGCAATCGTCGCCGTCACCTTGCGCAGCACCTCAAGCTCCGACTCGGGGCCGCTCATCAGCAGAAAGCAGCTGACGGCGGCCACCGAGACCCCGCCGCGCTCGAAGCGCAAGGGGGTGGCTCCGGTGAGGCGTTCGTAGAAGGCTGCCGCGGCCTCAAGGTCGTCGACGCAGATGCGCAGCGTGGTTCCGAGGATCTCCATACGGGCGAGGGTAGTTCGCGTCGGCCGACGGCGAGAGTCCCTTCCACGTTCACACGCGGCAGAGCACTTCGCCGTGCGGAACCATGAACCAGGCGTCGTCCTCGGCGCCCCATTCCCGCCAGCCGTCGGCGATCGCCGCCAGCTGTCCGGCGGTGGCATGGTCACCGTCGACCGCGAGCTTCGCGTACGCCGACGCGGTGGTACGGTCCGCCCACAGGCCGCTCCACCATGCGCGCTCGTCCGGCGCGGTGAAACACCAGGCCGCGGCGGTGGCGGTGATGTCGGTGAAGCCCGCGGCGCGCGCCCAGGACAGCAGCCGGCGACCGGCGTCCGGCTCACCGCCGTTCGCCCGGGCAACCCGGTGGTACAGCTCCTGCCACTCGTGCAGCGCCTCGACCTCGGGGAACCAGGCGAAGGCGCCGTAGTCGCTGTCCCGTGCCGCGACGATGCCGCCGGGCCGACAGACCCGCCGCATCTCGCGCAGCGCCTGCACGGGGTCGCCGACGTGCTGCAGCACCTGGTGGGCGTGGACGACGTCGAAGGAGTCGTCGGGGAAGTCCAGTCCGTGGACGTCGGCGACCGCGAAGCGGACAGTGTCCAGGCCGCGTTCCGCGGCGGTCTCGCGCGCCTGGCGCAGTACGTCCTCGGCGGCGTCGACGGCCGTCACCCGCCCCGGCGCGACCAGCTCGGCGAGATCGGCGGTGATGGTGCCCGGCCCGCAGCCCACGTCCAACACGTCCAGTCCCGGGCGGAGTTCATCGATGAGGTACGCCGCCGAGTTGGCGGCGGTCCGCCAGCGGTGCGAGCGCAGCACCGACTCGTGGTGCCCATGGGTGTAGACGGCGGTCTCCTTCGACATGGCCGATCTCCTTTTCCGGAAGCGGGTACGACAACGGTACGCCGCAGTCCGTATGACGAGACCCCATGTCTTGGCATGTGGACAGCCGGCACTTCAGGGCCGGGCGCCCGTGCCTGCCGAAGCCGACAGCAGCTGTCGCTGATAGCGCAGTTTGATCAGCGGACGGCCGCCCGTCGTGTCCACCTCGACGGCGCCGTCCGCACGCCAGCCCGCGGCTTCATAGAACTGCCTGGCGCGTTCGTTGGCCTCCAGCACCCACAGCGTCGCCCGGGTGTACCCGGCGTCGGTGAGCTCCCGCACGACTGCCGCCAGCAGGCGGCGGCCGACTCCCGTGCCCCAGACCTCCGGCAGTGCGTACAGCGTGCCGATCTCCGCGATGGCGGGGGCACGGGCCGGTGCGAAACCGGCGAAGGCGACGATGCCGTCGGCAGTCTCGGCCACCAGCACCCCCACGGCCGGTCCACGGGGCCCGGTGAGCCGGCCCGTCCAGACCAGCGCCTCCCGCGCGGGGTCGAGGGCGACGAGATGGTCCTGCGGTACGAGACCGGCGAACGCCGCCTGCCAGGACCGTACGTGGACCGCGGCGATGCCCGCTGCGTCATGGGTCTGTGCGCGGCGAATCTGCATGCGCTCATGGTGCGCGAAGCAGCCTCAGCCCGTCGATCGGGTTTTCCGCGGAAGCTCGCGGCGGCCCGCGAGCGCTCAGAGCAGTGCTTGCGGGCGGTACACCGTGAGCGCCTCGACCTGCTTGTCCACCACCAACTCCGGCGGGGCCGCCGCGACTTCACCGTCATACGCCAGCAAAGTGCCCTGCGCCGGCCCGGAGATCCGCAGCTGCCGCATCTTCTGCGCCGCATGGACCGGCGAGCGGCTCAGCGGACCGGCGAGCGCGGCGGCCAGCAGCCGCAGCCCCGGCCAGCGGCCGCCGTGCACCACCCGGACATCGAGCAGGCCGTCCGCCAGATCCAGCCGGTGGCCGGGCGTCGGACCCACCCGCTGGTAGATGCCGTTCCCGGCGAACAGCAGCCACATCGGGCGTCGGCGGCCCTGGACTTCGGCCTCCAGCGGGTGCTCGCCGCGCAGCACCAGGGCCGCCGCGAGCACCCCGGCGGGCCAGCCGCCGATCCGCGGCGACCAGTGTTCGCGGATGCGAACCAGCTCCGGATAGACGCCCAGGCTGAAGGTGTTCAGGAAGTGGCCTTCCCGCGCGCCGTCCGGGCCCGGCGTGAAACGTCCCAGGTCGACCCGGACGGCCTCGCCGCCCTCAACGGCCCGGCAGGTGTCGTGGACCGACTCGATGCCCAGGTCGTACGCGAAGTGGTTGAGCGTGCCGCCGGGGAAGACGGCCAACGGAATCCCTTGCGCGGCCGCGACGGTCGCCGCCCTGTTGATCGTGCCGTCTCCGCCCAGGATGCCCAGCGCCCGGCAGCGGCCCGCCACCTTCTCCAGCTCGGCCGACAGCTCGTCGGGCGCGCACTCCACGACCTCGGCGAGCGGCATCGCCTCGCGCACGAGAGCCGCCGAATCCGCCGAGCCCGCCTGCCGGTTGACCACGACCACGAGCCCTTCCCCGCCGGGCAGCGCGGGCGCGTCGGCCAGCGGCCGGCCCGGCGTGGGCAGCTGAGACCTCGTCGGCACCATGCCCCGTACCGCGAAGGCCGCACCCACGCCCAGCGCCGCGCCCACCAGCACATCGCTCGGATAGTGCACGCCCGTGTAGACGCGGGAGAAGGCGACCGACGCGGCCACCGGCGCGACGACCGCGCCCCAGCGCTTCGACTCCAGCGCGACTCCCGTGGCGAAGGCAGCCGCCGAGGCCGCGTGCCCGGACGGGAACGACGTGGTGAACGGCTGCCGCTTCAGCTGTCGTATCACCGGCACCGCATCCAGCAGCGGCCGTGTCCTGCGCACCGAGCGCTTGCCGACGGTGTTGATGACGGCGGAGGCGAGCGCCAGCGAGGCCGCACCCCGTACGGCGGCGCGCCGGGAGCGAACACTGCGCCCCAGCGCCACCATCCCGGCGGCCGTGCCGAACCAGAGCAGCCCGTGGTTGGCGCTGCGGCTCAGCCGTGGCAGCACCGGCTCGGCGAGGGGCCAGTGCCGGGCGGCGACGGCGTGCAGGATCTGCCGGTCCCAGCCGCTGAGCAGCACCGCAACGCGCGAGCGGACCTGCGGATTTGTGTGTGCGTAAGCGTCGGACATGCATCGCGGGTACCCCGTGGACGCGGCCGCCACGCGGGACGGGCGCCGACATCCATCGGGCGCCCGGCAAGATCCGGAAGACGGGCTTCCGCTTCTGGGAAGACGCGATCGCGCCGCCGTAGCCCTTGACAGCGCCTCCTGATGACCCGCAGGATCGCCCCGAGAACCTGTCAGACAGCCAGACAGGTTGACCCGGGCATGGACTGGCCCTTGGTTCCCCCGCAGTACGCCGGCCTCTGGTCCGCAGGCGCAGACCCGCGGGCACAGGACCCGCCCGCAGCACCGCACGCACAGCACCGGCACTGCCCCGGATCAAGGAGGACTGCACCGATGACTCCCGGCCACCGCACCGAACACGACCTGCTCGGGGAACGCGAGGTGCCCGCCGACGCGTACTGGGGCGTCCGGACCCTGCGCGCGTGCGAGAACTTCCCCACCACCGGAACACCAATTGCCGTCTCCGGACCACGTGCCTCGCACTCGCCGAGCGCTGCGGCGGGAATCACCGCCGGCACCGGCGCCATGCGCGCTGCGTTCAGGCACTCCATCGGCCTGGTCACCGCATTGAATCTGCACATCGGCCACTCCGCCGCCACCGGCATCGCCCGCTAGGCGATGCAAGCCCAGACGATACGGCGCATCCATCCGGCCCCGCCGGTCCGCGCACACCTGCCGACCCTCGTGTCGGTTGATCAGACCCCGAGTTCGGCGTTGGCCCGCACACTGGAGCACGCGGGTCTCGCGCTCGGCCCCGCTGTGCGTTGGGGAAGCGAGTCGGCCTGCGCCTCCATGCTGGAGCGAAGACCCGGGATGATCCTGCTCGATGCGCCCACGACGGAGGCCGACGGGCTGGCAGGGCTCGTCCGGGCCGCGTCTTTGATCGCCCCCGTCGCCGTTCTGCGGCACGAAGGGCGGGACGCCGTCGCAGCATTCGTCGCCGGGGCGTTCGATGTCCTCGACCGGCAGATACCGGCCGCAGAGCTGGCCTGGCGCATCCATGCCGACCTGAGACGCTGCCCGCCACTGCCGGTGCCGCGTGCGTCGGCAGGGGGTACCGCCAGCCAGCGCCTCCTGTTCCACGTGATCACCAGAGCGCAGGCCCCCGTCTGCTGCCACCAACTGAGACTGCTCCTGGGAACCCCTTTCCTTCCCATGACACTTCGGGCACTCAAGGCACGGATCCAGCGGCTGCTGCCCGTCTTCGCCGACCACCAACTGGCGCTGATCGTGGATCAGCAGTGGGGGCTGGCGACCTACCGCACCCGAAGAGCGGAGGGTCCAGGAGCCTCGTAGCCCGTCGCACGTGGATCGCGAGCACCCCGTGAAGAGCGCGCCCACGCAGGAGGGACCCATTCGGCCACGGTCGCGCCCGACGCGGCGTAGGGCGGTGCGCGGTCTGCCACGGCGCGCCTACGATCGCGGACATGGTCGTCGACAGGGACAACTGCGCGCCTCAGGCTGCCGTTTCGCGCCGCGCGCTGTCGTGTCCGTGCCCCTGCCTCCGTCCGCGTTGACCGTGTGCTTGCCGACAAGGACGGCGGCACCGACGAGAGCGACGACCCGATTCCGCGCATCCGCCTTCTGCCGAGGAGACCTGCGTTGTCACCTGCTCTGGACCGCCGTGACCTGCTGAAGCTGCTCGCCGTCGCACCGCTCGCGGCCCACCTCGCGGCCCCCACACCCGCCGCGGCCGCCCCCGCGCCCGCCGCGCCCGGCATCGTCAAGCCGCTGCCGCCCGAGCTGTTCACCATCCGCGGCACCAACGCCGAGACCAACTTCACCGCACTGCGTTCCACCGGGGTTCACACCCCCGCGGACCACTTCTTCGTGCGCAACCACACCTCCACCCCCGTGCTCGGCGAGTCGGACTGGATGCTGACCGTCTGGGGCAGCGGACTGCACGGCCGTCACCCGGTCGAGTTCAGCTACGGCCACCTCCGCTCGCTGCCCTCCGTCACCCGCACCGCGGTCGTCGAATGCGCCGGCAACGGCCGCAACTTCTACGCCACCCAGCAGGGCGAGACCGTCACCGGTACCCCCTGGACGCTCGGCGGGATCGGCGCCGCCCGCTGGCGTGGGGTGCGGCTGCGCGACGTACTGCGGCACGCCGGAATCTCGTCGTCCGCCGTGGACGTGATGCCCCGTGGGCTGGACGACGAGTTCATCAGCAACGGCGTGAACCACGGCCGGGTGCGCCGCCCACTGCCGGTCGGCAAGGCGCTCGACGATGTGATCCTCGCGTACGAGATGAACGGCGAGCCCCTCCCGTACGACCACGGCTACCCGGTCCGGGTGATCGTCCCGTCCTGGATCGGCATCGCCTCCATCAAGTGGCTCGGCGACATCGAAGTCAGCGAGACACCGCTGTCCTCGCCCTGGACCAGGGAGTTCTACCGGCTCTTCGGCGCCGCCTACCCGCCGGGCGGCAGCGCGCCGATCAGCCGCCAGACCATCAAGAGCGCCCTGGAGCTGCCACTCGGCGCGAGCCTCGCAGCGGGCGTCAGGCACCGGCTGACAGGCCGCGCCTGGTCGGCAAAGGCCCCGGTCGGTCATGTCGAGATCTCCACCGACGGCGGAGCGCACTGGCAGCGGGCGCGGCTGCGCGACACCCCGCGCCGGGACGGCTGGGTCCGCTGGACGGCGGACTGGCACCCGCGTCGCACGGGACCGGCCGAGCTACTGGCCCGTACGACGGACCGCGCGGGCAATACCCAGCCCGAGCGCACGGTCCACAACACCCAGGGCTACCTCTTCGACGCGGTGGTCAGGCACCCGGTCACGGTGGTCTGACCACCGGCCGCCCGCCGTTCCCGCGCGGCGGGCTCTCGCAAACCTCCGTATAAAGGGCTCGTGGGCCATACAGGGCTCGTCGGCCGGACAGTGGTCCGAGGGCGCGAGCAGCGGAGGTGACGGCATGCAGCGGACGGCTCCGGAAAGCCGCGGCCCCATCCGTTACGGGCCGCCCGCCCCCGTGTCCGGGCTGCCCGCGCTGCCCGAGCTCGCCGCCGTGCTCGCGGCCGCATCGGAACAGGCGGAGGGCGAGCCGCCCGGCGGCGGCCCCGAGCTGCGCGAGGCGGCCTGCGGCTACTGGTGGCGGCGCGGGCTGCGTTCTCACCCCGAGGAACTGGTGGCGGCGTCCGGAGCGCAGCCCCTGCTGTTCGCGCTGATCGGCGCGTACGGCGGGGATGTGTTGATGCCCCGCCCCTGCCCCGCCTGGTGGACTCCGCAGGCCCGGCTGCTCGGGCGGCCCGCCTACCATGTGCCCACCCCGGCGGAGTGCGGCGGCGTCCCCGATCCCTATGCCCTGCTCGAGACCGTACGCAGAGTGCGCGCCGAGGGCGGCATGCCCCGGCTGCTGCTGCTCTCCATCGCCGACGACCCCACCGCGACGGTCGCCCCGCCCGAGACCGTCCTCGAGGCCTGCGAAGCCGCCGTCGGCGAGGGGTTGCACATCATCAGCGACGAGACCTGGCGGGACACCCTGCACAGGCCGCACGAGACCGTGCTGCTCAGCCCCGCCGAGATGTGCCCGGGCGATGTGACCGTCATCAGCGATCTGTCGGGCGCGCTCATGCCCGCCTCCTGGCCGGTCGCCGTCGCCCGCTTCCCGCCCACCGACGAGGGAGCCGCCCGGCGCGCCAGAACCCTCGACATCCTCACGGCCCTCGGCTCAGTGGTGGCCGGACCGGTCGCCGCTGCCGCCGCCCACGCGCTCGACGAGCCGGGACCGGTCATCGCCAGGATGGAGCAGGCGGCCGCGCTCCACGCGCGCGTGGCGGCCGCCGTGCACCGCGCGGTGCTCGTCTCCGGCGCGCTCGCCCGTCCGCCGCAGGCGGGCCGCCATCTGTACGCGGACCTCGGGCCGCTGCGCGCCCGCCTCGCCGAGCGGGGTGTGACCGACTCCATGGAGCTCGAGGAGTATCTGACCGACCGGGTCGGGGCACCCGTGCCGGGCGGGCACCGGTTCGGCGACGAGCTGGGCGCGCTGCGGGTGCGGCTGGCCACCGGTCCGTTGCTGGGAGCGACTCCCGAGCAGCAGCAGGAATCGCTCACCTCACCGGCACCTCTGGAATTGCCGCATGTGGCGGGGGCGTTGAGCATTCTTGAAACGGCCTTCGACGAACTGCGTTGATCGGAGCCCCGGATGGCGGAACAGACGGAACAGGCGGAGCACTCGGGACAGGCGGAGCACTCGGGACAGGCGGCCGACTCGGCACAGGCGGGGCACCCGGAACACATAGGGCACCCCGAACCGGCAGTGCACCTGGAGCAGACAGTGCACCCGGCGCAGACGGAGCGGGCGGAGCCGTCAGGGCCGCCGGGAACGGCTCCTCCGGCGTACGCATCGGCGCATCTGGGAGCGGCGGGCACGACAGACGGCGTACGGCCCCGCTCGCGCACCCGGCCCCTCGGCGAGATCCGCCGCTGGCCGATGTCGTTCGCCGACCGGCTGACCGCTCCGCTGCCCGGCGTACGGGCCATGGCCCGCCTCGCCAGGGAGGGCGCTGTGCGCCCCGGCGCCGACGGGCTGCGGGACATTCCGCTGCTGCCCTTCGCACCGGGACCGCTGCCCGTCGTGGACACCGCGACCGTCGCTGTCACCTGGGCCGGACACGCCAGTTGGGTGCTGGGCATCGGCGGGCTCACCGTCCTCACCGACCCCGTCTGGTCCCGCCGGATCTTCGGCACCCCCGCCCGGATCACCCCTGTCGGCGTGCGCTGGGAGGATCTGCCGACCGTCGACGCGGTCGTCATCAGCCACAACCACTTCGACCATCTGGACGCTCCCACCCTCAAGCGGCTGCCGCGGCACACCCCGGTCTTCGTCCCGGCGGGCCTCGCCCGCTGGTTCCGCCGCCGCCGCTTCACCCGGGTGACGGAACTCGACTGGTGGGAGGGCGCGGATCTGGGCGGCGTCCGCTTCGACTTCGTACCGGCCCATCACTGGTCCAAGCGCACCCTCACCGACACCTGTCGCTCGCTGTGGGGCGGCTGGGTGCTCACCGACCAGCACGACCAGTCCGTGTACTTCGCCGGCGACACCGGCTACGGCCACTGGTTCAAGGAGATCGGCCGCCGCCATCCCGACCTCGATCTGGCGCTGCTGCCGATCGGCGCGTACGACCCGCGCTGGTGGCTCAGCGATGTGCACACCGATCCGGAGGAGGCGGTGCGCGCCTTCGACGACCTCGGCGCGCGGAACATGGCACCGATGCACTGGGCGACGTTCGTGCTCTCCGCCGAGCCGGTCCTCGAACCCCTCACCCGGGTCAGGGCCGCCTGGGAGCGCACCGGCCGCCCGCGCGAACAGCTGTGGGACCTGCCGGTCGGCGGCTCACGCCTGCTGACCGCTTGAGCCGGACGACCCCGGCCGGGCGGCGCGCCGGACTCTCCGCCACACCGTCGGAGCCCCGCCGATCACCACCGCAAGCGTCACCGCGACGACCACGCCCTTCCACGGCTCGTCGAACAGCGACCCACCCAGAATCCCGATCAGCTGATACGTCGCCGCCCAGGCCAGGCACGCCGGGATGTCACCGCGCACAAACGCGCGCAGCGGCATCCTGGCGAGCAGACAGGCCAGCATCACCGGAATCCGGCCGGCCGGCACCAGCCGGGAGAGCACCAGCACCATCACCCCGTGCTCGTCCAGCCTGCGCCGCGCCTGCTCGAGCCGGTCGGGCGCGGAACGGTCGCGCAGCGCCGCAAGCCAGCGCGAGCCGTTCTTGGAACCGACGCCGCGCCGCCCGAGCCCGTACAGCGTCACATCCCCGAGGAACGCGGCGAACGACGCCACCAGGAAGACGAACAGCAGCGCCAGCGGAGACGTCTGATGGAAGGCCACCACCGCGGCGGAGCTCACCACCGCCCCCGTCGGCACCACCGGCACCAGCGAACCCAGTGCCACCAGCAAGAACAGCGACGGATAGCCGACGGCCTGCTGCGTCGACTCCGGCGGCAGCCGTCCCACGACCTCGGACAGACGGCCCAGCGCCTCCGACAGCTTCACGCTCACCGGGCAGCCTCCGGGCGGACGCGCTCGCCGTGCCCGAGCCGGTGCACCACCACCCGCGGAGCCAGCCGCGCGGCCTTGCGTACGAACTCATCGCCCGGGGCGTAGAACTCGTGCGGCCGGATTCCGTCCATCCCGATCGGCCAATAGGTGCCGTAGTGCACCGGCACCGCCGCGCGCGGCGCGAGCGAGGCCAGCGCCTGCGCCGCCCGGCCCGCGTCCAGATGCCCGTGTCCGAGATACGGCCCCCAGCCGCCGACCGGCAGCAGTGCCACGTCGACAGGGCCGACCTCGTCGGCCATCGAGTCGAAAAGACCGGTGTCCCCGGCGAAGTACGTCCGCGCCTCGCCGCTGATCACATAGCCGAGCGCGGGCGAGCGGTGCGGCCCGAGCGGCAGCCGCCGCCCGTCGTGCAGCGCGGGCACCGCCCGCACCACCAGCTCCTCCACCTGGACTTCGTCGCCCGGGCCCACCTCGGTGATCCGCAGCCCGGCCGTGCCCGTGAGCCGCTTCAGCGCGGGCACCGAGCGGGCGGCGCCGCGCGGCACGACCAGCCGGGTGCCGGGTGCCAGCCGCGCCAGCGACGGCAGATGCAGATGGTCGGAGTGCAGATGGGAGACGAGGACCGCCTCGGCGCGGGCGGCCTCGGGCGGCGGCAGCTCACCGCGCCGCCTGCGCAGATGGGCGAGCCGGCGCACGAACAGCGGATCGGTCAGCACCCGCACGCCGGAGTCCTCGACCGTGCAGGTGGCATGACCCCACCAGGTGACTTCCACCGGCACGCAGCGCCTCCTCGTTCCGCCTACCCCTACGAGCGTAGATCCCCCCGACGCGGTAAGGGGCCGGGGCCGGTTGCGGAGTAGGGTCGCGGTGACGGCGAATGCAGGGGGGACGTTTTCCATGGGCGGTTTACGAGTGGCGGCGATCGCCTGCCTGATCCCCCTCGAGGAACTCGACCGCGCCCCCTTTCTCGTGGACACCCGCAGCCAGCACGCGATGTGCGCCCGCTGGGCCGCCGACCGGGGCCATCTGGTCACGCGGGAACTGCTCTTCTGCGGGCTGCGCGCCGACCACTACGGTCTGTGGACCGATGTCGACGCGGGCCGGGTGGATCTGTTCGTCGCCCCCAATGAGCGGGTGCTGGAACGGGCGTTGAGCTCCGTGCCGGACTTCCTCGCCGAGTGCAGGCGCAGGGGCGTACGGCTGGAGACCGCAGGCCTCGACGAGCCCGTCTACGACGCGGCGATGAAGGCCAATGTGCACCGCAGGCTCTCCATGCCGACGGCCGGGTACAACGGCTGCTGAGCGGGTCGCCCGCAGGCGGCGCCCCCGAGACCCCCTCCGGATCGCGCCCGGCCCTGTGCCAGGCTGGAGGCAGATCCAAGTGAGGTGAGACGGCGTGGCCGAAGGGCGGTGGCGCAGCGCCGGCAGCGCCCTGTTGCGCGTGATCGTGGTGTGGGCCGTGTCCACGCTGACGATGCTGGCGCTCGCCGGGCTGCTGCCCGACTTCCAGCTGCAGTCCGACGACGGCGACAGCATCACCAGGACCGCCATCACGGCCGCCTGGGGCGCGGGCGCCTTCGGTCTGCTGACCGCACTCGTCTGGCCGGTCGTGGTACGTGCCCTGCTGCTCGTACCCGCACTGGTGCTCGGCCTGTTGGTCTTCTTCCTCAACGGCTCACTGCTGCTGATCGCGCTCTGGCTGATCCCCGACGGACGCGGCGCGGCCGACCCGGAGACCGCGGTCGTCGTCGCCGCCGTGATGTCCGCGGTCGCCTCCACGACCTCCACCGCGCTCGCCGTACGCGACGACAACGCCTACCGGCGCAGGCTCTCCCGGCTCGCCGACCGCCGCAGACGGCGGCGCGGCGAGGACGGCGTCCGTACGCAGTCCCCGGGCACGGTCTTCCTGCAACTCGACGGGGTCGGTTACGAGGTGCTGCGAGCCGCGGCCGATGACGGTGTGATGTCCACCGTCGCCGGCTGGATCGGCACCACCCACCGGCTCACGCCCTGGCGCACGGACTGGTCCAGCCAGACCGGCGCGAGCCAGCTCGGCATCCTGCACGGCACCAACCACGACGTCCCCGCCTTCCGTTGGTACGAGAAGGACAGCGGCCGGGTCATGGTCAGCAACCGGCCCGCGAGCGCCGCCGAGCTCCAGCGCCGCGCCATAGAGCGCACCGGCGACGGCGGACTGCTCACCGTCGACGGCGCCAGCCGCGGCAATCTGTTCAGCGGCGGCGCCGACCAGCTCGCGCTCGTGCTGTCCATGGCCGCCAGGCGCGGTAAGGCCAACCGCTCCAGGGAGGGCTACTTCGCCTACTTCAGCGACCCCGCCAACGCCGTGCGCACCGCGGTGTCGTTCATCGCCGAAGTCGCCCGCGAGATCGGCCAGTCGACGCGGGCGCGGCTGCGTGGCGACCGGCCCCGGGTCGGGCGCGGCGGGCTCTACCCCTTCATCCGGGCGTTCGCGACCGTCGTCGAGCGGGACGTGGTGGTCGCCGCGGTGATCGGGGACATGCTGGCCGGACGCACCGCCGTCTACGCCGACCTTGTCGCGTACGACGAAGTGGCGCACCACTCGGGACCGCACAGCCGGGACGCCTCGCTGGTGCTCGAACGGCTCGACCGTTCCATCGCGCTGATGGCCAAGGTCGCCGAACACGCGCCCCGCGACTACCGGATCGTGCTGCTGTCCGACCACGGGCAGAGCCCGGGGAACACCTTCGAGGGCGTCTACGGACTCACTCTCAAGGATCTTGTACGGGCCGGCTGCGGGCTGCCCGTCTCGCGCCGGGCGGATCGCTCCAAGAGCGGCGCGGAGGCCCGCGACGCGGCGGGCGACGCGCTGCGCAGCGCGCTCCACCGGCAGCTCGCCGACGGAGCGGACGAGCATCCGGAGCGGGGCTCCGACCCGATCGTTCTCGCCTCGGGCAATCTCGCGCTGATCTCCTTCCCCGACACGGCGGAGCGCCTGAGCCGTGAGCAGATCGAGCGCCGCCACCCGGCGCTGCTGCGTACGCTCGCGTCCCACCCGGGCATCGGATTCCTGCTCGTGCGCAGCGAGCGGCACGGCTCGCTGGTGCTCGGCCCCGGCGGTGCCGAGGTGCCCGTCACGGCGCTGGATGACGACGGCCCGCTGGCGGTCTACGGCCCCGGTGCGGCCGAGGCCGTACGACGCACCGACTCCTTCCCGCATGTCGCCGACATCATGGTCAACTCGATGTACGACCCGGACGCGGGCACGGTGCACGCCTTCGAGGAGCAGATCGGTTCGCACGGCGGGCTCGGCGGCGAACAGTCCCAGCCCTTCCTGCTGTCGCCGCTCGACCTGTCCGCGCCGGACTCCGGCGGCAAGGGCCTGACGGGGTCCGAGCGGGTGCACCGCGTGCTGCGGCGCTGGCTTCGGGAGTGCGAAGGACCGCAGGTGCCGCTCGGGCCGGACGGGCCAGGTCAGGGGCTGCCGTAGAAGCTGTCCTTCCGGTTATGTTGAGCCGGTAGAGGCGAGGGAAGATCCGCCGGACCAGGGAGTGTGCCCTTGCGCGCTGTGGTGTTCGAAGAGTTCGGGAAGCCGCTGGAGGTACGCGAGGCGCCGGACCCCGTACCGTTCCGCGGCGGCGCGGTGATCAGGGTCGAGGCGACGGGGCTGTGCCGCAGCGACTGGCACGGCTGGATGGGCCACGACAGAGGCATCACCCTCCCGCACGTCCCCGGGCACGAGCTGGCCGGAGTGATCGAGTCGGTGGGCGACGACGTCGCCAACTGGCGGCCGGGCGAGAGGGTCACCGTGCCGTTCATCTGCGCCTGCGGACGGTGCGCGGCCTGCGCGCGCGGTGCCCAGCAGGTCTGTGAGCGCCAGGAGCAGCCCGGCTTCACGCACTGGGGATCCTTCGCCGAATACGTCCCCGTCCATCACGCCGACGTCAATCTGGTGGCCCTTCCCGAGTCGATGTCGTTCGCCACCGCCGCAAGCCTCGGCTGCCGGTTCGCGACTGCCTTCCGCGCCGTCGTGGCACAGGGCAGGGTGGCGCCGGGAGAGTGGGTCGCCGTGCACGGATGCGGGGGAGTGGGCCTGTCCGCGGTGATGATCGCCGCGGCGTGCGGGGCCAGGGTCGTCGCTGTCGATGTCTCGGCCGGCGCGCTGGAGCTGGCCAGGACACTCGGGGCCGAGGTCTGCGTGGATGCCTCGGCAGTCGAGGGAGGTGTCGCCGACGCGGTCCACGAGGCGACCGGCGGCGGCGCCCAGCTCTCGCTCGACACCCTGGGCGCGCCCGTGACCTGTGTGAACTCGGTACAGAGCCTGCGCCGTCAGGGCCGCCATGTGCAGGTCGGCCTGTTGCCCGACGGCGTCCATCTGCCGATGGACCGGGTCGTCCCGCTGGAGCTGGAGATCCTCGGCAGCCATGGCATGGCCGCGCACGACTACCCCCGGATGATGGCGATGGTCGCCTCCGGCGCACTCCGCCCCGACCTGCTGGTGACCACCCGGATCGGGCTCGACGAGGTGCCCGCGGCGCTGGTCGCTCTCGGCGCGGCGTCCGGGACGGGCGTCACCGTGATCACTCCGCACACGGCGGTGAATTCGGCGTAATGCGCGTACCCCGGTAGAGCGGATCTCGGCCGGAGCGCGGCAGAACCTGGCGTCTCCTGGGCAGTTAGGCATGTCCAGGAGGTCGCCCCCATGAAGCAGCCCCAGAGCCTCGAGGCAGCGGCAGGCGCCGCCGCGCGCCGGGCCGCCGCGGTCGTCCTGCTGGTGCTTCTGGCGCTGCTCGGCACGTCCTTCGGATCCGCCGCGGCCGCGGCCGCAGCCGGTGAGATCCGGACCCCCGCCTCCGCCCCGGCCGACCCGGCGAGTGCCGGCCAGCCGGAGGAGGCGGCCACCGAAGCCACGGGCCGGGCGTGCCCCGCTGCACGCCCCGTCGCACCGGCCACCCGGTCCGGGGTGCGTTCGGATCCGGGCCGGCCCGCCCCGTACCGCCCCGGCCCGAGCCGGCAGGCACAACTCCCGCTGCCGATGCACGCCGTGCGCTGTGTGGTCCTGCGCTGCTGATGAGCCCGGCCTCAGGCCTAGCCGAGCCCCATCAGCCACATCACACCGCGAGGTGCACAGCCATGCCCATCGACCCCTTCGCAGCACTCAACGCCATGCTCCGCGCAGAAGCAGCGCGTTCCACGGAGCCGGACGACCCGGCCCGCGGCGCCGAGACCGACGCCGACGCCGTCCCACCGACAGCCGGCGACCGTCGTGGGGCGGCCGACGACGGGGCAGCCTGAGCCGCACCCCCCGGGTGCGGGTGACCTGCCCGCAACCCCCGTGCCGCCGACCCGTTTTGGATCGCCGGGCGATCATCAATACCATCCAGCGATGATCACAAGAAAACGGCTGGCGGCCGGGGTGTGCGGCCTGCTCGCCGCCCTGGCTGCCGGGCTCTTCCCGGCAGGCGCCGCCGCCGGCGAACCGGTGGCCAAGGCATCCCCCAAGGTCGAGCTGGTGCTCGACGTCAGCGGCTCCATGCGGGCCCGCGACATCGACGGCAAGACCCGGATGGCGGCTGCGAAACAGGCATTCAACGAGGTACTGGACGCGGTCCCGCAGGAAGTGCAGCTCGGCATACGCACGCTCGGGGCCGACTACCCGGGCAAGGACAAGAAGCTCGGGTGCAAGGACACCAAGCAGCTCTACCCCGTCGGACCCCTCGACCGGACCGAGGCGAAGACCGCCGTCGCGACCCTCGCCCCCACCGGCTGGACGCCGATCGGACCCGCGCTGCTCGGCGCCGCCGACGACCTCGAAGGCGGCGAAGCGACCCGGCGGATCGTGCTTATCACGGACGGCGAGGACACCTGTGCCCCGCTCGACCCGTGCGTGGTGGCACGCGACATCGCCGCCAAGGGGATTCACCTTGTCATCGACACCCTGGGCCTGGTCCCGGACGCCAAGACCCGTGACCAGCTCAGCTGCATCGCCGAGGCCACCGGCGGCACCTACACCTCGGTGCAGCACACCGACGAACTCTCCGACCGGGTGGGCCAGTTGGTGGACCGCGCCGCCGAACCGGTCGTCACCCCGGTGGCGACCGAGGGCGCGAAGGAGTGCGCAAAGGCCCCGCAGCTGAAGCCGGGCCTCTACAGCGACCGCGAGACGTTCGACCAGCACCGCTGGTATCGCGTCGACGTCCTGCCCGGGCAGGAGCTGCGCGCTTCTGTCAGCGTCGCCGCCGACCGGGCCGTCAACAACGACTACGGCGTACTGCTGCGGGCCGTGACCGTACACGGCCGGGAAATCGTCCGCGGCTCGGAGGCCGGTAACGGGCGCACCGATGTGATCTCCGCCGGGCTGCGCTATCCCAAGGCCCGGCTCGACGACGCCGACGAGGTCAAACCCGCGGCGGAGACCGTCTGTCTGCAGGTCAGCAACTCCTTCTCGGCGCCGCCGTCCGTGAAGACCGAGCCCGGGCTGCCCGTCGAGCTCACGGTCGACCTGGTGGACGCGCCCGACGAGGCCTCGGACGTCGCCTCCTTCGGCCTCGGCCGTGGCTGGTGGCTCCTCGCCGCCCTCGTGCTCACCGGTCTGGTGGCCGGACTGCTGTGGGGCTGGATCTCGCGCTGGCGTATCGCCGTCTGGAGGACCAACTGATGCGTACCGCACGCGCACTGACGACCGCTCTGCTGGCCGCCACCGCCCTGTTCTCCACCGCGGGCGCCGCCGCGGCGGACGACCCGTCGCCGACCCCGAGCAAGAGCGCGGCCGGCCCGACCGAGGCGGGCACCGGCTTCCGTAACGCCACCGCGATCGAGCAGGGCCAGAAGGCGACAGCCACGGCATCAGCCGGTGACTACCTGTACTGGGTCTTCCCCGCCGACGCCGGGCAGCGGACCACGGTGAAAGCCACGGTCACCCTGCCCGAGTCCGCCGACCGGCACGGCGGGTCCACCTGGCAGCTCGATGTGTACGACGGGCTGCGCCGCCGCCAGTCCTGCGTGTACGGCATGCAGACCAAGGGCGCGGCCGAGGACGCGGCGACGGTCGAGCTGTCCTGCACGCTGCGTACGGTGCGTTCCTGGGCGGAGCCGTGGGACGACGACCCGCTGCCCGGCAGCTACTACGTACGCCTGACGGTCACCGGGCTTCCGAAGGAGGACCTCGGTCTGCCGGTGCGCGCCGAGGTCGAGGCCACGTCGGCCGACGCGGGCGGCGCGTACGCGGGCGACGGATCGCTCGCCGCCCCGCTGGTGGCCGGTGCCACGACGAAGGACGACGAGGGGAGCGCGCCGAAGCAGGCAGCCTCCCTCAGCGAGCCGGACGGCGGCTGGGCGTCCGGCTGGTGGTCCGACCGCTGGATCTGGACCGTGGCCGGGGGACTGCTCGGGGCGCTCGCGGCCATCGCGGGACACTCGATCACTCGCGGCTCCGGCCGCCCCGGGCGCGTGCCGCCGACTGCCTGAAGCGGGCCGGTGGCCACGGCGGCGTTCGCCGTGGCCACCGGCCACGTTCAGGTGATGCTGCCGAGGGAACTCCTGCGGCTTCTGGTGCGCGTGGACGACGGGCAGCCCGCTTTCCCGCCCTTCGTCGAGGAGCCGTGCACCCAGACGGACCACGCCGAAGCCGGCCCGGGATGGAAGACGAAGCGAGGATCGCGCCCGGGTTGCAGTCGAAGGTCATCGGCGGAGCCGATGAGGTGGAACGCCAGCCTCCGGTCGCACGGGAACACCTCCCGTATCTCGTCGGCTGTCAGCTCCCGGTCGTCGGTGAGCGTGCTGACGTCCACAAAGAACGCGGTGAACCCCTCGGCCTCGCGCAGGAGCAACGCCTGCGCGAGCGCCGGAGCGGTGGTCGTGGAGAGCCTGCCGCTCACGGCGACCCACACCTGCGGCCCGTCCACCGCCAGTACACGTACCCGTACGGTCGCTCGCACCTGTGCCCCCACAGCCGGATCCGGCACACCGCCGTCCGGCGCGCCGCCACACGGCTGTTATTCGGTGCCCGTACCGCAGGGGATTGCTCAGGACCGGGTTTTTGTGCCGCCGATCGGACAGTCGGCGAGCAGGGCTCCGGGACCGGCCTCAGCCGGGCGGGCCAGGGTGTGACTGGGCGGAGGCTCGCTGCCCCGGCCGATCCATGTCTCCAGCGCCCTGAACGCGGAGCGGTGGCAGGGGGTCAACGGCCGCAACCGGTCCGGGAAGGCGTCGTACAGCGAGTCGACATGTGTGCCCCCGTCGACGCGGTAGTAGCGGAACAGCCCGCCGCGGCCCGCGTCGCGCACCATGCGGGCGTACACATCGGAGTCGCGCGTGATGGGCAGCAGCACATCAAGGGTGCCGTGCAGGGTGATCAGCGGCTTGCCGATCCGGCCGGTCAGCCCGATCGATGCGACGGCCCGGTGCACCCGCGGCGGCCGGGAGGCGTAGTCGTAGTCCGCGTCGCAGGCGGGTGTGCCCGGTGCGCAGTACGGAGTCCCCGCCTCGGTCGGCCCGTCGTAGGCCGGGTCCAGCTCCTCGCGGTAGATCCGCTGCGTCAGATCCCAGTAGTACTGATGGTGGAAGGGCCACAGGAACTCCGACCCCGCCGGATATCCGGCGGCGAGCATCGCACGGTGCGCCTCGTCCGCGCCGGGTCCGCCGGCGGCGTAGACCGGATAGTGGCGCAGCACGGACGGCAGGAAGGTGAGCAGATTCGGCCCGCTCGCACGCCAGAGTGTCCCTTCCCAGTCGACGCCGCCGTCATAGAGCTCGGGGTGGTTCTCCAGCTGCCAGCGCACCAGATAGCCGCCGTTGGACATGCCGGTGGCGAGGGTGCGGGACGGCGGGCGGTGGTAGCGCTGGGCGACGACCGCACGGGCGGCCCTGGTCAACTCGGTCACCCGGTCGTTCCATTCGGCGATCGCCTCACCGGGCGCGGCGCCGTCGCGGTAGAACCCCGCGCCGGTGTTCCCCTTGTCGGTGGCGGCGAACGCATAGCCACGGGAGAGGACCCAGTCGCCGATGGCCCGGTCGTTGGCGTACTGCTCGCGCACGCCGGGGGAGCCCGCGACGACAAGCCCGCCGTTCCAGCGGTCGGGCAGCCGGACGACGAACTGCGCGTCGTGATGCCAGCCGTGGTTGGTGTTGGTGGTCGAAGCGTCGGGGAAATAGCCGTCGATCTGGATGCCGGGCACGCCACTGGGCGTGGCAAGGCCGGCCGGGGTGAGCCCGGCCCAGTCGGCCTGATCCGTGTGTCCGGAGGCGACCGTCCCCGCCGTCGTCAACTCGCCGAGGCAGGCGACGACTTGACGCTCGGCGCCGGGCACGCGCAGTCGGTCGATCCGCCGGCAGTGCCCGGTCCCGGTGGCCGCCCCGGCAGCCTTGGGCCCGGCCCCGGCAACCTTGGCGCCGGCAGCCCTCGCCGGCCCGGCCCCGGCAACCTCGGCGCCGGCAGCCGTCGCCGACGCGTCAAGGCCGAAGAAGGCGGTGATCCAGTAGCTGGAGCAGATCGAGTCGATGAAGTTCGCGGTGCCGGTCTGTCCGCACTGCTCGGACCCGCTGCCGGGGTCCACCGGCGTGCCATGACCGATCGCGGGCACCCGGTCGACCTCGACGACGACCCTGCCGTCCGCCGCCAGATACTGCTCCCGGCGCGTCTGGTTGGGCCCGATCGTGGACGTACGGTCCGGACTCTGGTCCACCCCGTGCACAGCGGTCCACTGGTCCCGCAGCTCGTCGGCGTTCCTCGGGACGACCTTCGAATCCTTGTCGCCGTGCCAGATCGCCACCCGCGGCCAGGGCCCCGAGTACCCCGGATAGGCGTCGCGCACCCGCTGCGCCCACACCGAGGGCGTCCGGTCGACCCCGGGGTCCATACAGACGAAGGGCCCTGTGTCCTTGGTGCAGTCGTACGGCAGCCCGGCGACCACCGCGCCCGCCTCGAACACGTCCGGGTAGGCCGCGAGCATCGCCGAGGTCATCCCTCCTCCGGCGGAGAGCCCCGTGATGTACGTACGGGCCGCGTCGGCACCGTACGCACTCTCCGCATGAGCGACCATCTGCCGGATCGACGCGGCCTCGCCCTGGCCGCGCCGGTTGTCGATCGGCTGGAACCAGTTGAAGCACGTGCCGAAGTTGTTCGCGGACGTCGTCTCGGCGAAGACCAGCAGGAAGCCGTGCCGGTCGGCGAAGGCGGTCAGCCCGGAGTTGTCGGCGTAGACCTGGGCGCTCTGCGTGCAGCCGTGCAGCGCGACGACGACCGCGGGATGCGCGGGCAGGCCCGCCGGCCGGTACACATGCATGTTCAGAGCGCCGGGATTGGCGCCGAAGTCGCTCACTCGCTCCAGCGGCACTGCGGCCGCGTGCGGCGCGGGCGTGTCCACTGCGGCCGCGTGCCCGGCGGGCGCCGGCGCGAGCCACAAGGTGGCAAGGAGCAGGGCGAGCAAGGAACCGAGGAACCTGACCGGATGGGGCAGGGATATGGGCAACGGCATCAAGGACCTCCCGCAGGCATACCGAGGTGCCGGTCACGCTAGAAACCACCCCACGCCCCCGAAATGGTGAGGCCACCCATAGCGCAGCCCGCCGTCAACGGCGCACACCCCGTTGCCCGAGCGCCGTCCGCCTGCTACGAGCGCGCCTGCCGAAGGCAGCCCGCACTGGGGTGTTACCTCGCACCAACCCCCGCTGGCGTGCGCATTCCGATGGGTGGTGGTGCACTGGACATGGAGGGATCAGACCTCGTCCCACGAATATTTCTCGTCTGCGGGATCGGTTCCGCAAGCCTCGTGTGCCGATGAAGAGCGATCGATGGGATGGCGCGGACTTCAGCTGCCTTCGGGGTCCTCGGCGCGTTCCTTGCGGTAATCGCATCCACCGGATTGGGAGGTGCTTCATGTCGGGTAACGCCGGCAAGATTCGTAACATTTTCCTCGTCGGGCTGATCTGGCCGCTGATCACGCTGGGCATCTACCACCTCGTCTGGTACTACAAGGTGAATCGCGAGGCCCGGGATTTTGACCAGCGAATCGACGTCGACCCGGTGCTGGCCGTGCTGGCAATCACCATTGGCTGGGTGGTGATCGTTCCCCCCTTCGTTTCGGTCTACAACACTGGTCAGCGCATTGGCCGGATGCAGCAGTCGGCGGGGATGCAGCCCACCTGCAACCCCTGGATCGGAGTCATTCTCTTGATCTTTGTTGGTTTGTACCCGCTGTACTACCAGCACGAGCTGAACCAGATCTGGACCCATTACCGGAACCCGGTAGAGGGTGAGCAGGTACCTCTCGCAGTCTGATCCCCTCGCGCAGCGCCCCCATCGCGGGGTCCTCGATCGAGGTCTCGGCGTAGCGAGGCGCGTAACCCGCCGCCGTCAGCAGGGCGTTGCGCTCCCGTACGGGGATCTCCAGGTGCTCCGCAAGGCGCAAAACGCCGGCGCCATGGCGGCAAAGAAGTGCCCCGGCTGGACGGGGGGTTCCGGCCGGGGCGGCACGGGGTGCGCGCCCGTGGCGCTCATCCACATGTGAATGAAAGGTAAACCATTGGGTGTGCTCTGTGTAACCCCTGTGACTTCTGTGTCGTGAGTTATTGCGTTTTCGCTACTGACCGGCGCCTCGTGGCACCACCGTCGCCAGCACGGCAGGCAGCGGATACCAGTCGGCCGAGACCACGCTCGCACTGCGTCCCGCCAACAGCCCGACGCGGTCACGGGCCTGAGTCTCCGTCGGGTTCGTACCGTCGATCGCGGGCGCGACACCCGCCGCATCGGTCATGACGACGAGGTAGTGGTTCCGGTCGTACCAGGACGTGTCGATGGAACCGCCCGCGTAGGCGCCGGCATCACCGTCGAAGAGGACGAACCAGGGACGGATGCCGGCGTCCGCGTACCGTGTGCGGGGGTCGCCCGCTGTCGCGCCGTGGACCGCGGGGAACGCGCCCGCCTCGCGCAGCCGGCCCGCCGCCGCGAGATCACGCAGATACATGGCGTACTCCCGGTCGGTCCACAGCGTGTCGAGCGGGTTGCCCTTCTCGACCGTCCCCGGGATGAGCTCGATCACGAACTTGCCCGCGAGCGCCGAACGCGCGGGCCAGCCGTTCGTCCGGGCGGCCGTGTCGAGATTCGGTTGCCCGCCCGCCAGGTCCGCCGGGCGGTACAGCGCGTCGCCCAGTCTGGCCGAGAGCAGCGCGTCCAGCGCGGCGGGACCGCGTCCGTACTTGCGCTGGAAGCCGTCCTTCATCTCGACCTTGATGAGGATGGGCCGGTGGCCGGGGTGGGCGTCGTGCCAGGCCTTCATGTCCGCGAGGCAGCCGCCGAGATCCTGGTTGCGGGACTTGGTGCGCAGCTGGGCGGGGTTCGCGGCGTTCTCGCAGTTGTTGTCGTTGCCGACGGGGTTGCTGTGCGACACCCGCCACGACCGGCCGAACGCATTGGTCCAGACGTCGAGTTCGAGCATTCCCGCGCCGGAGTCGAGGGCGTCCGCGAAGTACGTGTACTTCCCCTTCTCGTAGGCGTTGTGGACGCCCACCCAGGTGGCGGAGGAGTAGGGCAGCTGCCCGGGGTCCGCCGAACCGGGCGCGGCGGCGAGCAGCCCGGCCGCGACTGTGGTGGTCGCGGCAGCGCGCGAGAACTTCCCCATGGGTCCCCTGTCTTTACGTCGCTTCGGTCAAGACGACGGAAGATTAGGGGAGTTGTGTGAAGCGCGGGGAGACTGTACCCGGCCGTTACGGATGCTTCGCCGCTACGGATGCTTCGGGCGTGAGCCGCGATCGAGGAACTCGTCCAGGATGCTGGGGGCTGTCACGGTGGCGAACGCGGGCGCCCGGTCCGCCGCGAAGTCCCGTATGTGGTAGCCGTGTTCGCCCGCTGCCACCGCCGCGGTGATCGTCACGAGCCCGGCCCGCCGGGCGAAGGGCGAGCTGGAGAAGGTCCAGGCGGCGATCGCGTCACGCTCCAGGGCGAGTGTGTCGCGGCTGAACGTACCGGCGCGGACGAGGAGATGCGGGCCGTGCAGCGCATGGCCGAGACTGCGGTACGCGTCCCGGGCCAGCAGCCACACCACGGGCGTCGCCACCAGCGCGAAGATCCACGCGCAGTGCAGCAGTACGGGTGTCAGCAGCGCGCCGAGAATCAGCAGCGCGGCCGTCACCGGGAGAACGAAGAGAAGCATCCCGCGCATCATCCGGCGCCGCAGGGCGACGCGGGCATGTCGCTCCAACTCAACTGGTACGAGGGGGAGTCGTGGCGTACGCAGCGCACCTGCGGCCACGCGCAGCGCCTCGTCGCGGGGCGCGGGCGGGAGCAGGACGCTGCGCGCGCGGGCCTCCTCCCGGTTCCCGAGCCCGCCGGCAACCGCAGCCGCGCTCGCCCCGCCGCCGGCGCGCAACAGCAGCGGCTCACGGAGCAGTACTCCGCGCAGCCGGGCGCGTTCGATGCTGACCGAGCGCGTGGTCAAGTGCCGGCAGTACGAGAGTGAGGAGAAGAAGGGGGCCGAGCCAGGGGAGCGCTTCGGCGAAGAACAACGCGGAGAGCAGGGCGAAGGTGAACGCCGTAAGGAGCATCGGTCCGCTCACGACCATGAGCGCCTGAACGGTCCACCAGCGCCGGGCTCGGGGTCGACCCGGTGCCGGGGCGGCCGCAGGCGGGGGGCGGCGTGGAAGGACATGTCGGCGGTCACCGCTTTCCAAGTCAACTGTATTGGATGGCGATACGTTACAACGGTACAAGTGACTTGTAAAAGGGAGGTGGGTTGCCGGTGCCGAAGAAGGTCGACCACGAGGTCAGACGCCTGGAGATCTCCGAGGCGCTCTGGAGGATCGCGAGCACGCGGGGGCTCGACGGGGTGAGCCTGCGGGACGTGGCCGCGGAGGCGGACATCTCGCTGGGCAGGCTGCAGCACTACTTCCGTACGAAGGACGAGATGCTGCTCTTCGCCCTGCGGCACATCAATGCCCTGGCGGACCGGCGGATCCGGGAGCGCGTGTCGGCCGTGGCCGCGGACCTGGGCGGCGAGCCGCCACCGCGGACGGTGCTGCGCGAATGCCTGGCGGGGATGCTGCCGCTGGACGAGAAGAGCCGGGTGGGGGCGCTGGTGGGCGCGGCGTACTTCGCACGCGCGGTCCACGACGACCGGCTGCGCGCGGAGGCGCAGGAGGGGATCCCGAGGCTGGCCGAGTTCTTGGCGGGGCTGCTGAGAGAGGCGATGGAGCGGGGGGAGATGGTGGCGGGCCGGGATGCGGATGACGAGGCGATGCGGCTGATCAGCCTGGTGGACGGGTTGACGGCGTACACGCTGCTGGGGGTGCAGGGGGCGGAGCGGGCGCTGGGCTTGCTGGACGGGTATCTGGAAGGGCTGTTCGTGGGGTGAGGGGGTTCGGTGCCGGGCGTCGGGGTGCGCCGCGCCCCACGGACCTCGCGCACCGTCACCCCACGACACCGCACCGGGCACCCCGCGTGCGCCCCCCGCCCCCGCGAGGCACCATGGCTCCATGCTTCTGGCCCGGCTCGCCGGCACGTCACGAGATGTCGCCGCCACCTCCGCCCGCTCGCGGAAGACCGCCGCGCTCGCCGAGCTCTTCGCCGACACCCGCCCCGAGGACGTCGCCCTCGTCATCGCCTATCTCGCCGGCCGCCTCCCTCAGGGCCGCATCGGCATCGGCTGGAGTGTCCTCAGAGAACCGACCCCGCCCGCGGCCACCCCCACCCTCACCGTCTCCGTCACCGACACCGCGCTCACCGCGCTCGCCGGGGTCACCGGTCCCGGCTCCCAGGGCGAGCGCAAGCGCCTCGTCCACGAACTCATGGCCGCCGCTACCGCCGAGGAGCAGGAGTTCCTCAGGCGGCTGCTGATAGGCGAAGTACGCCAGGGCGCACTCGACGCGATCGCCCTGGAGGCCGTCGCGAAAGCCGCCGGGGCACCCGCCACGGACGTACGCCGTGCCGTCATGCTCGACGGCTCGCTGCCCCGCGTCGCCCGCGCCCTGCTCGCCGAAGGGCCGTCCGCGCTCCAGCAGTTCCGACTCCGCGTCGGCACCCCCGTACTGCCCATGCTCGCCCACACCGCGAAGACGGTCACCGAAGCGGCCCAGGCCCTCGACGCCCCCTGCGCAGTCGAGGAGAAACTGGACGGCATCCGCATCCAGCTGCACCGCCGCGGCGACGACATCCGGATCTACACCCGGTCCCTGGACGACATCACCGACCGCCTCCCCGAAGTCACCGACGCGGCACGGCAGATGACGGGCGATCAGTTCATTCTGGACGGCGAGGTGATCGCCCTGGACGCGGCCGGACGCCCCGTGTCCTTCCAGGACATCGCCTCCCGCGTCGGCTCTCGCGTCGACGTGGACGCGGCCCGGGCCACGCTCCCTCTCTCGCCCGTCTTCTTCGACGTGCTCGCCGCCGACGGGGAGCCGACCCTCGACCTCCCGGGCACCGAACGGCACACCGTTCTCGCCCGCCTCGTACCCGAGCCGATGCGCGTGCGCCGTACCCTCATCGAGAACCCGGCGGACGCCCAGCAGACCGCCGCGGCCGAGGAGTTCTTCACCGCGACCCTGCGCCGCGGCCACGAGGGCGTACTCGTCAAGGCGCTCGACGCGCCCTATGTCGCGGGCCGCCGCGGCCGCTCCTGGCTCAAGGTCAAGCCCGTCCACACCCTCGACCTCGTCGTCCTGGCCGCCGAATGGGGCCACGGCAGACGCACCGGGCTCCTCTCCAACCTCCACCTCGGCGCACGCGCCGCCGACGGTACGTATGTCATGCTCGGCAAGACCTTCAAGGGCCTCACCGACGAGATGCTGCGCTGGCAGACGGAGCGGCTGCGTGAACTGGCAACCGGAGACGACGGGTTCACGGTGACGGTCCGCCCCGAACTCGTCGTCGAGATCGCGTACGACGGAGTGCAGCGCTCCCCGCGCTACCCGGCCGGCGTCACACTGCGCTTCGCGCGTGTGCTGCGCCACCGCCCCGACAAGCCGGCCGGGGAGGCCGACACCATCGAGCAGGTCCTGGATTCCCGCGGCTGACCCGGCTCAGCGCAGCCCCAGCACCTTCTCGGTGAAGGCCGTGAGATTGTCGACCGTGCGGGCGATTCGCTCGTCGAGGCCGAGCGTCTCCTCGTGCAGTCCGCCGCGCAGCTTGGGCTGCTTCCGGCCGCGGATGTACAGCGAGCAGGCGAGATCCGCACAGAGGTACGTGCCCACGGTGTTCCCCTCCCGTCCCGCGGCCCCGGCCAGCGTGGCGACGAACAGGCTCACCCCGGACGAGGCATGCCCCGTGAAGCAGGCCTGGCACATGCTGGACTTGACGGCACTGGTCCGTCCGGCGGAAGGCACCCGCAGGGTCACGCCCACCGGACGGCCCTCCCGGGGCAACACAAAATGCGCGCGCAGCGGCGCACCCGGATCGGTCCAGCCGAGAAAGTCGAGGTCGTCCCAGGGGAGCTCGGCGAAGTCGACGGGCAGTTTCATACGCGTGGCCTCGCCCTTCGTGCAGTTGACGAAGGATCCGCGTATCTGCTTTTCGGTCAGTGGTTCCACCGGTGGAACGTACACAGAGCGCGTTTGCAGGGGCATCCCATTTAAGGTGGCCGAAGCCGCCACCGTTTCCTGAACCGCTTCCTGAAGGGATCCCGGTCATGCCCACAGAGCCGCTGTCGCAGAAGGAGATCGAGGACCGCCTGCGGGAGCTCCCCGGCTGGTCCCTGGAAGGCGACCGGATCGCCCGCACGTACCGCCTCCCCAACCACTTCGCGGCCACCGCGATGGTCGTGCACATCGCCCAGATCCAGGACAAGCTGAACCATCACTCGGATCTGACGCTGGGCTACAACACTGTCGCTGTGTCGGTGAACACCCATGACGCGGGCGGCGCGGTCACCGAGAAGGACTTCGAGCTCGCCCAGCGGGTGGAGGAGATCGCCGCGAGTCACGGCGCTGGCTGAGCCGCGCCGGATCAGCGTGGCGGCGCGAGGAACCCTTCCACGGACCGAGGCTGAGCCCCGATGTGAATCCGCGGCTGAACATCGGCGACGGCCCGTTGGGCCAACGGGTTCTCTTCGGCTCCGCCGGGGGGACGTTCGAATGACCGGGGCTACGACTCGCACGCGAAGCGGTCGGCCGGGCCTCACCCACGGTTGAATAACAGCTAAGCTTGAGTTCTCACCTCGGTGATCCCAAAGCCGGTCGACCGCGACCCGCCCCGCCGGTTCCCTACCGGCCGTGGGACTGTTCCCGTCGTTTCCCGGAGCACCGCCGCCGCGGTGTCTCTTCCCATCGTCGCCTCATCCGCGGCGTTCCCTCTCGCTCCCCCTTCGCGCCGTGCTTGCGCGGTGCAGCTCCTGGCTGCGCTTGTGCCCGTTCCGTCGGCTGCCAAGGGGTATCCATGCCTGCCTGTCCTCCCTCAACCCGCGTTCACCGGCGATCCGGGCTGTCCGCTCTGACGGTGCTGGCCCTGGGCGCTTTCACTCTTGGCACCAGTGAACTCGCTGTGGCCGGGCTGCTGCCCGTGATCGGCGATGACCTGGGCACCTCACCCGGGACCGCCGGCACTCTGGTCACCGCGTACGCCGTGGGGGTGGCGCTACTGGGACCCCTGCTGGCCGCGGTGTTGCGGCGCGTACCTCGTCGCCGAACTCTGTTGGGAGCACTGGCTGCGCAGGTCGTAGGCAACGGTCTGACGGCTTTTGCCACCTGGTTCCCCGCTCTTCTGGCGGCCAGGGCGCTCGCGGGTGCCGCCGCGGCGGTCTATGCCGTGACTGCCATGGCCACGGCCGCCTCGCTCACTGGCCCCGAACGACAAGGGCGCGCGGTCTCCCTCGTCTTCGGCAGCATCACAGTCGCCACAGTGGTCGGCGTTCCCTCGAGCACGCTGCTGGGCGACCTCTTCGGCTGGCGGGCGGTCTATGCCGTGCTGACCGTCGTGGCCGCGGGCGTGCTGGCAGCCGCGGTCGGCCTGGTGCCCGAGCCGATTCCTGCGGCGTCTGCCACCCGGGAAGTCCAGCCCTCCGCTGTGATCGGTGTCCGCCTCCTGTTCACCTACACCGCCAACGCCACGGTCACCGCTGGTCATTACACAGCGGCCACCTACTTCGTCGAGCTTCTCACTCACCGGACAGGGCTGGGCACCGCTGCTGTCAGCACTGTCCTTGTCGCCAGTGGTCTTGCCGGCACAGCCGGCGCCGTTCTCGGCGGCGTGGCGGCCGACCGTCACACCCGGAGAACTCTCCTGAGCGCTGCCGCCGTACTCGTCTGCAGCCTCAGCGTCCTGTCGGCAGTCATGAGTGTCCCAGCCCTGACCTGGCCGGTCGCCATGATTTGGATGGCCGCCTTCAGTGCCTTCAGCACCGCCGCACAGGTCACTGTCACCCGGCAGGCCCCCGGCGCCGACATCGCCGCAGCGGCCAACATCGCGGTGTTCAACACCGGCATCGCCGCCGGCTCCGCGCTGGGCGGCCTCGCACTCCACCTCTTCGGCTTCGCCGGCGTCACTCTCGCAGGCGCGGCCCTGTTCGTCGCAGGGCTTGCCGCGTTGCTCCCGCATGCGGCATCACCCCGGACGTGCGGCTGACGCGAAGAGCTCAGCCGCACGGTGCCAGGAGAAGCGGACCGCGACGTCCTCGATCGTCAACGGCGGCCCAGCCGGGCTCGTGAACCCACGCGCCCCGGCATGGCCAGTTCGGTCCGTAGCGCGCCTTCCAGCGCTGATGTCTTTCACGGCACCGGCACCGGCACCGTTGCCGCGATCCTGGTCCGGCTCCGCTCGTAACCCGTAGGACAGCCCTCAGGCGCTCGGCTGGGTGAAGCGGATGCTGTTGCCGAAGGGGTCGCGGAGGCCGCAGTCGGTTCCGTACGGACGATCGGTCGGTTCGTCGGTGAACTCGACGCCCCGGCCCAGCAGCGTCTCGTACGTCTTGCGGCAGTCGTCCGTGCTGAAGATGAGCGAGCCACCCATAGCGCCCTTGGTCACCAACTCGCGGACCTGCTGCGCCGTCTCCTCGGACATCGCCGGACCGCCCGGCTTCTCCAGCAGGATCTGGCGCTCCGGGTGACCGGGGACGCTGACGGTCAGCCAGCGCATGAAGCCCAGGTCGACGTCGGCGTTGACCTCCAGGCCAAGCTTGCCGACGTAGAAGTCGAGGGCCTCGTCCTGGTCGAGGACGTAAATCTGTGAGTGCGTGATGGCGTTCAACATGTGCATCACGCTACCGGGCAAGCCGGACGAAAACTTATCCAAAACTGCTCAGTCGACGGACGGTACGGGCAGTGCGGACGGTCAGGCGCTCGGCCGCATCCACGCCATCGTGAAGCACGTCGGTACGCCCGTGGCCACGGCTTCCTTGCGGTACGTCCTCGGTGACCGGCCGACGATGTCGCGGAACGTGCGGCTGAAGGTTCCCGGGCTGCCGAAGCCGACTTGGAAGCAGATGTCCGTGACACTGCGGTCGGTCTCCCGCAGCAGGAACATCGCACGCTCGACACGGCGGCGCTGCAGGTAGCGGTGTGGCGTCTCGCCGAACGTGGCCCGGAAGGTGCGCGTGAAGTGCGCCTGCGACACATGGGCGATCCGGGCCAGGGCCGGGACGTCCAGTGGCTGCGCGTAGGCGCGGTCCATCGCATCCCGTGCCCGAAGCATGCGGCGGTTGCTCTCCTCTGCAGCACGGGTCACGGCGCCATCACACCATGGTTCTCCGCCGTTCGTGACGGATCCGGTGACCCATCCGCTCCGCCCACCCACGACGCACCGGACAGCCCCTATTGCCCGCCGCCGTCGGGCTCGAACCCGGCCAGCATCTGCTCCAGCGCCGCCTGGTCCGGCCCCACGAACGCCGCCGCCCCGGCCGCCGAGCCCAACGTGTCGATCATCGGCCCGGCGATCCCGGGGGCCGGCGGCAGATGCGTGGAGAGGATGAGCTCGGACTCCCTGTCCCGCAGCGGCTGGAAGCTGCCGAGGAACTTCTGGACATCCACGTTCTGCACCCACGGACTGTCGACCGTGGCCCACAGCAGCTGCGCGGCCCGCAGCTCCTCCACGCCGACCGCGCCGACGTCATCGGCCTGGGCCAGTTCGGCGCTGGGCATCGGCCCCCCGAAGCAGTCGGAGCTGAAGCACACCCCCGACCGGTCGTCGAAGAAGCCGACCGTGGCCGGGTTGTCGAACAGCGGCGGCCGGAACCCGGTGAGGGTACGGTCACCGACATCCAGGGTCTGCCCCGGGTTGAGCAGATACACGCGATCGAGCGGCAGCGGCCGCTCACAGGACATGATCCCGACGGCCACGAACGTGGTCACCACACGCGCCTCGGGCGCCGCGGCCAGCAGATCGAAGATCCCGCCCGTGTGATCCCGGTCCGGGTGCGTGAGCCAGATCCACCGCACATCGGCGGGATCCAGCACGGAACCGACCGCCTCCATGAAGTTCCGGTCGGGCAGCCCGAGGCCGGTGTCGATGACGACGGGCTGGGAGGCGAGCAGCACGAAGGCGTTCACCGGGATGTGCCCGATCCCCGGGACCTCGAGGCTGTCACTCAGGACGCTGATGTCCGGGCGGACCTTGTGAACGGGCATGTGGCATCTCCAACCCCCCGGGGGTCGGGTCGCGCCGCGCCTGTCTACTCATCGTCGACCCTTCCCCCCCGGCGCCGCATCCGGGCACGCTCCCGGCCACGCCCAGTGAGGACACGTGCGCCGGGAGGCACCAGAATCGGCGTTACAAGCCTGGTCCGACGGCCGTCATCGGCTCCGGCGGCACCTGTCACACCCTGCAGGGTGAACCGCTGGCGGAGTCCATGCACTTGGGCGCCATGGGCGACCCGGTGGTGGGCAGGGCGCTGCGGCTGCTGCAGGACGATCCCGCCCAACGGCCGCGCGACTGCGAAGGAGCGGGAATCAGGGGCAGGGCTCGAGTTGCCACCACTGGCCGGACGAGTCGGTGTCCTCCCACTGCCGCACCTGCGCGCCCTCGTCCTTGCTGCCGTCGGCGACTTCGAGCAGCAGACCGCTGATGAAGCTGACGATCGTGACGGTGCCCGGCGCGTCCAGATGTCTCTCGACGATCCACTCCTGGGCGCCGAAGTTGTTGGCCCGCCACTGCTGGATGCGGGCGCCGTTCTCGGTCGACGCGTTCGCGACGTCCAGCCGCTTGCCGCTGGCGGCGTTCACGAAGTGGTAGAGCCCGCTGCCGTTCGGCACGGGGTCGATCCGCCACTGCTGGCCCGGGGTCCCCGTCTCCTTGGCCTGCTGGACAACGGCGCCACTGCCCTTGGCTCCGCCGTACACCTCCAGGAGCAGCCCGCTGCCGATGTTGCGCACCAGGTAGAGCCCAGGTTTCAGTGCCCCGTTCAATGTCCGTACTCCTTGCTCTGCGGTGTCGCGTTTCGCGCAGAACGATCGTACGAGAGGGGTCTGACACACCGCCGGGCCGAATGAACGAAGCCCTCGCCGGACGCCTCGCGGCTGCGGGCCGCGAGGGCTCGGTCCGTGCCCGGCGCACCGTTCCGTCAGCGCGCCGCCGAGTCAGCGAATCGCGACCTGGAAGACCGGCGAGCGCGTGCCGCCCCCGACGATCCGCAGCTGGTTCTGGCCCTTGAGGCCGAGGTGGACGCGCATCTTGTAGGTCGACCTGCGCGTGAGCTCCATGGACGCCGGCAGAGTCACCCATGTGTTGCCCTGCTTCTGCTGGAGCGCCACCGTGGTGCCCGGGGACAGGTGCCTGGCGGCTCCGTAGACCCGGAACTGCTCCCACGCCCGGACACCGCTCACGGTGGCTGTCGCGGTCAGCTCCGGTCGTACGGGGTCGGGCCGCGCGCTGTCCTGGCGGCCGGTGGCCGATGTCCGCGCGGGTGTCGGGGACACGACGGCCACTGCGACGCCGACCGACCCGGCCAGCACGGCGGCGGTCGCGACTCCGGCGACGGATGCGCGTCTGAAACGCTCCATGGGGGGCTCTCCTGGGTGAGGGAACTGTGCAACTGCGGAGCGCCAACCCTAGACATAGCAGTCGAAAATATGATGAATCGACGCGCTGAGTGTCGATGCACCTCATGCGAGAGCGCCGCCCGGCACGTGCCGGGCGGCGCTCTCGCATGAGACCTATGGGGTTGTGGCCGAGTCGGGCCGATTCGTCGCTCAGGCGCCGTAGTCGAACGTCGCCGGGTCCGGGCCGAGGCGCTTGCCCTCGTCCAGGGCGGCCAGAGCACTCATGTCCTCTGCGTCCAGTTCGAAGCCGAAGACGTCGATGTTCTCCTCGATCCGCGACGGCGTCACGGACTTGGGGATCACGACATTGCCGATCTGCAGATGCCAGCGCAGCACCACCTGGGCCGGTGTGCGCTCGTGCTTCCGCGCGATCGCGACGACCGTCGGGACCTCCAGCAGGCCCCTGCCCTGGCCGAGCGGAGACCAGGCCTCGGTCTTGATGCCGTGCTGGGCGTGGAAGGCGCGCAGTTCTTCCTGCTGAAGCTGCGGGTGCAGCTCGATCTGGTTCACGGCGGGGACGATCGAGGTCTCCTCTATCAGCCGGGTGAGGTGCTCCGGCAGGAAGTTGGAGACGCCGATCGCCTTGGCGCGGCCGTCGGCGTAGATCTTCTCGAAGGCCTTGTACGTGTCCACGTACGCACCCTTCGAGGGCACCGGCCAGTGGATCAGATACAGGTCGATGTGGTCGAGGCCCAGCTTGTCCAGCGAGGCGTCGAAGGCGCGCAGCGTGGAGTCGTACCCCTGCTCGCTGTTCCACAGTTTGGTGGTGATGAAGAGTTCCTCGCGGGCGATGCCGGAGGCGGCGACGGCACGGCCCGTGCCCTCTTCGTTCTCGTAGATGGCCGCGGTGTCGATGCTGCGGTAGCCGGCCGCCAGGGCCAGGCCGACCGCCTTCGCCGCCTCGTCGTCGGGCACCTGCCAGACGCCGAAGCCGAGCTGGGGCATCGCGACGCCATTGTTGAGGCTGATGGAGGGGACCTTGCTCACGAGCGGTCGATCCTTACGTCGTCGGCTAGTACTCGGATGTACATCGGAGGGTCAACGATCTACCCCCTGAGTGCATTCCCGCCACCGAAGTTGGCGTGATACAGCTCCGACCTTATCGGTCCGGACCATTGACCGCGTCTCATCAAGACGCAACTCTATGGCACATAACTGAACGCCGGTCGCTCATGTGAACAGGCGTCCAGTCCTGCTCCACCATGCGTTACGGCGCAATCACTCATGAATGACTCCTGACCCCCACATCTCAGGAAGGCAGGTACGGCTCATGCAGGACAGCAAGGAAACATCGGAGGAGACGGTCAACTGGCAGACCCCGGAGTATGTGGTCGTCGAGACCGCTCTCGAGGTCACCGCCTACGCCCTGACCGACCGCTAGGCCCCGCCGCCATGCTGCTGCAGGTGCTCGGCACCGCGGCGGGCGGGGGACTGCCCCAGTGGAACTGCGCGTGTCCCGGCTGCGATGGGGCACGCGCACACCCGCAGCGGCGGCGTCGTCACGCCTCACTCGCCCTGCGCGCGGACGAGGGCCGCTGGTATCTCGTCAACGCCTCCCCCGACATCGGCGACCAGATAGAGGACAGCCACGCGCTGCGGCCAGGGCCCGGACCGCGCGAATCCCCCGTGGCGGGCATGATCCTCACCGACGCCGAACTCGACCACATTCTCGGCATCGCCCGGCTGCGCGAGGCCGACGGCTTCGACATCCTCGCCACCCGGCCGGTACGGGACGCACTGCTCGACCGGCTGCGGCTCGGCGATGTGCTCGCCCCCTACACCCGTATCGAATGGCGGGAGTTGGGCCGCGATGCGGAACTCCTCGACAAGCGCGGCAGCGTGGAGATAGCTGCCGTACCCGTTTCGGCCAAACGCCCGCGCTATGCCGCCGGCGCCGGAGAGGACGAGGGCACCTGGGTCGTCGCCCTGCGGCTGTGTGAGACCACCACCGGCCGCAGCCTGCTCTACGCGCCCGCCCTCGCCCACTGGACCGACGCCTTCCAGCAGGCCGTCGAGGAGGCCGACTGCGTCCTCCTCGACGGCACCTTCTGGGACGACGAGGAGCCGCAGCGGACCGGAATCTCGGCCCGGACAGCAACCGGAATGGGTCATCTGCCGATCGACGGGCCGAACGGCACCGCACGACGGCTCACCGGACTGCGCGCCCGCTGCCTCTATACGCACCTCAACAACACCAACCCCCTCGCGGACCCGGACGCCCACCAGCACGCGCTGCTGGGCGAATGGGGACTCGAGGTCGCCGCCGACCGAATGGTGATCGAGCTGTGAGCACAGTCGCCCCGCGCGCCGCGGGCACCGATGAGTTGTGGAGCCCGGAAGAGTTCACGGCGCACTTACGGGCCGTGCCCGCCGAGCGCTACCACGACCGGCACCCGTTCAACGTTCGGATGCACCAAGGTGCCCTCACCCCGGAGGAACTGCGCCGCTGGATCCTCAACCGCTTCCACTACCAGCGGAACGTCCCCGTCAAGGACGCTCTGATCCTCGCCAAGTTCCACGACCCGGCGCTGCGCCGCTCCTGGTTGCGCCGGATCCAGGACCACGACGGACTCGTCGAGGGCGAGGGCGGTATCGAGCGCTGGCTGCGGCTCGGCGAAGCCGCCGGGATCGACCGCGAGCGGCTCCGGTCGGGCGCGGAAGTGCTCCCGGGCGTACGGCTCGCGGTCGACGGATACGTCAACTTCTGCCGGCTGCGCTCCCCGCTCGAAGCCGTCGCCGCCTCGCTCACCGAACTCGCCGCGCCCACCATCATGCGCACCCGCATCGACGCCTTCGAACGCCACTACCGGTGGATCGAGGCCGACGGACTCACCTACTTCCGCACGCGCATCGGGCAGGGCGGACGCGACAGCGAAGAGGCGCTCGCGCTGGTACTCGCATGGGCGCGGACCAGACAGGCGCAGGAGGCGGCCGTCGGGGCCCTCCGCTTCAAATGCGATGTGCTCTGGTCCCTGCTCGACGCCGTCGGCGGCGCGGGGGAGCGGACATGACCGACAGCTGGAAACCGGTGCTCTCACGGTCGGTGGTGTTCCGGCACGACCGGGTGCGGGGCACCGATCTGCTCGTACTGCCGGAGCGTGTGGTGGTGCTCCAGGGCAACGCCGGATCCATCGTGCGGCTCTGCGACGGAGTACGTGACGTCGACGCGATCGTGGCGGAGCTCGCCGAGCGGCACCCGGGCGCGCCAGTGGCCGAAGAAGTCCCGGTGTTTCTGGGCCGACTGCGCAAGGAGGGCTGGCTGAAATGACGGACCGCATCCGCAGGGAGGTCGATCCGCCGTGGGCACTGCTCGCGGAGCTCAGCCACGGCTGTCCGCTGCACTGCGCCTACTGCTCCAACCCTGTCGAACTGGTCGGTCGGTCAGAGGAGTTGACCACCTCGCAGTGGGCCGACGTCTTCCAGCAGGCCGCTGACCTGGGCGTTGTGCAGAGCCATCTGTCCGGGGGCGAACCGCTGCTGCGCCGCGATCTGACCGAGATCGTCGCCGCTGCCGACGGCGCGGGCATCCACACCCAGCTTGTCACCAGCGGCGTCGGACTCCACGAGAAGCGGCTCGCGGCCCTGACTGCGGCCGGGCTGCGCAGTGTGCAACTCTCCGTCCAGCACGCCGATCCCGTCGCCTCGGAGCTCATCGCCGGAGCCCGCTCGTTCGCCGCGAAGGAGCGCGCGGCCCGGCTCGTACGGGAGGCGGAGCTGCCGCTCGGCCTCAATGTCGTACTCCACCGGGCCAATCTGCACGCGCTCGACGACCTGATCGAACTCGGCCTGGCCTGGGGCGCGGAGCGGATCGAGCTGGCCAACGCCCAGTTCTACGGCTGGGCCCGGCGCAATCGGGCCGCCCTGCTGCCGGACCGGCAGCAGATCGCCGACGCCCTCGAACGCGTCGAGCGGTGGCGGGAGCGGCTGGCCGGGCGGATGGACCTGGTGTGGGTCGTGCCCGACTACATCGACGGCACCGCCAAGCCCTGCATGGGCGGCTGGGGTGCTCTCACGCTCACTGTCGCACCCGACGGCACGGTCTACCCCTGCCCGGCAGCAGCCGCGCTGCCCGGCCTGGACGCACCCAATGTCAAGGGCCGCTCCCTGGAGTGGATCTGGCGCGAGTCCAAGGCGTTCTCCATCTACCGCGGCGAGGAGTGGATGCAGCAGCCGTGCCGCAGCTGCGAGCTGCGCACCAAGGACTTCGGCGGCTGCCGCTGCCAGGCGTACGCCCTCACCGGCGACGCCACCCGTACGGACCCGGTGTGCCATCTCTCGCCGGATCACGCGTTCGTACGCGACCTCGTCGACCATCCGCGAGTCCCCGAGCCGGTGGCCGCACCCGCATACGCCTACCGCAAGGAAGGACCATGAAGCCATTGACTCGCCTGCTGCTGGCGGCCGCTCTCGCGGGCAGCACCCTCTCCGCCGTGCCCGTGCCCGTGCCCGCCCAGCCGCCCGCCGCCCCGGCCGCGCGGTACGAGACCGTTCGGTACGAGGCCGAGAACGCCGTCATCCACCAGGGCGCCGTGGAGAGCAACCACGCCGGATTCACCGGGTCCGGATTCGTCAACTACGCCAATACGGCCGGTAGCCACGTCGAATTCACCGTGGAAACCGCCCTGGCCCAGAGCACCACACTGGGCCTGAGATTCGCCAACGGGACCTCGGCGGACCGGCCGCTCGACATCACCGTGAACGGCCAACTGGTGGCCGACGACCTGACCTTCGCATCCACCGGAAGCTGGACCGGCTGGCAGACCAAAAACCTCATCGCAGCCCTGAAAGCCGGGACCAACACCGTACGAGCCACCTCCGCCGCCGCGGCCGGCGGCCCCAACGTCGACTCGCTCACCGTCGGCGAAAGCCCCTCCGTCGCCGACTGGTCGGTCGCGATGGTCGAGTCCACGACGGCGCGCTACTCGCCGAGCCAGATCGGCGGCTGGTCCTATCCCGTGGGCCTGTATCTCTACGGTCAGTACCTCGTCTATCAACGCACCCACGACGCCCGCTATCTGAGCTACCTCAAGAGCTATGTCGACCGCTTCGTCGACAGCGGCGGAAACATGGGGCAGAGCTTCAACAACCTCGACAGCATGCAGGCCGGACGGCTGCTCACCATCCTCCACCACGAGACGGGACAGGCGCGCTACCAGAAGGCGGCGAAGAAGATCAGGGACCGGCTGGGCACCTATCCGCGCACCTCGGAGGGCGGATTCTGGCATTCGGCATCGGATTCCCGGCGCAGCCAGCTCTGGGCGGACGGTGTCTACATGGTGAATCCGTTCCTCGTCGAGTACGGAAAGGAATTCGGCGACTCGACGTACACCAGCAATGAGGCGGCCAAGCAACTCGCCATCTACGGCAGCCATTTGCAGGTCGGCAGTGGGCTGCTGAGGCACGCCTGGGACGAGTCGCGCGACGCGAGCTGGTCCGATCCGAAGACCGGTCTCGCGCCCGAGCACTGGTGCCGTGCGATCGGCTGGTACTCCATGGCGATCGTCAACGTCCTGGACGCCGTGCCCGCCGACCATCCGCGCCGAGCCCAGCTGCTGACCCTGCTGCGGAATCTGGCCGGCGGCATCGAGAAATACCAGGACCCGGCTACCGGCCGCTGGTTCCAGGTCGTCGACAAGGGCTCGCTCAGTGACAACTGGACCGAGACGTCCTGTTCCAGCATGTTCACCTTCGCCCTCTCCCGCGCCGTGCAGCAGGGATATGTCGACGCCCACTACGCACAGGTGGCGCAGCGCGGATATCAGGGGGTGCTGCAGAAGATCTCGCTCGGCGGCGACGGCCGCACCAATCTCACCGACATTTCCATCGGGACGAATGTCGGGAACTACAGCTACTACATCCAGCGCGACCGGAAGACCAATGATTTCCACGGTCTCGCTTCGTTTCTCATCATGAACGAACAACTCCGGGCGACCAACTCCGGCCGAGGTGAAGGAAAATGAACGCATCCCGCAGAGCCCTACTGGGCGCGGCCGTCGGCGGCGCCGTGGCGGCAGGACTGCCGGCGCTCGCGACCGCGGCGAGCACCGCTTCCTGGCAGCTGCGCTGGTCGCCCTCCGCGAGCAGGGACAAACTCAAGGCCTTCGAGACGATCGAGGACGACCGGGCGGGCTCCCACCCGGCCGGCGCACCGCACATCTTCGCCGAGGGCGACAACGTCCGGTTCACCATGCACACCGTGGACCGGGACACCAGCACCGACCGGCAGCGCCACGAGGTCACCGGCTGCCGCAACGGCAGCTCCTACCTCCAGTGGAAGTCCGGCCAGACCTGGCGCGTCACCTACTCGATGTACATCCCGAGCACGCTGAAGGCGACCACCGGCTTCACGCACATCATGCAGATGAAGCAGCCCGGCGCGGGATCGTCGCCGATCGTCGTGCAGTCGCTGCGACGCGTGAACGGCGTGCAGACCATCGAGCTCAAGGTCATCCAGGGCGATGTCCTGGTGGGCCGTACGAACCTCGAACCGCTGCACAACAAGTGGACCGACGTCGACTTCCAGATCAAGATCGGCAACGGTACCTCGGGATCCGTCCGCTGGATCCTCAAGAGCGGCGGCACCACGGTGATCGACAAATCGAAGTCGGGCGTGGACACCTTCCTCGCCGACCGGGTGCGCCCCAAGTGGGGCATCTACCGCTCCCTGGGCGACAGTTCGGGCTCCCTGCAGAACTGCCACATGCTCCTCACCAATATGCGCGGCTACCAGCTCGTCTGAGGAGGACGACGTGAAATGCTCGAGAACCGCCGCCACCGCCTTGCTCGGCTTCCTGGTCGCGCTGGGAATCGCACAGCCGCCGGCCGGGGCCGAGCCGCCCGGACCACCCCCGATCGAGGCCCCCGCGGCGGCAGCGGCACCCGCATCCGCTGCCGCCGAGTTCAACGTCCGCGACTACGGCGCTGTCGGCAACGGCTCCACCAACGACACCTCGGCCATCAACAAGGCCATCACCGCGGCCAACACGGCGGGCGGCGGAATCGTCCGCTTCCCCTCGGGGACGTACGAGTCCAAGAACACGATCAAGATGAAGAGCAATGTCACCCTGCAGCTGGACGCCGGGTCGACCATCAGCGGCAATGCCGCGGACACCTATGACCCGCCCGAGTCGAACCAGTGGGACAACTACCAGGACTACGGCCACAGTCACTTCCACAACGCGATGATTTACGGCGACAACCTCACCAACATCGGTTTCACGGGCTCGGGCGTCATCGACGGAGACGGGGCGCTCATCACCGGCAATCCCAAGTCCGGCGAGGCCGACAAGATCATCTCGCTGACCCGCTGCAGGAACCTCACGCTCAGCGGCATCACGCTGCGCGAGGGCGGCCACTTCGCCGCGCTCCTCAACAACTGCGACAACGTGGTCTCCGACCGCCTCAGAATCGACACGGCGATGGACCGCGACGGCTGGAACATCATCTCCACCGCCAACGTCAAGATCACCAATGCCCATCTCGAGGCCAACGACGACGCGCTCGCCTTCAAGAGCGACTACGCGCTCGGCGCCAAGCTCAACAACGGGCATGTCACCGTCACCGACTCCTATCTCTCCGCCGGCTGCTGCAACGCGCTGATGTTCGGCTCCGAGACCTGTGGCGACTTCACCGACTACCGCTTCGAGCGGATCACCATCAAGGGCTCGGACAAGTCCGGCCTCGGTCTGGTCTCCATGGACGGCGCCAGGATTTCGGACGTCCACTACAAGGACATCACCATGACCGACGTCCGCTCGCCGATCATGCAGAAGGTCGGTACGAGAAAACGGTGCGGGAACAATCCCGGCGTCGGCTCCATCAGCAACATCACGTACGCCAACATCAAGGCGACCGGCATCACCCCGTCCTTTTCGCCGACCGTCTGGGGCGAGTCCGGCAGCGGCCGCATCCACGACATCACCTTCAACAATGTCGACATCACCGTGCCCGGCGGCAGCGGCACCATGTCCACCAACCCGCCGAGCAATGATCCGAAGGACTACAACCCCAAGGCGATCGGCACCCGCCCCGCCTACGGTTGGTACATCCGCAACGCCGACAACGTACGCTTCACCGACAGCGAGGTGCGCTTCGCGGCCAACGACGGCCGGCCCGCCGTCATCGCCAACAACAGCACCGGCATCCGCTTCGACCGCCTCACCGCGCAGCGCGGCAGCAACAGCCCGTCGGATCTCCTGTTCCAGACGGTGAACGGCTACTGCGTGGCGGGCAGCGCCAATACGAGTGGCGGCGCGCTGCGGATCAGCCAGGCCGGCTCCAGCCGGAACTGTGACGGCGCCGGCCCAGGCCCCGCGCCCACCCGTTACGAGGCCGAGAAGGCGACGTACACCGCCACCACCGCGAACGGCGCACCCAACATCGACTATCTGGACGGCCCCGCATGACCAGACGCCTGTGGGCGCGGCTGGCACTGGTGGGCGCGCTGCTTCTGGGCGCGCTCACCCTGCCGGGACCCGCCCGTGCCGATCTCCAGCACCCGCGCCAGGACTTCCTGCGCGCCTCCGTCGGCGGTCTCTTCCTGCACTGGGGGCAGCGGACGGCCCCGTCGCACAACAGCTGCAGCCAGTGGGAGACCGATGTCACCGGTGGCGGCTGGACGCCCGACTACTGGGTCCAGGAGGCGCAGAAGCTGCACACCCAGTACCTGGTGCTTGCCACCTTCCACAGCCGCCTGGGCTACGCACGCCCCTGGCCGTCCAAGATCCCCGGAAGCTGCAGCACGAAGCGCGACTTCCTCGGTGAGCTGATCACGGCAGCCAAGGCCAAGGGCCTCAAGACGATCCTGTACATGACCGACGACCCCCAGTGGCACGCCGAGGGCGGTCATGAGTGGCTCGACTCGGCGGCGTACTCGAAGTACAAGGGCCGCAGCGTCGATCTGACCGTACGGGACGGCTTCGGGGAGTTCAGCTACGACAACTTCTTCGAGGTCATGGACCGCTATCCGGACCTCGGGGGCTTCTGGATCGACAACGACAACGCGTACTGGGAGAGCCACAACCTCTACGCGCAGGTGTACCAGAAGCGCCCCACCTACACGATCAGCAACAACAACGAAGACACGCCGATCATGGACATGATCAGCAATGAGCAGAAGACGGGGATGAGCCCGTCGTACGACTACGCCCAGGCGGTCTACACGGCGGCGCCCCGGCTGATCGAGGCCGACTTCAAGCTCCCCTCCACCGGATCGTGGTGGTACACCGGCTCCGATCCCTCCGTCGACCGCAAGCTCACCCTTGGCCGGCTCATCACCAACGTCGGCTCCTCGGTGAAGGCGCTGATGGCCGAGACCGCCATGGTCAACGGCAAACTCCCCGCCAACCAGGCCGCGTTCAACAACTTCGCCAAGGGCTATCTCGACACCATCGGCGAGTCGCTGGGCGGCACCGAGGGCGGCGGCTATCTGCACGGGGGCCTCGCGCCCGGCTTCTGGAACGACGGCGCGCACGGAGTCACCACCGTCAGCAAGGCCGACCCGAACAAGCACTACATCCATGTGCTGACCCCGCCCTCCACCTCCACCCTGCGGCTGCGGGACAACGGCTACCGGGTGACGGGCGTGACCAACCTGCGCAGTGGCGCGGCCATTTCGTACAGCCAGAGCGGCGGAACGCTCAGCCTCAGCGGCCTCGGCGGCTGGGACGCGTACGACACCGTCTTCAAGGTCACGACGGCCGGACGCGAAGGCATCATCCCCGCCTCCTCGTACACGATGAGCGCCAGCGCGTCGGCGAGCGGGCACGGCGCCGAGGCCGCCGCGGACGGCGACTACCGCACCTACTGGGACAGCAACAAAACCACCCCGGTCTCGCTCCGCTTCGACCTGGGAGCGGCCAGGCGGGTGCAGTATCTCGGCATCAACCAGCGTGAGGACTCGGTCAGTTACGCACGCTCGGGCACCGAACAGTCCGCCCGGATCAGGGGCTACCGGGTGTACGTCAGCAGCGACGGCACCAACTGGGGGAGCCCCGTCAAGACCGGCACCCTGCCGAGCCGCCGCGGCGTCGCCGTCATCGACATCCCCGCGACCACCACCCGCCATGTGCGCCTGGAGGTCGTCAACACCCATGCGGCATCGAGCGATTCGACCCGCTACAAGCGGCTGCGGCTCGACGAGGCCTGGATCGGCAGCTCTTACGCGGCCGGTGGTGGCGCCACTCCGGCGCCGCAGCGCTACGAGGCCGAGGACGCCGCCTACTCCACGGGTGCCACCGTCGACGCGGACCACACCGGCTTCACCGGCACCGGCTTCGTCAACACGCCCAACGCGGCCGGTGCGTATGTGGAGTGGACGGTCCATTCGGCGACCGCCCGCACCGCCTCGATCGCGATCAGGTACGCCAACGGCACCGCTGCGGGCCGACCGCTGGACGTCGTGGTGAACGGCACGGTCGTCTCCGCGAACCGCGCCTTCGACGGCACAGGAGCGTGGACCAACTGGGCCGACTCGACCCTGACCGTCCCGCTCACTGCCGGGGCAAACTCCGTACGCACCACCGCCACCAGCGCGAACGGCGCACCCAACCTCGACCACCTCGATGTGGAGGCACCATGAGATCGCTCAGATCGCTCCTGGTCGCGGCGCTCGCGCTGCCGCTCGCCGCGGCCGGACTGACCGCGGCCCCGCCGCCCGCCGCCGCATCGGACAACGGTCTGTCCCTGCGGCCGGCGATGGGCTGGTCCAGCTGGAGCTTCGTACGCCGCTGGCCCACCGAGGCCAAGCTCAAGGCCCAGGCCGATGCCCTGGTCAGCAGCGGTCTCAAGGACCACGGCTACGTCTACCTCAACCTCGACGACTTCTACCAGAAGTGCGACTCCAACGGCTTCACGGTCGACCAGTACGGACGATGGGCCGTCGACGAGGCGAAATTCCCCTCCGGCATCAAGGCGCTGGCCGACTATGTCCACTCCAAGGGGCTCAAGTTCGGCTTCTACGTCACCCCCGGCATCGCCAAGAACGCCGTCACCAAGAACACGCCGATCGAAGGGACCTCGTACCACGCGAAGGACATCGCCGACACGTCCAAGCTGGAGAAGAACTACAACTGCAAGAACATGTACTACATCGACTACAGCAAGCCTGGCTCCCAGGAATTCGTGAACTCCTGGGCTCGCCAGTTCGCTTCCTGGGGAGTCGACTATCTGAAGATCGACGGCGTCGGCAGCCATGACATCCCCGACGTCCGCGCCTGGGACAAGGCCCTGCGCGCATCGGGCCGTCCCATCAACTACGCACTCTCCAACAACCTCGCCATCGCCGACGCCCCCACCTGGCGACAACTCGCCAACAGCTGGCGCACCCAGGGCGACGTCGAGTGCTACTGCGGCCCCGGGCCCAACGGCAGCGGCTTCCCCCTCACCACGTGGGACAAGGTGACCTCCCGCTTCACCTCCGCGGCGAACTGGCAGCAGTACGCGGGCCCCGGCGGCTGGAACGACCTGGACTCGCTGGAGATAGGCAACGGCGACCAGGTCGGCCTGAGCGCCGACCAGCGGCGCTCGCACATGACCCTGTGGGCCATGGCCGCGTCCCCACTGCTGCTCGGCACGGACCTCACCGCGCTCAACGCCACCGACAAGGCGATGCTGACGAACGACCGGCTGATCGCGGTCAACCAGGACGGCGTCGCGGCGAAACGCATCGTCAACTCCAGTCCCCAACAGGTCTGGAGCAAACGCGAGGCGGGCGGCGACTACATCGTCGCGCTCTTCAACACCGGGACCTCGGGCAACCAGAGAGTCAGCGTGAACTGGTCGCAGGTCGGCTTCTCCGGGACCGCCGCCGTCACCGACCTTTGGTCGGGCCAGAGCGGCGGAGTGGTGAGCGGCTCCTACGGCGTCACGCTGCGGCCGGGGGAGACCCGGCTGATCCGGGCCACGCCGCAGTCGGGCACCGGCGCCCGGTACGAGGCCGAAAACGCCTCGTACAGCGCGGGGTCGACCGTCGACAGCGACCACGGCGGCTTCAGCGGCAGCGGATTCGTGAACACGCCCAATGCGGCCGGGGCGTATGTGGAGTGGACGGTCGAGTCGGCCACCGCCCGCGAGGCCGCGCTGACCCTCCGCTACGCCAACGGCACCGCCGTGGGCCGCCCGATGGATGTCTCCGTCAACGGTGCCGTCGTCTCGGCCGGCCGCGCCTTCGACGGCACCGGCGCGTGGACCACCTGGGCCGACGCCACCCTCACCGTCCCGCTCAAGGCGGGTGCGAACACCGTACGCGTCACCGCCACGACGGCGAACGGCGCACCCAACCTCGACTACCTCGACAGGGGATGACCGACGTGCGCCCTCCACCACACGGCTCTGTAACTCCGTGACGGGCGCCTCAGTCGTCGGACACGCCGCCGTGGTGGCGGAGGAACGGTCCCAGTGGACCGCTCCAAAACCGGGATGGCGCTGCGCGACGTCCAACGGCGACGCGTCAGCGGTAGAGCGCGTCCACCTCGACCGCGTACGCCGCCTCGATCGCCTTCCGCTTGAGCTTCAGCGAAGGCGTGAGCAGCCCGTGCTCCTCGCTGAACGGATGCGCCAGGATCCGGAACGTACGGATCGACTCGGCCTTGGACACCAGCGTGTTGGCGGCCACCACCGCCCGGCGGATCTCCAACTCCAGTTCCGGGTCCCGCACCATCTCGGCCGGTGGCAGCGGCGGCTTGTTCTGCATGGCCAGCCAGTGGTCGACAGCCTCCTGGTCCACGGTGACCAGGGCCGCGATGTACGGGCGGTCGTTGCCGACGACGATGCACTGCGCCACCAGGGGATGATGGCGCACCCGCTCCTCGAGACCAACGGGCGAGACGCTCTTGCCGCCCGACGTCACCAGGATCTCCTTCTTCCGCCCGGTGATGGTCAGATACCCGTCCTCGTCGAGCGCGCCGAGATCCCCGGTGGCCAGCCAGCCGTCATGCAGCACGGCGTCGGTGGACTTGGCGTCCCCGAGGTACCCGGAGAAGATATGGCCGCCGTGCAGCCACACCTCGCCGTCCTCCGCGATATGCACGGTGGTGCCCGGGATCGGCTGGCCGACCGTGCCGTACCGGGTGCGCTCGGGCGGGTTGGCCGTCGCTGCCGCGGTGGACTCGGTGAGTCCGTACCCCTCGAAGACCGTGACGCCCGCGCCCTCGAAGAAGAGGCCGAGCCGCCGGTTCATGCCGGAGCCGCCGGACATGGCGTGCCGCACCCGGCCGCCCAGCGCGGCACGGACCTTTCCGTACACCAGCTTCTCGAAGATCTGGTGCTGGACCCGCAGTCCCGCCGAGGGGCCGGGACCGAGCCCGAAGGCCCGGTGCTCCAGCGCCTCCGCGTACTTCACCGCGACCTCGACGGCCTTGTCGAAGGGGCCCGCTTTCCCGTCGGCCTCGGCCTTGCGGCGGGCGGCGTTGAAGACCTTCTCGAAGATGTACGGGACGGCCAGGATGAACGTCGGCCGGAATGAGACGAGATCGGGCAGCAGCGCGCTCGCCTGCAGCACCGGCTGATGGCCGAGCTTGACCCGGCCGCGGATCGCCGCGACCTCGACCATCCGGCCGAAGACATGCGAAAGAGGCAGAAACAGCAGGGTGGCGGCCTCGTCGCCCGGCTTGGAGTGGAACACCGGCTCCCAGCGGGCGATCATCGTGTCGGCCTCGAACATGAAGTTGGCGTGCGTGATCACACAGCCCTTGGGGCGGCCGGTGGTGCCCGAGGTGTAGATGATGGTGGCGATCGAGTCGGGGGTGACCGCCCGCCGGTGCCGGTGCACCACCTCGTCGTCGATGTGCGCGCCCGCCTGGAAGAGTTCGGCGACCGCCCCGGTGTCCAGCTGCCACAGCCGCTTCAGCTGAGGCAGCCGGTCTATCACCGAGCCGATGGTCATGGCGTGGTCCTCGTGCTCCACCATGCATGCCGTGACCTCGGAGTCGTACAGCATCCAGAAGACCTGTTCGGCCGACGAGGTGGGGTACATGGGGACCGACTGCGCGCCGACCGTCCAGATCGCGAAGTCGAAGAGCGTCCACTCGTAGCGCGTACGGCACATCAGCGCGACGCGGTCCCCGAACCGCACGCCGTGCGCGATCAGTCCCTTGGCCAGCGCCAGCACCTCGTCGCGGAACTGCGCGGAGCTCATGTCCTGCCAGAGTCCGGCCGCGTCCTTGCGGCCGAGCGCGACGCGGTCCGGATCGTCGTCGGCATGGTCGAAGACCGCGTCCGCAAGTCCGCCGACCTGAGGCGCTGCGTCCATGGGTGGGACAGTGAACTCGCGCAATGGCCTGCTCCTTGTGGCGCTCCCCGCACAGCGCCGTGACGCTACCCCACCGGGCGGCCGGGCGGGAGAGCCTTCCAGAACTGTGGACGAATGGCATCAGTACAGGTCAGGTACGGATAGCCGGTCACGGGGAGGGAGGTTCGGGCGCGCTTCTGACCGCAGAGTAAGTAAGCCGCGCCCGAATCTCCACCAAATCTGTACGGTGCGATCACCCTCGCTCTACGGCTAGCGGGGGATTGGTCCGTACCTGTGCTTCCGGCGCGGCCGGGGCCCGCACCCACACCAGCACCGCGAGGCCCGCCAGCAGGCCGGCGATTCCCGCAGCCACCGCCGCGGTGTTCAGCCCCGACGCGAAGGCCGTCCGCAGCACTGTCTCGGCCGTCGTGGCACGCAGCGCCGTGGCGCCGCCGCCCGCGAGGGTGTGCGCCGCGCCCGCGGCACCGTCGACGCCGGCGCCGTCGAGCGACGTCGTCATCCGGGCGGTGGCGATCGTACCGAAGACCGCGACGCCCAGTGCATAGCCGAGCTGACGGAACGTATTGACCGCGCCGCCCGCCATGCCGGCGTTCCGCTGCGGCACGGAAGACAGCGCCGCGCCCGCGAGCCCGGGCGAGACCAGGCCGACACCGATGCCCGCGACGGCGAGCCCGGCGGTCAGGGCGGCCCACCCCGAATCGGCGTCCAGCACGCCCTGCGCCGCTGTGCCGCCGCCGATCAGCAGCAGCCCGCCACCGATCACCCACCGGTGCGGCGCACCGTGCAGCAGCCGGCCCGAGGCCGCGGCCACCACGAACGCCGTCGCGGCGAGCGGCAGCAGCGCAAGCCCGGCCCGCACCGGGCTCATGCCGAGCATCGTCTGCAGCCAGATGGAGGTGTACGGCAGCACCCCGAAGGCGGCCGCGTTGTAGGCCAGGCCCCCGGCCATCACGGCCAGGAACGAGGGCCGCGCGAACAGCGACAGATCGATCAGCGGATCGGCCACCCGGCGCTCCACCGCGACGAAGGCGGCAAGGCCGACGGCCGCGACGGCGAACCACACACCGGTGCGCGCCGATGCCCAGCCGGCCTCACCGGCCCGCACCACCGCGTAGGTCGCCGCCCCGGCGAACAGTGCGAACGACGCCGTACCCGCCCAGTCGACGCGCCGCGAGCCCCGCCCGGACGGCCGCACCGCGCGCAGCGTCATCCAGATCGCCGCCACGCTCACCGGCAGATTGATGAAGAAGATCCACCGCCAGTCCAGGCTCTGGGTGAGCACTCCGCCGAGCACCGGGCCGAGCGCTGCCGCCGCTCCGCTGACCGCTCCCCACACCCCGAGCGCAACGGACCGCTCCCGCCCCTGGTACTCGGCCGCGAGCAGCGACAGCGTGGTGGCGAACATCGCGGCGGCGCCGACCCCCTGCACGGCGCGCATCGCGATCAGCGCCGCCGGACCCGACGCAAGGCCGCAGCCCAGCGACGCCGCCGCGAACAGCGCTATGCCCACCACATACATCCGGCGGCTCCCGAGCACATCGGCGGCCGCCCCCGCGCCGAGCAGCAGCGCCGCGAGCACCAGCGCATAGATGTCGATCACCCACTGCAGATCGGTGAGCGAGGCGTCCAGCGCACCCGCCATGTCCGGCAGTGCGACGATCACCACCGTCACATCCAGCAGCAGCATGAAAGTCCCGAGACAGACCGCGGTCAGCGGCCTCCACTTGCCCATGACGTCCTCCGTCGGCATTGGTGTGCGTACCTGCCGTACGATCCGAGATCCAGCCCGTGATCCCGCAGTCGATCACCAACCGGAGCCGGAACCCGACACCGAAAGGCGTTTCAGCGGTGGAATCACACGCACCGGACGCACTCGACCGCCAACTGCTGCACGCGCTGGACATCGACGGACGCGCCCCCTTCAGCCGGCTCGCCGCAGTACTCGGCGTCTCCGACCAGACGGTTGCCCGGCGCTTCCGGCGGCTGCGCGCAGAAGTCGGCGTACGCGTGGTCGGCGTACGCGACGTCGAACGCCTCGGCCAGGAGCGGTGGATGCTGCGGCTGCGCTGCACCCCCGACGCCGCGGACGCCATCGCCCGCGCTCTCGCACGCCGTCCGGACACCGCCTGGATCGGCCTCGCCTCGGGCGGTACTGAGGTGGTCGGCATGACCCGGATGCGGACCCGCGGCGAGCACGACGAACTGCTCCTCGGCAAGCTTCCGCGCACCCCGAGCATCGTCGAGATCCGCGCCCACCAGCTGCTGCACGGCTTCTACGGCGGACCGTCCGGCTGGCTGGCCAAACAGGGCGCGCTCACTCCCGACCAGGCCGACGCGCTGCGGCCGGTGTTCGACGAGCCGCCCGCCCCCGACGGCGTCACAAGCATCACCGACGACGACGAACCGCTGGTCACCGCCCTCGAAGCCGACGGCCGGGCGTCCTTCCCCGAGCTGCAGAAGGCCACCGGCCGCTCGGAGTCCGCCGTACGCCGCAGGCTCGACCAACTCCGGCGCTCCGGCGCGCTCTTCATCGATGTGCAGTTCGACACCGACGCCTTCGGCTACGGCACCCGCGCCCTGCTGTGGATCACCGCGGCGCCCTCGGCCCTCGAGACGGTCGGCCGCGCGCTCGCAACCCATCCCGAGGTGGCCTTCGCCGCCGCGACGGCCGGCCACTCCAATGTGGTCGCGGTGATCGTCTGCCGTGACACGCAATCCGTCTACCGCTATCTGAACGAGAGCCTCGGCCGGCTGGCGGGCGTACAGCATGTGGAGTGCGCCCCGGTGCTGCGGACGGTCAAGCAGCTGAGGTACGAGGAGCGCCGCTGAAGCCCGGTTTGCCGTGGACATGATGATCACTCTAAAGTCGCGGCCGTCCAAGGTCGTTCACTCGGGGGCTGGTCACATCCATGCGTACGAAACCACTGTTCACTGCTGCCGCTGCCCTGTTCGTGCTCACCGCCTGCGGAAGCGGCGGCATGACACCGCCGGACGCGGTGAACGGCGCCGGTGCGGGCACCGGCCAGGCGCAGGGCGACAATCCGGCGGACCCCAAGGAAGGCACCCTCGAGAACCCCACCAAGAACGGTGGGGTCAATGGCTCCGCGCCGGACGACGCCACCGGCTTCGACGGCCTGCCCGTCGCGGGCAGCATGAAGGCCGCTTTCGACTATGTCGCCACGTACTCCCGCTGCAAGGATCTCGGAACCCGCCCCGACGACGAGCGCTTCTACAGCGGCGACAGCGAAAAGGACGCCGGCTGGGGCGTGACGGAGCGGGGTGTGTGCAGCACCGGCCACCGGGATCAGTGGACCCGGATCTTCATGGTGAGCGACATGAAGAAGTTCCAGGGGGCCTACAAGGCCGATCTGTACAAGCAGTTCAAGGATGACCCGGAGGCCGGACTGAACGGCGGCTTCGCCATCGGTCAGGACTTCGCGGTGGTGGCGGTCGGCAGTGACGAGGTCCGCGGACTCGGCCAGTCGCAGCTGCTCATCCTCAACTGCAACCCGAGTTTCGCCGTCCCGAGCGGCTACAAGAAGGAGAAGGCGCTGGTGGAGGGCTGCGTGCTGACGGACTTCACCGGCGACTGACCGGCGGCCGCGGCCCGGCCGGGCGGTGCAGCCGGTCGCCGCCCGCGAGGATCGACGCGGCCAGCGCATCCGCCGCCTCCTGAGCGCCATGGTGCGCGCCCGCGCGACGGTTGTGCAGCAGTACGAAGTCCACGTCGCCCAGTTCGGGCAGGTCCGCGCGGGCGGGGACCTGGACCAGGCCCGGCGGGATCAGACCGCGGGTGTGGGCCATCACGCCGAGACCGGCCTGTGCCGCCGCGATCAGGCCGCTCAGGCTGGTGCTCGTACAGGCGATGCGCCAGGCGCGGCCGTTGGCCTCAAGCACTTCCAGCGCGCGGGCGCGCGTGATGCCGGGCGGCGGGAAGACGATCAGCGGCACCGGGCGGTCCGGGTCGAGCCGCAGCTGCCGGGCGCCGATCCAGGTCAGGGTGTCCTGCCAGACGAGCTCGCCGAGGGTGTCACCGGTGCGCCGTTTGGCGAGCACCAGATCGAGACGGCCCGCCTCAAGGCGCTTGTGCAGCGTGCCGGAGAGCTCGACGGTGAGCTCCAGATCGACCTCGGGGTGATCGCGGCGGAACGACTGAAGGATCTCCGGGAGCCGGGTCAGCACGAAGTCCTCGGAGACCCCGAAGCGCAGCCGCCCGCGCAGCCGTGTCCCCGTGAAGTACTCGGACGCGCGCTCGTGCGCCCGCAGGATCGTACGGGCGAAGCCGAGCATCGCTTCGCCGTCCTCAGTGAGCTCCACGCTGTGCGTGTCCCGCGCGAACAGCTGCCGCCCGGCCGCGTCCTCGAGCCGCCGCACATGCTGGCTCACCGTCGACTGCCGCAGCCCGAGGCGGCGCGCCGCCTGGGTGAAACTCAGGGTCTGCGCCACCGCGAGGAAGGTCCGCAGCTGGGCCGGGTCGTACACCCTTCGAGGGTAGCCCCGCCATCGCCATTCGTGATGACAGTCAGAGCGCTGTACGGGATTCCCGATCGGTCCGGCCGGGAGGAGCATGGAGGGGGCGCGACCCGTACCGAGAGCAAAGTGAGCATATGAGCCGCCGCACGCTGCAGTTGCCGTCCTGGCTGCCGGTAGATCCGTACATCATGGCGCTGCTGGGGACGGTGTGCCTCGCGGCACTGATCCCGGCGTCGGGTGCGGCCGCCGAGGTGGTGGGCGGGGCGTCGACCGGGGCTGTGGCGCTGCTCTTCTTCCTGTACGGCGCGCGACTGTCGACGCGCGAGGCGCTGGAGGGGCTGCGGCACTGGCGGCTCCATCTGACGGTGCTGGCCGCGACGTTCCTGGCCTTCCCGCTGCTGGGCCTCGCGGCGCGGGTCCTCGAGCCCCAGGTGCTCACCCCGCAGCTGTACAGCGGGCTGCTGTTCCTCTGTCTCGTCCCGTCGACGATCCAGTCCTCGATCGCCTTCACCTCGATCGCGCGCGGCAATGTGCCGGCGGCGATCTGCGCGGGCTCCTTCTCCAGCCTCGCCGGCATCGTGCTCACACCACTGCTGGCGGCGCTCCTGCTGGGCGGGAGCGCGGGCGGCTTCTCCACGGACTCGCTGATCAAGATCGTTCTGCAACTGCTGGTGCCGTTCCTGGCGGGGCAGCTGCTGAGGCGGTGGGTCGGCGGGTTCCTGACGCGCCGGAAGAGGGCGCTCGGGTATGTCGACCGGGGGTCGATCCTGCTGGTCGTCTATACGGCCTTCAGCGAGGGCATGGTCGCGGGCGTCTGGCACCAGGTGACTGCGGTGCGGCTGACGGCACTGCTGGGGGTGGAGGCGGTGCTGCTGGCGGCGATGCTTCTGCTGACGTGGTACGGGGCGAAGCGGCTGGGGTTCGGGCGGGCGGACCGGATTGCGATCCAGTTCGCGGGGTCGAAGAAGAGCTTGGCGGCGGGGCTGCCGACGGCGAGTGTGCTGTTCGGGGCGCAGGCAGGGGTGGCTGTGCTGCCGTTGATGCTTTTTCATCAGATGCAGTTGATGGTGTGTGCGGTGCTGGCGAAGCGCAGGTCGCGGGATGCGGGGGCGGTGGCTGCTCCCGGGGACGCGGGAGGTCATCGACTCGTGGATCACGGCCAGTTCGGGCAAGAACCCTTGCCGAACGTGACCAATTCCTCGCCCCGCCGGGGCGCATCGCCGACCCCGACGCGCCCTGCGACTGACAAGATCGCCGGGTGACGACGTACGCCATACGCCCCTTCGGGCCCCGCCCCTGCACCCTGGTCGTATGCCGCGGCTGCTGCTGCGGTGACGCCCGCAAGAACCCCGGCACCGACCACGAGGGCCAGCTCGCCAGGCTGCGCGAGGCCGCCGCGGACTCCGGCGGGCGGCTCGCGGTGCGCACGAGCGACTGCCTCGGGCCCTGCGGCCAGGCGAATGTGATCGTGGTCCAGCCCTCCACGGATGGCCGCCGTCGAGGAGCTCGCGCCGCCTGGATCGGCTGGGCGCTGGACGACGACGCGACGGACGACATCCTGGCCTGGGTGCGGGCGGGCGGCCCGGGCGTCGCGGAACTTCCGGCCACGCTCGAACTCCAGACGATCCCGGCCCCGGCGGAGACCCGGCGCCGCGCCCGCGCCTCGCGCCGCGACTGAAGCACTGGGAACCGGGCTCCGGCCCTTCCGGCCGTCGCCTGCAGAGTAGAATCAGTACTCATGTCGAAGCCTGATGATCTGCTCGTCGACGTCGCCGCCATGGTGGAGTCGGAGCAAACCAATCAGATGTCCCTGACCGTGGTTGTCCCCGGCGCCGTCATCACCGGACGGCTGGCTCCTGAGGCCATGTGGAGGACGCGGGTGGCTGAGGTCCTCAAGGATTCGGACCGGCTCGGCCCGTTCGCCACCATTTTTGTGAACGCCGGGGCGGGCGCCTCCGCCCAGCGCGGCGACCAACCCTCGCACCTGCACTTTCATGTCGCGAGGATCCTCCAGGGCAGTCTCGGGATTCCGGAGACCGGCGGTATGTACCGGATCGCCATCAAGGACGTGAGCGCCTGGACCGTAGGGGACTTCAGTTATTCCGACCACTGAGCAGGTTGCCCTCGACTGTGTCGCGCCGCCCGCCCACTGGTAACGGCTGAAGCCCCGCCCGAGCTGCAGCATGGAGTCAGGAACCCCTGGCCGCTCCCGGCCGCCTGGCGGGGTTGCGTTCGCCGCGGCGGACCGGCAGAGGCGGAAGAGGTGCAGGTGCATGGGTTCGCAGTCGCACGGTCACGACGAGCCGACCGAGGCCATCGTTGAGGTGGACCGGGCAGTGCAGCACGCCCTGGACCGGCTGACGTTGCTGACCAACGCCTCTGAGGCGCTGGCCAGCACCCTCGACATCGACGAGGGTCTGCGACGCCTGTGCCGCACGCTGGTGCCGGGTCTCGCCGACTGGTGCGCGGTGGATCTGCGCGACGAGCACGGCCGGCTGCGCCGGCACGTGGTCGAGCACCGTGAGCCGGATGTGCTGTCACCCGGCCTGTACGAGGGTGAGCTGCCACCCGTGTCCGAGGAATCGACTGCCTCGGTGGCACGCGCGCTGCGGGGCGCCGGACCACTGCTCGTCACAGAGTTCACCGCACCCGACTGCGCGGTCGATCCACTCCGCGCCAGGGAGCTGGAACTCTTCGACCACCTGGGAGCCGACACGGTGGTGATCGCGCCGCTGCGGGCCCGCCGCCAGGTGCTGGGCGCCCTGACCCTGGCACGTACGGGGACCACCGGTGCGCTGGACGAGGACACTCTTCCGCTGGCGGAGGACCTGGCACACCGTGTCGCGCTCGCCGTCGAGAACGCACGTCTGCACGCGGAGGTCCAGCACACAGGGGAGCGCATCCAACGTTCCCTGCTGCCCGATCTGCCCACCGACGGCCATCTCGAGTTGGCCGCCCGCTACCAGCCCGCCCTGGCCACCTCCCAGGTCGGCGGTGACTGGTACGACTCGTTCGTGCTGCCCGGCGGTGCCATGACCCTCATCATCGGAGACGTCGCCGGCCACGACCTGCAGGCCACCGTGACCATGAGCCATATGCGCAACATGCTGCGCGGCATCGCCTGCGACCGCAAAGAGCCACCGGGCAAGATCCTTGGCCGGCTGGACGCGGCTATCGGCATTCTCTACCCTCACCAGACTCTGACCTGCATCTACGCACTGCTGGAGAAGCCCGACGAGCATCAGCGGTGGAGGATGGAGTACGCCGCCGCGGGCCATCCCGCTCCGCTGCTGATCACCGCGGAAGGCGACACGCGATTCCTGACCGAGGGCCGCAGCATGCTGTTGGGAGTGGATTCCAACCAACTACGTCCTGACGCCACCGAAGTCCTGCCGTCGAACTCCACCGTCCTGTTCTACACCGACGGCCTCATCGAACGGCCCACGGAAATCCTCGACCGCGGCGCCGCTCGGCTGCGCCAGCACGCCGCCGCGCTCGCCCAGGAACCCCTGGAGTCCTTCTGCGACGAGTTGCTCACCGGCCTCGCACAGGCCAGCAGCGACGATGTGGCACTCATCGCCGTCCGCATCCCCGCGCGCCACGAAAGCCCCGAGTCGGCCACCGCCACCGCCGACTGAGGCCGGCACATCGGCGCCCCGCCCGGGCGGCCGACCGAATCCGGCCACCCGCAGTCACCAACTCTTCGCCCAACTGTCGCCGTTCCAGCGCCGCTGCCGACCACGGCTGGACACCTGGTGCTACACCAACCCGGTCTTCGTGGACGTGGTCCGCTGACGGGTCTCGGTGCTCAGGGCGATGCGCTCGTCGCCCGCGTACACGTTCATATTGGCGCCGCGCAGAAAGCCGACCAGGGTCAGACCGGTCTCGGCGGCCAGGTCGACGGCGAGCGAGGAGGGCGCGGAGACCGCGGCGAGGAAGGGGATACCGGCCATCACCGCCTTCTGCGCCAGCTCGAACGAGGCCCGTCCCGAGACCAGCAGGATCACCCGGGACAGCGGCAGCCGGCCGTCCTGGAGCGCCCGGCCGATCAGTTTGTCGACCGCGTTGTGACGGCCGACGTCCTCTCGTATGTCGAGCAGCTCGCCCTCCTCGGAGAAGAGCGCGGCAGCGTGCAGACCCCCGGTCCGCTCGAAGACCCGCTGTGCCGCCCGCAGCCGGTCGGGAAGGCCGGCGAGCAGCGCGGGCTCGACGCGGACCGGGGGAGTGTCGGCGATCGGGAAGCGGGCGGTGGTGCGTACGGCGTCGAGGCTCGCCTTGCCGCACAGACCGCAGGAGGACGTGGTGTAGATGTTGCGTTCGAGGGTGATGTCGGGGACGGGGACGCCGGGCGCGAGCTGGACGTCCACCACGTTGTAGGTGTTCGTGCCGTCGTCCTTGGCCCCGGCGCAGTACACGATGTTGCGTACGTCCGCCGCGGAGCCGAGCACGCCCTCGCTGACCAGGAAGCCCGCCGCGAGCGCGAAGTCGTCGCCGGGGGTGCGCATGGTGATGGCGAGCGGCTTGCCGCCCAGGCGGATCTCCAGCGGCTCCTCGGCCACGAGGGTGTCCGGGCGGGACGTGACAGCGCCGTCCCTGATGCGGATGGTGCGGCGGCGCTCGGTGACCCGTCCCATGGTGATCAATTCCGATTCTGTACGTGCCGGCAGCCGAAGCAACCCTGGACGGCTTCATTCTCCTGCACAGGCGGACTCACGCCGCGGGGCGAGGGAGGGGTGAGCGTCGACGGAATATTGTGTACAGAATGCTTTTCGGACGGTCAAGCGTCGTTGGACCCTTCGGGAAGCTCCAAATTCAGCCCCCCGAATCCTGTGGGATCACATGCCGCCGTACCGGGTGGTAGCAGCCAAGACTGGGTAATTCCTGTTTCCGACGAGGGGGACCACAATATGACCGGCTCACGCGTCGTCGCGCTCGGCCATTACCAGCCCGCCAAGGTGCTCACCAATGAAGACCTGGCTGCCATGGTCGACACGAGCGACGAGTGGATCCGCAGCCGGGTCGGGATCGAGACCCGGCATGTGGCGGGACCCGATGAGCCGGTCGACGAGCTGGCCGCGCACGCCGGCGCGAAAGCGCTGGCCGCCGCCGGTCTCGCGCCCGCCGACATCGACCTCGTCCTGGTCGCCACCTCCACCGCGATCGACCGTTCGCCGAACACCGCGGCCCGCGTCGCGGCCCGGCTCGGCATGGGCTCGCCCGCCGTCATGGACCTCAATGTCGTCTGCGCCGGGTTCACGCACGCGCTCGCCACGGCCGACCATGCCGTACGGGCCGGATCCGCGACCCGTGCGCTGGTCATCGGGGCCGACAAGATGGCCGACATCACCGACTGGAGCGACCGTACGACCTGTGTGCTCGTCGGCGACGGCGCAGGCGCCGCGGTCGTCGAGGCGACCGCCGCGGGCGCCGAGCCCGGGATCGGCCCCGTCCTGTGGGGCTCGGTCCCGGAGATGGGTCATGCGGTACGGATCGAGGGCACCCCGCCCCGCTTCGCGCAGGAGGGCCAGTCCGTCTACCGCTGGGCCACCACCCAGCTGCCGCCCATCGCCCGCAAGGTCTGCGACCGCGCCGGAGTCACTCCCGAGGAGCTGGCCGCTGTTGTCCTGCACCAGGCGAATCTGCGGATCATCGAGCCGGTCGCCCAGAAGATCGGCGCGGTGAACGCCGTGATCGCCCGCGATGTGGTCCAGTCCGGCAACACCTCGGCCGCCTCGATCCCGATGGCGCTCTCCAAGCTGGTCGAGCGCGGCGAGATCGAGTCGGGCGCCCCGGTGCTGCTCTTCGGCTTCGGCGGCAACCTCTCGTACGCGGGTCAGGTCATCCGCTGCCCCTGAGTGCTCAGCCACTCGGGCGACGGCGGCGTGCTCACCGGCTGCTGCCGAACGCGCGCGGAGTGTCGCCGAACAGGGGCAGACTGAACGGCATGGCGGTGAAGCGAAGCGCGGGCCTGCTGCTGTTCCGCAGGCGGAGTACGGGTACCGAGATCCTCATCGGGCATATGGGAGGGCCTTTCTGGCAGGCCCGCGATGCCGGCGCCTGGTCCGTGCCGAAGGGTGAGTACACCCCGGAAGAGGAGCCGATGGCCGCCGCCCGACGGGAGTTCGAGGAAGAGCTGGGTCTCGCGCCGCCCGAGGGTGCATGGCTGCCGCTCGGCGATGCGCGGCAGCCGGGCGGCAAGATCGTCACCGTCTGGGCGCTGGAGGGTGACCTCGACACGGACCTGGTGGTGCCGGGCACCTTCACGATGGAGTGGCCCATGCGCTCGGGCCGGATGCGGGAGTTCCCCGAGATCGACCGTGCTGAATGGACCGGCATGGACGAGGCGCATCAGAAACTGGTGCCGGGTCAGCGGGTCTTCATCGACCGGCTGGAGGAACTGCTCGATACCGGCCAGGGATGACGCCCGGGCTGGAACGCCCCCGTCCGCTGCGTGAGCGGGTCTACGCAGCGCCGGCCGCCCGCACCGCGAGAGCCGAGTGCGCGAGGCTTTGTCCCGGGTGTGGAGACGCCCGGTCCGCTTTCCCGAGGGCGTGCCGATCGCGTCGCCGGTCATGCCCGGCTGGGACGGCTTCCCGGTGCGCGAGGCGCTCAGCCAGGAACTGGGCTGCCCCGTCATGGTCGACAACGACGTGAACCTGATGGCGATGGGCGAACAGCACGCGGGCGTCGCACGCTCCGTGGGCGACTTCCTGTGCCTCAAGATCGGTACGGGCATCGGCTGCGGCATCGTGGTCGGTGGCGAGGCCTACCGCGGTACGACGGGCAGCGCGGGCGACATCGGCCATATCCAGGTCGAGCCGGAAGGACGCGCCTGCGCCTGCGGCAACAACGGCTGCCTGGAGGCCCACTTCAGCGGTGCCGCGCTCGCCCGCGACGCCGAGGAGGCGGCCCGCACGGGCCGGTCGGACGAGCTCGCCACCCGGCTCGAGTGCGCGGGGCGGCTCACGGCCGCCGATGTGGCGGCCGCCGCTGCCGCCGGGGACGCCACCTCGCTCGACCTCATCCGCGAGGGCGGCAACCGCGTCGGCCAGGTCATCGCCGGACTCGTCAGCTTCTTCAACCCCGGACTCGTGGTGATCGGCGGCGGGGTGACCGGCCTCGGTCACACGCTGCCGGCGAGCGTACGCACCCAGGTCTACCGCCAGTCGCTGCCGCTGGCGACCGGCAATCTCCCGATCGTCCTGGGCGAGTTGGTGGCCGGCCGCCGGAGTGACCGGCGCGGCCCGGCTGATCAGCGACCATCTGTTCTCGCCGGCCGGATCCACCAGTCCGGCGAGACCGATCCCGAGCTGGTCCATCTGGAGATGGACATCTACTGTGCGCACGTGGGCCAGTTCCGCTTCAGCAAGCGCGCCCACGGGACTCCCGCGCCCTTCGATCCGCTGCGCTATGTGCTGAAGCAGCCCCACCGCTACCCGCTCTTCCACGTCAAGGACGGCGTCCACGACGACGCCGCCAGCGACGGCTACCGGATGGTCGACGTCGGGGACGGAGACATCGACTACAAGCGCTTCATCTCCGCGGTGAACAAGACCCCCGGCGGCTACCGCGACCACCACTGGCAGACCGAACACGACAACCCCGTGGAGTCGTCCGCGTTCGCGCGGAAGTCCAGCGAGCACCTGCACTCGCTGCGCGAGAAGGACTGCTGGTTCGCACGGCCTCGGCCCGCCGCAGGTCGCGTGGGACTCGTCTCCGAGTCGGGCACGCTCACTGTCAACTGATGTACGAGCTGGGGGAGATAGGTTTCTCGTCCGCGTGACATCGAGGAGCGCGCCGCGGCGTACATCGCCGACCACATCAGCAAGCCGAGTGCGTGCCACCCACTCACGGCCCACCGTCCGGCCCCTCCCGCCCCCTTCCGAGCGGAGACCACCCTCATGGCACCCACCCTCACCGCAGCCACTCCCACCGCAGCGACTCTCACCCTCAAGCCCGGCACAGCCTGGTCCGACGCCTGGCAGCGCGCCCTCGCCGTCGCACCCGAGGCCTTCCGGGACGACCGCGCACTGAACCTCTGGTCGGCGAGCTGGCAGGCCGACGGCAGCACCCTGCCCGCCACCAGTCCGGTCGACGGAAGCCCCATCGCGGGCCCGCCGCGGCTGGACGCCGCCACTGCCCAGCAGGCGGTGCGGGCCTCGCTCGACGAGCACCGCGCCTGGCGGCACGTACCCATCGACGAGCGCCGGGCCCGCGTCGCCGCCGCCCTCGACGCGCTCACCGAACACCGCGAACTGCTCGCCCTGTTGCTGGTCTGGGAGATCGGCAAGCCGTGGCGGCTCGCCCAGGCCGACGTCGACCGTGCGATCGACGGAGTGCGCTGGTACGTCGCCGGAATCGAGCCGATGCTGGCCGGGCGCACCGCGCTGACCGGCCCGGTCTCCAACATCGCCAGCTGGAACTACCCAATGTCCGTCCTCGTCCACGCCATGCTCGTGCAGGCACTGGCGGGCAACGCGGTCATCGCCAAGACCCCGACCGACGGCGGCGTCGCCTGCCTCACCCTCGCGAGCGCACTCGCCGCCCGCGAAGGCATCCCCATCACCCTGGTCAGCGGCAGCGGCGGCCGGCTCTCCGAAGCGCTCGTCCGCTCCCCGGAGATCGGCTGCGTCTCCTTCGTGGGCGGCCGCGACACCGGGGCCCGTATCGCCACCGCGGTCGCCGACCTCGGCAAGCGGCACATCCTGGAGCAGGAGGGCCTGAACACCTGGGGCATCTGGAACTACAGCGACTGGGACGCCCTCACCGCCGTGATCCCCAAGCTCTTCGACTACGGCAAGCAGCGGTGCACCGCGTACCCGCGTTTCGTCGTCCAGCGCGAACTGTTCGCAGACTTCCTGGCGGCCTATCTCCCCGCCGTACGCTCCATCCGCACCGGCCACCCGCTGGCGGTCGAGAACCCGTCCGACCCGCTGCCGGCGCTGGACTTCGGCCCGCTGATCAACGCGGCGAAGGCCAAGGAGCTGGGCGACCAGGTCGCCGAGGCCATCGACCGGGGAGCCGTGCCCCTGCACCGGGGCACCCTGGCCGACGGCCCGTTCCTGGCGGGCCAGGACACCTCGGCGTATCTGCCGCCGGTGACCCTGCTGGGGCCGCCGCCGTCCTCGCCGCTGCACCATGCGGAGCCGTTCGGACCGGTCGACACGATCGTCCTGGTCGACACGGAGGCGGAGCTGCTCGCCGCGATGAACGCCTCCAACGGCGCGCTGGTCGCGACCCTTTCGACCGACGACCAGGGTACGTACCGGCGGCTTGCCCCGCAGATCCGTGCCTTCAAGACGGGCCACGGAAAGCCCCGTTCCCGGGGCGACCGCGACGAACTCTTCGGCGGCTTCGGGGCGTCCTGGCGGGGCGCCTTCGTCGGCGGCGAGCTGCTGGTCCGTGCCGTGACCGACGGCCCGGCGGGGGAGCGGCTGCCCGGCAACTTCCCCGACTACCGGCTCATCCCGTGACCGTATAGGTCCGTACGTCGAAGGTCTGCCCGAGCGAGTTGGTGGGCGTCACCGTCACCGAGGTGCCGTCCACCAGCACCTTCAGGAAGTGGTAGACCTGCGCATCGTCCGTCGGGACCGGGGCCGCGCCACAGGCCGAGCCTCGGTTCCGGCTGTACGACCACCCCAGGGCGTACGCATCGGTGGCCGCACACCCGCTCGTGCCCACGGAGCTGACATCGGCACCACCGCCGCCCGTCACATACGAGACAAGGCCGCCCGGCCCCGCCGTATTGCGCTGGTAGATGTGCGAGTGGCCGTTGAAGACCAGATCCACGCCGCTCTGTACGAGCAGGTTCTCCACCCCGGAGAGGAAGGAGTCGCTCGGCTCGCTCGCGCTGTCCGAGTGCAGCGGGAAGTGGAAGAACGCGAACTTCGGCCCCGTCGGATGCGCCGCGAGATCGGCGGCCAGCCACTGGTACTCGGCCGAGCCGGGCTGCCAGTGCGCCAGCGCGTCCAGCTGGTAGATCTTGCAGTGCGAGCCGCAGGACCCGCCCGTCGCGCTTCCCGTATTGCTGTTCCCCCATGCCGTGTCCAGTACGTAGAAGCGGACCCCGCCCGTGGTGAAGGCGTAGTACGTCGTCGGATAGCTGATCGGGCTGGAGCCCAGATACGACGGATAGCTCACCAGGTCGAAGACTCCGCCCGACGCCGCGGTCGTCGCCGGTTCCTTCCACACCGAGGTGAAGGTGCTGGTCATGGAGTGGTTGCCGACGGTCGCGAAGAGCGGCAGCGTCATCCCGGGCTGCGCCCAGTAGGAGGGCCCGAACCACGAGCTGACATCCGGCCCGGTCTGGAAGAGATCGCCGTACTGCGTCTGTGAGGTGCCCGGGTGGGTGATGTCGCCGGTCTGCATCACGAACCGCGCTCCTGCGGCTCCCACCAGCGCGTGCACCTGTGACTGGTGAACATTGACCGAGCCGTCGTTGACGCCGCTGTTGGTGGTCTCCCCGGTGTCGCCGAGTACGGCGAAGGTGAACGGCGCGGCGCTGTCCGCCGGGTCGAGGGTGGTGAAGGACGGGGTGGCGAGTGTGCCCAGCAGATCGACCGGGCCGGCACCGCCCGTGTAGACGCGGTAGCAGTAGCCGCTGCTCGCCGAGAGCCCGGTCAACGCGACCGTATTGCTGTACTGGCGCTGCGTCCCCACGGTGATCGGGCTGCCGAGGGCGGTGGAGGTGGCGGTCTGCGAGGCGCAGTCGCCGAGCGGGCCGTACCGCACGACGCCCCGGCTCTGGGTGGTCGTCGCCCAGCTCACCTGCACGGACGTGGTGGTGACGTCGGTGAGATAGGGGGCGCGGGTCAACTGGGGGTCGGCGCCCGGCAGATCGGCCTGCGCGGGTCTCGCGACGAACAGCGCCGCACTGGCCCCCAGGGCGAGGGCGAGTACGGCGCGGGTGGCAGTGGTCGCTCTGATCATGAATGTCTCCTTCTTCTCAGTCGTGCAAGTACCGTCACCGAGCCGACGAGTACGGCGACGCACCCCGCGAGCCGCAGGGCATTGGGCAGGTAGTCGGGCCCTTGCGGGCCTCGCGGTCCGTCGGCCGGCTCGGAGACGGCCACGGGCGGCCGTCCGTCCGGGCCGCGCAGTTCGCGTACGACGTCGAGATAGCGCGTGCCGTGGCCGACGGACGGCTCGATGTGCGAGTTCTCGCTGAACTCGTTCCAGCTGATGAGCCCGAGTGCATCCGGTGCGGAGGCCGCGGCCGTCGCGTACTCGGTGCGCAGCGTGCGCCCGTCGCGGCGCGGCACCTGCTTCTTGCCACCGACCGTGCGGGCGTCGAAGCCGGGCGCGAAGGGCGCCAGCCAGTAGCCGTTCTCCTGGTGGACTGCCTCGCCCATCGCCTTGAGCTTGGTGGCGTACTGGGTGTTCGTCTCGGGGTTCACCGAGGACCAGTAGTAGGCGTCCCCGTCGGTGACGGCTGCCAGACGGCGGTAACCATCCGTGTTCTTCTCGGTGCTGAGCACGAGGAGCGTGTCCCGTACGGGCGCCGTGACCTGCTCGACCTCGGGCCTGGCGTACTCCCATGTCCCGCTGAACACGGTGAGCGGCTTGCCGTCGAGGCGGAAGAAGGCCGGGTCGGCGGCGTAGCGGTCTCGCAGCAGTGCGAAGTCGGCCGCGACCCGGGCGACGGGCAGCGGCCGCCGGGTGAAGTCGAGCCCTTGATAGATAACGGCTACCTTGAAGTCCTGCTCCCGGGCGCGGGACAGCAGCAGGGCAAGCCGCCGGTTGTTCGCCGGGCTGCTCTTCCAGCTGACGACGAACCCGTCGATGCCGGCCGAGCGCGCCCACCGGATGTGGGTCGTGACGACGTCGGCATCATCGCTCGAGTAGCGGCCGAGGCGCGGGTAGTCGGTCTTCGCACGCTGCCAGGAGTGGGCCTCGAACCACTGGTAGTAGTAAGCGAGTACGGGCACGCGGGCCGCCGGGGCCGTGGTCGGGGGGAGCGCCGTCCCCAGGACCAGCAGACTCATCACGGCCAGGCACCACGCGACACGTCTCATTCCGCACGCCTTTCTCGGCGGCGCAGCAGCCTGCCCGCCAGCAGCAGCGCCGCAGCCATCAGCAGCGCTCCGCCGGCGGCCGTCGCCAGGTCGAGGCGGCTCACCACGCGCAGCTCCACCTTCTGTGAACGGGACAGCCGCACCTGCTGTGTGGCGGCCTGCCCGCTGGCCCCCAAGATCCCCACCTGGTAGGGCCCGCGTGGCAGTCTGCCGATGGTGGCCCTGTGATCCGCGCCGAACGGCGCCGTCCGTACCGACCCGTCGGGCAGCGTCACCTTGACGGCGCTACCCGCCGGCCCGGCGAAGACCGCGTCGCGCGCGGTGACCGTCAGATCGTGGAACGGCGTTGTCACCACGACCTCGGCGCTCCGCGCGGGTGTGAACCGCTGCCGCCCCGCGTCGACCGTGTTCGTTCCGGCGGACATCGCTGTCTGTACCGAGTAGGTCAGCTGACGCGTGGTCAATTGACTTCTCCGGTACACGACGAGGAGCCCGGCCAGCCACACGGGTCGCCCGACGGGCACCTCCTGCAGATGGCCCGTATCACTGCGTACGGTCATCGACGTGATGCGTCCACCGTCGACCGGTCGCCCCTGCTGGTCCACGCATCGAAGCACGACCTGGAACCCGGCGGTGAAGGCGGCCGTCACGGTGTAGTCGGCCCTCAGCGGCAGCCCGCCGACGACGCGGCGGTACGCCTGATCGGGATCCCGCTGACCGGCCCAGCGCTCGAACCGGTATCGCGCGGTGCCGGTGGTGAGGGAGGTGCTGCCGAGTTCCAGCCGGTGCGGCTCGAAGTCATGCGACCCGGTGTACGACGTGATGCCGCGCGCGTCGGTGGTCAACACCCGTCCGTCGAACACAAACCGCACTCCGGCAAGGACGGGCGTGGTCCGCAGAGTCACGGTCACACTCCGCCGGGGAGCGGCGTACGTGGGGGTGACGGCCACCCCGGCCCACACGGCGAGCGCGGCCATGAAGGCCACGACGACCCGAACCGCGAGGGCGCCCCGCTCAGCGCGTGCGGTGTCGGGAAGGGGCGGGGTGGGGGACATCCACCGTCGTCGCGCCCCGTTAGGCAGCCCCATCACGCCGCCTCCACCGTCCCGCCGCGCCCAGTGCCACGGCCGCCACCCCCACCGCACCTCCGTACACCCCGTACACCAGGGCGCTGTCGACGGGGCGGGCAGGCGGCGGCGCGGTCGTGGACCCGTCCGGGATCAGCTCCGCGGTCCGCGGCGGCGACGCGAAGTCGAAGGCCGAACCAAGGCTGTTCGCCGACGCGACGCGCCCGCCGAGCGTTCGCAGCCGCCAGTTCTCCTCCACGAACCGCAGCGCACTCGCCGCATCCAGCGCCGTATGGTCCACCTTGCCCCGCGCCACATACGGGCTGACCAGCACCGCCGGGACCCGGAATCCGTTTCCCGCGGGCGGCTTCACATGGTCGTACCAGCCTCCCGACCCGTCGTACGACCACAGCAGCGCCGACGACCCCCAGTAGCGGCTCAGCATCAACTGCGTCGCCAGTGACCGCACCAGCTGCTGCCCGGCCGGCACAGACCGTGCCGACCGCTCGCTCGCGCCCGAACTCGCGATGTACGCGACGGCCGGCAGTGTTCCTCGCTCCAAGTCGCAGTAGTACTCGTCGAGATCGACCACATGCGGATCGTCCGCCGCCAGCGGCACCCGCACGGTCTTGCGCCCCGCCTCGTGGTCCTGCACATAGAACTTCCAGCTCACGCCCGCCACGTTCAGCCGGTCGAAGATCGTCGGCGCCCCGGCATCGGGCCGCCCCGCCACCCAGAACGCGCGGTTGGTGCGGATCCCGTCCTGCGACGACGCGAAGAACCGATCGAACAGTACATAACGGTCGGCAGCGTTCCAGTGGACGGGTAGATCGCGCCGGTCGTAGTACCCCATCGCCGCCGCACCGTCTCGCCCCTGCCTCTCGTACGCCGCGACGAAGCCGTTCATTGCCCCTTTGTTGTACTGCGCGGCGATGACACTGTGCCCGGCAGCGAGCGTCACCGGCGGCTTCCCGCTCAGCGGGTGCGGAGCGACGGAGCCGGCCGCCGGCCGCGCCGGATCGCGTGGCATGCGGACGCCGGCGGGGATGCCGTTGGCCCCCGGATACGTACCGAAGTAGTGGTCGAAGGTCCGGTCGCCCTGCATCAGATAGACGAAGTGCCTGATCGGCGTGCGCGGTGTGGGCCCGTCCGCCGCCCACGCCGGAGCGGAGACCGGCACAAGCACCACGATCAGCCCGACCAGCACCGTCCACAGCAACCTCATGACGCCCTCACCTGGAACACGACCACCAGCGCCCGGCCTTCGCCGTCCCGCGCCGTGAAGACCTCACGCCCGTGGTACCGCTCCACCAGCGTCGTCGCCTTACCCGTGAAGAAGGGTGTCCGGCGCGCCGTGTATGCGTCCCACACCACGTACTGGAACCTGCCGTCCCGCATCGCCCGGTCCGGATTCGGCACGGCCCGGTAACTCGGATTGCGACGACGCGGATCGGAACTGACCGACAGCGCGGAGACCGGCCGACGCCCGTAGAACTGCACCACGTTCGCCATCGACGGCCCGATCGCCAGCAACCGGGCCCCCTGCGGCGCATGACCGCGCACCCACAGACCCGCCTCCCGCCCCCCGGGCAGTCCGCCGGACCCGGCGAGGAAGCGCGTCCCGGTGGGGGGCGCGGTCTCCGCCCAGGCGGGCAGGGCCAGCGAGCCGGCCACCGCGCACCCGACGAGGACGGCCAGCGCGCGCCCCGCCCGCCCCCGTGCGTCGAGGTGGAGCGCGGCCAGCGTGCGCCCGGCCAGGACCGCGAGGACCGGCGCGGCGGGCAGCAGATACTGGAAGCCCTTGACCGGCCACACCGTGAAGAACAACAGCGGTACGGCGATCCAGCACAGCAGCAGCCGCTCCCGCCAGGTGTTCTCGCGCCGCAGCCACACCAGCCCGCCGAACGCGGCCACCAGCACCAACACCCCGACCGCGGGCGGCACTTCGACGGCATAGAACGCAAGCGGATGATTGGCCGGCCGGAACATCTGCCACAACAGATAGCTGCCACCCGCGCTCCGGTGCCCGGCCAGCTGCTGCGACAGCGGATGCGCGAGCACCACCGCACCCACCGCAGCGAGCGCAGGCAGCAGATGCCGCACCCGCATCCGTACGGCCGGGGTCAGCGCGAAGAAGGCGTACAGCGAACCGAGCAGTACGGCCGACGTCTCCTTGGCCAGCACCGCCAGTCCCAACGCCCCGCCCGCTGCCAGGAGGTGGCCGGCGGGCCGGCCACCTCCTCCCGACTGCCTCGGCGCGGGCGATTCGGCGCACCGCACCACGCAGTACAGCGTCGCGGTCGTGCCCAGTGTCATCGGCCCGTCGAGCAGCACCTGGCGGCTGACGACCACGTGGTACGGCATCACCGCGAGCAGCAGTGCGCCGACGAGGCCCGTCCTGTGTCCGTACAGTCGCCGCCCCAGCGCACAGGTGAGCGCGACGGTGACGACGCCGATCGCGGCGGGCACCGCACGCGCCGTCCAGTCGCCCGGATGCACGCGCAGCGCAAGCGAGAGCACCGACTGGAAGAGCACCGGGTGCGCTCGGAACACCGGGAAGAGCGCGCCCAGGTCGCTGTCCCCCGCGAGCGAGGCGGCCGTGCCGGTGTAGACCGCCTCGTCGCTGTTGAGCCCGGTGTCCGTCAGCCGCCAGAAGCGGAGGAACCCCGCCACGAGCAGCACCGCCGTCAGCGGCGCGGCCCGCAGCAGGGCTCCCCGCACCCCGGCGCCCGCGGGCGCCGGGGTGCGGGGCACCGTACGTCCGCCGCCGGGCGGAGTGACGGTGCCCCTGCTCAGGGGGGCCGGGTCGCTGGTCGCGGGGCGCGCTCCGTGCCCCGCTCCCTGGCCAAGGGCCTGACCACCATCCGGCCCCGGTGCGGGACCGTCCTTGCGCACAGACCGCTCCCTCACGCGGCGGACCCGGCGGAGCCGGGCGCCACCCGGATGCCCCACCGCGGCCAGGCCTCGACCGCGGAGCGCGGCCCGACATAACCATTGCGCTCTTCAGCGAGCAGCCGCGGGATCTCGTCCGCCCACCCGAAGCAGTCCGACGCCAGCACCCGCGTCCGTACGCCCGAGAGGAATCCGGCGAGAATCTCCCGTTCGCGATCCCGCAGCCGGTCGTAGTCCATGCCGTTGATGCGCAGCGCGGGGGCGAGATAGCGGTACGGCGGGAATCCGTAGGCGTCCTCGGTGTTGACCAGCATCTGCTCCAGGGCCGAAGTGCCGTCGAGGTCGGCGAGCCGCGGCGCGCCGCGCTCGATGATGAACAGGTCCCGCACCTGGGTGGAGCTGCCGAGCCGGCACGGCACAAGCCGGTCCACGCTGTACTTGGGCGGCGGTACCAGGATCTGGGTGAGCGCGTTGATGCCCATGATGGGCAGGTTGAAGCGGCTCAGCATCAGCGCGATGGACCGGCCGCCCTTGGAGTGCAGCCGCGACTGGAAGTTGAGCCGTCGCCACTCCTTGCTCGTCAGGTCCTCCGCCTGCACCGCCCGCAGCGTGTGGGAGCTGATGGTGAGCGGCTTGGGGAAGCACACCGCTGTGCCGCTCGCGTCGACGACCGTCATGTCGTCGGACAGGAACCGCCCGCCGTGCTCGCGCAGCAGGCGCAGGATCGTCGCGGTCTTGCCGGTGTCGGTGAGGGCGGACAGCATCACGCCGTGTCCGTCGAGCTCAACGCACGCCGAATGCAGCAGCATCCGCCCGCGCGAGATGAGCACGAACCGGAGCAGCGCCTCGACGATGTTGGTGTAGACGACGTGCGGGGACCGGGCGAGCAGCGGCCCGACCTCGACAGTGATGGGCGGTCCGAGGTGGACCCGGAAGTTGGCGCCCAACCGCCCCAGATGCTCCTCGTACCTGAGCGCCGCGGGAGCGTCCTGTTCAGTGAGCGCGGCCCGGCGGCGCATGCCGCGCCGCCCCACGTCCCCGACCCGTACCGCGATGTCGACCTCGCCGTCCGGTACCCACTGGGCGCGGAAGAACTCCAGCTCGGGCAGCTGGATCTGGGATCCGATCGTCACCGTCCCCGCCACGTCGTAGCGGTACGGCAGATACACGGGCCGCTTCTTCGCCTGCACGACGGGAGCGGCGGGCGCCGGATCGACCAGCATCCGCACCGGGTCACGCCGTTCGCGTTCCCCCTCGCCGTAGATCACCCGGTCGCTGACGAAGAAGCGCAGCAGGAAGAGCAGGAAGAGCGTGGCGGCGTTCGCGGTGAGCACCCCGGTACCCGCCAGCACCAGCCACTGGATGAGCGGGAGCCGGGCAAGCATCAGCACATTGTTGAGGGCGAAGAACCGCCCGGCCCGGCCTGTCCGGGTGCCCGGCCGCCGGCCGCGGTAGATCAGTCCTTCGGTGAGCAGGAAGTTCCATCCGGTGGAGAACTGGGTGGCGAGCGCTGCGGCAAGAAGGTGATGCACTCCCAGCACCTCGAAGAACGCCCACAGGAAGGCAGTGTTGACTGCCACCCCGGACAGGCCCACGACACCGAACGCGCCCATGCGTATCCACTGGTGTCCGTCGCGTTCGTGGCGCAGTTGCCCGGCCAGCCGGCCGCGGCGCAGCCTTCCCAGGTGCCGGACGAAGGCGAGCCCTTCCCTCAGGGAGGCCTTCGAGTGTCCGGCCGCACGGGGCGCGAAGGAGTACGCGACCTCCGCGACCCGGGCCGACGGATGGCGTACGAGAATCTCCAGCAGGATTTTGAAACCGAGCGGATTGAGCCGGTCCGTGTCTATCGCGTCCCGGCGGAAGGCGAACAGCCCGCTGAGCGGATCGCTCACGGTCGCCAGCAGCCGCGGAAAGACCGCCTTGACCAGACGAGTTGCTCCGCCGGACGTCGCCACCCGCGCCGCTGATTCGAGCCCCGCCGCCGCGCCCCGGCCGGCGTAGCGGGTCCCGACGGCGATGTCGACTCCCTCGCGCATCGCGGTACGGGCCAGCAGCGCCGCCGCCTCGGGCGGATGCTGCAGATCGCTGTCCATCACCAGCACCCAGGCCCCGCGGGTATGGCGCAAGCCGGCGACGACGGCGCCCCCGAGCCCACCCCCGCGCAGCCCCGGCGGCCGGTGCAGCAGCCGTACCGGAACGGGGCAGTTGGCCGAGAGCGACCTGACCTCCTGCACCGTCCCGTCGTCGCTGTCGTCCACGAACAGAATCTCGGCGCCGAGCGGCGCGGCAGCCCGCCCGAGCCGGTCGAGCAGCAGCGGCACGCTCTCCTGCTCATTGCGGGTGGGGACGAGGACGGTCAGCCGGGGCGGCGCGAGTGCGCCGGCACCGCCGCCCATGTCGAAGACTTCGTCGACCGCGGAGACCTCGGACCCGTCCGTCTTCGTACGGGCATCAACGATGTGCGCCATGGAATCCCCCCCTGGGAAAACCGGGTTGAGGGGGTGCCCAGCCGTGAGGAAGGACCGACGAGACGGACCAGTGGCGGGCACCTGTAGCGGATGCCCCTGGCGGCGTACGGTCTCGACGCGGCGCGGGGACGTACCTACTCACGTACTGGAACGCGGCTCCATGGTCAGGGGCCCGAACGGCACACGACGCTAGCAGCGCGGCCGGTCACTTCGCTGAGTGTTCGCGGCGTATCCCACGGTAATTAGCGTGGTGTTTACCTTCGAGGGTGCTGTGTATTCACGGCCGTCTCCGGCTGTCCCACCCGCCCCGCCCGGGCGTATCCGCGCGTACGGCAAAGGCATCATCTCGGCCATGGCCGGTTACATCAGGATTAATCTCTTCCGGTCCCCCTCCTGAGGCGCCGCTTCCGCCGCCAGCATGAAGGCCATGCCGTCAGACCGCGATGCAGCACCGTTCGACCCCATGGACCGAGTGGCTGCCCTGCTGGGCGCCGTACGGGCCGTGCTCGCCTCGTTGGAGAGCCTCAGCGGCCAGCTCGAGCACGAGCTCAGAACCCTGCCCGTCCCCGAAGACGTCCTTGAAGCCCTCCGCACCGAGAACCGCCAGCTCAAGGAGGCTCTTGAAGGGCGCGCCTTGATCGAGCGGGCCAAAGGAATGCTGATGACGCGGCACGGCTGCGACGAGGCCACGGCCTTCCAGATGCTGGTGTCGCTCTCCCGCAGCCAGCACCGTAAGGTCCGCGCCGTGGCCGCCGACTTCGCCGACGCCAGCTGAACCGCCGCGCCCTCAACAGCGGGCGCTACTTCTACAACACGCCTAGCCGATCCCCTGGCGGTCGGGCAGGAGCGCGAACTCCCGCTCGGCCGCCTCGGGAACGGCCCGCGCCACCGCCTGAATCAGCAGCGCACGGTGCCTGAGCAGCGGATCCTTGCGTTCCTCGGGCACGAGCAGCAGCAGATCGTCGATCCCGGCGATCAGACGCCGGCTGACCTGCGGATTGCCCGGCGCGTGCAGCCGCACCTCGGCGAGGGCGAGATCGACGAGATCCGTCCACTCCGGCACGTCCTGCACCAGACGCACCGCGCCCTTGCGGTCCCGGTGATGAACCGCCCCCAGCGGCTTCCTCGCCACCACCGACAGAAACTGCACGATGCGGTCCAGACACTGCACGGCGGTCGTCGGATCGTTCACGGCCGACGAGAGGGCACGCAGTGCGATGTCCGACAACTGCCGCAGCCCGAACCCGAGATCCTGCAGAAAGGTCCGCTCAACCCCCACGGACACGGTGTAACGCAACGCCGACCGCGAGGGCTCGCCGCCCCCGTGCACGGCCAGCATCGGCGTCCCGGGCACGACGAAATCCCCGATCCGTGGAATGAGCCGCAGCACCACACCCTGCCGCCGGGCGACCCGCACCAGCCGCGCGACATTCACATCCCGCAGCACCCCGGCCCGCCCCCGATACGGAATCCATCCACTCTCCGGCGCGAGGGGCGCGGGCTCCCGCTCCCCGGCCGGCTGTCTCCCCACCAGTTGCAGGGACTCGTGCGCGATACTGTCGACGACCGGCCCGACCTGCATCAGCCGCAGCGTGGAGCTCACATAGGCGATGAACAGCAGCAGACTCAGCGCGAGCAACACCAAGGTCAGCAGACTCTGCAGCCAGGGCACGGAGGTGACCTGCCGCGGATTTGTCTCGCTCTCGTACGAGGTCAGCACCAGCAGCGAGAACAAGAACGTCGCGAGGAAAACCGTCAGCGTCGCCTTGCTGATCCGGCTCCGTACGAAGATCCGCACCACGCGGGGGGTGAGCTGGCCGCTGGCCATCTGCACGGCGACCAGCGAGATGCTGAAGACGACACCGATGAAGGTCATCATCGCCGAGCTGATCGTTGTGACGATCGTCTTGGTGTCCTCGACGATCGAGATCAGATCGCTGAGCTCGTCGTACGCCCCCTCGTCCTGGAGATACCGGACGATCGTGCTGTCCAGCGAGTAGGCCCCCCACCACAGCGCGACGGACAGGACCAGCCCTACGGTCGGCGCGAACCAGAGGGTGTCCCGCAGATGCTCGCGCAGCTGCGCGAGCGCGCGGGGAGGGCGATAGCTGCGATCACTCACGCAGCCGACCGTAGCGTCACCCTGCGCATATGTAGGGATACACGCTGCAGTGGGCTCGGGTCGGCGGGGGCGACGGGCCCTGATCGGGTGTGCTGCACCCCACTGACCACCGGATATGCAGGTGAGGGGGGCCACGATCCCCTGGTATTGTTGTCCATGTCGCCGCGGGAAACCGGGGCGGTCACCTGGTCCGGGTGGCGGAATGGCAGACGCGCTAGCTTGAGGTGCTAGTGCCCTTTATCGGGCGTGGGGGTTCAAGTCCCCCCTCGGACACATTGAGAACATTGAGAAACCGGCGAAACGGGTCTCTGTCAGTGACGAAAGTCCTGGTGGGGCCCGTTTCTCGTTGATCGGACAGCCAGGCCCTGTTCCGGCCGATCCTGTCGGGCTCGCACAGTGCCTGCTGCGTCGTGGCCGAAGAGGCTGCTCAACTCTCTGCCGGCGCGTTCCGCGCAACGCGCTCGGCCAAGGACTCGGCTGCCGCGGCGAGGTATGCCCAGGGCCGTTGCCGTCCGCCGCTCACGGCAGCGATCCCGGCCACGTCGTAGCGGGAGGTCGCGAGGGACCAGGCGAGGTTGCCCGCCATGAGGTGACCCATGCCCTCCACATAGTGGCCGATGTGCCCGCGCACCTCCCAAGGCACACCCCGTGCGCTCAGCGTCCTGGGCAGGGTGGCGGCGAGCTGGGCGAACCGGGCTGTCCGCGCGTTGGCGAGGGCGGCGATGTGCTCGACGGACCGCTCCAGGGAGCAACCCTCCTGTTCGCGGAGGACGATGACGCTGTTGTTCACATCCCCGACGGCCAGTTCCTTGGCGAGCGAGACGATGTCGTTGACGAAGATCACCACTTCGCCGGTGATCTCACGCATCTCCCGGAGTGGGAAGGAGCCGTGCAGCTCGTCCGGCAGGGTGTATCCGCCGCACCGCTCGGTGAAGTCGAGGCAGGGCTGTACGCCTATGGAGTCCCGCCGGACCTCGAGGAATTGCTCCAAGGAAGGCAGGCGGTCCGCGTTCCGGTGGTGTGCTTCCCCTCGATACGCGGCCATGTAGGCCTGCCAATGCGTACGGAACCGACGCTGCCAGCCGTACGGAGTACCGGCGGTGGCCCGGCGCCAGATGTCTCGGAACCCCCGGACGAGCGGTGGGCCCGCCCTGCCGGACACCGCGGGCGCGCCATCCGCCGTCATGGTCCGTACGAGGGTGGCCACCACATGCTCGATCGCCTCGGGGCGCATCCCCAGCCGACCGTCGAACTGGTCGTCGAAGATGAAGAACCAGGCGTTGAAGTCGGCCGCCAGCTCAAGGTCGTTGCCTGTGGCGTCGGGGTAGAAATGCGCCATCAACCGCTCGAGCCGCAGCGCGTCGTACTCTGCCGTCTCGGCTTCCCCCGTCAGCAAGCCCGTTTCCTGCAACCACTGCAGGGTGTGTCGCCGGGCGCGTTCCGCGTGCGGGCTGAAGCGGGCAGGAAACGGAATCCTGATGGCCGCGGTGCGCCGGGTCGGGTCCGAGGGGACCGGGTGAAGGCCGGAAGTCGTCCTGTTCGCCATACGCACCCCCTGGGTGTCGCGGCGTGTCCCGCCGGCTCGGCGGTGCAGGTCTGACGCGTTCGCGCCGCGCTACGAGGCTAGGCGCCGCATCAGCCGAACGACCGTGAGCGACGGGTGTCATGTGGCGTGATACCGGCGTACGCGACCGCGTACGCGCCCCCTGAAGAGGCGCATCGGGAGGTGGGGACGGAGGTACCGCCGTGCGGTCGCCGGTATTACCAGAAACCATCCGTCTCCGTGGGCAAGACCTCCGCGAAGGACTACGGACCGTCTCTGCGGGCGTACCCTTCGCATACTCGGGGACCGACACACGGCCGAAGGAACGGATGTGGCCTACACAGGAGACCGGCCGGGGCGACCGCGCCGACTGCTGCTGGAACGTGACGCGGAACTCGCGGCACTGGATGCCCTGTTGACCGACCTGGGCGCGTCGTTCACAGGGTCGGCCGCACCCTGCACGGGCGGCTTGGTGGCGTTGGCCGGGCCGGCCGGACTCGGCAAGACCACACTGCTCAACGAGGTGCGCAGGAGGGCCGTTGCCCGCGGCTGCACGGTGCTCTTCGCCTGCGGAGGAGAGCAGGAGCAGGGTGTGGCATTCCATGTCGTACGCCAGCTCGTCCAGCCCGTACTTGCGGCGGGTTCCGAGAAGGAACACCGCAAGATACTGGGCAGTTGGTATGACATCGTCGCCCCTGCCGTGGGCCTGGTGGCGGGGAACGGCAATGCCTCCCCCGATCCGCAGGGCGTGCGGGACGGCCTGGACTGGATCGCCACCCGCTTCGCCGTGCAACACGCGCCGCTGGTGGTGATGCTGGACGACGCCCACTGGGCCGACGCCGAGTCGCTGGCCTGGCTCACCGGCTTCGCGCCGCGGGTCAGCGAACTTCCGATGCTACTCGTCGTGGCCTACCGCTCCGATGAACTCCCCGTCGATGCGGTGGCGTTCGGCAGGCTGACCGAACGCCTTGGATCGCGCCCCTTCGACCTCGTACCGCTCACCCCCAGCGGGGTCAGCCGCATCGTCCGGGAAACTCTGGGTGAGGAAGCCGATGAGGCGTTCTGCCGCGAGACCTGGGCGGTCACCGGAGGGAACCCTTTCGAGACCGTCGAACTGGTCGCCAAGGTCGCCGATCGCGGGCTGAAGCCGCAGGTCGTCCACGTTCCCGAACTGCGGGAGCTCGCCTCCGCGGTGAAGGGCGGCGGGCTCGTCGAGCGGCTGGAACGGCTCGGCACCTCGGTCGTCCGGTTCGCCTGGAGTGCCGCCGTGCTGGGCTCCGAGGCATCCCGGAGCCTGGCCGCGAGCGTCGGCGGACTGGGCGAGGCCGAGTCCGTCGATGCCGTCGCCCGGCTGCGCGAGGCCCGCATCCTCGCCGACGCGGCTCCGGATGCCCTCGAAGACGACCGTTTGGAGTTCTTCCACCCGCTGGTCGCCACCGCCGTCTACCGGGCGATTCCCGCGGCGTTCCGCGTCGCCATGCACGGCCAGGCCGCCGCGATCGTCTCGAGCGCGGGCCTGGGCGCCACCACGGCTGCCCGGCACCTGCTGGAGATGCACCCCGAGAGCGACCCCTGGGCCGTACGCACGCTTCGCGAAGCCGCCCGCGAGTACCTGCGAGCAGGTGCTCCGGAGGCCGCCCGGCGCTGCCTCGCCCGAGCGCTCCGCGAGCCACCCGCCCTGGAGGAGCGGGCCGACCTCCTGTTCGAACTCGGCTGCTCCGCCCTGCTCACCGAACCCGCGACCACGGTCAACCATCTGCGGGCCGCACTGGACGAGCCCGTCCTCGACCCGGCACTGCGCGAGGCCATCGTCTACCGGCTGGCCCAGGCCCTCGGCCACTCGGACCGGATGGCCGAGGCCGCCGAGACGGTTGCCGAAGCTGCCCGAGGGGCCACCAACACAAGGACGCGGCTGCGCATGCAGGCGGAGCAGTTCATGTGGAACGCCTTCCGGGCCGACGAACAGGACTCGCCCGCCCGCTCGCGCAGGCTGGCCCGGCTCGCCGAGCACCTCACCGGCCGGGGCATAGCGGAGCGGTACATCCTGGGGCTGCGCGCCTGGGACGCCATGGTGCGCGGCGAGCCTGCCGCCACCGCGCTCCACTACGCGGAAGAAGCCCTCGGCGAGGGCCTCAAGTGGACCGACGAGCAGTGGGGTTTCGAGGTCCCGGTCCTGGTCGCTCTCACCTTCATGTACTGCGACCAGCCCGGACGAGCGGAAGAACTCTTCAACAGGGGTATCGCAGAATGCGAGAGCAAGGGCTGGCGTGGCGCCCATCTCTCGTTCGGTTACACGCTGCTGGGCTATATCCGCCATCGCCGCGGACGCCTTGACGAGGCCGAGACCCTGGTCCGCGGCGGACTGCGGATCGCGGACAGGGTCGGGCACCAGGTGCCCGCACAGTACTTCGCCATCGGCATCCTCATCGAGATCCTGCTCGCCCGCGGCCGCACCCGGGACGCCCAGGAACTCGCCACCACGTACAGCTACGGCGAGGTCGTGCCCAGCGCCGTGGTGTACCCGGACTCCCAGACCGTCTACAGCGAGCTGCTGCTCGCCCTGGGCATGCGGCGGGAGGCCGAGCAGCAGCTCGTCCGGGTCGGTGAGCGGCTCGAACCGCGCGGCATGCGCAACCCGGCCTGGTGCCCCTGGCAGCTCCACCTGGCCCGGGCAGTGGAGGTTTCCGATCCGGAACGGGCCCTCGAGCTCGCCTCCGAAGGTCTTCGGAGGGCCCGCCGATTCGGTACCCAGTCCGCCATCGGTCAGGCGTTGCGTGCCATGGCGTCGGTGACCCACGGTACGGAGCGGGTCGCCCTGCTGGCCGACGCCGTCGTACACCTCGAGCGCTCCCCCTCCGGCTACGACCTGGCGTGTGCGCTGGTGGACCACGGCGTCGCCCTGCGCCGTGCCGGGCTGCCGCAGGACGCCGCCGAGCAGCTTCACCGTGGACTGGAAGGCGCGGTGCAGGGCGGGGCCGACGCCCTCGCGGCGCGGGCCCGAGAGGAGCTGGACGCAGCCGGTCTGTGGCCGCTCCAACTGCGCACCGCAGCCAGGGAGTCGCTCACCGCGCAGGAGCGGACCGTGGCCGAATGGGCCGCTCGCGGCTGGTCGAGCGCCCGCATCGCGGAGGCGCTGGGTGCCCAGGACCAGGTGGTGACCCGGCTGCTGTCCGACATCTACCGCAAGGTCGGCTCCGATCAGGCGGGACTGCCGAGGCTGATCGGGATGCAGAGGGGTGCGTCGCCGACACCGCCCGGCTGAGCCGTACGCGTGCGAGGCCGGGACCGTGACTGCTGTTCGCCCGGGCGGGGACGTCAGTTGAGGGGAGCCGCCTACGGTTCGACGATGTGCCGCAGATAGGCGTGCGGGTCGGCGAGATAGCGGCGCCAGTGGTCCACGACGCCGAGCTCCCGCCAGGCGGCCCTCCGCATACCGTGCTCGCCGACCTCGACGATGTCCGCGCCCGGCAGGGCGGTCAGCAGCGGTGAGTGCGTGGCACAGATGACCTGGCCGCCCTCCTTGGCCAACCGGTCGATGTGCCCGATCAGTTCGAGGCACGAGGAGAAAGAGAGCGCCGCCTCCGGCTCGTCCAGGACGTAGAGCCCGGCGTGCAGGAACTTCCCGCGGAACGCAGCGAGAAAGCCCTCACCATGGCTGACCGAGCCCGGCGCGAACCCCTCCCTGCCCAGGGCGTCCAGCGCGGTCTCGGCCCGCAGGAAGAAGCCCTTGCGGGCCGACCAACTCGTGACCATGCGGCGCCCGCGCGGGGCCGCGTCGAACTTCATCCGCTCGCCCAGTGCCGACTTGCCACGCGGGGAGGCGTAGCTCCAGTCGTGAGAGCCGCCGTAGGAGTCCAGACCGAACCCCTCCGCCAGCGCCTCGACCAGGGTCGACTTCCCCGAGCCGTTCTCACCGACCAGAAAGGTCACCGGCGCGGTGAAGCGCAGCCCTTCGTCGAGCAGTTGCCGGACGCAGGGCACCGACCAGGGCCAGGCGTCCTCGTCGTACGAGGAGAGATGGGCATACGCGCGTTCGACAATCACCCGACCAGTGTCGCCCGCGCTCAGATGTCCGGGAACGTGGACGGAATGCCGAGAGTTCCGGCAATCGCCTGCCAGATCGCTGCCTGCGCGGCGTCGAGCGTGACCCGCGGGTCGTCCAGCATCAGCCGGATGCCGAAGCCGTCGCACAGAGCGAGAATCAGCGTGCTGGTGGCGTCGATGTCGCAGTCGGCGAATTCCCCGGTGCCCATTCCCCGCCGCAGTGCCTCGGCGACCCAGGTGTGGAGCTGGTCGTACAGGTCCACGGTGAGGTGGTGTGCGGACTTGTCGCGCAGCGCCCGTACCCACAGCTCCTGCCAGAGCTTCCAGTCCTGCCGGAGTTCCGGGTCCGTCGGCAGCATGCTGTGAATGATGCGTGCCAGCGTGACCGAGGCCGGGACGGAGTCGGCGTCGCGTTCGAGTTCGGTGCCGGTCTGGGCGAAGGAGTGCGTCATCGCTTCCGCGAAGAGTTTCTCGCGGGTCTCGAAGTGGTAGTGCAGCAGAGCTGTCGATACGCCGGCGTGCTCGGCGACCATGCGCATACGGATCTTCTCGAAGCCGACCTCGGCAATCACTTCGCACGCGGCGGAGAGAATCCGCTCACGCGTTTCCAGCGTGCGTTCGGCCTTGGCCACGTTGCCGCTCCTGTCCGTATCGCCGCCATTGTGCTCGGCGGGGCCCGCCTGGCCGCCCCGGGCCTCTCCATCTTCCCGTATCGCCGCCCCGGCTCCGGACCCCGGGCCCAGGGCCGCAGCCGCCGCGAAGCGTGGGACCGCGCTGCGCCGGTTCATCGGTACGTGTGGAAGCCCCGGCCCGACTTACGGCCGAGCAGGCCCGCGTCGACCATCCGGGCCAGCAGCGGCGGCGTGGCGTACAGCGGCTCCCGGAACTCCTCGTACATCGACTCGGCGATGGCCTGCGTGGTGTCCAGTCCGATCAGATCGGTCAGGGCGAGCAACTGCCGCACGGAGGTCAAGCACTCCGGCTACGGCAGCGATCTGTCCCTGGCCGGCCTGCTGAACTACACCCAGGTCAAGCACGTGATGCTGTGACGCGGCGACAAGCCGGGGCGCACAGTGGCTTTGTGACAGATGACCACCTGTCCAGTCGGGAAGGGGGTCTTCTGGATACGCGTTCCCAGTTTGGCTGACTGCCTGCCCGAGGCAAGGTGTCAGTACAGGCCGCGGTAGGTGTTCCAGCCTCCGCCCATCTTGACGCGGGCACGGAAGGTTCCGACGCCGGTGGCGTTGTAGGCGTAGAGGACGCCGCTTCGGTCTGCCGCGAGCAGATCGCCCTTGCCGTCGCCGTTGAGGTCGCTGACGGCGGCGAGTTTGCTGTAGATCTGCCAACCGTCGCCGATCTTGACGCGGGTCTTGAAGGGGGCGGTGCGGATCCCGGTTCCCGCGTACAGGTACAAGGTGCCGCCGGCGGTGCGGGCGACGACGTCGGAGCGGCCGTCGCCGGTGTAGTCACCGGCGCCCACGGTGTCGTACGCGTTCCAGCCGCTGCCGACCCTTGTCCGGGGCGCGAAGGCGATGAAGTCGAAGTCGCTGATGGACTGGTAGAGGTAGAGGGTGCCGGATGAGTCGCGGGCGAGCAGGTCACCCTGTCCGTCTCCGGTCAGGTCGCCGGGGCCCGTGAGCGTGGTGTAGGCGCCCCACCCGGTGCCCGCGTCGTACTGGCCTTCGGAGCCGTGGGTCAGCTGGTTGTTGCAGATGGCCAGCACGTCCGGGCGGCCGTCGTGTGCGAGATCCGAAGCGAGGCTGATCCTGGTGCCGGGGCCGGTGCCGCAGCGGTAAGGGGTCGGTGCCTGCCGACGGTTGGCGAGCCGGCCGCTGTTCAGGGACTGGTACGTATACAGCTTGCCCGTGGTGTCGAGCGCCAGGATCCCAGGCTTGCCGAAGGACGGGTTGCCGCCGGCTGAGGCGATAAGGTCCGCCTCCTGCCAGCCGTCGGACAGGCGAAACGGAGTGCGCGCGGGGAGGCGCCCGGCACCGTCGCCCTGGTAGAGGGAGAGGGTTCCCTCGGGGGTGCGGGCGACGAGGTCGCCGTTGCCGTCGCCGGTCATGTCGTCCCCGCCGGCGATCTGGTTGTAGATGTTCCAGCCGGACCCTGCCTTGACGGCCGCCAGCAACGGATGCGATGCGTCGCCCGTACCGGCATGAAAGTAGAGATCGCCGCTGGGCGTGCGGGTGATGACATCACCGATGCCGTCGCCGGTGTTGTCACTGACTCCGACAAGCTGATCGTAGATCTGCCAGCCATCGCCTACCTTCGTCCGGGCCCCGAAGGGTGCGGAGAGGTTTCCGGTGGCCGGATACAGATACAGCTCCCCGGCCGGTGTGCGGGCCAGCAGGTCCGCCCTGCGGTCGCCGTCGAGGTCGCCGGGCGAGAACACCTTGTTGTAGATCTGCCAACCACGGCCGGACCAGTCCTTGGGGCCGACATAGGTGTAGTTGTACTGCGTGCCGCGTGCCAGCGTGAGGGTTCCATTCGCGGAAAGAGTCAGGAACTCCGGCAGGCCGTTTTCGCTTCCGTCCTGATCGCCGACCGGGATGACGTCCTTGTAGGCATCGCGTTCTGGATGGTCGCGGTTGAGGAAGTAGTCGTAGGGACCGAACGTACTGGCGGGGTCCGCGACATTGAAATTGCCGTTGGAGTCGCGGAAGAAGATGTCACCCTTACCGTCGCCGGTGAAGTCGGCACGGGGCAGGGCTCGTTCCGTAGGCAGCGGGACCGGGTCCGCTGCGGCGCGATGCGACAGCAGCATGGCGCCGCACAGCGCGACTGCAGTGCATCCCGCAATGTGTCGGGCACGTCTGATGCGCGCGCGATCGCGCGTCGTGAAGAACACGGTTCCCCCAGGGAAGAGCGGCAAGGCCAGGCTCGGAGCAAGGATCTTATAGGCGAGGTATCTCGAGGAGCCACGTGAGCTTTGCCGACACGGGTTCCTCGCCTCCAACTGCTCCGGCCGCGTGCCGGGATTTCGTCGCTCCCACTCTTGTCGCAGGCCCCGTGACCTGGTCTTGTGTACCGCGGCAGCCAAGGACGGGTCTGTCGAAGGTTGCACGCGTTCCGCGTGGCCGAAGGTGATGGGGAGCAGCGTGGAATCAGCGACGGGGCAGGACGTACCAGGCACCCTGCCCGAGGGACTCGCCGACGCGATACGTGACGCCGCCGAGGACATCGCCGCGCTGCTGCGCGGGGTCGCCGACACGGGTGCGCCGGTGCCCGGGTCGGAATGGACCATCGGCGAGGCAGCGGCGCATCTGGCGCAGGCCAACGAGCTGATGGCCGACATCGCGGCGGGGCGCGAGCGGAGCCACGGTGACGGCACGCCGCAGAGTCTGGCCGCGGCCAATGAGCGTGCACTCGCAAAGTTCGGGGAGCGTGGGGCCGATCCGCTGGCGGCGATGATCGCGTCGCAGGCCGATGCCTACCTGAAGGCGATGGACCAGGGAACGGCGGAGCAGACTGTGCTCACCCCGCTGGGCCCGATGAGCCGGGTGGAACTGGGCTCGTACCTGCTGACGCACATGCTCGGCCACGGCTACGACCTCGCGCGCGCGGTGGGCCGCCCGCACATGATCGATGCCGCCCGGGTGGAGCTCACCCTGCCCTTCATGATCACGACCATGCCCCGGGTGACCAACGCCGCTGCCACAGCCGGGCTGACCGCGCGCTACCGGGTCCGCATGCGGGGCGGCACAGGCTTCGGGGTCAGGTTCACGGACGGTGCCGTAGCCGTGAGCAGTGAGTCCCCGAGCCGCCCCGACTGCACGATCCTGACGGAGCCGGTCACGTTCCTGCTGATGGCGCTGGGCCGCTGCGAGCCGTGGAGCGCGATCGCCCGGGGGCGGGTGCTGGCGTGGGGCCGAAAGCCGTGGCTGGCTCCGCGGTTCCCGACGCTGTTCACGGCGCCGTGAGCTCAACGGCCCCGCGGCGATGAGGCGTTCATCGGCTTTGGGTTCGGCTCCTACACGATCTCAGGGTTGATCGTGTCGAAGTAGACGCAGCCGGTGCCCCGGTCAAAGTAGAAGTGTCCCTGGTAGACCGACTTGGTGATCTGCCGGTCATAGCGGGGGCTGTTCATCCACTCAGGGTGTTCGGGAAGGAATTGCGCCAGTGCTTCCGGCACTTTCGACGGGCTACCGAGAGCAAAGCCGTACGCCGAACTCCTGACGATCGATGCGACTGCACCCGCCGGCAGCTGAGCGATTCCGACAACTCGGATCCGAGGATCCTGGTCGGGGATGGTCTCACGTCCGGAATCGTTCGGGTTGTAGCCGAGCCAATGCGGATCGGAGAGCTGCCCGATGGCACGGAATCGACGCAGCAGCGGTTCCGTGTCCTTGCGCACTCTCTCGCGATCAGGGGCGGGAGTGTCACCGCTCGCCGCATAGACGCCGGTCCCGCCGGCCAGCACAGCCAGCCCACCCAGGACGAACAACATGCGGCGGCTGAGAAAGCTCGGCTTGGACACTCGCGTGGCCCCCCTTGTCCGGAGGACGGATCCTATCCCGTAGCGCTGTCCGGCCGGGTGCGTCAGCGGCGCAGGACCGCCTCCATGACGCGCTTGGCGATCGGTGCGGCGATCTTGTCTCCGGACGCTGTCTCGCCGGTTCCGCCGGGAGCCTCGACGACTACGGCGACGGCAACCTCCGGGGATCCGGACCCCTCCGTCCTGGCGTAGGAGATGAACCAGGCGTACCCGGTGGCACTTGTGCCGCTGCGGAGCTGCGCCGTGCCGCTCTTGCCGCCCACCAAGCTCCCGGGAACCTGGGCCCTGAATCCTGGTCCGTCGCCCTGGACGACGTACTCCATCATCTGCTGCAGCTTCCTCGCGTTGAGTTCACTGAGCGGTCGGCTCAGCGCCTTGGGCTTGTGCTGCTCGATGAGCTTGCCGTCGGCGGTCCGCAGGCTGGCGACCAGGTAAGGCTCCATGAGTGAGCCCTCGTTGGCGACGGCCGCGGCGACCATGGCCATCTGCAGAGGGGTGACGCTGGTGCTGCCCTGTCCGATGCCATCCAGGGCGTTGAGCGAACCATCGTCCGCGGGATAGACGGACTTGACCGCGGGCAAGGGGGTGGTGATCTCCTTGTTGAAGCCGAATGCCGCGGCCTGCTGGCGCATCTTGGTGTTTCCGAGGTCATTGCTGATCTTGGCGAAGACGGTATTGCAGGAGTACTGGAGTGCCGACAGGAGCGAGGCGTTCTCGCACGCGCCGCCGCCCTCGTTCTTCAGCTGGACCGTGGTCTCCGGGAGCACCCACGGCACAGGCGAGTCGGTGGCTGCGTCGACGTTGCTGTAGAGGCCGTTCTGCAGAGCGGCTGCGGCGGTGACCACCTTGAGGGTGGAGCCCGGGGGATAGGTCTGCCTCAGCGCGCGGTTGAGCATGCGCTTTTTCTTGTCACTGTTCAGGGCCGTCCACTCAGCCCTGTCGGCCTTGGACGCGCCGGCGATCTTCGACGGGTCGTAGGAGGGGGAGGAGGCGAGCGCGAGGATCTTGCCGCTGCTCGGGTCGAGTGCCACGGCGGCGCCCTGTTTGCCCTGCAGGCCCTCGTACGCGGCTTTCTGGGCAGCGGCCTCGATGGTGGTGAACACCTTCCCGGCGACGGCTGAACCAAGTCGGGAGTCGGTGCCGGTCAGAAGCTTGTCCTCGACGCTCTCGAGCAGGCCCGTGCCGAACAACTGGGAGGCATAGCCGGTGACGGGTGCGTACATGGGGCCGTCGGTGTACGTGCGCTTCCAGCGCAGTTTCTGCCCCGTGTCCGAGGAGCCGGTGACGGGTTTGTCGTTCACCAGGATGAGTCCGCGCGGCCGGTCGTAACGGCCGTGCGGGCCGGGGTCGTTGATCCGGGTGACGAGCATGGGCGTGACAGTCGCCGCAGCGGCGAGAAGGACGGCGACCCCGCCGAGCCCAACGCGGCCGCGGCGAGTGCGCGGCAGGGGAAGCCGGCGCGGCTGTCTGTGAGCCGGGCCGTCGGCGGGCTTGGACAGATCGACCAGGACGGGCTGTGGCGCATCGCCGTTGGGAACGGTGTCTTCTGGCACCGTGTCGTCGGACGCGTCGTCTGCCGAAGCCGGGGCGCCGGATGCGGTGTCCGGCTGCTCATCGGCGGATGCTTCCGCGAGAGGCGTGCCGGACCCATCCGTGCCGGACCCATCCGTGCCGGTGTCCAACTGGGCGCGAGCGGCCTCCGCCACACGTGGAATGTCCCCATCGGCGACCTGCTCGAGGGCCCGGCGGGCGGCCAGAGCGCGTGCGGGGTCGCTGTCCGCGAGCCATTCGCCCAGGGCGGCGACAATGCCGAGCGCGATGGCCGGATGGGGATTCGCGAGGCCACTGGTCCAGGTATCGGGCAGGGAGGCGGAGGGGAGGGGGACGCCGGCGGGACTGCGGGCGAGCAGGATCTCCCCCTCGGCTCCGTAGAGCCAGCGTTGTGGTGTCTGCGCGACATCGTCGGCTCGCAGCCGGTCGAATGCGTAGGCGTAGGCGTCGTCCACCGAGATGTAACCGTCGTGGTCGGTGTCGGCCGCGCCGCTGCGAATGCCGGTCACCAACGCGCTGGTGAACACAGATCCCGGCAGGACTTCCCCGGGGACCGGCTCGCCTTCGAACGAGTACTCGGTTGCCCGGGAGGCCGTCAGCACGACCCTGCCGCGGGCGTGACCGTGGAACCGCTCGCCCAGTCCCAGGTCGGTCTCTCCCTTACTGCGTTGCGCGAACGCGCCACTGAAGCAGCAGTCCAGGATGACGACCTGTTGGCGTGCCCGGCAGTCGTCCAGCTGGTCGAGGACCCATTGCGCCTCCACTCCGGTGGCGGCCAGCCGGTCCTTGCGGGTGTCCGCGGCGGCGAAGTACAGACGCCTGCGGGCATCGACGAGCCCGTGGCAGGACACGTACACCACCACAAGGTCGTTCGGGGCACGGTGGGCGAGGAATTCCTCGAATGCCAGCCGGACATCCTGAGCCGTCCGGTCGATCACCTGGGTGACCGTGAACCCGCCGATCCCCGGATCGGAGAGGACGTCGCTCAGACCGGCCGCGTCATGTGCGGGCGCGCGCAGTCGGCGCAGTGACGGATCGGCGTACGTGGAGGTCGCCACCACCAGAGCCAGCCGCCGCTCGGCGGGTAGCTCAGGTGTCGGCTGCATGGCGGGCGAGCCAGGCACTGATGAGCAGCTCCTGCTGCGCCGAAGTCGCTCCGGTGACCTTCAAGGTGTCCCCGCCGAGGCTGATTTCGACCACTCGGTCCGTCCGTCCCGCCCAGCCGCGTACGGCGTTCACCAGCGCCCGCAGCCCCTCTGCGGTGCGCAGTTGGATGGCCAGCCAGCCCACCACCGTTGCGAGCCCCTTGGCGTGCGCCGGCTCGGCCGGCTCACTCACCGGATCGACCGCCATGACGTCGAGATCGAGCAACTCCGTGCGCAGTCGACCGGTGACTTCGGCGAGTTCCTCCGGATCGCCGTCCGGAAGTGACTGAACCTGCACGTGCAGGCCGATGACGTCCGACACAAGGCCCCCTCCTACCCAGACCACTGAGCGTAGCCGCTCGGCCACGCCCGTGCGGGCTGCTTCCACCGGATCCGTGAGGCGCCGTCAGCGCATGTACAGGGCGTCGATGTCGGCCGCGTACGCGCCCGTGATCGCCCGTCGCTTGAGCTTCAGCGTCGGTGTCATCAGACCGTCGTCCACACTGAATTCGTTCGGCAGGACGCGGAACGCGCGGATGGACTCCGCCCGCGAAACCCGGGTGTTGGCCCGGGACACCGCCCGTTGGATCTGCGCGCGCAGGTCCTCGTCGTTCGCCATCACCGACATGGGCGCCTGTGGTTTCCCTTTCAGCGCCTGCCAGTGGGCCAGGGCCTCGGGGTCCAGGGTGATGAGTGCCGCGATGTACGGCTGGTCGTCGCCCACGATCAGACACTGCGAGATCAGGGGATGGTGGCGCAGCTGCTCCTCCAAAGGCAGTGGGGCCACGCTCTTGCCGCCGCTGGTGATGATGATGTCCTTCTTGCGGCCCGTGATGACGAGATAGCCCTCGTCGTCGAGACGGCCCATGTCGCCGGTGGCGAACCACCCGTCTCGCAGCACCGCTTCGGTGGCCTTGGCGTTGTTGAGGTAGCCCGCGAAGACCGTGTCGCCGCGTACCCACACCTCGCCGTCCGTCGCGATGTGTACGGCGCAGCCGGGGATGGGCCGGCCCACCGTGCCGAATCTGACCTCTCCCGGAGGCTGGGCCGTGATCGCGCCCGCGGTCTCGGTGAGGCCGTAGCCGTCGTACACGGTGATGCCCGCGCCCGAGAAGAACAGTCCCAGCTCCCTTCGGAGCGTCGAGCCGCCGGAGACGGCGTTGCGCACCTGGCCGCCGAGCACGGCGCGCAGCTTGCCGTACACCAGACGGTCGTAGGCGGCGTGCAGGACCTTCAGCGACGGGCCGGGGCCGTGGCCCGACCCGATGGAGTGCCGTTCCACGGCCTCGGCGTAGCGCACCGCGACGGCCGCGGCCCTGTCGAAGAGGCTGACGTGCCCTGCGGCCTCAGCGGTACGGCGGGCCTTGTGGAAGATCTTCTCGAAGATGTACGGCACGGCGAAGAGAAACGTCGGCCGGAAGGATGCCAGGGCGGGGAGCAGTGCCTCGGGCGTCAGATCCGGCTGGTGGCCGAGGCGGACGCCGCCGCGCAGACAGGCGACCACGACCATCAGCCCGTAAATGTGCGCGACAGGAAGGAAGTTGAGGATCGACGGCTGGACGCCGGGCTCGGCGAGGATGCCACCCCAGCCTGCCACCAGGATGTCGCATTCGGCGGCCAGGTTCGCGTGAGTGATGAGACAGCCCTTGGGTGTTCCGGTGGTGCCGGAGGTGTAGCAGATCGCGGCCATCTGGTCGGGCAGTACGGCAGCGCGGTGACGGTGAATCAGTTCGTCGTCCATACCGCGGCCCTGTTCGATCAGGGATGCCACACAGCCCAGGTCCATCTGCCAGATCGCGGACAGCCGCGTCTCCTCGTCGCAGGCGGCCGCCACGGTCATCGCGTGGTTCTCGTGCTCGACCACGACGGCCCGGACCTCGGAGTCGTACAGGATCCAGCGCACCTGCTCAATGGACGACGTGGGGTAGACCGGAACGATCTCGGCGCCGAGGGACCACAGGGCGTACGCCAGAACCGTCCACTCGTAGCGCGTACGGGACATCAGGGCGACCCGGTCGCCGAAGCGGATGCCGCCGGCCAGGAACCCCTTGGCCACGGCCATGACTTGGTCGCGGAACTGCTCCGCGCTGATCGGCTCCCAGTCGTCGGGCCCCGTCCGGCGGGAGAACTGCACCAGGGAGGGATCGCGTTCGGCGGTCTCGTACACCGAGTCGGCGAGGCCCCCCGACCAGGCCGGTTCGACACGGCGCGGAGGACCGATTCCCTGCATATGGCCTCTCCCTTACCGTGTTCGGGGCGTCGCGCGCTGTGCAACTCGGGGAGCGAAAGGTACCTGTTGGAGGCGTTCCGTGCCTAGATTTCGGTCACATCCAACGCCTGCCGTTCGCGAGATGCAACGACGACAGCTCGTACGCAGAGCCGTGTACGAGCTGACCCTCTGACGGTACGAGTAACCCAACGTGAGCATGGGCTCGTTGTACATGCGCAACGAGTGGACAAGCGCGACAAGGGGGTCGCCGCCCATGGCGAACAGCAACAGTGGACCCGAACGCCGAGCTGCAGATCATGCCGTTGCGGCAGCCGCACCATGCCGGTACGGACGGCCCGATGCAGAGCTACAGCGGCTCTGAGGGTGACAGCTGCGTGGAGGTCGCCCGCCTGGCCGACGCCGTCCACGTCCGCGACTCCAAGGAGAAGGACGGGCCGCGGTTCGCGGTGACTCAGGCCGCGTGGGTGGAATTCATCGGGTTTGCGGCAGTCTGAAGCGTCTGCGGGCAGTTGGAGCCGGGGGACGAGATCCCGGCCTCGGCCCGCACGAGCCGCACCGCGGGTTCAGCGATCGCCCCATGCCTGGCCGTCTCCCTGCCCCTGACCCGCCACAGCCACCTGATGTCCCGTCCGAAGGACCAGCTGAGCAGCGCCAGCGCCGAGGCGACCGCCGCGAACGCAAGCAGGCTCGGGAGAACCCCGGCGGCGACCACCAGCAGGACGATCCCCTGCAGCGCGGCCACCGTCTTACGGGCCGTGCTCGGCGGCAGGGCTCCGTTCAGCCACGGCAGCACCCGGGCCGCCGCGACGAAGGCGTAGCGCATGGTGCCGATCAGCAGTACCCACGGGCCCAGTGACATGGCGACATGAATGCTGAGCACCAGGATCAGGAAGGCGTCGACCTCCATATCGAAGCGTGCCCCCAGCGGGGACGCCGTCCCGGTGCGCCTCGCGACCTTGCCGTCGACCGCGTCGAGGATCAGCGCCACCGTGGTGAGAGCGACCAGGACCGTGACCGGCGGCGGGCTCTCGAAGGAGTCAGCGACCAGCGCGGTCACACCCCCGACGAGCGTCGCGCGGGCCAGCGTGACGCGGTTGGCCGGTCCGAATGACTGGAGCCAGGACCGGCGCAGTGCGCGGGTGAGCACCGCCCAGGTGGCGACCGCGAAGGCCAGGCCGGTCAGCCAGCCCGCGGGTCCCAGGCCGATCGCCGTGCCGAGCAGGGCCAGCAGGAGGATCTGCGCGCCTGCTCCCACCGCCGTCTCGTGCCGCAGCGGCCTCATGTCGTAAGGGTTGTTCAGGGCCACCGTGCACCCTCCGGGGGTGTGACAGATTCGATCAGTCCCGCGTACCGTGTCCGCGGCTTGCAGTGATCAGTACGTGCATCCTCACCCGACTGTTCAGGAGGACGCCAATGGAGCGTGGCGCTCGTGCTTTCTGGCTCCGGTCTCCCGGTCACGGGGAGATCCGGGACGTTGTGCTGCCGGAACCCGGCGACGACGAGGTGCTGGTGCGCACGCTCTGTTCCGGGGTGAGCCGTGGCACGGAGACGCTCGTCTTCCGCGGCGGCGTACCGCAGAGCCAGCACGGCGCGATGCGGGCGCCGTTCCAGGACGGCGAGTTCCCCGGGCCCGTGAAATACGGCTATCTCAACGTCGGTCTTGTCGAAGAAGGACCGCGGCACCTGCTCGGCCGTACGGTCTTCTGCCTCTATCCGCACCAGACCCGGTACGTCGTCCCCACGAGCGCCGTGACTCCCGTGCCGGACACAGTCCCCGCCCGGCGGGCCGTGCTGGCCGGGACGGTGGAGACCGCGGTGAACGCCCTGTGGGACGCCGCACCGCTGATCGGCGACCGGATCGCCGTGGTCGGGGCAGGCATGGTCGGCGCCGGCGTCGCCGCCGTACTCGCCAAATACCCCGCCGTCCGCGTCCAGCTGGTCGACGCGGAACCCGCACGCGCCGGCATCGCCAAGGCGCTCGGCGTCGACTTCGCGCTCCCTGAGGACGCCGCGGGCGACTGCGATCTCGTCGTCCACGCCAGCGCCACCGAGGCCGGACTCGCCCGCTCACTGGAACTCCTCGCCCCGGAGGGCACCGTCCTCGAACTGAGCTGGTACGGCGACCGGCGGGTCAGCCTGCCGCTGGGGGAGGCCTTCCACTCCCGCCGTCTGGTCGTGCGCAGCAGTCAGGTGGGGACGGTGTCACCGGCCCGAGGGGCCCGCCGGACCTACGCCGACCGCCTCGCGCTCGCGCTCGACCTGCTCGCCGACCCCGCCTTCGACGCGCTGATCACCGGCGAGTGCGCCTTCGACGAGCTGCCGCAGGTGCTGCCGAGGCTCGCCTCCGGGGAGCTCCCGGCGCTGTGTCACCGCGTGCTGTATGAAACTGCTGCTGATCCGGCCTGAACAACGAGAACAGGCCGGCCGTACTACAGGTCAGATGTGCTGCCGCACCTGGAGGTTCACCCGTTGTTCAGTATCACCGTCCGTGATCACATCATGATCGCTCACAGCTTCCGCGGGGAGGTCTTCGGGCCCGCGCAGCGCATGCACGGAGCGACGTTCCTTGTGGACGCCACCTTCCGCCGCCCCGAGCTGGACGCCGACAACATCGTCGTCGACATCGGTCTGGCCACGCGGGAACTCGGCGCGGTGGTCGGCGAGCTGAACTACCGCAATCTCGACGACGAGCCCGACTTCGCCGGCATCAACACCTCCACCGAATTCCTGGCCAAGGTGATCGCCGACCGGCTCGCCGACCGGGTGCACGCAGGGGCACTGGGCGAAGGCGCCCGCGGCCTGGCCGGGATCACGGTCACCCTGCACGAATCACACATCGCCTGGGCGAGTTACGAGCGCACCCTGTGAACCGGGCCGACGCCACCAGGGCGAGTGAGCGCTCGGTGCACATCGTGCTGCCCGGTGGCGTCGACGACCCGGCCGCCCCCAGCGGCGGCAATGTCTACGACCGCCGGGTGTGCCGGGACCTGCCGTCCATCGGCTGGCAGGTCCACGAGCATGCCGTCGCGGGCAGCTGGCCACAGCCGGATCCGGCCGCTCGCGCCGAACTGGCCCGCATCCTGGCCCAGGCAGCGGACGGCGCCGTCGTGCTCCTCGACGGACTCGTCGCCTGCGCCGTACCCGACATCGTCGTCCCCGAGACGCAACGGCTGCGGCTGGCGGTGCTGGTGCATCTGCCGCTGGGCGACGAAACAGGACTCGCCCCCGCCCGGGCGGCGGCCCTGGACGCCCTTGAGCGCGAAACCCTGCGCGCCGTGCCGGTGGTCGTGGCGACCAGTGTGTGGGCGGGCCGCAGGCTCGTGGCCCACCACGGGCTCGCCCCCGGCCAGGTCCGTGTCGCCGCACCCGGCGCCGACATCGAGCCCGAGGCGCCCGGCACGGACGGTGTCTCAAGCCTGTTGTGCGTCGCGTCGGTGACCCCGCGCAAGGGACAGTACCGGCTGGTGAAGGCACTTGCGGCCGTCGCGGACCTGTCCTGGGTCTGCGTATGCGCCGGGGGCCTCGACCAGGACCCCGGCTATGTCGCCGGGCTCAGACAGCTGATCGAGAAGTCCGGCCTCGGCGACCGGATCCAGCTCCTCGGACCGCAGGCCGGTGCGGAGCTGGACGCGAGCTACGCCGCCGCCGACCTCCTGGTGCTCACGTCGTACGCCGAGACATACGGCATGGCCGTGACCGAGGCGCTCGCGCGCGGCATTCCGGTGCTGGCGACGGCCGTTGGCGGTCTTCCGGAGGCGGTCGGGCAGGCACCGGACGGCAGCGTGCCCGGCCTGCTCGTACCGTCGGCGGACCCGGCGGCACTCCCGGCGGCGCTGCGCAGCTGGTTCGGCGATCCGGGCCTGCGCGGTCGGCTGAAGGTAGCCGCGGGAGAGCGGCGCACCGCGCTGGACGGGTGGGAGACGACGGCACGGAATCTGGCCGGTGCCCTGGAACGCATCCGAATCGAACCCCGGAGGGCCGCGTGAGTACGACCGACGCGCCTGGTTATGCCCCCGAGTGGCTGGAGCTGCGGGAGGGCGCCGACGCCGCCGCCCGCGCCACCGGACTCCTCGACCCGCTCCAGCACTGGCTCTCGGGCCGGGACCGCGAAGACGCCGGGCAGGTGATCCGCGACCTCGGCTGCGGCACCGGCTCCATGGGGCGCTGGCTCGCACCCCGGCTGACCGGATCCCAGCACTGGATCCTGCACGACCGCGACCCCGCTCTGCTCGACCTGGCCGCCGTGCGGACGCCCCATACGGCGGCCGACGGCAGCGGTGTGACGGTCACCACCGAACGCGGTGAGATTGCCGGCCTGTGCGCGGAAGACCTGGCCGGCACCTCGCTGCTGACGGCCTCCGCTCTGCTGGACGTGCTCACCCGCGACGAGGTGGACGGGCTCGCCAAGGCGTGCGCGGGGGCCGGATGCCCCGCGCTGCTCACGATCTCCGTGGTGGGACGGGTCAAGCTGACGCCCGCCGAACCGCTGGACGCCGAGATCGCCGCCGCGTTCAACGCCCATCAGCGCCGCAACGGTCTGCTCGGACCCGACGCCGTCACGGTGGCCTCCGAAGCCTTCGCACGGCGGGGAGCGACGGTACGGACCCACGCGAGCCCCTGGCGGCTCGGCGCCGACGACTCGGCGCTGATCGCGGAGTGGCTGCGGGGCTGGGTGGGCGCGGCCTGCGAGCAGCGCCCGGCCCTCGCGTCGCGCGCGGATACGTATCTGCTGCGGCGCCTGGCGGCATGTGCGGCGGGCGGGTTGCGGGTGGCGGTGCACCACAGCGATCTGCTGGCGCTGCCCCGGCCGACGGGCGGGACCTCATGAGCGGGCAGACGGTCCGGGCCCGCCTCGGCACGCTCGCCGGAGTGGGCATCCTCGGAGTGCTGGTCTGGCGTCTTGGCACCGGCGCGTTCCTGGACGGGTTGCGCAGGATCGACGGCCCCACCCTGCTGGCCGCCCTCGGACTCGGCCTGCTCACCACCGTGTTCAGCGCCTGGCGCTGGCGCATCGTCGCCCGCGGGTTGGGCATCCGGCTGCCGCTGGGCCGCGCCGTCGCCGACTACTACCGCGCGCTGTTCCTGAACGCGGCACTGCCCGGTGGCGTACTCGGCGATGTGCATCGCGCGGTACGACACGGGCAGCACACCGGTGACGTCGGGCGGGGCGTTCGCGCGGTCGTCCTCGAACGGACCGCGGGCCAGCTGGTCCTGATCGCCGTCGGTGTGACGGTCCTGCTCGCCCAGCCGTCCCCGGCCCTGGCGCAGCCCCGCCACCTGGTCACGTCACCGGGGACCGCCCTCGCGCTCGCCGTGGTGTCCGCCCTGGTGATCGCGGTCGCCCTCCGGCTCAGAGGCAAGCCGGGCACATCGCGATGGCACCGGGCGGTCCGCGCCACGCTGGCCGAGGCCCGCCTCGGACTGCTCGCCCGCAGCAGCTGGCCGGGCGTCGTGTTCTCGTCCGTCGTGGTGCTGGCGGGGCACCTCGGTACGTTCCTGCTCGCCGCCCGGGCCGCGGGGGCAACCGCGCCGTTCGCCGAGCTGGTGCCCCTGATGCTGCTGGCCCTGCTCGCCATGGCGCTGCCGCTGAACGTCGGCGGCTGGGGCCCCAGGGAAGGCGTCACCGCGTGGGCCTTCGGCGCCGCCGGCCTGGGCGCCGCCCAGGGCCTGACGGTCGCCGTCGTCTACGGAGTACTCACCTTCGCCGCGAGCCTGCCCGGTGCCGAGGTGCTCGCCGGCCAGTGGCTCGCCCGCTCACGGCGCCCGCAACTCCAGCTCGAAGAGCGTGTCCTCGCCGAGGGCGGCACGACGCACCGGCGGACGGAGCGCGTCCCGCATCACCGGCGTGCCGGCGAAGCGGAGCCCCGGGACGCCGTCGCCGATCACGACCGGCGCCACGGTGACGTAGAGCCGGTGCAGCGCCTGCTCGTGCAGGAAGCGTGACACGGTGACGCCGCCGCCCTCGATCAGCACCCGGCCCAAGCCGCGCCGCGCGAGCGCCTGCACCAGGCGGCCCGGGGCGAACGCCTCGCTGTCCGGCAGCGTCAGCACCTCAACGCCGTCGCGGCCCGGAACGGACTTGCTGCGGTCACCGCCCTTGCCCACGACCCACAGCGTCGGCGCTGCTTCGTCGGTGAACACCCGGCGCCCCAGCGGTACGCGGCCGTGCGGATCGAGGACGACGCGCACGGGGTTGTCACCGGGGCAGGCACGCACCGTCAGTTGCGGGTCGTCCGCGACCGCGGTGCCCGCCCCGACGACCACCGCGTCGGCGAGCGCACGCAGGCGGTGCAGATGAAGGCGGTCCTCCTCGCCCGTGACGAAGTCGGCGTCGCCGGTACGCGTCGCTATGAAACCGTCCAGGCTCTGCCCGAGTTGGGCGAAGGTGAAGTGCGGACCGGCCAGGCACAGCGGCAGATAACGGTCGGCCAGCGCCTCCGCCTCGGGCGTGGCGGTCTGGCTCCAGCGCCGGCCGCCGTCCGCGCTCCGGACAAGTCCGGCGGCCTCGGCGTCCGCCCCGGACCGGATGCGGCGCAGCCGCTCCCAGGCCTCGGCCGCATCCAGTACGTCGCTGCGGTTGGTCATCGGGTCTCCCGCCGGGTGAGGAGTGAGACGTACTCACCGAAGGATTCGACAAGTGAGGCCAGCAGTTTCTTTCCCTTATCGGCGGATGCCATTGACGGACGGCCGATCACACCGGACTTGGTGTAGGCCGTCATACCCAGCGTGAGCAGATGCTTACGGTCGTCGGCCAGGAAATCGGAGGTTTCATAACCAGGGCGGACGAGTTCGGGATGGGAGTGCAACAGGATGGACGTCTCCACTTCCCCGGCGTGCATATCGCTGTGCGACGGGGTCTGTACACCGGCCGCGGCGCGTGCCGCATCCCAGTCCGCCGAGCCCGGGAAAAGAGCCATACGCATCCCGCTGCCGGCGGATTCCTGAACCACATTGCGCAGTACGTAATTTCCGCCGTGGCCATTGACAAGTATCAGGGAACGGACACCGGACCGGCGGAGCGAGTCGGCGATGTCCCGTACGACGGCGTGGAGGGTCGCGGCGGAAATGCTGACCGTTCCCGGCCAGGCCGCGTGCTCGTGCGAGCAGGAGATCGTGAGAGGAGGAAGGTGATGAACCGGATGGGCTGCGGCGATCTCCCGGGCGATCGTGCAGGCGACGACCGTGTCGGTCACCAGGGGAAGGAACGCTCCGTGCTGCTCGAAGCTGCCGATCGGGAGGACGGCGACATCGGCCTGCCGGGTCCGCACGTCCTCCGTGGAGTCCCTTGGCAACAGGCCCGATGCCGGGGGCGTTTGTGAACCACTCATTGTTTTAGGGCCTTTCGTTGTTCGCTCCGCGCGCCCATGGTCGAATGTGATGAAACGGGCAGGCAGTTGATGCTCCTTCGTCATTTTGGCCTACGATGCCGGGAGCTTGCCAGATAGGATCGGGGTCATGACAGTAAGTGATGGCGTGTTCGGCGACAGTGTTCGTACGTCAGGTGTCGAACGAGTGGTGGATGTACGGCTGTCCACCTCGCACGGCGATTTTCTCGCCATCGGCTACCTGGACCGCGAAAGCGGTGACGAACAAATGGTGCTGGTATACGGCGAAGCCGAGAAAGAAGGAGCACTTGTCCGCGTGCATTCGGAGTGCCTGACCGGAGACGTCTTCGGGTCCAAGCACTGTGAATGCGGCGATCAGCTGACCGCCGCACTGCACGCCATCGTGACGGCAGGGCGCGGCGTTCTCGTCTACCTCCAGGGTCACGAGGGTCGCGGGATCGGCCTGTTGGGCAAACTGCGGGCGATGAAGCTCCAGGCGGAGGGGCTGGACACGGTCGAGGCGAATCTCGCCCTCGGGTTCCCGGCCGACGCCCGCGACTACCGGGTGGCGGCGGAGATCCTGCACGAGCTCGGTGTCCGGTCGGTGCGGCTGCTGTCGAACAACCCGCTCAAGCGCGAAGCGCTGCTGCGGCACGGCATCAAAATCACCGAGCAGGTTCCCCTGCTGATACCGCCGAGGGAAGAGAACATGTCCTATCTGTGGACCAAGCGGGAACGCCTCGATCACTACCTGCCGCATCTGGACAGCGTGGCCGACTAATCCCGAGGCCGTGTGGCCGGCCGCCGGCCGTGGTGGGCAAGGTGGCGGGTGGCGGGTGGATGCCGATGCCGCACCGCGACCGGTGGCGGCCGGGCCGCGCAGGGAGATCGCACTGCCGCGCGCCGCGCGCCGCGTGCCACGCGGTACGGGTCTTCCGGGCCCCCGAGCCCGAACAGGGTGAGCGAGGCTGTGACGGCAGCGCAAGGTGTCCGGGTGGTCGGGGCCCATGGAGCCCTCCCGCGCGTCGAGCGCACTGTGGTGCACATCTGATGTGGCTCGAAGTGGCGGCCCAACTGGCCCAGCTTTGTAGGCCATTTCCTGGCGGGCTGCGAGGGTGTGCCGGGGTGATCGGCACCTGCTGATGCTCGCGCGGGGCGTCGGCAGGCCGCCAGGTGCGGGGGTGCGGGCCCGGCCTCCTCCCGGCGCCGAAGCCTGCCCAGGAAGGTCACGGCTCGTTTCGTCCACCTCACACGGCGTGCCCACGGGGCTGCGAGATGTGTGATTTATGTCCTTGACATACGCGCAATTCCACCGTCGCCGGGCACTCATACCTTCTGGCCATGGAAAACAACCTCGGGCGAAGAGGCTTCCTCCGCCTCTCTGGAACAGCCGCCCTTACCGCGTCGCTCGGCAGCGCCCTCACCGCGTGTGGATCGGCCGACAAGAAGTCCTCATCAGCCAAGCCCGGCCGTACCGTGCGACTTGGATTCATCGCGTTGACCGACTGTGCGCCCCTGGTGATGGCGGAGGAACTCGGGTACTTCGCCGAGCGTGACCTCAACGTTGAATTGATCAAGCAGGCCTCTTGGCCCGCCACCCGGGACAACCTGCTCAATGGGCAGATCGATGCCGCACATGCCCTCTTCAGCCTCCCTCTGTCCGTTGCAACGAAGATCGCGGGCAAGGGTTCCACCGACCTCAAGGTCGCCATGGTGCTGAGCAACAACGGCCAGGCCATCACCCTCAAGAAGGACTTCGCCGACGCCGGCTACGCCGACCTGAAGGCCGCCAAGGCACTCCTGGAGAAGAAGTCCCCGACCCTGGCCATGACCTTCCCCGGTGGCACGCACGACACCTGGCTGCGCTACTGGCTCAAGGCGACCAAGGCCGATCAGTCGAAGATCAAGATCGTTCCGATCCCGCCGCCGCAGATGGTCGCCAACATGAAGGTCGGCAACATGGACGGCTACTGCGTCGGCGAGCCCTGGAACGCCGTCGCCGTCAAGCAGGACATCGGCTTCACCCACATCACGACCCAGGACATCTGGCAGCACCACCCGGAGAAGGCCCTGGTTACGGGCGCCAAGTTCGCCGCGGAGAAGAAGGACGTCCTGGCCGATGTGATGGGGGCCGTCCTCAAGGCGTGCAAGTGGCTCGACGACCTGGACAACCGGGCCAAGGCGGCGACGACGATCGGCGGCCCGCAGTACGTGAAGGCACCCGCCAAGGAGATCGAGGGCCGACTGCTCGGCAGCTACGAGCTGGGGGCCGATCTCGGCACGAAGAAGTTCAGCGGCGACCAGATGATGTTCTTCCGTGATGGACAGACCTCCGCGCCGCGGCGCGGGCACGCGATCTGGTTCATGAGCCAGTACCAGCGCTTCGGGCTCCTCAAAGAGGCACCGCCGTACGCCAAGATCGCTGACGAGATCATCCTGCGCGACCTCTACGAGGAGGTCGCCGGCAAGGAGGGCATCGACGTCCCGGCAGACGACATGAGCCCGTTCCACGTGAAGCTCGACGGCACGACGTTCGACCCCAAGAAGCCGCAGGAAGAGGCGAAGCGGCCATGACGAGCTCGCTGACGCATACGGACCAGGCGGAACCGGCTGAGGCGGATGCCCAGCCGGGGCCGCCCGGCCTCCCCGCCGCCTCCCGGTCGCCCATCGGCGGCGGTTGGCTGAGTCGGCTTACCGAGCTGGGCCGCGGCTTCGGATGGGCCGTGCTCGGTACCGCGATCGTGGTGCTGCTGTGGCAGCTGGCCGCATCCTGGTCCACCGACGTCCCGGCCCCGCTCGACGGGGCACGGACGCTTCTCGACCTGCTGGGCGATCCGTTCTACGACAACGGTCCGAACGACAAGGGGGTAGGTCTTCAACTGGCCACCTCGCTGCAGCGGGTGTTCACCGGCTTCGCTCTGGCCGCCGTGGCCGGGGTGCTGGCAGGGCTGCTCCTCGGTGCGAGCCGCCGGGCCTGGCTGGCATTCAACCCGGTGGTGCAGGTGCTGCGTCCCGTGTCGCCGCTGGCCTGGTTTCCGATCTGGCTGGCCGTGTTCAAGGACGCTTCCCAGGCGTCGATATTCGTGATCTTCATTACCGCGCTGTGGCCCACGCTCCTCAACACCGCGGCCGGCGCGGCGGAGATCCCTCACGATCACCGCAACGTCGCACGGGTCTTCCGCTTCGGTCGCATCGCCTACCTGAGGCATGTGCTTGTGCCGAACGCCCTGCCGTCGATCATCACCGGTCTGCGGCTGTCGATGGGCATCGCCTGGATGGTCATCGTGGCGGTCGAGATGCTCTCCGGCAATTCCGGGATCGGGTTCTTCGTGTGGGACTCGTACAACGCCGGCAACCTCAGCTCGGTCGTCGCGGCGATCGTCCTCATCGGGCTTGTCGGTCTGATCCTTGACGCGATCCTCGTACGGCTCTCGCGCAAGGTGGCCATCGAGGAGGTTCAGTCGTGACCGTCGAGATCCGCGGGGTACACAAGTCGTTCCGCCGAAGGGGATCAGCCGCTCAGCATGTTCTGCGAGGGGTCGACCTGACAGTCGAGGAAGGGGAATTCGTCTCCTTCATCGGCCACTCGGGCTGCGGCAAGTCGACGCTGCTCAATCTGGTCGGCGGGCTTGACCGCCCGGACGCGGGTGAGATCGTCGTGGACGGCAAGGCCGTCACGGGGCCGGGTCCGGAACGGGCGATGGTCTTCCAGAACTACTCACTGCTGCCCAGGCTGAGCCTTCTCGCCAATGTGCGCGAGGCCGTCCGCGCGGCACGGCCGGACTGGTCCCGGACAAAGGCCGACGACATGGTCGAGCGGTATCTGACCGCCGTCGGACTGTGGGAGCACCGCGACAAGCGCCCGGGCCAGGTGTCGGGCGGCATGGCTCAGCGCGCCGCGGTCGCCAGGGCCTTCGCCGTGGGCCCCCGTACTCTGCTGCTGGACGAGCCGTTCGGTGCACTGGACGCGCTCACCCGCTCGCGGTTGCAACAACAACTCGTCGAGCTGTGGGGCAACGAGTCGGAGACCGAGAAGGTGCTCATGGTCACGCACGGGCTCGATGAGGCCATTCTGCTCGCCGACCGGATCGTGGTCATGTCCAACCCGCCGCAGCCGTCAGTGCGCACGATCATCCCGGTACCGATCCCGCGCCCTCGGGACCGCGCGACGATCACCAACCACCCGGCATACGCCAGTACCCAGGAGCAGTTGGCCGACCTGCTGCTCGCCGACCAGGCGGTGGCGGCCTAGCGCAGGCCGGTCCCAGGGTCGGTACACGTCTGCCGAGCCAACTTGGGGTCAGGTGGCTGCGGGTGGTGGTCTCAGCCTGATTCAACGCCTCCAAGCGGGCTGGGACCACCGCCCGCGGCCACCTCACCCTCAACCGGTTCAGAAATCACGTCATCTGCCGCCGCACCAGTTCGTGAAGATGCCCGCCCGCATGGGCGAGCAGATCGGCCGGCCGGCCCTGCTCCACCACCCGGCCGTCCGACATCACGATCACGCGATCGGCGTCCATCACCGTGGACAGCCGGTGGGCGATGACCACGCGGCTCGCGCTCAGCGCGCGGGTGGACTCGATCACGATGCGCTGGGTCTCGTTGTCCAGCGCGCTCGTCGCCTCGTCGAAGAAAAGGATGCGCGGGCGGCGGATCAGGGCCTGGGCGATCATCAGGCGCTGGCGCTGGCCGCCGGAGATCGCGCCGCCGCCGGAGATCATCGTGTGCAGGCCCATCGGCATACGCTTGATGTCCTCGGCGAGGCCCGCCATCTCCGCAGCCGCCCAGGCCTCTTCCTGGGAGAAAGCCTCGGCGCCGCAGATGCAGTCCAGGATCGATCCGGTGAGCGGCTGGGCGTTCTGCAGGACGACGCCGCACTGGCGGCGGACCGCCGCCTGGTCCAGGGCCGCCAGGTCCTGGCCGTCGTACAGGACGCTGCCCGAGGCCGGTTTGTCGAAGCCGATGAGCAGCCGCAGCAGCGTCGACTTGCCGCAGCCGCTGGGGCCGACGATCGCCACGAACTCGCCCGGCCGCACCTGGAGGGAGACGTCGTCGAGGACGAGCGGCCCGTCGTCGGTGTAGCGGAAGGAGAGCTTGCGGGCCTCGATCCCGCCGGACAGCGCCCCGGGCTGCGCGCTGGTGCCACGGACCTCCGGGGCCTCGTCCAGGACGGGCTTGATCTGCTCGAACATCGGCAGCACGGCGGCGGCCGAGACGAGCGCCCCGGAGATCTGGGTGACCGACGTCAGCAGCATGGTCACGGAGGTGTTGAAGGTCAGGAACTCGCCCGCCGACATGCTGCCGCGGGCCGGACCGGCGAGCAGCATGAACATGGTGAGCGAACAGAGCGGCAGATAGACCGCATCGAGGACCGTCGTCAGATTTCTGATCCGGCCGGCCCGCTGCTGGAGCTCGCGCGAGCGGGCGAACTCCCGCGCCCAGGCGGCGTATGCGAAGCTCTCCGCCGCGGCGACCCGCAGCTTGGGCAGTCCGCGCAGGGTCTGGAACGCCTGGTTGTTGAGCTTGTTGCCCAGCTCGACCAACTGCCGCTGCCAGCGCAGCTGCCACAGGCCCATGCCCAGGAACACGGCCCCGATGACGAGCAGCATGCCGATCGCCGCGAGCGCCAGCGGCACGCTGTAGCAGAGCAGCAGGACGAGATTCATGGCGCCGACCGTGCTCGCCTGGACGGCCACCGGGCCGATACCGGAGAGCACCCGGCGGATCGCGCTGATGCCCATCGCCGCACTGGCCAGCTCCCCGGTGGAGCGCTCGGTGAAGAACCGGGTGGGCAGCCGCAGCAGCCGGTCCCACACGGCCGGTTGAAGCGAGGCCTCGATCCGTCCTTCCATCCGCAGGACGGTGAGGTTCTGCAGCAGCATGAACGCGGCCGAGACAATGCTCGCGATCATGACGGCGAGTGCGACCTGGACGATGAGGCTCTTCTCGGCCGTCGGCACATAGACGCCGAGCACCTGTCCGGTGGCGATCGGCACCAGCGCGCCGAGGGCGACGGTGACCAGCGCGGCGAGCGCCAGATTCCGCACATCGGCGCGGGTGTCCCGCAGGCTGAAGTGCAGCAGCCGCCATGCCGTCATGGGCTGTTCGGGCAGCGGGCGGTAGAACATCACGGCGCGCGGCCCGAGTTCTTCCGCGGTGGCGCTGCCGATGCGCATCCGCAGACCGGAGGCCGGGTTCACCGCCTCGTACCGGCCCCGGCGCCACAGCAGGGCGACCGGGGCTCCGGACTTGGCCCAGTGGCCCACCAGCGGACCGGTGTTGGTGCGCCACCAGCGGCCGTCGAGCCGTACCGCGCGGGTGCGGATACGTGAGGCGACGGCGATGCGCTCGACCGGACTGATCCGGTCATTGACCGCGCCGCTCCTCGACGGCTCGCCGAGAGTGATCCCCGCTGCCTCCGCGACCCGTCGGCAGACGGCGTAGGTGGTGTCGTCGTCGGCTCCGTCCGCGGCGGGGGAGCCCCGGCCGGCCCGCTCCGGCTTTCCGATGGAGGCCAGCAGCGCCTGGTTGGCCTGGGTGCGGACGGCTTCGCCCGCCTTGATGCCCGCGGCCGTACGGTCCTCGTGAGCCCGCTCAAGACCTTCGATCCAGCGGTCCACGGCCGAGAGCAGCCGGTACTGCTGGTTGACCATCTGCTGCCACAGCGCACTGTCGACCAGCAGGTCGCCCGCCGCATCGGCGCTGTAGGTGGCGCCGTACTGCACGCTGCCCGGCGGGACCGGCATCCACAGGATGTCGTCATCGGCCATGGCCCCGTCGTTGGCCCGCCCCTCCAGGGGGGCCTGGAACAGGACACCCAGGCCACGTCCGGTGCCCAGAGCGAAGGCGTACTCCAGCGGGGTCGGTGCCTCGTACCCGGGCTGGTAGCCCGTCGCATAGGCGGTCTCGTACGTCCCGTACTCCGGCCGGTACAGCTCCCGCAGCGGAATCCGGTGCAACCGGCAGTCCTGTGACGGCCTGCCGATCAGCGTGTGCCGCGGGCCCACCACCGGACCGAGCAGCAACGTGCCCGCCTCCAGCCGGCCCAGAAAGTGCCAGTGCCCCTGCTGAGCGGCATCCACCGCGAAGAGATCCAGGGCCCCGCCGACGACGAGCCACAGCACCTGCGGCCCCTCCAGCGGCAGGCTGCGCAGCCCGGTGCAGTCGACGGGCGCGCCGAGACCGCCCAGGGCATGGGTCACCGCGTCGGACTCGCCCGGTCCCGCGACCGCGGACGGGTGAACGGAAGCCACGTCAGTGCTCCTTGACCAGCTCGGCGTACGGCCCCCCGGCGGCGACCAGATACTCGTGCCGGCCGCGCTCGACGACCGAGCCGTGATCGAGTACGAGGATCTCGTCGCTGTCGCGCACCGTGCTCAGCCGGTGCGCGATCACGACGCAGGCGCAGCCGCGCCGCCGCAGATTGTCGATGATGACCCGCTCGGTCTCCGCGTCGAGCGCGCTCGTCACCTCGTCCAGGACGAGGATGCTCGGCCGCCGCACCAGCGCCCTGGCGATCTCCAGACGCTGGCGCTGTCCGCCGGAGAAGTTGCGGCCGTCCTGCTCGACCCGGCTGTGGATGCCTTCGGGACGCCGGGCGATCACGTCGTCGTACAAGGCGGCGTCTCTGAGGGCGGCGACCACGGCATCGTCCGGAATCGAGGGGTCCCACAGCGCCACGTTGTCCCTGACCGTGCCCTCGAAGAGGAAGACGTCCTGGTCGACGAAGGAGACCGAGGCTGCGAGCGCGCTGCGGGAGATGTCGTCGAGACGCTGCCCGTCGATGCGGATCGTCCCCTCCCACGGGCTGTAGAGACCGGAGATGAGCCGCGAGACGGTGGACTTGCCGCTGCCGGAACCGCCGACGAGCGCGACCTGCTGCCCGGGGCCGACCGTCAGCGAGAAGTCGCTGAGGAGAGGCTTGTCGAGTGGGCTGTAGCCGAAGGTGATGTTCTCCAGCGACACATGGCCCTTGAGCCTGCGGGTGTTCGCGTCGGTCTCCCGGCGCGAGTACAGCGAGTCGACCGGGAAGCTCTCGACGTCCTTCAGCCGGGCCACGTCCGCCGCGAAGTCCTGGATCCTGCCCGCCACCCCGTTGAGCCGGGTGACGGGCGCGGTGAAGCGCGTCACCAGCGCCTGGAAGGCGACGAGCAGACCGATCGAGATATGGCCCTCCACCGCCCGCAGACCGCCGATCCAGAGGATCAGCGCGCTGTTGAGCGTCGCGAGGGTCGGCGCCACGACGGCCAGCACCGCGCTCGGCACACCGAGACGCTGCTGCTCCTCCAGTGTGGTGGCGTGCTGGCCCGCCCAGCGGCGGAAGTATCCGTTCTCCCCGCCGGTGGCCTTCATGGTCTCGATCAGCTGGAGACCGGTGTACGAGGTGTTGGTCAGCCGGGCGCTGTCCGCGCGCAGCTTCTGGGTGTGGGTGGCCCGCAGCCGGACCACGATCCGCATCGCGACCACATTGAGCAGGGCGATCCCAATACCGATGACGGTCAGTTGGGGGTCGTACGTCCACAGCAGTACGGCGTAGAGGATCACGACGACGCCGTCCACGCCCGCGGCGGCGAGATCACGCGCCAGCGTCTCGGCCACCGCGTCGTTGGACTGGAGCCGCTGGACCAGATCGGCCGGGCTGCGCTGGGCGAAGAAGGTGACCGGCAGCCTCAGCAAATGCCGCAGGAAGCGGGCGCTGCTGAGGGTGGAGGAGATGATGCGCCCTCGCAGCAGGTTCGCCTGTTGCAGTGCGGTCAGCACCGCGGTGAGCGCCACCATTGCCGCCATTGAGGCGAACAGCGGTCCGAGCAGCGAGGCCTGATTGCCGATCAGGAACATGTCGATGTACGTTCGGCCCAGCGCGGGCACGGCCGCGCCGACGGCGACGAGCAGCAGGCTGGCGAGCAGCGCGGCCAGCAGCGTGCCCTTCGTGCCGCGCATCCTGGCGGGCACGGCCCCCATGACGCCCGGCTTGCGGCCGCCCCGGCGGAAGCTGTCGGCGGGCTCGAAGATCAGGGCGACCCCGGTGAAGCTGGTGTCGAAGTCCTCCATCGCGACAAAGCGGCGGCCCTTGTCGGGGTCGTTGATGTGCACGCCCCGGCGGCCGAACCGCCGTCGCATGCCGTCGTACACGACATAGTGGTTGAACTCCCAGAACAGGATCGCGGGCGCCTGCGTCTCGGCGAGCGCGGCCGGTTCCATCTGCATGCCCTTGGCCTGCAGGCCGTAACTGCGCGCGGCCTTCAGCAGATTGCTGGCCCGTGAGCCGTCCCGGGAGACACCGCAGGCGATACGCAGCTCTTCGAGCGGCACATGCCGCCCGTAGTGCGCGAGCACCATGGCCAGCGACGCCGCGCCGCACTCCAGCGCCTCCATCTGGAGAACCGTGGGAGTGCGCACGGTCTTCGGCTTCTTCGCCCTGGGGGCGGGGGCGGCGCGGCGCGTGCCCCGCCGGGGAGGCGGCGCGCCTTCCGGGCGATGGCGGCCGCGGCCGCCGGCCGGGGGCAGTTGCTGCTGGGCGGTCATGGAAGCAGCCAATCGATCGGATGCTGCTCGGCCAGCCGGATGGCGCCGGTGGCGAGCGTCATGGAGTCGACCGCGTACGGCGGGCCGTCCGACGACGACCAGGCATAGCCGGACTTGGAACGCGACGACGGGTCGAGCCGTACCAGCACCGCCACGGGCTGGCCGGACTTCGAAAACTGTTCGCCCAGCTGGCTGCTCCCGAGGAAGCCGGTGATCCGCTGGCGGGTCTGGGCGGTCCGGCCGACGGCCTTCACACGGCCGCGCAGAACGCCGTACTGCTGGGTCGGCACCGACTGGACGGTGAGATCGACCGATGCGCCCACGGGCACGGTCGATCCGCTGCCGGCCGGTACGTACAGGACGGCCATCAGAGGGTCCTCGGCCTGCTCGACCCGTTCCACGGCGGCCACGTCCGCGCCGGTGGTGACCACCGACCCGATGTCGGCGACCAGAGCCGTCAGCCGGCCGGCGGTGAGTGTCCGGACGGTGGTGTCGCCCTTCGCCGTACGGACCTTCAGCAGGGGAGAGTTGGCGGGAAGTCTCTTGCCCTCTTCGGCGAGCACCTCGGTGACCTGGCCCGAGACCGGGCTCTGCAGGACATAGCTGCCCTGGGCATGGGTGAGGATCCCGGTAGCGCCGAGAGTGGAGCTCACGGTGCCGGTCACGGCCCAGACGGACGCGGCAATCATCACGGCGACCGTGACGGTCAGCACGAGCCAGCCCTGGGGCCGGGCGAAGCGCACCGGAAGGTCGATTTCCTCGGGCGACTGCAGCTTGGAAAGGGCCTGTTGGCGGAACTGCACGACACTCTTCCCTCAACTGCGGCGGTCTGTGCGGGGGAGCCGGGTAGGCGCCTGCGGTGATGGGCGGCGGGTGGTGGGCGCGGGTGGCGGCCGTATGCCCCGGACCCTGGGGCGGGTCCGGGGCATTGGGCCCGGCCGGTCGGCAAGGAGGGGAAGCCGACGAGCCGAAGTCACCGCTGGTGGCTGTGCCGCTCGGCGGCACAGAACCGGCTCAGAGACCGGAGACGAGGCCCGTCACGCCGGCCGTGTTGATGCCGGTCGCGCCCTCGACGGTGCCGATCACGGAGCCGACGGTGCCCGACGCGGCGCCGACGACGCCCGAGACCGGGACGACGGAGTCGAGGGTGGACGTGGTGGCGCCGACAGCCGCGCCCACGAGGCCGCCGGACACGTTGTCCAGGTCGGCGTCGGAGATTTCCTGGGTCGCAACCTGGGGGGTGGAGTTCATGATGAGCTTCCCTTCGCGTGGATCTCGAATTGCTGCGACTGAGCCTTTCGGCTCCCGCAGTGCGATGGATCAAAGCACGCAGGCGCGTTGCGCAGCCAATCCGACGGCCGCTGATCCGGGCGGTATGCGGCCACCGAATTACCTCTCGTGGATGCGCGTCCATGAGTTGGTGCCAGCTTCTTCACGTCCCGGCCCCTCGCTAATTCCGTTGAGTCGGGCGCCGCTTGACGGTGAACGGGACATTCCCGCACCAACCGGCTGAAGCCCTGGTCAGGGCAAGGGTGTCGCACGGGAGGCGCTGTGACGGCTGCGCCTTCGATGTGCAGATTCGCTGAAGGAATCAATTCTGGTGCCAGGTGTCGTACGCGCCGCACTCGTCTATGTGTGGGGAGTGTTTCTGCGGTGTGTCTTCAGGTCCTGAGTGCCTGTTGTGTGCGACTCCTGAAGAAAGGGACATCAGTGGAAAACGCAGTTGCATCGGATGAGTGCGGAGAAGTCGATTTCCGTCCGACATCTCAAGGCATCGCCGTCTCGGCGCCTGCTCGTGGCCTTTGAGGGCGGTCGCGGCGCAGCCGTTGACAGCTGACGGACCGTCAGGGAGCGTGGGTGGACATGGCGAAGATGTGCGCGCGTCTCATCGGTCTCCTCGTTCTCATGACCGCCTGGCTGACGACACCGGGCGCGCCGTCCGCCGCCGCGCCCGCCCCCGACCCCCTCTGGTTCGACGAGCAGGCGGCCAGCGCCTTCACGGTCGAAGGCGGCCGATTCACCGACGGACTCGGCCGCGAGGTGGTGCTGCGCGGATACAACGTCTCCGGCGAGACCAAGCTGGAGGAGAACGGCGGACTGCCCTTCGCGTCCGTCGCCGACGCCGAGAAGTCCGCGACCGCGCTGCGCGCGCTCGGCGGCGGCAACACCGCGCGCTTCCTGCTGTCGTGGGCGCACGCCGAGCCCGTATGGGGTCGGGTGGACCGCGCCTACCTCGCCGCCGCCACCGCCCAGATGCGGGCATTCATCAAGGCCGGCATCCGCGTCTACCCCGACTTCCACCAAGACCTCTACTCCCGCCATCTGTTCCACCAGGGCAGCTGGTACACCGGCGACGGAGCACCCAAGTGGGCTGTCGACGCAGGCGGCTATCCACGGGAGTCGTGCGGGCTCTGTCTCTTCTGGGGCCAGAACATCACCCAGAACGAGGCCGTGAAGAAGGCGACATACGACTTCTGGCACAACAGGGACGGCGTCCAGGACGCCTTCCTCACAACCGCGCAGACCGCCATGGCGTACTTCGCCGAACACCTCACCGGGGCCGAGTTCGCCGCTGTCGCGGGCTTCGACCCGTACAACGAGCCGCACGCCGGCTCGTACGACTCCGGCCAGAACAGCCGCGGCTGGGAACGGGACCTGCTGTGGCCGTTCTACGAGAGGTTCCGGGCCCGCATGGATGCGGCCGGGTGGCGCAGCAAACCCGCCTTCGTCGAACCGAACCTCTTCTGGAACTCCAACCTGGCCTTCCAGAAGCAGGAGGGCGGCCTCCTCGACGCGGGCGCCATCGGCCCGCGGTATGTCTTCAACACCCACTTCTACGACCAGAAGGCCATCTCCGGTGTCTTCATGTGGGGCAAGGCCGCCGACGGCCAGTACGCGGGCGACTTCGGCGCCGTACGAGACCGGGCGGCGGGCGCCGGGACGGCGGCGGTCGTCAGCGAGTTCGGCCATCCGCTGACCGGCACGGTCTCCGACAAGGCCCCGACCGTCTACAAGGCGATGTACCAGGCCCTGGACTCCCGGCTGCGCGGCGCCACATGGTGGTCGAAGCCCGAGCAGTCAGGTCCGGTGCTGTCCGGTAGCCAGTGGCAGTGGGACATCTACCACGGCCGCCACCACGAGCTCATGAACGGCAACCCCGGCAAGGTCCTGACCACGGCAGACGCCTGGAACGAGGAGGACCTGTCGGCCGTACGCCTCGACGACTCGGGCAGGGCAGTACTGCGGCAGGACGCCAGGCTGCTGGACCGCCTCTGTCCGAGCGCAACGGCGGGCCGGGTGACGGCATTCACGTACGAGGACAGGTCCCGCGACGGCACGACCACTCTGACCTGGAACCCCGTGCCGAAGTCGCTCCCGCGCGTCGCCGAACTCGTCGGCGGGGGACAGTACGGCCTGTTGCTGTGGCGCTCGGACGGGACCGCCGCCCCGACGGAACTGCACCTGCCTGCGTCCTTCGGCAGTCCCCGCACGACGGTGGTCTCGGACCTCGGCGCGCTGTACGGACTGCCCTCGTACGGGGCGGATGTGCCGATCGCGGTGGCCCCGGAGCCGGGCGGTGCGGGCAGCCGCCGCCTGCTGCTCACCGCGCCTGCTCAGGGGCCGCACTACGCGCTTGTCACCAACGGCGCGACGGCACCCTCGGCGGAGCTGCTTGGCGCCGCGCGTGCGGAACTGGCGGCATGGGCGTCCGGCCGCGGCTGATTTTCGGCGACTGCCGGCAGGCGAGTGGCACAGTGACGCCATGGACCATGCCGCGCACTTCCACCGCGAGCCGGCAGGGACTGTCAATCCGAGAGCGCCCGGATCAGGCGGGCAACGGCGGCGGCGAGTGCCGTGAGGCCGGGGCCAGCCGGGCCGCCCGGCTCCCTCATGTAGACGTCCCTGCGGATCTCGATCATCAACGCGCTGACGCGACGGTCCTTGCCGTAGTACTTCAGCGGTACATACGTACCGGCGAATGGGCTGTTGGTCCCGGTACCACCGAAGTCGGCGAACGCCCTCTCCGCGCGGGCGAGCAGCGGCGGGGGAGTGTGGAAGCCGTCCGTGCCCAGGCAGATCGGCGGGCGCGCTCCGTGACCGTGGAGTTCGTAGGGCAGCGGCTCGGTCGGATACGAGTGGACGTCGATGACGAAGGCACGCCCGGTCGCCGCCAGCCGCTCGCCGACCGCCACGGTCATCGCCTCTGCGTACGGGTGGAAGTAGCGGTCGATCAGCGGCTGGGGATCCGCGCCCGGCGGGCGGAGCCGCTCGCGGTGCGTGGTGTGCGTATAGACCGCGCCCATGCCGGCGGCCAGCATCTCCTCGCGCTCGTCCGGGAACCGCTCGGGGTCGATCACCAGGCGGGACAGGCCGTTGACGAACCGCCAGGGGGCGACGGGCGCGGCCTCCACTGCGGCGGCGGCGATCTCGGCCGTGTGGGAGTCGGTGATGTGGTCCAGCTCCGACTCGAGCGCACGGTCGTCCAGCACGATGCCGTCACGCACCGACTCGGGAATGGCCCGGGAGGAGTGCGGGACGTGAAGGATCACCGGCGAGTCGGCGGCGCCGGGATGGAGCTGGAAGGACTGGGGTGCGTGGTTCATATGTCTCTCTGCGCCTTGTCGTCGACGGAAGGGGCGTCGGCAGGGTTACCCGGCTACGGCCAGGTCGGCACCGGCCGTTTCGGTGTCCCCGATGCCCTCGGGGCGCATGACGCGGATCAAGAGCTGTCTACCGTCCTGGTCCGAGGCGGACACGAGCATCTCGGTCAGAGGGCGGCCCCCGGACTCCTTCGCGGTCAGCAGCAGCCGGGTCTCCCGGTTGTCCTGGGCGACGACGGTGACCGTGTAGGCCAGCGTGGTGGAGTCGTATCCCATCTCCATGGCGGGGCACGCCCGGGCGGCCTCCAGGACTCTTCCCGGAAGACCGGCCGCCCCGGTGAACTGGCGGATCAGGAGATAGGACTGGCGTTTCTCCTGGCGAAAACCGGTGACCTCGTCCTCGGGGTCGCGCCGGTCCAGAACCTCCACGAGCGCCTGACACGCGGCCGGCGAGACCTGGCCCAGTGTGGATTCCGCGCCGTTGATGACCGGTTCCTTGTCCCACCCGGCGCCTTGGAGGCCTCGCGGCGCCGGGGACGTGCACGCTGCCAGTGCCCATGCCAGGGCGAGGGGCCCGACCCCGGCCATCCGTCTTCTCCTCATCCGAGCCCCAGATACCCGGCCAGCTCTTCGCACTGTGCGGCTGCCATGTCCACCAGTTCGCCCAGGACAACCGGCTCGTCCGTGTCCAGGTTCAGGACGGTCTCGATCTCGGGGCCCATCCGGACCTGTTCCGGGGAGGCGCTGTCCTGCGCCGCGAATCCGGGGGATTCCTCGAGGGGCGTCAACTGGCGTACGACGTAGGCGAAGACGATGTCCTGAGGGACAACGACGTTCCCATGGCGAACCCGGCAGACCTCCTGCGCCAGGGCCAGAAACTGCGCCACCTGTGGCTCCATCCTCCGCATGATTCCTCCTCATGAATACGGAGGCACGCGGTGCCCCGGTGGGAGAACCGCGCGCCCCTCTCAGTTCCGTGCCGGTCTAGCCGTTGCGGACCAGGTAGCGGGAGGGAGAGTAATACGTCGGCAGCGCCCAGACGTTGCCGTGCTGTCCGAAGTGCGTTCCCTGGGTGCGGTAGTGGTAGCCGCCGATGCGCTTGGGCGCGGAGTCGTTGACATGGATGGTCTTCGCGGTGGAGTAGCTGGTAACCCCGGTGCCCTGGTTCCGCCACGCGCCGTCCCGGTATATCTGGAGCTGGGCACGGGTGTTGGCATCGTCGAGGCGGTCGGAGCACTTGACCTGTACGAAGCCCTTGACGGCGGTGGAAGTCACCGACCAGGGGGTGCCCCAACCCTTGTTCCAGGAGCAGGTGATCGGGTGGGCGGAGGCCGGGGTCGCGGTGGTCGCGACCCCCAGGGTGGCCAGCGCGCCTGTGACGGTGGCTGCGGCCACGGCCTTCTTCAGCTTGGTCACGAAAATTCCCCCAAGCCCGGGACCAAGGGCAGAACGAAGACTCACGACGTACTCCTCACGTGTGTGGTGACGTTGAATGGAGGGTGTCGATTCGCGCACGGCGTGCCACCGGTACTTCCTGGGCGGCACGTCGAACTCGGCGCGGAGGACACGGGTGCAATCAGCGAGGTCGGTGAGACCTCCCGTCGGGCAGCACAAACCTTGCTGGTGTGGATGAGGTGAGGCAATGACGGTGGGCTGTCCCGGACACTGTCGTAGGTGTCCGGGCTGGTCAGGGGGCGTGTCCGGGATTGTGTCCGGGCGCGCGCAGGAGCGGGCGGCGAGCCTTGCCAGGCACCGTCACGTTGGCTGACCGGGTGGGCTGATCGCGATCTGGAGCAGCCGGACCCCATGAGGAGGGGCGACCCGCGTGATGGCCGCAGGTGCTGTAGCGGCGGGAGCCTACTTCTGTGGGTGGTACAGGGCCGGGCGCCGGCCCAATGGTTGGGTGCCCGGCCCTCTTCGCGAGATGTGCGGCTGCAGTCAGCCGAGCAGCTGGTTCTGGAGGACGACGGTCTGGTGGAAGGGGACGGCGGCGGCCGTGCCCTTCTTCGACTGGATGATCAGCGCGATCGTGTCGCCCGCCGTGATGTACGCGTGCCGGACGTGAAGGGGGCCGCGGGGTGCCGCCTCGTCGTACAGCACGTGTTCCGTCGAGGGCACGGTCGCCTCGGAGGGGTACGACTCGTCCATCGGCGCGGTGTCCTCGACACCGTTGACCGGAAGGGTGGCGTTCAGGTCCCCTCCGAGGTGATTGATGTTGAACGCGCGGGCGAAGGCACCCGACCGGAAGCGGACCAGGTAGATCCGGGTCGAGGTGGCGTCCGGCAGGATTCCGTTACCTGTACACAGCACAGACCTACGAGGTTCGAACGGGGTTGTAGGGCACGGGATTACGGTTCAGCATCTAGTGCGCAGTCCCGGCCGCGCGGAGTCCCCAGGCCGGGACCCGTGACCCGTGGGTGTCACTTCCTGGAGCAGCCCAGGTGCCCCGGATCGACGGCAGAGCCCATGACCTGCATGCCGGCGTCGTTCGGGTGCAGATGGTCCCCGCTGTCGTACGCCGGCAGGATCCGGGCCGGTGCGGCCGGGTCCTTGACCGCTGCGTCGAAGTCGGCCACCGCGTCGAAGGCTCCGCTGTCGCGGATGAAGGAGTTGACCTCCTGCCGGACCGCCTCGCCGCTCGGTGTCCACTGGCGCCATCCCTCGTACGGCATGACGGTCGCCCCGACGACGCAGACGCCCGCGGCATGGGACCTGTCGATGATCTGCCGGTATCCGGCGATCAGTTCGGCGGCGGTGGGGGCGGGGGTCGCCTTGATGTCGTTGACGCCTTCGACGAGGACGACGGTGCGCAGGCCTCGCTGGGACAGCACGTCCCGGTCGAGCCGCGTCAGCGCGCTCTGGCCGGCGCCGTCGGTGAGGACCCTGTTGCCGGAGATGCCTTCGTTGGCGACACCCTTGATGCGGGCGCTGGGATCGTTGTGGAGCGCGCGGGAGAGGACGTCGGGCCAGCGGCGGTTGGTGTCGGCCGTCGACGAGGCGCCGTCGGTGATCGAGTCGCCGAGTGTGGCCACGGCGCCGGTGCCGCGCCGGGCGTCCACGACGGCCGCGTCGAGATAGAACCAGGAGTTGGTGCGCGCGGTGTACGCGGTGGCGGACTCGTCCGTGGAATGGTCGCCGGTGGGCGCGATGTAGGAGGTCTGGAGCGCCATCTTGTGGCCGGTCACCGGGCCGCGCGCCTGCGCTACGTACAGGCTGATGGCCAGGTCGGACTGGGGGTGCACGGTGCCGGGCAGCGGATCGCTGTACACCCGGCCGCCGGGCGGGACGGTGACCGTGGGCGAACCGGCGAAGGACAGTGGGCGGTTGCTGCCGGGGATCAGGGCCGCGCCGGAGTGCCGCAGTCCCACCTGGGCGCGGCCGAACGTCACGGGCTGGTCGCCGAAGGCGTTGGAGAGCCGGATCCGCAGCCCGCTGCCGCCGGAGCTGGTGTGCACGACGAGCCGGTAGGTCCGGTCCTGGGCGGCCGCCGGGCCGAGCAGGTCGGTGCTGGCGGCCCAGGTGACGACGGGTGATGTACGGGGTGCGGGCGCGGAATGGGCAAGGTTGGTGGTGAGGAGCACGCCGACTGCCGCGGCGGCCGCCAGGGTGGGCAGGGCGCGTCCGCGTAAGAAGGAGCTGTTCGTGATGCTCATGTGCCGATTCCTCCTGTACGGCTCGGGGCTCGGTGAGCCCCCCGGGGATGAACGCATGAACATGCCGGTGCAGGTGCTGTAGGTATTCACTCCCGGCACGGCGAGCGCTGTCCATACCGCCGCACGCGGCTCGACCTGCGGTGAACTTCCGTTCCAGGACAGTGGGTTGTGTGCGCGGCCGGCGGATTCACGTCAATCAACGAATTCCGGCCGAGGCGGGGAGCCTAGGCCCTGGATACCCAAATTCTCCTTATGATTCAGGTGTGTTCGACTCCCGGCACATCAAGACCTTCCATGAAGTCGTCCGGACCGGTTCGTACTCGGCGGCCGCTCGCGCGCTCGGCTACACCCAGCCCGCGATCACCCAGCAGATGAAGGCCCTTGAACGGGACGTCGGCACCCCGCTGTTCATCCGCGTCGGCCGTGGCATGCGGCTCACCGAGGCGGGGGAGGCGCTGTCACGGCATGCCACGGTGATCCTCGACAGCATGTCCGCGGCCCAGCAGCAGATGAGTGCCCTCACCCGGCTGCGCTCGGGGCGGGTTCGTGTCTGCGCCTTTCCCAGCGCCAACGCCACCGTGATCCCCGAGGCCATGGCCCGGCTTGCCGCCGCCCACCCCGGCGTGCGCGTGGACCTGATGGAGAGCGAGCCGCCCGAGTCGCTGCAGCAGCTGGTGCGCGGGGAGTGCGACATCACGCTCGCCTTCACCTATCCCGGCCTGCGCGAAGAGGTGCTGGAAGAACTGGTGGAGATCCCGCTGCTGGAGGACCAGTTGACAGTGCTGCTGCCGACCGGGCATCCGCTGGCGCGGCGACGGGCGGTCCAGCTGGCGGATCTGGCGGAGGAGCGCTGGATTGCCGGTTGTCTGCGCTGTCGGGCCAATCTTCTGCATGAATGCGCCGAGCAGGGCTTTGTGCCGGACATCGCCTTCATGACCGACTACAACCTCGTGGTGCAGAGCCTGGTCGCGGAGGGTCTTGGGGTCGCCTTGATGCCGGCGCTCGTACTGAACTTCCTCTGCCATCGGAAGGTCACCGGGAGGGCGCTGCAACCCGCCTCGCGGCGGCAGATCTCGGCGTACGTACTGAAGGAGCATCTGCGTATCCCGGCGACGGCGCTGGTGCTCGACGAGCTGAAGACGGTCGCGGTGAACAAGGTCGGCTGCTGAGCGACGCCAAAAGGGCGCCCTCATCTCATAAGCAGAGTTTGGGAAGTAGCGAACAAACCCTCGTTGGACGTGATGGATCGGGCAGCCCGACGCTGACCGTATGACCACCTCGACTGCTTTCAGGGCCGCGTGCACGACCAGCCGTCTCGATGCACTGATCGCCGAGGTGCGCGAGGCCGTCGGGCGCGGACTGCCGCCGGATCCGACGGCGTATCTGGTCGGCGAGCGCCTTGCCCCGCACCTCGGCGCGGACGATCTGCTCACCCCGGAGCAGTGCGAGAGCGACCCCGAGCGCTACCGCCAGCACCTGCTGCACGCCGAGCACGACGGCAGCTTCTCGGTCGTCGCGCTCGTGTGGCTGCCCGGCCAGGGGACATCCGTGCACGACCATGTGTCGTGGTGTACGACAGGTGTGCATGAGGGCGAGGAGTACGAGAGGCGCTACCGCCTTCTCCCGTCCGCGAACCCGGGCACCGCCGCCCGCCTCGTCGCCACCGAAGACGTCGTCAACGCCCGGGGCGCGGTCTGCGGATTCGCGCCGCCCGGTGACATCCACCGGGTCTGGAACGCGGGCACCGGCCGGGCGATCTCTCTCCATGTCTACGGGGCTGACATCTCCCGCCTCGGCACGAGTGTCCGCCGCGTCTACGAGCTGCCGGCCGACTGCTGATGGCGCTGCTGAGGGTACGGGCCGCGGCAGCCGGGCCGTCCGCCTCCGCCGCCCCGGGCAGGCTGCCCGGTCTCGCGCTCGCCGTGCTCGGCGTCGGCGTCGCCTGGTGCGCCCATCGGCTGCTGCCGGACCTACCGATGCTGACCGCATCCGTGGTGCTCGGCATCGTCGCGGCCCATCTGCCGCGCGTCCGAGCCGTCGTCCGGGGCACCGCCCGCCCCGGACTCTCGTACGCCGGCAAGCGGCTGATGCGCATCGGCATCGTGCTGCTCGGACTGAAGCTGAGCCTGGACGATGTGCTCGGCCTCGGCTGGGCCACGGTCACCATGGTCCTCGGCGTCGTCGCCGCGACCTTCCTCGGCACCTGGTGGCTGGGCCGGCGTCTCGGCCTGCCCGGTGATCAGCCGTTGCTCATCGCCGCCGGTTACTCGATCTGCGGGGCGTCCGCGATCTGCGCGGTGAGCGAGGCGAGCGACAGCGACGAGCGTGATGCGGCGACCTCGGTGGCACTGGTGACGCTGTGCGGGACGCTCGCCATCGCCGTACTGCCCCTGCTGCAACAGCCGTTGGGGCTGAGCGACGCGGAGTTCGGGCGATGGGTCGGCGCGAGCGTGCACGACGTGGGCCAGGTCGTGGCCACCGCGCAGACCGCCGGGCCCGCTGCGCTCGGCGAGGCGGTCCTGGTCAAGCTGATGCGGGTGGCACTGCTGGCCCCGCTGGTCGCGGCGGTGGCGATGTCCGTACGACACAGAAGGCGCGGCGGTGCGACTGCGAGGAAGCGGCTGCCGATCGTCCCGCTGTTCGTTGTCGGCTTCCTGGCGATGGTGGCTCTGCGCAGCAGCGGACCGCTGCCGTCCGCCACGGTCGACGCGGCGCAGCATGTGCAGGAACTCCTGCTCGCCGCCGCGCTGTTCGGGCTCGGCAGTGCGGTCGACCTGCCGTCGCTGACCCGCACGGGCGGGCGCGTCGCGGCGCTGGGCCTGTGCGCGTGGGCGGTGGTCGCGGGGGTTTCGTACGCGGGAGTGCTGCTGGTGATGGCCTGAAGGCAGCCGGGCAGTTCTTGCCGGGCTGCACGCCCACCGCTCGAGCCCTGCCGGCCGGACTTTCTCACGTTTACTGGCTCTCGGCCGGGTGGGGCGGTTAATCTCCAGGCAGCCGTAGTACGGCAGTTCGGCTCCTTGTGACCAAAGGAGACCCCATCGGTGAGCGATGTACACGACCGCCGGGGTGGGCGGAAGGACGTGGCGCCGCCGCAGTCCGGTGACAACTGACGACCGGGGGGAGTGAAGTGAGCACCAAGGGCGCCATGCGCGAGCTCCGCCACGAACTGGCGCGGGCTCTCGAGCCGGCCGGGCCGTCCAGTCCCGACGATGTGTTCGCCGCTCTCTGTGCGCAGCTCAGCAGGCGTCGCGGCAGGCCGGTGGTGTACCGCCTGGTGGAGTTCCCGCCCGAGACAGCCGGCGGACTGTATGTGAACGCGGCCCTCCACGACGTGGCGGCGCGCACGGACTTCCGGCAGGCCGAGGAAGCGGCAGCAGAAACCTTTGGTCTGGAACTCGGGGCCGCTCTGCGCGGATGGCTGGAGGGGGCGGACAGCGCCGCACCACGCAGCGCACTCGCCCGGCGGATCCATGACGCTCGCGGGCACCGCCAGGGCTGACACATGCGGAACTCTGACTACTATTTCCCGGCTGTCGCTCTGGGCATCGCCTTTGTCGCCAAACTGCCCGCCCTGCGGCGCGGATGGCGCAATCCGCTGGTGCGCTCGGTCTGCTTCCTGGTCTTCACCGCGTCCATCTGCTTCTTCTTCGCCGCCCCACCCACCATCAGGGCGGTCAACGACCTCACCGGCGTCCCGAACTTCTCGGGTCCGCTGGTCTACTGCATCATGTCCTCCTTCAGCTGCGCCTGCCTCGTACTCATCGTCAACTGGCAGGGCGGACCACCGGAGTTGGTACGGCGCAGCTCACGAAGATGGATCGCCGGCTACGCCGTAGTCATCACCGCCCTGCCCGTCTTCTTCGCGCTCAGCAACGCGCCCATCGAGCGGCTCCGTGACCTGGACACCTACTACGCGACCACGCCGTTCATCCGAGAGATGATCGTCACTTACCTCGTCGCACACATGGTCGCCGCTGTCGTGACGACGACGCTGTGCGTGCGCTGGGCACGGGCCGTCAGCGAGTGGCTCCGCGTCGGGCTGGTCGTGCTCGTGATCGGCTTCGTTCTCAACCTGCTCTTCGGAATGGCCAAACTGACCGCGGTCATCGCCCGGTGGGCGGGCGGGGACCTGGACTTCCTCAGTACGACGGTGGCACCGCCCATCGCCGCTTCGGGAGGCCTGATCGTGACCGTCGGGTTCCTGCTGCCGCTGCTGGGCCCGCAGATCAGTGGCGTCGGCCATGCCTGGATCACCTATCTGCGGCTCGGCCCGCTGTGGCGGCAGCTGCGCTCCACCCCGGGGGAGCACGTTCCGCTGCCACAGATCCCCTGGTGGGCCGCTCCCGACATGCGGCTGACCGTCCGGGAGACCGGCATCCACGACGAGCTGCTGAAACTCCAACCGCACCTCGACGACGATGTACGGCAGCGTGCGCATGACGCTGCGATCGGCAACCGGGCCTCGACACAGGCCGCCGAGGTCGTGGGGGTGGCCGCCATGGTGGTTGCCGCCGTCGAGGCGCGGTGCAGCAGGCCCGAGCCGGAGGCAGATGACCAAATCCCCGCCGGAGCGGCCGCGCTGACAGCGACCCTCAGCCCAGGACGCGAGCGGCTCGTGCAGCTTTCGCGTGCCCTTCAGTCCCCCTTCGTGGCCGCTGCCCGCAAGCAGGCGGCCCCTACAGAGAGCAGTTCGCGATGACGCGCCCCGACCAGCCTGCCCATTCCGCCACGTCCCGCCGTGCCGTGGTCATCGGCGGCGGAATGGCCGGCATGCTCGCGGCAGCGGTCCTGGCCGACTTCAGCAGCGAGGTCACGGTCATCGAGCGCGATGAGCTCCCGGAGGGACCCGAGCCCCGTAGATCGCTGCCACAGGCGCGTCATGTGCATGTGCTCTGGTCCGGCGGGGCCCGCGCCTTCGAGCAGCTCCTCCCGGGCATCACAAACCGCTGGCTGGCCGCCGGAGCCCGGCGCATTCCGCTCCCGACGGGCCTGGTGTCGATGACGGCACAGGGCTGGCTCAGACGCTGGCCGGAGATGCAGTACATGATCGCCTGCACCCGCGATCTGCTGGACTGGGTGGTGCGTAAACAGGTCCTCAGCCTTCCAGGCGTCACCCTGCTGCAGCGTCACGAAATGCTGGCCCTGGAGGGCAACGGCGGCCAGGTGACCGGCGTGCGGGTGCGCACACCCGAGGGAGACGAGCTCACCGTCGGCGCCGACCTCGTCGTCGATGCAGGCGGGCGCGGCTCGCGAGCCGTCGAATGGCTGCAGGCACTGGGCGTCGGCGCCATCGAGGAGGCTGAGGTCGACTCGGGCCTGGTGTACGCCAGTCGTCTCTACCGGGCGCCCGAGGGCAGCGAGAACTTCCCCATCGTCAACGTCCAGTCCGACCCCGGCGACCATGTCCCCGGCCAGACGGCGACGATCGTGCCCGTCGAGCGAGGGCGCTGGCTGGTCACTCTCTCGGGTACGCGGGGAGGCGAGCCGTCCCGCGATCCGTCCCGGTTCGAGTCCTTCGCCCGCTCGATCCGGCACCCGGTCGTCGGCGAGCTGATCTCGATGACGACACCGCTCTCGGACGCCGTATCCCTCTCCCGCAGCACCGTCAACCGCCGCCGGTACTTCGAGAAGGCCTCGGCCTGGCCCGACGGATTCATCGTGGTCGGCGATTCGGTGGCCACGTACAACCCGCTGTACGGCCAGGGAATGACCGTGGCGGCACAGGGCCTCGTGGAGCTGAAGAGCGCCCTGGGCCGGCACGGGCTCGGTGCACCGGGGCTCGCCCGCCGAGTCCAGCGCGCCATCGCCCGCCCCGCCGGTCTCGCCTGGGAACTGGCGACGTCCCAGGACATCCTCTACCCGGGCGCCGTGGGCCGGCAGCCGCGAGCAGGCACCGCAGCCGCGAACCGCTATGTCGACAAGCTGGTCCGTGCGGCGACCGGTCGCGCCCAGGTCACGCGGGCGTTCCTGGGTGTCGTCACCATGTCCGAGCCCGTCACGTCGTGGATGCACCCGGACATCGTGGTGGGAACCCTGCGCGGTCCCGGCAGAAAGCCGCTGAGCGGTCCCCCTCTGACCGAGGAGGAACTGAAGGTGGTCATCGGCCAGGGCGGCCCCGTCACGCAGGTCCAGCCGACCTCCGCGCAGTGACGATCCGACGGCGATGAACGACGGCCTCATCCTCTACATTCCGGGCGTCGTTCTGCTGACCGCCCTCGTGATCAAGCTCCCCACGCTGCGGCGCGCCTGGCGCGACCCGCTGATGCGGTCCGTGTGCGCGCTGCTTCTCGTGGGCTGCGCCGTCCTCTTCCTGGCGGCGCCGCCCACGATCGCCGCTGTCAACGACCTGACCGGCATCGCCAACTTCTCGGCTCCGCTGGTCTACAGCGTCCTGACGGCCTTCAGCGGCTCGTGCATCGTCCTGATCATCAACTGGCGTGGCGGACGGCCTGAGCAGATCCGGCGTTCGACCGTCCTGTGCCTCGGCGCGTACGGCGCGATCACCCTGGCCATAGTCGTCCTCTTCGTCCTGGCCGACGCCCCCGTCGAGCGCCTCCGTGACCTGGACACCTACTACGCGACCACCCCGTTCATGCGGGAGATGATCACGCTCTACCTCGTCGCGCACGCTTCGGGAAGCGTCGTCCTGACCTCCCTCTGCTGGCGATGGCTGCGCCAGGTCGACGGATCGCTGCGCACCGGACTGGCACTCATCGTCCTCGGCGGCGCCCTGGACGTCGGATATCTCGCGGCCAAATTCGCGGCCGTCCTCGCCCGCTGGACCCACCGCGACTGGGACTACCTGAGCACCTACGTCGCCCCGCCACTGGCGTCCGCCGCCGCACTCATGTGCGGCGCCGGGTTCATCCTCCCCCTGGTGGGTGACCGCGCAACATCGACCTGGCGCTCCTACCTCCAATATCGCCGGCTCAAGCCGCTGTGGCTGGAACTGCAGGGCTCAACGACGCCATGGACCGCGACCATGACGATCGCCTGGTGGTCCTCGGTGGAACTGCGCAGGTGTCACCGGGAGGCCGCCATTCACGACGGTCTTCTCAACCTGGCTCCCTACCTCAGCAGCGTCGTGAGGGAGGACGCTCTTGCCAGGGCGACCTCGCGAGGTGTCCCGCCCGGCCGGGCCGCTCTGGTGGCCGAGGCGGCGATGATTGCCTCAGCGTGCAGTGCGCACGCTGCGGCGGGCCGCTCGTCGGCCCCACTTCCCGATCCGCGCTCCGACCCGCCCCGTCTCGAGTACGCAGGCGCATCGGACGGACTGGTCGCTCTGTCCCGAACCCTGTCCCGGTCTTCGATCGTTGCCGCCGCACGCAGGTGCGCGGCCCTGCCGGAAACCGCCCGCCACGGGTGAAGGCACGAGGGGTTTCCCCGGTGCCTCCCACGCCGTCGTCATCGGGGCAGGTCCCCACCGGCAGTGCGTCAGCCCTGTGGCCCGCGGTATCCCAAGGACGCCTCGATCCGGCCGGCGAGTCCGTCCCGCCGTACGGGTCCGCGGCCGGTCGAACCGGCCAGCCAGGAGCGGCACTTGCTGCCGAGCAGCAGGCCGAAGCTCTCCGCCTCGTTCTCCTCGGCCTGGTCGAAACGGGTCCGGGCGGCGACCGTCAGCACGGTCGCCTGCAGGTCCGCCTCGTCCGAGAGCAGCCGGGCCGCGACGGCAGCGCCGGCGACATGGTGGGTGCAGTGCCCGGCCTTCATGTGCCACAGCTCATGGCCGAGAATGACCAGTTGGTGGTCGGGTGCGGTGCGCTCCTCGATGACGATCAGATCCTGGTCCGTCATGTCGAGCCACAGTCCGCTCGCCGTGCCCGGCGGGAACGCGGCCATGCGGTACCGGACGGGCCGGCCGCGGCGCTTGCTCATTCCGTTGCACAGGGCGGCGTAGAGGTCGGCGGGCTCCGCCGGGGCGGGCAGATCGATTCCGGCGATCAGCTCGCCGCACAGCCGACGCATCTCCTTGCCAATGCTCACCGTTCTCCTCTCCCCGTCAGCAGACGCGTGCACACGCGTAGTTGAAACCGTGTCCTGAAATCACGGTTCCACACATCGCTCAGGGGGTCAGGGCTCGGTCGGCTTGACGCTCTCCAGGAGCATGTCGAGCCACTCGGTGACCTTGTCGCGATGCTTGTCCGTGGGCAGCTGCGCGGCCCGCCAGGCGATGCCGCGTACACCATGGTCCTGCAGGAGGCGCTCCAGTGGGTCGCTTTCGCCGGCGTAGTCCTGAAGCAGTCGCTGCTCCGTGCGCTGAAGGGCGCCGTTGAGGGCGTCCGCGTCCTCGGCGTTGAGGAAACCGGCATGGACACCGAAGAATCTCTGAATCGCATCGCAGTGCTCCATGGTGGGCCGGCGGTCGCCGTTGATCAGGGCGCCCGCCTGCTGCCGGGACATGCCTGCGCCGTCGGCGATCTCCTGCTGGGTGTACCGGCGGCCGTTGGGCTTCAGCCGAGTCCTGCGCAGCAGGTCGAAGCGCTGCAGAAAGCGTGCCTGGAGATCGGGTTCACCGGCAGGCCGTCCATCGAGCAGGTCGCCGACCACGTCGGCAGGGACGCCCGAGGCATCGGAGAGCTGGTGGACGTCGAAGACATCGCCGTGACTCAGGCCGAGTTTTATGGCGAGTTCGGCGACCCGGGCGATGGATGCCGCCAGCGGGCCTGTGGCCGTCGGGCCCGGAACCAAGAAGCCGTCTGTCACCAGTAGGTCTCCTAGATCACGCGGGGTCACTCCGCACACACAGTTGGCTGCCCGGAGATTAACCGTTCGGGTGGCGCACAGTCAGGTCTTGCCACAGCTGTGGCGCGATTTGAGCGCTCAACGGCGTGGAATGCCACGATAGTTGACATCACTGTGCGTGCGGTAGCAGGATCGCCAAGCAGTTGAAGATCGAAAGGGCGCTCCCACAGCGGGACTTCGAGAAGGGTGGCGTTCTCGATGACACATGAGGCAGGCGCTGAACGGCCTGGTGTTCAGGGGCGTCGAGGGTGCGCGGGGACGACCCGTGGCGCGCTCCGGGCCAGGCGGCTCACGGATGTCCTCAGACGGCGCCGTGAGGAGCTCGGGCTGAGCGTGGAGGACGTCGCCGCACGCCTGGAGATCAGCACCGGTGCGTACGGCAGCTGGGAGCGCACGCCCGCCCAGGAATGGACCGACGAGGCGCTCTGCGCCCTGGTCAAGGCCCTTGAGATGAGCGACCAGCAGGGCGGCTGGCTGTTCCGCCTCGCCGTCGACCGTGATCCGCCGCAGGCCTGGAGCAGGCCCCCGGGAGCGTCCCGGCCGACGCATCCGCTGGGGCCTGCGCGCCCCTCCGGGCCCGCCTTCCCGTCCGGGCCCGTGCGCCCGTTCCTGCCCGTCACCGCGCCCGCGCTGCCCACCGTGCCCGTGGTCCCCGCCCGGCCTGCGGAGCCGGGGAAGCCCGCGGACCGGGAGACACAGGCCTATCTGCGCGACTACGCAGCAATGATGGACGCCGTGCCGATGCCGTCCGTGCTCTTCGACCGGCGCTGGGAAGTGGCGCACGCCAACCACGCCTTCGAGGCGTTGTTCCATGGCATCGGGCCGCACCCGACCGCCATGCCGGGCCAGAACTTCCTTCGCTTCGTGCTGTTCCATCCGGACGCGGGCCTCGTGCTCGGCGACCGCGAGACGAGCTGGTGTCTGCCGCTGCTGGCCCAGCTCGACGCGGCTCTGGAGTGCGACTCCGAGGACCGTGTGCTTCAGGCCATTCGGGACGACATCGCCGACGATCCGATCATGGACGCCGCCTATCGGTCCGGACTGCCGCACTGGATGCGCGCGATGGGGGCGGCCGCCGTGCACCACGACGGAGCCGTACGACCGCTGAACCACCCGGATCCGCGGTGGGGGCGCACCGAGTGCCGGATCGTGGACGAGACCCCCGGGACCCTCCAGGACCGGGGATTCACGCGGATGACCCTGGTGCTGCGGGAGGCGCGGGCCGCCGTGCCGCCGGATGTGCGGCGCGGCAAGTCGCATCTGAGGGCGGTCTCCAGCGGCTGACCGTGTCGTCCTTGTGGCGGGCTTGGCGCGTCCATGACGATTACCTCATGTCTGGCGCGGGACCACGGCGCCGCCGTGAGCCGGGCGGGCCTGCGCACCGACCGGTCCCCGTCGCGTTCCCCGCTCCGCAGCGTTGACCCGGCGGCCAGCCGAGATTCGAGGTCTCACGCGTAACGTGCCCGAATCCCCTGCGCTGTGCGGGGGAGACGGGGGTCCGCCTCCGGGGACGGTTGCGACGGTGTTCCGGGAGTTCGTGTGGCTGCGCTCATCGAGGACTATGCACTGATCGGGGACATGCAGACCGCGGCCCTGATCGCCAGGGACGGTTCGGTCGACTGGTTCTGTCTGCCCCGCTTCGACTCGCCCGCGGTCTTCGCCGGGCTGCTCGGCACGGAGGACCACGGCTTCTGGCGGCTCGGGCCCGCCCAGGGGGGCGACGGCGCGGGCGCCGCGACCCGACGGCGCTACCGCGGTGACTCACTCGTCCTGGAATCCGAGTGGGACACCCCCGAGGGCACGGTGCGGCTGATTGACTTCATGCCGCCCAGGGGAGCCGGCCGCGGTAGGCCGGATGCCGCACCGGCTCTCGTACGAATGGTGGAGGGCGTCTCAGGGCGGGTCCGCATGACGTCCTCACTGCGGATGCGCTTCAGCTACGGCCGGATCGTGCCCTGGGTGCAGCGCGAGCACGGACCGGGCGGCCGGGACCGGCTCGTCGCCGTCGCCGGGCCCGACGCGCTCTGGCTCGACGCCGACGTCGACACCTACGGCAGCGATCTGACCACGCACGCGGCCTTCAGCGTCGGCGCGGGCGAGCGGGTCACCCTCACGCTGAGCTGGCAGCCCTCGCACGGCGACGCGCCCCCGAGGCCTGATGCTGCTGGGCTCCTCGCCCACACGGAGGAGTTCTGGTCCCGCTGGACCGCGCAGTGCAGCTACTCGGGCCCCTGGCGCGAAGCCGTGGTCCGTTCGCTGATCACCCTCAAGGCGCTCACGTACGCCCCGACCGGCGGAATCGTCGCCGCCCCCACCACCTCCCTGCCGGAGGAGATCGGCGGCGTACGCAACTGGGACTACCGCTACGCGTGGCTGCGCGACGCCACCATGACGCTCACCGCCCTGCTGCGCACCGGCTACCGCGAAGAGGCCCGCCGCTGGCGTGAATGGCTGCTGCGGGCCGTGGCGGGAGACGCGCAGAACCTCCAGATCATGTACGGGGTCGCCGGCGAACGCGAGCTGCCCGAGGCGGAGTTGCCGTGGCTGCCCGGCTACGAGAAGTCAGGCCCGGTTCGCATCGGCAACGGCGCGGCCAACCAGCTCCAGCTCGATGTGTACGGCGAGGTCGTGGACGCGCTGTGGCTGGGCCAGACCTCGGGGCTCTCCCGCGACGACAGCACCCACATCCTGCAGATGAAGCTCATGAACCATCTGGAGTCCAACTGGCGCGAGCCCGACGAGGGGATCTGGGAAGTGCGCGGCCCGCGCCGTGACTTCGTCCACTCCAAGGTGATGACCTGGGTCGCCGCCGACCGCACCGTGCGCAGGCTGAGCAGGCTTCCGCTGGAGAGCCCGGTGGAGCGCTGGCGCGCGCTGCGGGACGAGATACACCGTGACGTCTGCGCCCACGGCTACGACCCCGAACGCAACACCTTCACGCAGTACTACGGCTCGAGCGAACTCGACGCCTCGCTCCTGCTCATCCCGCAGATGGGCTTTCTGCCGCCCGCCGACCCCCGGGTGGTGGGCACCATCGAGGCCGTCCAGCGGGAGCTGTGCGACGACGGGTTCGTGCGCCGCTATCCGGTGCCGGACGGTGGCTCGGAGAGCGTCGGCGGGGACGGACTGCGCGGCGGCGAGGGCGTCTTCCTCGCCTGCTCCTTCTGGCTCGCCCACGATCTGGCCCTGATCGGACGCCGGGACGAGGCCCGGCAGCTGTTCGAGCGGCTGCTGGCGCTCCGTACCGACCTCGGTCTGCTGGCCGAGGAGTGGGACACCCGGCGCGGCCGTCTTGTGGGGAATTTCCCGCAGGCATTCAGCCATGTGCCGCTGATAGACACCGCTCTTCGGCTGTCCTGAGCATGTGCTGAACGCAGGTCCAGGGTCCAGGCCTCGGCCGGAGCGGGCCTTAGAGCGAGAGTCGACCGGCGGAGCGGATGGTCGTACGGCACTGGCATTTCTGCGCCAAGGAGAGTACGGCCATGTCGTCGTTGCGAAGTTTTCTGCTCGTCAATGTGCTGCGCCCCATGGGCAGGGCACTTATCGCCTACGGGATGTACTGGGTATGGATCCCCGGCGTCGACCATGAGGAAATCCTGCCCAGGGACAGTTTTCCGCGAGAAGACAGCGATGAATATCGCAGCCTTTTCCCCGAGGTCGAGTCGCCTTCAAGGTGGTCTTGAGACGGATTTCCCAAGCTCTGGCCATAAGTACGCGGCTCTGGGGGAAAAGATGGCTGCACACCGGAACTTCACCGAACTCGCGTTGCACAGAACATCGGAACTTGCGCGCCAGGAGGCCTACTTCTGCGTACGTGCCAATCAGCAGGGTGAGCTGGAATCCGATGTGCTCGGCTACGGCGAACTCGGCGAACGGGCCAAACGGCTGGCGTCCTGGCTCCAGGAGCGCGGCTCGCACGGCCACCGGGTGCTCATCCTCCAGAACGAGGTACGGGAGTTCATGAGCAGCTTCCTCGGCTGTCTGTTCGCCGGGGCGGTGGCCGTGCCCGCACCCGCCCCCGTCGGCTCCCGGCAGAACGTCGAACGGGTCGCCAACATCGTCCGGGACGCCTCGGTCAGCTACATCCTCACCGACGCTTCCCTGGCGTTGACCGTCTCCCAACTCCTCGCCAATATCGGCCACTCCGAGGTCGCCTGCCTGGCCACCGACCGCGCGGAGGTCGGTGACGCGGCCGCCTGGCAGCATCCCGGCCTGTTCCCCGACGACGTGGCCTTTCTGCAGTACACCTCCGGCTCGGTGAGCGAGCCCAAGGGCGTGATGGTCACCCACCGCAATCTGCTGGCCAACCAGCGCGCCATCCAGCAGGCGATGCGTACGAGCGGCGAGTCGCGGGTCGGCGGCTGGCTGCCGTTCCACCACGACATGGGGCTCGTCGGCCATCTGCTGCATCCGCTCTGGCTCGGCAGCGCCGGAGTGCTGATGCCGCCGATGACCTTTGTGAAGCGGCCGCTGCGCTGGCTGCAGATGGTCGACCAGTACGGCATCACCACCGGCGGCGGCCCCAACTTGGCGTACGACCTGTGTCTGCGCCGGATCAAGGACGACCAGATCGAACAGCTCGACCTCTCCCGCTGGGAGACCGCCGTCAACGGCGCGGAGCCGGTACGGGCCGAGACGATGGACGCCTTCGCCGAGCGCTTCGCCCCCGCCGGCTTTCGCAAGGAGGCGTTCTACCCCTGCTACGGACTGGCCGAGTCCACGCTGCTGGTGAGCGGCAAGGAGCGGGGCAGCCTCGCCGCCACCCGGGTCGTGGACGCGGCCGAGCTGGAACACCACCGGCTGCGGCCCGCACCCGGGGGCAGGCCTGCCAGGACGCTCGTCAGCTCAGGCACACCGCGCAACTGCGAGGTGGCCATCGTCGACCCGGCGAACTGCCGCAGGCTTGCGGCAGGCGCGGTGGGTGAGGTCTGGATACGCGGCGAGAGCGTCGCCCGCGGCTACTGGAACCGCCCTCTGGAGAACGCCCACGCCTTCAAGGCCGCCACCGAGGACGGCGAAGAGGGATATCTGCGCACCGGAGACCTCGGTGTCATGGACGGGGACGAGCTCTACATCACCGGCCGCATGAAGGACATCATGATCGTGGCGGGCCGCAACCTCTACCCCCAGGACATCGAGCGCAGCGTGCAGCGGGTGAGCGCCCTGTTCGGCTCCAGTGCTGCCTTCGCCGTCGAGTCGGACCGCGACCATGTCGTCGTCGTCCAGGAGGTGCGCACCGGCTCCGGCTTCGAGGCCGAGCTGGCCTCGCTGTCCGCCGCCGTACGGATGTGTGTGTCCAAGGAGTTCGAGGTCGCCGCCGAGAACGTCCTCCTGGTCCGCCCCGGCACCGTACGCCGCACCACCAGCGGCAAGCTCCAGCGCACCGCCATGCGCCAGCTCTTCCTCGACGGGCGCATCCAGCCGCTGCACGAGGTGCTGCACCCCGAGGTCCGCGAACTGGTCTCGGTGGGCGCGCCCGCCGACAAGGGGTCCGGGGACGGCGGATGACGGCGACCACCGAACGCACCGGCAGCCGGCTCACGGCCGAGGACGCCGGCCTGCGCTGGGAGCTGGCGGAACAGCTGGACGAGAGGCTCGGCGACCCCAACGGCGCGGGACCGATGTCCTACGCACGCGCCGCGAGCGAGGACGCGGCCGAGGAGTTTCCGGCCGCGGCCTGCGAACTGCTCGGCGCCCTGGGGGTCCACCACTACTACATCCCGGCCGAATACGGCGGCGCGCTCACCGGCTTCCCCCAGCTGCTCGAGATCGTGCGCACCATCGCCCGCCGCGATCTGACCACGGCCATCGGACACGGCAAGACCTTCCTCGGCGCGGTCTGCGTCTGGGTCGCGCAGGACTTCGCCGGAGCCGAACGCCTCGCGTCCCTGGTCGCCGCAGGCGAACCGGTCTCCCTCGGCCTGACCGAACGCACTCACGGCAGCGACCTGATGGCCGGAGAGGTCGTCGCCGAGCGCATCCGGGGCGGATATGTGATCACCGGCGAGAAATGGCTGATCAACAACGCGACCCGGGGACGACTGGTCTGCCTGCTCGCCCGGACCGCCGCCGAAGGCGGCCCGCGCGGCTTCAGCCTGCTGCTCGTCGACAAGAACGAACTCCCCGAGGACACCTACCGCACCCTGCCGAAGGTGCACACCCTCGGCATCCGTGGCGCGGACATCAGCGGTATCGCCTTCGACCGCGCACCCGTGGACGCCTGCGGCCTTGTCGGCCGCGAGGGCGAAGGCCCCGAGACCGTGCTCAAGGCGCTGCAGATCACGAGGTCGCTGTGCACCGCGCTCTCGCTCGGCGCCGCCGACCACGGGCTGCGTGTCGCGTACCAGTTCGCCGCCGAACGCGAGCTGTACGGACGCAAGCTGCTCGACCTCCCCGCCGCCCGCCGGACCCTCGCCGAGACCTACGCCGACCTGCTGGTGACGGAAGCGCTCAGCACCGTCGCCGCGCGTTCCATCCACACCCTGCCCGGCGAGCTCAGCGTCACCTCCGCGGTCGCCAAGTACCTGGTGCCGACCATCGCCGACGACATCCTGAACCGGCTGCGGGGGGTGCTGGGTGCCCGCGCCTTCCTCAGCGACTACTACGAGCACGGCCGGTTCCAGAAGCTGGAGCGCGACCACCGCATCGTCGGCATCTTCGACGGCAACACCATGGTCAACCTGTATGCGCTGACGGTTCAGTTCCGGAGCCTGGGCCGGTTCCATCCCGTCCAGGCCCCCGACCCGGACCCCCTCGCGGCGACCTTCTGCCACACCCACGAACTGCCCGGTCTGCGCCCGGGGCAGCTCAGCCTGCTCGCGCGGCGCGGCAGCACCGTACTCGGATCGCTGCCGAACAACGCCGAAGTGCTCGGCGCGCAGGCGTCCCGGGAGCCGGAGCTCGCCCGCGCCGCCGCACTCGCCCGCACTCTCGCCGTCGCGGCGGACCAGCTGCACACCCGAATGCGGGCCGCACGGCCCGTGCCCGGCGGCGCGCAGGTGGAGAGCTTCGACCTGGCCCGGGGGTACAGCGTCTGCTTTGCGGCCGCCTGCTGCCTCGGCGTCTGGCGGCACAACCGGAGCCTCGCGCAGCAGACGGGCACCGCCGGGCACTGGACGGCGGGGCTGTGGCTCGAAGCCTGCCTGGCCCGGCTCGTGGAACGGCTGGAACAGGCGGTGCCTGGCCTCACCGGACCGCAACCACGCAGGCCCGCGGCCTACGACGGCGAACTGGAGTCGCTGTTCGAGCGGTTGCTCGCGCGGCTGACCGCACAGTACGAGGCGGGAGAGCTGTTCTCCCTGCTGCCCGGCCGTATCGCAGAAGGACCGCCATGCTGACCCCGAGCGAGACTCCGAGCCAGAATCCGAGCCGGATTCCCAGCCGGACTCCGAACCAGGAAGAAGTCCTCATCCAGCGGCGCGTCGCCGACCTGGAGAGGCGGCTCGGCGACCCCGGCGACGCCGACAACCCACTCGGCCTGGACGCGCTCCTCGCCGCCGACGAACGCGGCGAACTGCTGGCCGGGGCCGAAGAAGCACTGGCCGGCTTCCGGCTCAACGCGGAGTTCGTGCCCACCGAGCTCGGCGGCCGCCTCGACCGCGTCGACACCCTCGGCCGGGTGCTGCGCGGCGTCTTCCGCCGGGACGCCAGCCTCGGGCTCGGCTACGGGGCCACCACTTTCCTCGCGGCGATCGCGATCTGGGCGGCGGGCACCCCCGAACAGCAGCGTCGGGTCGCCGATCTGCTCCTCGGCGGCGGCCGGCTGGCCATCGCGTACCACGAGCTCGCCCACGGCAATGACTTCGTACGCAACGAGTTCCGCGCCACGCCGACCGACGACGGATTTGTGATGTCGGGCGCCAAACACGTCATCAACAACGTCGAACGGGCCGAGGCACTGGTCCTGTTCAGCCGCACCGAGGACACCGTCGGCAGCCGCAGTCACTCCGTTCTTCTCGTCGACAAGAGCGTCGTGCCCGCCGACCGCTACCGCTATCTGCCGCGGTACGAGACGGTCGGCGTACGCGGCTGCCAGAACGCGGGCGTCGAGTTCACCGACTGCCCGCTGCCCGCGGACGCGCTCGTCGGCAAGCCCGGCGACGGCGTCGAACTGGCCCTGCGCTCCTTCCAGATCACCCGCAGCGTGCTGCCGTCCATGATCCTCGGCGGCGGCGACACCGCGCTGCGCACCGCCGTGTCCTTCGCCCTCGACCGCAAGCTCTACCACCGCTCCGTACTCGAGATCCCGCACGCCCGCGCCACCATCGTCGGAGCCTTTACCGACCTGCTGATCAGCGACTGCCTGGCGCTCGCCGCGACCCGGGCCGTGCATCTGGTCCCCGAGGCCACCAGCGTCTACGCGGCCGCCGTGAAGTATCTGCTGCCCAAACTGCTCACCGAGACCGCCTACGACCTGTCCATCGTCCTCGGCGCCAACTTCTATGTACGCGACGGGGCTTACGGGGCCTTCCAGAAGCACGTCCGGGATCTGCCGATGATCAGCCTCGGCCACGCGGGCACAGCGGCCTGCCAAGCCACGATCATTCCGCAGCTGCCGCGTCTTGCCCGCACCTCCTGGTTCTCCGGCAAGCCCGCGCCCGAGGGGCTTTTCAGGGTCCGTGACGGGCTTCCGCCGCTCGATCCCGAACGGCTTGTCCTGGTCGCGGGCAGCGACGCGCTGGTCGGCTCGCTGGAGGGCGCGGCCGACGCCGTCGCGGGCGCGGCCCGCTCCCGGGCCGGTCAGTACGCCGATGCGCTCACCGCGCTGGCCACGGCGCTCGAGGACGAGCTGCGCAGCCTGCAGGCCGAGTGCGGTGACATGTCGCCCAAGGACCGCACCGTACTGGCCAGCCCCAAGGCGTACGCCATCGCCGACCGCTACACGCTGCTCCTGGCGGGCGCCGCCTGCCTGGGCGTATGGCGGCACCAGGAGCCGGAGGACGACGCGTTCCTCGCCTCGCCCGCCTGGCTCGCCGCCGCGCTCACCCGCCTGGTGAAGCGGCTCGGCCATCCGCTGCCCACACTCCCCGACGGCTGGGAGGACCAGCTGCTCGACGAGGTGCTGAACCGCTATCACGAAGCCCGCAGTTACGACCTGTACGACACCCCGATCGCCGGCTGACCACAGACACGTTGTTGAGGAGCATCAGATGGTGCTGCATTCCACCGGGCCAGACGCCCCGGGCCCCTGGTCGACGAAGCCGGTGGCCGAGTTCGACGAACGGGACTTCCGGCTCTGGCTGATCAACCGGCTCAGCGAGTATCTCCAGCGCCCCGCCGACGAGATCGGCGCACACACCCCCTTCGCGGAGTACGGGCTGGACTCGGTGGCGGCGCTCAGCCTCTACGGAGACATCGAGGAGGAGTTCGGGCTCTTTTTGGAACCGACCGTCGCCTGGGATCACCCCACGGCCGACGCTCTCGCCCACCACCTCGCCGAGGAGTTCACCAAGGCCGGCGGCGAGCATCGGGAGGTATGACCATGGGCCGTCCATCGGGCCCGTCCCGGCACCCGGTCGCGGTGGTGGGTCTGGACTGCAGATTCCCCGGCGCGCCAGGGCCGGACGCGTACTGGCGGCTGCTGATGAGCCGGGCCGTCGCGATCGGCGAACGCCCCGCCTCACGCGGCCCCTTCGACGTGCCCGGCGGCTTCCTGGCCGACGCCGACGCCTTCGACCGCTCCTTCTTCGGCGTCCCCCCGGCCGAGGCGAGTGCGATGGACCCGCAGCAGCGGCTGCTCCTCGAATGTTCCTGGCGGGCCGTCGAGGACGCCGGAATGTCCCCGACCCGGCTCGCGGGCGGCTCGGTGGGCACCTTTGTCGGCTCCATGTCCGACGACTGGCTGCGGCTCAGCCTCGCCGCGCCCGAGGGGATCACTCCGCGCACCGGCACCGGCAGCGGCCGCTCCATGCTCGCCAACCGCATCGCCTACCAGCTCGATCTGCGCGGCCCCAGCCTCACCGTGGACACCGCCTGCTCCTCCTCCCTGGTCGCCGTGCATCTGGCGTGCACCGCCCTGCGCGCGGGGGAGTGCGACCTCGCGCTCGCAGGCGGCGTCAACATCGTGGCCGGTTCGGTGCTCGACGAGATCTACGCCCAGGCCGGACTCGCCGCGCCCGACGGCCGGTGCAAGCCCTTCTCGGCGGCAGCGGACGGCATCGGCCGCGGTGAGGGTGTCGGCGTGGTGGCTCTGCGGCTGCTCGACGACGCGGTACGGGACGGCGACCCCGTCCACGCGGTGATCCTCGGCAGCGCCGTGGGCCAGGACGGTCGCAGCAACGGCATCATGGCCCCGCACCGCGCCTCCCAGCGCGAGGTGATCGCGACCGCGTGCCGGCGGGCCCAGGTCGCCCCCCAGCACATCCGTTTTGTCGAGGCTCATGGCACCGGCACGCCGCTGGGCGACCAGATCGAAGTCCTCTCGCTCGGCGATGTGTTCCGCGATCCGCAAGGCGTACGGGAGTGGCCGCTCGCGATCGGCGCGGTCAAGGGCGCGATCGGCCACACCGAGGGCGCGGCCGGGATGGCAGGACTGATCAAGACCGTACTGGCGCTGCGCCACGGTGTCGTGCCCGGCAGCCCCTCGTACGGCGAGGAGAACCCTCGGCTCGGTCTTGCCCGCCGCTCCATGGAACTGATCACCGAGCCGCTCGAACTGCCCGCCGACGGATGCCGGGCGGGCGTCTCCAGTTTCGGCATGGGCGGCACCAACGCCCATGTGGTCCTCGAAACCGCCCCGCAGACCGAGACGTCCGCCGCGGCAGGCCCGCGCGCGGGGGTGTTCACGCTGTCCGCCGACACCCCCACGGCCCTGCGCCGCAATCTGCGACTTCAGGCCGTCGACGTCGCGGGCCGCACCGGCGACGAGCTCGCCCGGCTGTGCTGGACCAGCAACCGGTCCCGGGCCGTGCTGCCGTACCGCTTCGCCACCGTCGCCGACAGCACCGAGGAGCTCGCGTCCCGGCTGTTCGCGGGCGCGGAGCTGGAGACCGGATGTCCGGCGGCGGCCGAAGAGCCCGTCCTGGCCTTCGCGTTCACCGGACAGGGCTCCCAGTACCCGCGGATGACGGCCGGACTGTACGAGGGCTCGGCCGTCTACCGCACCTTCCTGGAGGAGGCGTCCAAGGCGCTCCAGCCCTACACCGTGACCCCGGTCCACGAGGTGATCCTCGCCGGGGACCCCGTCGTGCACCGGACCGGCACCACCCAGCCCGCACTGTTCGCCGTGCAGTACGCACTCGCCCGCACGCTGATGGAGCTCGGGGTACGGCCGGCCGCCGTCATCGGGCACAGCATCGGCGAGTTCGCCGCAGCCGTCGTCGCCGAGGCACTGGACCTGGCGGACGCGGCCAGGCTCGTCGCCGTACGCGGCGCCTTTATGCAGCAACTGCCCGAAGGCGGCGGCATGCTGGCGACCAGGGCGCGCCCCGCGGAAGCCGCGGCTCTCGTCGAGGACGAGACAGACGTCGGCATCGGCGCGCTCAACGGTCCCGGCGCCACCGTGCTCTCCGGCGACCTCGACGCCCTCGGCCGCATCCGCGCCCGACTTGAGGAGCGGGGCCTCGCCTGCACCCCGCTCAAGGTCTCGCACGCCTTCCACTCCCCGCTGATGGCACCCATGCTGGGCCGCTTCGAGCGGGTCGCGTCCCGCATCCCCGGCGGACGGCCCCGGCTGCCCTTCCACTCGACGGTACGGGGCAGGCTGCTGGCGCCCGGCGAGGAACTGGACGCCGCCTACTGGACGGAGCACATCTCGGCGACCGTACGGTTCGAGAACGCCGTCACCTCGCTGAGCGAGCGGCCGCCCACCCATGTCGTCGAGATCGGCCCCAAGCCGGTGCTCAGCAATCTGCTGCGGCGGATCGGCCCGGCCCGCGACATCCCCGCCCTCGGCGTCTGCCGGGGCGAGGGCTCCGGGCCGCGGGAGGTCGGCGAACTCCTCGCCCGGCTGCACCGGGACGGACTCGACCCCGCCTGGGACACCTTCTACCCCGACGCGGAGAAACGGGCGGTGCACATGCCCGCACACGCCTTCTCCACCCAGTGGCGCTCCTGGCACCAGCAGCCCACCGGCTCAGCCGCCGCCCCGCGGCCGCCCGGGGTGCCCGCCGCCGCGCCCGACCCCGACCGGGTGCGCCAGGGAGTGCGCGAGGCCGTCGCCAAGGTCCGCGGCGGCCGCCACGACGAACTCGACGACACCCTGCGCCTCTACGACGACCTGGGCTTCGACTCCGTGATGCTCATGGAGCTCAAGTACCGGCTGGAGGTGCGCTTTCCGGAGGTCGGCGAACTGTCCATGCCGGAAATGCTCTCCAGCCTGGTCAGCGTCGAGTCCCTGATCGGCTATCTGAGCGAGCAGCTCAACGCGGCGGTGGCCCCATGATCTGGCCCGCGGGCCGCGGCGGGCCGATCGGGCTGGCCGGGGTCGGCACCGCCCTGCCGGGTGAGCCCGTCGACAACGTAAAGCTGTCCCGGCGGTTCGGTATCGCGCCGGAGTGGGTCGAGACGTTCATCGGCACCAGAACCCGGTACTTCGCACGCGACCTCGACGGCGGCAACGTCCGCTGGACACTCGAGGACCTGTGCACCGACGCCGCCGACCGGGCGCTCGCGGACGCGGGAGCGGATCCCGACGACGTGGCCTTCGTCGTCGTGGCGACAGCGACCCCCGACGCGCTGATGCCGACCACGGCCGCGCTGGTCGCCGACCGGCTCGGCATCGACGGCGTGCCCGTGTACCAGCTCCAGTCCGGCTGCTCGGGAGCCGTACAGGCGCTGGCGCTCGCCTCGACGCTGCTCGCGGGCGGAGCCCGCGGCGAGCCTCCGGTGGGCCTGGTCATCGGCGGCGACGTATGCAGCAAGCACCTCGATCTGCGCCAGGACTTCCGGGAGCTGCCGCCGTCGCAGCTGGTCAACTATGTGCTCTTCGGCGACGGAGCGGGAGCCGCCGCACTCAGCCGTCAGCCGGGCACCGCCCGGGCCGTGCTGGCGAGGGCCGAGCACTGGCTGGGCGGGCTCGGCCGCGCGCCGGGACAGCGGGTCGAGTGGTTCGGTCCTGCCGACCGCCACAGCGAGTTGCCCGCCGTGACGGAGGACTACAAGGCGGTCGAGGCCCAGGTCCCCGTCATGGCCCGGGAGGTGTTCGACACCCTGCTCGACAGGCTGGGCTGGCCGGCCGGATCGCTCGGTCATGTCCTGCCGCCGCAGCTCGGCGGCCGGATGACCGAGCGGATCACGAGGGGTCTGCGGCAGGGTCTCGAGTGGGAGGAGGTCTCCTGTGTCTCGGACACCGGCAACAACGGAAACGCGCTGGTCTTCTTCCAGTTGGAGCGGCTGCTGCCGCGGCTGGGGGCGGCGGGCCGCGCCGTCGGCATAGCGATCGAGTCGAGCAAGTGGATCAAGGCCGGCTTCGCAGTGGAGGCGACGGAATGAGCGCGCGGGGCGAAGCACAGCAGGAGGAGGCACGGCAGGAGCTACGGGCGCTGCATGCGGCGGGCCGGCTCGCCGGCGCATACCCGGCCCTGTCCGCACTCCTCGCCCGGCTCGACGCCGACGCGCTCGACCACGCGGGTCGGCTGATCGCCCGTCTCGACCCCGCCGATGTGCTGGCCGCGCACCCCTCGACGCCCACCGTTCGCGTCGCGGTGACCGGGCGCTCCAGCACCGCCGGACTCGTGCCCACGCTCACCGCCGAACTCGCCCGGCACGGACTGCTGCTGATCCCCTACGCGGCCGGCAGCGGCGGCTATGTCCAGGACCTGGCGGACCCGGCTTCCGAGCTGTACGCGCACCGGCCCGACCTCACGCTGTGCGTGCTCGACCCGCTGACGGTCTGGGACCGGGTGCGGCCGCCCTGGCAGCCGTACGAGGTGGCACTCGAAGCGGAACGGCTCCGTCTGCTGCTGGCCGAACTCGCCGCCACCCACGCGGCGCACGCGCCCGACGCCTCGACCCTCGTACTGAACACCGTCCCGCTGCTGCGGCGCTTCACCCATCAGCTGACCGGTCTCGCGCAACGGGCCGAACTGGGCGCGATCTGGCGGGAGTTCAACGCGGACCTGCTGCGGATGTCCGACCCGGCGGCGGGAGTGGCGGCACTCGACCTGGAGCCGCTGACCGCCGCGGGAGTGCGCGCCGACGATCCGCGCCTCGGCGCGTACGCCGACGCCCACTGCACTGCCGAGCTGCTGGCCGGATACGCCCGCGAGGCCGCGCACCTCGCCAGGGCGCAGCGCGGCGACGCCAAGAAATGCCTCGTCCTCGACCTCGACGGCACCCTGTGGGACGGCGTCCTCGCCGAGGACGGACCGGATCGGGTGCGCGCGGCGGACTCCCTGCGCGCGGGCGCGTACGGCCTCTTCAGGCGGACGGTCGAGCAGCTCGCCTCGCAGGGCGTACTGCTCGCCGTGTGCAGCAAAAACGATCCTGAACCGGTTGCCCGCGCCCTTGCCGCCCACCCCGACTGGCCGCTGAGCAGCGACGACTTCGTCGCCGTCGTCGCCGACTGGGGCTCCAAGGCCGAAGGGATCCACAAGATCGCGGCCGGCCTCGGCATCCCGGCGTCCGCCGTCGTCTTCGCCGACGACAGCGCCTTCGAGCGCGAGGTCGTACGGGCCGGGGTGCCCGGAGCAGCCGTCGTACCCCTGGACGACGAGCCGGCCCGGCACACCGAACACCTGCTGGCCGACGGCTGGTTCGATGTCCCCTCCGTCACCGAGGAGGACCGCGGCCGGACCGCGCGCTACCGGGAACGCGAATCCCGTCTCCGGCGGCGCGCACAGGCGAAGGACTACCGGAGCTTTCTGCACGGCCTCGGCATCGAGGTCGACGTCGGCCCGGCCGGCCGCCATGAGACCGCCAGGATCGCCCAGTTGAGCCTGCGCACCAACCGGTTCAACCTCACCGGAGAGCGGCTGACGAGCACCCGGATCCAGAGCCTGGCCCAGGACCCTGCCGCGCTGGTGCTCGCGGTCCGCGCAGCCGACCGCTTCGGCGACGACGGCGTGGTCGGCGCGGTGTTCGCCCGCCGGGACGGCGCGGGACTGTTGCTGGAGAACATGGTCGTCAGCTGCCGGGTGCTGGGCCGCGGCATCGAGGACGCCGTACTGGCCGGCTTGCTGGGCGCCGCGCGCGCCGCCGCCCTGCCCGCCGTACACGCACGGTGGCGGCAGACCGCTGCCAACGAGGCCCAGCGCGCGTACTACCCGGCGCACGGCTTCGAGACCACTGTCGAGACCGATGGCGAGATCCGCTACCGGCACGACCTGGAGCAACTGCCGCCCGTGCCGTCCCATGTACGGCTGCGGCTGCGACTGGCCGACAACACGGCCCAGGAGGTGGAGTCATGCACACCGTCGTCGATCTGATCTCTCTGGCCAACGAACATCTGGGCACCGACCTGGCACCCGAGGACGCCGGACGCGATCTGGCCGAGCTCGCCTGCTGGGACTCGGTCCATCTGCTGCGCCTGGTCGCCCTGCTCGAACGGGAGCTGGGCAGGCCGATAGCGGTCGCCGAGATGCTGCAGGCACGAAGCCTCGGCGAGATCTGGACGGCAGCGGTGACCGTATGAGCCTCTCGCGGGACCGGGCCAGACGCCATACGCGCCATTTCCTGAACTGGGCGCGGGCGGCAGCCCCCGTCCATCTCGGCGCCGACGTCGACATGACCCGTGTCGAGGAGCACCGGAGCGTCGAGCGCGCAGCGGGTCGGCGGTACTCGGTCGTGAGTTATCTGCTGTACGCGGCCGGGCGGGTCGTCGCCCGGCACCCCGAGGCCCGTGCGATGGCGCGCGGCGTGCTGTGGCCGCGCACCGCGCCGCTGCCGCACGTGGCGGCCAAGCTCGCACTCGACCGCACGACCGAGGGCGGCGAGCGCGTGGCGCTCACCGCCGTACTGCCGCGCATGGACGTGGCGACCCTTACGGAGATCCAGGATTTGGTGGACCTGTGCCGCGAGAGCGACCCGCACGACCTACCGGGCGCCGCGGCGGTGCGGCTGCTCAACCAGCTGCCGCCGCCCGTCGGGGAGTTGGCCTTCCGGCTCGGAGTACGCACTCCGGGCGCCAGGGCCCAGCGGCTCGGGACCTTCGCGGTGAGCTCGCTCGGGCACCGCGCTGTCGATGTATTTCACTCCTACGGCGGCACGGCGGTCACCTTCTGCGCGGGACGGGTGGCCGACCGTGCCGTGGTGCGTGGCGGCCGCATCGCGGCGGCGCCGGTCATGCGTCTGGGGCTGACCTTCGATCACAGAGTGCTCGACGGAGCTGCCGCGGCGGACGTACTCGATGGAGTGGTGAAGCGGCTGGAGGGCTGGCATGGTGATCTTTCCGGGACCCGTGGCGAATCCCGCGACGGAGCAGGGATTCGCACGGCCCGTGCGGGTGACCGGCCCCGAGGGCCCCTGGGAGCAAGTCCGTGACGCGGTACGGGAGTACGGCAGCGTGGTCGTCCACGCCCAGCTCGAGGACTGGCTGCCCGCCGACCTGGACGCGCCGGAGCTGCGCCCGCTGCTCGGCCGCGACTACGCGCGCTTCGCCGCCATGACGCACTATCAGATCCGGTCCCGTTTCGTGGCGTCCAGGCTGCTGCTCAAGCATGTCGCCTGCGCGGTCATCGAGGCGTCGCCGCAGTCCGTCGAGCTCGCGTACAAACCGGGCGGACGCCCGTATCTGCGCGGCCTCGACCAGATCGACATCAGCCTGAGCCACACCGAGACGCTGCTTCTCGTCGGGCTGACCCGGCGGGGCTGGATCGGGGTCGACGCCGAGCTCAAGGACCGGCCGATGCTCGGGCTCGGCACCGAGAACCAGGTGTGTACGCCGCACGAGCGCGAGGCCCTCGCCCAGATTGCCGACGAGCGGCGCAACGGCGCGCTGGTACGGCTGTGGACGCTCAAGGAGGCGTACAGCAAGGCGATCGGGCAGGGCATGCGCTTTCGCTTCACCGAGTTCGGCTTCGGGCCCGAGGAGCGCAAGGTGCAGGTCCTTCGGCCGGACGGATCGCGCGGCACCGGCGACGAATGGACCTTCCACACCTGCCTGGTGGACCGCCGGTACACGGTCAGCGTCGCCCTGTTCGACGCGGGCTTCGGCGACACCAGCGACACCGCCGCCGCCACCATGCTCGACGCCGGACTGATGGCGGCGCTGGTGGCCACCGGACAGGACGAGACGCAGCGATGACGATCAGGACAGAGGTCTGTGTGGTGGGCGGCGGCCCCGGCGGCCGCGCGCTCGCCCTCGCGCTGGTGCGCCTGGGCCGCCGGGTTGTACTGCTGGAACAGCGCGCGGGCGGTGCGCGTGCCTTCCGCGGCGAGTCGGTCTCGCCCGACGGGGTACGGCTGCTGGCCGGGCTCGATGTGCTGGAGCGGGTGCGCGAGCACACCCATGAGGTGCACCGGCTCGAGATCGCCGACGGCGGCTCGCGGGTCCTCGACGTACGCTTCGAGACCTTCCCGTACGCCCACCGCTTTCCGGTGGAGCTGGCGCAGCCGGTGCTGCTCTCCGCCCTGGCGCGGGCGGCCGACGAGCGCGGCGGCTGCACCGTGCTCGAACCGGCCTCCGCGGTCGGTCTGCTGGTGGAGGGCGGCGCGGTCCGCGGGGTGCGGGCGAAGACAGCCGACGGTGCCGAGGAGATACGTGCCGAGGTGACCGTCGGAGCGGACGGCCGGTACAGCTGCGTACGCCGCCTCGCGGGACTCGACCACGGTGCCGAACGCACCGCGCTGGAGCGGGACGTGATCTGGTTGAAGCTGCCGTTCCCGGCGGCCTGGGACCGGCGTGCCTACCGGGTGCGGATCAGCGCGGGCCGGCACGGGCTCTTCCTGCCCAGCACCGACGGCACCCTGCGGGTCGGTCTCAACATCCCCAAGGGCGGTCTGCGAGAGCTGCGTTCGGGCGGCATCGGGCAGCTGCACGCGCGGCTCGCCGAGCTCGCCCCGGAACTGGAGCAGGAGGCGGCCGAGGCCATCCTCGACTGGTCCGACACCCATCTCCTGGACATCTTCACCACCGATGTACGGCGCTGGTCGGCGCCCGGAGTCGTGCTCATCGGCGACGCCGCGCACACCCTCTCGCCGATCCTCGGCCAGGGCGTCAACCACGCCCTGGCGGACGCGGTCACCCTCGCCCCGCTGCTCGCCGGCGCACTCACCGCCCCTCGCAGCGGACGCCAGGCGGAGCTCGGTGCCGCGGTGGCGGACTTCCAGCAGGACAGGGATCCCGTGGTGCGTCGCTCCCGGGGACTGCAGCTGCGCCAGGAGCGGATGTTCAGCCTTTCCGCACCCCCGGCCGTCGCGCTGCGGCGGACCGTGTACCGCGCGCTGAACGCGAGCCCCGCGCTGCAGCGCCGGGTGCTGGCCCCCGCCTACTTTCCCGGTCGGCGACCCGGGCCCGCCGCCGCGCCGGCCAGGACGGAGCAGCGGACATGACGGACACACTGCCGGGGCCCGGGCTGGTCGAGCTGCGGCGCCATGTGCTGCTGCACGCCCGCGCGCAGGGACTCGCCCCCGCCCACTGCCGCGAGCTGCTGGCCGGGGTGAGAACCGCGCACGGCGCGGGCCACGACTCCTGGCCCGCCGTCTGGAGCCGCGCGGGTGACCTGCTGGCGGGCCGCGGCAGACAGCTGGAGGCCTGCCGCCACTACGGGCTCGCCCGCTTCCCTTACGCCGCGGCCGACGATGTCGTGCGCCGTCGCGCGCAACTGCTCTGCGTCCAGTCCTTCGACCAGTGGCGGCGGGGCCGGGCCGGTCTCGACCGTATCGACATCCGTCTTCCCGAAGGCAGGTTCGCCTGCTGGACGGCCGGACTGTCGAATACCGAGCCGCGTCCGCTGATCGTCGTCATGGGCGGCATCGTCAGCGTCAAGGAGCAGTGGGGCCCGATCCTGGCCCGTGCCGACGCGCTCGGGGTCGCCCTGGCGGTCACCGAGATGCCCGGCGTCGGTGAGAACACGCTGCCGTACCGGGCAGACAGCCATCGCATGCTCAGCGTCCTGCTCGACACGGTCGCGGACCGGGCGGACGTCCGGCGAACCTGCGCCATCGCGCTCAGCTTTGGCGGCCATCTGGCCCTGCGCGCTGCCCTCGTCGACGAGCGGGTGCGCGGGGTCGCCACGGTGGGCGCACCGCTGCGTCACTTCTTCCTCGACCGCGACTGGCAGCGCTGCGTCCCGGACACGACGGTACTCACGCTCGCGCATCTGATCGGCTGCAAGCCGGGGGACGTCTTCGGCGCCGTACGCGAATGGGCCCTGAGCGAGGACGAGTTGGGGCGTCTCGACTTCGCGGTGATGTACGCGGCGGCGCTGCGGGACGACATCGTGCCGCTCACCGAGACGGCGGCGCTGCTGCGCGGGCGCGCGGGGCGGCGGGAGGTATTGCTGCTCGACGACGAACACGGCGCACCGGCGGAGCTTGGCCGGGTACGGGTGGCGCTGCTGCGCGCGGCGCTTCGTACGGTAGGGGCGCGTTCGTTGCCGAGGGCGGTGCTCGGGGCGGTGGGCGGGACGCAGCGCCTGCTGAGCCGGAGAGGACGGCTGACGGTATGAACGACGCTTCCCCTCCCGTAACCGGGGCTCCGCCCCAGACCCTCCCCCCACGACCGCAGGGCGTGGGGGGAGGGTCTGGGGGCTCGCCCCCAGTTACGGGATGCTCCCCCTGGCTGCGCCGGGGGCACCCCCACCCAGGCGAAGCTCTGGGGGAGGGCGGCGGGGTGGCGGAACCCTCCGGCTGGACATACCGCGCCCCCGCGGGCCGCACCCTCAGCGGACTCGTCGGCGTCGCCGCGCTCGTCGCAGGCGCGCGGCTCGGCAAAGAACACAGCCGGGTGCTGTGGACGACCGCCGTGCTCCCCGACGTCGCCCTGCTCTACGGCATCGAGGCCGCCCCCGGCTTCGAGCGTCTGCCCGGTTATGCCGTACGCCCCTACAACGTTCTGCACTCGCCCGCCGTGCCCGCCGCCCTGCTCACGCTCGCGGCGCTCACACGCAGCCGGCGCATCGCGATCGCCGGGCTCGGCTGGCTCGGCCACATCGGTGTCGACCGTGCCTTCGGGTACGGGCCGCGCAGACCCGACGGGACGCGGTACTGAACTCGCCCTGCCTCAGATCCAGTTCACCGGCAGGGACTCGAGCCGGTTGACCAGCAGCCCGGTGTGCATCCGTACCTCGTCCACCGGCACATCGAGCCGCAGCCCGGGAAAGCGGCCGGCCAGCGAGGACAGCGCGATCTGCAGCTCGGCCCGGGCCAGTGGCGCGCCCAGGCAGTAGTGCGGACCGTGTCCGAAGGCCAGATGCGGGGCGCCGCGGCGGCCCGGGTCGAAGCGGTCCGCATCGGGGAAGCGGTGGTCGTCCCGGTTGGCGGAGCAGATCGCTCCGATCACCGCGCTGCCCGCCGGCACCGTCCTGCCCGCCACCTCGATCCCGGCCGTGGTGACCCGGAGCGGACCGCCGTCCCCGAGGGGGTTGATCCGCAGCAGCTCCTCCACGAGCGTGGCCAGCGCCTGCGGTGCCCCGGGCACCAGGCCCATGCCACCGTCGTGCCGCAGCAGTGTGAACACCGAGGTGCCGAGCACGCCCACCGTCGTCTCGTGCCCGGCGATCAGCAGCGTCATCGCCATGGTGATCAACTCGTGCTCGGTCAGCGGCCCGTCCTCGTCCCGTACCAGAACGAGCGCGCTCAGCAGATCGTCGCCCGGCCGCCGCCGCTTGTCCTCAACAAGCTGCTGGAGATACGCGACGAGCGCGAGCTTGCGCTCCAGCATCTGCTCGGGGGTGTGTGCGGTGAGTGACAGGATCGCGTCCGACCAGCCCCGGAAGAGCTCGCGGTCCTCGAAGGGCACACCCAGCAACTCACAGATCACGGCGACGGGATACGGAAAGGCGAAGGCCTCGTTGAAGTCGACCGGACCGCCCCCCTCGGCCATCCGCTCCAGCAGCCCGTCCGCCAGCTGCTTGATGCGCGGCCGCAGCAGGTCAACGCGGCGCGCCGTAAAGGCACTCGAGACCAGGGAGCGCAGCCGGGTGTGCTCGGGCGGGTCCATGGTGAACAGGCCGCCCGCGTCGAACGGGACGGCCGTGAGCTTGGGCGACTCGGGAAGCACCGTGGCCGCTCTGCTGCACCGGGCGTCGGAGAGCACGGAACGTACATCGTCGTACCGGCTGAACAGATACGCTCCGTCACCGCTGGGCATCACAACGTCGGCCGCCGGAGCTTCGCTGCGCAGCTGCGCATACTCATCGGGGATGTCGGTCGCCGAGCGGCGAGGAGGCGGATAGCTGCGCACGGCGGAGTCCTGAGGCATGACCACACCGTCCGACCTGGGACTCGGGATGTGCTCGAGCCGGTGTTCAGAACGGGTCGGGGAGGTATTGTCGGCCTTCGCTGACGGCAGGCTGGGGGAGGCCGAGTGCTGCGTGAACCATCGCACATGATCAGAGTGGTCCTCGCCGAGGACATGCACATGGTTCGGGGAGCATTGGTTGCTCTGCTCAATCTCGAGCCCGACATTCAGATAGTGGCGGAAGTCGGTGCGGGGCGGGACATTGTGCCCGCCGTGCTGCAGCACGATCCTCATGTCGCGGTGCTCGACATCGACTTACCGGGCATGGACGGTCTGTCCGCGGCCGCCGAGGTGCATGCGAAGCATCCGTCGTGCCGGACCCTGATCCTGACCGGCCTCGGCCGTCCCGGCAATCTGCGCAGGGCGCTGGAGGCCCAGGTCTCCGGGTTCATCCTCAAGGACGCGCCACCGAGCCAACTCGCGGACGCGATCAGACGGGTGGCGGTCGGAGAGCGGGTGATCGACCCGCAGCTGGCGCTCGACGCGTGGGCGGCCCGGGACAATCCGCTCACCGCCCGGGAGACCGAGGTGCTGCGGATGGCCGCGGACGGGGCAGAGGCCCCCGACATCGCGGGACGGCTCTATCTGACCGTGGGGACCGTACGGAACTATCTGACGACAGTCGTCACCAAACTGGGCGCGCGCAACCGCGTCGACGCCATCCGCATCGCCCGGGAGCAGGGCTGGCTCTGAGCACACCCTGCAAGAACGTTCAGACGGCGCTGCGCGTACCGTCGTCCGACTCGCGGAGCCGCTGGTCCACCAGCAGCCGTGGCCTGGGTACCCGGCGGGTCCCCCCGCAGTCCAGCGGCACCCTCGCCTCCAGCTGGAAGCAGCCGTCCTCCCGTATGCCGGCGGTGAGTTGGCCGCCGATCGCGCCGACGCGGGCGGAGAGATTCCCGATTCCGCTGCCGTCGTACGAGGACGGCTCGCCGGCACCGGATGCCACCCCGTCGTTCCTCACCCGCAGCAGCACCGCGCCGTCGCCCGCGCTCCGCGCCTCGATACGGCAGTGCCGCACCGAGCTGTGTCGCAGGATGTTGGTGATCCCTTCCCGCAGCACGGTCGCGAGGACCGTGCCCACCTGGTCCGGCAGGTCCGCGAGCGTGGAGTCGACCTCGATGTCGATGCCGGCTGCGCCGAACACCGAGCGTGCGGAGGCCAGTTCACCGGGAAAGGACATGTCCCGGTAGCTGCGGGCGACCTGCCGGGTGTCTGCGAGCGCCTGGCGGGAGATCTCCAGCACCGTCGAGAGCTCTTCCCGTGCCCGCGCCGGATACTGGTCGACCAGGCGCAGCGTGAGCTCGCTGCGCAGCGTGATCGCCGAGAGGCTGTATCCCAGCAGATCGTGCAGATCGCGGGCGAATCGCAGCCGCTCCTGCTCCACCGCGAGCCGGGCGATCTCCTGCTGCGCGCTGCGCAGTTTGAGCACCATTTCGGAGAGCGAGGTCAGTCCGTAGACCAGACTGCCTGTCGTGATGGTGGAGACGCCGATGTACGTGACGTCCAGGAAGGTCTTGCCGGACCAGGTCGTCGTCAGGCCCATGGTGGTGGCGACGGTGAGTCCCGCGCACACCCACGACCACGGTGAGCGCAGGACGAGCAGCAGTGATCCGGTGAGAAAGCCGGTGATCCCCACCCAGGCGGTGCCCATCAGCAGAATCGGCGGATAGCTCAGCGCCACCTGGAAGACCAGGATCCAGTACTGCTGTCGGCGCCTCAGCCGCACCCGTCGGGGTGCCGAGAGCACCACCTGACACGCGAAAATCCCGAGCAGGGCCAGCGCGCCCGCGATGAGTTGGAACAAGCTCTGCTGCACGGTGAGCAGATGCAGGGTCGCAGCGGCCAGCACACCGCCGAGAGCAACCAGCAGGATGCCCAGAGCGATCTTGGGAGCCAGTCCCGCATCCCCTCCATCGCGACCGTACATGGCTGGATCGCGGTGGTCTGCGCTGTGCAAGTGTTGTCTCTCCTGGGTTCGATTCACGTCAAGCATGTGACCCCCGTTGCACCGCATAGCGTGGTTTCAGATCCTAGGCGAGTACAACGGGGCCGTGACTGTCATTACTAGACAAACAGCGGTATCGGATTGAGCTCCTCGTAAGGAATCGGCGTGCTGCGCCGCCCCATACGCACGGGTACGTCATAGAGCCGGCCGGGACCGAAGCGTGACCAGAAGTGGCGCAATCCCGGTACCAGAACCTTGACCGCCGGGAGACCCAGATCCGGCCGGGTCTGATCGAGGACCAGCAGTTCCATGCCGTGTGCGCGGACCAGTTGCTCCGCGGCCTGGACGTCGCACAGGAGGTCCGGACGCAGTGTGTAGCCGTACTCGGCGCGGCGCTTCGCCGGGACCTCCGGATCGGGGCCCAGATAGGGCTGATTGGCAAGAGTGCGGCGAGTGCACCAGTCGAGGAGGGCGAAGTCGTCTTCGGCGGGCGCCTCCAGTACGGCGGGCAGCAACTGATTCATCTCCGTGAGTGCGCGCCGGAGTGCGATATCGGGGTCGAAGTGGCAGCCGAAGCCGAACATGATGTCCTCCTCCGGCTTGTCGGTCCGCCGCGAGATCGCGGCCATCGACGGAATGCCCAGGTCGGAGGTGAGATCGAGCACCCAGAACTCCCGCTTGAGCAGGCAGTACTCGGCGCGCATCGTGTCGATCCACGGGTCGGGGAACGAGTCCAGGTCCACCGCGGGCTGTGAGGTGCGGTTGTACCACCACAGCGCGACGGAGTCCCGCTCGACGAGCTCGAAAAAGCCCTGCAGGATGGCGTCTTCGAGGCTGCTGCCCGCGGCGTTGCCATTGGAATCGGCCACGGTGAAGCAGGGGCCCTTGGCGGGCGGTGGGGCGAAGTAGAGCATCCCGGTGGGCAGCATCCGGTGCCTGCCGTGGGTGACCGACCAGACCGGCGTCCAGTCGACGGCCGCCTTCTCGTCGAACGGGTCGCAGATGTACTGGAACGGTGGCTGTACGGCGTTCCACCGCAGTCGGCCCGTGTACTGCCGCTCGTGGTACAGCTGGCACTCATTGGGGTGGATCGCCTTCCCGGCCAGCTCCCTGAGACTGGCGCGGATCCTCGGCTCGTCCCCCTGCAGCGTTGCGGAGTAACGTTCCACCGCCTCGCAGAGCGCGCCGACCTTCGCATCCAGCGCGGTGACCCCCTTGCCACCGCTCTGGCTGCGCAGCCCGGAGCGGAGCGCCGCGAGGCTGCGCGGCGTCCACGCCGGATTGGGCCCTGAGCGGTAGGCGTTGAGGAAGTCGGGACCGCCGGGCGCGCGGTGCAGCGAGCTGACCACACCGGTGACTCTGCCGACCAGGTGCTCATAGCGTTCCATGACCTGTTCGGCCGTCAGGGCCCGGTGGCCGTTTCCGCTGAAGGTCTTCTTGGGCCGCGAGGTGAGGGTGATGGGCTGCTGCACGCGGTCGCCGACGAGCCGGGGATCGCCGCATTCGGGGCATTGCGGCCGCTGAGCGACCGGATGCGCCCGGATGGCGAGCTGAAGAGTGTCCAGAACTCGTATGGCCAGCTGGCTCTTCTCGCGGTAACCGGCAATCCACTTGGCGGCTTCCACGGCGATCGCCTGCAGGGCCAGCGAGCGGCTCGCGGCGATGGTCGCGCGTGGCGGCGTTGGCGGCGAGGACATGCCGAGCGCCTGCCCGACAAGCTGTTCGGGCTGGCGGTGGTGGTTGAGCCGGTAGGCCATACAGCTCCAGCAGGCCCCGTCGCCCGGCTGGAACACCGGCCCGATCCATGGTTCGACGCCATGTGGCTTGGCGAGCAGCCACGGACGTCCGCTACGGCGCTGTTCCTTGTCGATGTCGCGCAGCTGAGGCAGGAGATAGTCGTCGCACAGGACGACCGTCAGATCACAGCCGCCGGGGTCGCCCAGTGCGACCCCGGCGGTGAAAAAGGCGTCCCGGGCGGTCGGCCCGCCGACGTCACCCAGGTCCAGCAATCGGACCCGGCCCTCGGTCAGCGCTCTTCCGGCAAGCGTCGCCTCCAGACCGGCGGCCTCCCAGAACGCCGATGCGTCCTGGTCCGTCGATTCGGTTTGCGGCGCGGCATACCCGGTGACCAGATTCGCCTGCGTCAGCTTCCCCAGGAGACTGCCGAGTTCGGTGGGCGACAGCAGTCCCTGGGTGTCCCGCACAAGGGCGGGCAGATCCCTGCTTCCGTCCAGTAGAGGAGCGATGGCTGCTACGGCCTCGCCCTCGATCGCCGTGACACCCTGTTCGGAGACCAGATAGGTCGCCTCGCCCGGTATGACGGCGGTGGTGAGATGTCGCCTGAACCCGATCCGTGGCCATAGGGAATCCATGTGCAGCTCACACGGGCAGGGTGCCGACGGCGCCCTGTCGGGCCGCCGGGCCAGGGGGGTAGGGCTGCTCAGTGAAGCAGATGCAGGAACGCACCGCCCCGCGAACGGAGTAGGCCGGGTCAAGCTCCCCCGAAGAGCTGAGGTTGATGATCGTGACTTCCGTGTCGGCCTCCGCGGGCAGCGCGGGTATGACGCTCCCCGCTGTCATCGGAATGCCGAATTCGGCGAGAACATTGCGCGGCTCCAGCGCGTACCGCAGGGCGAGTTCGGGTTGCAGAAGGCTGCGGGCGACGAGTTCGGCGAAACGCCAGTCGTGTTCCACAGAGCCGGTGCAGGCCTCTTGAGCTGCGGTTCCGCTGGGCGCGTAACCAGACATCATGGTGCTCCCATCGTGATGTGAACGGAGCCGGGCGGTTTATGACCCGGGCGGATGTTCGGCTGCGCATACGAGAGCAGTGTGATGTCGGGTGACTGGAATCGAACAGTGGAGACGTCATCACCCTGGATGTGAAGATTTCATAGGCCCGATCCAGGTGATCTCCATACACGGCTTGTGAACCGGTCACTGTTCCTGCCCCTGCGCTGCATGGGACTCTCCCGGAAACAGCCTTTCGCCGACGAGGGGTTGTCCGACGGGGTAAGGAAAAGGCCATGCCGAACCGGGGGCGCACCATGCGTGTGGAAGTGCTGGGAACTCTCCGCGGCGAGGCCGCGGGAGTGTCCGTACTTCCAAGTGCCTCCAAGCCGCGGCAGATCCTCGCCCTGCTCGCCCTGAACGCACAGCACATCGTGCCCGTACCGGTCCTCATGGAGGAGCTCTGGGGCGCGGGACCGCCGCGCAGCGCGCCGACGACGCTGCAGACGTACATCCTGCAACTGCGCCGCAGACTGCGCTCCGCGATCCCCGAGACCACAGGCGTCTGGGACAAGAACGTGCTGATGACACGGCACGGCGGCTATCTGCTCGACGCCGACCCGGTCGATGTCGACGCCCTGGAGTTCGACCGGCTCACCGGAGCGGGTCACACCGCCTACGAGGTCGGCGACATGGCCGCGGCATCGGGACATCTGACGGCGGCGCTGGAACTGTGGCGCGGGCCCGCACTGGCCGACGTGCCCCATGGCCGGCACCTCGGCATCGAGGTGACCCGGCTGAAGGAGAGCCGGCTCGGCGCCCTGGAGCGGCGCATCGGCGCCGATCTACGGCTCGGCCGCCACCGCGAAGTGCTCGGCGAGCTGGGCGCGTTGTGCGAACGCCATCCACTCCACGAGAGTCTGCGGGCGCTGCAGATGCTCGCCTACTGCGCGGACGGCCGTTCCTCCGATGCGCTGATCGCCTACAAGCGCCTGCGCGAAACCCTGGTCGAGGAACTGGGTCTTGAGCCCTCTCCTCGTATTCAGCGCCTTCATCAGGCAGTCCTCCGAGGTGAGGAAGCCATGGAGGTATGGAGCGGCCCCGTACGCCTGGGCAGTGACGGCGAGCTCACCGGCTGACGCCGCCCCCGGCGCACCCGCTCCCTCGCGCTCCAGCTCCGGTCAAGCGGCCTTCCAGTGCCGGTCGTGAGGATCGGGGCCCGCGTAGTCGAGAACCGGTGCGGTGAGGAGGCGGCGTGAACCACTATCTAGCGGTTTCGCCAGGAATTACGGAAATGCCAGAGACGGCGCTCCGGCTCTTCTGCTTCCATCACGCGGGAGCCGGAGCGCTCACCTTCGCGCGCTGGCGCGCGCGATTCGCAGCGGACGTACAGGTGCTGCCGGTACGGCTGCCGGGTCGCGAGACCAGACTGCGGGAGCCGCGCATCGTCGACTCCGAGCAGCTGCTCGGCGAACTCGACACGCACCTGGGCCCGTTGCTCGATATGCCGCACGCCTTCTACGGGCACAGCCTCGGCGCCCTGGTGGCCTACCGGTTCGCGCTCCGGCGCGCCCGGGCCGGACACCGGCCGCCCGTCCTGGTAGGAGTCGGCGCCTGCGCCGCGCCCCATCTGCCAGCCCCGCTCGTCGAGCAGTCGGATCTGCCCGACGACAGACTGCTGGCCGCCCTCGCGCGGTACGGCACCCTGCCGCCCTATCTCTTCGAGCGGCCCAAGTGGCTGAGCATCCTGCTCTCCACCATGCGCGACGACCTCCAGCTCGCCCGCAGCCTGCGGGAGGGATCGGGCGAACCGCTGCCCTGCCCCCTCTACGCCTACGCGGGTGCCGAGGACAAGGTCGCAACCGACCGGGCGGTCGCCGCATGGAGCCGCTACACGAGCGCCGCCTTCGACCTGCGGACGGTCCCCGGCGGCCACTTCTTCGTCCGTGACGCCGAGCTGCCCACCCTGCTCTCGTCAGAACTGCGCCGTCTTGCCACACCACACCCGATCGCTCGAGCCTGAACGCTTCGAAGGGAGTAGCGGATATGGACATCAGCGTGCTGGGGCCGTGCCGGGTCGTCCAGTCGGGGGTATCTGTCGTCCCCACTGCAGTCAAACCACGCAAGGTCCTTGCCCTGCTCGCCATGCACCCGGACCAAGTGGTCTCGGTGGGCTCACTGGTGGAGGAGCTGTGGGGCGAAGCACCACCGCGCAGCGTCCAGACCACCTTGCAGACCTACATACTTCAACTGCGCAATCTGATTGCCGCCGCCATCGGAGGGGCCCGCAGGCCCGAGCTGCCGAACGGCGCCAAGAGCATCCTCGTCACCGAGTCGGGCGGCTATCTGCTCGACACCCAGGGCGGCGTGGTCGATGTCAGTGAGTACGAACGGCTTGCCGGCACCGGGCATCGCGCCCTGGAGAGCGGCAACTGCTCGGTGGCGTCCGACTCCTTCCGCAGGGCGCTCGCCCTGTGGCGCGGTCCCGCGCTCGTCGACGTACAGTGCGGAGCCCTCCTGGAGATCGAGGCCACCCGTCTCGAGGAGTCACGCCTGAGTATCCTCAACCAGCGCATCGAGGCGGATCTACGGCTCGGCCGCCACCATGAACTGGTGGGTGAGCTCTCGGGTCTGGCCGCCCAGCATCCGATGCACGAGGACACGCAGGGCCAGCTGATGCTGGCGCTCTACCGCTCCGGCCGGCGCGGCAACGCCCTTGAGGTGTACCAGCGCCTTCGCTCGGTGCTCTCCCAGGAGCTCGGGCTCGACCCGTCGCCCCGGCTGCAGCATCTTCAGCGGGCGATGCTGGAATCCGCACTCGAACTGGAGATCCCGTCCGAGCCCATGCGGGTGGGAGCGGGCGCCGGAATGGGCGTCGAACGCGCTCTGCGGGCGCGCTGAGCGCTCAGGCGCTCTTACGCCCCGGTGGTGCACAAGCACTTGCGCCGCCGGCCGCGATGGCCGGTGGCGTCCCTCACGCCCCCGTGGCGTGGCGAGCGCGGCGGTGTGGAAGGCTGGCGATCGTGAGTGGGTGACCGGGGTCGGCCGCCAGGCCCCCGGGATGGCGGTGCGCAGCTCCCGGCCGCCGCACGGCACGGGCGCGGGCATCAGCGCGGGGCCAGCCATGACGACGCCGATCAGGGCGGCCAGCGCCGCCCGTACGTCTCAGGCCCAGGTGAGGACGGCGTTCTCGGTAGCGTGGTACTCACCGACGCTCACCCTTCCCTCGGCGCCGGAGCCGCCGTCCGGCAGGAACCGGGCCCAGCAGCCGCCCGCCCTGCCGTTGAAGAGCATGGGGCTGAGTACGGGCGAGACCTGCGCGGTCCATGTCTTTTTGCCGTCGGTCAGCTCCAACGGGCAGGAGACGGGCTCGACATACTCCTGGACGACGCTGTCCCCCGCCTGGAACGCGCTGCTGACGGCCGCTTCCCAGGTCTGCTCCGAGGTGTGGCGGCCGACCAGAACCTCGCGCCCCGTCTGGCCGATGGCCCGCTTGAGTACGAATCGTTCGCGCTCGCGCAGGAGCAGTGCGGGCAGCTCGTGTTCGCCCTCCCGCCAGCCGGTGCGGCCGGGAATGGTGATGCGGGTCCACGGCAGGTGACGCTCGACAACGCGGCGCTCGGCGCGGGTCATCCAGGGGCGCCCCTCGGAGACCAGCGCCAATGCCTTTTTGTTCGCCAGCAGACCACTGCTCTGCGGCGGCAGCAGCAGGAAACCCGAGCGCTGTGACTGATGGACGGGCTCCAGGCTGATGCCGCGCTCCCGCCAGTCGGGCAGGGCGAAGTCGCGCAGGCCGAGCGGATAGCGCAGGGCGCCCGGCCGGCCGAGCGCGTCGGGGAGCTGGTGCGGTTCGAAGAAGTCGGCGGTGAAGCCGCGGTGCCGGAACTGCTCGAGTGCGAGTTCATGGAAGCGGATGTCGGAGTCTTCGAGCAGATCGCCCAGACTGCCGACGAGGGCGACCGCCTTCGGCAGCCGACGCCGGGCGCACACGTCCTCATAGGCGCGGACCCGGGCAATCAGCGGATCGGATCCGGTGAACGGCGTCCTGCCCGCCTCCTGGTGGGTCTGCTGCCAGACCGCGGCGAGCGCATGGGTCTCACTGGGCCCGCCGAACGTCCCGCTGACGTTGAACTCCAGCAGCTGTGGGCCCCTTTCGCCGATGACCATGTCGGCGCGGGCCATCATGGCGCAGTACTCGGTCTCCGTGTTGTCCTGGCCCGACAGCAGGGGATAGTCGTCGGGGTCGGCGCCGAGCGCCACGGCGCGGGCCGGCCAGCTGCCGCCCTGGGCCAGCACGGCCCGGCGTACCAGTGACAGCAGCACCCTGGTGACGTCGAACAGCTCCTCGTAGGAGCGGCGCGGCAGGACGAACGGCTGCGCGGGAAGGGCGGGGCCGGGCAGCGAGACGCTCAGCCCGGCCATCTCCCGGCGCAGCAGCTCGAATGTCTCGGCGCCGGACAGTCGCCGCAGGTCGGGCGGGGCGGGCCGTCCCTCCTCCCGGAACCAGGGGTGCACGGTGCCGGCCGAGGGAGGAACGGTGCTGGTCATGATCGGCCTCCTGAGGGGTGGTACGGCTCAGCGGACGAGGTCTCCGCGGGCGGTGCGCGCCACCGCGGTGAATCTTGGATTCGAGCAGTTCCTGAACAGGGAGGTCCTCACGGAGGGGACACCGGAACGCCGGTATTCCAGGAGTCTTCGAGTCGAGGCTGAGTATGCGGGCATTTCAATGAAGTGAATTCCCCCGCCCCGGAATTCTCTCTTCGGTTTCTGCTGGACACGCATTATTTCGTCTGCTTACTCTGTCATTTATCGCTGCACCGGGCCGAGTTCCGGGCTCCCATGCCACGTGGCGGCAGGAAGAATAGTCGGACGGTCTCGAGAACTCCTCGAGGCCTTCGGCTGCCACCGGTTCCGTCGGCCCCGCCCGACACCCCAGTGCCGCGAGGAGACAGCTCGATGAGCCATCCGTCCATGCCCGTTCTGGAGTCGTTCACCCGTACCTGGCCCAACCTCGAAGCCGCGCACGAGAAGGCGATGAGGACGGCCACTGCCCTGCTGACCTCCCGCGACGAGGTGCTGTCGCTGCTGACGAAGGTCGCCACCTACAGCAGTGCACGCGATGAACTACTGCGTTCCGTAGCGGCGTTGACCGGCGCACCCTGGGAGCTGGCCCGCAGCTGCCCGCCCCAGCTCTCCCGGCTCTCCGTGTTCCTGCCGTCGAACAACGTCCTCTACTCATATGCCCTGTTCGGCCTGATCCCGGCCCTCTACTGCGACGAGGTGGTCATCCGCCCCTCGGCCCGTGTCAGGGACACCGCCTATGCCGTGCACAAGCTGATCAGCAGCCGTCTCGACCCTGACCTCGCCCAGCGGATCAAGGTGGTCGACGTCTCCCAGCGGCGGTTCAAGCCGATCTGCTCGGAGTCCGACGCGGTGGTCTTCACCGGTCGGCCCTCCAGTGCCCACGACGTCATGGCGTCCGTCGGCGACCGGCCGCTGTTCCTGGTGATGGGCTCGGGACCCAATCCCCTGGTCGTGGGCCCGCGGACCGACCCGGGCGCCGCCTGCCGGGCCATTCTGCGCGCCCGGCTCTACAACTCCGGTCAGGACTGCCTGTGCCCGGACGTCATCTTCGTACATCGGCTGCGGCTCGACGCCGTTGTCGAGCAGCTGCGCGCCGAACTGTCCGTGCTGACCATCGGCGCGCGCAGCTGGCCGGACACCGTGCTCACCCCGCTGGCCTACGAAGACGCCGTGGAAGGCGCCGCAGAGTTCCTGTCCGAGCACGCCGACCATGTGGTCAGCGGTGGCGAAGTGGACCCGGACCGGATGCTGGTCGAGCCCTCGCTGCTGGTCTTCCCGGAGGGCGTGGACTTCCATCCGCCGGAGCTCTTCTCGCCCATCTTCTGCATCGTGCCCTACGAGGACCCGGAGATGCTCCGCGAGTGGGCGCGCAGCCCCCAGGAGCTGGAGCGGGGCATGTACGTATCCGCGCTGGGCGAGCCGCGGCTGACGGGAGAGACCCTGGGCACCGGAGTCATCGGCCGCAACGCCACCACCCTGGACGCCGAGAACGGCAACCAGCCCTTCGGTGGGTACGGCGTGCACGCCAGCAGCATCCGGCGCGACGGGCGGCTGATCGGCCGGCCGCTGCTGCTGTCGGCGGAGGCCGGACTGCGGCAGTCGGTCATCACCGGGCCATTGCGGTGAGATCGCGACGCGGCCGTACAGCCTGGTGGCAGGGTTCGGGGACACCACGAGGCGGCCACGGCCATCGGTGCCGCTCGCGCTGGACGATGTCCTGGACCCGCACGTCAAGTTGGACGGTGGATCGAGCAGTGCTCCAGCGCCGCCTGTCACGGTTGGGACGAGCCCGCCAACCGCAGGGCTTCTCAGCACATTCCACGAAGGAGGCCGACGGTGGCACACCGGACGCTCATAGTGGCTCGGATGGAGCCGGGCAAGGCCGGCGACATCGCCAAGATCTTCGAGGAGTCGGACTCGAGCGAGCTGCCCCACATGATCGGTGTGACGAGGCGGTCGCTGTTCACCTTCCACGATCTCTATTTCCATCTGGTCGAGGCGGACGAGGACATCAGCCCGCGGCTGTACCAGGCTCGCAGCCACCCGCTCTACGACGACATCAACACCCGGCTCGCCGAGTGCGTTTCGCCGTACGACCCGAACTGGCAGGAGCCCAAGGACGCGATGGCGCAGTCCTTCTACATCTGGACCAAGGAAGGAGGGCGAATCCAGTGAGCGAATTCACCCTGCTGGAGCTCGCCGACAAGCTTCGCGAATGCGCCGGTGAGTCCGAGGGCATCGACCTCGACAGCGACGCGGTGCTGGACGTCCCGTTCATCGACCTCGGCTACGACTCCCTCGCGCTGCTCCAGGTGACCGGAGTCATCAAGCGCGAGCGCGGCGTTGATCTCTCCGACGATGCGGTGGTGGAGGCCGAGACCCCGCGCCTCCTGCTCAAAATGATCAATGCCAACCTCCCCGAGGCGGCATGAGCACGGAAGATGCCCTCACCTCGGGTCTGGCCGGCAAGCGCGTGCTCATCACCGGCGGCACCCGCGGCATCGGACGGGCGTCGGCTCTGGCCTTCGCCCGTGCCGGGGCACAGGTGGTGGCGGGACACAGCAAGGACGGCGAGGCCGCCCAGTCACTCGCGCGGGAGCTGGGCGAGCTGGGCGGCGGCCATCTGACCGTGCGGGCGGACGTCACCACCGCGGACGGCGCCAGGAAGCTCGCCGACGCCTGCGAGGAGCAGTTCGGCGGGCTCGACGTGCTGGTGAACAACGTCGGCATCGACGGGCACGCGAAGTTCGGCGATCTCGAAGCGGCCGAGTGGCAGCGGTTGTTCGACCACAACGTCACCTCGGCGTACCTGGTCACCCAGGCCGTGCTCGACCTGCTCTCCGAGGGCGCGTCCGTCATCAACATCGGCGCCTCGGTCGCCCTGCGCGGCCGGCCGTTCAGCGCCCACTACTCGGCCTCCAAGGCGGCCCTCGTCGGCTTCGGACGGGCGCTGTGCAAGGAGCTCGGGCCGCGCGGCATCCGGGTCAACACCGTGGCCCCGGGTGTCACCGAGAGCGAGACCGGCGGGGATCTGCCGCCGCATCTGCGGGAGCGGATCGCCGCGATGACCGCCCTGGGCCGGCTCGGCCGGCCCGAGGACGTGGCCGGGACGGTGCTCTTCCTGGCGGGGGACGCCTCCCGCTATGTCTCCGGTGCCACGATCACCGTCGATGGAGGAATCTGATGCCGTACGCAGCGATCACCTACCGGGTCAAGCCCGGCCACGAGGACGAGATCGCCGGGATATTCGCCAAGTTCACCCGCGTCGACACCCCCGACTTCAAGGGTGCGGACGGCTCGGCCGCCGGGCGTCTGCTGGGCACCGGGGTCTTCATCAAGGACGACGTGATGGTCCGCGTCATCCACTACGAGGGCGACTTCGCGGCCGTCGGCCGGCACATGGCCACACAGCAGGGCGTGCACATCCTGGAGGAGAAGCTGCAGCCGTATCTGGCCGAGGAGCGGGACACCAGCTCGCCGGCGGCCTTCGCGGCGTACTTCCGCAATGCCACGATGCGCTCCATCGCCCAGCTCACCGTCGACTCCCACCCGGCCGGGGCCTGAGCGCCATGACCGAGGTGCTGGGGATAGCTGTTCTCCTCGGCAGCGGTGTCACCGCGGGGGTGCTGTTCGCCGTCGCGCTGAGCGTGCTTCCCGCGCTCTTCGCGATGGAAACGGGCACCTATGTGTACGCGCACAAACTGCTGGGCCGCAACTGGGACCCGACCATGCCGGTCGTCGTTCTCACCTCCACGCTGCTCGCCGCGGTCCTCGCCCTGACCGCCGACGACGGCGCGGCCCAGGCGCTGTTCGCCGTCGCCGCGGTGCTGCTGCTGGGTGTTTCCGCCGTGTCCCATCTTGCCAATGTGCCGATCAACCGGCGGGTCAAGTCCGTGGAGAACCCGGACGAGCTGCCCGCCGACTGGGAGGACCCGCGCCCGCTGTGGCGGCGCTGGCACCTTCTTCGTACCCTGCTCGCGGTCCTCGCCCTGGCGCTCAACGCAGCGGCGGTCACCGCCCTCTGACACCACAGGGCCCGGTGCCCTCCGACACCACGAGGCCCGGTACGGAAGCCCATGCGGGGGCTTCCGTACCGGGCCTTCTCCGTTACTTCACGATCTCCATCTGGCCCATCATGCCCATCATCTGATGGCCCAGCATGTGGCAGTGGTACATGTACGGGCCGGTGTAGTCCGTGAACCGCAGCATGATCTCCGCGGACTGGCCGGCCATCACCGTGAGGGTGTCCTTCAGCCCCGCCTCGCCCGGCGCCGGAGGCTGCCCGTCACGGCTGAGAACCCGGAACTGCTCCAGATGCGGGTGGAGCGAGTGCGGAATGCCAAGGGTGTCGGAGTTGCGGATCGTCCACAGCTCGGTGACGTCCAGTTGGGGACGGATGTCGATCCGGTTGATGTCGAACGGCTTGCCGTTGATGAGGTGCTGGCCGCTCGCCGGGTCGAAGGCGACGTGGAACTCCCGCCGCACCTGGGCCGTTCCCAGGTCCGGCACCGGGCGCAGCGTGGCGGGCACGGAGCTCGCGTCGGTTGCCGTACGCACCACGTCGAACCGCATCACCTCCGGGGTCTCGCCCTCGAAGGCGGCCAGGTTCTCCAGGACCAGCTTGGTGCCGAGCGGATAGCGGGAGAAGTCGACGACGATCTCGTTCCGCTCACCCGGCCACAGCGCCAGCGCACCGGTCGGCGCCGGGGCCGGCAGCAGGCCGCCGTCCGTCGCGATCTGTACAAGCTCCGCGCCACCCTGGGTGCCGTCGTTGAGCCGGAGGAAGAAGCCCCGCTCATTGGCGGTGTTCACCAGACGCAGCCGGTACTTTCGGGCCGCCACCTCGAAGTACGGCTTGGGGCGCCCGTTGACGAGGATCGTCGGCCGGTCCTCCGGCGTGTGCATGTCGTAGACGAATGCGCCGTTGTCGTCGAACTTCGCGTCACGCAGCTGCAGCATCACGTCGTACCGCCCCTTCGGGAGCGGCAGTGCCTCCTCGAAGCGGTCGGTGAGCAGATAGGTCGCCGACAGACCGCGGTAGATGTTCTCCGCGTGCGCGTGGTGGGTGTGGTCGTGCATCCACAGCGTCGAGGCGCGCTGGGTGTTGGGATAGTAGTAGGTGCGCCGGCCGCCCGGTTGGATCTGGTCCTTGGGGTGGCCGTCGGAGCGCACCGGCACATGCCCGCCGTGCAGATGCAGCGCGAACGGGTCGGCCAGCTCATTGCTCAGCTCGACCAGGACGGGGCGGTCCCGGTGGGCCACGATCAGTGGCGCCAGTACGCCATTGAAGCCGCGGATGCGGGTGCGGGTGCCCGGCAGGATCGTCGCGTCCCCTTCCCGTGTCCGAAGCCGGTACAGATCGTGGCCGGGCAGCCGGGTCGGCCGCAGCGGCTTCGGCACCGCCAGCGGGACGGTGAACGGGGCGGTGGCCGCCTCGGCCCTGGTGGGCCTTCCGCCGACGATCAGTCCGGCGGGTGCGGCGACCAGCAGCCCCACTGCCGCGCCTCTTCTCAGTAACTGCCTGCGGTTGAGCACGAATTCTCCCTCAGTTCGCTGACTGCGCCGCCGCCGCGTCGCGTACGGACATCTGCGCCATACAGGTGAGCAGGGACCGTTTGAAGGTGGCCACGAAGCCGTCGACGGTGCCGGTGTCCCGGGGCCGGGTCAGATAGGGGGCGAGCTTCTCCTCGACCTCCTTCACGCCGGGCTGGGTGGCCATGTGCCGGGCGATGGCGTCCAGGTCGCCCTCGTACTCGATGACGCGGACCATGGTGTCGTCGCGAATGAACACGGCGGTGGCGAGGATGCGCGCCGTCTCGCCGCCCTCCGCGCCCTTGACGACGGGGGAGCCCACCCGGCGGAAACTGCCGAAGATCTCGGTGATCTCCTTCTCGTAACCGGCCTTGATGTCATACGTGATCGCGGCGAACGGCATGCCAGCTCCTTCAGACGGGCGAAGTCTTGCCTCGCCAATACGCCGCATCCCGCTCGGCAGGTACTTGAGCGCCGGTACACCACCCTCCCGGGCCGATTCCAAGCCGCTCATCGGGCGGTTTTCCGTCAACGCGTGTTCGAGCCGCCTTCTAGGTACGGCTGAGAACGTGCTGGCGCTGAAGAAGAGGCTGTTGAGGAGGCGGGCAGTGACCACCGAGATCACGCGGACCGTCCGGGTTCACGCCGACGAGGTCGAGCACAACACTCGGCGCGGCGGCGACATCCGGACGACGCTCAGCCCCAAGACCGTGGGGTGCACCTCCGGTTTCGGCGGAGTGCTGAGCCTGGAACCGGGCGACTTCATCACCACGCACTACCACCCGTACTCCGAGGAGTTCCTGCACGTCGTCACCGGCGAGCTGGAGATGACGCTGGACGGTACGCCGGTCAGCCTCGGCCCGGGCGACTCGCTGCTGGTGCCCATCGGAGTACGCCATCGACTTGTCAACACGGGTAAGGAGACGGCTCACGCGGCCTTCCACCTCTCCCCGCTGGCCCCGCGTCCCGAACTGGGACACGTGGACATCGAGGAGGTCCAGCGGCCGCAGGAGCCCAATCCGCAGGTGGGCGGTGCCGCGTGAGCCGCAAGGCCGTCATCACCGGCATCGGGGTGGTGGCGCCCGGCGGGGTGGGCCGGGAGGCCTTCTGGGACCTGCTGGCCGCCGGCCGCACCGCGACCCGCCGCATATCGCTCTTCGACCCCTCGTCCTTCAGGTCCCAGGTGGCCGCCGAGGCCGACTTCGACCCGGTCGAGGCCGGCCTGTCCCCGCGCCAGGTGCGACGGATGGACCGGGCCGCGCAGTTCGCGGTGTTCAGCGCGCGCGAGGCGGTCGATGACAGCGGCTACGACTTCGCGAACACGCCGCCCGAGCGTATCGGCGTGAGCATCGGCAGCGCCGTCGGCTGCACCACCGGGCTTGAGGAGGAGTACGTCCTGCTCAGCGACGCCGGCAGGCACTGGCTGGTGGACCACACCTATGGCGTGCCGCATCTGTACGGGTACATGGTGCCCAGCACCCTCGCGGTGGAAGTGGCGTGGGAGGTGGGCGCCGAGGGGCCCGTCGCGCTGATCTCCACCGGCTGCACCTCAGGTCTCGACTCCATCGGCCACGGCGCCCAGCTGATCGAGGAGGGCTCCGCCGACGTGGTGCTCGCGGGCGCCACGGACGCGCCGCTCTCGCCGATCACCTCGGCCTGTTTCGATGCCATCAAGGCCACCTCGCCCAGCAACGACGACCCCGAGCACGCCTCGCGGCCGTTCGACCAGAACCGGGACGGATTCGTCCTCGCCGAGGGCTCGGCCGTGCTGGTCCTGGAGGAGAAGGAGGCCGCCGAGCGACGCGGCGCCCGGATCTACGGCGAACTCGTCGGCTTCGCCAGCCGCAGCAACGCCTTCCACATGACCGGCCTGAAGGCGAACGGCCGGGAGATGGCCGAGGCGATCCAAGTGGCGCTCGACCAGGCCCGACTCGCCCCCACCGCCGTGGACTACATCAACGCCCACGGCTCCGGCACCAAGCAGAACGACCGGCACGAGACCGCCGCCTTCAAGCGCTCGCTGGGCGAGCACGCCTACGACGTCCCGGTCAGCTCGATCAAGTCGATGGTGGGCCACTCGCTGGGCGCCATCGGCTCCATCGAGGTCGCCGCCTGCGCCCTGGCGCTCGACCGCCAGGTGGTGCCGCCCACCGCCAATCTGCACACCTCCGACCCCGAGTGCGATCTGGACTATGTGCCGGTGACCGCTCGCGAGCACCGGATGGACGTGGTGCTCAGCGTCGGCAGCGGCTTCGGCGGCTTCCAGAGCGCGATGCTGCTGGCCCGCCCGGGTGTGGTCCGAAACGGGAGGAGCTAGACGGTGAGTACCACCGCTGCACAGGCACCGGTCGTCACCGGCCTCGGTGTCATCGCGCCGACCGGGCTCTCCGCCGAGGCCCACTGGGCCGCCGTACTCGCCGGGAAGACGGCCATCGGACGGATCAGCCGCTTCGACCCGTCGACCTACCCGGTACGGCTCGCCGGCGAGGTGCCCAGCTTCGTCACCAAGGAGCAGGTGCCCAGCCGGCTGATCCAGCAGACCGACCGCTGGACCCATCTGGGGCTCGCCGCGGCCGAGGCGGCGATCAACGACGCCGATGTGCACCCGGCCGAACTGCCCGAGTACGAACTGGCCGTGGTGACCGCGAGCTCCTCCGGCGGCACCGAGTTCGGCCAGCACGAGATGGAGAACCTCTACCAGCACGCCCCCGACTGGGTCGGCGCCTATCAGTCGATCGCCTGGTTCTACGCAGCGACGACCGGCCAGGTCTCCATCCGGCACGGACTGCGCGGCCCCTGCGGAGTGATCTGCAGCGAACAGGCCGGCGGTCTGGACGCCATCGGACAGGCCCGGCGGCTGATCCGGGGCGGCTCGCGGCTCGTGGTGACCGGCGGGACCGACGCATCGCTCTGCCCGTACGGACTGACCGCCCAGCTCTCGACGGGACGGCTGTCCACCGTGCAGGACCCGGCCCGCGCCTATCTGCCGTTCGACTCCGAGGCATCGGGCTATCTGCCCGGCGAGGGCGGCGCGATGCTGCTCGTCGAGAGCGCCGAGGCCGCCGAGGCCCGCGGCGCGCAGCAGATCTACGGCCGGGTGCTCGGCTATGCGGCGGGCTTCGACCCTCCGCCCGGATCGGAGCGGCCGCCCTCGCTGCGCCGCACGATCACCGCCGCACTCGCGGACGCGGAGCTCGAACCCGGCGACGTGGACGTCGTCTTCGCCGACGCGTTCGGCGTGCCCACCGAGGACCTCGCCGAGGCCGAGGCGCTCGCCGCGGTCTTCGGCCCGCGCGGCGTCCCGGTGACCGCGCCCAAGACGCTGACCGGGCGGCTGTACGGCGGCGGAGCCGCACTCGACGTCGCCACCGCACTGCTCGCCCTGCGGGACCGGATCGTCCCGCACACCGTGGGGCCCACCGCCCCGGCGCCCGGCATCGAGATCGATCTGGTGCTCGGCGAACCGCGCCGCCAGGAGCTGCACACCGCGCTCGTCGTCGCCCGCGGCCACGGCGGTTTCAACGCCGCGCTGGTCCTCGGGCGGGCGGACTGACACACCGGCCGACCGACACATCGCCACACGACTACCGGGAGGAGGCCGCCATGGCGGGCCACACCGACAACAGCATTGTGATCGACGCGCCCATGGATCTGGTCTGGGACATCACGAACGACCTGAAGGGCTGGCCGCAGCTGTTCAGTGAGTACGCCTCCGCGGAGGTGCTGGAGGAGAAGGAGGGCGAGGTCACCTTCCGCCTCACCATGCACCCGGACGAGGACGGCAATGTGTGGAGCTGGGTCTCCCGCCGCATCCCCGACGCCGAGGCCAGGACCGTGCACGCGCACCGCGTCGAGACCGGGCCGTTCGAATTCATGCGCATCTACTGGGAGTACACCCAGGAGAAGGCCGGCGTACGCATGCGCTGGGTGCAGGACTTCCATATGAAGCCCGAGGCCCCGGCGAGCGACGAGGGGATGACGGAGTACCTCAACCGCAACACCGTCGTCCAGATGAACCTCATCAAGCAGAAGGTCGAGGCCGCGGCCGCAAGCCCGGCCGAGTAGGAGGAAGCAGGTGCTCGCCTTCCTGGTCCCGGTAGTGGTGCTGCTCAACGGCTTGGCGGCCGGGGTGCTGTTCGGCACACAGCTGGGCGGCTGGCCGCTGCTCGCGGCCCTCCCGGCCGACCGCTATGTGCACGCCCACGCCTTCTTCGCCACCCGCTACGACCCGGCGATGCCGCTGTGCCTGCTCGGCACGCTGATCGGCGACGTCGTGCTGGCAGTCCTCGCCCCTGAAGCCGCGGTCCGTGTCCTGTTCATCGTCGCGGCCGTGCTCGCCGCGGTCACGGTCACGATCTCGCTCACCAAGAACGTCCCCGTCAACAAGTGGGTGCAGACCCTCGATCCGGACAATCTGCCGGACGACTTCGAGGCCAATGACCCGCGCTGGAACTGGGGCGCCTGGAACCAGCGGCGCAGTGTGATCACCGTGATCGCCCTCTTCGTCAACTGCTCCGCGCTCGCCCTGCTGCTCTGACGCCATTCGACGCTTACGGAGGAAAATCATGGATCTCGGCCTCAGGGGCAAAAAGGCCCTGGTCACCGGCGGCACCCGAGGGGTCGGTCGGGGCATCGTACGGGCTCTGGCACAGGTCGGCGTCGATGTGCTCACCTGCTACCGGCAGGAGAGCGAAGCCGTGACGTCGCTGGAGAACGAACTCAAGGAGACCGGCGGAGCGCACCATGTGGTGCGGGCCGACGTCGCCGACCCCGCGGATGTCACGGCCCTGATCGAGCACGCCCGTACCCACTACGGACACCTCGATCTGGTGGTCAACAACGCGGGTGCCATCAGCCACATCCCGTACGAGGATCTGTCGCTGGAGGAGTGGCGGCGCATCGTCGACATCAACCTCACCGGCTCGCACCTGGTCATCCAGACCGCCCTGCCGCTGCTCGGCGCGGGCTCCTCGGTGATCAGCATCGGCTCGAAGGCCGTCGACGCCGGCATACCCCATCGCTCCCACTACACCGCCACCAAGGCGGCGATCGCCGGTCTGAACCGGTCCCTGGCCAAGGAGTTCGGCGGGCGCGGCATCCGCTTCAACATCGTCGCGCTCGGCGTCGTCGAGACCGAGAACCTGTATGCCCTGCCCGAGGACCAGCAGAAGCTGATGATCGAGCGGTACAGCGCGAAGACCGCGCTCGGCCGGCTCGGTACGCCGGACGAGGTGGCGGGCGCGATCCTCTGGCTCACCAGCGACCTGGCCCGCTATGTCACCGGCGCGACGATCAGCGTGGACGGAGGGATCTCCTGATGGCCTCCACCGTCTTCCGCGTGCTGCTGCGCATGGACATCGAGCCCGGTCTGGAGGAGGAGTTCGAGCGGGAGTGGCTCGCGGGCACCGACGCGGTGACCGGACACCCCGCCAACCTGGGCCAGTGGCTCTCCAAGGCCACCGACGCGCAGAGCAGCTACTACATCATCAGCGACTGGGTGGACGAGCCGCGGTTCCGCGCGTTCGAGGAGAGCCCGGCCCATCTGGAACACCGTGCGAAGCTCCACCCCTACCGCCGCGGCGGCGAGTTCCACACCATGAACGTCGTCACGCACATCGAAGGCAAGGCGTCCGCCGATGCCCGGTGAAGTCAGGGTGCTGGTCTACCAGGCGGCCCACGACGAGGAGCAGCTCCAGGCGGTGCGCGAGGCGTACCACCTGGTCAGCAAGCGGCTGGCGGAGGTCCCCGGGATGCTCGGCAACGAGCTGCTGCGCTCCCCGGCCGACCCCACCGCGCTGATCGTCGTGAGCCGCTGGGCCGATCTGGCCGCATTCCAGCGCTGGGAGGAGGGCGCCGGGCACCGCGAGGACACCGCGCCCCTGCGCCCCTACCGCGACACCCGGCTCGCCGTGCCGTTCGGCATCTACGAGGTCGATGCGTCCTACTGAGTCGATGCGTCCTACTGAAGGGCAAGCTCCGATGACCACCACCGCACGACCGGCCAGGACTGCCGCGGAGAACGAGCCGGCGGCCTGGGTGACCTGCTCCCAGTGCCGCTCCCTGGTCTACGGAAAACGCTATATACGCCTGCTGCAGGTCTGCCCCGAATGCGGCGCGCACGCCCGGCTGGATGCCCTCGGCCGGATCCGGCAGCTCTTCGACGGGGGCACGGCACAGCCCGTCCGGGTGCCCGAAACCCTCGTCAACCCGCTGGACTTCGTGGACCAGCGGCCGTACGGAGAACGTCTCGACCAGGCCCGCCGCAAGACCGGCCAGCAGGACTCGGTGCTGGTGGTGCGCGGCCGTATCGACGGACGGCCGCTCGTGGCCGCCGTCATGGACTTCCGGTTCTTCGGCGGCAGCCTCGGCGTCGCCGCCGGCGAGGCGATCACCACCGCCGCCGAGACCGCGCTGAAGGACCGTACGCCCCTGCTCATCGTCACCGCCTCCGGCGGCGCGCGGATGCAGGAAGGCGCGCTGTCGCTGATGCAGATGGCCAAGACCAGCAACGCGCTCGCGGAACTCGACGAGGCGGGCCTGCTCACCATCACCCTGGTCACCGACCCCACCTACGGTGGAGTCGCCGCCTCCTTCGCGACACTCTCCGACGTGGTGGTCGCCGAGCCCGGCGCCCGGATGGGCTTCGCCGGGCCGCGGGTGATCGAGCAGACCATCCGGCAGAAGCTGCCGCCCGGCTTCCAGACCGCCGAATTCCTCCTGGAACACGGCCTGGTGGACGACGTCTGGCAGCGCACCGAACTGCGCGCCCGCCTCAGCCGGCTCCTTGCGGCCACCGAGGTCCCGGGACCGAGCTGGGGCGCCGGCGAGGAGGACCCGGTGGTCCGCGACAGCCAGCTGCTCGACCAACTGCCCGCCTGGGAGTGCGTACAGCTCGCCCGCGAGGCCGGCCGGCCCACCGCTCTCGAGCACATCGGCTACTGGCTGGACGGCTTCGTCGAACTGCACGGCGACCGCGCGGGCGAGGAGTGCGCGGCCATCGTCGGTGGAATCGGCCGGCTCGACGGGCTCCCGGTCATGGTGATCGGACACCAGAAGGGCCACACCACCGCCGAACTCGTCAGCCGCAACTTCGGCATGCCCTCGCCCGCCGGATACCGCAAGGCCGCCCGGCTGATGCGGCTCGCGGCCAAGCTCGGCATGCCGGTGGTCACCCTCATCGACACCCCCGGCGCCTATCCGGGGCTGACGGCCGAGGAGAGCGGCCAGTCCAACGCCATCGCGGAGAATCTGCGGCTGATGGGCTCGCTGACCGTCCCGGTGGTGGCCGTGGTGACGGGCGAGGGCGGCAGCGGAGGCGCGCTGGCGCTCGGCGTCGCCGACCGCGTGCTGGTGTGCGCCAATGCGACCTACTCGGTGATCAGCCCGGAGGGCTGCGCCGCGATTCTCTGGAAGAACGCCGCCGAGGCCGCGGTGGCCGCCGACGAACTCGCCCTGGACGCCGCCTCGTTGCTGCGACTCGGCGTGGTCGACGGGGTGATCCCGGAGCCCGAGGGCGGCGGCCACACCGACACCACGGTGATGAGTGACGCGGTACGCCGGGCGGTCGTCGTGGCACTGCGCGAACTGCGCGGCACGACCACCTCCGGCGCCGCGCGGCGCGCCCGCTTCCGCGCCTTCGGGCTCGCGGACGGCGCGCATCTGCAGACGTCAACAGGTGCAACCGCAACGGCAGGTTCTACGGAGAGAGACCGATGAACGAAGTCACCAAGGACAGCGTGCGCAGCGGGTCCGGCGGCCCGCTCGCCGGACTGGACTACGACACCAGTGGACTGGCCCTCACCGACATCTGCCGCAGCATCGCGGAGGTCGTACGGGTCGGGCCGAGCCACCCGCGCCGGGTACGGGTGGCGCTGGGCGCGGCGAGCGTGGAGGTCGAGTGGGAGGAGGGCGAAACGCCCCCCGGCCCGCGCGCCACCGCGGCCCCGCCCCGCGAGGAGGACGAGGAGGCACTCGACGGCTTCCGCGAATGCGCGCCGCTGGTCGGCACGTTCTACGCGGCGCCGTCACCGGGTGCCCCGCCGTTCGTCCAGGTCGGCGACCATGTCGAGGCCGGCCAGCAACTCGGCATCATCGAGGCGATGAAGCTGATGAACCCGCTGGAGGCCACCAGGCCGGGGCGGATCGTCGAGGTGCTGGTCCAGGACGGGGAGCCCGTCGAGTACGGACAGCCCCTGGTCCTCCTCGACCCCGAGGCCTTCACCGGCACCGACAAGGAGGACTGACCGTGGCCCTGGACACGGTCCTGGTGGCGAACCGGGGCGAGATCGCCCTGCGGGTCATCAGGACATGCCGAGAGATGGGCATCCGCACGGTGGCGGTCCACTCCACCGCCGACAAGGACAGCGCCCATGTGCGCGCGGCGGACGCCGCCGTGCAGATCGGCCCTGGCATGCCCCGCAAGAGCTATCTGTCAGCCCCCGCGGTGATCGAGGCCGCGCTGCGCACCGGCGCCGACGCGGTGCACCCCGGCTACGGCTTTCTCTCCGAGGACCCGGACTTCGCCGAGATCTGCGCCGACAACGGCCTGGTCTTCATCGGCCCGCGGCCCGAAGTCCTGTCCCGGCTCGGCGACAAGGCGGTGGCGCGGGCGCTGATGACGGACGCCGGGCTGCCGGTCCTGCCCGGCAGCCCGGGCACGGTCGACAGCGCGGCCGAGGCCACCGACCTCGCCCACCGCATCGGCTTCCCGCTGATCATCAAGGCGGCGGCGGGCGGCGGCGGCCGCGGCATGACCGTCGTACGCCAGTCCTGCGACCTGCTGCCCGCCTACCGGCAGACCCGCGCGACCGCGCAGGCCGTCTTCGGCGACAACCGGGTCTATCTGGAGCGCTTCTGCGACAGCGCCCGCCATATCGAGGTCCAGGTGCTGGCGGACGGCCACGGCAAGGTGCTGCACCTCGGCGAGCGCGACTGCTCCGTACAGCGCAGGCACCAGAAGCTCATCGAGGAGAGCCCGGCGCCCGGGCTGCACCCGGGCCTGTCCGAGGCCATGGCCAAGGCGGCGGTACGCGGGGCACGCGCCGTCGGCTACACCGGCGCGGGCACCTTCGAGTTCCTCGTCCACGACGAGGGCTTCTCCTTCATGGAGATGAACTGCCGCATCCAGGTGGAACACCCGGTGACCGAGGCCGTGTTCGGTGTCGATCTCGTACGCGAACAGATCCATGTCGCGGCGGGGGAGGCGCTGGCCTTCCAGCAGGAGGACCTCGTTCCGCGAGGCACGGCCGTCGAGTGCCGCGTCAACGCCGAGGACCCGGCCCGCAACTTCGCACCCTGCCCGGGCACGCTGGACGAGTTCGTCCCGCCCGGCGGCCCCTTCGTACGGGTCGACACCCATGGCTACGCCGGCTGGCGGGTGCCGTCCCAGTACGACTCGCTGCTCGCCAAGGTGATCACCTGGGCGCCGGAGCGCGGCCAGGCGCTGGACCGGATGGACCGGGCGCTCGCCGAGTTCCGGGTGGTGGGCCCCGGGGTGCACACCACGATTCCGCTGCTGCGGGACGTGCTTGCCGATCCGGTCTTCCGCGACGGCAAGCACAACACCTCGTTCCTCGACGAACGTCGCTGAACGCGGCTGCACAAAGGCCCGGCCCTTTTCGGGGCCGGGCCTTGTGTGTGCGTCACGTCATTCGGGCCGGTTGTGCGCCGTGCCGCCGACCGCGTACGGGGTCGTGACACCTTCGTAGACCAGGTGCATCACCATGCCGAGACCGGTGTGGACGAAGTTGTGGCAGTGGTCCATCCAGATGCCCGGGTTGTCGGCCTTGAAGGCGACCTCCCACTGGTCGCCGGGCCGGACATTGATGGTGTCCAGCCAGACGGGGCTGCCGGTCGTCTTCTTGCCGTCCTTGCTCAGCACCAGCAGGTGGTGGCCGTGCAGGTGGATCGGGTGGTCCTCCTCGCCGCGGTTGACGAACTTCGTGCGGACGAGGTCGCCCTTCTTGACCATCAGCATCGGGGCGTCCGGGAACACCTTGCCGTTGATGGTCTGGCGCAGGCCGAACTTCCCGTTGTAGAAGCCCAGCCAGTCGTCGAAGGTCAGCTTGAAGCTGCGCTCGCTCCTGCTGTCCGCGTCGAAGGGCGTTCCGGTGGGCTCGCCGTACGTGGTGGGGTCGAACTCAGGCCCGTCCAGCTTCGGTTCGATGTCGCCCTTGCCGTCGGAGGAGTAGATGATCCCCGCGCCCTTCGCCGCCGCGTCGGTCAGCCGGACCGGCGAGCCGGGCATGGTGAACTCCACGTCCATCCGTTGGGCGCCGCCCACCGCCAGCTGCTGGTCCTTGATCTCACCGGGCTTGTTGACGTCGGTGCCGTCCAGCGCGGTGACCTTGAACGGTACGCCGGTCAGCGCGAAGGTCTTGGTGAGATTGCTGCTGTTGACCAGCCGCAGCCGTACCTTCTCGCCCGGCTTGGCCGTACGCCGCTCCAATACGTCGGAGTTGCCGAACGCGGGGTAGCTGCCGCCGGGAGTCTCCCAGTCGTGCGCGACCACCGTCATGTCCTTGGCCTTGTTGACGGAAGGGGCCTGCTTGGCAGGCTCGATCACCAGGGGGCCGAAAAGACCGCGCTTGACCTGCTCGGAGGCCTGCTGGTGGGAGTGGTACCAGCGGGTGCCCGACTCCTCGACGCGGAACCGGTAGGTGTACGACTGGCCGGGCTGTACCGCGTCCTGGGTGGCGCCCGCGACCCCGTCCTCGCCGTTGGGGATGTCCAAGCCGTGCCAGTGGATGGTGACCGGGGTCTTCCCCGGCAGCCGGTTGGTGAGTTTGATCTCCACCAACTCGCCCTGCTTCACCCGCAGTTCGGGACCGGGTATCTGCCCGTTGTACGTCCATGCGGTGAAGGTCCTGCCCGAGGCGAGCTTGACCTGCTTCTCCTGCGCGGTGAGGTTGAAGACACGGTCCGGCTTGCCCTCGCGCGGGCCCTTGAGCGAGTCGACGCTGACGGCCGCGGTGCTGCCGGTCCCGCCGTGCAGATGGGGCCCACCCGCCATATGGCTGTGGCCGCCCGCCGGGCCGCCGCCGTAGTCGGCCCCGCCCTGCATCATCGAGAAGGTGCCGGGCAGCCTGCTGTCGTTGATCCCGAAGGTGACCAGGCCGAACGCGGCCCCGAGCGCCACGACCGTGGTGCCCAGCCGCACAGCCCAGGCGCGCCCTGCCGAACGCCGCACGGGCGCGACACCCTGGGAGAACCGGCGGACCCGGCCCCGGGCGCGCACCGTGAGCAGCGCGCCGGCCAGCACCAGCAGCCCGAGGCCGAGCACCAGATTCAGCACCGTCGAGCGGTGCGGCGGAAGGAACTTCTCGAAGAAGCCGCCCAGCGCCCCGATCGCGGTGATCTGCGGCGGCAGCACGATGCGCGGAGAAGCCGCCTGCGCGCGCTCCGCGTCCGAGGGGACCGCATCCCGGTCGGCCGGCCGCCTTCTGGCGGCGGACACCACCCGGGGCAGGGTCAGTACGAGGGTGGCGAGAGCACCGGGAAGCAGCAGCGCAAGGGTGCTGATCGCGCGCCGGTCCTCGACGAACACCCAGTCCAGACTGGCGAGTTGAATGAACCCGACCAGCCGTGCGACGGTGGCGATCAGGGCGAGGGAGAGCAGTACGAGAGCGATGCGGGCGGTGCGACGCGCCCGGCCGGCCGTGGGGCGGCCTGCCTGGCGCCGCACCAGTAACGCCGCGGCGAGCCACGCGGGGAACAGGACGAGGCCCAGGATGAAATCCAGCCTCGAAAGGGTCACATACATGTCAGTACTCCGGTCAAGGGGCGGTCGCCCAGGGCGGTCTGAGAAGTAGCGCCGTCCGCCCGAAGGGCGGGGCTCGCGGCGTCTGGTGCGTGCGATCGCAAGGCGGTGGGGGCACCCCCGGACGAAGTCTGGGGGAGATCATCCTCGTACTGGACGTACTTGGATGACTCCGACAACACCGCGTGGGGGCGCCTCCCAGCGGTAGCTGGGGGAGTGCGTGCCAGGCGTCGCGAGCCAGGCGGGACTTCTCAGACACGCCCTGGCGGTCCGGGAGCATCCCGGACCGCCCTGAGCGCCTGTGTCCCTGGTGTTAGGGGCGGTCGACGGTGAGGGAGCTTGCGCCCCCGACGACCTCGATGTCGTACCGGTTCTCGGCCGTCTCGAACTCCGGGACGGCCAGCTCAAGTCCGCCACCGACGGCGTCCAGGTGCTGGTTGTCCAGGGCCAGATGGGACGCGCCGCCGGTGACCTTGACCCGGGCGGGCACGTCCTGCGGCCGGCGGAACGTGACATTGCTGGCCCCGCCCCCGATCCGGATGCGCACCGTGCCGCTGGGCCGCGGCAGGACGATCGAGACATGGCTGGCCCCGCCGCCGAGGTCGAGCCTGGTCAGTTCGAGCGAGGACAGATCGGCCGTTACCCGCCCGGCGCCACCGTCGATCTCGATCCCCCAGGGCACCGACGCATTGACCGTCAGCTGCCCGTTGTGCCGGCGGATGGAGAACGGATGCAGGCGGCGCGGGTAACGCACCGTCACCACACCGGCGGCGGCGTGCACTTCGGGGACCAGCCCGGAGAAGCGTCCGCGGTACAGATCCTCGCTGTTCTTCTCCTCGGCGGCGAGGGTCAGTTCCGACGCCCCTCCGACGAACTTCAGCAGCCCGGTCGTCACCGACCCCAGAGCCTCGCTGAACTGCTGTTCCTGGTCCTTGGCCATGATGGATCAACTCCTTCTCTCTCTTCACACGTCTTGCTTCACACGAGCCGGCCGAGCACGTGGCCCAGGACCTGTTCGAGTTCTTGCTGCGGCTCGGCGGCGGCGCCGTCGCTGCGCCAGGCCACAAATCCGTCCGGACGCACCAGCACCGCCCCGTCGTTGCCGACGGCGTACGCGGCGGTCCAGGAGTCCTCCGGGTCGGCGGGCGCGATGCCGTTGCCGACCCGGTGCACGTCGATGTCGACGCCGAGCCGCTGGGCGGCGGGTCCCGCCGCGTGCTCCCAGCCGGTTCCCTCGGGTCCGGTGAGCAGCACCAGCGACTCACCGAAGAGGTCCAGTACGGACAGCTCCTTGCCGTCCTTGCGCAGCGCCAGGTGCGGAGCGCGCGTACCGGGGCGGCCGAGACGGCGCGGGTCGATCGCGGGCGGCGCCTGCTCGTCGCCCTTCTCGGGCAGCAGAGCGCCTGCCTGGTAGCGGTAGCCGAGGATGGCCGCGGCGTAGCTGACTTCCTGGCCGTCCTCATGGCCGTCGGTCGCCGAGCGGCCCTGCAGTTCGGCCAGCGCGTAGTCGATGGTGAAGCGGGCGACGGGCCTGCGCTCCGCCTCGTACGTGTCGAGCAACCCCTCTCCCGCGGTGCGGTCGAGAACGGCAGCCAGCTTCCAGGTGAGGTTGTGCGCGTCCTGGATTCCGGTGCTGGCGCCGAACGCCCCGGTGGGCGGCATGGAGTGGGCGGCGTCCCCGACCAGGAAGACCCGGTCCTCGCGGTAACGCTCGGCCAGTTGGGCGGCGATCTCGAAGCCGAGGATCTTCTCGCCGGTCCTCTCGATCTGCACCTCCAGGCCCTCGACATGGAGATCGGGCACGCCGACCGCGGCGCGGATGGCCTCGACGCAGCGGGCCTCGTCGAAGTCCTCCAGCCGCTCACCCCTCTCGGGGTGGAACGGGGTGTAGAAGACCCAGCGGGAACCGTCGAGCGGCATCAACAGCGTGCCGCTGTCGGGCTGGTCGAAGTAGCCGAGTCCGAGGTCGCGGCCGCGCAGCGGCCCGGTCAGATCGGCCTTGAAGACCACGCTGACGGTGTGCACCAGTGTCCCGGGGCCCTCGGCGGCGATGCCGAGCCGGTTGCGTACGGGACTGCCCGCGCCGTCCGCACCCACCAGGTAGTCGGCGTGGACGGTTCGCTCCTCGCCGGTGACCGTGTCGCGGACAACAGCCGTGACCCGCGCGTCGGACTGCTCGAACGACACCAGCTCGGTGGACCAGCGGATGTCGGCGCCCTCGTCGGCGGCGCGGGCCGCCACGATGCGCTCCAACTTGTCCTGGTCGATGGAGCACCAGGTGACCGGCGTGACCGCGGAGGTGAGCTCCGGGGCCTCGTCCTGCATGGGGGCGGAGAAGATCTCCGGGCCCGCGAGGTTCTCGGCGCGGACCATGAGCTTGACGCTGAGGTCGGAGGTGAGCGAGCGGTCGGCGAAGATCGCGTCCTCGAGGCCGGCCGAGCGGTAGACCTCGACGGTACGGGGGTTGATCACCCGGGCCCGCGGGTGCAGCAGGGCGCTCGGGTGGCGCTCGACCAGCAGGGTGCGAATGCTCTTGCGGGCGAGGAACAGTGCGGTGGAGAGGCCGACGACAGCGCCGCCGACGATGAGCACCTGCACCTGTTCCGTGTTCTGTTCCGACATTGGGGTGGACCTCCTCGACGGGGGTGGGCGGGGGCCCCGCGGACGGTGCCGCGGGGCCCCCGGCGGGGGGTGAGGGTTGGTCAGGACGTGCTTTGCGGCGAGGGCGCGGTGGCCGGCGCGGTCTGGCCCGGGACCTGCCCGGCCGCGGCCGCCTCGGTCTCGTCCTCGTCCTCGAACGTCTCCTCGTGGTGCTGCGCCTTGCGCGGCAGCAGGAAGATCAGCAGGAAGACGACGGCGACAAGGCCGATCTGCGCGAGGATCGTGCGCTGCAGGGCGGTGCTGAAGGCGATCCGCCGTGCGTCCTGCGCGGCATCGCCGATCGCGGCCTGGGCGCCCGCGCTCTGCACGGAGTTCAGGGCCTCGCAGCTCTTGGGGGTGTCGGTGGGGTCCGCGGCCGAGCTGCGGTCCGCGAAGCACTGGGCGAAGGAAGCGGTGATCTCGCCCTGCTGGCCCGGCGCCACCGCGGCCTTCTCAAGACCGGCCCGCAGCTGCGGTGTGACGTCCTTGGTCGCGCCGTCCGCGGCTCCGCCGAGGAAGCCGAGGAAGATCGCGCCGACGACGGCGATGCCGATGGCTCCACCCACCTGCTGGACGGCGTTGACCACACCGGAACCCGCGCCGGAGTGCTCCGGCGGCACGTCGGAGAGGATGAAGTCGAGGATCGGGGCGATGATCATGCCCATCCCCAGACCGCCGACGAGCAGGGTCGGCAGCAGCCACCACGAGCCGATCTGGTCACCGCGCCACTCGATGGTCAGCGAGATTCCGTACAGACCGGCGGCGAGCAGCACCGCACCGATGACCAGAACCTTGCGGCCCAGCTTGGCGGTGAGCACGGTGGCCGAGAACGCGGCGCCGAAGCTGACGCCGAAGGACCAGGGCAGACCGGTCAGACCCGCGCGCAGCGTGGAGAACCCGAGCCCCGTCTGCAGGAAGATGATGAAGATCAGGAAGTGCCCGATGACCACGGCGAAGAAGACGACGTTGGCCAGCAGACCCGCGGAGAACGAGCGGCTCTTGAACAGGCCCGGCAGGATCAGCGCCGAACCGCTGGAGGCATGCCGCCGCTTCTGCTGCACCGCGAAGATCACGAGCACCGGCACGGAGGCGACCAGCGAGACGAAGGTCCAGGCCGGCCAGCCGGCCTCACGGCCCTGCACCAGCGGGAACAGCAGCAGCAACAGACCGAGGCTGACGAGGATGGTGCCGACGATGTCCAGCTTGATCGGGTGCGGGGACCTGGAGTCGCGCACCACCGCGGAGGCGGCGGCCAGCAGTGCGATCCCGACCGGGATGTTCAGCAGGAAGATGACCCGCCAGCCCAGGTCGAAGAAGTCGGCGTTGATCAGCACGGCTCCGACGATCGGTCCGCCCACGGTGGCGAGCCCCGCGACGCCGCCGAACGCGCCCAGTGCGGCGCCCCGCTCCTTCGGCGGGAAGGTCGCGGTGATGATGGAGAGCACCTGCGGCACCATCATCGCCGCGGACGCGCCCTGCAGGGCACGCGAGGTGATCAGCATCTCCGGGCTCTGCGCCATCCCGCACAGCGCCGACGTCAGCGTGAACGCGGCGACGCCCAGCAGGAAGAGCTTCTTGCGGCCGAACATGTCACCGAGCCGGCCGCCCAGGATGAGCAGCACGGCGAAGGAGAGCAGGTATGCGGCGACGACCCACTGGACGGCCGAGTAGCTGGCGCCCAGGTCACGCTGGATCGGCGGGATGGCGATGTTGACGATCGTGGAGTCGAGGAGATCCATGAACGCCGCGAAGAGCACCACGATGAGCGCCTTCTTGCGCTGTGGATCAGCCCCGACGGCGGTTGCCTGTACGGCTGGGGACTCGGACATGATGCGACCTTTCGGTGATCTTCACTGCGTCCGGTGGGGAACCCGGCCGGGTCTAGACTGGGCCGGTAGGTCAGCGGCTAAAACTCTCTCGGAGTGATTGTCTTAGTCGCTAAGATAATGACTTAGCTAGATGATACGGAAGGCGGGACACATGTCAAGCGAGGGCCGTGAGGAGCTCGTCCGGGAAGTTGACCGGGAACTTCGCAACCTGGTGTCCCGCTCGGTGCTGTTCCACCAGGCGGTGGCGGATCGGCTGGGCATGAGCGTGCTCGACCTGAACTGCCTGGGCGCCCTCGTCCAGCGAGGCCCCATGAGCGCGGGCGGGCTCGCCGAGGAGAACGGCGTCACCACCGGTGCGATCACCGGAGTGATCGACCGGCTGGAAGCGGCCGGTTTCGTACGCAGGGACAAGGACCCCAAGGACCGCAGGCGGGTCATCGTGACCCCGCTGCCCAACCTCGAGGCCCAGATCTTCCCGCTCTTCGAAGGCCTTGCGACCTCGCTCGTCGAGCTGAGCGGGAAGTTCGGCGATGACGAGCTGAGGACCGTCGTCGAGTTCATGCGCGCCGCCGCCCCGGTCACCCAGGAGCAGACCGCGAAGCTGCGGGCCGCCGGCAAGGCGAGGAAATGACCAGCGCAAGGCGGCCGGTGCGCCCCGAGGGGTGCACCGGCCAACGCTTCGCGCTCCTGGAACCCGAATAAGCCGTTCACTACGGGATCCTGCCCTCGATCAGTCGCAGCGGCGTGCCCGTGGGAGTGACCCCGGTGAACTCCATCCCGGCCCGCTCGAACATGACGCGGTACTCGTCGGCGGTACGTTCCCAGCCACCCATCACCAGCAGCATGTGCAGGTCCATCAGGGCGTCCCAGGGCGTCTCCGGCGGATCAGCGACCAGCTGTTCGAGGAGTACGACCCGGCCACCGGAGTGTCCGGCCTCGACGCAGTTGCGCAGCACCGTGTTGCAGGCGTCGTCCTCCCACATGTGCAGCACCTGACGGATCAGATGGACGTCCGCCGCCGGCACCCGCTCGAAGCAGTCGCCGATCACCAGCTCACAGCGGTCGCCGAGCGAGCCGCCCTCGCGCAGTTCCGGCAGCGCGGCGTCGATGGCGTGCGGCCGGTCGTACAGCACCGCGTTCACGTGCGGATTGCCCTCCAGCAGGCTCCGCACGAGGCTGCCGTGACCGCCGCCGACATCGCAGAAGGTCGCCACCCCGCTCAGATCGAGAGCCTTGACGACCCCCGGATTCATCGCCTGGGACTGCGCCGCGTACCCGCGTAGGCACTGCTCGCCCGCCGCGTTGTCGTCCTCGTGGAAATAGGTGAACAGGTCCTTGCCGTACGTCTCCTGGAAGGCGCACTTGCCGCTGCGGACGCTCTCGGCGAGCTTGCCCCACATCGCCCAGCCCCAGCCGCCGCCGGTCAGCATGATGTCGGTCAGCGACGCCGGGGCGTCCGAGCGCATCGCGCGCGAGGCCTCGCTGTGCGAGTACCTGCCGGGTCCCTCCTGACGGAAGATGCCGAAGCCGACCAGCGCCCGCATCAGCCTGGTGAGCGCCGACGCGTCGGCGCCGACGGCCCTCGCCAGCTCTTCGACCGTCATCGGCTTGTCGTCCACGGCGTCGGCCAGGCCCAGTTGGGCCGCGGCCTGGACGGCCGCGCTGGCCCACATGCCCCAGCCGAGTTCGGCGACATGCTGGGCGGCCGGCGGCCCTATCACTGGAGCGCCCTCGCAGGCAGGCACCTGATTTGCCGTCACTTCACTGGTCATCACATACCACCTCTGATTCTCCTCCGGCCTCAGGGGCGGACGGATTCGAGCAAAACGATGGGGGCCCGCTCATGGCCGGCCAGCGGAAGGCGCCCGACCGTGCCGAACCCGGCCTTCGCCAGCAGCTCCTCGTACTGGGCCGGAGTGCGGGCACGGCCCCCGGTCAGCACCATGAACTCCACGTCATTGGCGTGGACGTGCGAGGAGTGCTCTGTGTACTCCCAGTCCAGGAGCAGCAGCCGGCTCCCCGCCGGTGCCGCCTCGAAACAGTTGGACAGCAGCCGCGCGGCGCCCGTGTCGTCGAGATCGCACAGCACGTTCTTGAGCAGATAGTGCGAGCCGCCGGCCGGCACCTCGCGCAGGAAGTCACCGGCGACCACCTCGGCCCGGTCGGCACTGCCGGCCTGCGTCAGCGTCTCCTCGGCATACGGCACCGCCCAGTCGAGGTCCAGCAGCACCCCGCGGGCGGCCGGGACCTCCTTCAGCAGCCGCGCCAGCACGGTGCCCGGGCTGCCGCCGATGTCGACGATCGTCCGCGCGCCGGTGAAGTCGTAACTGGCCACCAGCGCGTCCGCGGCCTCCAGCGACAGCGACGCCGAGGTCTCGGCATAGCTGCGCGCCTCATCGGGGTTGGCGGCGTAGTACTCCCAGTGGTCCAGGCCCCACACTGCCCGCGTGGCCGGCCGGCCGGTACGCACCACGTCGGCGATCCGCTCCCAGGGGCGGGTCATTCCGGGTGCGTTGACCGCGATGGAGAAGCCCCGCAGCGACGGGACGTCGGAGCGCAGCAGTTCACCCGCTTCGGTCAGCTGCCAGCGGTCGGGGGCAACAGGGGCGATCAGTTCATGCAACTCGCACACCCGCAGAAAGCGGGTCAGGCTCTCCTCGTGCGCGCCGATCGCCGCGGCCAGTTCGGACGCCGTACGCGGCTTCTCACCGAGGTGATCGGCGATACGCAGCTCCGCCATGCCGCGGATGACCAGACCGGCGGACCAGTGGAAGGGGTTGAGCCGGCGCAGCGCGCCGAGCGGGGAGAACGTCACTCGTGACCTCCTGTCGCCTTCTCGTCGGCACGGGATGTGCGGACGAGCGGCACTGTCCAACGGAGCGGTCGTGAACGGCTCGCGCCGCGGCGATCAGTGGCCGCCGTCGACGTTGATCACATTCCCGGTGATGTTTCCGTTGGCCGCGGAGGCCAGGAACAGCACGGTGTTGTTGACGTCGTCGACGGTGGAGAACCGCAGATGCGGCATGCCCTCGTTGAGCAGGCGTTTGGCCTGTTCGGGAGTGACGTCCGCGATGCGCTCCTTGAGACTGTCGGGAAGCTTGCCGAGCAGCCCCTCGGTGACCGTGGGCCCGGGGGCCACGACATTGCTGAAGATGTTGTCGGTGAAGAGCTCGGTGGCCAGGGTGCGGCTGAGGCCGTGCAGCGCCGCCTTGCTCGCGGTGTACGCCTCTTCGCCCTTGCGGCCCCGGTGCACGATGCTCGCCGACATGAACACGATGCGGCCCCAGCCGCCGGACTTCATCGTGGGCAGCACCGACTGGACCGTGTGGAAGGCGCCCTCCACCTCGGAGCGCAGCAGCGGCAGCCAGGTGTCGGCGGAGATCTCCTCGAAGCCCACGGGCTTCGGGTTCGGGCCGCCGGTCGCCGAGGCGTTGACCACCAGAATGTCGATCGCGCCCCATCTGTCGACCACCTGGCCGACCGCCGAGTCAATGGATTGACGGTCCGTAAGATCGAGCTGGACCGGCAACGCCTCGCCGCCGGACTCCTCGATCGATGCCGCCACTTCCTTGGCGGCGTCCGCGCGCCGCAGATAGGTGAGCGCCACCCGGGCGCCCTCGCGGCCGAAGGAGCGCGCCAGAGGGCGGCCGATGCCGCCGCTGCCCCCGGTGAGCAGCACGACCTTGCCGGTCAGTCCCAACTCCATGCCATGCTCCGTCTTCCCGGCCGCGGCCGGCTCGGCAACAGGTCCAGCCCCGGCCGTTCCCGGGCACGGAGCTGATTCATGGCTACAGCAGGACGCTGGAGATCCACTCGAGGATCGGTCGACCCGGCAATGGACCCCAAAACGGACCAGCCGGATGCGCGGGGTTCTGTCCGGTCTCCAGATGTCTTCGAGGCGCGGCGCCAATAGTGCTCCCGGCTCTCACCGCGCCGTCCCGGCGTAGCGGGAGGCCACGGCGCAGACACGTCTCTGAGTCACACCGGGAAAGGACCTGGCGCATGACAAGCACACCCGAAAAGCAGGGTTCGCTGAGCCTCCAAGACATCGTCGGACTGGGTATGGCCTTCGGAAGCGCCAAGGTCCTTCTGACGGCCACCGAACTCGAGCTCTTCACCAAGCTGAGCGAGACCGGGCCTGCGACCGAGGGGGAGATCCGCGAGCGGCTGGGCCTGCACTCCCGAGGCTCCCGCGAGTTCCTCAACGCGCTGGTCCGCCTCGGGCTCCTGGAGCGCAAGGACGGCAAGTACGGCAACAGCGAGGCGTCCGAAACCCACCTGGTCAAGGGCAAGCGCACCTACGTGGGCCGCTTCCTCGACCGCTCGAACGCCGTCCTGTACCCGGCGTGGGGCGGCTTCACCGAGTCCCTGAAGACCGGTGAGTCGCAGATCGAGGGCCACGGCGACGACAACATGTTCAAGCACCTGTACAAGAGCGAAGAGCAGATGCGCGACTTCGTCGCCATGATGGACGCGCTCAACTGGGCCGTCGGCCCGGAGCTCGCCAAGGAGTTCGACTGGAGCTCCGTCAAGACCGTCACCGACGTGGGCGGCGCGCGCGGCAATCTGCTCGCCACCATCATCGACGCCCACCCGCACCTGACCGGCACCGTCTTCGACCTGCCGACCGTGCAGCCGGCGTACGAGGACCACATCGGCGGACTCGGCCTCAAGGACAAGATCGCCTTCCACGGCGGCGACTTCTTCGCGGACCCGGTTCCCACGGCCGACGTCGTCATCATCGGACACGTCCTGGAGGACTGGTCCCCCGAGCGCCGGCAGCAGCTGATCAAGAGCGCGTTCGCCGGTCTGAAGCCGGGCGGCTTCCTGCTCGTCTACGACCCCATGCTGGACGACGAGCTCAGCCCGCTGAACAACCTGCTGACCAGCCTGACGATGCTCGTGGTCACCCACGGCGGCTCCGAGTACCACGTCGACGACGCCAAGAAGTGGTTCGACGAGGCCGGCTTCGCCGAGGTCACCGCGAAGCTCCTGGCCACCAACGACATCCTCCTGGTCGGCCGCAAGAAGTGAGGGACGCCGCGTTCCGGCCGCCTCACGGCGGCCGCCGCGGCGCTTCGCATACAGAGAAGGGGTAGCGATGTCGATCGACGAAGAACTCCTCACGTTCCCGTTCCCGGCGCCCGAGGGTTTCGAGCCTCCGGAGGAGTTCTCCCGCCTGCGCGAGAAGGCTCCGGTGAGCCGGGTGACCCTGCCGACCGGTGACAAGGCGTGGCTGCTGACCCGGTACGCGGACGTGCGCCAGGCGCTGGTCGACCCGCGCCTGAGCCGCGCCGCGGCGGAGGCGCCCGGGGCACCGCGGATGGGCAACACCAGCCCCGGGCCCAAGACCATCCTGGGCATGGACCCGCCCGACCACTCCCGGCTGCGGCGCCTGGTGATGCAGGCCTTCACCGCCCGCCGGGTCGAGTCGCTGCGGCCGCGGATCCAGCAGCTCGCCGACGAGCAGGCCGGTCTGGTGCTGGTAGCGCCGCACCCGGTGGACCTGATGTCGTGCTTCGCGCTCAGCCTGCCGATCAAGGTCATCTTCGAGCTCCTCGGAGTTCCGTACGAGGACTGCGACCGGCTGCACGCCTGGAGCGAGGTCATCTTCAGCCTCGGCGGCCACACCCGGGAGGAAGTCGGTGAGGCCCGCGGCAATATCGTCGGCTATCTGCGGGGCCTGATCGAGGCCCGCCGGCAGGAGCCCACGGACGATCTGCTCGGTGTGCTGGTGCACGCCCGTGACGAGGGACAGTCGCTGTCCGAGGAGGAACTCCTCGACTTCGCGATGATCCTGATGACCGTCGGGCACCAGTCCACCTCCAACTCGCTCGGCATCGCCCTGTTCACCCTGCTCCAGCACCCCGAGCAGCTTGAACTGCTCCGGAAGAAGCCGGAGTTGGTGCCCGGCGCGGTCGAGGAGCTGCTGCGCCACAACCCCTTCGTCTTCACCGGCACCCAGCTCAGGGTCGCCACCGAGGACGTGGAGATCGGCGGGGTGACCGTCCGCGCGGGCGAGGCGGTCATCGCCGCACTCGGATCGGCCAACCACGACGAAGAGATCTTCGCCGACCCCGACCGGTTCGATGTGGAGCGCATCCCCAACGTCCATCTGTCCTTCGGCTACGGCGTGCACCACTGCCTCGGCGCCCAGCTCGCCCGGCTCGAGATGCAGATCGCCCTGCGGACACTGATCGAGAAGCTGCCGGACACCCTGCGGCTCGCCGTGCCGGTGGAGTGGCTGACCTGGAAGACCGGTCTCACCGCCCGGGCGCTGGCGAACCTTCCGGTCACCTGGTGAAGGCGGGCGGACGATGACCACGCAGACCCCGCCCCAGTGGCGTATCGCGGTGGACCGCGCGTGCAAGCGCAGCGGCATCTGCACCGCGCAGGCCCCGCGCTACTTCACCGTGGACGACAAGCTGCGCACCCGTCCCGTCGACGAACTCGTCGATCCGGACGGTGAGTTGATCGAGGTTGCGGAAGCCTGCCCGGCGGAGGCTATTTCCGTCACCGACCAGAGCACCGGTCGGCCCGTCGTACCGAACGAGGAGTAACCATGTCCGGCAGACCGTCGACCACTCGCCGCCGGCTGCTCACAGGCACCGGTGCGGTGACGGCAGCAGGCCTGACGGCCGCCGTCGCCGCACCGGCCGCCGAGGCCTCCGCGCATGCCGGCGCCGGCGGCCCGGCCGGCGTGTGGGCGGTGCAGGTGAGCATCGACCAGCGGCCCGGCGAGATCGAGCGCGCGCACTTCTCCTTCGGCAGCGACGGACAGCTCGTCGTCCAGACCATCAACGCCTCGCACACCGGGCTCGGCCTATGGCGCAGGGCCGGCGGGAACAGATTCGTCTTCGCACTGCGCCATCTGTGGACCGACGGACAGGGCGCCTTCCAGTACGAGGTCAGGATCCGGCACGAAGGGAAGCTGACCTCGCCGACGACCTTTGTCTCGGAAGGGACCGGCACCGCCGTCGACGCGGACGGCAAGGTCCTGCTGACCGTGCAGGCCAAGGTCAGCGGCACACGCTTCGGCATCGACGACTGAACGACCGATCGACTGAGGAGACACTGAATGTGCGGCATCGCCGGGTGGGTGGACTTCACACGTGATCTGCGCCAAGAGGTCGCCGCCGTACAGGCGATGACCGACACGATGGCATTGCGGGGACCGGACGCGGGTGACGTCTGGATCACCGAGCACGCTGCTTTCGGCCACCGGCGGCTGTCCATCATCGACCTCGAGGGCGGCCGCCAGCCGATGGTGGCCGAGGAGAACGGGCAGGTCCTCGCTGGCCTCACCTACAGCGGTGAGGTCTACAACTTCCGGGAGCTGCGGGAGGAACTGGTCGGCCTCGGCCACCGGTTCCGCACCCGCAGCGACACCGAAGTCGTGCTGCGCGCCTATCTGGAGTGGGGCGCGGGCTTCGTCGAGCGCCTCAACGGCATGTACGCCTTCGCCATCTGGGACGCACGCAGCGAGGAACTGCTCCTCGTACGCGACCGGGTGGGCATCAAACCCCTCTACTACCAGCAACTGCCCGGCGGCGGCGTCCTCTTCGGCTCCGAGCCCAAGGCCATCCTCGCCAACCGGCTGGCCGGCCGCACGGTGGACGCCGACGGCCTGCGGGAGATCCTCGCGGGCACCAAGGCCCCGGGCGTGGGCGCCATCCGCGAGATGCCCGAGCTGACACCCGGACACGTCCTCAAGGTCGGCCGCGGCGGATCGACCCTGAGCAGGTACTGGAAGCTGGAGGCCCACGAGCACGAGGACGACCTCCCGACCACCATCAGTACGGTCCGTGAGCTGCTGGAAGACATCGTCACGCGGCAGATCGTCAGCGATGTGCCGCTGTGCACCATGCTCTCCGGCGGCCTCGACTCCAGCACCCTCACCGCGCTCGCCGCGATCGCCAAGCGGCAGGACGGCAGCGGAAAGGTCCGCTCCTTCGCCGTCGACTTCGCGGGCTATCTCGACAACTTCGAACCAGACCTGACCCATCCGACGCCCGACTCCCCGTACGTCCACGAGGTCGTCGAGCACGTCGGCGCCGACCACAACCACATCGTGCTCGGCAACGACGACATGATCGAGGCGTCGGTGCGGCGCGCGGTCGTGCGGGCCATGGACTGGCCGGTCCTCATCGCGGGCCCCGGCAGCATGGACATCTCCCTGTATCTGCTCTTCCGTGCGATCCGCGGACAGTCCACCGTGGCGCTGACGGGGGAGTCGGCCGACGAACTCTTCGGCGGCTACCCGTGGTTCCACCACCCCGAGTACGGCCGGCCCGGCACCCTGCCGTGGACCCTCGCCCACAACCTCGGGCTGCCCGCGCTGTTCGGGCCGCTCTCGGCCCATCTGGACGTCCCCTCCTACCAGGCGGACCAGTACCGCCAGGCCGTTTCGGGCATGCCCAACCTGCCCGGCGAGAGCGGCCGCGACAAGCAGTTCCGCGAGTGCACCTACTTCTTCCTCACCCGCTTCATGCGCACCCTGCTGGACCGCAAGGACCGGCTCAGCATGGCGCTGGGCCTGGAGGTGCGGGTGCCGTTCTGCGACCACCGGCTGCAGGAGTACGTCTTCAACGCGCCGCGCGAGTTCAAGACCTTCGACGGCCAGTGGAAGAGCCTGCTGCGTGCGGCGGTCAAGGACCTGCTGCCCGAGTCCATCCTGCACCGCCCCAAGACCGGCTATCCGATCTCCAACGACACCGCCTACGACACCTACGTTCAGGAGCAGTTCGGCAAGCTGCTGGCCACCGGTGACGCCCCGGTGCTGCCGCTGCTCAACCCGACGGTCGTCGAGGACGTACGGCGGGACCAGACGGCGGCCGGAAAGCTCACCCGTATCGAGGTCGACATGGCCCTGCACATCAACGAGTGGCTGTCCGCGTACGACCTGGCCCTCGACTTCTGAGGCTCCTCGCACGCATACGACGGTGCCCCCGGCCTTTTGCTCGAGGCCGGGGGCACCGTCGTATGCGCGCCTGCCTTCACCAGGACACGGGCAGCGTCTGCGGCCGCTTGAACGCCATGCCCCGCACCCATTCGAGCTCCTCGGCCGGCACCGCGAGCCGCAGCCCCGGCATCCGGTCGAGCAGTGCGCCCAGCGCCTCCTGCAGCTCGATCCGGCCCAGCTGCGCGCCCAGGCAGTGGTGCAGCCCGTGCCCGAAGGTCAGATGCGGGTTGTGCTCACGGGCGATGTCGACGTCGGCGGCCTGCTCGAAGACCGTCTCGTCGCGGTTCGCCGAGGTGATGGCGGGCAGCACCGCCTCGCCCGCGCGGATCAGCGCGCCGCCCAGCTCCATGTCCTCGGTGGCGATCCGCATCGCGCCGGCGCCGCCGCCCGCCAGCGAGTAGCGGAACAGCTCCTCGACCGCGCTGGGCACCAACTCCCGGTCCGCGAGAAGCCGTTCCCACAGATCCGGCTTGCGCAGCAGCGTGATCAGGGCGCCGACTATCTCCCCGGTCGTCGCGTGGTAGCCCGCGACCAGCAAGGTGTGCCCGAAGGCGAGCAGTTCCTCCTCGGAGAGCCGGTCGCCCTCCTCCCGGGCGTCGATCAGCACGGTGAGCAGATCGTCGGCGGGGTTCGCCTTCTTCGTCTCGATCAGTTCGGCGAGATAGGTGTTGAGGCTGATGCGCGCCTCCATCACCGCATCGTGCTGCGCGGCGGAAACGCTGAGCATGACGTCGGTCCACTCCCGGAACCGCTCATGGTCGTCGTACGGCACACCGAGCAGCTCACAGATGACCGTGATCGGCAGTGGCTGCGCCAGATGCCCGATCAGATCGGCGGGCGCCCTTTCGGCGGCCATGGATTCGATCAGCCGGTCGGCGGTCTGCCGCACCGCGGGACGCAGCTGCTCGATCCGTCGCGCGGTGAACGCCTTGGTGACCAGCTTCCGCAGCCGGGTGTGCTCCGGCGGGTCCATCACGAAAATGGACTTCGAGCCCTTGGCGACCGGCAGCAGCCGCGGCGCGTCCGGCTCGGTCAGCGCGGCCTTGCTGAACCGGGGGTCCGCGAGCACATGACGTACGTCCTCGTAGCGGGTCACCACCCACGCCCGGTGGCCCGTGGGCAGCGTCAGCGGCGCGACGGGCTCCGACTCGCGCAGCTTCGCGAGCTCCGGCGCCGGCTCCAGTGGATCGGGCGCCGGGAGCGGAAAGGTGCGCGGAGGATCCTCAGCGGTCATCGCGTGACTCCTTTGTGGTTCGGGCTGCTTCGCTCGGTATCAGGGAGGCGGACGCACTGCGTCAGGCGGATCGTGACAGCCCCGCTTCGACCCGCGATGGAGCCCGGCTCGATGCGGGCGGCGGCATCGAGTCCGTTTCGAGCAAGCCCTGTCAGCCTGCGCGTACATACGCGTATGAGGAGGACGGATGACTACGGATGCCACGGCTCCGGTGGCCGACAAGCAGGAGCCGCAGCCGCCCCGCCCGTCGAAGAGCCGGCGCAGCTTCCTCGGTTGGCCCCGCTGGTTCATCACGTTGTTCGGCACCGACATGTGGGAGCGCTTCAGCTTCTACGGCATGGCCGCGCTGCTCTTCCTGTACGCCTCCGAGCCGAAGGCGGACGGCGGCCTCGGCCTCGGCAACAGCACCGCGGCAGCCCTGTTCGGGGTCTATCTCTCCACCGTCTTCATGGCCTCGCTGCCCGGCGGCTGGATCGGCGACCGGATCCTCGGCGCCCGCAGGGCCGTACTGTACGGCGGCATCACCATCGCGCTCGGCCACTGCTTCATGGCGGTGCCGACCGTGCCGACGTTCTACGGCGGCCTCGGGCTGCTGGCCGTGGGCACCGGCCTGCTGAAGCCGAACCTGGCCAGCATGCTCGCCGCCTTCTATCCGCGCGACGCGCACGCCGAGCGGGACGCGGGCTTCTCCATCTTCTATATGAGCATCCAGATCAGCGCGGTGGTCGCACCGCTGGTGACCGGGGGGCTGGGCGAACTGGTCAACTGGCACCTGGGCTTCGGCGTCGCGGCGCTCGGCATGGCGATAGGAGTCCTGCAGTACGTCCGCGGCAGCGCACACTTCGGGGACGTGGGCAATGAGCCGACCCGCCGAGCCGGTGCGGCGGAGCGCCGGCGGGTACTGCGTGGCGCGCTGGTGATCGTCGCGGCTGTGGGCCTGGTCCTCGGCACGGACGCGGTGGCGGGCACCCTGAAGTTCCGTCATGTGCTGATGCTGGCGGGGCTGTTCGCGATCGGGTCGACCATCGCCTGCTTCACCTATCTGCTGCGCAGCCGTGAGGTGACGGCCGAGGAGCGCGGGCGCGTGAAGGCGTACATCTGGGTCTTCCTGGCGGCCGCGATCTTCTGGATGATCTTTGTCCAGGGCGGCTCGGTCTTCAGTCTCTTCGCCAAGGTGTCGACCGACCGCACGATCGGCGACTTCACCATTCCCGCGAGCTGGTTCCAGTCCGCCGTACCGCTGTTCATGATCGCGGTGGCGCCGGTCTTCGCCCGGCTGTGGGTACGGCTCGGCGACCGCGTCGGCGCCCCGGCGAAGCTCGCCTGCGGGCTCGGCTTCATGGGGTCGAGCCTGGTCGTCATGGCACTGGCCACCGTCGCGGCCTCGGGCGGTGCGGACGTCTCGCCGCTGTGGCTGCTGGTCGCCTATCTGCTGCAGGCCTGCGGTGAGATGTCGTTCGCCCCGGTGGGGATGAGCGTGACGACCAAGGTGGCTCCGGCGACGTTCATCAGCCAGATGATCGGCGTCTTCTGGCTCGCGGCGGCGCTGGGCGCGGGGGTCGGCGGCCAGGCGGTGCGCTTCTCGGAGGACAACCTGCCGGGGCCGGGGTACTTCCTGGTGATGGCGGGGCTGGCCGCCGTGGTGGGCACGGCGTTGGGGCTGGCTTCGGGCCGCCTGCGCCGCGGACTGGGCGTGTAGGACGCTCAACAGACGGCGGTTGCCGCCCCGACGGCAGGGTCATGAGGTGAGATTGTTCAGCGCGGCTTCGGCCAGGTCTGGCCACCGTGCGGCGTGGGCGTGGGGAACAGAGACCCAGTCCTTGAAGGGGCGATGGCTGCCGGACGGATCGAAAAGTTCGGCTTGAGGGAGGGCGAGGGCTTCGGCATGGGTGGGGGTGCCATCGCCGAGCTTGAAGGCGAGGTGGTCGCCCTTGAGACAGGCAAAGGCCTTGCCATGGGCTTTGAGGGCCCGTTTGCCGAACATCGCCCCTGCGACGGCGCCGAGCGGCGGGAGGTCGGCAGCGATGTCGTCGAAGAGTTCATCGGGGGTCATGGGTGGGATCCCTTTTCTGAGTGGAGTGAGCCACCGTAACGTCATCCCGGACAATGCGACTTGTTCAAAGGGGGCGTGCTTCCGATGCGCGATGCCGAATCCAGCGGGCTCACCCTGCGTTTCGCGCCGGAGGTGCGAGCCGGAGTTTTCGAAGGGCACGCCGTGATCGTGGCGGGGGCACCGGCTGATCTCGATCCAGCGTCCGGTGTCGTCCTGCGGTTGCGCCCGTTCTGCGCCCGGATCACCTCCATGCGACGCCGCACCGCCTCCTCGGACGATCGGCTGGAGGACGTCACCCCCCTGGTGCAGACGGATCAACCGCGCGTCATCCACTGCCCGTTGGACATGCGGCCTGCCGCCGGCGTCCTGGAGTACCACCTCAGCTGGGCGATCGACCCGGAGAACGCGGGATTCGGAGCCGACGGGGAGGAAAGGGCGCTGTTCGAGGTCCGCCTGCTCGCTCAGCACCCCGGTGGCGAGGACCAAGTCCTGGCCGCGGGGCACATCAGCGCGGCCTGGGTCGCACCCCACCCCGTCAGGAGCCTCGGACAGCTTGCCCACCTCGGGACCAGCGGCTGCCTGCCCCCATCGCTGGCCGACGCCATCGGCGACCTGATCCGCACCAACGAGGGGTCGGTGCCCGGGTGCGGGCACTGCGCGATGTGCTGGGAACTGGAGGTGCTGACGCACGCCGACCGGGTGCGGGAACTGGCCGAGCACCACAACGAAACCGCCGTCAGTGTGCTACTGGCACAGTGGGATCCCAGTACCGGTCCGGACTACCTCGACCGTTCGCGCCATAGGCCGTGTCGTTGCCAACGCCTCCGCCTCGGGGCGCGCCCGGAGGCCCGGGACACGTGGTGGGCAGAGGACTTGCCCACCCGAGAGCGCCTCGACGCCCAACTGCGGCAGCATGTCACCGCCGCCCGCCTCCGTCACCTCGCACATCAGCGCCGCACGCCGGGCGGCACCTGACACTCGCCGCGACGCAGCGGATCGGCTCACCGTGCGTGAATCGTGCACCCCGCTGCCGCCAGGGGTGAGTTACGGCCGTCATGAGTGATGTCCATTCTCACGCCCGCCCGTTGATCGAAGTAGACGTACGCGGCGCAACCCATGCCCGCAGAGGTCTCGGTGCGGTAGAACTCGATCTCATCGACCGGGTCGACGGCGACGAACTCTCTGAGCATCGACTCCAACACGCAGTGCGGGCATTCCTCCGCCGTCCGGAACCGGTGCCTCACCGATCGGCCGGCCACGTTCGTCGCGACCAGCAGGTCGCCACCGGGGTCGAGTTCCAGGCTCATCCAGCACAGCCGGGGATCACGGGACAGGCGGCGCAACTCCTGGCCTATCCGGTCCGTGCCGGCCTCGACGGGCGGCGTCCTCTCCCACAGCTTCTGAACATGGCGCTCGACCTGCTCGGGGCGGTGCACCAGCCGCAGCACCACCAGGATCACGACCCAGTCGAGGAGGTACCACGCCATGAGCCACCCGTGCATATCTCCGTTGGCGTAGAGCAGCAGGGCGACACTGACGAACAGCGCCGGCAGGAAGATCCGCCACCTCAGCTGCCGCACCACGCTGTAGTACGTGGCCAACGGGACAACGATCAGACCAAGCAACGCCAGTACCCTCAACTCAGCCCCTCCGCCGCGCCCGAGCAACTCGCGCCGATCCTAATACTGGTGAGCTGAAGGAGTTCGGCTCACCAGCCGACCACCGCCCCGCTGCGGAAGAACACCCCGCTCGGCGCCCCGTCCGGCAGCGTCGCCGCATACGCGATGTCCCCTGCCGCGTCCTCGGCGGACCGCTCGGCCTGGGGACGCATCCGGGTGCGGACAAGACCGGGGTTCACCGCGTTCACCAGCACCCCCGTGCCCTCCGTCTCCTTGGCCAGGAGCACGGTCACCGCGTTGAGCGCGGCCTTGGAGACCGAGTAGGCCGGCGCCTGCGGGAAGAGCCCGTTGGTGAAGGAGCCCGTGCCGCTGGAGACCATCACGACGCGTCCCCAGCCGTGCTCCACCATCCCGGGCAGAAAGGCCTGGGAGACCCGCCAGGCGCCCAGCACGTTCACCGAGAGCGTGGCTTCCACCAGCGACAGGGGCACTGCGGACGGCGCATCCCCGCGGTCCAGGAAGGTCCCCGCGTTGTTCACCAGAACGTCGACGCGCCCCACCCGCTCGGCCGCGCTCTTGACCGAGGCGTCGTCCGACACATCGAGGACGACGGCCGCCGCGCCCTCGCCGAGCGACTGCGCGGCGGCCGTCACCGCCTCCTCGTCGCGTCCGCCGAGCACCACCTTGAACCCCCGGGTGTGCAGCAGAGTGCTGACCGCAAGGCCGAGGCCCCGGTTGGCACCTGTCACCAGGGCGGTGCGGGACCGGAATACCCGTGTCATCGTCGTCAGCTCCTTCAGAGCACCGCGTCGGCGAGGAGTTCCAGCTGGCCGGTGTCGCTGCCGCAGGGCATGAAGACGATCTCGTCGCAGCCCGCCTCCTCGTACTCCTTCACCGCCCGCCGCAGCCGGTCCGCCTCGGTGAACGCCATGCCCACGATCGACTCGGCGCGCCCGCTGAAGGCGTAGTAGTCCAGCAGATAGTCCTTCGCCCGGTCGGTGGCAGCCGCGCCCAGCGAGTAGTAGAGCAGTGTCACCAGATGCGGCCGGTCCATCCGGCCGGCCCTCTGCCACGCTGCCTTCACGCGCACGGCGTTGGCCCGGTAGCCGGAGGGCGAGCTGCCGCCGGCGATCCAGCCGCGGCCGTACTGTGCCGCGCGCCGGAACGCCGCGTCGGACGTGCCGCCGATGAGCACCGACGGCAGCGTCGTCGGCGTCGGGCCGACCGGCCGGTCGAAGCCCAGGCCGTCGCCGCCCCAGATCCGGCGCAGATCCACCAGCAGGGAGTCGAGCACGGGTCCGCGCGCGGAGTGCGGTACGCCCGACACCGCGAAGTCGTCCTCGCGGTTGCCGGCGGCCACCCCCAGCGTCAGCCGTCCCCCGGAGAGGCGGTCGAGCGAGGCCAACTGCTTGGCCAGCAGAGGGGTGTTGTTGCGGTACGGCGGGGTCAGCACGGTCGTCGCCAGCTTGATCCGGTCGGTCACCGCCGCGGCCGCCGCGAGCGCGATCAGCGGCTCGTAGTTGTCGTACACCAGGCGGTCGAGTACGCCGAGCGTCGAGAAGCCGAACTGCTCTGCCTGGCGCGCCCAGTCGATGATCTCCTCCCGGCGGGCGCCGGGGACGGTGGAGGGGAGTCCCACACCGATCAGCATCAGCGGCCTCCTTCGGCCGGGTCGGTGGCCGGGCCCGCCGCCGCGAGCCCGGTGAGGACGTCGACGACGTGGGCGGGCGCCGGACGCTGCTGGATCTCGTGGCGCACTTCCTGCGCGGCCTTGCGGTACGCGGGCTCCTGAAGCAGTTCGAGCACCGCCGTACGGATCCGCTCCGGCTCGGCCTCGTCCTTGGCGAGGCTCAGCCCCGCCCCGGTGGCCGTGAACCGCTGGGCGTTGAAGGTGTGGTCGATGAGCTGGGGAACCACCAGCTGGGGCAGCCCGGCGGCGAGCGAGGTGAGGATCGTGCCCGCGCCGCCGTGCGCCACCACCGCGTCGCAGTGCGGCAGTACGGTGTGCAGCGGCACCGATTCCAGCACCTTCACCCGCTCGGGCAGCGCACCCAGCAGCTGGCGCTGTTCCCGGGCGACCACGACCACGATCCCGACGTCGAGGGAGTCGAGCGCGGCGACGATCCGCGGCGCGAGATACATCTCCCCGTCCAGCCGTCCGACCGTCGTGCCCCAGGTCACGCAGACGCGCGGCCTGCGGCGTTCGGCCGGGGGCAGCGGCACGGGCAGCGACCCCGAGCCGTTGTACGGCACCGGCCGGACCGGCTGCCGGGTGATCGGCCGCGCCGCCTCGACCGCCGGCACCTGCATGGCTGCCGGGCAGGGATCGAGGGTCAGGCTGCCCAGCAGATCGACGCCGTCGAGGCAGCCGAAGCGCTCGCAGAGCGGGGCCATGACTTCGCGCTCCAGCTCCACGGCCCCCGCGCGGTGCATCAGATCCGCACCCCAGGGAAAGCGCACGGCCGGAATCCCGAGCACCTTCGCCGCCAACGGCCCCGCATACGCGGTCGGTTCGAAAACAATGAGGTCCGGCCGCCAGGCGCGGCCGTACGCGACCAGATCGTCCGCCATCGCCGACGCCAGATCGGCAAAGAGCGACACCGCCCGCGGCCCCTTGGCCCGTGTCGGCCTGCCGGCCGACACGGGCGCCCGCCCGGGTATGTAGTCGCGGATCCGGGCCACCGCGTCGACGCTGTCGTCCCCGACCGCCACGGCGGGCACGCCGGACGCGGCGATCGTCGCGCTCAGCGAGGGCGCACTGGCCGCCCGCACCTCATGACCGGCTGCCCGCAGCGCCCAGGCCAGCGGCACCATCTGGTAGTAGTGGGTCGGCCATGCCCAGCTCGTGAACAGCACCCGCATGTGTCGCTCGCCCCTTCCGGTGCGTTGCTCTCGTCAGTCGCCGAGACCTGCCTGCCGGTGGGCCTCGGCCGCCGCGCGCACCAGGGACAACTGGCCTTCCAGCGTGGGCGCGTACGGCGATATCCCGAGGGTGGTGACGCCTGCGGCGGCGAAGTCTGACATCCGGCGGGCGATCCGTTCGGGCGGCCCCAACAGCGAGGTGCTGTCGATGAATTCGACCGGCACGGCCTCGGCGGCACCGCGCGCGTCCCCGGCGGTGAACCGCTCCTGGACCTCGTCGGCGGCCTTCTCGTGGCCCATCCGCACGGCCAGCCGGTAGTAGAAGTTGCTGTCCTTGTCGCCCAGGCTCATAAAGCGGGCGACATAGTGGCTGATGGCCTCGGCCGCGGACCGTACGTCCGAGCCGACCGCCATCGGTGCGGACACGAACGCGTCGAAACCCGTCAGGTCCAGTCCCGCCCGCTGACGTCCCGTACGCAGCTCGATCAGCGCTTCCTTGGCGAGCTCGGGGGAGCAGAACACCCCCACCCAGCCGTCCGCGATCTCACCGGTCAGCTGCAGGCTGCGCGGGCCGACCGCCGCCAGATACACCGGCAGCCGCGGATGCGTCGGCTCGGTGGTGAGCCGGAACGCACCGCCGTTGCCGCCCGGCATCGGCAGCGCGAAATGCTGGCCGGCGTAGGTGACTTCGTCGCGCGCCAGCGTGCGCCGCACGATCTCCACGTACTCCCGCGTGCGGGCGAGCGGCTTGGCGAACGGCGTACCGTGCCAGCCCTCCGTCACATGGGAGTTGGAGATCCCGAGCCCGAGCCGGAACCGGCCCCCGGACAGACCGTCCAGCGTCGCCGCGGTCAGCGCCATGCTCACCGGGGTGCGCGCCGGGATCTGGATGACCGTGGAGACCAGACCGATACGGCTGGTCCGCGCGGCCACCCAGCCCAGCACGGAGACCGCGTCCGAGCGGAACCCCTCGGGCGCCGCGGCGACGTCGAAGCCGAGCCGTTCGGCCTCCTGCGCCGTCTCCGCGCAGCCCTGGGGAACGAGATTGATCCCGAGTCGCATCGCGTGTCACTCGTCCTTGTAGGCGATGACGAGCGAGTCGGTGTTGCTCAGCACCTTGGACTCGGAGCGCGAGAAGCCGGCCTCGCGCATCCACGCGGCACAGTCGGCCGTGCTGTACTCCGAGCCGGTGTGGGTTACCAGCAGCATGTCCAGGCTGATCAGCAGGTTGACCAGGTCGGTCGGCTGGTCGGCGACCATGCGGTCGTACACCAGCAGCGCGCCGCCGGGACGCACGGCCTGGTACGCCTTCGCGATCAGGCCCTGGCGCTCCTCGGCGTTCCAGTTGTGCAGGACGTGCCCCATGATCAGCACATCGCCCTCGGGCAGCTGGTCGACGAAGAAGTTGCCGCCCACAAAGCTGATGCGGTCCCTCGTGCCCAGCTTCTCCATGTGCTCGTCGAAGGCCCAGCCCATGTGCGGCAGATCGAAGACGGTCGCCTTCGGCTTGGGGTGCGCCTCCAGCAGCAGCGCGGACAGATTGCCGCGGGCGCCGCCGACATCGACGAAGGTCTCGTACGCCGAGAAGTCGAACGCGGCGGCGAGCCTCGGGGCGACCAGGCTGTTGAGCGAGTCCATCATGGTGAGGAACTGGCGCAGATGGTCGGGGTCGTCGCCCATCTGTCCGACGATGTCCCCCTCCTTGCCCTTGACCTGGGGCTCTCCGGTCTGCAGTGCCGCGGTGAGGTTCTCCCACGCCGGGTACAGCATCGAGTTGGCGCGCTCCAGGAAACCGCCCGCGTAGCTGCGCTTGTTGCGGTCGAGGAACTTGTCGGCGGCCGGGCTGTTGCGGTAGCGGCCGTCCTCCACCTCGACAAGACCCAGGGTGACCAGCGCGGCGATGAAGTCGTCCGAGCCGCGCGGGTGCAGGCCGGCCGAGGAGGCCAGTTCGTCCTTGGTGGCGGGTCCGGCGGCGAGGGTGGAGAAGAGGTCCAGTTCAAGCGCGCTCAGCAGGATCTTTGCTGTGCAGAAGGCGGTGCCGATCCGGATCAGCGCCTCAGGGCTGGACGTGTCCGTGAGGGAAGCGTGAGTCGTCACAGACGAACTCCTTTCTCGGTTACCGGACGGGCGGGGTCGTGGCGTGCCCGGGCCATGTTTTGGCACCGGCCTCGAAGTCCTCTTGAGCGGGGATCGGCCGTGCCCACCGAGCGGGCCGGAGCAGCCCTCGATCGGGCATTGAGCGGCGGCGGAGACCGTGGCGCCGAACCTCAAGAGACCTTGCGCTTGGAGGCAGACATCATGGCCGGCAACCCACCGTTCCGCGTGATCCTGCGGATGGAGATCCTCCCGGGCGTGCAGGAGGAGTTCGAGAAGGGCTGGTGGGAGGTCGCCTCGGTCATCGCCAGGCAGCCCGCCAACCGAGGACAGACGCTGGTGCGCTCGGTCGAGGAGGAGCGCGTCTACTACGTCATCACCGACTGGCAGGACGAGCCCACCTTCCGCGCCTTCGAGCTCAGCGAGGCGCATGTGGAGCACCGGCGCAGGCTCCAGCCGTACCGCAGCGGCGGCCATATGACGGTGACGCAGACGGTGTACGACCTGCCGCCCGCGCCGCCCGCCGCCGAAGTGCCGGCACAGCGCACGGCGGCCCCCACCGGGGACCGGGTGGCGTTCATTGGCCTCGGCAACATGGGCGCCGGGATGGCGCACAGCCTCATCGACTCCGGCCGGGCGCTCACCGTCCACAACCGCACCGCCGCCAAGACCACGCCACTGGCCCAGGCGGGCGCCACGGTGGCCGCGAGCGCGGCGGAGGCAGCGGCGGGAGCGTCCGTCGTCGTGCTCAGCCTGAGCGACGAACCGGCCGTCGAGGACGTGCTGTTCGGACAGATCGTGCCCGTACTGGCCCCCGGCGCCGTCGTCATCGACACCTCAACCGTCTCCCCGGCCTATGCGAAGGCGTCCGCCGCCAGGCTGTCGGCCGCCGGGCTGCGCCGGGTCGAGGCCTGTGTCGTCGGCAACCCCTTCCAGGCCCGCGAGGGCAAGCTGCGCGTGTACACCAGCGGGGAGCAGGCGGACATCGACGAGGTCCGCCCGCTGCTCGACACCATCGGCAGCGAGGTCGTCCACCTGGGCGCGCCGGGCACCGCGGCCACCATCAAGCTCATTTTCAATCTGCTGCTGGGCGCCCAGGTCGCCTCCCTCGCCGAAGCCGTCGCCTACGGAGTGGAGGCGGGGCTCGACCGGGACAGCCTCCTGGGTGCCATCGCCGGCAGCGGATTCAGCTCCATCGTGATGAGGTTCCGCGCCGAGCTGATGCGCAAGTCCAGCTACGAGCCCGCCTTCTTCCGCTCCACGCTGATGGAGAAGGACCTGCGCCTGGCCATCGAGGACGCGGCTCGGGCCGGAGTGGGCCTGCCCGTACTCGGCACGGTGCGCGAGAGCTTCGCGGCCGCGGTTGCCGCGGGCGACGGCGACAAGGACGCCTCCGTACTCATCGAGCACACCACCGCCGCCACCAAAGGGAAGGGGGGCCGGCCGTGACCGGCGACGATGCACGGCACCTGCGGCTGAGGGACATCGCCGAGGTCGCGGAGGCGTCCGGTGAACTCGTCGGCGAGCTCCCTCTCCACGACGACGACCGGATGCTCGACCTGGTGTTCGTCTGGTTCCGTGCGTGCTTCCGCCCCGAACGCACCAGAGGCCGGGGCGGCATCTTCCACTACGAGGTCAACACCGCCTCAGGGGTGCGGCACCGCTATGTCACCGTCACCGACGGCCACTGCACATCGGCCCGTGACGCCAGCACGCCAAACGCGACCATCGGGGTGGACATGCAGGACCTTCTCGCCCTGGCCACCGGGGAGTTGAAGGGCACGGACGCCTTCATCAGCGGACGGCTGAAGATCTCCGGCGATGTCTTCTTCGCGATGAACTGGATCGAGTGGTTCGGATCCCGCAGCGCCCAGCCGACAGCCGAATAGCTTCGTTTAGCCGCCTTCGAGCCCCCTTGCAGGGGCGGAGCGCAGCCTGACCGCAGTGCGGCACCTGCGACACCCAAGGACAGCACGTCAACGCGGCGACCACGCCCGGCATTTGGAGGATTCGTGTCCCTTCGCCTGTTCACCTCGGAGTCAGTGACCGAGGGCCATCCCGACAAGATCGCCGACCAGATCAGCGACGCCGTCCTCGATGCGCTGCTGGCGCAGGACCCGAAGTCGCGCGTCGCCGTCGAGACGCTGATCACCACAGGCCAGGTTCACCTGGCCGGAGAGGTCACCACCAATGCGTACGCCGACATCCAGAGCCTGGTCCGGGAGACGGTGCTCAAGATCGGCTACGACTCGTCGGCGAAGGGATTCGACGGCGCCTCCTGCGGCGTCTCGGTCTCCATCGGCGCCCAGTCACCCGACATCGCGCAGGGCGTCAACACCGCCTACGAGAAGCGCGTCGAGGGGTCCGCCACAGGTGAAGAAGGTGACGCGCTCAGCGAGCAGGGCGCCGGCGACCAGGGCCTGATGTTCGGCTACGCCTCCGACGAGACGCCCGAGCTGATGCCGCTCCCGATCACGCTCGCCCACCGGCTCGCCAAGCGCCTCACCGAGGTCCGCAAGAACGGCACCGTCCCCTATCTGCGGCCCGACGGCAAGACGCAGGTCACCATCGAGTACGACGGCGACACAGCCGTCCGTCTCGACACCGTGGTCGTCTCCTCGCAGCACGCGCCCGGCATCGACCTGGACTCGCTGCTGATCCCGGACATCCGCGACTGCGTCGTACGCCCCGTGCTCCAGGAGCTCATCGAGGACGGCGTACAGCTGCGCACCGAGGGCTACCGGCTGCTGGTCAACCCGACCGGCCGGTTCGAGATCGGCGGCCCGGTCGGCGACGCCGGCCTGACCGGCCGCAAGATCATCATCGACACCTACGGCGGCATGTCCCGCCACGGCGGCGGCGCCTTCTCCGGCAAGGACCCGTCCAAGGTGGACCGCAGCGCCGCGTATGCGATGCGCTGGGTCGCCAAGAACGTGGTCGCCGCCGGTCTCGCGCACCGCTGCGAGGTCCAGGTCGCCTACGCGATCGGCAAGGCGGAGCCGGTCGGTCTCTTCGTGGAGACCTTCGGCACCGAGACCGTGCCCGTGCCGGACATCCAGCGGGCCATCGACGAGGTCTTCGACCTGCGCCCGGCGGCGATCATCCGCGACCTCGACCTGCTGCGTCCCATCTACGCCCAGACCGCCGCGTACGGCCACTTCGGCCGCGACCTCCCCGACTTCACCTGGGAGTCCACCGACCGCGCGGAGAAACTGCGCCAGGCAGCCATCGCCGACTGAGCCAAACCGAGCCACACGAGCCACACGAGCCAAGGAGCAGTGACCGTGCGCATAGCCGTAACTGGTTCGATCGCAACGGACCACCTGATGGTCTTTCCCGGCCGGTTCACCGAGCAGTTGATCGCCGGCAGCCTCGACAAGGTCTCGCTCTCCTTCCTCGTCGAAGAGCTGGACATCCGGCGCGGCGGCGTCGCCGCGAACATCGCCTTCGGCCTCGGACGGCTCGGCATCGGCCCCTATCTCGTCGGAGCGGTGGGCGCGGACTTCGCCGACTACCAGATCTGGCTCAAGGAGAACGGCGTCGACACCGACTCGGTGCACATCAGCGAGACGCTGCACACCGCGCGCTTCGTGTGCACGACCGACGCCGACAACAACCAGATCGGCTCCTTCTATCCCGGAGCCATGAGCGAAGCCCGCACCATCGAGTTGGCCCCGGCGCGGGACCGGGCCGGCGGTCTTGACCTGGTGGTGATCTCGCCCAATGACCCCGGCGCGATGATCCGCCACACCCGGGAGTGCAACAGCCTGGGACTGGCCTTCGCCGCCGACCCGTCCCAGCAACTCGCCTTCCTGCAACGCGACGATGTGCGCGAACTGCTCGCCCATCCCGCCTATCTGTTCACCAATGAGTACGAGAGCGTGCTCATCCAGGAGAAGACGGGCTGGACCGAGCAGCAGATCCTGGGCCGGGTCGGCACCTGGGTCACCACCCGGGGCGCGGACGGCGTCCACATCGCACGCGCCGGGCTGCGGCCCGTCGAGGTGCCGGCGGTGCCGCCGAACGGGACCCTTGAGCCGACCGGTGCCGGTGACGCCTTCCGGGCGGGCTTCCTCGCGGCGACCGCCTGGGGCCTGGGCCTTCAGAGCGCGGCCCATCTGGGCAGCGCACTGGCCACGACCGTGCTGGAAACCACGGGCCCGCAGCCGTCCGAGCTGAACGGCGGCGAGCTGCTGGCACGCATCCGTGCCACCTACGGAGAAGATGCCGCCGCCGAGCTGGCTCCGCACGTGGCGGCACTGGGATGAGCGGGACCCGTGCCGACGCCCTGCGCGAGGCCTTTGCCACCCGTGTGGTGGTGGCGGACGGGGCCATGGGCACCATGCTCCAGGCGCAGGATCCGTCGATGGAGGACTTCGAGAACCTCGAGGGCTGCAACGAAATCCTGAATGTGACGCGTCCGGACATCGTGCGGGCGGTCCACGAGGCCTATTTCGAGGTCGGCGTGGACTGCGTCGAGACGAATACGTTCGGCGCGAACTTCGCCGCGCTGGGGGAGTACGACATTCCTGAGCGGGTGTACGAGCTGTCGGAGGCGGGCGCGCGGATCGCGCGTGAGGTCGCCGACGAGTTCACCGCGTCGACCGGGCAGCAGCGCTGGGTGCTGGGCTCGATGGGGCCCGGTACCAAGCTGCCGACCCTGGGCCACGCCCCGTACGTCACGCTGCGCGATGCCTATCAGCAGAACGCCGAGGGCATGATCGCGGGCGGCGCGGATGCGCTCCTGGTGGAGACGACCCAGGATCTGCTGCAGACCAAGGCGGCGGTCCTGGGCGCCCGCCGGGCCCTGGACCGGACGGGAGCGAACCTTCCGCTGCTGTGCTCGGTGACGGTCGAGACGACGGGGACGATGCTGCTGGGCTCGGAGATCGGGGCGGCGCTGACCGCGCTGGAGCCGCTGGGCATCGACATGATCGGGCTGAACTGCGCGACCGGTCCGGCGGAAATGAATGAACACCTGCGCTATCTGGCCCGCCATGCGCGGACCAGGGTGTCGGCCATGCCCAACGCCGGCCTGCCGGTGCTGGGCAAGGACGGCGCGCACTACCCGCTCAGCCCCGCCGAACTGGCCGACGCCCATGAGGCGTTCGTACGTGAGCACGGTCTGTCGCTGGTCGGTGGCTGCTGTGGTACGACGCCGGAGCATCTGCGCCAGGTCGTGGAGCGCGTACGCGATCTGACTCCGACCGAGCGCGAGCCGCGGCCGGAGCCCGGTGCGGCGTCGCTGTATCAGACGGTGCCGTTCCGCCAGGACACGTCGTATCTCGCGATCGGTGAGCGGACGAACGCGAATGGGTCGAAGAAGTTCCGTGAGGCCATGCTGGACGGCCGCTGGGACGACTGTGTGGAGATGGCGCGCGACCAGATCCGCGAGGGCGCGCATCTGCTGGATCTCTGTGTGGACTATGTCGGCCGGGACGGTGTGGCGGACATGGCGGAGCTGGCCGGGCGTTTCGCCACCGCGTCGACTCTGCCGATCGTGCTGGACTCCACCGAAGTCGATGTCATCCGGGCCGGGTTGGAGAAGCTCGGCGGCCGCGCGGTCATCAACTCCGTCAACTACGAGGACGGAGACGGCCCCGAGTCGCGGTTCGCGAAGGTGACTGCCCTGGCCTGTGAGCACGGCGCCGCGCTGATGGCGCTCACCATCGACGAGGAGGGCCAGGCCCGTACGGTCGAGAACAAGGTCGCCATCGCCGAGCGGATCATCGCGGACCTCACAGGGAACTGGGGAATCCACGAGTCGGACATCCTTATCGACACGCTGACGTTCACGATCTGCACCGGCCAGGAGGAGTCCCGCAAGGACGGCATCGCCACCATCGAGGCCATCCGTGAGCTGAAGCGGCGGCATCCCGATGTGCAGACCACGCTGGGTCTGTCGAACATCTCCTTCGGTCTGAACCCGGCCGCACGGATCGTGCTGAACTCCGTGTTCCTGGACGAGTGTGTGAAGGCCGGCCTGGATTCGGCGATCGTGCACGCGTCCAAGATCCTGCCCATCGCCCGGCTGGAGGAGGAGCAGGTCAAGGTCGCGCTGGATCTGATCCACGACCGGCGTGCCGAAGGCTATGACCCGCTCCAGAAGTTCCTCGAACTCTTCGAGGGCGTCGACACCAAGTCGATGAAGGCGGGCAAGGCACAGGAACTCCTTGCCCTGCCGCTGGAGGAACGCCTCAAGCGGCGCATCATCGACGGCGAGAAGAACGGCCTGGAACAGGATCTGGACGAAGCGCTGACCACACGTCCCGCTCTGGAGATCGTCAACGACGTCCTGCTCGAGGGTATGAAGGTTGTCGGTGAGCTGTTCGGTTCCGGCCAGATGCAGCTGCCGTTCGTGCTGCAGTCGGCCGAGGTGATGAAGAACGCGGTGGCCTATCTGGAGCCGCACATGGAGAAGTCGACTGATTCATCGTCGGGTGGGTCGGGCAAGGGCACGATTGTGCTGGCCACGGTGCGTGGTGACGTCCATGACATCGGCAAGAACCTGGTCGACATCATTCTGTCCAACAACGGCTACAACGTGGTGAATCTGGGTATCAAGCAGCCGGTGTCGGCGATCCTGGAGGCGGCCGAGGAGCACCGGGCCGATGTGATCGGGATGTCGGGTCTGCTGGTGAAGTCCACGGTGATCATGAAGGAGAACCTGGAGGAGCTCAACCAGCGCAAGATGGCCGCCGACTACCCGGTGATCCTGGGCGGGGCTGCGCTGACCCGGGCGTATGTCGAGCAGGACCTGCACGAGATCTACGAGGGCGAGGTCCGCTACGCCCGCGACGCCTTCGAGGGCCTGCGCCTGATGGACGCCCTGATCGCCGTGAAGCGCGGCCTCCCCGGGGCCGTCCTGCCCGAACTCAAGCAGCGCCGGGTGGCCAAGCGTGACACCCCCGTCCTTGAAGTCACCGAGCCCGAGGGCGCGGCCCGTTCCGATGTGGCGATCGACAATCCGATTCCCGAGCCGCCGTTCTGGGGCACCCGGGTGATCAAGGGTATCCAGCTCAAGGAGTACGCGTCCTGGCTGGACGAGGGCGCGCTGTTCAAGGGCCAGTGGGGACTGAAGCAGGCCCGGGCCGGCGACGGCCCGACCTATGAGGAGCTGGTGGAGAGGGAGGGCCGGCCGCGGCTGCGCGGCTGGCTGGACCAGCTGCACACGCGCAATCTCCTGGAAGCCGCCGTGGTCTACGGCTACTTCCCCTGCGTGTCCAAGGGCGACGACCTGATCCTGCTCAACGAGGACGGCTCCGAGCGCACCCGCTTCTCCTTCCCCCGCCAGCGCCGTGGCCGTCGGCTCTGCCTCGCCGACTTCTTCCGCCCCGAAGAGTCCGGCGAGACCGATGTGGTGGGTCTGCAGATCGTCACGGTCGGCTCGAAGATCGGTGAAGCCACCGCCGAGCTCTTCGAGTCGGACTCGTACCGCGACTATCTCGAACTGCACGGGCTCTCCGTGCAGTTGGCGGAGGCGCTGGCCGAGTACTGGCACGCCCGGGTGCGCGCAGAGCTCGGCTTCGCGGGCGAGGACCCGGCCGATGTGGAAGACATGTTCGCGCTGAAGTACCGGGGCGCGCGGTTCTCGCTCGGTTACGGTGCGTGCCCGGACCTGGAGGATCGCGCCAAGATCGCGTCGCTCCTCGAACCGGAGCGGATCGGTGTCCAGCTGTCGGAGGAGTTCCAGCTCCACCCCGAGCAGTCCACCGACGCGATCGTCCTCCACCACCCCCAGGCGCAGTACTTCAACGCGGGAAGGGCCCGGCTGTGAGGACTCTGCGAGATGTGCTCGCGGCGGGGGAGCGGTCGTACTCCTTCGAGTTCTTCCCGCCCAAGACCGACGCCGGCGAAGAGCGCCTGTGGGACGCGATCCGCCGTATCGAATCCCTGTCGCCGGTCTTCGTCTCGGTGACGTACGGAGCGGGGGGATCCTCCCGGGACCGCACCGTTGCCGTGACGAAGAGGATCGCCGCACAGACCACCCTGCGCCCGGTCGCCCATCTGACGGCCGTCGGGCACTCGGTGGCCGAACTGCGGCACATTATCGGCCAGTACGCGGACGCCGGCATCCGCGACGTACTCGCCCTGCGCGGCGACCCGCCCGGCGATCCGCAGGGTGCCTGGGTGTCCCATCCGCAGGGACTGACGTACGCCATCGAACTCGTCGAACTCATCAGGGAACTGGGGGACTTCAGTGTCGGCGTCGCCGCCTTCCCCGAGCGTCACCCCCGCTCCCCGGACTGGGACAGCGACATCAGGCACTTCGCGGCCAAGTGCCGTGCGGGCGCCGACTACGCGATCACCCAGATGTTCTTCGACGTGGAGTACTACCTGCGGCTGCGCGATCGGGCCGCGGCGGCGGGGTGCGACACCCCGATCATCCCCGAGATCATGCCGGCCACCGACTACCGGCAGATCAGGCGCTTCGCCGAACTCAGCAACGCGGCCTTTCCGGACGACCTGGCCAGGCGGCTGTTCGCCGCCCGGGACAAGCCGCAGGAAGCTCATCGGATCGGTGTCGACCATGCGATCGCGATGGCGGAGCGACTGCTCGACGAAGGCGCTCCGGGACTGCACTACATCACCCTGAACCGATCGCCTGCGACGGTGGAGATACACCGGGGCGTCACGAAGACGAGGAGTACCCATGCCCTCTCAGTCCGCCACTGACTTCAAGGTGGCCGACCTTTCCCTCGCGGAGTTCGGTCGCAAGGAGATCACGCTCGCCGAGCACGAGATGCCCGGTCTGATGTCGATCCGCAAGGAGTACGCCGCCACCAAGCCGCTCGCCGGCGCCCGGATCACCGGTTCGCTGCACATGACCGTGCAGACGGCCGTGCTGATCGAGACCCTGGTCGCCCTCGGTGCCGAGGTGCGCTGGGCGTCCTGCAACATCTTCTCCACCCAGGACCACGCGGCCGCGGCGATCGCGGCAGCCGGGATCCCGGTCTTCGCCTGGAAGGGCGAGACACTGGAGGAGTACTGGTGGTGCACGGAGCAGGCGCTGACCTGGCCCAACACCCCCACCGGCGGCCCGGCTGCGTCTGATGGTCGGTCCTCGTACCTCGGCCCGAACATGATCCTGGACGACGGCGGTGACGCCACGCTCCTGGTGCACAAGGGCGTCGAGTTCGAGAAGGCGGGCAAGGTTCCCGACCCCTCCACGGCGGACAACGAGGAATTCCGTATCGTCCTGGAGCTGCTGAACCGCTCCACCATCAAGTGGTCCGAACTGGCCTCGGAGATCCGTGGTGTGACGGAGGAGACCACGACGGGTGTGCACCGGTTGTACGAGATGCACCGGGACGGCACTCTGCTGTTCCCGGCGATCAATGTGAACGATGCTGTCACCAAGTCGAAGTTCGACAACAAGTACGGCTGCCGTCACTCGCTGATCGACGGCATCAACCGGGCCACCGATGTGCTGATCGGTGGCAAGACCGCGGTGGTGTGCGGTTATGGCGATGTGGGCAAGGGCTGCGCGGAGTCGCTGCGTGGTCAGGGCGCGCGGGTGATCGTCACGGAGATCGACCCGATCTGCGCGCTGCAGGCGGCGATGGACGGTTACCAGGTGACCACGCTGGACGAGGTCGTGGACAAGGCCGACATCTTCGTGACGACCACGGGGAACAAGGACATCATCATGGCCGCGGACATGGCCAGGATGAAGCACCAGGCGATCGTGGGCAATATCGGCCACTTCGACAACGAGATCGACATGGCCGGTCTGGCGCAGATCGCGGGCATCGTCAAGGACGAGGTCAAGCCGCAGGTGCACACCTGGACCTTCCCCGACGGCAAGGTCCTGATCGTGCTGTCCGAGGGCCGTCTGCTGAACCTGGGCAACGCGACCGGTCACCCCTCGTTCGTGATGTCGAACAGCTTCGCGGACCAGACGCTGGCCCAGATCGAGCTGTTCACCAAGCCCGAGGAGTACCCGACCGACGTCTATGTGCTGCCCAAGCACCTGGACGAGAAGGTCGCCCGGCTCCACCTGGACGCGCTCGGCGTGAAGCTGACCGAACTGCGCCCGGAGCAGGCCGCCTACATCGGTGTCGAGGTCGAAGGCCCGTACAAGTCCGACCACTACCGCTACTGACCGGTGCCCCCGAGCAGCAGCTGATCAACCCCCAAGACCAGGCCCCCGCCTATCCCCCGGGCGGGGGCCTGACCTATCCCCGTTCGCGTTCCGCCCGCCTCAGCGCATCGAATCGATGGCCCATTCCGCCACGAGTGCCACCGCGACACAGACACCCAGCACCGCGGTGGCCACCCGAGTGCGCCCCTGTCGGCTGAGGACCAGCGCGCTGCCGGAGAGGATCAGTGCGAAGCCGTAGAAGCCCATGGTCAGCACCGAGTGGGTGCTGCCGAGCCGCAGTACGAGAGTGACCCCCACGGCGATCATGATGACCGCGGAGAGAGCAATCCGTACGTGGCGTGCCTGACGTGGTGTGAGCCCCTGCCGATCCGGGCTCGAATTGGCTTCTGACATGCTCGGAAGACTAGCCGCCCGGTCCCCGTGGAGGGTGCCAGGGCTGCACTCCGGTCAGCTCACGCGCCGCGCGCACTGCCGACGCCCACCGGCCACCGGGGAGTGGTTCCGGTGAGCTGGCAGGCCATCAGATAGAGCGGAATCGGCGGGGTGTAGGGGCTGGTGTCGTCGAGTCGGCGGATCAGCCGGGGCCTGGTCGCCGGTACGTACGCCCCGCGGGCGTAGTGCGACGGCAGCGGCCAGGTCAGCTCCTGGTCGGAGCCCGCGGGCACGATCCACCACCACCAGCCGGCGTCGGCGAAGACGCAGCCGTGCCGCGGCAGTCGGCCGAGCAGCCGGAAGCCGTATCGTGCGGGCACGCCCACGGCGTCGCAGCCCAGATCGGCCGACAGCGGGGACGGGAGGACGAGCCGGGTCATCCGGGACTCGCTCTCGTGGCGGCGGCTCCGTGCGAGGAGCACCGCCAGGTTCTTCAGCACGGCCTCTCCGCGCCGTACGGAAAGTCCGCTCGAAATTCCGCTCCGTACGCAGCTTCCGAGCGCTGCAGTTCCGCCCAGACGACGCGGCCCGAACCGTGCTTCGCGTGGTACGCGCCCCACGCGCTGCTCACCGCCTCGACCAGCAGCAGCCCGCGTCCGCGTTCCTCCTCGATGCCGTGGCACACATGAGGCTCCGCGGGCGAGGAGCCCTGGTCCTGCACGGTGATGCGCAAGTGCTCGGGGCCGTTGAGCAGTTCGCAGGCCAACAGGTGGCCATCGGTGTGCACGACCGCGTTGGTGACCAGCTCGGAGACGACGAGCATCGCCGTGTCGTGCAGATCCCCGCCTATGTGCCAGCAGCGGAGCCGCTCGCGCGCGAGCTTTCTGGCTCTGGCGACGAATTCGGCGCGCGCGGGCAACTCGAAGCCATACCGGCGGTGGTCGGCCCCCGAGCATGGGTCCACGAGCTGGGCGGTGAGCGCGTCACGGTTCACAACGACCACTGTCCCGCTGCAATGGACACCTTGGCAAGGGTCACTCTGAAAAAGTCAGAGTGGTCGTATTCATCGTGGCAGGGGCGTGGCACACTGCTCGCAACAGCACGTGGGGAGGTCTCGAAGTGAGTGAACCGCGGTCCGCCCCCACCGTGGGTCAGGTAGTTCTGGGCAAGCGCCTGCAGGATCTGCGGGAGCGAGCCGGACTCAGGCGCGAAGAAGCGGCACGGGTGCTTCGCGTGGCCGCAGGCACCATCCGCCGGATGGAAACCGCCGAGGTTGCGCTGAAGATCCCTTATGTTCAGCTGCTGCTGAATGCGTACGGGATCACCGACGACGAGGCCCGCGGTTTTATCGAGCTGGCTGAAGAGGCCAATAAGCCCGGTTGGTGGCAGCGCTTTCACGATGTTCTGCCGGGCTGGTTCAGCATGTACGTCAGCCTGGAGGGCGCGGCCGGCCTCATCCGCGCCTATGAGCCGCACTTTGTGCCAGGTCTGCTGCAGACCGAGGACTACGCCCGGGCGATCATGCTCGGCGGAGCCGTCGGACAGACCGATCCGGCCGACATCGATCGCCATGTGGCGCTTCGGATGGAACGCCAGGCCCTGCTCACCAGCCCCGACGCACCCAAGTTCTGGGTGATCATGGACGAGACGGTGTTCCGCCGACCCGTCGGCAGCCCGGGCGTCATGCGAGCACAGATCGACAAACTGCTCGAAGGCGCCCAGCTGCCCCATGTCACCCTGCAGATCGCGGAGTTCGCGACCGGACACCACCCCGGCACCTATGGGCCGTTCGTGCTGTTCCGGTTCGCCGTCCCCGAGCTCCCGGACATGGTCTACAGCGAGTATCTGACCGGCGCGGTCTATCTCGACGCGCGTCCCGAGGTCGCCTCGCATCTGGAGGTTCTGGACCGCATGGCGGCTCAGGCCGCGACTGCGCAACGCACGAAGGAGATCCTCAGGGATCTCCGCAAGGAGCTGTGAATGGACCACATCTACAACGGCATGCCGGCCGCCGAGCTGGGCGACGAGGGCTGGCGCAAGCCGTGGAGCGGCGGCAACGGCGGAAACTGCTTCGAGACCATGAAGCTTGCCGACGGCCGGGTCGCCGTACGTCAGTCCGCGGACCCGGACGGCCCCGCGCTGATCTACACCCCCAACGAGATCGCTGCGTTCATCGAGGGGGCCAAGTCCGGGCAGGCGGACTTCCTGCTGCCCGAGGGCTCGGCGGACGCGGCCTGACCCCGCGCCCTCTGTCGGGCGCGGGACGCAGACCGCGAGCGGTGATCCGGTTCCGCCGTACGCGTGCCGTCGGCAGGGCCTGGCCGTTCAGCCGGTCGCGGCCGGCGGCGGGAGCAGCGTCGCCAGGAAGGACTGGGACGCCGAGACATTGCCGGCCGAGTCGATCGTCCGGTACTCGATCGTGTGGGTGCCGTAGTCGGGAGTGGCGTCGTCCCACGGAACCGCGCGCGTCCTGCCCAGCTTGCCGTAGACGAGGTTGTCGATCACTGTGCCGCCGGGGGTGAAGCGGTACGGCGCGTCCGCGTCGGTCGGCCAGCCGTAGTACGTCTGCCAGCCGTCGCCGTCGACCCGGAACTGCGCGACCACGGAGCGGCCCTCGTTGTCGCGTGCCGTCAGCTTCATCGTGAACGGCCCGTCGTAGACGTACTCCACCGGCCTGCCCGGCCGTTCCACCGTGCGCAGCGGCTTCGACAGCGCGTACGCACCCGCTGCCGGTGTGGCGTCGACCGTCCAGGTCAGCATGAGTCCGGAGCCCGCGATCCGGGCCGCAAGGGTGTGGGTGCCGGGACGCAGCCGCAGCGCGCCCAGATCGAGATCGCGGTCGTTGCCGGGGTTCGCCACCGGCCGCCCGTCGAGCGTCCAGCGGACCGCCGGGGTCCGGTCGACGGGGTGGGTGGTGTCGGCGTACACGACCGACGCCGCGCCCAGCGGGGCCTTGGTGTCGGTGTGACTGGTGAACGCGGCCCGGACCGGCTCCCGAGGGGTCGTGAGGGCCGTGTCCACACTCCAGGAGACGGTGCGCGTCAGTGCGGCCGACGTACGGATCGCGGGGTCACGCACGAATGGCGTGGGATCGGTGACGGTCGCCGTCAGCGAGTGCGTGCCGGGGGAGAGTTGGAGCCGGCGCAGATCCAGCGTGCGGGCACCGTCGGCGAGAGGCAGCGGACGGCCGTCGAGCCACCATACGAGATCGAGCTCACCGCCCACCGGATGCAGGGTGTCCACCCACACGGTGCGGTCGTCGCCGATCGCTGCGGTGTTGGGGGTGTGGTCCTGCACGAGATTCACCTTGGCGGAGATCTTCTGGACCATGACCTCACGCCCGACCTGGTCGAAGGCGTAGCCGAGGGTCTTCATGATCGAGTGCTTGCTGGGCCGCCAGACCCCCTTGGTGCTGTACATCCCGCCCTCGAAGGCGCCGATGACCCCGCCGGACTCGCTCTTCTCACCCAGCCAGCGCCACCACTTGGCCCGCTGCCGCTTCATCTGCTCCTCGGTGAGCAGGGTGTGGTGGACGGAGGAAGGCTCTCCGCCGTCGTAGGCGTCTCCGGGGACGCCCCGGGCGTAGTAGTCGTACTCGTCCTGGAGTTTGCCCAGCGAGTGGCCGATCTCGTGCGGAGTGATCAGCGAGGAGAGCGCATTGCCGCCGGACGCCGTGGCGAAGGTGCCGCCCGCGCCGCCGTAGGTGTCGCTGTTGGCGAGCGCCACGATCTGCCGGTTGGCGCTCGTGGAGCCGGGGACGAGATCGGCGAGAGCGGTCGCCGAGGTGCTGTCGACGGTGAGCAGGCGCCGCACGCTGTTCGCCTCGCAGCCGCCCCAGAAACCCATGCCCAGGGCGGTGTCACGGCGCGGTGAGTCCAGTGACGGGTCGCAGTCCACGCCGGACTCGGCCGAAGGGACCTCCACCGCCCAGACGTTGACGTAGGAGCGGTAGGAGGCGAAGGGCTCGGTGGACCAGAGCACATTGAGATGTTTGTCGACGTCGGCGCGGAAGGCCGGCATCTCCTCGGCGGTGTAGCCGTCGCCGAGGACGATGATGTTGAAGCGCTTGTCGGCGGCGCCTGTGGTCTGGACGGGCACCACCGTGGCGGCCTCGGTGACGGGGGTGTCGGCCGCCGTCGCGGGGGTGGCGGCCAGCAGGCCGGTGGTGAGCAGCGCGCCCGCGGTGGCGAGCGCGGCTGCTCTTCGTAAGCGTGTGCCGGGTGAGGTCATGGGGACGGAGCGTAGGGCGGTGCCCAACGGGCCGTAAAGACAGCCGAGTTGGCCATGAGGTTCCCCCGTGCGGCCGGCCTCGGTCGACCATCACTCGGACCGCAGCGTGACATTGACATACCGGCTCACGGTGGTGCGTCAAGGCCATCAGGACGAGCGTTGGGTGTTCACTCTCCGTGGGACGACAAGTCCTTTGCGGATGTGTTCACCTCCCCCGCCCCCGACCCTGATCGACTCGGGCAACTCGTGCATCTGGTCCGCACCCTGCTGGAAGAGTGGCGGGACACCAAGGAGCACAATCGGCGGTCGGCGAAGATGGGGCGCCAATTGCCCTGAGCCGCTGCTGCGCTTCGTGACGTCGGTTTCCGGGACCTGGTTGTGGTCCTGGGAACCGACGTTGTCGTTGTACGGGCGAGTGGTGACATCGGAGGCGTCGCCGACCCGGCTTCCTGGGCTACCGGGCCTGGCGGCGCAGTACGCGGCCGGCGAGCACCGCGCCGGCCGCGACCGCGTACACCGTGGTGCCCAGCCCGTCCGGCTTGACGCCCATGTACACGCCGACGTACTTCGCGGCTCCCGCGACCGCGACCGCCAGCCACTCCCACCGCCCGTCGAGCGCCACCAGAGCGACCAGCAGCAGCGCGTACCAGGAGTAGCCCGGGGTCAGCAGCAGGAATGCCGTACCGGTCACCAACAGTGCGCCGCTCCAGGGGCGTTCGGGATCGCCGCGCCATATGACGTGGACGGTGACGGCCAGCAGGACGAGGACCGCGGCACCCGGAGCCCAGCCGTCCGGGAGCACCAGCCGCAGCAGCGCGAAACGGTTGTCGGCCGAGGGGTCGTCGTACCCCTCCTCCTCCATATAGCCGCCGAGGAAACCGAGGACCGAGCTGTCGGAGGCGAGGACGTACGGCAGATAGCTCACCGCCACCACGGCTGCCGCGGGCAGCAGCACGGCCGCTGCATCGCGCACCCGCCGCACACCGGACAGCGCGCCCGGCAGCACCACGGCGGGCAGCAGCTTGGTGACGATCGCCGCGCCGAGCAGCGCCCCGCCCGCCATGCGCCGCCGCACTCCCTGGGGGTGTCTTTCGGATCTTGCCGGGCTCGCGGGCCCTGGCACGGCACCTCGCCGCGTTGTCGTCAGTCGCCGATGCTCCCCCGTAGCCCTTCGGGCACGGAAGGAACGTTCATCGCCGGACCCCGCTCGCTGGTCCGGCCTGATCCAACAGACACCCGCCAGACCCACGACCGCGAGCAGCGCGCCGAGCACATCGGCGTGCGCGTTGTTCACGGCCTCGATGGGCACGATCGGACACCACGCCCAGTACGCCGCACGGCGCGGATCGCCGCGTCTGCGCAGGACGAGCAGCAGCGCCGCGGTGGTGGCGAGGGACAGCAGCGCGCCGCCCGTCTGCAGCGCCTTGTGGCGCGCGCCGTCCGGCGAGAGTTCGTGGACGAGCAGAAAGTACCCCTCCGCCACCGGCGGGTAGATGGTGTGCACCTGCGGCCGGTTGATCCGGGTGCAGTGCGCCTCGCCCACGGGGCCGGGGACGGGCGCCCGGTCCGGACCCGTGCAGCCTGTCCCGGTGGGAAACAGCCAGTCGTCGCGCAGCCCGGCGAGCGCCGGGTCGGCGGGGGCGTGGTCGTACGGCGAGATCCCGGCCGCCTGCACCCTGCCGTCCCAGGCGTAGCGGTACGAGTCGGTGCTGGTGCGCGGGGGAGCGAGCAGCCCGGTCGCGGCGACGGTGACACCGCCCGCGACGATCAGGACCACGGCGTGGCGCAACGGAGCTTTGCGCACGGCGAGGGCCGCCGCCGCGAAGAGCGCCCAGCAGGCGGCGTACCACCAGGCGAGTCCGGCGGGATCGGTGAAGTAGCCGTCCTTGCGGATGGTCAGGGCGAGCACGGCGGTGAGGGCCGCCACCAGGGCGCCGGCGGCGAGGGTACGCGGGTTGATCACACGTTCAGCGTGGCAGCCTGAGCCGGGACGGGCCGTGCGCCGGCCCCTGATGTCCGCATTCCGTAAGGTGTCACGACCGTCCGCGGGGGCCTTGCGGAGGTGTGATGGACACATGAAGCTCCGACCGCCGCGATCGTTCCGAGTGCCCAAGGCAATCCGGGTGCCCCGGCCGCCTCGACTGCCCCGGCTGCCCGCCCTCGCCCCGCCCACTTTCTCGGGCAGGCTGCACGACGCCCGCACGGCCACCTCGCTCGGCCGCTGGCTGGGCGCCGCGATCGCCGTCTGCTTTGTCACCGGCCTGACCAGCCACTATCTGCAGCACCCGCCGGGCTGGCTGGCGGACGTACTGCCGAGCCGTCCGACATGGGGCTACCGGCTGACGCAGGGCCTGCATGTGGCGAGCGGGATCGCGGCGATCCCGCTGCTGCTCGCGAAGCTGTGGACGGTCTATCCCAGGCTCTTCGCCCGGCCACCGCTGCGGTCCGTACGGCATGCGCTGGAGCGGCTCTCCGTGGCGGTGCTCGTCGCCGCCGCCGTCTTCCAGCTCTTCAGCGGCCTGCTCAACACCGTGCAGTGGTACCCGTGGCCGTTCTCCTTCGTACCGGTGCATTTCGCCGTCGGCTGGCTGCTGGTCGGCGCGGTCGTCCTGCACATCGCGGTCAAGTATCCCGAGATCAGGGCGCATTGGAGCAGACGCTCGCCCGGCACACTCGAACTCCCGGCCGCGGACGGGCCGGACCGGCGCTCCCTGCTCACCGGCGTCGCGGCCGCGGTCGGCGCGGTCACGCTGACGACCGTCGGCCAGTCGTTCACCCCGCTGAAGCGCTTCGACCTGCTCGCACCGCGCCATCCCGACCATGGGCCGCAGCAACTGCCGGTCAACCGCACGGCGGCCGCCGCGGGCCTCGCGGGAGTGAGCAGCGTCCACTGGCGGCTGACGGTGCTCGGCAGACACTCCTACCAACTCACCCTCGACGAGCTCACCGCGCTGCCCCAGCACACGGTGACCCTGCCGATCGCCTGCGTGGAGGGCTGGAGCAAGTCGGCCGACTGGACCGGAGTACGCGTACGGGACCTGCTGGAGCGGGCCGGAGCGCGTCCCGGAGCGGCGGTACGGGTGGTGTCGCTGGAGAAGCGTGGCGCCTACCGCGTGATGGAGATGGGCAGCGACTACGCCCGCGATCCGCTCACCCTGCTCGCCCTGCGCCTCAACGGCCAGGTGCTCTCGCTGGACCACGGCTTCCCGGCACGCATCATCGCCCCGAACCGCCCTGGCGTGCTGCAGACCAAATGGGTCACCAGGATGGAGGTCATGTGATGCGGATCGTGACGGGCGCACTGGGCCTCGCCCTCATGGCCGTCGGCGCGGTGCTGCTGGCGACAGGTGGACAGATCAAGGACGTGGCGCTGTGGCTGGCGGGCGCGGTCGTCCTGCACGACGGGATCATCGCGCCGCTGGTGCTCGGCATCGGCCTGTTGCTCGCGGCCGTCCCCGCCCGGGGCACGGTGCGCGGCGCGCTGGTGGTGGCCGGGTGTCTGACGATGGTCGCCCTGCCGGTGCTGCTGCGGCCCGGGCGGCCGACGAACCCGTCGGCGCTGCCACTGGACTATCTGCGCAACTGGCTGCTCGTTCTGGCGGCCGTGGCGGTGCTCACCGGCGTACTGCTTCTCGCGCGACGGCTGTGGCGCAGAGTTCCGCGCCGCTGAACTTTTGGCGAACGGCTCGGCCGGGAGGTCGATGTCCCCCGGTGCGTGGGCATAGTGGCAGATGAGGGCCCGTTCCTGGCGGACAGTCGGGCAGGTCGGGCAGGCGGGTCGAGCACGGGGGACGCGGCCATGGTCAGATTCGTCCACAAGCAGTTGGCGTACGCCTCGGTGTGCGTGGTGACGGGGCTGATCGCCCTGGCGGTGGGCATCGCCGTGAACGGACCCGTCAGATTGCCGGGCTGGTGGTTCCCCGTCGCGATGCTGGGGTGGGGGATCGTATGGGGCCTGCTCTCCACGACCAGGCTGCTCAAGGAGGGCGACCTTCCGCTGTTCCGCGCGGCCGTCCCGATCGCGGATCCCGCCACCGCGCTGCCCGCTCCGGCGCAGGGCCGACGCACGCTGCTGAAGTTCTACGGCACGATGTTCGGCTTCTGGATCGTGGTGGCCACGGTGCTCGCCGCGTTCGAACCGCTGGCCGCGGTCTTCAACCTCTTCTGGGCCGTCGACCCGCTGATGCGGGCCGAACGGGCGGCCCGTTGGGAGCGGCGGCGCGGGGTGCTGCTGTGGCAGGGCGACGTCGACCAGGAGGTGCAGCCGGTACCGGCCGGTCAGCCGCCCGTGTTCACCACGGCGCGGCGGCGCGGCCCGAGCACCTTCTGGGCACGTCTTGTGGATCAGGCGCGGCGCAGCGCGACGAAGGTGCGCCCGGCCACCGTCCACCGCTCGGCCGCCGGGACCTCCCAGCCGGTGGATCGCGCGTAGTCGAGCAGCGCGGGGGTGCCGACACGCGCCCAGGGGAAGGCCGAGCCCTGCGCACGTCCGCCGTCGAAGACCCGCACCTGCACGCGCTCGTCCACATCGAGCGGGGCCGTCTCGGCGAGCAGCACACCGTCCTCGGCGACCAGGCGCGCGACGCGGGCGAGCAGGGCGTGCGGGTCGCCGCCGATGCCTATGTTGCCGTCGATGAGCAGGGCGGTTCCCCAACTCCCCTCACGGGGAAGCGGATCGAAGACCGAACGGTGCAGCGCGCTGCCGCCCGTGCGCAGGGTGCGGGCCACCGCTTCGGGGCTCACATCGATGCCGAGTGTCGGCCTGCCCAGCGCGGCCAGCGCGGCGACGAGCCTGCCGGGACCGCAGCCGATGTCGAGCACCGCGCCCCGGCACCGCCCGAGCACGGTCAGATCGGCGGCGTCCGGCGCGGCACACCAGCGTTCGACCTCCAGGGGCAGCAGCCAGCCGTCCAGACGGCGCAGGAACAGCGGGCCCCGGCCGGTGCGCAGAGCGTCGGTGTACGGATCGGCCTGCCAGGCGGGGGCGGTCATCGCACCCCTGTCCCGGCGAGCGCGGCCAGCGCCATGGCGAACCCGGTGCCCGGTGCCTCCGCCGCGACCAGGCGTGCGTCCGCCGCGGTGTCGACATCACGCAGGAGCGGCAGCTCGCGCACGCTCAGTCCGGCCCGGTCCAGCCGGTGCCGCTGGACCGCCCCGGTCTCGGGCACGGACATCGGCACTCCCCGCAACAGCGCGGGATCGGGCTCGGCCATCCCGAGCGCCCAGAACCCGCCGTCGACGGCCGGTCCGAACGAGGCCTCTCCCGCAGCCAACTCCAGTCCTGTGGTGAGGAGTTCAGCGGTGATCTGCGGAGTGTCCATACCGACCAGCAGCGTGGGCCCCGTACAGAGCCCGAAGGCCTGGGCCAGCCGCACATCGAGCCCGCCCGCACACTGCGGCACGACCTCGAACCCGGCCGGCAGCCAGTCGCCGCGCGCACCGTCGAGCACGAGAAGCCGACGGCGTACGGGAGTGGTGAGCACGACGTCCAGGGTGTCCCGGAGCGCGGCCTCGGCGAGCCGGGCGGCCTCCGCGGGCGAGTAGGCGGGACAAAGCCGTGTCTTGACCCGCCCGGCGACGGGGGCCTTGGCGATGACGACGAGCGTGCCGGGGGCGTGTCGGGCCGTCATCGCACCCCACCCGCGACCTCGCTCATCGGGCGCTCCGACAGCACTGCCCGCATGTCCCTGACCGCCTGCCAGGTGCCCCGCCATGTGCCCGTCACCTTCGACTTTCCCGATCTCGGCAGATACGGGACGTCCCCCTCCGTCACCCGCCAGCCCGCGTCCGCCGCGCGGACCACCATCTGGAGCGGGTAGCCGCTGCGCCGGTCCGTCAGGTCCAGGGCCAGCAACTCCTCGCGGCGCGCCGCACGCATCGGTCCCAGGTCGCGCAGCCGCAGGCCGGTTCGGCGGCGCAGCATCCGTGCCAGCGCCAGATTTCCCGCGCGGGCGTGCGGCGGCCAGGCGCCCCGGCCCTGCGGGCGCCGTCGTCCCAGCACCAAGTCGGCCTCACCGTCGATCAGTTGGCGTACGAATCCGGTCAGCAGCCCCGGGTCCAGCGAGGCGTCACAGTCGCAGAAGCACACATACTCCGCCTCCGCGGCGAGCAGTCCCGCATGGCACGCTGCCCCGAAGCCGCGCCGCTCCTCGTGCACCACGCTCGCGCCGAGTCCGCGGGCGATCACGGCCGAGCCGTCCGTCGAGCCGTTGTCCACGACGATCGCGCGCCAGCCCGGCGGGATCCGCTCCAGCACCCACGGCAGCGCCTCGGCCTCGTCCAGACACGGCAGAACCACATCCACCCTCATGACGCCGCACCCCGCAGGTCGCTCGCCGCGAACTGGGCCATGCCCTCCGCGAAACCGACCCGCGCCTTCCAGCCCAGCTCCGCCCGCAGCCGCCGCGAGTCCGCGGTAATGTGCCGGACATCGCCAAGACGGAACTCCCCGGTGACCACCGGCGCCGGACCGCCGTGGGCCGAGGCGAGCGCGTCGGCCATCTCGCCCACCGTGTGCGGTGTCCCGCTGCCGGTGTTGTACGCGGTGAGCACGCCCGGCTCGCGGCCGCGCACCGCTTCCAGCGCGATCGCGTTCGCGTCCGCGACATCCCGGACATGGACGAAGTCCCGCCGCTGCCGCCCGTCCTCGAAGACCCGTGGCGGCTCGCCCCGTTGCAGCGCGGAACGGAAGAAGGAGGCCACCCCGGCGTACGGGGTGTCGCGCGGCATCCCCGGCCCGTACACATTGTGGTAGCGCAGGGCCACCGCCCGGCCGCCCGTCGCTCTGGCCCACGCCGCGGCCAGGTGCTCCTGGGCCAGTTTCGTCGTCGCGTACACATTGCGCGGGTCCATCGGCGCGTCCTCGCCCACCAGACCCGACGCCAACTCCGCGCCGCACTCGGGGCACAGCGGCTCGAAGCGGCCGGACGCGAGGTCGGCGGCGGCGCGCGGGCCTGGCCGCACCCGGCCGTGCAGCCGGCAGTCGTAGCGGCCCTCGCCGTAGACGACCATGGAACCGGCGAGCACCAGATCGGGCACGCCCGCCTCGGCCATCGCCGCAAGGAGCACCGCCGTGCCCAGGTCATTGCAGCCGACGTACTCCGGTGCGTCCGCGAAGTCCTTGCCGAGCCCGACCATCGCGGCCTGATGGCAGACCGCGTCCACGCCGCGCAGCGCCGGCGACAGCAGTGTCCGGTCCCGCACGTCCCCGAGGATCCACTCGGCCTCCGACAGCGGCGGGGGTTCCGGATGGGCCGCCGGGAGCAGGGCGTCGAGTACGACCGGGTCATGGCCGCGGGCGGCGAGCGCCGTGACGACCTGCGAGCCGATGAAGCCCGCGCCTCCTGTGACGAGTACACGCATACTGGCGACGCTACGACCCGGAACCCCGCTGATCGCCGTCGCACGCCGTGCCGTCACAGGTCCGTAAGGACTTCTCCGCGCCAGTCCAGACCCTTGTGTCCGCACTGACCGGGCCAGGTCGGCGCCGCGAGCTGCCTGCCGATACGCCGCCCCGGGCCCTGGTTCGCGTGGCCTTGCGACTCTGCTACGCCGCCTGGGGCGAGAGGGCGGCGGCCATATGTACGGCGGAATGCAGCCGGGCGCCTGGAACAACGGAGCGTACGGCTGTCTCACCATCAGCAGGGCCGACCGGACCCGGCAGTACGTCCATGTCACCGCCAAGCCGGCGTCCGGGCGACGAGGTGAAGAAAGATCCGCGACAACGGCTACCGAGCGGGTCACCGAACTCCGGACCGGCAAGCGCATGTCGTTCGATCAGCGGGGCGGCAGCCACACCGGCCGTCCGGATGTCATGTGGTCGCAATCCGTACGCAAGACCTTCGGCCGGGACCATGTCGTGCTGCGGGACGTAACGCTCGATGTCGCGACGCACACCGTGACCGCGCTGATCGGCGCCTCCGGCTCGGGCAAGTCGACGCTGCTGCGATGCGCGAATCTGCTGGAGGAGATCGACGACGGGGCGATCTTCCTCGACGGCGAGGAGATCACCGACCCGCGGGCCGACCCCGATGCGGTACGCCGCCGGATAGGCGTCGTCTTCCAGGCGTACAACCTCTTCCCGCACATGACGGTGCTGGAGAACATCACGCTTGCCCCGCGGCGGGTCCTCGGCGTGCCGCGCGCGGAGGCCGAGGAGCGGGCCCGCGAACTGCTGGCCCGCCTCGGCCTCGGCGACAAGGCGGGGGAGGATCCCGACCGGCTCAGCGGCGGCCAGCAGCAGCGCGCCGCGATCGTCCGCGCACTCGCGGTCCGCCCGCGGCTGCTGCTCCTCGATGAGATCACCGCGGCGCTCGACCTCGAGCTGGTCGGCGAGGTGCTCTCGGTCGTACGGGACCTCTCACCCCAGGTCGAAGGCGTTCCGCAGTCCCAGCCGGTACCGCGCGCGGTCATGGCGCTTCATCCGCTCGATCTCCGGAGCGCTGAAGAGCTTCTGTACGGTGCACCGCGCCGCGGTCGAACCCGCCCTGTCCAAGAGGGCGTTGACCGCCGCGCGGGCCGAGGCGTTCGCGCCCTCCATCGTCGCCAGGTCGATGTCCACGGCCACGTAGTCGCCCGCCAGGAAGAAGTTGGGGATCCGGGTGGCGGCCTGCGGACGGTTGTGGAACGTGCCGACGGGGTGGATCAACAGCTCGTCCTCATTGGTCGGGTGGGGCGTGCCGAGGCCGTCCACGCCCGGGTCCAGGAACCAGGAGTGGAGCGCGCTGTCCTTGAGTACCGTGCGGCCGGTGTCGTTGACCGCGGCCTTCAGCTGCGCCCACACCTCTCTCGCGACCTCGGTACGAGTGCACTGCTTGGCCGTCTTCCCGTACAGAATCCCGGGCCTGTCCCACTCGGAGATGTCCACCGACAGACAGTCCACCGCGACTCCGTCGCCGTAGTCGACGGGGAAGTTCCGGGACGGCCAGTGCCCGGCCTGCTGAATGGCCGTCAGGGACCAGGGGGAGTCGATGCAGTTGAGGTGGCCGTGCGGCAGGGGCGCCTGCTCGGTCAGATAGAACTGGATGCCCGTCATCCAGTCCGTCTCCAGCTTGTCGCAGCGGGCAAGCTGGGGGTCTGCCGCACGAAGATCGGCTCCCCAGGTCCGCCGCGCGTGCTCCACCGGCATCGCGGACATGTAGTGATCGGCGGTCACCGAACGGCGCACCCCCTGAGGGTCCTCGATCACGGCGGCCGCCACCTTGCCGGCGGCGTACTTCACTTCCCGTACCGTCCAGCCGACCCGGAAGTCCACGCCCAGCTTCTTCAGATGGTCCACCCAGGGGTCGATCCAGGCCTCGTTGGTGGGGGCGTTGAGTATCCGGTCGAGCGGTCCGTCGGCGCCCCGGCCGAGCGCGTTGAAGACGAAGGCCTCAAGGAGCGTGGCGACCGTACGGGTGCTGGCCTCCTCGGCCTTGGTGGCGACGATGTTCCGGGTGAGGCCGACGGCCAGGATGCGCTGGTAGTCGTAACTCATCTGCTCGGCCCGGATGAACTCCCACCAGGGCGTGCTCTCCCATGCCTCGTCGCGCCGCTCGGCGCAGCTGGTGAGGAAGACCAGCCCCCGGTTGACGAAGTACGCCGTCTCGTGGGCCGGGATGCCCCGGACGGTTTCCAGCATTCCGGTGAGCGCACGGCGGATCTCGTCGAGTGACAGGTCCGCGGGCTGGTGACCCGGCCAGGGGAGTGGGATCCGTAAGTCCTCGCGGCCGGTGCGCGCGAACGACATCTCCGCCGGCGCCACCAGGTTGTCCCAGACGCCGTTGGCGTTTCCGGGGAAGGGAATGCGCCTCATCGTGTCCGGCAGATTGTGGTAGATGCCGGGGATGAAGCGGAAGCCGTGCTCCGCGGGGAGGGGTCCCCGGCCGCCCTTCGCGCTGTTCGGGACGTCCATGCTGCGGGCCTTGCCGCCCAGTGCCCTGCACTCGTAGACCGTGACCTGGAATCCGCGTTCGGCCAGCTCATGGGCGGCGGTGAGGCCGGCCACCCCGCCGCCGAGCACGGCGACCGACGGGGCGGCCCGGGTGCCGTCCCCCGTGGTGCGCCCGGCCGCCGCCGCGGTGCCTGCCGCGGCCAGAGCCGCCGTGCCGGCGACTGCGGCGGCCCCCGCTCCCGCCATGAAGGTGCGTCGTGTGCTGCCCACCTGATCCCTCCCCCTTACCGACGGTAACTGTCGGCTTCGGCGCAGGAGCATACGGAGATCGCCCATGACCCGGAAGCCATGCGTGGGCCCATTCGTTCAATGGCTGGAAAATGGAACCATGTCCCGACGCAGCTCCCGCTCCCGCGGCCAGGCCCCCGCCCTCGCCGACACCTCGCCCTGCCCGTGCGGGCTGCCCGCCGCCTATGGCGAGTGCTGCGGCCGCTTCCACTCGGGGGAGTCGGCCGCCCCCACCGCCGAACTGCTGATGCGCTCCCGCTACAGCGCCTTCGCGGCCGGGAACGAGGAGTATCTGCTGCGTACCTGGCACCCCTCCACCAGACCGCGGCACCTCGAACTCGACCCGGGAATGCACTGGACGGGGCTGGAAATCCTGGACACCACGGACGGCAGCGCCTTCCACTCGTCCGGCACGGTCACCTTCCGGGCCCGCTACCGGCACCACGGGAAGCGCGGCGCGCTGCAGGAGCGCAGCCGCTTCGAGCGCCGGAACAGCGCATGGGTCTATGTGGACGGGATCTTCGTGGAGTGAGCGGGGCTCCCGGGCCGGGGTCGAGCGAGTCCCCGGTCAGTGAGCGCGCGACGGCTTGATGATCAGTCGCGGGTTGTAGGCGGCCAGGATCTTGTTGGCCATTGCCAGCGTGGACAGGGCGTGCTCACGGTCCGCCCGGTCCTCGGCGCACAGCGGGGCACGGAACCGGGTCGCCTCGCGTGCGGCGCACTCGGCGTCGATCTCCGCCTGCAGAATGTCGATCGGCATGCAGGAACCGATCAGCGCGGCGACGCGATCGGGGATCGGTACCGGAATGAGGGGCGACGCGGTCACGTGTAGTCCTTCTTCTTCTCTGTCGAGCGCCGGAGGTCGGCGGCCCACCCCTTCATACGTACCGGACACGCTTCCGGATTCGACGGCGGGGATGTCTCTGTGCGGCAACCGTTTCGGATCACCTGTTGATTCCCAGGACGCGGGAGTACGTCGACTCCCGCGTCGGTGCTGAGACCCCGTCAACTCCCCGCCCGCGAGCCACGATCAGAAGTCGACGGCACTGCGCGACCCGCCCGGCCGGCTGTCTCCGACAGCACCGCGGACATACCATACGCGAACGCGGACCAGGCACCCCAATCGATCATCGTTCGTCGCAAAAGCGACGACTGGGAGTGGCGGGGCCGTGCTCACTGGCCGGGGGCGGAAAACACCTCGGCCAGGTCGTACCGGACCGGCTCCTCCAGCTGCGCGTAGGTGCATTCCGCGGGGGTGCGGTCCGGCCGCCAGCGGCGGAACTGCGCCGTGTGCCGGAATCGGTCGCCCTCCATGTGGTCGTACGCGACCTCGATCACCCGCTCCGGCCGCAGCGCCACCCACGACAGGTCCTTCTTGCCCGTCCAGCGGCTCAGCGCTCCGGGCAGCCGGGCGCTCTCATGGGCGCTCTCCTCGGCCCACGCCGCCCAGGGGTGGCCGTCCGGAGGGTCCATCAGCAGCGGCTCGAGCTCCTCGATCAGCTCCTCGCGGCGCTTCATCGAGAAGGCGGCACAGACGCCGACGTGCTGGAGCGCGCCCGAGTCGTCGTACAACCCGAGGAGGAGTGAGCCGACGATGGGGCCGCTCTTGTGGAAGCGGTATCCGGCCACGACCGTGTCCGCCGTGCGTTCGTGCTTGATCTTGAACATCAGCCGGGCGTCCGGCCGGTACGGCAGGTCCAGCGGCTTGGCGATGATCCCGTCGAGCCCGGCGCCCTCGTACCGCTCGAACCACTCCTGCGCCAGCGCGGCGTCGGTGGTGGCGGGCGCGAGGTGCACGGGCGGTGCGGCGCCTACCAGTGCGGCGGCCAGCGTGGTGCGCCGGACCGAGAGCGGGGCGTCCAGCAGGGCCTCGTCACCGATGGCGAGCAGATCGAAGGCGACAAAACTCGCGGGGGTCTGCTCGGCGAGCAGCCTCACCCTGGAATCGGCCGGGTGGATGCGTTCCGTGAGCCGGTCGAAGTCCAGCCGTCCCTCGTGGGCGATGACGATCTCGCCGTCGACGACACAGCGCTCGGGGAGATTGGCCAGCAGATCGGCGGCCAGCTCGGGGAAGTAGCGGGTGAGCGGCTTGCCGGTCCTGGAGCCGATCACCAGCTCGTCGCCGTCCCGGTGGACGATCGCCCGGAAGCCGTCCCATTTGGCCTCGTACTGCATACCCGGTGGGATCTTCTTCACGGGCTTGGCCAGCATGGGCTTCACGGGTGGCATCACGGGCAGATCCATACGCCGATTGTCCAATATGCGATGAATCTCGGCACGGCCTACGCTGACGGGCATGGCCGGTGCGATGGAACTGGAAGTGGGCGAGCGAACCGTACGCGTGTCCAATCCCGACAAGGTCTACTTCCCCGAGCGCGGCTACACCAAGCTGGACATGGTCCGCTACTACCTCGCTGTCGGCGACGGCATCACCCGTGCCCTGCGGAACCGGCCCACCACCCTGGAGCGCTACCCCGACGGAGTGACCGGCGAGTCCTTCTTCCAGAAACGCGCTCCCAAATACCTCCCCGACTGGATTCCGACCGCCCACATCACCTTCCCCAGTGGCCGGTCCGCGGACGAGATGTGTCCGACGGAACCCGCCGCCGTGCTGTGGGCCGCCAACCTCGGAGCCGTCACCTTCCACCCCTGGCCCGTACGCCGCGACGACACCGACCACCCCGACGAGCTGCGCATCGACCTCGACCCGCAGCCCGGTACGGACTACGCGGACGCCGTGCACGCCGCCCATGAACTGCGGGCAGTCCTGGACGAGGCAGGGCTGCGCGGCTGGCCCAAGACATCCGGCGGACGCGGGATCCATGTCTTCGTACCGATCGAACCGCGCTGGACCTTCACCCAGGTCCGGCGTGCGGCGATCGCCGTCGGCCGGCAGCTGGAGCGCCGTATGCCGGACCGGGTCACCATCAAGTGGTGGAAGGAGGAGCGTGGCAAGCGGATCTTCGTCGACTACAACCAGACGGCCCGGGACCGCACCATCGCCTCCGCCTACTCCGTACGTCCCCGCCCGCACGCCCCGGTCTCCGCGCCCCTGCGCTGGGACGAGATCGACGACGCCGTGCCGCAGGACTTCGACATCAAGACGATGACCACGCGGTACGCCGAGCTGGGCGATGTCCACGCGGACATGGACGACCGCCGCTTCAGCCTGGAGAGCCTGCTGGAGCTGGCCCGCCGGGACGAGGCGGAACACGGCCTGGGTGATCTGCCGTACCCGCCGGAGTATCCGAAGATGCCGGGCGAGCCGAAGCGGGTCCAGCCGAGCAGGGCCCGGCCCGACGACGCCTGAGCGCGTCGCGCCGGGGCCCGGTTTCGTACTACAGCTCCTTGACCCGGATATCGCGGTACGAGATCACACACGAAGACACCGCTGTTGGCCTTGCCGTTGCCCCGCGCGTCGTCCCGCCACTGCAGCTTCAGCGAGAAGTCCCCGTACTGCCGCTGCGGGAACCACAGCATGCCGAGGCCGCCCCTGGTGGTGCCGCTCGTCATCGACCCGTCGGCGCCCACGCCGAACGAACCACCGCCCACATGCTGCCACTTGCTGAACGATGCCTGCGTGCCGTCGACAACAAGATCACGGGCCCGGCGGACTCGTTCGGCTTCCAGGTCGTCGCGGGCGAGCATGTGGGCGCGGGGCGTGGATGTACCACTGCCATGTCCAGAGCCACTCCGACATGGCATGGCCGGGCTGTTTCTGGTGGCGAAGCCGGACGGCACGATTCCGGGATACGAGCAGCACCACCCGGCGGGCGCGAACCCGGAACCGGGCGCGGATCCGGAAGCGGATCCGGACACCGACGCGAAGACGGGCGGCCACAACCACTGAGCATTCAGACCCAGGCGTTCAGCGCCGCAGTCGCAGTTCGAACCGCTCGGCGAAAGCCGAAAGCGTCTGGTTGAGCCGGCCGATGTCGTCATCGGTGTTCTTGGCCGTGACCTGGATGCGGATACCCACCTTGTCGCGCGGGACCAGCGGATAGGCCGCCAGCGTGACGTAGATCCCGCGGTCCCACAGGAACGTCGCGGCCGCGTCCATGTCTGCGCCGTCGGCGAGGGGGATTTCGATGATGGGCAGGCCGCTGGCGTTGGGCGTCCAGACCCCCAGGGCGCCCAAATGGTCCAGGACACGCATCGTCTTGCGGTACAGATCGGCGCGGATGGCGTCGCCGCGCCGGTCGTTGAGGTCGAGACCGGCGAGCACGGTGGCGAGCGAGGCCGTCGGTGAGGGGCCCGAGTAGAGGTAGGGCGCGGCTGCCACCTTGAGGTGATTCTTCAGCCAGGTCGGAAGCGCCAGGAACGCCAGCAGGGAGGAGTACGCCTTGGAGAATCCGCCCACCAGCACGATGCCGTCGTACGTCTCGCCGAGATGGCGGACGACGCAGTTGCCCCGTGCGCCGTACGGGGAGGATTCGTCGGCGCGGCGTTCGCCGACAATCCCGAAGCCGTGCGCGTCGTCGATGTACAGCACTGCGTCCCGCGCCCGGCAGACGCCCGCCAGCTCCAACAGGTTGGGCACGTTCCCGGTCATGCTGTCGACGCCGTCCAGGCACACCAGCCGGGTGGAATCGGCCGGCACCGCGCGCAGCAGGGCATCGAGTTCGTCGGGCCGGTCGGCGTGGAAGCGCTTGACTTTGGCACCCTGCCCGCGGGCCACCAGACACCCGTCGTAGACCGTGCGGTGTGCTCGTGCTTCGACGAAAACGTGTCCCTCCCCGGCGAGCACCGGGATCACGGAGGCGTGGATCAGGGTGATGGTCGGGAGGAGCAGGGTATCCGGCGCGTCGAGCAGCGCGGTGAGCCGTTCCTCGATCTCCGGATAGAGCCGGGGGCTGCCGATCAGCCGCGACCAGCTGGGGTGGGTGCCCCAACGCTGTATCTGTGGTTCGACCGCGTCCATGATCTCAGGCTCGAGGTCGAAGCCCAGGTAGTTGCACGACGCGAAGTCGATGAGCCAGTGATCGCCGCAGCGAATGTGCCGGCCGCGCACCTCGTCGATGACCGCGTCGCACATCGGGCTGGACTGCCGCAGGTGTTCGAGCTCTCCCCAGCGTGGATCGCGTCGCGCGCCGCCCGGTTCCAGTGACGTCCGCGCGGAACTCTCCTCCACCGTGCCCCCTCCCGCGGACGACGAATGCGGGCCTGCCCCGGCGGTGCTGCGGCGACGGCGCGCCGGCGATTGCTTGGTGGCGCTGTTGACAAGGCTTGGTGCACGGTGTTCCTGGGCGCTCCGCAGGAGTTGTTCCCCCTGGTCCGCTGTCATCGGTCGGGCGAAGAGGTATCCCTGTCCGAAGCGGCAGCCCATTGCTGCCAGCCGGTCGCGTTGCTCCACCTCTTCGATGCCTTCGGCGATGACCTGAAGGCCGAGTGTGTCGGCGATGCGCACAATGCCCTCGACCAGAGCGACTTGCTGATCGTCGACGCCGACGTCGTCGATGAAGGACTTGTCGACCTTGAGTATGTCGATCGGGAATTCCCGGAGGTAACTGAGCGACGAGAAGCCGGTTCCGAAATCGTCGATCGCCATTCCCACGCCGAGATCCTTCAGCGTCCTCATCACCGAACGGATCTGATCGTCGCGGTGCATCAGGACGGTCTCCGTCAGCTCCAGCACCAGCGAACCGGGCGCCAGGCCGGACGTGTCGAGGACGTGGCGCACCTGGTCGAGGAAGCCCGGATCGCGGAACTGGCGGGCGGAGACGTTGACGTTGATGTTCAGGGGCTCCGGGCGCGGCACCGCCTGTTGCCAGTGGGCGACGTGGGCGGCGGCGTGCTCCAGTACCCAGGCGCCGAGCGGCATGATGTGCCCGGTCTCCTCGGCGAGTGCGATGAACTGACCCGGAGGGACCAGCCCGCGCCTGTCGTGCGGCCAGCGGACCAGCGCTTCGAAGCCGGCGACATCGCCGCTGGCGATCTCGACGATGGGCTGATAACGCACGTGGAACGACTCGGCGGCGATCGCGCTCTCGAGGCTTGCCTGGAGTTCGTGCCGCTCCAGCATTCCGGTGTGCAGCCGCGCCTGATAGCGGCGCCACTGCCGCTTCCCGGCCGTCTTCGCCGCGTACAGGGCCAGGTCGGCGTGGCCCAGGAGGTCTTCCGCAGTGGCGCTGTCGCGTGCGCTGGCTATACCGACGCTGGCCGAGAGGCTGATCATTCCGCCCGAGAGCCGGAACGGCTGGGTGAGGCTCTGGATGATCTGTGCGGCGAGCACTTCCGCGACCGCGGGGTCCTTGCCACCTTCCATGAGGACCGCGAACTCGTCGCCTCCCAGACGTGCCGCCGTGTCGCTGGCGCGCAGCGTCCCGGACAACCGCCGCGCCACAGCGATGAGGAGTTCGTCCCCGACCGAGTGGCCCCTGGTGTCGTTGACCACCTTGAAGTCGTCGAGATCGACGAACAGTACGCAGGTGACGGTGGAATCACGGCGCCCGCGAAGCAGCGCGCGGTCGATACGCTCCAGCAGGAGCACCCGGTTCGGCAGACCGGTCAGCGAGTCGTGAAAGGCACGATGGGTGAGTTCGCGCTCCAACTGCCGCTGCTCGGTGACGTCCCGCAGCGTGAGGACCAATCCGTGCACGGTCTGGTCGTGCCGCAGATTGCTGCATCTGGCCTCCACATCGATACGCCCGCCACCGTGCTTGACGACCTGCCAGTCGTCGCGGCTGTCCTGGTCGTCCTCGGTGCGCATCCGCGCCAGGGAGCGCATCGCACGGTCGCTGTCCTGGGGCGCGACGAGTTCGGTGAGCCCTACCCCCTTGAGAGGGGTGCGGCTGAACATCCCCTCGGCGGACGGGCTCGCGTATTTGACGGTGTTGTCGTCGTCGAGGATCAGGATCACGTCCGAGGCGTTGTGCACGAGGGTGCGGAAGTACGCCTCGCTGTTTCGGCGGTTGACCTCCTGGCCGAGAGCCACGCGTTCCACCGCCAGCGCGGCCTGCGAGGCCAGGGTCTCGAACACGCCCCACCGTTCCGCCAGGCTGTGCTCCGTACCGGTGATGACGAGAGCACCGACCAGCGCGTCACCGGACGGACGGTCCCTGAGGGACAGCGGACACAGCAGCGCGTTCGGCAGGTCCTCCCCCAACTCGGCGGCCGCGGTGGCTCCGAGGTCGTCGACGCGTACGACCTGTGTCTCACGGGCGAGAAACCGGGGCAGCCACGCATTGGCTGTCTCGTCCGTCCAGCTGATGTGCCAGTTCCAGGCGCGCGACTTGGTGCGTACGGTGTGGAGCCTGGTTTCGCCGGGATCGGTGGTCAGCAGCACGGCCTCGTGGCGGGTCCCCGTTCCGAAGAGCAGTTCCGCCGCTCCCTGGATCGAATGTGCGATCTCCTTCACGCTGGCCGCGGCCACCAGCGACGCGGCCGCCACTCGCAGGCCCCGTTCGCGGCTCACGGCCTTCAAGTGAACTGCCACCAGGCCCGACAGCCGTCCGAGTACGAGCATGAAAAGAAGGGCGGAGAACACCGCGATGACAGACGCGTCCTGGATATTGCCGCGCAGGGACTCGAACAGGAGCATCGCGGGGGCGACCAACGAGGCCAGGGCGAGTACGGCGAGCCGCCGGACGTGGATCCCGGGCTGTCGTTCGGGCATCCGTTCGGTCAGTTTCACCATGGAGGGATGCAGCGCCGCCAGCCCCCAGGCGGTGAAGAAGACCACCCAGCCCAGGTCCATCGGGGTGCCGACCTGCCAGGCCCCTTTGAGCTGCAGCAGTCCGTACAGGACGTCGGAGACGAGGATGCCGATCGTGCCGACGGTGAGGAGTTGGATCGCGGGGCTCCGCAGACCGCCGGGCGTGAGCAGCCGCGCGAGCATCGCCAGCATCAGTACGTCACCGAGCGGATAGGCGATCGAGATCGCTCGTTGAATCCATGTGGTGTCGGCGGCCTGGGCGTTGGGCGTGATGAGGAAGACCCAGGAGAGCAGCGCAAGACCGGATGTGAGGATCAACGCGTCCAGCAGGCTCGCGAGGTCCCGCCCCGTGGTGCGGTAGCGGATGAATCCGAACAGCCCGATGGCAAACAGCGGATACGTCGCCAGATAGAAGACGTCGGCAAGCGAGGGAAATGGATTCTGCTGGTCGAAGAAGGTGTTGAGGATGTTGTACGTCGTATCGCCCGCCGTGAAGGTGAAGTTGGCGGCGGCCAGCACCAGCCAGGGCCAGCGGTGCGCCGGCCGATGCATCCGGATGCCCAGGAGAATGGCGCAGACGCTGGCGAGACCGATCACGGCCCAGGTGACGTCGTGTCGGCTCGGCATCGTCAGATAGACGACAGTGGGCGGGATCACGAGTACGACGTATCCGGCCATCAGACGCTGGACCCGGGTCAATGAGAACCGCCTCCTACCACCATCGGACACGGAGGACAGCCCCCGTCGTCCCGTTCGGCATTGTCGGCCCGTCATTACCTTTTTACGATGCTAAGGCCCTTGAGGGATCACTGCGACTGGACGTTTTCGAGAGCCGGTCGGTGCCGCCGGGGGCTTGCCGAGCAGCAGTCCACTGGAGTGGGCTCCCGCCGGATTGAAGCAGGGCGTTGGAGTGAACGGTGAATTCCGGGCCCGGCGACATGCGTCGGCGAGCATCTGCTCATGGGCCCGATTCGTGTTGTCGGCATCGCGGTACCCCCGAGCCGGGACGGCATTCTCCCGGCTTGACAGGACGCGGAGACGTCGCGCTCAGCTGAAATCTCATAAACTCGACTGATGCGCAAACTGTGACAAACTATTCAAGATGGTAATGAAGTATGCTTAGCGTTACATTTCGCTTGACTGTGCGTGAGCATCGTGCGTAGATGGAGAGGACTCTCGAAGGCCAGTCGTCGCCCGTTCCACCGGAGTCGGCCCCGTACTGGCGAGCGAGGGGATATTCCCTCGCATCGGTGCCCCGGAGCGCACGCAGGCGGCCCTCGGACTCCACCGCGGCCCCGGAGCACCAGTGAATCGTGCCCGCGGCCGGACCGTGCCCCGGTCGGCAGCGACGGCAGTTCCCGCGGTTTCGAAAGCCAGGAGGAACGAGCGATGACGCCCGTGCCCGTCTTTCTGTACCACTCAGTGGCGGACGATCCACCGTCCTGGATCGCGCCGTACACCGTCGGTCCGGGCACGTTCGCCGAGCAGCTCGATCTGCTTGCGGACAGCGGGCGCACCGTGATCCCTCTGCGGCGGCTGGTGGACGCGATCCGCAACGGATCGACGCTCCCGCCACGCCCCGCCGTCCTCACCTTCGACGACGGCTTCGCCGACTTCTACGGGACGGTGGCTCCGTTGCTCACCACACGGAATCTCCCCGCCACCTTGTATGTCACGACCGGGGCGGTACGCACGCCCGGCGGGGTAGCCGGGGAAACTCTGCTTCCACGGACCGACATGCTGACCTGGAGACAGATCAGAACGCTCGACGAATCCGGGGTGGAGATCGGTGGGCATTCGCGCACGCATCCGCAGCTCGACACCCTTCCGCCGCACCTGCTGAACGACGAGATCGGCGGATGCAAGCGGCAGCTGGAGGATGTGCTGGGTCACGCGGTCCATGCGTATGCCTACCCGCACGGTTACTCGAACGCCCGAGTCCGTCGCCGCGTGCGCGAGGCCGGCTGGACTTCGGCCTGCGCGGTGGCCAACGCGTTCAGCTCTGTGGAGGATGACCCGCTGCGGATCGCCCGCCTGACGGTCTGTGCCGACACCCGGCCTGCCCTCTTCCAGGACTGGGTCGATGGTCTGGGCGCTCGGGTAGCGCCCTTCCCTGAGCGCCCGCGGACCAAGGTGTGGCGTCTCTACCGCCGCACTCGGGCCCGGCTGGGCAGCCCGGTCGGCGGCCCACCGTCGTCGCCCGGCCGGATCCAGGAGACGCAGGGACGGACATCAGTATGAGATTCCAGGTGGTGTCCCCGACCGAGCTGCGCCCCGGTGCAGTGGCCGCCTGGAACGCCATTCAAGCGGACCACCCCGAGTACGCGAACCCATTCCTCGGCCCCGACTTCGCTCGCGCCGTGGCCGCCGTCCGGCCGACGGTACGGGTCGCGGTCGCCGTAGCCGACAGGGAGCCGGTGGCGTTCTTCCCCTTCGAGCGAGGACCACTCGGAATCGGCCGTGCGGTGGGTATGGGGATTTCCGACTGCCAGGCCATTGTGCAACGTCCCGGTGTCGTGACCGAAGCGGAACCGCTTCTGCGGGCCTGCGGGCTTTCGGTGTGGGAATTCGACAACCTGATGGGGGACACACAGCCCTTCTCGCCCTACGCCCGCACGCTCCATGCCTCGCCAGTGATGGACGTGGGCGATGGCTATGCGAACTATGAGAATCGGGTCTCGGAACACTCGCCACGATTCGTGCGCACCATGGCGAAGAATACTCGTAGACTCCAACGTGATTTCGGCGAAGTCCGCTTTGTTTTCGACGAGAAGGACCCGGATCAGCTGCGCACTCTGATGCGTTGGAAGTCTGCGCAATACCGCAGGACAGGTCGTATGGACCGCTTCGCGCAGCCATGGATCACCGAGTTGCTGAAGCAGCTGCATGCGACCCGCACAGACACACTCGCCGGCCTGTTGTCCGTACTGTACGCAGGAGATGAGCCCGTCGCCGCGCACTTCGGGCTACGGTCCGGACGGGTGATGGCCTGTTGGTTCCCCGTCTACGACACCCGCTTCAACTACTACTCGCCGGGGCTTCTTCTTCACTTGCGGATGGCCGAGGAGGCCGCCCGGGCCGGGTTGGACTACCTGGATCTGGGGCGTGGCGCGAGTGAACACAAGGAAAGGCTCAAGACGCGAGAGCTGACCGTCGCGGAAGGGTGGGCGGCACTGCCGTCCGCGGCTGCCGTGGTGCATTGGCTGAGCAGGGCGCCCCTACAACGGGCCCGTGACACCGTGTCGGAGAGGCCACATCTGAGGCAAGCGGCCCGGCGCACACTCAACGCCCTGGGCGCGATGCGAACACGATGGGCCATGGACTCGAAGTGACACGGGCGGCGGTGCAACCGTGCTTCGCCGCACCGATCGTCGTTTCATCCCGTCAACTGCCGGCAGTGGCGCGCCAATAGCCCAATTGACCGGCGCTGCCCAGATAGGAAAATGCGATGTCCATCTGTCGCCACTCGCAAAATCACCGCATCAACACCGGGGAGGATAAATCACGCAAATACCGGCGGACGGCAACATGTCATGGTACCTAGTTTGCCTATGAAACCTGAGGATGGCTCGAGGCTTCTATTCACAGACCGGAACGGCACGGCAGCGGTTTCGTCCCCCGACACTGCCGTCGCGCCACGCCCGATCCGCCGAGCCTCCCGCTTGTTCACCCGAGTCGCGCTCCCCGCCGCCCTGGCCATGTGGCTGCTGTCCCTGCGGAATGTGCATGTGGCCGGCATGGGCGACCTGGGCCTCGTGCAGGTGTTGCCGGTCATCTTCTGGGTGGCAGGAGGACTACTGACACTTGGGTTCTGCGCAGCGCTCCTTGACCGGCGCACGCCCGGCTGGCTCTACGCGGGTTATGTTCTGGCGCTGATCGCGATGCTGCACGCCACGGCCCCGCTCCTTTACTCCCAACTGAGCAACGCCTGGGCCTGGAAGCACGTTTCCATGGTCGATACGATCCTCCGCCTCGGCCAATTGCCCATTGCTCATGACCATGGGTTGGACGTCTACAACCAGTGGCCGGGCTTCTTCGCGCTGAACGACATGGTGGTTCAGGCAACGGGCATCGACTCCGCGCTCACTTATGCGGCTTGGGCTCCGCCGGTGGCCGATGCCCTGCTGCTCGGCCCGCTGATCTTGATCTACCGTTCGTTCTCCCGCAGCAGACGGTTGTCATGGGCCGCCGCGTGGGTGTTCTACACCTGCTTCTGGGTGACCCAGGACTACTTCGCCCCGCAGACGCTCACCTTCCTGCTCTATGTCTGCGTCGTCGCGGCCGTCGTTTGGCGCCTTCCCCGGTCGGTTACCCGCATCGCGAGAAAGCGTGAGGCGGGTACCGATTCCGGCAGCCCGGTGCGTACCCCGGACCCGGGACCCACGGCCAGGGCACGGGAAGCCGCCCAACGCCCGTCAGTCGGCTGGATTCTGCTGGTGCTTCTGCCCGTGGCCGCGATCGTGTGCTCACATCCCTTGACGCCGCTGATGCTGATCGCCGCTCTGGTCGCGCTCGCCCTGCCGAGACGCAACCGACGGATTGTGCTACCGGTCCTGCTGGGAACCGTGGTTCTGACCTTGGCCTGGGATCTCACCGTGGCACGCCCATTCATCTCGGCGAATCTCAACGAGATGGTCCAGGGCCTGACTCAGCCTGCAGAGAATGCCAGCGCAGGTTTTCTGGATCTGTCTGCCGCGTCCGACGCCCAGGTGCTGGTGGCCTGGACCGACCGTGCGCTGTCAGCCGGCGTGTGGCTGCTTGCGGCCATGGCCCTGGTGTTCCGGCCCGCCCTGCGGCGCACCCCGCTCCCCCTGCTCGCGGTCGCCCCGCTGCCCTTGCTGGCCCTCAACAGCTACGACGGGGAGATGCTCTTTCGGGCCTACATGTTTGCCCTGCCCGCCATCGCGTTCGGGGCGGCAGCCCTGCTGGCCGGTGGGCGCCGCTGGGTACGTGCGCTCGTGCTGCCGGTCGTCCTGCTTCTTCTGTTCGCAGGGTTCGCGATCAGTTACTACGGCAAAGAATATGCCCTCTACTTCACCCGCTCAGAGACGGTGGCCGCCCGATGGTTGTTCAGCCACGCACCCCCTGGATCTGTGGTGGCTGCCATTACAGAGGACTTCCCCGCGGGCTACACCGATTACGACCAGCATCAGAGGGTGTGGATCACGCTGGAGGGCGAGTGGGTCCCGCACCGGTTCGCCCTCGACCCTGCGGGCACGCTCGAGTCGTTGGTCGGTGAGAGGAAGCCCGTCTACCTCATGCTCAACAGGGCACAGGAAGCCAGAATCCACGCCACCGGATGGTTCCCCACAAGCCTCAAGAAAATGGACAGTGTTCTCGCCGCGCATCCGGACTTCCGGGTCGTCTATCGAAACAATGACGCCGTGGTGTACCTCTTTACCCCGCCCAGGAGTTAAGGCCCAACGATGAGACCCGCTGCACGAACCCTGGTTTTCGCCGCTGCCTGGTCCGCGCCGGCCGCCGCGGCGCTGCCCGCCGGGAATTCCCTGCGCATCGCTGTCGTGATGATTTCCGTGCTTCTCTTCCCCGGGCTTCCACTGGCCCTGCGGCTGCCGCCCCGACCGCATACGCTGGAAAGCTCTTCGTGGGGGCGGCCGTTGCAGGTCGCGGTACTGACAGGAGCAGTCAGTCTCGCCAGCGCGATTCTGGTGAGCGAACTGCTGCTGCTGGCCGGGGTCCTCACCTCGCTACGCGTCCTCGTCGTACTGGCCCTGGTGAGTACCGTGGCTGTGCTGCTACCGGCCGCGCAGTAGCGCCGCCCACAAGACCGGCGAAAGCCGGTGATCAGTGCTGCCAGACGCGAACGTAGTCCACCCGCATCTCGGCTGGAAGTTTTGTGGGCCCCCCGATCTTCGGCTGTACTGAATTGTTCAGCATCAGCCACTGCGGGGCCGAGGTAATGCCTTCTGTGATTGCGCCGACAAAGACGCCGTCGTAGTAGTAGTCCACACGCCCGGGCTGCCAGTTCGCGCCGAAGGTGTGCCAACCCGTGAAATCACCCGTCGCGCACTGCCCTCGCGGCCCTTCCTTCGAGTAGAAGTGGAAGCAGGCGCGCCCGATGAGTCCTTCCATCACATCGTTCTCCCCGGTGATGGGCCATTCTGGCCCCACCTGCCAAAACGCCGGCCAATTCGCAATCACACCCGGAGTGGCAGCCGGCAGGTAGATGCGCGCCTCCAGCGCACCGAACCTCTGCCGGAAGTCGTCCTTCGAATTTATCATTCCGGAGGAATACTCCATCTCCTTGCCTCCGCACGTCGCCGGCTTGCGGATCGCCGTGATATTCAGGGTACCCTCGGAGACGTCGACCAGGTTGGAATCGTAGCACTGCAGTTCATCGGTGTTGACAGGCGCGGTGATTTCCGTCGAACCGTTTTCATCAGGGTTCCCGGTGGCCCATTTTTCCCTGTCAAGACTCGTCCCATTGAATTCATCGCTGAATACCGAATACCAAACACCTGGAATGCCGCGCGGCCCTTCGCTCTCCGATTTTTGCGAGGTGAATTTCTTGATCGGTGAAAGGCGGTGCCAGACATCGTCCACCTTGTAGGAAACGAAATATTCGTAGGATCCGGCCGGGAATGTGCGCGCCTGGGACGTGAAGACCATGTCGCCCTTGTCGATAGTCCCACCGAGCGCACCTTCGAAATCGGGGGTGGCGCCGGTCTCCGACCTCACAGCAACAGTCAAGCTCTGTACAGAGATTGGTCGCGTGGTATAGATCTCTGCAGTCGCCGTCACCGGGGCATTGAGCGAGGGAGACGTCGGCAGAATGAACAATGAGTCGACGACGATGGGGCCCGCCTCCGAGCGATCCCGACTGGCGCAGGTAACGGTGGCGAAAGCGACAGTGATAACGAGCACAAGAGCGGCAAATGATCTGTGGCCCCTGAAGTTGCACTGCCTGAACGAGGGAGGCAAGATGGCACCTTTTCTCCAATGTGGCGGTCAAGGGGCCGGGAACAGGCACGCCCTGCAAGCCGTTACTACGCCAAATGGCGTAAGGGGAGGGAGTCCGTTCGGCGAGCAATGTGATTCGTCATTGGATGATACGCCTGGCCGGGCATTCCCGTCGTCTCGGCGAGGTGTCCAAGCATGGTGCGATGGGCTTCGGTGACGACACGGGTCCGGGTTCCCTTCCGCATCAACTGGCGGGATCTGCGGACCAGCGCGTACCCCTTGGTCAGCGCCCGGTCCCTGGCGAAGTTACGGGCGATCGCCCGCCCCTCCACCAGCCGTTCGAACTCCTCCACACCGGTGCCGCGCCGTACGGTCACCCGCTCCAGCGCGTACGGCCCCTGGCGCGGCTTCGCCAGCGCGTTGCCCACCACCAGCGACTGTGCGAAGCCCGCCGCGCGCACCGCCCGCCGCACCCGTCGGCTGGAGTAGCCGTACGGATAGGCGAAGGAGACGGGTGGGGCGCCGAGCTGCTCGGCGACGATCTCCTTGCAGTCCAGCACCTCCCACCACAGATCCTCGTCCGCGAGCTGGTCCAGCTGCGGGTGGGTGTGGCTGTGCCCGCCGATCTCCGCGCCCGCCGCGGCGAGTTCGCGCACCTGGTCCCAGTCGAGCATGGTGTCCAGGGCGGCGCCCTCGATCTCGTACGGGCCGCGCAGCCAGCCCGTCGAGACGAACACGGTGGAGGGGAAACCGTGCTTGGCGAGGATCGGGAGGGCGTGCCGGTGCACCCCCTCGTACCCGTCGTCGAAGGTGATCAGCACCGGGCGGCGGGGCAGCGGGGAGCCGCTGCGCCAGGCAGCGGCCAGCCGCGCCGTCGTCAGCGGTGTGAAGCCACGGTCGCCGAGCAGCTCCATCTGCTCGGCGAACGCCTCCGGCGAGACGGACAGGGCTTGGGTGGACGGCGCGGGCTCGTGCGCGACCGCGTGGTACATCAGGATGGGCACGGGCTGCCGGGTCCACCGGCGCTCTCCTCGCGACGAGAGCGCAGCGCCGACGACGGGCTGCGGGCGTCCGGAACGCGGAACCACGCGTGCGCTCATGCCGCCGCACCTTCCCGGTGCCCGCCCGGTGCGCTGCGCGGCCCCGCCGAGGACGGGGGCACATCCGCGATCGCGAAAGTGGAGCTGTTGCGGCGGGCGCGGACGGTGCCGAGCACATACCCGCCCGCGGCGGCGGCCACTCCGGTCACGATCGCGCCGGCGCGGCCCGCTCCGCCGCGCCGCCCCAGCAGCGCGTCCCGCAGCCCCCGCGCCACCCCGGCGGGCAGCACCCGGGTGGTGTACCGGCGTTCGGTCTCCAGGCCCTTGTCCGCGCCGACGCTCCGCGCCACCAGTGCCTTCGACAGGCCCTCGGCATACGCACGCGTACGGAAGTAGCCGAACCGTTCCCGCACCGCGGGCACCTTGTGGTGGATCACCGCACGGTCGTCGATCAGCAGCACGGCGTCCGGCCTCGCGCGGGAGAGCCGGATGCACAGCTCGGTCTCCTCGCAGCCCAGCGGGCGTTTGTCGCCGTCACGGCCGATGCCGGTCGCGAAGCCGCCCGCGGCGTCGAAGGCTTCGCGTCGGAAGGAGGCGTTGCCGCCCAGCACATTGCGGACCCGCACCTTGCCCTGCGGCAGCCCCTTGTACGTACAGCCGACGACCCAGTCGAACTCCTCGGGGAACCACGCCGGGCGGCTCCTGGACGCCCACACCGGCTCCGTACGGCCGCCGACCGCCATCACCCGCGGATCGGCGTACGCGGCCGCGAAGTGGCGCAGCCAGTCCCGTTCCGCCACCGCGTCGTCGTCGAGGAAGGCGATGACCGAGCCGCGCGAGGCGGCGATCCCGGTGTTGCGGCCGGCGGAGAGGCCCTGGGGTCCCGCGTTGGCGAGCACCCGTACCACCTCTCCTTCTTCCCCCTCCTTGTACTCGTTGGTCAGCCGGTCGAGGAGCGCCGGGTTGTGGTCGACGACCAGCAGCGTCTCCAGAGCCGGCCGGGACTGCGCCCGCATCGACTCGACGGCGGCGAGGATGTCTTCCCAGCGATCCTCGGTGTAGACGCAGATCACGACGGAGATGTCGGTGCAGTCGGTCATGACGGCTTCTCCGAACTCCGGGGCAGCCAACGCGACCGCCAGATCAGCAGGTACAGGGCCAGCAGGGACTGGGCCGCGAGCCAGGCGACGCCTGCCCCGCTGAGGCCGAGCACCGGCAGCAGGACAGCCGAGAGACCGAGCACCAGCACACAGAGCGCCAGCTGCAGCCCCACCACCATGCGCAGTTGCCGACGCATGCGAGCCACGTCCACCGCCACGCTCACCAGGAGGTTGGGCAGCGCCGACACCGCCAGCAGCCGCAAGAGCATGGTGCCCTCCGCCGCGTACTCGGCTCCGAAGAAGGAGAGGAGCTTCGGGGCGATGACAATGATGGTGATGGCTCCGAGGAGCATCAGCAGAGCGGAGTGACGCAGGACCTTGAACGCCTGTTCGGCCAGCTGCCCGGGGCTGTGCGCCGCCTCCACTATCAGGGAGCTTCCCATGTTGCTCGCCAGCAGGTACGGCACATAGCCGACCATCCACGCCAGGGAGAAGTAGGCGCTCTGCTTCGCGCCCAGGGTGTTCAGCACCAGCAGCGGGACGAGGGTGTACGCGGCCATCCGGAACATCGAGCCGACATAGTCGGCGGCCGCGTATCCGACCATGCGGGGCGGGCGTACCGCTTCCGGAGCGGTCTTCTCGTGGCGGGGCACCGCGTGCCGCAGCAGAAAGAAGTTGGTCAGGAGGATCGCGACCAGGAGGGCCCCGGCCCAGGAAATCAGGATGCCGGTCCAGAGTGTCAGAGCGGCGCCCACGGCCAGCAGCGTGATCTTCAGGCTGGCGAAGAGCATATTCTCGGCAACCAGCCAGCCCGCTCGGCGCACTCCGGTCAGGGCGCCGTCCTGCAGGACGAAGATGGTGTACCCCGCGGTGGCCGCGACAAAGCAGACGCCGCTCACCGGGGTCAGCAGGAAGTCCAGGTCGGGAGCGATCCTGGGCACCAGCAGCAGGAATGCGACGGCGGCCAGCACACTGCAGGCGGCGCCGACGAGGTAGCAGGCGAGCACCAGCTTGCGGGTGTGCCGCCCGGCGGACGGTACGAAGCGGACCAGGAAGTCGGAGAGGTTGAGCTGACCGATGCTGGCGAGCAACGTGCCGGCAGAGAGCGCGGAGTAACTGAGGCCCACCACCTCGTCGGAGTACCAGCGGGTGGCACACACCCAGAAGACGGATCCCAGCCCGGCGGTGATGAGGGAGCTGATCGCGAGGAGATGCCCGTTGCGCAGCAGCGGCTCCCGGGATCGGGACACCACGGCGGCGAGCCCCGCTCGCAGCGCCGCGACGGGGGGGCGCCCGGCAGCGCGGTCGGGGGACGGCGCGGTCGCCGTTTCCGCCGAATCCGTTGCCCGAAGGGCGCGTATTGCATACACGGCTGCTCCTCAGCCCCGGTCGCGGTCTGCGCGGGCGGCGCGATTGAGGTAGCGGCTGCGCAGATAACCGAGCGGACCGTACAGCAGGCCCCGTATCTCCAGGAGCGCGAGCTGCCGGGACCATCCGGCGCCCGGTTCCGTCCGGCCGCGTGCCTTCGCCGCCGCGTATCGGATGCCGCCGGGCAGCTTGCGCAGCATGGCGGGCAGCATCCGGGGCTCGTGGGCGAGCGCCCCGGTCAGGTAGGCCCCGAGCCCGACGCCGTACCCGAAGGCCTGTGTCTTCATGGCGTCGTCGGTGCGGTGGTGGCGGTGCCAGACGATCGCGCCCGGCTGATAGGCGAGGGTGCGGCCGTGGACCAGGACCCGGAAGAAGGCGAGCAGGTCGTCGCCACCGTGGGCCGGTGTTCCAGTGCCGGTGGCCGGGTCGAAGCCGCCGAGGGCGCGCAGCAGATCGGTACGGAAGGCCATGTTGGTGCCGGAGCCGCAGCGTCCGGCGGTGAACGGAAACAGCGGGTCGGCCGGCGGATTGTGCAGCGACCAGGTCTGCGGGCTGTACCCCTTGCCGAATTCACCGTGTCGCTCGAGCGCCGCCTGTGCCCTGGTCTGGAGTTCGGCGGGCACGATCAGGCCGGTGACGCAGCCGATCCGCCGGTCCGCGGAGAAGGCTGCGGCGAGTTCGGTCAGCCATTGGGCGTCGACGAGGGTGTCGTCGTCCGTGAAGGCGGCGATCCGGCCGCGCGCGACGGCCAGGCCACGGTTGTGTGCGCGGGCCAGACCGGGCACGGGCTCACGGACGTAACGGACCCGCCCGCTGTAGGAATCCTGGACCAACTGCTTGGCGGACTCGTCCGCCGGGGCGTTGTCCACCACGATCACCTCGAACTGCGGGTACTCCATCTCCAGTATCGAGTCCAGGCACCGTCCAAGCAGCTCGGGCCGGTTGTGGGTGGCGACGATCACGCTGATGTCGGTGGCCTCATCGAGGGCGCGGCTTCTGGCGGCCTGGCAGTGGCGGACGGCCAGTTCGTCCCACATGTGGGAGGAAGCGCCGGACCGGGCGCTCGGCCGGTCGGCTGCCAAGTGCCCGGCGATGGGGTCGGTGAGCTCTCGGTGGGCCGCATTTGCCAGGGCTCGCCACAGCTCATCGGGGGTGGTGCCGGTCGCCGAGACCATGCCCAGCGGGTAGCCGTGCAGCCGCACCAGGGCCAGCACCCGGCCTTCCGGGCGGATCCGCTCGCGACTGCCCGGGGGGTGGAACTCGCCCGGCTCGGCCAGATCGATGTCGACGACCCTGGTCGGGGCGTACGGCGGAGCGATGAGGACGGTGTGTGCCGCATGTGCTGTGCCCGAGGTGCCAAGGGCCCGGCCGGTGGCGGTCATGAGGTGTTCCGTCCGGTCGGCGCGGTCCGTGCTCCGGGGCGCTCGGAGAGCAGGGTGTGCAGCACCCGGCGGCCGTCGGAGATGGCGTGCAGGTTGGAACGACCGCTGCGGCGGGGCAGTTCGAGGCTCGGGACCTCGGCGATCCGCAGTCCGCAACGCAGGGCGTGCACGATCATCTCGGCCTCGATCTCGAAGCCGGCGGCGTGCAGGTCCAGTTGGTCCAGGAAGCTGCGCCGGAAGGCGCAGAACCCGTAGCACAGGTCGGTCAGCGAGGCGTCGTAGAGCCTGTTGACCGCTGCCAGCAGCACATGGTTGCCCAGTCGCCTGAAGCGGGTGATGTCCAGGGAGCCGCCGCCCGCGACGAACCGGGAGCCCTTGACGAAGTCGTAGCCGTTCTCGAGGAAGTGCAGGTAGTGCGGGATCTCGGCGGGCGACATGCTGCCGTCGGCATCCATCATCACCACGTAGTCGCCGGTCGCCGCGAGGAACCCGGTGCGAAGGGCGTTTCCCTTGCCCGGGCCGCTCTGCCGGACGCTGCGGACCGTGGGCAGGCAGTGGGTCGCCATGGAAACCGTGGCGTCACTGGAGTCGCCGTCGACCAGGATGACCTCGTCCACGCAGTCCGGAATCTGCTCGAAGACCCAGGGGATGTTGCGTGCCTCGTTGCGCGCCGGAACCACCAGGCTCACGGACCCGCGCGGTGGCAGCCTGTCCTCCGCGCGTCGCATCGGGTGAGCGGGCGGGTCGGTGGCTCGCCGGGCGGGGTGCGCGGCGGGGGTCGGCGCCGGGGCGGAAGCCGGGGGCTGAGTCGGGTTCATGGTCATGATCTCTCCGGGATCGAATCGGTCGAACGAGTGGGTGGCGCCGCGTCTGGCGGTATGTCTCATATGTACGTTTACGTCGTATACATACGATTTACCCTTACGCGCTTTAAGTCAAGGGGTGCCGGCCGCATACCCGGACGGATTGAACTGCTGGAAGCGCCATGCGTCGCGGCACATCGCGGCAAGATCCCTGGTCGGGCGCCAGCCCCACTCCCGCGCCGCCGCGCTCGCGTCGGCGACGAGTCCGGTCACATCGCCGGGCCGGCGGTCCACGACCTCGTACGGGATGGACCTGCCGCATGCCTCGCCGAACGCGTCCAGGAGCTCGAGGACCGAGGTGCCCGTTCCGCCGCCGAGGTTGAACACGCGCATCCCGCTCCGGTCGGCGAGATGCTCCAGTGCGCTCCGGTGCGCCTCGGCGAGGTCCATGACGTGGAGGTAGTCGCGGACCCCGGTGCCGTCCGTGGTGTCGTAGTCGCCGCCGAAGATCCTGAGGCGCCCCCGCCTTCCGGCGGCCACCCGGGCCAGCCGGGACATCAGATTGGCGGGCTCGCCGCGGGGGTCCTCGCCGAGCAGGCCGCTGGGATGCGCGCCGACCGGATTGAAATAGCGCAGCGCCAGCACGGTGAACTCCGGGCGGATCCGGCACACGTCGGCCAGCATCTGCTCGCAGACCCACTTCGATGCCGCGGCAGGGTTCGCCGGACGGGCCGGGTCGCTCTCCGCGTGCGGCGTGCTACCGGCCTCGCCGTAGATGGAGCAGGACGAGCAGAAGACCAGCTGGTGCACACCGTGTGCCTGCATGACGTTCAGCAGGGATGCGGTGGCGCCGACGTTCACGTCGTAGTACTCGATCGGTGCCCGCACGGATTCGTCGACGGACCTCTTTCCGGCCAGGTGCACCACGGTATCCACTGGGTGTTCGTGGAACACCGTCGACAGTGCCCGCCGGTCACGCAGATCGACTGCGTACACGCCGCCCAGTGCGCGGCCGGCGACTCGCTGAATACGCAGGCAGGCCAGGGGGGAGCTGGTGGAGTAGTTGTCGACCACGATGACCTCGTAGCCGTGGTCGAGGAGTTCGACGCAGGTGTGGCTGCCGATGAAACCGGCGCCGCCGGTGACCAGAACCGTTGAAGGGGCGGGCATGGGTTCTTCTCCTTGAGCGCGGTGGCGAAGGAGGTCTCCGCTGCCGGGCCAAGGACCGGCCGGGACCGGATGAGCGCCAGTATCCTTACGGAAAGAACTGATGTCATATATTTACGTAGTATGCATACACTTTCATCCCTTTTGCGCCTACGGTCAAGGGAGAGGCCGAGGCGGCTCGCTCCGGCGACTGGAGGCAGACATCGTGAAGACGGACAAGGGGCCCGAGCGGGGCCGGAAGGAGAACGGGCGGCGGTCCGGCGATCGCGGCCGTTACGGCAAGCTGAGCCGGGAGCGCGTGCTGGCCACTGCCCTGGAATTGGTCGACCGTGAGGGGCTTTCGGCGCTGAGCATGCGCAGGGTGGGATCCGAGCTCGGCGTGGAGGCCATGGCCCTGTACCGGTATGCCCCCAGCAAGGACGCCCTTCTGGACGGCCTGGTCGAGGCTCTCTTCATCGAACTGCAGGAATGCCTCGCCGTCCCTGCCGCCGCCCCTGCCACCGTCACCGTCACGGCCGCCGTCGGCGGCGGTGACGCTGCGGCCATTGCCATGGGTCCCTTCGCCGAGGGGCCCGAATGGCGCACCGAGCTGCACCGGATCGCCCAGGCGACCTACCAGGTCGCCCTGGCCCATCCGCAGGTGGTGCCCCTCCTGGCCACCCGCATGCTGGCGGTCCCGATGGCCCGTCGCCCGCTGGCGGTCCTCAAGGACCATGAGCGCGTGCTCATCCTGCTCGAACAGGCAGGCCTCGACGAGCGCAGGGCCTCGCTGGCCTTCCGTGCCTTCACCAGCTGGGTGCTCGGCTACATCTTCGTGGAGCTGCGAGCCATGGTGGACAACCCCGACGAGTCCGTCCCGGCGTTCCGGTTCGGACTGCACCGCATGCCGGTCCAGGAACTTCCCAGACTCCGGGAGACGGCCCCGGCTCTCGCCGAGCACGGCGGGCCGCAGGGGCTGGCCGCAGGTGTGGACGCACTGCTCGGTCGCTTCACGCAGGACGCCGCCTGACCAGTTGCCCGGCAAGAAGGACCGCTGGTCCTCAGCGCGTTGGGGCAGGGGGATCTGGCCGGTGACCGGGGAGGGGCCCGCCCTGCCGGGGCCTACCGGTGCGGTGGGTCGGGATCGGGCGCAGACTCGACACGACAGGACAACGGGATTCCCAGAAGGAGCGCACCATGCTCACCACCCGTTTTGTCACGGGCACCCCGAACTGGATCGACCTCGGCACGCCCGACATCGAGGCAGCGACCACCTTTTACGGCGGCCTGTTCGGCTGGACCTTTCAGTCCGCGGGCCCCGAAGCCGGTGGCTACGGCATGTTCCAGCTGGAGGGCAAGACGGTCGCGGGCGGCATGACGGTCACTCCCGAACAGGGCGCGCCGGGCTGGACCCTCTACTTCCAGTCGCCCGACGCCGACGCCACGGCCAAGGCGGTCGTACAGGGCGGCGGCGCGGTCGTCTTCGAACCCATGGACGTCTTCGAACTGGGCCGCATGGCGGTCTTCACCGACCCGGCGGGCGCGGCCTTCGCGACGTGGCAGCCGGGCCAGGTCAAGGGCCTGGACCTTGTGAACGACCCCCGCTCGCTGTGCTGGGCCGAGCTGTACGCCTCCGATCCCGGTGCGGCTCTTCGCTTCTACAGCGGTGTCTTCGGCTGGGAGACATCGACGATGCCGTTGCCGGACGGGACGGGCTCGTACACGATGGTGAACCCGGCGGGAGCGGGCGCGGAGACGATGTTCGGCGGAATCGTCCCGCTGGCCGCGGACCCGGTGGAGACGGAAGGGCCGTACTGGCTGCCGTACTTCGAGGTCGAGGACTGCGACGCAGCGGTGGCGAAGGCCGCGGAATTGGGCGGCAAGGTCAGAATGCCCCCCGTCGACATGGAGGGCGTGGGCCGCTTCGCCAAACTGGCGGACCCGGCGGGCGGGCGGTTCGCGGTGATGCAGGGGGTGCAGGCGGAGGAGTGATGCGGTTCGGGTCTGCCGGTCGGGGGTGGTGGGCGTGGGGACGTTGATGCTTCATTGACCCGGCGTTTATCGGCGCGGGGAAACGTGTGCCGCATGCCGATCAACACCATCACCGACCAAGAACTCTCCTGGCAGGAGACCGCGCTGTGCGCCCAGACGGGCCCGGAACTCTTCTTCCCGGCGCCGGGCTCGTCGACGCGGGAGGCGAAGCAGCTGTGCGGGGCATGCGAGGGGCGGGTGGCGTGCCTGGAGTATGCGCTGGACAACGACGAGAGATTTGGGGTGTGGGGCGGGCTGTCGGAGAAGGAGCGGTACCGGCTGAAGCGGGCGCAGGGCTGAAGCCGGGCGTCAGAACCAGTACCGCAGGTAGCGCCCGTCCTTTGCCAGTCCTGCGCTCTCGGCCAGCGCGTCGGCCGGCGGCAGTGGCGGGCGTTGCCCGTCTCGCATCGCCGTGGGCACGACCCTGACCGGGTAATGGCCCCCGACCGGGGACGCGACCCCACCGCCCTCCGGATCGCCGGCGAACCAGATGGTGTCCGGATGCGTATTGCGTTTGTGCTCCAGACTGCAGCGGTACGGGGTGCTGTGCAGAAGGACTTCCCGGCCTGGGGCGACGGTGACGGCCATGACGAAGTCCCGGCGCTGACCACGCGGTGGATAGCGGCACGGGTACGCGCGCCACGGATAGGTGCGTAGGATGCGCGCCGTTCGTGGCGTGTAGATCAGTGCCAGGGCAGCCATCAGCACGAGAACGGGTGCCGTCAACAGCATAGTGGCGAAGAGGGGGATGGCCCGGTCCGCAACGGGCAGTTCCTCGCCGCCCACGATGATTGTCCCCGACGCGACAACAAAACCGGCGAGCCACAGTTGACGCCTGCGCACGAGCCCGCGGTAGGCCGCCACGGTCGGGGGATGGCTGAAAGCGGTCTCGGCCGTCGGCACTGCTGGGGGCGGTGTCACCGGAGAACCTCCAGAACGCGGCTGTGACGCATCGGAGCCGCAGACTGCGGAGTGGGGTCGGTGAAGCTGACGGTCCGCCCGATGCCGAGCAGGATTTCCGTGTACTCGTCCGCCAGCTCGACTTCAGTCGTAGTGAGGTCGATGAGGACGACGCGCGAACCCGAGGGACGGGCAATGCCCAAACGTGCCTGGAACACGCCCGAACCGTCGGAGGGAGTCTCCGCATGCTTCTCGCGGACGTGATCGGGCGGCTCGGGCAGGAGGCAGGTCACGAGCGCAGCAGGCATGCCGCACGGCAGATCCACGAGATCGCGGCGCAGGACAGTCCCGAACGGGTGGGCGACGAGCTGAAGGCCGCATTGAGCTGCAGCCAGCACCCGTGTGGCGGCGTTGGTGGGCACGTCTGACAGCGAGAACACGGAGGTACAGACGCCTCGGCTGCCACCGGTATGGATGCCGAAGGCCAAGTGCATCATGCCCTGGTCGTACAAGTCGGCCAGCAGTTCCAGGAACACGCGTGCTCGCGGTGACCGCTCACCAGGCAATCTGGCGTCCTGGTGAAGGAATGCGAGGCCATCGCTCATTCGTGCCTCCAGTTCGTCCCATGCACCTGGTTCCAGGTCGATGAATCCTGGCGGTAGACGAAACCAGCAGGTCGACTGTGGCTCGATGGTGGGGGCGTGTGCCATGTCAGTTCTCCTATCGGGCGAGTTGAGCCCATGTCCGGGCCGCGGCGACCCCGGCTCCCGGGGCGTCTGACACTGCGAGACGCGAACCGTCCACCGTCGTCGCGGTGTTCTTGACGGTGTCGTTCTCGTTGGCCGGAGTGAGACCAACGGCCGACGTGACCACGGCCGAACCTGCTGCACCGGCCTGAATGGGCGTCTCACTCCTTGCACCCGCCCGTCGGACTGCCCAGTCCAGAACTGGTGTCGGTGCTTCGTTCGCCTCGCGCATGGCTGCCACGGAATCGGTCCCGAAGGCGCGGGCTCCGCTGCTGAGTGTCGCCGAGGCGCCATGCTCGGCGGCGATACCTGTCCGGGTGGCCGTAGCCAGGCCCTTGGCGCCCTGCGCGACAGCACCTACACCCGGCAACGCTCCCAGGGCATCGCCAGAAAGTGCGACGGCACTGGACCAGAACTGACTGTCGAGCTTGCCCGTTGTGAAACCCGCCTTCAGGGCGGCGCCGTGCTTCGGATCAGCTGCGTGCGACACAAGTGCCGCGAGGCTCAGTCCGGCAGCGGCGAACAGTAACGGCACCGCGACCGGGGCCGAGACAAAGATCGCGACGAGTCCGAGCGTGGCGGACAACAGGCTCAGGGAGTCGCCCAAGTTGTCGTCGATCCAGTTGATCGTCCTCCTCAGAGCGCCCGGTTCCGGCGGCGCCACCCGCTCCGTCGCCTCATTCAGCGCCCTCGCCACCCGCCCCGCCCCCACCCTGTGCGTCTCCTCCAGCTCTCGCGCCAGCCTCCGCACCGACTCCAGCGCCTCCCGCGCCTTCGTCACCGCCTCGCCCGCCGCCCTCAGCTCCGCCTCCGGCAGGTCCGGCGTCGAGCGGACGTTCTCCTGGTGGGACTCCGCCCTCGTGAGTGCCGCCGCGTCCAGCTTCGCCCTGGTGTCGTACCGTCTCGCCGTCGCCTGGTAGCCCACCAGGTCGTCGTGCCACACCCGCAGCTTCGACGCCGCCTCCGACACCGACCTGTGCGCGTTCTTCAGGTGCCGCGGCAGATCCCCGTCCAGCGCCCCGCGAAACGCGTCCGCCGCCTCGCCGCGCCAGTACGTGCTCTCGCCCAGCAGCTCGTCCACCAGGCGGTGCGCCGTGCCCAGTGCCGTCGCCGATGTGCTGAGCTTCTTCTGGAGCGCGGCGATCGCCGACGGGCTCCCCGGCGCCGGGTCCCAGCCCAGATGCGGGTACTCAGGCACGCCCCTCCACCGCCTGGAACGCCGCTTCGATCGCCTTGCTGACCTGCGCGTAGCCCTCGTGGCTCAGCTTCACGCCGTCGTGCACCGCCTGGATCCGCGCGCCCAGCTGCTCCGCGCCGTATGTCCAGCGCCGCTGGAAGCCGTCGCACGCCTCGTCCAGTTCCCGCGTGCCCACCTGGTCGGCCCGTACATGCTCCAGCGCCCGTCTCGCCTCCGTGAGCGACGTCAGCGAACGGTCCAGCGCACGCGAGAAGCTGCCCAACTGGTCGGTGTCCACCTGAAGATCACGATCCATAACGGACCACACTTGCAGATCATCGCCATACCTGGATAAACCGCGTCCCTCACACGGGTGAGCCCGGTGAGGCCGAGGCCGCCTCCCCGCCGCCTCCCGCTCGGCGCGCGGGCTGGCGGTCCGCTGGCTAGCGTGAAGACGGACCATTCATCGAGCAGGAGAGAGAGTCGTAGTCATGGCCGCACAACCTGAGGGCACACCGTGCTGGGCCGACGCGATGTTCAGCGATGTCGAGGGTGCCAAGAGCTTCTACGGTGACGTGCTGGGGTGGACCTTCGGCGAGGCGTCGTCGGAGTACGGCAACTACACACAGGCGTACTCGGGCGGCAAGGCCGTGGCCGCCGTCGTGCCGCCGATGCCCGGCCAGGAAGGGCCGTCCGCCTGGTGTCTGTACCTCGCGTCCCAGGATGTCGGGGCCGCCGCCGGGAAGATCCGTGACAACGGGGGCGAGGTGCTGATGGAGCCGATGCAGGTCGGCGACTTCGGTTCGATGCTGCTCGCCCGCGACCCCAGCGGTGTCGTCTTCGGCGTCTGGCAGGCAGGCACCCACGAAGGCTTCGAGAAGAAGAGCGAGCCCGGCGGGTTCTGCTGGGCCGAGATCTTCACCCGGGAGCCGGAGAAGTCGGACGCCTTCTGGCCCGCTGTGTTCCCCTACGGCGTGCAGCGGATGGATGACGACGCGGTCGACTACAAGCTCTTCAGCCTCGGCGGCGAGACGGTCCTGGGGCGAATGACGATGACGGAGGAGTTCCCGCCCGAGGTACCGCCGTACCTGAACGTCTACTTCGGCGTGGAGGACTGCGACGCGGCGGTGGCGAGGGCTACCGAACGCGGGGGAGTGCTGCGCTTCGGGCCGATGGACACCCCCTTCGGGCGGTTTGCCGCGCTGAGCGACCCGCAGGGTGCGGCGTTTTCCGTGATTGACCTCAAGACGACCCGGGGGAACGTGCCCAAGACGACCGACGCGTCCTGAGCCGTCGTACCGGACCCGACCCGGGCACCCCTCGTGCCCGGGTCGCGCCATCTGCGGGCGGCCTGTGTGTGCCGGTCGATCATGCAAGGTGGGGTATTCACTGCGGTTCGCCTCTCGTCAGCAGGCAGAATTCCCCGCATGGCCCACACCCCCCGCTACCAGGCGGACGTCCTCCTGGATGTGCTCGAACCCCTCCCGTATCCCCTGCGCATGCGCGAACTCGCCGCGCGGACACGGGAGATGGAGCGGGCGGAGCTGCGCCCGCTGCTCGCCGAGCTCGACGGGCGTGGCCCCTATGAGCGCGGGCTCGCCGTCGTCGCGGCCGCCGTGGGTGGGGATGCCGAGTGGATCGGCTCGCGGCTCGCGGACCCGCACTCCTTTGTCCGCGGCCAGGCCCTGAGGGTCGCCGCGAGCCTCGGTGTGCCCGACGACGCCTTCGTCGCCGCGCTCGACGACGCCCCCGCCGCAGTCCGCAAGCAGCTGCTGCGCGCGATGGTCCGCGGGCGCCGCTCCGCGCTCGCCGACCGGGTCGTCGACGGGATCCGGGAGACCTGGGGCGATGTGGAGGCGGCGCGCCTGCTGCCCGGGTGCAAGGCTGCGACCGCCGAACGGCTGCTGCCTGCCCTGTTCCATGCCGTACGCGGTTGGACCGGGCTCGCCGGCCGCCATCCCGGCACCCTTCTCGACGTGGCGGAGCGTGAGCTCTCCGCGCTGCCGGAGGCGCTGCGCGACGGCTGGTGGCAGCGGTACGCCATTGCCGTCGCGGCGGTTACGGACGCCGAACCCCTGCGTGTCCTCGACCTGTTGGAGCGCTATGGACCCGGGGCTCTGCCAGTCCCCCTGCGCCCGAAGACCGGGGTACTGGCCAAGGCCGACCCGGCCCGTGTCGTGCGGATGCTGCTCGCCCCCGAGGGGACCGCGATCCGCCGCAGCACCACGCTGCGCCCTGCTGTACTGCGACACCTCGCCCGGAACGCCCCCGAGGCCCTGCTCGTCGATCTCGGCACGGTCATGGCCGCCGACCACGACGAGTTCGCCCGGCTCATCGCCGCTCACCCGCCGGGCCGCCGCGGCGCCTTCTACGAGGCCGTGCTCGCCGGTCGCGGGCGCGAGGTCCAGGCTGTGAACGCCGAGCTTCTCGAGGTACTGCCGCGCAGCTACGTGGCCGGCGAGGCACGCCGGATGGCGGACTGTGCCACCGAGCGTGGAGCGGGCTGGAGTTCGGTGCTGCTCGCCGAGTCCTATCTGCCCGTCGCCCAGGCACGTGAGCAGCTGATCGCGGCCACGCACCGCGCGTCGGCGGAGGACCGCGCCGAGGCCTGGCCACTGCTGATCCGCAACGCCGGCCGCTCCGGCGAACCCGAAGCCGTCACCGCGGTACTGGAGGAGATGGCGCGACTGCGCAATGAACAGGACCCGGTGCGTTCGGCAGCGATACGTGCGCTCGCCGACACCCGGCCCGTGCTCTTCACCGACGAGGCGGAGCAGCATCTCGACCGCGTGGCCACCGACGCCGTGGCGGCCCGCGACTCGTCCCCGGACACGCGGCAGGCGCTGAGCCGCCTGGCGCTCGCCGTGCTGCGCGAACATGCCGCCGCCGGTCGACGGCAGTTGGTGAACTGGGCGCTGCGCACCCTCGTCCGCATATCGGGCAGCACCGGTGGCGCGGATCTCGGCCGACTGGACCGCACCCTGCGCCATGGCCAGGAGCACACGGTCTTCGACGCGCTGCACCCCTGGATCGAGGCGGGCGCGGAGAAGGCCGACTTCTCTCTCGCTTTCGCGCTCACCCGCGCCGTCGGCCGGCGCGCGGCGGGCATGCCCGAGCTGCAGGACCTGCTCTGGCAGGCCGTTCGGTACGGCAGCAACACCACCGCGCGGACAGCCGTCGGGCTCTGGCTCGAACCGTCCGCCGAACGCGACCGGCGGGTGGAGCTCCTTCTCAACCATGAGGCATCGGCTGCTGTACTGCCGGATGTCGTACGGGTGTTGACCTCGCGCCGCACCGACCTGCTCGACCTGCTCCTGAGCGAGTCCCCACCGTACGGGCGTTTCCTCACCAAGGGCACCCACTGGACCGTGCCGGTGGGTGCCGATGTCCATCGCTGGACCGCTTGCCAACAGCTTTCCGCAGCACGCCAGTTGGAGCGTGCGGTGCGCGACGCTTCGCTCCCTCTGTTATGCGAGGGCGTCCGCCCTCGCGGCCGCGGCGCGCATCCCCGCCCTGGGTGTCGAGACCGTGCGCCGCTGGACGGGGTCGTCCGACGTGGCGCTCTCGGAGGCGGCCCTCGCCGCACTGGCATGGACCGACCGGCCCGCCGATGCACTGCCCGAACTCCTCGCCCACGCGGGCGGCGACCGGGCACGCGTCGCCGTCTACGCCGCCACCCGCGCCTCCCGGTACGCGAAACCGTCAGAGCTCGGCGAACTGCTGGGCGGCGTACTGGCACCGGGCGCCGCCAAGGTGACCAGCCGCAAGGAGGCTGTACGGCTGGCCGCCACCCGGTTGCCGCTGCCGGAGGCGGCGGGGCTGCTGGCCGACGCGCACGCCAGGACGGACCAGCACCGCGATGTGCGGGCCGCGTGCGTGGCCTTCGCCGCCCCGCTGCTCCGCGACGAACGGACCTGGCAGCTGCTGAACGACGCGGCGTCCGGCGACACGGCGGCGCGCACCGCCGTGCTGAGGGTGGTGCCGATGGATCTCCCGGGGCCGGACAGGCCCCGCTACGCCCGCCTGGTGCGGGACGTGTGCGCCACCGGGGACAGGGAGCTCGCCACTCTCGCGTACGCGGCGCTCGCGCGCTGGGTGCCCTGGTCGCCGGACGCCTCCGCGGTCCTGGTGGCCGCGATCACCGAGCTGGCCGACCGGCAGTCCTGGTACGCCGCCGCCGACGGACTGGCCTCCGCCGCGGCCTCCGGGCCGGAGGCGGGCCGTGCCGTGGAGCGGGCGCTCCAGGTGTTGATCACGGCAGAGGAGCAGCCGGTCACCGCCGAAGAGCGGGAAACGGCCGACGCGGGCGCGGACCGGGACCGGCCCGCGCGCCGCCGGATCGAATACCTCGTGACGCGGCTCTCCCGGCAGACCGTGTCGCGGCCCCGCACGGTACGACCGGTGCTGACGGCCGCGGCCGAGCTGCTCGCCGGCCACGACGCCTTTGTGCCGCAGGCCGCGACGCTGCTGGTGGAATCCCTCGACCTGGAAGCGGCACCGGCGGCACTGTATGCCGCCTTCGCCCGGCTTGTCCGTCTGCACGAGGGCCGACCCGCCCTCGTCGTACGCACCACGGACGCGCTGGACAGGAGGCTCGGCGGCACCGACCGGCCCGGCGATCCCGGGACGCTGCTCGCCGCCGCCCGGCGGCTCACCGAGGCGGGCGGTCGCACGGAAGGTCTCCTCGCGGTGACGCTCACCTCGGCCGGCGGCGGGCGCACATCCTGGACCGGGCCGTGGCGGGCCCAGCTGCGGACGCTGCGCCGCCATGCCGACGCGGACGTGCGTGATGCGGCCCTGGGCAGCGTGACAGCGTACGAATAGCCGCTGCCGCTCGCTGCACGGGGTCACCGGGGTCGCCGGACGGTTCAGCCGCCGCCCCCGGGCCTGCGGGACGGATCAGCCCGCCGCCCGCGCCGCCATCCGCGCCTTGCGGGCCGCGAGCTTCTCGTCGAACTTGGACGCCTCGGAGTTCAGCCCGCCCATGTACAGACCGAGCTCCTCCTGCGCCTTCAGGCCCTCCGGGCCGAGCCCGTCTATTTCCAGCACCTTCAGGAAGCGCAGCACGGGCTGCAGCACATCGTCGTGGTGGATCCGCATGTTGTAGATCTCGCCGATCGCCATCTGCGCGGCCGCGCGCTCGAAGCCCGGCATGCCGTGTCCCGGCATCCGGAAGTTGACGACGACGTCCCGCACGGCCTGCATCGTCAGATCCGGGGCGATCTCGAAGGCCGCACCCAGCAGGTTCCGGTAGAAGACCATGTGCAGGTTCTCGTCGGTCGCGATCCGCGCCAGCATCCGGTCACAGACGGGGTCGCCCGACTGATGGCCGGTGTTGCGGTGCGAGACGCGGGTGGCGAGCTCCTGGAAGGCGACGTACGCCACCGAGTGCAGCATCGAGTGGCGGTTGTCGGACTCGAAGCCCTCCGCCATGTGCGCCATCCGGAACTGCTCCAGCTTGTCCGGGTCGACCGCGCGCGAGGTGAGCAGGTAGTCGCGCATCACGATGCCGTGCCGGCCCTCCTCCGCGGTCCAGCGGTGCACCCAGGTGCCCCAGGCGCCGTCGCGGCCAAAGAGCGAGGCGATCTCGTGGTGGTAGCTGGGGAGGTTGTCCTCGGTCAGCAGGTTCACCACCAGTGCGATCTTGCCGATGTCGGTGACCTTGGACTGCTCGGGCTCCCAGGCTTCGCCGTCCTCGAAGAGGCCGGGGAAGTTGCGGCCGTCGGTGAACGGGACGTACTCGTGCGGCATCCAGTCCTTGGCGACCTTGAGATGGCGGTTGAGTTCCTTCTCCACCACCTCCTCCAGCGCGAACAGCAGTCGGGCGTCGGTCCACGCTTCCGAACTGCCGAGGTGGGGAGAGGTGATCGTCACGGGTGCTCCAGGGGGACGGGAGAGTTACCTACGTATTCGTAGGTTACGAGACCGTAGGTTAAAGCCGCAGTAAGCCGTGGGCCAAGCCCGGATGTCTGATGTCCGGTTACGTTCCGTTATGCGTACAGGTCACGGAGGCGTACCGAGAGGCAGGTCACGCAGCCTTCGAGCTTCTCGAACTCGCTGATGTCCACCGGGACCGGCTCGTAGCCGAGATCCGTGAACAGTTCGGCCGTCTTCGGCGCACTCGCCGCCATCAGCAGTTTTCCGCCGCCGAGCAGCACCACATGGGAGCCGGACTCCTCCGGCACCGGGAGATGGCGGGGGAAGACGGACGGGGTGTCGACCAGCGGCGGGTAGCCGATGACGGTGGAGTCCGGCAGCGCGGTGACGGCCGACTTCAGATGCAGCACCTTCGTCACCGGCACGGCCACGACCCGGGCGCCCAGCGGCTCGAAGGCGGCGCGCAGCTGCTGCACGCCCGCGGCGTTCGTACGGCCGCCGCGGCCCACGTAGATCGTGTCGCCGACCTTGAGGACGTCGCCGCCGTCGAGGGTGCCCGGCTCCCACACCCAGTTCACCGAGCAGCCGAGCCGGGCCAGGGTCTCCTCCACGGCCGACGTCTCCGGCCTGCGGGACTCGGCCCCCGGCCGGGCGATCAGCGCGACATTGCGGTAGATCACGACCGTGTCCTCGATGAACACACCGTCCGGGCAGTCGTCGGCCGGCTCCGTCTCGACGGTCTCCCAGCCGTGCTCGCGCAGCGTCGTCGCATACGTCTCCCACTGCTCCAGGGCCAGCTCGGCGTCGACGGGGGAGCGCTCGATATGGGTGACAAGCCCCTCGGCAAGGCGCGGGCTGGGACGGCGGATCAGGGCTTTCTTGCTCGGCACGGGGCGTTCTCCAGGGGTGTCACGGGTCTGGTCGGCCCATCATGACCCGCCGCCCCGGGTCTCAGTCCAGCCCCGGGAGCCCCACAGATACTCCGCAGTAGCCGGTGTGACGCTCACGCCTTCGGCAGCTCGCCCTCCCGAACCTCGTCCGCCGTGATGTCACGCAGTTCGCCGTCCAGCAGCAGCCCGCGCGTGATGCCGATCGACTCCAGGAACGGCACATCGTGACTCGCCACGATCAGCGCTCCCTCGTACGACTCCAGCGCCGCGGTCAGCTTCCGCACACTCGCCATGTCCAGATTGTTGGTCGGCTCGTCGAGCATCAGCAGCTGCGGCGCCGGTTCGGCGAGCAGCAGCGCCGCGAGCGCCGCCCGGAACCGCTCACCGCCCGACAGGGTCCCGGCCGGCTGATCGGCCCGCGCGCCCCGGAAGAGGAAGCGGGCGAGCCGCGCCCTGATCCGGTTGTTGGTGGCATCGGGCGCGAACCGCGCCACGTTCTCGACGATGCTCAGTCCGTCGTCGAGCACATCGAGCCGCTGTGGAAGAAAGCGCAGCGGCACCTCGGCGACCGCCTCGCCCCCGACCGGCTGCAGTTCGCCGGTGATCGTCCGCAGCAGCGTCGTCTTGCCCGCGCCATTGCGTCCGACCAGCGCGATCCGCTCGGGGCCGCGCACCTCGAACTCTCCCTTCACCTCGGCTCCGTAGCGCAGTCGCAGCTCGCTCAGCCGCAGTACGCCCCGGCCCGGATGGACCTTGGTGAAGGGCAGCTCGATACGGATCTCGTCGTCGTCGCGGACCGCGTCCACGGCCTCGTCGAGGCGCTCCTTCGCCTCCGCGAGCTTCTCCGTGTGCATGATGCGGTGCTTGCCTGCCGAGACCTGGGCGGTGCGTTTGCGCATCTTCATGACGGCGCGCGGCTCCCGCTTGGTGTCGTACATCTTCTGGCCGTAGCGCACACGCTTGGCCAACTTCAGGTGGGCGTCGGCCAGTTCGCGCTTCTGGCGCTGTACGTTGGCCTCGGCGACGCGCACCAGCCGCTCGGCGGCGTCCTGCTCGACGGCGAGCGCCTCCTCGTACGCGGAGAAGTTGCCGCCGTACCACGTGACCTCCCCGTCCCGCAGATCGGCGATCTGGTCGACCAGTTCCAGCAGTTCACGGTCGTGGCTGACCACGACCAGCACTCCGGACCAGGCGGCGACCGCGTCGTACAGCCGCCGGCGCGCGTACAGATCCAGATTGTTCGTCGGCTCGTCCAGCAGCAGCACATCCGGCCGGGCCAGCAGCAGAGCCGCGAGCCGCAGCAGCACGCCCTCACCGCCCGACACCTCGCCGATGGTGCGGCCGAGTCCGATGTGGCCGAGCCCGAGCTGATCGAGGGTGGCACGGGCGCGCTCCTCGACGTCCCAGTCGTCGCCGACCGCCGCGAAGTGCTGCTCGCCGGGGTCGCCCGCCTCGATGGCATGCAGCGCGGCGCGGGTGGCCGCGATGCCGAGGACCTCGTCCACCCGCAGAGCGGTGTCGAGCACCAGGTTCTGCGGCAGAGCGCCGACCTCGCCCGCGATGCGGACCGCTCCGTCCGTCGGCGTGAGCTCGCCGGCGATCAGCTTCAACAGGGTTGACTTTCCAGAGCCGTTGAGGCCGATCAGCCCGGTACGGCCCGGGCCGACCGCCAGCTGGAAGTCGTCGAAGACACCGGTGCCGTCCGGCCAGGCGAACGAGAGTGAGGAGCAGGTGATGTGAGAAGGGGCAGTAGACATACGGGTCTCCCGGTTGCGTGCAAAGGGGTAGGGGCAACGGGTGGAGACACCGCTGATGCGCACGACGGCCGCCGGGAGGCACAGAAGGTCCCGGTGGGGGAGGACGGCTCAGAACGCCGAGGTCGCACGCGGCGCGCACAGCATGCTCAAGGAAGCTGTGACGCACGGTGTCTCAGGACCTCAGACGAGCAACGTCCTTCTCCAATCGACGACAACAGGACTGCTGTACACCGTACGAGCGGGCCTGGTCGCCGTCAACGAATTATCGTGAGCGCTGTGCCCAACGGATCGCTCTCGCTCGCCGCGCGGCTCTATCTCCTGTCCTGGGACACCGAGCGCATGACGGTCGTCGGCGCTGCCCACCTCGCCCTTCTCGTACGGGCCGGGGCACTCGCCGAGCTCGCGCAGCGCGGCATGCTCACGGAGGACGACGGGGCGGTGCGGCCCATCGGCGACAATCGCACCGGTGACCTGCCGCTCGACAAACTTCTTGAGCTGATCGAGGAGTCCAGGCCCCGCCGGTGGCAGCGCTGGCTGACGTTCCACTCCGCCTACACCCTCGACGCCGTCCGCACCCAGCTCACCGCGGCGGGCTATCTGCGCAAGCGGCGCAGGCGGGTACTCGGCATTTTCCCGTCCGCGCACTACGAACTCGACCGCGTCGATGTCGTGAAGTCGATGCGCGAGGACGCACGGACCGTGCTCGCCGGCCCGGCGGCGGTGGCCGAGATCTCGGACCAGGACGCGGCCCTTGTCGCGCTCGCGGCCGCGGCGGAACTGCGCACGCTCGCCAACAGCAGGGAGCGTGCGCTGCACAAGGCCCGCATCGCGGCACTGGCGGAACGCAGCGGCGCGGCCGCGCCCGCCCTGAAGACGATCATCCGGGAGATGCGGGCCGCGATGATCCTCGAGGCGACGCCGGCGACCGCCACCGGGGCCACGGGCGGCAGTTGACGCGGCGCCCGACGGCACGTGACGCCGATGGCGCCGCTGGCCGGGGTGTGTCAGCAGGCGTCGCGCAGCAGCTCGGCCAGGTTGTGGTCGAGATCCAGGTAGAGGTGCTCCCGCCCGCTGGGGACCATGCCCTGGACCCGCTTGAGGAAGCGGCGCAGCTCGCTGGTGCGGACATGCACCATCGCGACGCCCTCCGGGGCATGGAACTCCACCACCGTACGGTCGAAGCCGAACGGCCTGACGCGTACGTCGCCGACGCCGGCCGGAGCGTCGATGCCCGCCGCGAGCAGCTCACGCGAGAACGCCCAGGACACCTCGTTGCCCTCCAGCGTCGCCGGGGGCGGGAAGGCCATGCGTACGGCGAAGGGATCATCGCGGTCGTACCGCAGTGTCGCCGCGACGGACTCCATCTGGGGCGCCGAAGCGACCAGCCGGGCCTGCACGGCGTACTCGATGACGGTGGACAAGGCCTGCTCCTTCATGCGCGGCTCGCTGATGGCTCCCTTACATCGGGAGAGACGTCGGATTGACTCAATCCGTGCATCGGGTGAGCGAGTGACCTGCGTCACTGTCCGGCGCACCCTGGACGGGATATGGCCCGTGGGCTAGCTTCCAGCGCCATGACGTCCAAGGGGAAGACGAGACGAATGGTGTCGGTGGGGCTGTGCGCTGCGGCGGTGGCCGCGGTGCTGGCCGCACCGGCACAGGCAGCCCAGCAGGCGAGCGGCGACGCGGCGGGCGGGGACGCGGCAGGCTCGAAGGGGCCGAGCTGGAACCTCAAGAACACGGGCGCAGACGTACGGTTCCGAGGCCTCGCGGCCGTCAGCCGCACGGCCGCCTGGGTCGCGGGCTCCAAGGGAACGGTGCTGCGCACGGCGGACGGCGGCCGCAGCTGGCGGAACGTCTCCCCGCCCGGAGCGGGCGAGCTGGAGTTCCGTGACGTCGAGGCGTTCGACAGCCGGCGCGCGGTGGTGCTGGCCATCGGAGAGGGCGAGGCGTCCCGCGTCTTGCGCACCGACGACGGGGGAGCGAGCTGGACCGAGTCCTTCCGCAACACCGACCCGAAAGCCTTCTACGACTGCATCACCTTCTTCGACAGCCGCCACGGACTCGCGATGAGCGACCCGGTGGACGGCACGTACCGCATCCTGTCGACCGGCGACGGCGGGAAGTCGTGGAAGGTGCTGCCGAACGCCGGGATGCCCGCGGCGCTGCCGGGCGAGGCGGCCTTCGCCGCCGGCGGCCAGTGCCTGGTCAGCTCCGGTCCGAAGGACGTCTGGCTGGCCACCGGCGGCGGCGCCACGGCCCGGGTGCTGCACTCCGCGGACCGGGGTCTGAACTGGACCGTCGCCGATTCGACGATTCCGGCAGGGGATCCGGCACGCGGGGTCTTCGCGCTCGCCTTCCGCGACCGTGCCCACGGTATCGCCGTCGGCGGTGACTACCGCGGCGACCAGGTGTCCCCGCTCGCCGGAGCGGTCAGCTCGGACGGCGGTCGGAGCTGGCAGCAGTCGAAGACGCCGCCGCCCGCCTACCGTTCCGGCGTGGCCTGGCTGCCGCACAGCAGGTCCGGTGCGCTGGCCGTCGGCCCGACCGGAACCGATCTGACGCTGGACGGCGGGCGCAGCTGGCGCACCGTCGACACCGGTTCGTTCGACACGGTCGACTGCACGCCCGACTTCGGGTGCTGGGCCTCGGGCGAGAAGGGCCGCGTCGCGCGGCTGGAGTTCTGAGCTGCTTCTCGGGATCGTTCTACGAGGGCAACTGCTGGCGGTACGCGGCGAGTGCGGGCGCGGTCTTGGTCGCGATGAACTCCATGATCCGGTACTCGCACACGCCGCCGACCGTGAAGGGGTCGGCCGCCGCGATCTTCTCGATCGTCGCGCGGTCGTCCCCGACGGCCAGGATCACCCCGCCGTCACGCGGGTTCTTCCGCCCCGAGGCGATGAACACACCCTCCTCGTACAGCGCGTCCAGCCAGGCCACATGGGCATCGAGGAGCTCGTCCACGCGCTCGACGGGCGCGGTGTAGGTCAATTCCAGTACGAACATGATCGCCAGGCTACGCCGGCACGTCCGGGACATAGGGTGGGCGTCACCATGAAGATCATCGACATGCCCGCGGACTGGCCCGCCGACGAGGCCGCCGCCCTGGCCGTCCAGGACGAACTCCGCACGCATGTCATCCTCGACGAGCCGGGGCCGCCGCCCGCCACCGGTCTGGTGACCGGCGTCGATGTGGCGTACGACGACGAGCGCGACATGGTCGCCGCGGCGGCCGTCGTCCTGGATGCCGCGACGCTCACCGTCGTCGAGGAGGCCACCGCGGTCGGCCGGGTCGCCTTCCCCTACGTACCGGGGCTGCTGGCCTTCCGGGAGATCCCGACCGTGCTCGCCGCCCTGGAATCCCTCGCCACGGACCCCGGTCTCGTCGTCTGCGACGGCTACGGCCGGGCGCACCCGCGACGCTTCGGGCTCGCCAGCCATCTCGGCGTCCTCACCGGACTACCGGTGATCGGCGTCGCCAAGAATCCCTTCGTCTTCAGGTACGGCGAACTCGGCCCGCGCCGGGGCGACTTCGCCGCGCTGCGCGCCGACGACGGCGAAGAGGTCGGCCGAGCGGTGCGCACCCAGGACGGCGTCAAGCCCGTCTTTGTCTCGGTCGGCCACCGCACGACCCTCGACAACGCCTGCGCGCACACCCTCCACCTCGCCTCCCGCTACCGGCTCCCCGAAACCACCCGCCTCGCCGACCGGCTCTGCCGACGCGCACTCGAGAGGGCCCGTACCTGATCGTGCCTTCGCCGAGGCGCCATGCCGTCATGCCCGGGGCTTCGCGCGGACGTGCATGCGCTCCCCCTGTCTCCCGAAGAGGCTGAGGATCTCGACGGGCCGCCCGTCCGCGCTGCTGAACCAGTGGGGCAGCCGGGTGTCGAACTCGGCGGCCTCGCCGGGGCCGAGGACCAGATCGTGCTCGGCGAGGACGAGCCGCAGCCGGCCGTCCAGCACATACAGCCACTCGTAGCCCTCATGCGTACGGAGTTCCGGCTCGGCACCCCGGTCAGGGATGATCATCTTGTACGCCTGAAGGGGGCCCGGGCTCCGGGTCAGGGGCACGAACGTACCGCCGCTCGGCATGGTGCGGGGTGTCAGCCGTACCCGGGGATCTCCCACTTCGGGGGCGCCGACCAGGTCGTCCAGGGGCACGTGGTACGCGTCGGCGAGAGGCAGCAGCAGTTCCAGGCTCGGGCGGCGCTGTCCGGACTCCAGCCGGGAAAGGGTGCTCTTGGAGATGCCGGTCGCCTCGGAGAGCGCGGCCAGGGTGAGGCCGCGCTTGGCACGCAGCCGTTTGAGCCGGGGAGCGACCTCGTCGAGGACCGCTTGGTAGGGCGGTGGGTTGTCCATGCGGGCATTCCATCCCGCTGTCCCGGAATTGGCAACAGGAGTTGCCGTCGCCACCCGGCGGGTGCACGCTCCTCGGCATGCGCCAACACAGCGAATCCGGACACGGACACCACCACACCGACATCGACTGGGAGGTCATGGCCGCCCAGCTGGAGAACAGCGGCGAACTGCAACTCCCGGTCCTCCGCCGGACGGCGGCCCACCTGAGGGAGCTGCTCGACCCGGCGAAGGAGGTCCGGCGCGTCCTCGACATCGGCAGCGGGCCGGGCGTGATGACCTGCGTGTTCGCCGAGGCCTTCGCGGACGCCGAGGTGGTCGCCGTGGACGGCACGCCCGGGCTGCTGGACCGCGCCCTGGCTCGCGCCGAGCGGCTCGGCCTGGCCGGCAGGGTGGCCGTCCGGCACGCGGAGCTGCCCGAGGGCCTGGACGGCGGCGACGAGCACGGGGAAGACGGCGTCGGCACGGCGGATCTGGTCTGGAGCAGCAGGGCCGTGCACCACCTCGGTGATCAGCAGGGCGCGTTGAACGCGCTCGCCGGTGTGCTGAGGCCCGGCGGGCTCCTCGCCGTGGCGGAGGGCGGCCTGCCGATGCGCTTCCTCCCACGCGACATCGGCATCGGCAGGCCTGGCCTCCAGGCCCGGCTCGACGCCGTCCAGGAGCACTGGTTCGAGATCATGCGAGCCGATCTGCCCGGCAGCACGACCGTGGTCGAGGACTGGCCCGCGATGCTCAGCCGCGCCGGGCTCACCCGTGTCGGCAGCTTCACTTCCCTCCTCGATCTGCCGGCGCCGCTGGGCGAGACGGCCCGCGCCTTCCTGTACACCCATCTGACCTGGCTGCGGGAGACGGTGAGCGAGTCCCTGGACATGGAGGACCGCAAGACGCTCGACGTGCTGCTCGACCCCGGGGCACCGGAGGGCATCCTGCGGCGGCCCGACGCCTTCCTCCTCTCGGCCACCACGGTCTTCAAGGGCTTGCGCTCGGCTCGCTGACGCGCCGGACACGGGGTCAGCGCCGCACGAGCCGGAACACCAGAGAAACGGAGTTCATGTTGCAGCCAGTCAGTGTGGGAGAGGATGAGGAAGCAGTCAGAAGTGCGAGGCGGGCGCCTTCGGTCCGGTGGGCGCTCGCCGGCCTGTCGCTGTCCATGCTGCTGTCCTCGCTCGGCACCAGCATCGCCAATGTCGGCCTGCCGACGTTGGCACAGGCGTTCACCGCCTCTTTCCAGGAAGTCCAGTGGATCGTCCTCGCTTATCTCCTCGCCATCACCACCCTGATCGTCAGCGTCGGACGGCTCGGTGACATCACCGGCCGCCGAAGGCTGCTCCTGGCCGGAATCTTCCTGTTCACGGTGGCCTCGGTCCTGTGCGGCGTCGCGCCCACGCTCTGGCTGCTGATTGCCGCCCGAGCGGCGCAGGGCATCGGAGCGGCCATCATGATGGCCCTCACCATGGCGTTTGTCGGTGAGACGGTTCCCAAGGCAAAGACCGGCAGCGCTATGGGGCTGCTCGGAACGATGTCCGCGATGGGCACCGCTCTCGGTCCATCGCTGGGCGGTGCTCTGATCTCCGGACCCGGCTGGCGGGCAATATTCCTCGTCAACGCACCGCTGGGTATCCTGACCTTCCTTCTCGCGCACCGCTGTCTGCCGGTTGACTGGCGGGAGCCGAAGGCTGACCGGGCCGGCTTCGATCATGTGGGCACACTGCTGCTCGCTCTGACGCTCGCGGCTTACGCACTCGCCATGACGATGGGGCGCGGCAGTTTCGGTTCGCTCAACATCGCTCTGCTGCTGGCGGCTGCCTTCGGAGTCGGCCTTTTCGTGCGCGCCGAGGCGGGAGCAGCATCACCTCTGCTCCGACTTGCGATGTTCCGCGATCCGGGGCTGAGTGCGAGCCTCGCCATGAGCGCGCTGGTCTCGACGGTGATGATGGCCACGCTGGTGGTCGGGCCGTTCTATCTCTCCCGTACGCTCGGGCTGGATGAGGCTCTTGTTGGACTCGCCTTGTCGGTCGGCCCACTTGTCACTGCGCTCACCGGTGTGCCGGCCGGTCGTATTGCGGACCGTTTTGGCACACAACGCATGACCGTCGTCGGGCTCATCGCGATGGCGGCCGGTTCCTGCGTTCTGTCCATGACGTCGGCGACGCTGGGCATCGCCGGCTACATCGCCCCCATCGTCGTCATGACCGTCGGCTATGCGGTGTTCCAGACGGCCAACAACACCGCCGTCATGACAGATGTCTGGCCGGATCAGCGGGGCGTCATTTCCGGCACGCTCAACCTGTCGCGCAATCTCGGGCTCATCACCGGTGCGTCCGTCATGGGCGCTGTGTTCGCGCTCGCATCGGCGACGACCGACGTCGCAACGGCGCGTCCCGAGGCCGTTGCCACCGGTATGCGGATCACGTTCGCCGTCGCGGCGGTTCTGATCGTCGTCGCGCTCACCATCGCGGTGGGAAGCCGTGCTCTCTCGCGGTACATGTCGGGTGAACCCCGGTGAACCTGTGCGGTCAGAGCACGAGGAACCGGGTACTCAGGCACGGGCACTCACGTACCGGTACCTAGGTACCCGTGCCCGGGAACTGAGTATCTGAGCGGATGTCAGAAACCGGCCGTGATCGGCATGCTCCTGCGCATGACGACTCATGCGACGAACAGCGCCGCCGAATCCACCACCCGCCCCGTTGAGCGCACCGTGACGATCGTGCTCATTCTGTCCGCGCTGGCGGGCTTCGCCTGGGTGGGTTCGATGGTCTTCTCCGCGCTGCGGGGCTGACTCCCGCCGCGGCCGGCTCCCGGTCTCAGCGCTTGGCCGCCACCCGGAATCGGATCCCGGCCGCCCGAAGCCGCGCCAGCAGCGCATCCCCCATCGCCACCGCCGTAGTGACCTGCCCCGAGGTGTCGGGCAGTTGGTCGAAGGCCAGGGACAGCGCCGACTCCGCGAACATCTTCGCCGTCTCGTCGTAGCCCGGATCGCCGCCCGACACCTCCGTGAACACCGTGCGGCCACCCCCCTCGCCCACAAAACGGACCGAGAACCAGCTCTTCGCCCGGCGCCGCTCGTCCGGACCCTCACCCGGCTTGATCCGGTCCGACAACCAGCGCCGCGCAGGCGGCAGTTGGGCCAGACCAAAGAGCGCACCCATCGCCGCCACACCGCCCGCCGCCATCGGCAGCGTCTCCACCGCCGCATAGTGCCGGTAGCGGAAGTCCGGACCGTACCGGGGCAGCGCACGCGCCGAGCGCGCCACGATCTGCGGGTCGACCGTCGGCAGCGGCAGCGCCCAGGTCCCGGTCTCGCGGCTGAACCGCGGCCCGCCGAGCGGAGCCCGCGCCCGCCGTCCCACCAGCCGCGGCTCGTGCAGCCGCCGCTCGTGCGCCGCCTTCAGCATCTGCCGGCCGCGGCCCATCGCGGTGAGCGCGGAGGCGAACGTCCCGCCGGAGAAAGTCGCGTTGGAGCGCACGAACCCGTCGACGCGCAGCGGCACGTCTTTGGGCAGCTGCTGGACGGTGAAGTACGCACCCAGGTCGTGTGGAATGGAGTCGAAGCCGCAGGCATGGACGAGCCGCGCCCGGGTCTCCCGGGCCCGCGCGTCATGCCGTACGTACATCAGATCCACGAACTCGGGCTCGCCGGTCAGGTCGAGATAGTCGGTGCCGGCTTCCGCGCAGGCGGCGACCAGCGGCTCGCCGTACCAGACGTAGGGGCCGACCGTGGTGGCCACCACACGGGCGGACTCGGCCAGGCGGCGCAGCGACTCGGGGTCGTCCGCGTCCGCCTCGATCAGCGGGAGCTCCGCGCAGTGGGGATGCCCGGCGGCGAGGTGCTCGCGCAGTCGTTCCAGCTTCTGGGGGCTGCGGCCCGCGATGGCCCAGCGGCATCCCTCGGGGGCGTGCGCCGCCAGGTACTCCGCGGTGAGCGCGCCGACGAATCCGCTCGCTCCGAAGAGCACGATGTCGTACGGGCGCTGTGCGCGATCCGTCCCATTCTGCCTGTTCAATGGCCCCTCCGCCGTTGCCCCCGAGGTCATGTTGGTGGCTGAGGCTAGCGTGCCGGTCGTCGGCGGGGCGCGCGAGGGCGCGCTGAGCCCGCCACGCCCCCGGCGGCGGCCGGAAAGAAGCAATTTCGCCGGGAATCAGACGGTAAGCTGCCCCCAATTCTAAGCGCTTGCTCGGCCAGGACCCTTGTGCCGGGTGGAACGTGTTCTTACCATCACTGGTGTTACATCAGTTGTGTCACAGTGCGGCGCTGGGGGCTTGATGGCAGCGATGGGTAATGGCCCGCTGGCCGGGGTGCGCGTGGTCGAACTGGCGGGCATCGGGCCCGGTCCGTTCGCCGCGATGCTCCTGGCCGACCTCGGCGCCGATGTCGTACGGGTCGACCGGCCCGGCGGCGCGGGCCTTGCGATCGACCCGGCGTACGACCTCACCAATCGCAACAAGCGCTCCGTGCTCATCGACCTCAAGGCGGATGGCGGCCCCGGCCAGGTGCTCGACCTGGTCGAGCGGGCCGACGTACTGATCGAGGGCTACCGGCCCGGCGTCGCCGAACGGCTCGGAGTCGGTCCGGGGGAGTGCCATGCGCGCAATCCGCGCCTGGTGTACGGACGGATGACCGGCTGGGGCCAGGAAGGGCCGCTCGCCCAGCGCGCCGGGCACGACATCGCGTACATCGCCGTCACCGGCACGCTCGGCATGATCGGCAAGCCGGATGAGCCGCCCGCCGTCCCGGCCAATCTCGTCGGCGACTATGCGGGCGGCTCGCTCTATCTCGTCATCGGAGTGCTCGCGGCCCTGCAGCACGCACGCACCGAGGGCGGTTCCGGGCAGGTCGTGGATGCGGCCATCGTCGACGGTGCCGCTCATCTCGCCACAATGATCCACGGGATGATGGCGGCCGGCGGCTGGCAGGACCGGCGCGGGGCGAATCTGCTCGACGGCGGCTGCCCGTTCTACGGCAACTACGAGACCGCGGACGGCCAGTACATGGCGGTCGGGGCGCTTGAGCAGCAGTTCTACAACGAGTTCATTGAGCTGCTCGGCATCAAGCACGAGGCCCCGGCCCGCAAGGACTTCGCGCGCTGGGGCGAGCTGCGGGCCGCCGTCGCCGCCCGCTTCAGGACCAGGACACGCGCGGAGTGGACAGCCGTCTTCGAGGGCTCGGACGCCTGTGTCGCGCCGGTGCTCTCGCTGCGGGAAGCCCCCGCGCACCCGCATCTCGCGGCCCGCGGAACCTTCGTCGACCACGGCGGACTCACCCAGCCCGCGCCCGCGCCCCGCTTCTCCGCCACGCCCGGGTCCGTGTACCGAAGCCCCGCCCAGCCGGGCGCCGACACCGACGACGTGGCGCGCGACTGGGACGTGCCCGGACTCACCAAGGAGGACTGTTGAAGCGCCAGATCTTCCATGCGGAGCACGACGCGTTCCGGGAGACCGTCCGCACCTTCCTCGCCAAGGAGGTCCTTCCGCACTACGAACAGTGGGAGAAGGACGGCATCGTCTCGCGGGACGCCTGGCTGGCCGCGGGCAGGCAGGGGCTGCTCGGACTCGCCGTGCCCGAGGAGTACGGAGGCGGAGGGAACGCCGACTTCCGCTACAGCGCCGTCCTGGCCGAGGAGTTCACCAGGGCGGGCGTGGCCGGACTCGCGCTCGGGCTGCACAACGACATCATCGGTCCGTATCTGACCTCCCTGGCCACCGACGACCAGAAGCGGCGCTGGCTGCCGGGATTCTGCAGCGGCGAGATCATCACCGCCATCGCGATGACCGAGCCGGGCGCGGGCTCCGACCTCCAGGGCATCCGGACGAGCGCCGAGGACCGGGGCGATCACTGGCTGCTGAACGGGTCCAAGACCTTCATCTCCAACGGAATCCTCGCCGACCTCGTGATCGTCGTCGCCAAGACCACCCCTGAGGGCGGGGCCAAAGGACTTTCCCTGCTGGTCGTCGAGCGCGGCATGGAGGGCTTCGAGCGCGGCCGCAATCTCGACAAGATCGGCCAGAAGTCCCAGGACACGGCCGAGCTGTTCTTCAACGACGTACGCGTCCCCAAGGAGAATCTGCTCGGCGAACTGGGCGGGGGCTTCATCCATCTGATGACCAATCTCGCGCAGGAGCGCATGGGCATCGCCCTCGCCGGTATCGCCGGCGCCGAGTATCTGCTGGAGATCACCACGTCGTACGTCAAGGAGCGCGAGGCATTCGGCCGGCCGCTCTCGAGGCTTCAGCACATTCGCTTCGAGATCGCCGAAATGGCCACCGAATGCGCCGTCACCCGTGCGTTCCTCGACCGCTGCATCGTGGATCACTCGAACGGGGAACTCGATGCCGTACACGCGTCGATGGCCAAGTGGTGGGCCACCGAACTGCAGAAGCGGGTCGCCGACCGCTGTCTGCAATTGCACGGCGGCTATGGCTATATGACCGAATACCGCGTCGCCAGGGCCTTCACCGACGGCCGGATCCAGACCATCTACGGCGGTACCACCGAGATCATGAAGGAGATCATCGGCCGTTCTCTGCTCGGCTAGGGGGTGTCTTTTGGATCAGGCCGGATCAGTGAGCGGGGTCTGGTGCGTGCAGATGCAAGGCGGAGGAAGGAGGCCACGCGGAGCGTCGGCGACTGACGACAACGCAGCAGATGTGCGTGCCAGGGCACGCGAGCCCGGCAAGATCCGAAAGACACCCCCTAACCCTATCGTCGGCCAACCCTCATCGAAAGGCTCGTGACCAGTGAGCACCGAAGCGTATGTGTACGAGGCGATCCGCACCCCGCGCGGTCGCGGCAAGGCGAACGGCGCCCTGCACGGCACCAAGCCGATCGACCTCGTCGTCGGTCTGATCCATGAACTCCGCAGCCGCTTCCCCGGCCTCGACCCGGCGGCGATCGACGACATCGTGCTCGGCGTCGTCGGCCCGGTCGGCGACCAGGGCTCCGACATCGCCCGTATCTCCGCCATCGCCGCCGGGCTCCCGGACACCGTCGCCGGCGTACAGGAGAACCGCTTCTGTGCCTCCGGTCTCGAGGCGGTCAACATGGCCGCGATGAAGGTCCGTTCGGGCTGGGAGGACCTGGTGCTCGCCGGCGGCGTCGAGTCCATGTCACGCGTACCGATGGCCTCCGACGGCGGCGCCTGGTTCGCCGACCCGATGACCAACTTCGCCACCGGCTTCGTCCCGCAGGGCATCGGCGCCGACCTCATCGCCACCATCGAGGGCTTTTCCCGTCGTGACGTCGACGAGTACGCCGCGCTCTCCCAGGAGCGGGCGGCCGCGGCCTGGAAGGACGGCCGCTTCGAGCGGTCCGTCGTCCCGGTGCGCGACCGCAACGGCCTGGTCGTCCTCGACCAGGACGAGCACCTGCGCCCCGGCACCACCGCGGACAGCCTCGCCGCGCTCAAGCCCTCCTTCGCGGGCATCGGCGACATGGGCGGCTTCGACGCCGTGGCGCTGCAGAAGTACCACTGGGTGGAGAAGATCGACCACGTCCACCACGCGGGCAACTCCTCGGGCATCGTCGACGGAGCGGCGCTCGTCGCGATCGGCACGAAGGAGGTCGGCGAGCGGTACGGCCTCGCCCCGCGCGCCCGGATCGTCTCGGCCGCGGTCTCCGGCTCCGAGCCGACCATCATGCTCACCGGTCCCGCGCCCGCCACGCGCAAGGCCCTCGCCAAAGCCGGTCTGACGATCGACGACATCGACCTGGTGGAGATCAACGAGGCGTTCGCCGGAGTCGTGCTGCGCTTCGCCCGCGACCTCGACCTCCCGCTGGAGAAGATCAACGTCAACGGCGGTGCGATCGCCCTGGGCCATCCGCTCGGCGCGACGGGCGCAATGATCCTCGGCACCGTCATCGACGAACTGGAGCGCCAGGACAAGCGGTACGGCCTTGTCACGCTCTGCGTCGGCGGAGGCATGGGCATCGCCACGATCGTCGAGCGCGTGTAGCCCCCAGCGCCGCGCGCACCCGCCCGGGGCACGCCCACCCGAGGTGCGCGAGCCCGTCGGCCGCAGCGGCCCAGCCGCGCGGACGCGCGTGCACGACCGTCGGCGCTCGACAGGTCCGTCCGCGCTCACCACACTCCAGGAGACTTCGCACATGACCGAGAGCACCACCATCCGCTGGGAACAGGACGAGACCGGCGTCGTCACGCTCGTCCTCGACGACCCCAACCAGTCCGCCAACACGATGAACCAGGCCTTCAAGGAGTCCATCGCGGCGGTCGCCGAGCGCGCGGAGGCCGAGCAGGACTCGATCCGCGGCATCATCTTCACCTCCGCCAAGAAGACCTTCTTCGCCGGCGGCGACCTCAAGGACATGATCAAGGTCGGTCCCCAGGACGCCCAGCAGGTCTTCGACACCGGCATGGACATCAAGCGCGCTCTGCGCACGATCGAGACCCTGGGCAAGCCCGTCGTCGCGGCGATCAACGGCGCGGCGCTGGGCGGCGGTTTCGAGATCGCCCTCGCCTGTCACCACCGCATCGCCCTCGACGCGCCGGGCTCCAGGATCGGCCTGCCCGAGGTCACCCTGGGGCTGCTGCCGGCGAGCGGCGGCGTGACCCGCACCGTACGGCTGATGGGCATCGCGGACGCCCTGCTGAAGGTGCTTCTCCAGGGGACTCAGTACGCGCCGCAGCGCGCCCTGGAGAACGGCCTGGTCCATGAAGTCGCCGCCACCAACGACGAGATGATCGCCAAGGCGCGCGCCTTCATCGACGCCCACCCCGAGTCCCAGCAGCCCTGGGACGTCAAGGGCTACAAGATCCCTGGCGGCACGCCTTCCAACCCGCGCTTCGCCGCCAATCTGCCCGCCTTCCCCGCGAACCTGAAGAAGCAGACCGCGGGCGCCCCCTATCCCGCCCCGCGCAACATCCTCGCGGCGGCCGTCGAGGGCTCCCAGGTCGACTTCGAGACGGCGCAGACCATCGAGGCCCGGTACTTCACCGAACTGGTCACCGGCCAGATCTCCAAGAACATGATCCAGGCGTTCTTCTTCGACCTGCAGGCCGTCAACTCCGGCGCCAACCGGCCGGCGGGCATCGAGCAGCGTGAGGTCCGCAAGGTGGCCGTCCTCGGCGCCGGGATGATGGGCGCGGGCATCGCGTACTCCTGTGCCCGGGCCGGCATCGACGTCGTCCTCAAGGACGTGTCCCAGGAGGCCGCCGACAAGGGCAAGGCGTACTCCGAGAAGCTGCTGGCGAAGGCGCTGAGCCGGGGTCGTACGACCGAGGCCAAGCGCGACGCACTGCTGGCGCGCATCACGCCGACCGCCGACCCCGCCGAGCTCGCGGGCTGCGACGCCGTGATCGAGGCCGTCTTCGAGGACACCGCGCTCAAGCACAAGGTGTTCGAGGAGATCCAGGACATCGTCGAGCCGGACGCGCTGCTCTGCTCCAACACCTCGACCCTGCCCATCACGGTGCTTGCCGAAGGCGTGTCGCGGCCGGACGACTTCATCGGCCTGCACTTCTTCTCACCCGTCGACAAGATGCCGCTGGTCGAGATCATCAAGGGCGAGCGCACCGGTGACGAGGCGCTGGCCCGCGCCTTCGACCTGGTTCGCCGGATCAACAAGACCCCGATCGTCGTCAATGACTCGCGGGGCTTCTTCACCTCGCGTGTCATCGGCCAGTTCATCAACGAGGGGGTGGCGATGGTCGGCGAGGGCGCCGACCCCGTGTCGGTCGAGCAGGCCGCCGCGCAGGCCGGCTACCCGGCCAAGGTGCTCTCGCTGATGGACGAGCTGACGCTCACCCTGCCGCGGAAGATCCGCAATGAGACCAGGCGCGCGGTCGAGGAGACGGGCGGCACCTGGGCCGGGCACCCGGCTGACTCGGTGATCGACCGGATGGTCGACGAGTTCGGCCGCACCGGCCGCAGCGGCGGGGCGGGCTTCTACGAGTACGGCGACGACGGCAAGCGGGCCGGGCTGTGGCCGGGGCTGCGCGAGCACTTCGCGCAGCAGGACGTGGATGTCCCGTTCACCGACATGGTGGAGCGGATGCTCTTCTCGGAGGCGCTGGACTCCGTCCGCTGCCTGGAGGAGAACGTGCTGACGTCGGTCGCCGACGCCAACATCGGCTCCATCATGGGCATCGGCTTCCCGGCCTGGACGGGCGGCGTGCTCCAGTACATCAACGGCTACGAGGGCGGTCTTTCCGGCTTCGTGGCACGCGCGCGGGAGCTCGCCGAGCGGTACGGCGAGCGCTTTGAGCCGCCGGCGCTGCTGGTCGAGAAGGCGGAGCGCGGCGAGGTCTTCACGGACGCGTGACGGTGTGAGCGCGGGCTGCGCTCAGCTTTGAGGCCTCAGCTCTTCAGGCTCTGGCTCTCCTGGCCGAACGCGGCCCGCAGCTCTTCCTTGAGGGACCGCTGGAAGGCCGTCACCAGCGCCTGCACCACCATCGGCTGCATATGGGCGGACAGTGACTTCATCGCCGCCACCTGCTCCGGGTCCGACTCCCGTTCGCGGTACGGGTTCCAGACCTCGTCCCGGAACAGCCGGGTGAGCTCGTGGGCCGCCGAGCGGGTGTGTTCCAGCAGGACGGTGCGGGCCGCGAGGATCGTCTCGTGCGCGATCGGCACGTCGAGGAGCTGCACTCCGAGCCGTAGCAGCCCCGGGTCGAGCCGGTACCCGCCCCCGTGTCCGTCCGAGGTGGCGGCGCGCTCCAGGACGCCCATCGCCACGAGCCGGTCGATGTCCCCTTCGGTGAGCGCCCGGCCGGCCCGGCGTTCCAGTTCGGAGCGGGTCGCCTCCTCGGCCGAGTCCGGCGCCCAGGAGGCCACCAGCGCACGGTGGATCGCGAGGTCGTGCGCGCTCAGATCCTGGGGCAGCTGCTCCAGATAGCGCTCGATCGCGGCGAGCGTCATGCCTTGGTACTGGAGCTCCTCGATGAGGGCGAGACGGGAGAGATGAGTCGGGCCGTAGTGACCGACGCGGCGCGGTCCGATGGCCGGGGGCGGCAGCAGCCCGCGCGTGCTGTAGAAGCGGATGGTGCGCACGGTGACCCCGGCACGCGCGGCCAGCTCGTCGACGGTGAGCGTCGGCTCCTCGGTCTCGGTCGCCATCTGTGCGCCTCGCTTCCCGTGCCCCGTTCCTGATCGTCGTGCAGTGCAACAGTATTGCTGTCTCACCACTGTTGTGAAAGCGTCCGCGGTGACCTTCGTGGCGACCTCCGTCGCGGCCCGCAAGGCGGCGCCGCACGGTCTGAACAGCCGCGAGGGCGCCCCCACCTCCGTGGGCACGCCCTCGTCGCCGCGTCGTGCGCAGCCCGGATCAGTACAGCCGGATCAGTACACGGCTACGCCGTACGCGCTGAGCGCTTCCCGCACCGGCTGGAAGATCGCCGTGCCACGGGTGCCCCTGCAGCCGGCGCTGCCCGAGTGGATGCCGAGGGCGGTGGAACCGGCGAAGTGCGCGCCGCCGCTGTCGCCGCCTGCCGAGCAGACCGTGGTGCGGACCATGCCGTAGACCGGGCCTTCGCCGTAGTTCACGGTGACGTTCACCGCGGTGACGGTACCGCTGGTCACCCTGGTGGTGGAGCCGCTCTTCTTGATGGCCTGGCCGACGATCGGGTCGGCCGCGGAGGTGATGTCCTGGTAGGTGCCGTTGTACAGGTTGACGGCCCCGGGGGGCTGGGGGCCGGTCCTGTACTGGACGATGCCGTAGTCGTTGGTCGGGAAGCTGGTGCCCACGCGGCTCCCGATGGGCAGGCCGCCGGGCGAGGCGTACCAGGTGGCAGCCGCGTTGGTGCAGTGACCTGCCGTCAGGAAGTAACGCCTCGTGCCCTTCGAGACATTGAAGGCCGCCGAGCAGCGGTAGCCACCGCCGTAGATCGCGTCGCCGCCGGCCACTTCTCTCGTGAAGACACCGGGCACGCGGGTGATCCGTACCGCCTTGCCGAGACCGGCCGCCACCTTCCGCAGCTGCGTCATGGAGCGCACGGAGACCGACAGGTCGGCCTCGACCACCACCTGGTTGATCCGGGGGTCGATGCCCCACGAGGTGCCGGTGATCTTTGCCTGGGCTTCGAGCGTGTTCATGGCGGCTTCCAGCTGTGCCGTGCCGCGTTCGACGAGCTTGGCGCGTGCGCCCGCGGCCCGTACCTCCTCGGCCGCGGCCGCGTCGGTGACGGTGACCACCAGTTCCCCCGTCCTGGAGTCGAGATACGAGCCGGCGCTCCGGTCGCCGAGGGATTCTTCGAGCGTCTGGTCGAGGCTGTACTGCGTCGGCGATGCCGTGACGTCCGGCGACGGATCGGGGACGGCCCCGGCGGCGCCGGAGCCCAGGCCGACGGTGGGCAGGGCAAGGATGACGGAAAGGAAGATGCGCGCGCGGAGCGTGCGTCTCATAGGGGCTTCTCCTTCGTACGAGTCCGCTTGGGCTTCCGAGAAGCAGTTTCGAACGGACAAGTACGAAATGCGGCCTGGAATATGCCAAATCGCCGCCATGCGCACAGAGCGCGAGAACGCCGAACCGCCCACCCGTTCGGGGGAGTCAGGGATGGATCTGGACGGTGGCCGCGCTCAGCCGCCGGACGCCGCGCAGCAGCGCGTCTTCGGCCGCGAGGGCCACCGCATGCGCCTGCACCACCGTCAGCGCGGGGTCGACCACGATCGAGGTCTCGGCCCGCAGATCGTGCCCGAGCCAGCGCATTCGCACGTCTCCCACGCCCCGCACGCCCTCGACATGGGAGAGCGCGTGCTCGGCGTCGTCGACCAGCGCCGGGTCCACCGCGTCCATCAGCCGGTGCCAGATCTCGCGCGTCGCGCCGCGCAGCACCAGTGAGATCGCCGCCGTGATCGCGAGCCCGATCAGCGGATCGGCCCACCGCCATCCGAGTGCAGCTCCGCCCGCGCCCAGCAGTACGGCCAGTGAGGTGAAGCCGTCGCTCCGGGCGTGCAGTCCGTCGGCCACCAGCGCGGCCGATCCGATCCTGCGGCCGGTACGGATCCGGGCCCTTGCCACCCACTCGTTTCCGGTGAATCCCACCAGAGCGGCCGCGGCAACCGCCGTCAGATGGCTGACGTCCTGGGGCTCGAACAGCCTCCGCAGCGCCTCGTACCCGGCGAAGACCGCGGACGCGGCGATCACCAGCACCACGAAGACGCCCGCCAGATCCTCCGCCCGGCCGAAGCCGTAGGTGTAGCGGCGGGTCGCGGCCCGCCGGCCGAGGACGAAGGCGAGGGCGAGCGGCAGCGCGGTGAGCGCGTCGGCGGCGTTGTGGACGGTGTCGCCGAGCAGCGCCACCGAGCCCGAAGCGGACGCGATCACCGCCTGCACGGCGGTCGTTGCGGCGAGCACGCCGAAGGAGAACCACAGCGTTCGCAGCCCCCGCGCCGACCCTTCGAGCGCGGCGTCGATACGGACGTGCGTGTGGTCGTGGCTGTGGTGCTGGTGGTGACCATGGACGTGCCCGTGACCCGTCATGGCCACCACCGTGGCACACCGAATCCCTTGCAGCCACTACCGAAAAGCGACCTCTGGCCAGCTGCGAAGGGCTTGCGACTACTGCCCGGACGCGATCACCGGATAGTGGTCGGAGAGGTTGGTGTAGGTGTATTTCGTGCCCCAGCTGGAGACCGTCCAGGGCGCGCTCTGCTCCTTGATCACCTCGTTCGTCCAGCCCGCCGGTTTCGCGTGCCCGGCGCGGTGCAGGACGTAGTCGAGGTCCTCACGCGGGTCGCTCGGATAGCGGTAGGAGGCGATCGAGTTCTCCTTCGTGTCGAAGGAGTACGGATGTCCGGTGCGAGCGCCGGCCCCCACGAGGCCGGCGTCGGCGAGCATCGTCGCGTACTCCGGAGTCCGCGAGTCGACATTGAAGTCGCCCGCGACCAGTACCTGTTCGGACGCCGGGATGTTCTTGGCGTCGAGGAACGCGTCGATCGCCTTGAACTGGCGGCTGCGCATCTGCGCCGCCTCGCCCGCGCCGCAGCCGGGGTCGGTCGACTGCGCGTGCGTGCCGACGATGTGCGCCTTCGCGCCGTTCACGTTCAACACGGCATAGACAAAGCCCTTGTTGGACCACCAGTCCGCGCCGCAGGCGTCCTTGTAGACGTACTGCTCCTTACGCAGGATCGGCCACTTGCTGAGCAGCGCGACCCCGCCGTCCTCGGGGGTGGTGGCCGAGTACGAACCGCCCGTGGCGTCCCAGCCGTCCTTGCTCCGCCCCATCACCGGGGTCTGGTACGGGTACTGGCCGGCGGCCTTCTGCTTCAGCGCGTCCGACGAGGAGTTGTCGAAGGCCTCCTGGACCACGACGACGTCGTTGCCCTGGAAGAACGAGGTCGCGGGGATCGCCGCGGCCCGGTGGTCCTGGCCCCAGTTGGGGTACAGCGTCTTGCTGAACAACAAGACTGCCTAAGTGTAGTCTGGGGGAGGAACCACAGAGGGAGGGGGCAGCGTGTCTGACACGGGCATTGAGCGTCCGTACGACGGCTGCGGTAAGTGCTTCGTCGGCCTGCGCAGATTGTCCCGCAAAACCGACGCCACGTCTTCGCCAGCGCGACAACGATCAATGGTCATTGAGGCCGTGAGCGCCGTTGGCGGCCACATCATTGCGTGGGCCGACGATTGGGAGGTGTCGGGGGCTACGGACCCCATGACGCGCCCGCAGTTGGGCCCGTGGCTGCGTAACAAGATGGGGCCGTACGACGGCGTGGCAGGGTCGGCCGTCGACCGCCTGGGCCGCAACCTCGTGGACTGCCTGAACACCGGCTACATGATGCGCGACACGGGGAAGATGCTCGTCACCTACGGGCACGACGGACCGTGGGACCTGAACAACGATGCGGACGAGAACCGGTTCACGCTGGAGGCGTGGAGCGCGCAAATGGAGCTTCGCGCTATTCAGAAGCGCAATGCGAACACGACCGTCTCTGAGCGGGAGAAGGGGCGTAAGCGCGGGCGCCACGCTTACGGGTATCGCTACGTCCGCCTGTACGCAAAGGCAGCAATCGACCACGTGGCCCTGGACCACGGCGAGACCATGCCGGAGGAGATTCGGGAGCGGGAGGACGCCGCGAAGGTAATGCGCGACGTGGCCCGTCGGATTCTGACGGACACCACCGGGGAGATATCTGTCGACAGTGAGGCTGCTCGCCTTACCAGGGCAGGCGTCTATTCCCCGCTGGATCACACCCGCGCCATGAGCGGAAAGCCTCCTAGGGGCACTGCATGGGACGGCGCGGCATTGCGGAAGATGCTCGTGTCTGAGGCTGCTCTAGGGCTTCTGATGCATCAGGGGCGGCCCGTGATCGGTGACGATGGTAAGCCCATTCAGCTCGCGGAGCCGTTGTGGAACCGAGCCACGCATGAAGCGCTCGTCCGGAAGCTCAAGGTGACGCCGCGGAAGAAGCGCGCCCAGTCAGGCGAGCATCTTGTATCAGGCGTCGCCGAATGCGGGGTCTGCGGCTACCGGTTGTACCGCACTGGCCGACCGGTCTCGATGACGTGCAAGTCGCGCATGCAGGGGCAGACCGATTGCGCTCCCGCTCCCACCATCCTCGTCAGCACGCTGGAGGAGAAGGTCACGAACGTCTTCCTTACCGACTTCGGCGACCACATGTTCATGGAGTGGGTCTACGACCCCGGCAACGGCAATGAGGAGGCACTGGCGGGCGCTCGCGCTGCCCGTAAGCGACTCCGCGACGACCGTGAAGCAGGGCTGTACGACGACGAAGAGGACGCGGAGTGGTACCAGTCCCGGTATGCCGCGCTGACATCTGAGATTAAGAAGCTAGCCGCGGAGCCTGTACGGCCGGCGGGGATGGTGTCGCAGCCAACTGGCCGGACCGTGGCCTTGGAGTGGGAGTCCGCGGCTGACGACGGTGTACGGAGGGGGCTTCTCCAGGAGTTCGGCGTAAAGATCAGGGTGTGGCCTGACGGGCACGAGCCTCGCGTGCGGATCACGTCTGACCTGGAGGCCGCCGAAGAAGCGTCTATGGTAACGAGTTGATAACGGCATCCAGATCGCCCATGAGGCGCCTCGGGGCCTCCTCCAGCGCTCCCGGGCCGCTCGTCGTCCGCCCGTCGACGTCGGCACGCGTCCGCGTTATCCACAGGAGCCTGTGGATAACTACCCTGCGTCAGTGGATAGTTGAAGAAGATCGCTCACTGTAGCGACTGAGGTCAATCCAGGTGCCAAAGTGTCAAACTAACCCCCTATTTCTATAACCCTCTAGACGCGTTAGAGAGTCTTGGAAAAAGGGGGTTAGTTTGACAGTTTGCGCACACGGCTCGGGAGGGGGAGGCGGACCATGATCACTCCCGCGTCACATGCCCCACATAACTAAGGTAGAGGGAGATCGACGACGCTGGCGACTGGCGCGGCGTCTCACCCCTCCGACGGCCGGCGCCGCTCCTGCGCTCCCCGCACTCTCCTCCGGGTAGACGCGCGGTTGAGCGGCCCCGGTCGTTTTGACTTCCTCGCCCGGTGCATGGGACTTCGACCCGCTCGAAGCCCGGACGGGGGAGGGTAGGCCACATAGTGCAGCGGCCAAGCACACGGGACAAGGACGGTTCGAAGCCGGACGCAGGGCTCACGCTCTCGTCAAGTGGAGCCACCCCGTAACGCCGGTTCGAATCCGGCTGTGGTCACAGAACTTCCCGGTGGTGTAGTCGCACAGGCCCCTCACGGGGCGAGGATCGCGGTGTAACTCCGCGCCCGGGGAGCGGACGGCAGCGTGTAGGAAAGCCTTCGGGCGCACGGTTCGAGCCCGTGGCGCTGACGTCCGTGGATGGAGTGGCGAGCGTCTGCCCGTTCGATTCGGGCAATCCGTCTGGCGACGGTGTGGGGTTCGATTCCCCTTGACCATGGTGGCGAAAAGGTAGGGCCGCTGTGCCCGATGATCCGCGCAGGTCGGTTCGACTCCGGCCCCATTCACCATGCGGGTAGCTCCCGCAGGCATCGACGGACGGGAGGCATCCCGGCTCGTCGATGCGGTGTCCATGGTGCAGCGGCCTAGCACTCCTCCCCTTCCGGGAGGCGACGTCGGTTCGAATCCGGCTGGGCACACTGACTTGCTTCCGTAGCTCAGTTGGTCAGAGCGCCCGCCTGTCGAGCGGGAGGCCGCCGGTTCGAGTCCGGTCGGGAGCGCTTCGGCAGCTAGATCAATGGCCCGTCCGCGGGCACTGGCAACACGCACCGACGACCGGCCGCGAATAGTCGTCTTGGCATGAATGGCGCTGGTGAGATCACCCCCTGAGGTGGGGGAGACGGAGGTTCGATTCCTTCGCTGTCGACTGCTGTACCGCCTGCATCGTGGCGAACAGAGGACGTGGCACCTAGTGCGCGACGGCCGACACCCGGGCCTCACGGTCCGGAAGACCCCTCGTAGCGCTCAGAGGCCAGAGCACGCGTACCCGCTCACGGATGGTGCGTATGGTGTCGCGGGTTCGAATCCCGCCGGGGGTGCAAAGGTCCATAGCTCAGTGGGAGAGCAGCGGTCTCCAAAACCGCGCACGGAGGTTCGATTCCTCCTGGATCTGCTTACGGGGTGTGGCGCAGCTTGGTAGCGCGCCCGCTTTGGGAGCGGGAGGTCGTCGGTTCGACCCCGGCCACCCCGACTTGTCACAATCCTCGCGAGAGCGCGAGGGAAGACGCAACAGACGCAGCCCCGACGCGGAGGACGACCTCACCCGCGTACGGGGCTGCAGCTATTTCCGCGCTACTTCGGCAGCTTCACAGTGAACGACGGACCGTCGCCAAACAGGTTGTCCCAGTAGCTGAGCGTCCCGCCACGGCGGACGACGTCCAGGACTACATCCCCTGTCACGGACTGCCCGGGGTTGTAGGTGGTGTCGAGGTCCTGCCCTTCCTCCGTCGTTTCGAGCGTGGTGGCGTCCTGTGCGGCAGTCTGCTCGTCCTGCCACTTGATGACGCCATACGGCGCGAAGCGACCCGGCTTGTCTCCGACGTTCTTGACCGTCAGCGTGAGGACGAGGAACTGACCCTTCGGCTTGTTTGTCGTGTTGACCTGCTCGGGGGTCACGTACTTCGCGCCCTTTACGGTCACTTGCATCGTCGTTTTCACCGTGTCGTCTGCGCCGTCCACCGCGACGTACTTGCCGCTCTGACCGACGCTAATCTCCGGAACTGCAGGCGTGGACGGCTTAGCCGGCGACGTCTTCGGCTTGGCTGAGGCCTTCGGGGGCGTTGAAGCGGCGGACGAGCTCTCCGGCTTGTCGTCAGATCCGCAGCCCGCGAGTAGGGCAGCGACAGCGATTGACGCAGCGGACGCGACGACTCGACGAGCGACAGTGTTCATGATCCATCCCCTATGTGCTGTGACCTACGGCCACACGAGGGGGCTCAGCGTAGGGCACTTGACCTTGCCAGGGAGGCGAAATGGCGTGGGACGGAAGCGACCGCCGGCAGCGCCTTCCGAAAGACTGGCCCCGTATCCGGCGTCGAATCATTCGACGTGACGGGGGCATCTGCACGGCCCAATTCAGCGACGGCCGACGGTGCGAGCTACCGGGTACTGACGTGGATCACATTATCCCCGGAGACGACCACACAGACACCAACCTGCAGCTGCTATGCACGTGGCACCACAGGCGTAAGAGCGCCCACGAAGGCGGCACAGCAGCGGCACAGAGGCGCGTACAGAGCGCCCGCCCTACAGCTACCCACCCTGCACTGGAGGACTGATGAGAGCCCTACTGCAGCGCGTGCATGCGTGGCTGTGTGGTGCAGGCGCATTGCCTGCCGCGCCCGGCGTGCAGCCCGCACTACTAAGCCCTGCCGATGGGGTGCTGATGTGCAGGTGCAGGGACGTGGAGCACGAGCCTGCATGCGACGCATACGCGCGCACGGTTGGGCGCATGGTGAGGGGTGGCCGGCCATGAGTGGCGCCCACGTGGTGCTGGAGGAGGCCGACGACACGGGCGCGAGCGGCGTTACGGTAACGCGTGTGATCATCAACGGTGTTGACGTTGGACTCGTCGCAGAAGCTCCGAAGATCACAGTCGGATGCAAGGACGACGTCACGAAGATCACGCTGACGTTGATCCCGAGTCGCTTGGAGATCAGGGGGGCGCTGGCCGACGGAGATCGTCGCGAGGCTCGTGCCGGCTTCACGGCCAAGATCGACTAGCCCTGACCCAGGGGGGTGACCCCCAACCGACCACTATGGAGACCGTACAGGTGCTGGGTCTCGCTGTCTGTACGGGTCTGGGGGATGCCGCCTAGGCGTCCACAGGCGCCCGCTGGAGCCCCGAACGGGGGCCGGCTGGCCTGCCGAAGACCCCGATCCGGGAGGCGCCCACACGGTCGGCCGGTATGGGTCTGTCGCATATCAGTGCAGGTCAGACGCTAGACTACCGTTACACGCCCCGTTAGACTGGACCCATGAACACACCCACATGCGAGCAGTGCAGCGAGCACCTTGGAGTGCGGCACTCACACCGCGCCCGCTTCTGCTCAACTCGTTGCCGGGTGGCTGCGCACCGCGCGGCGAAGAACGACGCGACTCCGCACGAGCTGAAGACCCGCGACAGGTGGGTCCGGCGCTCCGCGACGAAGGCGCCGCTCACGACTGCCGGCAGGGCAGCGAGCAGCACCAACCGGCGGACGTGGAGCACGCACAGCGAAGCATCCGCTTCGACGGCCGGCGTCGGTCTGGGCTTCGTCCTCTCCGACGTCGACGACGTGGTCTGTATCGACCTGGACCACTGCATCAACCCGCTCACGGGCCGCCTGGCGCCGTGGGCGGCAGCCATCATCCGTGACGCGGGGGCCACCTACGTAGAGGTCTCCCCGTCCGGCGACGGACTGCACATCTGGGGTCGAGCTGACGTCCGACATGGACGGCGCATTCGACGCCCTGACGGTACGGCCGTAGAGATCTACGGGACCGGCCGCTACATCGCGATGACGGGACGCCGACATGGCAACGCCCCGTCAATCCTTGCGGACGTCTCCGATGTCATTCGTCGGTTGACTGAGGTCCGTTGACGGCCTTCGGGCCACGGATCTCGTCACGCAATGCCCGCATCGCCCGCACCGCTTTGGATGCCTCTTTGCAGACGCCGGGGATCTTCCTCAGTGTCGCGACGATGATCCAGGCAAGGGCGCCAATGAACGCCACGATCATGGCAGCCCAACCGTAGATTTCCATCCGGTCCTTCGAACCTTCCCGTTACGGATGGTCGGACCGGGCACAAGGTGCATCGATCCGACCATGATCAATGGTCGAACCGAGATACACCCTTGACGGCGATCCCTCGTACAGGCCCCGTGGCACAGACGCGGTTCGCGGCATTCTCGAAATCAGGTACTACGCAATGCTGTCCGGCTGCATACTCCCCGCGAAGATCATCAAGTCTCTTCATTCGGGGTCGGTAATCAGCCCCGTGGCTGTCACCGTCACTGTGCCTCAAACGCTACCAGACCCGAAGGAGGCTCAATGGCCGGACGCGGACCCGCCCCGAAGGACCCAACGAAACGACGCCGGCGCAACGTTGGCGAGCCCGAGACCGTCATCACCGCTGACGACGAGCTCCGCGGTCCGGAGCTGCCTGCCGGTGTCCTGGGCGAAGACGACGGAGTAGCAGTCGACTGGCACCCCATGACGCGACTGTGGTGGGACACCTGGCGCGCCAGTGCACAGGCGCAGACCTTCCTTCCGACGGACTGGAGCTTCCTTATCGACACGGCGCTGATGCACCACACGATGTGGGCAAAAGGCCGTTGGGAGTACGCCTCTGAAATCCGCCTGCGAGCAGCCAAGTTCGGCGCTACGCCGGAGGACAGGGCGCGGCTGAAGCTGAAGGTCGACGACCCAACTGCCGTGCCTCGTACGCCCGTACAGAGCGCTGGCAACGTCTCTGACATCAACTCGCGCAGAGCGCGCCTGACTGGTTAGGACACCGGATGCCGCACGTAACTGTGCGCGCCCCCGGTCACGATCGCTCCCGCTCGCTCGGGTGGATGGCGGTCGCGTGGATGGAGTACTTCGTCGTGCACGGCCCTGGCGACGTCCAGGGCGAGCCAGTACGCCACGGCGACGAGTACACCGGGTTTGTCGTCGACTGCTACGCGCTCGATGACGACGCCGGAAAAATGCTCTACGACTCCGCGTTCTTCTCGCGCCCGAAGGGCTGCGACAAGAGCGGATTGGGCGCGCGCATCGGCCTCTTCGAAGCGTTCGGACCCTGCCGTTTTGACGGCTGGGCTGAGGGCGGGGAGGTCTACCGCGACCCGTGGGGGCTGGGTTTTGAGTATGTCTATGAGCCCGGTGAGCCGATGGGCCGCCCGGTCCGCGTCCCTTACCTCCGCATCATGGCGACGGAGGAAGGCCAGACCGGCAACGTCTACGACACCATCTACTTCAACCTGACCGACGAGGCGTCGCTCCTGTCGTCGATTCCGGGTGTTGATCCCGGATTGACGAAGATCAACCTTCCTGACGGTGGAGAAATCACGCCGTCGACCGCCTCGTCTTCGTCGAAGGACGGCGGTAAAGAAACGTGGGTCTGCTTCGACGAGACTCACCTCTACAACACGCCTGAGCTCAGGCGCATGTACGCCACGGTGACCCGAAACCTCCGCAAGAGGAAGAAGGGCGCCGGTACGTGGTACCTCGAAACGACCACGATGTTCGCTCCCGGGCAGGACTCGGTAGCGGAGCGCACCTACGAAGAGGCTGAGGCTATTCGTGAGGGCAAGAAAAAGCGCGGTCGCGCGAGGCTCATGTACGACCACCGTTACGGCATCTGCAAAGACCTGAAGAACGAGGACGAGCTCCGCGCAGCACTCCTGGACGCCTACGGCGACGCCATGGAATGGATGGACCTGGAGACGCTCGTCGACGACTTCTACGACTTGCGTAACGACAGCGCCGACGGCAAACGGTACTTCTTGAACTCCCGGACGAGCAGCTCCGATGCGTGGATGGACCCTGACGCGTGGGAGGTCTGCCGTCGGCCGGAAGAGATAGCCGCGGGTGATCTCGTCACGCTCGGCTTTGACGGCTCGATCCGCGACGACGCTACGGCGCTCACCGTCTGCCGCGTCTCCGACGGACACCTGCAGCTTCTCGGTTGCTGGGAGAAGCCCGAAGGGCCGGAGGGCGACGGCTGGCAAGTCGATCGCGAGAGCGTCGACTCCGCGGTCTCCCGGGCCTTCGAGAAGTACGAGGTCTGCGGCTTCTACGCCGATCCGCCGCACTGGCAGGACTACGTAGACCGATGGACGAGCGACTTCGGCGAAGACCTCCAGGTGCGCGCCACGCAAGCGCGCCCGCTGGAGTGGTGGACCAACCGGCCTACCGCCATGGAGCACGCGCTAGACCGCTTCGTCGAAGCCGTCGACGACAAGGCTCTGAGCTACGCCGGCACGGCTAAGGCCGATGACGACGAAGCCCCGTTCTCGAAGCTGGGAGCGACACTGACGCGCCATGTGGTGAACGCCAAACGGCGCCCCATGGGCCGCAATCACATCGGCATCGGCAAGGAACACGCGAAGTCCCCGAAGAAAATCGACGCCGCCATGTCCGCCGTACTCGCCTACGAGTGCCGCGCGGACGCCGTCGCTGCAGGAATCACGAAGCGCAAAAAGCGCTCGTCCAAGCTCGTTGCCTTCTGAGGGAGGTCCGTCAGTGCCTATTGATGCATCACAGGTTGAGTCTCCCGGATGGTGGCTGCAGCGGCTCGGTAAACAGCTCCTGGACGAGCGCGACGACTCGCGCGACTCCGACGGCGAAGTTACGCCAGGGCTCGACACCCTGAAGAACTACGCGGAGGGTAAGCCGCCGCTCCCGACCGTCCCCGGGGTTGACCCGCGGGAGGTTGCGGAGTGGATGAAGGACGCGCGAACCAACTGGACGAGCCTCGTTGTGGACTCGCCAGTCGAGCGAATGGGCGTCGACGGCTTCCGCTTCGGCAAGGCCAAGGGTGGCAAGTCTGCAAAGACAGCCGACGAGGACGCTAACCGCATCTGGCAAGAGAACTCGATGGACGCGGACTCTGATCTCGTCCACTACGGCGCACTGTCGCAGCGACGCGCGTTCGTCCTCGTAGAGGAGGGCGACGACGGCCGACCTGTGCTGACCCACGAGACCCCGCGACAGGTGGCCGTGGAGCACGAACAGGGCAACCGTCGCCGACTAGCCGCGGGCCTGAAGATGTGGCGCGACGACTGGACGGGCAACACCCGCGCGACACTGTGGACGCCCGGAACGATCTATGACTTCACGACGAAGAGCGACCGACCCCTGTTCTCGGGTCGTGTGGCGTCGCTCCGTCAGTGGGAGGCGCTCCAGCTCCCGAACTCGCCCGACGGGTCTCGCGCCAACCCACTGGGTGCCGTCCCGCTCGTCCCCTTCATCAACCGCCGCAACCGTCGGCCTGAGGGATTCGCGGAGCATGAGGACGTTCTGAGCGTTCAGAATCGGATCAACCTCTCGCTGATCAACCTGATTGCGGCCATGAAGTACGGCGCGTTCAGGCAGCGTTGGGCCGCTGGCCTGGAGGTCGACGAGGACCCGGTGACCGGTGCGAAGATCACGCCGTTCCAGCTGGACATCCGGAAACTGTGGACGACCGCAGACGCTGAAGTGAAGTTTGGCGAGTTCGCGGCAACTGACCTGATGCCGTACGTGCGCGCTGTAGAGGCTGCCGTACAGGATCTTGCAGCGATCAGCCGGACCCCACCCCACTACCTGATCGGCGCCGTCGTCAACGTGTCTGGCGACGCGCTGAAGGCTGCGGAGACGGGCCTCGTGGCCAAGGTCCGCGACCGTCAGCGTAATTTCGGTGAGAGCTGGGAGGCCGTCATGCGCCTGGCTTTCCGCGTGCTGGGCGACGAGCAGCGGGCTACCGCGTACGACGCAGAGACCGTCTGGCGCGACCCTGAGTCGCGCAGCATCTCCGAACTTGCAGACGCTGCCGTGAAGAAGGCTTCCGCCGGCGTCCCGTGGCGTCAGCGCATGGAGGACATGGGCTACACCCCTGCGGAGATTGCGCGCATGGAGGTGGACCGGGCAGCCGACGCGCTCAATGCAACGCCTGCGACGGACCCTCAGCCCGCATCCCTTCAGGCAGCCCGCGACGCGAAGCAGCGCGACCCGCGGACTGTGATCGGACGGAGCTCCGGTGACGCTAACGCGGCTTGATCGGCAGTACGGAACGGCTGTACGCGGTGTGTGGGCGAGCGTCCTCGGTCGCGTCGGCCGTTCCTGGACCGACCTGGGATCTTGGCGGGGGGAGGACGTCTCCCGCTTTCAGCGGAAGGCACTCCCCGTCATGCTCGCGGGACAGCGACAGATTGCGTCCCTGACGACGACCTACCTGGAGCGGCTCTACCGCGAGATCGCCGACGAGCAGTCTCGCGTAGACCTGGACTTCGACAGGGTCATCGGGCGCGCACTCCGCGACGTCGACCCTGCAGACGTCTACGAACGCCCCTTCAAAGAGGTCTGGAACGCACTCTCCAACGGTGAGCCTCTGGACGTCGCGCTCGATAGGGGCGCGCACCGCCTGGACACCATCGCGAAGACGGATCTGCAGCTAGCCCGAACGCACACGGTGCGGGAGGTCACTGCGGACCAGCCGGGCGTGGAGTACACCGTCCGGGAGCTGCAGGGCGAGTTTGACTGTGCGCTCTGCATGATCGCGTCCACGCAGCGATACCACAAAAGGGATCTCGCCCCCATCCATCCCGGGTGCGACTGCCTCGTCAAGACCGTTCGGTCCGACTTCGACCCGGGCCAGGTCATCGACGAAGAGCGCCTAGAGAAGATTCACGACCTTGTGGAAGAGGCGCTAGGCAAGGCGGACCGCGGAGGAAGAGCGGTCGACTACCGAAAGATCATCATTGCCCGGGATCACGGAGAGATCGGTCCCGTGCTCGGCTACCGGGGTCAGCGCTTCACGGGCCCCGATGACATCAACCTTCCGACCTGACGCCCGACATGGGCCGACGACTCCCGACAGGGGAACTTCAGCATGCCTAAGCGCACCCTTGCGCGTCATCGCGCGCTCCTCACTCTCGCCTCGCAGCCCTGGACCCTCTACGAGGACGACCCGGCGGCCGGCGGTGGAGGTGGTGGCGGAGTAACCGTCAATGAACATGGCTATCCGGACAACACCGCTACGGCGGACATGAGTCCGGAACACCAGGTCGCCTACTGGAAGTACCAGTCCCGCAAGCACGAGCAGCGAGCCAGTGCGGCGCCTGACGCTGCGGAGCTGGAGCGACTTCGTGCGGCTGAGGCGGAGCTCGCAACCCGCAAAGCCGCGGAGCTGAGCGAAACGGAGCGGCTCCAGAAGGAAGCGGACGACGCGAAGGTACTCGCTGCGCAGAACGCTGCGACGGCTGCAGCTGCTACCGCGGAGCTCCTGCGCGTGCAGGTAGCGGCCGACAAGGGTCTGACCGTCGCACAGGCGAGGCGGCTGCAGGGCTCCACGAAGGAGGAGCTCGAAGCCGACGCGGACGCCCTGAAGGCGGAGTTCGGCACGGGCCAGGGCGGCAACGAGGGCGCCGGAGGACACCGCGTAGGCGGCTCCCGCGGGGGCGACGTCGGTAAGTCCGGCGACGTGAAGAGCGGCGCGGACCTCTACCGCGAGCGCTTCGCGAAGAACTGATCAACCCACCAAACACGGAGGACACATGGACCTCAGCCTGAAGACTGAGACCTTCACGCAGGACCGTCGGGACTGGCTGGGGTCTGCCCACGGTACCGACGCGCCTGTTTCGGCGTCCCTTGACGTCACCAAGTTCACGGCCGGTACCCACTACCCAAGCGGCTACCTGAAGAGCGGTATCCCGCTGGGCAAGGTCACCGCGACCGGCAAGTACGGCCCGTACGACAACGCAGCGGCTGACGGCCGCGAAGTCTGCGTTGGCTTCCTGTTCACCGGGGTCGACGTCAAGGCCGGAGCGACCACGGTCGTCGGCTCGATGCTCCTGCACTGCTTCATCCGTGAGGCGAAGCTCCCCGTCACCATCGACGCCGCCGGTAAGACCGACCTCGGCTCCCGCGTCGTCTTCGTCTGAGAGGTAGAGCATGCAGCTCATTACTGAATACGCGACCCCCGCGGTTCTCACTGGGTACGCCCGTGAGGCGGAGCGGGAGCGCGAGGAGAACACGTTCTCGCTGGAGCGCTGGCTCCCAAACCAGACCATCAACGATCTGACGTACCGCTTCGCTCGCGGTGGCGGGGGCCTCACTGAGGCCGCGCAGTTCCGCGCGTACGACGCTGAGTCGGACATTGGGACTCGGCCCGGGGCGTCCCGCGTCAGCGGCGAACTGCCGCCCATCTCGCGAAAGATCCCTGTCGGCGAGTACGAGCGCATTGTGCGCCGGAACTCCGACACTCGCGCAGAGGAGCTGAGGGACGCGCACCTCGCTGACGGCGTCCGACTGGCGTCCCAGATCTCCGCTCGTGTCGAGCTGGCGCGAGGCTCCGCGATCTTCAATGCGGCAGTGACCCTGGCCGAGAACGGCGTTCAGGCGTCGGTCGACTTCGGCCGCAAGGCTGAGCACAACGTGACCGCCGGCACCGTTTGGTCTAACCCCGCGGCTGACGTGATCACCGACCTTCAGAACTGGCTTGAGGTCTACAACGACACCAACGGTGGTGACCCGGACGCGGTGCTGATCTCGCGTTCCATCTTCATGGCGCTGAAGCGGAACACGATGCTTCGCGGTCTGTCGACGACTGGCGCGACTGCCCCGTCCATCCTGACGGATAGCCTCCTGGAGGCCATCCTGGCGGACCACGGAATCCCGCCGCTCGTCCGGTACGACGCGAAGGTGTCCGTGGGGGGCGTGGCGACGCGCATCACCCCGAACGACAAGCTGGCCTTTATGCCGCCGCAGGGCGACGCTCTCGGTAAGACGCTGTGGGGCGTTCCGGTTGAGGCCGACGACCCGCGGTACGGCCTGGCGGGCGACGAGGCTGGCATTGCCGTTGGCGCGTACAAGTCGGAGGACCCACAGACCGTGTGGACCCGCGCGACCGCCATCGTGCTCCCTGTCGCTGCCGACCCGGACCGGACCTTCGTCGCTGACGTCCTCTGATCAGAAACGCGAGGCACCCGCGCATGGCCAAGCTAGCAACGGTCGTCCATGTCACGGATGACGAGGGCGTGAGCCACGCGTTCACCCCCGCTGACGAGGTCCCAGCGTGGGCCGCGTCGAAGATCACCAACCCGAAGGCGTGGGCGGAGGCCCCGGAGACGAGCTCCGCAAGTCGACTAGCGGAGTCCCCTCCGGTGAAGAAGGCAGCCCCCGCCAAGCGCGCCCCTGCGCGACGGAAGGCGGCTACCGGTGGCACTGTTCAGCACGACTGAGCTGCGAACCATCACGCGTCAGCCACTGACTGACGAGCAGTGCGACCTAGCGCACGAGCTGACGGCGGACGCGTTCTATGTCGAAGTGGGGGACCGGGTAACCGATCCCCCACAGCGGGGCGTCAAGAGCGTCGCTCTCATGGTCGCAGCGCGGATCCTGACCAACCCTGGCGGACTTCGGTCCGAGCAGGCAGGCGGCATGCTGCAGACCTACGCGGATTCGGAGACCGGCGTCGTGCTCTCGGAGGACGAACGCCGACGGCTCCGGCGCGCGGTAGGTCTGGCCTCGGGGGCTTCGTCCCTGGATATCGCTCCTGTCGACGACCCTCCGGTCTCCGTGTGGAGGCCGACGTGAGCCTGATCGCGTCTCTGATGAGCGAGACGGTAGAAATCCGACGGCCCGGATCCATGGTGCGCGACTCCACGGGGTCGCTCGTCCCCGGACCCACGGTGACTATCTCCGTCGACTACTGCGCCGTCATGAGCCCGTACGGCGTCACCGTGGGCTCGTCCTTCGAGATACACAACGCGAGCGAGACGGTCACCACGAAGCGCGTACTAGCCGCGCCGGTCGGCACCGACGTTCGGTCAGGCGACCGGATTCACCGGGCGAACGGTGAGGTCTGGGAGGTCGACGGGCGCCCGCTCGTCTTTCCCCTCACGGCGCTTGCGCGCGTGGAGGCACAGCTGAAGGAGGTAACCGGCTGATGGCGCAGTACAGATCGACGTACACGGGCCGGTACTCCGGTATCGGAAAGATGCTCCAGCGCCCTTGGCTCCAACGCCCATGCAAGCAAGCTGCCGTGAAGATGAAGGGCCATGCGGAGGGATTCTCCCCGACCGGTGACCCGTCGGAAGACAGGCACCCGGGCCTCTATCGAGCCTCCTTCGACGTCGTACCGATCTACAAGAACGTCCCCTTCCGCGGTAAGCCGCGCATGCGCCCTGGCGCCCGCCTGATCAACACCGCTCCGCACGCCTGGCGCGTGGAGAAGGGCGACGGACGAGTCCCGCGTTATGCCCCGCTTCAGAAGGCCATGGACGCGATGAAGGCGGCTCACCTTGGCTGACATCGAAGCGGTTCTAGCGCCATGGGTGGAGGCGACGTTCAACGTCTTCAGCGCCTCAGAAACGCCGGCGGACCTGGAGCAGCGACTCCCCGTGGTACGGGTGGAGCGGCTCGGAGGATCGGACGCGCGCTTCCGCGGCCACCCGAGCGTCGCAATCGACGTCTTCGCGGCTACGGCCGACGAGGCGCGGACCCTGGCAAACAGCATCCGGGACGCACTGCTCTTCCTCCGGGGCCCGGTGAACGGCGCCGTAATCAGCGACACTCGATGCGATTCCGGACCGTCCCGGCAGCCGTGGGCGAATGAAACCGTCTATCGCCGCGGAGCTACCTACACCGTGAGCTTCCGGGCCGCGTAAACCCCAATCCACTGACCCGAATTGCCTTAGGCGTTCGGGCCTTTCGCATGCCCTGGAGGCATCATGGCGGATACCCGCAATGCCGATCTGACGTTCGGCGCAACCGACTACCTCGTTTACGCGGCGGCCGTGAACACGGCTAAGCCCGTGGCTTTCGCGGACCCTGCGACGCCGTGGGTCAACCTCGGTTGGATTACCACTGAGGGCGGCCTCTTCAAGACTGAGGATGAGTCGAAGGACATCGAAGCGGCTGGCAGCCTGGAGCCAATTCGGACGCTCATGACGAAGTCGAAGAAGTCGGCTCAGGTCACCTTCCTGGAGGGGCTCAACCCTCTCGTGCGTGCTCTCTACGACAACGTTCCAATTGCGTCCCTGGAGCCGACGACCGACGTCGCATCCTACGACCTTCCCGACAAGCCGAACGACCTTCGGTACGCATTCCTCTTCGACACCATGGACGGTGCGAAGCGTATGCGCCTCTACATGCCGAACGGCAAGGTAGCGGAGCGTGGGGACGAGCAGCCGCAGACAGAAGACGTCATGCCGCTGCAGATGACTTTCCGCTTCTACAAGGGTGCTGCGGGCACTGCGGCCGTTAACCGCGCCATCAAGTACGGCGGCGTTGACGTTTCCGGCTTCTTCCCAGCCCCGTAATCAAACCAGCGGAGCCCTGTACCGCGCGGGTCCGGGGCTCCGCTTTCTCATGCACTGACGACCCGCGCAATTCGCAAACCCCTGACATAGGAGACCCGCGCGCATGACTGAGATCACTCCCGCTGAGGCGCAGGAGAACGAGGCGGCCGACGGCTACGGCGTCGCCAACCTGAACGGCAAGCCCCTTCGTGTGAAGGCGGTTGGGCAGTGGCGGCCGTCGTACCTCCGAGCCCTCCGACAGGGCGACTACGACCAGTGGGCGGCTGGCGTCCTGCACGAGGACGACGTACAGAAGTTCATCGACGCTGACGCCACCTTCGACGAGATCAACGAGTTCACGGCAGCTGCGATGGAGTCCACGGGAGAGGCCCCGGGAAAGTCTGGCGGACCCTCGCGATCCTCACGGAGCACGCGGAAGCGCTAGAGGCGGATCTGGCATTCCGCGGTATCGACCTCCTGGACGTGTACCGCGGACGCCTATCCCTTCGACGGCTCCGGATCTTGATCGAGCATTTGCCTCCGGAGTCGTCCACAAAGACCGCGCTCCGTAACACGGTTGACCCCGCAGAGCTAACGAAGCCGAGTGCGGACTACCGCCCTGATTTGGCGCCATGGAGCGGCGTAGAAATCCTCCTGGCCTCCATCAAGGACGAGCTAGTGATGAGCCGTGGCGTTGCAATCGCTGCGGCCGGCGGAAGTCCACCCGAATTCAAGCCGACACCACGCCCCGGAATTCCCCCGACGTCGGGCAGCGGACGAAAGACGCTTACCGACGAGCAGCGCCGCGCCCTTGACCCGCGGTTGAGAGACCAGCCGAAGGAGGCGTGATGGCGGACCTGGATATCGTCGGCGGTGCTGGCGTGGATGTGGTGCCCGTTGCACCAACGTTCCACACGAAGCTGAAGGCCATCGTCCTCCCAATCGCTGACCGTGTCGGCGAAGAGGCGGGAAGGCGGATGGGGGAGGCGATCTCGAATAACATCGTGGTCGCCATCCCCAACGCCGTTAACCAGGGTGGCAATGCCGCTCAGCGAGCAGCGACGAAGCAGGGTAACGACACTGGCGGCGCCTTCGCGCGAAGCCTGCGGATGAAGCTCGAAGCCGCTTTCAAGGCAATGCCGAAGCTGGACGTCCGCCTGTCGGATACCGGCGTTGACGCTGAACTCGCGCGACTCCGCGCCCGCATGGAGACCCTCTCCGGTAAGCGCATCGGGATTGATGTCGACGTCGCGCGCGCTGAGGCGGAAGTCAAGGCGATCGACGAGGAGCTGAAGCGTCTCGGAGCCTCGCATCCGAACGTCGCGGTACGGGCGGACACCGCCACGGCTCGCGCTGCCCTTGCGGAACTCCGGGCGGAGATTGCAGCCGTCGACGAGAAGAAGCGCGTAAAGATCGACGTAGACACGACCGGCGCGCAGGGCGCCGTGATGGCGCTGGCAATTCAGATGGGCATCCTTACCGCCATCCCTCTCGGTCCGGTACTGACTGCCGGACTGGGTGCGCTGACGGCCATGGTGACCACGGCCGGCGCTGGCTTTGGCTCACTGGCCCTGGTGGCTATCCCCGCCATCAAGGGCGTGACGACGGCCCTGCAGGCGAAGAAGGCCGCGGACGACGAAGCATCGAAGGCGACCGCCAACGGCGCAGCCGCAAACGGGCAGGCAGCGCAGCGAGCCCTACAGATGGCTGGCGCTCAGCAAGCCCTCGAATCCGCCCACCGGAACGCCGCGCGCAACATCGCGCAGGCTAACCGTCAGGTCGAGGACGCGGAACGCGCCGTCGCGCAGGCATCGCAGCGAGCGGCGGACCAGCGTCGACAGGCTGCTGAGGCTGTCGAGCGGGCTGAGCAGTCCCTAGCGGACGCCAAGCGAGCCGCACGACGAGCCGAAGAGGATCTGACGCAGGCCCGGGAGGACGCTGCACGGCAGCTCCGGGACCTGAACGACAACCTGGCGCAGGGCGCTCTAGACCAGCGGGAGGCAACTCTCCGCGTCCAGAAGGCGCAGCAAGACCTTCAGGCGACGCTAGCGGACCCGAAGGCCACGCAGCTCCAGCGCGACGAGGCGCAGCTGACGTACGAGCAGGCGCAGCTTCACGCGAAGCAGCAAGCACAGGATTACAAGGATCTGCAGAAGTCGGCCGCGGAGCAGCGGAAGGCAGGCGTCAAGGGCAACGAGGCGGTAAAGACCGCGTCCGAGCGCCTCGCAGACGCTCAGCGGAACGTCATCGAGCAGACGAAGGCCGTCGCGGACGCTCAGCGTGCTTCGGCTCGCGCACAGGTGGAGGCCGCTCAGACGGTCGCCGACGCGAACCGCCGCGTGGCGGATGCTGTCGAGAACGCTGCCAACGTCCAACTGTCGGCCGCGGAGTCGATCCAGTCTGCTGAGCGAGGCGTGGCGTCGGCTCGGCTGTCGGGCATGTCCGCGACGTCGAAGGCGCTGACGAAGCAGGAAGAGTACCGCAAGGCAATAGCGAAGCTGACGCCGTCACAGCGAGAGCTGTACGACTCAATAGCCGGACCAACTGGTGTCAAATCCGCATTCGACGCCTGGCAGAAGAGTCTTCAGCCGCACGTACTGCCGCTCTTCACGCGCGGGGTCGACGGGGCGAAGGCATCACTGCCCACCCTTACGCCGCTCGTTATCGGTGCCGCGGACGCTATCCAGACGCTGATGGACAAGGCGAGCGCGCAGCTTAAGACGCCGTTCTGGCAGGGGTTCAAAAAGGACCTGGCGGGCAACGTGAAGCCGGCCATCGTGGGATTTGGCGTGGCGTTCGGCAACGTCGTCAAGGGCGTCGCTGGAATCATCGACGCCTTCCTTCCGCACATGGACGGGATCGCGAAGAAGTCGGACAGCATCACAGCGCGCTTCGCGAAGTGGGGGACGAGTCTCAAGGGCTCCCCGAACTTTGAGAAGTTCCTGGCCTACGTGAAGGAGACTTCGCCCGGGTTGGCGGAGTTCCTCGGCAAGATCCTGGAGGCGGCTCTCGACGTCTCGAAGGCTCTGGCTCCGCTCTCGGAAACGATGTTCGCGGTACTGGGCCCGGTCTTTGACGCAATCTCGTGGCTGTCTGAGAACTGCCCGGCGTTCGTTCAGATCCTATGGACGGTCTACTTCGCGCAGAAGGCAATTTCGCTCGGCATGGCAGCCTTCGCGGCAGCCATGGCGCTCTACGAAATCGTCATCGCTGGCGCGACGTTGGTCACCTCCGGGTGGGCCGTAGCGCTCAACGCGACGGGGATCGTCCCACTGATCAGAGCCATCGTCATAGTGATCGGACTTCTGATCGCAGCTGTCATCTACGCCTACAACAATTGGGACTGGTTCCGAATTGCCGTAGACGTGACGGTCGACTCGATCGGTAAGTCTCTTTCGTGGGTCTGGAAGACGATTCTTCAGCCCGTGTTCTCCGGAATCTGGACGGCTCTGAAGGCCGTTGGCGACGCGGCAGTCTGGCTCTGGGATCACGCTTTGGGGCCGGCGTTCAGCTTCATCGGCAAAGCAGCCCAGTGGCTGCTGACGGCTGTGGTGACGATCGCCCTCCTGCCCATCTACCTGGCCGTCAAGGCTGTTGGCGCAATCGCCATGTGGCTGTGGGACCACGCCTTCGGGCCTGCGTTCGGCTTCATCGGGGACGCTGCTTCACTGCTTTGGAAGGCGATTCTGCAGCCGATTTTTGGCTGGATCGGCGACAAGGCAAAGTGGCTGTGGGAAAAGGCTGTTGGGCCAGCGCTACGTGAGATCAAGCGGACGTTTGAAGCTCTCGGGGACGCTGCCAAATGGCTCTGGGAAAAGGTCCTCCGCCCTTCCTTCAACTTCATTGGCGATAAGGCCAAATGGTTGTGGGAGAAGGCGCTGAAGCCTCCTTTCGACAAAATCAAGGCGGCCGTTGGTCTGGTGGCCGACTCGTTCGGCAAGGCGAAGGACTCGATCAAGTCCGCATGGGACAAGATCGAAGGCATCGCGAAGAAGCCCGTGAAGTTCATCATTGAGCACGTTTACAACGGTGGAATTGTCCCGCTGTGGAACAAGGTTGCGGACATCACCGGGGCTGGCAAGCTGAAGAAGCTGGACCTTCGCGCATTCCACACGGGCGGCGTTATGCCCGGGTACACACCGGGGCACGATAACCAAATCATCGCTGTCGGCGGTGGTGAGGCAATCATGCGCCCCGAGTGGACGCGCGTGGTCGGCGAAGACACCATCAACTCGTGGAACGCGGCTGCACGATCCGGCGGAATCAGCGGCGTCCGGAAGGCAGTCGCTGCGGGGATGCCAGCCTTCAAGGATGGCGGAGTTGTCGGGTGGCTGAAGGACAAGGGGAACGCGGTCGGGAACTTCTTCTCCGGCGCTGCTGACTTCCTTGACCCGATTAAGGTCTTCGGCAAGGCAAAGGACTTCGTCAAGGACCAAATGAAGTCGCTCCTCACGAATCCATGGGCCCGGTCGCTGGCAGAGATGCCCCCGAAGATGCTGACAGCCTTGAAGGACAAGGCGCTCGACTTCCTCGGCTTCGGCGGAGGGAGCGGCGGAGGCTCCTGGATCAAGCCCGTAAACGCGCCCTACGGTACCCCGTTCGGTAAGAAGGGCTCGATGTGGAGCTCCGGCCGACACACCGGTCTGGACTTCCCCGCTGCGGTCGGGACGATCATCAAGGCCGTGGCCGACGGCAAGGTCAGCCAGGCGACGGGCGGAGGCCCGTATGGCAATCACGTCATGATCAACCATGGCGGGGGCCTGGCGTCGCTGTACGCGCACATGTCGCAGATGCTGACGTCGGTTGGCAAGGCCGTGAAGCAAGGCCAGGCGATCGGACGCGTCGGCGCGACGGGCAACGTCACCGGGCCGCACCTCCACTTGGAGGCACGCCGGAACGGCAAGGCCGTCGACCCCATGCAGTACCTGACGGGTGGCGGAGGAACCACGTTCAACGCGAAGGCTGTGGGCTCTGCACAGGCATATGCAAAGAACATCCTCGGCAACTACGGATGGGGACCGGAGCAGTTCGGTCCGCTGAAGAAGCTGTGGGAGGGCGAATCCGGCTGGCGCTGGAACGCTCTCAACCCGAGCAGCGGCGCCTACGGCATCCCGCAGGCACTGCCCGCGGAGAAAATGCGTTCTGCCGGCGCCGACTGGCGGAAGAACCCTGCGACGCAGATCCGTTGGGGCCTGGACTACATCAAGCACCGTCCCGACTACGGCAGCCCTGCAGCGGCGTGGGCGAAGTGGCAGAGCCGCTCTCCCCACTGGTACGACGACGGGGGCTATCTGCCTCCCGGTCTGAACGTTGTGGCCAACGGCACCGGAAAGCCAGAGCCCGTGTTCACCTCCTCGCAGTGGGACACCCTGCGCGCGAACGCTGGCCAGGGCGGAGGCCCGACGACGGTCCACGCCGACGTGAAGGTCTACGTCGGAGACCGCGAGATCACAGACATCGTGCGCACGGAGATCGTGACGCACGAGGAATCAACGGCTTCGGCCATCGACACTGGAAGGTGGGTCTGACGTGCCCGAAGAGCCTGAGATTGTGCCCCCGATCGTCATCATGGAGCCGGAGCCGCCGGAGCTTGGCGGCGACGAGGTGATCACGCCTCCTTCCGGTGGCGAACCGTCCTACCCGACTCCGGGCGCTCCAGCGGAGCCGGGGGAGGACGTGGGCTAAGTGGCAATCGCCGGTAATCTCCTGTCGGCCAACGCGGAGAGCATCGAGACTGATGCCTCCGCGTGGGTCGCAGTCATCAACGCAAACAGCATCGCGCGCGGTACCGGCGGCACATCGGGAAGCTTCTGCCTCAGCTTCAAGGCGACGGCTGCCGGAGACTGTCAGGTCGGACTCGCAACCCGTGTTGCTGTCACACCAGGGGCTCAGCTCGTGTGCTACGCGAGCGTCTGGGCTGCCGTGGCAAGCGGGCAGTCCCGCGTAGAGATCCGCTGGCACGACGCCGGCGGAGCGCTGCTGAGCACGACGCAGGGGCCGTTGGTCACTGCGTCGGCGCCCAGCTGGAATCAGAACGCCGCGATTGGAACGGTCCCCGCGTCGGCCGCGACGGCGAACGTCATCATCCGCGTCACAGGTACGGCCGTCAATCAGAACTGGTTCGCAGACCGGGTCTTCCTGGGGCCCACTCCTGCCGTCTCAACCGGCAACCTCCTGGATTGGGAGACGCAGGATTTCGAGGTTGACGCCTCGAAGTGGACGGCGACGAACGCCGTACTCAGCCTGCAGTCTGCAGCCGCGACGAACTTCCAGGCGCTGAAGATGACTTCGTCGGCAGCTGGCGACGCGGTTGCCCAGACGGTCGCCACACCAGCCGTGACCCCTGGTGTGGAGTACATCGCGTATGCCTACACCAACCCCGGAACGGCTGGCCTGACGGCCCGCATGCAGATTCAGTGGAGGAACGCGGGGGGCGCAACGCTCAGCACCTCCTCCGTCAATTGGACGCCAAGCGCGGCAGCGTGGACGCGGATAGCCGTGATCACTAAGGCTCCCACGGGAGCCGCTACGGCCCGTGTCGCGGTAGTGGGAGCTGCGACGGCAGCGTCCCAGACATGGGGCGTAGACCGCGTGGTCCTAGCACCGACGAGCGCGCTCACCATGGCTGGCAACCTCCTGCCCTACAACGTCGCGGACATGGAGCAGGACGTCAGCGGCTGGAGCATCACTGGCGGGACGACGTCCCAGACGACGGAACAGGTACTGAACGGCGCCTACGCCCTGAAGGCTGTGGCGTCCGGCTCGGGGCCGATGGAGATCTCAACCGTCGTACCGGCCGGACCAGTGACGCCGAAGATCGGATATCAGTTCACGCCGGACGTGAGGCTCGGGGCCGGAGTGCCTGTCGGCGCTACGTATCAGACCAAAATGGATTGGCTGGACGCAGGCGGCGCCGTCATCCGCTCTCGCTGGCAGGGATGGAGCACTCTGTCAGGTAGCTGGCTGTCCGGCGCGATGGGGGACATTGCCCCCGCGTCCGCCGTGTCTGTGAGGCTCAGCGTCGTAGTCCCCTCACCCACAGCGGGCGAGACGTGGTACATGGACCTCGTCACCTTCCGCGAAGGGGGCCTGACCGTTCAGGCGGAGCCTGCCCCGGGAGTAGGCGCGGCTCTGACGGTTCGTGGGCTGACGACTGCTGGCCCAACGTGGCTGTGGTCACTGACTCGCATCGTCGCCGGCCAGGCTCCGCAGCCTGTGCGCGGGTGGGCCGGAGATCTGACGGCGCAGGCGACCACTAGTGACGTGTTCGTGATCACGGACTATGAGGCGCCCCTGGGCGTCTCCGTGTCCTGGCGAATCCGGTCTGCAGACCCTGTTCCCGGCGGGAGTCTCGCCTATCTCTCGGACGAACTGACGCTGGACGCTCCAGAGCTGGAGGTCTGGCTGAAGGATCCAGGGCTCCCAGCCCGCGCCGTCATGGCCACCGTCGGACCGCCGCTCCCCTCGTGGACACGAGCCGCCCGCCAGGGCGTGAACGCCGTCCGCGGACGAGTGCGCCCTGTGGTCATCTCCGACGTGCGCAGTGCCCGTTCAGGTCAGGTCGTCCTCGTGACGGAGACCGACGCGGAGCGCGACTCACTTTGGTGGGTCCTGGACGCCGGCGGACCGCTGCTCCTGCAGTGGCCTCCCGCGTGGGGGATAGCCGACATGTACGTCTCCGTGGGGGACGTGACCGAGGCGCCCCTGACGGACTTCGCGGAGCACCACGACCGCACATGGACGCTGCCCCTGATCGAAGTGGACCGGCCACTAGGCGGCATCACAGGTAGCGCAAGCCGCACATGGCAGACCGTGAATGACTCGGGGAGCTCGTGGTCAGACGCGCTTGACGGCGCACTGACGTGGCTCGACGTCTACACCGGAGAAACAGGGAGCTGAGCATGCAGACCGTGACGCCGCTGTTTCTGGAGACCCTGACGACGTCGCACGCAATGGTGGCGAACGTCGAAGCCTTCTACGCCGGTAGCTCCACCGTGCTCGACCTCCCCTTTACGGACGGGTCGGTCACGGTGGACCGGAAGAGCAAGACGCGGCGCTCCCTCTCCCTGACGGTCGCCGATCCGTCGTACCTTCCGTGGGCCGAACTGGACCCCCTGGCCGTCTACGGGCAGCAGCTCGTAGTGAGCCGGGGGATTCGGTACCCGAACGGGACGACGGAGGTTGTCCCGCTCGGGACGTTCCGGATCGACGAGCCGCAGGGAGACGTACGCATGGGCCCCGTGACCCTCACGGGAAAGTCCATGGAATGCGCCCTGATTGACGACAAGTTCGAGGTTCCGACGTCGACCCGTGGACTGAGCAACTGCGTCGACGCTATGACGTTCCTGATTCAGCAAACGCTCCCAACGGCAGCCATCGTCAACCTGACGGCGGGCGCCCGCAATCCATCGTGCGCCATCGTCACATGGGACGCTGGCGCGGACCGTTGGGACGCCGTAACCCAGATCGCAACGTCGATGCAAGCGGAGATCTACGTCGATGCGCTCAACCGTTTTGTGATCGTCGACATACCCAACGTCCTCTCGTCTCCCGCTGCATGGGACGTTGCGGAGGGAGAGGGCGGAGCGCTCATCTCATCGGGACGGCAGATGTCCCGGACCGCCGTTTACAACGCCGTTGTGGCGAGCGGAGAAAACACCGCTGGAACAACGCCTCCAGTCAGCGCCGTTGCGCGCGACACCGACCCCTCAAGTCCGACCCGTTGGGGTGGACCATTCGGCAAAGTCACGAAGAGGATTTCCTCCGGGCTCTGGACAACGGTTTCAGCCTGCACGGCTGCAGCGAACTCCGCGCTATTCGACGCGATAGCCCCGAACGTTCAGACCTCCGTCGACTCCCTGCCGAATCCGGCATTGGAGGCGGGGGACGTAATCCGTGTGACTCACGTGGGCCGCAAAGAGCTCTACCTACTCCAGTCTTTGACGATCCCCCTGACGGCCACGGGGGATTTCAGCATGTCCCTGCAGGGCGGTAAGGAGGACACGTCGTGACCCTCAAGAGGCCCATTGCGGACGCCGTCCAGCGAGCTACAGAGCGGGCCGTAGAGCAGCGTTCAGCCGCCTGGCAGCTGGCCACCGTGACGGCCGTCTACACGGACGGGACTGTTGATATCAGTACAGCGACAGGCCCTATTGCCCGCGTCCGTCGCCTGCGCTCCTACGCCGGCCCTGTCGTGGGCGACGTGGTCCAGGTGGACCGGACTCCAGGCGGCAACTGGCTGGTGGTGGGGACGCTGGCCACTGGAGGCGGATGGCAGCCGCTCACGCTCAGCGCCGGATTCTCTGTGGTGGGTGGCGCGGCGGACGGTGTGCCCAGTGTGCGCGTGACCGATGACGGGATGCTTCATCTATCCGGCCTCGTCAAGGGGGTAGTCCCCGTGACCACCCTGACGCAATTCGCCACACTGCCGACCGGAGTTACGACGACGCTGAACATCCGCGGGCCCGTAGTCACATCCCATAACGCATTGGCGAACGTGACGGTACTCCCGTCCGGTGCCGTCAGCGTCTATTCGTCTATCGCCCACGTCGCAGCCACGTGGTTCCAGCTTGACGCCGTACGAGGCCGCCCCCAGTAACCCCATTTCGATACGCAACCCCTCGTCGACTTGACGCCGGGGCGGAGGAGCCATGCCCAGCTACGACAAGTACGACCAGAAAGTTCCGTACCCCAAGCTTTCCGATGCGCCCAACATCGAAACGGCAATGCGGGATCTCGTAAACGCGGCTGTTGCGAATACCGCTCTGCACTTCGACAGCGCAACGGACCGTGCAGCGACGTTGACAGGCGCCAGTGCGCCGTTCCTCGGAATGTTGACGTGGCTGGACGACGTCAAACGATTCGAGTACTACGACGGAACGACCTGGAAGCGGCTCGTTCCGCCGAAGGCCGGAAACGTTGAACTGCTCACCTTCACATCGCGCATCTCGTTCACGAAGGTCGTCACCTTCCCAACAGCGTTTTCGTCGACTCCGGGCGTGACAACGAACATCAACTCCGGTACGGCAGAAACGGCACAGTGGCACTCTCGCGCCATTGATATCTCGCCCACTGGTTTCACGCTCTTCGTGTTCAGCCCGACGGCAGCCGCGTGGGACAACGTCCCCGTTCGGTGGGACGCCGCTCTCTAACTGGCGCACCACATCAAATCCGCCCCGCAGCGACGGGGCTTTTTCTATGCCCTGGAGGGGATCACCACATGGGTGAAATCTGGATCAAGGAAGCGGAGCGGCTGGGGGACGGCAGCATCGGAGGCGCGATGGACTCCCCGTCGGCGCCCGGTCGCGTCGTCTGGCACACCACGGAGAGCGGCCACGGCAACACCTCCTTCAAGAACGTCGGTCAGTACCTGATCTCCATCGGAGCGGAGCCGCACATCCTGTACGACCCGACGACGGACCGCCTCGGTCAGTACGGGCCGCTGAACGAGTCGGCGCGTGCGCTGAAGAACGACGGCCTGACGAGGACGAACAGGACCGGGCGCGTCTGCATACAGATCGAGGTACTCGCGAAGGCCGCAACCCCGTTCACGGGCTACTGGAAGCCAGGCCCAAACTTCAAGGCACTCATGCGGGCTATCCGCTCGTGGGGTGTCCCTGACGTCTGGCCGGCCGGAGCCCTGGCCACGTCCTACGGCGACAAGGTGAGCCGCTCGCGGACCACGTGGGCGACGAAGGGTGGCCACTACGGTCACGCGAACATTCCCGGAAACGACCACTGGGATCCCGGCAACATCAACAGAAACGCCATCTTCGCGGCTGCCCCGAAGCCGTCGGCTCCAGCTCCGTCCACGCCGAAGCCGTCGACTCCCACCCCTGCGACTCCAACCGTCGACCTGTCCAACCTGATTGCGGCAGCTCGTCGTGACCCGGGCCTGAAGCAGGGGCAGACAACCCACCCCGCGGACGTGAAGCCTGTCGAGTCGGCCCTGAAGCGCGCGGGCCTCCTGAACCCTGCCTACTCGTCCGACGGCGCGTTCGGCTCGTCGACGGTGGAGGCGTACAGGAAGTGGCAACGCCACGTCGGGCTCACGGGCGACGCGGCTGACGGCATCCCGGGTAGGACGTCGCTGGAGAAGCTGGGTGCCCGCTACGGCTTCAAGGTGCGCGCCTGATGGCTCCGGAAGTCCTGATTGCGGTGATCACGGCAGTGTCAGTCCTTGGCGCTGCCGTGATCGCGGCTGTCCCCGCGCTCCTCGCTCTCCTGCGTCGCCACCGTGGCGCAGTAGAGGCGGACGGGACGGCTACCCGCGACGCACTGGACTCGCTGGGAGCACTACTGAACGCCCGCATTGACGACGTCCGCGACGACCTGGACGAGGTCCGCGAAGGCGTCGCACGGGTGCGCGAGTGGCAGGCTGGCCACGACGCGGAGCACCTCCTCATAGGTCAGCCCCGTCCCCGCCCTGGAGGTGAGAGCTAATGCCCATGCCTCCTGGCATCGCGACAGTGACCCTGACGGGTCGCTACATACGCCCCGACGGGACGCCGCTGAAGGGCTCCGTGACGTTCGCTACGCCGGCACTGCTGACGCTGTCCGGCGCTGACACGATCAGCGCAGGCTCCGCCACAGTGACGCTGGACGACAACGGAGTCTTCTCCGTCGTCCTCGTCGCCACAGACAACGCCAACATGCAGCCGACGGGCTGGGCATATCAGGTCACTGAGAAGTTCCAAGACGTCACCGGACGCACCTACGCGATCCAGCTGCCCGCTACGACGCCGATGGTGGACCTGGCGGACATTGCGCCGGCCGACCCGTCGCAAGGTCAGTACGTTCTCGTCCCCGGGCCCCAAGGTCCGCAGGGTCCGGTAGGTCCCACGGGTCCAGCCGGACCGGAAGGCGTGATCTCCCCGGAGCAACTCGCGACGCTTGCCCAGCTAGCGGGCGCGACGTTCACAGGCGTCGTGACCATCGACGGCGCGAACTTCCTCGTCAGCGGCTCCGGGAAGGGCTACCGCTTCCGTCCTCTGGGCTCGCGCCTGGACTTCGAGGGCGCAGGCTCGGACATGATCATCAGCATGTTCGAGAACGGCGACTTCAGCGGCGCCCAACACGCCTACTTGCGGCTGGAGTCCGGCGTCCAGCTGGCGCACGCCATCGGCAAGTGGGTCTTTGCTGGCTCCGCTGACGGTGGCGCCGTGCACACCCTAGACGGCCTGGCGGGGGAGGCAGGGTTCTTCGGAGCGGCTCCCGTAGCGCGCCCCGTCGTCACCGGATCCCGCGCCAGTGGCGCAGCCTTCGACAGCCTCCTAGCGGCAATGGGCGCTCTCGGCTTGATCGACGACCAGACGACGGCCTAAGAATCATGAATGCCTAGCGTCACATTTCCTCGCTGCCCCCACATAACCAAGTCGACAGACGACGAAGGGGAGAGGGCATGGGGAATATCGGCATCATCGGTCGAGCGCGCGTCGGCAAGGACACGGCCGGCGCGTGGCTCGTCGACAACCGCGGATACCGGCGCGTTAGCTTCGCGGACCCCCTGAGGGGATGCGCGCTCGCGCTGGACCCGATCGTCAACACGCGCAGGAGTGGCGGAGACACCTTCATTACGCGACTGGCCGAGCTCGTAGAGATGTACGGCTGGGAGCGGGCGAAGGACGAATACCCCGAAGTCCGCCGCACGCTCCAGCGCATCGGCCAGGGTGTTCGCGCCATTGACGAGGACTTTTGGCTCCGTACCGCGCTGAAGAAGGTGACGGAGGCGAACGAGAACGGCGTGCCCGTGGTCATCACCGACGTCCGTTACCCCAACGAGGCCGACTCCCTCCGTCGCGCGGGCTTCCACCTGGTCTACGTCGACCGACCTGGCGTTCCCCAGATCGACCACGAGTCCGAAGGCGCCCTGACGGCGGAGGACGCGGACCACATCGTCATCAACAACGGCAGCGTGGCCGACCTCCATCGCGAGATGTGGCTCATCGCCGACAAGGTGGAGCGCTTCGAGTCGCGCCGTCACTACGCCCGATCCCTGTCCTGAAAGGACGCTGCATGAAGATCCTCAGCAAGCTGCAGGACGCCGCAAACGACCTCAGTCTCCGCGCCTACGTGGCGCTGCAGGTATTCGCAGCGACGGAGCCTGTGAGGCTGCGAGCGGCACTGACGTCTCTCGTCCTGGTCGGAGCCCTCTACGTTCCCGGACTGGCCTCTGATGGCCTGGCGGAGAAGGTCGGCGCTGTCGGCGCCATAGCCCTCCCGATCCTCGTCGGGGAGTCCACCCGACGGAAGGTGACCCCGAGCGAGTGACCCACGAGCCCCCGTCCTCTCCGGAGGGCGGGGGCTTTCTGCGTTGTGCGTGCCGTACTGGTGGTAGCGCCAGAGGCGTAGACCGGTACGCACCTTACAGAAACTTAAGACAGCCTTATCTCTGGTTAAAGCTTTTGCCTCTGAGGCAGAGTCCCCTCTTCCCTTGACCTGGGAGGAGGGGACTTTTTGCGTTCCGGAGGTCCGTCAGTCGACTAGCGTTGCTAGTTGTGTTGGCCGACACAGCGACGGTACATTCCGCGACATGCCGACCTCACCCGGCCCGCTGCTGTCTGCTCTAGACGCGCTTTGGGCGCGACTACAGAAAGACGTCCCGGTACTTCCTCCGGTCCGCTTCGCTGTAGCGCACACGCCACCGTCACCCAACCACGGCCCAGACCGATGGAAGGAGGAGGACGGCTTACTCTCTGGACTCGTGATCAGTGCGGACACCCTTGACGAGGGGGAGTCCGCAGTTCTGGAGACCGTCCTTCACGAAGCCGCCCACATCCTCTGTTGGATCCGCGGGAAGCAGGACACGACCACGCGTGGCGTCTACCACAACCAAACCTTCCTGTCTGCCGCGGAGGAGGTCGGCCTCGAATGGCCCGAAGGCGCTCAGCGTCTGGCCGGCAGGGGCTACGCAAACCCACGGCTCACGGAGGAGACGCGCGCCAAGCACGAGGCGGATCTCAACGCTTTGGCCGAGTCGATCCCACTGGCGTTGCCTCACTTCGTCGTCCCCGACGCCCCTAAGTCGACGAGGCCGGACCGATTGACGCTGCAGTGCAGGTGCACGCCCCCGCGGAAGATCCGCGTGTCGCAGACCACTGCGGCCGTGGGGCCGATCACATGCGGAGTCTGCGGAAGCGACTTCGAAGCGGCGTAGTTGATCAAGACCGGGGTAGGCTCTGGCTAAGAGCAGTGCTTCGCGGTACCCTGCCCCGGTCACCCCCACGTCAGTCAAGAGGTCCAGATGAGCAGCGAAGTCAATCGACTCACGCCAGGGAGCCCGGTCCCCGTCGACCCGGACACTCTGCCGTCCCTGGACCTGGACGACCTGGCAGGAGAGTCAGAGGCGCAGCTGATCGCGCGTGGCGCGGCCTACGCTCGCGAGTACGCGCGCATTGAGGCTTCGCCGACCATCCTCCTCAAGAACATTGCAGCCGTCGTGGTCGCGCTGCGAGTCCAGTACGACGACATGTTGGGCAAGAGCCACGACTACCGACAGCGCGTGGCAGACATGTACCGCGCGGCAGGCATCCCGCCGGACAGCACCGCGCGGATTCAGACCGCCGTTCGTTGGCACATCGGGAACCTACTCAGGCAGCGTCTGACGGCGCGACAGCTGAGGAAGCTGGGGCTACTGGAGACGTCTCCGCTGGAGCGGCTGCAGGACAACCGAGCCACGAACGCCGCCATCGTCGCGGCAGCCACCGTCTCTGAGGCCGTCAAGGCGTCCACCCCGAAGCCTGCGAAGGGCGGAAGCAAGGGGAAGGACGTGGAGCCGGCCGACCACGCTGGCGCTCCGGTCAGGGCGACGGCTGATCATCTCCGACTCGCGCACGTCGCAGGGAACATCCTGGGACAACTCGACACGAGCGTGGTCAACGAGCACATGACGGACGGGCAGCGTGCCAAACTCGACGAAGAGCTAGCGGCCATCGCGAAGACCATCACTGCCCTGCGTCGGCACACGAGAAAGCCCAGCTCAAAGCGCTGATCGGCCTCCCGACGTCAGCCGCGCTCCTCCTCCGCCCCGTGCCAAAGTGTCAAACTAGACCCCTATTTTCATAAGTCTCTAGACGCGTTAGAGGGTTTTGAAAATAGGGGTCTAGTTTGGCGTTTTGGCACATCCGGCCGCGCGGAGGACGAGACGAAAGATCTTGAAAGTCCCGCGTCACATCCGGCTTTTACCCCCACATAACTAAGTCGCAAGCACACAGCGACGAGGTGGAGGCCGCATGGCCGGAGTGAGCACTATCAAGCGCGGGGGGTCCAGGTTCTACATCAACCCGGACGACGCGCACATCAAGGTACCGGGAGTCACTAGCGTCGTCGGGATGCTGCCGAAGGACTTCCTGACGTTCTGGGCTGCGAAGGAGTCGGCGGAAGCGGCCGTCACGAACTGGGACATCGTCAGTCAGCTCGTGCAGCGTGACCCCGCTGGCGCCGTGGACTACCTGAAGAACGCGCACCGGAGGAAGAGCAAGAGCGCGAGTGACTTGGGGTCGGCCGCGCACGACATGTTCGAGCGCCAGGCGCGCGGGGACATCATCAACCCGAGGCACGTGCACTCGGACATCAAGCCTCACGTTCGGTGGTTCGATGAGTTCCTTCAGGAGCTGCAGCCGGAGTTCCTGCACCTCGAAGAGACCGTCTGGTCGGACACGCACCTGTACGCAGGGTCGTTCGACGCCATAGCCAGGATTGACGGCGAAGTCGTCGTCCTGGACTGGAAGACGTCGAAGGCTGTCTACGACTCCGTGGCGCTGCAGTTGAGCGCCTACCGCTACGCCGACCGGATCATCCGAGCCGACGATGGGGAGTCCATCGACGTCCCGGAGATGGCCGGCGGAGCCGTCCTCCACGTCAGGCCCGAAGGTTGGTCGTTTGTGCCTGTCGAGTGCGGCCCGAAGGTCTTCGAAGCGTTCAAGGCACTCCGCCAGGTCTTCGACTGGGAGGCCGACGGAAAGAAGAAGGTCGTCGGCAAGCCCATCGCGCGTGGCGGGGAGCAGGAGACCGGTACGCAGAGGAGGGCAGCGTGAGCAAGCGAGCGACGCTCACCCTGGACATGGCCAACTCCGACCGGCGGTACCCGGCGTATCAACTGAGCATCAACGCACTGAGCGGTGAGCACAGCGGGCACGGCTACCGGCTGATGGGCCCGAAGTACGTGGGTCGCAGCCGGAACCTTCGGACAGTGGAGCTGGACCAACGGGACGCCGACGAGATCCGGGCCATCCTGAACGAGGTCTTCCCGCAGAAGGGGGAGAGCGCATGACGGCCCTGGAGGACATCCTCCGCGAAGCGGAGCGGCACATCGACTACAGCAACAGGGAAGAAGTGCCGGACGAGGTTTTCGACGTGCTGCGCGCGCTCGTCGGCGAGGTCCAGGCGCTGAAGGAACGCAAGGAAGCGCCCGGTCTGACCCTGTCGGCCATGACCCGGACTGACGCGCTGCAGCTCGCCCGCGAGCACGTAGAAGCCATGAGCACGAACGCCCGCGGCTATCAGGACGGCGTCAAGCTGGCGGACAAGGTACAGGCCATGGACGCGTTCGCACGCTTCCTGATGGGGGAGAGCGCATGAAGATCGACACACCGATGATGGAGCTGGGAGCGGCCGTGGCTCGGGAGATGGAGGCGGAGGAGCGACGCCAGGCGGAGCAGCGGGCGAAGTTCGTCGCAGCATTCACGCGGTTCGTTGGGGCGCTGGCAATGCTCCCCGTTCAGGCGTGGGCCCTGATGCTCGTCTTCGGCGCAGTTCACAGCATGGCGGCGCCGGTTGCTGCCGTCAGCTACGCAACCGCGCTCGGCCTCGTGCTGGGCCTGGACCTGGCGGCGTACACGACGAAGAAGTTCCGCAAGTAGCACACGGCACACACGAAGCGGGGCGTTCCTGACGGGGCGCCCCGCTCTTACGCATGCGCAGAGGAGAGAGCATGACGGAGACCTTCACCCCGGCCTTCGTGGCCTGGCCGAAGACGGCGCGGCTGTTCCGAGACATCACAATCACCGAGAAGATCGACGGCACGAACGCCGCGATCCACGTTGACGAAGACGGCAACGTCGCGGCGCAGTCGCGGAACCGGATCATCACGCCTGACGCAGACAACTACGGTTTTGCCCGGTGGGTGCACGAGAACGCTGACTCGCTTCACCAGATCCTCGGATCCGGCCTGCACTTCGGAGAGTGGTGGGGGCACGGGATCCAACGCCGTTACGGCATGACGGAGAAGCGGTTCAGCGTCTTCAACACCTCGAAGTGGACTGGGGAAATGCGCGCCGGAGGCGACGGCGAGGAGCACGAGGAGCCGGTGATCCGGCTCCGCGGTGGATCCATCAGCGCGGTTCCTGTGCTCTACGAGGGCACGTTCAGCGAGGAAGAGATCACGTCCGCGCTGCTCAGCCTGAAGGCGTACGGCTCTGTCGCGGCTCCTGGCTTCGACAATCCCGAAGGCATCTGCGTCTATCACTCGCAGAGCCGGAACGTCTTCAAGGTCACGTTGGACAACTACGACGCAAGCAAGTGGGAGAACGCATGAAGCACTACGCCGCAATCTGGATCCTCGTCGCTGTCGTCGTCGCGACGCTCATCCTGACGTCCTGCAACTTCCGCGACGGCTCCGGCTCTGCGCAGCCTGGCTATGTGGAGATCGACGTCGATCACCCGAAGCGGCCGAAGGCGCCCAGCTACAGGGCTCCGAAGGCCCCGAAGGCTCCGGCGTACAGAGCGCCGTCGCGGAGGCGCTGATGGCCAACGACGAAAGAAATCCCTACTGGTGCTACACGCATCAGCGGATCTGTGCGCCGTGTCCGACACCGCCACCACAGCCGACAGGAGAGAAGCAATGACCCTCGAAGAGCACACCGGCGCCATTGAGGCCGCTATCAAGGCAGCCGCGGACGACGGCTTCCACCTGGACGACGGTAACGGAAACCCGCCGTGTCGGATGGAGTTGAACGAGGTCACGCCCGACGGCGACCCCGTGACCTGGCTGGAGATCAGTCTTCCGACCAATCCGCTCTGGTGAACCGCTAGTCGACTAGCGCAAGTCCCACACGCACGGCCTCAGCCCCCGGTTGCTTCGGCGCCGGGGGCTGAGTGCGTGGGGAACCAACTGAGGAGGAGACATGAAGGTACGCGCTGGGCTCTCCGTGGCGGGCTACATCGCCGGCGTGGTCGTGACGAACGTTGTGACGGCGTCGTTCGGGCTCTGGCCCATGGGCTTCGGCCTGATGGCGACGGCGGGGACGATGTTCGCCGGAGCGTCGTTCGTGCTGCGTGACGCCGTGCAGGAGACGGCTGGTCGGAAGGTGGCCCTGACGGCACTGGCCGTCGCGTGCGCCATATCAGCGTTCATGGCGTCGCCGGCGCTGGCGTTCGCGTCCGTTTTGGCCTTCGGGCTGGCGGAGTTGCTCGACATGGGCGTCTACACGAAGCTGCGGAAGCAGGGATGGGTGCGCGCGGCTGCAGCGTCGAACGCTGTGGGCACCGCCGTCGACACCTTCGTCTTCCTGACGGTCGCAGGGTTCCCGGTGACGGTCGCACTCGTCGTGGGACAGCTTGTTGGTAAGGCGTGGGCGACGGTGGGTGTCGTCGGGACGGTACTCGCCGTGCGGGCCTGGAAGCGGCGTGGATGAAGTTCTACCTCGGCACGCACATGCCGTCATGGCTGAAGAAGAGAGCGGTCACCGTGCCGCTCTTCGTCAGCCATCGACGGCTCGGAACGCTCGTCAAGCTTCCGCGCGCCGTGACGGACTGGGCTCTCGACTCTGGGGGCTTCACGGAGCTGTCCATGCACGGGACGTGGACGGTATCCCCGACGGAGTACGTCGCGGCCGTCCGTCGATACCGCGATGAGATAGGGCGAATGGACTGGGCGGCTCCCCAAGATTGGATGTGTGAGCCGTGGATCGTGGAGAAGACAGGGCTCTCAGTGCTGGAGCACCAACAGCGGACGGTCCACAACTTCATGGAGTTGCGGGCACTGGCATCGGACGTGTGCTTCGCTCCGGTGCTGCAGGGCTGGAGCCTTGACGACTACCGGCGCTGTCTAGACCTGTACGCGGACGCCGGTGTCGACCTGACAACCTTCGAGACGGTAGGTATCGGCTCAGTCTGTCGACGTCAGGCGACGAGCGAGATAGGCGAGATTGTCCGCGCCATGCACGCGGAGGGGATACGGCTGCACGGATTCGGCGTGAAGTCCGTGGGGCTCCGGAAGTACGCGCAGTATCTGACGTCCGCGGACTCTATGGCGTGGTCCTTCCGCGGGCGCCATGTCCCTGGATGCACTGACACCCACAAGACGGAGGCCAATTGCCTCCCGTTCGCGCTGTCCTGGCGGGAGCGCGCCCTTGCACTGGCTGCGTGAGGCACTCATAGAGGAGAGACCATGATTCGTGGCGGAACCACCATCCACACGGCCGACGGCTCGACTGTGACCGTCCGCCGTCGCGGCATCGAATACGACCTGGAGACCGTCAACGCGAAGGGGGAAACGATCGCGACTGTCGTCATGTCGGAGGACGACCTGGCTGCGCTCTACACGGAGATGGGGGAGTACGTGGACTGGGAGGAAGCGGCGTGACGCAGATCGACGCCGGCGAACGGTCGGCCGCGGAACGCGCACTGGATCGCGGAGACATCTTCCGCGCGGCTCACGCACTCGTGAGTGGGCTGAAGTGGGGAGACGAGGGTTTCAGCGTCTACGACGTGCTGCAGGTGGCGCGCTTCCTGGAGCTGGGGGAGAGCGAGTGAGCGGCATGGTCCGGAAGTCCCGGGAGCTCCGGTGGATGTGCTGGTGCTGCTCGATGGACCGCTACCCGGGCAAGGTCGCACGGCGCATGGTCAAGCGCACCGCGAAGAGGCGTGAAGAGCGCCGTTGGATCCGTGAGGCACAAGAGGAGATGAGCTGATGGCGAAGGTAAAGAGCGTCGGCGTCGTCGAAGTTGAGCTGACGGTGGCGGAGCTGGAGCTCATCCGGCGCGCGTTGGCGGTGGTTCCCAACTCCGACGAGTACATGTACTCCGACGCTGCGCGTCAGCTCCTGGCAGACCTGGGGGAGGTGCACGCATGAGCATGGCCCAACTCGTCGCAGCCGGGGCGCCGGAGCTGCCGGAGGGGTGGTTCTACCGCGTGAGAGAGGACCGATTTGGGTGGCCGGAGGTGGAGATTCGAGAGCAGCGCAAGCGCTTCGGATCAAGGCAACTCACCTACGCCCTTGTGCGCTTCGAAGAGCACGAAAACGGAGAGGCGGCCGTCGTTGCTGCGTGCGTCAAGGCATGCGCGCGGCTCCAGGAAGACGACGAGCACCGACGCAAGATGCGCGGGGCGTTGAGTTTCATCGGCGACCACGACCCGAGGGAGAAGTGATGTTCGGTGCCCCGCAGCCTCCGAGTCCGGAGGATCTGAAAGCGCAAGTATCGCTAGCCATGCTGACCATGGTCGGCGCACTGGAGCCCATCTACGACACCGCCGACGGCATGCGGCGTGACCTGGAGTCGCGCGGTTGGTCACCCACGATGGCGGAGCAGGCAGCCGGTACGTGGCTCTGCACGACGCTGGCGTCAATCGCGAGTGGCGGTGGCAGCCGATGAGCACCGCGAAGGACGCGCGCGGCGTGGACATCGTGGAGGGGGCGACGTGCATCTACGGCGCCCCCGTCGGCCGTTCGATCGCGCTCGTGGAGGGCGTCATCGACGGCTTCACCGCGTCGGGGCGCGTGTGGGTCAAGGTCGTCCGGAGGGCGTACGGCGGATCGGCCTCGTGGGGAACTCCCCGTGATCGGGTGCACGTCGGCTCTGACCGGCTCGTCGTCGTTGACGCGCTGCCGGAATGCGTCCTCCCGACGGATGCAGAAGAGGCCGCGGAAGCGCGGAAACAGCGGGTCGACAGGTACCGGGCGAGCATTGCAGACCTGGAAGCCGGGGGAGACGTACCGCACTATCTGGGGTCGCGAGACGAAGCGCTGGAGTTCTACCGGGAGCTCCTGGCAGAGCTGGAGGCAGCGTGACCCTAGCCAACACCCGCCGCGTCACCCTGGCGGACTTGATCGACCGCGAGTTTGAGCGCGCCCACCCGAACGGGAAGGACACGCTCCTATGCGTGGGCCTCTGCCGTCGCCGGAAGGACCGGTTGGATTTCCGCGAACTGCCGACCCACGGCCGCGCGGCCTCGTGCAAGTCCTGTGAGGGCGACACCTGGCGCCTGTCACAGCGCGAGCGGACGTACTGGGAGCTGGAGCAGGCGCGGCAGAAGCTGCGGATGTACCAGCGGTTCGCACAGCGGCTGAAGTTGGAGCGGCTCGACAGTCTCCCGGTGCGCTTCGTGCTCAGCATGGACCACCCGACGTCTGGCGACGTGTTCCGCGCCTACGAGCGGCCGTACGCAGACGCCCTGGAGCTCCACCGACAGAGATGGGCCTCCGTCTTCTCAGAGGCGCTCAGTAAGGCACACACGGACATTGAGGAGGAGAGATGGCAGTAACCACACCACGTCCCGGTGACTTCGCCCTGACGAAGATCCGCGGCATCACTGGCAAGGCAATCGCTGCCGGCCAGGCACTTGTAGGCGACGCGTCGCCGGTACAGCACGCGATGGTCTACGTCGGGGACGGTGAGATCGTCCAGGCCATGCCCGGCGGGGCGGAGTTGATCCGGCTGGAGGACGCGAGCCCCGTTGTCCAGTGGTCGACGGGGCACTTCGACCTGACGCGGGAGCAGCGCGCACGCATCGCAGCAAATGCGATTTGGCTGGTCGGCACCCCGTACAGCTACCTGGACTACATCTCCATCGCGCTTGCCCACTACCGCGTTCGGCCGGTGTGGGTACGTGAGTACATAGCGGACTCAGGTCACCTGATCTGCTCGCAGCTCGTCGACGAGGCGTACCTCCGCGCCGGCGTGCACCTTTTCGACGACGGCCGACTCCCGGGAGATGTAACACCGGGGGATCTGTGGAAGCTGCTGAAGGCAACGCCGAAGGTGGACGAGCGGGCAGCGGAGGTGAGCCTCCATGGCTGACTGGGCTGCGATGGTGGAAAGCCGGGACGCGGAGATCGAGCGTCTAAAGGCGGAGCTAGCCACATCGAAGCGTGACGCCGACCTCGGGTGGGAGCACGCGGAGAAGGCCGACGAGGACACGCGGGAGTGGGCGGAGCTGTGTAAGGAGTACATGGCTTACTCCCGTCGGCTCCTGCGGTACCGCCTGGCCTGGCTCTCCGCTCGTCGACGTGCCGCGGACGAAGCGAACTTCGGCATGGAAGCCCTGGCGCTCCGGGATGCGGAGATCAAGCGCATGAAGGCGGAGCGGGCAACGCTGCTAAGCATCCGAGAGGGCGAAGCCCGCGCCACGACTACGCCCACAACCCTGCCGACCCATGGCCTTGCCACTGCAGCGGCCTCCGCAAGTCGACTAGCGGACCCCGACTGCAGTGCGTCGGCACGGAGGAGGACGGCGGCACCGTGTGGCAGCTGGCCGACGGCGCCCCGGAAATTCGCTGAAAGTCGCGCGTCACATCTGGCGGCTACCCCCACATAACTAAGGCAGCGGACGACGCGATCGTCCGACACGCACACGCCACCTACGAGAGGCACTCATACATGGCGAACAACCTGAAGCGAATTTGGGACACCGACCCCGACTCGAAGCCCCGTGAGCGGCAGTTCAGTGAGGACTTCGTGGGCCGCTTCCGCTCTGGCCGTCTGGTCGGGAAGCAGCCGGAGGCGCTGAACGAGTGGCGCGTCACCAGCGGAGACCCTGTCGTCGCCGACAAGATCGCGGAACTGTTCGGTGGTGCCGCGGAGGAGTGGGACACCGACAAGGAGGACAACCTCGAAGTCCTCACCGACGCTGCGTCGGTGGAGATCATCATCGAGTCGTCGGACAAGATCGACGCGTCGATGAAGCTCTTCGGCATGCAGGGTCTCGCGCACCACTGTGACGGCGTCGAGTACCTCAGCCCCGACGAGGACAAGGGCACCCCGTGCGGTTGCCCTCCGCTCCTGCAGGACCGGAAGGACAAGGCACGCGCGGGGCGTGGGCCGAAGCCGTCCATCGACGTGGTGTTCAAGCTGGCGCAGGCGCCGGAGCTGGGGCTGTTCCGCTTCAACTCCGGATCGTGGGAGCTCGTCAAGGTGCTTCACACCGTGATCGCCGACGTCGACGGCTACGACGGCCCGGTCCGCGCGGCGCTCTCGATCGAGAACGTCAGCTACACGACCAAGGCAGGCCGTGACGTCTCGTACAACAAGCCGGTGATCAAGGTTCTCGGCGCGGCCGAAGCCGCTCAGCCGGCGGACCTGGCGAAGGCTGCCTGACCCACAACGAAGTAGCGCCCGCTCCTCCCGAATTGCGGTCGGGAGGGGCGGGCGTACTCACGAGTCTACGCACACAAGAGGAGAGAAGACATGCCGCTCTACAAGGTGAGCCGCACGGACAGAGTCGACTACGACGAGTTTGACGCGGTGGTCGTCCGCGCGAGCAACGAGACCGCTGCACTTGAAGTTGCGCTAGTGCAACCCGCAGGCGACGAGGTGGCCTCGTGGAACGTGGGACGGCCGATGCGCGGCTTCATGGCTGACGGCTCCAACGCCACCGTAGAGCGCGTGGTGGAGGACGGCCCGACGGAGATCGTTCTCGGCTCCTTCAACGCGGGGTGACGCGCTATGCCGATCCTCGAACTCTGCGCCGGTTACGGCGGACTAGGAATCGCGGTCGAAGCACTGACGGGTGACAAAGTCACCGTTGTCGCAGAAGTGCACGGAGCGGCATGCAAGGTCATGGCACACCGCTTCCCCGACGCCCCGAACATTGGCGACGTCCGGTATCAGAACTGGGGCGCGCTGCTGGACGAGGGCATCGACAAACTCACGGCGGGATTCCCCTGCCAGGACATCAGCAACGCTGGCAAGCGGGAGGGAATCAAGGGTGAGCGCTCCGGGATCTGGTTCAACATCGCTGAGGGGATACGGATTCTTCGACCCCGATACGTCTTCCTGGAGAACGTGGGAGCACTCCGAAATCGGGGACAAAGCGCAGTGCTCACATCGCTTCACGAGATCGGGTATGACGCAGCGTGGACGGCTCTTCGAGCTTCCGACATTGGGGCTCCGCACCATCGGGACCGCTGGTTCTGCGTTGCCACACCTTCCGTCTCCGACGGTAAGTGACGCCACCCGCGGACCCGACTTCGCCAAGCGGGACCGGGAGGGATCCGGCGGAGACGACCTCGTAACGGCGCTCGCGCGCCTCTTCCCGCGGGAGAAGGCAGAGAAGCTCTTCAAGACGCCGACGGCGAACCTGGCGAGCAACGGCAGCGCACAGCACCCCGACAAGAGAAAGGCTGGCGGCCATGGGCCGACGTTGGAAGACGAAGTTGTCTTTCTCCTGGACGTCGACCCGGACGACGTGGCCGACGACGGACCGCACTCCCCCGCGGAGTGGTGGGGCCCGTTCGCGACGTGCGTGTATCGGTGGGAGATCTTCATGGGGCGTCAGGCGCCCATACCGCTGATGCGCGGCCCACGGGGCGGCTTGAAGCTGGCCCCGAAGTTCTGCGAATGGATGATGGGCCTGCCCGGCGGGTGGGTTACCGATGTCCCGGATCTCACGCGCGAAGAGCAGATCGGCCGTATCGGCAACGGGGTTTGCCCGCAGCAAGCACACCACGCGTTCCGCTTCCTCAGGGAGCAGATGAACAAGCCACTCACGGAGCACACGGAGGAGAGCAATGGGCAAGGCCCGACTGACTGACTTCACTGGCGCGGAGATCCGCGTCGGCTCCCTGATCGCGTACCCGACGCGACAGGGCAACGTCGTACGAAACAGCGAAGCCGTCGTCCTGGAGACGAAGAGCGACAAGAGCACGGGACGTGTTGTCCCCATGCTGAAGGTCAAGCCGACGGGGCGTGACTCCGGCTTCATCGCGCGCAAGACGCTGACGGAGCAGACCGTCAGCGCGGAACACGTCGTCGTCATCGGCGACACGGGGGAGGCGAAGTGACGGAGTTCAAGGTCGGCGACCGCGCGACCCATCACACGTACGGAGAGGTGGAGATCACCTACGGCCCGTTCCGCGGTGGCTTCTACCCGGTGGCGTTCCTCGGGCGGACAGCGAGCGGCGTGGAGCGGATCGTCAGGACGGAGTCACTGACGCTGGTGCCGAAGTTCGCCGTCGGCGACGATGTGGAGTACACCAACGGTTGTTCCATCCTCGGGACTCTGGTCGCTGGCCCCTTCACGTCGGAGCACCACGACGAGCCCATCTGGGTCATGGAGAAGGCCAACGGGACGCACATGACGCCGACGGAGAACGTCCTCCGGAGGCCGGAGGACGCGAAGACCTTCGTCTATGGGGGCGTCTCGTACGAGATGGGCGCTGTCTACCGCGACCGCGAAGGCGACCACTTCGACTTCAAGGCAGAGCGCAGCGGTCCCGGAACGCCCGACGGTCAGAACGACGGGACTCCGCAGGGCCGGTACCGCGGGCCCTACGCCGACAGCAAGCCGAACGGCTGGGCGTGGAGCCTGGGAGAGGTCGTCGGGCACCACGGCCCATTGACGAAGGTCGACGTCTAACCCGCCCAACCCTCAGCCCCCGGTGACTTCGGTCCCGGGGGCTTTCGGCGTAGGAGGAGAGGAGGAATCCATGACCGTTGCAGAGCTCATCCGGCGTCTGAGGGACGTCGACCAGGAGCGTGAAGTGAAGATATCCCGCTACGACGGCGACGTCTTCTTTCAGAGCGAAGTCCTGTCCGTCGAAGGCGGCAAGGGCGTCGCCCATGAGCTGGTCTGGCTGCAGTCTCGATGACGCCGCGCCAGATCCAGAAGCCGAAGCAGCCGGTGCCGCAGAAGCCCGCGCCGATCGACACACGGACGCCGTCGGGCAAGCCGCTGCCGTACTGAGGAGGAGAGATGAGCGGCTTCCTCGTCATCGACGACGCCAACGCCCCCGCCCTTGGCGACGTCCGCGACGCCGGCCAGGGGGATTGCATCTACATCCGCCCTGCAGCGACGAGCCGCCGCGACTTCCCGAAGTACTGGGAGGCCGTCGGTATCGCACTCGTTCGCGGGGCGCTCGTGCACGTGATGAACCGAGAGGAGAAGTAGTGGCCGTAAACGTCAGCCTGAACACCCCGGAGGTGTGGCGCTCCGTCGTCACGTATCAGAACCGGAAGCGCAACCCGGAGGCTACGTGGGAGAACAAGCTCCCTCCATACCTGGACGAGTGGGACGAGGAGCTTCACGCCGACGTCCGCGGCCCGTACACCGACGAAACTGCCGCGCGGGTCCAGGCTGGTCGCGACGCGAGCGAGCGCGCTCGTGCGTGGGCGTGGGCACCCGGGAACGAACGCGTGAAGACGAGCCGCGTCGTCTCCGTCACCGCGGAGCGCTCGTCCCTCGCGTGGCAGGAGTGCGGCCGTCGCGATCCAGACACGAAGAAGTGGGAGGCCGTCTGATGGCGAACACCGTGAAGGACTCATTCGGCGTGGAGATCGAAGAGGGGGACTACATCCTTTCGGCCTCCACCACCCACGGACGCGTGAAGGTGGGGCGCGCCTACCAAGGGCGGAACGGGATGCTCATGCGCATTGAGATCTCCGCTCAGTACGGGCGCCAGGAAGCCGAGCACCCGAAGAGCGGGCAACTCGGTTACAACGTCGTCGTCCTACGCAAGGCCGACGGCACCGTTCCCGAACACGTGACGGGGGTGACCGAGTGACAGCGATGGACGAGCGTTGCGCCCCGTACCGCGCGAAGCTCAACCCCGCCCCGTTCGCCACGATCGTCCCGAGCCGCACCCCGGAAGTGAAGTACCACGCCGGCCTAGGCCGCGCGAAGGCTGCCGTGGGCTACTCAAACGGCTACTGGGACGAGGAGGCACGGCGCACTGTCTACGCCGCACGCGGAGGCGAGATCTACGAGCGCACCTCCGACGGCTGGGAGCTGTTGTACCGGGTGGAGCGCGGGACACCTGACGACGAACTGCCGTGGAGGGTTGAGAAGTGAGCTACATCGAGGTCTTCAAGTACGACGGCGACGCGGAGGAGTACCGGGACGACGAGCCGGAGTCTGTGGGCGAACGCGCGGAACGGTCAAAGAGCTTCACGGACGGGGAGGAGTTGGACGCCGCATCGTATGTCGTCGACCTGCTCTCGCGCGGTGTGCACTTCGACGTGCGACACACGCGGTTCTGAGGAGGGGCTTTGCTCGCAGCAAGTGCAGTCGGCGCAGCCGCCCCGGTCGTGTACCTCGTGGCTGTAGTCATCGGCGTCGTGTGGTTCGTCTGGGCGAACCGCAAGTAGGGGGAGAGATGTTCCGAGTAGTACAGACGAAAGAGGCCTTCCGCTACCCGGAGGGCAAGGTCTGGGGCCCATACGTCGAAGAGCTGGACGCGCAGGAGCGCTTGGCCTTACTGCGGGAGTTCAAGGGGGACGGCGTCATCGAGAACGGCGAGTTCGGCACACCGTGCAGGATGCGCCTCGTCGACGCCGGCGGACCTGGAGGGGTACTGGTCGATGTGTGACGCAGATCACATGAAATGTGTCGTAAGGATTTCAACAACTCCCGCTCTCACTCGGTATGGACGCAACCGAAGGAGCAACCGTGACCGTTCCTGAGCAGCGCACAGCGCGAGCCGAAGAAGCCACGACGACGCTGACAGACATCGTGGCCCGACTCGCCAACAACCCGACGACGGAGCAGATCCGGGCCGCACTCCGGCACCACGAGATGCACGTACGCGCAAAGGTGGGGCGGGAGTCGGGCGACCGCCTGACGTTCAGCGGACGCTCGTGGGTAGTGGAGGACGAGCCCCGCGCCGTCGACTACGAGGAGAGCAGTGTTCTCTTCGAGGTCTGGGTGAAAAGACCAGAGGACGGCCCATGAAGCAACCGATCGAAGAGGGCTACCAACGCGTCTGGCCGATGCCCGACACAGAACCTGTCGTGATGGACAAGCCGCGCTGCCTGTACGCCTCGTGGCCGTGGCTGACGGAGGACTTCATACGGGAGGTGGCGGCCGATGGCTAACCCCTCGAAGGCCAAAGGCACAGCGTGGGAGTCCCTGTGGACCGCCTACATCCGCGAGCACCACAACCCCGCCGCACACCGGAACGTGCAGATGGGCGCGAAGGACATCGGCGACGTCTCCGGCTACTACCTCCACGCCGCGGAGCTGAAGGCGGAGAAGACGATCACGCTCTCGGACTACATCGCGCAGGCGAACCGGGAGGCGATCCACGCCAGCCAGCCGTTCGGGTGTGCCGTGGTGAAGCGGCGCATGAAGGGCGTGGCTGACGGCTACGTCGTCCGCGACGTCGCGACGGACGTGCGCCTCCTGAACCGGCTCCGGGACATGGAGGTAGCGCTCCAGACAGCGTTGCCAACGACTTACGCACTCATCGACGCGCAGCACCGGGGGGCAGCGTGAAGCAAGCAGTCATCGAGTTCTCAGGGACGCTCACGGTCTACCCGGACGGTGACGAGTTCGATGGTCAGGAGATGACCCTCGAACAAGCCCGGGGATGGGTGTCACATGCCCTGGCGCACGGTGACAAGCACGCGTGGAACTACTACGCGTCGGCCGGCGCGCAGTCCGTCACCTACGAGGACTACGACGAAGACGAGTAGCGCGAGCCGACTCACGCGAGTCACCAACACAAGGGGCGTCCTTCGGGGCGCCCCTTCCGCATGCACGAGAGGGGAGACGTCATGGGGAGCCGGTTCGATCCATACGGCGACGAGCTGTGGAATTGCTGGTGCCCGCTATGTATGGCGTTGGCCAGTGCCCATGCGCGCCACATACCGAGCGCTCTGGACGCCGCCTCCGACGACCTGTTCAAGGCGCTAGAGGCTGGCACCCACACTCACGAGGGACCGCGCGTGTCACTGACCAGATGGGACCCGACGAAGTATCGGGACGACGGCTGGAAGATGCGTGAGGGACTCGGGGTCGGCATTACCCCGGGCGGAGTTACCGGCAGCGTTCGCCGCCGCTCATACACACGAGGGGAGAAGTAGTGCGACTGACGGACATCCTGGCGCGACTGAGCGGCGTGGAGGAGGACCACGACGGATACCTAGCGCTCTGCCCTGCGCACAACGACCAGCGTCACCCGTCGCTGAAGCTGACGCTGAAGGAGGACGGGAAGCTTCTGATCGTCTGCCGTACAGGCTGCGACCGCGCGGACATCCTGCGGAAGCTGGATCTGACGGCCTCCGACCTCTTCGACGTCCAGGGCGACGGCGCACGGACCGTCAGCGCGAAGGCTCCGGAGGCCGTCGGCGTCGCGGAGATCGCTGGTCTGAAGGTGTTCGTCGACGAATCGCGCGAGGCGCTGACGTCGGCTGACGAAGCGGTCGACTACCTGGCCCGTCGCTTCGGGCTGTCGGCCGACGTGGCGCAAGACCTGAACGTCGGCTACATGGCGCCCGGAGCTCGTACTCAGCCGTGGTTGTCCCGTGGCTTCACGCGGTACCCGCGGATCACGGTCCCGCTGGCAGGTTTCGATGGCGTCATCCGCGGTCTGCAGGGCCGTGACCTGTCGGGCAAGTGCCCGGCGCGATGGATGAGCCTGACCAACGTGCCCGGCAAGGTGTGGGCGAAGTACGGGGTCATGAGCGCGGGCACGGGCTATGACACCATCCTCGTCACGGAAGGCCCGGGGGACGGGCTGACGGCCGTCGGTGTCGGGTATGACGCGCTCGTCATCCGCGGTGCGGGACTGGCGAACAATGCCGCGCTCGTCGCGGAGCTCGTTGCCGGACTCGAAGGCCGTGACGTCGTGCTCGCAGGCGACCCCGACCCCGCTGGCGCGCGCTTCACGAACGCACTGGCGACGGCCCTTATCCGTGCCGGCCGCATCGTCCGGCGCCTGGAGTTCCCAAATCCCGGGGAGGACTTGACGGCGTGGCGCGAGCGGGCTCCGGAGTCGTTCCCGGGTGCGCTCCACAGTGCTGTTCGGTCGGCTCCGGTCGTGGAGCTGGAGGAGCCGAAGCCTGCCGCCCCGTCGACGGAGCCCGACGTCCCTGCCACGGATGCCGCGCTGGAGTCCATGGACCTCAGCGCGCGGCAGATGTTCAACAACACGGACGTTGGCACGGCCGTAATGCTGCGCGACTTCATGACCCGCTCCGGTGGGGGAGTGCGGTACGCACGGGGGCTCGGCTTCCTCGTTTGGGACGGGAAGGTATGGGCGCCGGGGGACGCGAAGGTACGCGAGGCGCTGCACCTCATGGGCGCGGAACTGATCGCGTCCGGCGACGACTCGATGCGACGGCTGGCGCTGAAGGCGCTGACGAACAGGTCTATCGACGCGATCATCAAGGAACTGCCGTCGGTGCCCGGAGTCCCTGCGAAGGCGGAGGACTTCGATTCGCGCCCGGAGCTGCTGTCTGTCGCGAACGGGACGGTCAACCTCCGCACGGGGCAGATCCATCCGCACACTCCGGCGGACATGATCACGAAGCGGCTGGATATTGCGTTCAACCCTGACGCTCCGGCGACGAGGTGGGAGCTGTTCCTCGGGGAGGTTTTCCCGAACCATCCGGAGATGCCCTCGTTCATGCGGCGGCTCGTCGGGTACGGAATCACGGGCAGCACGTCGGAACAGTGCTTCGTCTTCATGCACGGCCAGGGCGCGAACGGGAAAAGCGTGTTCCTGGACGCTCTCCTTCACGTGCTCCGTGGCGTCACGAAGTCGACGGAGTTCTCCACCTTCGAGCAGCGCGTGAACACCGGTCAGGCGTCGCCGGAGCTGGCAGCCCTGCGCGGTGCGCGGCTCGTGACGGCGAGCGAGACAGAGAAGTACTCCCGGCTTGCGGAGGGTCTCGTGAAGCAGCTGACGGGAGGCGACCCGGTGACGTGTCGCGCGCTGTACGGGAGCCCGTTCACCTACGTTCCGCGCTTCCTCCTCATGGTTGCCGGCAACTACAAGCCCGCGATCCTGTCGCAGGATCTCGGAGTCTGGCGACGGGTCAAGTTGATCCCCTTCGAAGCCACGTTCCGTGGAGCGAAGGCGGACAAGACCCTTCCGGCAAAGCTGAGGGACGAGGCAGCGGGCATCCTCGCGTGGGCCGTCCGGGGCGCACAGGAGTGGTACGCGAACGGCCTGGACGAGCCGACGTCAGTCCAGTCGGCCACGCAGGACTACCGCGAATCGGAGGACCGGCTGGCGGAGTTCATCGCTGCTCGCCTCGTCCGCGAGGAAGGCGCCCGCGTTGCTCCCATGGCCGTCCGTCGCGCGTACGCGGAGTGGGCGGAGGACGCCGGGCTAAGCCGGAAGGAGGTGCTGTCCGGTTGGGCGCTGGGCGTGGAGCTGGAGTCCCGGAACTTCACGAAGCGCCGTGTCAGCGGCAAATGGGGCTTCGACGGGATCCGGCTGGCGACAGACGCGGAGATCCAGACCGCTAGTCGACTAGCGGAGGACACGGGCCAGGCGGACGAGGAGCCGTCGGGACCGACAGACATCTTCGGGCAGTCACGAGAGGAGGGGGCAGCGTGAAGTACTTCCCGTACACCATCGCAGGCGAGCAGACCATGACCCGCGTACCGGAGACGACCGCGGACCTGGACGAGTTCCGCTCGTGGGTGGAACGCAAGGCACGCGCAAGCGAGTTCGTCGGGGCGGACACGGAGACGACGGGCCTGGACATCTACCGTCCGACGTCCCGCCTCCGAACGGTCCAGTTCGGGGACACCGTTAATGCGTGGGTCCTCCAGGTAGAGGGTCGTCCGCTGATGCAGGAGGCCGCACGGTGGGCGCTCCTGACGCTGCCGAGTCTCGGGTATCACAACGCTCCCTTCGATCTGCTTTGGCAGGACGCACACCTTGGCGTACCGCTGGCGACGCTGGCACCCAAAGTGAGGGACTCGAAGGTTATCGCGCACTTGTTCGATCCGCGACCCCGACACGAAGGCGGATACGGCCTGAAGTTGAAGGAGCTGGCGGAGAAGGACGTCGACCCGTCCGCCCCCGACACGCAGGAGGACTTGACGAAGGTCTTCCATTCGATCGGGGAGACGAAGGCGACAGGCTGGGCCGCGATTGACATCAATCACCCGACCTACCTTCAGTACGCGGGATTGGACGCGATTCTCGAAGCGCGAGTCATGCCCGTCGTCCTGAAGCGGACGTTGGACGCCGGCGTTTCGGAGCGGCTGATCGACTTCGAACACGCCGTGATGCTCGTCTGCGCGCAGATGGAGCGACGCGGGATGCTCGTCGATCAGGACTACGTGCGCCCGCTCGTGGGTCGGCTGCAGGCGGAGGCAGCGCTCCACGCGGGGAAGGCCGCGCAGTACGGCGTGACGTCGGTGAACGCACCGAAGCAGGTGGCGGCAGCTCTTGTTGGCATGGGTGAGACGCTAACGGAGACCACTGACAGTGGGGCTCTGAAGGTGGACAAGTCGATCTTGCTGGACCTGGCCGACCTGGACCAGCACTGGCAGCCGCGCGAGACGAGGAAGCCGAATCCCCTGGCGGACGCGGTACTCCGCTCGAAGCGCGCGGGGAAGTGGTCGACGTCGTACGGCGTGGCCATGCGCGACGGCCTGGACGACGCGGGACGGATCCACCCGAAGATCAACAGCCTTCAGGCGCGGACGGCGCGCATGTCCATATCCGGGCCCCCGCTTCAGCAACTCCCGTCGGGAGACTGGACGATCCGGCGTGCGCTCATCCCCGACCCCGGGATGCGGATCTTCTCCGTGGACTACTCCGCGGTGGAGATGCGCGTCCTGGCAGCGCTGGCAGACGAGAAGGTCATGAAGCGCGCGATCACCGAAGGCCGTGACCTCCACGGCTTCACGGCAGAGCTGATCTACGGGCCCGACTACACGTCGTTCCATCGGAAACTCTGCAAGGGAGTTGGCTTCGGAAAGGTCTACGGGGGAGGGGCGCTGACGCTCAGTCGTCAGACTGGCGCTCCACTCCCCGACGTGAAGAAGGCGATCAGCGCCTACGACCGGACCTATCGCGGCATCAAGCGCTTCAGCTCGAAGCTGCAGCGCGAGGCACGGGCGGACGGATTCGTCGTCTGGACTCCAGTCGGCCGGCGCCTGCCGCTGGACCGAGACCGCGTGTATGCCGCGACCAACTACATGGTGCAGTCGACGGCTCGCGACGTTCTGTGTCAGGCGCTGCTCGACATGGACGAGAAGGGGCTGACGGACTACCTGCTCCTGCCCATCCATGACGAAGCTCTCGGCTGCGCCCCGGACGACATAGCGGACGACGTCGCGCGGGAAGTGGGGGAGTCCATGTCGATGGACTTCTTCGGAGTCCCGCTCGACACGGACCCCGAAGTCGGAGGCCGTAGCTGGGGATCCCTGTACATGAAGAAGGCGGCGACGATGATCGAACATGACCCTTGGTACGCGGCCCATCCCGAGGCGGCTGCAGCTGCAGAACTGGCGCGAGCGTGAGCCCCATACGGGCGTGCGCACCAACACAGGGCAGGCGCAACGGAGTTGCTCGGACGGTGGCGGGAATTCGCCCTGCCGCCGTCCGTTCCGTACCTCGTCCCATGTGCATCACGCCTCCTCTGCGTGCTCCCGCACCTCCACAGGGCCCGTCGCATGGTGACGTTCTGCGACGGTGGGAGGAGCTGGAGTGGTGGAACTGCACATACTGCGACGCTTCGTTCACGGAAATGGTTGTAGCTGAGGTGGACCACATTGTTCCGCTTGCGCGTGGCGGCGTTCACGAGTGGTTCAACTTGACCCCCTCATGCCGAGAGTGCAACCGACTGAAGTCTGATCGGGACATGTCGGATTGGCTAGGCGTCAGCGCAGGTCAGTTGGAAGCGGAGCGCGACGCACCGGTCACATAGTGAATCGGTCAAGCGCTGAGGAGGCGCTCACATCCTCTTCACATCATCACGGTTTGGTAACGGAAGATGTTGAACTCTCGATTGTGTCGACCGACATAACCCCAGGTGAGATTGGGTCGGCCGACACAAGAGATCCACATTCGGGCCGCTTCCGAGTGCCTTAAATCACCCCAAACCGGCTTAATACCCCATCGGATTTCAGCCGCATGGCAATTGCCCGTGGAGGATTGGTGACCTACAGTCTCGATCACGTCGCAGAAGGACAACGACTGACACAGCTCCTGGACAGTCTCGAACGAGACCTGTCAGAGCTCCGTCAGATGGTGTCCATCTATGACGAAGCAGTGACCATGCCAGGCCGCCGACAGCCTGGAGTGGATGCGGACGGTACAGGCCGGCAGGCGACGCACGGACCCTCCCGCCCGACAGAGCGCACGGTGCTCGATGAGTCCCGCGCGGCTCTTCAGCGAGAACTAAAAAACGGTGCCACGTATCTCCCGTACGCCATCGCGTACGTACGAGGCATCACCGCATCTATGGATCGTGCTCTTTCTGCATGGGAGGGGGAGGACGATTCAGCTCCCGGGGGGCATTGGTGATCATCCTTACCGGACCGCAGATCACGTCGGAACAGCGCGGAGAACTCGACGAGGTGTCGGCCATCATCGACGCGCGGCTGACGTGCAGCCCCGACGTTGATTGGGTTTCCGTTACGGCGCTCTACACACTGAAGGGCTGGGAGGCGTGCCCGCTCGCGGTGGCTGACGTCGACATTGCCACGGCTGTCGGCCTCCCTGTTCTGCCGCTCCATATCTGACCTCCGCTAGTCGACTAGCGGAGCTTCGTCGCCCCCGTGCCATACGGGCCCGGGGGCTTCCCTAACCCTACGCGCCAGTAACTCGCGCTCGTATTGAAGCACAGGCAAAAGGCTCTGGGCATCGCCATGCCTCGGGTCGGCCGTGATCTGTGACCCACGCCACAAAAGTCCCGCGTCACATCTCACCGCTACCCCCACATAACCAAGTCACGCGAAGCACTCGCACACTGAGGAGAACGACATGACCCGCACTCAGGTTACGGATGAGACGATCCAGGCTGCGCAGGCTGGTGACAGCGACGCCATGTGGCAGATCGTCAGCGCATACGAGGGCGTCATCCGGCACGCGGTCCGAACCGTGGCCCCGGGTGCGTGCCAGGACGACGCGGAGGATCTGCTCCAGGAGGCACGCGCGGTCCTGATTCAGCACGTGCGCGACTACAACACCTCGTCCAGCTCCGCGAGCCTGTCAACGTTCGCGCACCACGCGGTGCGACGTGCCATCGCGGAGGCGTGGGTCAAGTCGACAACTGGCCTGACGGTTGAGCCGTCCAGCGCCCTCCGCGTGAAGCGCGCGCTTTGGGACACGGAGGGGGACATCGAAGGCGCGTGGATGATCGTCTCGTCCGACGTGGAGCCCCGTCGACGCATGAGCCGCGAACTGTTCCTCGCGACCGTCGAAGCGCTGGCCGACGTGGAGTCGCTGGAGGCCCCGCTCCGTCACGATGACGATGTGACGGCGACGCTGGCCGACACCATCCCCGACGCGTCCTCCGACTTCACCGACCCGACGGAGCGCAGGGACCTGGCCCGGTACCTCCTTCGGGAGATCCCGCAGCGTCAGTCATACGCGCTCCGCGCCTTCTACGGAATCGCCATGACGCAGGCGACAGACCAGGAAGTTGCCGCGGATCTGGAGATCAAACTGGCAGCCCTGCGGAAACTGCGGTCCAACGGGATCAAGTCCGCGCGAGCCGTTGCCGCTTCGCACTCCCTGGCTGCATGAGTCACTCACTGAACCGAGAGGAATTCCCATGGCCCGACTCCCATCCCTTGACGCCTACGACGTCCAGGGTGTCCGCCCCGACGAGGCCGCCCTGTGGGGCGAAGACGTCCGCGACGCCGTGGACGAGCTGACGCCGGACGTCACCGACTTCGAATGACCTCCGCTAGTCGACTAGCGGAGCTACCCGAGACCACTGAGGAGAGAACATGACCGAGTACGTAGCGAAGTGCTGGGCTGACGAGGCCGACACCATCACCGCGAGCGTCCAGGGCGAGTCCGTGGAACTGGCGGCGTCCAGTAACGGCCTTCACAGGATGGAGGCGTACCTGAAGTCGGCGAAGACCCGGGAGTTCGCACGCGGGCTGCTGGCCCTGGCCGACGAGATCGACGGGGGAAAGGCGACGGAGCCCGTCAAGGTCGGCGACACCGTCCGCGTCCTGCATGACAGCGCGAACGGCGCGAGTGTCCGCCGCGGAGACACCTTCGTCGTCCGGCACGTGAACGACCATGAAGTGCAGGTTGATGGTAATGGCGTGCGCGGCCGGTGGTATCTGTCGCTGACGAACGTGGAGAAGGTCGACGCCGCGCCACAGCCCGTCAAGGTCGGCGACCGCGTGACGATCGTCCGCGGCGAGAACACCAGCAGCAACGGGAAGACGGGCATCGTCGACGAGATCGACGACGCAGAAAGTCGGGTCCCGTACCGCATCGTCGACGAGATGGGCGATTACGTGGCGTGGGCCGCGGAGGTCCGTAAGGTCGACGCGCCGGCGGACGAGCTCGTGTTCGACGCCTCCCGCGTGGTCGTCGCCCCGGAGCGTGTGGCCCTCCTGGAGGAGGCGCGGAAGCAGTCGCGCCCGTCCGCGTCGACGGAGGACGTCCTGGCCGTCGCCCGATTCCTGGCGGGCGAACAGTAGGAAGCGGAGGCCCGGGGCGACTTGCTCCGGGCCTCTTTGCGTTGGAGCTCCGATAGTCGACTAGCGGACCTCTTGTGTCGGCCGACACAAGTATGTCACTCTGGTGTTCCGCAAGGAACTTACGGAGGATCCATGAAGAGCACTGCTCTGGTCATCGCGATCGGCGAGAACAAGGAAGAGGCACTCTTCCCGGTCTGTCGTGACGACGAAGCGTGTACCGCACGTGTGATGGAGCCGCTTCGGGACTCCGCGGCAACGCTGGGCGTCGTGTTCCGGATCACGGACGCAACGAGCTGCCACGCCTGTGGGTGCAGCATCTAGCCGAAACGCCCTCCGGGGCGTCCGCGGGGCATGGCCTACCCGCGCCGAGGAGGCAGGCCGTAGGAGGAGAGATGAAGCGTCCACCCGTCCGCACCTGGACGAACAGGCTGACAGGCAAGGTGACAAACCGGATCACCATCCGCGTAGAACACCGGCTGAACCTGTCGGAGCTGGTCGACGGTCTGTGCTCCGCCTACGTACGGAACATGCCGTCGGGCGAGCTGGAGCAGTTGCCCGAACAGCTCTCCGCGACGCGAATCCTGGAGACGGTCCGGGACGAGTACGAGCAGCACGGCACCGCCAACGTGTGGACGTGGTCGGAGTCCACTGGCGAGGACGACAACGAGTGCCGCGAGTGGGCGCAGCGGATCATCTTCGCCGCCTTCCCTGAGATGGAGGAGAACCAGTGACCGAGTACGGAGTCTTCAACGACGAGGGATGCATCTACGTCGCCGACACCCGCGACGAGGCAGAAGCCGAAGCGGCCAAGGAGCGCGCGGCCGATGACGGGTACCACGCCGACCTGATCAGCGTGCACGAGATGTGCCCCGACCACCGTGACGACGAGCAGCCGAAGGACGGTTGTGAGGAGTGCGCCGCGGAGGTTGACGAGGAAGACGAGGACGCTGCCAACGAGGACCCCGGTCCGAGCCTTGAGGACTACGCGAAGGCAAGCCGGATCGTCCAGAGTCTCATCCCGGGCGTTCGTCGCTAGCGCCCCGCCCCGCATACGCAAGCCCGACAACCCGGCACCCCCAGTGCCGGCGGGCGCGCGGTTCGAATCCGCGGCGGGGCACTCAAAGCACTCACACTCCGAGGAGAAACCATGCGACCGTCCCGACTTCCCTACCGCGCGGCCGTTGTAGCCGCATCGACGATGACCGTTGCAGCCCTGGCCGTCGTCCTCGTCCCCAACCCGCAGGCGCCGGGCACCTTCCCCGCGCTGGAGACGGTCCCCGTCGTCGTCGACGGCAGCTCGTCCCCGTCGCCCTACAAGCCGACCCTGGATCCTCGTCCGTCGACGAACACGACGAGGGCGGGGGAGCGGGCGACGCTGAAGCCGTCGCCCCGCCCGACGGAGCGCGTCGCGAAGCCGTCGAAGCCGTCGGCGAAGAAGCACCCGATAGCGAAGCCTCCGGCGGATATCCGGATCTCGTACTACCGCAACTGCACTGGCTTCGCTCAGAAGTGCATCGACGCGGGCGCACTGACGATGTACGCCGGAAACATCCTGGCCGGCCACAACTACATGGGATACCAGTGGCTCTCCCGCGTGCCCGTCGGCCGCACCGTGCGCGTCATCTCCGGGCCGCTGGCGGGGACTTACAGGGTCTACGGACACATGCGCCTCAACCGCCAGGGCGGATCCATCCCGTCGTTCGGTGGCGCTGCCCTCGTCCTGCAGACGTGTGAGGGAAGCGGGACGGGATTCTCTCTGCTCAAGCGCGTCAGGTAGTTGTGTCGGCCGACACAACCGTGTCATAGTGAGGGCAACGCAAGGGACTAGCGAAGGCCGGGACATGAACAAGGTGTACGAGCGGATCGAGAACGGCATCACCACTCACGTCAGCATCCGTGAAGCCATGGACGAGGTGAACCACGCGATGATGGAGGGGAAGCGGGAGGTCCGTCAGATGTCGTCCGGCCGTACGGCGCACTGGATCGACTACCGCGACGGCCGCACGGTCCGTATGACCCTGGTTGACGCGCCGGCTCCGGTGGAGACGGACAGCGAGGGGCGACGGATCGTCACCGTCAAGGGAAAGCTGTACGTAGTCAGCGCTGTGACCCCGGCACGCCCCAAGGTGGAAGGCGTCCCTTCCTGGGTCCCGGAGGCGTACGTTTCCTACTGGTCCGGGGGTCTGCTCGGACAGCCCTCCGGCCCTACGCGCCACGCCAGCGCCAGCAGGCGACCGGGCACGGTCGGTCGCGCCATCTGGGACGCGGTGAACCGCTGAATCCCCCTGGAGCCCCTGTCAATTGCGGAGACAGAGGCGCCACCACTAACGCAAGGCACTGACAAAGGAGTCAGCCATGACACCGCTCACCGGAATCGTCCAGGAGATCACCGTCTCCGCCATCAACGTCCTTGCCGGCGACGAGTTCGAACGCCACGGCAAGACATGGACGGCGAAGTGCAACGCCCGTCATGAAGGCCGCTGGACGGCACGGATTGCGGCGGAGGGCGGGGGAGTCCTCTTCATCACGACGGACACGGAGATCATCGTCCGCCGCGTGGTGCAGCGCAGGGAGAAGCCGGCGTGCGCTACCGACTGACCTTCGAGAGCGGGCTCTCCCGCATCGTCGACGACGTGGCGCAGCGCCACTTCCTCCGCCAGGCAGTGCGGAGCGGGTACGGCTGGACGAAGGTCCGCGGCGGGTATGTGGTGACCCTACCCGGCGGAGCGCTTGTGGCGCTGCTCGTAGTTCCGCTAGTCGACTAGCGGAACTTCTTTCTCGATCGGACTTGTGTCGGGGACTTACCCTCCATCTACCGAAGGAGCCCATCATGGCCCCCATCGCCACCGGTACCCGGATCACCGCCACCGACGCTGACGGCCGCGTCGCCCGCGGGACGGTTATCAGCCGGTCGATGGGTGCCAACGGTGGGGTACTGGCCTACGAGGTTGCCAACCCGGTGACGGGACGGGTGGCGCAGGTCTACCCGGACACCTACACCATTGAGGTGCGCTAAGCGCGCTCGCCACTGAGCCCCTGTCGGCCGACAGGGGCTCTTCTGCACCCGGACGAGGAGAGAGTCATGAGCAGTGCAGCACCCGTAGCCGGAGGACGCGCCATTATCCGCCCGACCGCCAATGGTGGATACGAGGTCGAGCGGCTCCCCGTAGAGACAGTGACGGACGACGAGCGACGCGCCTTCGCGGAGTTCGCCGGCCTGTCCCGCATCGAGCTGATGCGGGAACTTCGACGCTACAAGTGGGACGCGAAGACGTACAAGGACGAGACGAACGCGCTGAGGCGTGTCGTCCGCGACGCCCCGCCGTCGTACGCGGTGGAGGCCATGGCGGGGGCACTGAAGCGCGTGAAGGCGCTGCTCGATGTCCCGCGTCGGAGGAACATCCCGAAGGCGGAGCTCTTGAAGGCGCTCAACCCGGACCGGTACGCCGACGAGAAGTAGCTCCGCTAGTCGACTAGCGGAGCTGTGGGTGTTGTGCTGGTCGACACAACTGTGTCATATTGCAGTCACACCACGAGGCACTTACGGAGGACTTCATGACGAACGCCGACACCCGCCACTTCCCGCTCACCTTCCGCGTCTACCGCATGTGCCGAATCATCGTTGACCACTTCTTCGCCGTTGGCGCTCCCGAGGCGCTGATCTACGGTGACCACCCGTTCGCACACCGCGTGATGAACGACCTGATTGACGAACTGGGGGAGGCAGACGAGTGCGAGACCGACGGAGCTCGTCGCTTCAGTGCACTCTTCTTCGCCGTCGACGCCATGAAGGCGTACCACCCCGACCCCCGTGACATCGGCTTCTTCATGCCGAAGCACTGACGAACCGCCCTGGAGCCCCTGTCAATTGCGGAGACAGGGGCTTCGCTGCACCCCCACTCACACCTCCGAGCACACGAACTGAGGAGCGATGACAACCACCCGAGCCCCCTGGCACGTGAGAGCCGCGCGGAAGTACGGACAGAGCGCCGTTCTGTACGCCGCTCTCGCCCTCTCCGCCCCCGGTGAGTACGCGCTCGCGACAATGGCCGGCTGGGACGCGCGCGTCGCGTGGCTCATGCCAGCCGTCATGAGCCTGTACGCGGCCATCGGTGCCAGCGTGGCGAAGTCGCAGAAGGAAGCGGCCCGTCGGGCACTCGGTACGCCGACGGAGGCGGAGGCGAAGCGTCGGGCGAAGAACGCGACGTCGGGCGCGCTGCTCGCGCTGATGATGGCGACGGCCGCACAGATTGCGGAGCACGTACTGACTACTGGCGCGACGGGTGCCCGCGCATGGGTCGTCATCATCGTCTCGGCAGTGCCCCCGCTCGTTGCCGCGCACGTCCTGCACATTGATCCGCCCATGGATCCGGCCGACGTCGACGATGCGGCCCAACTGCCCGCGCTGGAGCCGCAGACGGCCGCTGTGGAGCCTCCCGCGAAGCGCGCGGACGAGGAGACGCCGGAGCCTGAGAACGCCCCGGAGCCGCCCATCCTGCGCTCGTACGCGGAGGTTGCGGAGGCTCTGAACGTGGCGCCGGAGACAGTCCGCGGGTGGGCCAACAACGGCACCGTGAAGAAGTACCCGGGCCTGACCGCGCACACGCGCCGGGTCGACTTGAGAGAGTGCAAGGCAGTTCAGGCCCGTCGGCAGCTCGTCGGCGCGTGAGGAGAGACGAGAGCCCCCGTCGGACATCCGGCGGGGGCTCTTTGCGTTCTACCGTGATCAGGCGACGTTGCCGGATCGTACAGCGTCGACGAACGCGCCCCACGCGCCGTCACTGATGACGAGGGCAGGACCGGTGGGCCGCTTCGAGTCACGTACGGGCATCGAGCCGGCGACGCCGTGGGCTACCTCCACACAGTCGCTCTGAGCGCCGGAGTACGTCGACTTGGTCCAGGTGTAGCCAGCCGTGGACGCGTCGGAGATGTTGGTCATTTGATGTTGTCCTTCGTTCTAGCAATGAGGTCGGCCGATGCGTCAAACGGCAGTGCTGCGGCCCGAAGCCGCTCGAACGCGCTCCCGTACAACGCGACTTCCGCCGGATCTTCGACGTACAGCGTCGACGTCATACTCTCCAACAGCGCGACGTCAAGATCTGACGTCTCAGGGAAGCCGATCACGGAGAACGGACCGGCGAGCCCCGGATGCGGAGAGGCCGTCAGCGGCAGCACTTGTATCGAGACGTGCGGAAGGTCTGTTTGATCCAACAGCCGTTGGAGCTGTTCACGCATGACGTGCGGCCCCGGGATCTGCGGTCGGAGTGCAGCCTCGTGGATGATCGCCCACAACTCAAGCGGCTCGGGACGAGTGAGGACGGCTTGACGAGCCTGCCGCACCTGCACGAGCGCGTTCACGCTCTCCGCGGTTGACGTCATGCCGATGGCTTCGATCGTCGCCCGCGCGTACGCAGCGGTCTGCAGAAGGCCAGGGATCAGGGTGGTTTGGAAGGACCGGAAGCTCTTCGCTTCAGCCTCCAGGCTGATCAAGTCCGCGTAGGCAGGGGAGATCGAGTCCCGGTACGTCTGCCACCATCCACGGCGCGCACCTTCGCGAGCGAGGCTGTGAAGGACAGCCCGCTTCGCCACGTCGTCCACCCCGTAGAGGTCGAGAAGGGCATCCAAGTCCGCAGGCTTGACGCCGATTCGGGCCGTCTCGATACGGCTGACTTTCGGTACGTTGAGCGTCGTGCGCTCCTGGACGTCATCCAGCTTCAGGCCGGCATCCTCGCGGAGGCGCTTCAGTTCAGCCCCAAGCCGTCGACGGCGGACTGTGGGATCACTCATTCGCACTCCTCCCTGACGAGTTGGCTATAAGTCTGCCGCCGATCTTCACGTGCGCCTACAGCTTTCCACAGTCAACGAGCGTGCGAGGGAGGTGGAATGCAATTTTGCAGACTTGTTCGTGCGGGTTGCATTCCTGACCGTTCGCCAGACACACTAGTCGTGCCGAACCGCACACAGCGGGTGATCGCTGAATAGGTGAGAGGGCGAGTCATGCCGTGCCAACGCTCATTAGGCCCTGCCGTCAACTTGCCGGATCCGACGACGAGTCAGGCGCCAGTCCCGAAGCCCGGTTGCGACGTTTGCCAGGCGCTGTTTGGGCAGTGGAAACAGGCCATGGAAACCGGCGGACCCGCTTACGACGTATCGCACGCGACGGATCTGGCTGTGGAAATCCGACGGCACCCGGATCACAAGCGGAGACGGCGATGACAGTCCGCACGCTCATCCGCTCTGTCCTTTGGGCACTTCGTCAGGACACGGAACCCGGCGCCCCGACGCAGCCCATCTATCAGGCGGAATGCACGACTTGCATGGAGCAGTCGGAGGCAGTGGAGGGCGAGCGGATTGGCCCGGAGCTGTGGACGCTGGTCCACGTCGGCCGACACCCTTCGCACCGGTCGTACCGCGCCGTCGCGCTGACGTTCTGGCGCGTGGTCCCGTCGGCTGACGCTGACGTGGACGACCCTCCCGCGGAGTTGGCGAGTCGGCGGCATCCATGAACGCCGCTCCGGGCGCGGATCCCGACTGCTCTGGAACGGACCCCCGGAGCAGCGGTCCCCCGTCGCGCGCCTGGAGCGGTACAGACCCGCGCACTGGCTGCTCGTCACAGCCGGCGCGCGGTGGGGCGGCAGAGCCCGGGGACCGGTGAGGTCGGCCTCCCCGCGGCTCTGTCCGTTCTACTCTGCAAGGCAAGGCAAGACGTCACACCCCCTGACCAAGAGGAGTGAACATGTCTGCACCTGTCATGGCGCCCGTGAGCGCGAGGGCGTTAGTTTCTGAAGCCTTCTTCGAGCGGCTGACGAAGCGCGTGGAGAAGAAGCACGACGTCACGTCGGAACTGGCGGAGCGCATCACGGAACAGACGCTCGCCTACCTGGCGACATGTGCCACGAAGCCCGCAGGGACACCGTCGTTGGGCATGTGCCCGACCGTGGATCTCGGATGGCATGCCTTCCTTGAGTACTCGAAGGCATATGACGAGTTCTTCGCTGCCCACGGGTGGCGGAAGGTGCACCACAACCCGTCAGACGAGCCGGGGGAGACGTACGAGAGTTCCAGGGTGGTCATCCCGCGCACGATGGAGGCCATGGAGCGCGCCGGATACGTCGTCGACCGGCCCTTGTGGGCCACACCGTCGGCCGCCTACAGCTGCGGGGGCGACGACAGTGACGGGAAGCCGGGGGACCCCAATCCTTGCGGCGACCACGGCTGAACAAGGCGGTTGACGGCAGCCCCCCGCCCGTAAGGTGGCGGGGGCTGTCGTCGTGAGGAGTACTGGTATGGCGCGAGAGATCAGCGGGACGGGCCGCGTAACGGCCTTTCGGCTCCTTCATATGTGGGAGCCCCGTCGGGTGTGCGTCATGGCGTACACGTCGACCGGGGAGTTCGGCAACACGGCTGTCGTCGGGTACGTCCCCTTCTTTGAGATCCCGGACGTATCGTTGATGGACATGGCGAATCGCCACCATCCTCAGCGGCTGTGGAGCGGAGGGGCAGGGGCTCCGCAGGGATTCCCAGAGGCATGCTGGCTCATCTGTACGGCCACGGGGGGCCGTCTCACGCGTCGTCCCGGCACGCTCGACCTGCACGACGCGGCGTGGACGCTTGAAGTGGACTCCACGGTCGACCTGGGACGGACCATGTACGCGCACGAGCGGCTCGTGGCCGGCCGTCTGCGCTTCCAGGACCCTGAGCTAATGGAGCGGGCGAAGGGGATCCTGCAGTCGGAGGACTTCGCGGCCATGGATGCCTCCGACATGCCTGCGCACACGGCAGGCTAGCGCCACACAAACGGCCCCGACTGTCTCCTTCCCCCGTGGGAGACGGTCGGGGCTTCTTCATGCCCGCCGATGGATCACTCTGCTTAGGCAGTCTTGCTGAAGAGGAAGGTGTTGTACGTCAGCACCTTAAGCGGCGGCGTCGCGGCCTCCGGGGTGGCGGAGGCCGCCGGAGCGGTCCCGGTGAGGACGGCTGCGGCGAGCGCGGTGGACAGGGCTGCGCCAGGGATGCGGCGGAGCGCGGAGTGCGGCACAAAGTCTCCCGAGTGAGGTGGGGGGTACGACCTGCGACGCACATCAAAGCAGCAGCAGTTACCACCTGGTAATGACCAGGAGTCCACTTTCTTTCTTCGGCCGCACGATCACACCAACTCCGGTGCGCCGCGGGCCGGTTCCTCATTCGGGTGACCGGGCAGGCCTCCACCTGAACGACCACCTGATACCCAAGGTCAGACAAAACGGACGTACACTGATCGCTGTGACCAGGACCGCGGCAGACCCCGCACCGCCACCTCCCGGTGGTGTGCTGTGGACGCTCGTCGGTGACATCCGAGGACTGCTGATGCTCCCCGCCGCCCTCACCCTGCAGGTCGCCCACCCCGCGGTCAGCGCGGGAGTCGACGAGCACTCCGTCTTCCGCACCGACCCGTGGGGTCGGGGAGAACGCTCCCTGCGCTCGCTCCTGATCTGGGTGTACGGCGGCGACGCGGCGGCCGACGAGGGGCGCCGGCTGCGCGAGCTTCACCAGGGCATCCACGGCGTCGACGCCCATGGCCGCCGGTACCGCGCACTCGACCCGGACTGCTACGCCTGGGTCCACGCCACCGGATTCCCCGTCTATCAGCACGCCCTGCGGTATCTGGTGCGCCCGCTCACCGGTGCGCAGGAGTGGCAGCTGTACGCGGAGTGGCTCCAGGTCGGCAGGGTCCTCGGTATCCAGGACCGGGACATGCCCCAGACTCCCGAGGAGTTCTGGCCGTACTACCGCAAGATGCTCGCCGACGAGGTGGAGCAGACCGTCGTCGTACGCGAACTGACCGCCACGGACCGGCCGTTGCCGCCGCCGGACTTCGGGCCGCCGCTCGTCTCACTCCTGCTCAAGGCGGTATGGCCGGTGCTGCTGCCGCCCTTCGCCCGCTTCCGCCGGTTCATCACCGTCGGGTTGCTGCCGCCCGATGCGCGGGACGCGATCGGCCTGGAGTGGACGGACGCGCAGGAGCGCGCGCTGCGCAGATTCGCCCGGGTCGTACGGGCCGTGGTTCCCGTACTTCCCGAGCGACTGCGCTACCTCCCGCCGGCGCGCGAGGCGCGGCGGGCCGCCAGGCTCAACCGGTAACGGCCGACCGGCTCGACCGGTCAGTGCGCCGCCAGGCTCAGCCGCCCAGACCGCCCCGTGCGATGACGTCCGCGTACCAGCGGGCGCTGTCCTTGACCGTACGGCGCTGCGTCGCGAAGTCGACATGGACGATGCCGAACCGCTTGCTGTAGCCGTACGCCCACTCGAAGTTGTCCAGCAGCGACCAGAGGAAGTAGCCGCGGACATCCGCGCCGTCGGCGATCGCCCGGTGCACCGCGGTGAGATGCGCCCGCAGATAGTCCACCCGCTCCGGGTCGTGGACCTCGCCGGACGGGTCGGCGTAGTCGTCGTACGCGGCACCGTTCTCGGTGATCACCAGCGGCACGCCCGGCAGATCGTCGCGCAGCCGGATCAGCAGCTCGTACAGCCCGTCGGCGTCGACCGGCCAGTCCATCGCGGTGCGCGGGCCCGGCGCGGGCAGGAAGCGCACATACTCCTCCGCCCCGGCCCACGGCGACGGCGCAGCCGAGGAGCCGGCGCCCACGACGGTGGGGGAGTAGTAGTTGATGCCCAGCGAGTCGATCGGCGTGGAGATGGCGTCCAGATCTCCGTCCCGGACGAAGGACCAGTCGGTCACCGCGGCCGTGTCGCGGACCAGATCCTCCGGCAGCCGGCCGTGGAAGACCGGCTCCAGGAAGATCCGGTTCCCGACGGCGTCGATGCGGCGCGCCGCGTCCACGTCCGCCTCGGAGTTGGTGAGCGGACGTACCGCGTGCAGATTGAGCGTGAGCGAGACCTCGGACGCCGACGGCAGGGCAGCGTGCAGCAGCTGCGCGGCCCAGCCGTGCGCCAGATTGAAGTGATGGGCCGCGCGCAGCGATGCGCTCGCACTGGTACGGCCGGGTGCGTGCACCCCGGATCCGTAGCCGAGAAACGCCGCGCACCACGGCTCGTTCAGGGTGGTCCAGGTCGCCACCCGGTCCCCGAGGGCTTCCGCCATGATCCCGGCGTAGTCGCCGAAACGCTGCGCTGTCTCGCGCTGCGGCCAGCCGCCCGCGTCCTCCAGCTCCTGCGGAAGGTCCCAGTGGTAGAGCGTGGCGACGGGCCGGATGTCCGCCGCAAGGAGCTCGTCGGTGAGCCGGCGGTAGAAGTCGAGGCCCTTTTGCACGGCCGGACCGCGCCCGGTCGGCTGGACCCGCGGCCAGGCGATGGAGAACCGGTAGTCGGTGACGCCGAGCCGCTTCATCAACGCGACGTCCTCGCGCATCCGGTGGTAGTGGTCCGCGGCGATGTCGCCGGTGTCACCGTTGCGTACCTTGCCCGGTGTGCGGCTGAAGGTGTCCCAGATGGACGGCGTGCGGCCGTCCTCCTTGGCCGCGCCCTCGATCTGGTACGCGGCGGTGGCGGTGCCCCAGCGGAATGCGGCCGGGAACCGAAGCTCCGTCGTCGTCTCGGGGCCTGCGTCGACAGCGGTCATGAGAAAAGAACTCCCAGGAAGTGAGATGGACCTGCGGGGGAGAGGTCAGCCCTTGACGGCGCCCTGCATGATGCCGCCGACGATCTGCCGGCCGAGCAGTCCGAAGACGATCAGTACGGGGAGAGTGCCGAGCAGCGTGCCGGCCATGATCACGGACTGGTCGTGGACATAGCCGCCGCCCAGCTGGCGCAGCGCGACCTGCACGGTCGGTTCCTGCGACGAGAGCGCGACGATCGGCCAGAAGAAGTCGTTCCACGCGGCCATGAAGGTCAGCATGCCGAGCACCGCCATACCGGGCCGGGCGATGGGCACCACGATCGACCAGAAGATCCGTGCGGTGGACGCGCCGTCCACCCTGGCCGCCTCGATCAGCTCGTCGGGCAGCGACTGGACCAGGTACTGCCGCATGAAGAAGACACCGAAGGCCGACACAAGACCCGGCAGGATCACGGCCTGCAGCTGGTTCACCCACTGCAGTTCGGCGATCAGCATGAACAACGGGATCACGCCGAGCTGTGGCGGGATCATCATCGTGCCCACCGTGACCGCCAGCAGCGCCCCGCGGCCGCGGAAGCGCAGCTTGGCGAATGCGAAACCGGCGAGCGTGCAGCACAGCACCGTGCCGACGGTGATCGATCCGGAGACGATGAAGGAGTTGAGGAGGGCCTTGCCGATGTCGGCCTCCTCCATCACCGCCCCGAAGTTGTGGATCAGATTCGACCCGGGCAGCAGCGTCGGCGGCACCTTCGCGAGATCGGCGTTGGAGCGGCTGGCCGCGACGATCGTCCAGTAGAACGGGAACGCCGAGATCAGCACGGCGAGGATCAGCAGCGCGTACGCGAGTTTGCCGCCGTGCATCGTGCGCCCGGCCCGGCTTCTTCTGGGGCGCGGCGGTGTGGGCGGTGCGCCCGCGGCGGGCTGCTCGGTCGGCGGGGCGGCGAGCGCGGTCATCGGCCGGCCTCCTTGCGGGAACGGCGGTGCGCGATCAGGGCGTTGACCCCGACGAGCACCAGGATCAGCAGGAACATCACCCAGGCGATGGCGGCGGCCCGGCCCAGATGGAAGAAGCCCCAGCCCTGCTCGTACATATAGAGGCCGAGCGTCTGGTACTGGTGTGAGATGCCGCCGGATATGGACCCCTCGAACAGCAGCGGTTCGCCGAAGAGCTGGGTGGCGCCGATCGTCGAGACGACGACCGTGAACAGGATCGTGGGACGCAGCCCCGGCAGCGTCACATGGATGAACTGCCGCCAGCGCGAGGCCCCGTCCATCTCGGCGGCCTCGTACAGCTCGCTCGGGATGGACTGCATGCCCGCCAGATAGATCAGTGCGTTGTAGCCGGTCCAGCGCCATATGACGATGGTCGAGACGGCGATCTGCGAACTGACCGTGCCCGCCTGCCAGTCCACCGGATCGAAGCCGACCAGCCCCAGGACGTAGTTGATGAGACCGAAGTCGCGGCCGAAGAGCTGGGCGAAGACCAGTGTCGCGGCGGCGACGGAGGTCGCGTACGGCAGCAGCATCGCCGTTCGCAGAAAAGTCCGGCCGCGGAGCCGGTAGTTGAGCAGATGGGCCAGGCCCAGCGCCATCACCAGCTGGGGGACGGTGGACAGCACCCCGATGGTGAAGGTGTTGCGCAGCGCGGTCCAGAAGATCTCGTCGCCGAAGAGCGCGGTGTAGTTGCCAAGGCCCCGCCACTCCATCTCGCCGGGCGTCTGCAGCTCGACCCGGTAGAGCGAGACGAACGCCGTGTAGATCAGCGGGAAGAGCCCGAAGGCGGCGAAGAGAGTGAAGAACGGGGCGACATAGGCGTACGGCGAGAGCGTGCGCCAGGTCCGGCGCGCGGCCGAGGGCCGGGCCGCCGGCTGCGGGGCGACCGGCTTCGCGGTGGCGGTGAGGGTCACGGTGCGGCCCTTCAGGAGTCGTTGCGGGGGCTCCGCTCCCGGCGGCGCACGAGTGCCGCCCCGCCGGGAGCGTGGGGGATGCCTGCCCCGTACCCCTCACATCAAGGCGGGCGGGTGGGGCAGAACTGGAAAGCCGGAGGCCGGTCCGGCCGGGTGTCGAGGACCGGTCTCCGGAGCCGTGCGGCCCGGGAAGTGCGGACGGCTTGGCGCGGCGGCGAGAAGCGGCCGCCGGGCACTCGCACTTCACGGCGCCGCTGCGTCAGCCGGTCGCGTTCGCCACGTTCTTCTTGGCGGTCGACCAGGCCTTGTCGGGTGAGGTGCCCTTGCGCTCCACCTCGCTCAGCGCGTTGGTGATCTGGTCCGCGACGCTCTTGTCGTGCACGCCGAGAACCTGGACCGGAGCCGCCTTGGCCGCGTCACCGAAGATCTGGCCGATCGGGGCGTTCGAGAAGTACGGGTCCTTGGCGGCCGCGACCTTGGCGATGGCGCCGGTCGACGAGGGGAAGTTGCCCTGCTTGGTGAAGAGCTTGGCCTGCTGCTCGGGGGCGGTGAGCCACTGGATCAGCTCGTACGCCTCCTTCTTGTGCTTGGCCGCACGCGGGACCGACAGATACGAGCCGCCCCAGTTCCCCGCTCCCGCGGGCAGCTTGGCGATGTCCCACTTGCCCTTGCCCGCGTCACCGGCCTGGCCCTTGATGTAGCCGAGCATCCAGGCGGGGCAGGGCATGGTGGCGAAGGAACCGGCCGAGAACGCCTGGTTCCACTGCGGGGACCACTGGTCGAGCTTGGCGCTCAGCCCCGCTTCGGCGGCCTGCGTGGAGGCGTCCCAGGCGGCCTTGATCGCCGGATTGTCCTCGTAGATCAGCTTTCCGGAGGCGTCGTAGTACCGCTCCTTCTGCTGGCCGACCATGATCGCGTAGAGGCTGCCGACGCTGTCCACCCAGGCGCTCTTGGCGGGCGCCTTCTTCTTGTACTCCTTGCCGAGTGCGAGATAGCCGTCCCAGGTGGACCACTTGGCGGCCAGCTGGGTGCGGTCGGTGGGCAGGCCGGCCTGCTTGAAGAGGTCGGTGCGGTAGCACATGGCCTCCGGGCCGACGTCCGTGCCCAGGCCCAGGATCTGGCCGTCCTTGCCGGTGGCCGCAGCCCACTTGGCCTCGGCGAACTGGTCCTTGAGCTTGTCCGCGCCGTACTGCTTCAGGTCCTCGAACTTGTCGGCCTGCTGCTGGGTGACGGCGGCGATCCGGCCCACCTCGATGCCCTGCACATCGGCGAGGCCGCCGCCGCCCGCGAGCCGGGTCTGCAGCGACTTCCAGTAGTCCTGCTCGTCCTCGGTGTCGCTCTGCTTGATCTTGATGTTCGAGTGGAGCTTCTCGTACTCCGCGTAGAGCCCGGCCTCCTTGTAGCCGAAGGATCCGAAGAGGTCCACGGTGAGCGTGACCTTGCCGCCCGCGCTGTCGGACGTGCCGTCCGACGAACCGGATCCACAGGCGGCGAGCAGTGCCCCGGCGAGCACGACCGCACCCAGGCGGACAGCGGCCCTCTTGGCGGCTCGGGCGATGGGCATGGGAAGCCTCCCTTGGCTTCGGTGGAGCGAGAGCGTTGAGAGCGCTCTCAGATATGCGTCTGGAGCGTGCCCCGGAGGGGCTCGCCCCGTCAAGACTCGAACACATAACGGCTTGGACTCGGGGGCAACTGCTGCCGCTGTCCCATGTATTGACACGTGTGTTTCAGGAGTTTTACGTTCAACGGCACCTGAGAGCGCTCTCAGAGGTCCCTTCCCCGTCTTTCCCGTCATGACTTCGAGGTGCCGTCCATGCCAGCCCACCGCACCAGACCAGCTGCCGCGCTGATCCTGGTCACCGCCCTGGCCGCCATCGGCCTCGGCCCGGCCGCCACCGAGGCGGCGGCCGCCACCGTCCCCGTAGGATCCGGCAGTTACTCCGACACCCGCCCCGCAGGGACATCGGGCCCCACGACCAACACCGGCGCACCGGTCACCCCCAAGACCACCGCCGCCGCGAAGGACCGGCCTGTCCCCACCAACGACTGGTGGTCGTCCCTCGCCTTCCAGCGGTACGGCGACAACCCGTACTCCACCCCCATGTACGGCCACCCCCTCACCTACCAGGCCGCGGCCGGCGGACTCGAGGTCGGCTACCCGACGACCCCCGCGATCGTCGGCGACGGCCGCCAGTACGAGTACGCCCACAAGCGCGACCTCACCCTCGGCCTGACCGGGCTCAACTCCCCGGACACCAAGGCCGACGACTGGTCCGACTGGACCGTCACCCCCTACTGGTCGGACGGCACCCGCACGCTGCGCACCACCATCGGCCACGGCCTGCCGTTCGTGTACGCCAAGGGCTCCGGCGCGGCCGCCCAGATCACCACCGCCGCCGCGCCCGCCGTCTTCGCCGACCAGGGCAATGTCCTCGGGATCACCGTCGCGGGCCACCACTACGCGCTCTTCGCACCCAGCGGCAGCGACTGGACGGTCGCCGGCTCCACCATCACCGCGGGACTCGGCGCCAAGGACTACTTCTCACTCGCCGTGCTGCCCTCCACCGACGCGCTCGCGACGTACAAGAAGTACGCGTACAGCTTCGTCACCGGCTCCAGGGCGACCTGGAGCTACAGCGGCGGAGCCGTCAAGGCGACCTACACCCTGACCACCGAGGCCAAGGAAGGCACCGAGCGCGGCACGCTCCAGGCGCTCTACCGCCACCAGTGGCTGCACACCGCCGACCCGCTCACCTCCTACACCTACGTCTCGCCGCGCGGCACCATGAAGGTGCGCGAGGCGGTCTCCTTCACCACCAGCCAGAAGGCGTCCGCGGTGCTCCCCGGGCTGCCGAGGACGGACGCCGTCGACAAGGCCCGGCTGAAGGGTTACCTCGACCAGGTCGCGAACGACCCCGACCCCTTCTCCGGCTATACGGACACCTACTGGACCGGAAAGGCGCTCGGCCGGCTCGCCCAGCTGGTGCCGGTCGCCGACCAGATCGGTGAGACTGCGACCCGCGACAAACTGCTCGGTCTGATCAAGGGCAAGCTCCAGGACTGGTTCACGGCGGGCGGCGCGAACGAGTTCTCGTACGACAAGGACTGGAAGACCCTCACCGGCTACCCGGCCTCGTACGGCAGCGACACCGAGCTCAACGACCACCACTTCCACTACAGCTACTACGTCTACGCGGCCGCGATCGTCGCCCAGTACGACCAGACCTGGGGCGCCGACTCCGCGTGGGGCGGGATGGTCAAGACCCTGGTGCGGGACACGGCCAACCCCAGCCGCACCGACACCGCCTTCCCCTTCCTGCGAGGCTTCGACGTCTACGCCGGCCACAGCTGGGCCTCCGGACACCAGGGCTTCGCCGCAGGCAACAACCAGGAGTCCTCGTCGGAGTCCATCAACCTCAGCGCGGGACTTGTGCTGTGGGGCTCGGCCACCGGCGACACCGCGCTGCGCGACCTCGGGACGTATCTGCTCACCACCGAGTCCGAGGCGATCGCCCAGTACTGGTTCGACGCCGACCAGCAGGTCTTCCCGTCATCGTTCGGCCATGACACGGCGGGCATGGTGTGGGGCAGCGGCGCCGCGTACGCGACCTGGTGGACCGCCAACCCCGAGGAGATCCACGGCATCAACGTCCTTCCGGTGACGGGCGGTTCACTCCACCTGGGCGGCCAGAAGGCCGCTGTCGCCCGCAATATCGCCGAGATGGAACGGGAGAACGGCGGCCCTGCCGTCGAATGGCGCGACATCCTCTGGGAGTTCCAGTCACTCACCGACCCGGCGGGCGCGAAGGCCAAGTGGGACGCGGACAACGCGGGCTACACCCCTGAGCAGGGCGAGTCCAAGGCGCACACCTACCACTGGATCGGCACCCTGGACGCGCTCGGCGCCCCGGACGCGACGGTGACCGGTGACATCCCCACCTCCGCGGTGTTCACCAAGGGCACGGTACGGACGTACGCGGCGCACAACTACGGCGCCACGGCCCGCACGGTCACCTTCTCCGACGGCGGGACGCTCACCGTCCCCGCGCGCTCGACGGCGACCGGAACCGGCACCGGGGGGAGGCGACCCGGACCCGGATCCCGATCCGCAGCCACCGACGGGCAACGCCTTCCAGCTCCGTACGGGAGGGGTGCTCACCACGGCGACGGGCGGTACGGCGGGCAGCGACACGATCGCCTCGGCGGGCGGCGCCAACTACGACGGCACTCCGCACCAGCCGCTCGTCTATGAGATCAAGCAGGTCAACGGCACGCTCACGCCGGGCGCGGCCACCGCCTTCCGGCTCCAGCTGGACGCGGGCAGCACGGTCGGGCTCGGCCAGCAGGCCCGTGTCAGCTACGACTTCACGGGAGACGGCACCTTCGACCGGACCGAGACCTATCAGTACTTCGCGACCGATGCGGTGGCGGGCTGGGAGGAGTACGCGCAGTCACGCGGCCTGAAGGCGGCGACCGGAAGTCTCGGCGACCTCAAGGGCGGCACCGTACGTCTGGAGGTGTGGAGCGCGATCGGCAACGGGACGTCCCAGCTGCAGACGGGCACTGACAAGTCCGTGCTGGTGATTCCGTTCGGTTAGCGGCTTTCTCGGGAGGCATGGCTCCGTCATGCCTCCCGAGAGCAACGCGGCGCGGGGGCGTCAGCTCCGCCCCTGCCTGCCGGTGGCGTACTTGCCGGCGAGCCGGGCCAGCGCCACCGCGGCGACCAGCAGTCCGAAGTCGCGCAGCGCGATGTCGTAGTGGCCGGGAATGCTCAGCAGGTTGACGATGATGCCGGCGAGCCATCCCGCGACCAGCCAGCCTCCGAATCGTGGCGCGACCGCGACGACGACGCCTGCCACGACCTCGATCACTCCTACGGCGTACATCGCCGCCTGGGCGCTGCCCGGAACGATGTCGTCGATCCATGGCGCCAGGTACCCGGGCCAGTCCACAAGGAGATTGGCGAACTTGTCCAGGCCGAACAGGATCGGAGCCACCGTGAACACGATGCGCAGGCAGAGGAACGCCTGGTAGCCGGGGTCGGACAGCGCGGCCCGCCGGGGGGTCACGGACGGCGCGGACATGGATGTGGACATGGGTCCTCCTTCTCTCCGGTTCTTCTATATGCAACTTTCATTAACGATAGAAGGACCGCTTCTCTTAAGTCAATGGCTGTGGGTTTTACACTTGTGCCGTGGACCAGCCCCGTGACTCAGACTTCTCCGCCGTCGCCGCTCTCGATGAGCCCACCCGCAGACGGCTGTACGACCACGTCATACGGCAGGTGGCACCGGTCGGTCGTGACGAGGCAGCCGAGGCTCTGGGCCTCGCGCGGCAGACCGCCGCGTTCCATCTGGACCGTCTCGCCGACGAAGGCCTGCTCGATGTCGTCTACGAACGGCGCAGCGGACGGAGCGGACCCGGCGCGGGACGGCCCGCGAAGCTCTACCGGCGTTCTGCGAAGCAGGTCACCGTCAGCCTGCCGGGGCGCCGCTACGACCTCGCCGGGCGGCTGCTCGCACAGGCGTTGGAAGAGTCCGAGGCCACCGGTGAGCCGCCAAGGGCGGTACTCCACCGCAAGGCCCATGAGATGGGCAGGGAGTCGGGTACGCAGGACGGCGCCGACGCCCTGGACCTCCTGGAGCGGTACGGGTTCGAACCGCGCCTCGAAGGGGATGCCGTCGTCCTCGGGAACTGTCCCTTCCACACGCTGGCTCGTGAGTACACCGAGACGGTGTGCGGCATGAACCTCCACCTGCTGGGCGGCTTTCTCGAGGGACTGCACGAGACGGAGCTCCGGGCGTGCCTGGCGCCCGCCCCAGGCCGGTGCTGTGTCCGCCTGGAACCCGCGGACCAATGATCAGATGATCCGAGCGAAGCGGCCCGGCCGACACCTCCCCACATGGGCGATGGGCGTCGGAGGTCAGGCCGAGGCCCGCCGTACCAGTGTGGTCGGGGTGATCACCGAGGCGGGGGCGCCCGTGTCCGGCTCGTCCTCGTTCAGTACGCGCATCAGCAGCCGGACCATCAATCGGCCCATTCCCTCAATGTCCTGACGGATCGTCGTCAGTGGTGGATCGGTCGACTCGACGACGGATGCCATGTCGTCGAAGCCGACCACCGCCACGTCGTGGGGCACGCGGCGCCCGCGCTCGCGCAGCGTCCGCAGTGCCCCCGAGGCCATCAGGTCATTGGCGGCGAAGACGGCGTCCAGATCGGGGCGGCGGTCGAGCAGCTCGGCCATCGCGCGGGCGCCGCTCTCCGCCGTGAAGTCGCCCTGGCGGATCAGCTCGGGGTCGGCGTCCAGCAGGACGTCGCGGTAGCCGTCGATCCGGTCCGTCGCGGAGGTCTGGTCGCGCGGCCCCGCGATGTGCGCGATGCGCTCGCGGCCGAGCGAGACCAGATGCCGTACGGCTTCCCGGGCGCCGCCCCGGTTGTCGCAGTCCACATAGGGGACGGCCAACTCGCCGGCGGCGCCCGGCCAGCCGGGGCGGCCGCCGAACACGGTCGGGACCTTGACCCGGCGGATGATGGCGGGCAGTTCGTCGTCGTTGTGCAGCGAGAAGGCCAGCGCGCCGTCGACGTGGCCGCCGCCGAGATAGCGGGCGATCCGGTCGTGGTCGCCGGGCCCCTCGACCCACAGGAGCACCAGCTGGGAGTCGTACGCCGTCAGCTCGCGGCTGATGCCGCGCACCTGCTGCTCGAAGAACGGGTCCGAGAAGATCCTGAACTCCGGCTCGGCGATGATCACTGCGACCGCGCCGTTGCGCCGGGTGACCAGGGAGCGGGCCGCGTGGTTCGGTACGTATCCGAGCTCTTCGACCGCCTGGCGCACCTTGTCGACCAGCGGGGCGCGGACCCCGGCGCCGCCGTTGACGACCCGGGAGGCCGTGGCCCGGGAGACGCCGGCGCGGGCCGCGACGGCTTCGAGCGTGGGGCGGGACCCGGTGGTCTGCTCGGGCAAGGCGGGTGCTCCTCGTCTGCTTCATTCGGCCGCGTCGGGCGTACAGGATATCCGGTCCCGACGATCTGCTGAGAGCGCTCCCACCCAGGCCCGGCCAGCGGCCCGGCCAGGGGCTCGTCCCGGGGCTGCCCGTGCCCTGCCCAGAACCGGGGGCGCCGCCGTCCCGGCCGGGGAACGGCGGCGCCTCACGACCACGCCCGGCGACCGCGGCTCAGTGGTGGTCGTGCTCGTGAATCGTGTTCGTGGCGGCGATCTTCTTCCACGACTTCGGCTGGGCGTGCTTGCCCTCAGCCTTCGCGATACTGACGCCCGCCGCGGCCGGAGCGCCCGGCTTCGACGGCTGGTAGAGCCAGGTGTCGAAGAGCCCGGCGAGCGGCTTGCCGGAGACCTTCTCGGCGTACTTCACAAAGTCGCCGACCTTGGCGTTGCCGTAGGCGTGCTCGGCCGGCCAGCCCTTGAGGATCGCGAAGAAGTCCTCGTCGCCGACCTCGTTGCGCAACGCCTGGAGCGCCAGCGCGCCCCGGTCGTAGATGGCGATGTCGAACTGCTTGTCCGGGCCCGGGTCACCGGGCTTGACCGTCCAGAAGGCGTCATCGGCCGGGTGCTGGGCGTAGACCCAGTCCGCGAGCTCCTGCGCGGTGCCCTCGCCCTCCTTCTCGGACCAGAGCCACTGGCTGTAGCGGGCAAAGCCCTCGTTGACCCAGATGTCCTTCCAGCCGTCGACGGAGACGCTGTCGCCGTACCACTGGTGGGCCAGCTCATGGACGACCACGGAGACATTCGCGCCGTTCGCGAACTGCCGCGGGCTGTAGAACGGACGGGTCTGCGTCTCCAGCGCGTAGCCGCTCGTCACATTGGGGACATAGCCGCCCAGAGCGTTGAAGGGGTACGGGCCGAAGACCCCGGTCAGCCACTCGGCGACCTCACCGGTCCGCTCGACACTCGCCCGCGCCGCCCCCGCGTTGTCGCCGAGGTCCTTGCTGTACGCGTTGAGGATCGGCAGCCCGTCGGCGGTCTTGTCGGTGGTGATGTCGAATTTCCCGACGGCGAGCGTGGCGAGATACGACGCCTGCGGCTTGTTGGAGCGCCAGTTGTAGCGCGTCCAGCCCAGCCTCGAACTCTGCGACTGCAGCACGCCGTTGCTGATCGCCTGGGTCCCGTCGGGTACGAGGACCGAGATGTCGTACGTCGCCTTGTCCAGCGGGTGGTCGTTGCTCGGGAACCACCACACGGCCGAGTCCGGTTCCTGGGCGGCGACTCCGCCGTCCGGAGTGCGGTGCCAGGCGGTGTACCCGCCGATGCTCAGCTCGGAGGGCTTGCCCGCGTAGCGGACGACAACCGAGACGGGCTTGCCCTTCTCCAGCGGCGTGGCGGGAGTGATGACCAGCTCCTGGTCACCCTCCTTCTTGAACTGCGCCTTCTTGTTGTTGACCCGCACCTCGCTGACGCCAAGACCGAAGTCGAGGTTGAAGCGGCTCAGGTTCTGCGTGGCGGTGGCCAGGATCGTCGCCGTGCCTTCGAGCAGATCGGTGGCGGGCCGGTACGTCAGCCTCAGGTCGTAATGGGATACGTCGTATCCGCCGTTTCCGCTGGCCGGGTAGTAGGTGTCGCCAATGCCCGGGGCGCCCGGCGAGGAGTCGGCGGCCGATGCCGGGATCGCCAGCAGCAGTGAGGCCGCCAGCGCGCTCGGGACGATGAGTCTGCGGTGCACGGATGCTCCAAGTCGTGGGGGTCGATGATCTCTTGAACCCTATTCAGGCCCGGCGCCCGCAGTCAGGAGCGTCGTTCGGCCTTTCATGTGATCGCCATTCGGCCGACATATCGCCGCAGCGCTCACCGATCCGGCCCATCGGTGCCCTGCGGAGCGGTTCCTCCAGCCTTGCGCCGTGCAGGCGCTGCAGCTGACGAAAGCAGCCGTCGAGTCGCCTCCGCCGAGATCGGTTGAGGCAGCCGAATGCCCTCTGTTGCACAGGAGTTGACCGGAGTACCTTCCGCCCATGCCGAAACGCGCGGGGAGCTCCCGCTGGACGTGCAGATCGCTGGTGGTGGCGGCCTCGGCCGCCCTGATGGCCATGACCCTGTCCCCGACGAGCGCACAGAGCGTGCCCGTACAGGAGAGCAAGCCCGTACGGGAGAGCAAGCCCGTCTACTCGTACGAGAACGCGATCCGCGAGTCCGTCTGGGTGGACACCCGTCTCGACGGCGACGGGGACGGAAGGACCGACCGCGTAGCCGTCGACATCGTGCGGCCGCGCGAGCCCGCCCAGCAGGGCCGCAGGATCCCCGTGATCATGGACGCCAGTCCGTACTACTCCTGCTGCGGGCGCGGCAACGAGAGCCAGAAGAAGACGTACGACGCGAACGGCAACGTTGTCCAGTTCCCGCTCTTCTACGACAACTTCTTCGTCCCGCGCGGCTATGCCTTCGTCGCGGTCGACCTGGCCGGAACCAATCGTTCCGACGGCTGTGTCGACATCGGCGGCCGCTCCGACGTCCAGTCCGCCAAAGCCGTCGTCGACTGGCTGAACGGTCGCGCCCGCGGTTACACCACCCGCACCGGCGGCGAGCGCGCCCGGGCCGGCTGGACCAACGGTGACACCGGGATGATCGGCAAGAGCTACGACGGCACGATCGCCAACGGCGTCGCCGCCACCGGAGTCGAGGGGCTCAAGACGATCGTTCCGATCGCGGCCATCTCCTCCTGGTACGACTACTACTTCGCCAAGGGCGCCCCGCTGTACGACTCGGGACCCGAATGGCTCTCCGACTATGTCGAGAGCCCCGAAGCCCGCGCCCGCTGCCAGGCCGTCCAGAAGCGGCTGGTGGACGAGGCTCCGCGCACCGGCGATCTGACCCCGCTGTGGAGCGAGCGCGACTATGTGCGCGCCGCGGACCGGGTCCGGGCCAGCGTCTTCGCCGTGCACGGCATGCAGGACCTCAACGTCCGCACCAAGCACTTCGGTCAGTGGTGGGACGCCCTCGCCGCGGGTGGCGTGGAGCGCAAGGTCTGGCTCTCCCAGACCGGACACGTCGACCCGTTCGACTTCCGCCGTACGGCATGGGTGCCGACCCTGCACCGCTGGTTCGACCACTATCTTCTCGGCTACGACAACGGCATCGAGCGGGAGCCGATGGCTGACATCGAGCGCGCACCCGACCAGTGGTCCACCGACCGTGTCTGGCCGCCCCGGGCCACCGCGACCACCAGCCTCCGCCCGGACAAGGGCGCTGCGGCGGGCGTCGGCATCCTCGGGCTGAAGCCGGCCGGCCCCGGCACGACGGAGACGTTCACCGACGACCGTACGCAGGACGAGACCGACTGGGCATCCCGGATCGACAGTTCGACACCCGCGAAGGCAGGCTTCGTCACCAAGCCACTGGGCCGCGAACTGCGCCTGTCCGGCTCCTCCAAGGTGACGGTCACCGCGACCGCTTCCACGACGAGCGCCCATCTCTCCGCGGTCCTCGTCGACCTCGGGCCCGACACCATCCGCGACTACGCGGCCGCCGGCGAAGGCATCGCCACGCTCACCGAGCGGACCTGCTGGGGAGCGGCCACACAGGGCGACAGCCCCTGCTTCAAGGAGACCATGGCGCGCACGGCCGCCGTCGGCTACGCGGTCTTCAGCCGCGGCTGGGCCGATCTCGGCAACTACGCCTCCGATGCCACGGGCCGCCCGCTGACCCCCGGTACGTCGTACACCATCACCCTCGATCTGCACGCGAGCGATCACATCGTCCCGGCCGGGCACCGGCTCGCCCTGATCGTCGCCGGTACGGACCGGGATCTGATCGACCCGCCCGCGAGCGCCCCGACGCTCACCCTCGATCTGGCCCGGACAGCGGCGAAGCTGCCGATCGTCGGTGGCGCCCCCGCGTTCCTGCGGGCCACCGCGGGGTCCGCCGCGTCCCTTGCCCCGAGCAAGTCCCGGCTCAGTGGTGTGGCCGAACCCCGTCCGATCCGACCGATTCCCGGAGGCGGCAGCCGATGATGCCCCGTATCCGCGCTCTCGTCCTCACCGCCACGGTCGCGGCGCTCGCCGTGCCGCTCGTCACGGCGCCGGCCGAGGCGGCGTACAGCCTGCCGCGCACCGGCTTCGAGACCAGCAACGGCGCGCGCTGGACCAGTCAGCCCGAGGAGCAGTCGTTCCTCGCCGCCGTCGACCGCGGCAGCGACCGGGTCTCGGTCGGCCGGATCGGGACGACCGAGCAGGGGCGGCCGCTCCAGCTCGTACGCATCGGCGCCCAGCACGCCGCCAACACGGTGCTGCTGGTCTGTACCCAGCACGGCGACGAGCCCTCGGGCCGCGATGCCTGTCTGACCACGATCCGGGATCTCGGATACGCGAAGGACCGTGACACGCGCAGGCTGCTGTCCCGGACCAGGATCCTTGTCGTTCCCACCGCCAATCCGGACGGGCGGGCTGCCGGCACCCGGACCAACTCCGACGGCGTGGACATCAACCGCGACCACATCGCGCTGAAGACGGCCGAGGCACGGGCGCTGGCCGCCGTCATCCGTGACCAGCGCCCGGACGTCATCTACGACTTGCACGAGTACGGTGCGACGCCGCTCTACTACGACAAGGACCTGTTCGACCTCTGGCCGCGCAATCTCAACACCGACGCCGCCATCCACCAGGAGTCGCAGACACTGTCCGCGGGCTATGTGCGCCCGGCCGCGCACGACGGCGGCTACAGCACCGGCACCTATGGAATCTGGACCGACCCGGTCACCGGCGACCCCATCAAACAGGTCGCGGGCGACGGCCAGGAGCGCATCCTGCGCAATGCCTCGGGCGTCAAGAACGCGCTCGGTCTGCTCATCGAGAGCCGGGTCGACCCCCTGACGGACGAGGAGAAGGCCGATCCCGCGCTGAACAACCGGCGCCGGGTGGACAGTCAACTGACCGCATTGGACGGCCTTTTGGCCTTCACCGACGAGCGGCGCGGCCGGATCGAGGCCGCGACGACCGCCGCCCGGCTGGCCGGGTTCAAGGACCGCGGCCCGGTCTATCTGGGCGGCGCCGACAACGAACCGGCCACGGCGGAGCAGACCCTGGAGGATCCCCCCTGCGGCTACCGCCTCGACGCGGCGCAGTACGGGGACGTCAAGGACGAACTGGCCCTGCACGGCGTCAGATCGAGGCCGGACGGGGACGGGGCGTTCGTACCGCTGCGGCAGTCCCAGCGCGAACTGATCCCGCTGCTGCTCGATGCGCGTGCCACCTACCACCTCACATCGGGGCAGCCGATCAGCGACTGTTGAGGGAGGTGGCGGGCACCGTGATCAAGATCGGCTAAAGTTACTGGCTGGTACTGACCAGACCACCCCCTCAACGGGGGCGCACAACCATGCACTTGGAGTACGAGTAATGCGCCGTATCACCACGCTTGCCGTGACCGCAGCGATGGCCGGTGGCCTTCTGTTCGCCGCCGCGCCCGCGCAGGCCGCGTCCGCCACCCCGTCGGGCGCGCGGGCCGGCGGTGTCGTCATCTGTGAGATCAACAAGATGCGTGCCGAGGCCGCCAAGCTCAAGCAGAAGGCGGCGCAGCTGGACCAGCTCGGTGCCCACGCCGAGGCCAAGAAGGCCCGCGCCCAGGCGGACGCGATCCTGCGCAAGGTCAAGCAGTGCCAGGACGCGGAGAACAACGCCTGAGCTGCACCGTCACATCGCCCGTCCCGGTACGCCGGGGCGGGCGATGCCCGTTGGTCAGCGCGCGGCCGCCGCGGCCGCTGCCCGGGCGCAGCCCCAGGCGACCGTCACCCCCGCGCCGCCGTGACCGTAGTTGTGGACCAGCAGCCCGCCGCCCGGCAGCGGCTCCGCCTCGATCCGTACCCCGGCCGTCCTGGCCGGGCGCAGCCCGACCCGGTGTCCGAGGATCCGCGCCTGAGCGATCTCCGGACGGACCCGCGCACAGCGCGCCACGATCTCCTCGGCCGTCGCCGGATCCGGCGTGAGCCGCCAGTCGCCCTCCTCCGCCGTGCCGCCCAGAATCAGCCGCCCGGGCTGCGGGAGGAAGTACGTCGTCTCGGCCGAGGCATGGTCGACCGCGGTGAACCACTCCTCGATCCCGGGGTTCTCCACCAGCACCAACTGCCCGCGTACCGGCAGCAGTTGGTCGTCCGCGGCCAGCTCGCGGGCGGCCAGCCCGGTGCAGTTGACCACGACCCGCGCGCTGTGGGCGGCCTCGGCGAAGGAACGGATCGTACAGGTGTGCAGCGTGCCGCCCGCGGATTCGAGGCGCCGCCGCAGCCAGCCCAGATGCACGGGCATGTCGATCAGCGGGATCCGGGCCCGGAGCCCTGCCTGGTAACCCTCGGGCAGCTCATCGGCGCGGGCCGCGCGCAGCCCCTCGACCTGGGCGGCCCAGGAGCCGAGAGCGGACAGCCGCTCGCCGGCCTGGATGCCCGGGACCAGGCGTACACCGCTCTCGTCGGGGTTCGCGGCGAGCTTGTCGTACACCCGCAGTGAGGCGAGTGACCAGTCGCCGACCCGCTCCTCCGGCTCGATGCGGTACGGCCACCACAGCGCGCCCGCCACCGCGGATGTGGTCCCGTCCGTCTCGTCCCGCGTCCACAGCTGAACGTCACGGCCGCTCTCCGCCAGGACGATCGCGGTCGTCAGTCCGATGACTCCGCCGCCCACCACGATCACATCGCCGCTCATGGCGGGACCGTAGCTCATCGGCGTGTGCCGCGCTCGGAAAGGGTTACAGGTGGGAATACTCAGGACATGTCTGCTTTATACGCGACCTTCGGACTGGCGCCGGCGATGCGGGCCGGAGGAGTCCTCGCGGATGGTGTCCATCAAGTCCACCGGGACTTCGTGGACTTCGTCGTCGACGGGCGGCCACTGCTGTTCCAGCTCTGTGACCTGGACGCGGTCTCGCCGCTCGCTTCCGACATACCTCCGGCGATCTTCACCGCCCAGGTGCGCACTCTGCTGCTCGACGCCCCCGCCCCGCTGGCGGACGGGCGCTGTGTGATCTACGGCTGCCCCGAGTGCGAGGACATCGAATGCGGCGCGGTGACGGCCGTCATAGAGCGGGACGGGGAGGACGTCGTCTGGCGTGACTTCGCCTGGCAGACCTCCGAGACGGCGGATCTGGAGCTCAACGGCTACGAAGGGATAGGGCCGTTCCGCTTCCGCGGCGACGCGTACCGAGCGGAGCTGGAAGGCCTGCTGGCAGCCGGCGAGGGCGCGGCGCCCGTCCGCCGCCGGGTGCTGCTGATCGGTGCGCGCGTCGCCGTACTGGCCAAGCTGGCCGCGGCCCTGCGCACGATCGGCATCGGCGCGGACATCACGCACGACGCGTCCCAAGTCCCCGCGGATGAGCTGCGCCTGTATGGCGCGGTGGCCTTCGGACGTGCGGTGGGGGAGACGGAACGCGCGGCCGTGCGCGGGGCTTTCGAGGCGGCGGACGCGAAGGTGGCGTACGTGGACGGGCTCGCCCCGATCATCCCGCTGCTGGTCGCCCAGATAGAACACGCCCTGGACTACACCCCGTTGGAGCTCCGCAGACTGACCGGCCTGAAGGTGTCCGACGGGGCGGCGCACGTGGAGGTCACCTCTGCCTGCCGGGTGCGGTTGGTCGCGTATCGCCTGAACCGGCTGTCCCGGACGCACACGCGAGAGGTCTTCGACGGGATGCTGGAGCCGGGTGAACACCTGATTCCGTTGGACGGGCGGGCGGTGAAGGGGACGTCGTTCCTGGTGGCGCGGACAACGGGGAGCGTGCGGGTGGCACCGGTGGTGCACCCGCAAAGGGCTTGATCACGTCACATGGTGCCGGCAGCATCGCCGTGCGTGCCGTGCGTGCCGTGCGTGCCGTGCGTGCCGTGCGTGCCGCGCGTGTGGCTCGTGCGGCTCCGAAGGGGAGGGGACGTGTCCATGTTCCTGGTGCTCGGCCCGGCGCGGTTCCTCGGCCCGCGGGCGGCCCGGCGGGCCGAGTGAGGCGCCCCCGTTAGGATCAGCCATCTGATGACTGCAACCCTCGTCGCCAAGGACCTCGCCGCCGGACACGGCGACCGCTCGCTCTTCTCCGGGCTCGACCTCGTCGTCGCGCCCGGTGATGTGATCGGCCTCGTCGGTGTCAACGGCGCGGGCAAATCGACCCTGCTGCGCCTGCTCGCCGGGCTCGACCGGCCCGAGCAGGGCGAGCTGAGGCTCTCCCCGCCCAGCGCCACCGTCGGCCACCTCCCGCAGGAGCCGGAGCGCCGGCCGGGCGAGACCGTTCGGGGCTTCCTCGCCCGCCGGACCGGCGTCGCCGCCGCCCAGCGGGCCATGGACGAGGCGACCCAGGCGCTCGTCGACGGCGCGCCCGGCGCCGACGACGCCTACGCCGACAGCCTGGAGCGCTGGCTCGCCCTCGGCGGCGCGGACCTGGACGAACGCGCCGACGAGGTCGCCGACTCGCTCGGCCTGACCATCGGACTCGACCTGCCGATGACGGCGCTCTCCGGCGGTCAGGCCGCCCGCGCCGGGCTCGCCTCGCTGCTGCTGTCCCGCTACGACGTCTTCCTGCTGGACGAGCCGACCAACGATCTCGACCTGGACGGCCTCGACCGGCTGGAGACCTTTGTACAGGGCCTGCGCGCCGGGACGGTCGTCGTCAGCCACGACCGTGAGTTCCTGACCCGCACCGTCACCAAGGTCCTTGAACTCGATCTTGCACAGCAGCAGATCACCCTGTACGGCGGCGGTTACGCGGCGTATCTGGAGGAGCGGGAGACCGCCCGCCGGCACGCCCGCGAGGACTTCGACGAGTACGCCGACAAGCGGGCGTCGCTCGAGGGTCGCGCCCAGATGCAGCGGTCCTGGATGGACAAGGGCGTCAAGAACGCCCGCCGCAAGGCGACGGACAGCGACAAGCTGGGCCGCAAGTTCCGCAGCGAGGCCAGCGAGAAGCAGGCGGCGAAGGCCCGCCAGACGCAGCGCATGATCGAGCGCCTCGATGTGGTCGATGAGCCCCGCAAGGAGTGGGAGCTGCGGATGGAGATCGCGTCCGCGCCACGCTCCGGCTCGGTCGTCGCGACCCTGCGCGGCGCCGAGGTCCGGCGTGGCGACTTCTCCTTCGGCCCGGCCTCGCTCCAGATCGACTGGGCCGACCGGGTCGCCATCACCGGCGCCAACGGAGCGGGCAAGTCCACCCTGCTCGCCGCCCTGCTGGGCCGCCTTCCGCTGGACGCGGGCCACGCCTCGCTCGGCTCGGGCGTCGTGGTCGGCGAGGTCGACCAGGCCCGGGGCCTGTTCTACGGCACCGAGTCACTGCTCGACGCCTTCTGCGCGGCCGTCCCCGACACCGAACCCGCCGAAGTGCGGACCCTGCTCGCCAAGTTCGGCCTGAAGGCGGAACACGTCCTGCGCCCCGCCACCACGCTCTCGCCCGGCGAGCGAACCCGCGCCGCACTGGCGCTGCTCCAGGGGCGCGGCGTCAATCTCCTCGTACTCGACGAGCCGACGAACCACCTCGATCTGCCCGCGATCGAACAGCTGGAGTCGGCACTCGACTCGTACACCGGCACGCTGCTGCTGGTCACGCACGACCGCCGGATGCTCGACGCGGTCCGCACCACGCGCCGTATCGAGGTCGCCGCGGGCAAGGTCACCGAACTGTGACCGCCTGCTGAACAGCAGCACACGCACGGGGCCCCGCAGCCGAACGGCGGCAGGGCCCCGACCGTGCTCTCAGCCGTCTCAGCGACGCTTGCCGGGATCGGCAAGCCCAGCCCGCCGCAGCGCGTCGGCCATCGCGCTGTTCGCCGGCGGCGGTCCCTGACGGTCGCCGCCACGGTCCCCGCGGCCGGCCTGCCGACGCTGCTGCTGCGGCGGACGCCCGCCGCGGTCCCCGCGCTCCCGCTGCCCGGGGCCGCCGCCCGACTGCGGGGCCGCCTCGTCCTCCAGCCGCAGCGTCAGCGAGATCCGCTTGCGCGGAATGTCGACGTCGAGGACCTTCACCTTTACCACGTCGCCGGGCTTCACCACGTCCCGCGGGTCCTTGACGAAGGTCTTCGACATGGCCGAGACATGCACCAGACCGTCCTGGTGGACGCCGACGTCCACGAACGCCCCGAACGCCGCCACATTGGTCACCACACCTTCGAGGACCATTCCGGACGCCAGGTCGCCGATCTTCTCCACGCCCTCCTTGAAGGTGGCCGTCTTGAACGCCGGCCGCGGGTCGCGCCCCGGCTTCTCCAGCTCCCGCAGAATGTCCGTCACCGTCGGCAGACCGAAACTCTCGTCCACATAGTCCGCGGGCCTGAGCGAGCGCAGCGTCGATACGTTCCCGATCAGCGAGGCGACCTCGCCACCCGCCGTCTTCACCATGCGCCGCACCACGGGATACGCCTCCGGGTGCACGCTGGAGGCGTCCAGCGGGTCGTCACCACCCCTGATCCGCAGAAAGCCGGCGCACTGCTCGTACGCCTTCGGGCCGAGCCGCGCGACATCCTTGAGCGCCTTGCGGGAGCGGAAGCGGCCGTTCGAGTCGCGGTGCGCCACGATGTTCTCGGCCAGCCCGGTGCCGATGCCCGAGACACGTGAAAGCAGCGGCGCGGACGCGGTGTTGACGTCGACACCGACGCCGTTGACACAGTCCTCGACGACCGCGTCCAGCGAGCGCGAGAGCTTCACCTCGGACAGGTCGTGCTGGTACTGGCCGACACCGATCGACTTGGGGTCGATCTTGACCAGCTCGGCCAGCGGATCCTGGAGCCGGCGCGCGATGGAGACGGCGCCGCGCAGCGACACATCCATGTCGGGCAGCTCCTGCGAGGCGAACGCGGACGCGGAGTACACCGAAGCGCCCGCCTCCGAGACCATGACCTTGGTGAGGCCCAACTCGGGGTGCCTGGCGCACAGTTCACCGGCGAGCTTGTCGGTCTCCCGGGACGCCGTGCCGTTGCCGATCGCGATCAGCTCGACGGAGTGCTCCTTGGCCAGCCGCGCCAGCTTGGCCAGCGACTCGTCCCACCTGTTCGCTGGGACGTGCGGATGGATGACATCGGTCGCGACGACCTTGCCGGTCGCATCGACCACGGCGACCTTCACACCCGTACGGAAACCGGGGTCCAGCCCCAGCGTCGCCCGGGTGCCCGCCGGGGCGGCCAGCAGCAGATCCCGCAGGTTCGCGGCGAAGACCCGCACCGCCTCGTCCTCGGCCGCCGTGCGCAGCCGCAGCCGCAGGTCGATGCCCAGATGCACCAGGATCCGGGTCCGCCAGGCCCAGCGCACGGTGTCGGCGAGCCACTTGTCGCCGGCCCGGCTGTGCTCCTGGCGGGTTGCGATGCCGAAACGCGCGGCGACAAGACCCTCGTACGACGAAGGGCCGTCCGTGGCCTCCTCCGGCTCGAGCGCCAGGTCGAGAATCTCCTCCTTCTCGCCCCGGAACATGGCCAGCACCCGGTGCGACGGCAGCTCCTTGAACGGCTCCGCGAAGTCGAAGTAGTCGGCGAACTTGGCGCCCGCCTCCTCCTTGCCCTCGCGCACCTTCGCCGCCAGCCGCCCGCGCGTCCACATCCGCTCGCGCAGCTCACCGATCAGATCGGCGTCCTCGGAGAAACGCTCCGTAAGGATCGCTCGCGCGCCGTCCAGAGCGGCGGCGGCGTCCGCGACGCCCTTGTCGGCGTCGACGAAGGCCGCGGCAGCCGCGAGCGGCTCGACCGACGGATCGCCGAGCAGCCCCTCGGCGAGCGGCTCAAGACCGGCCTCGCGCGCGATCTGTGCCTTGGTGCGCCGCTTGGGCTTGAACGGCAGATAGATGTCCTCGAGGCGCGCCTTGGTGTCGGCGCCCCGGATCTGCGCCTCCAGCGCCGCGTCCAGCTTGCCCTGTTCGCGTACGGACTCCAGGATCGCCGTCCGCCGCTCCTCCAGCTCGCGCAGATACCGCAGCCGCTCCTCGAGCGTGCGCAGCTGCGCGTCGTCGAGCATCTCGGTCGCTTCCTTGCGGTAGCGCGCGATGAACGGCACGGTCGACCCGCCGTCGAGCAGCTCGACGGCCGCCTTCACCTGCCGCTCGCGTACGCCGAGCTCCTCGGCGATCCTGCCTTCGATGGACGTGGTCACGTTTCCCCGACTCGCCTTCTCGTGCTGGCTGTGCTTGAGAGTGCATTGTGCCGGGTGCCCGGGTGCCGTGTCGCGTGGCGCTTCAGACGCGGCGGGCGCGGCCGCCCCCGCGTGAGGCTCCGCCGAAGAGCCGGGCCAGCGCCCGGAAGGGCAGCGTCACCACGGTGGCGATCGCGGAACCGATCGACCGCAGTACGTCGGCGATGGCTGCGAACATGAGTGCCTCCAGAGTCGGTGCCTGTCGGCTTCCGGGTTGCCGCGGATCACCCGGGTAAACGGGCTCTTCGTAGATCAGCCCGGGTCGGCTCGTTCGGCTGATCGAGACGCGGTTGACGCCACGCCGTGGACCCGGACGCCGCGAGACAGGCGCTCACCCAGGCTCATCCACGAGAGCCAAAAAAATTCGGACGGCGATGTCGAGAACCCGTGGCCGGCTCCGTCCCCGCAGTGAACGCGACCACAATGGGTCGCACCAGCACCGAGGAGAAACACGATGGCCAAGTACCTGCTGCTCAAGCACTACCGCGGCGCCCCGGCTTCGGTCAACGACGTGCCCATGGACCAGTGGACGCCGGAGGAGATCTCGGCCCACGTGCAGTACATGCGCGACTTCGCGGCCCGGCTCGAGGGGACCGGCGAGTTCGTCGACGGTCAGGCGCTCGCCCCCGAGGGGACGTTCGTACGGTACGACGGCGAGGGTCGTCCGCCGGTCACCGACGGCCCGTTCGCCGAGACCAAGGACCTCATCGCCGGCTGGATGGTGATCGACGTCGACAGCTACGAGCGCGCCGTCGAGCTGGCCGGGGAGCTGTCGGCCGCCCCTGGGGCGGGCGGGAAGCCGATCCACGAGTGGCTCGAGCTGCGCCCGTTCCTGACCGCGGCGCCCACCATCACGGAGTGCCACTGAGATGAACGAGGTCCTGCTCCGGAGCCTCACGCCGAGCGTGCTCGGGATCCTCGTCCGCCGCGGAGCCGACTTCGGGGCGGCCGAGGACGCCGTACAGGACGCGCTGGTCGAGGCGGTCCGCGTCTGGCCGGCCGACCAGCCGCGGGACCCGAAGGGCTGGCTGGTCACCGTGGCCTGGCGCCGGTTCCTCGACGCGACCCGGGCGGACGCCGCCCGCCGCCGGCGTGAGGACCTCGTCGACGAGGAGCCGGCGCCCGGGCCCGCGCCCGCGGTGGACGACACGCTCCAGCTCTACTTCCTGTGCGCCCACCCGTCGCTGACGCCGTCGTCCGCGGTCGCGCTCACGCTGCGCGCCGTCGGCGGGCTGACCACCCGCCAGATCGCCCAGGCCTATCTGGTGCCCGAGGCGACCATGGCGCAGCGCATCAGCCGGGCCAAGCGCACCGTCTCCGGTGTGCGGTTCGACCAGCCCGGCGACGTCGCCACCGTGCTGCGCGTCCTCTACTTGGTCTTCAACGAGGGCTACTCCGGCGACGTCGACCTCGCCGCCGAGGCCATCCGGCTCACCCGGCAGCTCGCGGCCGCGATCGACCACCCGGAGGTGGCGGGGCTGCTCGCCCTCATGCTGCTCCACCACGCCCGGCGCGCCGCCCGGACCGCGCCCGACGGCAGCCTGGTGCCGCTCGCCGAGCAGGACCGCGGCCGGTGGGACACTGAGTCGATCGCCGAGGGCGTCGAGATCCTGCAGGCGGCCCTCGCCCGCGACCGGCTGGGCGAGTTCCAGGCCCAGGCCGCCATCGCGGCACTCCACGCTGACGCGCCCAGCGCCGAGGAGACTGACTGGGTGCAGATCGTCGAGTGGTACGACGAGCTCGCGCGCCTGACCGACAACCCGGTCGTCCGGCTCAACCGCGCGGTGGCCGTCGGCGAGGCCGACGGACCGCGCGCCGGCCTGGCGGCGCTCGTGGCGCTGGACGACTCACTGCCCCGCCACGCCGCGGTGGCGGCATACCTCCACGAGCGCGACGGCGACCTGGCGACGGCGGCACGGCTGTACGCCGAGGCGGCCCAAAAGGCACCCAACCTCGCCGAGCGCGACCACCTGACGCGCCAGGCCGCCCGGCTCAACGCCCGCGGCCGCTGACGGGTCGCGCTCCCATCTGCGACGGTCCGGCTACCCGAAAAGCGGCTCACCCAGGCTCAGCCACGAAGAGCCGGTAAACGTCAGCCCTTGCCGCTGAGGTCCGCGGGGAACGCGCCGGCGGCCACTGCGGCCAGCAGGAATCCGCGCCCGAGCTCGGTCAGCCGCTCGACGCCTTCCGCCCCCAGATGCGCGTACGGTGCGAGGTCGATGCGGTCCGTCTGCTCCTCGACCTCAGCCCGCAGCCGTAGGCCCTCCTCGGTCAACTCGCCCTCGGCGTCCAGCACTCCACGTTCGCGCAGCCGTTCCTGGGCCGCCTCCCAGTCGGCGCGTCGCCAGCCGCGCGTGGCCAGAATCCAGCGCACGGCCATGCCCTTGCCCGTCGCGGTGTGGCTCACCAGCGCCTCCAGCGGGTCGAGCCCGGCGGAGAGCAGCGCGGCGAGATGGCCGTCGCCGCGGTGCTCGCGCAGCAGGGTCGCGGCATGCCAGTACGCCAGATGCGGCTCATCCGGGACCGCCAGATCGGCGTGCGCGGCATACAGCGGCCGGGCGTGCCGGGTGCACGCCTCGGCGGCGTTCAGCGCGAGCCGTGCCGCCTCCGCCAGCTCCTTGGAGGCGATCATCTCTTCGCCGAGCAGCCGCCGCAGGGTGCTGTCGACGGCACGCAAACGGGCTTCGAGCACGGCCTGGGGCGATGCGATGTCCCAGACGGCGGGCAGATGCCGGGCGACCAGCTCGTGGTTGAAGTTGTAGAAGGCCGCGGCGACGGTCCCCGGCCCCACCGCGCCCATCGCGGCGCCGCGCCCGGCGAAGTAGGCGGCGTCCGTGTCCTCGATGCCGATCTGCGCGAGCTCCTTCGCGAAGTCGGGCGAGAAGTAGACCGTCGAGTGCAACGGGTTGAGGGCGTTGTGACAGCGGCGGCCGGCGCGCGCGGGCAGAGAGCTCATGCGAGCACGTTACCGACTGGTCGGTATGGAGTGAACCCCCGGGTCCGCACCAGCAACGGACGGACGGAAATCAAAGATCAAGCTCAGTCGTCCGCGCCGCCGGAGTGGTGCTTCCTCAGCCGTGAGCCGAAACCGACAACGGCGGCGGCGCCGCCCGCGACGAGGACGCCCATTGTCAGCACGATCGGATTCTTGGGGTCCAGGTCATCGGCCGTGTTGTCGTCGGCGGGGCTGGTCGCATCGTCCTGTGCCCTGTCGACGGTCGGTGCTCCTTGCGAAGCGGTCGGGGCGCGGGGTGCGGACCCGGTCGAGCTGTGTGCTGCCGCACTCGGCGTACCTGACGTACCCGACGTACCCGACGTCGAACGGCCGGACCCTGCTCCGGGCCGCGGGCCTGTGGTCGTCCCGCCGGCGGTTCCGGAACCGGTCCCGCCTCCGGTCGCTCCGGAACCGGTCCCGCCGGTCGTCCCGGAGGAGGCCTCGCCGGTCGTCGTCGCCGTTGCCTTCACCGGCTCCGTGATGACGAGCGACTGCAGGACCGTGTTCTGCCCGTGGTCCAGTGTGCAGGGTGCGTTGATCGTGCCCACGGCGGTCGTGTTGCCGTTTGCGTCCCTCGGGGTGAGGTGCAAAGTGAGGTCGCCGACGGTGACCTTCGCGTTGCCCGGTCGGCTGAAGGTGACGGAGGGCGCGGTGCCCTTGGCGGTGACGTCGAAGGAACCGGACGCCGGGATGGTGGTCCTGGGGATCGTCATGGGCACGGTCAGGGGGATGCTGCCCTGCGGTGCGGTCACCGTGGCGTTCCCGTCCAACGAGCCCTCAAGGGTCTTCGCGCCGGCCAGGGCGGCCAATTGCGTGAAGCTCGCACCCACCGTCGCCACTCCGTCCAGGGCGGATTTCGGGCTGGCCTTGCCGACTTTGATCGAATTCGGGATATCCGATTCGAGCTCCATCGTCACGGGCTGGTTGCCGAGGCCCGCAAATGCGCAGGTGTAGTGCAGCGTGAGCGAAACCGGTTGAGCGGAAGCGGTTGGGGAGCCTGACGCCCCCACGATTCCGACCGCGGCTGTCACGGTCGCCGCGATTCCAAGGGCGACTCCGGCCCCGTACCTCCTTGTGCTGCGTGCCGTGCGGTGCCTGACACCCATCAGCGACCACCTGCCGTCGACTGTTCGTGTTGCTCGTAGACCTCGGCCAGGCGATCCCGGAGCCGCGCGTGGCGGAACTGGTAGACCGCGCCGACCTGGCGCAGCACGCCTCGTTGGTAGGCGTCGTCCAGGAAGGCGTTCACGGCCCACGGGAGCCGCCCCGTCAGGGGTAGCCAGACGCGGACCAGGACCACCCACCGGCCCCAAGCGGTCAACGTGCCGACCCCGAGCCCGACCACGAGCCCGCTCGCGAGTCCGCTGGTGACACCGAGTGCGAACCCGTTCACGAGCGCGACGACGATCCCGAACCCGAGCCCGAGCGCCAGCCCGACCGCGAGCACTTGGGCGAGCACGGTCGTGCGGTTCGTGTTCAACAGGTCCGACGGGCTGACCGAGGATTTAGTCTCGATGAGAGCCTCAAGCCCGGCCATGAGCGCGAGTATGAGCCCGACCGCCAGCCCGAGCGCGAGCCCGGCCACGAGCCAGCTCCCGAACACTGAGGCGATCACGGTCCAGGGGTAAGCCAGGAGACCCGCATAGACCGCCATTCCGAGCCCGAACACGACCCCGAAGACCAGCCCGCCCGCGAGTCCGCCCCGAATTCTGGGGAGGAAACTCTCCTTCACTCTCTTCGACCCGCCGCGGATCTGTATGCGCATGCGCGACGGTTCAAATGCGCCGCCGGCCTTGAGGTTTGACCCGAATCCGTGCATGAGCCCGAAGGTCAGCCCGATCCCCAGCACGTTCAGAAGCACGTTGACGAATGCCTCTTTGGGCTCGCTCGTGAGCCCGTAGACGAGTCCGAGCATGGTCCCTGACACGAGCCCGCTCGTGACCCCTGAGACGAGCATGCGCGAAGAGAGGCTCATGGAGGTTCCCAGTCGCCACCATTCGATGTCGTGTGTGTCGAGCTCCTTCAGGTGTGTGGCGAGGTAGCCGAGCCAGTGGCGGGCGCGTTCGGCGCGCCAGGGCCGGCGTTTCGCGGCGGGGCGGTTGCTGAGAAAGCGGTCGTAGGCGGTGGGGATGAAGTTGTCCAGGAGATGGTCTTCAAGGGCTCCTCGGGTGCTGAACTCCTTGATTTCCAGCAGCTTCACCGGATCGCGGCCGGATGCGTAGACAGTGTGGGCGAGTGTGACCATCAGAGGGGTGGTCAGCACAGCGGCGAGATTGGCGCAGGTCGGTTTGCCGGGGTGACGGCGCAACGTGTTCAGGACGTACTCCCACCCGGTCGGGGTGGTGGTGTCCGTGCCGTCGCAGGGGGTTGTGTCGGGGGCGGGCGTATTGGTCGCGTACAGCAGGTAGTTGGCGGAGTCGTCGAGGGTGAGGTCGGTCAGTTCGATACCGGCGAAGAGCGCGGTTGTTCCCACGGCGGCCTCGAGTTCGGCGCGGCGACTCGTGATCAGCAGCGGCACGGTGGTGGCTCTGAGGTCCAGCAGCGCGTCCTCGTGCAGGCCGTCGGCGATCTCGTCGAACCCGTCCAGGATCGCCAGCACGCGGTCGGCACCGACCAGAGCGGCGGCCCACGTCGATCCGTCGGGGCCGACCCCGGCCAGAAAGGGGTGGTCCCGCTCCAGCCGGTCGATCAGCCAGTCCCGCAGTGGAGTGGTGGTGGGATTCCACGATCCCAGGCTGAAGATCACCGGTACCGGTGCTTCACCGGTTGGAGTGCGAGCTTCCAGCCGGGCCCTTGCGAAACGCCGGATCAGGATGGTCTTCCCCGAGCCCGCCCGGCCCAGCACCATCAGTCTGCCGGGTTTTGTCCCCTCGTAGACAGCCGCGATGTTTTCCAGCGGACCGGTCAGGTCCAGCGGGAGAGCGGCCGCCGCCTCGGCCGGGACGTCGAGGATGCTGTTCCGGCGGCCGGTCAACGCCGGAGGTGCCGGTCGCCAGCGCACAGGCAGCGGGGCCGGATCCCATAATCGCTGCTGCTCCTCCTCACGCTTCAGGAAGCCACTGACCCTGTCCGCGAGCAGATTGGCCTTCCCGGCCAGCGAGTTCTCGGCGGGGCGCGCTGCGGGAAGGATGAGCACGTTGTTCGCGTTGTCGCCGGTGCTCACGATGCCGTAGTTGTCACCGTCCATGGTCACCGACCGATCGCCGCCCGACCGATCGCCGCCCGACTGGTCGGGCTTGTGCTCGGCGGGGTCCGGCTTCTGCAGACCGGGCCCGCCACTCACTGGTGCAGGGTGTTCTTCGCACCGTCGCCGGTGGAAATGATCCCTGAGTTGTTTCCGGCGAGGGCGACGCTGCGCTCGCCGTCGGCCTGGACGGCGGGACGCTCCGGCAGCAGCGCCCTGAGCTCATCGGCAAGGCCTGGGGATTCCCTGAGCGCCTCCCGCAGCGCGACCCTCAACTCCGCGCGCCGCAAGGCGAGCATGTCCGGGTCCGCGCCCGCGTCCGCCAGGCCGGCGACGGTGACTCGAACGGGGTCGGCGTCGGCGCCCCGGTTCAGGAGCCTGGCGAGCAGCCGCTGCCCCAGCCGTACGGTCGCCCCTGCCGTCTCGTCCTGGGCCCTGGTCAGCACACTCATGCCGTAGGCGACGACCGCCGCTTCGGCTGCCGGCACGATCTGGTCGAGCAGCGCATCGATCTCGAGCACAGGCGTTCCCCCTGTCGCGCAAGCGAATTGAGGTTTCATGCTAGCCACGCGGGCACCTTCGGTCAGCGGTTCGGCCACGAAATTGATCCCAGGTCAGGACCGCCCTGCTGTCAGTACGGCGGATGGCGCGTGATGGGGCCGACTCTGCAGGCTATGGAGAAGTGATGACTACGGTCATGAGGACCAGGTGAAACGCGGCGCGCGCCGCTCCAGGAAGGCGGCGACCCCCTCCGCGGTGTCGCCGCTGCCGCGCGCCTGCTCCACCCAGTGCGCGTCCCGATCGGTCCGGCCCGTCGCGAACTCCTTGGCGGCCGCCTGTGTGAGCAGCGAGCGCGAAACCAGCACCCGGGTGAACTCGGCCACCCGCTTGTCGAGTTCACCCCCAGGCAGCACCTCGTCCACCAGGCCCGTGCGCAGCGCCCGCTCCGTATCGATCAACTCGCCCGAGAAGAGCAGGTACTTGGCGGCCGAGGGTCCCACCAGCGAGACCAACCGTCGTGTCGACGACGCCGGATACACGATCCCGAGCTTCGCCGGAGTGACGCCGAAGAGCGCGCCCTCGGCGGCGAACCGCAGATCGCAGGCCGCGGCCAGCTGGCTGCCGCCTCCTACGCAGTAGCCGCGCACGGCCGCGAGCGTCGGCTTGGGAAAGACCGCCAAGGCCTCCTCGGCACGTACCGCGAGCGACTGCTGCTCGTCGCCCGGCTCACGCAGCGTGGAAATGTCGGCGCCCGCGCAGAACGTCCCGCCCGCGCCCGTCAGTACCAGCGCCCGCACCTCGCGGTCCGCGGCCAGCTCCCCGAGCAGCCCGGGCAGCGCCCGCCACATGTCCGCCGTCATGGCGTTGCGCTTGGCGGGGTTGCTGATGACGACGGTGGCGATCCCGTCTGCGACAGAGTGCTCCAGCTGCGGCTCCATGCGCCGGATGCTATCTGGCGTGGTCGAACCTACGATCAAGAAGGGGCCCACAACTGACGCAGGCATACATGGGCGGACAGAAGACGTCGATATACGGTGATTTCTGGTCAGCCGCTCGGTGCGGACCAACCGGCTCTCAACACTTATTACTCGATGGTCAGTGGCGATCGAGCCGAGGGTGGTGCCGGACTATGGAGAGCCGCGGGAGCGTCCCGGTCCGGCCACTGTCGTACGAGGGTGTGTGGCGATTCACCGCTCCCGCGGTCGATGTGTCCGTCCCACAGGCCCGGCATGCCGTGCGGGATCTGCTGAATCGTCAGGGCGTCCCCGTCCATGACGACCTCGTTCAGGGGCTGCTGCTGATCGTCTCCGAGCTGGTGACCAACGCCGTACGGCACGCGGCCCTGCTCTCGCCCGAGATCGCCGTGGAGGTGGCCATCGGCACGGAGTGGGTCCGGGTGTCCGTGGAGGACAACCACCCCTACCGTCCCAAGGCGCTGGAGAGGGACTACGCGCAGACCGGCGGCCGCGGTCTGCTGCTCGTACGGGAGATCACCTTTGAGGCGGGCGGGACCTGCGACGTCGAGCACACCGCTAGTGGCGGAAAGATCATCTGGGCCGCGCTGCCGCTGCGTCCGACCGACGGCACCGCGCCCCTGTAGAGCGCCCTGCCGGGCGGCTCCTCCCAGCACTTCCCGGCTGGTTCACCAGCCGCTGGACGGCCCCGTGAGCTCTCTGATCGCCGGACGCGCCGCGTCCAGCACGGTCATGAACCACGCCGAGAACGGGGCCTGCGCATGCCGGTCGGCAAGCTCCTTTGGCGTGACGAAGGCCGTCTCGCCGACCTCCTCCGGGTCCGGCCGCAGCGGAGCCTGCACCAGCCCCACGAAGAGGTGGTTGTACTCCTGCTCCACCAGGCCCGAGCTCGGGTCCGGGTGGTTGTAGCGGACCGTGCCCGCCTCGGCGAGCAGCGAGGGCGAGGTCCCGAGCTCCTCGTGCGTACGCCGCGCGGCCGCCACGAAGGGGGCCTCGCCGGGGTAGGGGTGGCCGCAGCAGGTGTTCGACCAGACGCCGGGGGAGTGGTACTTGCCGAGCGCCCGGCACTGCAGCAGCAGCCGCCCGAGCTCGTCGAAGAGGAATACGGAGAACGCCCGGTGCAGCTGACCGGGTGCCTGATGCGCGGCCAGCTTCTCCGCCGTGCCGATGGTGTTGCCGTGCTCGTCGACCAGCTCGAGCAGGATCGCTGGGGGCGCTTGGGGGGTGCCGTTCGACGAACTGTTCGCCGTGGTGGCTGGTGAGGTCGGCATAACCATCCTTCGCATCGGTCCTCGGCCCTGCGGGCCTGCCCAGTCTGCCGTACAAAAGCGGCTTGTCCGCACTTCGGCAGTCACACCGGCATGTCCGCTCCCGCGCCCCGGACGCCGAAGGCCGCTCGACAGCTGATCGTGCCTGTCGGTGTGTCACCAAAACACCTTCAGTGACAGAGCTTGGCCTCGTGTTCCGCATGGCCGACCGGCTCCAGCTGGAACGTGCAGTGCTCCACATCGAAGTGGTCCCCCAGGCACCCCTGCAGTTCGTGCAGCATCTTCTCGTGCCCGACCGCGTTCAGGACGTCCTGGCTGACCACTACATGCGCGGAGAGCACCGGCATCCCGGAGGTGATGGTCCAGGCATGCAGATCGTGCACGTTCTCCACGCCCGGCAGCGCCACTATGTGCGCCCGCACCTCGCCCATGTCCACGCCCTTCGGGGCCGCCTCCAGCAGGACGTTGAGCGTCTCGCGCAGCAGCTTCCAGGTACGCGGCACGATCATCAGCCCGATGACCAGGGACGCGATGGGGTCGGCGGGCAGCCAGCCGGTGGCGAGGATGATGCCGGCCGAGACCAGCACGGTGAACGAGCCGAGGGCGTCCGCGAGCACCTCCAGATACGCCCCGCGCACATTGAGGCTGTCCTGCCGGCCGCGCACCAGCAGTGAGAGCGAGACCATGTTGGCGATCAGACCGACCACGGCGAACGCGATCGTCAGGCCGCCCCGGGTCTCGGCAGGAGTGATGAAGCGCTGCACCGCCTCGTACAGGAGATAACCGCCGACGCCGAGCAGGAGCAGACAGTTGGCGAGCGCGGCCAGGATCTCGGCGCGCGCATAGCCGAACGTACGGTTCCCGGCGGCGGGGCGGCCGGCGAAGTGGATCGCCAGCAGCGCCATCGCCAGGCCCACGCCGTCCGTGGCCATATGGGCGGCGTCGGCGATCAGGGCGAGGGAGTCGGACAGGACGCCGCCGACGATCTCCAGCACCATCACGCCCAGCGTGATGCACAGCGCGATGCGCAGCCGTCCCGTGTAGGCAGCGGCCGCGGTGGCGGTCGGCGGCGGTCCGCCGTGCGAATGCCCGTGGTCGTGCCCAGCCCCCATGAAGGATGCCTCCCTGGTCGTCGGAAGTGACTGCCGAGACCTCAGTCAACTACGGGTGGGGGGTATCGGGCAACACGGCACTGAACACCGTTGTCATATCGCCTGACCTGCGGAAACGATCCGCAGGTCAGGACGCTGACAAGATCAGCTCACCTCGGCTCGAGGGTGCCGCAGGCACCAGCCCTGCCAGGCCGACTCGACCATCTCGCGCACCCCGCGCGAGGCTGTCCAGCCCAGCTCCTTGGCGATCAGATCGACCGAGGCGACAGCCTTCGCGGCATCGCCGGGACGGCGCGGCTCGATCACCGGCTCCTCGCCGAACCCCGTGATCTCCGCCACCAGATCGGCGAGCTCGCGCACCGACACACCGACCCCACGGCCGATGTTGACCGTCAGATCCCCGGCACCGTCCTGCTCGGCGAGCCTGCGGGCCACGGCGAGATGGGCGTCGGCCAGATCCGCGATATGGATGTAGTCCCGGATGCACGTGCCGTCCGGGGTCGGATAGTCGGCGCCGAAGATCCGCGGGGCCTCACCGCGGCTGATCCGGTCGAAGAACATCGGGATGATGTTGAACACTCCGGTGTCGGCCAGCTCCGGCTCGCCGGCGCCCGCCACATTGAAGTAGCGCAGACAGGCCGTGGACAGGTTGTGCGCCCGGCCCGTGGCCCGTACCAGCCACTCGCCCGCCAGCTTGGTCTCGCCGTACGGATTGATCGGCTCGCACGGAGCGGACTCGGGGATCAGCTCCATCTCGGGCACCCCGTACACCGCCGCCGACGAGGAGAACAGGAAGCTGTGCACACCGGCCGCGACGACCGCCTCCAGCAGCACGGTCAGGCCGTGCACATTCTCCCGGTAGTAGCGCAGCGGCTGCTCGACGGACTCGCCGACCTGCTTCTTCGCCGCGAGATGTACGACACCGGTCACCGAGTGCTCCGCGAGCGTGCGGTCGAGCAGCTCCCGGTCCAGGATCGCCCCGCGCACCAGCGTGACCTCCGGCGGCAGCCGCTCGGCGACGCCCGACGAGATGTCGTCGAGCACCACGACCCGCTCGCCCGCCGCCGTCATGGCCCGCGCCACATGCGCGCCGATGTACCCCGCTCCACCTGTGATCAGCCAAGTCATGACCGCCAGCCTATGTGGTGAGCAGCCTTGGTTTGTGGGGTGAGGTACCGATCGACGATGATGATCTCCGCGGGCGCAGCGAGGCCCGCGGCCATGCCGAGCGGGGCGTAAACGGCCAGTGAACTCCCGCCTGCGTACATCCGATAGCCTCTGCCGACGAGCCGCCGCCCGTATACGGGCCGAGCCGCCGCGCACCCGCACCCTCAGCTCCAAGGAGTGAGTTCGTCTGCCGACCGCCATCCTCACCGGTCCGCCGGTACCCGGATCGTCGCTCGAGGGCGATCTGCGGTCGCTGGGCTTCGACGTACGGGTCGCCTCCCGCGCCGAGGACGTCTCGGCGCTGATCGCCGCCGTGCCGGGGGCCGACCGCGTAGCCGTCGTCGACCCGCATTTCGTCGGGCACGTGCACGCCCTGCGCCTCGCGCTGACCGACCCCCGCTTTCCCGCGGCCGCGGTCTCGGGCGCGCTGACGGTGCGGCCCGCGGCGCGGGCCGCGCTGACCCGGGCCCTCGCGGCCACGGTGGGCACCGACGTGACCGGACCCACACCGCCCGGTGGCGCATCGGACGACGCCCTGTCCGCCGTCCGGGCCGCGGTGCGGCCCGGTGCCGCCGGGACGGCCGTGGTGCCCGACGCGCTCGCCGACGCGCTCGACGCCGAGGGCACCGCCGTGCACCGGCCGGAGCTGGGATCGCTCGTCGCGAGCGTTCCCGGTGACCCTCAGGCCCGCAACGAGGCCCGGCAGGCCGTCGAGGCGGTCGACGACGAGGCCATACGGCTGCGCTCCGCCGTGAAGGCACGGGACGGCTTCTTCACGACCTTCTGCATCAGCCCGTACTCCCGCTATCTCGCCCGCTGGTGCGCCCGCCGCGGGCTGACCCCCAACCAGGTCACCACCGCCTCACTGCTCACGGCGCTGATAGCGGCAACCGCCGCTGGCACCGGCACCCGCGCCGGTTACATCGCGGCGGGCCTGCTGCTGCTCTTCTCCTTCGTCCTGGACTGCACCGACGGGCAGCTCGCCCGCTACTCGCTGCAGTACTCGACGATGGGCGCCTGGCTGGACGCGACCTTCGACCGCGCCAAGGAGTACGCGTACTACGCGGGCCTCGCCCTCGGCGCCGCCCGCGGTGGCGACGACGTATGGGCGCTGGCACTGGGCGCGATGGTGCTGCAGACCTGCCGCCATGTCGTGGACTTCTCCTTCAACGAGGCGAACCACGACGCGGTCTCCAACACAAGCCCCACCGCCGCCCTGTCCGACAAGCTCGACAGGGTCGGCTGGACGGTCTGGGTCCGCCGGATGATCGTGCTGCCCATCGGCGAGCGCTGGGCCATGATCGCCGTGCTGACGGCCGTGACCACGCCCCGGATCGTCTTCTACGCCCTGCTGATCGGCTGTGCCTTCGCCGCGACGTACACCACGGCGGGCCGTGTCCTGCGCTCGCTGACCCGCAAGGCCCGCCGGACGGACCGTGCCGCTCAGGCGCTCGCGGACCTCGCCGACTCCGGCCCGCTCGCCGAAAGCCTCGCGCACCGGTTCAAGGCGGCCGCGCGGAAGCTCCCGGCGCTGCTGCCGCCTGCGATCGCGCTGGCGGGCGGCGCGGTCCTGGTGGCTGCCGCGGCCCTCTCGGACTACGGCTCCATCTGGCCGGTCCTCGCCGCCGTGGTGTACGCCGCCACCTCGGCGCTCGCGGTCGCCCGCCCCCTCAAGGGCGCCCTCGACTGGCTCGTCCCGCCGGTGTTCCGGGCCGCCGAATACGGCACCGTTCTGGCGCTCGCCGCCCGCGCCGAGGTGAACGGGGCGTTGCCCGCGGCCTTCGGCCTGGTGGCGGCCGTCGCCTACCATCACTACGACACGGTGTACCGCATCCGCGGCGGTACCGGTGCGCCCCCGCACTGGCTGGTGCGGGCGATCGGCGGGCACGAGGGGCGGGCCCTGGCAGTCGCGCTGCTCGCCGCACTGGTCACCGACACAGACTTCACCACCGCGCTGACGGCCCTCGCTGTGGCCGTCGCACTCGTGGTGCTGGTGGAGAGCATCCGCTTCTGGGTGTCCTCCGCCGCACCCGCCGTACATGACGAAGGAGAACCCGCATGATCGGCCTCGTACTGGCAGCCGGTGCCGGACGGCGTCTTCGCCCTTACACCGACACGCTTCCGAAGGCCCTCGTGCCGGTTGACGGGGACACCACCGTCCTCGACCTCACCCTCGGGAACTTCGCCGAGATCGGGCTCACCGAGGCCGCGATCGTCGTCGGCTACCGCAAGGAGGCCGTCTACGAGCGCAAGGCCGCCCTGGAGGCGAAGTACGGCCTGAAGCTCACCCTCGTCGACAACGACAAGGCCGAGGAGTGGAACAACGCCTACTCCCTGTGGTGCGCCCGTGACGTGCTCAAGCAGGGTGTGATCCTCGCCAACGGCGACACCGTCCACCCGGTATCCGTCGAGCGGACCCTGCTCGACGCCCGCGGTAACGGCCAGAAGATCATCCTCGCCCTCGACACGGTGAAGCAGCTCGCCGACGAGGAGATGAAGGTGATCACGGACGGCCACAAGGGCGTCCGGCGGATCACCAAGCTGATGGACCCGGCCACCGCCACCGGTGAGTACATCGGCGTCACCCTCATCGAGGCCGAGGCCGCCGAGGCGCTCGCGGACGCGCTGAAGACCACATTCGAGCGTGACCCCGACCTCTACTACGAGGACGGCTACCAGGAGCTCGTCAACCGCGGCTTCACCGTGGATGTGGCCCCCATAGGGGACGTCAAGTGGGTCGAGATCGACAACCATGACGACCTCGCGAAGGGCCGTGAGATCGCGTGCCTGTACTGACCCGGCTCATCCCGTCCCCGGTCGTCGTCGACATCAACGCCGGCGCGCTGGACGACCTGGCCGGCCTGCTCGCCGACCAGCGGATCTCCGGTTCCGGCAAGCTGGCGATCGCGATCAGCGGCGGCTCCGGCCAGGCGCTGCGCGAGCGGCTTTCACCGGTGCTCCCGGGCGCGACCTGGTTCGAGATCGCCGACGGCAACATCGACTCCGCGGTCAAGCTCGCCGACGACATCAAGGGCAAGCGCTTCGACGCCGTGGTCGGCCTCGGCGGCGGCAAGATCATCGATGTGGCGAAGTACGCCGCGGCGCGGGTCGGTCTGCCGATGGTGGCCGTCGCCACGAACCTCTCGCACGACGGTCTGTGCTCGCCGGTCGCAACGCTGGACAACGACAACGGCCGCGGCTCCTACGGGGTCCCGAACCCGATCGCGATCGTCATCGACCTCGATGTGATCCGGGAGGCCCCGGTCCGTTTCGTACGTTCCGGCATCGGCGAGGCGATCTCCAACCTCTCGTCGATCGCGGACTGGGAGCTGTCCCACAAGGTCAACGCGGAGCCGGTGGACGGCCTCGCCGCCGCGATGGCCCGCACCGCCGGCGAGGCCGTACTGCGCCACCCCGGAGGCGTCGGCGACGACGACTTCCTCACCGTGCTCGCCGAGTCCCTGGTGCTGACCGGCATCGCGATCTCGATCAGCGGGGACACCCGGCCCGCGTCCGGTGCCTGCCACGAGATCAGCCACGCCTTCGACCTGCTCCACCCCCAGCGGGCCGCCAGCCACGGCGAGCAGGTCGGCCTGGGTGCCGCGTTCGCCATGCATCTGCGGGGGGCCCGCGACAAGGCGGGACTCTTCGCCGAGGTGCTGCGCAGACACGGCCTGCCGGTGCTGCCCGAGGAAATCGGGTTCTCCATCGGCGAGTTCGTCGAGGCCGTGGAGTACGCACCACAGACCCGTCCGGGCCGCTTCACCATCCTCGAGCACCTTGACCTCACCACCGATCAGATCAGGGACGCGTACGCCGACTATGCCAAGACCATCAGTAGCTGAACTCCGTCCGGTCGTTCACCCGGAGGGAGTGAAGGACCGGCGAAGCGGCGAGCACTGGGGCGGCCGCCTGTACATGCGCGAGATCTCCTTGCGCATAACCCGCCTGCTGGTCACCACCAACGTCACGCCGAACCAGCTGACGTACCTGATGACCCTCTGCGGTGTCCTCGCAGCCCCCGCCCTGCTTGTGCCGGGCATCTGGGGCGCGGTCCTCGGCGTCGTGGCGGTCCAGCTCTATCTGCTGCTGGACTGCGTCGACGGCGAGGTCGCCCGCTGGAAGAAGCAGTTCTCGCTCTCTGGCGTGTACCTGGACCGCGTCGGTGCCTACCTGTGCGACGCGGCGGTCCTGGTCGGCTTCGGCCTGCGCGCCGCCGACCTGTGGGGCCCCGGACGGATCGACTGGCTGTGGGCCTTCCTCGGCACCCTCGCCGCGCTCGGCGCGATCCTGATCAAGGCCGAGACCGATCTGGTCGGGGTCGCCCGCCACCAGGGCGGGCTGCCGCCGGTCAAGGAGGCGGCGGCCGAGCCGCGCTCGTCCGGCATGGCACTGGCCCGCCGGGCCGCCGCGGCGCTGAAGTTCCACCGGCTCGTCCTCGGCATCGAGGCGTCCCTGCTCATCCTGGTGCTCGCCGTCCTGGACGCGGTCCGGGGCGACCTGTTCTTCTCGCGCCTCGGCGTCGCCGTGCTTGCCGGCATCGCGCTGCTCCAGACGCTGCTGCACCTGGTGTCCATCCTCGCCTCCAGCAGGCTCAAGTGAGTAGCCCGATGAAGCTCGGCGCGGTCATCATCACGATGGGCAACCGCCCCGACGATCTGCGCGCCCTCCTCGATTCGGTCGCCAAGCAGGACGGCGACCCTATCGAGGTGGTCGTCGTCGGCAACGGCGCCCCCGTGACCGATGTCCCCGAAGGTGTACGCACCGTGGAGCTGCCTGAGAACCTGGGCATCCCCGGCGGCCGCAACGTCGGCATCGAGGCCTTCGGCCCGTCCGGCTCCGGCGTCGACGTGCTGCTCTTCCTTGACGACGACGGCCTGCTGCCGAACACCGACACCGCCCGTCTGGTGCGCGAGGCCTTCGAGGCCGACCCGAAGCTGGGCATCGTCAGCTTCCGCATCGCCGACCCGGAGACCGGGCTCACCCAGCGCCGTCACGTCCCGCGGCTGCGCGCCTCCGACCCGATGCGCTCCTCGCGCGTGACGACCTTCCTCGGCGGCGCCAACGCCGTGCGTACGAAGGTGCTCGCCGAGGTCGGCGCGCTGCCCGACGAGTTCTTCTACGCCCATGAGGAGACGGACCTCGCCTGGCGGGCGCTGGACGCAGGGTGGGCGATCGACTACCGCTCGGACATGGTGCTGTTCCACCCGACGATGCCCCCGTCCCGGCATGCGGTCTACCACCGGATGGTGGCCCGCAACCGGGTCTGGCTGGCCCGCCGGAATCTGCCCGCACCCCTGATCCCCGTCTACCTCGGTGTCTGGGTGCTCCTCACGCTCCTGCGCCGCCCCTCGCTGCCCGCCCTGAAGGCCTGGTTCTCCGGCTTCAAGGAGGGCTGGGGGACCCCGTGCGGTCCCCGCCGGCCCATGAAGTGGCGTACGGTATGGCGGCTCACCCGACTGGGCCGACCTCCAGTCATCTGACAAGCTCGGTTCTGAGACCATCGGACGTACCTCGGGACGCGGCGAGCCCGAAGCCGCGCCCCGAACTGCCGCGCATCTTGAACACGAAAGTTTCAACTTGTGACTGACACAACCCATGACGGTGGTGTGATCGTAATGAGCGCCCCGCCATCTCCCGACGACGGCGCGTCCTCGGCGGATCTCGCCGCCAAGTACGGCCTGTCGGTGAGCGGTGCCCGGCCGGGGCTCGTCGAGTACATCAGGCAGCTGTGGAGCCGGCGCCACTTCATCCTGGCCTTCTCGCAGGCCAAGCTGACGGCCCAGTACAGCCAGGCGAAGCTGGGCCAGCTGTGGCAGGTGGCGACCCCACTGCTCAACGCGCTCGTCTACTACCTGATCTTCGCGCTGATCCTGGGGACGAAGAAAGGGATCTCCAACGAGGTCTTCATTCCGTTCCTGGTGACGGGTGTCTTCGTCTTCACCTTCACCCAGAGTTCGGTGATGGCGGGTGTCCGGGCGATCTCGGGCAATCTCGGCCTTGTGCGGGCACTGCACTTCCCGCGGGCGTCCCTGCCGATCTCCTTCGCGCTCCAGCAGCTCCAGCAGCTGCTGTTCTCGATGATCGTTCTGTTCGTGATCGCGATCGCCTTCGGCAGCTATCCGTCGCTGTCCTGGCTGCTGATCATTCCGGCGCTGGCCCTCCAGTTCGTGTTCAACACCGGACTCGCGCTGATGATGGCGAGGCTGGGCAGCAACACCCCCGACCTCGCCCAGCTGATGCCGTTCATCATGCGGACGTGGATGTACGCGTCCGGCGTGATGTTCTCCATCCCGCTGATGCTCGAGGGCAAGCCGGCATGGATCGCCGATGTGCTGCAGTGGAACCCGGCGGCCATCTATATGGATCTCATCCGTTTCGGGCTCATCGACGGTTACGGATCCGAGAACCTGCCGCCGCACGTCTGGGCGTTCGCGATCGGCTGGGCGATTCTGTTCGGCGTCTTGGGGTTCGTGTACTTCTGGAAGGCTGAGGAACGGTACGGCCGTGGCTGAAGACAAGATTCTGGGACGTGTCCCGACCGTCATCGCCGACGATGTGCACATCGTCTACCGGGTGCACGGCGGCAGCGGCGGCAAGGGCAGCGCCACCGCCGCGCTGAGCCGCATCCTGCGACGGGACAAGGGCGAGTCGCGCGGTGTGCGCAAGGTGCACGCCGTACGGGGCGTCTCCTTCACCGCCTACCGCGGCGAGGCGATCGGCCTGATCGGCACCAACGGCTCCGGAAAGTCGACCCTGCTGCGGGCCATAGCAGGCCTGCTGCCGACGGAGAGCGGCAAGGTCTACACCGACGGCCAGCCCTCCCTGCTCGGTGTGAACGCGGCGCTGATGGGCGACCTGACCGGCGAGCGCAATGTCATCCTCGGCGGGCTGGCCATGGGCATGACCCGCGAGGAGGTCCGCGACCGCTACCAGGACATCGTCGACTTCTCCGGCATCAACGAAAAGGGTGACTTCATCACCCTGCCCATGCGCACGTACTCCTCCGGCATGGGCGCCAGGCTGCGGTTCGCGATCGCCGCGGCCAAGGACCACGACGTCCTGATGATCGACGAGGCGCTGGCCACCGGCGACCGCAAGTTCCAAAGACGCTCCGAGGAGCGCATCCGCGAGCTGCGCAAGGAGGCGGGCACGGTCTTCCTCGTCAGTCACAGCCTCGGTTCGATCAGGGACACCTGCGACCGCGTTCTGTGGCTGGAGAAGGGCGAGCTGCTGATGGACGGCCCGACCGACGAGGTCCTCAAGGCGTACGAGAAGGAAACGGGTAAGTAGCCGGATCGCGAAGATCCAGGAATTCTCCCGAAGAAAGCCCCCGTCGCTGCATCCCGACGGGGGCCTTCTGCGTCTCTGGAGGGACAGCGCCGCTCGCCGTGAGCCGACAAGAAGGCCCGGATCGTCAAGTGAAGGTCAATTCCCGGGCCCTGGTGGAAGGTTGGACAAGATTGGAGTGTTCTTGTAATGCGCGCAACACCCCGACGTATCACTACGCGTTGTACAACGTAAGCTGTACCAGTGCTGAATCGCGGCAAGTGGGGCGATACCCCCTCGGTATCCCGTCCGCCGGGCGGTCTCCCCAGGCGGTCTCCCGCAGTCGGGAGGACCGGCGGCGTGTCCGAAATGGGATGGATTGGATCGGCAGTGTAGAACGGGAGATGTGACGGCAATGACGGAAAATCTCCAGGCCCGCGAGGCTTTCGCCGTCCCCGCAGCGGGCAGTCCCGGATGACGGGCACCCGGCAGGCGCGCCCCGATGCCCCCGCGCGCGCCACAACGACATCCGCGCGCGCCACCCTCGACAAGGCCGCGGACGAGAACTTTCCCGTGGCCCCCTTCTTCCTGCCGCGCGCGTGGCGCGACGACCTGATGGCGGTGTACGGCTACGCCCGCCTTGTCGACGACATCGGCGACGGCGACCTCGCACCCGGCGGCGCGGACGCCCGCCACCTGGGCGTCGACCCCGCGGCGGCCGACGACCGGCTCGCGATGCTCGACGCCTTCGAGGCAGATCTGCACCGCGTTTTCGCCGGCTCCGACAACGACACGCCGCGCCATCCGCTGCTGCGCGCACTGCGGCCGGCCGTGCGCCGCTGCTCGCTCACTCCGGAGCCCTTCATCGGCCTGATCGAGGCCAACCGCCAGGACCAGCTGGTGCGGCGCTACCAGACCTACGACGAGCTCCTCGCGTACTGCGAACTCTCCGCCAACCCGGTCGGCAGGCTGGTGCTGCAGATCACCGGGACCACCAGCCCCGAGCGCGTCCGCCGCTCCGACGCGGTGTGCACCGCGCTCCAGATCGTCGAGCACCTCCAGGACGTGAGTGAGGACCTGGGACGCGACCGGATCTATCTGCCCGCCGAGGACATGCGGCGGTTCCATGCCACGGAGGAGGACCTGGCTGCGAGCACCGGCAGCGCGTCCGTGCGCGCGCTGGTCGCCTTCGAGGCGGAACGCGCCCGGCAGCTGCTCGATCACGGCACCCCGCTGGTGGGCAGCGTGCACGGCAGACTGCGGCTGCTGCTCGCCGGATTCGTGGCCGGGGGGCGCGCCGCCCTCGCCGCGATCGCGGCCGCGGACCACGACGTTCTGCCCGGACCGCCCAAGCCCGCCAAGGCCAATCTGCTGCGTGAAGTGGGAGCTGTCTTGCGAAGAGCGCGTAGAGAGGGGTGAGCCGGACCATGGAGGGACCGACGGAGATGTCCGCTCCGGTGCAGGCTGCGTACAGCTACTGCGAGGCCGTCACCGGGCAGCAGGCGCGCAATTTCGCCTACGGGATCAGGCTGTTGCCGGCCGACAAGCGGGGGGCCATGTCGGCGCTGTACGCGTTCTCGCGCCGCGTCGACGACATTGGTGACGGCACGCTCACGCCGGAGGCCAAACGGGACCGCCTCGAGGGGACCCGGGGGGTGCTCGGGCGGATCCGCACGGGCCAGATCGCCGACGACGACACCGACCCCGTCGCGGTCGCCCTCACCGACGCGGCGCGCCGGTTCCCGCTTCCGCTCGGCGGGCTCGACGAGCTCATCGACGGCGTCCTGATGGACGTGCGCGGCGAGACCTACGAGACCTGGGACGACCTCAAGGTCTACTGCCGGTGCGTCGCGGGTGCGATCGGGCGGCTCTCGCTGGGCGTGTTCGGTACCCAGCCCGGCGCGCGCGGTACCGAGCGCGCCTCCGAGTACGCCGACACGCTGGGGCTCGCGCTCCAACTCACCAACATCCTCAGGGACGTTCGCGAGGACGCGGGCAACGGACGCACCTATCTGCCCGGCGACGACCTGGCCAAGTTCGGCTGTTCCGCCGGCTTCCACAGCGCCACCCCGCCGCCCGGTTCCGACTTCGCCGGGCTGGTCCACTTCGAAGTACGCCGGGCCCGGACCCTCTTCGCCGAGGGCTACCGTCTGCTGCCCATGCTCGACCGGCGCAGCGGCGCCTGCGTCGCCGCCATGGCCGGCATCTACCGACGCCTGCTGGACCGCATCGAACGCGACCCCGACGCGGTGCTGCGCGGCCGCGTCTCCCTGCCCGGACGGGAGAAGGCCTACGTCGCCGTGCGCGGCCTGTCCGGACTCGACGCCCGCCATGTCACCCGGCAGACGCTCCGGGGACGTGTCTGATGCGGCCGTACACGCACAACCGGTGCGCAACCCTCCGGTCCGGTGCGGCGTCCCAGACTGCAACGGTCCGAGGGGAGGTCGCATGATGGACGACGAGCTGCGATCCCGGCACGCTGTGGTGGTCGGCGGGGGACTCGCCGGAATCACCGCGGCATTGCAACTCGCCGAGGCGGGAGTCGCCGTCACTCTGGTCGAAGGCCGCCCGCGACTGGGCGGCCTCGCCTTCTCCTTCCGCCGCGGTGACCTCACGATCGACAACGGCCAGCATGTGTATCTGCGCTGCTGCACCGCGTACCGCTGGTTCCTCGAGCGGGTCGGGGGCGCTCATCTCGCCCCGCTCCAGGACCGGCTCGACGTGCCCGTACTGGACGTGGCACGCGCGAAAGGCCCGCGTCTTGGCCGGCTGCGCCGCACCGCGCTGCCCGTGCCGCTGCACCTGGCGGCGAGCCTCGCCGGCTATCCGCACCTCTCGCTCGCCGAGCGGGCGGGCGTCGGGCGCGCCGCACTCGCGCTCGGCAAACTCGACCCGGCCGACCCGGCGCTGGACGGTATCGACTTCGGGACCTGGCTCGGCCGCCACGGCCAGTCGCAGCGTGCCATCGACGCACTGTGGGACCTGGTCGGCGTGGCGACGCTGAACGCCACCGCGCCGAACGCCTCCATGGGTCTCGCCGCGATGGTCTTCAAGACCGGACTGCTCTCCGCGCCCGGCGCCGCCGACATCGGCTGGGCCCGAGTGCCGCTCGGAGAGCTGCACGACACGCTGGCCGGCAAGGCACTCGACTCGGCCGGGGTACGCACCGAGCTCTCCACCAAGGTCCGCGGCATCTCCCGTGCGGAGCTGGGGCGTTGGAACGTCGCGGTGGACGGCGAGCTGCTGGAGGCCGACACCGTCGTACTCGCCGTACCGCAGCGCGAGGCCCATGCCCTGCTGCCGGACGGGGCCCTGGAGGACCCCGACCGGCTGCTCGACATCGGCACCGCGCCGATCCTCAACATCCATGTCCTCTACGACCGCAAGGTGCTGCGGCAGCCCTTCTTCGCCGCACTCGGCACCCCGGTCCAGTGGGTCTTCGACCGCACCGAGGCCTCCGGGTTCGCGGACGGCCAGTATCTGGCGCTGTCCCAGTCCGCGGCCGAGGACGAGATCGACGCCCCCGTGGCCGAACTGCGCGAACGGTATCTGCCCGAGCTGGAGCGCCTGTTGCCCGCCACGCGAGGCGCCGCGGTACGCGACTTCTTCGTCACCCGGGAGCGGACGGCGACCTTCGCGCCGAGTCCGGGCGTCGGCAGGCTGCGCCCCGGCGCACGCACTCGCGCGCCGGGCCTGTACCTTGCGGGCGCGTGGACGGCCACCGGCTGGCCCGCGACCATGGAGAGTGCCGTACGCAGCGGCTTCAGCGCCGCGGGCGCCGCGCTCTTGGCCCTCGGCCGCCCCCATGAACATCCGCTCAAGGAGGCGGCATGAGCCTGAGTACTGGAACAAGAGGAGAGACCGTGCCGACTGTGCACTCGGCCAACCCGGCTGATGACACCGCAGCGGGAGTGGACATCACCGCGCTGCTGGAGCGCGGGCGGACGATGTCGACGCCGGTGCTGCGTGCCGCCGTGGACCGGCTGGCACCGCCCATGAACACCGTCGCCGCGTACCACTTCGGCTGGATCGACGCGCAGGGGCGCCCCGCGGACGGGGACGGCGGCAAGGCCGTGCGTCCCGCGCTCGCGCTGCTGTCCGCCGAGGCAGCCGGAGCCGCGCCCCAGGTCGGCGTCCCCGGTGCCGTGGCCGTCGAGCTGGTGCACAACTTCTCGCTGCTGCACGACGACCTGATGGACGGCGACGAGCAGCGCCGCCACCGCGACACCGTGTGGAAGGTGCACGGACCGGCTCAGGCGATCCTCGTCGGCGACGCCCTGTTCGCCCTCGCCAACGAGATCCTGCTCGAACTCGGCACCGTCGAGGCCGGCCGTGCGACACGTCGGCTGACCACCGCGACCCGCAAGCTCATCGACGGCCAGGCGCAGGACATCTCGTACGAGCACCGCGAGCGCGTCAGCGTCGAGGAGTGCCTGGAGATGGAGGGCAACAAGACCGGCGCGTTGCTGGCCTGCGCCGTCTCCATCGGCGCGGTGCTCGGCGGGGCGGACGACCGCACGGCCGACACGCTGGAGGCGTACGGCTACCACCTCGGGCTCGCCTTCCAGGCGGTCGACGATCTGCTGGGCATCTGGGGCGACCCGGTGAGCACCGGCAAGCAGACCTGGAGCGATCTGCGCCAGCGCAAGAAGTCCCTTCCGGTCGTCGCCGCGCTCGCCGCGGGCGGGCCGGCCTCACAGCGCCTCGGGGAGTTGCTCGCGGCCGACGCCAAGAGCAGTGACTTCGACAGTTTCTCCGAGCAGGAGTTCGCGACCAGGGCGGCCCTGATCGAGGAGGCGGGCGGCCGCGAGTGGACCTCCCAGGAGGCCCGCAGGCAGCACGCCGTCGCGATCGAGGCGCTAGGCGGTGTCGACATGCCGGAGCAGGTGCGGGCACAGCTGATCGCGCTCGCGGACTTCGTCGTCGTACGAAAGAGGTGATCGCCATCACCCTCATATGCGTGCCCTCTGGGGGCTAGCCCCCAGGCCCCCAAGCAGTCGCCGGCCGGTGCCCGGGCAACCGGGTGCCGGCCGACGGAGACCCCAGCACAGCAGAGAACCACTGCACCGAAGGGGAAGCCATGACAGCGACGACCGACGGAAGCAGCGGGCCCGCGGGGTCCGGTGCAACCGCGGCCAGTGAAACAACCGAGACGACTTCCGCCGCGAGCGACGTTCTCCAGGCGGCCGGGCGGGCCGCGGAACGCTCCGTCGAGTATCTGCTGGGCCGGCAGGACGCCCAGGGCTGGTGGAAGGGCGACCTCGAGACCAATGTGACGATGGACGCCGAGGATCTGCTGCTCCGTCAGTTCCTCGGTATCCGGGATGCCAGGACCACCGAGGCGGCCGCCCGTTTCATCCGGGGCGAGCAGCGCGAGGACGGCACCTGGGGCACCTTCTACGGCGGGCCCGGCGAACTCTCCGCCACCGTCGAGGCGTATGTGGCGCTGCGGCTGGCCGGCGACCGGCCGGACGAGGCGCACATGGCGCGCGCCTCCGCCTGGATCAGGCAGCGCGGCGGGATCGCCGCGAGCCGCGTCTTCACCCGGATCTGGCTGGCGCTCTTCGGCTGGTGGAAGTGGGACGACCTCCCCCAGCTGCCGCCCGAACTGATCTTCCTGCCCAAGTGGTTCCCGCTCAACATCTACGACTTCGGCTGCTGGGCACGGCAGACCATAGTGCCTCTGACCGTCGTCTCGGCGAAGCGTCCGGTACGGCCCGCGCCGTTCGCACTCGACGAGCTGCACACCGATGCCCGGCTGCCGAACCCGCCCAAGCCCCTTGCTCCTGCCGCGAGTTGGGACGGCTTCTTCCAGCGCGCCGACAAGGTGCTGCACGCCTATCACAAGGTCGCGCCGCGCCGGCTGCGCCGGGTCGCGATGAACGCCGCGGCGCGCTGGATCATCGAGCGCCAGGAGAACGACGGCTGCTGGGGCGGCATCCAGCCGCCCGCCGTGTACTCCGTCATCGCGCTGCATCTGCTCGGCTACGACCTCGATCACCCCGTCATGCGAGCCGGTCTCGAATCGCTGGACCGGTTCGCCATCTGGCGCGACGACGGGGCGCGCATGATCGAGGCCTGCCAGTCGCCCGTGTGGGACACCTGCCTCGCCACCGTCGCCCTGGCCGACGCGGGTCTTGCCCCCGACCATCCGGCGCTGGTCAAGGCCGCCGACTGGATGCTGGCCGAGGAGATCGTGCGGCCCGGTGACTGGGCCGTACGCAGGCCAGGGCTCGCCCCCGGCGGCTGGGCCTTCGAGTTCCACAACGACAACTACCCGGACATCGACGACACGGCCGAGGTCATCCTCGCCCTGCGGCGGGTGCGGCACCCCGATCCGAAGCGGGTCGACGCGGCGATCGGCCGGGCCGGACGCTGGACGCTGGGCATGCAGTCCAGGAACGGTGCCTGGGCCGCCTTCGACGCCGACAACACCAGCGCGTTCCCCAACCGGCTGCCCTTCTGCGACTTCGGCGAGGTGATCGACCCGCCGTCGGCGGATGTCACCGCACATGTCGTCGAGATGCTGGCCGTCGAGGGCAAGACCCACCACCCCCGTACCCGGCGCGGTATCGAGTGGCTGCTCGCCGAACAGGAGCCGAGTGGCGCCTGGTTCGGCCGCTGGGGCGTCAACTACGTATACGGAACAGGGGCGGTGGTGCCGGCCCTGACCGCAGCCGGGCTGCCCGCATCGCACCCGGCGATCCGCCGGGCCGTCCGCTGGCTCGAATCCGTCCAGAACGACGACGGAGGCTGGGGCGAGGATCTGCGCTCGTACCGAGAACAGGAGTGGATCGGGCACGGCGAGTCCACGGCGTCCCAGACCGCCTGGGCGCTGCTCGCACTCCTCGCGGCGGGGGAGCGCGAGAGCAAGGCGGTCGAGCGGGGCGTCGTCCGGCTCGCCGAGACTCAAGCGGCCGACGGGTCCTGGGACGAGCCGTACTTCACCGGCACCGGCTTCCCCTGGGACTTCTCGATCAACTACCACCTCTACCGGCAGGTCTTTCCGCTCACGGCGCTCGGCCGCTATGTGAACGGGGACCCGTTCGACCGCACAGTCGACCGCACGGACACCCGTGAGGGGGGCTGATGGACGGTTCCCCGGAGTCCTCCTCCGCCGCACCGCTGCTGATCGCCTGTGCGCTCGGCATCGAGAAGCTCGCCCTGCGCAGCGGTGACCGCAGCGGCGCTCGCGGTCGGGTGACCGTGCTCCGCACCGGCATGGGCCCACAGAGCGCCGAGAGCGCCGTGCGCGACGCGCTCGGCGCGGAGCAGCTGCGGGACGCCGCCGTCGTCGCGTCCGGCTTCTGCGCAGGGCTCTCCCCGGGGATGCGCCCGGGCGACCTCGTCGTGGCCGACGAGACCCGCCACGCGGCCGGCCACACGGTCTGTACGGATACGGAACTGCTGGTCAAGGCGGTCGCCAGGGCAGTGCCCGGACGCAGGGTGCACACCGGCCCGCTGACCGGCTCCGACCATGTCGTACGCGGTCATGAGCGGGCCGAGCTGCTGGCCACCGGGGCGATCGCGGTGGACATGGAGTCCGCGGCCACGCTGCGCAGCGCTCTGAGCACCGGGCCCCGCCCGGTTGCGGCCGTCCGGGTGGTCGTGGACGCTCCAGAGCATGAACTGGTCCGCATTGGCACGGTCCGCGGTGGAATATCTGCTTTCCGTGTTCTTCGTGCCATCCTTCCCGCTTTCTTCGAATGGCACCGTTCTTTGCTGCTCCCCAGGAGGTGAGCTAGATGGCCATGCCGCTTCGTCAGACCATCAGGGTCGGGACGTATCTCATTGAACAGAAGCTCCGCAAGCGTGAGAAGTTCCCGCTCATCGTCGAGCTGGAGCCGCTCTTCGCCTGCAATCTGAAGTGCGAGGGCTGCGGGAAGATCCAGCATCCAGCCGGAATTCTGAAGCAGCGCATGCCGGTCGCGCAGGCGGTCGGCGCGGTGCTGGAGTCCGGCGCTCCGATGGTCTCCATCGCGGGCGGCGAGCCTCTGATGCATCCTCAGATCGACGAAATCGTGCGGCAATTGGTGCAGAAGAAGAAGTACGTCTTTCTCTGCACCAACGCCATGCTGCTGCGCAAGAAGATCGAGAACTTCACGCCTTCGCGGTACTTCGCCTTTGCCGTGCACATCGACGGACTGCGCGAGCGGCACGATGAATCGGTCGCCAAGGAAGGGGTTTTCGACGAGGCCGTGGAGGCGATCAAGGAGGCCAAACGACGCGGCTTCCGGGTCACCACCAATTCGACCTTCTTCAACACCGACACCCCGCAGACCGTCATCGAGGTGCTCAATTACCTCAATGACGACCTCAAGGTGGACGAGATGATGATCTCGCCCGCATACGCCTACGAGAAGGCGCCCGACCAGGAGCACTTCCTCGGCGTGGAGCAGACCCGCGAGCTGTTCAAGAAGTCCTTCGCGGGCGGCAACCGACGGCGCTGGCGGCTCAACCACTCCCCGCTCTTCCTCGACTTCCTGGAGGGCAAGGCCGACTTTCCCTGCACGGCGTGGGCGATCCCCAACTACTCGCTCTTCGGCTGGCAGCGCCCCTGCTATCTGATGGCCGACGGATACGTTCCCACCTACCGGGAGCTGATCGAGGAGACCGACTGGAGCAAGTACGGCCGCGGCAAGGACCCGCGGTGCGCCAACTGCATGGCGCACTGCGGCTACGAGCCCACCGCCGTCCTCGCCACGATGGGCTCCCTCAAGGAGTCCCTCAGGGCGGCACGAGAGACCGTCTCGGGAAACCGCGGGTGACGTGATGTCTGCAGGAGAGCCTGTCGCACTGGGGCTCCCCGAGCCGCCGGCCCGGCCGATCGCGATGCGCCGCACCTCGCGGCGCATCCAGGTCGGTTCGGTGGCCGTCGGGGGGGACGCGCCGGTGTCGGTGCAGTCGATGACGACCACGCGTACCTCGGACATCGGGGCGACGCTGCAGCAGATCGCCGAGCTGACCGCTTCGGGCTGCCAGATCGTACGGGTGGCCTGTCCGACGCAGGACGACGCGGACGCGCTGGCCACGATCGCGAGGAAGTCGCAGATCCCGGTGATCGCGGACATCCACTTCCAGCCGAAGTATGTGTTCGCGGCGATCGACGCGGGCTGCGCGGCGGTGCGTGTGAACCCGGGCAACATCAAGCAGTTCGACGACAAGGTCAAGGAGATCGCCCGCGCCGCGGGTGAGACGGGCACCCCGATCCGGATCGGCGTCAACGCCGGTTCGCTGGACGCCCGGCTGCTGCAGAAGTACGGCAGGGCGACGCCCGAGGCGCTGGTCGAGTCCGCGCTGTGGGAGGCCTCGCTCTTCGAGGAGCACGGCTTCCGCGACATCAAGATCTCGGTCAAGCACAACGACCCCGTCGTGATGGTCAACGCCTACCGCCGGCTCGCCGCCCAGTGCGACTACCCCCTCCACCTCGGCGTCACCGAGGCAGGACCCGCCTTCCAGGGCACGATCAAGTCGGCCGTTGCCTTCGGCGCGCTGCTCAGCGAGGGCATTGGCGACACGATCCGGGTCTCGCTGTCCGCCCCGCCGGCGGAGGAGGTCAAGGTCGGCATCCAGATCCTGGAGTCGCTGAACCTGCGCCAGCGCCGGCTGGAGATCGTCTCCTGCCCGTCCTGCGGCCGCGCCCAGGTCGATGTGTACAAGCTTGCCGACCAGGTCACGGCGGGCCTGGAGGGGATGGAGGTGCCGCTGCGCGTCGCCGTCATGGGCTGTGTCGTCAACGGCCCCGGCGAGGCGAGGGAAGCGGACCTCGGCGTGGCGTCGGGCAATGGGAAGGGTCAGATTTTCGTCAAGGGCGAGGTCATCAAGACCGTGCCCGAGTCGAAGATCGTCGAGACCCTCATCGAAGAGGCGATGAAGATCGCCGAATCCATGGAGGGCGCAGGGGTGGCCTCGGGGCCACCCGCCGTCACCGTGAGCTGAACAGCATGTGAAGGGGGTCCGACCGTGACGATTCTTGAGAGCATCCGGGGGCCGCGCGATCTCAAGGCGCTGACCGATGCGGAACTCGAAGAACTCGCCGAGGAGATAAGAGAGTTCCTGGTCCATGCGGTGGCCAGGACGGGGGGCCATCTGGGCCCCAACCTCGGCGTCGTGGAGCTGACCGTTGCCCTGCACAGGGTCTTCGACTCGCCCGTCGACCGCATTCTGTGGGACACCGGGCACCAGAGCTACGTACACAAACTGCTCACCGGCCGGCAGGACTTCTCCAAGCTGCGCGGCAAGGGCGGGCTCTCCGGCTACCCCTCGCGCGAGGAGTCCGAGCACGACGTCATCGAGAACTCCCACGCCTCGACCGTGCTCGGCTGGGCGGACGGACTGGCCAAGGCCCATCAGGTGCTGGGCAGCAGCGACCATGTCGTCGCGGTCATCGGGGACGGCGCGCTCACCGGCGGCATGGCCTGGGAGGCGCTCAACAACATCGCCGCGGCGAAGGACCGGCCGCTGATCATCGTCGTGAACGACAACGAGCGCTCCTACGCGCCGACGATCGGCGGCCTCGCCAACCACCTCGCCACGCTCCGTACGACCGACGGCTACGAGCGCGTACTGGCGTGGGGCAAGGACGTCCTGCAGCACACACCCGTGGTCGGGAAGCCGCTGTACGAATCGCTGCACGGCGCGAAGAAGGGGTTCAAGGACGCGTTCGCGCCGCAGGGGATGTTCGAGGATCTGGGGCTGAAGTACGTGGGGCCGATCGACGGGCACGACATCGCCGCCGTCGAGTCCGCGCTGCGCCGGGCGAAGCGCTTTCACGGGCCCGTCCTCGTGCACTGTCTGACCGAGAAGGGACGCGGCTACCAGCCCGCCCTGGAGGACGAGGCCGACCGCTTCCACACGGTCGGCGTGATGGACCCGCTGACCTGCGAGCCGCTCACGCCCTCCGCCGGGCCCTCCTGGACCTCCGTGTTCGGGGACGAGATCGCGGAGATAGGGGCCGAGCGGCCGGACGTCGTGGCGATCACCGCCGCGATGCTGCACCCCGTCGGCCTGACGCAGTTCGCCGAACGCTTCCCCGACCGCGTGTGGGACGTCGGTATCGCCGAGCAGCACGCCGCCGTCTCGGCGGCCGGGCTCGCCACCGGCGGGCTGCATCCGGTCGTCGCCGTGTACGCCACCTTCCTCAACCGCGCCTTCGACCAGCTGCTGATGGATGTGGCCCTGCACCAGTGCGGAGTGACCTTCGTGCTCGACCGCGCGGGCGTTACCGGCGTCGACGGACCCTCCCACAACGGAATGTGGGACATGTCGATCCTGCAGGTCGTCCCCGGGCTGCGGATCGCCGCGCCGCGCGACGCCGACCGGCTGCGCGAAGAGCTGCGCGAGGCCGTCGCGGTGGACGACGCACCCACCGTGCTGCGCTTCCCCAAGGAGTCGGTGGGCGAGCCGGTCGAGGCGATCACACGGATCGGGGGGATGGATGTGCTGCACCGGGCCGAGGACGCCGATGTGCTGCTGGTGTCGGTGGGCGCGCTCGCGCCCGTATGTCTGCAGGCGGTGGAGCTGCTACGGGGGCGCGGCATCGGCTGCACCGTCGTCGACCCGCGCTGGGTCAAGCCGGTCGACGAGCAGCTCGCGCCGCTCGCCGCGAACCACCGCCTGGTGGCCGTGGTGGAGGACAACAGCCGCAACGGCGGCGTCGGTGCTGCCGTCGGGCAGGCGCTGCGCGACGCGGGCGTGGATGTGCCGCTGCGCACCTTCGGGATCCCGGAGCAGTTTCTCGCGCACGCCAAGCGCGCCGAGGTGCTGGCCGACATCGGGCTCACACCGGTGGAGATCGCGGGACGGATCAGCGCCGCCATGGCCGTCAAGGAGACCCGGTCCCGTCAGGGAGAGCCGGCCGGCCAGTCCCGTCAGGCAGAGCCAGTCAAGGAGAGCTGAGGAATGACCGAGCCGCTCAAGGGCTTCGATCTGGCGAGACTCCTCGCGGAGCGCGGGGCCGAGCGCTATGAGCTGCATGCCCGACATCTCAACCACCAGATGCCGCGCATGCTGCACACGATCGGCTTCGACAAGGTGTACGAGCGGGCCGAGGGCGCGTACTTCTGGGACGCCGAGGGCGATGACTACCTCGACATGCTCGCCGGCTTCGGGGTGATGGGGCTCGGCCGGCACCACCCCGTCGTACGCAAGGCGCTGCACGACGTCCTGGACGCCTCGCTCGCCGACCTCACCCGTTTCGACTGCCAGCCGCTGCCCGGCCTGCTCGCCGAGAAGCTGCTGGCGCACAGTCCGCACCTGGACCGGGTGTTCTTCGGGAACAGCGGTACGGAGGCGGTCGAGACGGCCCTGAAGTTCGCCCGGTACGCGACCGGGAGGCCGAGGATCCTCTACTGCTCGCACGCCTTCCACGGGCTGACCACCGGGTCCCTGTCGGTCAACGGGGAGCCGGGGTTCCGGGACGGATTCGCGCCGCTGCTGCCCGACACGGCGATCGCCATGGGCGATCTCGCCGCGCTGGAGCGGGAGCTCGGACGCGGCGATGTCGCGGGCTTCGTCGTGGAGCCCATCCAGGGCAAGGGCGTGCACGAGACGCCGCCCGGATTCCTGTACGCGGCCCAGCAGCTGCTGCACAGGTACAAGGCGCTGCTGATCGCCGACGAGGTGCAGACCGGGCTCGGCAGGACCGGCGACTTCTACGCCTACCAGCACGAGGAAGGAGTCGAGCCGGATCTGGTCTGCGTGGCGAAGGCGCTGTCGGGCGGCTATGTCCCGGTCGGAGCGACCCTCGGCAAGGACTGGATCTTCAAGAAGGTCTACTCGTCCATGGACCGGGTGCTGGTGCACTCGGCGAGCTTCGGCTCCAACGCCCAGGCGATGGCCGCGGGCCTCGCCGTGCTCTCCGTGATCGAGGACGAGCAGGTCGTCGCCAACGCCCGTGTGACCGGCGAGCTGCTGCGGTCGCGTCTTGCCGCGCTCGTCGACCGCTATGAGCTGCTGCACGAGGTGCGCGGGCGGGGCCTGATGATCGGCATCGAGTTCGGGCGACCCGACTCGATCAGGCTGCGCAGCCGCTGGACGATGCTGCAGGCGGCCCGCAAGGGGCTCTTCGCGCAGATGGTCGTGGTGCCACTGCTGCAGAAACACCGGATCCTCACCCAGGTCTCCGGCGACCACATGGAAGTGATCAAGTTGATTCCGCCGTTGACCATCGGAGAGCGGGAGGTCGAGCGGTTCGTGGCGGCTTTCACCGCGGTGATGGACGACGCGCACGGTGGTGGCGGGCTGATGTGGGACTTCGGCAAGACGCTGGTGAAGCAGGCCGTCGCCAACCGCTGACCCTGCCGCTTTTGCCTCTGGGGCAAAATATTTGCCCCAGAGGCAGGTTCCTGGCGCAATGGACATATGACCACCCCTCCCGGAGTGGCGGCGGACACCACGCTGCCCGATGTCGCACCACGGCTGCGCGATCTGCGCCGCCGACGCGGTCTCACCCTGGAGGCGGCCGCCCGGCGTGCGGAACTTTCCCCCGCCCATCTGTCCCGTCTCGAGACCGGCAACCGCCAGCCCTCGCTGCCGATGCTGCTCGCACTCGCCCGCATCTACGGCACGACGATCGCCGAGCTGCTCGGCGAGACGGCCCCGGATCGTGAGCCGGTCATCCGCGCCGGGAGCCGCGAACCGACGGTCGCCGACGGCTGGACCTACCACCAGGCCGGCGGGCCCGGCCGCGCCATGCAGGCGCTGCGGCTGGTGGTGCCGTACGGCGCCCAGGGAAACCTGGTCCGGGTGCATCCGGGCGAGGAGTGGCTGTACGTCCTCGAGGGACGGGTGCGGCTGGGTCTGGGCGAAGCGGTGCACGAGCTGAGCCCCGGTGACAGCGCGCACTTCGACTCCATGACCCCGCACCGCATCGCGGCAGCCACCTCCGAGGGGGCCGAGCTGCTGTTCGTCCACACGCTGCTGCAGAGCCCCGACATCCATCCGCATTCCTGACACACCTGAGAGGCCGGCAATGTCCAAGCACAACGAAGAGGGGAAGTTTCCCCGGGGGCTGGTGATCCGGCTCTTCGCCTATCTGGTGGCGGGCCATCTGTTCGCCGCCTTCCTCTACCTGCTGTTCACGCTCGGCGGCAACGGCTAGCCGACTCCTGCCGCCGGCGGCTCACGCCCAGGTCCTGTCCGGCCGATCTTGCCGGGCTCGCGTGCCCTGGCACGCACTCCCCCGTAGCCCTTCGGGCACGGGAGGTACCCCCACGCCGCGTTGTCGTCAGTCGCCGACGCTCCGCGTGGGCTCCATCCTCCGCCTTGCATCTGCACGCACCAGACCCCGCTCGCTGATCCGGCCTGATCGACCGGCCAGGACCTAGTCCAGGAGCCGCGCGCGCAGCCGCTCCCGCGTCTCGGGGCTCAGGCTCAGGCCCTCGCTGAGATAGCGCTCGGTGCCGCCCCAGGTCTGCTCGATCGTTTCGAAGGCCCCATGGAGGTACTCGGCGCGCGCGTCGAAGAGCGGGCTCAGCAGCTCCATGACCTCCGGCGACATCCCGGCCGGCGAGTTGTCGCTGCGGCGGATCAGATAGCGGCGGTGCGGGTCATTGGACTTGAGGTAGTCCGCCTCGATGGCGTCCCGCTCGACCCCGACCGCCAGCAGCGAGACGGCGATGGACAGACCGGCGCGGTCCTTGCCCGCCGCGCAGTGCATCAGGGCGGGGACACTGTCGTCGGCGAGCGCGTGCAGCACCTGGCTGTGCTCGGCGGTGCGGTGCTTGATCATCTTTCGGTACGAGGCCGACATCCTCCCGGCCCCCTTGCCGTCCGCGAGGATCGACCGCAGCTGGTCGAGGTTGCCGTCCCGGACCATCCGCCAGAACTCGGCGCCATCCGCCGGGTCGCTGAGCGGCAGATTCACATTCCGTACGCCGGCAAGCTCGACGTCCGGGCCCTCGAGGCGCATGTCGGCCGCGTTGCGGAAGTCGAAGATCGTGTGCAGGCCCAGCGTGGCGAGGAACGAGGCGTCGGCCTCGGTCGCGTGCGCCAGATGGCCGCTGCGGTAGAGCCGTCCGGGCCGTATCTGCCGGCCGTCAACGGTCGGCAGGCCGCCCACGTCCCGGAAGTTGCGCACTCCGGACAGTGCGGGCTCTGTCGACGGGACCTGCGGCAGCTGCTGCGTCACCAAGGGCTCCTGAAGTCACTGCCGTCGGCGCTGCTCGCCGACGAGGGCGCGATCCCGACGATACGACACTGCTTTATCGGGCAATCATCTTCGCCGTCCCCGCAAGGGCCTTGCACAGGCGGAGCATCCCGTCGGATGATGTTCGGGCCTGTGCGGACCTGTGAGGATCTGAGGGGTCGGGATGATCGAGAGTGTTAGCAACGGGCGTACATGGGTCCTCTCCGGACCGACGAGCAGTTATGCACTGAACCTCACCAATAGTGATGAATTGGTTCATCTCCACTGGGGGCCCCGTATCTCGGCCGCCGACGCGGAGGCACTCGCGGCCCAGGGCCCGCCCCCGTACCGGCCATTCGAATCTCAGCTCGACGGGCACGAGGAATACCCGGTCGAAGGCGGTCCACGCTTCGTCCGTCCGGCGCTCTCCGTACGGACACCCGAGGTGCGTGGCACCGAGTGGACCTTCGCCGACGCCGCCGTGGACGGCGACGAAGTGCGGCTCCGCTTCACCGACGCCGTGCACGGCCTGGGCCTCACGTTGCACCACCGCATGCGAGACGACTCCGACGTCATCGAGCGCTGGGTCACCGTCACCCATATGAGTGAAGGGTCCGGCCTGGAGCTGCTGCGGGCCGACGCCGCCGTCTGGACGCTGCCGCAGCGCGAGCGCTGGCGGCTCAGCCAACTGCACGGCCGGTGGGCGGCCGAGTCGCTGCTCGTACGCTCCGAGCTCACCTACGGCGAGAAGGTGCTGAGCAGCCGCCGCGGACACACCGGGCACCAGCACCTGCCGTGGGTCGCACTCGATGCCGAAGGGGCCACCGAGGAGCAGGGTGAGGTCTACGGCTGCGCGCTCGGCTGGTCCGGATCATGGCGGATCTGCGTACAGCAGCTGCCCGACGGACTGGTACAGATCACCGGCGGCGCGGGCTACGACGACTCAGGACTGCTGCGGCTCGCGCCGGGCCAGTCGTACACCTCGCCCGTCTTCGCCGGGCTGTGGAGCGACGGCGGCTTCGGCGGAGCCAGCCGCGCCTGGCACGCCTGGCAGCTGGCGCACATCATCCCCGACGCGGCGACCGACCGCCCGGTCCTCTACAACTCCTGGGAGGCCACCGGCTTCGAAGTCTCCGAACAGCAGCAGCGGGAGCTCGCGCGCCGGGCCGCAGCGATGGGCGTCGAGCTGTTCGTCGTGGACGACGCCTGGTTCGGGCAGCGCACCAGCGACCGTGCGGGACTCGGCGACTGGAGCCCCAACGCCGAACGCTTTCCCGAGGGGCTCAAGCCGCTTGCCGACGAAGTGCATGCACTGGGGATGCAGTTCGGGATCTGGGTCGAGCCGGAAATGGTCAACGCCGACAGCGATCTCTACCGTGCGCACCCCGACTGGGTGCAGCACCACCCCGGCCGTGCCAGGACCGAGTTCCGCAACCAGCTTGTGCTGAACCTCGCCCGCGAGGACGTACAGGAGTACCTCTGGGAGCGGCTGGACGGGCTGCTCTCGAGCGCGCCCGTCGACTATGTGAAATGGGACTTCAACCGCTGCTTCACGGACGCGGGCTGGCCCGGCGAACCGTACCCGCAGAAGCTGTGGGTCGCGCATGTGCACGCGCTGTACGCGCTCATCGACCGGCTGCGCGCCGCCCATCCGTCCGTCGCCTTCGAGTCCTGCTCGGGCGGCGGCGGCCGGATCGACCTCGGCATCCTCTCCCGCACCGACCAGGTGTGGACCTCGGACAACACCGATCCGCTGGACCGGCTCGCGATCCAGCAGGGCTTCACTCAGCTGCACCCGGCGCGGGTCATGGCTGCCTGGGTCACCGACAGCCCCAATGTCCAGCTCAATGGCCGCGTCAGCACGCTTCGCTTCCGCTTCGTCAGCGCGATGGCCGGTGTGCTCGGGGTCGGCGGCGACCTCACCGAGTGGAGCGAGGAGGAGCTTGCCGAGGCGCGCGGCTGGGTGGAGCTCTACAAGCAGATCCGGCCGCTGGTGCAGCACGGCGAGCTGTACCGGCTCAGGGCGCCCGAGGGCGGGCTCAGCGCCGTGCAGTACATCCGCGGCGACGAGACCGTCGTACTCGTCTGGCTGCAGGCGCAGCACTACGGAGAGCAGCCGCCGCGGCTGCGGCTGCGCGGCGTCGACCCGGCGGCCGGCTACGAGTGCGTGGACACCGGCGCCGTACACCGCGGGTCCGTGCTGCTGCACCACGGACTGCACACCGGACTGAAGGGCGACCTGGACGCCACCGTGATCAGGCTGCGCCGCCGCTGAGGCGACTCGCGGCGGGACCGGACGCAGCGCGGTGGAATTTCCTCCGGCAAAAGCAGCAATGTGGGGGTAAGTGAGAGTCATCGTCATTAAATGACGCTTCTGTCCGAATTGGATGATTCGGTATAACGTGCCCCGTCTTCAAGGGAGATGGGGTACGACCCGTGAGCAGGATCATATTCGTGACGGTCCGTGGCGGCGCGCGGGGAGTGAATTCCCTTACCGGCTGGAGAGTTGCGGTTCCCGGGTCCACGGAGGGTGACGGGAAATTTCCCCTTGATGTCACGGTGGCCCATGATCGGCGAAAGCGGTGGCTTGTTCCTTTTGATCCGGCTCGTTTAGCGTCACCGTCAATCCGGACGGACCGCCTAATCCTGCCGCCGACCGGAATTCGAAACCCACCCACGCGTGGCAGGAGCGGGGGACCCAAGAAGTATGCCGATTCCGGACATCCGGGACGGCTTGGGGTTAAGTCGTGCATTTTTCCGCGACCGGGCATCTCCAGCCCGAACCCGACAGCTCACCTCGCAGGCGCCGGAGAGGAATGCGCCATGCCCGGAAAGGGTAAGCACCGCCGTCCCAGGACCAGCCCGATCACCCGCGGATTCGTCGCCGCCGGTACGGGTGGCGCCGCCATCGCCCTTCCGCTGATGGGTGCCTCAGGCGCCCACGCGGCCGGCAAGACCGCGCCCGCCGCGACCTCCCACACGGCGGTGACCGCCGCCACCTCCCAGGTGCCGACTGCCGCCGCCGCGGCCCCGCTGGCCAAGGAGCAGGCCGCCCCCACCACCTACCGCGTCGTCGCCGGTGACTATCTCTCCAAGATCGCCGACGAGCACCATGTCCGCGGCGGCTGGAAGAAGCTGTACGAGGACAACCGCAAGCAGGTCGGCGACGACCCCTCGCTGATCCACCCGGGCCTGAAGCTCACCCTCGGCGGGAAGTCGAAGGCGAAGGCCCACGACGAGTCGAAGCCGCGCCCGGAGCGCCAGGCAAAGTCCTCGTCCGGTGACGCCCAGGACTCCGCCTCGAAGGCCTCCGCGCAGTCCTCCTCCGGTGACTCGGCGAGCGCCTCGCAGACCAGCGGCTCCGGCTTCACGGCCCCGGTCAGCGGCGCGACCGTCATCACTCCGTACCACCTCGCCGGCTCCATGTGGTCCAGCGGCTACCACACCGGTGTCGACTTCGCCGCCTCCACCGGTACCACGGTCAAGGCCGTCGGTCCGGGCACCGTCGTCTCCGCGGGCTGGAGCGGCGCGTACGGCAACGAGGTCGTCATCCAGCACGGCGACGGCAGCTATTCGCAGTACGCCCACCTCTCCTCGCTCGCCGTCTCCTCCGGCCAGAGCGTGAGCGGCGGCCAGCAGATCGGCCTGTCCGGCTCCACCGGCAACTCCACCGGTCCGCACCTGCACTTCGAGATCCGTACCGGCCCGAGCTACGGCTCGGACGTCGACCCGCTGGCGTACCTGCGCCAGCACGGCGTCTCGATCTGATCCACCGGTCCAGCCGATCCCCTCGTGCCGAATCCCCCAGCGGCGCGAGGGGATTCGGCGTATTCCGGGTTGGGCGAAACTTGACCGGTGGTATAGATCACCCCTCGTCAACCCCTCCTTACGGTCGCGTAGGTCACATCCGTGAGGGAAAGATATGGGCTCGTGGCAGACGATTCGAGAGACAAGACCAGTGGCGCATTCGGGTCGTACGCGGCTATCGGTGACAGCTTCACCGAAGGGGTCGGAGACCCGGGCCCCGACGGGACGTACGTCGGCTGGGCGGACCGGTTCGCGGTCCTGCTCGGCGACCGGATGCCGGAGCACACCTTCAGGTACGCCAATCTCGCCGTACGCGGCCGTCTCCTCGACCAGATCGTGGCGGAACAGGTGCCGAGGGCCAAGGAACTCGCCCCGGATCTCGTGACGTTCTGCGCCGGCGGCAATGACATCATCCGGCCGGGCACCGACCCGGACGACGTGGCCGAGCGCTTCGAGCGGGCCGTCGCCGAGCTCACCGGAGCCGTCGGCACGGTCATGGTGACCACCGGCTTCGACACGCGCGACGTGCCGGTACTGCGCCATCTGCGCGGCAGGATCGCCACGTACACCGCGCATGTCCGGGCCATCGCCGACCGTTACGACTGCCCCGTGCTGGACCTCTGGTCGCTCAAGTCCGTCCAGGACAGGCGTGCTTGGGACGCCGACCGGCTGCATCTCTCGCCCGAGGGACACACCAGGGTCGCGCTGCGCGCCGCCCAGGTGCTCGGCATCGAGGTGCCCGCCGACCCGGACCAGCCGTGGCCGCCGCAGCCGCCGCGCGGCCCCCTGGAGGTGCGCCGGGACGACATCCAGTGGGCGCGCACGCATCTGGTGCCATGGATCGGGCGGCGACTGCGCGGCGAGAGCTCCGGCGACCATGTCGAGGCCAAGCGCCCCAATCTGCTGCCTCTGTAGCGGTGTCGGGGTGCGGGTGCCGTGATGCACCCGCCACCCCGGCCGCTCTTCAGACCCGGTCCGAGTGGAGTCCGGCCGGGCTGATCAGCGCCGTACTGCCCTCGCCCGTACAGGCATGGGCGCCCGCCAGCGCGCCGAGCCGGGCGCAGTCCTCCAGGTCCCGGCCCGCGAGGCGCCCGTAGAGAAAGCCGCAGACATACGCGTCGCCGGCACCGTTGGAGTCCACGACCGGACCCGGTGGCACCGCCGCGGGGACGGGGCGCGGGGTGCTGCCACCGTCGCGGGTGAGGAGGTAGGAGCCCCCGGCGCCCGCCGTCGCTATCACCGCCTGGGCCCGTCCGTCGCGCAGGATCTCCCGCATCACCGACGCGATCCGCTCACCCGCGCCCGCCGCGCTGAGGAAGACCAGGTCCGAGCGGAGCGCGAACTCCCTTTGGTGGTCGGCCAGTCCGTCCCAGTCGTGCAGATCGGTGGAGACCGGGGTGCCCAGCTCCTCGATGTCGTCATAGAGGAACCGGGCGAAGTTCACGATCGAGAGATGGACATGGCGGGCTCGCCGCAGATGGGGGAGGTAGACCTCGCGCGGCATCCGCAGGTCCGCCGGATCGCGGCCGTCGTAGAAGGACATCCGGCGGCCCGCGGGGTCGACGAGATTGACCGCTCGCCGGGTCCCGGCCGGGGAGAGCAGCGGCTCGAAGGCCACCCCGCCGGCCGCGAGCCGTTCCCGGACCTGCTGACCGGGCCAGTCGTCGCCGACGTAGTCGAGCAGGGTGACATTCAGTCCGAGTGCCCGGCAGCCGAGGGCCACATTGCCGCCGGTGTGGCCGGGCCATTCGCGGATCGGGCCTACGCCGACGGAGTCCGCGAGCGGGACGGGCAGCGAGTCCACGCGGACGACCGTGTCCACGCCGCTGCCACCGACGACCAGTACATCGTGTGTGTTGTAAGGGAGTTGATCGGTCTGCTGTTCCTGCGACTGGTGCGACACAGTTGCCCAGTATGACCGCTCGGGGTTCAGCGTGCGGCGGCGGTAAGGGCTTCGCGGTCCACACCCAGCTCACGGGCGAGCGCTTCGTCGGTCCACTCCAGCATCGCGGCGCGCGAGAGCGATCCCGCGTACGAGGTCATCTGCACGGCGAGCCCGTCCAGAAACGCCGTCAGCCGCCAGGCCGTTGCCGCCGGGTCCTCGCACGGGAATTCGCCCGCCGCGGCGCCCTCCGCGATGACGTCCGTCAGCGCGGCCTTCCACTGCTGGTCGAGATCGCGGGCCACCTCGCGCAGCGCGGGCTCGCGCAGCGCGGCCGCCCAGCCCTCGATCCACAGCCGCCAGCCCTTGGCCGTGCCCGTCGGCGCGTACCAGCGGACCGCCGCCCGCAGCCGGCGGAGCGCGGAGGTGCGCCGGCCCAGCAGTTTGCGCAGATGGGCGAGATCGCCGTCGGCGGCGTGGGCGAAAGCGGCCGCGACGAGCTTCTCCTTGGTCGAGAAGTGGTAGAGCACCAGGGCATTGCTCACCCCGAGCGCGGAGGCGACATCGGCGATGCGCACCGCCGCAACTCCGCGTTCCTCGATCTGCTCGACGGCAGCACCGAGCAACTCCTCGCGCCGCTCCGCGACGTTCAACCGGACTCTTGCCACATCCTCACCCTACACAGCCGATCTTGGACGCCGCCCGCACTCCGTGGGCATCGAGCGCGAGGGCCCCGCCGGCCCCGGCCAGGTCGACTCGGTTGCGGCATGCCGCAACCGCAGGACGTCGAACGAAGCCGTCAGCTGTACCAGCCGAAGTGCTCGGCGATGACCGGCAGCCGGTCGGCGACGATCGCGTGCGCCGCGGCCCGCGGGGTCGTCCCGTCCGCCTCCGAGCGCGTGAGCATCCGGTCGACCAGTGCCCGCATCGAGCGGCGGGTGTGCGCAAACGCCTCGTCCGCATCCGCCTCGATGTCCCCGAACAGGGTCCACCACCACCAGGCGTTCGTACCGGAGTTGACCACGACATCCGGAAGTACGGTGATGCCGCGCCGTGCGAGCAGTTCCTCCGCGTCCGGCAGCACCGGCATGTTGGCCGCCTCGACGATCCAGCGGGCCGTGATCTGCGCCTGGTTGGCGGTGTCCACCGCGTACGAGACGGCCGCCGGCACCAGCACCTCCGCGTCGACGGACAGCCAGGCGTCGCCCGCCAGCTCCAGATCCTGCGGCCGCAGCGCCGTACGGTCGATCGTGCCGTACGAATCGCGCGCCGCCAGCAGCGCCTCGACGTCCAGGCCGTCCGGATTGGCGACCGTACCCTTGATGTCGGCGACGGCGACGATCTTCAGTCCGGCCCGGGCGAGGAAACGCGCGGTCGCGCCACCCATCGTGCCAAGTCCCTGCACGCTGACGCGCGTTCCCGCGTACCCCGCACCCGCCCGGTCGAGCGCGACCAGCACCGACTCGGCGACTCCGCAGCCCCCGACGAGCTCGTCGAGCCCGATGCCGTCGACCTGCACGCCGAAGGCGTCCGCGAGCCGCCGACGGGCCGTCGTCTCGTCGTCGAGCAGCCGGTAGACGGCCTGGATGGAGGAGACAAGGCCGGCCTCGGCGGACGCGCGGTCGACGATGTCCTGGCTGAGGCCGAGGTCTTCGCCGGTGGTCCACATCGTCTCGATGTAGGGACGCACGGCGCGCAGATAGCGGACCAGAATCCCGTACGCCCGTGGATCCTGCGGGTCGCAGTCGATGCCGCCCTTGGCGCCGCCGAGCGGGATGTACCGGCCGTCGGGGTTGTAGTGCAGGGCTTCCTTCATGGTCATCCCACGGGCCAGCCCGGCCACCTCGTTCAGCGTGCAGCCCTCGCGCATCCGCAGCCCTCCGCTGGAGACGCCGCGCACCAGCCGGTCGATCACCAAGTGGCCCTGGCGGTCGGTGACATGGTCGGTCCAGGTGAGCGACAGCAGGGGGGTGGTCATCGGGCGGTCTCCTCGGGAACGGTGATCACGGTGGGGCCGGGGGTGCCGAGGGCCATGGTGAGGGCCGAGGCGAGGGCTTCGGGGGTGGTGACGCGCTCGCCGTGCCCGCCGTAGGCGCGGGCCAGGGCGGACAGATCGACGGGCGCGAGATCGACGCCGGCCGGGGCGTCCCCGCGCGCGGCCATCTCATCGCGGATCTCGCCGTAGCCGCCGTTGTCGAACACGACGACGGGCAACGGCAGTTGGAGCTGGGCGGCGGTGGCGAGCTCCTGTACGCAGAACTGCAGGCCGCCGTCCCCGCTGAGCGCGACCACCTGACGGCCCGGGTACGCGGTCTTCGCGCCGATCGCGGCGGGCAGCGCATAGCCGAGCGTGCCGAAGCCGGTGGGGTGCAGATAGCGCCCGCGGGGACCGATCGGCAGATGGGGGAGCGCGCCGTAGTAGCAGCACTGGGCGCTGTCGGAGGTGATGACGGCGTCGGCGTCGAGGACGGTGCGGATCGCCCGGAGATACGGCAGCCAGCGGGCGTCCCGGTCCCTGGTCTCGGCATCGCGCGCGCGGCGCAGCTCGGCGACCTGCTCGGCGGCGCTTCCCGCCGCGTCGTGGGCGAGCCGCAGCCGCGCGCCGCCCGGCGTCCCGCCGCCGGACTGGCCGCCGCGGTCGTCGTGGCTCCCGGTGGGGCGTACGAGATACAGCTCCGTGGCAGGTGGCGCGGTGCCCGGCGGGGTGACCTGGCCGCAGGCCGCGTCCCGGAGCGCGGCCAGCAGCGAGCCCAGGACCTGCTGTGCGTCGCCCACCAGCGCCACATCGGCCGGCACACCCGCGTACATCTGCGCCGGGTCCACGTCGACCCGCACCAGCGTGCCGTCCAGCGGTGGCGGTGGTGACCACAGATCCGACTCGGCCAGCTCCGTGCCCACCGCCAGCACCACATCGCGCCAGGCCAGCCACTTCTGGACGGCCGCGCTGTGCAGCGAGACGCCCAGTGACAGGGGGTGGCACTCGTCCACGATCCCCTTGCCGTTGGCGGTGGTGACCACGGGAGCGGCCAACTCCTCCGCCAGTGCGAGCAGTTCGGCGCCGGCCTCGCGCGCGCCGCCGCCCAGCACGAGCGCGGGGCGGCGCGCCCTGCGCAGGGCTACGACGGCATGCCCGAGCTCGCCGGGCGGGGGCAGGGGCGGCGCTACCGGTGGGGCGATCCGTACCTCCACCGCCCTCGACGTGGCCTCCAGCAGATCGAGCGGGACCTCGATGTGGACCGGACGCGGCCGCCCGGTCGTGAAGAGCGTGAACGCCCGGGCCACCGCCGCACCGATCTCGTCCACCGTCGACACCCGGTGGCTGAAGGCCGCGACACCCCGCAGCGCCTCGCTCTGGCTGCGCATCTCGTGCAGCAGTCCGGTCGACTGGCGCGGATGGCGCAGCGGCATGCCGGGCGACAGAACGAGCAGCGGAACGCTGTCGGAGTAGGCCTGGCCGACGGCCGCGGCGATGTTCAGCAGCGCGGGCCCCGTGGTGGTGATCGCGACCCCGGGCCGCCCGCTGACCCGGGCGTACGCATCGGCCGCGTACCCCGCGCCCTGCTCGTGGCGCGGTGTCACATGGGCGATGCCATGGGCGGCGAGATGCCGGTAGATCTCCAGGTTGTGCGTGCCGGGAATCCCGAAGGCCTGGGTGACGCCGTGCGCCGCCAGCGCTCGTACGACGGCTTCGCCGCCCGTCACAGCCGCAGGCTCCATGTCACATGCTCCTCGAGATGATCAGACGCATGATGTCCGGGGGCGTCGAGCCGCTTGGCCGCCCGGCAGGTCATCAGCCGTGCCTGTTCGAACGGGTGCGCATGTCAGCAAGGCGGAAGGCCACGACCTGGTAGCTCGGTGGGGGGCTCGGACATGCTGCCTCCAGGAGCGACGACGCGCGGTTAACTGAACCGCTGGTCAGTATCCGGAGGGGTGAGCCGCCCTGTCAACATGATCGTCAGTAAACGCGCGCGCCCCACCTCCGGAACCCCCAGGAACACCCGCACCCGGCCGGGCGTTCCTGGAGGCATGACGGAAACCGACGCACAGCCGGATGCGCAGGAAGCCTTGCTCACGCTGGTCGCCGAGCAGGGCGGCGGCGTGCTGGTCACCCTCAAGCGGGACGGCCGGCCCCAGCTCTCCAATGTGAATCACCGGTACTACCCGGACGAGCGGATCATCCGGGTGTCGATCACGGACGACCGGGCCAAGACGCGGAACCTGCGGCGTGACCCGCGCGCCACCTATCACGTCACCAGCGCCGACCGCTGGGCGTGGACCGCCGTCGACGGCAGGGCGGAACTCACCCCGGTCGCCGCCGACCCGCACGACGCCACCGTCGAGGAGCTGATCACCCTCTACCGCGACGTCCAGGGCGAGCACCCCGACTGGGACGACTACCGGCAGGCGATGGTCCGCGACAAGCGCCTTGTGCTGCGCCTGCATGTCGAACGGGCCTATGGCCAGCCGCGCGGCTGAGTGGATCAAGCCGGTCGCGCCCGGTCGGCTCGCTCCCCCTCTGTCGGACCCTCCGCCCATAATGAAAAGACCCCAACCTCTGGAGGTGCCGTGACCGGCACTGGTTCTACCCACCCGCTGAGATCCCGGCTGCGCTCGCTGCGCCCCGCCGCGTTCGGGGCGGATCCGGCCGGAGAGCGGTGGGAGCGGATCCTTCGCTCGCCGAACTTCTCCGACGGCAGCTTCCAGAACCCGGTGGGAGCCAGGACCAGACCGTCCGGCGGCTCCATGATCGAGTTCGCCAAGATCTACTTCCGCAAGGAGGCGCGGGCCCGCCGCTCGCCGATCGGCGTGGTGCCCGTACATGCCACCACCCTCGCCGACCTGGCCAAGCCGCCCGCATCCGGGCTGCGGCTCACCTGGATAGGGCATTCCAGCGTCCTCGCCGAGATCGACGGGCGCCGGGTGCTCTTCGACCCGGTGTGGGGCGAGCGCTGCTCGCCCTACTCCTTCGCCGGCCCCAAGCGGCTGCACCCCGTGCCCGTACCCGTCGCGGCCCTCGGCCCGGTCGATGTCGTGGTGATCTCCCACGACCACTACGACCACCTGGATCTGCCCACCATCAAGGCGCTGGCCTCGACCGACACGGTCTTCGCGGTGCCGCTGGGCGTCGGCGCGCACCTCGAGCGCTGGGGCGTGTCCGCCGACCGGTTGCGCGAGCTGGACTGGAACGAGTCGACGGAGGTGGCCGGCATACGGCTGACCGCCACCCCCGCGCGGCACTTCTGCGGGCGCGGGCTGCGCAACCAGCAGCACACGCTCTGGGCGTCATGGGCCGTCGCCGGACCCGAGCACCGCATCTACCACAGCGGCGACACCGGATACTTCCCGGGCTTCAAGGACATCGGCGCCGAGCACGGCCCCTTCGACGCCACGATGATCCAGATCGGTGCGTACAGCGAGTACTGGCCGGACATCCATATGACACCGGCCGAGGGCATGCGCGCCCACCTGGACCTCCAGGGCGGCACGCCGTCCGGCGCGATGCTGCCGATCCACTGGGGGACCTTCAACCTCGCGCCCCATCCGTGGGCCGAGCCCGGCGAGGGCACGGTCTCGGCGGCGGCCGCCGCGGGCGCGCGCATCGCTCTGCCGCGACCGGGCCAGCCGTTCGAGCCGACCGCCGAGAGCGTTCCGACCGAGCTGTGGTGGCGTGGGGTGGCGACCGCTCCCGCAGAGGGCTGGGCCACGGCCACGGGCACGGGAAGCCCCGAGGTGGCGCCCACCGCCTGAGCCGGCGGCGTCCGACCCCTGCCGCCGACACGCCGACAGGGGGAAGGGCCGTGTTGTCGGCCTGTCGTGCGAATCCTCATACCAGGGCGGGACGATTGGCGGGCAAGTTTGTCAACTGCCCACCGCACGTGCCTCCTTGGCGACTACTGTGTGTGGCTGGTGATCAGCCATGGGCTCATTTCGTGTTGCCCGGCCCGGCTGATGACTCGAAGCTGCCCACTTGCAGTACGCCGATTCCTGGGGCCCCACGTACCAAGGACGCTGATGTCTCAACTACGCGCACCCGCCGCGCGGCCGGACCGCCGCGAGGGCGGGCGCCACGGCCGGCCAGGCGCCCGTTCCCTGTCGTCAGCGGGAAGGTCGCAACCCGTGCCGTCGTCGCCGGAAGCCCGTATACGCCCTCAACTCCTGCGCACCGCAGTGCTGCCCGCGGTCGTCGCCGCGCTCAGCGGCGCCGCCGCGGTGCTCTTCATCCTCCGCATCGCCAACCCCCGCCCCTCCGCCGCTCTGTGGGCGGTGCTGACCGGCAGCGCGGTGCTCGCCATCGCCGCCGTTGCCGCGGCGGCGCTGGGCGCGGACCGGATGGCCAGGTCCGTACTCGACCGGTGTGCCGCCTTACGCCGCACCGCCGCGCGCGTGCAGACCGACCTGCCGACCGTCGTCGAGCAGCTCAGGCGCGGAGAAGGCCCGCCAGCCCGCACCGCGCCACCGACCGCACCGCCGTTGGACGGCGACGCGTTCGCTCTGCTGACCCATGAGCTGGACCGCTCGTACGAGGCCGCGGTGACTGCGGTCGTACAGGCCTCCCGGCTCTCCAGCAGTGTCGGCAACGAACAGAAGGTCGAAGTCTTCGTCAATCTGGCCCGGCGGCTCCAGTCGCTGGTCCACCGGGAGATCCAGCTCCTCGACGAACTGGAGAACGAGGTCGAGGACCCCGAGCTGCTCAAGGGCCTCTTCCATGTCGACCACCTCGCCACCCGCATCCGCCGGCACGCGGAGAACCTCGCCGTCCTCGGCGGCGCCATCTCCAGGCGGCAGTGGTCCAACCCGGTCACCATGACCGAGGTGCTCCGTTCCGCCATCGCCGAGGTGGAGCAGTACCCCAGGGTCAAGCTGGTGCCCCCGATCGACGGCACCCTGCGCGGCCACGCGGTCGCCGACGTCATCCACCTCCTCGCCGAACTGGTCGAGAACGCCACGCTGTTCTCCGCCCCGCACACACAGGTGCTGCTGCGCGCCTCGCATGTCACGGCCGGACTCGCCGTCGAGGTCGAGGACCGTGGCCTGGGCATGCCGCTCGGTGAGCAGAACAAGATGAACGCGCTGCTCACCGACCCCGATCAGGTCAATGTCGCCCATCTGCTGCAGGACGGGCGGATCGGCCTCTTCGTCGTCTCGGCGCTGGCCCGCAGGCACGGCATCGCGGTCCGGCTGCAGTCCAATATCTACGGCGGCGTGCAGGCCATCCTGGTACTGCCGCAGGGCCTCCTGGGTGCCGAGCCGGAAGCGGTTGCGCAAACCGCCCCCGCCACGGCGACAGAGGCCGCGGGGACTCCCAGGGGACGGACGGCAGCCGCCCGGGCGACCGCGGCGCAGCCCTCGATCCCGCAGCAGCCGCACTCACCGCCGCGCCTTCCGATTCCACAACCGCAGCCGCAGCAGTCGCAACCGCAGGTGCAGCGGCAGCCGGTGCACGCCAATCTCGGCACCGGCCCCCTCCCCGTACGCGGAGAGCATGTCGATCGCGCCAACCCCGCAGCCGCTGTCCCGGGCGCCAACTCACCGATGCCGCAACAGAGTTCACCGGTCGGCCCGTCTCACACCACGGACGGGCCGCCCGCGGAAGGCGTGGTCCGGGGCACTATGGGGCGCCCCCAACTGCCCAAGCGCCGCAGTCAGGAACACCTCGTCCCACAGCTGCGGGACGCCCCGACGCCCCGCAAGGACGACGACCAAGCGGTCCATGACCCCGGCCTGATCGCGGCCTTCCAGCGAGGCATCGGACTGGCCGAGTCCCAGTCCCTCGCGGATCCTGCGGCGCAGCCCGATCCGCAGCGCCACGACAACACCTCCAAGGAGTAGATGCACCATGGCGAGCGACGTGCCGAACGGCCATGTCTCGGACCTTGACTGGCTGCTCGGCGGCCTGGTCCAGCGTGTGCCGTACACCCGTAACGCGGTACTGCTCTCCTCCGACGGGCTGGTGAAATCCGTGCACGGCCTGGATGCCGACAGTGCCGACCACATGGCGGCTCTGGCGTCGGGCCTCTACTCCCTGGGCCGCAGCGCCGGAGCGCGCTTCGGCGACGGCGGAGAGGTGCGCCAGGTGGTGGTGGAACTCGACTCCACCCTGCTGTTCGTCTCCACGGCGGGATCCGGCACGTGTCTCGCCGTGCTCGCCGGGCGCGAGGCGGACGCCGCGGTCCTCGGCTACGAGATGGCGATGCTGGTCAAGAGCGTACGGCCGTATTTGACGACTCCGGCCAGACATTCGGCGGGATCGCCGAGCGTCACGAGGCCATGAGGGTGCCGTCCCCCAAGGACGGGCCGTTGCTCGACGACGCGGCCGGCCGGCTCATCCGGCCCTACACGGTGAGCGGCGGCCGCACCCGTCCGACGGCCGCGCTGGATCTGCTCTCCTTGGTGATGGCCACGGGGGCCGCGCCGCAGCCGCAGCTCGGCCCCGAACACACCGTGGCGTTGGGCCTGTGCGACGACCCGACCTCGGTCGCCGAGATCTCGGCGCACCTCAGGTTACCGGCGGTCGTCACCAAGGTGCTGCTCTCCGATCTGGTGGACTGCGGGGCGGTCACCGCGCGGGCGCCCCGCAGCCACGACATATCCACCGACCGTTCTTTGCTGGAGGCGGTGCTCGATGGCCTACGACGACGGCTCTGATCTCGACGCGCTCTTCCCCACCGCACTGAAAATCCTGATAGCGGGCGGATTCGGGGTGGGCAAGACGACCTTTGTGGGAGCGGTGAGCGAGATCGAGCCGCTGAGTACGGAGGAATTGCTGACCCAGGTCAGCGCGGCGACCGACAGACTGGACGGCATCGAGTCCAAGACCACCACCACGGTCGCCATGGACTTCGGCCGGATCACGCTGGACGCGAGCCATGTGCTCTATCTCTTCGGCACACCGGGCCAGGAACGCTTCTGGTTCATGTGGGACGAGCTGTCCGCGGGCGCGCTCGGGGCCATCATCATCGCCGACACCCGCCGGCTCGAAGACTGCTTCTCGGCGGTGGACTTCTTCGAGCGCCGCGGCATCGGATTCGTCGTCGCCGTCAATGAGTTCGACGGCGCGTACCGCTATGAACCGGAAGAGGTGCGGGCCGCCATCGACCTCAAGCCGGAGGTGCCGGTCGTGCTCTGCGACGCGCGGATCGCCAGCTCGGGGATCAAGACCCTGGTCACCCTCGTCCAGCATCTGCTCACCACCACCCCGGTGCCGGCTCCGGCACCGAGCTACGGAGCTCCGATATGACGTACGACCCGACCGGCCATCTCTTGCTGACTCCAGTCGACCGCGAAGCGCCCGTGCGGGTACGGCGGCTGCGTCAGCTCGGTTTCGGGGACCGGCCGGACCCCGCTTTCGACGAGTTCGCGCGCAAGCTGGCCGAGGTGACCGGCGCGCCGTTCTCCATGGTCAACTTCATCGACGAGAACCGGCAGTTCTTCGCCGGGCTGCACACCCCGGGGGGTACGCACACCGGCTCCGACCTCAACGCGGCCGCCGCGGGAAGTGGCGGGGTCAGCCGCTTCATGGCGCGCGATCACGGCTACTGCCCGCATGTGGTGGTACGGCGCAAGGCGCTGGTCCTCGAGGATGTCTGCGACTATCCACGGTTCGCGGGGAACCCGGTCGTCGACGAGATCGGCATCCGCTCCTATCTCGGGGCGCCGCTGATCGACCGTACGGGGATTGCGCTGGGCACGATCTGCGTGGTGGACACCGAGCCGCGCCCCTGGGGGCGGGCGGGTCTTGAGACGATCAAGTCGCTGGCCGCGGAGCTGATCGAACAGATCCACCGCCGCGAAGACGGCGGCATCTAGGGGTGTCTTTTGGATCAGGCCGGATCAGTGAGCGGGGTCTGGTGCGTGCAGATGCAAGGCGGAGGAAGGAGCCCACGCGGAGCGTCGGCGACTGACGACAACGCAGCGTGGGGGTACCTCCCGTGCCCGAAGGGCTACGGGGGAGAGCGTGCCAGGGCACGCGAGCCCGGCACCCGCCGGGTGCCACGCGCGTAGTGAGTCAAGCCCCCGGACGCCCGCCGGGGGCCTCTCCGTGCCTGCGGGGCAGTGGAGCCAGGCCCTCCGGACGCCTGCGGGGCTCGCCCCATGCAGGCGGCACGTGGGCTCGGGTGCGCCGTGCTCAGGCATGAAGGTCCCCCCACGCCCACGGGGCGCAGGGGGACGGGTCTGAGGCCGGGCCCCAGGGTCAAACCGCCGGCTCCAGCCTCACCTCATCGGACAGCCGCTGCGACCACTCGCCCTTCGCCGTACCCAGCGCCACCTCCGCAAGGCGCAGCAACTGGATGTCGGAAGTGCCTGCCGGGGCGAACATATGCAGCGCGTCCCGCAGATAGCGCTCGATGGGGCGGTCGGTGAACAGCCCGGCCGCGGCGTGGATCTCCATCGCGCTGCGCGCGGAGTCGATCGCGGACTCGACATTGACCAGCTTGGCGTTCATCAGCTCCGCATCGCACGGCAGGCCCTTGTCGAGCAGATGCACGGCGTGGTACGCGGCGAGCCGGGCCGTCATCAGCCGCGACTGCAGCTTCCCCAGCTTCAGCTTGATGGAAGGCAGTTCGTGCAGCGGCTTGCCATAGCGATACCGCTCCGCGCAGAAGCGCGTGGTCTCCTCCAGGATCGCCTGGTGGATGCCGAGCGATACGGCGGTGAGGTTGGCGCGTCCGTAGAGCACACTGGAGGAGTACGCCACTGCCAGTCCGTCACCCTCCTCTCCGAGCCGGTTCGGCGCGGGGACGCGGCAGTTGTGGAAGTGCAGCTCGCCGAAGCTGAAGCCGTGCAGTCCCATCGAGGGCTGTTCCTCGCCTATGCCGAACCCGGGTGTCTCCGATTCCACCAGGAAGGCGGTGAGACCCCGGGATCCGGGACCCGTCCTCGCCACCACGCCGTGCAGATCACCTACATGGCTGTTGCCCACATACACTTTTCGGCCGTTGAGTATGTAATCGTCGCCGTCACGTACCGCGGTGGCGCTCATCCCCAGTACATGGCCGCCCGACTCGGGTTCGGTGACGGCGATCGTCGGCAGGCAGTCGCCGGCGGCGATCGAAGGGAGCCAGGTCTTCTTCTGTTCATCGCTGCCGAAATGGATAATTTTGGCCACTCCCAGCTGCGAGGCCTGCACCATTGCGCCCATGGCCCCGCTGACGCGGGACAGCTCCTCGATGATGATGGTCTTGGCAAGGTGCCCGACCTCCATGCCACCGTGGTCCTTGCTGATGGTGGCGCCGAGCCAGCCTTGCTGGGCTATGAGCCGGGACAGCTCCCGGTGGACCGAGCGGGCGGCCTCCATCGCGGGGATCCGCGGACGTACCTCCCTCTCGGCGAAGTCGCGCACGCGCTGGCGTAGTTGATGATGCAGTCGACCGGCGAAGTATCCGTCCATCGCGAGTCCTCCTCTGCGAAACGCCTGCTCGGCCAGTTGTTCGAGCAGGTGGTGCATCGGCAGTGGTCCCGTCCCGAACAGGCCGACCACAACATGGTGTTGATCGTTTTCGGGCGGCACAAGATCGTTGCCAATTTTGGCCAAAACGCAGACCCTTGACGTTTGATTCAGGATGTGTTTCGCGTGGCGCAGGCCCGTTCTTTCCTGCCGTACGGCATTCCCACTGCATCTCTTTCTGCCACATGCCAACGGCAAAGGTTTAGTGGGCATATGGCACTGAGGGACAAGAGCACGTCCCAGACGTTCACAGCCGTGGCATTCAGGAACACAGGAAGAACCGATACGGCGCAGACCCTGACCACGAAGAACGCAAGTGGGCTGCGAGGATGAACGCCGTCGGCGGCCAGGGGGGCGCACGGAGGTGTTGGCCGGCGCATAAGGCGCACAAAGGGAGCGCACACCGGCGTGCTCGGCCGCCGGGCACTGTCAAGCCCGGCCCCGGTGCTCAAGCACATCAATGGCCAGCTCACGCACCACCGACTTGGGTGTTGCCCGCGGTCCCCTGGCGTCGCCGGCGCGGATGTACTTCTGGAGGGCGGCGCGGATGTACTTCTGGAGGGCGGCGCGCTGTTCGGGGTTGAGCAGATCGCCCTTCTCCGGGTGGGCGGACCGCCTCTTGGAAAGCGCTCTCTGCATGCGTCGCACAGCGTGGGAGCGACGGCTACGCGGTCAATGGGTCGGAGGTGCCCTGTGTGGCAACGGCGGGGTGAGTGTCAGTGCCGCGTCGTACGGTCTTCACATGGCCACCGCCGACGACGTGCGCAGACTCGCGCTCTCCCTGCCCGGCGCGCTGGAGAAGCTCGCCTGGGGCATGCCCACGTTCCGCCTGGAGAACGGGGGGGAGATCTTCGCCTCGCTCGATGACGACGACAAGGCGATGGGGGTGAAGTGCCCGAAGGGGGACCGGGAGGAGCTGATCGCGTCCGAACCGGAGAAGTTCTTCATACGGGCGGGACACGACGACAACTACGCGTGGCTGCGGGTGCGGTTGGCGGCGCTGGAGGACGAGGAGGAGCTGTATGCGATTCTGCTCGACTCCTGGCGCCAGGCGGCCCCACGGAGACTGCTGGACGCGCACCCGGACCTGGCGGATCCGCAGTCGGACTGACCGCGTCGGCTGAAGCGCTCCCGGTCGGGCGCGGCGGCCGTCCCGGGCGGGACGGGCGGGCACTGATCGTAGTGAACCCACTGCGCAGAGTGATTACCGGGCTGTTCGCCGTGCAGCCGCACGTTTGGCTGCGATCACCCGGGGACCGGGCGCGGAAAGCGGTTCGTGACCACCGCCCCGAGTGCGGTATTGTTCTCATGCGCGTTCAGCCGGGGGAAACCCCAGGTCAGACGGGCATCGGGACGTGGCGCAGCTTGGTAGCGCACTTGACTGGGGGTCAAGGGGTCGCAGGTTCAAATCCTGTCGTCCCGACTTTTCGAAGTCGCAGGTGAGAGGCCGTATCGGAGCAGTCCGATGCGGCCTCTCGCGTTTCCTGGGTACAGTCGAGGACCGAGCGGCCCGCTCAGCGCCGGCGGCTTGTCGAGCACCGCCCTACGGGGGCGACCTGGGCCGAAAATCTTCTCCGGCATGCGGTCGCTTCCGCCGGCCGCGGTGATGGGGCTGGACCAGCGCATGCGCGTCCATCGGACCCGATGGAGCATTAAAGGGATGATCTCGTCCGTGACTTTGATCAGCGAGAGCCCGGAGGACCCGTTCTCGGTGGCTCGCGCTGTCACCGTGGTGCTGGACCACCGTGGCTGGGTGGTCGGCTGGAGCGGCCGTGCCCGTGAGCTGCTGGGCTACCCGGAGGAGGAGGTGCTCGGCCGGCCTGCCGTGGACCTGCTTGTGGACCCCCGGGACCGCGACGTCCTACGGGAGGCCGCGGCGGCCTGCGTCACGGACAGCGGCTGGTTCGGGATCCTGCCTGTTCGGCACCGCTACGGCCGACGGCTCGCCTTTGGCGTCCGGGCTCGTCGTGTCATGCGGGCCGACCGCGAAGACGAGTGGTTCCTGGTGGCTGCGCCGGCCGAGGAAGTCGCCCAGTGGGAGATCGACCGGTCGGTCATGGACGGCCTGTTTCTCCGGTCGCCGATCGGCCTCTCCATCCACGATCCGGAGCTGCGGCTCCTGCGGGTCAACCGGACGATCGCGCGCTTCGGCGGCTTTCCGGTCGAGCGGATGCGTGGCACGCGTATCGGCGACTACGTCGTCCGGGAGGACGCGGAGACGATCGAGGCCCGGCTGTGGGAGGTGATCGGCACCGGGAAGCCGATGATCTTCACGGAGTTGTCGGCCCGCCTGCAGATCGACCCGGGGCGGGAGCGGTTCGTCGCCGTGTCCGCGTTCCGTATGGAGGATTCCATCGGCCGGACGCTGGGCGTGGCACAGCTGGTCGAGGATGTCACCGACCGGCACCGGGCCCGGCGCCGGCTGGCCATGCTCAATGAGGCGAGCGCCCTCATCGGGACCACGCTGGACGTGCAGACCACCGCGAACGAACTGGTCGAAGTCGCCGTCCCCAGCCTTGCCGACTGTGTGACGGTCGATCTTCTCGAGTCGGTCAGCCTCGGTGAGGAGCTCATCCCGGACGCCACCGGTCCCCTCCGTAGGGCAGCGCTCAAGAGCATCCCGGGGAGCGAGGAAGAGCTGCTGTTCCCGGTGGGCACGCTCAGATCGTTCGCCGCTGACACACCACAGGCGCGATCTCTGGCCGACCGGAGCCCTGTTCTGGTGGCCGAGTTCGAACCAATGAACCCCAGATCGAGCTTGGACCCGGACCGGGCGGTGAAGGCGGTTGCCCGTGGCGTCCATTCGCTGATGGTGGTTCCCCTGACCGCCCGCGGCCTCGTCCTGGGACTCCTGAGCATGTGGCGTTACCGGCATCCAGAACCGTTCGAGGCCGACGACCTCACCCTGGCGAATGAATTCGCCGCTCGCGCCGCGCTCTCCATCGACAACGCCCGCCGCTACACCCAGCAGCACCGCACCGCCCTGGCACTGCAACGCCGGCTGCTGCCACGCGAATTTCCCGAGCACCCCGCGGTCTCCGTTGCCCACCGCTATCTGCCGGCCGGGGGCGCCGCAGGGGTCGGCGGCGACTGGTTCGACGTCATTCCGCTGTCCGGAGCCCGCGTGGCCCTGGTCGTCGGTGACGTGGTCGGCCACGGCATCAACGCCGCGGCGACGATGGGCCGGCTGCGTACTGCCGTGCACACGCTGGCCGACCTCGATCTCGAACCGGACGAGGTGCTCTCCCATCTCGACGACCTCGTGATGCGGCTGGCCGGCGAACAGGAGCCCGGCGACGCGGATTCCCCCGGGGAACAGGTGGTCGGCGCCACCTGTCTTTATGCCGTGTACGACCCGGTGAGCCGGCTCTGCTCGATGGCTCGCGCGGGCCACCCCCCGCCGGTCGTGGTGACACCGGACGGAAACGTGAGTTTCCCCGAACTCCCTGCCGGACCACCGCTGGGACTGGGCGGGCTGCCGTTCGAAAGCGCGGAACTGGAGCTTCCCGAAGGCTCCGTGCTGGCCCTCTACACCAACGGTCTGATCGACACCGACGAACACGACGTGGAGGCCGGACTGTCCCGGCTGTGCACCGCGCTGGGCGGAGCGGACCGGCCGTTGGAGGAGATCTGCCAGGCCGCGATCGACACGCTGCTGCCCACGCGGCCCGTCGACGACGTGGCCCTCCTGCTGGCCCGGACCCGTACCCTGGCGCCGGAGCAGGTCGCCACCTGGGAGCTGCCTGCGGAGCCCACCGCCCCGGCCCGCGCCCGGGGGCTGACCGCCGCACAGCTCGCCGAGTGGGGACTGGACGAGTTGGTCTTCACCACCGAGTTGATCGTCAGTGAACTCGTCACCAACGCCTACCGTTACGCCGGCGGCCCGGTGACCCTGCGACTTCTCCATCACCACCGCCTCATCTGCGAGGTGACCGACTCCAGCAGCACATCCCCCCATCTGCGCCGCGCCCGCAGCACCGACGAGGGCGGCCGGGGGCTGCTTCTCGTCGCCCAGTTGACGGCGCGCTGGGGCACCCGGCACGCGCATGAGGGCAAGACGGTCTGGACCGAGCAGGAGCTGCCGCCCCGGGTCGGCGAGCATCGCGAGGACATCGGTCCGGGCGCCTGACACAGCTGGGCGGCGCAGTTGCCGCATCGTCCGCGCGGGCCGGCAGCATGCCGCGAACTCGCCCGGCCGCCGGCAGCTGAGGGGCTCTTCCCGACGCGGCGGGGCTGGGGCACGATGGCCGGACGAACAAGCGTGCCCACCGTGCTGAGTCCTTCCGACCCGGAGCCACCTGGAGGCGCCGCGTGCCGAGCAAAGATCACGCCAGGCTCGACGAGCTGCAACGCGATCCCTATCCGCTCTATGCGCAGGCGCGCCGGACCGAGGGCCTGACCTTTGTTCCCGAGCTCGACGCCTGGCTCGTCGCGCGGGACTCCGACGTACGCGAAGTCCTGGGGCGGCCCGGGGAGTTCTCCTCCGTACGGGCGCTGCTCCCCGACGTCATGCCCTCGCCGCAGGCTCTGGAGGTGCTGGCCAAGGGGTACGGAAAGCGGCCCACCGTCGTCTCCACCGACGGCCCGGCCCACCGGCGACACCGGGCGCCGCTCAACCGCGGTCTGTCCGCCGGGCGGATCGCCGAGCTGGTCCCGTACGCCGCGGAGCGCGCCGAGTCACTCGTCGACGGCTTCGCCGCGGACGGCCGCGTCGAGCTGATGGAGACGTACGCGCGAAAGCTCCCCGGGCAGGTCATCGGCCGGCTGATCGGCTTCGAACCCGAGGACATCCCGGCGGTGGTGCACGGCGGCTACCGCGCCGAAGAGCTGCTGTTCCGCCCGCTCGATCCCGACTCTCAAGTCCGCGCCGCCGAGGACGTCGTCGCACTGCACAAGCTCCTCGACACGTACATACGCGACCGGCGGAAGAGCCCGCGCGACGACCTCTGCTCCGGCATGGTCGCAGCGCTGGCGCCCGGCAGCGGGGAGCTCACGCTCGACCAGCGCCACGAGCTCGTTTCGAACTTGCAGAACTTCCTGATCGCCGGGCATCTCACCACCACCGCGCTGATCGGCACGGCACTGCTGCATCTGCTGCGCGACCGGGGACAGTGGGAACTGATATGTGCTGAACCGGAGTTGATACCGGCGGCCGTCGAGGAAGCGGCCCGGTACGACTCGGCGGTCCAGGGCTTCCGCCGGACCACCACCCGTCCGGTCACCATCTCCGGCACCGAACTGCCCGCCGGGGCAACCGTGTTCGTCGCGTACGGGTCGGCCAACCGCGACGAGGGCCGCTACGACCGGCCGGAAGTCTTCGACATCACCCGGCCGCTCTCCCGCCGGCATGTGGCCTTCGGTCATGGGACCCACGGCTGCCCCGGCTCACAGCTGGCGCGCGAACAACTGCGCCTGACCATCGGCCTGTTTGCCCGCAGGCTGCCCGGCCTGCGGCTCGACGAGGACAGGCCGCCGCCCGTGATGCGGCCGACCCTGATCCACCGTTCGCCCGAAGCGCTCCATCTCGTCCGGTGAGCCGGCCATTTCGGCCAGAGGGTGCCGGTGCTGCGGTGATGACCCGCCATCTCGGCCAGGTAGGCGATCTGTGGGCCCGCAGCTCGAAGCAGCGTCTCAGCCTCGCCGCAGCAGATAGGTGTCCATGATCCAGCCCTTGCGGGCGCGGGCCTCGGCCCGCAGCTCCTCGATCCGGCCGGACACCTCGGCAAGCCGCCCCGAGACCAGGATCTCGTCCTCGGTGCCCACGTACGCGCCCCAGTAGATGAACAGATCCTGGTCGAGATGGCGGGTGAACGCCTGCCGTGCGTCCAGCATCACGACCACGTCGTCCACGCCCTCGGGCCACCCCTCGGCGAGCCGCCGGCCCGTGGTGATCTGCACCGGGCGGCCCACCCGGTTCAGCCCGGTGCGGTGCTTGGCCAGCAACGCCGAGACGCTGCTGATTCCGGGCACCACCTCGTGCTCGAAGGCGACCGTGCCCCGTTCGAGGATCTCCTCAAGGATCGCGAGCGTGGAGTCGTACAGCGCCGGATCGCCCCAGACCAGGAACGCGCCGCACTCGTCCTCGGCAAGATCCTCGGCGATGAACCGTTCGTACAGATCGGCCCGGCGACTGCGCCAGTCGTCGACGGCGGGCGAGTAGTCCGATGTTTCCCGGTCCCGCTCCGGGTCGCGCGCCACGATCAGACGGTACGACCCGCCCTGGACATGAGCGTCGAGAATGTCCCGTCGCAGCCGTGCCAGATCCGCCTTCTCCTCGCCCTTGTTGAGGATGAAGAACGCATCCGCCTTGTTCAGCGCCTTGACCGCCTGCAGCGTCAGATGATCGGGGTCGCCCGCCCCGATGCCGATCACATAGATCTTCCTCACCCTGCCGAGTATGCGGGGTAGGTCGCATGCCGCCGATCGCGGGACCTACCGAGGCCGCCGGTCGGGGCATATCCTCCGACCATGCGTGTCGCACTCTTCGTCACCTGCGTCAACGACGCGGTGTATCCGGCCACGGGCATCGCGACCGTCAGACTTCTGGAGCGGCTCGGCGTTCAGGTGGGCTTCCCCGCCGAACAGACCTGCTGCGGACAGCCGCAGTTCAACACCGGCTACCGGCGCGAGACCGAGCCGCTGGTACGCCGGACGGCGCGCGCCTTCGCGGGATACGAGTACGTCGTGACCCCCTCCGGGTCGTGCGCGGCCATGGTGCGCGAGCAGTATCCGAAGCTCGGCGAGACGGCACTTCCCACCCGGACGTACGAACTCACGGAGTTCCTCGTCGACGTACTCGGCGTCACCGACGTCGGCGCGTATTTTCCGCACACCGTCACCTATCACCCCTCCTGCCACGGGCTGCGCACTCTGCGGCTGGGGGAGCGGCCGCGCAGGCTGCTCGAAGCGGTGAAGGGCCTCGAGCTGCGCGAGCTGCCCGGTGCCGATGAGTGCTGCGGCTTCGGCGGCACCTTCGCCGTCAAGAACCCCGCCGTCTCCGCCGCCATGGGCCGCGACAAGGTCCGCAACGCCCGGTCCACCGGAGCCGATGTGCTGTGCGGCGCCGACAACTCCTGTCTGATGCACATCGACGGCATCCTGCGCCGCCAGGACGCACCGCAGCGCGCCCTGCACATCGCCGACATCCTCGCGAGCACCGAAGAGGAGCCCCTGCTGTGAGCGGTACGAGCGGCACGTATCTCGGCATGCCGTCCTTCCCCGAGGCCGCCAAGGAAGCCGTCCACGATGTGACGCTGCGCGCGAACCTCCGGCACGCGACCCACACCATCCGCGACAAGCGCGCGAAAACGGTGGCGGAACTCGCCGACTGGGCGGAGCTGCGCCAGGCCGGCAAGCAGATCAAGGACGACACGCTGCGCCATCTCGACCGCTATCTGGAGCAGTTGGAGTCCGCGGTCACCGCGGCCGGGGGCATCGTCCACTGGGCCGCCGACGCCGACGAGGCCAACCGCATCGTCGCCGAGCTGGTGAAGGCGACCGGCGAGAGCGAGGTCGTCAAGGTCAAGTCGATGGCGACCCAGGAGATCGGCCTCAACGAGGCGCTGGCGGCCGAGGGGATCTCCGCGTACGAAACCGACCTCGCGGAGCTGATCGTGCAGCTCGGCGACGACCGCCCCTCGCATATCCTGGTGCCCGCCATCCACCGCAACCGTGGCGAGATCCGTGACATCTTCCGCGAGGAGATGGGGAGCTGGGGCCGGGCAGCCCCCGAGGGGCTGACCGACAGCCCCGCCGAACTCGCCGAAGCCGCCCGCCTTCACCTCCGCGAGAAGTTCCTGCGGGCCAAGGTCGGCGTCTCCGGCGCCAACTTCATGGTCGCCGAGACCGGCACCCTCGTCGTCGTCGAGTCCGAGGGCAACGGCCGTATGTGTCTGACCCTCCCCGAAACCCTGATCTCCGTCGTCGGCATCGAGAAGGTGGTGCCCACCTGGCGCGATCTGGAGGTTTTCCTGCAGACACTGCCGCGCTCCTCGACCGCCGAGCGGATGAACCCGTACACCTCCATGTGGACCGGCACGGCCGACGCGGACGGACCGCGGGACTTCCATCTGGTACTGCTCGACAACGGCCGTACCAAGGCGCTGGCCGACGAGGTCGGCCGCCAGGCGCTGCGCTGCATCCGCTGCTCCGCCTGCCTCAATGTCTGTCCGGTGTACGAGCGGGCGGGCGGCCATGCGTACGGATCGGTCTACCCGGGCCCGATCGGCGCGATCCTCAGCCCCCAGCTGCGCGGCATCCAGAGCGAGATCGATGCCTCCCTGCCGTACGCGTCATCACTGTGCGGCGCCTGCTACGAGGTGTGCCCGGTCGCCATCGACATCCCCGAGGTCCTCGTCCATCTGCGGGAGAAGGTGGCGGACCGCGGCGGCAAAGGACATCACCTGGAGAAGGCCGCGATCAAGGCGGCGGGATGGGTCCTCGACCACCCGGCCGCACTCGCCGCGGGGGAGAGGGCAGCCTCCGGCACCCGCAAGCTGCATCCGAAGAGGCCGCCGGGAGCAGGGGCCTGGACCGCCGACCGGGAACTGCCCGCGATGCCCGCCCAATCCTTCCGTGACTGGTGGAAGAAGAACCGCCGATGAGTGCCACCTCCCGCGAGCGCATCCTCGCCCGGATCCGCGCCGCCGTTGCCGACGCGCCCGATGTGCCGGAAGCCGCCCGCGACTATCTGGAGAGCCACACCTCTCTCGATCCGGCCGCGATGCTCGATCTGCTCCAGGAGAACCTCGCCGACTACCGGGCGATCGTGCACCGCGCCACCGAACCCGAACTGCCCGCTCTGATAAGGGAGGTGCTGGACGACCACGGCGCGCGGTCGGTCGCCGTGCCGGACGGACTGCCTGCCGAGTGGCTCAGCGCCGGCGACGCCGAGCAGCGCACGGACGCCGGTCCGCTGACTCCGTACGAACTCGACGCCGTCGACGCTGTGGTGACGGGCTGCGCCCTCGCGATCGCCGAGACCGGCACGATCGTCCTCGACGCAGGCCCGGGGCAGGGGCGACGGGCCCTCACTCTCGTTCCGGATCTGCACATCTGCGTCGTACGCGCCCCGGAACAGGTCGTCGCCTCCGTACCGCAGGCGATGCCGCGACTCGATCCTGCCCGCCCGCTGACCTGGATTTCCGGGCCATCGGCGACGAGCGACATCGAACTCGACCGGGTGGAGGGCGTCCACGGCCCGCGCACCTTGGAAGTCGTCCTGCTAACGCGTTAGCCGGGGCGCCTCGGCGCCCGCGTCCACCGGCCGCTCCAGCCGAGCCGCGAGCCCGTGCGCCCAGGCCGTAAGACCGGCCACATCGATGGCGTACGGATCCTGGTAACCGGAGATCCGGTCCGCGCCCCGCAGCAGCAGGCGGGCGCCGCCCGCCGTGTTGCCGCGGGCGGCGTGGGTGAGCCCGACCGCGAGCTGGGCGAGGCCCCGCCACAGCTCGCGCTCCGCCTCCGGTCCGGACTTCCACGCGTCCTCGAACACCTCGTGCGCATGGAAGGGCATGCCGGCGTCCAGCAGCCGCTGCGCCTCCGTCAGCGTCTGCCCCGGGGTGCGCAGCACGCCCTCGGGCTGGCGCTCCACTCCCGGTGTTCCGTACGGAAGCGGTCGCCCCAGCCCGTCGCGCGGGCGTGCGTTACGTGCGCGCCCTTCGGTGTCGCGGTCCCTGCGTGCCCTGTCGTCGCGGTCCCTGCGTGCCTTGTCCACGCCTCGATTGTCCCCCGCACCGCGGTGGCCGGGCAGCCGGGCCGCCCGTCAGGCGGCGGCCCGGTCGGCGGGCCTCGTGTGGGGCAGCAGCAGAGCGCAGGCCGCCGCGGCCGCGACCGCGGCCACCAGGGTGAAGATCCAGCCATGGCGGAAGGCGTCCATCGCGGCCGCGGCGTGCGGCTTGCCGAGCACGGCGACGAGGCTCGCGACGCCCACCACACCGCCGGTCTGGCGGGCCATGGTCACCACACCCGAACCCGTGGAGAAGTTCGCCGGCGGCACCCTGGTGACGGCCGTGCCAACCAGCGTGGGCAGGGTGAGGCACACGCCGACGCCGGTGAGCACCATGCCGGGCAGCAGCCCGAATACATAGTCGTGGTCCTCAATGCCCAGGGCCGTGGTCCACCAGAGCAGGCCGACCGCGAACAGCACACAGCCGGCGGCGGCCACGGCGGCCGCACCCAGACGCTGGACCAGCATGCCCGCATATCTGGACAGCAGCGGCACCATCAGCGGGCCGGGGCTGATCGCCAGACCGGTCTGCAGCGCGGAGAAGTGCCAGACGTTCTGGCACCACAGCGCCACCGAGAGCAGCATCGCGCTGAAGGCCACAGCGAAGAGAAGGTTCGCCAGCAGAGCGGGACCCATGGCGGGCAGCCGCAGCAGTTGCAGCGGGAGAACCGGCGCCGGGTGCTTCGCCGAGCGCCACACGAACAGGGCGAGCAGCAGGGCGGCCGCCGTCAGCGTGATCGCCACGGAGCCCGAAGTCCAGCCCCAGTCAGGGGCTTTGACCAGGCCGAGCGCGACCGCGCCGATTCCGGCGGTGAGGAGTGCCGCACCGATCAGATCACCGCGGCCGCCCGTCCTTTGCCGTACTCCGGCCGCGATCGCACGCCGGCCCACGATGACCGTGGCGATGCCGACCGGCAGATTGATCAGGAAGATCCAGCGCCAGTCGGCCTGCGCGAGCGCCCCGCCGATGACCGGGCCGAGCGCGGCGGCGAGTCCGCTGAGGGCGGCCCAGTCGCGTACCGCCGTGCCGCGCCGCTCGGGCGGGGCGGCGGCCAGCAGAATCCCCAGCGAGGCCGGGATCAGCAGTGCGGCCCCCGCCGCCTGGGCGACCCGCGCCGCCACCAGGAGCCACACGCTCGGCGCGAGAGCGCACAGCACCGAGGCCAGCGTGAAGAGGCAGACGCCGAGCAGATACGCGCGGCGGGGCCGGGCGCGGTCGGCGAAGCTGCCCGCGGGGACGAGCAGCGCGGCGAAGACCACGGCGTACGCGTTGAGCACCCAGGACAGCGAGGACAGCGAGGAATCGTGGAAGTGGTTGCTGATGTTGGGGATCGCCACATTGACGACGAAGAGGTCGAGGTTCGACATGGCGACGCCTGCGGCGACGACGGCGAAGACGAGACGGAAGCCGGCGCCTGACGCCTCGTCCTGGACGGGGGAGGCCTGGTGCGTGTCTTTCACTCAGTTGCTCCGTTCGGTTGCGATGGATGGTTTGAAAATCAAACTGACCGCTCGGGTCGGGATGCTAGAGGGAGTGAGTTGGATGTGGCAACCTAGTGAGCATGAAGGCACGCACCACGGAGGACGGCACGCTCCCCACCCGGCCCCTGGACTCCCGCGGCAGACCGTGCTCGATCGCGGCATCGCTCCAGGCCATCGGCGAGAAATGGTCACTGCTGGCGGTCAGGGAGATCAGCTTCGGCAATCGCCGCTTCGCCGCGATCGCCCGGAACACCGGCGCTCCCCGAGACGTCCTCACCGCGCGCCTGCGTCATCTGGAGTCGATCGGCGTGCTGACCCGGCGGCAGTACAGCGAGCACCCGCCCCGCTTCGAGTACCACCTGACCGAGGCAGGGCGGGACCTGCTGGTCGTGCTGACCACGCTGCGCGAATGGGGCGACCGATGGCTCGTCCCGGAGCCGCCCGCGGTGTTCGGTCACTCGTGCGGCGAGGAACTCGACCTGGTCCACAGCTGCAGGCACTGCGGGAAGGAAGTCGTTCCCGAGGATCTGCGGCTGAAGGTGACTGCGCCGGGCTGGAATTCGTCGGGCCCCGTCGAGTCGTAGGCCGCTGCGAGCAGATCGACGTGGGGCCGCGACGGTGCCCGGCGCTGTGACCGGCGGCTGCATGGGGTGAGGTACTGTTCTCTTGCGTGCTCGGCCGGGAAACCGGAGGGAAGCGCATCGGGACGTGGCGCAGCTTGGTAGCGCACTTGACTGGGGGTCAAGGGGTCGCAGGTTCAAATCCTGTCGTCCCGACTTTTCGAAGTCGTAGGTCTGAGGCCGTGTCGGAGGAGTCCGGCACGGCCTCATGATCGTTTCTGGGGGCCGGACGGGCCGCCAACTGCTCGCCCACGGCCGGGAGTTCCACGCAGGCCTTCCGGGGCTACGGCGGGCGGACGCGACGGCGGAAGGGGAACCGCACGCCTACGGAAGAAGTTCACGGGGTATGGCTGTCATCCACAACACCACAATGACCCCCGGCAAGCTGGAGCTTCTTGCGGCCTGGCTTCCCACGCGGCCGTGGTACATCGGCACGGCGCGTGAGCCGGAACTGACCAAGGCCGGTGGCTTCCGGCTCGATGACCCGCAAGGGGAGGTGGGCATCGAGTTCATGGTGGTCACGGACAGGTCCGGCGACCGACCGGTCTCGTACCACCTACCGCTCAGTTACCGCGGGGCACCACTCGGCGGAGCCGATCAGGGCCTCATCGGCACGTCCGAGCACGGCGTATTGGGACGGCGATGGGTGTACGACGGGACCCACGACCCGGTTCTCGTCGCTCAACTGCTCGCCCTCCTCCAGGGCCGCGCGGAGCCGCAGGCCCAGAGCGCGACCAACGCCCCCGACCCCTCCGTCACCCGTTACTTCACCGGAGTCGGCTTCTCGACCGTGGTCGCGTCGACGGCCGTCGTCGACGGGCAGTACGGCACCGACGTTGTGGTGGAAACCACGGCGGGCGCCGAGCCACACGGCGAGTCGGCGGGACATCCGACCCTCAGAGTGACGCGCGTCCTGCGCCCCGACCAGCAGGCCACCGGCACCAATGCGGCAGAGGCCCGGGGATACATCACAGCCGGCTGGCGCTTGCCGGACGGAGACGAGAGCCGCGGCCCCTTCGTGGTCCTCTGCGACGCCTCGCACTGACGAAGCCGCAGTGCTGGTCACAGTCCCCGACAAGGGACTGTGACCGGCGCTTTCGCACCATGCCCCGTCCGGCCACCTGCGGTGCGCGATGCCGGACGGCAAGCAATCAAATCCTGTCGTCCCGACCAGCTCTTCGTGGTCGTGGTCCGTTCTCTCAATTCTGGGTTTTTTGTCTGCCGGAAGCCTGGGGCCCGAATCGATCCTATCCTCCCTTTTGTGTCGGCCTCGGATGTTCTCCTGCGGTATTCGATTTTTGAATTACCTCATCGGATAGGCGAATGGGGCCAGGCCTTGTATGGGGTGGGAATTCTTTTCTAGAATTTCTCCCGTAGGAATTGGTCGGCGGCATCCGCAGGGCGGGTGCATCGGAGGGGAACGGGAAATGAAGTCCATTAATCTGTCGCGTCGGGGCAAGACACTGACGGCCGTCGCCGTAGCGGCCGCCCTGGCCGGAATCGGCGGGGTCGCCACGGCGAGCCCGGCGCACGATCTGACCGCCGTCACCACGGCCGAGGGCAAGTTCATCAAGCCCCATGACCTGCGGGTCAGGAATGTCACGGATGTCGTCGAGCAGACCCTGACGATCAAGCCCGGCGGGGACACCGGCTGGCATGTGCACCCCGGTCTGGTGGTCCTCACCGTGCAGAAGGGCACCATCGTCCGCAGGAACGCCGACTGCACCGAGGAAGTCTTCCCGCAGGGCACCTCCTTCATCAAGCAGGGGAATGTTCCCCTGAATGGGGTGAACGAGGGCACCGAGCCCATCGAGCTGCACCTCACGTACCTCAAGCCCAAGGGAACCCCGCTGCGTTATGAGCGGGAGGCTCCGAGGTACTGCAACTTCGACTGATTTTGGTGATCCGGTTCCGCCCCGTCCGCAGGACGGGGCGGAACCTTTTCTGCTTTTCCGGGTAGCGGATTTTCCGGGGAATTATCCGGCGGAATTTACGTCGCCGGCACGGAGAAGGTAAAGAATGTCGAGAATTCGGAGAACAATTCGGAGAACAATTCGGAGAACGCGGAGTGGACCCGTACCCCGGGGGAGAGGGTACGGGCCCACGGCTCCTTCAGGCGGCCGCCCTCGGCCCCGCTTCCGGCAGTGGTGCTTGCTCATGGAGTGCGTTGCGATAGGCCGCCAATCGGCCCGTCCGGCCGATGGTCAGGGCTCCGATCAGCCTCCCCGCCCGGTGGTAGCTCATCTCCAGGCGGCGTCCCGCCAGGTCGTGTTCGACGACCCGTGCCTCGTCCGCGGCGGCGGGCAGGCCCACCGAGCGGATTCTGGCGCCGTGCAGGTCCGACCAGAAGGACGGAACACCGGCGAACGGCTCAGGTGCGTCCGGAGCGAGCAGCGTGTGTGCGGCGGTGGTGCCCTGCTCCACGGCGTTGGTCCAGTGGCCGAGAGCCAGCCGCTCCCCATCGGCCAGCCGGTGCGGCACCCGGGCGACGTCACCCGCGGCGACCACACCGGGTACGACCGAGCCGTCGGCGCGCAGGGCCCGCAGATACCGGTCGCAATGGACACCGCCGTCGAGGGCCAGGCCGGAGCCGGCCAGCCAGCCGGTCGAGGGGACCGCGCCGAGCGCCAGCACCGCCGTATCGACAGGGAGGCCGGAGCCGTCGGAGAGCCGGACACCGGTGAGCCGGCCGTCGGCCGCGGCGTGGAAGTCCGTGACCGTGGTGCCGGTCCGCAGATCGATGCCCGCCTCGCGGTGCAGTGCGGCGATGTACGCGCCCGCCGTGGCGCCGATGGCCCGTTCCAGGGGCTGGGCGGCGGCTTCGACCAGCGTGACATCGAGCCCGCGAGCGCGGGCGGCGGCCGCGATCTCGCCGCCGAGGAAGCCCGCACCGATGACGACGAGCCGCCGTCCCGGCACGAGTGCCGCCCGCAGGGCGAGCGCGTCGTCCCAGCCCCGGAGCGTCATCACACCGCGAGGCGGCGCGGGCAGGCCGGCCGGCCTGCCGCGGGCGGCCGATCCCGTGGCGATGAGCAGTCCGTCGTACGCAATGAGGGCGCCGTCAGCGAGGGTGACCGTCCTCGTTTCCGGATTGAGGCCGACCGCCGCCCGGCCGAGCTGCCATCGGGCCTCCAGCCCTTCAGGCAGCGGCAGTTCGGTGCCGGCGGGCCGGCCTTCCGAGGTCAGCACCTGCTTCGACAGCGGCGGCCGGTCGTAGGGGAGATGCGGTTCGTCGCCGACGATGGTCAGGCTCCCGGCGAAACCCTCGGCGCGCAGCACCTCGGCCGCCCGCAGTCCGGCGAGCGAGGCGCCCACGATCACCAGTTTGCGGCGGTCGTTGTCCGTCACGGCGCGGCCGGAGAGACAGTGATCGCGCGTACGGGGCAGACGGCCGCGGCCTTCTCGACCCGGTCGCGCGACGCGTGGGAGGGGGCGGCGTCATAGACGAGGTACTCGTCGTCGTCGAAGGAGAAGATCTCGGGCGCCGCGAAAACGCACTGCCCGTGGCTCTCGCAGAGATTCATGTCCACGGTGATCTGCATGGCTGGCTCCGTTGCGGGTCAGGGTTCGTCCCCGGCCGCGAGTCCCGGAGGACGGCGCGGCCGGGGGCGGGGGGGTGGGGGTACGGCTGCGCGTGTCAGCCGACCGGAGGGTTGAAGCGCGAGTAGCCGGGGTCCGTCCAACGCAGGGGCGATGCCGCGGAGATCTCGCGCACGGCTTCGACGGAGAACTCGACCAGCCGCTGCGCGCCCGGGACCCGGGCGATCTCATCCGCGTCCCACACGGTCCGTGCGGTGCCGGACAGATGAAGGGCGGAGCCTGTCTCCCAGTCCGGGACCAGGATTCCTGCGGCCGGGTTGAGCAGCAGATTGCCGAGGGTCAGGAACATGGCGTTCCCGATGTAGTCGGGCCAGCGCAGCAGGGTCGGGGACAGGACCCGTACGAAGCCTGGGTTGCCGCCGCGGTGCGAGGCGTCCGCGTCGCCGCGGTCGGAGGCCGTGGCGATGAAGAAAGTGTCCGCCGTGCTCACTGCCAGCTGCTGGGCGGTGGTGAGCGCGGCGCCGCTGGTGACGGTGCGGGCCGCGGCCGAGGCCGCGTTCTCGCTTGCCGCGATGGTGCGGTAGTCCCGCTTCTGCAGGTACTTGGGGCAGTTGGAGATGACCTGGTCGAGGTTGACGCGCAGGCCGTCGCCGTCCCGGTGGGCCCGGCCGTTGATCCGCATCCGGCGCCGGGTGGCGGGCTCGATGGCGATCATTCCGATACGGGCCGGCCCACCCGTGCCGGTACCCCCGGCGGGCGACGCCACGCCCAGGGTTTCGGCGAGCGGGTCCTCCGGCAGGGGGAGAACGTCGATGGCGAGGGTGCGGGGGTCGGGCACCCGGAGAAACCCGGGTGCCCCCGTCAGCTGGGTGGCCCAGACGCGGCCCGTGGTGTCGGCGCCGCCCAATACGATCATCGGCTGTTCGGCAAGGAACTCCTCCGCCACGGGCGGGACGGTCTCGCCGATGCCGCCGCGCGAGTAGCTCGCCTGGGTGGCGAGGCCGGCACGCTCCTGTACCGCCATTTCGCCGCTGTGATACGTGGCCACGGCATGTCCTTTCCGGGCTTGCTTTCCGAACTGTGCGATGCGACCGATGGGGCGGCCCGGGCTGCCTAGAAGAAGCCGCAGGTGGGCGCGCCGGTGGTCGGGGCATCGGCCGGGTCGGCCCCGGTGGGCGCGTAGATCTCCAGCCGGGTGCCGTCGGGGTCGGCGAAGAAGATGCCGCCGGAGGCGCCGTTCTCGCCGTGCGGGACGACGCCCTGGTAGTTGAACTCGGCGCCGAGCTCGCGCAGCACCTCTTCGGTGGCCCTGACCTCTTCGATGGTGTCCACCTGGAAGGACAGGTGGTGCAGGCCGGGCCGGTCGGTGGCGAAGGCGCCCTCGCTCTGCTGCCAGAGCGTCACGAGCAGCCGACTGCCGCGGCCGAGGAAGGCCCAGCGGCGGTCGTCATCCTTGCCCTCCGCCATCACTTCGAAGTCGAAGACCTCGCGGTAGAAGGCGAGCGAGCGATCCAGGTCGGTGACGTTCAGTCCGACGTGACCGGTCTGCAGGTTCTTCGCCTTGCTCATGGTCAATCACATGCCTTCGATCAGGGGCTACGAGTCGTTCCCGTAACCGGTGAAACTGAATTTAGTGGTTAATCGGCCGGACCGTCAACCGCTGATCAAGAAATGACCGGTTATCGTGGTGGTTGTGATCCCGCCTGCCGTGCGAAGGAAGGACCTGAACCGTGCCGTCACCCACCGAGGCCGACCCCCGACCACTGACCGGTGAGCCCCTTGCCGTCGACCTGCTCAACACCCGCTGGATCGACGGAGAGGGCCGCCACGACCTGTTGGATTCCCTCGACGGACTGGCCGTATGGCTGGGCAGCCCGTTGGTGCGCCAGGCCCTCGGCGACGCCGGCCCCGTGCCGGCCGACCGCGACACGCTGGAGCAACTCCTTCAGGCCCGCTCCGCTCTCGACGAGGTCATCGCGAACCCGGCGCGGCCGACCGCAGGCGCTGTGGCGGCTGTCAACGCGGTACTCGCGCACGGCCGGGTCCGTCATGTGCTGCGCCCCGACGGGCCGGACCTCGTCGTCGAGGTCGACGCCCCGTCCTGGCTGCCCGCCTGGTCGGCGGCCGCGGACTATCTGCGGCTGCTCACCGAACGCCCGGAGCGCATCCGCCCCTGCGCGAACCAGGAGTGCGTCCTGCACTTCTACGACGTGTCCAAGAACGGGACCCGGCGCTGGTGTTCGATGGCCGGCTGCGGCAACCGCGCCAAGGCGCAGCGGCATCACGCTCGCCACCAACAGGGCTGACCTGAGCGGCCCGCCGGACCGCGACGGCGGTGGGCACGGCGGCGACCGGCCACGGCACGGCGAAGGGCCCGGGCCTCGGCGAAAGCCGAGACCCGGGCCCTTCGATCTTTTCGACTGAGGGCGCGCGTCAGTCCTGTGCCGGAGCGTCGATGTGGTACTCGACGCCTTCCGTGCCACGGTCCCTCAGCTCGGCACGGCGGATCTTGCCCGAGGTGGTGCGCGGCAGGGACGGGATGAACTCCAGGACCCTGACCCACTTCTCGGGCGGCAACTCGGCGCGCACCCGCTCCAGGATCCGCTGCGCGGTCCCTGGCCCCGCAGGGTGCTCCGGCGCGTTGACCACATACGCCTTGGGCGCCCACAGGCCGACCGGATCGGGCACCGGAACGACCGCGGCGTCGGCCACCGCCGCATCACGCAACAGCACATCCTCCAGCTCGCGTGGCGAGATGCGGTGGTCGAACGCCTTGAACATGTCGTCGGCGCGGGCCAGATACGTGAGAGCGCCGTCGGGGGTGCGGATCGCGAGATCGCCGGTGTGGTAGTAGCCGCCCGCCAGCGCCTTCGCCGTACGGTGCTCGTCGCCGACGTAGCCCCGCATCAGACCGAGTGGAGGATCGGTCAGATCCAGGCAGATCTCTCCCGGCTTGCCCTCAGGGACCTCCTGGCCCGTCTCCGGGTCGAGCAGCACCACCCTGTGGCCGGGCAGCGGGAAGCCCATGCTGCCGGGAACGGGGGTGCGGCCGGGCGGGTTGCCGATCTGACCCGTGGTCTCGGTCTGTCCGTACCCGTCGCGCAGATCGACACCCCAGTCCCGCGCGACCAGTTCGATCAGTGACGGCTCCAGGGGCTCGCCGGCCGCGACGGCCTCTCTGAGGGCGGGCGGCCGGGGCCCGAGACCGTGTGCCGCCAGGCCGCGCCAGACCGTCGGGGGTGCGCAGAAGGAAGAGATCTTCCGGCTGTGGAGGATGTCCAGGACGTCCGCCGGGGTGCTGCGCGAGGCATCGAGGGCGACGACCGTCGCCTCCGCGTTCCAGGGGACGAAGAACGAGCTCCAGGAGTGCTTCGCCCAGCCGGGGGCGGATATGTTGAGGTGCACATCGCCCGGCCTGACGCCGTTCCAGTACATGCCGGAGAGATGGCCGACCGGATAGCTGACGTGGGTGTGCTCCACCATCTTGGGCTTCGACGTCGTACCCGAGGTGAAGTAGCGGAACAGCGGGTCGTCCGCGCGCGTCGGGCCGTCGGGGGTGAAGGCGGTGGCGGCGCCCGTGGACAGCTCGTACGGCAGCCAGCCCTCGGTCTCGCCGCCCACACTGATGCCGGACCACTGGCGGGGTTCCTCGCCCTGGACCTCCTCGAACCGGCCGGTCAGCTCCGCCTCGGCGACGACGTACCGTACGCCTCCCCGGCTCAGCCGGTCCGCCAGCTCCGCCGGGGTCGCCGTCGTGTAGGTGGGGATGACGATCAGGCCGAGCTTGATGGCGGCGAGCATCGTCTCCCACACCTCCGCCCGGTTGCCGAGCATCAGCAGCAACGGGTCGCCGCGGCGCACCCCGAGAGTACGCAGCCAGTTGGCGACCTGCGCGGACCGCCGGGCCAGCGCATCGAAGGTCAGCAGCCGGTCGGTGGCCGGACCACCGTCACCGACGATGCGCAGGGCGGTCCCGTCGTGCCGGGCGGCCACGGTGTCGAACCAGTCGAGGGCCCAGTTGAACTCCGCCGGACGCGGCCAGCGGAACTCCGCGGTCGCCTTGGCGAGATCGGCCCGGTGGAGCAACAGGACGTCCCTGGCTGCCAGAAACTCCTCGGTCGCGGACGGCCGGTTCATGCCGCACCTCCCTGGCGGGCCGGGACCACGTCGGGGCCGCCGCCGGCCCCGCTCCGGATGAACACCGGTTCGGCCACCGGGCGCACAGGGCCGCCGTCCCCACTGCCGGCCAGGGTGTCGACCGGACGCAGGGCGTCCGTCGCGATGGCGTCGGCGTCCCGGTAGAAGAGCGTGCTGACGCCGGGACGGCTGCTGCCGACCTGGGTGAACCAGCGGGTGTGCTCGGTCGGGATCCCGATGGCGTACAGATCCTGCTGCGGCACACCTTCCGCGTCCACCACATGGAACGGACTGTCCGTCACCTCGAGGCCGCCGGTGACGTACTCGCTCCCCGCCGGCCCCTCGATCACATACTCGCGGACCATGCCTCCCTCGATGAGCTGACGGGTCAGCGGCGAGGTGTCACGGCGCAGATCCGGGGTGGGGATCCGGGCGTCGATCAGGGTGTGCACCAGCCGCCCGGACCCCGCCACCTGCGGCGAGCTCACCCGGAAGCCACCCGCCGCCTCATCGGCACCGAAGCGGCTCCCGGGGCCCGCCACCTCCACCACGCCCTGCCGGATGAGCGCCCCGAGCTGTTCGACCCGGTACATCGGGGGTCCGGCCGACAGCAGGGCGTTGACCGGCAGGAAGCGGCGGTGGAAGAACCCGGTGTGCGACTCGGGCAGCAGCCCGCCGAAGTCGACCGCCTCACGGACCACATTGCGGATGTCCCGCAGGACATCCAGAGCGGACTTGAGAGGACCGTCCAGAGTGCCGAGCGCGGCCGCCGCCAGATCCTCGTCCATCACCTTGAGCAGGCGCTCGCGGAATTCCTCCGGGGAGTCGAAGCGCTCATCACCGAACGGGCGGGCGAGAGCGTCGAGATCGATGGGCGGTACGTCGGCCAGCCCCGCCCCGGCGAGCAGCGGTCGGCGGTCCTGCCCGGCACGCAGCGCGGCGGCGTGCGCCTCGGCGAAGGCGTCCGCGACCGCTGGCCCCTGGGCGATCCTGACATGTGTGACGTAGTAGATGTGCTCGACTTCGTGGAGCAGCAGGGGCAGTACGTCCTCGGCGAAGTCCAGCTGTCCGGTGCCGCCCCCGGCACGGCGTGCGGCGCGTGCGGTGAGCAGTGCGTCGCGGGTGAGGAACAGGGCCTTGTGGCTGAAGGAAGGCTCCTTCTGGTTGCGGCCCCGGGCCGGGATCGGCAGTCCGCTGCGCGAACCGGCGACGATCCTCGGTTCCCGGCCGCTGGGCCGGTACGCCAGCGTGCCGTCCGCACGGATGTGGAAATCGCCGCCGCGGCCCACGGTCAGCGAGAGCATTACGTCGTAGAAGGAGAGCCCGATGCCCCGGATTCCCACCGCGCTGCCGGCCGGGATCGCCTCCTCCCCGAGCGGCATGTCGGCCGCCGAGTCGCCGCACAGATAGCGGGTGCCCGGCGTGCGCGCCGCGAAGTCGAGCATCTCGCGCTCGAAGTCGTCCGGGGCGTTGAACGGATGGCCGGTGGCAAGGACGACCCGGTCGGCCTCCAGCAGATGCGGGGCAGTGTCGAGGCTGAGCAGATAGCCGCTGTCCGCGCCGGTACGCAGCGCGGTCACCCGGCCGGTCACGGGCACGAGTTCGACATGGTCCGGCAGACTGCGGACGATGGTCCGGTGGACATCGGCGAGATACTGGCCGTACCGGACGCGCGGCGCGTAGTCGTCGGGGCCCAGCGGCTCCTCGCCCAGCCGGGCGCGCTCGGCGATCCACTGGCCGAGCGAGGGACCGGCACCGGGGCGGGCGGGACCGCCGTCGGGGTCGCCCGAGTACATCGTCACCTGGCTGACGACCGTGTTCATGGTGAACCAGTCGTCCTGGTCGGTGCGCCACACCCGGCCTGCGCCGACCTCTGTCGCGTCGATGAGATGGATCCGCACCGGCCGCGGCGAGCTGCCGTCGGCCGTCCCTTCGGCCTCGGCGGTCGCCCGGACGGCGAGCCGCTCCAGGACGGAGATGCCACGCGGGCCGCTGCCGATGATGGCGATGACGAGTGGACGCGTATCGGATATGTGTCCGGGCACAGGAGCTTCCTAGGTGGTGTGGAGGAACGCCGGGAGGCGGGAGGGGCGCGGGAACGGAGCGGGAACACGCGAGAAGGCGGGCGTACGCCGCAGGCGAAGTCACATGGACAGCGCGGCGCTGCCGCCGTGCTCACCGTTCTCGGTCAGGGCGGCCCGGTCGAAGGCCTCCTGAGTGTGCGACAGCATGCCGAGCAGGTCGTCGGCCCTGAGCCGGTCGCGGCCCGGCGCGGGCGAGGCACGGATCGGCATCGCACCGGTGGCGTGCCACTGCAGGCTGCCGCGCGCATCGATATAGCTGCGCGAGCGCTGGGCGTTGTCGGCGTGGAGACAGTACGGAACGTCGAGGATCCCGCGGCGGAAGGCCTCGGTCAGCGCACGGCCGGTGTCCGAGTGGATCTCCAGGACCGCCTCGACGAGCGCCCGGGCCTCGGCCAGGACTCCGTACTCCTCGCCGGCGACGGCACTTCGCCCTCGATGCGCGGCCGCGGCCAGCGTGGCTTCCTCCAGGGCATGGATGTTGTCCTGGATGGTGGGGATCCGGTGCGCCTCCGCCGGGGTCTTCACGATCATGCGCTCGGTTCCGGTGAGCGCGGCCAGCCGCGCACTGTCCCGCAGCAGCCTGAGCGCACCGCCGGTGGTCCGTGGGAAGACGCCCATGTAGGTGTAGAGCACCACGTGCCAGTCGAGTCCGGCGAGGTGTTCCCCCGCCAGGGTGCGGAGCGCCAACAGGGCTTCCACGTCCTGGTCATGGTGGGTCTGCTGGGCGTAACTGAGGGAGACGCTGCGCAGTCCGTGTTGCCGGAAGAAGATCCCCTCCAGTACGGAGAGGGCGACGAGCAGGCTCGGGGGGCAGAGCTGACCGAGCATGCAGCCGCCGAAGCTCTCCAGGTGTGTGCCCGGGCGGGAGGCCAGCAGTTCGCAGCTGCGCGCCCAGGCGTCGACCGATTCCCGGATGGGAGTCCTGCTGTACGGGAGGCAGTACGAGACAGGGCCGCCCTCGGTGGCGTCGAGCCCGGCGTCCAGCAGCGCACGGATGATGCCGAGCGGATTGGCCGAGCCGTGCCGTACCTGGACCGCGAAGCCGTCCTTCACGAGCCCGGAGACGAGGTCGCGGGTGGTGTCGGCGCCGTGGGCGACGATGGGGTAGCCGTTCAGGTCGGTGCCCTCGGCCAGCGCGAGCCGGGCGGACTCGTTGTCGCCGACGCGGGTGTAGCTGTCGATGGTGAGGGTGCCGACCGAGCGGGCGCGGGCCTGTTTGACGGCATGCAGCCCGTCACGCATGCGCGGGAGGTCGGCGAAGCCCATACGGGGTTGTACGACCAGCTCCCCGGCCCGGCCGGCGGCGGCGACCGCGGACGCGAACGAGCCCAGCGGGACCACCGCGGTCATCGGGCACCCGATGCCGCGATGGCGGGTGCGGAGGCCTGGGCGAGGTACTGGCGGAACTCCGCGACTCCCGCGGCGTCCTCGAAGACCGCGTCGAACCCGGCGGCAAGTAACTCCGGCCCGTAGGTGCCCGCTTCGGCGCCCCGTACGCCCAGCTTGCCGCCGATGACGATGCGCAGATCGCGCAGGTCCGCCTGCTCACGCAGGCGACGGACGGCCCGGGCCCCGTCGAGTGCGCCATGACCGTTGACACTGCTGATGACGACCAGCTCGGGCCGGACCCGCCGGCACTCCTCGATGAGCAGCTCGTCGGGCACGCACGACCCGACGTTGGTCACCTCATGGCCCATCTCCTCCAGCAGGAGCTGAAGAAAGACGAGGTTCCAGGTGTGGGAGTCGGAGGAGACGCTCGAGACGAGCACACGGTGGCCGCGGCGTTCCGCGGCGCCCTCGGCGTTGTTCCGTTCCGGAGCGTCCTGCCGGCGGCTGTGGAGGGTCTGGACGTGGTACGTGGACAAGACACGGCTCTTTCGGTCGGCGCGGTGCGCGGGTGACGGCATGGCGGAGGGACGGGACGCCGACTGAGGCGTGGCCGTCATGGGGATGGAGGTGGAGGACCGGGGCGGGGCGGCCGGTCAGGGCGTGAGGACCGCCCCGTCCCGACCGGTCAGGGGGCGGCGGTGACGCCGACGGGGCGGACCGGCTTCTGCGGGGTGCGGGCGGCGGCCGGGCGGGTGCGGATGGCGAGAACAGTGCACCCGGTGCGGCTCGACATCTGGTGCTCGGTGCCCGGTCCCTCGACGACAAGGTCGCCCTTGACGTAGGAGATTCCGTCGCTGTGGTCGAGGACCCCGTCCAGGACCAGCATCAGCTCGTAGCCGAGGTGCTCGTGGAAGTCACCGTGCGCGCCCGGGGGGAAGCGCAGCAGCAGACCGACCGAGTCCTCGTCCTTGGACTCGTCCGGTGCCCACAGAACGTGGTGCTCCACTCCCACCCGCCCGGGCTCGGCCCACGTCACCCAGTCCAGGTTGTCGAGTTCGAACCCGCTGCGAAACGCGTTCGGGATGTAAGCAATGTCGGACACTGATTTGCCTCTCGTCTGCCGACGTGTCGAGCTCCGACCAACCCGCCGGTTAATTCTTTATTTGCCATGAGAAGGCTATGCCGACCGGATAGGCGCAGTTGTGCGCATCCACCGATGGTGGGTATCAATGTTTCCGATGGGGGCAGGCCCCGTTCTGCGCCGAATGTAAAAAGGAGAAGGCAGGCCGGCCGGAAAGCGGCTGATCCGCTCTCCGTCCCGCCTGCCTTCTCCGCCGGTCATGGCGCCGACCCGGTCAGACCATTTGGCTCACCTTTTCCCGGCCGACCCGGGTCGCCACGTCGCACACCGCGGAGACCGCCGACATCGCGAGCTCGCGTCCGGCCCACAGGGCCCGTACACCGAGCCGGACGCGGGGCAGCCCCGGCAGCACCGCGAGGCCACTGCCACCTTCGGCCCCGACCGACTCGGAGGGGAGCATCGCGATGCCGTAGCCGGCGCGCGCGAGTTCCCTGGCACCACCCATGGAGCCGGCCTCGATGACCGCCGGTTCGATGCCGTACGCCTCACGCAGGGCGGTGACCAGGACCTGGTGCGACGCACAGTCGGGATCGACCGCGAGCACCCGGACCGGGGCGAGCGCAGCCGCCAGATCGGATGCCTCGACAAGGGCCGCCGAGCCGACCGGCACCACCTCGAGGTCCGGCAGCTCCTCGACCGCGATCCCGGCGCCGGAGAGCTCGCCCGAGGCGAAGTCGCCGTGCACCAGGGCCAGATCCACCTCGCCGGCGCGCACCGCCTCCTGGGCGCGGCTGATCGCCAGCTGTCGCGGGGACACCTGGACCTTGGGGTACCGGTAGCGGCAGTCGCGTATCAGCGGACCGATCCGGGTCTCCAGCAGGAGTGCTGAGGCGCCGACCGTGGTACGACCCTCCGTCTCGCCCGATGGATTAAGGGCGGTGGCCATCTCGTCAACAATGTGAAATATTCGTTGCGCGTATTCTTGAAAAATTTCTCCCGAGGCAGTCAGGCGAACTCCGTGTGGTAACCGCTGCACCAGCTGCATGCCCACTCGGGACTCCAGCGCTCGAATGTGCGACGTCACGCTGGATTGCGCGTAGCCAAGGCTGCGAGCGGCCTTGGTGAAGCTTCCCAGTCGGGCCACTTCGCGAAAGGTTCTGAGTTGATAGAGAGCAATATCTAACGTCACGTTCTCCCCCAAGAAACACGGATCCGCTTTCATCCTGGGTAATTTCGGCGGCGGATTCAGACGTCCGCGACCGGTGCCCAGGGATCGGTCACCCCCGACATCGACGGCTCCCTCCCCAAGGGGCCTCTGTCGGACCGCTGCCAGACTAACGGGGCTGAAAGCGGTATTGCGTTAGGTTGTTGATCCTGCCATAAGGCCCGCTCCCGCGACAAGCCCCGACCGCACCCGCCCATGTCCGCCCAAACCACCGTCCCTGCCCAACCGGATGAGGATCGAGATGTCTTCCGATGCCCGGACTCCGGCGCCCGCCGATGTCCCTCCGCTCCACGGTGAGCCCCTGCCGCTCGAGTTCGCCAACACCGTCTTTCCCGTACGAGGTGTGCTCCGGGACGGTCTCGGTACCCCCGAACAGCTCGCGTGGTGGCTGGGTGCCTGCCGCAGCCGGCTGGCCACCCAGCTGCCGGACAGTGCCCTGCACGCCCTTGACGCCTCAGATGTCCAGTGCTTCGTGATGCTCCGTGATACGGCCCGTCGATTGATCGATGCCTATGTCCACCAGCGAGTGCCCGACGTCTGGGACGTGGCCCAGGTCAACCGGGTGTCGAGCACGGGCAGGCCGTGGCCGCTGCTGCGCTGGAGCGAGGACGGGCGGCCCGCCTCCCTGCAGATATGTACCGCCTCACCCGTCGTGGCGGTTCAGGCCGAGATCGTGCACGCCCTGATCGGGTTGCTCGCCGGCACGTCGGGCACGGAGCCCCGGGCCTGCCAGGCGCCGGGCTGTGTCTTCTTCTTCGACCACGCGCGCTCCCGGCGTGAGTGGTGTTCGACCGGCTGCGGCAACCGGGCCCGGGTCGCCCGCCACTACGCCCGTCGTCACCGCACGCATTAGAGAGCCCCCTGTCATCTCTCTAACGCATCAACCTTGATTCAGCATTAGACAAAGATGACCGCTCCATGAATCCGACCCCCTGCGCCGGGCTCATCGGACTTTCCGATCGCTGTCATCTGCGAACCCATCGGTGACAGGCCACGGCGGCGCAATACGTTCCTTGGCGAGAACGTACCGCCGTGGCGCCAACTCCCGTCGCTGAGTGTCGCCATGGCCCCGACAGACAGGGATCACTTCATGTTCCGCACAGCACGTCAGGGCAGCACCGCACTGCGATATGCCGTGGCCACCGTGGCCCTGGCCTCCCTCGCCACCCTGGCCCCCGCCCAGGCCATGGCCGTCGAGGAGCCGGCCCCCTATCCCGACTCGAGCGCCCTCGACACCGCGCGGGGCGCCAACGACCACGTCCTGTACTGGAACACCGCACTCATGGATGTGTTCCGCCACAAGGGCGGCACGCCGGGGCCGCTCAGCCGCGGCGGGGCGATGATGGACCTGGCCATATACGACGCCGTCAACTCCATCCGCACCATCGGCAAGCCGTACCTGACCAAGGACACCACGGCCGCCGGCCACCACGGCGCGCTCAACACGGCGATCGACTACGCGGCCTACACCGCGCTCAAGGACGCCTTCCCCCACTACCCGGCCGCGGACCTCGACGCGAAGCTCAATACGGCGCTCGCCCTGCCCAACCACGGGAGTGAGGCAGAGCGCGAGCGCGGCCACGCCCTCGGCGTCAAGACCGCCCAGGCGATCATCGCCAACCGCGCCGACGACGGCTCCGCCGACGCCACTCCGTATGTGGTGACCAACGCTCCCGGCCACTGGCGGCCCGCCGAGGGCAAGCCCGCGGGCGCTCCCAACTGGGGCAAGGTCAAGCCCTTCGCCCTGACCTCCGGCTCGCAGTTCCGGCCCGGCAACATCGGTGGCTTCGCCACCCCGCAGGAGCTCCTGAAGAGCCCCGAGTACGCGAAGCAGGTCAACGAGATCAAGCGGATCGGCGGCAGGGACTCCACCGCGCGTACCGCCGAGCAGACGCAGATCGCGCACTACTGGGCCAATGACCTGGACGGCACCTACAAGCCCGTCGGCCAGCAGTACGACCACACCGCGACAATCTTCCGCAAGTACCGGCCGAACGGCACCTCTTACCAGAGCGCCAAGCTCTTCGCCCTGACGTCGGTGGCCCTCGCGGACGCCGCGATCGCCATCTGGGACTCCAAGTACCTGACGGACTGGGACGTCTGGCGGCCCGCGGACGCCATCACTCGTGCCGATGAGGCCCCCAACCCGGGCATCGTCGCGGACCCGACCTGGCGGCCGGAGGAGCAGGACGTCGCGGGCAACAGCTTCAGCCCCAACTTCCCGACGTACGTCTCCGGTCACTCCGGCGTCGCCGGCGCCTGGGCGGGCATCGTCCGTCACTACTTCGGCACCGACAACCTGTCCTTCACGGCCGGCACCGACGACCCGCTGGCCAAGGGTGTCACGCGCTCCTTCACCAGCCTGAGCGGCGCCGCCAAGGAGAAGGCCGACAGCCGTAAGTACATCGGTGTGCACTTCGAGTGGGACAACCAGGCCGCGCTCACCCTGGGCTACAAGGTCTCCGACCAGGTCGCCGCGACCATCCTGAACTGACCCGGGAGGGCGGACCCGGGAGCACTCCCGGGCGGCCGGCCCCCGGACATCTCTCCGGGGGCGGGCCGCCTACGGGCAGGGCGCGGCCGCCGGCCCGGCCCGTGGCCCCTCTTTCGGAGCGGCCGGACGGGGCCTAGCCGTCCTCGCGCGTGCGACGGCTGTGCCGGGCGACCCGCACCCGGTTTCCGCAGCCCACCGTGCACCATTCGCGGCGGGCGTGGCTCTTGACGAAGTACAGGATGCAGCCGGGCGCGGCACACGCCCGGATCCGGCCCGCCTGCTCCCCGGAGAACAAGGACACCGCGGCCGCCGCGACCTCCCCGAGCGCCACCCGCCGCGGGTCGCTCTCAAACCAACGCGGGACGGCGTCGAAGGACGGACCGGGCGCGAGTTCCTGCCACTGGGCGGCCAGCCGGGCCGCCGCGTTCACCACCACGGTCAGCGCCGGCTCCGGAGCCCGGCCCGAGGTCCGGGCGGCAGCCAGTTCCCGCAGCGTGTGACGGAGCTCCAGAAACGCCTCGACATGGGCCTCTTCGGCCCGCCCCGAGCGGTCGAGGGCCCGTGCCACCGCGGGACTGAACTGCTCCCGGTGGGCAGCGAGCCACCGGTCGAGATCCTCAGGTCCGGTGAGCGCGTCCATCAGGTGACCGCGCACCCCGCCCTTGATGTACGTGGTGTTCACCAGCTCCAGCGGCAGGGGCTCGCCGGTCAGCGGGGACTGCTCGACGGCCGGCCGGCCCCGCTCCTGGTTCGTGCTGTCGTCCATTGCTCCATCCTGCCGTTCCCAATGACCCTGCATGCAACTAATGCTTCAGGATATGCTCCACGCATTAGTGTAGTCTCACTGGAAGGAACCCCCGTGTCCGATTCCCCGGTCACCGGACTCACCCCCTCACGGCGCTTCGCCGCCGCGCTGGCAGGCAGGGCCCCGGCCCGTGCGGCGAAGTCCGCCATCTCGGTCGCCACCCTCGGTGGGGTGGTGGCGCTGGTCCTCCTGGTCGTCATCGGCGTGCTGATCGACCAGACCGTGCTCATCCCGCCGCTCGCCGCGAGCGCCGCGCTCGTCTTCGCCGCCCCGGCCCTCCCGCTGGCCCAGCCGCGTAGCGTCATCGGCGGCCAGCTCATCTCCGCCGTCGTCGGTTTCGTCGCGCTGGCGGTCGGCGGCAGTTCGACCTGGACCGCCGCGGTCGCCGGCGGTCTTGCCATCGGTGCGATGGCCATGGCACGAGCGCCGCACTCGCCCGCCGCCGCGACCGCGGTCATCGTGGTCCTCACCCAGCCGTCGACGGCTAGCTTCCTGCTTCTCCTGCTGCTGGCCACGCTGGTCCTGGTCGGTGTGGGAATCGTCTCCGGACGCAGCGGCAAGACCGCCCGCTACCCCACCTACTGGTGGTAAGCCCCGCTGATGACCAGCCGATACGGGCAACTGCTCTTCACCCCACAGGTCCAGCGGCACCAGGAGAGCCGCGGCAGCCGCCGCAACTACGCGAACATGACCGCGGGACCTGCCGAAGCCGACCCGCTCACCCCGGACGAGGCATCGTTCGCCGCCACCAGGACCAGCTTCTATCTGGCGAGTACGAGCTCCACGGGCTGGCCCTACGTACAGCACCGAGGGGGTCCGCCAGGCTTTCTCCAGGCACTTGACGACAGAACCCTGGCCTTCGCCGACTACCGGGGGAACAAGCAGTACATCACCACCGGAAACCTCGACTCCGACGGCAGGGTGGCGCTGCTGCTGATGGACTATCCGTCCAGAACACGGCTGAAGATCCTGGGCCGGGCCCGCACGGCCGGGGTGGAGGAGTGGCCGGAGTCGGCCGGTGCCCTGCTGCCGGGCGACTACCGGGCAGCGGTCGAGCGGATCGTCCTCATCGATGTCGAGGCATACGACTGGAACTGCCCCCAGCACATCGAGCCCCGGTACACCGCGGCCGAGCTGGAGGAAGCGCTCGGCCCGCTGCGGGAGCGCATGGCCGAACTGGAACGCGAGAACGCCCGGTTGAGAGAGCAACCGCGCCGGCCCAGGCCGGCGCGGGGGCTGAGCGCCCAGCCGTAGGACCGTCGGCTCTGCCGGCCGGCCGCGGTGCGCATTCCGGGACCCGACCGACCAACGAACCGAGGAACCTCCATGAGACGCACCCTCAGATCTCCACGCAGATACAGATATCCGTCCTGGCTGTCCTCTCTCTCCACCGGCTATCACCGCCGGGAGACAGCCGCGCTCCGGGTGAGTGTCGGCGTGCTGTATCTGTGGTTCGGGGCTCTGAAGTTCTTTCCCTCGCTGAGCCCCGCACAGGATATCGCCACGCTCGTGATGAGAGTGATCACGTTCGACATGGTGCCGACGCACGTGTCGCAGCCGTGTCTGGCTCTCATGGAGGTCCTCGTCGGGATCGGGCTGATCACCGGAAGGCTGCTGCCCCTGACACTGGCGGTCTTCTTCGTCCATATGGCAGGCGTGTTCGCCACACTGGTGATCGTGCCCGGCCAGGTGTGGCGGTACCCGCTCGTCCCTTCCATGGAGGGGCAGTACATCATCAAGAACCTGGTCCTGGTGGCCGCGTGCCTGTCCGTCGCCACGGCGGCCGTCCGCGGCGACCGGGAACCGGGGAGCGGAAGACCACGGGACGAGCTGTCGGCGGACCCCGCCGCCGTACCGGTCAGCCCATCGTCGTACTGTCCGTCGTGCCTGACGGCTGCCGGTGGGCCGGCCACGCGGTCAGAGCCGTCGCCGGCCGGGCACGCGAGCGGACATCCGGCTGCTGGAAGATACGGGTCGGACGTGCCTTTACGGTCCTCACACTGAGATACAACTTCCCTGCCTCCGCGGCCACTTGCGGACCGGCTGGTCAAGGTCCGTCAGTTTGGACCGACGGGCGCCTGCCGTTGGCCGGCTGCCCATCGGGGGGCTCGTGGTCGCAGTGCGTGACCGTTCGAGATGCGGGCGTGTCGTGGCGCTGGTTCGCTGAGGGAGTCCGCTCTTCCCAACGTCCAAGGAGTGACGATGAGCGTTGCAGGTGAACCCGGTGGCCGCGCGCAGCAGATGCGTCGGAAGGCCCAGGAGCTGACGGAAGCCGCGGAGCGCGCCAACGACCCGCAGGAACGTCAGCGGCTCCAGGACAAGGCGCGGAAGCTGCGGGAGCAGAGCGAGCAGGAGAGCAGCATGCGCAGTGGGGACATGCTCCCGGAGTAGCTGCCTGCTTCACGTACGCGGCTGATGGTCTGTGCTCATGCCAGGCCATCAGCCGCTGCTTTTGTACGGTGGTGGCTCGGGAGCCGGCACGTTTGAGCCGTCGGCCAGTGGTTACCCGTGCGGTCGACGGTATCGATCACCCCGGCGAACCGTGGGCCGGATCCTGCCCACCGCCGACGTACTGCTACGGCTGCGAGAGGGAGCCCGACCCCGTCCCTCCAGCACGAGAGAGCCGAGGAGACATGGTTGCGGAACGCCCGACTGCCGACGAGTCGTACTGGATGGCCACCGCCCCGGGAACCGCCCGTCCGCCGCTCGGTGGAGATCTGACCGTGGACGTCGCCGTCGTCGGGGGAGGCATCGCCGGTCTGTGCACCGCCTGGGAACTGGTCCGGGCGGGCCTGGACGTCGTCGTCCTGGAGGCCGACCGGATCGCCGCGGGGGTGAGCGGGTACACCACCGCCAAGCTGACCGCTCTGCACGGTCTGGCGTACGCCCGCCTGGAGGCCGAGCACGGTGCCGACGCCGCCGCGTTGTACGCGCGCTCGCAGCAGGACGCGGTCGACCGCACGGCGGCCCTCTGCGCCGACCTGGACATCGACGCCGAGCTGGAGCGCACCCCCGCCTATACGTACGTAACGGATCCGCAGCGGGCCGACGAGGTCAGGGCCGAGGCGGAGGCCGCCCGGCGGGCAGGGCTCGACGCGTCCTTCGTGACCGAGACCGAGCTTCCCTTCCCGGTGGCCGGCGCGGTGCGGGTGGCGGGGCAACTCCAGTTCCACCCGAGGAAGTTCCTGCTCGCTCTGGCCGACAAGATCACCGGCGCGGGCGGACGCATCCACGAGCGCACCCGTGTCACCGGCCTCCGCGACGGCGCTCACTGCCGTCTGCCGACGGAGAACGGCGCGGTGGTCGAGGCACGTGACGCCGTCATCGCGACGCACTATCCGGTCTTCGACCGCACGCTGCTCTTCACCCGGCTGAAGCCGCGTCGCGAACTGGTGATCGCTGCGCCGGTGCCGGCCGACGCCGCCCCGACAGGCATGTATCTGAGCCCGGAGGACCGGGTCCGGTCCCTGCGCAGTGCGCCGTACGACGACGGACGGCGGCTGCTGATCGTGACGGGTGAATCGTTCGAGCCGGGGGCAGGCCGGATACGGGAACGGTTCGCCCGCCTCGAGGCCTGGGCGTGCGAGCGGCTGCCGGGGTACGCGGCGGCGGAGCGGGCCTATCAGTGGTCGGCGCAGGACAATGACTCGAGCGACCATCTGCCGTACATCGGCCATGCCCACCCGGGTAGCCAACACGTCTATGCCGCAACCGGATTCGGCGGCTGGGGCATGAGCAACGGTGTACTGGCCGGGCGCCTGCTCGCGGCCCACATCGCGGGTGGACCCCGGCCTGCCTGGACCGACTTGTACGATCCGCGAAGGCTGCCCGCGATGCGGGAAACAGGGGAACTGGCCAGGTTTCAGACGGCGGTTGCCCAGCACTTCGTCGGCGACCGTCTGCACACCAGCCATGTCGACTCGGTGCAGGACATCCCACGGGGCAGTGGAGCGGTCGTTCGGCTCGAAGGGAAGCGGCTTGCCGTGTACCGCGACGAGTCGGGGCATGTCGAGGCGTTGTCCGCGCGCTGTACGCACCTCGGCTGCCTGGTGCACTTCAACGATCTCGACCGGGTCTGGGAATGCCCGTGCCACGGCTCCCGCTTCGCCACGGACGGTTCGGTGCTGCACGGCCCGGCCACCCGTCCGCTTGAGCGACGCGAAGCTCCGGGAGACGAGACGTAGGACCGCGGGCACGCGCCGATCGGGACTCAGCCGGGCGCCGCAGCCACACGAAAGGACGTGAATCACATGCGAGTTGCATTTCTCGTGGCCCCTGAGGGCGTCGAACAGGTCGAGCTGACCGAGCCCTGGCAGGCCGTCGTCGATGCGGGCGGCGAGCCGGAACTGATCTCGACGAGGTCCGGCCGCGTACAGGCTTTCAAGCATCTCGACAAGGCCGACTCCTTCACCGTCGACCGGACCGTCGCCGGGAGCAGCGCCGAGGACTACGACGGGCTGGTGCTTCCCGGAGGCGTCGCCAATCCTGACGCGCTGCGCATGGACGAGAAGGCCGTCGCATTCGTCGGGCGCTTCTTCGAGATCGCCAAGCCGGTGGCGGCGATCTGCCACGCCCCGTGGACGTTGGTGGAGGCGGATGTGGTGCGCGGCAGGACGCTGACCTCATGGCCCAGCCTTCAAACCGATATCCGCAATGCGGGCGGCACTTGGGTCGACGAGGAGGTCGAAGTCTGCCGTGCCGCCCCCGCGACCCTGATCACGAGCCGCAAGCCCGCCGATCTGAAGGCGTTCTGCTCGACGTTCATCCCGGAGTTCGGTAACTGATTGTTGCGCTATGTGTCCGTTTGCGTACTCAGGGCAACAGGCGCAAGGTGGTTACGCCGATCAACCCCAATCACGGAAGGAACCGTCATGGGTAAGGCGAAGGCGAAGGCCAAGCAGGCCAAGGGCAAGATGAAGGAAGCCACTGGCAAGGCCATGGGCGACCGGAGCATGCAGGCGGAGGGCCGCGGCGAGCAGATTGCGGGCAAGGCCCACGAGACCGCTGAGCGGGCCGCCGAGCGGATGCAGAGGCCGACCGGTCGGTAGGCGTCACGCACGGTCACCAGGGCGGGCTGCGCACGGGGCATGCGTCCCGGGTGCGGCCCGCCTCCGCCGTCGGCCCCCGCCCTCGGCCTCATCCGGCGAACGGGTGGATCGGGCGGGAGGCGTCGCTCCACCGCCGCGCCGCCGAAGCCGCACTCAGGGCACCGGCCGGTCCTCGCGCAGCGCTGGTTGGAGCCTGCTCACCAGATCGAAGAAGTCGGCCTCGTTCCCCGCCAGACCGGCGGCGCGCAGCGCTTCGTCCGCCTCGGCGATCGGGGCGGCGAGCAGCGGCAGGGGAAGGGGAGGGTGCTCCGGATCGTCGAGGACGGCCCGGGTGGTCTGCAGCAGGCGTACGTAGGCCTGCGCCGCGGCGAGCTCGGGATCGGTCATATCGCTTTCCCCCTTGGAAAGGTGTCGGACCGTCAAGCATCTCGCGCGGCACTGACAACGGCGCTCTACGGCGTGGTCACCGGTGCGTCTGCCGGCAGCTGAGCAGCGTCGTTGCCTCGACGGCCGTGCCGTCCCAGTCGCCGTGCCGCACCACCTCCGCGCCGCCCGGCTCGGCGCAGACCGCATCCAGACCGACCATGTACGGCGGCCGCGCCGGTTCAGGGCACGATCTCCAGTGGGTCGTACTCGTGCCGCCGGTCGCCCACCCACTCGATCCAGGTCGGGTCGTCGAGGAGTGCGGCGGAGTCGGGCAGCCCGGCCCGGCGGAGGAAGTCCATCAGGTCGTTGTCGGAGTGGGCGAGGCCCATGATCTGGTCGCGCACGGTCACCCGACGGCCACCCGACGGGGAGATCCGGTGCACGACGATCGGCGGGAATGCGGACATGCCTCCAGCGTCTCTCCAGAAGGGCCCGGAGTCATCTGCTGCGGCCCCGGCAGGGCCCTCGGCGCTCTGAGCCGCTGTTCAGCGAGTGCCCCCGTCGGGAGCTACGAGTCGTGGCGGGATGCGCCCCGCGGTGGCTCCCCTCGCCGCGCTCGTCCTGGCGGTGGACGCGCCCGCGACGGGGCGTCGATCAGCGGCCCAGCGCGCCGCCGCCGTTGATGTGCAGAATCTGGCCCGTGAGGTACGTGGCCTCGGGCGAGGCCACTGGAGGACGGATGCCGCGATCTCCGCGGGCAGGCCCGGCTTGCCCGTCAGGGACCGGGCGACTCGCGAGGCGATGAACTCCGGCGTGGCGCGGTCTCCGTCCGTGTCCGGGACGAAGCCGGGCGCGACGGGTGGAACGGAACGGGTCCACCCTCGCGCCGCCCGCCATCGCGGTCGGGGCCCGTCCGCCGACGGGCCCCGAGCGCGGTGACTGGCGTCGCGCCTCAGACGATCTGGTCCGAGATCTCCGCCTGCTCACGGGCGGAGCCGTACGCCTGCGGTGTGCTGTACGAACGGCGCGCCACGAACCACCACACGGTGGCCAGGACCAGCACCGCGACCAGGGCGATCGAGGCGTAGTTCATCGAGTCGACGGTGACCGGGTTCGACTGCGGCAGGCAGAACAGCACCGTCACAATCGCCACCCACACCACGGCGATCCAGCCGATCGGCTTGCTCCAGCGGCCCAGAGTCCAGGGGCCGGGCTCGAAGCGATTGCCGGCCCGCAGCTTCAGATAGATCGGGATCGCGTACGCGGGCGTGATGCCGATGACATTGATGGCGGTCACCGCGCCGTAGGCCGTCACGGAGTACAGCGAGGGCACGGCCAGCAGACAGGCGAAGACCACCGACAGCCATACCGCGTTGACCGGGGTCTGGGTGCGGCTGCTCACCTTCCGCCACAGCGCCGAGCCGGGCAGCGCGTTGTCACGGCTGAACGCGAACACCATCCGGCTGGCCGCCGCCACCTCGGCGTTGCCGCAGAACAGCTGCGCCACGATCACGACAAGCAGCAGTGCCTTTGCGCCGCCCTCGCCGAGCGCGTCGAGCAGGATCTGGGCCGGCGGCACACCCGTGGCGCTCTCCTGGGTGCCCGCGTAGTCCTGGATGGCGAAGGTCAGCCCCGCGAGCAGGGCGAAACCGGCGATCCAGGAGACCCAGATGGAGCGCACGATGCCGCGGGAGGCCGAGACGGAGGCGTTGGACGTCTCCTCCGACAGATGTGCCGAGGCGTCGTAGCCGGAGAAGGTGTACTGCGCGAGCAGCAGACCGATCGCGGCCACATAGATGGGGCTGTCCCAGCCGGTGCCGTTGACGAACTCGGTGAAGACGAACTCGGGGGACTGGTGGCTGGACGGCACGACGGTCAGCGCGCCGACGATCAGTGCGACGCCTCCCAGGTGCCACCACACGCTGACCGAGTTGAGCAGACTGACCAGGCGGACGCCGAACAGATTCAGTACGGCGTGCAGCAGCAGAATGCCCATGAAAATGATCATGGTGGAGCCGGGCGTGGGATCGAATCCCCACTGAAGATTCAGAAAGGCCCCGGTGAACAGGGCGGCGCCGTAGTCGATACCGGCGATCGCGCCCAGCAGGCCCAGGAGATTGAGCCAGCCGGTGTACCAGCCCCACTTGCGGCCGCCGAGTCGGTCGGCCATGTAGTACAGCGCGCCGGATGTCGGGTACGCGCTCGTGACCTCGGCCAGCGCCATGCCCACGCACAGGACGAACAGACCGACACCCGCCCAGCCCCAGAGCATCACCGCCGGGCCGCCGGTGTTCAGGCCGAAGCCGTACAGCGTCATGCAGCCGGACAGGATCGAGATGACGGAGAAGCTGATGGCGAAGTTGCCGAAGCCTCCCATACGGCGCGCCAGAACCGGCTGATAGCCGAGTTCCCGCAGTCGCTCCTCCTCGTCCTTGGGTGGCGGAGTCTGGTCCGGACTCGGCCACTTGGGCGGGGATATGGACATCGAAGTACCTCCGGGGGAAGGGAGATGCGCTGAGCGGACAGGGACGGACAAGGCGCTGGTACTCGAACGTGCTGGGGCAGGGAGAGCGGGGACGAGCCTCAGGGGTCGGGGACCGCGTCGCGCGCGGCGGCGAGGCAGCGGCTGCGGGCGCGGAGGAACACCTCTTCCGCAAGACCGGGATTGCCCGGGCTGTGCGTGCGGTACGCCCACGGTGGCGTGGTGTAGTACGGGCCGAGCGCCGCGAACACCCGGGCCGCGTCGGTGAATCGATGCGCGCCCCACAGTGCGTGCGCCAGATGGTTGAGATCCAGCAGAGAGCTCCCGGCCGGGTCCACGAGGTCGAACCAGAAGTGCAGCGCGCGCTCGGCGTCCCGGGCCGCGTCCTCCGTCACCCAGTGCAGATCCAGCGCCTTCTCATGGCCCTTCTCGCGGCGGTAGCGCTCCACCCGGACATAGAGGGGGAGGACCCGCAGCGCCGAGCCGCCCGGAGCCGAAGATGACGCCCACTGCGCATAGTTGACCGCTTCCGACAGATGGCCGCCGGACCTGCGCGCGTATACGAACTGGAGCATCCGGTGGTACGCCTCGCGATTGTACGGATCGCGCTTGTCGGCCTCCGCCAGCAGACCCCAGGGGCCGGGGAACAGCATCGGACCCGGCGGCGCCACCCGGTGCTCGTCCATCCGTTGCTTCTCGTCGAGCTGGGCCAGCGCCAGCAGACACACCCACGGGACCGGGTCCGAGGGAGCCTGGTGCGCGGCGATCCGGCAGGCCTCCCACGCCTCGTGCCACAGCTCCTGAGTGCGTCGGTGCCCCTCGCGGTGGGCGCGCAGCACACGCTCCACCGAGACCCGGCAGTGCATCACGGTCGCGGCGAGGGAGCGGGGTTCCTCGGCGCGCCAGGCCTGTACGGCGTCCGATCCCGCGGCCACCGCCGCGAGCACCTGGGTGCGCTGGGTCCACAGTGCCCAGTCGGAGGTGGCGGTCAGAAGATTCCGCATCGACATCCAGCGGCCAGTGCGTAACTCCTGCATGGCGGCCCGGAGTTCACTGTCATGACCCGCCGGGTGGTACACCGGTCGGAAATCGTCGTGGGACATCAGTCCGGTCGCGTTGTGGTTGTCATGAACCCTCTTGTTACGGCAGGGGCGAGTGGGGCTGCGCTTTGCGGTGATCTTACTCAACCATGGTGTAGCAACAAGGTGTTGATTATGTGTCAGATACATGAAGGTGTCGGTCGGTGAGGGTGACTCTTGACGGCGGACGCGCCCTGCACCACGCTTCTTTCCGTCAATGATCAAGGTTCCTTACTATGGAAGAGCGAGGTGGCCGATGACGGGCCCGGTGCTTGCCGTCGACCAGGGCACCTCCGGTACGAAAGCGCTGGTCATCTGCCCCGAACGGGGGGTGATCGGGACCGGCTCCGCGCCGGTGAGCCCCCGCTACGGCTCCGGCGGGAGCGTGGAGGTCGACCCCGCGGCGCTCCTCACCTCGGTCATCGACGCGGGACGCCGGGCGATCGCCGACGCCGGAGAGCCCGTCGCCGCCATGGGCCTCGCCAACCAGGGCGAGACGGTGCTCGCATGGGACCCCGCCAGCGGCGAACCGCTGACCGACGCGATCGTCTGGCAGGACCGGCGGGCCGAGCCGCTCTGCGCCGAACTCGCCCAGCACGCAGATGACTTGACGCGGCTGACCGGTCTGCCACTCGACCCGTACTTCGCCGCGCCCAAGATGGCGTGGATCCGCCGCGAGCTCACCCGGGAGGGTGTGGTCACCACCAGCGACGCCTGGCTGATCCACCGCCTGACCGGTGCGTTCGTCACCGACGCCGCGACGGCCGGGCGCACCCAGCTCCTCGACCTCGACCGGGTGGCCTGGTCGCCCGAGGCGCTCGGCATCTACGGCCTCGCCGACGAGCGGATGCCGGAGGTCGTCGACGCGGACGGCCCGGTCGGCATCACCACCGCCTTCGGCGCCCCCGTACCCCTGACCGGGCTCCTCGTCGACCAGCAGGCCGCGCTGCTCGCCCAGAGCGTCACCGAACCCGGCACCGCCAAATGCACCTACGGCACCGGGGCCTTCCTGCTCGCGCAGACCGGGCCGCACCCACGCCGTACGAGCAGCGGCCTGGTCAGCTGCGTCGCCTGGCGGCTCGGCGGGCGCACCAGCTACTGCCTCGACGGACAGGTCTACACGGCAGCCTCGGCCGTGCGCTGGCTCACCGGTCTCGGAGTGATCTCGGGCGCCGCCGATCTGGACCCGGTCGGCTCGGCCGTGCCCGACAGCGGCGGCGTCACCTTCGTACCGGCGCTCGCGGGACTGGCAGCACCCTGGTGGCGCGGAGATCTGCGTGGCTCGCTCACCGGCCTCGGCCTGGACACCGGACCAGGGCACCTGGTGCGCGCGCTGTGCGAAGGCATCGCCGCGCAGGTCGCCGAGCTCACCGACGCGGTCGCCGCCGACCTCGGCGCACCACTCACCGGTCTGCGGGTCGACGGCGGTCTGACCCGCTCGGCGCTGCTGATGCAGACCCAGGCCGACCTTCTCCAACTGCCCGTCGAAGTATCGGCGTTGCCCGATGCCACCGCCCTCGGCGTCGGCGCCGTCGCACGGCTCGGCATGGATCCGGGTCTGACGGCCGAGCAGGCGGTGCCCGCCTGGCAGCCGTCAGCCGTATACGAGCCGCGGATCGGCGCCGCCGAGGCCGCCGAACGACTCGCGGGCTTCCGCCGCGAGGTGGCCGCGCTCCTCGACCGTACGCCGGCGGCCGACGACCGTACGCCCGCGACCGACGGGTAGGGAGAGGAGGGCCATGACCGTCACGAGTGCCGGGCAGTTGCCGGACACCATGCACGACGTGATCGTCGTCGGCGCCGGCGTCGTGGGCTCGGCCATCGCTCGCGAACTCGCCCGCCATCGTCTCCGTACCGCCCTGGTCGACGCGAGCGACGACGTCGGCAACGGCACCTCCAAGGCCAACACGGCGATCCTGCACACGGGTTTCGACGCCGTGCCCGGCTCGCTCGAGTCCCGCCTCGTACGCGACGGCCGGCGGCGACTCGCCGCCTACGCCGCCGAGAGCGGCATCCCCCTCGAACCGCTCGGCGCGCTCCTCGTCGCCTGGGACGAGGAGCAGCTCGCGGCGCTCCCCGCCCTCGCCGCCAAGGCAGAGCGCAACGGTTACCACGACGCCCGGCTGATCGGCGCGGACGAGGTACGGCGGCGCGAGCCGCATCTGGGGCCCGGCGCACTCGGCGCGCTCGACGTCCCCGGCGAGAGCATCGTCTGCCCCTGGACGACGACCCTCGCGTATGCGACCCAGGCCGTGCGCGGCGGCGTCGACCTGCATCTGAACTGCCGGGTGCAAGACGTCAGCAGCGGCGCCCACCATGAACTGGTCACCGAGCGCGGTCTGTTGCGCACCCGGTATCTCGTCAACGCCGCCGGTCTGTACGCCGACGAACTCGACCGCCGGCTCGGCCACGGCGACTTCACCGTCACCCCACGCCGCGGCCAGCTGATCGTCTTCGACAAGCTCGCCCGCGGCCTGGTCCACCACATCCTGCTCCCGGTGCCGACCGCGCTCGGCAAGGGCGTACTGGTGTCACCGACGGTGTACGGCAATGTGATGCTCGGCCCGACCGCCGAGGACCTCGACGACAAACAAGCAACCGGATCGACGGCCGAGGGGCTCGACTTCCTGCTGAAGAAGGGCCGACGGATCATGCCCGAACTGCTCGAGGAGGAGGTCACCGCCGTCTACGCGGGCCTGCGACCGGCCACCGAGCACGAGGACTACCGCATCCGGGCGCACGCACGGCAGCGGTACATCGCCGTCGGCGGCATCCGCTCCACCGGCCTGACCGCCGCCATGGCCATCGCCTCCCATGTCACCGACCTGCTCGCCGATGCCGGACTCGACCTGGGGCCCGCCCGCGAACTGGAGCCCGTGCGCATGCCGAACATCGGCGAGGCGTTCCCCCGTCCCTACCAGCGTGCCGATCTCATCGCCGCCGACCCCGAGTACGGCACGCTCGTCTGCCACTGCGAACGCGTCTCCCGCGGTGAGATTCGCGACGCGCTGGACAGCACGGTCCCGCCGGGCTCCCTCGACGGACTGCGGCGCCGCACCAGGGCGCGCGGCGGCCGCTGCCAGGGCTTCTACTGCGGTCCCACGGTGCGGGCGCTGTTCGAGGAGCGACGATGAACCGGGTGACGCGAGCCGTCGACGTCCTGGTCGTGGGCGCCGGGCCGGCCGGACTCGCCGCCGCCGCGAAGCTCGCCGCGGCGGGCGCGGGCCCGGTCGAGATCCTGGAGCGGGAGCAAGAGGCGGGCGGCATCCCGCGGCACAGCTGCCACGGCCGCTTCGGTGGCTTCACCGGCTTCGGGCCGCGCGACCTCCGGCGTCCGATGAGCGGTCCGCAGTACGCCCGCCACCTCGTCGACGAGGCCGTGCGCGCCGGAGCGCGCCTGCGCACCGGCGTCACCGTCACCGGCTGGGCGGGCCCCCGCACCCTGGACACCACCGGCCCGGACGGCCTGGAGCGCATTGGCGCACGGGCCGTCGTCCTCGCCACCGGGGCGCGCGAACGCCCGCGCAGTGCCCGTCTTGTGCCGGGCACCCGACCGCAGGGCGTACTCACCACGGGCGAGCTGCAGCAGGCCGCCCATCTGTACGGACAGCCGGTCGGCAGCCGCGCCGTCGTCGTCGGCGCGGAACCCGTCGCGTACTCGGCGGCGCGGACCCTTATGGCGGCCGGCGCCGTCGTCGTCGCGATGGTCACCGACCAGCCGCGCACTCCTTTGGTGTCATTGCGGCACCGGGTCCCGCTGCTCACCGAGGCGACGGTGACAGAGCTGTTCGGCCGCGGCCGGCTGACCGGCGTCGGGCTGCGGCACCGGGACGGCAGAACCACCACACTCCGCTGCGACACGATCGTCTTCACCGGCGACTGGATCCCCGAGCATGAGCTCGCCCGGCGCGGCGGTATCCCGCTCGACCCCGGCACCCGCGGACCCGCGGTGGACACCGCGTTGCGCACGGCCGAGCCCGGGGTCTTCGCCGCGGGCAATCTGCTGCACGGCGTGGAGCCGGCCGGGACCGCCGCAGCAGAGGGCCGGCACGCGGCGGAACAGGTGCTGCGCCATCTCGCAGGCGAACCGTGGCCGGCTCGCGCGCTGACCGTGCGGGTCGAAGACCCGCTGCGCTGGGCGGCGCCGAACCGCATCGACCCCGCCGGGCCCCCGCCGATGCGGGGCCGGTTCGCGCTGCGTACGACCCGGCCGCTCGCCCTGCCCGTGCTCGTCGTCAGTCAGGACGGCCGGGTGCTGCACCGGCGGCGCCTGCCGCGTACGGCCGTACCGGGCCGGTCGCTGTACCTGAGCGCGGACTGGATGAGCCGTACGTCCGCGCACGGCGGCCCGCTGGTCATCACCGCCCATCACTACTCGGCCAGGTCCTCCATCTCGGGATCCACAAGCCCCGCTGCCTTGAGTACCCGAGCGACAAATACGGCCTTGCCGTTCGTATAGGCATTGCGATTGGTGGGGTTCTCCCGCGCGAGGCGCGCCTTGAGCTGTTCGTACTCCTTGGCCAGTGCAGTGTCCTGTCGCAGGGCGTCCCGGAAGGTGAGCAGGGCCTGCGCCCGCGGGTGGCCGTGCTCGACGACGTGCAGATGATGAGTCCGCTCTTCCGGACGGGGACGCAGAAACCACAGTCGGCTGTCCCCTCTCGGGTCATCGGGCCAGTACAGCCAGCCGTCCGCCGACAGTGCTGTCACCATCGCCTCTCGCTCGGCCAGCGAGCCGACCGGGGCGAGCACATCCACGATGGGTTTGGCCCGCAATCCGGGGACAGCGGTCGATCCAATGTGCTCGACCGGAGCAGCCAGCCACCTCGCCAGCACCTCGGACACCCGGTCACGCTGCTCGACGAACCGCGCCGACCACTGCGGATCGTGATCGTCGAGCTCAACTGCCATGTCTGCCACGCCACGACAGTAACCGCACGCCGGACACCGCCCGATGCTGGACCGGCAGTCCATCGCCGCCGGCCGAACGTCGTGTCCGATTTCCGCCAGCCCCGGGCTCGGGAGGTGCCGATACTGGCCGTATGACGATCGAGGACAGCAGGTACGAGGCGGTGAGCAGCAGGGACGCGCGGTTCGACGGCGTGTTCTTCTTCGCCGTCTCCACCACCGGGATCTACTGCCGGCCCAGTTGCCCCGCGATCACCCCCAAGCGGCAGAACGTGACGTTCTACCGGACCGCCGCGGCCGCCCAGGGCGCGGGCTTCCGGGCCTGCCGCCGCTGCCGCCCTGATGCCGTGCCGGGTTCCGCCGAGTGGAACGCCCGCGCCGATGTGGTGGGCCGTGCCATGCGGCTGATCGGCGACGGGATCGTGGACCGTGAGGGTGTCGCGGGCCTCGCCGGCAGACTGGGCTACAGCGCCCGCCAGGTGCAGCGGCAGCTGAACGCCGAACTCGGCGCGGGCCCCATCGCCCTGGCCCGGGCCCAGCGCGGCCACACCGCGCGCGTACTGCTGCAGACAACCACCCTGCAGGTGGCGGAGATCGCGTTCGCGGCGGGGTTCGCGAGCGTACGGCAGTTCAACGACACGATCCGCGAGATCTACGCGGCCACCCCCAGCGAACTCCGCTCCGCGCCTCCCGGACGCGGCTCGCGCTTCGGCTCCGTCGGCTCGGCGGGCGTCGCAGCGGGGGTCCCGCTGCGGCTGGCCTATCGCGGCCCGTACGCGTCCGCCGAGGTCTTCGACTACCTCGCGGCTCGCGCCATCACCGGCATCGAGGAGGTCGTGGGCGAGCGCGGCTCCCGTGTCTACCGGCGTACGCTCCGGCTGCCGGGCGGTCCCGGTGTCGCCGAGGTCGACGAACAGCCGGGCACGGGTGGCTGGTTGGAGTGCCGGCTGCACCTGGTCCGCCTGCGCGATCTGACCACGGCCACCCAGCGGATGCGCCGCCTCTTCGACTTGGACGCCGACCCGCGCGCGGTCGCCGAACGCCTCGGCACGGACCCGGTACTGGCCCCCTTGGTCGCGGCCCGCCCGGGCCTGCGCGCCCCGGGCACGGCCGAGCCGCACGAGCTCGCGGTGCGGGCCGTTCTGGGCCGGCGGGAGCTCGGCGCCGCGCTGGTCGCGGCGTACGGGGAGCGGCTGGCCGAGCCGAGCGGCGGGCTTACGCATCTGTTCCCGCAGGCGGCCGACCTGGCGGAGGCCTCATTGGAAGAACTCGGCATGCCCGACGCGCGGCGCGAGACGCTGCACATGCTGACGACCGCGCTCGCCGACGGCTCGGTGGTTCTCGACCCGGGCGCGGACCGGGACGAGACGGAACGGCAGTTGCTGGCCCTGCCCGGCATCGGCCGCCGGACGGCGGGCTACATCCGGATGCGCGGTCTCGGCGACCCGGATGTGCCGCTGCGGCAGGACGTGGCAGTGCAGGACGCGCGGGCGTGGCGGCCGTGGAGCTCGTACGCGATGCACCACTTGTGGAACGCGTCGTGACGCGAGGGCTCTTTGCCCACCGAGCCCCCTAACTCACCCACATGCGGGAGATCCGCCCGAAAGCCCCGCCAGGGGCTTCGGCCGAATCGCGGGCGAGTCTTCAGCAGGCTGACGGGTCCTCAGGCGATGGACGCCGAGACGATGGCCGACACCGCGAGATTGCAGGACGCGGTCACCCACACCGCCGGGTGCGGCTCCGCCTCGACCAGCGTCGCCCCAAGCCTGCCCGGCGTCACCAGGTCCACCACCAGGAACGCCACCGCCATCATCACCAGACCCAGCAGACCGAACGCGGCGGTGGAGGCGAGACCCTTGCCGAAGTCGTCGTACGTCGTCCAGATCGACGTGAACACGATGCCGCCGATCCCCAGCAGCGCCGAGCTGAGCAGCAGCGCGGCGTTGCGGTTGCGGTCCTCCCATATCTGCTTGCCGAGCTTGCCGGGTGTCAGCAGGTCGATCAGGACGATGCCGAGGATCAGGAGGACCACACCGAGGGCGCCGTACACGCTCGCGCGGCCAAGTCCGTTGACGATGTCGCTCATTGGGGGGCTGGTCTCCGTGTCTGAAAGCTGCTGGTCAAGGGCGCGCAAATCTACCGCACGGTTCCGGCCAGTGGATCAGGCGTCCCCCGTAACCCGTACGGAGCACCAGCGCGGGGGATGACGGCCCGGTGCCGGTGAGAGTGGATCTCGTAAGCCCGCAAACCTGCCCACCCACCACGTGCGCACCCGGAGAAGCCCATGCCCAGCCTGAATCGACGTGACCTCGGCCTGCTCGTGCTGCGCGTCGGCACCGGAGCGGTCCTGGCGGCGCACGGTACGCAGAAACTGTTCGGGTGGTTCGGAGGCCCCGGTCTCGAAGGGACGGCACAGGGCATGGAAGCCATGGGCTTTCACCCGGGCCGCGAGAGCGCCGTCGCCGCGGGGCTCGGCGAGGCAGGCGGCGGGGCGCTGCTCGCGCTGGGCCTGGCCACTCCGGCGGCCGGCGCGGCGGCCGCGGGCGCCATGGCGGGGGCGGTGTCGGTTCATCTGCCCGCCGGATTCTTCAACCGGGCGGGAGGCTTCGAGTACCCGGCGTTCCTCGGTTTCACCTCGGCCGCCATCGGAGTCGCGGGGGCCGGCCGCTACTCCCTCGACCATGCGACAGACCACCGCTTCGACCAGCCGTGGGTGGTGGCCGTGGCCTTCCTCGGCAGTGCGCTCGCCGCGGCCGCGGTGCTCGGCAGGCGGGCGAAGGCACAGTCCGGCGAGCAGCCCCAGGACACCGCGGAGGCGTAACCCGTACTCTTGCAGGCGTCGGCGCGTACCCCGCACGGGGGCGCGACCCTTTTGTCCCGCAGGAGTGTGACGACGTGCACCGCACCATGTTCAAGTCCAAGATCCACCGGGCCACCGTGACCCAGGCCGACCTGCACTACGTCGGATCCGTCACCGTCGACGCCGCGCTGATGGAGGCCGCCGATCTGCTTCCCGGCGAACTCGTCCACATCGTCGACATCACCAACGGCGCCCGGCTGGAAACGTACGTCATCGAGGGCGAGCGCGGCTCCGGCGTTATCGGCATCAACGGCGCGGCCGCCCATCTGGTGCACCCCGGCGATCTGGTGATCCTGATCAGCTATGCCCAGGTCGACGACGCGGAGGCGCGCACACTGGTGCCCAGCGTCGTCCATGTCGACGCTCAGAACCGCATCGTCGCGCTCGGATCGGACGCCTCCGAACCCGTGCCCGGCAGCGATACGGAACGCAGCCCGCACGCCGCCGTCTGACCGGTCCGGCCCGACCGCCCGAACGTCCGATCGTTCGAAGGAGACAGCCGCCATGGCAGCACCCGACATCCGCGACAACCGGCAGAAGGGGATACTCCAGGCGTACGAGGACGGCCGGCCGGCCGGCCAGATCGTGTACTTCACCCTCGACGCGACTCCGGCCGCCCTGGTGGCCGTGCACACCGTGGTGGAGCCGGAGTACGAGGGCAAGGGCATCGCGGGCGCGCTGGTGCGGGAGTTCTACGCGATGGCGGCACGTGAGGGCGTCCCCGTCGTGCCGCTGTGTCCGTACGCGGCCAAGTGGGCCCAGCGGCATCCCTACGACGCTCCTGAGCCACCGGCCGAGCTGGTCGCGGCGGCGGAGGCACAGCTGAAGGCGAACCCGCGGCTCTGGTGATCGCAGCCCGGCTGCCAAACCACGTCGCCGACCGGCCGGAGCGGGCCTAGCCTTCCGGTCATGCTGGCGCTGCTGCACACCTCATCCGTCCACATCCCCGTTTTCGAGGCCCTGCGGGATCAGGACCACCCAGGTCTTGAGCTGCGCCACCTCGTTCACGAGGAGTTGCTCATCCGAGCCGGCGAAGAGGGCCCGGCCGCGGTCGCGACCGCCGTCGCGACGGTGCTGACCAGTGCCGTCGCCACGGGTGCGAGCGCCGTCCTGTGCACCTGCTCCACGATCGGCGGCGTCGCCGAGGCCTGCGCCGACGGCCTGGGCGTGCCGGTGCTGCGGGTCGACCGGCCGATGGCCGCCGCGGCCGCCGTGGCGGACCGGATCGTGGTGGTGGCGACCGTGCGCAGCACGTTGGAGCCGACCGCCGCGCTGATCCGCGAGGAAGCAGCGGGCCGTGCCGTCGAACTGCGCACCCTGCTCGTCGAGGACGCCTGGGAGCGCTTCGAGGCGGGGGACCGCGACGGCTATCTGGACGCGGTCACCGCCGCGGTCGACGCAGTTCGCGACGCGGATGTCATCGTGCTGGCGCAGGCGTCGACTGCGGATGCGGCAGACGGTGCGAGAACGCCTGTCCCGGTCCTCTCCAGTCCCAGGGCCGGGCTGCGAGCCGCCGCTCGGGCCGTTGAGTCCCGATCATGACGCGCTGAGCCCGGATCATGACGCGTGGACCCCGGCGCGCGGGGGCACCCGCAGGGCGAGACATTGGGAAAGCACGACTCCGAACCTCTGGAGGCCAGGCATGACCCATCCGCCCGTACCGCCTTCGCCGATCCCGACGCCGGGACCGCCCGGACCCGATCCGGGGCCGCTGCCCGGACCGGTACCCACTCCGTCGCCCCCGCCGGGACCCGCGCCCGACCCCATTCCGAGGCCGCCGGGCCCCGACCCCGTACCGGAGCCGGAGCCCCAGCCGGGGCCGGCGGGCTGACCGGCAAGGCCATGATCAGTCGGTGCCGACCTCCGAGCGGTCGCCGCCCCAGAGGGTGTGGAACGAACCCTCACGGTCGGTCCGCCGGTAGGTGTGGGCGCCGAAGAAGTCGCGCTGCCCCTGGGTGAGCGCCGCGGGCAGCCGCTCGGCGCGCAGGGCGTCGTAGTACGCGAGGGCCGCCGAGAAGCCCGGCGTCGGGACGCCTTGCCGGGCGGCTGTCGCGATCACCTCGCGCCAGTCGTCCTGTGCCGCGCCGATCTCCTCCGCGAACTGCTTGTCGGACAGCAGGCTCGGCAGGTCGCGCTGCGCGTCGTACGCGCCGCGGATGCGGTCCAGGAACGCCGCCCTGATGATGCAGCCCGCTCGCCAGATCGCGGCCACCGAGCCGAGGTCGATGCCCCAGTCGTAGGCGTCGCTGCCCGCCTGGATCTGGTGGAAGCCCTGCGTGTACGAAACGATCTTGGACGCGTACAGCGCCTGCTCGACCCGGTCGGCGAAGAGCCCGGCCTCGGCCTCGCCCAACGGCTGCGCCGTCGGACCGGGCAGCGCGCGGGAGGCCTCCCGCAACTCGGCATGGCCCGACAGCGAGCGGGCGAAGACCGCCTCAGCGATGCCGGAGACCGGCACGCCCAGATCGAGGGCGATCTGCACGGTCCAGCGGCCCGTGCCCTTCTGCTCGGCCTGGTCCTCGACAATGTCGACATAGGGCTTACCGGTCGCCGCGTCCGTGTGGGCCAGGACCTCCGCCGTGATCTCGATCAGATACGAGTCGAGACGCCCGGTGTTCCAGGTGCGGAAGGTCTCCGCGATCTGGGCCGGGGAGTAACCGGCCACCGCGCGGAGAAGGTGGTACGCCTCGGCGATCAGCTGCATGTCGGCGTACTCGATGCCGTTGTGCACCATCTTCACAAAGTGGCCGGCGCCGTCCGGGCCGATGTGTGCGACGGTGGGCGTGCCGTCGGGAGCCTTGGCGGCGATCTTCTCCAGCAGCGGCGCGAGCGAGGCGTACGACTCGGCCGAGCCGCCCGGCATGATGCTCGGCCCGTGCAGCGCGCCCTCCTCGCCGCCCGAGATGCCCGCGCCCACAAAGTGGATGCCGCGCTCCCGCAGCTCCTTCTCACGGCGCCGGGTGTCGGCGAAGTGGGCGTTGCCGCCGTCGATGATGACGTCGCCCTCCTCCAGCAGCGGTGCGAACTCCTGGATCACGGCGTCGGTCGGATCGCCCGCCTTGACCATGATGATCAGGCGGCGCGGGCGCTCCAGGGCCGCGACGAACTCCTCGGCCGACTCGGCGGGCACGAACGTGCCCTCGTGACCGAACTCCTCGACCAGCGCCCGCGTCCGCGCGGCCGTGCGGTTGTGCACGGCGACCGGGAAGCCGTTGCGGGCGAAGTTACGGGCGAGATTGCGGCCCATCACCGCGAGTCCCGTGACACCGATCTGGGCTGTTCCACTCATACGTGTGCTCCTGGAGTCCGTCGGAAAATCCATCTCCGCCCCCACGCATACGTACGGGCGGAGCCAGCCATTCATTGATCCTCAAGCCCTCCGGATTGTTCCGCATTCCGGTCGGCCACGGGTCGGCACTCCGGTCGGCGACGGGTCGGCGAAGGGTCGGTATTCCGGGTCGGCCACAGTCTCCGCTGCTCAAGTGTCCGCCCGCGGGCACGGTTCGGACGCGGGCCGGGTGCGAAGCGGGCAGTGTCGCCCGCCGCGGTTCCGGCCCGATGGCGCCCGACCAGCGGCGACGGCCGTGGTGAAACGGGCAGATACGGGCACAGCAGATCTTGCGAAGAGCCTGGTCGAGCGGGGTTGACTGCTTGTACAAACGACGCATGGGCCCGAACGGACGCCGGTCCCGCAGCACCAGCAGAAGCAGGGAAGTGTGTCGTGGACACCGAGGAACGCCGACGGGGAATTCTCGAGACGGCCCGGCGGGACGGGTCGGTCGACGTCAACCGGCTGGCCGGCCAGTTCCGGGTGGCAAAGGAAACCATCAGGCGGGATCTGCACGCCCTGGAGGAGCACGGCCTGGTGCGGCGTACGCACGGCGGGGCCTATCCCGTCGAGTCCGCCGGATTCGAGACCACGCTCGCGGTGCGGACCACCCGTCATGTGCCGCAGAAGTCGCGGATCGCCACGGCCGCCGCCGATCTGCTCGGCGACGCGGAGACCGTCTTCGTCGACGAGGGCTTCACCCCGCAGCTCGTCGCCGAGGCGCTGCCGCGGGACCGGCCGCTGACCGTGGTCACCGCCTCTCTCGCGGTGGCGACCGTTCTCGCGGACGCGGAGAAGACCGCTGTACTGCTCCTCGGCGGCCGCGTCCGCGGCGGAACCATGGCCGTGGTCGACCACTGGGCCACCCGGATGCTCTCCGACTTCGTCATCGATCTGGCGTACGTCGGCGCGAACGGCATCTCACGCGAGTACGGCCTGACCACACCCGACCCGGCGGTCAGTGAGGTCAAGGCACAGGCCATGCGCAGCGCACGCCGCCGGATCTTCGCCGGAATCCATACCAAGTTCGGCGCGGTGAGCTTCTGCCGCTTCGCCGGCGTGGACGACTTCGAGACCATCGTCACCGACACCGGCCTGCCCTCGGCGGAGGCGCATCGCTACTCCCTCCTCGGACCGCAGGTCATCCGCGTCTGAACACGCTGACGCCGCACAACTGCCTTACCCCATAAGTTCTTTGATCCCCGGCCGCCCGGCCGAGGGCAAAGCCGTCATGTCCTGAACCACCGATTACCGAGCCGTTACGACCGATCAGGAGAAATCATGGCCCTCCAGCGACGACGTGGAATCCGCCTGAGTGCGGGGGCGGGCACGGCCGCCATGGCCCTGCTCGCGGGGTGCAGCGGAGCAGGCGCCTCCTCCTCCTCAGAGGCGGAGTCGGTGAACGTACTCATGGTGAACAACCCGCAGATGGTCGAGCTGCAGAAGCTGACCGCGGAGAACTTCACCAAGGAGACCGGCATCAAGGTCAACTTCACCGTGCTCCCGGAGAACGACGTCCGCGACAAGATCAGTCAGGACTTCTCCAACCAGGCCGGCCAGTACGACGTGGCCACCATCAGCAACTTCGAGGTGCCCTTCTACGCCAAGAACGGCTGGCTGCACGAGCTCGACCAGTATGCGGAGAAGGACACCGCCTTCGACCAGAAGGACATCCTGGGGCCGCTGAGGGAATCGCTCACCGCGAAGGACGGAAAGCTCTACGCCGAGCCCTTCTACGGCGAGTCGTCCTTCCTCATGTACCGCAAGGACGTCTTCGCCAAGAAGGGGCTGACGATGCCGGCGCAGCCCACCTGGCAGCAGGTGGCCGATCTCGCGGCCAAGGCGGACGGCGCCGAGAGCGGGATGAAGGGCATCTGTCTGCGCGGACTCCCCGGCTGGGGCGAGGTCATCGCCCCGCTCACCACCGTCGTCAACACCATGGGCGGCACCTGGTTCACCCAGGACTGGCAGGCGCAGCTCACCTCCCCGGAGTTCAAGAAGGCCACCCAGTTCTATGTCGACCTGGTGCGGGGGCACGGTGAGGCGGGCGCGGCCCAGTCCGGGTACGCCGAGTGCCTCAACAACATGACCCAGGGCAAGACGGCGATGTGGTACGACGCCACCGCCGGAGCCGGCTCGCTGGAGGCCGCCGGATCCCCGGTGAAGGGCAAGATCGGATACGTACCGGCTCCGGTGGAGAAGACCAAGAGCTCCGGCTGGCTCTACACCTGGGCCTGGGGCATGCAGAAGGCGTCCAAGAAGTCCGACAGCGCCTGGAAGTTCATCTCCTGGGCGTCCAGCAAGAAGTACGAGGCACTGGTCGGCCAGAAGAGCGGCTGGGCCAATGTGCCCGCGGGCAAGCGGGCCTCCACCTACGCCAACCCGGAGTACCGCAAGGCCGCAGGTGCCTTCGCGGACATCACCGAGAAGGCCATCGCCGGTGCCAACCCGCAGAACCCCGGCACCCAGCCGCGCCCCGCGGCCGGGATCCAGTTCGTCGGCATCCCCGAGTTCACCGACCTCGGCACCAAGGTCTCGCAGGAGATCAGCGCGGCCATCGCCGGCCGCCAGTCCGTCGACCAGGCCCTGGCGGCCTCCCAGAAGCTGGCCGAGAAGGTCGGCAAGGAGCAGCAGTGAGTGCCTCCGTCACCACACAACAGCTGAACCCGCAGGTCCGGTCGGAGCGGGCGCGGCAGTCGAAGAAACGGAAGGGGGGCGTACGGGCCTGGGCCACCCGGGCCCCGCTCCTGCCGGCCCTCGTCTTCCTGATCGCGGTCACCCAACTGCCGTTCGTGGCAACGCTGGTGATCTCGCTCTTCGACTGGAACTCCCTCAACCCCGACGCGCGCAGCTTCGCCGGACTGGCCAACTACAGCACCGTGGTCACCGACCCGGAGCTGCGCGACTCGGTCCTCACCACCGTCCTGCTCACCGCGAGCGTCGTCTGCGCCACCGTGCTGCTCGGGCTGCTGCTCGCGCTGCTCCTCGACCGCACCTTCTTCGGCCGCGGCATGGTGCGCACCCTGCTGATCACGCCCTTCCTGATCGTCCCGGTCTCCGCGGCGCTGCTGTGGAAGCACGCGCTCTACAACCCGGAGTACGGACTGCTCAACGGGGCCTGGACCTGGGTCGCCGGACTCTTCGGCGAGGACACCCCCGCCCAGCCGGACTGGATATCCGGCATGCCGCTCATCGCCGTCGAAGCCGCGCTCGTCTGGCAGTGGACACCGTTCATGATGCTGATCCTGCTCGCGGGGCTGCAGAGCAGGCCCGCCGACATGATGGAGGCCGCGCGCCTCGACGGAGCGAGCGCCTGGCAGTCCTTCCGCTATCTCACGCTGCCGCATCTGCGCCGCTATCTCGAACTGGGCGTGCTGCTCGGCTCCGTGTACATCGTGCAGAACTTCGACGCGGTGTTCACGATCACCTCCGGGGGGCTCGGCACCGCCAACCTCCCGTACACGATCTACCAGACCTTCTACCAAGCCCACGAGTACGGACTGGCGTCCGCCGCGGGAGTCGTCGTCGTGATCGGCACGATGATCATCGCGACCTTCGCGCTCCGGGTGGTCTCGTCCCTCTTCCGTGAGGAGGCGAACCGCGCATGACCGCGACCACAGCCGCCCCGGCTCCTTCGGAACTGCCGCCGGAACTGCTGCCACCCGCCGCGCGCCGGGCCAGGCGCCGCTCCGCAGCGCTGGGCCTGCTCGCGTGGGTGGCGGGCATCGGGTTCTGTCTGCCCGCCGCATGGATGCTGCTGACCTCGCTGCACTCCGAGGCGGACGCGGCGACCAATCCACCCACCCTCGGCGCGCCGCTGACCCTCGCCGGCTATCGGGAGTTCTTCGGCGCGGGCGGCGGTCCGAGCCCCTGGCCTTCGCTGATCAACTCCCTGACCGCATCGGCGTTCTCCACACTGCTGGTGCTCGTCCTCGCCCTCCCGGCGGCGTACGCGCTCTCCATCCGGCGCGTACGCAAGTGGACGGACGTGATGTTCTTCTTCCTGTCCACCAAGATGCTCCCGGTCGTCGCGGGGCTGCTGCCCGTTTACCTCTTCGCGAAGAACGCCGGAATGCTGGACAACATCTGGCTTCTGGTCATCCTCTACACCTCGATGAATCTGCCGATCGCGGTGTGGATGATGCAGTCCTTCCTCGCGGACGTACCGGTCTCGATCATCGAAGCAGCGCAGGTCGACGGCGCCCGGCTGCCCACGGTCCTGGCCCGGGTGGTCGCGCCGGTGGCCGCCCCAGGGATCGCCGCCACGGCCCTGATCTGCTTCATCTTCAGCTGGAACGAGCTGCTCTTCGCCCGGGTACTCACCGGTGTGGTCGCCCAGACCGCGCCGGTCTATCTGACCGGATTCGTCACCAGCCAGGGCCTGTTCCTCGCCCAGCTGTGCGCCGCGTCCGTCGTTGTGTCCCTGCCGGTGCTCGCCGCCGGATACGCCGCCCAGGACAAGCTCGTCCAGGGCCTCTCCCTTGGAGCTGTTAAATGAGGGCAGCGATCGTCGAAGCCCCCGGCAAGGTCTCGGTCACGACGGTTCCCGACCCCACCCCGGGGCCCCGCGATGTCGTCGTCTCCGTGGCCTCGTGCGGTCTGTGCGGCACCGATCTGCACATTCTGCAGGGCGAGTTCGCACCCACGCTGCCGATCCTGCCCGGCCATGAGTTCGCCGGCGAAGTCGTGGGCGTCGGCAGTGACGTCACCGAACTGGCGGTCGGCGACAAGGTCGCGGTCGATCCGTCCCTGCACTGCCACGAATGCCGCTACTGCCGGGCAGGACGCGGCAACTTGTGCGACCGATGGGCCGCCATCGGCGTCACGGTGCCCGGCGGCGCGGCCGAGTTCGCCGTCGCGCCCGTCGCCAACTGCGTACGGCTGCCCGACCACATCGACGTCAGGGACGCGGCCCTGATCGAGCCGCTGTCGTGCGCGGTCCGCGGATACGACGTGCTGAACAGCAGCACCCTGGGCGCCAGTGTGCTGATCTACGGCTCGGGGACCATGGGCCTGATGATGCTGGAGCTCGCCAAGCGCACCGGCGCCGCGGGCGTGGACGTACTCGACATAAATCCCGACCGCCTGGCCACGGCCTCACTGCTCGGCTGCTCCCGCTCGGCAGCCACCGCTCAGGAGCTGGACCAGCCGGGCGGCTGGGATTTCGTCATCGACGCGACCGGCAACGCCGCCGCTATCCAGGACGGTCTCGGCCGGGTCGCCAAGGGCGGCACCTTCCTGCAGTTCGGGGTCGCCGACTATGCGACGACCGCGGTCATCGAGCCGTACCGGATCTACAACCAGGAGATCACCATCACCGGCTCCATGGCCGTGCTGCACAGCTATGAGCGGGCCACCGCGCTCTTCGCGAGCGGAGTGCTCGATCCGTCCGTCTTCATCAGCGACCGGCTGCCGCTGGAGCAGTACCCGCAGGCCATCGACCGGTTCAGGGCGGGACAGGGCCGCAAGATCGTGGTGGAGCCGTGAGCGGCGGGCCGGACGGAGTTCTGGTCCTGGGCGAGGCGCTCATCGATCTCGTCCCCGCACCCGGCGAACCGGGGATCCTGCGGGCGCAGCCCGGCGGCGCCCCCGCCAATGTCGCGGTCGGCCTGGCCCGCCTCGGCAGGCCCGTCGCGTTCGCCGGAGCCCTCGGCGGCGACGGTTTCGCGAGGGCCATCGAGCGGCGGCTGGGGGACGCGGGCGTGGACCTCAGCCTCTGCGCCCGCTCCGACCTCCCTACGGCCCTGGCGGTCGCCGACCCGGGGGAGAAGGGGACCGGCTACCACTTCCACCTCCAGGACACGGCGACGTTCCGACTGCCCGAGCGGACCGCGGCGGCAGGACGCTACGGCGCGGTCTACGTCGGAGGCCTGGCCGCGGTCGTCGAACCGGCGGCCGAGGCCGTCGCGCTGACCGCGCAGGCCGCCGCCCGGCACTCCCTGCTGGTGGTGGACCCCAATGTGCGTGAGGACCGCACGATCGAGGCCGGCCGCAGCCTCGGCCTGCTGCGTGAACTGTGCCACCTGGCGCATGTCTTCAAGGCGAGCAACGAGGACGTGCTGCGGCTGTGGCCGGACACGGACCCGGAGAAGACCTGCCGGGGAATGGCAGCGGGAGGCCGCCTGGTGGTGATGACGCGCGGTGCCGGGGGCGCCGTCGCGTACGCCCCGGACGGCCCGCCGGTATCCATCCCTGCCGTACCGGTCCAGGTGGTCAACACCATTGGCGCCGGGGACGCCTTCATGGCGGGCGCCCTCGCCTGGCTGGGCACGTCGGGCGGCTGGGATCGCGGGCTGAGCCCGGACCGTGCGGCGAGCATGCTGGAGTTCGCGGCACAGGTGGCGGCATCGGTCGTCACCCAGACGGGGACCGAACCGACGGCACCGGCCCACGCGTGACCGCTCGCCTCGCCGCATCTCCCCCGGCGGGGCGAGCGTTGCGGGCCGGACGAGGTCCGTCTCCGACCTGGTTTCCTCCCGCGAAGCCAGAGGCGAGCGCACCGAATCGGCCATATCGAGACGATCGTGGTGGTTCCCCTGCGGGGTCGCGCCGCTCACGATGGAAGCGGGACGGCGGCCGCCCGGCGCCGGGGAAGCCGAAGCCGGGGCCGGCAGGGGAGGAATGCATGCTTGAGGTGTTTGTGCGGCGTCTCACCCGGTGGCAGGCCGAACAGCAGCGGGAGAGCGTGGCGGATGTGTACGTGGAGGCCTACCACGGCTTCTCCGGGGAGGAGTTCCACGACCGGCAGGAGTTCCTGCGGCGCTTCGCCGAGGATATGCAGGCCCCCGGCTTCGACATGGTGGTGACCGGCGCGGCGCGGCTCGCCGGGTGCGCGTACGGGTTCCGGCTCGACCGGGAGGGTGGCTGGTGGCAGGACTTCCGGGGAGAGCTGCCGCGTGAGATCGAGGAACTCACCGCCTCGGGGCAGGGCTGGGTCCTCGCCGAGCTGATGGTGGTTCCGGCGCAACGGCGCCGTGGTGTCGCCACCGCGCTTGTGCACCGGCTCCTCGAGCGCTCGGACACGGCGCTGCTGACAGTGCTCGTCGAGCCGGCGAACGTCCCGGCGCGCAGCGCTTTCCAGAGCTGGGGATGGACACGGATCGGCGCCGTCGGTGCCCACTCCGGCAGCGGTCCTGTGCTCGATGTGTGGAGTGCACCTGCCCACACTGACGGCGGTTCGTGACGGCGCGTGGTGGCCGCGTCCCACGACGTCGGCGCCGGGCTGCACCGCCGGTGATGTGACGTGAACCACTCGCGCCGCTGCCGGGGCCACTTGCCTCCTGGCAGGGGAGCACCTAACCTCACGAGGCACGTACCGACCGGTAGGTACGTCGCAGCCGCCCTGGCATCCGGCAGCGACCTCGTGCCGCGTACCGGGATTCGCCCACCACAGCCGAGGAGCCGCGGAGATGAGCCGCATCAACCGTCAACTGCGCCTGGCCGCACGCCCCGTGGGGCAGCCCCGCCCGACCGACTGGGAGCAGATCGAGGAGCCGGTCGGCGAGCCGGGCGACGGCGAGCTGCTGGTGCAGGTGCTCTATCTGTCGATCGACCCGGCGATGCGCGGCTGGATGAACGCGGCCAAGTCATACATCCGGCCGGTCGAGATCGGCGAGGTGATGCGGGCCGGCGCGGTGGGCCGGGTCATCGCCTCCCGGCACCCCGGCTTCGCGGTGGGGGACCACGTGTCGGGCTCGTTCGGTGTCCAGGAGTACTGCGTGTCCGACGGGCGCGGTGTCACGAAGGCCGACCCGGCGCTGGCGCCGCTGCCCGTGTATCTCGGCACTCTCGGCATGTCCGGCATGACGGCCTATTTCGGTCTGCTCGACATCGGACGCCCGAAACCGGGGCAGACCGTCGTGGTCTCCGGAGCGGCCGGAGCGGTCGGCAGCGTGGTCGGCCAGATCGCAAAGATCCTGGGCTGCCGCGTCATCGGCATCGCCGGCGGAGAGCGCAAATGCCGTTCGGTGGTCGAGGACTTCGGGTTCGACGCCGCGATCGACTACCAGACCGAGGACGTACGGAAGGCTCTGCGCACGCACGCCCCCGACGGCGTGGACGTCTACTTCGACAACGTCGGCGGTGACATCCTGGACGCGGTGCTGACCAGGCTGGCGCGCGGCGCCCGGATCGTCATCTGCGGCGCGATCTCCCAGTACAACAACACTGAGCCGGTCAAGGGGCCGAGCAACTACATGTCGCTGCTCGTCAACCGCGCCTCCATGACCGGAATGGTGGTCTTCGACTACGCCGACCGGTACGCCGAGGCCGCGACGAAGCTGGCCGAGTGGCTGGCGGCGGGCCGGCTGCGGTCCATGGAGGACGTGGTTTCCGGCGGAGTCGAGGCATTCCCCGAGACCCTGCTGCGGCTGTTCCGTGGTGAGAACCTCGGCAAGCTCGTGCTCAAGGTCGCGGACGAGTAGGGCAGATGGCAGCCATGGATCTCAAGGATGCGGGTGTGGTCGTCACGGGGGCCGGGTCGGGGATCGGCGCGGCGCTCGCCCGCCGGTTCGCCGCCGAGGGCGCCCGGCTCGTGGTCAACGATCTGGACGGCGCGGCGGCCGCCCGGGTCGCCGCCGAGGTCGGCGGGCTCGCCGTGCCGGGCGACGCCGGCGCCGAGGAGAGCGTGGCCGCCCTGGTGGCGGCAGCACGCGCCCACCTCGGCGACATCGACCTGTTCTGCGCGAACGCGGGCATCGAGCCCGGCGGCGGGGAGAACGCCCCGGAAGACGTGTGGGACCAGGTCTGGCAGGTGAACGTCATGGGGCACGTGCGGGTGGCGCGCCATCTGGTCGGGCCGTGGCTGGAACGGGGACGCGGTCACTTCCTGGCCACCGTCTCCGCCGCGGGCCTGCTCACCCACCTCGAATCGGCCCCGTACTCGGTGTCCAAGCACGGCGCGCTGGCCTTCGCCGAGTGGCTCTCGGCCACGTACGGCGAGAAGGGCCTGACGGTCCAGGTCGTGTGCCCGCTGGGTGTACGCACCGAGATGTACGAGAAGACCGACGGTGCCGCCAAGGCGGTGCTCGGCGGCTCGGTCCTCGAACCTGAGCAAGTCGCCGACAAGGTCATGGAGGGACTCGCGGACGGGCGGTTCCTCATCCTTCCGCACCCGGAAGTACAGGACCACTACGCGTTCCGGGCGACCGACACGGATCGGTGGCTCCGCGGGATGCGACGCCTCCGGCGGCGCATCGACGAGGCCGCGACCGGCTGAGCCGGACCTCGTCGCCTACCGGGGTCGGCTTCGTCGGCCACCGGCGGTGGGAGGAATCCGTTCGGTCCTCAATTCGTGGCTTCCGTCGGGCAGTCGCGCCTCGTAAGAGATCCGGTAGCCGCTGCCGGGGAGTGTGAGGACGTCGAGGTAGCCGACGTCCACGACCGGCGAGTTCTCAAGCGGGACGATCCACCGGACTGGCGGCGCCGGCCGGCGCCGCCAGTCCGGTCCGCTCGAACCAGTTCTCCTGCGCCGTGGCCCGCCCGTGATAGCTGGCGCGGCCGTCGGCCGGGACGCTGGTCAGCCGTGGCGCCACGCGCATCCCACTCACGGGGACGACCGGTCAGCGCTGTGCCGTGCCACCGCCACCGCAATCCGTCGTCGCTGGTGGCGTACGCCGTCGTCATGCGGTCCTCTTCGCCCGGCTCGTCGAGGGGGTGGCAGCAGATCCATGCGTGCCGGTGCCGGCCGTCGTACCGGATCACCGGTTCCTTGACCGCCGTGTCCCTCTCGCCCTCCACCAGTGCTTGGTGCCTGGTGCCTGAGTGGGTACGCGCCAGGGCCGGGCGCTCGGCCATGGTGGCGCCCAAGCGGGCGCAGCGTCGCAGACCGTATCAGGGGCTGCGAAAACCGATGTCCTCGGACGTGACGTGACGGCGCCGGGGGACCGTCCGGACCGATCCGGAGCCGTCCGGCTCCGGCCGGATTTCGAGGCCGCCCGATCCCGACGAGGCCCGCAGCCACTACTTGCTCGCTCTGGAGCTGTTCGGCGAACTCGGCAGCCACGCCGGCCAGCGCACCCGCCAACACCTCGCACGGATGTCCGCGGCCCAGGGCAGCTACCAGCAAGCACTCGACCACGCCCACCAAAGTCTCGATCACTACCGGGCCGCCGACGACCGGGCTGGACAGTCGGCCGCCCTCAACCACATCGGCTGGCTTCGCGCCCAACTCGGCGACCATCACCACGCCCTCGCGCACTGTCGGCAGGCCCTCCTCCTGGCCCAGGAGGCCACCGAACCGGGGTGCGCCGCAGTGAAGCCACCGGCCTCGCCTGCCTCGGCGACACCCACCACGCGGTAGACATCACTTGCCCGACCTCAACCTGACCCAAAAGGCAGGACAGTGCCTGGGTTCGGCGTACAGGGTCGATGTCTCCCCGGGTGCGGGCTTGCTGCTGGGCCGTTCATTGCAGCGGTCATTGGGCGACGCCGGCGATGACCGCGGTCACGACCTTGTGGACGGCTCCAGCCTCCGGCGGAGTGCCTTTCCGGTCGGCGAACAGCATGTGCACGGCCCCGATCAGCGTGGGAGCGAGCGTGTCGATGTCGAACTCGGCCGCGATACGGCCCAGTTCGCGCTCGATGGTGAGGTAGGAGGCGATCATGGCCGCCGCTTCCGTCAGGACCGGGACGCCGGTCGGCATGGCCTGGCGCAGCCTGGCGCGCAGGTCATCCCTGGAGGTCACGAGGCCGACGATCGCCACAGCGACCGACCCGAACAGAGCCATCAGTGCGCCGGTGAGGTTGCCGGCGACGGTGCCGGTCCCGGCGGAGTCGCGCAGGGCGGCAGCCTGGTGGTCGATCCGGCCGATGCGGTCGAGCACGAGCTCGGCGAGGAAGGCGTCGAAGTCGGCGAAGTGCCGGTGCAGGACGCCCTTGGCGCAGCCTGCCTCCGTGGTGACCGCCCGGCTGGTCAACGCGTTCGGTCCGTCCCGGAGCAGGACGCGCTCGGCGGCGTCGAACAGCTGCTCGCGCGCGTCGCGGATGGCTACCCCTGTCGGCACTGTGCATCCTTCCCTCGCTCGACGGGCCCGCCCGGTTGACGAGTGGGCATGTGCCCACTAATAGTGGGCACATGCCCACTTTACCCTCGGCGCAAGCCGATTCTTCGGAGAACGAGCCACATCAACACCGGCAGGCGGCGGAGTCATTCGGCTCGGACGCCGAACGCTACGACCGGGCCAGGCCCCGCTATCCCGCCGCCATGGTGGACCGGATCGTCGCCGGTAGCCCCGGGTCCGATGTCCTCGGCGTCGGCTGCGGAACCGGCATAGACGCCCGGCAGTTCCAGGCGGCCGGCTGCAGGGTGCTCGGGGTCGAGCCCGACGCGCGGATGGCCGACCTGGCGCGGCGCAGCGGGGTCGAGGTTGACGTAGCGACGTTTGAAGCCTGGGACCCGGCCGGCCGGGCATGCGATGCGGTCGTCGCTGGTCAGTCCTGGCACTGGATAGACCCGGTTGCGGGAGCGGCCAAGGCCGCGCAGGTGCTGCGACCCGGCGGCCGGCTGGCAGCCTTCTGGAACGTGTTCCAGCTTCCGCCCGACGTTGCGGAAGCCTTCACCGCGGTCCACCAGCGGGTGATGCCCGACTCGCCGTCCAACCTCCAGGCGATGAAGAAGCAAGCCCTGGACGGGTACCAGGTGCTGTTCACCAGGGCCGCCGACGGGATCCGCGAGGCGGGCGGGTTCAGCGAACCGGAGCAGTGGCGATTCGACTGGGAGTGGTCCTACACCCGGGACGCGTGGCTGGACCAGATGCCCACCCTTGGCAACCTCACCCAGCTTCCGTCGGACAAGCTGGCGGAGGTACTGGCGGGCGTCGGGGCCGCTGTCGACGCGATGGGGGGCAGCTTCACGATGCGTTACACCACGGTGGCGGTCACCGCGGCGCGAACCGGCGCCGCCTGACCCGCGGGGTGGATGCGGAACCCGAGACCTACGAATGACGAGAGCGCAGGCCCCCGATCACGCCGCCCTGCGTGCCCTCTGCCTCGCCGCCCGGATGATGTCCGCGTACCGGTATCCGCTCCCCTTGATCGTGCGCCGCTGCGTCGGGTAGTCCACATGCACCAGACCGAACCGCTTGTCGTAGCCGTAAGCCCACTCGAAGTTGTCCATCAGCGACCACGCGAAGTACCCGGCGACCGGCGCGCCCCGGCGTGCCGCGCGGCCGCAGGCCGCCAGATGTTCCTCCAGGTACCGCACCCGCTCCGGGTCGTCGATCGTCCCGTCGGCCCGTACGACGTCGGGATAGGCCGAGCCGTTCTCCGTGACCAGGATGCGCTGCGCGCCGTACTCCTCGGTCAGCCGCAGCAGCAGTTGTTCCAGGCCGTCCGCATGGACCTCCCAGCCCATGGCGGTGTGACGGGCGCCCGGCAGATAGATCTGCTTGGCGTACGGCACGGACCCGGTCGGGTCGGCGGTGACGATCTGGCGGAAGTAGTAGTTCAGCCCCAGCCAGTCGAGCGGTGCCGCGATGGTCTCCAAGTCGCCCGCGCGTTCGGGCAGTTCGACGCCGTACAGATCGAGCATGTCCTGCGGATAGCCGCGGTCGTGGACCGGGTCCAGCCACCAGCGGTTGGTGTGGCCGTCGGCGCGTACCGCGGCCGCGTGGTCCTCCTCGCGTTCGGTGGCCGGCTCGATCGGGCTGAGGTTGTTGACGATGCCGACGCGGGCGTCGGCCGAGGACGCGCGGATCGCCTGGACGGCCAGTCCGTGACCGAGGTGCAGATGGTACGAGGCGTGTACCGCGGCCCGCAGATCGGTGAGCCCCGGCGCCATCCGGCCCTCCAGATGGCCGATCCACGCCGAGCACAGCGGCTCGTTGAGGGTAGCCCAGTCCTTGACCCGGTCGCCGAGGCGCTCGGTGACGGCCGAGGTGTACGCGGCGAAGTGCTCGGCCGTGTCCCGGGAGGGCCAGCCGCCCCGGTCCTGCAGGATCTGCGGCAGGTCCCAGTGGTAGAGCGTGGCGAACGGCGCGATGCCCGCATCCAGCAGGCCGTCCACCAGCCGGTCGTAGAAGTCGAGTCCCGCCCTGTTCACCGGCCCGTCGCCGCCGGGCACGACGCGCGGCCAGGCGATCGAGAACCGGTAGGCCCCGACGCCCAGTTGCTTCATCAGCAAGATGTCCTCGGGCCAGCGGTGGTAGTGGTCGCACGCCACATCGCCGGTGTCGCCGCCCGCGACGGCGCCGGGGGTGTGGGAGTAGGTGTCCCAGATCGACGGGGTGCGGCCGTCCTCGGCCACGGCTCCCTCGATCTGGTACGCGGCGGTGGCGACGCCCCAAGTGAAGTCGGCCGGGAGGGCGTTGAGGTCGTTCACGGACTGCCTTTCTGCAGGGGAGCGGGGGTGACCGGGCGGTTCACTTGACGGCGCCCGCGGTGAGGCCGGCGACGAGATAGCGCTGGAGCAGCAGGAACCCGGCGACGACGGGCACGCTGACGACGAGCGAGGCGGCCATGACCTGGTTCCAGTAGGTGTCGTTCTGGGTGGCGTAGCCCTGGAGCCCGACGGAGAGGGTGCGGGTGGTGTCGTTCGTCATGACGGAGGCGAACAGCACTTCTCCCCAGGCGGTCATGAACGCGTAGACGGCCACGGCGACGATGCCCGGCACGGCTGCCGGTACCACGACCCGTACGAGCGCGCCGAGCGCTCCGCAGCCGTCGACCATCGCCGCCTCGTCGAGTTCCCGTGGGATCGAGTCGAAGTAGCCGATCAGCATCCAGATGGAGAACGGGAGCGAGAACGTCAGATAGGTGAGAATCAGTCCGCCGCGCGAGCCGTACAGGGCGATGCCGGTGCTGTTGCCGATATTGACGAAGATCAGGAACAGCGGGAGCAGAAAGAGGATCCCGGGGAACATCTGCGTCGAGAGCACGGTGATCGTGAAGACCCGTTTCCCGCGGAACCGGTAGCGGCTCACCGCGTAGGCGGCGAACACCGCGATCACCACCGACAGCACGGTCGCCGCCCCCGCCACGATCAGCGAGTTGAGGAAGTAGCGGGCGAGCGGCACGGTGTGCCAGATGTCGATGTACGGCCGGACGGTCAGCCCGGACGGAAACCACCGGAACTTCCCCGAGACGTCCTGCAGCGGCTTGAGCGAGCTGCTGAGCATCACATAGACGGGCAGCAGCGCGAACGCCGTCAGAAACGTCAGGACGATGCGGCGTGTCCAGACGAAGGACCGCGGCGGTGCGCTCGGCGAGCGGGCGGGCCTAGGCATCGGCGCTCCTCCTTCCCCGCGAGGTGAGCAGCAGATGGACGGCGGTGACGGACAGCAGGAAGAGCAGCAGCAGTACGGACATCGCGGAGCCCGATCCGAAGTTCCAGGTGACGAACGACGACTGGTAGATATGGATCGAGATCAGGTCGGCGGCCTCCGGCGCGGCCCTGCCGAACAGCACATACGGCGTGTTGAAGTCGTTGAACGTCCACAGGAACAGCACGAGCACCAGCACCTGGTTGACCGGGCGCAGCGACGGCAGGGTGATCTTGCGGATCTGCTGCCAGATGCCCGCGCCGTCGATCGCCGCGGCCTCGTACAGCTCGCGCGGGATGTTCTGGAGCCCCGCCGTCACGATCAGGAAGGCGAACGGCCAGGACTTCCACACCGCCACCACGACCAGCGCGATGAAGCTGTTGTCGCCGATCAGCCAGAAGGAGCGCTGGTCGGTGAGGCCGAGCTGGTCGTGCAGAACATGGTTGATCATGCCGTTGTCGCGCTGGAACATGAACGCCCAGGTGATGACGGCCGCGTACACGGGCAGTGCGTACGGAGTGAGGAAGACGGCCCGCAGGAAGCCCCGGCCGCGGAAGCTGTCCTGCATCGTGATCGCCGCGGCGACGCCGAACAGCCAGGACAGGCCGACGGCCAGAGCGGTGAAGGCACAGGTGACGAGGAAGGAATGGAGCAGTGCCTGGCCGATCGGGGCGTCGAAGTCGACGGCGACCTTGTAGTTGTCGAGCGCGGCCCAGGGGGCCTCGCTCCAGTTGCGGATGTAGAACTGGGTGAGCCGGCGGAAGCTCATCACGATGCCCATGACCATCGGGATCAGATGGACGAGCAGTTCGAGCACGACGGCGGGCAGCAGCAGGAGATAGGGCAGGCCGCCGCGGCGGATCCGGGCCGGGAGGCGCGGCAGTCTGCTGCGGACAACCCCCTTGCCCACGCTCTCGCCGCTGTCCGCCCGGTCCGTGCGGCCTTCCGTCATGGTGGCTGTCATGGGGCGGGCCTCACTGCTGCATCTGCTGCTGGGCCTTGGCCAGACGCGCCTTGACGGACTCGGTCGTCACCGGCAATCCGGCGGCGGCCTCGGCCCACAGCTCCTTGACGGCGGTGCCGACGGCCGTCTCGAACTGCGACTCCGTGGGCACCTGGGGCAGCGGCGCCGCGCTGGTGGCGAGCGTGTCGCGCAGCACCTTCAACTCGGGTGCCGCGAACGCCGGATCCTGCTGCGCGGCCTTGACCGGCGGGATCGATCCGTATGTCTTGTTGAGGAGCTTCTGCTCCGCGTCGCTCGTCATGAACTTCACGAACCTCTTGGCGCCGTCGATGTTCTTGGTGTTCTTGAAGACGGCCATATTGATGCCGGCGACCATGGAGTTGGTGTTCTTGCCGTTGCCGGGAGCGCCCGCCGGGACCGGTACCGGAGCGACGCCCCAGTCCGCGGGCTTCATGCCCTGGGCGGCGAAGGTCGATGCGGCGGCCTGCCACAGCACCATGGCCGTCTTGCCGCGGGCGAAGTCCTGGAGCGACTGGTTCTGGGCGTACTCCGCGTTGCCCGGCGCGACGATCTTGTCCTTGGCCATGAAGTCGACGTACTGCTTCACCGCGGCGACCGCGCCGTCGGAGGTGAAGGTGGGCTTGCCGGAGGAGTCGAAGAAGTCGGCGCCGTGCTGCTTTGCGAGTACGAAGACCTGATGGATGTTGTTCGCCAGGTTGCCGCCCTCGGCGCCCAGCGCCCACTTCCCGTTTCTGGAGAGCTTCTTGCCGTCCGTGACGAGCTGGTCCCAGGTGGCGGGCGGCTGTGAGATGCCCGCCTCGGCGAACATCTTCTTGTTGTAGTAGAGCGCGTACGCGAGCGAGTACAGCGGCACGGCGGCGGGGTCCTTGCCCTCGGACCCGGCCGATGCGACCGCGGAGGAGACGAAGCGGTTCCGGCCGCCGATCGCGTCGAAGTTCTTCTGGTCCCAGGGCAGTAGTGCTCCACTCGCCTGGAGGGAGGCCGACCAGGTGTTGCCCATGTTGAGGACGTCGGGGCCCTGCCCGGAGGCGGTGGCGGCCAGGATCCGGTTGAGCAGATCGGACCAGGGGATCACCTCGAGTTTGACCTTGATGCCCGTCTGCTCCTCGAACTTCTTCAGCTCGGGGGTGAGGATCTTCTTGTCGGCCTCGATGCTGGGGCCCTGGTTGGAGGCCCAGTAGGTGAGCGTCTTGGGCGATTCATTGCTGCCGCCCCCGTCGGTGGCGGTGCCTCCTCCACATCCGGTGGTGGCGGCGAGCGCGGTGACGACGGCGACGGCTGCTGCGGCTCTGGCAGTGCGCATGAGAGGTGGCCCCTTTCCGGGGGTGGCTGCGTTCGGTTCCCGAACGGCCTCCATGACTTATTTCAGACCGTGATTTAAGAGGTGAGAGAAGGTCGCGTCAAGGTCCCCGACCGGGGTATGTTGCGTCGAGGGAAGGAGCACCATGGCGGAGCGCAACAGACGGACAGTGCGTGACCTGCGGCGAGGCAACCGTGCTCGGGTACTGCAACGGTTGTATTTCGAAGGCCCGTTGAGCCGTCAGGAGCTCGGCCCGGCCACCGGGCTGAGTTCAGGTTCCATCAGCAATGTCGTCTCCGAACTGGTCGCCGAAGGAGTGCTCGAGGAGGCCGGGGTGGTCGACTCGGACGGCGGCCGGCCGCGCACCCTGCTGCGCGTCGCGCCCGGCAGCGGCCTGCTGATCGGCATCGACATCGGTGAGACACGCGTACGCGTCGAGCTCTTTGATCTGTCGCTCACCGAACTCGCCCGCACCGAACGGCTGCTGGCCCAGCACGGCTACGACGTCGAGCGCGTCGTCTCCCATGTACGCACCGGCGTCGCCGACGTGCTGCGGGAGGCGGCTGCCGACCCGGCGCGACTGCTGGGCGTCGGGATCGGAGTCCCCGGCATCATCGAGCAGGGGTCCGACGACGGCACCGTCGGCGCGATCGTGCACGGCCAGACGATCGGCTGGAGCGCCGTGCCCTTCGAGAAGCTGCTCCGCGAATCCGTCGAACTTCCGCCGGACGTACCGCTGTTCATCGACAATGGCGCGAAGACCCTGGGCCAGGCCGAGATGTGGTTCGGCGGCGGCCGCGGCGCCCGCGAGGCCGCCGTCGCCCTGATCGGCTCCGGCGTCGGCGCCTGCGTCGTACACGCCGCCACCCCCGACGAGAACGCCCGCAGCAGCGCGCTGGAGTGGGGACACACGACGGTACGGATCCGGGGGCGGCGCTGCCGCTGCGGCGCCCTCGGCTGTCTGGAGGCGTACGCGGGCGCGGAAGGCCTGCGCGAGCGATGGCAGGAGGCAGGAGGACCGCTCCCCGCCGACGCGGACGACGAGACCGCGCTGGCCGCCCTGCTGGCCGCGGCCTTCCCCGGTCCGGACGGCCCCGAACCCGACCCGGTTGCGCTCTCCCTTCTCGACGACACCGCCGAGTATCTGGGCGCGGCCGTCGCCGATCTGATCAACCTCTTCCGTCCCGAACGCATCCTCATCGGAGGCTGGGCCGGACTGCTCATCGGGCCCCGTCTGCTCCCCGAAGTGCGCCGCTACGCAGGGGAGTACGCACTGCGGTACGCCGCCGACCGCACCGCCATCGAGCTGGGACGGCTCGGCCCGGACGCGGTCACCGTCGGCGCCGCCACGCTCCCGCTCGCCGACTTCCTGGCTCGCGGCGGCAGCCGCCCTGCGACCCTGCGCCGTTCCTGAACCCTTGTCATCGCCCGTGTCAAGCCCCTAAGTTGACCGCTTGCGACGTGAACTGCATGCGTGACCAACATGTCAGTGGGGGAGTCTCACCATGGGCGCAACCGGTCGGCACCGCCGATACCAGCCGAGCCGCATCAACCGGGCTTCTCTGACGTTCACCGCGGGCGGCGCGGGCATGGCCCTGCCGCTCATCGGTGCGGGCACGACGCATGCGGCCTCCGTGGACGTCTGGGAGAAGGTGGCGGCCTGCGAGTCCACCAACAACTGGAAGATCAACACCGGCAACGGCTACTACGGCGGGCTCCAGTTCACCCAGTCCACCTGGGAGGCGTACGGCGGCAGGCAGTACGCCCCCCGTGCCGATCTGGCCAGCAAGGACCAGCAGATCGCCGTCGCCGAGAGGGTGCTCAAGGGGCAGGGGCCGAGGGCCTGGCCACTCTGCTCTGCCCGCGCGGGGCTCACCCGGGGCGGGGACGCGCCCGAGATCGCGCCCGTCCGGCGATTAGCACCGGAGAGCAAGCCGAAGCCCGTCGCACCCCGCAAGGCGACGCCGACCACCGTGCCGACGCACCGCGAGGGCTACACCGTGGCCCGCGGCGACTCACTCTCCAAGATCGCGGAATCAGAGCAGGTCAGGGGTGGCTGGCAGCAGCTGTACGCGCAGAACCGCGCGGTCGTCGGCAGTGACCCCGACCTGATCCACCCTGGCCAGAAGCTGATCCTGCGCATCGAGGCTCCGGCCGGGCAGCAGCCGGGGACCAGGCCGCGGCCCGCGGCCCAGCCGAAGCCGCACCAGGCTCCCAAGCATCAGCCTCCGAAGCAGCAGGCCCCGAAGCATCAGCCTCCCAAGCACCAGGCTCCGAAGCACCAAGCTCCCAAGAAGCAGGCGCCCAAGAAGCCCGCCAAGCAGGTGCACGCCACCACGCCCACGCACCGGACCGGACTCAGCGCCCCCGTCGAGGCGAGCACCGGCACCCCGTACGGCAAGTCCGGCTCCTCCTGGGCCAGCGGCTACCACACCGGCGTCGACTTCCCGGTCCCCACCGGCACTTCCGTGAAGGCCGTCGCCGCCGGCCGGGTCGTCTCGGCCGGCTGGGGCGGTGCGTACGGCTATCAGGTCGTCATCCGCCACGCGGACGGGAAATACAGCCAGTACGCGCATCTCTCGGCGCTCACCGTGCGCTCCGGGCAGCAGGTCAGCAGCGGTCAGCGGATCGCCCGCTCAGGATCGACCGGAAACAGCTCGGGACCGCATCTCCATTTCGAGGTGCGCACCGGCCCCGGATACGGGACCGACATCGACCCCGTCGCCTACCTCAGGTCGGGTGGCGTCTCGCTCTGACACACGCTCCTGCGGGTCGGCACGGTGCCCGTCCGACTGCGCGCGTTCCGCGCGGCGTTCCCGGGGTTCCCCAGGGAGCACCGGCTGCTGAGAGGGATGCAGCGGCGAGCGTGAGGAGCGCATGTGCGCCTCCGCCTCGGCATGCAGCTGTTGTGCCTGTGCCTCTGCCTCCGCGCGCGCCGCGGCCAGCCGCTCCGTCGTCAGCAGGATCAGCCCGCCCGCCGCCAGGGCGCCGAAGCCCAGCGCGAGCACGGTGCCGGTCAGCCCGTAGCGGAAGGTTTCACCGAACATCGTGATGCCGACCGCGGCCGCCACCACCGGGTTGACGACCGTGACGGTGGCCAGCGGCGCCGCCAGGCCCGCGCCGCGGTACGAGGCCTGGGAGAGCAGCAGACCGCCGCAGGCGAGCACCGCGATCACCAGCAGGCTCGGCCACTGGTTCCCCGGCGCGGACCACGACCAGTCCACCGCGACGGTCTTGGTGAACACCGAAGCGATGCCGAAGGCCACTCCCGCCGCCGCGGCCAGCAGCACGCTGCGGATGATCGGCCGGTGCACGGTCTGGGCGACCAGGAAGAGCAGCGCCACACCGCCCAAGGTCGCGCCTGCCAGCATCGCGCGCTGCCCGCCGTCCAGCGAGTGGGAAGCGGCCGTGCCGGTGAGCGCGAGCAGCCCCGCGAGTCCCACCGTCGCCATGAGAGCGCCGCGCCAGGCGGCGGCGCCCGCCCGGCGCCGTACGAACAGCGCGGCCATCGGCAGGGCGAAGACGATCGTCAGCGCGCCGAGCGGCTGGACCAGGCTCAGCGGCCCGTACGCGAGCGCCAGCACATGGAGCACCGCGCCGAGGCCGTTGAGCGCGACGGCGACCCACCACGCGGCGTGATGCAGCGGGGCATAGGGGCGGGCCGAGGTGGAGGCAGCGACATGCTCTTGCATGATTGCCCCGGCCGCATATGCGACCGCGGAGACAAGTGACAGCACCACGGCCGGCGCGAGGGAACTCATAGAGTCCACGATCTCCCTCTTCTGCGTCTACGTCGTCGTCCTTGAGCAGGCACTTGGACGTACTGCCGACGTAGTACGAGCGTAGGTCAAAAGTCCCCCTCACGACGGGTGAGCAGGTCGTGGGCGGGGGAGAGGACACGACTGATCGATACGGTGACCTGGTGCGGACACGGGCGACGGCAGGGGACGGGAGCGCGGGCGTGGATCTGGACGAGGTGGCGTCGGTGGGTGGTTTCTTCGCCCTGCGGACCGGGGCGCCGGACGGTGAGCATATTCCGCTGGCACATCTGTACGCGGGCGACACGGCCTCGCTCACCGCCCGTGTCGACACGGTCGCCGCCCGGCTGCGCACCCCGGAACGACGGGTCGCCGCATCCATCGCGCATCTGGGGTTCACCGCCCGGCTCTGGTCGGTCGCGCTCGGCAGTGCCGCGCTCTTCGGGCAGCTGCCCGACCTCGACCCCGCGCGGCTGCACTGGGATCCGTCGCGAAGCTCGCCCGACGATCTGTGCCTGGACGGCTCCCGCCCGCTGCCCGCCACCGCAGCCGCCATTCGCGAGAGCGTGCAGTACGGCCATCTCGTGCCGCTTGCGGATGCGCTGATGAGCGACACCCGGATCTCGCCGCGGCTGCTGTGGGGCAACGCGGGCTCCGCACTCGCCGGAGCAGTGCGCGAGCTGCGCGCCTGGGCCCGGCGCGCCGGCCGGCCGGAGGTGGCCGGGCGGGCCACGGCACTCGCCGCCGAGCTCTTCGCACACCCCGATCTGTCCGGCACCGTGCAGGGCCCGGCGATGCGGCGGCGCAGCTGCTGCCTCTATTACCGCTGCCCGGGCGGCGGGCTCTGTGGCGACTGCGTCTTCGACCGTCCGCCGCAGCGGTCCGCCCGCACGGCCGAGTGATCCTGACCGCGGTCTTCCCCGCAGGCCCCATCTGAGTGACCATCATGAGGTGCTGTGTCGTCCCGGGACACTGCGCCGGACAGCGGCTTCGCCGTGGCCGGACCCCCGGCCGGCACCAGGCCGTCGGCGCTGAACCGACCGTTTCGGCGAGGGGAGTCTCGGTGAAGGTGGGACTGCTCACGCGCGAGTATCCGCCCGACGTCTACGGCGGGGCCGGGGTCCACGTGGAGTTCCTCGCCCGGGAGTTACGCGCTCTCGCCGATCTCGAGGTCCACTGCTGGGGCGAGGGCGCGGCCGAGGGCGTACTGCGTCACCAGCCCCGGGCCGGACTCGAGAACGCCAACGACGCGCTGCGCACCTTCTCCGTCGACCTGGCGATGGCCGCCGAGCTGCAGGGCCGCGAACTGGTCCACTCCCACACCTGGTACGCCAACCTCGCCGGCCATCTCGCGGGGCTCCTCCACGGCGTTCCGCATGTGATGACCGCCCACTCCCTGGAGCCGCTGCGCCCCTGGAAGGCCGAGCAGCTCGGCGGCGGCTATGCGCTCTCCTGCTGGGCGGAGCGCACGGCCATCGAGGCCGCGGACGCCGTGATCGCCGTCTCCCACGGCATGCGCGCCGACATCCTCGACTGCTATCCGGCCATCGACCCGGACCGGGTGCGTGTCATCCACAACGGCATCGACACCGGCCTGTACCGCCCCGACCACGACACGACCGTCCTGGAGCGGATCGGCATCGACCCGTACCGCCCCTTCGCCCTCTTCGTCGGCCGCATCACCCGCCAGAAGGGCGTCCCGCATCTGCTGCGTGCGGCCCGCTCCTTCGACCCGGACATCCAGCTGGTGCTCTGTGCGGGCGCCCCGGACACCCCGGAGACGGACCGCGAATTCCGTGAGCTCTTCGAGGAGCTGGACCGGGTACGGGACGGGGTGCACTGGATTCCCGAGATGCTGCCGCGCCCCCAGGTCGTCCAACTGCTCAGCCACGCCGCGGTGTTCGTCTGCCCCTCGGTCTACGAACCGCTGGGCATCGTCAATCTTGAGGCCATGGCCTGCGGCACGGCCGTCGTCGCATCCGCGGTCGGCGGCATCCCCGAGGTCGTGGACGACGGACGCACAGGACTCCTCGTGCCGTACGACGCCCGTCATCCGGAGGACTTCGAGCAGGGCATCACCGAGTCGGTGAACCGGGTCGTCGACGACGCCGCCGAGGCCGCCAGGATGGGCACCGCCGGACGCGAGCGGGCGGTGCGCGGGTTCGGCTGGGACCAGGTGGCCCGCCGGACGTACGAGGTGTACGAGGAGTTGCTCAAGCAGGGATGACAGGGACGGCAGGCAGAGAGGGGCGGCGATGCGCGGTGGACCTTCGGTGCTCGGGATCGTACTGGCCGGCGGGGAGGGCAAGCGGCTGATGCCGCTCACTGCCGACCGGGCCAAACCGGCGGTGACGTTCGGTGGCATGTACCGGCTCGTCGACTTCGTGCTGTCCAGCCTGGTGAACGGCGACATCCTGCGGATCTGTGTGCTGACGCAGTACAAGTCGCACTCTCTGGACCGCCATGTGACCACCACCTGGCGGATGTCGAGCCTCCTCGGCAACTACGTCACACCCGTTCCGGCCCAGCAGCGGCTCGGCCGCCGCTGGTATCTCGGCAGCGCCGACGCGATCCTGCAGTCCCTCAACCTCGTCCACGACGAACAGCCCGACTACATCGCGGTGTTCGGCGCGGACCATGTCTACCGGATGGATCCCCGGCAGATGCTGAAGCGGCACATCGACAGCGGGGCGGGCGTCACGGTCGCCGGGATCAAGGTACCGCGCTCCGAAGCCTCCTCGTTCGGGATCATCACCCCGGCCTCCGACGGCGCCCGGGTCGAGAGGTTCCTGGAGAAGCCCGCCGACCCTCCCGGGCTGCCGGGCGACCCGGGCCGGGTCTTCGCCTCCATGGGCAACTACCTCTTCACCACCAAGGTCCTCATCGACGCCCTGCACCGGGACGCGGAGGACGAGCGCTCGGTCCATGACATGGGCGGTTCGATCCTGCCGATGCTCACCGACCGGGGTGTGGCGCAGCTCTACGACTTCGATGACAACCATGTGCCGGGCGAAAGCACGCGTGAGCACGGCTACTGGCGCGATGTGGGCACGCTCGACACGTACTACGAAGCCCATATGGATCTGATCCCCGACCGGCCCGTCTTCGACCTCGACAATCGCAGCTGGCCCCTCTACACCCACTCCGGGCAGCTGCCGCCGGCCCGCTGCATCGGCGCGGGCATCGCGAGTGAGTCGATCGTCAGCCCCGGCTGCATCGTCCGCGGCCAGGTCACCCGGTCCGTCCTCTCGCCGGGCGTGACCGTCGCCGAGGGCGCGGTGGTGCAGGGCTCGGTCCTTCACGACAATGTGCGCATAGGCCGTGGCGCGGTGGTGCGCGGCTCGATTCTCGACAAGAACGTGGACGTCCCGCCGGGTGCGACCATCGGCGTCAATCCCGGGCGTGACCAGGAGCTGTACACCGTCTCCAAGAACGGCGTCATCGCGCTGGGCAAGGGGCAACCGGTGCTGTGAGCCGGCCCGGGAGACGGTCCGCGGGGCCCTGCGTCGGCGGACCGGATCCCTCATGGGGCGGGCGCCCGCCGCAAAGAGTGCCGTGGACGGCTGATTGCCGATCACGCGGGGAGGGCATCACGAGGGGAGAGGGGCCCGTCGTTGTTCTTCGACCGTAGGCGGCCCGCCCCGTTGGTTCTCCTGGCCGAATACGGCCGTCCGTGAACGTCTACGCAGGAACGGGGAGTGATGGGGATGCGTGCGCAGAGGCGCTCCCGCAGGCGCGCCGCATGCGCCACATATCTATTGCCGCAGGCGGAGACATCCGCCCTTTGGGCGCGGCATCTGACGACGGCCTTTCTGACCCGTGGCTGCGGCGAGAAGGTGTCGGGCGATCAGGTGCAGGACGCGACCCTGGTCGCGTCCGAGCTCGTCACCAATGCCACCCGGCACGGCCACAGCAGCTGCCGGCTGCGGCTGCACGTCGATCCCGGGCTGGTCACCGTCGAGGTGGAGGACGCCAGTCCGATACCACCACGGCTGTGTTCGCCGGGGGAGACGGACGAGTGCGGGCGGGGAATCGTGATGGTGCGGGAGCTCGCCCAGCACTTCGCCGTGCGGGGCGGACCGGGCGGCGGCAAGACCGTCCAGGCGGTGCTCGCCGCCTCCTGAGCGCCGCTTCCCTGAGCGCCGGCCCCGCTCAACAGGGCTGCCGCCACACCCCCAGGTTGAGTTTTTTGCGCATGGAGCTGAGCCCCAGTCGGCGGGTGCGCTCGCAGAACGTGTCGACGGGCAGCGCGTATTCCACATGGAAGACCGCTTTCCCGGCCTTCACGAAGGGTGTCAGCTGGGCGCAGTCGTCGTACTGCGCGCACTCCTCGTTCACGGCGAAGTCGAAGTCCCGTACCAGCTGGGGGATTTGGGGCAGATCGTTCTTGAGCCCCACCGACATGCCCCGCTCGTGCGCGAGGCCCGCGATCATGCGGTTGTACGCGAGCTGGTGGGCGTCGGTCAGTGGGAAGCCGGTCGTGTTGAGATAGGCGTCCAGCAGATCCGGCTCCACCGCGTCGAAGCCGCGCTCGCGGCAGAGGTCCATGCGCTTGGCCATCAGCGGGCGCAGGACGTCGAGCCGCCGGATGTCCAGCCAGCGCTCTCCCTCCCAGCCGTTGGCCCTGCCCCGTACGGAGGCGGGAAACTCCCCGTGGTCGGGGCGGAAGGACTCCCAGGCGCCCGCGTTGAGATAGCAGATGACCATGCGGCCGTCCCGGTGGAGCCTGCGCACGGTCGCCGCGTCGTTCTCGAAGCCGTCGATGTCGTACACGGGCACGTCGACGCCGGCGTCGACCCGTCCGTCCAGCTGCCACTGCCAGGCGATGCCCGGCCGCGGCTGCCAGCGCCGGAGGCGCGGGGACGGATCCGGGGACGGCGCCGAGCAGGCGGCGAGCACCGCGAACGCCATCGCGACGGCAAGCAGGCCGAGCCGCCGTCGCCCGGCGGCCTGGTGAGGTTTCATGGGGCCTTCCGAAGAGCGGGCGGCAGCGCCGACCAGGGGTTGGGGCCATGGCCGGGTACGGCGCAGTGCACCGCCGCGCCGCGCAGTTCCGCGGTACGGGCCGCGAGCCGGCAGAGCCCGGCGGGAACGCCGTGCACCAGATGGCAGAACCGGGTCGGCGGGTGGTCCTTGGTCCACGGCGGGGCGGCCGGGGCGGCGCAATAGGCGTCCCAGTCGCCCTCGAAGGTGATCAGCAGATCACCGAGCGCGGCGTATCCCGGGGCGGGATGGGCGCCCGGATTGAGCACAACGGTCCGTCCACCGCGGGCCCGCGCCGCCCTGGTGAGCCGCCGGTAGTGACGGAGCCCGGCCGTGTCCGGGGCGACCTGGTCGAGGAAGAACCCGTCCGCGCCGTACCAGTCGCGATGCCGCTCGAAGTCCCGGGTGACCACCCGGGCGGGCCGTCGGCCGTAATCGGTGTCCGCATACCCGAGCACCCGCACGCCGGCCGCCCGCAACGCGCGGGCGGCGGCGACGAACGCGGGGTCGGGGGCGGTTCCGGGGCCGTCGTCGACGTTGAGCACGACGCCGTAGAGGCGGGGCGCGGAAGCGGCGAGGGCGTGCCAGGCGGCGGGATCGACAGTGGGGTGGACGTACATGGGGACGAGGAGGGTCATGCGGGGCGGCCCCTCCGAACCGGGGGCTTCGCCCCCGGACCCCCAGTCCTCAATCGCCGGACGGGCCGTCACTTCAGCCCCCGCGGCGATTGAGGAGCGGGGGTCCCCCCACGCCCGCGGGGCGCAGGGGGAGGGTTCGGGGCAAAGCCCCGGAAAGCAGCCGTCACAGGCCCGCCCCCGCCGGGACCGACGACGCCCACAGGTCGTACAGCGAGTCGTCCAGCGTACGCTTCGGACGCCAGCCCAGCGCATCCCTCGCCGACGTGATGTCCGCGCACTGCCAGGAGACCGCCGACGAGCGCGCGGAGCCGGTACCCGTCTCCTCCAGGCGGCCGCGGAAGCCGGACGTCCGGACCAGACCGTGGGCCAGTTCGCGCACCGAAGTGGCCCGGCCGCTGCCGATGTTGAGCACCGGCGGGAGCGGGCGGTCGGCGGTCGCCGCCCGCACGGCCGCATCCGCCACATCACGCGCGTCGACGAAGTCACGGTGCGCGGACAGAGCGCCGACCCGCACGGTCTCGCCCGCGTCACCGGCCCGCCGCAGCTCGGCGGCGAGCCGGCCGGGCAGACCCGCGGCCGGTGCGCCCGGACCCACGGGGTTGAAGACGCGCAGCACAACGGCGTCCAGCCCCGAGGCGGTGACCGCGATCGTGCCGGCCAGCTTGGTGGCGCCGTACGGACCGAGCGGTCTGGTCGCGGCCGACTCGGTGACGGGCGCGCCGGGCGCGGTCGGCCCGTACTCGGCGGCTGAGCCGAGATGCACGAGCCGGGCTTCGGGCGCCGCATCCCGCAGCGCCTCGCAGAGCGCGGCGGGGCCGCGCGCGTTGACGTCCGTCAGCTGCACCGCGCTGCCGGCCACCAGACCCGCGCAGTTGACGACGACGGATGGCGCGGCCGCGCGAAGCGCGTCCGCGATGACGCCGGGACCGGCAGTGAGATCGAGCGGCACATCGGCGTCCGCGGACCGGCCGCCGACGAGCAGCCGCACGCCCGGCAGGGCGCGCAGCTGCTCGGCGGTGTGCCCGCCCAGGAATCCGGTGGAGCCCAGGAGGAGGATGCGCACGGAACTCCTCACGCTCCCTTGAGGAGAAGGCCGCGGTGGGTGGTGAACTCGGCGTTCGCCCGGTCGTAGTCGTCGGGCCGGCCGATGTCGAGCCAGTACCCGTCGAAATCGTAGGTGTGCGGCGGGTTCTGTGACTGCAGCAGATCCAGCATCAGCTCGTCGAAGCCGAGCGGCAGCCCAGGCGTGTACCCGGCGAGCGTGTCCCGGCTGAGTCCGTACACGCCCATCGAGACGCGGTAGTCCATGCTCGGCTTCTCGGCGAAACCGACGACCCGCCCGGACTCGGTGGTGAGCACCCCGAAGTCGATGGCGACCTTGCGGGCATACGTGGCGACGGTGAGCGGCGCGCCGGAAGCGCTGTGCTGGCTGACGACGTCCCCGTAGTCGAGGTCGGTGAGGATGTCACCGTTCATGACGAGGAAGTTCTCGGGCAGCCGGTCCAGCATGGTGAGCAGCGGGCCCATCGTGCCGAGCGGGCTCTCCTCGGTGGAGTAGCCGACCCGCAGCCCCCACTGCGAGCCGTTGCCGACATAGGCGCGGATGATGTGTCCGAGGTGGCCGATGGCGATGGTCGCGCTGGTGAAGCCGGCCGTGGCCAGCTGGCGCAGGACGATCTCCAGGATCGCGTGCTGGTCGCCGATCGGCACCAGCGGCTTGGGCAGTGCCGTGGTGTACGGCCGGAGCCGGACGCCCTTGCCTCCGGCCAGGATCACTGCGTGCATGAAGACTCCCCTGTCAGTGTCTTTGCGAGTGGCGCTCTCTGCCTGGCGCCCTGTCGGTGGCGTACGCGGTCAGATGTTGTAGATGCCGGTCTTGTAGCGGGCCAGGTTCACCGGGTCCCGGAAGAACCCGATGGTGCGTACGAGCCCCTGCTCCAGGTCGTGCTCGGGCTTCCAGCCGGTCGCCTCGCGCAGCCGGGTGGCGTCGGCGACGAGCCGCATCACCTCGGAGCCGGCCGGCCGGATGCGCTCCTCGTCCTCGCGCACCTCGACATCGGTGTCCATCAACTTGCCGATGAGCCTGGTCAGTTCGCCGACCGAGATCTCACCGCCGGTACCCGCGTTGAAGGTGCGACCGACAACGGCATCGGCGGGCGCGGTGCCGACGGCGAGGAAGGCACGGGCGGTGTCCTTCACGTAGAGGAAGTCGCGAGTGGGGCGCAGGTCCCCGAGGGTGATGACCCGCTCGCCCGCAGCGACCTGGCCGATGACGGTCGGGATGACGGCCCGCATCGACTGGCGCGGCCCGAAGGTGTTGAACGGGCGCAGCGTGACCACCTGGGTGCCGAAGCTGGCGTGGTAGCTGTCGGCCAGCCGGTCGCCGCCCGCCTTCGAAGCGGCGTACGGGGACTGGGTGTTGATGGGGTGGTCCTCGGTGATCGGCACGGTCTGCGCGGTGCCGTACGTCTCGCTGGTCGAGGTGTGCACCAGGCGTGGGATCCCCAGCTTGCGCACCACCTCGAGCACATTGAGGGTGCCCGTGACATTGGTGTCCACATAACTGTGCGGGGCCTGGTAGGAGTACGGGATCGCGATCAGGGCGGCCAGGTGGTACACGGCTTCGGCTCCCTCGGCGAGCTGATGCACCGAGCCGGCGTCGCGGACGTCTCCGAGAACGATCTCGACCTGGTCGAGGGTCTCGGCGGAGAGCGTCTCCAGCCATCCGTAGGAGGAGAAGGAGTTGTACTGGGCCATGGCGCGGACCCGGAAACCGGCGTCGACGAGCGCCTCGGTGAGATGCGATCCGATGAACCCCTCGGCGCCGGTGATGGCGACAAGCCCGTTCGATGTCACGTCAGTTGCTCCCGTTGGTCGGTGGTGCGGGTGGGTGGATTCAGTGGTGCGGTGGAATCAGTGGTGCGGCGGAATCAGCGGTGAGCGGTGGGCCGGCCGAGCAGCCGACAGGCCGCGGCGACCAGAACGGCCGCCGCCGCGGTACGACAGCTCAGTTGGGCCGGTCCGAGCGGGAGAGAAGCCAGTGACGCCGCGGCCTCCGCGGCCGCGGAGGCGAGCGTGACGGCGGCCGGCAGCCAGGCCAGCGAGAACGCCTGCAGGAGCAGCGCGGTCCAGAGCACGGCCCCAAGACCCAGCAGGGGAGCGGGCCGGATCCCGGCGATCAGCGAGCCGAGAGCGAGGACCGCCAGATACGCGCCCAGGCAGTACGCCAGGGCCCGCCCGGCGCGCAGTACGAAGCCGCGGCCGCCGGTGCTCTCGCGCAGCGCGGTCAGCGCGAGCGAGCGGTAGCGGTAGAGCAGCCATTCGGCGAAGCCCATGCTGAGCGTGAGGGCGACGACGGAGCGCGGCTCATCGGCCCCGGCAAGTGCTGCCAGCACGCCCGCGGCCAGGCCGAACAGTCCGTACGGCAGGGAGCGCAGCAACGTGGGCGTCGGGCCGGCGGCCTCGGGTGCGCAGCGCACCGCGGCGCGTAAGGCATGCCCGGCGGCGAGGACCGCGAGAAGCACTGTCGCCGACAGCAGCACCGGTGCGAGCGCCGCCGGGGGCTGCCACAGTTGCACGGCACCGGCCCCCGCCGCGACGGGCAACAGGGTGAGCAGCAGCACCCGTTCGCGGCCGAGGACCAGCAGCACGCTCGCCGCGCCGAGGTAGCAGGACTGCCCGGCCGCGAAAGCCGCGCCCATGCCCGGCCCCGACACCGCAAGCCCCGTGGCCGCCGCCCCGAGCGCACCGGCCGGCGCGCCGATGCGCAGGGTCCGCCCGGCGGCGGCCTGCCCGCCGGCCGCCAGCCGCAGATACGCCCGGTGGCTGAGCGCCTGGTTCCACGCCCAGGCCGCAAGAGCGGAGACGATCAGCCCCGAGACGTCCGCGGTGCCGTGCCACAGCCCGGCGCCCAGCACATAGGCGAGACCCGGCAGGGCGAAGACCAGACCGCGCAGCGCACAGCGCAGATGGTCCGGCCGCCAGGGGTCGGGCGCGGGCGGCGGCTCCGGATAGTGGCGTGGCACCCGGGCATGAAGATCCTCGGCGAGCGTGAACAGATCCGGGCGCCCGTAGCGGGCGGTGATCTGATCACCCGTCAGGCCGTCCGACTCCAGCAGCGCCGCCACCTCGTACGGATGGACGGCGACCGCGACCTGCTCCATCAGACGCTCCGCGAGCTCGTCGATCGGGTCTTTCGCCCAGCTGGGCCGCGCACGGGTCCGCGTGCGCGGCCTGGGTATGACGGGGAGGCTGTCGCCGTCGCCCGACAGCAGGCGTAACGGGCCGCTCATGCGAGCACCCCCGCGGGCCAGGCCACGGGCGCCGACTCATGGGCGCGCAGGGCGAGTTCGAGGTAGATCGAGCGGAAGGTGTCGACGGTCTGGCGCAGTGTGAACTGCTCGATCACCCGCAGCCGCGCCGCCTCGCCCATCGCGGCCCGCCGCTGCGGATCGCCCAGCAGCTCCAGCGCCGCCCGGGCCATCGCTTCCGGCTCTCGCGGCGGCACCACGAGACCGCTGTCGCCGACGGCCTCGCGCACCCCGCCGACATCGGTGGAGACGGTGGCGCGCCCGCAGGACATCGCCTCGATCAGCGTGAACGGGAAGCCCTCGCTGATGCTGGACAGCATCACCACGTTTCCCGCCGCGTACGCGTCACGGATGTCGTCCACCCGCCCCTCGAAGACGACGGCGTCGCTGTGCCCGAGCTCCGCGGCGAGCGCTTCGCAGCGCGCCCGGTAGGCCTCGCCGCCGCGCGGCGTGCCGCCGAAGATCCGCAGCCGGGCCTCGGGTATCTCCTTTCGTACGAACGCGAAGGCACGGATCAGCGTCTCCAGGTCCTTGATCGGGTCCACGCGGCCCGCCCAGCTGAGCGTGGGTGTCTCCGGTTCGGGCCCCGCGTGCGGGAACGCCGCCGGGTCGACGCCGTTGTAGACCGTGCGGATGAGCTCCGGGGGCGCCCCGCCGCGCTCCTCCCACAGGCGGTTGTAGCGATTGCCGGGAGTGATCAGGGCGGCCACCCGGTACGTTTCCTCGGCGAGCAGCCGGAAGAAGCCCAGCAGCAGCGCCTTCACCGGCCAGCGGTAGGGCCCGGTGCGGTAGCCGAGGTAGCGCTCGCGCAGATATACGCCGTGCTCGGTGAGCAGCAGCGGTACGCCGTGCAGCCGACTGGCGACCAGACCGGGCAGTACGGCGATTCCGCCGCTGACGGCGTGCGCGACCCCACGCTCGGGCGGAGCTGCCGTGAGCGGCCGCAGCGCGTGCTCCAGCAGATCGGTGGCGGTGAGCGCATCGTGCAGGGTGGGCCGGGCCGCGTACACGGGCAGGCCCGGCCGGTTCCAGACGCCCACCAGGGTGTGCACCGCCCGGTCGCTGCGCAGCGCCGGCGCGAGCACGCCCTCGCGGGCCGCCCGTGCCAGTTCGTACAGCGCGGGAGGGAACAACTCCTCGGCCGCCGGGTCGACAAGTGCCGTCAGGAACTTTTCGTAGGTGGCCATCAGCTGCCGCATCCGGCGTCCGCGCGGCGCGGCCCCGACCGGGTCCGGGCCCCACATCGGGACGCTGACGGGCTCGGCGACATGGGCCGGCAGCTCCCAGGCCAGGGATTCCCGGCCGGTGCCGGTCACCGCGATGACCTGAAAGTCGAAGTCGGGCATTCCGCCCACGAGTTGGTCGCACCACACGCTGACGCCGCCGTGGCTGTGCGGATAGGTGCCTTCGGTGAGGAGGGTGACCAGGGGCGCGCCGGTTCGCGGCGCGCCTTTGGGCTCGGCCATGTGGAACTGCTCCCCCGGAGCGCGAGAAGGAAGGGGCGCCTCACCCGCCGGACGAGCGGGGGCGCGTCGAACGCGCGCTCCCGGGGCGGGGACAGTGCCCCGGGACCGCGGTGGCCGATTTCGTCAGCCGGTCACGCCGTACGGGACGCGCTTGCGCACGCCCGCGGGCAGCGGCAGCCGTGGTGCGGACGACTGGACCGGCCCGGCCTTCACCGTGCGGGCCGCGGCCGGCGCCGCGCCGGGCAGCGTGAACGTGACCCGGTTCTGCAGCAGCCCCGGCGCGGTCCATCCGGAGACCGCACCCGCGTAGGGGCTGCCGAACCCGGAGGTGCCGAGGAGCTGGTTCTGCCGGGTGCCGACCGGCATGGTGGCGGTCACCTTGACCCCGCTGGGCGCCTGCACGGTTACGGCGTCTCCGATGCGGTACGCGGTCACCTGGCCCGCGGCGACCGCGGCGTTCCAGGTCGCCCGGTCGCGCAGTTCGGCGCCGATCTCGCGCTGGCGCAGATTGACCAGCGGGGTGCTGTCCGCGTACAGCGCCGCGTAGTCGCCGAGGATGCGGTCCAGCACCGGATAGGCGATCCGGTCCTCGGCCAGGTTGGACTGGTGGATGAAGTGCGGCCGCGGGTCGTTGGCCAGCACATGGCCGAGACCGATGCGGGCCTCCAGCGGCACCACGTAGTCCGCGTACCCGGTGCCGGTGTCCAGTGGCTCCGGCAGACAGGTGGAGTTGGCGGCGGTCTCGCAGATACCGCTGCCGCCGTCGGAGCTGCGGGTGTAGATCCAGTTGTACTCGTCGATCTGCTCGGAGGTGTGGCCCGCGTTGTAGAAGACGTTCATCGGGTAGCGGGGCACCGTGAGGGCCGGGCCGACGTGGCGCTGGGCGCGCTCGCGGGAGTTGTCCGAGCCGAGCCAGGCGACCGCGTTGTCGGAGAGCGCGGGCGCGAGGTTGGGGTTGTCGTCCGGCTGCTGCGGGAGGATGCGCAGCCCGGAGTGCTCGCCGGTGACGAGTTCGTCGTTCTGCAGCGGGAGTCCGGCCCGCAGGCCCCAGGAGCGGTTGTCCCCGATCTGGGCGGAAATCGCGGCGCGGCTGACGTACTTGGTGGAGCCGTCGATGTTCTTGGCGCAGGTCCAGGGGACGACGCTGACGTCTTGGACACAGCCGAGGAAGGGGTGGTTGTAGGTGTGGTTGACCCACCGGTAGGCGTTCCTGTCGGCGGTCAGCTGCTGGGCGAGGGCGTCGGTGCCTCCGTTCTCCTCCTTGAACAGCTCGCTGCCGCCGCCGTTGAAGACCATGTCGAAGGTGAGGCCCTTCGACGCGGACCACTGCGCGGCGTACTGCGCGTCCGCTGCCGTCATCCGGATCGGGTCGGGTGTGCCCTGTCCGGGCGCGCAGTCCACGTCCCCCGGCGTGCAGTTCAGCACGGTGTCCCAGCGGTCGTCGGCGCCGAAGACGTCGTCGATGTGGACCGAGAAGTAGTTGCGGGCGGCGCCGAGCTGGACGCCCTGGGTCAGCCAGTTCACGATGCCGCGGGCGAGCAGCCGGAACTGCTGCTGGTACTGGTTGTAGACGAAGGTGACGACGAGCTCGCGGCGGCCGTCGTGGCGGTACTCGCCGACGATGGAGCCGCGCTGCTGCGTGCCGGGCAGCGGCGCCTCCACATAGCTGGTGAAGTCGGCGCCCGCGGCCGGCTGCGCGACATGCGCGTAACTCTCGGCCACGTCGGGGGAGTTGTTCTCGAAGGGGACCGGTCCGTCGAGATAGCCGAAGGGGCCCGCCTTGCCGGCGGCCGTCACCTCGGCCCGCGCGCCGTCCAGCGAACCGCTGTATCCGCCGTGGACCGGGTAGTTGAGGCCCACCTCGGGGCGGGCGTAGGTGTACGCGTCGACCTGCGGGATCGCGAAGCTCTTCTCGTACGAGGCGAGCGCGGCCATTTCCGCGGAGCCGGCCCCGAAGGGGTTGTCGTTGGGCAGTACGACGGCCTGGTACTTGGCGCGCGGGCGCCCGTCCACCGTGTCGGCGAGGAAGCCCGCGTCGATCACCGCGCGGCCCGCCTGTTGGAGATTGAGCAGGGTGTACGGCGTTCCCGAGCCGTCGAGTTCGGCGGCGATGGCGGCGGTTGCCGGGCCCCCGTCGTCCACCAGCAGGACTTTCAGATCGATGCGTGGTGCCGGTGCCGCGGCGGCTCCCGCGGCCGGTGCGGCCAAGGCCAGCAGTAGTGCGCTCGTAGTGGACAAGGCAGCCGTGCGGACGCTGCGCCTCATGTATGTGGTTCCTCCCCGGAAGGGCATGCCGAACCGGAGTCCGGCATGCCCTTGCCCCCCAGCGGTGCTCGGCGCGTGCGATGACGCCCCGTGTGTCCCGCTCTCTGTCGGATCACATATTGGGGCGCAGTCTGGCGAACCTGTGAGGGCATTGTGAAACCTGACGCAAAACGGATGCACCTCCCGCCCCGCAGCGGGTTCCGGATCGACGCCTTTGTCGCCCTTGTGTTCGCTCGGCCACTTGTTCCCCGGCGTCAGGCGCGCGCAGGTCGGGGGAGTGTGGAGCGGTTTTCGGTCCCGGGTTGACCTTCAGGGGTCTAGACCAAAGAAACCCTCCTGTGCCGGTCATAAGATTCGGCCATTCGAGGTACCGACACGAAAATGAGTCTGGACAAGAAATGTTTTCGGTGGGAGGGTGAAGCCATGTTGGATGTGACCGTGATCGAGGACTCGGCGGCTGCCGCCGTCTCGCTGGACCCCACGCGCTCCCGGCTGCTCGCCGAGCTCGCCGCCGGGCCGGCGTCGGCGGCCATGCTGGCCGGCCGGGTCGGGCTGCCCCGGCAGAAGGTGAACTACCACCTCAAGGCGCTGGAGCGGCACGGTCTGATCGAACTGGCCGGTGAACGCAGAAAAGGCAATGTCACCGAGAGGCTGATGCGGGCCACCGCGGCTTCGTACGTGATCTCCCCGCTCGCCCTCGCGGCGGTGCAGCCGGACCCGGCCGGCTTCCGCGACCAGCTCTCCGCGCGCTGGCTGCTCGCACTCGCCGCCCGCCTGGTCGGCGACGTCGGCACCCTCATCACGGGTGCCGTCAAGGCCCGAAAGCGGCTGGCGACGTACGCACTCGACGGGGAGGTGCGGTTCGCCTCCGCCGCCGACCGGGCGGCGTTCGTCGAGGAGCTGACGCAGGGCGTCGGCGCGCTCATCGCCAAGTACCACGACGAGGACGCGCAGGGCGGCCGTGACCACCGCATCGTCGTGGCCCTCCATCCCACCGTGAAAACCCCGGAGAAAGCCCCGGAGAAAACGCCGGGAGCCATCGAGGAGTCGTCATGAGGAAGCTCGTCGTCACCGAGGGCCTCGCTCAGGCCCTTCTCGAGGTCGTCACGTCCAGGACGTTCGGTTCCGGCGTCCGGCACACCGTCTACGCGCCCCAGAGCGCCTGAGTATCAGGAGTCGTCATGTCCAAGGAGTTCGAGATCGTCCGGGAGTTCGAGGTCGACGCAAGCCCCGAGGAGGTATGGGACGCGATCACCACCGGCACGGGCGGCTGGCTCTGGCCGATGGAGTACGAACCGAAGGAGGGCGGCGCCGCACCCTTTGGCGGCACTCTCACGGCGTGGGACCCGCCGCGGCATCTGACCGCCCGCACCGAGAACGTGGAGGGCATGCCGCAGCAGACCTTCAATCAGCTTGAGCATGTCATCGAGCCGCGCGAGGGCGGCGGCTGCTACGTGCGCTATGTGCACAGCGGCATCCTCGTCGACGACTGGGACAACCAGTACGACGGAGCGAACAAGCACACGGACTTCTATCTGCACACCCTGCGGCAGTACCTCGTGCACTTCACAGGCCGCCCCGCCACCTTCGCGACGCTGGACGCCCCCGCCGCATCCAACACCCCGGACGGGCTCGAGGTCGTCAGCCGTGGGCTCGGTCTCGAGGACGCGGCCCAGGACGACACGGTCCGCGTCGAGGTGCCGGGTGCCGGACCGGTCGATGCGGTCCTCGACTACCGCAACCCGTACTTCATCGGGCTGCGCACCGACGAGGCGATGTACCGCATCTTCGGCCGCAACCACTTCGGGGCGCCGGTCGGAGTCAGCGTGCACGACTTCGCCACGGACGCGGACGCCGGGAAGAACGAGGCTGTCTGGCGGACATGGCTGACCGGCCTGTTCGCTTGAGGCCGGTGCGGGAACAACCGGGGGCTCGGGTGCCTGGGCCGAAGCCCCCGGTCACGAGATTTTGCCGTCACCCTTTTGCTCAGTAAAGTTGCGCTTTTGAAACCCACAGCGCGCGAGTGATCGAGGAACGACAAGGCCATGACGGTGACAGAGGACAGCCCGGTGTACGGCCCGGGCATCGACCCGGAGCGCCTGGCCGTCTGCCTCAGCGTGCTGGACGAACTCGACAAGCTGGACGTCGACCACCCCGACGCGATCACGGTTCGGCGCGCCACCGCCGGCATCTACCGCACCGTGAAGCAGCGCCGCCGCCAGGAGCGCCGGGCCGCCAAGACCGCCCATGACAAGGCGGTCACCGAGGCCACCGCGACCGGCTCCGCCGAGCGGATCGACGACGAGACCGAAGGCCTGCTGCCGTCCTCCTCCGTCACCGGCGACATCGCGGGGATACTCCAGCGCCCCCGGTCCTGCTACATCTGCAAGACCCGCTATGTCGAGGTCGACGCCTTCTACCACCAGCTGTGCCAGAAGTGCGCCGCCGAGAACCGCGCCCGCCGCGACGCCCGCACCGACCTGACCGGCAAGCGCGCCCTCCTCACCGGCGGCCGGGCAAAGATCGGCATGTATATCGCGCTGCGGCTGCTGCGCGACGGTGCCCACACCACCATCACCACCCGCTTCCCGAACGACGCGATCCGCCGCTTCAAGGCGATGCCGGACAGCGACGAGTGGATCCACCGCCTCAAGGTCGTCGGCATCGACCTGCGCGACCCCGCGCAGGTCGTCGCCCTCGCCGACTCGGTGGCGGCCGAGGGTCCGCTGGACATCCTGATCAACAACGCCGCCCAGACGGTACGCCGTTCCCCGCAGGCCTACAGCGAGCTTCTCGCCGCCGAGTCCGCACCGCTGCCCGCGGGCGCGCTGCCGCCCGCCCAGGTCATCGGCACCTTCGGCAGTGGCGCCGTGGACTCCGTCGCCGCACTGCCTTCCGCCGCCGGCGACGGCCTGAGCGCACAGGACGTGACAGACCTCGCCCTTGTCAGCGGTTCCGCCTCGCTGGAGCGCATCGCCGCGGGCACCGCCATCGACGCCGGCGGCCTGGTCCCCGACCTGCACGACACCAACAGCTGGATCCAGACGGTCTCCGAGGTGGACCCGGTCGAGCTGCTCGAAGTGCAGCTGTGCAATTCCACCGCGCCCTTCATCCTGATCAGCCGGCTCCGCCCGGCGATGGCCGCCGCCGCGGCCAAACGCACCTATGTGGTGAACGTCTCCGCCATGGAGGGCGTCTTCAGCCGCGGCTACAAGGGTGCGGGCCACCCGCACACCAATATGGCCAAGGCCGCGCTGAACATGCTCACCCGCACCAGCGCCCAGGAGATGTTCGAGACCGACGGCATCCTGATGACCGCCGTCGACACCGGCTGGATCACCGACGAGCGCCCGCACCCCGACAAGATGCGCCTTGCCGACGAGGGGTTCCACGCCCCGCTCGACCTGATCGACGGCGCGGCCAGGGTCTATGACCCCATCGTGCGCGGCGAGGACGGCGAGGACCTCTACGGCTGCTTCCTCAAGGACTACGCTCCGGCGAACTGGTAGACCTCCGCAGCCCAGCCTCCTCATTCACCGCGAACGCCTCCCGCCACTGGCCGGGGTCGGCGACGCTGCCGCGCGCCCGCATGCCGTCTTGCGCCCCCGGGCCACCGCCGCTGTTACTCCATCCGGGTCCCGGGCCGTGATGACGGCCTTCGCCCCTGCTCCGGCCGGCGCTTCGGCGACGGGCGGAGCGATGCCGCGTGATGCCCCCGTGACCAAGGCAGTCCTGCCATCGACGCGGTCTTGTGCGCGACCGGAACTCATCCGCGTACGGTCCCGTGATGCTCCGCGCAAGGAAAGATCGTTGACCGGAATTGAGTTGGTTTACAGGAGATTTACAGGCCCCATCGAGCAGGGCCCTGCTCATATGGGTACTCTTGGATGAACGGACGCCACCAAGGGATCCACGAAACCCCCTTGGCCGTCCTGGGACAAGCCTTCAACCGGGCTGCGGTCCCGCCCGAGAACGGCGCCACCGCGACCGAACTGCCCTTGTCCCAGTTACGCGACACAGAGGAGTGCGCGGTGACACCAGATGTGAAGAAGCACGAGAAGCGAGCGCCAGACAGCAGCGGCGATCGGACCGGCCGGGCCGACGAGCTCGGCAGCCTCGAAGTCTGGGCCCGGTCGGCCCCGATCCGGCTGGCGGGTTACGAAGACGACCTCGCCGAGCCGCACATCCTGCCCGGTATCGACTGAGCGGATCGCTTCGCCCCGTACCCCCTGCCGCAGTGGCAGGGGGTACGAACGGTCTACGAGCTGCCCTTGCCCACCAAGGTGAGTCCGCGCGGGATGGGCCGGTACGCGCTACGGCTGCTCCCGGTATGCGGGACACATCCGGTCGCGCCTCCGTCCCGGGACCGCAACTACCGGGGTTGCTCGAGGACTTGTCGGGGGATTCATCCGATGGCTCTGGGGAGCCGATTGCCCGGGGCCCGCACTGTCGCTCCCGCCGCCGTGGCCCGGCTCGCCCCCGGCGACCAGACCAGGGTCCGCATCGGCATCCGCCGCAGGCCCGGCACCCCACCGGGAGCCGGCGCACGACCGGCGGCAAGCCGGTCGTCGACGTGCCGCCGGCCGCCCGCGGCGCGGGCAAGCACGTCTGGGTGTTCAAAGTAGCCTGGTCGGCCTGAGGAACTCGCGCACATAGGTCCGGTGCCACCAGGCGCCGGTGTCCCGCAGTTCGCGCCAGGTCGTGTACCGGTAGCGGTACAGCCTGGCGCGGACATACGCGGGCGGGGCGTCCGGGAACGGATTGCGGGCAAGCAGCCGCAGCGTGTCCCGGTCGTTGTCGAGCAGCCGCTCCACGAACGGGCCGAACCAGGAGCCCGCGTAGGCGGGGGAGAGCGCGGCGAACCACATCATCCAGTCGAGCCGCAGATGGTACGGGGCGAACTGACGCGGCAGTCTGCGCACACCGCCGGGCTTGCCCTTGAAGCCGTACTCCCGCCAGACCGTGCCCTGGTGGAGCACCGTCTCGTCGGTGCCTTCGACGACGACCTCATGGCGCACCCGCCCGACCGTGCCGAACGCGCCGTAGGCGTTGACCAGGTGGAATGGGTCGTAGGACCGGTTCATCTGCTGCCGCCGGGAGAGCAGATTGCGCGCCGGACGATAGCTGAGGCCGAGGATCAGCGCGCTGACGGCGATCACCACGACCTCGTACCAGGCCGGGGGAGCGGGCAGCGCGGGCGGACGAGCGAAGACCGAGCCGTCCACGGCGGGGAGCGCGAGCGTGATCGTCACCCAGTTCAGCCAGGCGAAGTTGCCGGACAGCACGAGCCACAGCTGGGTCAGCACAATCATCCCGGCGGCCACGCTCGCGATCGGCTGCGGGGTGAACAGCAGGACGGGAACGACGAGTTGGGTCACATGGTTGGCTGCCACCTCGACCCGGTGGAAGGGCTTCGGGAGATGGTGGAAGAACCAGCTCAGCGGGCCCGGCATCGGCTGTGTCTCATGGTGGTAGTACAGGCAGGTGAGCTTGCGCCAGCACTCGTCGCCGCGGAGCTTGATCAGCCCCGCGCCGAACTCCACCCGGAACAGCACCCAGCGCAGCAGCCACAGCACAAGGACCGGCGGTGCCGTGCGCTCATTGCCGAGGAAGACGGCGAGAAAACCGGCTTCCAGGAGCAACGACTCCCAGCCGAAGCCGTACCAGGTCTGACCGACATTCACGATGGACAGATACAGCGCCCACAGCACCGCCCACCACGCCATCGCGGCCCCGAGCGGAATGTGGTCGGCGGCCCCCGCGACCAGTGCCGCGGAGAGCAGACAGCCCGCCCACGCGCAGAGCGCGAAGAGCCTGTCGGAGTAGCGCAGTTGGAACAGGCTCGGCGCACTGCGCATCGGCACCCGGCGTACGTACGCGGGCACCGGCAGCATGCCCCGCTCGCCGATCAGCGCCCGGAACTGCAGGGCGGCGGTGAGAAAGGCGACCAGATACACGGCGGCCAGAGCCCGCTGGAAGACCAGCCGGCTCAGCCAGTAGTCACTGTCGCTGAACCACTCCATTACCTTCAGTATCGGTCCGGGCAAGCCGCCGTACCGTGTGGCCGAGCCGCTTGGCGTACAGCTTTTGCGCGACGGGAACGAGAGGGCCCGCCAGCCGCGTGTACCAGCGGGCGGGGCGGCTGAAGGCCATGACGGTGAACCACACCGAGCCGTCGTCGCGGATGTCGACCACGAACGACTCCTCGCCGCACTCGGGATGCCCGGTCACCGTGCCGTATCCGAATCCGGTCCGGTCCCTCTCGTACGTCGCCCATACCACCTCGCAATGGGCGGTGAAGCGCAGCGGGCCGGTCCCGAGCGAGATCTCGACCCGGGCCCCGGGCTCGGCCCGCACCGCCGTGGCGCGTATCCCGACCCCCGAGCCGCGGTGCATCCGCCAGTCGGTGACCGCCGCGGCTGCCGCGTCGAAGACGGCGCGGCCCCGTCCGATCGGGTTGGTGTGGTGGAGGTGCTGATAGCCGTCGGGCAGCGGTCCGAGCCGGGTGGCCCCCACCTCTGGGTAGCTGAGTGTGCGGTTGGTCGAGCGGTCGGTCGTGCGGTCGGCGTTGTTCATGCGGCCGTCTCCTTGAGTCGTCGCCGGGCAAGCATGGAGCAGAGTGCGAATCCGAGGGCGTTGCCGAGGCCGTGGGTCGCGGCCATCCAGGTCAGCGTGGGGTGGGGAAGCCCGGTTGCCTCGCCGAGTGCCCAGCTCAGCGCGAGCAGCATCGTGGCGATCAGCACGGCGGCCGATACGGCCAGCAGGGCGCGGGTGAACCGGTCCCGTCCGCCGGTGCGGACATCGCGCCAGGTCAGCAGCGCGACGGCCCACATGCCCGCGGTCAGCACAAGCGCGCCGAGCAGTTCGGCCCAGTCGTCCATGAAGTAGCCGGCCAGGACGAGGAGGGTGCCGAGCGGAACGCTCAGCGCCGCGAAACGCCCGGCAGGAGCCGTCGACGTACGGCAGACAAGCCCCGCCACGAGCGCGGCGGTGAACCCGGCGAAGTGGAAGTGCGGCACGGTCAGCGCCAGCATCGCCAGGCTGAAGCCGAAGAGTTCGTGTCCCGAGCGCTCCGCGACCAGTGCCACACCGGCGACCGACGGGGTCACCAGCGCGGTGAGCACGGCGATTTCGGCCGGTGCGAGCGAGCGGGTGCGGTGCAGCCGGCGTGGGGCCTGCGCGGCGAGGGCCAGTGTGCCGAATGCGTACACCGTCGCGAGCACCGTCGCAGCGGTCGAGCGCGGCAGCCAGAGAGCGACCGAACCCGGGACGGCGAACACAAGCCAGATGCGCCGAATGGGCGCGAGCCGGACGGAGTCCATCAGACGCAGCCCTGCGGGCACGACCACCAGCATGCCGAGCATCACGATCAGGTTGACCAGTACGGACATCAGGTGCCCCACCCCAGGCTTGAACGTGTTCAATTCCTCGCGGTCGAGACTAGAGGGTTTCTTGAACGCGTTCAAGTCGCGGGCATCGCGCGAATCCGGCAGAACTTGAGGGACACATCTGGGTGCAGAGGCGGGAGATCTTCGTGCGTACACCCATTCGTCGTCGGTTCCTTGGCCGTCACGTTCGTCGTCGGTACGCCGCGATCGCCGCGCTGTCCGTCACGCTGTCCTTCTCGCTGCTGGTCTCCGGATGCGACGGCGACAGCGGCGGGGCAGCGGGATCGGAGAAGGTCTTCCTCCAGCCCGTGGCGGGCCAGGGGCCGGACCCGTACACGCCGTCGACCGTCACATCCACCGCCGCGCCCTCGCCCGAACCGCCCGCGCCGTCGAGCTCACCCAGTCCCCCCTCCAGGGGGCAGATGCTGCGCACCGTCTCGGGCGCGACGCCCGGCCTGTACGGCGGCACACAGTCCGTGGCCAGCTGCGACGTGGAGCAGCAGGTGCGATTCCTCGCCGCGGACCAGGCCAAGTCGCGGGCGTTCTCCCGGGCGGTGGGCATCCCGCAGCCGGAGATCCCGGACTTCCTGCGCGGGCTGACCCCCGTCGTCCTGCGCGCCGACACGCGCGCCACCAGCCACGGCTACAGCCGTGGCACGGCCACCAGCTACCAGTCCGTGCTGCAGGCCGGGACCTCGGTGCTCGTGGACCAGTACGGCGCTCCGCGCGTGCGGTGTGCCGGCGGAAACCCGCTGAAGCCGCCGGTCGCGGTCAAGGCTGCCGTGGTGCAGACGGGCCGGTCGTGGGCGGGTTACCAGCCCGAGCGGGTCGTCGTCATCAAGCCCACCGTCCAGATGGTCGACAGCCTGGTGATCGTCGACATCGTCAACAACACCTGGATCGAACGGAAGAGCGGGACCGATGGCGAACAGGACAAGCGGCCCGATGTGCTGCCGCCCGTGAACCCGGACGACATCTACACCTATCCGCCGCCCTCCGGGCTGATCGGGCCGGACGGCTCGACACAGCCGGGCGACTCGACCGGGCAGAGCGAGCCGGTCAGCCCGCCCGCTCCGTACACCCCGAGTGAGCCGGTCAACCCGCCCATTGGCCCGGACGCCCAGAGTGAACCGGTCGCGCCCATTGGCCCGGACCTCCCGAGCGAGGAGCTGTCCCCGCCAATCGGCCCGGACATGCCCTCCGACGGTGGCGTCGCACCGTCCCAGCCGGACCTGCTCGTGCCCAGCGAGGAGCCGGCCGAGCCGGTCGCCTTCCAGGGCTGAGCAGGCCCCTCGGACCGGTCGAAGAATCAGACAAATGATGGCAGAGTGGCCCCATGGTTGATCGGGCAGCGGGTGCCCTGTCGCTTCCCGACGACTGGCCGGCCGACCCGGATCTGAGGCTGACCCTCAACCGCATGGGCAGCTTCGACTGGGACCTGGTCAGCGGGCTGATGCACCTGGACCAGCCCGGTCTCGACGTGTTCGATGTGCGCCCGGGCGAATTCGACGGCCACCCGGAGAGCCTGGCCTTCCGGCTGCCGCCGGACGAGGCCGTCCGGCTGGACGCCCTGGTCTCGCAGGCGCTGAAGAACGGCAGCGACCACTACGGCGCGTATTTCCGCATCCGCACCCGCGACGGAAGCCTGCGCTGGACCCACACCCAAGGCTGCGTCCGCCGCGACGAGACCGGCCGCCCGCTGCGCATCATCGGCGTCGTCCGTGACGCAACCGGGGAGCTCTCCGACTCCACCGCCCGCATCGAGGCCGACGCCGTGCGTCGCGGGCAGACCAGCGTCGTCGAGAGCACCACCGCGGCTCTCGCCCACGCCAGGACCGTCCAGGACGTCATCGACGTGCTGAAGGACTCCCACGGCCTGGAGCACTTCGGCGCGACCAGCCTGGTCATGGGACTCCTGGAGGCGGGCCGGATCCATCTGGTGGCCGAAGGGCCCGAGGGCTCCTTCGTGCCCGGCACCCGCTACACCCGGGTCGACGAGCAGTACCCGATGAGCGAGGTGGTCCGCACCCTCACCCCCCGCTTCATCGAGTCGGAACGGGACTTCGCCGAGTCGTATCCGCGGCTGTGGCCGCACATCGCAGACCTCCACATCACTTCGGCCGCCTATCTGCCGCTGATCGCCCAGGGCCGCCCCATCGGAGCCCTCGGCCTGCTGTACGGCGACAGGACCGGCTTCAGCACCGACGAGCGCAATCTGCTGGTCGCGCTCGGCAGCAGCATCGCGCAGAGCCTCCAGCGCGCCGTGCTCTACGAGCAGGAGCACGACCTCGCCGAGGGGTTGCAGCAGGCGATGCTGCCGCGCCGGATCCCCGATGTGCCCGGCGCGCAGATCGCGGTGCGCTATCGCTCCGCGCGGATCGGCCGGGACATCGGCGGCGACTGGTACGACATCATCGCGCTGCCCGGCGGCCGGGTCGGCGCGGTCATCGGCGACGTACAGGGGCATGACACCGACGCCGCCGCGGTGATGGGGCAGCTGAGGATCGTGCTGCGGGCCTACGCGGCCGAAGGGCACACCCCGGCCACGGTGATGGCGCGCGCCTCCGTCTTCCTTCATGAACTGGACACCGAGCGGTTCGCGACCTGCACCTATGCGGAGGCGGACCTGACGACCGGGGTGGTCCAGGTGGTGCGGGCCGGGCACATCGACCCGCTGATCCGGGACACCGACGGCAGCTGCCGCCGGGTGCCTGTCGAGGGCGGGCTGCCCCTGGGGCTCTCGGCGGAGTTCGACCAGCTCGAATACCCCGTCAGCACCGTGGAGTTGGACCCCGGTCACACTCTCCTGCTGTACACCGACGGACTGGTCGAGCAGCCCGGCGCCGACCTCGACGACGGGATGCAGCTGCTGTCCGGGCTGGTGCGCAACGGCCCGCGCGATCTGCAGCTGCTCGCCGACCGTCTGTGCGAAGTGGTGGACGAGCGGGCCGGGGACGACGATGTGGCGCTGCTGCTGCTGCGTCGCAAGGGCGCGTACACGCCCCAGTCCGGCGGACGGCTGCAACAGCACGTCGCCCAGAGCGACCCGGAGGCGCTGCGCTCGGCCCGGCACATGGTCAAGGCCGCGGTACGGGCGTGGGGTGCGCGTGAGCGCTCGGACGAGATCGAGCTGGTGGCCGACGAGCTGGTCACCAACGCGCTGATGCACACCGACGGGGGCGCGATCGTGACCATCCGGGTCCTTGCGGGCTCCGAGCGGCGGCTCCGGGTGGAGGTGGAGGACCGTTCCAGTGCGCTGCCGCGCCGGCGCGAAGCGGGTGAGTCGGGGGTCTCGGGCCGCGGACTGCTGCTGGTGGACCGGCTGGCGGAGTCCTGGGGCGTGGATTCGAGAGGCAGCGGCAAGGCCGTGTGGTGCGAATTCATTGTCCCGGAGGGGTCGACCAACTGATTATTACCTGTTGTTAACTGTGCGTGAAGTGATCGTACTTGAACGTAACCGACCGGAGGCGATTGACTATGCATCCCTGGCCTTCTAGTTCAACCTTCTAGGACAAGAGGACCCTTTGAGCAGCGAGCTCCTCGCACCACTCGATCTGGCGTTCTGGCACCTCGAGTCGGCCGGTCATCCGATGCACCTCGGCGCCCTCGCCTTCTTCGCCCCGGCTCCCGGGGCGGGGAGCGGCGAGTCCGTCCTCGAACTGCTCGCCGCGCGCGCCGCCGCGATCCGCAGACTGCGGATGCGGGTCAGGGACGTCTGGCTGCCCGTCGGCGGAGCCGCCTGGTCCGTGGCCAAGGACTTCGACGTACGGCGCCATGTCCACCATGTCCGCCTCCCGGACGGTTCCTTCACCGCCGAGGCGGTCGCCATCGCGGGTGAGCTGATGGAGCGGCCGCTCGAACGGGGACTGCCACCCTGGGAGATGTATCTGCTGACCGGGGAGCCGGGCGGCCCGTTCGCGGTGCTGGTCAAGCTTCACCACGCGCTGGCGGACGGCATGCGCGCGGTCGCGATCGGGGCCGGAATCTTCGACCAGATCGCCGACGCCGGCAGAATCGGGGCGCGCAGGGCCAGGCCCGTGCCGCCGCGCTCCTGGCTACCCGGGCCGGGGCAGATGGCCGGCTTCGCCCGGGGCCGCATCGAGGAGCTGGGCCGGGCGCTCGACGTCGGGGCCTCGGTCGTACGTGCCAGCCGGCTCGACCCGCGCGGAGTGCCCGCTCTCTCGGCCGGGTCGAGCGGCACCAGGCGGCTCGGCACGGCGGTGCTCGACCTGGAGGATGTGCACCGCGTACGCAAGGCGGTGGGCGGCACCGCCAACGACGTGCTGCTCGGCACCGTCGCAGGCGGGTTGCGGCGGTGGCTGGAGGAGCGCGGGGAGCAGTTGCCCGGGGCCGACCCGCGCGCCCTGGTGCCCGTCTCCCGGCGCAGGCCCGGCAGCCCGTCCGGATCGGGCAACAAGTTCTCCGCTTATCTGGTCGGACTGCCCGTCGGTGACCCCGACCCGCGCTCCCGGCTCGATGCCGTACGCACCGCGATGGACCGCAACAAGACGGCAGGGCCGTCGCGCGGGGCCGGGGCGCTCGCGGTCCTCGCCGATCAACTGCCGCCGCTGGCGCACCGGTTCGGCGCGCCGCTGGCGGGCGGCGCGGCCCGGATGCTCTTCGACATCCTGGTGACGAGCGTGCCGCTGCCGCGTTCGGCGCTGTCGCTGGGCGGCTGCCCGCTGCGTGAGATCTACCCGATGGCGCCGCTGGCACGCGGGCAGTCGCTCGCGATCGCGATGTCGACATACGGCGGTCAGGTGCATGTGGGCCTGGTCGCCGACGGCAAGGCCGTGCCCGACCTCGACAAGCTCGCGCGGAGTGTGGGGGAGGAGCTCGACGAACTCCTGGTACTGAGCCAATAGATCGGATGCCTCCACCCCGGCGCGCGATCTCCCCGGAGGTAACGGGTGACGTCCGCTGCGCGAAGAAAGCGCGCCATGCGGGGCGACTGGCTCCCCGCATGACGGCGATCGAGTGGGGTCAAGGGTGTTGACGCCCCCAAGTGATCCGATGAATATTCGTCGTGATCGGCGAACGCCACGGCGAAGGGGCAGCAGCGGATGCGATGGAGCACGCTCGGACGCAGCGCGGTCGAGATCACCGAACTGTCCTTCGGGGCAGCGGGAATCGGCAATCTGTACACCGCCGTCGAGCCCGCCGCGGCCGCCGGCGCGGTCGAAGCCGCCTGGGACGCGGGCATCCGCACCTTCGACACCGCACCCCACTACGGACTCGGCCTCTCCGAACGCAGACTGGGCGAAGCCCTGCGCACCCGGCCCCGCGATGCGTACACCCTCTCCACCAAGGTCGGAAGGCTGCTCGAACCCTGCCCGGCCGGCGGTGACGACCTCGCAGACGGCTTCGCCGTGCCCGCCGACCACCGCCGGGTATGGGACTTCAGTGCGGACGGCGTACGCCGCAGCATCGAGGAGAGCCTGGTCCGGCTCGGCCTCGACCGGATCGACATCGTCTATCTGCACGATCCGGACGAGCACGAGGACGCCGCCTTCCGGCACGGCTATCCGGCCCTGGAACGCCTGCGCGCCGAAGGCGTCGTCGGCGCGATAGGCGCCGGTATGAACCAGGCCCCGATGCTCACCCGTTTCCTTCGCGACACCGACGTCGACGCCGTGCTGTGCGCCGGCCGCTACACCCTGCTCGACCAGAGCGCCCTCGACGAGCTGCTGCCCGAGGCCATCGCCCGCGGCAAGAGCGTCGTCGTCGGCGGGGTCTTCAACTCCGGACTGCTCGCCGACCCGCGTCCCGGCGCCCCATACGACTACACGGCCGCGCCCGACGACATCCTGCGGCGCGCACAGCGCCTCAAGTCGGTCGCCGTACGGCACGGCGTACCGCTGCGGGCCGCCGCCCTGCACTATCCCCTCGCCCATCCGGCCGTCGCGGGTGTCCTGGTCGGCACCCGCTCCGCCGACGAGGTACTGGACGTGGCGGACATGCTCGCCCTCGACGTCCCGCCCGCGCTCTGGGACGAACTGCGTGCCGAAGGACTGCTGCCGAAGGACAGGGAGGCCCGATGAGAGTCGCCCTGCACACCCAGGTCCGCGCCGACCGCATCGCCGAGTACGAGGCGGCGCACCGCGAGGTGCCCGAGGAGCTGACCGCCGCGATCCGCGCCGCGGGCGCCACCTCCTGGACCATCTGGCGCAGCGGCACCGACCTCTTCCACCTCCTCGACTGCACCGACTACACCCGGCTGCTCGCCGCCCTGGAAGAGCTTCCCGTCAATATCGCCTGGCAGGCGCGGATGGCCGAGCTGCTCGACGTCGTACACGACTACTCCGCCGACGGCGTCGAGGCCCCACTGCCCGTCGTCTGGGAGCTGTGAGCCGATGGCGATCATCGATGCCCACCACCATGTGTGGGACCTCTCCGTACGGGACCAGGAGTGGATCACCGGTCCCGAGATGGCCCCCATCGCCCGCACCTTCTCGCTCGACGACCTCGCCACCGAGGCGCGCGCGGCGGGCGTGGGCGCCACCGTCCTCGTGCAGACGGTCACCGTCGCCGACGAGACACCCGCATTCCTCTCACTCGCCGACGGCAGCGACCTCGTCGCGGGCGTCGTCGGCTGGACCGACCTCACCGCGCCCGATGTCGCCGACACCCTCGCGGCGCTGCGTGAACTCCCCGGCGGGGACCGGCTCGTCGGCATCCGCCACCAGGTCCAGCAGGAGCCCGACCCCGCCTGGCTGCTGCGCCCCGACGTACAGCGCGGCCTCGCGGCCGTTGCCGCCGCCGGACTCGTCTACGACCTTGTGGTGCAGCCGCACCAGCTGCCCGCGGCGGCCGAGGCGGCGGCCCGGCTGCCCGAGCTCACCTTCGTACTCGACCATCTCGGCAAGCCGCCCATCGCATCCAGGGAGCTGGAGCCCTGGGCGAGTGACGTACGCGCACTCGCGGACCTGCCGAACACCGTCTGCAAACTCTCCGGGATGGTCACCGAGGCGGCCTGGTCGACCTGGACCACACCCGATCTGAGCCCGTACGCCGACACGGTGCTCGACTCTTTCGGCCCCGGCCGGCTGATGTTCGGCTCCGACTGGCCCGTGTGCCGGCTCGCCGCGAGCTATGCCGAGGTCCTCGCGGCCGCCCGCGCGCTCACCCACCGGCTGAGCGACGAGGAACGCCGCGCCGTCTTCGAAACCACCGCTAGCCGCGTCTACGGACTCTGAAGCCGCGCCCACGGACCCCGAAACTGCGGGAGCCGGGAGCCTGCGGCACCCTGGATGCATGCCGGAGCTGCCCGAAGTCGAAGCACTGCGAGAGTTCCTCAACGGCCATCTGGTGGGACAGGAGATCGTCCGTGTCCTGCCGCTGGCGATCAGCGTCCTGAAGACGTACGACCCGCCGCTCACCGCCGTCGAGGGCGCCGAGGTCACCGCCGTGGACCGGCACGGGAAGTGGCTCGACATCAGCGCGGGCGGCCTCCATCTGGTCGCCCATCTCGCCCGGGCGGGCTGGCTCCAGTGGAAGGACGAGTTCCCGGCCGCGCCGCCGCGCCCCGGCAAGGGACCGCTCGCCCTGCGTACCGTCCTCGCGTCGGGCAGCGGCTTCGACCTCACCGAGGCGGGCACCACCAAGCGCCTCGCCGTCCATCTCGTACACGACCCCGCCGAGGTGCCCGGCATCGCCCGTCTCGGCCCGGATCCGCTCGCGGACTCCTTCGACCGCGACGCCTTCGCCGGACTGCTCGCGGGGGAACGGCGGCAGATCAAGGGCGCGTTGCGGGACCAGAGCCTGATCGCCGGGATCGGCAACGCGTACAGCGACGAGATCCTGCATGCCGCGAAGATGTCGCCGTTCAAGCCCGTCCAGAATCTCGACGAGGACGAGACCACCGCCCTGTACGAGGCCCTGCGCGCCACACTGAGCGAGGCCGTCGAGCGCTCGCGCGGGGTCGCCGCCGGGCGGCTCAAGGCCGAGAAGAAGAGCGGTCTGCGCGTTCACGGCCGCACGGGTCAGCCGTGCCCCGTCTGCGGCGACACCATCCGCCAGGTCTCCTTCAGCGACTCCTCGCTGCAGTACTGCCCCACCTGCCAGACCGGCGGCAAACCGCTCGCCGACCGCAGACTCTCGCGCCTGTTGAAGTAGCGCCGCTCCTGAAGTGCGCTCCCCTGAGATGTGCCCCCTTGAGGGAGGTACCCCTTGAGGGAGGTACCTTTTGAAGGGGCTACCCCTTGAGGGAGACCAGCGGCTGCCCGTCCTGGGTACGGACCTCCCAGCGGCCGATCTCGCCGATCGGCACGTCCGTTCCCCCCTCGATGTCCAGCGGCTCCTCATGACCTCCCGACCCCGGCATTCCGTAGCCGCCGGACGGCACCGACCAGGTGAGCACCGGGTGTTCGATGCCGTCCTTGCCCACGGCGACCAGCCGGCAGGTGCGCGGTCCGGGGAGGTGCGTGAGGCGCATCGCGACCGCCGTGCCCCAGGCCCTGTCCTGCAACGCCGCGGCCACGGTGATACCTGTTCTGGCGTCCGTCGCCACGACCTGCTGGCCCTCGGGGGCAGACCCCCCGCCCCCGCCGCCGCTGCGCAGCACCACCGCCGCGGGCAGGGCGATGATCAGCGCGGCGGCCGCCGCGACCAGCCGCAGCCGGCGCCTTCGGCTCCGCCGCCGGAACACCGCGACCTCGTCGGTCAGCCGGTCGAGCAGCCGCGGTCCCGGCCGGGCCTCGACCCGCTCGGGTCCCGCGAGTTCGGCCACGGCGGCGGCCACGGAGGTGAAGTCGGAGAGGCGTACCGTGCACATCACGCACTCGACCAGGTGTTCCTCGAACCGGAACGCGTCGGCGGGCTCCAGGACGCCCAGCGCATAGGCGGCCACGTCCTGATGCCGCTGCTGCATGCTCATGGCGTCCTCGATTCGTCTCTTCGCCCCGTACGGTGCTGCGTTGCGTGTGTTGTGGTCTGTTGCTCAGGAGTACGCATCAGGTGCGCGCTGTGCTCAACTCAGTACGCGGCGAACGCAACCGCGAGGGCGGCCCGGTCCGTGCGGCGGGGTGACAGGCAGAATGTGTGCGTGACAGGTGGAGAAACGGGTATCCGGATGACCGTGCCGCACCCCGACAGCGCCCATGTGGAACTACTGCTCGGCGCGTACGTCCTCGGTGCCCTCGGCCCGGCCGAGGACGCCCGGGTCTTGGGCCATCTGCAGCTCTGCGAGTCCTGCCGGACCGCCTACCTCGACATGGCCGACGCGCCCGCGCTGCTGGCGCTGTTCTCCGAGGATGATCTGCTCGACGGCCTCGGCGACGCCGCACCGTAGTCCGGTCCGGCGGGGCGGGCCTAAACTCCGCAGCATGCTGCGCGTACTGGCTGTCGACGACGAGAAACCGGCCCTCGAAGAGCTCCTGTACCTCCTGCGCTCCGACTCCCGCATCAGGAGCGCCGAAGGAGCCACGGACGCCACCGAGGCGCTGCGCCGCATCACCCGGGCGCTCGACGCGGGCCCGGACGGCGAGGACGCCATTGACGTCGTCTTCCTCGACATCCACATGGCCGGGCTCACCGGTCTCGACGTCGCCCGACTGCTCGCGGGATTCGCCCGGCCGCCGCTGATCGTGTTCGTCACCGCCCACGAGGGCTTCGCCGTCCAGGCCTTCGACCTCAAGGCCGTCGACTATGTGCTCAAGCCGGTGCGCAGGGAACGGCTGGCCGAAGCCGTACGCCGGGTCCGCGACCTGGTCGCCACGGCGCGCGAGGCACGGCAGCCCGAACCGGCCGGCCCCACCGGACCCGTCCCGTACGCCGCCGGGCCCGCCGTGTCACACCAGGCTCCGCCGGGGACCGTCGGCAGCGCCGAGCAGATCCCGGTCGAACTGGGCGGAGTCACCCGGTTCGTAGCGATCGACGACATCACCTATGTCGAGGCCCAGGGCGACTACGCCCGGCTGCACACTGACGACGGCAGCCATCTGGTGCGCATCCCGCTGTCCACCCTGGAGGATCGCTGGGCCTCGCGCGGCTTCGTACGCATACACCGCAGCCATCTCGTCGCCCTCGCCCGCATCGACGAACTGCGCCTGGACGCCGGTACGACCACCGTCAGGGTCGGCGCCGCGGAGCTCGCGGTCAGCCGCCGCCATGCGCGTCAGCTGCGCGAGCTGCTGATGTTCCCGCGCAGTCCCAAGGCCACGGGCGGTACCTCCACCGCGCGGGGCTGAGCCGCGGCCCGGACCCCGCTCGACCGTTCGACGGCGGTACGCAGCCGCTCGTCGCCCCGGCGCAGCCGTACGGCGACGGGCGACGTCCGCCGACCGAACCGGATCCGGATTCGGCGCGGGCCGCCCTTGACCGCGACCTAATCTTGGTGCGGGAGAAGGGGCCTGATGTCCGACATCGAAGCACTGCTGGCGGAGCTGCGAAGCCTGCCGGCGACCCGGGTGTCCAGCGCTCGTGACCTCGAGGCACTGCTCGCCACGGTGAAGAGCGCCGCAGGGCGCTGGGCGGATGTGCTGTACGAGATCCAGGAATCCGCACAGGGACTCGTCGGCCCGCGCGCCGAGGCCGCCCTCGAAGTCGCCTTCCGCAGGGCCGAGGAGTCGTATGTCGAGCTGGAGATCGCGCTGAGCGACTGCGCCCAGCCCAAGGGGTACTGAGGCGCACGGGGTACTGAGAGGTATCTACCGCAGGTAATCCCTCCTGCGTAGACTCCACAGCTCCCGAGAGTTCGCCGACAGACGCTGGAGCGGACGACGATGTCTGCAGAGCAACACCCCCGCCGTGAGGTGGTCACCGGCGTGCCGCGCGGCGCGAGACGTGCGCCGGGGCACGCGCCCGCCCGCTCCGAGATCAGCGAGCAGACGACACTCGGTGCCACCTATGTGCGCTCCCTCATGCGCAGCCAGCTGCGGGCCGCGCTGTACGCACTGGGGGCGCTCGCCCTGCTGGTCGGTTCGCTGCCGCTGCTCTTCGCGCTCCCCGCCGCCTTCAACAGCTCTCTCTCCTCGCCGGAGCCCTTCGTCTGGGCGGCCCTCGGCGTGGCGGTCTACCCGGTGATGTGGCTTACCGCCCGCTGGTACGTACGCCGGGCCGAGCGCAACGAACAGGACTTCACCAGGCTCGTCGAAGGACGCTGACCCGTGCTCCCGGGGAAGGCCCAGTGAACCAGACCTACGCGGTGACCGCCGTCACCGTCGTGGTGCTCGCCACCGTGCTCATCGGCGCCCTCGGCCTGCGCATATCCCGCACCACCTCCGACTTCTACGTCGCATCGCGCACCGTCAAGCCCGGCCTCAACGCCGCCGCCATCAGCGGCGAGTACCTCTCCGCCGCCTCCTTCCTCGGCATAGCCGGCCTGGTGCTGCTCCAGGGCCCGGACATGCTCTGGTACCCGGTCGGCTACACGGCCGGCTATCTGGTTCTGCTGGTGCTCGTCGCCGCTCCGCTGCGCCGCTCGGGGGCGTACACCCTGTCCGACTTCGCCGAGGCCCGGCTGGAGTCCGCCGCCGTGCGCAGGCTCGCCAGCCTCTTCGTCGTCGGTATCGGCTGGCTCTATCTGCTGCCGCAACTGCAGGGCGCGGGCCTGACCCTGGAGATCCTCACCGGCGCGCCCGACTGGGTGGGCGGCCTCGTCGTGGCCTTTGTCGTCACGGGGGCCGTCGCGGCGGGCGGGATGCGGAGCATCACCTTTGTGCAGGCCTTCCAGTACTGGCTCAAGCTCACCGCGCTGCTGGTGCCCGCGCTCTTCCTCGTCGCGGCCTGGGTCGGCGACGGCACGCCCCGCGCCCGCTTCGACGCGCCGACCGTGCTGCGTGAACACACCGTCGTACGCATCAGCGACACCGTCCGGGTCGACCTCGACGAGCCGCTGACGCTGACCGTCACCGGCGACATCGACCACACCGCGTACGAGAACCGCACAACCACCCTCGACAAGGGCACCCATCGCATCGGGTCGGACACGACCCTCGGCCTGCCGCCGGGTGCCCAGGTGCCCGAGCGGGCCTCGTCGGAGGCCGATCCGGCCAGTTGGTCCCAGCCGCTGTCCGGCGGCCGGGACGGCTACCACCTGTATGCGACGTACGGACTGATCCTCGCCACCTTCCTCGGCACGATGGGGCTTCCGCATGTCGCCGTCCGCTTCTACACCAGCCCCAACGGGCGTGCCGCCCGGCGCACCACCCTCGTCGTCCTGGGCCTGATCGGCACCTTCTATCTGCTGCCGCCCGTCTATGGCGCGCTCGGGCGGATCTACGCACCCGAACTCTCCCTCACCGGCGCCGCGGATGCGGCCGTGCTGGTGCTGCCCGAGCGGATCGTCGGCGGAATAGCGGGGGATCTGCTCGGGGCGCTGCTGGCGGGCGGCGCCTTCGCCGCGTTCCTGTCCACCGCGTCCGGACTGACCATGTCCGTCGCCGGCGTCATCACCCAGGATGTGCTGCCCTCGCGCGGCGTACGGTACTTCCGCCTCGCGACCCTCCTCGCCATGGCGGTGCCGCTCGCCCTGAGCGTCGTGGCCACCAACGTGCCGGTCGCCGACGCGGTGGGGCTGGCGTTCGCCGTCTCGGCGTCCTCGTTCTGCCCGCTGCTCGTGCTCGGCATCTGGTGGCGACGGCTCACCCCGCCCGGCGCCGCTGCAGGGCTCGTCATCGGCGGCGGGGCAGCCCTCACCGCCGTGATGGCCACCCGTGCGGGGCTTCCGCCCCAGGGCTGGGTGCACACACTGATGGCCTGGCCCGCCGTATGGTCGGTGCCCCTCGGCTTTCTGACCATGGTGCTGGTCTCGCTGGCCACCCCGCGCCACATACCCGCCGGCGCCGCCGCGATCCTCGCGCGACTGCATCTGCCGGAAGAACTCGCCGGCCGGCCCCAGCCCGAAGGAGCGGAACGATGACCGGGACGGGAATGGCGGCACTGGCCGCGGCCGGGGCCCTCTTGCTCGCGGCCGGTATCGCGCTCGGCAGGCTGACGGCGCGGCGCGGAGCCGGCGGCGACCTCGACCTGGGCACCCCCGTCGAACGGGCCACCTTCCACACCCTGCACACCGCATCCCTCGCCGCGCCCCCGCTGCGAGCCGGCCTCACCGAGGACACCGCGCGCAAGGCCGCCCGGCGGCTGCGCTCCCTGCTCGGCACCGAGGCGCTCTGCCTCACCGACCGCGAGTCGGTGCTCGCCTGGGACGGGCGCGGCGCCGACCACCACGAGCAGCGTGTGATGGTGCGCGTCGCCGACGTGCTGGACTCCGGACGCAGCAAGAGCCTGCACACCGGGTGCGAGGACCTGGAGTGCCCGCTGCGCTGGGCCGTGATCGCCCCGCTCACCGGCGAGGAGGGGGTGCTCGGCGCGCTCGTCGCCTACGGCTCGCGCGAGTCGGCCGTCCTGGTGCGCGCCGCGACCGAGGTGGCCCGCTGGGTCTCCGTACAGCTGGAACTGGCCGAGCTCGACCGCTCCCGCACCCGGCTGATCGAGGCGGAGATCCGTGCCCTGCGCGCCCAGATATCGCCGCACTTCATCTTCAACTCGCTCGCCGCGATCGCGTCCTTCGTCCGTACCGATCCCGAGCGGGCCCGCGAACTGCTGCTGGAATTCGCCGACTTCACCCGCTACTCCTTCCGCAGGCACGGCGACTTCACCAACCTCGCCGACGAACTGCGCTCCATCGAGCAGTACCTGGCACTCGCCGGGGCCCGCTTCGGTGATCGGCTGAAGGTGACCTTGCAGGTCGCTCCGGAGGTGCTGCCGGTGACGCTGCCCTTCCTTTGTCTGCAGCCGCTCGTCGAGAACGCCGTCAAACACGGTCTTGAGGACTCCAGGAACGAGTGCCGCGTCACTATCGCGGCGCAGGACGCCGGGGCCGAGGCGATGGTCACCATCGAGGACGACGGTGTGGGCATGGACCCGGCCGTGCTGCGGGGGATCCTCGCGGGGGAGCGCACCGGTTCCGCGGGCATCGGTCTGTCCAATGTCGACGAGCGGCTGCGCCAGGTGTACGGGGACGATCACGGGCTCGTCATCGAGACGGGCGTCGGCGCCGGCATGAAGATCACGATCCGTATCCCCAAATACCGGTCGGGTGTGCACTCCTCGGCCGGACACCGGTCCGCGGACTGAGATTTTTCGGGGCCTTTGAGTCGTCTCGCCCTCCAGTTCGTATCAGTGGGCGATTCGCACCAACAAGGGTCGCATCCTCGACGGGGAGTACGAGAGATGAGCACCCTGCAGCCGCCAGAGGCAGCCAACCGTGACGATCTGCGCAGTGTGCTCGGCGCGCTCGATCCGGGCGACCGCGCGGTGGTCCGTCAGCTTCATCTTCTGCGCAGCACCCCCGGCGAGGCGGCGGCCGCGCTCGGCATTCCGGTGGCCGAGGTGCACCGCCGGGCGACGCGCGCCGTCCGGTTGCTCAGCCGCGGGGCCAGACAGTTCGATGCGGCCTAGGGTTTGCGGCGGTCGTCCTTCAGAAGAGGTGGATGGCCAGATGGCTCAGCGGGAGACCGAGCTGCCAGGCCGGTGTCCATATCTGCTCGCACTCGTCGACGGGCACATCCATCGGGCCCGCCGGATGCCAGGGCTCGCTCTCGCCGAGGTCGGCGGCGAGCAGTTCGGTCTGCCGCAGCCATCTCCACGCGTCGAGCGCCAGGGCCAGGTCGGGATCGGCCCCTTCGCCCAGAGCGCGCTCCCGCTCCCGCCGGGCGGCGAGCCGCTCCTCGGCCCACTCCGGCCAGGGATGGCCGTAGGAGGTGAGGGAGAGCCACTCGTCGATCCGGGAGACCGCGCGGATGCCCGCGAGTTCGTCCGCGCCGTCGCACAGATAGATGGTGAGCGCCAGGGTCTGCCGGCCGGCGCGGTACTCGAGCGAACCCTGCTCCACGAGAGCGCCCGTGCGGAGCATCTCGTCGGCGATGTACTCGGCGCAGAGCCACGCCATGGGGACTGCCAGCCTGCCACCGCTGGTGCCGTTCGAACTCTCGCGCTGCACGTTTCCCACCTTCCTCCCGGACGACTTCGTGTGCCGACTTGGACGACGACTCGAGCACGAGCCTCCACCGAGAGACACGGCTCGCGGCTCGTATTTACTCAACTTGAGCGTGAGGTTTCGCATACTGTCGCCCCTTGGCCGTGGCCGGAGGGGGACAAGGACACCGCAGGGACATCCGGGGCGCGGGGGACTCGCCCGAGGCCGCCTGTGGACGCGCGATCCGGGGCCCGTCGATAATGCGGAACGGTGCGCGTCCACGACGGCTGGGCAGAGGGAATCCGCCCCCGTGGCGCGTCGGCGGGGACGGGGTGGTGGCCGCCGTGCTGGTCGGTCGGGAAGAACATGTCGGCACACTGCGTGGACTGCTCGACGCGGCAGTGGCAGGGCGCGGCGGCTCGGCGCTGGTCGAGGGCGAGCCGGGCGCCGGCAAAAGCCGGCTGCTGACGGAACGTGGGCCGACGACGCCAGTGTCGGCGCGGCCCCGGGGCCCCGGCTGCGCGGACGGGCCGGGCTGTGCCCGGCGGGATACCGAGCGCCTCGGAGGCCTCGGCCACCGACAGCCCCCGGAAGTAGATCTGCACCAGCACCTCGCGGTGCTCACGGCTCAGCGTCCTGACGGCATGGCGCACATCGAGCGCGGTGGAGGACGTCTCGGAGTGGTCGTCGGCGAGGGGGGTGTGGCCCAGGCTGTCCGCGGCCACCTCGGTGGGGCGGGCCTGCCGGGCCCGGCGCGCGTCGATCGCGAGTCTGCGGCCCACGGTGAACAGCCATGGGCGCATGGAGTCATGGTCGGTCTCCAACGCCTCGGGATGTCGCCACGCGCGCACCAGGGTCTCCTGCACCAGATCCTCGGCCCGCTGGCGGTCCCCGTAGGTGAGTCCGAGGAGAAAGCGGAACAGGGCTTTGCCGTGCTCACGCTGCAGCTCGGCGAGCGCGCGCTCGCCGGTACAGGGCACGCCCGCGGAGTTATCCGCCAGCTGGCGGATACGGGGCTGTTCGGCGCCGAGCGGCCGCATGGGACGACGAGGGCGGCGACGAACGGTCGAACGGACGCGACGAGCGGTACGGGGGACTGTGGCCACGGCCGGATGGTTCGGGGTGGTCGCCGATGCGCGTCGGACAGCGGCCGACACGACTCAGGGTGGTCGTCGCTGCGCGTTCGGACGGCGGTCGAGGTTCAGGGCGCGGTCGTTGCTGCCCCTGGGACGGCGGCAGGGCACGGTCGGGGCCGTTGTCGCTGCCCCTGGGACGGCGGTCGGAACGGCTCAGGCCGTCGCCGATGCCCGGGGCCGTGCGTAACCCGGCAGGCAGCGGGCGAGCGCACGCAGTGCGTAGTACGAACGCGACTTGACCGTCCCTGCCGGTATGCCGAGCGCCTCCGCCGCCTCGTTCACGCTCAGCCCGCGGAAGTAGATCTGCACCAGCACCGCACGGTGCTCGGGGCTCAGCGACTCGACCGCGGCCCGCACATCGAGCGCCGCGACGGCCGTCTCGGTGACGTCCGCCGGGTCCGGGGTCGTCGCCAGCACCCCGTCGCCGATCTCCGTCGGGCGCGCCAGCCGCGAGCGGCGTGCGTCGATCGCGAGCCGCCGCCCGACCGTGAAGAGCCACGGCCGCATCGACTCGTAGGGGCCCTCGAAGGCCTCGGGGTGCTGCCATGCCCGTACGAGCGTCTCCTGCAGCAGGTCCTCGGCGCGTTGCTGGTCCCCGTACGTCAGACCGAGCAGAAAGCTGAGCAGAGCGGGGCCGTGTTCACGCTGGAGCTCCGCCATGGCCCGCTCGTCGGTCGTCGTGGAGGCGGAAGCGGTCGCGGTCGCCATTGCCAACACCCTTTCGCGCTGAGGTCACTGCACGTGGCGTATATGAACGCATCCGGGCGCGAAGGGACAGACGGAGCACCGCTGTCTTCGGCGAGCGGTCGCACTGAGCGACGAGTGGTGCGGTGAACGGGCAGCCGGAGGCGACCGGAAGCGATGGCTCCGGTCTGATCCGAAAGACAGGTCCCCGCCGGCGCCGCTACGGAACGACCGTCACCGGCCAGCGCCCCGCCTTCACCAGCCGGACCGCCACCGAACCGATGATCCGGTGTCCCGCCGACTCCGAAGCCCCGACCACCACGGCGTCCGCCTTCAGCTCGTCGGCCGCGCTGACCAGCCCGCCGTACGGATCGCCGCGGAAGGTGTGGAACTCCCAGCGGACGTTCCAGATCCCCCTGACCCGTTCGGCGGCGGAGCGGATCTCGGCCACCAGACTCTCGGCGATCTCCCCGGTCGTGTCCGCGACCGGGACACCCAGGGCCGCGCCCGCCGGCATCACCGGCTGGACGTAGACGATGGCGAGCAGGGCGTTCTGCCGACGGGCCAGCCCACTGGCGTACGCCGCCGCCCGCAGGGAGGAGTCGGAACCGTCCACGCCGACAAGGATCACTTTGGGGCCGTCGGTGCCGCGTTCGAACTGCTGGGGCCGCTGCTCTGTCACACGGTCGAGGCTATCCGCTCCCGACAGGCGGCCCGCCGGTGGTCTCCCTAGAGTGCAGACCATGAGTGTCACCGTGGAGGAGCCCACTCCCGTCCGTGGCCACTTGCTGAGCAGGGTGCCCGGCGCTTTCGCGATGTTCTTCGCCGCGCTCGGCGTGTTCTGCATCATCCTCGCGCTCATCCCACCCCTGCGGCCCCTGCTGCGGCCTGTCGCTGACTTCCTGGACCGCGTCACCGTTCCGGTGAGTGCGAACCTCGCCTACGCCGTCTTCCTGCTGCTGCTCGCCGCGGCCATCGGCGCTCGCAAGAAGGCCGCGTGGTGGCTGGTCATCAGCTATATGGCCCTGCTGCTGCTCACGGACGTACTGGTACTGGTCTTCGACCACGACTGGAGCTGGATCCCCAATCTGGTGCTGTGCCTGGCCGCGGCGGCGGTGCTCGTCGCGGCGCGCGGGGAGTTCTACGCCCGGACCAGGCGCGGGGCGCTGCGCCGCGCGCTCCTTGTCCTGGTGCTCGGGCTCGCCGCCGGGATCCTGGTCGGGTGGGGTCTCGTCGAGCTGTTCCCCGGCGGGCTGCCGCAGCACCAGCGTCTGCTGTGGGCCGCCAACCGGGTGCTCGGTGGACTGATCTCCAGCGACGAGTTCGACGGCCGCCCGTCCCGTTTCCTCTTCTTTCTCCTCGGTCTCTTCGGCGCGATCGCCCTGCTCGGCGCGGCAGCCACGCTCTTTCGCTCGCAGCGCATGGAAGCCGCCCTGCACGGCGACGAGGAGCCCCGCATCCGCGCCCTGCTCGGTGCGTACGGCTCCCAGGATTCGCTCGGCTACTTCGCCACCCGCCGCGACAAGGCCGTCGTCTTCTCACCGAGCGGAACGGCCGCCGTCACCTATCGGGTCGAGGCCGGCGTCGCTCTGGCCAGCGGTGATCCGGTGGGTGACCGGGCGGCCTGGACCCCGGCCATCAGAGCGTGGCTGGACGTCGCCAAGCGGTACGCCTGGGCCCCGGCGGTCATGGGCGCGTCCGAGGACGGCGCCAGAGCCTTCGGGCGCTCCGGGCTCGGGGCGATCCAGCTCGGCGACGAGGCGATCCTGCAGGTGGGCCGCTTCGACCTGGACGGCCGCGACATGCGGGTCACCCGCCAGGCCGTGAACCGGGTCAAGCGGACCGGTGCCACGGTTCAGATCCGTCGGCACTCCGCACTGTCCGACGACGAGATGCGGCGCATCGTCGACAGGGCCGACGCCTGGCGCGACACCGAGACGGAACGCGGCTTCTCGATGGCCCTCGACCGCCTCGGCGACCCCGCCGACGGGGACTGCCTGCTGGTGGAGGCCTTCGACGGGGACGGCGATCTGGTCGCCCTGCTCTCGTTCGTGCCGTGGGGCAGGGACGGCGTCTCGCTCGACCTGATGCGCCGTGACCGCACCGCCCCCAACGGCGTCATGGAGTTCATGGTCGCCGAACTCTGTGCCCACGCACCCAGGCTCGGCGTACGGCGCATCTCCCTCAACTTCGCCGTCTTCCGCTCCGCCTTCGAGGAGGGCGCCCGTATCGGTGCCGGCCCCGTGCTGCGGATGTGGCGCAAGCTGCTGCTCTTCTTCTCCAAGTGGTGGCAGCTGGAGGCCCTCTACCGGTCCAACGTCAAGTACCAGCCCGAGTGGTATCCGCGCTTCCTCTGCTTCGGGGACGCCGGTTCCCTCGCCCGCGTGGGACTCGCATCCGGCATCGCCGAGGGCTTTGTCTCCGTGCCGAGCCTGCGCAAGCTCTGGGGCAGGGGGCGGCTGAACGGCGTCACCAGCCCCGTCACCACCGCAGGGCTGCCGGCCATCGACGCACTGGGCCTGGCCGGTCCCGGCACCGGCGCCGCGGCGGGCGAGCAGCGGCTGCCCGATCAGGTGCGCATCCGCCACCGCAAACTGGACCGCCTGCGCGCGGAGGGCATCGACCCGTACCCCGTGGGCATCACCCTGCGCACTCATGCGCTCGCCGAGATCCGAGCGGCGAACCCGGCACCCGCACCCGGCACCCGCACCGGCCGGAAGGCCACGGTCGCGGGTCGCGTGATGGTCGTACGAGACCTCGGCGGCGTCGTCTTCGCCGTGCTGCGCGACTGGTCCGGCGACCTTCAGCTCGCCCTCACCCGCGACGACTGCGGACCGGACGTACTGAAGAGCTTCACCCGCGACCTCGACTTCGGCGACCACATCACCGCCACCGGCGAGATCGGCTCCAGCGACAAGGGCGAACTGTCCGTCTTCGTCACCGAGTGGCAGCTGACCGGCAAGTGTCTGCGCCCGTTGCCCGACAAACGGCGCGGCCTCGCCGATCCCGAGGCCCGGGTGCGCCGCCGCTATCTCGATCTGGTGGTGAGCCCCGGCGCCCGCGATGTCGTACGCCACCGCTCCACCGCCGTCCAGGCGCTGCGACAGGGCCTGCTGGAGCGCGGCTATCTCGAGGTCGAGACGCCGATGCTGCAGCAGATCCACGGCGGCGCCAACGCCCGCCCCTTCACGACCCATATCAACGCCTACGACCTCGATCTCTATCTGCGTATTGCGCCCGAGCTGTATCTGAAGCGGCTGTGCGTGGGAGGCATGGAGAGGGTCTTCGAGATGGGCCGCACCTTCCGCAACGAGGGCGTCTCCTACAAGCACAACCCCGAGTTCACGATGCTGGAGGCCTATCAGGCCTTCGCCGACTACGACGTGATGCTCGATCTGACCCGTGAGCTGATCCAGGGCGCGGCCACCGCGGCCTTCGGTTCCCCGATCGCGCACAAGGCAGGCCAGGACGGCAGGCTCGTCGAGCACGACATCTCCGGCCCGTGGCCGGTCAAGACGGTGTACGGAGCGATCTCGGAGGCACTCGGCGAGGAGATCGACGCCGACACCGACGAGGCCGACCTCCGCAGGCACTGCGACCGGGCAGGTGTTCCGCACATCCCCGACGACACCCGTGGTGACGTGGTCCTGGAGATGTACGAGCGCCTGGTCGAGGAGCGGACCAAGATGCCCACCTTCTACCAGGACTTCCCGACCGACGTCTCCCCGCTCACCCGCCAGCACCGCCGCGACCCGCGCCTCGCCGAGCGCTGGGACCTGGTCGCCTTCGGAACCGAACTGGGCACCGCATACTCGGAGTTGACCGACCCGGTGGAGCAGCGGCGCAGACTCACCGCCCAGTCCCTGCTCGCCGCGGGCGGCGACCCGGAGGCCATGGAGCTCGACGAGGACTTCCTCGACGCGCTGGAGTACGCCATGCCCCCCACCGGCGGTCTCGGCATCGGGGTCGACCGGCTCGTCATGTTCCTCACCGGTCTCACGATCCGAGAGACACTGCCCTTCCCGCTGGTCCGCCGTACCTGAGGCCCCGCGCCTGCGCACTTCCACTGCTCCTTTCGGGTACTTTCGCGTGCGAAAACGGTGTTGAAGTGGTGTCCGGGACAACGGCCGTGCGAGCAGTTAGTCATGAAAAAGGACCAGATGTCACCCGGTCGCCGATCGGTGCTCCGCATTGCCGCCTGTCTCGGCGCAGCCGCCACCGCGGGGCTGCTCTTCAACGACCGGGAAGCGACCCCCGGCAGGGCGGCCGTCCCCGGCGACGGGGCTGCCCCCGGCGAGGGAGCCGTCCCCGGCGCGGCCGGAGGTCCCCGGGCCGCCGCCGGCCCTCCGGCCAAGGCCTCCGCCTACAGGCTGCAGCCGATGACGGCGGCCACGCCGGAGCGATTCCGCAGAGCCCTGCCGCCGGTGCGCAGGCGGCCCTTCGACCGTCTGTCAGGGGTCGGCCGCACGATGGTCCTCACCTTCGACGACGGGCCCGACCGCCGCTATACGCCAGGCATCCTGAGCACCCTGCGCCGGTACAAGGTGCCCGCCATCTTCTTCGTGTGCGGCGAGATGGCCACCGACAACCGCGATCTGCTCCGGCAGATGGCCGACCAGGGGCATGTGGTCGGCAACCACTCGTGGTCGCACCCACTGGTCACCAAGCTCCCGCCGTCCGGGATCCGCGACGAGCTGGGCCGTACCAGCGAGGTGATCGAGCGGACGCTGGGCGCTCCGCCGCTCTGGTACCGGGCCCCGTACGGAGCGTGGAACAAGCACTCCTTCGAGATCGGTGCGGAGCTCGGCATGGAGCCGCTGGCCTGGACCCTCGACACGCTCGACTGGACCGAGCCCGGTGTGGAGCCCATCGTCGGCCGGGTAATGGAGGGCGCGGCGCCCGGTGTCGTCGTCCTCTCGCACGACGCGGGCGGCGACCGCTCGCAGAGCGTCGCGGCGCTGCGCAGATATCTGCCTCAGCTGCTCGATGCCGGGTATCGCTTCACTGTTCCGCGCAGATGAGCCGCGCGGTGGCCGCGGGCGGCTGCGGCGCTGCTCGGGACGTCTGCTCTTCGGCCGTTCAACGGGCCCTGAATCAGCCGGCCTTGACCATCCGGGCGAAGACGACGACGTTACCCGAGTAGCCGTTCGACTTCGTGTAGCCGCCGCCGCAGGTGATCACACGCAGTTCGGCGAAGCCGGTGTCGCCGTAGACACGGGCGCCGGGGAAGTCCTGCTTGGAGAACACCTCGACGGCGTAGACCTCGAAGATGGCGGTCTTGCCGTCGAAGCGGCTCACCTCGATGTGCTCCCCCTTCTGGATGGAGCCGAGGCCGTAAAAGACGGCAGGACCGGACAGGTTGTCGACATGGCCGACGAGGACCGCGGTGCCGCGCTGGCCGGGGGCGATGCCGTTCTGGTACCAGCCGGCGATATTGGGATCCTGGGGCGGCGGGGCCGCGATCCAGCCCTGGTTGTCCAGGCCGACGTTCATGATCGGGGCGTCGACTCTGATCGCGGGAATCCGTACGCGCTCGGCCGGAGCGTAGGGCAGGGACAGCGGGGGGACGAGCGGAGTGAACGTCTCACCGTGGCTCATTGCGGCGGCCGCGGCCGGCTGGGGCGGGCCCAGGGTGACATCGGCGCCGTTGCGCATCAGCGCCATGCCGCTGAGCATGGCAAGGGCCAGTACGCCCCAGGGCGAGCGTTTCCTCGACTCCGAGCCGCTGTAGTACTTGCCCATGATTCTCCCTGTTCGTCCGGCACCTGTTGGCACGCTAAGTGAGCTTCGCGGGCGCGGCGAGGAGAGAAGCGCGAACGGGTGGCAGGCGCGAGCGGTGCTGCCCCATTCGAGTAATCAGCGGATAAAACTTCTGACGGTCTGTGACCTGCGGCTCCGTCAGATCGTCCGGCGTGTCGCCTCACCGGGGTGGACCAGCGCCGAAATGCGCGGAATGTTGGGGCCAGTGAGGGTTCGTCATGGAAGACGTACTCGTCGAATCTCCCGGAGCGCCGCTTTGGGGCGTCTTCCTCAGGAGGTTCCACGATGCGTGCTTCACGCGCTCTCGCAGCGGCCGCGGCCGCCTGCGCGGCCGTCGGGCTCTCTGCCCCGCTGGCCGCCGCGGGCGGCGACCGTCAGGACATCGGCCCGACCAGCGTCACCGTCAGTCCGCGCTCCGTTCACCAGGGCAGCACCTTGACGATCACCGTCCGGGGCTGCAACCGCGGTGGCACGGTCTCGTCCAACGCCTTCCCCACCACCAATCTCTCCGGAAACCGCAATGGCATCTCGACCGCCATTGCGCGGATCCACGACGATGCCGCGCCGGGTGGGTACAACCTGGCGGTCAGATGCAGCAACAACCAGAACGGCAACCAGGGTGGCGACGGCCGGGGGAACGGCAGCCAGGCCGGCGACGGCCGAGTGGACAACAACCAAGGGGGCGACGGTCGAGGGGACAGCAACGAGGGTGGCGACGGCCGGGAGAACAACAACCTGGGCGGTGACGGTCAGGGGAACAACAACCAGGGTGGCGACGGCCAGGGGAACAACAACCAGGGTGGGGATGGCCGCGGGAACAACAACCTGGGCGGTGACGGTCGGGGGAACAACAACCTGGGCGGTGACGGTCGGGGGAACAACAACCAGGGTGGGGATGGCCGCGGGAACAACAACCAGGGTGGGGATGGCCGCGGGAACAACAACCAGGGCGGTGACGGCCGCGGGAACAACAACCAGGGCGGTGACGGCCGCGGGAACAACAACCAGGGCGGTGACGGCCGGGGCAACGACAACCAGCGGGTGGCGACGGCTCAGTTCACCGTGCTCGCCGGCCGGGGCGCGCTCGGCGGCCTCGGCGGCTCGGTGGGTCCCAGCTCCACCGAGATGGCGATCGGAGCGGGCCTGGTCGTCACGGCGGCCGTCGGCGGCACGCTGTTCGTCGCACGCCGTCGCCGTTCGGTCGGCGGAAAGGCCTGACCGGCCGAACCTCCCGGTCGGCCGGAACCGCCCGTAGCCCCGAGTCCGGGTCAGGACTCGGGGCTACGGGCGGTTCAAGTCAGTGCAGGCGGCTGTGCGAGCGCCTGCGTACGACGAAGAAGGTGGCGGTGGCCGCGGCCACGACCAGCGCGGAGCCGGCGACGATCTCCCCGGTGTTCATCCTCCCGACGCTGCCGCCGAGCCCGCCCCTGACGCCCTGGGGCGTGGTGGTGGAGCGGGTGGTGGGGGTGGACCTGCCACCGGTGATGGTGAGATTGAACGAGCCCGTCCCCTGCCCGGGGCAGTTGAACTGGACCGAGTACTGGGCGCCCGGTCTGGCGTCGAGGTCGACCGTGGCGGTGGCGGAGCTGCCGGGGCTGATGTTGACGGTGTCGAAGACCCCGGAGGCGGCGGTGGCCGTGGTGTTGCACCCGCTGGCGGACAGCGTGACGCGCCCGCCCGGCGAGACGGTCGAGGGGGTGATGGTGAAGATGGGCGAGGTCCCTTTGTTGTCGGCGGCCGTCGCGGTGGGGGCGGTCAGGGCGAGTGAGGCCACTCCCAGCAGAGCGGCGGATGCGACACGTATCGCGCGCATGGTCAATCCTCCGGGTCTCCGAGGGGCAGCTGCGGAACCGATTTCCACAAATGGCGGGGAATGCACCTCGATGATCGAAACGCTAAGAGTGTCGGTTGCGCCCCGCGATCCCTGTCCGGCGAATGGGGTATCCGTGTCCCCCGTGCGGCGGACTGCGGGGCGCGTCACCACGTCACGTCCGCCGCCGGTGAGAAGGGGACGGGGGAGCTGTCGGCCTCGGGGACGGCCGGCCCGGGGCCGTGCGTCCGCCGGCCTTCGGCCGCACGGGTGACCCGCCGGTGCGGACCGCGTCCCACGACGTCGCGAGTACGTCCCCCACCGCGCCACGAGTGGGTCGCCCACGACGTCGCGAGTACGTCTCCCACGGCGCCGTGAGTGACTGGCGTAGCCAGTGGGGCGGATGAGATCCAGCCATTCTGTCGTGGGGTGAATTTCCCTGGTGGCAGGGGGATTTCGATGGTTCGCGTTCGCGACCCAGAAGAATTTTTCCAGCGCGTTGAACACATCGCGCCTCCGTGTCCGTACCTAGGGCCATGAACGGCGCACCCAGGCGTCGCAACAGGCTCGATGACAACGGGAGTGGAAATGAACACCTGGCGTAACGCCTCGCTCGCGGTGACTGCGGCGGCCGTACTCGCGCTGACGACGGCGTGCGGTCAGGAGAAGGGCAACGAGACCCCCAATGGTCAGGCGGTCGGCGCGGCCAACCCGGCGGACAGCGGATATGGCTCCGGCTACGGATCGGGTGCCGGGGCGGCCAGCGCCCAGGGTGTGGCCGCGAAGCCGGCCGGACAGCTGGCCGTCTGGGACAGCAAGGAACTCGGCAAGGTCGTCACCGACAGCGCCGGCTTCACTCTCTACCGTTTCGACAAGGACACCGCCAGCCCGCCGAAGTCGAATTGCGAAGGCGAGTGCGCGAAGAAGTGGCCCGTCGTGGCAGCGGGCGGCGCCTCGGCGGCGCCCGGCACCGATGCATCGCTGATCGGCGAGGTGACCCGCGCCGACGGCACCAAGCAGCTCACCATCGGTGGCTGGCCGATGTACCGCTACGCCCAGGACGCCAAGCCCGGTGACGCCAAGGGCCAGGGCGTGGGCGGCACTTGGTATGCCGCCGCCCCCGACGGCAAGAAGGCGGCCGGCGGTGAAGGAGAGGGCGCCGGCTCGGGCTCCGACTACGGCGACGGTGGCGAGGAGGCCGGTGGCGAGCAGGCCGACCTCGCGGGACTCTCGGTCCGCAAGGACCCCAAGCTCGGCGAGATCATCGTCGACAAGAACGGCATGACCGTCTACCGGTTCAAGAAGGACTCCGCCTGGCCCATGAAGTCGGCCTGCACCGGCGATTGCCTCAAGAAGTGGCCGGTTGTCGCCCCTGTCGACAAGAATGACGCCGAGGGAATCATCAAGAAGGGCTTCGTCACCTTCAACCGTCCCGACGGAATCAAGCAGCAGTCCCTCGACTGCTGGCCGATCTACACCTTCGCGGGCGACGCCAAGCCCGGTGACACCAACGGCCAGGGCGTTGGCGGCACTTGGTACGCGGTTTCTCCCCAGGGCAAGCTGGTCGGAGCGCCCAAGTAGTCCCCACGCTGCGCCTCCGGCCCGGCCGGCCCGTCTCACGCCCCCTGCGTGATGGCGGGCCGGTTGTTATGTGCCTCTGGCGAGTGCCGGCATGTGACCAAGAACGGACCGCTAATTTCCGTTTGGGCTCGCCCTCTTGGCGGGCGATCAGTAGCCTCGGCTCGAACACTGGCCATGGACATGGCCGAACTCCCCCGTGGCGACTTGTTGGAGACATCGATGGAGCGTCCCGCCTGGGCCCCGCAGGGCATTGACATATCGGTGCCGAGCGTGTCCCGCATTTACGACTACTACCTGGGCGGCTCGCACAATTTCGAAGTGGACCGGGAAGCGGCGCGCAAGGCGATGGAGTTCATGCCGGGCCTTCCCAAGATCATGCAGGCGAACCGCGCCTTCATGCGCCGGGCCGTGAATTATGCGGTGAGCGAGGGCGTCACCCAGTTCCTCGACATCGGCTCCGGGATTCCGACCTTCGGCAATGTCCATGAAGTGGCTCTCGGGGCGAGCGCGGAGTCCCGTATCGTCTACGTCGACCACGACCCGGTCGCCGTCGCGCACAGCCGGGCCGTACTGGACGGCAATGAGCAGGCAACCGTCGTCTCCGCCGACCTGCGAAAGCCCCGGCAGATACTCGACAGCCCCGAGGTCACCGGACTGCTCGATCTGGAGCGGCCGGTGGCGCTCCTCCTCGTCGCCGTGCTCCACTTCGTCGAGGACGAGGACGACCCGCAGGCGGCCGTGGCGGAGCTGCGGGACGCGCTGGCCCCCGGCAGCCTCGTCGTCGTCACCCACGCCTCGTACGAAGGAGTCCCGGTGTCCGAGGAGCAGGCGGGCGGCGCCGTCGGCGTCTACCGGAACATACGCAACCCGCTGATCATGCGCTCGCGCGAGGAGATCGCGCGGTTCTTCGAGGGGTACGAGATGGTCGAGCCGGGGCTGGTGCCCATGCCGCACTGGCGGCCCGAGCCTCCCGCCGAGGAGGAAGACCCATATGCCTTCTCGGGCTTCGCCGGGGTGGGGCGCAAGGCGTGATGTCGCCGTCGCAGGCGCCGGGTTCCGCGGTGGACCCGGACAGCCTGGAGGACAGACTCCGCAGATTCGCGACGATCTGGAGCCGGGCGATCTTTCCGGTGACGGCCACCTCGCTGACCAGGCCCGAGCTCGAAGAGCATCTGCTGCCGATGGCCCGGACGCTGAGCGCCGCGCTGTATGCGCGTCCCTTCGAGCCGCAGGCCGCCCATCGCATCGGAACCGCCCTCGTGCAGGCCCACTGCACCGACGCGGAGGCGCTCAGCCGCACGCTGGGCGTCATCGACGCGTATCTGGTGCTGTACTGCGGCAGCGGTGATCCGGAGCCGACGGCCGAGGAGAGCCGGGCCCGTTGTGCCCGGCTGCAGCACGCGCTGGCTGCCGGCTTCGCGCAGGGGCTGCGCGAGCGCACGCTGGCCGAGCAGGAGGCCATCGCCCGCTCCTCGCTGCTGGCCCGCAGCGACGCCGTGCAGGCGCTGCACGCCACCGAGGCCCGCTTCCGCGCGGTGTTCGAGGGTGCCGCGATCGGCATCGGCATCGCCGACCTCGAAGGCAATGTGCTGGAGGTCAACGAGACCCTGACGCGGATGTTCGGCGGCCTTGAGCACCATGTGCGTGGCCGGAAGGTGACCGACTGGTCGCATCCCGAGGACCGGCCCCATGTCTGGCAGCTCTACCGTGAACTGGTGCGCGGCGAGCGCGACCACTTCCGGGTGGAGAAGCCGTTCTTCCGCAATGACGGCACCGTGCTCTGGACCAATCTGACGGTCTCTCTGCTGCGGGACGCCGATGGCCGGCCGCAGTACCAGCTGGCGCTGATGGAGGACACTACGGAGCGCCGGCTGCTCAATCTGCGGCTGCGCTACGAGGCCACGCACGACGCCCTGACCGGGCTGCCCAACCGGACGCTGTTCTTCGAGCGGCTGGAAAAGGCACTCTCCGGCGGCGAGGGCTCACGCTTCGGGCTCTGCTATCTCGACCTCGACGGATTCAAGGCGATCAACGACAGCCTCGGCCATGCGACGGGGGACCGGCTGCTGGTGGAGGTGGCGGACCGGCTGCAGAGCTGCGCCACCGCGCCGGGCGAGATGGTGGCCCGCATCGGCGGCGACGAGTTCGTCGCCCTGACCACCGGGCCCGAGACCCAGCGGGAGGTCGACGATCTCGCGACCCGTATCCTCGCTGCGCTCGCGTCGCCCATCAGCGTCGACGGCCGGGAGTTCACGGTCCGCGGGAGCATCGGCATCGTGGAGGGCCCGGCGGGTGAGCGCACGACCGCCGAGGTGCTGCGCAGCGCCGACATCACGATGTACCGGGCCAAGTCCGCGGGCGGAAACCGCTTCGAGCTGGCCGACCCGGAGGCGGACGCCCGTGCCATCACCCGGCACGGACTGACCACCGCGCTCCCGGCGGCCCTGGAGCGCGGTGAGTTCTTCATCGAGTACCAGCCGCTGGTGCACCTGGGCGACGGCAGCGTGCACGGGGCCGAGGCGCTGGTGCGCTGGTGCCATCCGCAGCATGGCGTACTCGGACCGGATCAGTTCATTCCGCTTGCCGAGCACACCGGACTGATCGTGCCACTGGGCCGCTGGGTGCTCCAGGAGGCCGTACGCCAGGCGAGATACTGGCAGGAACGCCACTCCGACGGCGGTCCCCTGCGGATCAATGTCAACCTCTCGCCCACCCAGCTGCACCACCCCGGGCTGGTGGCCGAGACGGTCGACGTCCTTGAGCGCTCCGGCCTCGCACCGGGTGCGCTCTGCCTCGAGGTGACCGAGTCCGCGCTGATCGGCGCCGACGAGGATCTGCTCAAGCCGCTGCGCCAACTCGCCGAGATGGGCGTGGACATCGCACTCGACGACTTCGGCACGGGCTACTCGAACCTCGCCAATCTGCGCCGGCTGCCGGTCAGCGTTCTCAAGCTGGACCGCTCCTTCACCCAGGGCATGCAGCGGCATCCGGCCGACCCCGTCGATCTGAAGATCGTCGAGGGCATCGTCTCGCTCGCGCACAGCTTGCAACTGGCCGTCACGGTCGAGGGGGTGGAGACCGGCGCCCAGGCGGAACAGCTGCGGGAGCTGGGCTGCGACACGGCCCAGGGCTGGTACTACGCCCGCCCGGGCCCGCCGGACAAGCTGCACGCCCTCAGCTTGGCGGACGCGGTGTAGCGGTCCGGGCTTGCACCGGGCGGTCCGCCCCGGACCCCGTACGCGACCTTCGGCACGCGGGCTCCGGGGCGGAGCCCCGGAGTCAGAGCACGGCCCCGCGTGAGGCGAGCAGCACCCGCTGGAGCTCACGCGCCGCCCGCGGCGGAGCCACATCGCTGCGGTGCGCGAGCGCGATCGTGCGCCGCAGGCCCGGCGGGGCCAGGGCGGTCGTCCGCAGGTCGCGCCCCGCCCGGTCGGCGACCATCCGGGGCACCACCGCGACGCCCAGCCCCGCCCGTACGAAACCGAGCACCGCGTCCATCTCGCCGCCCTCCACGGTGAAGCTCGGCTCGAAGCCCTCGGCCCGGCAGGCGCCGACCGTCAGCTCGCGCAGGTCGTAGCCGTGCCGGAACATCACCAGTGGCTCGTCGCGCAGATCGGCGATCCGCACCGGCCCCCCGGGGGCCTTCGCCGCGGCCGAGGACACCACCACCAGATCCTCCCGCAGCAGTTCGACGGTGGTCAGCGCGGGTGAAGCGGGCGGCAGCGGCAGCACGATCAGGGCCAGATCGAGGGCGCCCCGCGCCAGCTCCCGTACGAGATCGTGTGATCCGCTCTCCTCGATCAGCAGCTGGACTCCGGGATGCAGCTGATGGAAGGCGCGCAGTACGTCGGGCAGCAGACCGGTGCACAGGCTCGGTGTCGCGCCGAGCCTGACCCGGCCGCGGCGCAGCTGCACCAGCTCCTGCACCTCGTGCCGTGCGGTATCGGCGTCGGCGAGGATCCGGCGGGCCAGCGGGAGCAGCGCCTCGCCCGCGTCGGTCAGGGCGATATTGCCGCGGGCGCGGCTGAACAGGTCGGCTCCCAGCTCCTTCTCCAGCGTCCGGATCTGCTGGGAGAGCGAGGGCTGGGAGACATGGACGCGCTCGGCCGCATGGGTGAAGTGCCGGGTCTCGGCGACCGCCACGAAGTAGAGAAGCTGCTGGAACTGCATGGGAACCATGATAGGCCAAGCCTATGGACTTGACCCACATCATGTCTTGGACCTCTGGAGCCCTTCGGCCCTAGCGTTCCTGGCATGGCTCTGGCAACGCGGACGGATCGAAAGTCGCCGGATCGGTCCTCGGACCGAAAACCGTCCCCCACGCGCACCTTCTGGGGATCGACGGTCGGCAAGAAGACGGTCATGGCAGTGAGCGGACTGATCATGCTCGGCTATCTGCTCGCGCATGTGATGGGCAACCTCAAGGTCTTCTTCGGACCGGGGGAGTTCAACGGGTACGGCCACTGGCTGCGCACCATGGGCGAGCCGGTCCTGCACTACGAATGGGGGCTGTGGATCGTCCGCGTGGTGCTGCTCGCCGCCGTCGTGGCGCACGCCGTCTCGGCGTACCAGCTGAGCAGGCGGGACCTGCGAGCCAGGCCCACCCGGTACGTACACAAGCGGCGCCGCGCGAGCTACGCCACCCGCACCATGCGCTGGGGCGGTGTCATCGTGGCGCTGTTCATCGTCTGGCATCTGCTCGACCTGACCACGCTGACGGTGAACGAGAACGCCCAGCCGGGCCATCCGTACGAGAACGTCGTCGCGACCTTCTCCACCTGGTACGGCAATGTCATCTACATCGTCGCGATGCTCGCCGTCGGACTGCACATCCGGCACGGCTTCTGGAGCGCCGCCCAGACCCTGGGCGTCGGCAACGCCAGCCGTGACCGCGTGCTCAAGTACGTCGCCAACGCCCTCGCGTTCGTACTGACCGCGGGCTTCCTCTCCGTACCCGTCGCCGTCATGACCAAAGTGGTGAGCTGACATGAGACACCAGCACTACGCGACCGGCGCGCCGATCGCCGACACGAAGGCCCCCGAAGGGCCCATCGCCGAGCGCTGGGACCGCCGACGCTTCGAGGCCAGGCTGGTCAACCCGGCCAACCGCCGCAAGCACACCGTCATCGTCGTCGGCACCGGACTCGCGGGCGGCGCGGCGGGCGCCACCCTGGCCGAACAGGGCTACCACGTCGAGCAGTTCTGCTACCAGGACTCGCCGCGCCGTGCGCACTCCATCGCCGCCCAGGGCGGGATCAACGCTGCGAAGAACTACCGCAACGACGGCGACTCGATCCACCGGCTGTTCTACGACACCGTCAAGGGCGGCGACTTCCGCGCCCGTGAGTCCAACGTCCACCGGCTCGCCCAGATTTCGGTGGAGATCATCGACCAGTGCGTGGCCCAGGGCGTGCCGTTCGCCCGCGAGTACGGCGGACTGCTCGACACCCGTTCCTTCGGCGGCGTCCAGGTGTCACGGACCTTCTACGCCCGCGGCCAGACGGGACAGCAGCTGCTGCTCGGCGCCTACCAGGCGCTCTCCCGTCAGATCGCCGCGGGCACGGTGACCCTGCACGCCCGCACCGAGATGCTCGATCTGATCGTCGTCGACGGGCGGGCCCGTGGCATCGTCGCCCGCGATCTGATCAGCGGGGAGATTTCCACGCACTTCGCCGACGCCGTGGTCCTGGCCACGGGCGGCTACGGCAATGTCTTCTACCTGTCGACGAACGCCATGAACAGCAACGCCACCGCCATCTGGCGTGCCCACCGGCGCGGCGCCTACTTCGCCAACCCTTGCTTCACCCAGATCCACCCCACCTGCATCCCGCGCACCGGAGACCACCAGTCCAAGCTGACCTTGATGAGCGAGTCGCTTCGCAACGACGGACGCATCTGGGTGCCGAAGGCGCGCGGGGACGCGCGGCCGCCGAGCGAGATCCCCGAGGACGAGCGCGACTACTACCTGGAGCGGATCTATCCCTCCTTCGGCAATCTCGTCCCGCGCGACATCGCCTCGCGCGCCGCGAAGAACGTGTGCGACGAGGGCCGCGGCGTGGGCCCCGGCGGGCAGGGCGTGTACCTGGACTTCGCCGACGCGATCTCCCGGATGGGCAGGGCCGCGGTCGAGGAGAAGTACGGCAACCTCTTCGAGATGTACGAGCGGATCACCGCGGAGAATCCGTACGAGGTGCCGATGCGGATCTATCCCGCCGTGCATTACACGATGGGCGGACTCTGGGTCGACTACGACCTGCAGACGACCGTCCCGGGCCTCTTCGCCATCGGCGAGGCCAACTTCTCGGACCACGGCGCGAACCGGCTGGGTGCCTCGGCGCTGATGCAGGGCCTGGCGGACGGGTACTTCGTGCTGCCGTCCACGATCAACGACTACCTGGCGCGAAACCCGATGGGCGAGCAGGTGGATGCCTCGCACCCGGCGGTGGCCGAGGTGCTCGCCGAGACCGAGGACCGGCTGAGCCTGCTCCTGTCCGTAAACGGCGACCGCACGCCCGACTCCTTCCACCGCGAACTCGGCGAGCTCATGTGGGAGTTCTGCGGCATGGCGCGCACGGACGAGGGCCTGCGCAAGGCGCTCGACCGCATCCCGCAGCTCCGCGCGGAGTTCTGGCGCCGTATCAAGGTGCCGGGTACCGGTGAGGAGTTCAACCAGTCGCTGGAGAAGGCGAACCGCATCGTCGACTATCTGGAGCTCGCCGAGCTGATGTGCCTCGACGCGCTGCACCGGTCCGAGTCCTGCGGCGGCCACTTCCGCGAGGAGTCCCAGACCCCGGACGGCGAGGCCGCCCGGCGGGACGAGGAGTTCTCGTACGCCGCCGCCTGGGAGTTCGCGGGTACGCAGTCGGCTCCCGTCCTGCACAAGGAAGACCTTGTCTTCGAGTACGTACACCCCACTCAGCGGAGCTACGCATGAAGCTCAACCTGCGCGTCTGGCGGCAGAAGAACGCCGACGCCGACGGTGCCATGTCCACCTACGAGGTGGACGGAATCTCCCGCGACATGTCCTTCCTGGAGATGCTCGACACCCTCAACGAGGAGCTCATCCTGCGCGGTGAGGATCCGGTCGCCTTCGACCACGACTGCCGCGAGGGCATCTGCGGCGCGTGCAGCCTGGTCATCAACGGAGACGCACACGGCCCGGAGCGCACCACCACCTGCCAGCTCCATATGCGCTCCTTCAACGACGGCGACACCATCGACGTGGAGCCGTGGCGGGCCGCCGCCTTCCCGGTGGTCAAGGACCTCGTCGTGGACCGGTCCGCCTTCGACCGGATCATCCAGGCGGGTGGCTACATCAGCGCCCCGACCGGTGCCGCTCCCGAGGCGCACGCGACGCCCGTCCCGAAGCCGGACGCCGACTTCGCCTTCGAGCACGCGGAGTGCATCGGCTGCGGCGCCTGCGTCGCGGCCTGCCCCAACGGCTCGGCGATGCTGTTCACCTCGGCGAAGATCAACCACCTCAATGTGCTGCCGCAGGGCGCACCGGAGCGCGAGAGCCGGGTGCTCGACATGGTCGCGACGATGGACGAGGAGGGCTTCGGCGGCTGCACGCTGACCGGCGAATGCGCCACCGCCTGCCCGAAGGGCATCCCGCTGCCGTCGATCGCGGCGATGAACAAGGAGTGGCTGCGGGCCACCCGGAAGGCACGTCGCTGAGGCGGGGTTCCGGTCAGCTTTCCGGTGTGAGGCCGACCACGCTTCCCCGCCTCCGGCAACAAACTATTCACACAACTGCCTCATTGGCCGGAGGATTTACGCTTTTGGTGGCGCGCGGGCGCGCGGACAGTAAGATCAACTTTGTTCAACTCTGCACTGCATATCTTGACATGTCCGCTTAGTAGCCAACCAATACCCGGAGATTTCAGCGGGACTCGGGTCAACCGGTAGGCATGGCCAGGTCACGGCGACCGACCACGCCGGTGACTGACCGAACCACTGCAATCTCTGGGGGTTTTGCCATGCCTGAAATCACCCGCCGACGCGCCCTGGGCGCGGTCGCAGGAGCGGCCGCCGCTCTCGGCGTAGCGGGCACCGCCGCCGCTGCCGCGCGGTCTGCGTCCACCGCCGATCCCGCGTCCTTCGACGAGGTCTACCAGGGCCGTCGTATACAGGGCGCGCCTTCGCCGGGCGGCGGACACGACGAACACGGTGGAGGCCACGGCGGCCACGGCGGGCACGGGGGCGGCTACACGGTCCGCATAGACGGCGAGGAACTGCACGTCATGCGCAACGCCGACGGCACCTGGATCAGCGTCGTCAACCACTACGAGACGTTCGCCACGCCCCGCGCCGTGGCCCGCGCCGCCGTACGGGAACTCCAGGGCGCCCAGCTCGTCCCCCTCGCCGTCGTCTGATCCGGGAGCACCGCCATGACCGTACGCAAGAACCAGGCCCAGCTCACCGCCACCGAGAAGCGGCGCTTCGTCGACGCGCTGATCGCGCTCAAGCGCAATGGGCAGTACGACACCTTCGTCACCACCCACAACGGCTTCATCATGAGCGACACCGACAACGGGAACCGCGTCGGGCACCGTTCGCCTTCCTTCCTGCCCTGGCACCGCCGATTCCTCATCCAGTTCGAGCAGGCGCTCCAGGCCGTCGACCCTTCGGTGGCGCTCCCGTACTGGGACTGGACCGCGGACCGCACCGCCGCATCCTCGCTGTGGGCGCCCGACTTCCTCGGCGGCACCGGCCGCAGCAGGGACGGCCAGGTGATGGAAGGCCCGTTCGCCTTCGCTTCCGGCAGGTGGCCGGTGAACGTCAGGGTGGACGGCCGCGGCTTTCTGCGCCGGGACCTCGGCGCCGGCGGACAGCAGCTGCCGACCAGGGCCGAGGTCGACTCCGTACTCGCCATGACGACCTATGACGCCCCGCCGTGGAACAGCGCGTCGAACAGCTTCCGCAACCACCTCGAGGGCTGGCGCGGCGTCAATCTGCACAACCGGGTGCACGTCTGGGTCGGCGGTCAGATGGCCACCGGCGTCTCCCCGAACGACCCGGTGTTCTGGCTGCATCACGCCTTCATAGACAAGCTCTGGGCCGACTGGCAGGCGCGCCACCCCGGCTCGCCCTACCTCCCGGCCGCCGGCACGGCCAATGTCGTGGACCTCAACGACACGATGCGCCCGTGGAACGACGTAACACCCGCGGACATGTTGGACCACACGCCGCACTACACCTTCGACACGGCGGCATAGGTCCTGTCCGGCCGGGACTCCGTTCCCTCGGGTCAGGGACCGGAGGAGATACGGCGCGGTGCGGCTGCCGTCCGCCCGCGCCACCTCCGCCGGGGCGCCCGCGCCACCTCCGCCTGTCCGTGCAACTGCCGCATCAGCAACTCGACATCGGCAGGATGCAGACCGGTGGCGGACGATTCTAGACGTCCGCGCTGGTCAGCCCGGTGCTCCGGCTGTGCACCGCGGTGGCGCCCGCAAGGTCGGCGATGTGCGCCAGCCGGCGGAAGGAGTCCAGCAGCGCGCCACGGTCGTACGTACTCGTGGTGACCAGCACCTCGTCGGCCCCGCTGTCCTTGACGACCGCCTCCAGCGCCTCCGTGACCTGCTCCTCGGTGCCCGCGATATGGCCCTTCAGCCCGGACTCGTAGAACTCGCGCTCCTTGGCCGTCATCGACAGCGCCTCGATCCGCTCCGGCGGAGCGAGCGGCGGGAACACCCCGTGCGTGCGGGAGTACGCCATGGACCAGGCCTCGCTCATCAGCAGGCGGCGTGCCTCCTCCTGCGTCCTTGCCACCGCGACCGTGCCCGACACGACGACATACGGCACCTCGGACCAGACCGACGGCCGGAAACCCCGGCGGTAGCGGTCGATGGCCGAAAGCATCCGGTCGCGGCCCCGGAGGTCGCCGATCACCAGCGGCAGACCGGCCCCGGCGGCAATGGCCGCACTCCCGCCGACGGCGAGCACATACGGCGGGACCCGCAGGCCCTCGGCGGGGCGCGCATGTACCTGCGGATGCGCGGAATGCCCGCCGTCGAACCAGCCGAGCAGCTCGGTCAGCTGCCCGGCGAAGTCCTCGGCGTCCTGCTTCTCCCGGCCGAGTGCCTTGCGTATGCCGTCCGTGAAGCCCACCGAGCGGCCGAGCCCCATGTCGATCCGGCCGGGGAAGAGCGATTCCAGGACCCCGAACTGCTCGGCCACGACGAGCGGTTGGTGGTTGGGCAGCATCACGCCGCCCGTGCCGACCCGGATCGTCGACGTCGCTGCGGCGACGGCGGCCGCGAGGACGGTCGGCGCGGAACCCGCCACGCCGGGCACGCTGTGGTGCTCCGAGACCCAGAGGCGGTGGTAGCCGAGCGCCTCCAGCTCCTGAGCGAACCGCACCGTGTCGCGCAGTGCCTGTGGACCGTCCTGGCCTTCGCGGACACGGGATCGGTCCAGTACGGAGATCCGGGTCGACTCGATCAATGCGCTCACGCATGATTCAACGCCTGCGCCGCGCGAGGATTCCCTACGCTGGGGCCGTGACGCGAAACACCAGGCCACTGGCCGTATTCGATCTGGACGGAACGCTCGCCGACTCGGGACACCGGCAGCACTTCCTGGAGCGCAGGCCGCGCGACTGGAACGCCTTCTTCGCGGCGGCCCCCGAGGACCCGCCGCTGGCGAAGGGCATCGGGATGTGCCTGGAGGCGGCCGAGGAGTGCGAGGTCGTGTATCTCACGGGCAGGCCGGAGCGGTGCCGCCGGGACACCCTGGCGTGGCTCGCCGAGCAGGGCCTGCCGAACGGCAAGGTGTTCATGCGGCGCAACGACGACCGCAGGCCCGCGCGCGCCACCAAGCTGGAGGTCCTGCGGCGGCTGGGCCGCGACCGGGAGATCCGGATGCTGGTGGACGACGACGAGTTGGTGTGCGACGAGGCGGCGCGGGCCGGATTCCCGGTCGTACGGGCCACATGGGCGACCGCGACCGAGGCGATGAAGGCCGCGCAGGAGCGGGAGGGCCGCACCTGATCCGTCGCCCCGGTCTCCGGCGCCGTCGGCCGGTCAGCCCTCCTCGAGGCGGAACCCGACCTTGATACCGACCTGCCAGTGCTCGATGTGCCCGTCGACGATCTGGCCGCGGACCTCGGTCATCTCGAACCAGTCGAGTCCCCGGAGGGTCTGGTTCGCACGGCTGATGCCGTTGCGGATGGCCTGGTCGATGCCGTCCGGCGAGGTGCCGACGATCTCGGTGACCCGGTAGGTGTGATTCGTCATGTGTGCCGCGCTCCTCTCAGTGCGTTCACTCCACCGTGCCCCACCAGGACGCGGCGCGCGAGGCGTCGGGGGCGGGACGGTCGTCGGAGGCGGGCCCGAGCGCCAGCCGGGAGACGATGCGGTACCGGTCGCCGCGGTACAGGGACCGCACGTACTCCACGGGCCGGCCGGCGCCGTCACAGGTGACGCGGTCGAACAGCAGAGCGGGGGAAAGGACCGGCACACCGAGCAACCCGGCCTCGTCCTCGCTCAGCACGGTCGGCTCGATCGACTGCACCGCCTGGGCGATCACCACCTTGCGCGCCTCGCGCAGATGCAGGTAGAAACCCGCCTCCAGCTGCTCCGGGGTGAGTGAGGGCACCAGCTCGGCGGGGATGTGGAGATACTCCAGCGCGATGGGCGTGCCGTCGACGAACCGCAGCCGTGCCGCATGCACCAGCTGGGCGGCGGGCGAGACCTTCAGCCGACGGCCGATGCGGGCGCCGGCGGTGACGGTACGGAACTCGAGAACCCGGCTCGTCCAGGCGCCGGGAGCCGGCGGGGCCGCGGCCGGATGGCTCCCGGCGATCAGTTCCTGGGTGACTTTGGCGGGGGCGACGAACATGCCGCGGCCGTGTTCGCGTACGAGCCGTCCGGTGGCGACGAGTTCGTCGACGGCCGCGCGCAGGGTCGGCCGGGAGACGCCCAGTTCGGCGCTGAGCGTGCGCTCGGAAGGTATGGCGTCGCCGGGACGGCGCTCCTCGACCAGGGCGAGCAGATAAGCGCGGACCCGATCCCGCTTGAGCGCCGTTCCAGGAGACCGGTCGTCGTCCATCTTGGTCCTCCCCCTGAGCCATTGGCCCCAGAGGATACGGGCTGCCGCCCGGCGAGGTTCCTTTGTCCCCAGGTCAGCGCTGAGCGAGCCGGCCGGGTTCCGGTGCGGCCTGGGTGTCAGGCAGCAGCACGAAGCAGAGGGTGCTCAGCGCACACAGGGCCAGCAGATAGAAGGCGACCGGCCACGGCAGTCCGGTGGCTGTCGTGGTGAGCCGGGTCGCGACCAGCGGGGTGAGCGCGCCGCCCAGTACTGCTCCGATGTTGTAGGCGAAGGCGGTGCCGGTACAGCGCAGTTGCGGCTCGAACAGCTCGGGAATGTAGGCGCCCTGCACCCCGAGCATCGTGATCACGGCGAGCAGAATCATCGAGGTGCCCACGAGGATCATCCCCACCCGCCCGGTCTGCAGCATCGCCAGATACGGCACGATGCCCAGCGCCATCGCGCCGCATCCCAGCAGGCTGAGCGTGCGCCGCCCGTACCGGTCGCCCAGTACCGCGGCCAGCGGGGTGGCAACCCCCATCACCGCCATCGCCCCCATCAGGCAGAGCAGCATGTCGGTCGGGTCCAGGTCGAGGGGCCCGGTGGCCTGGGACAGGGCCCAGGTGGTGGCCGCGTAGTTGACGGCGTAGGCGGCGGTGACGGCACCGGCCACCAGCAGCACGCGCCGCCAGTGGTGGCGCATCAGCGGGGCCAGGGGCGCCCGGACCAGAATGCGGCGAGCGGTGAGGTCGAGGAAGGCCGGTGTCTCGTCGACCTTCGAGCGCAGGATGTAGCCGACGAGAGTCAGCGCGCCCGCACAGAGGAAGGGGACCCGCCAGCCCCACGCGCGGAACTGCTCGTTCGTCAGCGTCGCGGTCATGGAAAGCATCACGCCGTTGGCGAGCACGAAGCCGACGGTGGGTCCGGTCTGCGGGAAACCGGCCCACAGGCCGCGGCGCCCGGGCGGTGCGTGCTCGGAAGCCAGGAGTACGGCCGCGCTCCACTCACCGCCCAGGCCAAGGCCCTGGACGATACGCAGCAGCGTCAGCAGGAGGGGGGCCGTTATGCCGAGGGTTGCGTAACCGGGCAGCAGGCCGATGAAGACGGTCGCGAGTCCGGTGGTGAGAACGGAAATGAGCAGGACCGTGCGGCGCCCGTGCCGGTCGCCGATGTGTCCGAAGAGCAGGGAGCCCACGGGGCGGGCGAGGAACCCGGTGGCGAAGGTGGCGAACGCGGCCAGTGTGCCGGCGGTGGGCGAGAAGTTCGGGAAGTAGACCGGTCCGAAGACGAGGGCCGCGGCGCTCCCGTAGATGAAGAAGTCGTAGTACTCGATGACGGTGCCGACTGAACCGGCCGCGGCGACGCGCGCCATCGAGGGATGCGGTGCCGGTGCCGTGCCCTTGACGTGGTGCTCGCTCGAATGCGTCACGCGTGGTCTCCTGCCAGCCACAGTCGGGCACGTTCGTCGAATTCCACCGCTGCGTGGGATCTGCGCCGCGTGAAGGGCGCAAGGTCTCGGCGCATGTTCCGCACGGCTCGTGTGATGCGCGCGGAACGCATGCCGTCCATGAGCTCCAGTGCCTCGCCCCAGGTGGCGCAGGCCCGCTCCACATGTCCTTGCCGGCACTGCATGGATCCCGCATGCGCGATGCTCAGCGCGGTGATGCGCTGGTGCTTGGAGTCCGAGCTGTTCCAGACGGCCTGGGAGAAGTGGCGCTCGGCGATGCCGAAGTCGCCGAGCAGCTCAGCGGTCTTGGCCGTGTGGGTGCCTACGCATGCATTGGCCGGTCCCCACAGCGCGGCCCAGAACGGCATCTCCTGCTGGTCGGCCCCGGCCACCAGCCGGGCAGCGCGGGCTGCTTCGGCGATCGCCTCCCTCCCTCGGCCGGCCATGGCGAGGGCGCGCGCACGGGTGACGACGTACAGCGATTCGGAGGCCGGGTCGGTGCGTCCCGTCACCAGGTGCAGGGCCGTGTCGATGAGGTCCAGTGTGTGCTCGCCGCGCCCCGTCTCCATGCCGTGGTGGGCCAGGACACGCAGAATGAACGCCGTGTGCAGATCGTTGCCGGCTTCCCGGGTGAGCTTGAAGGCCTGGAGGTAGTAGCGCTGGGCGAGCCCCGCCTCGCCCGCGTCGTACGCCTTCCACCCGGCCAGGTACGCCACGCATGCGGCGGCCGAGAGCATCTGCAGCTTGTGTGCCTCGGTGCGGAAGCGCGCACGGCACAGAGTGGCCACGTCCGAGACCAGATACTGCACGACGGCGGAGCGGCCGTGCTGTCCTCCGTGCCGTTCGTCGATGGCGGTGAACAGCGTGGTCATTTCCCGCACCGCCTGGATCTCGCCCGCGCCCGCGGTGCCCGGGAACCGGACGGCGGCGGGGTCGCGCGGCCGCGGCACGGTGGCCGCGGCCACGGGAAGCGCGGCGGCGGGAAGCGCGGCGGCGGGGACGGAGTAGGCGGCCGAGCCGATCCAGTCGCTGCGCTCGATGTCGCCCCGTCCCAGCAGGGTGAACGCGTCGACCGGATCCTGTGCCATGTCGAGACCGAGACGCTGACCGTCCGTCTCCGGCGCGCGTGTCAGACCGAGTTGTTCTGGCGTGACGACTCGTCCCAGTCTCCGGGACAGGATCTCGGCCACAACGCCGGCCGCGTTCGGCTGGGGCTGGGTGCCTGCGACCCAGTGCGCGACGGCGGACGAGTTGGTACGCAGCCTCGTCCCGCTCCGCGCGGCAACCATCCTTATCTCCCTGGCCAGTTGGGCATAGGAGTACCCGGACTCCGTGACAGCCCGTCTCAGCTGCTCATTGCCCTCGGTCATCCGGCCCGGTCGCCCCTTCAGCGTGTTTAAGCGGCATAAGCGAACCCATGGATCACGGACCCTACCCACGCCCCCGCGCTGTTTCGTTCACTTTCCGTCAGAGAGCACACTCAGGGGTGAGGAGAGCGTCCGTGCCGCAGCGAGGGCGTCGGCCGAGAAGCGGCGGGCACCGGACGGTCGAGCGTGAAGTGGTCTGCCAGTTCGTCCTGGAGGCCGGGCGAACCGTTCCTGTGGCCGCGCGGCTGGTCTACCGGACCGAGGATCCGTACGCCGTCCATCTCGCCTTCCACACCGACACCGACGACCCCGTCGACTGGTGCTTCGCCCGTGATCTGCTCATCGAAGGGCTCTTCCATCCGACGGGGGAGGGCGACGTCAGGATCTGGCCGGGCAGGACACCCCGTACCTGCGACTTCGTCTATCTGCTGCTGGCCGCCCCCGAAGGGAACGCACTGCTGCAGGCCCCCGCTCTGGCCGTCTCGGCATGGACGGAGCGCACGCTGCGCCTGGTCCCGCCGGGAGCGGAGGTGCTTCAACCCCCCGTCGACGCCAGCGCGTTGCCTCCGTCACTGCCGGGCTGAGAGTGCCCCGAGATCGTCGTTGACCTCGCCAACTGGTCAGGTGGTAAACAGTATTCTGACCAGTGTCCAAGCTCGGCGGTTCCTTAACCGCCCATGATTTCAAGGCCCTTGACGACGACATTGGTCCATGCCACCTTCTAGTCACACTGGTCAGTTAACCAATTGGTCAGCTCTCTTTCGAGGTGGCCCAGTGACGAGTCAGACGATCCGGCAGCTGGTGCGGCCCTGCCTCCGTGTCCGGCACGGCCGTCCGCGGTATGGACTGGAACCTCGCCTTCCCCGGGCCGGAGAGGAAACCCCCCATGAGTCACAGCCCCCTGCGCATTCGCGTCGCCATCGCCGCCACAGCGGTGGCGGGCCTCGGCTGCGCGGCGTTGACCGCGCTGCCCGCCGCTGCCGCCCCGGAGCAGGTCGCCGACGCGGCCACGCTCTTCGACGACTTCAACTACACCTCGTACACCGACCCGGCGATCGGGGCCCACGGCTGGAACGTGCGCTCCAACTCCGGCGGCCCCGGTGTGCCCGGTGCGACCTGGGCCCCGGAGAACGTCACCTTCGCCGAGGAGGGGACCAACTCGGTCATGAACCTCGAGACCTCCACGGCGGGCACCGGCGAGTCCACCAAGCAGACCGAAGTCCTCACCAAGGCCATGAAGTTCAAGAACGGCACCTACGCGGCCAGGGTGAAGTTCTCCGACGCGCCCACGTCGGGACCCGACGGCGACCACCTCGTCCAGGCGTTCTTCACCATCAACGACCTCACGGCCCCGATGGCGGACGACTACGCCGAGTACGACTTCGAGTATCTCCCCAACGGCGGCTGGGGTGAGCCGGCCAACATCCTCTACACCACCTCGTGGGAGACCTACCGGCCCGACCCCTGGGAGGCGGTCAACCAGCACTCCGAGGTCCGGGCGAGCTATGCCGGCTGGCACGACCTCGTCGTCACCATCGACAACAGCAACATCACGTACTACATCGACGGCCGGCGGTTCGGCCGGCATGGCGCCCGCTATCTGCCCGAGCGGCCCATGTCCATCAACTTCAACCAGTGGCTGATCGACCTGGCGGGACAGAGCAGCACCACGGCGCGTGCGTACCACCAGAAGGTCGACTACGTCCTGCATGTGAAGGACAAGGTGCTGACGCCCGCGCAGGTCAGCGCCAAGGTCGCCGCCTGTCGGGCGGCCGGGACGCGCTTCGAGGACACGGTGCCGGGCGGCCGGTGACCCTGCGCCGATGGGCGGATGCCGGGCACGCGTCCGCCCATCGGTCTCGGTCCGCGGCACCTTCGAGGGGTTGACCGGCTCTTTGGTACATACCAAACTCCAGCCACACCCGTGCGAGCGCGGAGCGCGCTTCCCCCCCATGTCGGGTTCACGCTCCCGTGCTCCCACGCCGAAGGTGACCGCCGTGAAGAACCGCTCCCGCTTGTGCTCGCTCGCGCTCGTGTCCGCGTTCCTGCTCGATGGCTGCGGAATGGTCCCGGGTGCCGGACCCCAGAAGCGCACCGTCAGCATCTGGCTGATGAAGGACAGCGTCTCCGACGACTTCCTCAAGCGCTTCACCACCGCATACGAGAAGGACCACCCCTCCGTGAAGCTGAAGTTCACCTTCCAGGAGTGGACGGGCATCGGCAAGAAGGTCACCGACGCGCTGAAGAGCAACAAGGCTCCGGACGTCATCGAGGTGGGCAATACCCAGGTCGCCCAGTACGCAGAGAGCGACGCCCTGCACGACCTCACCCTCGAATCGGTACGGGACCTCGGCAACGAGGAATGGCTGCCCGGCCTCGCCGAACCGGGCAGCATCAACGGCTCGCAGTACGGCATTCCCTGGTACGCCGCCAACCGCATCGTCATCTACAACAAGGACCTCTTCGCCGGCGCCGGGATCAGCCGGCCCCCCAGAACCCGTGCCGAGTGGCTCGAAGACGCCGAGAAGCTCAACCACGGCGGCATCCAGGGCATCTACCTTTCCGGCCAGGACTGGTACACCCTCGCCGGCTTCATCTGGGACGAGGGCGGACAGCTGGCCGTCGAGAAGGCAGCCGGCTGGCAGGGCGCGCTGAACACCTCCGCGGCCCTGCGCGGCATGGCCTTCTACAAGAAGCTTCAGTCGCACGGCGACGGGCCCCGGGACGGCGACGAGGAGACCCCGCCGCAGGCCGAGGTCTTCGCCCAGGGCAAGGTCGCGCAGATGATCGCCGTGCCGAGCGCGGCCACCGTCATCGAGAACGCCAACCCCGGCCTCAAGGGCAGACTCGGCTTCTTCCCCGTACCGGGCAAGACGGCCGCCGCGCCCGGCGCCGTCTTCACCGGCGGCTCCGATCTGATCGTGCCCAAGCACGCGGGCGAGCGGGCCGCCGCGATCGAGGTCGTCAAGGCCCTCGCGAGCAGGAAGTGGCAGACCGACCTCGCCCGTACGATGCACTACGTGCCCAACAAGTCCACTCTCGCCGGCGTCATCGGCGGCGACGAGAGTACGGCGGCCATGGCGGCGGGCGCCGCGCGGGGCAGGGCGACGCCCAACTCGCCGCAGTGGGCAGATGTCGAGGCCGACAACCCGATCAAGCCCTATATGACGGCCGTACTGCAGGGGCAGGACCCCGGGCGCGCGGCGCGCACAGCATCCGAGCGCATCACCGCGGCGCTGACGCCGCACTGACCCGCCCGATCCGGAAGGCACCCATTACCCTCCGTGCCGTATCCATGGCACCGCATTCCCCGGCATTAAGCCTTCGCACATCCACTCTCCGCCGGGCTGTCATGTCGAATCCAGCCGACCACGGAAGAAGTAAGGAGCCGGGCTGCCGCACCCGGCGGTCCTTCCTTCCGTCCGGCACAGGAGAGCGTCATGCCCGCATCGCCAACTGTCGTCCCCGCCCCCGCCCAGCTTTCCATCCCCCTGCCCGCGCCCGCGCCGCTCGCCGATGGCGAGCAACCTCGCTATGTGGTCTCGCTCGCCCGGGACCAGCAGGACGTACGCGCCGCGCAGCGGCTGCGCCACCAGGTGTTCGCCGGTGAGATGGGCGCCCGACTCGAAGGGCCCGAGCCGGGTCTGGACATCGACGCCTTCGACGCGTACTGCGACCACCTGCTGGTGCGCGAGGCCGAGACCGGCGAGGTCGTCGGCACCTACCGGCTGCTGCCGCCGGAGGCCGCCCGGGTGGCCGGCCGCCTCTACTCCGAAACCGAGTTCGACCTGGCCAGGCTCGGCCCGATCCGTGACGACCTCGTCGAGGTCGGCCGCTCCTGTGTGCACCCGCTGCACCGCAACGGCGCCGTCATCGCCCTCATCTGGGCCGGGCTCGCCCGCTATATGACCCGCACCGGCCACAACTGGCTGGCCGGCTGCTGCTCGATCCCGCTCGCCGACGGCGGCACCCTCGCGGCCGCCACCTGGGACACCGTGAAGGCCAAGAACCTCGCCCCCGAGGAGTACTGGGTCACCCCCCACAAGCTCTGGAACCCCGACACCGTCACCCGCCCCGAAGGCCGCACCGAGCTCCCCGCCCTGCTGCGCGGCTATCTGCGGCTCGGCGCCTGGGTCTGCGGTGCCCCCGCCCACGACCCCGACTTCGGCGTCGCGGACCTCTATGTGCTGCTCTCGCTGCGCCGCACCAACCCCCGCTATCTGCGGCACTTCCTCTCCCTCGCCCCTGTTCGATGAGCGTCTGGCTGCCCAGCGCGCCCTGCACCCCGCCGGGCTGCGCCACCCACCAGGGACCTGCGGCCGGCCGGCTCAGGGCATTTGCCCGGCTGCTGGCCGGGACGCTGGTGGTGCTCGCGGGCGTGCTCCTCGCACCGGCGGCCGCGCTGCTCGGCGCCCTCTTCGGCACCCCGGTCCGGGACCTGCTGACCCGCCGCTGGGCGCGTACGGTGGTACGCGCGTTCGGCGTACGCGTACGGATCACCGGTGGGCCGGGCCCCCGGGGCGCTCTGGTCGTCGCCAACCACATCTCCTGGCTGGACATACCACTGATCGCGGCCACCCTGCCCGGACGGATGCTGGCCAAGAGCGAGGTCCGGCGCTGGCCGCTGCTCGGGCCGCTCGCCGCCCGCGGCGGCACCCTCTTCCTGGAGCGCGACAGGCTGCGTACGCTGCCCGGCACCGTGCGCGAGATGGCGTCCGCGCTGGCCGGCGGAGCGCGCGTCATCGCCTTCCCCGAAGGCTCCACCTGGTGCGGCCGGGCCCAGGGCCGCTTCAGGCCCGCCGTCTTCCAGGCCGCGCTGGACGCGGGGGCCGCCGTCCAGCCCGTACGCATCAGCTATCTGCCCACCGGCGCCGCCGCGTTCGTCGGCGACGACTCGCTCGGCGCGTCCTTGTGGCGGGTCGCGGCGGCCGGCGGGCTCACCGCGGAGATCCGGCTGCTGCCGGTCATCCCCGCGTCGAGCTTCCCCGACCGCCGCTCACTGGCCCGGGCCGCTCAGCTGGCCGTCGCCAGACAGAGCGCGAATCGGCCCTCCGTGTCCGTCCACCAGTTCGTCAACTCCAGCTCGGCGCACGCCAGTTCACTGCGGACGCCCTCCTGACGGAACTTCGCCGACACCTCCGTACGCATCTCCTCGCCCGCTTCGAAGGGCACCGCGAGATCCAGCTCGGGGATCTTCACGGTCAGGGCGGAGCGCGCCCGCAGCCGCATCTCGATCCACTCCTCCTCCCGGTCCCAGAGCGCCACATGATCGAAGTCGTCGGGGTCGACGTCCGCGCCCAGTTCCCGGGCGAGGACCGAGAGAACGTTCTTGTTGAACGCGGCCGTCACCCCGGCCGCGTCGTCGTACGCCCGCACCAGGACCTCTTCGTCCTTCACCAGATCCGTCCCCAGTAGCAGCGAGTCGCCGGGGTTCATCAGCGAGCGCACGGACCTCAGGAACGCCGCACGCTCGGCGGGCAGCAGATTGCCGATCGTGCCGCCGAGGAATGCGACGAGACGCGGTCCCTCAGTGTCCGGGAGGGCGAGATCGTGGGTGAAATCGGCGATCAGGGCATGGATGTTGAGTGAGGGCCGCTCCTCGAGCAGCGCCTCGGCCGCGCCGGTCAGGGCGCTCTCGCTCACATCGACCGGCACATAGCTGTGCAGCCCGGGCAGCGCGTCCAGCAGATGCCGAGTCTTCTCGGAGGATCCCGAGCCCAGCTCCACCAGGGTGCGCGCACCGCTCGCCGCGGCGATCTCGGCGGCTCGGTCGATCAGGATCTCCCGCTCGGCACGGGTCGGGTAGTACTCGGGGAGCCTGGTGATCTCCTCGAAGAGCTCACTGCCGCGGGCGTCGTAGAACCACTTGGGCGGCAGGGCCTTGGGCGTACGGGTCAGCCCGTGCAGCACATCCGCGCGCAGGGCGGCGTCCGTGGCGTCCTCGGGCAGGGTTCGGGTCAGCAGGAACGGGCTCACGCAGTGGGCTCCTTGAGCGGGGTCAGCAGGACGTCGGTGCGGGTCGCCGCCAGCAGGGTGTGGTCGGGGACTTCGCGCCAGTGCGGATCGTCGTCATAGGGCTCCGAGGCCACCACGGTGCGGCGGCCGGGCTCGGCGAGATACCAGAGGGTGTCGCCCCAGGCCGTCGCGGCGATCGTCTCGCCGTCGGTGAGGAGCAGATTGAGCCGGGAGTCCGGCGCGGCCTCGGCGACCTCAAGGACCGTGTCGGCCAGCGCCTGGCCCAGCTCGTCGCCGTCGCGCAGCCGGTGCAGCACCAGCGCCCACACCAGCGCGGAGTCGCAGCGCGCCTCCAGGGAGAGCAGCTCGGCGGCGGGCAGTGTCAGCGCGAGCGGGGCCAGTGTGCCGGGCCAGCCCCTGACCGCGCCGTTGTGGCTGAACAGCCAGGGCCCGGAGGCGAATGGCGCGGCCGCCGCCTCGCCGTCCGCGCCCGCCTCGGTGGCGTCGCGTACGGCGGCGAGTACCGCCCCGCTGCGGACGACCCGGGCGAGATCCGCGAAGGAGAGGTCGGCCCAGATGGGGCCCGGGCGCCGGTATCTGGCCGGCACCGGGTCGCCGTCGGCGTACCAGCCGACGCCGAACCCGTCGGCGTTGACCGTTCCGTAGCGCTGCCGGCGCGGAGCCCAGGACTGCCGGAACAGACCGTGGGCGGGCTCGACGAGCAGCTGCCCGAGCGGCAGTGCGGGTCCGAGGTAGGCGATATGGCGGCACATCAGCGAACCCTCCCTCGGGCGGGAGGCCGGGTCTGCGCGCTCATGACGCCTCCGCGGGGGTCGCGTCCCGTGCCGTGCGGAAGCCGGAGAAGATCTGGCGGCGCACCGGAAGGTCCCAGTTGCGGAAGGTGCCGCGGCAGGCCACTGCGTCGACGGCGAAGGCACCTCCGCGCAGCACCTTGTGGGCGCTGCCGAAGAACACCTCGGAGTACTCGCGGTAGGGGAAGGCGGCGAATCCCGGGTACGGCAGGAAGTCGCTCGCTGTCCACTCCCACACATCGCCGATCAACTGCCGTATGCCGAGCGGCGATTCGCCCTCCGCATAGCTGCCGGCCGGGGCGGGCCGCAGATGGCGCTGGCCGAGGTTGGCGTGCGAAGGCGCCGGATCCTCGTCGCCCCACGGGAAGCGGCGCGAGCGGCCCGAGTGCGGATCGTGCCGGGCTGCCTTCTCCCACTCCGCCTCGCTGGGCAGCCGCCGTCCCGCCCAGCGGGCGTACGCATCGGCCTCGTACCAGCTCACATGCAGCACCGGCTCGTCCGCGGGCACCGGCTCGGTCACCCCGAAGCGGCGGCGCAGCCACTGGCCGCCGTCCCGCCGCCAGAACAGCGGCGCGCCGATGTTGTGCTGCCGGATCTGGTCCCAGCCCTCGGCCGCCCACCAGCGGGGGTCCGTATAGCCGCCGTCGTCGATGAAGGCCTGGTACGCCCCGCAGGTCACCGGCATTGTGTCCATGAAGAAGGCCGGTACGACCCGCTGGTGTGCGGGCCGTTCGTTGTCCAGCGCCCACGGCTCGGTCGATGTGCCCATGGTGAACGGGCCGCCGGGGACCAGGACTTCGAGGGGCAGACCGTGCGCGCTGCCCGCCGGCGGCTCGGGCGCGGTGAGGGCCGCGGGGCCCTTGCGCAGCTGATGGGTGATGAGCATCGTCTCGTCGTGCTGCTGCTCGTGCTGGGCGATCATCCCGAAGGCGAAGGCGGAATCGACGAGGCGGCGCCCCTCCAGAGGGGTGCGCTCAAGGATGTCGAGGACTCTGCCGCGTACGTCGGATGCGTAGATTCGTGCCTCGGCGGGGGCGAGCAGCGGCAGCGTGGGCCGCAGGGCGCGCGGATGCTCGAAGGCGTCGTAGACGGAGTCGATCTCGGGCCGCAGCGCCGCACGCCCGCCGACGGTGCGCAGCAGCCACTGCTCCTCCTGGTTGCCGATGTGCGCGAGGTCCCAGACCAGCGGGGACATCAGCGGTGAGTGCTGGGCGGTCAGCTCGTGGTCGTCGACGCACGAGGTGAGCGTGGCCGTACGGGCTCGGGCGGCGGTCAGCGCATCCAGGGCGCGGCGCCGGAGTTCTTCGGTCATGCGATCGGTTCCTTCCCGAGACTCCCCAGGGAGGGGATGCGCAGATCGTCGGCGGGACATCGGCCCCGCAGGACATGGCGCTCATTGAATGCGGCGACGGCGTCCCGTACGGCGTCGGACGCGCCGATCCGGGGGAGCGCTTCCAGGGCGACGGCGAAAGCGGTCACTGCGGCCGCGTGCAGTTCGGGGTCGGCGAGCCCGTGCCGGGCGGCGTTGACCCACAGCGGATTGCGCGGGGCGGGCAGCGAACCACCGTACTCCGCAAGCGGTTTGACGGCGCGGTAGATCGTCTCCGCCGCCTCGGCGTCGTCGAACAGGGCGGTGGTGACCGCGAGCGGCACCAGCCAGCCGTCCTCGCCGGACTGGGCGTCGAGCATGCGCAGTTCGAGGTGACCACGTGGTCGTACGGGCGGAAAGAGGGTGGACAGGTGGTAGTCCAGATCGTCCCGGGTCGGCGGCCTGGGAGCGCGGTGGCGCAGCCACTCGCGGAAGGTGAGACCGTCCGGCAGCGTCCATGGCCCCTCGGGTGTCCGGATGCACATCACCGGTGCGTCCAGGGCATGGGCGGTCCAGGCGGCGCGCGGTTCCTCGTCCAGGGGCGGCGACAGGGGACGTACGGCATCCAGTGCGGCCCACACGCCCTGCCGCGTCGACCGCCAGCCGGTATGACTCCCTTGCTGGGCGGGCGAGTTGGCGAACGCGGCCATCAGCACCGCGCCCAGCAGATGCGCAAGCTGCCAGCGTCTCCCGTATCCGAGCGGTCCCGGCTCCGCTTCGCCCGCGTCCAGACACACCTGTATCGAGGCCGAGGTGCACATCATGGCGCGGCCGGACGGACCCGTCCGGTCGAAATACGCCTCCATGGCGTCATAGCGGGGTTCGTGGAGCAGTCGGCGCGGAGGATGCCAGGGGTCGAGGCCGAGCCCGGTGAGAGTGAGGCCTGCCGGGCGGAGCGCGGCGCGTACGGCGTCCAGATCGGCGGCGGTGGAGTCGATGCACTCCATCAGGGAGGCGGCGGGGGGAGAACTGAGCTCCAGCTGGCCGCCCGGTTCGAAGGTCAGAACCGAATTCAGTTGTAGGGCACGTACCAGTTCGTGGGCCGCCGCGACACGATCGGCGGCGACGGGGCGCTCGGGCCGCTCCAGCTCATGAATGAGCCATTCGACCTCCACACCGACGGCTCGGGGCGGGCCGGTCTTGAAGCAAATACATCGGAGCAGATCCTCCGCTTCGTCCAGGTCGATCGGCCGGCCGTAGTAGCCGGCCCTGGGGGGATGCATGGTCAGGTCCTCCTGTCGACGCCTCTCTGCCAACCTAAGGCCACGCCCGCCGGTTCGCACAAGAGTGCCCGTGTTGTCAGTGGGACGTAAGAAATTTGATTGCCCTGGCCGCGGCGGATCAGGACGATGTCCGTCATGAGTGCACGACTGCGGGGGATCGCAAAACAGACCGAAGAGATCGTCGAAACGGGTCACTACCTGGCCGAAGACGGCCGGAGGGTGGAGATCGGGCGGGAGCTGGCCACCGCGCTTGCGGGCACCCGGATGTACGGACCCGAGGCCGTAGAGGTCGCTTTGGACACCCACCGTACGACGTCCTTCGAGGTCACGGGCGAGAGCAGCACCCAGGCGGCCCACCGGCTGACCGCCGCGGACAGCTCACCCGTAGCCGTTTTGAACTTCGCGTCGGCGCGCAATCCCGGCGGGGGCTATCTCAACGGCGCACAGGCTCAGGAGGAGGCTCTCTGCCGCGCCTCCGCGCTCTACGCCACGCTGCTGCGCGCCCCCGGGTTCTACGAGCACCACCGCGCCGACCGCAGCCCGTTCTACACCGACCGGGTGATTCACTCTCCGGGTGTCCCGGTCTTCCGCGACGACCGTGGCCGGCTGCTCGACGCGCCGTACGCCGTGGGATTTCTGACCTCGCCCGCGCCGAACGCCGGGGTGATCACCAGTCGCAGCCCCGACCAGGCGCACCGCATCCCGGCCGCCCTCGCCGCGCGGGCCGAGAGGGTGCTGGAGACGGCGGCCGAGTGCGGCTACCGGCGGCTTGTGCTGGGGGCCTGGGGGTGCGGGGTCTTCCGCAACGTCCCCACGGCGGTCGCGGGCGCGTTCCACACCTTGCTCACCGGGGACGGCCGGTTCGCCGGGCACTTCGAGCAGGTCGTCTTCGCAGTCCTCGACCGTACGGCCGCCGGCGCCACGCTCGGCGCCTTCCGGAGCGCTTTCGCGGGTCAGCTCCCGTCGTAGCGGCGGGCCGGCTCCAGTCACGACGCCAGGCAGACTCCAGCCGTAGTACAGGCCGGCGCAAGCCGTAGCGGAGGTCAGCTCCAGCCGTAGCGCTCCCGCAGCCGCCGTACGACCCGGTCGAACCTCGGCCGGTCCAGGGCGCACGCCTCACGGCGCATGCCGTCCTCGTGCACCCGAAGCACCCGGTCCAGGTCGACCCAGGACTCGCGGCCCGCGCGGTCCCACGGCCCGACTCCGATCGCCACCCACTCACGGTCCCGGTCGTGGCGCTTGCTGGAGAGCTGCACGGCCAGCAGCGTCCCGGCCTCCTCACGGGCCACCACCAGGACCGGACGGTCCTTGCCGCGACCGTCGTTCTCCTCGAACGGCACCCACGTCCAGACGATCTCGCCCGGGTCGGGAGCGCCGTCGCGGTCGGGGGCGTACGAGGTGCGGACCGGTCCCGCCTCGGCGGCCTCCGCCTCGGTCGTGGCCGCAGGGCCACTGCGTCCGGGCAGATCGGAAGGCCCGTCGAATGCGTCAGGGAAGATCGTCACCCGCCCCACGGTAGGACCTGCGCGATCGCTGCCGCGGGGCGGGTGCCCGACTCATCCCTTCGGCTCGTCCACCACCGGGATCTTCTCCAGGACCGTCTCCGCGCGCGGCGCGGGCGGAGCCACGCCGTTCTTCGAGGAAACCGTGCCGCTCGGGTTCGTCGGCGCCGGGTTCGTGGTCGCCAGCAGCTGCCGGGCAAGACCCAGTCCCGTACCGCCCATGGTCAGCGCCTTCGCGAACATGTCCGACATCCCGTCGGCCCCGTTCAGCAGCACCATGTGGTCGATATTGCTGAAGGCGCCCGCGCCCGCCTCGACGATCTCCGGCCACTTCTCGGCCAGCTGCTGGGCGACGACAGCCTCCTGGTTCTCGGCGAGCGCGGCCGCACGCGCCTTGATGGCCTCCGCCTCCGCCAGGCCCTTCGCCTTGACGGCCGCGGCCACCGCGAGCCCGCGCGCCTGGTTCGCCGCGGCCTCCGCCTCGCCCGTCACCCGGGTCGCCGTGGCGGTCGCCGCACTCGCCAGCTCGGTCTCCTTCGCTTCGGCCTGCGCCGCCGAGATACGGGCATCGCGCTCGGCCTCCGCAAGGGTCCGCTTCTCGTACGCCGTGGCGTCGGCCGGCTTGCGGACATCGGCCTGGAGCTGCTGCTCGCGCCGGTGCGCCTCCAACTCCGCGACCCGGGTCTCCTGGACCACGACCTCCTGGCGAGCCCCGGCCTCCGCGAGCGGCCCCGCCTGGCGCGCCGTGGCGGCGGCCTTGTCCCGCGGGAGCCCGCGGAGCAGGCTGCCGGCCGGCCGTCAGATCCAGTCCTCCAGCGAGGCCATGAAGCCCTCGAAGTCGTCACGGTGGATGGTGTGGCCCGCGCCTGCGACGCTGCGGACCTCGAAGCCGCGTTCCCGCAACAGCTCGGCCCGCTCCCGGGAGACGAGGGAGCTCGGGTCGGCGAGCGTCACCAGCGAGGGGACGAAGGGCTTGGCCGGCAGCAGATCCGTGCCGGCGACATCCATCAGACCGTACGACGTCGCCTCGTCCCACAGCCGCACACTGTCCAGTTCGATCTCGACGTCCTCCGCCTCCCAGCGCGGATTCATCTCCTCGATCCGTTCCCGGGTGAAGGACTTCGCCCGGGTGAACCACTGCGGTCGGAAGCCGCTTGCCCCGTCCGGCAGATACCAGGCGGGGTCGGCGTACACCGCACGCTGCGGCGCGAGTTGCCGCACGGCCAGCGAGAGCGTCAGACCGCCCAGCGAGTGCCCGACGGCCAGCTGGGCGCCGGCCGGCAGGGTCTCGATGACGTCGTCCGCGTAGTCCTGGGGCGTGTAGCTGCCGGCCCGGCCGCTCGCGCCATGACCGCGCAGGTCGACTGCGAGCACCCGGTAGCCGAGCTCGGCGAGGGCTGGTCCGACCCTGCGCCAGGTGCGGTGGTCGGCCATGATGCCGTGGATCAGGAGCGCGACGCGGTCGCCCTCACCCCAAGTGGTGGTGTGCAGCTGCACGTTGGAGCCCTTCCGGTGTGGTGATTCCGATACGCGGTGTATTCAGCGAACCGTACGGGTCGGGTGCGCGCCGGGCGCGCCCATGTCGCGCGCGGCGTTTTACGTGTTCGACACCAGCACCGTCACCCGGTCCGGGAGTGCGCCGGCCACCTGAACGTGGCGCGGGCGGCCGGGACACCGGAGATCCAGCCGAAGTTGGCGGCCTTCGCCGCCGGGGCGCTGCTGCCGACCCGAAGGGTAGCGGGACACCGGGGACGACGACGGAGCGCGCGCACATCCCGGTGCTGCCGGTGAACCGCAGCGCGATCGGGACCCGGGTGGCACTCGTTTTCCGGCCATCCGTCAGCCCTGGTGCCGAACCGTTCTGGAAAGATTCCGAGGGCGATGAGCCAGACACCGAAGCAGTTCGCCGAACGCCCCGTTCCCACCAGTGCCGACGTCGCCCGGCTCGCCGGAGTTTCCCGGGCCACCGTTTCGTACGTGCTCAACAACACCTCTGCCGTCCGGATCAGCGAGCCCACCCGTCGGCGCGTCCGCGAGGCCGCCGAGGAGCTCGGCTATGTGCCCCACGCGGCGGCCCGCAGCCTGCGCGCCGGACACACCCGGACGGTGCTGCTGCCCATCGCACATGTCCCGGGCGGGCCGCTCTACAGCCGCTTCTTCAACGAGCTCCAGTGGGCGCTGCGCCGTCTCGACTACACCGTCGTGCAGTACGGCAGCCTCGGCCTCGACGGCGACGAGGCGGCCCGCGCCTGGGCCGAACTGCGCCCCGTGGCGGTCGTCTCGCTCGGCGAGGTCGCGCTCACCCCGCACGGCGTCGGGGTCCTCAAGCGCTCCGGCGCGAAGGCCGTCATAACGCTCGGTCCGCGCCGCGTCGAGGGCGCGCTCTCCCTCGTCATGGACCAGCGCGAGATCGGCGACTGCGCGGTGGCCCATCTGGTCGAGCGCGGCCGGCGCGCCATCGGTGTCGTCATGCCGCGGGAGCCGGGCCCGGAGCTCTTCTCCGGCCCCCGTCTCGAGGGGGCCCGGCGGGCCGCGGCGGACACCGGCGCCCGGATCGAACCCCTGCCGCTGTCGTACGCCGAGGAGTCGGCCGCCGCCCTCGCCGCCGACTGGCGCGGGCTGGGACTCGATGCCGTCTACGCGTACAACGACGAGTACGCCATGCTCCTCATGCGCGCCCTCCAGGACGCCGACATCGATGTCCCGGGCGAGACGGCCGTGGTGGGGGCCGACGATCTGCTGCTCGGCAGGCTGCTGCGGCCCCGGCTGAGCACGGTGCAGATCGACATGGTGACCGGTCGGCGGCTGGCCGAACTCGTCGACCGGGTCGTGCGCGACCCCGGCGCCGAGCAGGAGCGGCACGACCTGATGGGCGCGCGGGCCGTCCACCGCGAGTCCAGCTGACCGGAGACGGCTCCGGCAGGGCCACAGCCGTGACGACATGCGGGCCGCGCCGTGCGTGTCTAGCGTCGCTTGCATGAGCACAGATCCACAGCGCTTCGAGATCCTCCTGGTGCCCGAGCATGTCAAGGGCGGCGATGTCACCTCCCTGGCCGCAAGCGCCATCCGCTCCGCCGTCGTCGAGGCCACGGGCGAGCGCGGGTCCTCCGGCTACCCGCGCTACTCGGGCGAGGGCCTGGTGGCGGACATCGACCCGACGACGCGTACGGTCGAGGCGCTGCTGGTCGACGGGGTGGAGCTGGACTACGGACTCTCGGCGAGAGTCGTCGACCCGGCAGGCCGCTGACGCCTCTCCAATCCGGGCCCCGGCGGGACGGCTTCAGCGTGAGGGCCCCAGCGCGGCAAGGTCGGCCTCGATGAGCCGAGCCGCCTGACGCAGCTCGGGCAGCATCGCCCGGCGCATCTCCTCGGGCGTCCCGCGCCCCGCGTGCTGCGCCACATTCACCGCGGCCACCACCCGGCCCTGGCCGTCCCGCACCGGGACGGCCAGGGAACGCAGCCCCTCCTCCAGCTCCTGGTCGACCAGCGCATGGTCATCGGCCGCCACCTGATCGAGCAGCGCGGTGAGCTCATCGGCCGAGGTCACCGTGTGTCCGGTGAGCGCGGGCAGCCGGCCGCCGACGGCGGGCCGCTCCCCGGGCGCGAGTCCGGCGAGCAGCACCCGTCCCATAGCGGTCGCATACGCCGGGAAGCGCGTGCCGACCGTGATGTCGATGCTCATGATCCGTACGGTCGGAACGCGCGCCACATAGCGGATGTCGGTGCCGTCGAGCACCGCCAGGGACGCCGACTCATGGACCCGCCGCACCAGATCGGACAGGTGGGGCTGGGCGACATCGGTCAGCCCGAGGCCGGACAGGCGCGCACAGCCGAGTTCGAGCACGCGCGGCCGCAGCCTGAACTGCCGCCCGGCGCAGCCGACATACCCCAGCTGTTCCAGCGTCAGCAGCGAGCGCCGTGCCGTCGCGCGTGCCAGTCCCGTCGCCTCGGCGACGGCCGTCAGCGACATCCCTTGGCCGCGGTCGGCTCCCAGCGCCCGCAGCACCGCGAGCCCACGGGCCAGCGACTGCAGATAGTCCGGCCCCAGTTCGCGCTTCTCGGCCGGCGAGGTGTCCCGTACAGGGGCGGAAGAGGGTGCCGTGTCTCGGGGTGCGGCGAGCGCGGACTCCAGCGTGCCGCGCCGCTCCAGCAGCCGGGGGAGTACCGCTTCGGCGAGGGATTCCACGGTGTGCCGACTGGTGTGGCTGGCCACGCTGACCGCACACACTGTCCGCCCCGCCGGATCGCGCAGCGGCACGGCGACCGCCACGAGACCCGGCTCGATCAGCTGGTCGTCGCCCGCCCAGTCCTGGCCTCCGGTGAACAGCGCGCCCGGCGCGCACCGGTCGGCGGGCACCAGGTCGCCGATCCGGAAGGTGAGATTCATATGGCGTCGCCGGGCGGCCTGTACGACGAAGCGCACCCCGTCGCCGTCCGGTACCGCGACCGACACCGACTCGTCGAGCTCGTCCGCGAGCCGGTCCACCGCGGGTCCCAGCGCCGCCGGTATCCCGCTGGCCGCGAGGTAGGCACCGCCGAGTTCCATCAGCCGGGGTGCGGGCCACACCTCGCGCCCGTCGCTGCGTACCAGCCGGAGCCGGGCGAGAGTGGAGACGACCCGATCGACGGTGGCCCGCGCGAGGCCGGTGGCCCGTACGAGATCGCTGTGCCGCATCCGCTCGTCCGCGTCCGGCGCGGACAGGGCGCACAGTACGGAAAGACCGCGCTCCAGCGGGCCGACCGTGGCGGTGGGCGGTGCGGCGATGGGCATCGGCGAGCTCCTCGGTCCGTCGATGTGGGGCCGTTGACAGCGGTCCGGGGCCCGGCAGAGACTCGGGCAGGGCCAATGATGAACCAAAGTTCATCAGGCGAACAACCTTATACGCTCGGCCAGCCTTGGGAGAGTTTCGATGAGCATCCGCGACGTCTACATCGTCGACGCCGTCCGCACCCCGATCGGCAAGTTCGGGGGCGCGCTCTCCTCCGTACGCCCCGACGACCTCGCCGCGCATGTCGTCAGGGCGCTCGTGGACCGCGCTCCGGAGCTCGACCCCGCCCGTATCGACGATGTGGTCTTCGGTGACGCCAACGGCGCGGGCGAGGACAATCGCGATGTCGCGCGGATGGCCGTTCTGCTCGCCGGTCTACCCGTCACCGTCCCCGGCGTGACCGTCAACCGGCTGTGCGGCTCCGGCCTCGAGGCGGTCATCCAGGCGGCCCGCGCCGTTGCGTTCGGCGACGCGTCGATCGCGATCGCGGGCGGTGTCGAGTCGATGTCCCGGGCCCCGTGGGTGCTGCAGAAGCCCGAGCGTGCCTTTCCCGCCGGCCACCAGCAGCTGTACTCGACGACGCTGGGCTGGCGCATGACGAACCCGCGCATGCCCGCCGAGTGGACGATCCAGCTCGGCGAGAGCGCCGAACTCATCGCCGAGAAGCACGGCATCACCCGCGAGCGGCAGGACGCCTTCGCCCTCGCGAGTCACCAGAAGGCCGCCGATGCCTGGGGCAAGGGGCTCTACGACAGCGAGATCGTCGCGTACGAGGGAGTGGAACTGGAGCGTGACGAATGCATCCGCGACGCCACCTCGATGGAGGCGCTCGCCAAGCTGAAGCCGTCCTTCCGCAAGGACGGCACGGTGACGGCGGGCAACTCCTCACCGCTCAACGACGGGGCAGCCGCGCTGCTCCTCGTCGACGAGGAGGGGCTGCGGGCCACCGGCCGCGAGCCGCTGGCCAGGGTCCGCGCCTCGGCGGTCACCGGCATCGAGCCGCATCTCTTCGGTCTGGGCCCGGTGGAGGCGGTGCAGCGGGCGCTGGCCAAGGCGGACAGGTCGTTCGCCGACCTGACCACGTTCGAGCTCAACGAGGCCTTCGCCGCGCAGTCGCTGGGCTGCCTCGCGGAGTGGCCCGAGCTGGACCCGTCCCTGGTCAACCCGCGCGGCGGGGCCATCGCCATCGGCCACCCGCTCGGCGCGTCGGGGGCCCGGCTGGCCGGCTCGGTCGCCCACCAGCTGGCGGCGGCCGGTTCGGGAACGGGCGTGGCCGCGCTCTGCATCGGTGTCGGACAGGGGATCGCCCTGGTCCTGGAGCGCTGAGCCGACGGGCGTCGGGCCGAACGATGCGGGGCCTTCGGCGCGAGCCGGCCGACGCGGGGTCGGCCGGCCCCCGGCCCTGACAAAGCCTCCGTCAGGCGTCGGTCGAGGCCTCCGCCCCGGCGGCGCCCTCGGCGGCCGCGATCGACTTGCGGACCTCGTCCATGTCCAGCGCGCGCGCCTGGCCGATCACGTCCTCGAGCGCGGCCTCGGGCAGCGCTCCCGGCTGGGCAAAGACCGCCACATTGTCGCGGACGATCATCAGCGTGGGAATGGAGCGGATCTCGAACGCGGCGGCCAGCTCCTGCTGAGCCTCCGTGTCGACCTTCGCGAACACCAGGTCGGAGTGACGCTCGGCGGCACCCTCGTACACCGGAGCGAACTGCCGGCACGGGCCGCACCAGGAAGCCCAGAAATCAATCAGAACGAAGTCGTTGTCGGTCACGACCTGATCGAAGTTTTCCTTGGTGAGCTCAACAGTGCTCATGACGTGCTACCTCTTCCTGATGTCCGACGGACTCGCCCCCGACAACGGTGCCCGGGGCCGTGCTATTCCTGCCCCTGCCCATGTGGCCAGGGCGCACACCCGGCACCAGACTGTCTCTATGACGGAAGCTGTGGAATACGACGTGGTGGTGCTGGGCGCAGGTCCGGTGGGGGAGAACGTGGTGGACCGGGTCAGGGCGGCCGGTCTGAGCACAGCGGTCGTGGAGGCCGAACTGGTCGGGGGTGAGTGTTCGTACTGGGCGTGCATCCCGAGCAAGGCTCTGCTGCGTCCGGCGATCGCCCGGGCCGACGCCCGCCGGGTTCCCGGTCTTCGCCACGAGGCGCAGGGGCCGCTCGACGCCGAGGCCGTACTGGCTTGCCGCGACTATCAGGTTTCCCACTGGAAGGACGACGGCCAGGTCGGCTGGATGGACTCGACCGGCGCCCGCCTCTACCGCGGACAGGGCAGGCTGCGGGGTGTGAAGAAGGTCGTCGTCGACGGCCTTGAGGGCGAGCGCCATCTGCTCACCGCCCGCCACGCCGTCGTCGTCGCCACCGGCAGCCGCGCCGTGCTGCCCGACATCCCGGGCCTGGCCGGCGCGAAGGCGTGGACGAGCCGCGAGGCGACCAGCGCGCAGAAGGTGCCGGGGCGGCTTGCGGTCGTCGGAGGGGGTGTGGTCGGCGTGGAGATGGCCACCGCCTGGCAGGCACTCGGCTCGCAGGTCACCCTGCTGGTACGGGGCGGGGGAGTGCTGCCCCGGATGGAACCCTTCGTCGGCGAGCATGTCATCGAAGCGCTGACCGAGGCCGGTGCCCAGGTCCGTACGCACACCGTCGTCGCCTCCGTCGAGCGCACCGGCGGCACGGGTCCGGTCACGCTCGTCGTGGACGGCGGTGAGCGGATCGAGGCCGACGAGGTCCTTTTCGCCACCGGCCGCGCCCCGCGTACCGACGGCCTCGGCCTGGAGACGGTGGGCCTGGAGCCGGGCAGCTGGCTGCCCGTCGACGACAGCTGCCTCGTCGAGGGCAGTCGCTGGCTGTACGCGGTCGGCGATGTCAACCATCGCGCGCTCCTCACCCACCAGGGCAAGTACCAGGCACGGATCGCGGGCGCGGCGATCGCGGCCAGGGCGCAGCATGTGCCGCTGCTGGAGTCCGACTGCTGGGGCGCACACGCCGCGACCGCCGACCACTCGGCCGTCCCACAGGTCGTCTTCACCGACCCGGAGGCCGCGGCCGTCGGCCTCTCGCTCGCCGAGGCCGAGGCGGCCGGCCACCGGGTTCGCGCCGTCGACCACGACCTGGCCTCGGTCGCGGGCGCGAGCCTGTACGCGGACGGCTATCGCGGCCGCGCCCGGATGGTGGTCGACCTGGACCGCGAGATCCTGCTGGGGGTCACTTTTGTGGGCCCGGGCGTCGGCGAGTTGCTGCACTCGGCCACGGTGGCGGTCGCGGGCGAGGTGCCGATCGAGCGGCTGTGGCATGCGGTGCCCGCGTTTCCGACGATCAGCGAGGTGTGGCTCAGGCTGCTGGAGACGTACCGGGGTTAAGGGGGGTCCGATGTCCGTACGCCGGGTTGTGCCCGACATCTGTACGACGTCCATGGCAGAGAGCCGGGACTTCTACGGTCTCATCGGTCTCGAGGAGGTCATGAACCACGGTTGGGTCGTCACCCTGGCCTCTCCGGACAATCCCACCGCCCAGATCACGCTCGCCACGCACGACGCGACCGCGCCGGTCGAGGCCGATATGAGCATCGAGGTGGACGACGTCGACGCGGTGTACGCGGCGATGCTCGAACGGGGCGCGGAGATCGTGCACTCGCTGCGGGACGAGGCGTGGGGTGTACGCCGGTTCTTCGTACGCGACCCCAATGGGCGGGTCGTCAACGTCGTCAGCCACCGGAGCTGAACCCGCCCACGGCCCTGGCTGGGAATCCCGCCCGCTGACCTGGCCAGGGCTGCCGTGCTACTCGGGTATCACGGTCGATGCGGGCGCCCCGCCGGAGACCACGTCCCCGGCCATCGCCGTCGCCATCCGCAGATGCGGCGCGGCGTCTCGTGCCGCCCCTGCCTCTCGAGCGTGCGGCCCAGCATCAGCCGGCCTGTTGGTCGCATCCGGTCAACAGAGGATGGTGGTTGAATATTCTACTATCCTTTGAGGCGTGGGGCTGACGGCTCGCCCCCGTACAGGAATAGGTTGAGCGCCATGAGCAATCTCGATCGTCAGGCCGCCCTCTCCGTCTGCGGCGGTCGTGGCTTCGTCGTCGCCGAGCCTGTCCGTGAACTTCTCAGCCCCCGCCGGGTCCAGCTCGGCGAGTCCACCGTGGTCCGCCGTCTGCTGCCCAACCTGGGCCGCCGGATGGTCGGCGCCTGGGCCTTTGTCGATCACTACGGCCCTGACGACATCGCCGACGAGCCCGGCATGCAGGTCCCGCCGCACCCGCACATGGGGCTCCAGACCGTCAGCTGGCTCCACGAGGGCGAGGTGCTGCACCGCGACAGCACCGGAAGCCTGGCGACCATCCGGCCGCGCGAACTCGGCCTGATGACCTCCGGCCAGGCGATCAGCCACTCCGAGGAGAGCCCGAAGCCGCATGCGCGCTTCCTCCACGGAGCCCAGCTCTGGGTCGCGCTCCCCGACGCCCACCGCGACGTCGAGCCGCACTTCCAGCACCACGCCGGGCTGCCGACCGTCACCGCACCCGGTCTGACGGCCACCGTCATCCTGGGCGAGCTCGACGGCGCGGCCTCGCCCGGCACGACCTACACCCCGATCGTCGGTGCCGACCTCGCGCTCGCCCGCGGGACCGAAACGAGCCTGCCGCTCGACCCCGACTTCGAGTACGCCGTGCTCGCGATGTCCGGCGAGGCCCAAGTGGACGGTGTGCCCGTGCTGCCGGGGTCGATGCTCTACCTCGGCTGCGGCCGCACCGAACTCCCGCTGCGCGCCGAGTCCGACGCCGGGCTGATGCTCCTCGGCGGCGAGCCGTTCGAGGAGGAGATCGTGATGTGGTGGAACTTCATCGGGCGTTCCAACGAGGAGATCGCGCGGGCTCGTTCGGACTGGATGAGCAGTTCACGCTTCGGCGAGGTGAAGGGTTACGACGGCGCTCCGCTGCCCGCTCCCGAACTCCCGCCGGTGCCGCTGAAGCCACGGGGACGGGTGCGCTGATCTGCGGTCCTTCGATGCGGACGGGTCTACCGACCGAAACCATTCGAAAGTCTGCGATCATAAAGGATCCAAAATAGACAATTATATCTAATGCCGGTAATCGGATCATTCCTCTCCTAGTCTGGATCCCGAGTACTTCGGTCAGGCATGCGGGGGGAACGCCGATGGGTCATGTTGCAGTCCGACTGGAAGCCTTGCTCTCGGAGCGGAAAGCGAGGCTCGCGCACGTCGATGAGAGTGTGCACCGGTGGAACGCCGTTACCGACGGCCTGGCGGCCTTGGAGCGCGCCGTAGTCGAGCTCCGCGCGCATCCCGATCTCCCCGACGACGTACGCTCCGAACTCACCGCACCGCCCGTGCGTGAGACACAAGCGATCATCGCCGAACTGCTTGAGCTGTACGGCGCGATGGCCGCCCGCTTCGCTCGGGACACCGTGAACATCGGCGTCAGCGGCCGTGCCCGGGTGGGCAAAAGCACCCTGCTGCAGTCCATATCCGGACTGACGGACACTCAAATCCCCACCGGTTCCGGCCTCCCCGTCACGGCGGTCCGCAGCCGCATCCACCACACGAGAGGGGTCGAACAGGCCGTGCTGCGGCTGCACACACCGGCCTCCTTCCTCGACGAAGTCGTGCGCGCGTACCACGCCGAGATAGGCATCGCCGGTATGCCGGTGACCCTGTCCGAGTTCCAGCGCTGGCACTACGGGGAGCCCCAGAAGGACTGGCCCCATCACCGGGTCTCCGTCCTGCGCAGGCTGCGCGAGATGCAGGATGCCCTGTGGTCCTTCGAAACGGAGTTGTCCGGCGGCGAACGCGTCGTGTCCCTCGATGAACTACGCCCCTACGTCGCCTACCCGACCAACGAACAGGTCGAGTCCGGCGCCAAATGCCCTCGCCCCTACCTCGCCGTGCGCGATGTCCGTATCGAATGCGGCTTCCCCCACGGCGAAGTCGGCCGCCTCGGCATCGTAGACCTACCGGGCCTCGGCGAGAACGCCGTGGACGCCGAACGCCACCACCTCGCCGGCCTGCGCCACGAAGTGGACCTGATCCTCCTCGTGAAGCGACCGGTGGAGGGCATGGCCTACTGGGGCGCCGAGGATGCCAACGCCCTGAACCTCCTTGACGAGGTACGCGGCTTCATCCGCCAGCGCGGCGACTTCGTCCACCTCGTCCTCAACGTGGGCGAGCCCGACCGGGCCCTGGCTCCCGCCCTCCGCGATGACATCCGCCGCCAGGTCAACGACGGCGAGGACGGACGGTACTTCACCGTCCTGGAGACCGACGCTGTCAACGCTCACAAGGTGGGCGAAGAACTGCTCCACCCACTCCTCGGGAAGCTCGCGGCAACCCTCCCCGCGATGGACGCCGACATCCTCGCCGGGACCGCCCGCAGGGCCGCAGAGGTACGGGAGACTGTCGCCGACGCACTGCGCCAGACCCGCCGTGCGCTTGGCCGGGCCCGGTCCCGCACCGCGGCACCGGCCGAAGATCTGGAGTTCCGGGTCCAGCAACTGCTCCGCGATCTGGCCACGGAGCTGGCCGCCCTCCGCGCCGAACTGTACGAACAGGCATACGCCGAGCAGGAGGATCCCGACTACGTGGCAGCGGTCGACGCGGCCCATCGCCACCTGCGTGAGTGGCTGGCCGACGGACTCGGAACCGAGCCCGCAGCCGACGCCCCGGGCGAAGACCGGGAAACGGCCCGTGAGAGGTGGTGCGAGGACGCCCTACGCACGATGCGTGTGGACCGCGCCAGCGGGCCGTTCGCCTCCGATGAGTTCAACCGCATCCGCGTCGAGGTCAGTCGGCGGTTCTCCGGCGTCAACGACTATTTCGGGCGGTGCGTACAGCAGTTGTGGGAGCGTGTGGCCGCCGTCCTTGCCGATCACACCGGCTCCCTGCTCGACGGAGTTCAGGGGGTCGAAGCCCTGCACACGCTGGCGGATCTCGCCCGCACCGCCGCCGAACCCTGCCCTACTCTCCACGAGGCCGTCACGGACCTCATCGACCTGCGCCTGGAGTACCGCACCCAACTGCATCCGCGCGTACGCCGTGAACTGGAACGGCTCAGCTTTCAGGTGTCCGACCCTCTCACTGGTGAGCCGCACGACCAGATCACGGTCACCGTCGACCGGGCCGGCGCACGCGAACTGTTCGGCTTCATCGGCGAACGTGCCGAGCAGGCGGCCCACCGCACGAGGCAGGCTCTGCTGCGCGAGTCCATGACCCCAGCACTCGTACTCCTCTCCGCGGTGGAGCAGTTCGACGACATGCTCATCCGCTCCGCCAACGCCGAACGCGATCTGCGCCGTCTCGCCCGGAGCTACCGCAACGAGCTCTGGCCTGGCGTGTACGAGGGACTGGACTCCGGTCACGCCAGATTCGCCCGCGTGGAGTCGGCCTGTGCGGCCGTGCAGGAGGCGCTGGACGACGGCACGGGCCAACAAGGCCAGCGGGACGGGGTGGGTGTGCGATGAGCTCGACGCCGCTGGGAGCCGGTGAGGACCCGATCTTCAAAATCGGAGTGCTGGGCCCGACCCGGGTCGGCAAGACTTCGCTGATCGCCTCCATCCTGGCCGACAGTCCGCGGATATTGCGCGGCACCCCGGTGACGCTCAAACCACGCGGCAGCGCGACGGAGAAACGCATCATGCGGCGGCGCGCCGAGCTGGACGGTGCGGTGCTCGCGGGGAACTTCAGCCCCGGAGCACTGAGCGGTACCCAGTCACCCGTCTATTTCGACCTGGCACTGGAGGCCGGCATCTCGGGTGCCGGAATCCAGCTGAGCATTCTGGACTTCCCCGGCGGCTGGCTGAGTGCGGAGACCCGCCCGTCCGACGTGGAGAACGCCTGGCAGGAATGCCGCTCCTTCATGGCACAAAGCAGTGTGCTGCTGATTCCCGTGGACGCGAGCGTACTGATGGAGGCGGTGGAGACTCGCCATCGGCGGCTATTACCCGGCATCCTCACCACCCCGGAGGTGGAGGCGCTGACGGAGGAATGGGCCAAAGAGCGGATCATGAGGCCAGACGAACCGGCGCTGATGGTCTTCGTGCCGGTCAAGTGCGAGACGTACTTCGCCGACAACGGCGGCACACGCAACGACGCCCAACTGCTGCTGGACTCCGTGCTGGAGCTCTACCGGCAAGCCGCCGAAATGGTATGGCTGAACGCCCCGCACGCCCAGATCCTCTACTGCCCGGTGGACACGCTCGGATGCGTAGATCTGATCACTGCCGATTGGGAGCCGAGCACCGATCCGGGCGGATTCACCTTCAAAGCCGACTTCGGGATCCGCAAGCCCGGCCGTATTTCGGTGCGGGGCGCTGAGGACGTGTTGATCTCCGTCTGCCGGATTCTGGCCACCGCCCGCCAGCAGGCCGAGGAACTCGAGGCACAGGAGCACCGGACCACAGCCGCCGCAGCCGAAGCCCTCTACCGGCAGAGAGAGGGCTTCTTCCGCAGCATCAGACTCTGGGCCAACGGCACTCGGTCGGCCCGCCGTGAAGACGCCAAAGAGAAATCAGCCGTGGCGGAACGTACGCGTATCCGTGCCCTGCAATTGGCTGACGTAGTGGACCAACTCGCCTCCCGTCCTTTCAGTAGCCGCGTGCGCACGGTCGTGCGGGCAGTAGATTGAGCAGGACAAGGAATATGAATGGTTATGTGATGTCGCGGGGGCACGCGCGCCCGGACGACTACGACTTCCTCGGGGCCGCGCCCCCCATGGAATGGTGGAAGAAGTACCACCCTTACGCCGACTTTGAATACCCGACGCTCCTCGTGGAATCCAGAAAGGATCAGTGGCAGCTCTATCTGAGCGGTATCCGTTCGGAACGAACCGATGCGGTCGGTACGGCGATCCGGTTCACCCTCGTCCTCAGTGGGCGCTGTGGCGACGAGGCCGCCCCCAGGGCGGCCAGGCTCGCCGCCCAGTGGCTGGCGGACCTCGCAGCGGGGAAACCGGCCGGCGAAGTCGGCCGGTGCCTGGACTTGCACTTCCCGGGTGAGGCGGTCGACACGCTGCGCGGCCGGCGCGACACGGAGGCAGCCGACGAGACTGGCCGACTCCTGGACCAAGCGCTGTCGGCCGTGCAACTGCTGCCGACCCCCGGAGCGGCGAAGCAAGCCATGGAGTCCGATCCTCCCGATCCCTCGTCGTGGCTGGGTGGCTTGCCCCATGACCGTCACCGCGAACTCTTCATTTCGTGTGTCGAAGACCTGCTGAGCGGCGAAATGAAGGGACGGGCCCTGCTGCTGAACCTGGTAGCCCGGGCATCTGAGGCTCCCGAGCTCAAGCACGGGGAGCGCCTGTTCGTACTCAGCGAACGCGGGGACGACCTGTCGGCCACGGGCGGCCTGGTGCCGCTCACGGGAAAAGCATCGGGCCCGGAACGTATCGGGCCGGATCCGACGGCCCGTCGCAGCCGGATGAATGCGAAAAAGACAGTAATCGCGATAGGGGCGACGATCGCCCTGGGCCTGACGATCTGGTATGTGGTCGACAGACTGACCTGAGTTCCCCCTTCAGGGAACGTGAATTCCGGATCCTTTATCCGGGAGACAGGCTCTTCACATTCGACGCGGAATGGCGCCGTGACAGCCCGGGCTCACCCACCTGGACAGCCATTCTCATGGGCAGGTCCGACGACCCTCGATCGGCGGGCATGTCGGGGGAGTTGACCGCAGAATTGTCCCGCCCGCTTCGCAGCTGGTGGGACATGGCAACCGAACAGTTAGGCTTCGGCGGCCACGAGAAGATCGTGGACGCGAAAACCGCCCTCGGACAGGTCACGGCGATCATCACTGTACGGATGGAAGTGACCTTAAGGATGAGGGGCGGTGCATATCTGGTGAGTTTTTCCATAACGGGTACATCGACCCCGAGGCCTCTCGGGAGGGGCCGGGAGGTGAGATGGCCCGAGGTTCCGGTGGAGCTCTCCGGAGAGCTGACGACGCTCAAGCTGGAATGCCCGGTTCTCCTCTCGAAGGAAGGTCAAGAGGGGACGGGGCCGTGAGTGAGGGGCTGGTGGACGACTGGTCCCACGGCTGATCTAGAGTCGGCGTATGGCGGAGGCATCGGCTCGGGATCGCGGCATGCGGTCCCACGACGCGATTCTCGGCACGGCAACTGAGCTGATGTCCCAGCACGGTTACGCCGCCACGTCCATATCGATGATCTCCGCCGCATGCGGACTCCCCGCCAGTTCCATCTACTGGCACTTCGGCAGCAAGGACGGCATCTACCTCGCGGTGCTCCAGCGCGCAAGAATCTCCTTGCTGGCGGCCCTGCCCCCGGTCGACGTACCCGGCGCGGATGTTGCGCAGCGCCTGGACGCCTTCCTCGAATCCGTCAGGGACAGCTTCCAACGCCACCCGCACAGCCTGAAGCTGCTGCTCGCGGTGGGTATGTTGCGGCAGGACGCCAGTACCGCGGCCCTGGCCGAACTGCGCCACTACCGCGACGCGTTGTTGGCATGGGCCCAGGATTCCCTGAGCGTCGTCTTCGACCTGAGCCGGCGCCCCGAGGTGTCGGACGAACTCGCCCGCTTCACGCTCAGAACGGCGAGTGGAACCGCGGTGGCCCGTTGGTTCGAACCGGCCACTTCCCTCGAGATCGAGCCCCTGCGCATCGCGTTGCTGGCCCTGGCGTCCCACCACGGCGTTTCCGTGACGAGGGCTCCATCGGCGACACGCGTCACCGACGTGTCGTGAATGGAACTTCCTCGCAGAGCGTGGGCACCGTCAGGAGGTGGCGTCCGGCTGCCAGAACGCGCAGTGGTGGTCGGCCGCGAAACCAGTGGTGGGGGCGGTGCGGTCCGGAGCCAGAACCTGGATGCGGTCACGGTCGGCGGTGTATCGCGGCCAGATGGGGGCGCCGGGCCCGTTGGGGTTGCCGGCGGCGACGAAGCGGGCCCAGTATCCGGTCATCGTGACGGACAGCCGGCGCTGTGCCGCAGTAGTGAGTGGCAGGGCGTCCATCGGGAACAGATAGGCCAGTTCCGAGGCGTGGAAGGCGCCCTGCGGGGTGTGCGGCGCCGGGATGAACGGTGGTGCCTGTGGATCGTTGAACTCATAGGCGTAGACGGGGACCCGGCCGCTGTACAGGCGGCCGTCGGCACGCGCCGGGCAGGCGAACCGCTGGTCGGTGCCGACGGCGGAATAGGCCAGGTTCGGGGACGGGTAGGCGGACGCCGGATACGTGTCGAGAATGGCGGCAGCCCGGTCAGGTTGCTGCAGCCTGATCAAGGCGGCATAGGTCTGGGGCGTGAGTGGCCCGCCGCCGAGCAGATCCACGTTGAGCGCCGTGAAGTACCGGTACTCGTCATGGGTGCTGCCGTTCAGCGTCGGGACCGCGTTCACCCGGTCTTCGGCCCACGCCTTGTGCGGCGGGATCGGAAGGATGGGCGGTGCGATGTTCGGTGTCCACAGGGACGTCGCCCCCGGGGCGCCGCGGATGAGCGCCCCGGTGGGTAGGGCGCGCAGGCAGGCCGGTACGCGGGACGGGTCGGTGCAGCCGACCGAGGCCGCGAAGCTCTTTCCCCTGCTCTCGGCGGCGGCCAGGGGGAGCGGGTTGAGAGCGTCGGCGGACGCGCAGTTGCCGCTCTGCTGGATGGCCTGGTGGAACAGGCCCCGCGCGGTCGGCGAGGCGATGTGGAGGCAGCTGTCCAAGGACCCGGCGGACTGGCCGCCGAGCGTGACCCTGGTCCGGTCACCGCCGAACGCACCGATGTTGCGCTGTACCCAGCGCAGCGCGGCCTGCTGGTCCATCAGCCCGTAGTCGCCGGACGCTTGGTGGGTGCTCTCGGCCGACAGGGCGGGGTGTGCGAGGAAACCCAGTGCTCCGAGACGGTAGTTGACGGTTACGACGACCAGACCCCGCGCGGCAAGCGCCGATCCGTTGTAGTCGCTCCCGGCGCCGTAGGAGTTGCCGCCGCCGTGCAGCCACACCAGCACCGGCAGTGTCCTGCCGCCGGTACGGGGCGGGGTCCATACATTCAAGTACAGGCAGTCCTCCGACGTACTGCCGGTGCGGTTGGAGTCACCCGGAAGGACCGGCCCCCCGTCCGGGAGCAGTGTCAGCGGCAACTGGGGGCAGGGACTGGCCGGTGCGGTGGCGTCCCGCACGCCGGACCATGGCTCGGGCGGCCGGGGCGAGCGCCAGCGTAAGTCCCCCGTGGGGGAGGCGGCGAAGGGGATGCCCTGGAAGACGCGGCCGCCGTCGGGCCGGACCGTGCCGCGGACCATGCCATGCGCGGTACGTACGACCAGCGGGTCGTGGCCGGAGTCGGAGGAGGCCGCCGGAGGCGCGCCGACCGACAGCAGCAGTGCGGCGACGGTCGTCGCGACGGCGGTCACGGCTCGGGTAACGGGACGACGTACGCTGCGGAATCTCATCGGTCTCCTCTGTTGGGTTCCGTCCGCCTCGGCGAAGGAAGCCACAGCGGTGGACGTCTGGCAGCCGGCGCCGTCGCGGACCTGCGGGGAGCCGGGGGAGAGGGAAGGGCGGACGAACGCGACCACCAGTCCGCTCGTGTCAGGCCGACGTGCCTGTCGACGCCGGCCGGCCGAGAACGACCGCGCTCTATCGGCGCCAACCACGTTGCTCTGTAGTGAGCGTTCCATTCAGGGACGATGCTGTCCATACAACTGACGAGGAAACGACGGGACGAAGCTTGAAAAGCCCCCACGCCGACCGCTGCACGGTGCGGCTGCCTCGAGGGGGTCCACGGCCTGATGCTGGTGAGCGCCCCCGGCCCGGCCCAGCACGCCGTGCGGCAGGTGTTGAGTCCGGCCCTCGAACTCCCGTCCCATGAACGGAGGGTGGCGACAATGACGGGGTGCCCGGGACACGCCCGGGCACCCCGTGGTCGCAGTGGAGCCCGCCCCTCCTGGGCTCAGGCGCCTCTCAGCCGGAGCCCCATCGGCGTGCCGGCTCCGGCCGGTCGGGCGGCGTTGCAGAAGTGGGCTGGTTCTCCGGGACGGCGCCGGCTCCCACGAGGATGCGGACCTCAGCCTCGGTGAAGTCCGCCCCGTCCGCCTCCCTAGGGTCGAGGAGCGATCCCAGCAAGCCCAGCAGGAAGCCGAGCGGGATCGAGACCACTGCGGGGTTGCTGAGTGGGAAGAACGCGAAGTCCGCCTCCGGCAACAGCGCGGTCGGACCTCCCGACACGGCGGGGGAGAGCAGCACCAGCCCCACTGAAGCGAAGAGCCCCCCGTAGATGCTCCAGAGCGCCCCTCTCGTCGTGAAGCCCTTCCAGTACATGCTGTAGAGAAGGGTGGGCAGGATCGCGGACCCCGCGACGGCGAAGGCGAGACCCACCATGAACGAGATGTTCAGGGCCTGGGCGTACATGGACAGCACTGTCCCAACGAGACCGATGAGCAGCACCGAGCCCTTGGCGACCAGGAGTTCACTCTTCTCCGACGCCTTGCCGTTCCTGAACCCGACTTGGTAGAGGTCGTGCGCCAGGGCGGTTGAGGCAGCCAGGACAAGCCCGGCCACCACGGCCAGGACCGTGGTGAAAGCGACACAGGAGATGAGTGTGACGAGGAACGCGCCCCCCAGGAACTCTGCCAGCAGCAGAGTGGCCGAATTGCCCGAGGCGCTGTCTGCCGTGATGGTGCCCCTGCCCAGCAGCGCCACGGCACCGAATCCCATCACCCCGGCAAGGAGACAGAACGCGAGCGTCAGGTAGGTCGCCCACTGGACCGATCCGCGTGCCGCGCGAGCGGTGGGCACCGCGCCGAGCCGCATGAGGAGATGCGGTAGTCCCGCTGCTCCCAGCAGAACCGCCAACTGCAGGCTCAGTGAGTCGAGTTTGCTTACGCTGTCGTCGCCGTAGCGCACACCGGGCTGGAGGAAGGCATCCCCCAGGCCGCTGTTGTCCGCCGCCCGGTTCAGCAGGCCCGCGGGATTCCAGCTGAACTCCGACATGACCTGGAGAGCCAGAAAGGCGCCCCCGCCCAGCAGGATGACGGCCTTCACCAACTGGACCACGGTGGCTGCCCGCATCCCGCCGATCACCACGTAGATGATCATCAGCAGGCCGAGCGATGCGACCAGCGCCTGTCGCGCTCCCTCTCCGTCCAGGCCCAGGATGGGCGCGGCCAACGCCCCGGCGCCGACCAGCTGAGCGATGAGGTACACCAGGCAGATGACGAGCGTGGCGACCCCCGCCGCCCGGTGGACGGGCCGAGAGCGCAGGCGTCGTGCGAGGCTGTCGCCGACGGTGAACCGCCCAGTGCTGTGATACGGCTCGGCGACCAGCAGGAGCATCACGATCCAGGCGACGATCGGTCCCAGCAGGTAGGGGATGCCGTCGTACCCCGTCAGTGCGATCACGCCCGGGGAGCCGAGCAGGGTCGCGGCGGACATGTAGTCACCGAACAGGGCGACTCCGTTCCGAGCCGGGGTCAGCCGACCGTCGCTTATGTAGAAGTCTCCCGGCGTGACCCGGTCCGTCGTGACCAAGATGGCCAGCAACAACGTGCCGGCGACAAAGACTGCGAAGACCACGAACACGGGGAACGCCTCGGGGTCGGCGAGCTTCAGAGCTGTGGTCACCGCGCGTTCTCTCTCTTCTCGAAGCGGGCCCTCAGACGCCTGCCGTCAGGATCGAGGACGGTCCTGGCGTGACGCGTGTACCACCGGACGGCCAGGACGGTGGTGAGGCACTGGATCAGGCTGAGGATGAGACCGATGTTCAGCGGTCCGGCTACTCGTACGGCCATGAAGCCCCGCGCTTCGCCGGCAAGCAGCGCGTTGAGCAGGTACAGCGCGACGACAGCGCCCGCGACGGCGAAGACCGGGCGCCGGCGTGCCGCCCGCAGTCGCTGCAGGCCCTCGTCGGTCTGGAGCTGCTCGAAGACGGACAGCGCCGGCTCCCGTGGCGTTCCCGGTTCCCACAGCGAAACAGGCTCCCGGGGCGTACCCGGATCCCACGGCGGGGGCGGGGGGACCGAAGGGCTCACGACGCCCCTCCCAGCGACGGGGCGCGGCGGTCGGCGGCAGCGGGCCGGCCCGTGGTCCGGTGTGCCTCGCCGGTCCGGTCGCGAGCCAGGTCTTCCGCCATGCGAAGGGCCCACCTCCGCCGCACCTCGTTCATGCCGCCACCTCGCGCTCCCGCCTGGCGCAGGGCTTCGGCGTACCGGCGACCGAGCGCGCCCGGTTCGTCGAGTTCCGAGACGGTCTGGGCGATGGCTTGGCGTAGCTCGGTGTTGGAGTAGAGGGACTCATGGTCGAGTCGGCTCAGATACAGCGCCGATACCGGAGATGGATCCTGTTCGGGATGCAGGGGAATGCGGCTCATTGCCTGTCCTGGATTGATCAGGGAACGGATGGTCCGTGACTGCGGGAGAAGGGGGCTATTCGATGACGTCCACCTGCAGCTCCCCATCCGCGTACTGCTTGCGCACCGTCTTCTTGTCGAACTTGCCGACAGATGTCTTGGGCACCTCCTCGACCAGCGCCCAGCGCTCCGGAAGCTGCCATGGGGCAACCTTCCCGGCGAGAAAGCCCCGCAACTCCCCGCAGGCGGCCGTGCTGCCGGGCCGGAGCACCACCGTGGCCAGGGGGCGCTCACCCCACTTGTCGTCCGGGACGCCGACGACGCACGCCTCGGCCACACCCGGGTGCGCCATGAGGTGGTTCTCCAGTTCGACGGACGAGATCCACTCTCCGCCGGACTTGATCACGTCCTTGACCCGGTCGGTGAGCGTGAGGAATCCGTCGGCGGTGATCGTGCCCACGTCACCGGTCCGCAGCCAGCCGTCGTGGAACTTCTCAGGGTCGTCGTCGAGGTGGTACGAGCCGGTGATCCACGGGCCTCGCACCTCCAGCTCGCCGACGCTACGGCCGTCCCAGGGCAGTACCGTCCCGTCCTGGCCGATGAGCCGGGCCTCCACCGGCGCCGGGAAGCGGCCCTGGCTGATCCGGTAGCGCCAGGCTTCCTCGCCCTCCGCGCCTTCGGGCACACGGGCCAGGGCGCCCAGCGGCGACACCTCGGTCATCCCCCAGGCGTGCAGCAGCTGGATGCCGAGATCGTCCTCGTATGTCCGCATCAGCGACGGCGGGCAGGAGGAGCCGCCCACGACGGCCTCCTGGAGGGAGGAGATGTCGGCTTCCGGGTGTTGCTCGACATGATTGGCCAGGCCCTGCCACACCGTGGGCACGCCGACTCCCTTGTTGGGGCGGGAGGCGGCGATGAACTCCGCGAGGCGCGCGGGGGCCAGGAACCTGTCCGGCATGGCGAGCGAGGCACCGGTCAGGAACGCCGCGTACGGCAGGCCCCAGGCCTGGGCGTGGAACTGCGGGACGATGGCGAGCAGGCGGTCGCGGGCGGAGATGGCCATGAGGTCCGGCAGGCTGATGCCCAGCGAGTGCAGGTACAGCGAACGGTGGCTGTACACCACGCCCTTGGGATTGCCCGTGGTGCCGGAGGTGTAGCACATGCCTGCCGCCTGGTTCTCGTCCAGGTGCGGCCAGTCGTACGCCTCGGGTTGCTTCACCAGCAGCCGGCGGTAGTCGTGGACGGCAGCCGGACCGTCGGGCAGAACCGAGGACTTCGCCTCGCCGTTGATGACGACGTGCCGCACGGTGCGCATGTCGGGCAGCAGCTTGGCGAAGACCGGCAGGAGAGAGTCATCGACGATGACCACCGTGTCCTCGGCGTGGTTGACGATGTAGGCGAGCTGTTCCGGGAAGAGGCGGATGTTCAGGGGGTGGATCACAGCGCCCATGGCGGGAACGGCGAGGTATGCCTCCAGGTGCTCCTGGTTGTTCCACATGAACGTGGCCACCCGGTCGCCCGGCTGTACGCCGAGGCCGGCCAGCGCGTGGGCCAGCCTGGCGGCGTTGCGGCCGACCTGGGCGTAGGTGGCAGTCCTGGTGCCGGTCTCGGTGGCCGTGATCACTTCGCTGCCTCCGTGCAGGTTCATGCCGTTCTCCAGCAGCCTGCGGATGAGCAACGGGACGTTCTGCATGGTGCTGGTGACGGGGGGACGGCGAGACATTTCCATGGTCATCTTCGGTTCCGGTGTCGGTTTCGAGGAGCAGTGGCTGGGTCGGCAAGCGGTGCCGAGCGGGACGGCCCCGCCGCAGCGCACTTTCACGTACCTGGAGCATCAAGCCTCCGTCGCTTCCATCGCCTGCCGTGGCGATGGGCGAGAGCTTGGGTTTCGCCGGGTGGTGCGGGTAGCTCCAGGGGGAGGTGTAACTTCAGAGGTCTCCATTCGGAGATGGACTCAGACGCAGCCGCAGGTCACCATGTGTGCAGCGGAGCACGAGCGCGTTCGACACGGTCCCGCAGGGCGTGAGGCGACTTACCATGACAGACGAGGCAGGCAAGGGGCGGCCACGGCCCTTGTCGAACGCGCTGTTCGAGCTCACCGAGGGATACGGCGAGATCCTCGGCCTGCTCGACCAGTCCATCGCCATGCACCGGGTCGTGGACGATGTGCCCGAGCTCAGCGGGGTCGATGTGGCCTGGGTCGGCGAACCGGACGGCGAGGACCGGATCGTGCTCGGACACACGGTGAACACACGGACTCCCGCCGTGAACGGCTTGGTCGTACCCTCCGGATGCGGGCTCGGCGGGCAGGTCATGCTCCGGCGCCGGCCCCTGTGGGTCAGTGACTACCGCAGCTCCGACACCATCACCCATCACTTCAAGGCCCAGGCCGAGACGGAGGGCCTGGGCGCGATGATCGCTGTGCCCGTGATGCACGAAGGCCGGCTGTTCGGTGTCCTCTACGGCGCCAACCGGGAGACCACCCCGTTCAGCGACCGGACGACCCAGGCCCTGGAGCGGGCGGCGAGCCAGGCCGCGGCCGCGGCCGTCGTCGCGGAGCGGGCCCGCCATGCGGCCGAGGTCGCCGTGCACGAGGAACGACGCCGGCTCGCGTTGGAACTCCACGACACCATGGGGGCCATGCTGTTCTCCCTGGGGGCGGGCATCCGCACCCTGGCCGACGAGCTGTCGGCCGAGCACACGGTGCAGGCACGGCTCAGTGACCTGGAGGAGCAGGCCGTTCAAGCCGCCGCCGCGCTGCGCGTATCCCTCTATGCGCTGAACGCGCCGCCGGAACAGGTCGCCCTGGGGGTCGCGCTGCGCGGCGACTGCCGGGCTTTCCAGGAGCGCACCGGGGTCATCGCCCGCCTCGTCATCGTCACCGAGGTGCCGGTTCTTGCGGCCGCTCCGATCAAGGCACTGACCAACGCGATACGGGAGGCGCTGCTGAATGTCGAGAAGCATGCGCGGGCCCGTTCCGTGGTGGTCAGCGTCTTCACTCTGTCCGGGGGAGTCTGCGTGACCATCGCGGATGACGGCGTCGGTCTGCCGCCGACGGGCAGGCACTCCCATGGCCTCGGCCTGTCCGCCATGTCCGATCGCCTGGGACGGGTGGGCGGCAAGGTCCACGTCTTCCGCAACGAGGACGGCGGCGTCACCGTCCAGGCATGGGTGCCGGCGTGAACGAAACGACCGTACATGTGCTTGTGGTGGATGATCACCCCATCGTCCGCGACGGCGTTGCGCTGGCGCTGGGCAATGCCTCCTGGATCACCGTGGCGGGATACGCGAGCTCCGGCCGGGCAGCGGTCACTGAGGCGGAACGCCTGAAGCCGGATGTCGTGCTGCTCGATCTGCGCCTGCCCGACATGCTCGCCCCCGAGGTGATCCGGGCGCTGCGGACCCATGTCCCCGGTGTCAAGGTGGTGATCTTCACGGCTTACCCGGAGCACGCGGCTCTGGAGGAGGCGCTCGGCGCCGGAGCGCACGCCGTGGTCGTCAAGGACGCCGAGCGATCGGATCTGGTGGACATCGTCCGCCGGGTCAACGCCGGGGAACGGGTTGTCCGAACCAGCCCGGACCATCTCCTCAATGTGCTGCTGGCCAGAAGGCTCAAGGAGAGCGGGCTGACCCGACGCGAGTACGAGATCCTGCGCAGGGTGGCGATGGGCGAGACGAACCCGGAGATCGCAGGCGTTCTGGGGCTGACGAGGAACACGGTCAAGACCTACCTCCAGCGAACGCTGGAGAAGCTGGGCGCGCGCAACCGCGTGGAGGCGCTGGCCCGCGCCAGCGAGCGAGGGATTCTCTAGGCCGCGCGAACTGCCCCATGGTTTCGACGTGGCTCTGTTGACTCCCGAGCTGCCCGATCGGGTTGCGCTCTGATGTGATGCGGCGTCAGCAACACTGAGATTCACGGCACTTGAGGATGAAGTGACTACTGCAGGGAGCAACAGCACCGTCATTCATCGGTGAGCCGGAGACGGTCCCGTAACGGTCGCATGGCGGCGATGCGAAGCCGTCGTTGCAGATGTGGGTCTGCCAACTACCACCTGTTGACTGGCGATCGGCTGCGTGGATAGCTTCGCCGGCATGTGGATCTCCCCGCGGTTCACTCGGCGGCGAGCCGTCGAGCTCGGCGCGGACCGCATCCGGCTGAGCCAGGACGTGCTCGACCGCATCGACAAGATCGTGCCTCCGGGTACGAACCTTTCCGCCCAGGACGCCGGATATGCGCCGCCCGCCCTCGCCGAGCCGGCGCTGAGGCGCCGAACCCGCCCCTGAACACCGGCTCCTCGGCATTCGGGGTGCCACGCCCTGCACGAACGGACCGCCGTCTCGCTCTGTGAGACGGCGGTCGCGGAGTTATGGGACGGTGTAGCCAGGCGACGGCGAGCAGGGCGCCGCGGCGCCGCTCGGGCCTCGCGAGGCAGCACCGCGCGGCGCTGCCGTTCGCCCATTATGTGAGACACCCGGTGAGATGTGGGTAGGCCCTCTTGACGGTGCCCGAAGGCCGCTCGACACTCCGTACCAGGATCCCTAGTGAATGGGTGGGAAATCATGGGGCGTCTGGAGTCGGCCACCGACCGTGCGCTTCGCATGCGTCGGCTGACTCCCCTTCTGACCTCCCGCCGCCACATCGATCTGCTGCGTGTCTGCAGCGCGGCGAGTCCTCTGCGCTGAGCCGTCGGCACCGCATACACGCCGCCGCGTACGAGTGCGCGCCCAATGTCGCGCGCCCATCACCCGACGCCAGACGCCCGACGCCCGCCGTGTGTCCGCGCATCAAGTCAGAACCAGAACCCGGGGAGACGCATGTCCGCCACACCCCTGACAGCCGTGCCGTCCGCGCTGCCCCTGCCGCCGTTCCGGGGCAGGATCGGCTGTGACGCGCGCAGCGGTCACTACGCCGCACCGCGCCGCTATCGCCTCCACCTCTCGCTGTCCTGCCCGTACTGTCTGCGGATCGCCGTGACACACAGCTTGCTCGGCCTCGACGACATCCTCCCCGTGACGCTGCTGTCGTCGGTGCCCGACGGGCCCGACGGTGGACACTCCACGCTGCGCCGGCTGTACGAGGCCAGTTCGCACCGGTACCCCGGACCGGCCGCGGCCCCGGTGCTCAGTGACGACTGGACGGGACGGATCGTCAGCACATACACCCCGGACATTCTGCGCGACCTGGCCCGGCGTTTCGGCGACGGCCCCGACTGCCCCGTGCTGTACCCGCACGGTGCGGAAGCGGAGCTCGCGGCCGTCGGACGTCTGTGTGAGCAGGGCATCAACGAAGCCGCACAGTACGCCGGGCAGGCCGGCACCGACCGAACGGCGCGCGACACCGCCCTCGCCACCCTGTTCCGCGCACTGGATTCACTGGAGCGGCGGCTCACCCGCCAGGACCACATCCTGGGCGACGAACTGACCGCCGCCGATGTGCAGTTGTGGGTGGCCCTGGTGCAGCTCGACACCGTGCACCGCTGGCACCTGGACGCCACCGCGGTGCGCCGCATCGCCGACCATCCGCACCTGTGGTCCTACGCACGGCGACTGGCCGCCCACCCCGCCTACGGCTCCCACCTCGACCTCGACGGCATCGCCCGCAGGCACCACGCACACTGCCAGGGGCTGGAGGCCGCCGGGGCGGCAGTACAGATCCTGGACTGGGCGGCACACGCACCGGACAGGGTGACGGCCCGCCTCGGCTGAGCATGTGGGAGCCGCTCGCCCGAACGACCCATCGGGCGAGCGGGCCCAACTCCACAGCACGGCCCGTTCGAAGACGATCAGCAGCCGTTCCTTCGACGGGGCCAGGAACTCGCCAGGTCTCGCGGTTGTCGGCCGAGTCGGGCCGGCGAGCAGCACCCGTCCAGCGCGCAGCTCCGTCCGGCCGCCCGGGTGAGCCGTGTCTCACCCGGGCACCGCCACTTGTCTATGCAACGAGTTGCATAGAAGGATCGGGGCATGGCGCTCGAACACGCGATCCTCGTCTCTCTGCTGGAGAAGCCGGGCTCCGGCTATGAGCTGTCCCGGCGGTTCGAGCGGTCCATCGGATACTTCTGGACCGCCACCCACCAGCAGATCTACCGCGTCCTCAAGCGCATGGAGAGCGACGGCTGGATCGACGTCCGCGAGGTGCCGCAGCAGGCCCGGCCGGACAAGAAGGAGTACTCCGTCGCCGCCCTCGGCCGGGCCGCGCTCTCCCAGTGGCTGCACGAGCCGATCGAACCCGAGAGCGTGCGGCACGACCTCGCCGTGAAGATCCGCGGTGCGGCCTTCGACGACCCGGCCGCGCTGATCCGCGAGGTCGAGCGGCACCACCAGGCGCACGCCGACCGGCTTGCGCGCTATCTCGCCGGGGAACGGCGTGACTTCACCGGACCCGAGGCCCCTGGATCGCCCGACGCCGGGCGGGAGCTCCAGCACGTCGTGCTGCGCGGCGGCATCGCATACGAGCGGATGACGATCGCCTGGCTCGACGACGTACTCGCCACCCTCCACCGGCTCGGTCCCGAGCGCTGAACCGGCGCCGACGCGCCACCCGCCCCGACGAACCCGTTCACCGTCACAGAGCTCAAGCTCTCCAGCCCACCGTCCCTCAACTCCCGAGCCGGAAAGGCGAACCCCCATGGCCGACCCGCTGCTGTTCAACCCGCGCACCTACGACCCGGCGCACTGCGACCCCGAGACCCGCAGGCTGCTGCGCGCCACCGTCGACTGGTTCGAGGGCCGCGGCAAGCGCAAGCTGATCGAGGACTATCGCTCCCGTGCCTGGCTGGCGGACTTCCTCGCGTTCTCCGCCAAGGAAGGGCTGTTCGCCACCTTCCTCACCCCTGCCTCCGCCGCCGACGGGCAGCAGGACAAGCGCTGGGACACCGCCCGGATCGCCGCCCTCAACGAGATCTTCGGCTTCTACGGGCTCGACTACTGGTACGCGTGGCAGGTCACCATCCTCGGACTCGGCCCGGTCTGGCAGAGCGACAACGCCGCTGCCCGCACCCGCGCAGCCGAACTCCTCGCCCAGGGCGAGGTGTTCGCCTTCGGTCTGTCCGAGAAGGCCCACGGCGCCGACATCTACTCCACCGACATGCTGCTGGAGCCCGACGGTGACGGCGGCTTCCGGGCCAGCGGCTCCAAGTACTACATCGGCAACGGCAACGCCGCCGGGCTCGTCTCCGTCTTCGGCCGTCGCACTGACGTCGAGGGCCCGGACGGCTACGTCTTCTTCGCTGCCGAAAGCCGTCACCCGGCGTACCACCTTGTGAAGAACGTCGTCGACTCATCGAAGTACGTCAGCGAGTTCCGCCTCGACAACTACCCGGTCGGCCCCGACGACGTACTGCACACCGGCCGTGCCGCCTTCGACGCCGCCCTCAACACCGTCAACGTCGGCAAGTTCAACCTCTGCACCGCCTCGATAGGCATCTGCGAGCATGCGATGTACGAGGCCGTCACCCACGCGCAGAACCGCATCCTCTACGGCCGTCCCGTCACCGCCTTCCCGCATGTGCGCCGGGAGCTGACCGACGCGTATGTCCGCCTCGTCGGGATGAAGCTGTTCAGCGACCGCGCCGTCGACTACTTCCGCTCCGCCGGCCCCGACGACCGCCGCTATCTCCTCTTCAACCCCATGACGAAGATGAAGGTGACCACCGAGGGCGAGAAGGTCATCGACCTGATGTGGGACGTCATCGCCGCCAAGGGCTTCGAGAAGGACACCTACTTCGCCCAGGCCGCCACCGAGATCCGGGGGCTGCCGAAGCTGGAGGGCACGGTCCATGTCAACCTTGCGCTGATCCTCAAGTTCATGCGCAACCACCTGCTGGCCCCGGCCGAGTACGCGCCCGTGCCGACCCGGCTCGACGCGGCCGACGACGCGTTCCTGTTCCGGCAGGGACCGGCCCGCGGCCTGGGCTCCATACGCTTCCACGACTGGCGCACCGCCTACGACGCGTATGCCGATGTGCCCAATGTCGGCCGCTTCCGGGAACAGGCGGACGCCCTGTGCGCGTTCGTCACCACCGCGGCCCCCGACGAGGAGCAGAGTCGCGATCTGGATCTTCTTCTCGCCGTCGGCCAGCTGTTCGCGCTGGTCGTGCACGGCCAGCTGATCCTGGAACAGGCGCGGCTGACCGGTTGCGGGGAGGACGTCCTCGACGAACTGTTCTCCGTCCTCGTACGCGACTTCTCCGCGCACGCCGTCGAGCTGCACGGAAAGGACTCCGCCACCGTGGAACAGCAGCGCTGGGCGCTGGCCGCCGTCCGTCGTCCCGTCGTCGACGACGCCCGCTCGGCACGTGTCTGGGAGCGTGTCGAGGCGCTGTCCGGGGCGTACGAGATGGCGCCGTAGCAACGGAGCAGACCAGGCTGTCCGCCCGCCGGCGCCCGTGCGGAAATCCGTGGGTGTGTTCGACAAACCCCCTCTACGATCGGCGAGAGTCCATCGGCCGGCTGCCATTGATGAGCAGTCCGGCCGTTGGCCAGGAGGAGCCGGGGGGCAGCCGTTGAATTGGCGATGGGGCAAGAAGAAAAGCCACGCGGAAACCGACACACCGCAGGTAACAACCGATCCACCGCAGGTTGAAGCGACCGATGCACCGCAGGTCGAAGCGACCGCGGAGGAGGTGGTCCCGCACAGGTGGGAGCGCGACGTGTGGCAGGAATGGCTGCGGCGTTCGCAGGTGGGGGTCGACCTGCTCGTCTGGTGGACGGTCGTGAGGGGCGATCTCCGCGATCTGATCGGGGACAGCAGATACCGGGAACACCTCGTGGACCTGCTGTCCCGGGCGTCGCCGCGGGACTGCGCGGTGCTGGGGCTCGGCTGCACTCGTCGCATCGACCGGCCGTGCCGGGATCCGCTGATCTGCAGACTCGACCCTGCCGACCCGTCGGCCACCGGGGGCCTTCGGCACCGCACGGGACCGGTACCGGGCGCCTGCCACTCGTTCGTTGACTGCTGGACCGAGTTCGGGCTGAACGTCGATTTCACTTCCGATGACCGGCATCGGGCCGTGCACGTGCGCGACAGGGCGCAATCGGACAAGACGAGCCTGTGGGTGGACGGCGTTCCGGTGGCCGAGGACACCTGGCTGGATCAGTCCGGCTACTGGGTGGACGACCGGTTCTACGTGGTGGAGGCCGAGGGCCCGGAGGACCATCCGGAGCAGTATCCCGCCATGGGGCACCTGGGCTGCACCATCTTCTCGCTGGTCATCCACGACGTCGAACGTGCCACCACGCAGATACTCGTTCCCGATGCCGCGGAGAAGTGGACCTATCCGCACATACGACGGGACGGCGACATGTGGCGCGTGTTCGCGGACAAGGCCGCCGTCGAGGCCGGCCAGCCCGACCGGGTGTTTCCCGCCGTGCCGCCTTCGCCCTGACCACCGCGGTGCTGCGCCCGTCCGCCTCTCACCGCGGCAGGTTGAACGCACGATGAGCAACTGCGCCTGAACCGGCGTACTGAAGGTGGAGGGTGACCAACCCACGCAGCCCTGCCATGCCGGAGGTACCTCACCCGTGACCACCACCAAGGCGGCCCCGACCCGCGTCGGCCGCCGCGACGCGGACGAACCGCAGGGCTGGCAGTTCAACTCACCCCTCGTGCTGACCATGGTGCTGCTCCTGGTGGTTGCGCTGCAGGGGCCGATTCGCCGGGCGTTGTCCGCGCCGGTGATACAGAGCTGGATGACCGTGTTCGTCGCGGTGGTCGTTCAGGCCCTGCCGTTCCTCGTTCTCGGTGTGCTGCTGTCGGCGATCATCGCGGTGTTCGTCCCACCGTCGTTCTTCGCCCGCGCGCTGCCGAGACGGCCCGCCCTCGCGGTGCCGGTCGCCGGGATGGCCGGGGCGGTCCTACCCGGCTGCGAGTGCGCCTCCGTGCCGGTGGCCGGGGCGCTTGTGCGCCGGGGTGTCACCCCCGCGGCGGCGTTGGCGTTCCTGCTGTCCGCCCCGGCGATCAACCCGATCGTGCTGACCGCCACCGCTGTCGCGTTTCCCCGTAACCCGGAGATGGTCCTCGCCCGGTTCGTGGCGAGTCTGCTCGTGGCATGCGCGATGGGCTGGTTGTGGCAGCGGCTGGGCCGCACCGACTGGCTGCGCCCACCGGACCATCCGTCGTTCGACGGCCTCAGCAAGGGGGCGGCTTTCTGGGGATCCGTACGGCACGACATCATGCACGCCGGCGGTTTCCTCGTCGTCGGGGCGATGGCCGCGGCCACCCTCAAAGCGGTGGTACCGGCAAGCTGGGTGCACACCGCGGCGGGCAACCCCCTGGTGTCGGTCCTCACCCTTGCGATCCTCGCGGTGCTGCTGTCGATCTGCTCCGAGGCCGACGCGTTCGTGGCCGCGTCCCTGTCCCAGTTCTCGCTCACCGCCCGGCTGGCATTCCTCGTCGTCGGACCGATGATCGACCTGAAACTGTTCGCCATGCAGGCCGCCACGTTCGGCCGCGGGTTCGCGCTGCGGTTCGCCCCCGCCACGTTCATCCTCGCCGTCCTCATGTCGGCCGTGGTCGGGGCGGTCCTGCTGTGAACAGGCAGGCGCAAGCAGCCGTGTTGTTCCTCGTGGGTGGGGCAGTGCTGCGCGCCAGCTTCACCGACCTCTATCTGCGCTACGTCAGGGCCGGGTTGCGCCCGTTGCTGATCGTGGCCGGCATCGTCCTGATCGTCGCCGCCCTCGCCACCGTCTGGTACGAACTGCGACGGCCGCCCGCGACCCAGGGGAACCAGCCCGAGCGTGAGCACCACGCCGAACACGGCCACGCCCACCGCGAACCACGAATATCCTGGCTCCTCGTCCTGCCCCTGTTCGCTCTTATCCTGGTCGCCCCGCCCGCACTGGGCTCCTACAGCGCCATGCGTGCCGGCACGGCCCTCCAGCAACCCTGGGGCTTCCCCAACCTCCCTGCCGGCGACCCCCTCCAGCTCGGCGTCGTCGATTACGCAGGCCGCGCGGTCTACGACCACGGACGCTCCCTCGGCGGCAGGCAGATCAGAGTTACCGGCTTCATCACCCTCGACCGTGGCGGCGCGCCCTACCTCACGCGTATGGTCCTCAACTGCTGCGCTGCCGACGCCCAACCCGTGAAGATCGGCCTGTCCGGACGGATTCCGCCCGTCCTGCAACCCGACACCTGGCTCGAAGTCACCGGCACCTACACCAACAAGCGGACCAGAGACCCCGTCAACGACGGGGTCATCCCGTTCATCAGCATCAGTGAGGCCAAACCGATCCCGGCCCCGCACAACCAGTACGAAGACTGAAGGCAGTTGACTGCCGCGTAGGGCTCCCTGATGCCGATGACGTCGAGCCGGGAGGCGTCGTCGGCGCGTTCGTGTTCGCGTTTGCGTGCTCGGGGCTCGGGCTCGCATCGGCGTCCCTGTAGGGCCTCACTCCCCGGAGCTCGGCACATCACTGCGGGCTTCTGCCCCGACTCGCCCCCATTTCCTGATGCGCTTCTGCAGCGGCGTGATCAGCTCGGCGCTGTTCGTTTTTTCTTCTGGTCGGGCGGTTGACATCCCCTGACCCTTGACTCATGCTCTCTCTCAACTGGTCATGACCAGACACTACCAGCCGTGCAAATGTCGGCCGGGCCATACCGCTCGGGACGGCGCGGCGGGGCCCTGTCGCAACGGGCTCGCCGCTCAATGCCGCTGGGCAGTCATCGAGGATCTGAGAAAGGCACGAGTGTTGGAAATGCGAATAGGTCTCATCGGCGCGGGCGCTCTGGGCGCCCTCCACGCCGTGAACCTCGCGGCGGTGCCGGACTGCCGGTTGCTGGTTGTCGCTTCGGAGCAGGTGGCGCCCGCCGCTCTGGAAGCCATCCGCTCCACAGGTGCCGACACGGTGGGCGTTGAGGAAGTCCTCGACCCCGAGCGTGTCGACGCGGTCATCATCGCGACCCCGACGGACACGCACGCCTACTACGCGCTCCGTGCGATCGAAGCCGGGCTTTCGGTGTTCGTGGAGAAGCCGCTCGCGAGGACACCTGCCGAGGCGCGCCTGGTCCGCGACCGTGCCGCCGCCCAGGGGGTGAAGCTGGCTGTGGGCCACGTCGTGCGGTACTTCCCCGAGTACGCCGCGGTTCGCGACCTGGTCCGGGACGGCGGGCTGGGCACCCCGTCCGTGGCCCGCCTGGCCCGGTTGAACACAGCTCCGGCAGGTGTCGGCAACTGGTACGGCGACGTGGCCAGGAGCGGCGGTGTCCTGCTCGACATGGCGGTCCACGACGTCGACTGGTGTCTGTGGACCTTCGGTCCGGCCGCCCGTGTGTACGCGGTGTCGGCAGGCGGCCCGGACGGCCCCGTCGTGGCTCTGACCATCCGCCATGCCGCCGGCACCATCTCGTACATCGATGTGAGCTGGCGGGAGGAATCCTTCACCACCCGCCTCGAGGTGGCCGGCACACAAGGCCTCTACCGCACGGACGGTTCCTCAAGCGCGGGATTCGCGTCCGCACGCGGCGACGCCCGGACGTATCTCCCCCCGGCGTCGGCGAGCGACGACCCCTATGTGAGGGAGCTGCGGGCGGCCATCGACTGGTTCCGCGGTGGGCCGCCGCCGCGCGCCACCGTCGCAGACGCCTGCGACGCCGTCGAGGTCATCGAGGCTGCCCAGCGCAGCATCGACACCGGTCGCCCCATCGCCCTGGAAGGAGCCCTGGCGTGATCAAGATCGGATTCCTCGGCTGTGCGCATGTGCATGCTGCGACCTACCGCGAAGAGCTCAGCCGCTCTCAACAGGGACGCTCCGTCGCTGTCTTCGACCATGACCGTGCCCGCGCGGATGCCTTCGCCGCCGACCACGATCTGACCGTCGCCCCGACCCCCGAGAGCCTGTGCGCCATGGTCGACGCGGTCATCATCACCGGCGAGCACGTGACCTACCCCGAATACGTGGCCGTGGCCGCCACCGCCGGTGTCCCCGTGCTCTGTGAGAAGCCCCTCGGCGCTTCGGCCGAGGCCGCCAAGGCCATCCTGAATTCGGGCGCCTGGCTCTCGGTGGCCTTCCCGGTGCGCTACGCCCAGCCCGTACGGCAGGCGAAGGCGGCGATCGAGAACGGATCGCTCGGTGCCCTCGTCGCCATGAGCGGCACCAATCACGCCGCCTTCCCCGGTGGATTCTTCGGCACCCGCAGCGCGTCGGGCGGCGGCGCCCTCATCGACCACGTGGTGCATCTGGCCGACACTCTGCGCTGGCTGACCGGGTGTGAGTACCGGACCGTCTATGCGGAGGCCGGCAGATTCAGCCGGGTCGGTGACGTGGAGGACGCCGGGCAGGTGGTCGTCACGACCACCGACGGCGCCTGGGCGAGCATCGACCCGAGCTGGTCACGTCCGGTCGGCATGCCCGGGGCCAACGACCTGGTGATGACCCTGTGGTTCGAGAACGGCCGGCTCTCGATCGACGCCTTCGCGCGCCATGGCTCGCTCGTCGATGCGGACGGCGCCGTCACCCACCTGCCGTACGGCCGAAGCATGGACGCAGAGCTTCTTGACGACTGGCTCACCGCGATCCGGCTCGGCTCGGCACCACCCGTCCCGATGGACGACGGCTGGAAGGCCACCCAGGTCGCGCTCGCCGCCCTGACATCGGCCCAGTACGGAACAGTCGTCGACATTACGGACCAGGAGGACGGGTCGGCATGAAGAGCAGCGCAAACAGAAGCGGTCTCCTGAGGCGCTTCGGTCTCTGGTTGGTGTTCGCCCTCGTCACCAGCGTCCTGATGGTCGTATCACCGACGTTCCGCTCCTCGGTCAACCTGGAGAACATCCTGGAGCAGAACGCCATCATCGGCATCGTCGCCTGCGGCATGGCTGTCATGATGATCTCCGGCGGCTTTGACCTGTCCGTCGGAGCCGTCGGAGCCACCACATCGGTCGTAGGGGCAGTCGTCGCGGGCCGCGGCCACGGCGCCATCGTGACCATCGGCGCCGGCCTCGCCGCGGGCCTCGCGGTCGGTGTCGCCAACGGCATCCTGATCGCGAAGGTCCGTATCAACGCCTTCGTCGCCACCTTCGCCATGGCGAGTATCGTCTCCGGCCTGCTGTTCGTGGCCACCGGCGCCGAGTCCAAGCAGGGTGTGACGCCTCTGCTGGAGAGCGCTGCCAACGCGCGGGTCGCCGGCATCCCGGTGATCTTCGCCGTCTTCATATGTTGCCTGCTTGCGGTGTGGTTCCTGCTGACCCGCGCCAAGTACGGGCACTACATCTACAGCGTCGGCGGCAACGCCGAGGCCAGCCACCTGTCGGGCGTCCCCGTACAGCGCGTGCAGATCTTCGCCTTCGCCATGGGCGGCCTGCTGGCCGCGGGCGCGGGCCTGCTGCTCCTCGGCCAGACGCTCGTCGGGCAGCCGTCGGCCGCGGCCGACTGGCCCCTGGAGGCCATCGCCATCTGCGTGGTCGGCGGCATCGCCCTGACCGGCGGCGTCGGGCGCATCGAGGACGTCCTCGCCGCAACGCTCCTCCTCGGCGTCATCTCCAACGGCCTCAACCAGCTCAACGTCTCGCCCTACTGGAAGCCCGCCGTCACCGGACTGGTGATCCTCATGGCGGTCGTCATCGACCGCTACAGCCGGCTCCACAACGGCGCCGGGCGCGGCAGCAGGAACTCCTCCGCCGCTGCCGCGCCCAACGCGCCCACCACCCCACTGGCCCCGTCGGCCTCGACCTGACCGCCGACTGGTACGTCCCGTGCGCGGCGCACGCGCCCAGGACACGCACACATCCGCACCCGGCCAAGTCCTCCGCGGACTTCCGCACGACACGCACCAAGGGAGCACCATGTCCGCATCCATCCCCGCCCGCCGCACATTGAGACGTGGCCTGGCCGCCGCGACCGCCATCGTGTCGCTGACCGTGCTCACGGCCGCCTGTGGCAACAGCAGCACCGCCGCCGGCGACAAGGACAAGACCTTCACCATCGGTCTCGCCAACGCCGACACCACGATCCCCTTCCTCGCCTCCATGAACTCCGCCTTCGAGGCGGAGGCGAAGCGGCTCGGCATGAAGACCGTCACCCTCAACGGCGGCCTCGACAACGCCAAGCAGGCTGCCAACGTGCAGACCCTGGTGGCCCGCCGTGTGGACCTGATCCTGGTGTGTTCCTCCAGCCCGACCGCCGTCCTGCCCGCGATCAAGCAGGCCAACCGTGCCGGCATCCCGGTGATGGCACTCAACGCCCAGCTCAGCCCCGGCGCCGACCTGGTGACGTACATCGGTGCCTCGGACTTCCAGTACGGACAGGGCGAGGGCAAGCTCATCGTCCAGGCCCTCCCGCACGGCGGGAAGATCGCGATCCAGCTCGGACCGCTCGGCTCCACCCCGCAGGTCGAGCGGCTCAAGGGCATCAAGGACGTCCTGAAGAGCCACCCCGACATCAAGATCGTCGCTACGCCGGTCGACAACTTCAAGAACAGCGAAAACCTGTCCGTGACGCAGGACCTGCTCTCGAAGTACCCCAAGGGGAAGCTGGACGCGATCGTCGCCGAGGGCCCCGAGATGTACGTCGGCGCTCAGTACGCACGGAAGATCGGGCGCGACGAGATCCGCTTCATCGCCGGCGACTACTCCAAGCAGGTCGAGGCCGCCATCAAGTCCGGCGCCCTCTACGGCACCGTCAACCAGAGCCCCGTCCTGGAGGGCAAGCTCGGCGCCCAGTACGCCAATTACTGGCTGACCGGCCAGAAGGACAAGGTCAAGCAGCCCAACTACTACATCCCGCTGCCGCTGATCACCAAAGAAAACGTCGACGCCAACCCCGCCGAGTGGAGCGGCTGACCTGATTGCCCTGCGCGCCTGCCACCTCGCACCGCAGGCGCGCAGGGCGGGCCTCCCTGCCCACCGGCCGACCGGGCCGATCTCCCACCGCGGAATCTCCGCCCACTTCAGACACGCCAACGCATACAGAGGAATGAGTGTCCATGCCCAGCGACATCAGGCTCCAGCTCTCGGGCGTAACCAAACGGTTCGGTCCTGTCATGGTGCTCGATCACGTCGACTTCCAGGTGCGCGCCGGACAGGTCCACGGACTCATCGGACAGAACGGTGCCGGAAAGTCGACCCTGGTGAAGACGCTGGCCGGTCTGTACCCCGACCACGGTGGCGTGATCACCGTTGACGGCAGGCGCGCGACGCTCGGCAGCCCACGCCGGTCCAGGGCGGAGGGAATCGCTGTCATCCACCAGGAGTTCAGCCTGGTGTCCGAGATGACCATCGCCGACAACCTCCTCCTCGGGCAGGAGCCGGGACGGTGGCGCTACAGCCGGCGGGCGGTCCACAACCGGGCCGAGGCCCTGGTCGAGCGGGTCGGCATCGAGATCGGCGAAAGCCTCGACGCGAGCGTGGGCACGCTCAGCCCGGCCATCCGGCAGCGCATCGAGATCGTGAAAGCCCTCGCGGACGATGTGAAGGTGCTCGTCATGGACGAGCCGACGGCCCGCCTGTCCGAGGCCGAACGGCAGTCCCTGTTCCGCGTCGTACGCGAACTGGCCGACCGCGGCGTGGGGCTGGTGTTCATCTCCCACTTCCTCGAGGAGGTCCGGGAGGCGACCGACTGGCTCACGGTGATGCGCAACGGCAAGGCCATCGCGTCGGAGCCGACAAAGTCGCTGTCGGTCGTCCAGATGGCCGAGCTGATGCTGGGGGAGAAGTTCAAACAGACCTTGGAAGAGGAGGTCGCCTCCCACCACGCCGACGACCGGCAGCCCGTCGTGCTGGAAGCGGACTCGGTCAGCTGCGGACCCCGCCTGCGCGACGTCACCATCAGCCTGCGCGCGGGCGAGATCATGGGCGTGGCCGGTCTCGTCGGCTCCGGCCGGACCAGGCTCTGCAGAGTGCTCAGCGGTGCCGAGAAGCCCACGAGCGGACGCCTTCGCCTCCGTGGCAGCCAGGTGACGTTCAGCACCCCGCGCCAGGCCATCGCCCATGGCGTGGCACTGATACCGGAGGACCGCAAACACCAGGGACTGAGCCTGTCCGCACCACTGACGTGGAACCTGTGCCTCATGGCCATGCACCGCCGACTGGGCCGCTGGGGCGTCGTACCACGGGGCACGGTCCGGCGCCTGAGCACCCGCCTCGTCGAGGACCTGGAAATCTCCCCGGGCGACATCGACGCCGGCGCCGCGACACTCAGCGGCGGCAACCAGCAGAAGGTGGTACTCGGCAAGACGTTCGCCGCCGATCCCGACGTGCTCGTCATCGACCAGCCCACCGCAGGCGTCGACATCGGCACAAAGGCACAGATCCACCGTCTGCTGCGCGAGCGTGCCGACGGCGGCGCCGCCGTTCTCGTCGTCTCGGACGACCTGGAAGAGCTGTACGCGCTCGGTGACCGCTTTCACGTCCTACGGCAGGGACGAACCGTCTGGCAGGGCACTTCGGCCGATGTCACCCTCGAGCAACTTGTCCAGCTCATCTCCTCCGGAGCGATCGAGCCCAAGGCCACAAACGCGGCGAACGTCCATGTCACCCCGGACATGTAGGCGAGGTCCCGTGCCGGGGCCAGGCGGCAGCGGACGTGACCACGGGCTGTCGGGTGCGTAGGGATTCGTAGGCGGCCAGGACGGTTTGGAGGGTACGCAGCCCGGTGTGGCCGTCGGGGTGGGCTCGCTGGCCGGTGCGGGCGGCGGCGAGGAAGCAGTCGAGCATGGCGGCGTCGAGGTTGATGGTGCCGTGTTCCCAACGGGGGGCGGCCCGGGCGGTGTCGTAACCGTCGAGGAGCGGCGGGAAGGCGTCGAACTCGACGAGGGCGCGGTCCCCTACGCAGGTGAGCGTCAGGCCGCCCCAGGTCGGGTGGGAGGAGGGGTGGCTCCAGCTGCAGTCGATGGTGGCGACGAGCCCGCGGGCGTAGGTGAGGGTGAGGAGTCCGGCGGACTCCACCTTCGGTTCGTCCGCGCCACCTCGTGTCAGGAGTGTGTTGGCGACGGCGTAGACCTGTGTGGGCTGCTCACCGTCGAGAAGGACGTCCAGTAGGTCCGCGATATGCACGGTGTGGTCCATGATGGCGCCGCCTCCTGCACGGGCGGGATCGGCGAACCAGGGACGATCCGGGCCAGGAGCCGAGGAGTTGTTGACGCCGTGCACGCTGAGCAGGGATCCGAGCGAGCCATCGGCGAGAGTGTGGCGCAGTGCCGCGAATGCCGGGTGGAAGCGAACGGGGTAGGCGGTCATGAGGCTGACCCCGGCCCGCTCACAGGCTTCGATCATGGCGCGCGCGTCATCCTCCGTGGTGGCCAGCGGCTTCTCGCACAGGACGTGTGCGCCTGCGGCGGCGGCTTGTTCGACGAGCTGCCGGTGCCGGGTGTTCTCGCTGGTGACGACGACCGCACGGGGGCGCTCTGCGAGGACCTCCTCGTAGCCGGCCCGGTAGGTGACGCCGAGTTCATCGGCCAGGGTCTTGCCGCGCGTCGGGTCGCCGGGCGGGGCGTCGGGGTCGGTGGTGATGAGCTCGACGTCGCCACGATCGCGCAGCAGCTCCATGTACGTTGCGGCGTGAACATGGGCGAAGGACAGTACGGCGACCTTCATCGGTGGCTTCCTTCCATGAGCTGCTGCTCAGACGTGTCTTCGACCGCGACGGCCCGGCCGGTCGCTGCGGACTGGCGCGCAGCAGCGGCGATACGAACGGCTGCCACACCGTCCAATGCGCTGACGCGGGGGGCGGGGCCGCCCTGGAACGCGGCCGCGAACTCGCGGAGCTGAGTGGCGAACGGGTCCTCACCGAAGTCGCCGCCGGGCACGCCGTCGGCTTCCCCGCCGGTCTTGCCGATCAGGCGCAGCGACGGGTGGGCGAGGGAGTCGTGGGTGAGGGTGCCGTTGGAACCGGCGACATGGAAGGTGTACCGGAACGGCGTGGCCGGTGGTGCCCAGACGCCCAGGACCTGGGAGATGACGCCGGAAGCGTGGGTGAGGGTTGCGCTGCCGGTGGCCACGGCCCCCTCGGGTGCGGGGGCGGTGAGATGGCCGCGCTGGGTGGCGTGGATGGTGACGACTTCCCCGAAGAGCCACCGGGCGATGTCCATGTCGTGGAGCATCTGGTCGGTCACGATGCCTCCGGAGAGCGCGGGGTCCGCGAACCAAGAACTCCATGTCGGATAGCGGCCGGTGCGGGTGAAGCGAGCCACGGCAACGCGGCCGAGCGCACCGGAGTCGACGGCCTCGCGGAGCCGGACGTAGGCGGGGAAGAACCGGACGACATGTCCGGGGTACAGCTGACGACCCGCCTTCTCTGCGGCGTACGTCATCTCCAGGGCGTCCGCCGGGGTGAGCGCGAGCGGTTTCTCGCACAGTACGTCCGCCCCTACCGCGAAGGCGGCCAGAGCGATGTCGCGATGGGTGGCCGTGGGCGTGCAGATGTCAACGACCGTGGCCCAATCCAGCGCCTCTTCGAGGGTGGCGGCCTCGGTGATTCCGAACTCTTCGGCAAGACGGGCGGCCTGGCCGTCGATCGAAAAGACGCGCACTCGAGCCCCGAGGGCGATCCAGGCCGGCAAGTGGGTCCGCGCGATGAAACCGGCACCGATCATCGCCACGTCCAGTCCTTTCATCCGTCGCCCTCCTGGTCGTTGCTTCCCCGAGCCGCTGTCTTCGCGCTGAGAGAGCTGCGTATGTGCTGTAGGCGTCCGGGGGTGAGGTCGGGAACTGTCCAGCGTGCTCCGGCACGGGTGAGATCGGCTGCGGTGGCGGTCGTTGTGACACCGACGATGTCCCGCACACCAGCGGCGACAAGCGCGTGGATCCCCGAGGGCGAATCCTCGAAGGCGAGGCACTGCTCAGGCCGTGCCCGCAGGGCTGCGCAAGCCCTCAGGTAGCCCTCGGGCGACGGCTTGCCGCACGTGATTTCCTCGGCGGTGATGATCACGTCGACCAGGTCGCGCACATCGAGGACGTTTGCGAGGAGGTGCTGGGCCCACTGGGCTCCGGCGCTGGTGACGACGGATATGCGGTACTTCACTCGTAGCTGCCGGATGAGAGCGGCGGCGCCCGGTACGACCTTCACGCTGCCGACATGCTCCAGTGTGAACGCCGTCATGGTGGCGAGAGCGGTGTCCGCGTCTGTTCCTGTCCAGGGTCCCGGCACGCCCGCGATGACGTCGCCGGGGCGTCGTCCCATGTAGTGCTGCTCGTAGTCGGCGTCGGTGACGGCCACGCCCCACCTATCGAAGAACGCCTGCCAGGCACGCCGGTGCACGTCCTCGCTGAAGACCAGGGTGCCGTCCAGGTCCATGAGGACCGCCTCGTAGGCCGAGTTGGTGCCGAATGTCCTGGGGAGGCCAACGTCGGTGGGCGTCATGACGCGGCCCGCCTGATCATGAGTGCCACCGCGACCTGCTCTCCTTCCGCTACATGTGTACGGAAGACTTCTCCGTTCAGTCGCACGGTGTCGATGCCCACGTGCACCGGAACGCCGGACAACGGGGCGTGTACGGCGAGGCTCACAGCATCTCCTTGATGTCCTCGGCCAGGGAGTCCGCCTCGGGGCCTACGACCACTTGCACCACGCCGGCCGCGACGAGAACCCCGTGAGCTCCTGCCTTCTTGAGGGCGCTGACGTCGACGGCGTCCGTGTCGTGCACCTCGGTGCGGAGCCTGGTGATGCAGGCCTCGATGTCAGCGATGTTGTCGGCCCCGCCGAGACCCTCGACGATCAGGCGCGCTTTGGACATGAGCCCCTCCATATGGATCACCGTGCGGTGTGGATGCAGCGCTGCACAGCGCTCAGCAGACTGGTAATAACCAGTCAGTGCCAGACGGTACCTCTCTGCTCGCCCCCGCGCAATGCCGGAGGGGGAGCGGCAACTGTCATGCTCATGTCAAAACGCGCGAGCCGCTGAAGACGGGATGTGCTCGCCTCGGGAAGCTCCCGAGGCCCCCTGAATCACCGGTCGGTGAGCGTCATGTGCAGCCGGTACCGGTCGGCGCGGAACCACGAGTACGCGTGCTCGATGGGCTGGTCGTCGCTGTACGCGATGCGATCGAAGGTCATGACGGAAGTGCCTGCGTGAATGCCCAGCAGTGCGGCTGTCTCCGATGAGGCGGGCCCGGCCCCGACCGTCTGCTCCGCGCGGCTGATGGGATATCCGAAGCGCGTGGCCAGGGTGTCGTAGATCGAGACGGTGAAGTCCACGCTGTCCAGCTCCGGCAGGAGATCGGCGTTGTACCACGCGTCCTCGACGGAGATGGGCGTCCCGTCGGCGAGCCGGAGGCGGCGCACGTGCCATGCCTGCTGCTTCTCGTTCAGCTGCAGCGCCGTGGCGGTGGCGGGGGAGGGGCCGTCCTGGTCGATGGACAGGACGACGGTGCCCGGCTCCAGGCCGAGGCGGCGCATGTCTTCGTGGAACGAGGCCAGGCGGAGCTCGGAGCGGTGCGCCCGCTCGGCCACGAAGGTCCCGCGTCCGTGGACGCGCACAGCCAGGCCGTCGGCCACGAGCTGGCCGAGCGCTTCGCGCACCGTTACGCGGCTGACGCCGTGGTCGAGGCACAGCTGGCGCTCACTGGGCAGCGCGTCGCCCGGCGACAGCTGGTTGGTGCACATGTCGACAAGGATCGCGCGGAGCTGCGCGTGCTTGGGCACCATGCCCTTGCCGACGATCTGCTGTGTAGCCACTGCGGCCTGCTTTCGGTCCAGGGGAGGCGCCAAGACCTCCCCTACTGGTTATTACCAGTATGCATCACACATCTACCCTACCGCCCAGTCGTCGGCGGCGGGCCGTCCTGCTCTTGGGCCGGTGCCGCCTCCTCGCCCGGTGGCGCCTTTGTTCTCTCCGATGTTGGGCCGCCGTAAGCATTGACACCCGCGCGACCGCAGGGTCATGCTACCTGCCACTGGTAATGACCAGGTGATACCGGTCATGTCCACTGGCGTTTCAGCCGCCCGGGCTGGGCCCCCGCCCGGCTCCTCTTGCGCTCCCGCCCCTCCTGCACACCTTTGAGGTCGTCATGAGCACCAGTACATCCCCATCCGCCGGCCGTCGCCCGGGCCTTGCAGGCCTGCAGAAACTCGGCCGCAGCCTCATGCTGCCGATCGCCACGCTCCCCGCCGCGGGTCTTCTGCTGCGGCTGGGGCAGGACGACGTCCTGGGCCGGTTCTCCGGGCTCGAGGACACCGCACACGTCATTTCGGCCGCCGGCGGAGCGCTGTTCACACATCTGCCGCTGATCTTCGCCGTCGGCATCGCCATCGGTTTCGCGAAGAAGGCGGACGGTTCCACCGCCCTGGCCGCCGTGGTGGGCTATCTCGTCCTGGAGGGCGTCTTCACGGCCATGTCGCCCATCGTCCTCGAGGGCCAGAAGGACCTGGCCGGCGCGCAGGCCGTGGTCAACTTCGGTGTCCTGGGCGGCATCGTCATCGGACTGCTGGCCGCGACGCTGTGGCAGCGGTTCTACCGCACCACGCTCCCGCCCTATCTGGGATTCTTCAGCGGACGCCGACTGGTCCCCATCCTCACGGCGGTGGCCGCGCTCGTCCTCGGGGTCCTGATGAGCCTGGTCTACCCCCTGTTCAACAACGGCCTCACCTCGATCGGCGAGGCCGTCGACGAGAACAGCGTCATCGGCGGCGGAATCTACGGAACCGCGAACAAGCTGCTGATCCCGCTCGGCCTGCACCACATTCTCAACTCCGTGGTGTGGTTCATCCTCGGTGACTACCACGGCGCCCACGGCGACCTGAACCGGTTCTTCGCAGGTGACCCCAGCGCCGGCATCTTCATGACCGGCTTCTTCCCGATCATGATGTTCGCTCTTCCCGCAGCAGCTGTGGCCATCTGGCGCGAAGCTCGCCCCGAGCACCGCAAGGCAGTCGGCGGCATCATGCTCTCGGCCGGACTCACCAGCTTCCTCACCGGAATCACCGAGCCGATCGAATTCTCCTTCCTCTTCGTCGCCTGGCCCCTCTACCTCGTACACGCCGTGCTGACCGGCACCTCCCTCGCCCTGGTCAACGCCCTCGGCATCCACGACGGATTCACCTTCTCCTCCGGCCTCATCGACTACGTCCTCAACTGGGGCAAGGCCACCCATCCCCTGCTGCTGATCCCCATCGGCCTGGGCTACGCCGCCCTCTACTACGTGGTGTTCCGGTTCGTCATCCGCCGCTGGAACCTGCGCACTCCGGGCCGTGAGGAGGAGAACCCGGACACCGCCCAGGAGCGCCGGCCCCAACCCGCGGTCTGACAGCCACGTCCCCGAAGAACCCGTCGAAAGGAACCGTTCATGGCGCAGCGCGTCGTCTCCATCGGCTCACGCAGCGGCCTGCACGCCAGACCTGCCGCCACCTTCGTCCAGGCCGCCGCCCAGGCACCGGTGCCGGTGACCATCGCGGTCGCCGGCAAGCCCCCGGTCCCCGCCCCCAGCCTGCTGGGCGTCATGACGCTCGGCGCCGGCTACGGCGACCAGGTCACGCTGACCGCCGAGGGAGACCAGGCGGAGGCCGTCCTGGAAGAGCTGGCGCAGCTGCTGAACAAGGAGCTCGACGCGTGAGCGCTCCCTCCGTCGCGATGACCGGCCACGGCGTCAGCCCGGTCCGGCCACGGCGTCAGCCCGGTCCGGCCGCGGCGAGCGAACGGCAGGAGGCGTGACGTGGAGGTCGTGATCCGCGCCATTGCCGACGACGCCGGCCGCACCGTCGCCGGCATCATCCACCACGCGATCGTCGAAGGTACGAAGACTCTGGGGCTGGCCACGGGCTCCTCGCCCCTGGGTGTCTACCGGGACCTGGCCCGCCGCCACCGGCAGGAGGGCCTCAGTTTCGCCGGCGTCGACGCCTTCCTTCTCGACGAGTACATCGGGCTCCCGCCCTCCCATCCCCAGTCCTACGCCCAGGTGATACGCCGCGAGCTCGTCGACCACATCGACCTCGACCCCGCCCGGGTGCACGCACCCCAGGGCACGGCGTCGGACCCGCAGCGAGAGGCCCGCCGTTTCGAGTGCGCACTCACGGCCGCGGGACCTGTCGGCGTACAGATCCTCGGGATCGGCGTCAACGGCCACATCGGCTTCAACGAGCCGGGTTCGTCCCTCGCCTCGTGCACCCGGCTCAAAACCCTCACCCACGACACCCGCCGCGACAACGCGCGCTTCTTCGGCGGGATCGACGAGGTGCCCCGGCATGTCATCACCCAGGGTCTGGCCACCATCGGCCGCGCATCCCACCTCGTACTGATCGCCACCGGCCCGCAGAAGGCTCACGCGGTGGCCGCCGCCGTCGAAGGACCCGTCAGCGCGATGTGCCCCGCTTCCATTCTTCAGTTGCATCCGCATGCCACGGTTGTGGTGGACGAGCTCGCCGCGGCCCGACTGGAACAACGGCCCTACTACCGGCACATCGCCCGCCACAAGCCCGCCGGTCAGGGGTACTGATGAGCAGCCCCGCCAATGTTGTCGCCATCGACCTCGGCGGCACGACCATCAAGGCCGCGCGGTTCAACGCGCAGGGAGTGACCGAGGAGAGGCTGCGGCTGACCACCCCGTCCTCCGAACGGCCCGAATCGGTTGTCGCTGCCGTCGTGCAGGCCGCAACCACTCTCGTCCGGCCGGGCATCTCAGCAGTCGGCCTGTGCGCCCCGGGACTGATCGACGCCGCCGGCGGTGTCGTCCGGTTCGCCTCGAATCTCGGACTGCGCGAGACGCCTCTCGCCGCGGCCGTGGCAGACAGGGTCCACCTCCCCGTCACGCTCGAGCACGACGTCCGGGCAGCGTGCCTGGCGGAGCAGCGGCTCGGACTCGGCGCCGGCGTACCGGACCTGCTCGTCGTCGTGCTCGGCACCGGCGTCGCCGCAGGCATCGTCAGCAATGGGCGGCTCGTGCGAGGTGACAAGGGCTTCGCCGGCGAGTTCGGCCATATCCCCGTCCATGCCGACGGTGAGCTCTGCGCCTGCGGCCAGCACGGGTGCCTGGAGGCCTACGTGTCAGCCAGTGCCCTGGTCCGCCGCTACCGTCGCACCGGAGGCGTCGCCGACAGCGCGGCCGACATCACCGCCCGCCTGAAAACCGACCCGGATGCCGCACGCCTGTGGGCCGAGGGGACCGACGCTCTCGGAAGGGCGCTCGTCACCTCGACAGTGCTGCTGGACCATCAGCGCATCGTCCTGGCCGGCGGAATGACCGCGGCCAAAGCAGCACTCACCGACCCTGTCCGGCGCAGCCTGCAGCGCGGACTCGCCTGGCGTGCCGCGCCGTCCGTCGGCATCTCGCCGTTGGGCGCGGACGCGGGACTCCTTGGCGCGGCCCTGCGGGCGACCGACGCCTCAGGGCTCCCGCCCTCCCGCGACGGACGCGTTGAAGCCGCCGTGCCGGGACAGCGTACGCCGAGGTAATCGTCCTCATCTCCGGCAGCGACGGCGTCGCGCCACCGGCACGTGGACCGCGGATGAAAGGAGCAGGTCACCGTGTGGCCTCGAAGACAAAGTCAGCGACCTCCCCGGCGGCTGCGGCCCGAGCTCGACGACTGGCCGCTGATCCGCGCCCTGACACATCTGGAAGCCCAGATAGCGGCCCAGGGCAACAATCTGGCCGAGTGCAACGACCGTGGCGCTCTCACCTATCCGATAGAGCAGGCACTCCGCGATCCGGGAGAGGACTGGGACCGGCGGATGCACCGGCTGCTCGTGTTCAGCGCTCTTCCCGATGCGCACGTCCTGGCCGGCCAGTGGCGTGCCTGGAGTCCCGCCAGTGCCGACGCGATGCTCCTTCAGGCCTTTGCCGACATCGCCCGGGCCCGGGCGGGCGGCGCCGGCAGTGATCTGGGCGCAACGGTCTCCCTGTGCCGGGATGCCGCTGAGCTGGCGCCGGCGGACCCTGCCCCGTGGGTCGCGCTGCTGGGCTACTACCGACTGCTGCGGGCACCCTGGCCTCAAGTGCAGCCCATATGGACCGCCGTGAAGGCGCGTGATCCGTGGAATCGGGAGGCGCACTGGCAGCTGCTGCACTACGTCTCCCCGGAGGAGTGCGGTTCCAACGTCCTGACCGTCCAGTTCACCGACTCGGTCGTTGCCTCCGCGCCTTCGGGTTCTCCCGTAGCGGCCCTGAGCCTCGCTGCCAGCCTCAGCCGGTACCGAAGGGCTCTCGCAACCGGAGGAATCGCGGCGCTGACCGCACGCCGGCACTGGGACCAGCCCCACGAACGCGCCCTCGTCGACCACGCCCTGGCGAACTGGACCCAGCCTGGCTTCCTCAGGCACGCGGCAGCGCTCGCCGATCTGAACCTCCTCGCCTACGTACTGACGAAGGCCGCCCTGCTGCAGGACGCGTGGCCGGTCTTCGAGGCAACCGCGGCCGTCGCCACCTCCTGGCCCTGGGAACTGGACGGCGACCCACTGAATGAGGTCCGGGAGTGGCACGCCCGGGCATTCCGAGCCAGGAGCCAGCGGCCGGCGCGGTGACCCTACGTAGTCGTGAAGCACCGTGTGTTCCCGTCCAGGCGGGACGGCCATGACGCCGCGCCCTCTCGTAGGAAGTGCGGCTCAAGCCGCCTCGGCGGGGCAGGGGCCTCGGGCGACGGGATCGGTGTCGATGCTCCGTTCTACGACGGAAATCGCAACGATTTCGGCACATCTTGTGCCATTTCGAAATTGACAACCTCATCGCCCGGTGCGCAAACTGGTCGTATCTGGTAATGACCAGTTTATGGGCCATTGCTCGGCGGCCGCGACGACCACTCGTCGCATCCGCGGAAACCCGAGGTTGTGATGACTGCTCAAGCACCCCCCGAATCGGCTGGGTCGGTCGAACTGCTCGCACCGAACCCCAACCGCAGGACCGCGAGGGCCGACCACCTCCCGTGCGAAAGCCGGGGGCCCGCGGCGGACGACGCGCGTGACCGGCACCTCGCCCTGGTGAGCGCCGATGCCGGAGACGTCAGCCGGATACGGCGCCTTGCGAAGGACTTCCTTACGGGCCTGAAAGTGGCGCCCACGGCGCGCGACGACGCTCTGGTCATCATCTCCGAACTCGTCACCAACGCAGTACTCCACGCCCTGCCGCCGGCCGCTCTGCAAGTGCGCTGCATCCAGCGGAGTGTCCTGCGGATCGAAGTCACCGACGGCGGTCCGCGCCCCGATCCACCGCCGAGAGCTGACCAGCATGAGGAACACGGCCGTGGCATGCTCATCGTTGCCGCCATGGCGGTTCGGTTCGGCACGATCACACACGCGGGCGGATCCACCTGCTGGGCGGAGCTGAACCCCTGACGGGCGTGCCGCAGGCCCCAGCGACTTCAGCGGGACAGTCGTGTTGCCGCGCGAACCGGGAAGTGCCTGCTGCGGCAGCAGATCGAAGATGGCGGTCGCGCGGCCTCCCAGTGCCTGGTCAGGGGGTGCCTGTCATGGACCGATCCGCCTGAGGATCCGCTCGTGCTCCTCGTCGGGTACCCGGGCCCCGGACGAGGGAAGCAGCTGTGGGATCCCGTCGATGATCGGATAGCGTCGGCGCAGCCGCGGGTTGTAGAGGATCTCCTCGGGCAGGAGCAGCGTCAGCTGCCCCTTGTCGATCGGGCAGGCGATGATCCGGAGCAGCGGATCGTCAGGCTTCATGGGCCAACTCCTTTGCCGGGGTGGGGGGTTCGTCATGCCGCGGAAGCATCAGCAGTACGGAGACGGCCAGTGCGGTGCCGCCGAGTCGCAGCGCGAGCCGCAGCGGGTCTTCCGGCAGGGACTCGCCGAAGACGAACGTGCCGAGCGCGGCCGTGAACAGACAGGTGACGGTGGTGCACACGGGCACGATCAGAGATGCCCGGCAGCGTTGCAGCGCGGTCTGGGACAGGATCAGTCCGGTGACCGAGGTGACGAGCAGGATGTACGGATAGGGGGACCCCAGCAGGGCCAGGACCGAGTGGCCGATTCCGTGGGTCGTCAGATGACCGGAGACGCCCTTGATGGCGAGCGAGCTGACGCCGTACAACAGGCCGACGGCGACGCCGTATTCGACGCCCGCGGTCGGCAGCCGGTGGCGGCGGCGGGTCCGGCGTTCCACTGAGCGGTAGAGCCACAGCCCCGCTGCGAGCGCGGGCAGGCAGATCAGCAGCACACGGCCGGCCGAGGCATGGCCGCCCACGGCGTCGGAGCGCTGGAGGGAGGCCACGACCATCAGCAGGGCCAGAGTGATCACGACCACGCCACGTCGCTCGCCGCCGCTGGGGCGCTCGCCCAGGACGACCGCGGAGAGCAGCAGGAGCAGCACGAGTCCGGAGACGAAAATGCCCTGCGCGGCCGCGATGGGAAGAGTGCGGTAGACGGCGAGCTGTGCCGCGAAGCCGGCGGCGAGCGCGAGCGAACCGACAAGCCACAACGGGCTGCCGATGAGCAGCCGTACGACTCGGGCCGGTTGTCCCGTACTCAGCCGCGGCAGGCGGGACAGCGCCCGCTTCTCGAGTACGAAGCCGGTGCTGTAGAAGACGTTGGCCAGCAGAGCCGATGCCACCCCCCACCACATGGCGCTACACCCGCCTGGCGTGCACCAGGAGGATGGAGGCCAGGGATGGTGCGGCACAGGCGGCGCGGTCCAGCGGGCGCAGGGGACGCGGCACACCGTGGAAGGGCGCGCCGGCCACGGTGACCACCTCGAAGCCCGCGGCGGTGAGGAATCCCCGCAGCGCCCGGGCGGTGAACAGGCGTAGATGGCCCACCACTTGAGTTCCCGGGCGGCCGTGAATGCCGCGCAGGCTGACCTCCGAGAACACGGGCTGCACCCCGAAGGCGAGCAGCACCCGGTTGTACCAGGCGGCCAGGTTCGGGGTGGAGAGCATCAGATGGCCACCCGGTTTGAGGATGCGGCGCAGCTCGTCCAGGGCGCTGTCGGGATCCACCAGATGCTCGATCACCTCGCTGAAGAGCACGGCGTCGGCACTCGCGTCGGTCAACGGCAGTCCGCCCGACGTCAGTTCACCCCGCACGACATGGTTCATCCGGGTGGCGGCCCGGCGCAGCGCGTCCTGGGACCAGTCGATACCGACGATCCGGTGCGCGCCAAGGAGTGGACCCGCGGTGGCCGCCGCGGAGCCGTCGCCGCAGCCGACGTCGACAACGAGCGAGGGCTCGGCGGGCAGCACCCTGGCCAGCATCACTGCCTGGCGGCGGCTGCGCTCGTCTCCGGAGGCGACGGGGACTGCCGGGTTCTCGTAGAACTCGCGCAGACCCGCGGGGAGAGTTCCCGTCATGCCCCCTCACCTCCCGAAACGGCCGGCAGAGCCGTCATGGCGGCCAGATACTCCGTGAAGAAGTCGCACAGCCGTTGCCCTGCCGCGTCGTCGAGGAGAGCGCGCGACCAGCGCAGCGCCAGATGCAGCCGTCCTCCCGTGCTGGCGGTGGTCACGGTCAGCCCGCGCGGCATCGCGGCGGGAGCCGAGAACCAGACGGCCTCCGCCCGGCCCGCCTCCGCGAAGTCCAGCGGGTAGGGAATGCGCCCGATGTTGCTGAGCAGCGTCGTCGAGGTCCAGGGAGCGGCGGCCCACCGAATGCCACGGGTCAGGGCGGCCCGCATCCCCACGGGCAGTGCGGGTGCGGTGAGGAGGGTGGCGGCATGGCCCAACTGAGGGCGGGGCGCCGACTTCAGGGCACGCGTACGCTCCGCGGTGCGGTGCAGCAGGGCGGCGAGAGCCTCGGGGCCGGGCTCCGGCGCGCACTCCTGTGCCTCGAATCCGACCTCCACGAGGCGGGTGCCGTTTCCGATGGGCATCTCGGCGCCGCGGGGCCGGTCGTCGACGGGCATGGTGATGCGCATCGGCCGGGGCGGGGCATCGTGCAGCCGGTTCCAGCGGGCGATCATCAGGCAGGTGGCGACGAGGAGTTGGTCGTTGACGGTGTAGCCGGCCCCGGCCGGCCGGCGCGGCACCGGCAGATCGGCCAGCAGCAGGCCGTTGCCGCCGGCTCCCCGGGCATCGGTCGCCGGTGCCACCCGGGCGGGCCGGGCCGGGCCGCCCGCGCGGCCGGGCGGCGGTGGCCCCGGCCGCCCGGCCGAGCCGACCGGACTGCGTACGGAGGAGGTGGGGGCGACGGCGCCGCCGTACAACTCGGCGGCCGTGGCCAGTACGCGCAGACAGGCGGGCCCGTCCAGGGCGGTGTGGTTGAGCGTCAACAGCAGCACACAGGAACTGCCCGTCGACGACGGCCTGACCACCTCCAGCCGGACGGGTGGGGAAACGGACAGCGGGGGAGTCACGGCCAGCGCTCTGACCCTGGCCCGCTCCAACGCACCGGGCCCCGGCTCCGGGAAGCCGACCGGATCCACGTCCGGAGTGCCCGTCAGCTCCCATTCGTAGCGCCGTCGGTACCAGGAGCCGGGTGCCTCACGCACCAGAATGCGCGGGTGCCTGAGCAAGGCCTCGCCGAACGCGGACCGAAGCCGCTCCGGATCCGGCTGCCGGGGCAGGTGCACCTCTATGTGTACGGTCTCGGGCTCCTCCTCACGCAGACAGTGCCGGGAGATCTCGTCGACGACCGGGAACGGAATCCGGCCCGGAGCGGGCTCGGGCGGCCGCCCGGGCCGGGCGGGTTGCAGGGCGGTCATCTCGGCGGAGCCTCCCTTGGGTTGAGCGGTGGGTTGCGGGGCGGTTCGGCGTGGGGCGGTGGGCTCCCCGGCGGATCGGCGTGGGGCGGTGCGTTGCCCGGCGGGCCGGCGTGGGGCGCAGGGCCCGGAACGGGGCGCCAAGCAGGGCCGTTTGCCGACCGCACCCGCTGGGGCAGGGGCTGCGGCTCCGGTGCCGCGGAGCCAGCTGTCGCCCGTACCCGCCGGTCCACGGTGACCACTGCCGCACACAGCGCGATGAGCGCCAGCAGTTGGGCCGTCGGGCCGAACGCCCCCCGGCCGGCGGAGACCGGATCGCCCGCCCCGGTCGCGGCCGCGATCCCGGCGCCGGCCATCGCCACCAGTGCGATCGGCACCAGCAGAGAGGGCCGCAGCCGGGCAACCACCGCAAGCGCGGGGACGATCAGCGCGAAGGGACCCGCCACGACCGCGACCACCAGAGTCAGCGCGACGCAGCCCAGAACCCATCCGGGCGCCGGTGGGGCCATCGCCTGGGAAGCCGGGGTGGAGTCCCGGCGGCGTATGAGTGCGAGACCCGCCAGCAGCGCCACCGCCACCGCGCCGCCGATCATCCCGATGTCGTAGAGCAGCACGGGTTCGTACTCGAGCTCGACCGTGCCGCCCGCGCCCGCGGGGATCAGCCAGGCCTGCTGCCAGCCGTCGATCCGCAACGGGATCAGCTTCTTGCCGTTCAGGGTGGCTTTCCAGCCGGCGTTCGCGTTCTCGTACATCTGGAGGTAGCCGGCCTCGCCCGCGCCGACGGTCACGGACCGCCGGTCGCCGCGCCAGTCGGTCGCGGTCGCCTCCCGCTGTTCGCTGGCGGCGGGCGGCCGGACCTCGCCGCGGGTCAGGGTGATGTCGGTGAGCGCGAGGGGACCTGCGTCGCCCGCCTCCACCTGGTGCAGCCCGGGGCCCAGCGGCAGGGTGCCGTCCGGTGTCCGGCAGAGCGTGACCTCGACGGGCCGGCGCTCGGTCAGATCGCGCACCGTTCCCGACGCGCTCGTCGCGTGCAGCGTGCCGTCGACGGCGACGGGCGGACCCTCGCCGCACGGCACGGAGAACCTCGAGCGCGAGTCCGGGGGCGGAGTGCGCAGGTCGGCGAGTGCCGGAACGTAGACCTCGCTGAGTCCGACCGGCAGTTGCATCGGGTTGTCGGCAACGGGGTTGTGGACGGTCAGCGGCGCGGCCCGGCTGATGGTGATGTCGAGCCGGTCCGTGGTGATCGGCTCGAAGCGGGCCAGGCCGTTCTCGTCGACGGCGGCCGTCACGGCGCCGTTCGGGGTGCTGATCAGTATCTGCTCGGGCCGGGTGGAGAGGCCGCCCGCGGCCGCCAGGACGATCTCGTCGATGGTCTTCCGGCCGGCCCAGCGCAGATGGATGACCGGCCGGTCGCCGGCGATCCATGCGGTGGTCAGGTCCTCGTCGACGAGATTGCGCGGGCTGAGGCCGTTTCCGAGCCTGCTGGTCGAGTCGGCGGTCGCCGTGATCCGCCGCCCCTGCCGCGGGTCGGCGCCCGTGACGAGCCGGTCCAGCGCCTCACCCGGCACCGGCAGCGCCTGAGCCGTGATGGCGAAATCTCCGCCCCGGCCGGCGCCGAACCGGCGATGCAGGCCCTCCTCGGCCGAGACCGGCGAGAGGCCGCCGGGGTCGCTGCCGCGATGGAGCGAGAAGACCTCGGCACGGGCCTCGTTGTCGTGCGCGTCGGTGGGAAGCCGGAGCAGCCGGGTGACCTGGACGCCGGGGACCGAGACCTCGCTGAAGCCCGCGCCGCCCAGTCCGGCCTTGGGGGACTGGGCGGCCAGCACGGTGATCTTCAGCCACTTGGCCTGCCCCGCGGGCGCCTTGACCGGCTGCGGGTTTCCGTTCGGTGCCAGCGGGCTGTCCTCGAAGCCCTGGTCGGTTTCGACCCGTACGAGGGTGGGGGCGGCCCGCATTCCGTCGCCGGGCAGCGGGGTGAGCTGCAGCGAGCCGGGGATGCCGGTGGGCGAGGTGAAGCCGATACGGAGCCACTGGCCTGCGGCGTTTCCTGCACTTCCCTCGGCCCACGCGGTCCCCGGGTTGCCGTCGAAGGCGTTCACCGGGTCGTACTGCGGCAGGTGGAACAGCCAGTTGCCGCTGCTGGAGGCGGTCACCGAGGCGGCGCCCCGCAGGACGGCCGTCGTCTGGTGCCCGGCGCCGTTCGTCGGCAGGATCTGCCGCGGTCGCTCGCCCGGGTCCTGCAGGCTCCCGGTGGGGTTCCGTTCGTCCGCGGTGTACGTGTACGAGGTGTTGCTGTTGACCAGTCCGAAGCGGGTGTCGGCGCGGCGCAGCCCGTCCGCGACGTACTGCGCGGCGGGTGTGCCGAGCCCGGGGTGGTTGTCCCCGGTGAGCACGGTGGGCCTGTTCCGCAGGCGCGCATCGGCGGACAGCTGCAGCAGCGCCTCGGGGCCGCCGCTGACCACGGCGGTGTCGGCGACCGCCTGCAGGCCGACCTGTCCTGGCCGCCGGGTGCCGGTGGGCTCGTAGATCTCGACGGCCTGCATCCGCGGGAAGATGCCCTGGACCTGCAACGGTGTGCCGCTGGGGATCCGGCCGCCGGTGAGCACCGGGTTGAATCCGGTGACCCTCCGGTAGCCGGAGGCCTCCAGGGTGCGCTTCACGGTGATCGGCGGGACGTATCCGATCTGGTCCGGGTCGAGGTCGTTGCGTACGACGACGAAGTAGAGGCCGGCGCGTGACAAGTAGTCGCGCAGGCCCGGCACTTCACTGCCGCTCATGAGCGCCTGCTCCACCGCGTCCATGGCACGCCGTGAGCCGGGCGTCCCGAAGGGCACGAAGTCGCGCTGCGCCCAGCGGGAGTCGCCGAGTACGTCGAAGGGCTGGTCGATGGGCGAGCCCCAGGTGTAGAGGCCGTGGGCGGTGGCGGGGACGACGAGCGCGCGGCTGTCGGGGGAGTTCTTCTCCAGCCAGTCGGCGGCCCGCGTCCACTGGCCGGGCAGCTTCTTGAAGGCGCCGGGCTGCAGGATCGTCCCGTTCACATACGGCCAGGCCAGGCCCGGCAGGACCAGGAGCGCGGCGATGAGGGGGGCGTGGCGCCGGGCGGGGAACGGCCGGGCCCCGTGGCTCCGGCTCGCCGTCGCCACCAGGTGCATCAGCCCGAAGGCGAGCGCGAGCGCGAGCCCGGGCTGGAACTTGTAGACGCTCCTGAAGGGCCGCAGCGCTCCGTTCAGCCAGTCCCGGACCGTGTCGTGGAAGGGAGCGCCCAAGGAACCGCCGTATCCGGCCAGCGCGATCAGGACGACGGCCAGCACGGTGAGCAGCAGCCAGCGGCGCTCGGGCAGATCGCGCCGGGCCAGGCCCGCGAGCCCCAGGGCGGCGGCGAACGCCGTGCCGAGGATGGTGATTGCCGCGGTCGCCACGGTCCAGCCGGCGGGCAGCCAGGCCTCGCCGAAGTGGAGGTAGGCGACCCAGTTGCCGGCGCCGCGCAGCAGTTCGGTCGCCGACATCGTGCCGGTGGTGGTGTCGGCCTGTTCGACGTACGGCATGAAGTCGTTGCCGTAGACGCCGAGCAGCAGCAGCGGGACCACCCACCAGGCGGTGGCGAGCACGACCCCGGGAACCCACCAGGCGATCAGGGCGCGCTTGCGGGGACCTGCCGGGCGGCTGAGCAGATAGAGCCCCACCGGCAGCAGCGAGGCGAGCGTCGATGCCGCGTTGACCCCGCCCATGAAGGGGATCAGCAGCGCGGACGTGGCCGCGGCCACCCGTGGGGTGCGGGTGCCGGTGAGCGGCAGCAGCACCCACGGAAGCAGTGCGCCGGGGAGCGCGGCCGCGGATGTGGAGCCGACGACGACGGTGAAGGTGGGCCACAGCGCGTAGCCGACGGCGCCCAGCAGCCGGGTCCGTGCACTGCCGATGTCCAGGCACTCGGCGAGCCGCAGGACGCCCCAGAACGCGGTGGCCACGATCAGCGAGAGCCACAGCCGTTCGGCCAGCCACACCGGGATGTGCGCGAGGTCGGTGAGCGCGTAGTACGGGAGGGTCGGGAAGGCGTATCCGGCGTACTGGTTGGAGAGCCCGCCGAATCCGGCGCGGCTCTGCCACAGCTCCCCGAGGTCGCCGATGAACTTCCATGGGTCGGCGACCACTCCGAGCTTGGTCTCGAAGGTCATCCTGCCCGGTGACACGGAGAGGAACGCGACGAAGACCGCCGCCCAGAAGGCCAGCAGCCACGATCTGCGGCGCGGGCCGCCGGCCGGCGGCGGAGGCGGCGGCGCGGTGGGCCGGGGCCGGCCGGGCCTGCTCGGGGGGAGGGTCAACGTCGTCTCAGCCACGGGGGGCTCGCAGTTGGCTGTTCATCGCTGATGCCGTTTCTGTTCGGCGCCGGAGGATGAGGAGGAGGTTCCAGGTGGCGATCTCGCGCAGACCCGGGACGCGGGTGACGGCCTGCGCAAGGAACGGCCAGTACCGCGAGCGCGCCGTTACGAGGGACACGTCCTCGCGGGCACGTACCTGACGCAGGGTCGGACCGATGTGGATCGCGAAGAGGTTCTCGCCGAGGGCGTGCTTGGCGGGGCGCCCGGTCCGTCTCAGGTACCGGCGGCGGGCGCGGTCCGCGCCCAGGTAGTGCCAGGGCGCCCACTCGTGGCCGCCCCAGGGGGAGAGCCAGTTGGTGAACGAGACGTAGATCAGTCCGCCGGGCCGGGTGACGCGGATGAGTTCGCTGAGGAAGGTCTGCGGGTCGGCGACGTGTTCCAGCACGTTGGAGGAGAAGCAGATGTCGGCGACGCCGTCGGCCAGGGGCAGCAGATAGCCGTCGGCGACCACCGAGCCCGCGGGGACGGTGCCCCGCGCGCCCAGTTCCCGCAGATCGGGCTCGAAGAGGTAGCTCTGCGCTCCACGCCGCCGGAACTCCTCGGTGAAGTGGCCGCGTCCGCCGCCCACGTCCACCACCAGCCGGTCGTGCAGGGGCATCTGTCGTTCGAGCTGCTCGGCCGCGTCGTGGGCGAGCAGGGTGTAACACCGGTCCGGGTCGCTCTGCTCGCCCATGAATGCCCGGAAGAGAGCGAGGGACCTGCGGATGGAGGGGTCTTTCACAGCCCGAATCACCTCCACGGCAGCGCGGCTTCCCGGGCCGCCGCACGGACGGCCTCGGTGGCCGCTGCCCGGACGGCCTCCGTGGCTGCCGCCCGGAACTGCCGGACCGTGGCGCCCCAGCGGAAGTCCGCGGCTCGCTGCCCGGCCGCCCGGCCGAGCGCCTCGCGCCGCTCGGGGCTGAGCGCCAGCGCGCACCAGGCCGCGGCGAACGAGCTCTCGCCGCGGGCCAGTACGCCGGTGACGCCGTTGTCGACCGAGTCTCTGAGCCCGGGCACGTCGAAGCCGATGGCGGGCGTGTACCGGGCCGCCGCCTCGGTCACCACCAGCCCCCAGCCCTCGACGAGCGAGGGGTGCAGCAACACCCAGGCCGCGCACAGCAGCCGGTGCTTCTCCGCCTCCGAGACCCGTCCGGTGAAGGTCACGCCGGGCCCGGCGAGGGCTTCCAGCCTGGCCCGTTCCGGCCCGTCACCGACGATGACCAGCCGGCCCCCGGTGACCGGTCTGACCCTCTCCCACAGACGCAGCAGCAGCTCGATCCTCTTGTACTCGACGAGGCGTCCCACCGCGAGGAACAGCGGCTCGGCCGAGGTGGGGGCGAGCGGGCCCGGCTCCTCGACACCGTTGTGGACGAGCCGGATCCGCTCGCGCGGGACGCCGATGCCCTGCAGCGCGTCGGCCGTGGAAGGCGAGACGGCGACCAGCAGATTGCCGCTGTGGGCACGGGTCAGTGCCCAGCGCTCGAGCCTTCTGCCCAGCCGGGCGGCTGGGCCGGGGAAACGCTCGGTCCAGATGTCGGTGTGCACATGGTTGACCAGGCAGAGCGTCGGTCCCCGGTGCCACAGCGGGGCGAGGTACGGCATGCCGTTGCACACCTCGACGAACAGGTCGCAGTCACCGACCTGCCGTTCGAAGGCGCGGTGGGCGCGCAGGAAGTGTCCGGCGTCCCCGCCGGCCGAGACCACGCGGTAGTCGCGCAGCGCGGCGGGACCGCCGCACAGGAGCGTGACCTGGTGCCCGTGCGCGGTGAGGCCGTCGGCGATGCGGTCGATGAGCAGTTCGGAGCCGCCGGCGGCCGGGTTGCCGAGGTCGCGGCGGGCGAGGAAGACAATCCGGCGGGGATGCGGGGGAGGGCCGGAAGGGGGGTCGTGCTGCGGGGACTTCGGCGGGTGGTGGGGGAGCGGCGCGCGCATGGTGGGGGGTACGTGCTGGGGCATTCGAGCTCCAACTCGCCTCGGGGTACGGGACGTCGGGGTGCGGGGTGGGCGCGAGCGGTGTGCGGCGGGGTGGGGTTGGTAGTGTCCGTCCCGCTGTTCGATGCCGCTACTCACGCCGGTGACAAATTTGGCCTGCTTTGTAGCTGACGCTCCATCACCTTGTGCGTATTACGAGGGATTTGGGCGTTCCCTGCCGCGCACGACAAGTCCGAGACCCACGGCCGCCAGTACGAGTCCGCCCGCGCCCGCGCCGATCGGCGCGGTGTCACCCAGCGCCTGCAGTCTGCCGCTGTCCGACTTCGCCAGCGCCACCATCCTGCGCTGAGTGTCCGCGGTGAACTCCAGCCCCGCGCTGTCCAACAGGACCACCTTCGCCTCATCGGCACCGGGGGCGCGCAGCGTCTTGCGGGGAGCGATCCTCGCGTTCATGATGCGGCCGGTACGCCGGTCGACGACGAGCTCGATGCCCTTGTTGGCGTACCACTCCTCGGCATGCACCTGGCTCTGCTTCGGCAGGCCGACCAGCCGCCCGGGTACCTGGCGGGTGCCCGCGCGGGTGTCCTTCACCGAGCCCGTGAACCGGTAGCCCTCGTAGCCCGCGACCTTCTTGGTGCCCTTGAACTCCAGCCGGACCGCGGCTCCCAGCGTGTTGTCCCACCAGAGGTAACCGCGCTTTTGCACGTTGAAGGGGAACTTGAGGTAGGCCTCGCCCTGAAACTGCGGCGTCTCCCCGCAGCAGTGCACCGGAGCGTTGGTCCGGCGGTCGGTCACCCAGCGCTCCAGCGTCCACTGGTAGGACCTGCGGGGGTCGCGGAGTGCCAGCGTGTCCGGCGTGTCGATGGCCGTGGACACATCCCACACGGCCCGCCCGCTGCGTTCGCTCGCGGCGACATCGCCCAGCACCCGCCGGGTGATGGTGATCGGTTTGTCCCGGACGGGCCTGAGGCTCTTCGTATCGAAATATTCGCCGGTTCCGGTTAACACCGTGGTGACATCGACATCGGTCGGCGTGCGTTCGGCGCGCGGCTCCACGTACCACGCGAGCAGCGGAGCGAGTACCAGCAGAAACACACCGACACCCAACAGGACCAGCGACAACGGTGAAGCGGTACGACGCATGCGGGCACTCCCTGGGAGCGAGGACGGTTTCGGGACGGTGCGCGTCTGTACGGCCCGGGACCGTATGCGTCCTCTTGACGGAGTGTCAATGACAATCGCAGACTGAGCAATCGCCGAGCCGGAGTCGTGGGGCGGGGTGCCTTCCGACCGAAAGGCTCGCTGGACCATGCACAGACTTATCGCCGCCGTGCTGACCACCATGGCCGCCGCCGTCCTCGCCATGGGGGCAGCTTTCGGCATCGTTGCCGCCCTGAACGCCACACCTGAGCAGCCCAATGTGCCTCTCGTCTCCTTCGAGACGGGGCGGCCGACATCATCCCCGCAGCCGTAGCCGGCCAGCAGCGAGGGAGGAACCCATGCCCGTGCGCACGGCCTGGCGGGCGGTACCCCGCCTGCGGGCACGCAGATTCGCAGCGCTGGCGATGGCCGAGGTGCCCGCACTCGCCCAGGTCATCCTGGTCGAGATCCGCAAGGAGTTCCCCGGCCTGCCGCTCGTCGTCGACGACTCCGGCGAGCCCATGGCGCTGATCGGCATCCGCAGGGCGCTGGTGGACTTCGTGGACCACCTCGTGGTGGAGGACGACCGACCGCACGGGCCTCAGCTGGAGGTCTTCCAGGAGTTCGGCCGCGGCGAAGTGATGCAGGGCCGCAGCCTGGACTCGCTCCAGGCCATCTACCGGCTCGGCGTGCGGCTTGCGTGGCGTCGCCTCGCCGAGATCGGCCAGCAGGTCGAGATCCCGCCGCCCGCCATGTACGAGCTGGTGGAGTCGGGATTCGAGTATCTCGACGGACTCGTCGCACAGTCCGTACGCGGCTACGTCGAAGCCGCCGCCCGCCAGGCCGGCGAACGGCTGAGGCTGCAGCGGCGGTTGATCAGCCTGATGCTCAGCGAGCACCGCACGGATCCCACCGATGCCCTCGCCGAGCATGCCGGGCGCATCGGCTGGCCGCTGCCCGAACAGGTCGCGGTCGCGGTACTGCTGCGGCCGGCCCCGGAGTCCGTCGCCCCGGCCGTGGGCCAGGACGTGCTGCTGGACATGGAGTACGAGCAGCCGCGCATGGTCGTCCCCGAGCCGCACGCGGCCGGCCGGCCGGAACTCCTGGGGCGCGCGATGACGGGCTGGTCCGGCGCCATGGGACCGCCGGTTCCGCTGGCCGAGGCCGCCAAGTCGCTGCACTGGGCCGGTGCCGCCGTACGCCTGATGGAACGCGGGCTGCTCCCGACCGGTCAGGTCCTGCAGTGCACGGAGCACACCGAGGCACTGGTCCTGCTGCCGCCCGAGGAGCTGATCGAGGATCTGGCCCGCCGCTGCCTGGCGCCCCTCGACCAGTGCGCCCCCGCGCACAGCCGCCGACTCGTCGAGACACTGCTCGCCTGGCTGGAGACGCGTGGCGGCGCCCCGGAGGTCGCGGCACGACTCGGCGTCCATCCGCAGACCGTGCGCTACCGATTACGTCAGATCCGCGAACTGCTGGGCGACGAGGTGGACGATCCGGACCGGCGCTTCAAGCTGGAGCTGGTGTTACGGGCCCGCCGGCTGCGCGATGCGGGGTGGCCCGTCAGGGGTGAACCCCTGCCGGGCGGTGGAGGCTGACGTGGAGCGTGAGTACTGCGCCGGTCCCGCGGGACCGCCCTCAGTGCCGCGGAAAGGACGGAGCCGCCGGGGCCGGTCCCAGGGTCGTCGTGCCGGGGGCTGCCCGGTGGCCCAGTCCCGTGCGGTACGCGTCGAGGGCGGCCTCGGTCCGGCCGCTGCGGCGCAGTAGATCACCCAGCAGACGGCACAGGTCGGCCAGGTCACCGCTGGCCCCGCTGCGCTCCAGCAGGGCCAGCGCCAGGACGTAGTGCTCCTCGGCGGCCTCCGCCTCTCCCCGCTCCTCGGCGATCAGCCCGAGCAGCCGGTGCGCGCCGCCCGCGTGCACCGCGCCGTGCCGGTCGCCGAGTTCCAGCAGCGCCGAGAGCAGTCCGGCCGCCTCGTCGTGCCGCCCGAGCCGCCGCAGTACATCGGCCAGCTCCACCTCCACCTGGGCGGTGTAGAGCACGGCGCGCTTGGCGGCCAGCATGTCGCGGGCGGTGCGCAGCTCCTTCTCGGCAAGGGTGAGGTCACCGTTCTGTGCCTGGACGTAGCCGCGCATCCAGTGGCAGTGCGCGAGATCGGTCCGCAGCCTCAGCTGCCGGTAGATCGCCTGGGCCTTGGCGAGTGAGGCGTCGGCGTCGGCCGTGCGTCCTTCGGCCAGGAACGTGCGCGCGACCTGCCGGTGCATGCTGGCCACCAGCGCCGGGTCGTTGACCTGCGGTGCCAGGGCCAGGGCGAGTTCGGCGGCGTGCGCTGCGCGGGCGTGGGTGCCCATGTCGATGTACGGGCCGATGACGGCGGCGTACAGCAGTACCAGCGCCTCGGGGTCGGCCAGGCCGCTCGCGCCGAGTTCGTCGATGGTGGACTCGAGGAGGTAGCAGGCGTAGCGCAGCTCTCCGGCCAGGAGGTGTGCGATGGCGCGGCCCCGGATCGCGCGGGCGCGGCGCGGCAGCGGTTCACCGGACAGCAGCTGCTCCGCCGCCTCGAAGTGCCGTCCGGCATTGGCCAGTTCACCGGTTTCCAGAGCGCAGTCGCCGAGCCCGAGCAGCGCCTCGGCCTGCTCGGGAGCGAGGTCGAGGTGTTCCGCGTCGGTGAGGAGCCTGCGGTAGCTGACGGCAGCCTCGTCGGCGGCGCCGGTGGCGAGCTGCTGCTGGGCGTCGGTGAGGGCAAGTCGCAGCTCGGTGGCCAGATGGGCGGGGCGACCGGTGGCCAGCTCTTCGAACGACGTACCGAGCCGCTCCGCGAGGAAGCGCAGCGCCGTCTCGGAGGGCCGGACCTTGCCGGACTCCAGTGTCGAGACGTACGCGGGCGTGTACGAAGGCTCGGCCAACTGCCGCTGTGTCAGCCCGCGCTGATTGCGCAGTTGCTGCACCCGACGACCGATTTCGGCCGGTTCATCCATGGGACCCCCCAGGTTCTTGAACTCCCCAGTATTCAGGGGCATCAGGGATTGCACACGTCCTGTTCCGCCCCCTAGTTTAAGCCTCCAGTTCATCGGACTTACTCAGTCACTTAACTTTCGTATCTGGGGGAGGACTTCATGCGTTCAGCACGGCGCAGAGTTATCGCGGCGGTCGGCGTGGCCGCCGCCCTCGCGGCCGCAATGGCCACCGCACCCGGCAGCGCCGCCGCGGATCCGGCACCACCCGGCGGGGCCGGGGCCGGGGTCGAGGTCGAGATACCCGGCCCGGAACACGGCACAGCCGCCGGATCCGGCCACACGCACGTACCGCAGGAGGGCCGGGACCGGCCGCCCTCCCGGCTCTCGGCGGCCGAGGAGGCCGCCGACGGCGAGGTCACCAAGCTGATTGACAACGGCTCCACCGCCGACCGGCTGGACATCGTCGTCGTCGGGGACGGCTATACCGCCGCCGAGCTGGACCGGTTCCACATCGACGCCAAGGAGAAATGGGCCGAGGTGGCGGCCGTCGAGCCGTACACGACCTACCAGAACCTCTTCAACGTCTGGACGGTCGACGCCGTGTCGAACCAGACCGGTGTCTCCGGCGACCCCGGGAAGGACGTCGTCCGGGACACCGCCCTGGGCTCGTACTTCTGGTGCGACGACATCGAGCGGCTGCTGTGCATCGACCAGGACAAGGTCGACGGGTATGTGGCGAAGGCGCCGGAGGCCGACTTGGTGATCGTCCTCGCCAACAGCGCCAAGTACGGCGGCGCGGGCTACAACGAGCCGAGCGCGACCCTCGGCTACGAAGGCATCTCGACCGCCTCGGCGGGCAACGACAAGTCCGGCCAGGTCGCCATCCACGAGACGGGCCACTCGCTGGGCAAGCTCGCCGATGAGTACTTCTATCCCGGCTACCCGGGCTACGAGCAGTACACGGGCCCCGAGCCCGCCGACTCCAATATCTCCACGCTGGCCGCCGGGGACATGTCCGGGCAGCGCGCCAAGTGGCACCGTTGGCTCGGCGAGGAGTCGCCCGACGGCGGCACGGTCGGCACGTACGAAGGCGGCGGCTACTACGTCACGGGGCTGAACCGGCCCACCGACAGTTCCCTGATGCGTGTCCTCGGCAAGCCCTTCAACCTGCCCGGTGTCGAGGCGATGATCGCCGGCTTCTACCGCCACGCGAAGATCGTCACCCCCGTGACCTCCACGGAGCGCACCCTCCGGCTGCGAGACACCGCGAAGGCCGCCGTGCCCCGGCTGACCGGCGCGGACGGGCATCAGCTCGGGATCCGCTGGTATCTGGACGGCAGGGAGCTGAAGCGCTTCGCGGGCCGTACTCAGGTGCGGGTGTCGGACCTGGCCCTGCGGCTGCTCGATCAGCGCACGCACACCTTGTCGGTCACCGCGCAGGACCGTACGCCCTCGGTGCGGGACCCGAAGATCGCCGGGACGCTGAAGTCCTCCACAAGCTGGAGGATCCGGCTCTGACACCACCCGCACGATCCGGAGACCGCACCGCCCAAAGGTGCGGTTTCCGCTGTTGCGCGGGCCCGGTAGCAGGCGGATTCTGGACGTGATGAAAGCGGGCCGGTGGGGCGCCATGAGCGCAGGGAAGGCGGCTGGGAACGGCGATTTCCGTGGCCCCCTGGACGTCACCAGGGCGGCCACGATTGTGCTGGACAGCCGCGGCACCGTCATTGGCTGGAGCCCCGCGGCACAGCGCCTGCTCGGGTACCGGCCGCACGAGACCATCGGGCAGCCGCTCAGCACATTTCTGAAGCCCGCGACCGAGTCCTCCACCGCACCCGCACCCGTCGATCGTTCGGCCCTGCCGATCGTCTCGCCGCTGGAGGAGGGTGACGAATGCGTCGCCGTCCACCGGGACGGCCACCGCGTGCTGCTCGTCACCGCGGTCTGTCCGCTGTCCGACGCGGGAGTGGCCGAACGTGTCCTCGTGGCCGCAGAGCGCGAGGGGCTCATCGAGTGGGAGTCCCAGCTGGCCATGCTGAACGGTCTGGCCACCCAGTCGCCCGTCGGCCTCGCCATCCATGACACCGACCTCCATCTGACCTGGTGCAACGCCGCGTACGAAGAGGAGATCGGGCTTCCGTTCGCCGCGTTCCGCGGCAAGCGGGGCGATGAGCTGTACCCCGAGGGCAGGTTCGTGACGCCGGGGTATCCGGAGACACTCGATGCGGTCATCCGGCACGTACTGGAGACCGGCGAACCGTTCCTCGACCTGCACTTCCGCGGGCAGCAGCCCAGTGACCCGGGGCAGGACCACCTGTGGTCCTGCTCCTACTACCGGCTGCAGGATTCCGACGGCTATGTGTTCGGCGTGTGCGAGGACGCCTTCGACATCTCCGAGCGCTACAAGGCCCAGCAGCAGCTGAACCTGCTCGTGGAGGCGGGCCGTCAGGTCGGCACGACGCTGGACGTCGTCATCACGACGGAGGAGCTGGCCGGGGTGGCGGTCCCCGAGTTCGCCGACGCTGTCGAGATCGACATCGCCGCCGCGGTACTGGAAGGGGAGCTGCCGGACGCCGCCGGCGTGGCGGGGACGCAACTGATCCGCACCGCCTCCCGCTCGGCCCCTGGAGGCGGCACGCCGGAGGCCGAGGGGCAGCTGGTTCGCCCGCCGGGCCCGGTGACGTACCCGACCGGCTCGCCCCAGCTCCGCAGCCTCGCCTCGGGCGGGCTCGTCCTGGACGAAAACACCCTGGTCGTGCCGTTGCGAGGCGGCGGCAACGCTCTGGGGCTCGTCACTTTCGTCCGCGCCAGCGGGCCCGGCATCTTCGACAGCGGTGCCGTGGCCCTGGCGGACGAGCTGGTCACCCGGGCTGCGGTGTGCATCGACAACGCCCGCCGCTTCACCCGCGAACGCGCCGCGGCCCTGACCCTCCAGCGCCAGCTGCTCCCCCAGCACCTGCCGCCGAACTCGGCGGTGGATCTGGCCCATCGCTACCTGCCCACGGACGACCTGACCGGTGCGGGCGGAGACTGGTTCGACGCCATCCCGCTGTCCGGAACGCGCGTCGCACTCGTGGTCGGGGACGTGGTCGGCCACGGGCTGCACGCCGCGGCCACCATGGGCCGGTTGCGTACGACCGTACGGGCGCTCGCCCCCTTGGACATACCTCCCGACGATCTCCTCAAGCGGCTCGACGACCTGGTGGGGCAGTCGGCCAAGGACTCGGCGGACGTCCGCGACACGTCCGCCGACAGCGACGACGTGGCCACCGGAGCGACCTGTCTGTACGTGGTCTACGACCCCGTGTCGCGGCGCTGCACCATGGCCCGCGCGGGCCATCTGCCGCCCGCGGTCGTCTATCCCGACGGCCGTGTCACCTTCCCGGATCTGCCGGCCGGCCCGCCCCTTGGGCTGGGTGGGTTGCCGTTCGAGTCCATTGAGATGGAACTGCCGGTGGGCAGCCTGGTGGTGCTCTTCACGGACGGTCTGGTGGAGTCGCGCGACCGGGACATCGACGAGGGGATGGAAATCCTGGGGAGGGTCCTCGGCGACGACCACGGGTCCCTGGAGGACCTGTGCGATCGTGTCGTCTCGGAACTGCTGCCGGCCGGCACGACCACCGATGACACGGCGCTGCTGCTGGTCCGCACCCGTGAGCTCGATGCCCACAGGGTCGCCGCCTGGGATCTGCCGGCCGAACCGGTCTCAGTCGGCCTTGCCCGGGAGCTGGTCGCCGACAGGCTGCAAGACTGGGGGCTCGAGGAACTGGTGTTCTCCACCGAGCTGATCGTCAGCGAGTTGGTCACCAACGCCGTCAGATATGCCGAGGGCCCGCTGTACCTGCGGCTCATTCACGACCGCACGCTGGTGTGCGAGGTCGCGGACACCGGCCACACATCCCCGCACCTGCGCCACAGCGCGGACGACGACGAAGGCGGGCGAGGCCTGTTCATCGTGGCCCAGCTCGTCCAGCGATGGGGGACGCGCTACAGCCGCTCGGGCAAGACCATCTGGACGGAACAGGCGCTGCCCGGGCCGGACGACCGAACGGCCATGCTCGCGTGAGTGGCCCCGCCCCGTCCCCCTGACTCTCCGCCGCACCTCCCAGGCGTGCCTGCCCGCCGGTATCGGAGCACCCTGGAGTTATGGTCCGAGCCAATGAGGAGGTCGAAGCGCTGCTCCAGGAGTACGCCGACCTCATCGCGATCAGCGGCGGGGACGCCTTCAAGGCACGAGCCTACGAGAAGGCCGCCCGTGCCATCGGCGGCTACCACGCGGACGTCTCGAAGCTCGACGCCAAGGGCCTGCGGGAGATCCCCAACGTTGGCAAGTCGATCGCCGACAAGATCGTCGAATATCTGCGCTCCGGCCAGATCTCCACCATCGAGCAGACGAGGACGTCGATCCCCGCCGGCGTCCGCGAGCTGATCGCGATCCCCATGCTCGGGCCCAAGAAGGCGATGGTCCTCTACGAAGAGCTGAACATCTCCTCCGTGGACCAGCTGCTGGACGCCATCCACGAGGAGCGGTTGCGCGACCTGAAGGGCTTCGGCGAGAAGACCGAGGAGAACATACTCCACGGCATCTCCCTGATGCAGAAGGCCGGCGACGGTCGGATCCTCATCGGCGCCGCCATGGAAGTCGCCGAGCAGATCGTCTCCGAGCTGTCCGGAATCCCCGGATGTCAACGGTGCACCTACGCGGGCTCGCTGCGCCGCATGAGGGAGACGATCGGGGACATCGACATCCTGGTGGCGGCGGAACAGTCGGCGCCGTTCATGGCGGCCCTCGGCAGCCTTCCGCACACGGCCGAGGTCGTCGCGTACGGGGAGAAGAAGACATCCATACGCACCACCAAGGGCCTCCAGGTGGATCTACGGGTGCTGCCACCCCTCTCCTGGGGAGCGGGACTGCAGTACTTCACCGGTTCCAAGGCGCACAACATCCGCACCCGCGAGATGGCGGTGCGCGGCAAGCTCAAGCTGTCCGAGTACGGGCTCTTCGACGCCGAGAGCGGAAGGATGATCGCCTCGGAGCAGGAAGAGGAGATCTACGCCCGGCTCGGCCTGCCGTGGATCCCGCCGCCCCTGCGTGAGGACCGGGGCGAGATCGCGGCCGCACTGCGCGGCGAACTCCCCGCCATTCTGGCCGACAGTGACATCAAGGGTGACCTGCACACCCACACCGACCTCACCGACGGTCTCGCCTCGCTGGAGGACATGGTCGCCGCCGCTGCCGCCCGCGGCTATGCGTACTACGCCATCACCGACCACGCCCCGAACCTGTATATGCAGCGCATGACGGACGAGAAGATCCTCGCGCAACGTGAGCGGGTACGGGAACTCGACCGAAGCCACCGCGGGATGCGGCTGCTGCACGGCACGGAACTCAACATCGGCCCTGAGGGCGACGTCGACTGGCCCGACGACTTCCTGGAGGGCTTCGACCTGTGCGTGGCCTCCGTGCACTCACACTTCAACCAGAGCCGGCAGGCCCTCACCCGCCGCATCGTGCGCGCCTGCGAGAACCCGTACGTTGCTCTCATCGCCCACCCGACCACCCGGCTGATCGGCAAGCGCCCCGGCATCGACGCCGACTTCGATGCGGTCTTCGAAGCCTGCGCACGAACGGGCACCGCCCTGGAGATCAACGCGCATCCGGAGCGCCTCGACCTCCGCGACGAAGACATCCTGCGGGCGAAGCGGTACGGCGTGAAGTTCGCGGTGAACTCCGACGCGCACTCCATCACGCATCTGCCCTATATGCGTTACGGGGTTGGCACGGCACAGCGCGGATGGCTGACGAAGGACGAGGTCATCAACACCTGGCCGCTGACGAAGCTGCGCCGTTTCCTGCGCCAGGGATGCGCTCGGGCGTAGGAATCACGAGGGCCGTGGGTGAACTGGCCGGGGTCACCGAGTGCAGAGCGGTCCGCCGCGAAGCGCCGGTGCCACGCCTCGTAAGCTGACCCGCTATGAACACCAGGGGGGCCGACAGACGGCTCATCGACGGCCGTTTCGAGCTGCTGGGCAGGCTCGGCAGTGGGGGCATGGGCACCGTGTGGCGGGCCCGCGACATCGTGCTGCACCGCGAAGTGGCGCTGAAGGAGGTGCGGCCCGCGGATCCGGCGATGCATGATGCGGACCCCGCCCGCGCGCGCATGCTCAGCGAACGCGTACTCCGCGAGGCCCGGGCGCTCGCCCGCCTCGCCCACCCTCATGTGGTCGCCATCCACCACATCGTGGAAGGCGCCGACGGCCCCTATCCGTGGATCGTCATGGAGCTGGTCCGCGGGCAGTCCCTGCACGACCGACTCGTCCAGGGCCCGTTGACCGTCCCCGAGGCGCTGACGGTCGCCCGCGGTGTGCTGGCCGCCCTCCGGGCCGCCCACGCCGAGGGCATCCAACACCGGGATGTGAAGCCCGCCAACGTCCTGCTCCGACCGGACGGCAGCGCCGTCCTGACGGACTTCGGCATCGCCGCGTTGCGCGAGTCCGCCGGTCTGACGGCTACGGGTGACCTCATCGGCTCGCCCGAGTACATCGCCCCCGAACGCATCCGCGGCGAGGAGGGCAACCCGGCCTCCGACCTGTGGTCCCTCGGCATGCTGCTCTACGTCGCGCTGGAGGGCGGGCACCCACTGCGGCGCGCCACGAGCATGTCGACACTGGTCGCGGTCCTCGACGACCCGATACCGGCGCCGGTGCGCTCCGGAGCGCTCACCCCCGTACTGAACGCCCTGCTCGTACGAGAGGTGGCAGCGCGCCCCGACGCGGCGCAGGTGGAGCGGATGCTCGCCGACGCCGGAAGCGATGCCCTGCGCTGGACGCCCGCGCCACCGGCCGCGGCGCCGTCCGTACCGCAGGCCGCAGCGCCGGTGCAGCCGGCGCAGCCCGGGCCGTACGGACCGCCGCCCTCGGACATCCGCCCGCCCGGCTTCGGCCCTCCGCTGCCCGTCGGCGCCGTTCCCGACGCGCTTGGCCGGCCACCGCGGAAACCGTGGAAGACGACGGCGGTCGCGGTGAGCGCCGCCGCCGCGATCACCGCGGTGTCGGTGATCGCGCTGAACATCATTCCTGACGAGCGTGATTCGGCGAAGCCGAAGGCCACGTCCACAGCCACCAGCGGTGCCACCGACGGCGCGACCGGCACCCCGCAGCCGGACAAGGTCTCGCTGCCGCCGTCCAAGGAGACCAAGAACCTGCTGACACCTGCCGGGGTGCGGGACGCGATCAAGGCGTTGAAAGCCAAGACGCGGACCACGAAGTTCTTCGAGTTCACCGTGTACAAGGACTACGCGATCGCCGAAGTCCCGGTCCAGGGCAGCCGGAAGAAGTACGACCGCTACGTGTTCCGCAACGGCTACGCCACGAGCGACGGACCGGGCGGCACGGCCTTCGACTCCGATTCGGGTCCGATCGACGTCAGCAAGGTCAATTGGGACACCCTCCCCGCGCTCATCAAGAAGGCCGACCAGGAACTCGGTATCTCCCGTCCGACGATGCGTTACGTCATCGTTCGCGGCCCCGTTTTCGAGGCGGTGCCGACAGTGAACGTGTATCTCATTGATGAGTACAGCTCGACGGGGTATCTCGCCGCGGACTTCAGCGGTTCGGTGCTGAACAAGGTGGCGGCCGAGAACTGACCGCCCGCCTCAGCCGCGCGAAATCCTGGTGCGGGCATTGCCGTTGCCTGCCATTCTCGCCCCATGGCCGCGTTCGAAGATCTTGTCGCCGAAGGTGAAGCCGTCCCGACCGAGGGCTGGGACTTCTCCTGGTTCGCCGGACGCGCGACCGAGCAGCGTCCGTCCTGGGGTTATGCGAAGCTCCTCGCCGACCGGATGGCGAAGTCCGAGGCGGCGCTCGACGTCCAAGCGCTTTCTCGTCGAGGCCCGAAAAAGACACCTCCTGGCAACGCCGGATCCGTCCGTCTGGCTCAGCACGCCCGGTGCTCAGGCACCTGATTGCCGCAGCCCGTATACGCCCCGGCGCGTCGGCGCGATTGATTCCGTGCGCCGGGGGTTACCCATGTACCGCGAACAGGCGCAAGCGGGGCGCATGGGAACAGGATCGTCGGGAGAGTGGTGCATGCCCTTTCGAAGGCGCAAGGCGCGGTTGAAGGCAAGGGCCGAGGATGCGGCCGTCCGCGGGTTCACGGCGGTGGACGGCCGACTGCCCGTCTCCGAGCTGGCCAGGCAGTTGCTGCGCAAGGCCTTTCCCGACCACTGGTCCTTCCTGCTCGGTGAAGTGGCCCTGTACTCCTTCGTGGTGCTCATCCTGACCGGTATCTATCTCACGCTCTTCTTCGACCCGAGCATGGTGGAGACCGTCTACAACGGCCCCTATGCACCTCTGGTGGGCGAGAGGATGACGCAGGCCTACACCACCACCCTCACCATCAGCTTCGCCGTGCGCGGGGGCCTGCTGATCCGTCAGATCCACCACTGGGCGGCGCTGGTGTTCCTCGCCGCCATCGCCGTCCATATGCTGCGGATCCTGTTCACCGGTGCCTTTCGCAAGCCGCGGGAGGGCAACTGGATGGTGGGCGTATCGCTGTTTCTCCTCGCGCTCCTCGAAGGGTTCGCGGGCTATTCCCTGCCCGACGACCTGTTGTCCGGAACCGGTCTCAGGACAGCGGCCACGATCGTGGGATCCATCCCGATCGTCGGGACGAACCTGGAGATGGCGGTCTTCGGCGGACAGTTCCCGGGCATGGTCATCATTCCTCGCCTGTACATCGTCCACGTCCTGCTCGTGCCCGGCCTCCTCGTGGCCCTGATCGCCGCTCACCTCTTCCTGATCGTGTATCTCAAACACACGCACTGGCCCGCTCAGGGCAAGACCAACAAGAACGCCGTCGGCCAGCCGATGTTCCCTCAGTTCACGGCGAAGACCACCGGCTTCTTCCTCATGGTCTTCAGCGTCCTGACACTTATGGGAGGGCTCGCGCAGATCAACCCCGTGTGGAACTACGGCCCCTACCGCGGCGACCAGGTCTCCGGTGACGCACAGCCGGACTGGTACGTCGGCTTCCTGGAGGGCGCGATGCGGCTGATGCCGCCCTGGGAGACCAATATCGCGGGGCACACGATCATGTGGAATGTCTTCATTCCGGCGGTGGCGCTGCCCGGCGTCGTGTTCACGATCCTGTTTCTCTACCCCTTCTTCGAGAAGTGGGTGACGGGCGACCGCGGCGAACACCATCTGTGTGACCGGCCACGCAACCGCCCGGCCCGCACGGGACTCGGCGTGGCGGCCGTCGTTTTCTACGCCGTGCTGCTGCTGGCGGGCGGCAACGACGTCGTGGCCTTCTCCTTCCGCGTGTCCGTCAACACCATGACCTGGATCCTCCGGATCGCAGTCGTGGTCGCTCCGCTGCTGGCCTTCGCCGTGACCAAGCGCCTCTGTCTCGCTCTTCAGTCGCGTGACCGACGACTGCTGACCGAGGGCGAGGAGACCGGTCAGGTGACGCAGTCGCCCTACGGCGGACTCGGGGAGAGCCATCGCGCGCTCGCTCCGGCCGCCCGCTACCGGATCTTGATGCGAGAGGTCCCGAAGCCCCTGGAGCTGCCCGAGGAGGGCCCACTCCCGCGTCGGCGGCGTCTGAGGGCCGCTCTGAGCAGCTGGTATTACGGCGACCGCGTCGATCTGCCTGCCACCGACGAGCAGCGTTCCGTCATCGCGGAGCGAGCGGCTCCACCGGAGCCGGTCGGCGATCGTCAGGAGTGAGACCCCGGCTGTCCGGTGTCGGGCGGAACTCTCCATTCCGGTCGGGCGAACTGGAACACCATTCCGCACACTCCCGCCAGCGCCACCCCCAACCCGATCAGAAAGAGCCACAGTCCGAAGACCGTTCCGAGTGCGAGCACGGCCGCACCGGCCGCGATCTGTACCGGCCATGCGCTGTGCGGGGGGAAGAAGTCCACCAGCCCCGCCCGTTCGCGTACGTCCCCTTCCTTGCGGTCCTCGGGGCGGAGGCCTTTCCTGCGGTAGTTCATGGCGAAGACGAAGGAAACGAGCGACGCCATGAGGAAGGCGACGGTGAGCGCCGCCGTGCCGGCCGGATCCTTGGACCATACGGCGTACAGAACATCGGTCACGAGAAAGAACGCCGCGACCCCGGCGAAGAGAATGGCCTCGGTCTTCATGCGCGCGCGTCCCCCAGGGTGTCCGGATTCGGTGGGGTTCCACCCAGGTCGATGCGTGGTTTCTCCGTCACGGCGGGGTGGTTCAGGTCGAAAACCGGGGAGTCGGAGCGTACGCGCGGCAGAGCCCTGAAATTGTGACGCGGTGGCGGGCAGGAAGTCGCCCACTCCAGTGACCGGCCGAATCCCCAGGGGTCGTCCACCTCGACCCTGGGCGCATACCGATGGGTGCGCCACACGTTGTAGAGGAACGGCAGGGTGGACAGGCCGAGCAGAAACGAGCCGATGGAGGAGATGGTGTTGAGGAGGGTGAAGCCGTCGGCCGCCAGGTAGTCGGCGTAACGTCGCGGCATTCCGCTCTCTCCCAGCCAGTGCTGGACCAGGAAGGTGGTCTGGAAGCCGGTGAACAGGGTCCAGAAGTGGATCTTCCCGAGGCGCTCGTCGAGCATGCGCCCCGTCCATTTGGGCCACCAGAAGTAGAACCCGGCGAACATCGCGAAGACCACCGTTCCGAAGAGCACGTAGTGGAGGTGGGCGACGATGAAGTACGAGTCGGTGAGATGGAAGTCCAACGGGGGTGAGGCGATCAGCACTCCGCTGAGGCCGCCGAGCAGGAAGGTGACCAGGAATCCGATCGACCAGAGCATCGGCGTCTCGAACGAGAGGCTGCCGTTCCACATGGTGCCGATCCAGTTGAAGAACTTGACTCCCGTTGGCACGGCGATGATGAACGACATGACGGCGAAGAACGGCAGCAGTACCGCTCCCGTGGCGAACATGTGATGGGCCCACACGACCGCCGAGAGCATGGTGATGGCGATCGTGGCACCGACCATGCCGACGTATCCGAACATGGGTTTTCGGCTGAACACGGGGATGATCTCGCTCACCACACCGAAGAACGGCAACGCGACGATATAGACCTCAGGGTGGCCGAAGAACCAGAACATGTGTTGCCACAGCAATGCGCCGCCATTGGCCGAGTCGAAGACCTGGGCCCCGAATTTCCGGTCGGCCTCGAGGACGAGCAGTGCGGCGGTGAGCACCGGGAAGGCCAGCAACGCCAGGATGGACGTGAAGAGCACGTTCCAGGTGAAGATCGGCATGCGGAACATCGTCATCCCGGGAGCGCGCAGACAGACGATGGTCGCGACGAAATTGACGGCTCCCAGTGTCGTACTGAGCCCGGAGAGCACCAGCCCCATGGTCCACAGGTCACCGCCGGGGCCCGGCGAGAACACGGCACTGTTCAGCGGGGCATAGGCGAACCAGCCGAAGGCCGCCGCGCCTCCCGGGACGACGAATCCGGACACGACGATCAGCCCGCCGAAGAGAAAGAGCCAGTAGGTCAGCGCGTTGAGGCGGGGGAAAGCGACGTCGGGTGAGCCGATCTGCAGCGGCATGACGGCGTTCGCGAAGCCGGCGAACATCGGCGTGGCGAACAACAGCATCATGACGGTGCCGTGCACGGTGAACAGCTGGTTGTACTGCGCGGCGCTGACGATCTGCAGGCCGGGGCGGGCGAGCTCCGCCCGCATCAGCATCGCCAGCAGCCCGGCCAGCAGAAAGAATCCGAACGCGGTGACCATGTAGAGATTGCCGATGACCTTGTGGTCCGTGGTCGTCAGCCAGCCCATGAGCCGGACGCCCGCACTGACCCTTCGGTTGGTGACTGCCTCGGCCGACGTGGCTTCCTTCTGGTCCTGCGACATCGATTCCCCGTCCGCGCTGGTACGGCAACTTCCGGCTTCGGCATCGATGGTGGAGCCTCGGATCGCGGATGGCGTGTACGACTGGCTGAGGAAGCGCCGAATTTCGTCAGTTCACCGGCTCGGAGGTTATTTCTCATGAAATACCGGCACTCGTTCGGATCCGTCCCGGAGATATCCGATTCGTGGCCGGACCGTGATGCTCAAGTTTTCCTCAGATGTGATGACGGCGAGTGGATCGTCTCCTTACTGTCCCCATTCGAGGAGGCGCCGTGGAGTTCTCCGGCAGCCCGCGCAGCGAGCGCGCCAGGGCCGCCGCCGAATCTGTTGAATCTGCTGAACCGAAGGACGCCCCACGATGAAGCCCCACAAGTCCGCCACGGCCTCGGCGATCGCTGTGTTCGCGATCGTACTCACCGCAACCGCCTGTGGTGGCACGTCCGACAACGCCGATGGCAGGCCCACCGGCGCTGCGGACGGCCTGGTTCGGCCGTCACTGCCCACGTACAAGGTCGCGACGAACGTCAAGATCGACTCTCCGACCCTGCGGAAGGCTCAGAAGGCCGGCAAGCTCGTCATCGGCGCCAAGAACGACCAGCCGTTCCTCGGGTTCGAGGAGGGGGACGGCAAGCGGTCCGGCTTCGACATCGAGATCGCCAAGATGGTCGCCGCCGACCTCGGCTTCTCGCCCGACATGATCGAGTTCAAGACGGTCGACACCAGCGTCCGCGAGAGCACCATCGCCGGGGGCGAGGTCGACCTGTACGTCGGCACGTACACGATGAACGACGAGCGCAAGAAGCACGTGGGGTTCGCCGGCCCCTACTTCATCGCGGGCGCCGACCTCCTGGTCCGCGAGGACGAAAGGACGATCGGAGGGCCGTACTCGCTGCAGGGCAAGAAGGTCTGCTCGGTCAAGGGCTCGACCGCGCTCCGGGAGATCAAGAAGTCCGACTACAACACCACGACTGTCGAGACGGCCAAGTACACGGAGTGCGTTCAGAAACTGCTCGACGACAAGGTCGACGCCGTCACCACGGACGACGCCATCCTCATGGGTTACGCCGCCCAGCGCCCGGACAAGCTGAAGGTCGTCGGTCAGCGGTTCACCGAGGAGCCCTACGGCATCGGCATGGACAGGGATGACAAGGCCCTGCGTGACGCGGTGGCGGACGCGATCGAGGCGCACGACGTGAACGGCGACTACAGGGCGGCGTTCAACGCGACCCTCGGTCTGTCCGGTTCCAAGTACGTCGGGCCGCCGATGGTCCAGCGCTACTGACACCACGCACGCGCGGTGCCGTCGACAGGGAACTCCGGCTGCGCGTGCCCTCGCGCCAACCCCCGTTGCACAATCGCGTGTTGGGAAGACCAGCGATCGGCCCACCCGGTTGTGGATCGGGGGTAATCTCGCCACGACGGAGCTGGGCAGCCCGCACGGATGCGGGAGAGGCGGAGAGCGCGCTGTGGTGAGTGACAATCGGTCCGAAGCGGCCTCGATACCCTTCGATGTGCCGACCTCGGCACGGGCCTACGGCTGGATGTTGGGTGGCAAGGACAACTACGACATCGACCGGAGCTTCCTGCTCTCCACGTTGCCGGACTTCCCGGAGTGCGTGGACATCGCCCGGCAGAACCGCCAGTTCCTCTTCCGCGCGGTGCGCTACCTGACGCAGGAAGCGGGAATCCGTCAGATCCTCGACATGGGCTGCGGACTGCCGACCGACAACAATGTCCACCAGGTCGCCCAGCGCTTCGCCCCGGACGCCCGCGTCGTCTATGTCGACATCGACCCTATCGTGCTCGCACACGGCCGGGCACTGCTGGCCGACGACGAGTCCACCACCGTCATCACCGCTGACATGCGGGACCAGCAGTCCGTGCTCGACCATCCCGAAGTGCGTCGACTGATCGACTTCCGCGAGCCGGTCGCGGTGCTGTTCTTGTCGGTGGGCCACCACCTCTTGGATGCCGACGATCCCCGCCGGATCCTGCGCACTGTTATCGACCAAGCGGCACCGGGCAGTTACCTGGGCCTTTCCCAGGTCGTCTCGGACGACCCGGCCAGGGGTGCCGAGATGTCCGCGCACATCTCGGGCAGCGGTATTCCCTGGCAGACCCGCACCCCGGCCGAACTCGACGCCTTTCTCGACGGGCTGGAGCCGGTGGAGCCGGGCCTGGTCAATCTCGCTGCCTGGCGCCCGGACTCCGATCAGCCGGCACTCGCCCCGGTGCAGCCGCCGCTGGCCCCCTACCTGGGCGCCACCGAGAACAACAAGACCATCTACGAGTACGGCGGGGTACTGCGCAAGCCCTGACGGTGCGGCAGTTCGTCAGTCTGCCGATGTGGGTGGCGCAGTGCCCGGGCCGGGCCGGGGGACCACCGGGCCCGGCTATCGATGCGTGGTGACCTCGCCGTTCCTCTCCGCGGTGGGTTCTCCGCGGCGGACCGAGCCGGGTGCGCGGGCGGCGGGGTGGTCCGCCCGGGCCGAGGAGCTCAGTTGCCAGGGGACGCTGATCACCATGACGCCCGGGGTGAAGAGGAGGCGGCTCTTGAGCCACAGGGCGGACTGGTTGTGCAGCAGGGTTTCCCACCAGTGGCCGACGACGTACTCGGGAATGAAGACCGCGACCACGTCCCTCGGGCTGTCGCGTCTCATGGAGCGTACGTACTCCACGACCGACCCGGTGATCTCGCGGTAGGGGGAGTCCAGAACCTTGAGCGGTACCCCGATGCCGTAGGCCTCCCACTGCCGTTGGAGCTCCAGAGCCGCGCCGCGGTCGACCGCGACGGTGAGAGCTTCCAGGTGGTCCGGTCGGAAGGCGCGGGCATAGGCCAGGGCGCGCAGGGTCGGTTTGTGGATGGTGGAGACCAGCACGATGGCCAGCACCCGGGTGGGCGGCGCCATTTCGCTGCGTGGGTCGGTGACGGCGAGTTCGGCGGCAACGGCGTCGTAGTGGCGGCGGATGCCGCGCATCATCCCGAACAGCACGATCGCGGCGAGTACGGCCAGCCAGGCGCCCTCGGTGAACTTGGTGGCCAGCACGATGATCAGGACCAGGCAGGTGATGACCGCGCCGGTGGCGTTGATGACCCTCGCGACCCGGTGGCGGCGGCGGACGGCCGGGTCGGTCTCGGTGCGCAGCTCGCGGTTCCAGTGCCGGACCATGCCGGTCTGGGAGAGGGTGAAAGAAGTGAACACGCCCAGGATGTAGAGGTGGATGAGGCTGGTGACGTTGGCCTTGAAGCCCCAGAGCAGCAGGCCTGCCACGATGGCCAGGGCGAGGATGCCGTTGGAGAAGGCGAGCCGGTCGCCGCGGTTGTGGAGCTGGCGTGGCAGGTAGCGGTGCTGGGCGAGGATCGAGGCGAGCAGCGGGAAGCCGTTGAAGGCGGTGTTCGCGGCCAGGATCAGCACCAGGGCGGTGGCGGCCTGCAGGAAGTAGAAGCCGAAGCTGTTCTCGCCGCCGAAGACGGAGGCCGCGAGCTGGGCGATGACGGTGCGCTGGGTGTACGAGTGGCAGTCGCCGGGCAGGCCGGTCAGCCGGCAGGCTTCGTCGGTGATGTGCACCTTGGCGACGATCGCGAGCGTGGTGACGCCGACGAACATGGTGATGGCGATGATGCCCATCGCGGCCATGGTGGTCGCGGCGTTCTGGGACTTGGGCTTGCGGAAGGCGGGCACGCCGTTGGAGATCGCCTCCACACCGGTCAGCGCGGTACAGCCGCTGGAGAACGCGCGCAGGACCAGCATCACCAGGGCGAGACCCGCCAGGTTCGTGTCCCCGGGCTGCGGCGTGATCCCGTACGCGGCGGTCTCGGCCACCGGCGCGTCCCCGACCAGATAGCGGAACAGGCCCGTGCCGACCATGATCAGTACGCCGCCGATGAACAGATAGGTGGGGGCGGCGAACAGCTGGCCGGACTCGCGTACGCCACGCAGGTTCATCGCGGTCAGGACGGCGACGAAGATGAGCGCCATCAGCACGCGGTAGTCGACCAGGGCGGGCACCGCAGAGATGATGTTGTCCACGCCGGAGGCGACCGAGACGGCCACGGTCATCACGTAGTCGACCAGCAGCGAGGCGGCGACCACCAGACCGGCGGAGGGGCCCAGATTGGACGAGGCGACCTCGTACGAACCGCCGCCGCTCGGATAGGCGTGCACCACCTGGCGGTAGGAGAGCACCACCACGGTCATCAGGGCGACGACCGCGCCCGCGATGTACGGCGTGAAGTGCAGATAGGCCAGGCCGCCCAACGTGAGCACCAGCAGGATCTCCTGGGTGGCATAGGCCACCGAGGACAGCGGGTCGGAAGCGAAGATCGGCAGGGCGAGCCGCTTGGGCAGCAGCGTCTCGCCCAGCTCCTCGCTGCGCATGGCCCGTCCGATTACCAGCCGTTTGAGTATTCCGGTCACGTTGAGCACGGCGCGAGCGTATGTCGCCCCACCAGTCCGAAAGCACGGTGAGAGGGGCCTGAGGCCATCAAGAACTCGTTAGGATTCCCCGTAGGTTCGTATATATGGCGCAATTGCGCCATATCTCCTACGCCGGGCGGCCCGAGTGCAGGCTCTCCAGCCGCCGTTGCAGCACCTGAAGCGCCCCGCGCTGACGCCCCGGAACGCTGCGCCGCAGCCTGACGAGCACCGGCGCGAGCGCCCGCGCCCGCTCCGGATCCCGGATCTGCTCCCACTGGTGATGGGCTCGGTCGACGGCGCCCTCGACGTCGGGATCGTCGGACGCCTGCTGACGGGCCAGCCGGGCATCGGCGGCGGCCATCCACAACTCGCAGCTGAGTCCCGGATCGCGGGCCAGCCGGGCGAGGTCGGCCCGCACTTCCAGCCAGTGAATGGCCTGCACGGAACCGGGCCCGTGGATCCGCAACTCCTGCTGCTCCCAGGCGCCGGCCGCGGCGGCGGCCTCGGCATGCCGCCCGGCCCGCGCGGCGGCGAGAATCGCGGGGTGGGGGTCGTCGGCCCGGGGAGCGGCCTGTGCGGCGGTGGCGAACTGCGGCGGGGAGGCCGCGTTTTGCTGGGCCGCGGGCGCGGCCTGTTTCGCGGGGGCCTGGGGCTGCCCGGGGGCGGGCGCCGGCTGCCCCGCCATGGGTGGCGCGTGCCCCGCCATGGGTGCCATGTGCTCCGCCATGGATGGCGCGAGCCGCGCCGCCTCAGGCGCGTCGACCGCCAGCAGGAGCGCTTCCTCCGCGTCCGCCCGTGCCGACGCCTGTTCGTGCAGCGTCGCCAGGGCCGGCCGTGCGCCGCTGCGCCAGATTGTCGCGTATGCCTTCAGATAGTCGGGACTCGCCGCGTCCCGCCGTTGCGAGACGGGGACGACACGCCCGTAGACCCGGATGCCGGGCCCGAGTGCAAGTCCCTTCGACGCGATGTACTGCCATGCCTCGGCATCGGCCGCCAGGTCGACGACCACCGTCGTCGTGCCGGGACGCCGGATCGCCACTTCGGCGGCGACCCAGTGCCAGGGGAGCGCCGTATAGCGCATAGTCGCCGGCGTGGACCTGGCCAGCGCGAGATGCAACAGGCGCTGTTTGCGGTCCAGTTGGAGCTGGCCCGCGATGTACAGGAAGAGCGGTCCCTCCGCCGCCGCGGCCGCCCGGATGCGGGTCAGAACGGTCTGCGGATCGAGGGGATCGGCGAGTTCGACCACCGTCGCCGCCGGTGTGCCGGTCAGTGCGCTGGGCGGGACCGCAGCGAGCGCGGGCAGCACGGAACTCGCGTCGACGAGACGCCCCTTGCCGACCGGCGCGGCCGCGATCAGCAGCGCGGTCCCCGGCGCCGCTGAGTCCCCTCCCGTGATCACCACACCCAGCACCGTAGCCGACTCCACGGACTGCCCCTGCCCGAAGGCCCCTTCACGCGTGCGCGACCGAGTCGACCGGCCAGTCACCGCCTTCGGCTCCAGCTGCACGCTGGAGTACCCCGCGCGCTGCGGTTGATGGTGGGGGAGCGGATATGGACCCGCGGCCGCCGCTGATTCTGGTGATGACCCCCTCGCACGGCACCGAGTATCTGAGCACCCTCTCCCGTGCCGCCGACAAACTCCCCATGTTCGTCACGGAGTTCGGGACCCAGACCGCATCCGGCGACGGAGGCAACAACTTCAGCAGGTCCCAGCAGTACCTCGATCTGATGGCGAGCAAGAAGATCAGCTGGTCCAACTGGAACTACTCCGACGACGAACGCTCCTGGCGCCGTCTTCAAGGGCGGCACCTGCAACAGAAACGGTCCCTGGACCGGCAGTGGGCCGCTCAAGCCCGCCGGCGTCTGGGTCCGTGACCGGGCCAGGACCCCGGACGACTTCCCGACCGGCTGATCCTGCCCGGCTGACCCCGGCCGGCTGATCCTGCCCGGCTCCGCGCCCGGATTCGTTCGTTGCCGGCTCCGTACTCTCCCCGTCCGCCCATGTGATCCCATGGGCGGACGGGGACGTACAGAACAGGAGCAGCAGTGACCAGCTACCGCCAGCCGGGAATCGTTCTCACCGACCGGCACTTCACCGTCCCGCTCGACCACGCCGACCCGGCGGGGGAGCAGATCGAGCTGTACGGCCGCGAGGTCGTGGCGAGCGAACGGGCCGGAGCCGATCTGCCCTGGCTGGTCTATCTGGAGGGCGGCCCCGGCTTCGGCGCCCGCCGTTTCCACGGCAAGCAGGCCTGGCTGGGACGCGCCGTGCAGGAGTACCGCGTACTCCTCCTCGACCAGCGCGGCACCGGGCGCTCGACCCCGCAGAACCGCCAGACCCTGCCCCGGCGGGGCGGACCGAAGGCGCAGTCCGAGTACCTCGCCCACTTCCGGGCCGACAGCATCGTGCGCGACTGCGAGACCATCCGGCCGCAGCTCACCGGGGGCGCGCCCTGGACCGTACTGGGCCAGAGCTTCGGCGGATTCTGCGCCACCCACTATCTCTCCACCGCCCCCGAAGGTCTGCGTACGGTGATCATCTCCGGCGGTCTGCCCGCCCTCGACGGCCACGCGGACGACGTCTACCGGGCCGCGTATCCCCGTATGCAGCGCAAGGCCGAGGCGCACTACGACCGCTACCCGCAGGACGTGCGACGGGCGCGCCGGATCGCCGCGCACCTCGCCGAGCACAAGACCGAGCTGCCCGGCGGCTACACACTCACCCCCGAAGCCTTCCAGTCCCTCGGCATCCTGCTCGGCGGCGGGGACGGCAGCCACCAGCTGCACTATCTCCTCGAGAACGCCTTCGTACGCACGGCAGGTGGGCACGAGCTCTCCGACGCCTTCCAGGAGTCCGTGCGCGCCACGCTCTCGTACGCCGCACATCCGCTGTATGCCGTGCTGCACGAGTCGATCTACGCCCAGGGCGCGGAGCCGACCGCGTGGGCGGCCGAGCGGGTCCGGGCCGAGTTCCCGCAGTTCGACGCCGAGACGGCGCTGAACGGTGACGAGCCGCTGTTGTTCACCGGCGAGACCGTCCACCCCTGGCACTTCGACGTGGACCCCGCCCTGCGCCCGCTGCGCGAGGCCGCCGACCTCCTCGCCGCCCGCACCGAGTGGGCGCCGCTGTACGACCCCGCGCGGCTCGCCGCCAACGGGGTGCCCGTCGCCGCCGCCGTGTACCACGACGACATGTATGTCGACACGCAGCACTCGCTCGGCACCGCCCGGGCGATCCGCGGGCTGCGCACCTGGATCACCGACGAGTACGAGCACGACGGGGTGCGCGCGAGCGGTCCGCGGGTGCTCGACCGGCTGCTGTCCCTCGCCCGCGGTGAAGCCTGACGCTCAGTCACCGCCCTATCCTTCGGAGATGACCGAGCAGCTTCAGCCCATGCCCGACGACTGGCAGCGCGCACTTGCCGTCGTCGCCCACCCCGACGACCTCGAGTACGGCTGCGCCGCGGCCGTCGCAGCATGGACCGACGGCGGCCGGGAGGTGTCGTACCTCCTCGCCACCCGCGGTGAGGCGGGCATCGACACGATCGAACCGGCCAGGTGCGCCGCGCTGCGCGAGCAGGAGCAGCGGGCGAGCGCGGCGGTCGTCGGCGTGTCGACGGTGGAGTTCCTCGACCACAAGGACGGCGTGGTCGAGTACGGCACCGGACTGCGCCGGGACATCGCCGCGGCGATCCGCCGGTACCGCCCCGAGCTGGTGATCACGCTCAACCACCGTGACACCTGGGGCGGCACCGCCTGGAACACCCCCGACCACCGGGCCGTGGGCCGCGCCACGCTGGACGCGGCCGCCGACGCCGGGAACCGCTGGATCTTTCCCGAGCTCATCTCCGAGCAGGGTCTTCAGCCGTGGAACGGGGTGCGCTGGGTGGCGGTCGCGGGCTCCAGCACGCCCACCCACGCGGTCGACGCGACCGCGGGTCTCGAGCGTTCCATCCGCTCGCTGCTGGAGCACCGCACTTATATCGAGGCGCTGACCGACAAGGACCCCGAGAAGTACTGCCGGAGCTTCCTCACCGGATACGCCCAGGCCGCCGCCGAGAGCTTCGGCGGCCGGCCCGCTGTCACCTTCGAGCTGTTCGGCAGCTGACACCGACGCGGGTTCGGCCCCGCGGGCGACGGGCCGGTGGAGTCCCTGAGACTGTTCGGCCCGCAGGGCGAGCGGACGGATGTGCGGGCCAGGATCAGGGGTGGCTGAGAGGGGTCTTCCCCGGAAGGCAAGCGACCGCTTAGTATGTATCGCAGCGTGGTACTGCCTACGGTTTGTGGAGGCCCCGAAATGCAGGCATGGCGAGTGCACCGGAACGGCGAGCCGAGCGAGGTGATGCGGCTCGATGAGGTGGACCGGCCCACGCCCGGCGAGGGGCAGCTGCTGCTGAAGGTCCGGGCCGCGAACATCAACTTCCCCGACGCGCTGCTCTGCCGCGGCCAGTACCAGGTGCGACCGCCGCTGCCGTTCACGCCCGGCGTGGAGATCTGCGGCGAGACCGAGGACGGCCGCCGGGTGATCACCAACCCCGCGCTGCCGAACGGCGGACTCGCCGATTATGTCGTCGCCGACGCCGCAGCGGTGCTGCCCGCGCCCGAGGCCCTCGACGACGCCGAGGCGGCCGCCCTGCACATCGGCTACCAGACGGGCTGGTTCGGGCTGCACCGTCGCGCGCACCTCCAGGCGGGCGAGACGCTGCTCGTGCACGCCGCGGCGGGCGGCGTCGGCAGCGCGGCCGTCCAGCTCGGCAAGGCGGCCGGCGCACGCGTCATCGGCGTCGTCGGCGGCGCGGACAAGGCGCGCACCGCGCGGGAGCTCGGCTGCGACGTCGTCATCGACCGCCGCGAGGACGACATCGTCGCCGCGGTCAAGGAGGCCACCGGCGGCCGCGGCGCGGACGTCGTCTACGACCCGGTCGGCGGCGACGCCTACGCCAAGTCCGTGAAGTGCATTGCCTTCGAGGGCCGGATCGTGATCGTCGGCTTCGCCAGCGGCACCATCCCCAGCCCGGGCCTCAACCACGCCCTGGTGAAGAACTACTCGATCGTCGGCCTCCACTGGGGGCTGTACAACCAGATGGATCCGGCGGCGATCCTCGGCTGCCACGAAGAGCTGACCAGGCTCGCCACCGAGGGCGCCATCAAGCCGCTGATCAGCGGACGCGTCGCCATGAAGGACGCGGCCGACGCCGTCCAGCGGGTCGCCGACGGCACCACCACCGGCCGCCTGGTCGTCATTCCGGAAGGAGAGAGCCGATGACGGACGCCGCCGCACTGCGCAGCCTTACCAAGGAGTTGCTGGCCGCGCACCCCCCGGCCACCACGGACCGTACCGACTTCCTCAAGGCCCGCTTCGATGCCGGCCTCGCCTGGGTGCACTACCCGAAGGGGCTGGGCGGCCTCGACGTGCCGCGCTCGCTGCAGGCCGTCGTGGACACCGAGCTGACGGCCGCAGGCGCCCCCGACAACGACCCGGGCCGTATCGGCATCGGCCTCGGCATGGCCGCGCCGACGATCCTCAAGTACGGCTCCGAAGAGCTGAAGCAGCGCTTCCTGCGGCCGCTGTGGGTCGGCGAGGAGGTGTGGTGCCAGCTGTTCAGCGAGCCGGGCGCGGGATCGGACCTCGCCGCGCTCGCCACCCGCGCCGTCAGGGACGGCGACGACTGGGTCATCAACGGGCAGAAGGTGTGGACGTCCAGCGCCCATGTGGCGCGCTGGGCGATCCTCATCGCCCGCACCGACCCGGACCTGCCCAAGCATCGCGGCATCACGTACTTCATCTGTGACATGACCGACCCCGGCGTCGAGGTGCGGCCGCTGCGCCAGATCACCGGCGAGGCGGAGTTCAACGAGGTCTTCCTCACCGATGTGCGCATCCCCGACGCACACCGGCTCGGCGAGATCGGCGAGGGGTGGAAGGTCGCCCAGACCACCCTGATGAACGAGCGTGTCTCCATCGGTGGCAGCCGACTGCCGCGCGAGGGCGGCATGATCGGCCCGATCTCGGCGACCTGGCGCGAACGCCCCGAGCTGCGCACCCACGACCTGCACCAGCGGCTGCTGACGCTGTGGGTGGAGGCGGAGGTCTCGCGCCTCGCCGGGGAACGGCTGCGCCAGCAGCTCGCGGCGGGCCAGCCCGGACCCGAGGGCAGCGGAATGAAGCTCGCCTTCGCCCGCCTCAACCAGGAGATCAGCGGCCTGGAAGTGGAACTGCTCGGCTCAGAAGGCCTGTTGTACAGCGACTGGACCATGAGCCGGCCCGATCACGTCGACTTCACCGGTCGGGACGCCGGCTACCGCTATCTGCGCTCCAAGGGCAACTCGATCGAGGGCGGTACGAGCGAAGTGCTGCTGAACATCGTCGCGGAACGCGTACTCGGACTGCCCTCCGAGCCGCGCAATGACAAGGACGTCGCCTGGAAGGATCTCGCGCGATGACTGACCTGCTGTACTCCGAGGCCGAGGACGACCTGCGCGCCGCCGTACGCTCCCTGCTCGCCGACCGCAGCGACACGACGTCCGTGCTCGTGCGCGCCGAGGACGGCGCGCCGTACGACGCCGAGCTGTGGAAGGCGCTCGCCTCCGACATCGGCGCTGCCGGTCTGCTCGTACCCGAGAAGCTCGGTGGCCAGGGTGCGAGCCACCGCGAGGCCGCGGTGGTGCTGGAGGAGCTGGGCCGCGCGGTCGCCCCCGCGCCGTACCTCACCAGCTCGGTGATCGCGACGGAGACGCTGCTGGGCCTCGACACCGGGGCGCCGGAGGTTGCCGAGCTGCTGACCGCGCTCGCGACCGGCCGCAGGACCGCCGTGCTCGCCGTGCCGCTGTCCGCCTCACCGCACGGCCCGCTTCCGGTTGACGCATCCACGATCACGGGGGTGGCGGACGCTGCCGTCGCCGATGTGCTGCTGGTGCTGAAGTCGGACGGCCTGTACGCGGTCGAGAAGTCCGGCGTCACTGTCGAGGCCCGGACCCCGCTCGATCTGACCCGCCCGCTCGCCGCCGTCACCCTCGGCGACCAGGCGGCGGCCATCCGCCTGGCAGATGCGGGCGCCGCCGAGCGGGCCGTGCGCCGCGGACTGCTCGCCGGTGCCGGGCTCCTCGCCTCCGAGCAACTGGGACTCGCCGAGTGGTGCCTGGAGGAGACGGTCCGGCACACCCGCGGGCGCCACCAGTTCAACCGGCCGATCGGCTCCTTCCAGGCGCTGAAGCACCGGATGGCGCAGCTGTGGCTGGAGGTCGTCTCGGCCCGCGCCGCGGCCCGCAACGCGGCGGACGCCCTGGCCACGGACAGCCCGGAGGCCGCTCTCGCGGTGGCCGTCGCGCAGGCGTACACCTCCCGCGTCGCCGTGCACGCTGCCGAGGAGTGCATCCAGCTGCACGCCGGCATCGGCATGACCTGGGAACACCCCGCGCATCTGTACCTCAAGCGCGCCAAGTCCGACGAGATCGCGCTCGGCACGCCCGGCGGCCACAAGGAGGCCCTGGCCGAACTGGTCGACCTGCAGGCTCCATAGCCGCTGCCTGCCGGCTTCCCGGCCGCCGCGCCGAACATCGGTGCGGCGGCCGTGGTATGTCACGGGAGCTGACGGTCCGTCACGACTGACGCCGGGTGACGGATGGCCGAACTCTTCGCGCTGCTCTGCCCATTGGGCCGCCCGGGACGGATACTCACCGATGTCCCTCCCGACCCGCAGAGCCCGGAGGCGCCATCGTGCTGACCACCCGCCGCACAGCCGTCACCACCATCGCCGCCGCACTGGCCGGCAGTATCGCCGCGCCCGCCTACGCGCAGGCCGCCGAGAAGAACGGCGGGCACAGCGGTCCACGGCCGCTGCGCCGGGCCCACGCCCACAACGACTATCTGCATGAACGGCCCCTGCACGACGCCCTGTCGCACGGCTTCACCAGCGTGGAGGCCGACATATTCCTGGTCGACGGGGAACTGCTCGTCGCCCATGAACCGGCGGACCTCGACCCGGCCCGCACCCTGCGCTCGCTCTACCTCGACCCGCTGCTCGCCCGGGTGAAGGCCAACCACGGCTCCATCCACCGCGGTTACCACCGGCCCGTCCAGCTGCTGATCGACATCAAGACGGACGGCGTCGCCGCCTATCTCGAACTCGACCGCCAGCTGCGGCACTACCGGCGGATGCTCAGCAGCTACGCGTACGGCCATGTGCGCCTCGGCGCCGTCACCCCGGTCATCTCCGGCGACCGCGCCGCCCGCGCGCCCATGGAGGCGCAGCGCGTGCGGTACGCCTTCTACGACGGGCGCCTCGAAGACCTCGGCACCGCCGCCCCCGCCTCGTTCATCCCATTGATCTCCAGCAACTGGACGCAGAGCTTCAGCTGGCTCGGTACCGGCCAATTCCCGGTCGCCGAACGGGAGAAGCTGCATGCGCTCGTCGACGAGGCCCATGGCAATGGTCAGCGTGTCCGCTTCTGGGCCACCCCCGACGCGGCCGGTCCCGACCGTGACGCCCTGTGGAGCGAGTTGCTCGCCGCCCGCGTCGACCACATCAACACGGACGATCTCGCCGGCCTCGAGCGTTTCCTCCGGTCCCACCGCGGTTAGGGCCGAAACCCGGGCAGAGAGCACCCGTACGGCGGACACGCCAGTCGGCCGTACGGGGCCTCGGCTGCGCCAGACTGACCGCCGAATGCCGCAATCCCGGCGCGGCGGAGGAGGTTGGCGATGGCCATTTCGATCTCGGTGGTGCTCCTGCTGACGGTTCTCGCAGTGATCTTTCTGCGGAACGGCGGGCTGAAGCTCTCCCATGCGGTGGTCTGCGCCCTGCTCGGGTTCTATCTCGCGAGCACCAGCATGGCGCCGACCATCCAGGAAGGAATCGCTGCCACCGCCAACGTGGTCGGCAGCCTCAGGCCGTGACGTCTGCGGGCAGTTCGAAATAGCTGCCGCACTCGTCGTCCACATGCACCACATGCCTGCCGACGCGGACGATCTGAGCCGTCCCCATGCGCCAGGATCCGCAGGCACCTGCGCTGTCCGGCAGCGGCGTCCACACTTCGCGGAACGTACTGCCGTCCGGGTTCACACCCGTCTCGATCATCCCGGCATCCGACGGCTCGAGTCTTCCCACATCCTCGCCGGGATCCCCGACGTCATGGTGGAAGCGCACCTCGCCGCCTTCGTACGTCGTGACGCCGGCGAAGCCGCGGCTGTCCGCGTAATAGGCGTCGATCTGCAGCCAGACCACGTGCTCGTTCTCCAGCAGTGGTCCGCCGTTCCGGCTGATTCCGGCGCGCAGCCATGCGCCGCGGGTGGGGACGTTCACGCTCACCAGCATGTCAGGCACGCTCGGCATTCTCCGGCCGAAGCCGATCAGCCGTCGACCACATGGGACCGGATCAGGAATCGCACCCCCTCCGGCGCCTCCAGCGAGAAGCCGCTGCCCCTGCCCTCGACGACATCGACGACGAGACGGGTGTGGTTCCACAGCTCGTACTGGCTCCTGGACATCCAGAACGAGACCGCCTCGTCGAGGCCCTCCACCCACAGGCTTTCGAGCAGGACGTCGGACTCGCCCGTGCGGAACTCCCCGTCCGGGTAGCACATGGGCGCGCTGCCGTCGCAGCAGCCGCCCGACTGGTGGAACATCAGAGGACCATGAGCGGCCCGCAGCCGCCGCAACAGCTCGGCGGCCGCCGGGGTCAGCTCCACGCGCGGGGACTGTGTCATCCGGCCAGCAGAGCACCGGCGAGGTTGCAATGCCGTTGCAGCCCCCTGGCAGAAGATTTTTCCGCCGGGGTGTCGATCGGGCGCGATCCCGTTCGACATACCTGTGAAGGCGCCCGCGGGGGCGCACCGCGCACCAGGAGGAACGGCCATGCGAAAGCTCATTCACTGGGTCCACACCTCGCTCGACGGACACATCGACGGTCCCGGCGGAGCCTTTGACTGGCCGGTGCTGGGAGCAGACCTCGCTGCGTACGGCGACGCCCTCCACGAGCGGGTCGACACCTTCCTGTACGGGCGCGTTGTCTGGGAGATGATGTCCGGCTTCTGGCCCAACGCCGAAGCGATCTCGAACGATCCGCACGACCTTGCCTTCGCACCCGTGTGGCGGCGCACACCGAAGATCGTCTTCTCCAGGTCGCTGCCGCAGCCCGAAGGGGATGTCCGGGTGATCCGCGACAACCTCGCCGAAGAGGTCACGGCCCTCAAGCAGAGCCCGGGCAAGGATCTGCTGCTCAGCGGCGGCTCGATCCTGCCGGCTGCCCTCACCGAGCTCGGCCTGATCGACGAGTACCACATCGTCGTGCACCCGGTGGTCCTCGGTGGCGGCAGGCGGCTGTTCCTGGAGCCCATGGGCCGACTGACTTTCGAGCTCGTCGAGTCCCGGACCTTCGACTCGCGGACGGTGCTGCTCCGCTATCAGCGCCCGGCGGGATGATTGCCCGGCCCCGGCACGTTGAAGGGGGCAAGCGTCTTCGACGACGAGTCATCGACGATGGGACGGAAGGAAATCATGCCTCTTGAGGGTGAGTACGAGCCGAGCCCGGAGAAGTGGGTACGTAACCAGGTCGAGCTGTACGAGAGCTCAGGCGGTACCAAGGGGACGACGTTGCGGGGCATGCCCGTCATCGTTCTGACCACCAAGGGCGCAAAGAGCGGCAAGATCCGCAAGTCGCCGCTGATGCGCGTGGAGCATGACGGCACCTACGCGGTGGTCGCGTCGCTGGGCGGCGCGCCCAAGCATCCCGTCTGGTACCACAACGTGGTGGCCGACCCGCACGTCGAACTGCAGGACGGCCCGGTGCGCCAGGACCTGACGGCCCGTGAGGTGACCGGGGACGAGAAGGCCCTGTGGTGGAAGCGCGCGGTCGAGGCGTACCCCGACTACGCCGCGTACCAGCAGAAGACGGAGCGCGAGATCCCCGTCTTCGTCCTGGAGCCGGCGGCACAGTAGCCCGGAGCCCGGAGCCCGGAGCGCAGATGGGCCTTGGACCGGCGCGCCGGTCCAAGGCCCTTGGCCTGCCCGCCGCGCGGGTCGGCGAGTCTCAGTGGCTGGCCGAGATGGCGGCCACTATGGCGTTGGTGAGCCGACTGACGTACGCGTCGTCGGTCGGCCCGCCGACGGCCAGCATGCGGAAGTACAGAGGGGCGCCGAACAGGTCGATGGCGAGGCTTGTGTCGATGTCGGACGGCAGTTCGCCACGGTCCGCCGCCCGGCGCAGGAGTGTCGACACCGCGGCACGGCGGGGCGAGAGGACCGCCAGATGGAGCGCCTCGTGCAGGGTGCTGTTGCGAGCCGATTCGGCCAGCAGATCAGGGATGATCCTGCCCACGAGCGGATGCCGCAGAGAGTCCATGGTCTCTTTGACGAACCTCTCGACATCGCCGCGGAGTGACCCCGTGTCCGTGGTCGTGGGGATGTGTTCGGCCGCCGCCTCGGACACCAGGCCCACCACCATCGCCTCCTTGGAGGGCCAGCGGCGGTAGAGCGCGGCCTTGCCGACGCCCGCGCGGCGGGTCACGGCCTCCATGGACATCCGGGCGTACCCGGCCTCCGCCAGCTCATCGAACATCGCCTGACGGATCGTCATGGTGACGGACTCCCGCAGGAGGGCGGCGCCGGTGCGGGGGCGACCGAGATCGCTGTCGCTGCTCATGTCCATGATCGGAGATTAACACGGAACGGAACGGTTGCGTTCCGTCATGGCCAGGTGTACGTTCCGGCCAACGAGGCGGAACGGTTCCGTTCCGTTCTGGGGAGAGGGGGTCCGTGGTGAAGTTCCTTTTCGACGACAAGGCGTTCTCCTTTCAGGCGCTGCGGACGGCGGGCCACGCCGCGTACGGGGGCGCCGATCTCGGCGAGGTGCTGGTCACCTGCCAGAACATCGCCGACGGTGACGAGGCGGCGTGGTGTCGTGAGTGGGCGGCCACCGCGGAACGGCTGCACCGGATCGGCGTCGAAGCCCGCAACGCCGGCCACTGGGTGAGTGCGCGCGAAGCCCTGCTGCGTGCCTCGAACTACTACCGGACCGCCGACTTCTTCCGCGTGGCGGACCGGGACAACGATCCCGAGTCGGCTCGCCTCGCCCGGCAGTCACGCAGGTCCTTCGCCCGGGCCGTCGAGCTGTTCGACATCCCGGCGAAGCGCCAGGAGATCCCGTACGAGGGCACCACCCTGCCGGGATATCTGTTCCTCTCCGGGCCGTCGGACGAGCCCCGGCCGACCCTGATCCACCACGGCGGGTACGACTCCACATTGGAGGAGCTCTACTTCATGGTCGGCGCGGGCGCACTGCGCCGGGGGTTCAACGTGCTCGCCTTCGAAGGGCCCGGCCAGCAGTCGGTACGACGCGAACAGGGACTGATCTTCCGGCCCGACTGGGAGAAGGTCCTCACGCCGGTGGTGGACCACGCGCTGACCCTGCCCGAAGTGGATGCCGCGCAGCTGGTGCTCTTCGGCACAAGCCTCGGCGGACTTCTCGCCGCCCGGGCCGCCGCCTTCGAGCAGCGCATCGCAGCCTGCGTTCTGCACAACGGGATCTACGACTTCTACGAACTCCTCCTGAGGGCCTTACCGCCCTTCCTCGCCGAATGGATCGCGGACGGCCGCGACGAGGTGGCCGGGCCCCCTCTCCAGCTCACCATGGCCCAGAGCACTGAGGCCCGGTGGTTCCTGCAGCACGGTATGTGGGTCTTCGGCGCCAAGTCGCCGGCCGAAGCCCTGCGCGCCTGCGCTCCGTACCAACTCGACGGTGTCGCCGAGCGCATCGCCTGCCCGACGCTCGTGCTCGACGCCGAGAACGATCTCGTCTGGCAGGGCGAAGCCGAACGAGTCCACGGCGCACTGCGCTCGCAGAAGGAGCTCATGCTCTTCTCCGCGGCCGAGGGCGCCGGGGAGCACTGCCAGGAAGGCGCGGCCCTGCGCTTCCATCAGCGGGTCTTCGACTGGCTGGACGAGCGGCTGGGCGCAGGATGACACTCGAAGCCGATGCGCCCCCCGACGGCGCGGCCGTCGACACCCGTCGGCGCGCCCGTACCGTCCTGGTCGTCCTGGCACTGTTCATCGTGATCAACGCGGCGGACAAGGCGGTCCTCGGCCTCACCGCGGACCCGGTCAGGGACGATCTGGGCCTCACCGCCAGCGAGTTCGGGGCTGTCGCCAGTAGCTTCTATCTGCTGTTCAGCCTCTCGGCCATCGGGGTCGGCTTTCTCGGCGACCGGATCCGCACCCGGCCGCTGCTTGCCGCGCTCGCACTGGTCTGGGCCGCGGCGCAGCTGCCGATTCTGCTCCCCGCGGCGGGCTTCGGCGCCCTCGTCGCCACTCGTGTGGTGCTCGGCGCGGGCGAGGGACCGGGGTATCCCCTGGCCAACTACACGGCGTTCACCTGGTTTCCGGAGAAGGAGCGTTCGCTGCCCTCGGCCGTGGTGGTCGCCGGGGGCGCGGGCGGCACCGTGGTGGCAGCCCCGCTCGTCATCCTGGTCAGCAACACCCTTGGGTGGCGTGCCGCGTTCGGTCTGCTCGGCGCGCTGGGGATTCTGTGGGTGATCGTCTGGCTGCGGCTCGGCGGAAGCGGGCCCTATGCCGCTCGGCTCGGCGCCGCCCCGGTCGTGGATGCCCCGGTCGTCCCGGTCTCGGATGCCCCGTCCGGGGCATCACGGCGCGCGGCCGCCGGTGAGACGCCTTTCCGGCGGATCGTCACCAGCGGGACCTGGCTCGGGGCCACGTTCTCCGCCTTCACCGTGATGTGGACCCTGGCCCTCGGCTTCGCCTGGCTGCCGCTGTTCCTGGAGGAACAGGCGGGGTTCAGCGATGCGGAGATCAGCGGGATTGTCGGGTTGCCCGCCCTGTCGATGGCTGTCCTCGTCCTCGCGGCCGGGGCCTTCGCCCAGCGGCTGCTGCGCCGAGGCAGCACCGCCCGCGTCGCCCAGGGCCTGGTGGGCGCGGTACTGCCGCTGCTCGCCGGGGCCTGTCTGCTGCTGACCACCCGGGTGGGGCCCGCCGCGCTCCTGCTGCCGCTGCTGGTGGTGGCGTTCTCCGCCGGCAACGGGCAGACACCGCTGACCAACTCGGCCATCGCGGACATCTGTCCGCCCGGACGACGCAGCGCCGCCCTGGGCCTGTCCTACGCACTCGCCGCCCTTTCCAGTCTGCTCGCGCCGTACGTCACCGGCCGGATCATCGACGCGGCGCCGAACGAGGCGCTGGGGTACGGGCGGGCATTCGACGTCGCGGCCCTGCTGCTGATCGCCGGCGGTGTGGTCTCGATGCTGCTCATCCGGCCCGACAGGGATGCCCTCTTGATACGTGCCACAGCGAAGGAGTGAGATCTGATGCTGCCCGACATCGCTGTCGTCCAGGGAGCTCGTACGCCCGTGGGGCGGTACAAGGGCGCGCTGCGTTCCGTCCCCGCCCACCAGCTCGGCGCCCTGGTGATCCAGGAAGCGCTGCTTCGCGCGCGCGTCGACCTGCACGCCGTCGATGAAGTGGTCATGGGCTGTGTGGGGCAAGTGGGGCCGGACGCGTTCAACGCCCGGCGCGCCGCGCTCCTGGCCGGGCTGCCGGTCCAGGTCCGTGCGTACAACGTCAACCGGCTGTGCGGGTCCGGACTTCAGGCCGTCTGGTCGGCCGCGCAGACGCTCGCCCTCGGCGAGGCCGAGACCATGGTGGCCGGGGGCAACGAGTCGATGACCCGTCAGCCGCTGCTCGACTACAGCGAGCGGGCGCCCGATGAACTCCTTGGGGAGCCCCGGATCGACGGCACCCTCTCGCTCGTCACCGACCCGTTCGGGCACGGCCCGATGGGCCTGACCGGGGAATGCGTGGCCGACCGGTTCGCCATCTCCCGGCACCGCCAGGACCGATGGGCCGCCGAGAGTCAGCGCCGGGCAGCCGTGGCTCTCGCGGAGGGGCGCTTCGCCGGCCAGATCGTGCCCATCATCACTCCGGACGGCGCGGTCGAGCAGGACGAACACCCGCGCCCCGGCACGACGGCGGTGACACTCGCGGCGCTCGCCCCCGCGTTCGCCGAGGACGGCACGGTCACCGCGGGGAACTCGGCCGGGATCAACGACGGTGCCGCCGCCGTGGTCCTGATGCGCGGAGCAGATCTCGCCCCCGGCGCAGCCCCCTTGTGCTGGCTGCGCGACACGGTCGTGACGGCCCTGGAACCGGAGATCATGGGATTCGCGCCCGCCGGAGCCATCGGGAAGCTGCTGCAGCGCGCCGGCCTCACCCTCGACGACATCTCGGTGATCGAGCTCAACGAGGCCTTCGCCGCCCAGGTCCTCGCCGTGGTGGACGACCTCAAACTCGATCCCGACCGGGTGAATCCGAACGGCGGGGCGATCGCGCTCGGGCATCCCATCGGCGCCACGGGCACCATCCTGCTGCTCAAGGCCGCGCATGAACTGCGCCGTACCGGCGGGCAGTTCGGCGTGATCGCCCTGTGCATCGGCGGCGGTCAGGGCATTGCCGCACTGATCGAGAACCCGGCAGGTGCCTGATGGGCGAGTATGTCTGGTCCCCGAGCCGTGAGTTGACCGAGCACAGCAATGTCGCCGCGTTCTGCCGCGCCCACGGCATCGACGGCTACCGCGAACTGCACGCCCGTTCCGTCGCCGATCCGGAGTGGTACTGGTCCCAGGCCGCCGGTGACATCGGCATCGTCTGGCACACCCGTCCCCAGCGCACCTGCGACGACCGCGGCGGGATCGCCACCACGCGCTGGTTCCCGGGCGGGCGCACCAATCTCGTCGACTCCTGCCTCGAACGCCATGTGCGGCAAGGGCGTGCCGACGCCGTCGCACTGCGCTGGGAGCGCGAGGACGGGACCGGGGGCCGGCTCGGCTACGGCGAGGTGGCGCAGCTCAGTGCCCGGATCGCCGGCGGACTGCGCGGCCTGGGGGTGGGGAAGGGGGACCGGGTGGCGGGATATCTGCCGCCCGGTCCCGAAGCCTTTGTGCTGCTCTTCGCCTGCGCCCGGATCGGAGCCGTACTGGTGCCGATGTTCTCCGGCTTCGGCTCCGAGGCGCTTGCCGTACGGCTCGCCGACGCCGAGGCGCGGGTGCTCGTCACGGCTGCCACCACGACCCGGCGCGGCGCCCGGCACGACATGGAGGCCCTCGCCCGTACCGCGGCGGAGAAGGTACCGGCCGTATGCCATCTCGTCGTCGTCACAGGAGAGTTGGCCGACGATTCGGCAGAAGGGATGTCTTCGGCCCGTCCGGTGACGACGACGTGGAACCGGCTGGCCGCGGCGGAGCCCGCCGGGATGCTCTCGCTTCCCGGCAGCGCCCCCTTCCTCCTCATGCACACGTCCGGCACCACGGGACGGCCCAAGGGCGCGGTCCACACCCACGGCGGCTTTCCGTTGCAGGTCGGCTCGGAGGTCCGCTTCAACCTCGACGTCCGGCCGGACGATGTGGCCTTCTGGGTCACCGACCCCGGCTGGATCATGTTTCCGCTCGTCGCCATCGGCTGCACCCTTGCGGGCGCGTCCGTTCTGACGTACGAAGGCGCGATCGACCACCCCGACCCCGCCAGGCTGTGGCGGCTGCTCGACGAGCAACGGGTCACGGTCTTCGGCAGTTCGCCCAGTCTGTCGCGGACGATGATGGCGCGCGGCGTGGTCCCGGCCGGCCCCTCCCGACTGAGGATCCTGGGCTCCACGGGGGAACCCTGGACCGAGGACGCGTGGCAGTGGTACTTCGCCGAACTCGGCGGCCGGCGCTGCCCCGTGATCAACATCAGCGGAGGCACGGAGGTCGGCGGCTCACTGCTCGGCTCCTCGCCCACGGTGCCGCAGTCGCCCTGCAGCTTCGCCGGTCCCTGCCTGGGCATCGATGCCGCCGTCGTGGACGCGGACGGAGAGGAGGTCGCCCGGGGAGAACTGGGAGAGCTCGTGGTCCGGCACTCCTGGCCGGGGATGACCCGAGGGCTCTGGCGGGCGCCGGAGCGTTTCGCCCGTACGTACTTCAGCCGCCGGCCCGGCCGGTGGTCCCACGGTGACCTCGCGTCCCGCGTCGGCGACGAGTGGTTCCTGCACGGCCGGTTGGACGACATCATCAAGGTGGCAGGCAAGCGGCTCGGACCCGCCGAGGTCGAAGAGGCCGTACTCGGGGACCCGGCAGTGGCCGAGGCCGCGGCCGTCGGGGTCCCGCACCGCATCAAGGGGGAAGTCGTCTGGTGCTTCGTGGTCCCCTCGCACGGGGCGCTGGACGCGGCTGACGCCGAACGCATCCGCGCGCGCGTGGCCGACGCGCTCGGTCACGCCTTCCGGCCCGACCGCGTGGTCCCTCTGCCCGAACTGCCCAGGACCCGCAGCGGAAAGGTGATGCGGCGGCTCATCCGCGACTGTGTCACCGGCCTCCCGCCCGGAGATCTGTCCACGCTCGTGAATCCCGGGAGCCTCGAAGCGCTCCGTGCTGCCGTCCCCGGCGCGCCGGACCACTGACCTCGCCGTGGACGCGAGGGGCGCACGCATCGACACCAGCCAGCGAAAAGGGAGTTCCATGCCGACGATCGACATTCTCCTGCCCGGCTTCGCCATCGACACCGACCAGGGCTATCCCGCCTTCTGCGGAGTGTTCCTGGTCCGGGGGGCCGACTCCGCGGGACGGGTACGCAACATCCTCGTCGACGCCGCACACGTCGGGCGGAGGCCCCATCTCTGGGACGCGCTCGCCGCCCGGCAGCTCACGGCGGCGGACATCGACACCGTGGTGCTCACCCACGCCCACTGGGACCACGTACAGAACATCGATCTGTTCCCGCACGCGACCCTGCTGATCCACGCCGACGAACGCCGGTACGCGCACACGCCGCACACCAACGACTGGGCAACCCCCGCTTGGACCGGGCTGCTGCTCGAACAGCTCCCCGTCCGCGAGATCGCGGACGGGGAGGAGATCATCCCCGGCGTCACCGCCATCGGTCTGCCGGGGCATTCGCCCGGCAGCATCGGGGTGCTCGTGGACACCGACGCCGGGCGCAGTGCCATCACCGGTGACGCACTGCACTTCGCCTATGTCGCCCAGACCCGCCACAATCCCCTGGTCTTCTGGGACGCCGAGCTGGCAACGCGCAGCATCGAACGTGTCGTCGAGCTGGCCGACGTCATCTACCCCGGCCACGACCGCCCCTTCCGGCTCACGTCCGCAAACGAGATCGACTACCTCGAACCGTTCGCACTGACCGTGACGGGGCTGCGGCCCGACACCGACGGCCTCGCCTTCGCGGACGGTTCGGCCCGCCCGCTGTGGGTCATGCCCGGCATCCAGGACCAGCGCACGATGTACGAGAAGAACGCCGAGGAGATCGCCCGCCGGATCACGCGGGTTCCGCGCGTCGTCCGCCCGGCTCGGTGATCAGTTCCGCCAGGGAGCGGTTGAGTACGTCGAAGAACGGCGCGGGTTGTTCGCGCGGGAAGAAATGGCCGCCCGGCACCGTGGACATCCGAAAGCGCCGGGCGTACCGCTCCCAGGACCGCACGGCCTCCGCGTCCACCAGCGGATCGTCCTGACCCGCGAAGGCATGGATGTCGAGCGGCAGCCGCGCCACCTCGTCGTCCGGATCCGGCAGCCCCGCCCGCCGGTGGCTGGCACAGATGCGCAAGTCGTCCCGGATGATGGGCAGCAGGGCCTGCAGCCAGTCGTCCCGGCCGAGGAACTGAGGGTTCAGCCCTCCGACGTCCACCAGGAAACGGGCGAGGTCCGCGTCCGCGTACCGGTCGGCCGGCGGCAGTGGGGGAGTGAGATGCGGGGCGCCGTAGGCGCCGACGTACAGCGTCCGCGGTGCCCGGCCACCGCCCCGCATCCGGGCCGCCACCAGGGCGAAGGCCACGAGGGCGCCCATGCTGTGGCCGTAGACGGCGTACGGCCGGTCCAGCCACGGGGCGAGTTCGCCCTCAAGAGACTCGGCCAGCCGCCCGGCATCGCGGAAACGGCGTTCCCGGAAGCGGGACTCGCGACCGGGCAACTGCACTGGCACGACGTCCACTTCGGGTGGCACCCGGTCGCGCCACGGGGCGAAGAAAGAGGCGCCGCCGCCCGCGTGGTGGAAGCAGAACAGCCGCAGTGGGATGCCCTCGCGGGGTGCCCGGACGAGGCAGGCCGGCGTCGCGGTGACCGTTGTCATGCGCGGGCCACCACGTCGTACATCTGGCGGAAGGTGGCGGCCTCCAGCAGTTCGGCCACCGGGATGCGCCGGCCGGTGACGCTCTCCAGGACGGTGACCAGGCGCAGCAGATGCACCGAGTCCCACTCGTGTACGTCGTCCAACGGACGGTCGAGGTCCTCGGGCGTGACGTGGAAGCCGAGTTCCTCCCCCAGGAGCGTGCAGAACTGCGAGGGGTCGGCGATTGCGGTGCTCATGTTCACTCTCCTACGAGGGCGGTGTGCAGTCGCAGATGGGCGGGGGCGGGGGCGAGGTCGCGCAGGTCGTGCCGGAAGAACGCGCCCTCGGGTTGGTAGGGGTCAGGACCGGCGGGGACGAAGCCGTGATCGGTGTAGAAGGAGGCGAAGGCGGCGTTCCTGGGCGTGGGCAGATAGCGGGCGGTCGCGCTGCGGGCGCCGGTGTCGCGGGCGTGTTCGAGCACCGCGCTCAGGCACGCGCTCTCGATGCCCCGTGAGAACACCCGGCAGCTCAGCACATAGTTGTGGATGCGCAGTTCCTCGCCCTCGCGGCGCAGAAACACCGCGCCGACCAGGCCGTGGTCGCCGAACCGGTCGCCGGCGCAGACCACGAGCACGTCGGCGCCGGGCTGTTCGGCCCACTCGAGCACCTGCGGCACCGGCAGGCGCTCGGTGGCGAGATGGAACTGGTTGGTGCGCAGGGTGAGTTGGGAGACGCGCGGAACCTCCGCCGGGGAAAGCGGCCGTACGGTGACCTCGATCCCGAGGCCGTCCAGATAGTCCTGGTAGGAGCCGACGTCCTCGCGGAACTCCTGCCGCCGGGTTTCCGTACGGTAGCGGCCCGCCCGCTCGCGGTCCTCCTCGGTGAGCCGGTGCAGATTGAACCAGCCGTCGGCGAGCAGCGCGGTCGGGTGCAGGGCGGGCTCCTCGTCGACGTGGATCACCGCGACCTCGGGCAGCTGCTCCCTGACCAGGCCGCATTCGAAGAGGCTGTCGTCGACGAAGACGAAACTGTCCAGGCCGAGGCCCAGCCGCTCGGCGATGTCGCGCAGATTGTCGTGCTTGGCCGACCAGTTGGCGTTGACGCAGACGAAGTCGTCCTCGCGCAGCCGCATCGCGGGATGGTCGCGCAGCGCCTCGCGCACCGCGCCCGCGTCGTTCTTGCTGCTGACGGCGAGCAGCACGCCCTGCGAGCCGAGCTGGGCGAGCACCCGCTGGAACTCCAGGAACGCCTCCCCGCGGAACCCGGAGCCGAGCTCGATGCCGTCCGGGCCCTCCTCGCCGAGGATTCCGCCCCACAGCGTGCCGTCCAGATCCAGTACCAGGCATTTACGGGTTCTGCCCAGGCGGCCCAGGACGAGATGGCCGGCCTCGCGTGCGTAGTCGGCGAGCAGCCCCTCGGACAGCCTGGCCCTGGCGTACAGGCCGGTGCGCGGCTCGTACGCTGGTGTGCCGAGGCTCACCAGCGGGTCGAGGTCGATGACGACCAGCCCGGGATGCTCGTGGGCGAGAGCGAGCAACCCGCTGTTGAACTCGCGCCACACGGCACCGAGCCGGGCCCGCGAGCGCAGGTCGACCAGCTGGTGCGCATGGCGGTGCAGCAGCGGCACGGTGTTGAGTACCAAGGGCCCCCGACCGCTGTCCTGGTGGGTGCGCACGGCATCCACGAGGAGCGCGAGTTTGCGCCGGGCCGCGGCCTCGACGTCCTCGACCGTCCAGGGGACGGCCACCTCCTCGAAGACCGTGTGCGGGTCGAGGATGCAGAGCGTGAGCGCGGGCTGCGCGGCACCGTCGCCGGGCGCCGCGGGACTCAGCAGGTCGTGCAGATACGAGCCGTAGGGCGACACCACCGGGTCCAGCACCAGTCCGTGCCGGGCGAGTTCGGCGGTGAGCGGGGCGGTGAGCGGGGCGACGGTGGACTGGCCGGTGACGGCGACGGTGACAACCGGCAGATCGGGGTGGTGCCGGTGGATCGCCTCCCGGTCGAGGCGGGCCAGCAGCTGGCCCGCCGCCGGCAGATCGCCCTGCGGCATACGGGCGAGCAGGGTGCGGACGGATCCGTACTCCGCCTCCAGTCGGCCGTCGGCGTACAGGCCGCGCAATGTGCGCAGCGCCGAGGGATCCTGCCATGCACCGCTGTCGCCCGTGCCGGCGACAACGGTGGTGGCGACGACAGCGGTGTGTTCCGTCGTGGTCATGTGCGCTCCAAGGCGATGCCGGACTTGATCCACTTGCTCGATTCGACGGCGATCGTGACGGCGCGTCCGGGCCCCTGCCACTGCTCGGTGAGCTCGGCGAGCTGGAGGAACGGGAGGGCGTTGCCGTTGTTGCCGACGGTGCGTACGACATTGATGCGCCGGGCGCCGGGGGCCGGCATCCCCTCGGAGATCCGGTCGCTCATCCGGCCGGAGAGCTGGGGCGGGAGCAGGTAGTTCACCTGGTCGGCCGTCCAGCCCAGGTCGGCGAGGAGTTCCCAGAACATCTGCGAGGCCAGGGCCGGCACCGCCGCTTCGATGGCCTTGTAGTCCTCGGAGACCACCGTCCGGTCCGTGTGCCGGTCGGCGAGGCCGAACCAGTCGATGACCTGTCCCGGCTTCTTGCCGAGGCCCACCAACCGGTTGAGCACCTGACGGATCTCGATGCGCTGCCCGAAGGACTCGGTGCTGAGCACGGCGGCACCTGCTCCGTCGCCGAAGAGCACATAGTTGACGAGTTCGGCGGAGGTGCGGGAGCCGGGGTCGAAGTCCGTCTCCAGATGTTTGGCACACACATCGCCGCCGATCACCAGCACGGTCGTACAGCGTCCGGCGAGCAGCAGGGTGCGGGCCACATCGAGTGCCTGAACGGCCCCGGCGCAGCCGGACTGGAGCTGGTAGGTGGGGACGTTGTCGATGCCCAGCCGGTCCGCGACGAGGTTCACGGTGGCGGGCATCAGCTGGTCCGGAGTGGCGGTGCCCATCACGATGCAGTCGATGTCGCCGGGGTCCAGGCCCGCCTGGGCAAGGGCCCGGTCCGCGGCGGTCGTGGCGATGTCGGTGAGGCTGTGCCGCACGTGACCGGTCGCGAGATCGACGGCGAAGTACCTGCTGGTGTTGCCGATGAGCATCTCGGCCCACTGCTCGTCGATGCCGACGAGCTTGGCCAGTGTCGCGTTGTCGACGGGTTCTCCCGGCAGACAGGTGCCGACCGAAGCCAGATGCGCTGTGGGTACGGTCATGAGCGCGTTCCTTCCGGTGCGGACGGTGTCTGGAGACGGTCGCGCAGATAGCCGGTGAGGTCGCCCACCGTTTCCAGGCTCGCGAGCAGCTCCTCGATCGGGAGAGTGCCGACCTGCGGGAGTTCGTTCTCGATACGGGTCTTGAGCTCCATCACCTGGATCGAGTCGAAGCCGAGGTCCTCGTGCAGGCGTGAACGGCTGTGTACCTGAGACGGTTCGTGCCCGCCGACCCGGCATACCAGACGGTGCGTCACCTCAGCCACGAGGTGCGGGGGGTCACCGGGGAGGGTCGGCGGGCACGATTCTCCGCGATCCGCCGTGGGCGGTACCGCGGCTGCCGCGTCCATTGAGAGGGGTGTGGACACGGTCAGTTCGGGGGCGTCGGCAGTGCGCCAGGCGCGAAAGGTGTTGTCGAAGACGTACGGCGGCAGACGGCGCGGCACCCGGGCCGAATCCTGGTACAGCGCGTCCCAGTCGGGGGTGAGTCCGGCGCACCACAGCTCCCCGAAGAGCTGGTGCATCCGGTGCTGTGGCGCGCGGTGTCCGGGGTGGGCGGCGTGGCAGCTCACCGGGTGGCCGGTGGCCGGCTTCAGCCGGGCGAGCAGCGGGGTGAGTGCGGCGCGCGGGCCGATTTCCACGATGTGGGTGGCTCCGGCGGCGAACAACCCGGCCGCCGCGTCGGCGAACCGTACCGGCGCGGTGATCTGCTGCGCCCAGTAGTCCGCGTCCATGACCTCGTCGTCGGCCAGCCGGCGGCCGTGCAGGGTCGAGAAGAAAGGCACGGTGGGCCGGTGCACCGGCACGTCGGCCTCGCGGCGGAAGTCCTCCACGACCGGCTGCATCAGCGGCGAGTGGAAGGCGTGCGAGACCGTCAGCGGGCGCGAGGCAATGCTCTGTTCGTCCAAAGTGGCGCGCAGCGCCTCGAGTTCGGTGAGATCGCCGGCAACGACTGTGCTGTCGGGCCCGTTGACCGCGGCAACGCACAGCTGTGCACGCTCAGCCAGCAGTGCCTGCACTCCGTCCGGGCCGAGAGGTACGGCGAGCATGCCGCCGCCGTCGGGGAGTGCCTCCATCAGGGCACCCCGGCGCGCGACCAGCCTGGCGGCGTCGGCGGCGTCGAGCGCACCGGCCGTGCAGGCGGCGGCGAACTCGCCGATGCTGTGGCCGATGACGAACGAGGGCCTGATCCCGGCCTCGACGAGGGTGCCCGCCATCGCGTACTCCACGGCGAACAGGGCCGGCTGCGCCAGGCCGGTACGGTCGATGCCCGGGTCGCCGTCCAGCACCGCGTCGCGCACCGAGAGCCCGAGGTGGGCGGCGAGCATCTTGTCGATCTCGTCGAACAGCCGCGCGTAGACGGGGGACGAGGCGTACCAGGAAGCGGCCATACGGGGGTGCTGTGCGCCCTGGCCGGTGAAGGCGAACGCCACCGCGGGTGCGGCCCTCCGGGCGTTGCCGGCCGGTCCGCCGTCATGGGGGCGCTCCGCCTCCTCGCGAAGCCCGGCCACCAGCTCGGGCAGACTCGCGGCGGCGACGGCCACGCGGTGCGGCAGCCGGGACTTGACCCGGTTGCTGGTCCAGCACAGCTGCGTCAGCCGGTCCTCGGGCACCCGGGCCAGGGCTTCGGCCTGGGCCAGCAGATTGGGGCGCAGTTGTCGCACGGAGCGGGCGGACACGGTGAACACCCCCGGTGCCCTGCCACCTGATGGGTGCGCCGAGCGAGGCGCGGAGGACAGGACCGCGTGCGCGTTGGTGCCGCCCATACCGAAGCTGCTGACGGCGGCGTGCACAGTGCCGGACGGAAGCCGCAGCGGGGACTTGAGCAGCGACAGCCGTCGCTCGGACAGCTGGAGCTTGGGGTTTTCGTTCTCGGCGAATCGGCTGGGCGGCACCGTCCGGTGCTGCAGGGCGAGCACCGACTTGACGAACCCGGCGATCCCGGCCGCTCCCTCCGCGTGGCCGAAGTTGCTCTTGACCGAGCCCAGGGCGATGCTCCCGCCGCTGCGGCCGGTGGTCAGGTGACCGAGCGCCTGCGCCTCCATCATGTCGCCGAGGAGGGTGCCGGTGCCGTGCGCCTCGATGAACTGGATGTCGTCCGCGGTGACCTCGGCCGACTGCCAGACCCTCTCGATGAGTTGCTGCTGGGCCCACCGGTTGGGGGCGGTGATCCCATTGCTGCGTCCGTCCTGGTTGACCCCGCTGCCGCGCAATACGGCGTACACGGGTTGGCGGTCGGCCAGGGCGTCACTGAGGCGGCGCAGTACGAGGACCGCGACGCCCTCGGCCCGTCCGATGCCGTCGGCCGAGGCGCTGAAGGGCTTGCACCGTCCGTCGGGCGCCGAGAGGCCCGCCTGGGAGTAGAAGATGTTGATGACGGGCGTCATGATCAGGTTGGTGCCCGCCGCGAGCGCGTAGTCGCAGTCGCCCGTGCGCAGTGCGCCGGCCGCGAGATGGACGGCGACCAGTGAGGACGAGCAGGCCGTGTCCACCGCCAGGCTGGGGCCTTTGAGGTCGAGGTGGTACGAGACCCGGTTGGCGCCCATGAAGTAGCCGTTGCCGGAGCCGTAGCGGGCGGTGATCCTGTCGTAGTCCGACAGCTGCAGATACGCCCACTCGTTGGCCATGACTCCGACGAACACTCCGGTGTTGCTGCCGGCCAGATCCTCGGGCGGGACCGTCGCGTCCTCGATGGCGCGCCAGGAGCACTGCAGCAGCAGCCGCTGCTGCGGGTCCATGGCGGCCGCCTCCCGCGGAGCGATGCCGAAGAACTGGGGGTCGAAGGAGTCCGGATCGTCGAGGAAGCCGCCGCGCACGGTGTTGCTGCGGCCGGGCGGCCGCGCCTCGGACGTACCGACGGGACCGGTCGGGGGCGCCGAATAGTAACGGTCCGCGTCCCAGCGCTGTTCCGGGATACGAAGGGTGCCGTCCCGGCCTTCCATGAGGAGTTCCCAGAACTCCTTGGCGTCGCGGGCACCGGGGAAGCGGCAGTCGAGGCCGACGACCGCGACCGGTTCGCGCTCGGTCATGACGCCGCTCCGGCTTCGCCGCCGAGGCGTTCGGCGAGGTGCGTACTGATCGCACGGACCGTGGGGAAGTCATAGGCGATCGTCGCGGAGACCGACAGCTGGTGGCGTGCCTCTATCTCGCCGCAGATACCGATGGCCGCGACCGAGTCGATGCCGTAGTCCGCGAGCGGCGTGTCCGGGTCGATCTCTTCGGCGGGCCGGTGCAGATGGAAGGCCACGCGATCGGTGAGCCACTGCTCGAGCTCCGATGCGGTCAGGTCCGGCAGCACGAGGTCCAGATTCTCGGTACGGGTTTCGGGGGCGATGGGCATGGCGTACCTCTCCCTTGGGGGTTCGGGTCTCAGCGGCCGGGGGCGGCGAGCGAGGCTGTCTCGGGGCTGCCGTCGGCGCCGCCGTCGATCAGGGCCGCGACCGGTTGTTCCAGACGTTGGTGCAGGGCGGGCAGAGCGCCGTCGAGGAAGAGCTGCCGCATGAGAGTGCGCTGTGTCTTGCCGCTGGTCGTCTTGCGGATCACACCCGGGCGCACCAGGACCACGTTCGCGGCCGGCAGCTGGAACTGGCGGCTCACCAACTCCCGTACCGACACGGCGAGTCCCGGCAGGTCCGGCTCGTCGTAGGCGTGCGGGCGGATTTCCTGCACCACGACCACGTGGTCGCGTTCGGCCTCGCTGCCGGAGACGGTGAACACGGCGCCTCCGCCCTTGCGGAAGGCCGGTCCCGAGTCCTGCACGGCATGCTCGATGTCCTGCGGGTAGAGGTTGCGGCCGTGGTGGATGAGCATCTCCTTGATCCGCCCGGTGACAAACAACTCCCCGCCGAGCAGGGCGCCGAGGTCGCCGGTGCGGAAGTACCCGGTGCGCCCGTCCGCTGTTGACGCCTGGAAGGACTCGGCGGTCGCCTCGGGGCGGTTCCAGTAGCCGGCGGCCACCGACGTGCCGCGCAGCCATATCTCGCCGACCCGGGATTCCGGCAGGACCTCCAGGGTCATCGGGTCCACGAGGAGTACTTCGGTGCCCACGGGGCGGCCGCAGCCGATGAGCGTCCTGGTCGCCCGACCGTCTCGTGCGGGCTGCAGCTCGTCCTGCTCCAGGCAGTGGGCGTCCACGGTCAGTTCGACATGCTGCCTGGCGGTGTCGCCTCCGGAGACCAGCAGTGTGTTCTCGGCCAGGCCGTAGCAGGGGAGCATGGCCTCGGGGCGCAACCCGTTCGCCGCGAAACGGGCGGTGAAGGCCCGGATCGTGTCGGCACGGACCGGTTCCGCTCCGTTGAGAGCCACTCGCAGGCTGGACAGATCGAGCCCGGTGGACTGTTCCTCGGTGGTCCGGCGGGTGCACAGCTCGTAGCCGAAGTTGGGCGACGCGGTGCCCTCGACCTGGTAGTCGTGAATCATGCGCAGCCAGCGGTGCGGCTGTTTGATGAAGGAGATGGGTGACATCTGGACGCTCGTACCGCCCATCCACAGAGGGTGCAGGGTCATCCCGATCAGGCCCATGTCGTGGTAGAGCGGCAGCCAGCTGCCTGCGACGACGCCCTGCTGGGTGTCCATGGCCCGCCGGATGGCTTCCTGATTGGCAGTCAGATTTGCGTGCGTGACCATGACTCCCTTGGGCGTGCTGGTGGAGCCCGAGCTGTACTGAAGGAAGGCCACGTCCTGGTCGCGGATCTGCGGCGGGAACCAGGCGTCGGGGTCCCCGTCGAAGTCGCCACCGGCCGCGAGACATGCCACCTCCTGTTCTCCGGAGGCGGCCAGCCAGGCGGAGAGAGCCTGACGGTGCTCGGGAAGCGTCAGCACCGCGCCCACCGAGGCATCGCGCAGGATGCCGCTCACGCGGGCGAGCCGCTCGCCCGGCTCATCGGGCAGCGGCGCGGGGATCGCCGTGCGCCCTGCGTAGAAGCAGCCGAGGAACGCGCTGACGAAGTCCAGTGTGGGCGGGTAGAGCAGCAGTACCGGGCGTGCGTCGCCCTTCTTTGACGCCTCGCGCAGACGAGTGGCCACGAGGCGGGCGCGGCGGTCCAGTTCCGCATAGGTGAGCCGCTCGGGCCGCATGATGCGGTCGTCTTCGTGCAGGTACACGAACGCGAGGCGCTCGGGGTGCTGTTCCACGCCGGCGCGTACGGCGTCCGTCAAGGTCCTGCGCATCTCATCCCCTGTCGATCGCTGTCGGTTGCTTCGCGGTACGGGATAGAGCCCGTACGGCACCAAGTGCCATCCGTTGGCCCCATCGTTGGAGAGCGGTGAAAAGGAGGCGTAAAGCCGGGCTTGATGCGCACGTCGCAGGTCCGACGTTCCCCGGACGGCGTCGCCCGAAGGCGCTAAAACAGTGGGTGCGCACTCGAGTACGCCACGTGTTGGCACGCGGTGCCGCTCTGATGTGACGCGGTGTAGGCGCAACCCACGTGAGGACGAGGGGAGGGTGGCGGTGGTGGAACGAGGCGCGGTGCCCATCTCTGCCGGCCCCCTCCTGCCCGATTCCGGGAACTGGGCTGCGGTCGGGGAGAGCGTGCGGCGGCATGGGTACGCGGTGTGTCACGGACGGCTGGCCGACTGGGCGTCCGCCCCGTGCACACCCGCGCGTGAACTACTGGGCGCGGACTGGCCGAGGTATCGGGCGACGCGTGAACCCATGTCGCGGGCGCGGCTGTTCGGCTCCCGGCTGCTGTTGCGCCGCGCCGTCGCCGCCGCGGGCGGCACCGATCCGGCGAACGTGATGCTGGAGCGGGGCGCGGGCGGGCGCCCCGGCGTACGCGTGCCGGCCGGCTTCGACGGCGGTATCAGTCACACAGCCGGTCTGCTGCTGGTGGGTGTCGCCAGAGGGCGCCGGATCGGTGTGGATGTGGAGGAGCGGGACCGGTCGCTGCTCACGCCGGGGCTGCCGGAGAAGGTCTGCCATCCGCAGGAGCTCGCCGCGCTGCGCATGCTCCCGTACGCCGATCGCAATCGCATGCTCGTACGTCTGTGGACGCTCAAGGAGGCGTATGCGAAGGCCTTGGGCATCGGGCTGGGACTGGACTTCTCGAGTGTGTCCTTCCGGCCGCGGTCGGTGGGCCGGGGTACCACTGTCTGGCGCTGTCCGGCCGCACCGGGCTGGCACTTCCAAAGCGGCACTGTCGGGGGCCACTTCGTTGTCGCGTGCGCGGTGGGCCCGCGGTCCGGGCCGCTCTGATGGCAAGATGCGAGTCAACGTTGTTTCGATTCAAGGTTGTTTCGATACACCATTGACTCGGTTGTGGGTCGGGCCTAGCGTCGAAGTGCACGGCATCAGACGGCAGTTCACGCAGCACCCTCTTCTTCCGAGGAGCGGAATCCGTGACGACGCAACCCCAACTCCGTACCGCCGAGACGCCCACCGCCTTCGACACCCGCCGCTGGTGGGTCCTGGGCGTGCTGCTCGTCAGCCTCCTGCTCGTGGTACTCGACACCTCCATACTGAGCGTGGCGCTGAAAACGCTTGCTCAGTCCGAACCCGTCGGCCTGGGCGCCTCGCAGAGCGCTCTGCAGTGGTCGGTCGACTCCTACACGCTCGTCTTCGCCGCGCTGCTGTTCACCACCGGTGTGCTCGCCGACCGCTGGGGACGCAAGCGCACGCTGCTCGCCGGGCTCGTCGTCTTCGGCGGCTGCTCGCTCTGGTCCGCCTACGCGGGCAGTGCCGACGAACTGATCGTCGCCCGCGCCGGTCTCGGGGTCGGCGGCGCGCTCGTGATGCCCGCGACTCTGGCGATCATCATGGATGTCTTCCCGCCCGCCGAGCACGCCAAGGCCATCGGCATCTGGGCCGGTGCGGCCGGCCTCGCCGTGGCCATCGGACCCATCGCCGGCGGTGTGCTGCTCGAACACTTCTGGTGGGGCTCCGTCTTCCTGATCAACATCCCGATCGTGGTGGTGGGAACCGTCGCCGCCCTCGCCGTCGTACCGGAGTCCAAAGACCCACGGCGCGGCGGCTTCGACCCGGTCGGCGTCGCACTGTCCGTCGTCGGCCTGACTCTGCTGGTGTTCGGAGTCATCAAGGGCGGTGAATCGGACGACTGGGCGGAAGCACAGGTGTGGGGACCCATGCTGGGCGGACTCGCCGTGCTGGCCGCCTTCGTCGCGTGGGAGCGGCGAAGGAGCCGTCCCGCCCTGGACATCGCCCTCTTCCGCATTCCCCGTTTCTCGGCGGCCGTGACCGTCATCGGCCTCGTGTTCTTCGCGCTGCTCGGCGGGACGTTCTTTCTCGTCTTCTATCTGCAGAGCGTGCGCGGATGGACACCGCTGGAGGCCGGGTACTGCCTGCTTCCGCTGGCCGTGGCGCAGTTGGCCTTCTCCCCGCCGGCCACCCTCGCCGCCAAACGGATCGGGGTCCGCCCGGTGTGCGTCACCGGCACGCTGCTGACCACGCTCGCGTTTCTCGCCGTGGGCACCGTCGATGAGCACACCGAGGTATGGGTCCTCGAAGCCATCCTGTTCGTCCTGGGTGTGGGCATCGCATGCGTGATGCCACCGGCCACGACCGCGGTCATGTCCGCGCTGCCGCGGGAGAGGGCGGGCACGGGCTCTGCCGTCAACACCACGTTCCGCCAGGTCGGCGGCGCTCTCGGCGTCGCCGTGCTGGGTTCGGTCCTGTCCACGGCCTATCGCTCCAACGTGGCGGACCGGCTGACGGCACTGCCCCGCGAAGTCCGGGACAAGGCGGAGGACTCGGTCGAGAGCACGCTCGCCGTCGCCGCCTCGCTCGGCCCGCGCGGCTCCGGAATGGCGGCCGCAGCCGTCGACTCCTACGTATCCGCCATGCATGTTGCCGCTCTTGTCGCCGCCGGGGTCACCTTTCTCGGCGCCCTCGTCAGCCTGCTGCTCCTGCCTGCCCGTACGAGCGAAGCCCGTCCGGACAGGGAGGCAGTGGCAAGAACCAGTCACACCACGGAGGTATGAATGGCACCACACGTTGAGCCGGAGGCCGAGGGCGGCATGCCCGACGGCCTCCGGCCCATGTCTGTATCCGGATCCGGGGACCGGTCCGGAACGACGGCCGTTACGGGGCGTACCGCCCGGGGCGGCCGCCAGCGCGATCCCGCCGCCGACCGGGCGATCCTGGAGAGCGCCCTCGGCCTGCTCGGCGAAGGGTGCAGCTTCAGCGCCCTGTCCATGGACCTGGTGGCGCAGCGGGCCCGGGTCGCCCGTGCCACCATCTACCGCCGCTGGCGCAACAAGGAGGAGCTGGTGCTCGCTGCCCTGGGCAGCCTCGACCTTCCCGTTCCCCCGCTGGACGAACTCCCGCTGCGGGACAAGCTCGTGACCCTTGTCGACCAGATCCGGCACCGTGGTGAGGACACCAACCTGCACCGCCTGCTCGCCGGACTGCTCGGCGAGGCGGCGCGACGCCCGCAACTGGTGGAACGGTTCGAGGACTCGGTGGTCGCCGCCCGGCGGGACGCGCTGCGCCGGGCGCTGCGCGCGGGCATCGCCGACGGAGAGCTGCGACCCGGCCTGGATGTGGACGAGGCCATCGAACTGCTCACCGGACCGATGCTCTCCAGGCTGATCCTGCGGCAGCGGCCACTGGTGTCGGCCGCGTTCGCCGAGTCGATCGTCGACACCTTCCTCAACGGGACGAGGACGCACCCCGAACCGCGGTAGGCGTCCCCTGCACATCAGCCACCGCAACCCGCAGCCGCACCAGCCACCGCAACCCGAACCAGCCACCGCAGCCGCACCCGCACCGCTCAACGTACGGCCCTGTACCACCCCCTCACTCTCAGGAGCCGCAGCCATGAAATTCCTCTTCGACGATCCAGCCTTCGACTACGAGGCGCTGCGCGCCGCCGGATACGCCGACTTCGGCGGCGCACAGCTCGGCGAGGTCATCGCCGTCGCCTCGCGCATCCCGAACGGCGACACCGATGCCTGGCGGCGCGAGTGGACCGCCCTGGCCGAGCGCGTACACCGGCTGGGCACGGTGGCACTCGGCGAGAAGCGGACCGTCGACGCCCGTGCCGCGCTGCTGCGCGCGCACAACTACTACCGGACCGCCGAGTTCTTCCTGCGCGACGACCCGGCACACGACCCTGAGGCCGGCCGCCTGATACGGCTCTCCCAGGACACCTTCGGGCAGGCCGCCAACCTGATGGAACGCCCGCCGCAGCCCGTCAGCATCCCGTACGAGAACGGATCACTTCCGGGCTACTTCTACCGCGCGGACGACTCCGATGGGCCTCGGCCCACCCTCATCCACCACGGCGGGATCGACTCCACACTCGAAGAGGGCTACTTCTTCGTCGCGGCCGCCGCTCTGGCACGGGGCTACAACTGCCTCTGCTTCGAAGGCCCCGGGCAGGGCTCGGTACTGCGCGAGCAAGGGCTCACCTTCAGGCCCGACTGGGAGAAGGTGGTCACACCGGCGGTGGACTTCGCCCTGGCACAACCGGGGGTGGACCCTGAACGCCTCGTGCTGATCGGCACGAGCCTCGGCGGCCTGCTGGCCGTACGGGCCGCGGCATTCGAGCACCGGCTGGCCGGATGTGTGGCGCACGACGCCGTCTGGCAGCTCGGTGATGTGGTGGCACTGCCGCCGTTCGTGCTGGAGTGGGTCGAGCAGGGATGCGACGACTTCGCCAATCCCGTCATGTACGGGATCGCCGTGCAGCAGACCTTCACTCGCTGGCTGCTGCGGCAGGCGCTGTGGACGTTCGGCGTGCAAACCCCCGCCGAACTGCTGCGCCGCATGCCCGCTTTCAACCTCTCCGAGGTCGTGGGTCAGGTGCGCTGTCCCGTTCTCGTGCTCGACGCCGAGGAGGACATGTTCTTCGCCGGTCTTGAACACGCGAAGAAGGTGTACACGGGGCTGAACAGCGCCAAGTCGCTGCACGTCTTCACCTCCGACGAGGGCGGGGGCGCGCACTGCCACTCGGGTGCCATGACCCTGTACCACGAGCGGTTGTTCTCCTGGCTGGCCGAGACACTCGCTCCTGAGCAGGTGTCCGTCGTCTGATGTGACGCACAGGCCCGACAAGAGGCGGCCCGCGAGGGGGAAATCCCCGAGCCGGCCGCCTCTTACCGCTCTGCCGCCAATAGTTCAACAATTCAATTCCGGCTGATTCAACGGCCGGAAATGAGACATTCGGGCCCCCGGGGCCGCTGTTATCTTCCATTTAATGACCACGTAACTACCGCCGGGCTATGGTGTTTACGGAAATAGCGTGCTCCGTCAGGCATCCTGGATTAAACGGGGGATTTCTAACTAGTTGAATGCGTCGCGCGCATTCAGGGGGTTTCTGTGTCCCTGCACTTCGCACAATCCGGCCAGCAGTTGCGCTACCAGGTGCTCGGCCGGCTGAGGGTGACCCGCGGCGATGTCGACCTGACGCCTGCGCCACCGAAGATCGCCAAATTGCTTGCACTGCTGACCGTCCGAGCGGGGGAGGCCGTACCGGGAGACAAGCTGGTCGCCGAGTTGTGGGAGCAGCGTCCGCCGCGCTCCGCGACGGCGAGCCTGCGCGTATATGTTTCGCAGTTGCGAAAACTCCTCGGTGAACCCGGCAGCGGGCCGCCGCCGATCATGACGGTGTCGCCCGGCTACATTCTGGATGTGCGGAGGGCTCAGCTCGACGTACGGCTGTTCGACGAGCTCTACGAGAACGGCAGAGTCCGGTACTTCGCGTCAGACTACGTGGGCGCCTCGGAGCACCTTGGACAGGCCCTCGCTCTCTGGCGGGGGCCTGTTCTCGACGGGATCGCGGGTTCTCTGGAGATCAACTCGTTCGCGGCGGTCGAGGAAGAAAAACGGCTCAACTGCATCGAGCTGAATATTGAGTCCGCCCTGGCGCTCGGCCGCCACTACGCCGCGATCGAAGAGCTCAAGGGTCTGGTGGTCCAGCATCCGTTGCGGGAGCCCTTCTACCGGCAGCTGATGGCCGCCCTGTACCGGGTGGGACGCCAGGGCGACGCACTGGGCGTGTACCGCAGGGCGCGCAAGATCATCAGGGATGAGCTGGGGATCGAACCGGGCCCACCGCTGCGCCTCGCGCAGGAGGCCATTCTCCGCGCGGACCCGGCCGGGCTCGTGGCCGGGGGCGTGACGCCGTCCCTTCGCTGAGGGTGCGGGGCGCGAGGGCGCCCTGATGCGTGCCTCGGCCCCCTCCGCCTCCGTGGAGGCTGTCCTCGCGGCCCTCGCCGGTGCCGTCGACGACCTCCTCCTCCTTGACTCCCTCGCTGACGGGGGTGGGCAGCTGCCCGGCATGGTCGTCGAGGAGGAGGAGCGAACGCCGACGGCGGCGGCGGTCGTGTTGCCGCGCGTCACACATGGCCAGATGTGCTCAGGGGACCGGTGCGGGTGGTCAGCGGTCGGAGAGCATGCCGGTCCGGAGCTTTTTCAGTGTGCGGGCCAGCAGGCGGGAGACGTGCATCTGGGAGATGCCGAGTTCCTCGCCGATCTGGGACTGGGTCTTCTCCTGGCCGAAGCGCAACTCGATGATGTGGCGTTCGCGGTCGTCGAGCCGGTCAAGGAGCGGGGCGAGGGCGTTGAGGTCTTCGACGAGTTCGATCGCGGGATCGCTGTCGCCGAGGATCTCGGCGTAGGCGGGGGCGTTGCCGTCGCCATCGTCGGCGGAGCCGCCCGGCGTGTCGAGGGAGCCGGCGGCGTATCCGTTGGAGGCGATGAGGCCTTCGACGACTTCGTCCTCGCTGAGACCGAGCTGCTCGGCCAACTCCGCCACGCTGGGCCGGCGGTCCAGGCGTGTGGTGAGTTCTTCCTTGGCCTTGGTCAGCTCGACATGCAATTCCTGGAGGCGACGGGGGACGTGGACGGCCCAGCTGGTGTCGCGGAAGAACCGCTTGATCTCGCCGACGATGCAAGGGATGGCGAAGGAGGTGAACTCGACTTCGCGCGAGAGGTCGAAGCGGTCGATCGCCTTGATCAGACCGATGGTGCCGACCTGGATGATGTCCTCCATCTCACCGTTGCCCCGGTTGCGGAAACGGCGGGCGGCGAACCGGACCAGGGTCAGGTTCATCTCGATGAGGGTGTTGCGCGCGTACTGGTACTCGTGGGTGCCTTCCTCGAGGACCCGCAGTCGAGCGAAGAACAGCTTCGACAACTCGCGCGCGTCCTTCGGTGCGATCTTCTCCGTGTCCTCGATCCACGGCAGTTCACCGACCCTGTCCTGGACGTTGTCCAGGGGCTGCGACTCCGTGTCGATGCGTCGTGTGGACGGTGTGGCTGTCGACATGCGTCATCCTTTCCAGAGTGAAGGTCCGGTGTGAACGCGCGTTCCCCGACTGCGCACAAGCATTCCCCCCGGCCGACCGCAACGTCGGAGTGCGCGATCACTCCACTCGGAGGCCGACGACGCATGTGTCGTCATCCGTGTCCGCCCGGCTGTGCGTGAGCAACCGGTCCAGTTGTTGTTCCAGCGACGGGGTGGCAACGCTCGCGGTGGCGATCAGATGCTGCAGCGAGTCGTTGATGGAGGAGTCCCTCCGCTCGACCAGTCCGTCGGTGTACATCAGCAACGTGTCGCCCACCTCGAGTCGTACTTCGCCCTCCTCGTAGTCCGTCTGTGCGACGGCACCGAGCAGCATGCCGCGGATGAGCGGCAGTTTCGTGGTCTCCTGCTCGGTCACCAGGACGGGCGGCAGATGACCGGCACGGGCCCAGCGCAGGATACGGCGGCCGGGATCGTAAAGACCGCAGACCGCAGTGGCGGTGACCGGCTCGGTCAGGTGGTGAGTCACCAGGTTGAGCCAGGTCAGCAGCTGCGCGGGGCCCGCGCCGGTGACAGCGAGGCCACGCAGGGCGTTACGGAGGACGATCATGCTGGTCGCCGCCTCGATGCCATGGCCCGCGATGTCACCGACGCATACGAGTACCTGCCCCGACGGCAGGACGAACGCGTCGTACCAGTCGCCGCCGACCAGGTGCTCGGTCTCCGCGGGCCGGTAGCGCACTCCGATGCTGAGCCCGGGCGCGTCGATCGGCCCCCGGGTGGGCGGCATGATTGCCTGCTGGAGTTGCAGAGCGAGGCGGTTGCGCTCGGCCGACTCCTGCTCTGTGTGGGCGAGTTGGTCACGTGTCGCTGCCAACGCCACCTCGGTCCAGTGCTGGGACGAAATGTCCTGGAAGGCACCTCGGACAGCGAGCAACCGATCGTCCGCGTCGAGGACCGGCTCGGCGACGACGCGGACGTGCCGGGTGACGCCGTCGGGACGTTGCAGGCGGAAGGCGGTGGAAGCGGCCCGCTGGTGCTGGAACAGGGTACGCAGAAAGCGGCCGATGGCGACTGAGTCGTCGGGGTGGGCGTGCGCGGGCAGTTGCTCCAAGGGGATGGGAGCAGCGGTGGGCGGCAGACCGTGGAGGCTGTGCAGTTGCTGGTTCCATGTGATCTTGCCGGTTGTGTTGTTCTCCTCGAATCCGCCGATGCGGCCCAGGCGCTGGGCGTGCTGCAACAGGCTGGCCAGCCGGCCTGCTTCGTCTTCTATCCGCCAGATGAGCAGTACGGCAGCGCCATGCCTGCTGATGCTGATGTCGGCGACAGCTTCGAGCGGCACCTGATCGACCAGCGCGGTGAGAGCCATCCGCTGGGCGTAGAAGGGTTCACCGGTGGCATGCACCCGCTCCACCTTCTCGAACAGTTCACTGTCGCCGGCGGCCATGGGGTAGGCCTCCAGAAGCATCGCTCCGCTGACGGCGCTGCGCGGTCGCCCGGCGGGATCGACGAAGTGCCGGTTTGTGTGATGGATGCGGAAGTCGGTCAGGTGCCCGTCGGCCTCGAGGTGGGGCAGCAGCACCAGAGCGGGATCGTGCAGGCCGTCGACGAGGTCGACCAATTCGGCGAGGTCTCGTTTCAGCGCGTTGGGTGCGCCTGGGAAACCGATGACTGCGGCCGTGTGCGTTTCCAGTGTGCGGGCACACAGTTCAGCGAGGGCTTCCACTTGACGCTGGATCTGGGGCGGCTGCGGCTCAAGCCGGTGCGGCCAGCAGATTTCCAGGACTCCGATGATCCGGCCGCCGGCGCCGGCCGGTACGGCCACCCGGCCGCCACCGGTTGCCTGATAGTCGCTGATCGAGGGAAGGCCCGCTTCTGCGAGTGCCTGGAACCACACGGTCCGGCGTTCGGTCAGCGCGCGGCGGGCCACGGTCTCCACACCGGGCGGCACATAGCGCCAGCGCCCGGCTTCTTCCGCGGCGAATCCGGCGTTTCCGGCGAGGGTGAGAGACGCGTCATGTCCTGCCGCCCAGATGGCGACCGCAGTGGCACCCAGCGGGGCGAGGGCGTGGTGCAGGACGGACTCGGCCACGGCCTGCGTGTCGTCTGCGGCCAGTGCGCCGCTCTCGGCCGCGCGCAGCCGCACCGCGACGGATCCGCCCGTCCCGTCGGAGGTCTCATCGGCACTGTTGGTCCGAGAAATGAAGTCGCGGGCCGCCTCGGTGAAACTGTCCTGTGCGGACTGATTGATGATGTCGGCAGCCAGCTCAAGCTGTGACATGCCCGTTTGTTCGGCCAGCCCAGCGAGGTGCCCGGCTGCCTCGGTAGGGCCGCAGTGGAACCGCTCGATCAGGACGCCCTTGGCGATCTCGATCAGGGCACGGCCATCAGCGGCGGCATGGGCCGCCTGGACTTCACGGCGAAGGCGATCCACCGTCGCGGCCAGTCGGCCGACCGCCGACGCGCCGGCCGGATTGTCGCCGACCTCGGCCTGGGCGTCCGCCACGACGGCGGAGAGAGCGGAACCCGCCTCGTCGTCGATGCCCACTTCCGACCGGGGCGGGGGCACATGGTTGACGCGGGCGTACTGGCGATCGGAGGCAGCCCCCAGCGGCCCGTCATCCCGGACGGGCTCTTCGGGCGGCTGGGGAGTATTCACCGTAGTGCTGCTCCTGACGGGATGGTCGACGCGCGACAGTGAGGGGCGGGGCGCCGGCTACGTGTTCACCCAGCGGCGGACGCACGCGATGAGTTCATCGGCGTCCAACGGTTTGGTGACGTAGTCGCTGGCTCCCGCGGCCAGGCACTTCTCGCGGTCCCCGGGCATGGCCTTGGCCGTCACGGCGATGATGGGCAGAGCGCTGTGGGCCGGCCTCCGCCGGATCTCGGCGGTGGCGGTATAGCCGTCCATCTCCGGCATCATCACGTCCATCAGAATCAGGTCGATGCCCGGGTTCTCGGCGAGCGTGTCGATGCCCTTACGGCCGTTCTCGGCCCGCAGAACGTGGACGCCGTGGAATTCCAGGATGCCGCTGAGGGCGTACAGATTACGGGCGTCGTCATCGACGACGAGGATGGTGCGCCCGGCCAGGGTCTCGTCAGTGTCCTGGGGCGATGCGTGTGCGGCTTCCTCGGGACGCAGGAGTGGCAGGACGTCGCCCGGCTGCTCGGCGGAGAGGTGCAGGGCGATGCGTTCCCGCAGTTCGTCCAGGCTGGAGAGCAGCTCCAGCGGTTGGGTCTCGACGCGCGACTGCAGTGTCCGTTCCTGTGCCGGATCCATACGTCGGTTGTTGTGGGCCAGGACGGGCACGCCGCGGAGTCCCGCGTCGCCGTCCATGGCGTCAAGGAACCGAAGAGCCTCGCCGTCGGGCATGTCAAGGTCCAGTACGACGCAGTGGCAGGATTCCGCGGCGAGCGCGGCGGCCGCTTCCTGGGCTCCGAGGGCGCTGACGACTTCCACTGAGGCACGCGGGTCGGTCAGTTCGCGGCTGTCGGTGAATTCGGCGACGGTGCTTTCGGCGACCAGCGTCATGAGTCCACGCGGCCGATCCTCGATCACCAGAAGGCGTCGCTGCCGCGGGGACGTGTGAAGGGCGGGGGGAGCGGCGGGACGAGGGGTGTCGTCGGATGATGTTTCACTGCTGACAATTTCAGCGCTCTGCGCCAGTGCGGCACGGTGTTCGAAGTCCGCGCGGCACGCGGGCAGATAGAGGGTGAAGGTGCTTCCCTCGCCCAGCGTGCTCTCAGCGGTGACCGCGCCTCCGAGCAGATGGGCAATCTCCTTGCTGATGGACAGACCCAGCCCGGTTCCGCCGTAATTCCGGCTTGTGGTCCCGTCTGCTTGCTGGAAGGCGCCGAAGATGGATTCCAGCTGCTGCTCAGCGATGCCGATTCCGGAATCCTTGACGCGGAACGCCACGGTGGGCCCGACCCGGCGCATGGTCTGGGGCAGTTCGCTTTCCGCGGCCGGCTCGATCCGAAGTTCGACGCTGCCGCGTTCGGTGAATTTGACCGCGTTGGACAGCAGATTGCGCAGTACCTGACGCAGCCGCGCATCGTCGGTGAGCAGATCGGCCGGCACTCCCGGGGCTGTGGTGACCGTGAAGCCGAGGCTCTTTTGAATGGTGAGTGGCTGGAAGGTGGCTTCGACGTACTCCAGGAGCCGGCGCAGCTGGACTCGCTCCGGATGGATGTCCATCTTGCCGGCCTCGACCTTCGACAGGTCCAGGATGTCGTTGATCAATTGCAGTAGATCGGAGCCGGCCGAGTGGATGATGCCCGCGTACTCGACCTGCTTGGGCGTGAGATTTCGCGTGGGGTTCTGCGACAGAAGCTGCGCGAGAATGAGGAGGCTGTTCAACGGCGTCCTCAGCTCGTGGCTCATGTTGGCCAGGAACTCCGACTTGTACTTCGAAGCGAGGGACAGCTGCTGAGCCCGGGCTTCCAACTCGCCGCGGGCCTGCTCGATCTCCAGGTTCTTGGCCTCGATGTCGCTGTTCTGCGCGGCCAGCAGCGCGGCCTTCTCCTCCAGCTCGGCGTTGGACCGTTGCAACTCCTCCTGCTGCACCTGCATTTCCTCCGAGCGCGCCCGGAGCTCGCTCGCCAGGCGTTGCGACTCACCGAGCAGTTCATCGGTACGGGCGTTGGCCACGATGGTGCTGACGTTGACGCCCACGGTTCCCATGAGCCGCTCGAGGAAGTCTCGGTGGACGCGCGCGAACGAGGCGAAGGACGCGAGCTCTATGACACCGAGGACCTGGTCCTCGACGAGAATCGGCAGCACGATCAGGCTGCCCGGCGAGGTGTGGCCCAGGCCGGACGACAGGGTGATGTAGTCGCCCGGAACCTTGTCCGTGGAGATGACGCGACGGCTGCGCGCGGCTTGGCCGACCAGGGATTCGCCCAGCCTGAACCGTGTGTCCGGGTCGGATCCCGCGGGGCGGCCGTAGGAGCCGACAAGCATCAGCTCCAGGCCCTTCTCCCCCTCCACGGCGAGATAGAAAGCACCGTACTGAGCCTCTACCAGAGGCGTCAGCTCATCCATGATGTTCTCAGCTACGACAGCCAGGTCACGATGGCCCTGCATCAACGCGGAGATGCGCGCCAGATTCGTCTTCAGCCAGTCCTGCTCATGATTGGCCCGGGTCGTCTCCCGCAGCGACCCCACCATCGAGTTGATGTTGTCCTTGAGCTCGGCGACCTCGCCGGAGGCGTCCACGGTGATGGAACGGGTCAGATCACCCTCGGCAACAGCGCTGGTCACCTCGGCGATGGCCCGTACCTGCCGGGTCAGATTGCCTGCCAACTCGTTGACGTTCTCGGTGAGGCGCTTCCACATGCCCGAAACACCCTCGACCTCCGCCTGGCCCCCGAGTCGCCCCTCGCTGCCGACCTCCCGGGCGACACGCGTCACCTCGGCCGCGAAGGACGACAACTGGTCGACCATCGTGTTGATGGTGGTCTTGAGTTCCAGGATCTCGCCGCGCGCATCGACGTCGATCTTCTTCGACAGGTCGCCCTTGGCGACGGCGGTGGTCACCAGGGCGATATTGCGTACCTGGCCGGTCAGGTTGTTCGCCATCGAGTTGACGTTGTCGGTGAGGTCCTTCCAGGTCCCGGCCACGTTGGGGACGTGCGCCTGGCCCCCGAGGATGCCCTCGGTACCGACCTCACGCGCCACGCGCGTGACCTCGTCCGCGAACGCCGACAGCGTGTCGACCATGGTGTTGATCACCCCGGCGAGCGCGGCCACCTCGCCCTCGGCCTCAATGGTGATCTTCTGCGACAGGTCGCCACGCGCCACGGCGGTGGCCACCTGGGCGATGGACCGCACCTGGCCCGTCAGGTTGGAGGCCATGACGTTGACGTTGTCGGTGAGATCCTCCCAAGTGCCCGACACACCGCGCACGGTCGCCTGGCCTCCCAGATTGCCCTCCGTGCCGACCTCGCGTGCGACGCGGGTCACCTCGTCGGCGAATGCGGAGAGTTGGCCGACCATCGTGTTGATGGTGTCCTTGAGCTCGAGGATCTCGCCGCGGGCGTCGACGGTGATCTTCTGGGACAGATCCCCCTGGGCCACCGCGGTGGCCACTTGCGCGATCGATCTCACCTGAGCGGTGAGGTTGCCGGCCATGAAGTTCACCGAGTCGGTCAGGTCCCGCCAGGTGCCGGAGACCCCCTTGACGTCCGCCTGCCCGCCGAGCCTGCCCTCCGTGCCCACGTCGCGTGCCATGCGGGTGACTTCGTCGGCGAATGCGGAGAGTTGGTCGACCATGGTGTTGATCGTGTTCTTGAGCTCGAGGATCTCGCCGCGGGCATCGACGGTGATCTTCTGGGACAGGTCGCCCTTGGCGACAGCCGTGGTGACCTGGGCAATGTTGCGGACCTGATTGGTGAGGTTGCCGGCCATGAAGTTCACCGAGTCGGTCAGGTCCCGCCAGACTCCACCGACACCGGGTACCTGCGCCTGACCACCGAGGCGGCCCTCGCTGCCGACGTCGCGTGCCATGCGGGTGACTTCGTCGGCGAATGCGGAGAGTTGGTCGACCATCGTATTGACGGTCTCCTTCAACTCCAGGATCTCGCCGCGGGCATCGACGTCGATCTTCTGGGACAGGTCGCCCTTGGCCACGGCGGTGGCCACCTGCGCAATGTCACGTACCTGTGTGGTGAGGTTGCCGGCCATGGCGTTCACCGAGTCGGTGAGATCCGCCCAGGTGCCGGACACGCCGGGTACCTCGGCCTGGCCGCCCAGGGTTCCTTCGGTGCCGACCTCGCGGGCGACGCGGGTCACCTCGGAGGTGAACAAGGAGAGTTGGTCGACCATGCCGTTGAAGACGGTGGCGATCTCACCGAGCAGGCCGTCGGCCTCACTGGGCAGCCGGGTGCCGAAGTCACCGTCGCGGACAGCGGTCAGCCCGGCAAGCAACTGCCGCAATTCCAGCTCACCGACCTTGGCGCCGCCGCGGGCAGCCGTGCTGCCCACCGCAGACCGTGATCCGGTCGTGTCAGCCATGTCTACCTCACTCGAATTCGGCCGCTACGAGAGCAGTACACGGAGTTACGAAGTGAACACCAAATTCGCCAAAGACTAGCCCAACAGCTGTGACGCAGACAAAGATCTGCGGAACCATGGATTCCGGCAGCGATGAGGTGTATGCGCGTCGCCCGGGGGCGAGCCGTCGGACGTGGCTGGAGGGGCCGGGAGTTGGTCCTGCGGACTGCTGTTCGAAGAGCCACGTGCCGGGCATTTGTGGACACTTACCGGAAATGGAGAAGTGCCCAGGAATGCAACCTTCTTCTGTCCTGGATTCGCTCCTGTGTGCACACCGTAACCCTACTTCGCCAGAATGGCGCAGGGCGGCCCCGGACATGAATGTCCGGGGCCGCCCTGCGAATCTGGTGTCGCGCCGGCTACCAGCGGTACCAGCGGCCGCGACTTCCTCCTGTTCCGGCGGAGCGCATGACGAAGCCGAGCAGCCACACGGCGAGCACGACCACCGCTACGATCCACAGTGCCTTCAATGCGAATCCAGCACCAAAGAGAAGCAGGGCGAGCAAGAGAACGAGAAGCAGGGGAACCATAGTTATCAACCTCCAGGACCTCGTGTGCCCAGGGGTTGGCCCTCCATGCGCGCGTTTTCAGGTGGCTCGCATTTCGCTCGGCACGCATTCCCTTCGCGTCGGGCCGGAGCCGCTGGACAATGGCGTTCAGTTCCCGAGGTGGAAGCGGATCGCGGTGCCCTCCGGACTCGTGTGGACACGCACCAGGTCGGTGAGGTAATTGACCATCAGCAGGCCCCGGCCGCCGAGTTGGTCGCGCAGAGGCGGACGACGGCCCGCCAGTGGGTCCGTCAGCTGCCCTGAGTCCCTGACTTCGCACAGGACCTGCCCGCCCTCGCCCCAGACCCACAAGCTGCCCGATCCACCGCCGTGCACCACGCTGTTGGTGGTCAGCTCGGCGACAGCCAGGGCGAAGTCCCCCAGACGCTTGCCCGCCAGACCCAGGTGCTGGGCCCGCTCAACCGCGAAGTCCCGTGCATCGGGGAGGCGTTCGGCATCAAAGGTGAACGCGTGGGCCCGCAACGGGCGTGCCAGCGGCTGGTTGTAGGCAGCCACGGCGCGGTCGGGGTCGTATGTATCGCTGTGCTCCTCACGTCCTCCGTCCACCACCACGGGGTGTGTGGCGTACGCGTCGGCCAGCACCGCGGCATCGAGCCCTGCGGCGTCATAAGGGCAGACGATGGTGACGTCCCGTTCGCGGAAAGCGATGTTGATCAGCGCCTCATGCTGGACACAGGCCGGGTATTCGTCCGGAGTACGGCCGGGCCAGATCGGCTCACCGATGATCCGCACCCGTCCGGTGGGATGGGCATCGGCAAAAGCCCGCAGCACCTTGGGAATGATCCGCCCCGGGTTGCGCCCGGCCTCTTTCATGTCGATGAATCGCACCGCTTCGGCGCTTTCCCCCAGCTCCGCGCGGAGCAGTTCGAGATTGCTCCCGGGTGCAGCCACCGCCACCGGTTCGCCCGCGGCGAGACCTTCCTGGATGAATGGCACCGTCCCGGCCAGGTACTCCTGGCTTCCCCGGTAGAACAGTGCCGGGTGGACGAAAGACTCAGCCCCGTGCGTCACGCCTTCACCTCGATCGCCGCCAAGCCGGGCCAGAACATCTCCAGAGCACGCCGTAGCGTGGGCGGCGGGCCCTCAAGAACCATGCGCCTCCCACTGCCCAGCTGTTGGGCGGCGACCGCCACGGCGGACGCACCCGCGACGTCGACGAACGTCACCGCGGACATATCCAGGTGCACGTCACCACCCCCGCCGACCAGACTCTCAAGTGCCCGCTCCCACGCCGTGCGCGTGGTCAGAGTGATCTCACCGGCCGCGTGCACTCCCGGCCGATCCGTCAGCGGACAGATCGCCAACTCGGCCAGCCTGTGCGGCACTGAGGCTGCCGGCGGGTCCGCTCCTCGTGAGGCATCCACACTCCCACCCCCTCCACACAGCATCTCACCCTCGCCCTTTCGTCATCCTCTACCCCGGATCGAATCGGCATACGAACAAGAGGACAACAGGCATACAGCACGCACGACCGGGCAGGCGCGGTCCGGGAAGAGAGCACGACGAGGGAAGGGTTGAGACATGACAGCGACTTCTGCACAGACGGCCGACGCCGTGCAGACGGATGCCGCAGCTTCTTCTCCGGTCGGCGCATCGGCCAGGGGCGATGTGCTGCCCTGGATCGAGGACGCGGGGAAGGTCGCCCCGAAGGACGCCAAGGCCCTTTCGAAGCTGTTCTTCGACCAGCTTCACGTCCTTGAGGAGGGCACGCACGAGTACCAGTACGCGCGCAACACCCTCATCGAGATGAACCTTTCTCTGGTGCGGTTCGCCGCGAACCGCTTCCGTAACCGCGGCAGCGGCGACATGGAGGACATCATCCAGGTCGGCACCATTGGGCTCATCAAAGCCATCGACCGCTTCGACCTGTCCCGCGAGGTCGAGTTCACCTCCTTCGCCGTTCCCTACATCGTCGGCGAGATCAAGCGGTTCTTCCGCGACACGAGTTGGGCCGTGCACGTCCCCCGGCGCCTGCAGGAACTGCGTGTGGAGATCGCCCAGGCGAAGGAACGGCTCGCCGGCAGCCTGGACCGCGACCCCACGGTCAAGGAACTCGCCGAGTATCTGAAGCTCAGCGAGGAGGAGATCATCCAAGGCCTCATTGCCTCCAACGGCTATACCGCAGGCTCCCTCGACATGCCCAACGACCCCGGCGACGACGGCCGGCCCAACCAGGGGCGCACGATCGCCGACCTGAGGGGAGAGCCGGACCCCGCGCTTGAGACGATGGAGGACCTGCACACCCTGGCCCCCCTCCTGGAACAGCTCGAGGACCGGGAGCGACGCATGATCGAGATGCGCTTCGGCCAGGAGATGACCCAGTCCCAGATCGGCGCCGAACTCGGCATCTCCCAGATGCACGTCTCCCGGCTCCTCACACGCACACTCACCAGGCTTCGCAGGGGCATGTTCGCCTAGCCACCAGGGCACAACGCGGCGCCAGGCGCCCTGTACGCAGGCGGGCCGAGATCGGCCCTTTCAGAAGGAGGACCACCCGTGCTGACGGCCCACCCCGCGTTACTGCGAAACCTTGTCGAGCAGTACCGGACCCTTCACGACCGGCATGCCGAGCAGAGCTCTCCCGAGATCCGACGGCAGCTGGAGGACGTCACCTACACGCTCTGCGTCTCCACCGGTACCTGCACCGCGGAGGAGGCCCTGACCGTGGCAGAACAGCAACTGGCCGCCGCCCTCACCAACCCACCGGCCACGCTGCGCCCGGCGCCCGGTGACGAGGAGCTCACCGCCTGACGGCTGGTCATGCCATCCGGCCGATCTTGCCGGGCTCGCGTGCCCTGGCACGCACTCCCCGTAGCCCTTCGGGCACGGGAGGTGCCCCCACCGCCTGGGCTCCATCCTCCGCCTTGCATCTGCCCGCACCAGACCCCGCTCACTGATCCGGCCAGATCGACCGGAAAGGACCTAGACTCGGCGGATGGCGAAGTATTTCGACGTGCACCCCGAGAATCCTCAGCGGCGCACCATCAGCAATGTGGCCGACAGTATCCGAGCCGGTGCGCTCGTCGCGTATCCGACGGACTCCTGTTACGCACTGGGATGCCGGCTGGGCAGTCGAGACGGCATCGGCCGGATCCGGTCGATCCGGAACCTCGACGACCGTCACCACTTCACCCTTGTGTGCCAGAACTTCGCGCAGCTGGGTCAGTTCGTGCACATCGACAATGACGTGTTCCGCGCGATCAAGGCGGCGACGCCCGGCAGTTACACCTTTATCCTCCCGGCGACGAAGGAGGTGCCGCGCCAGCTGCTGCACCCGAAGAAGAAGACCGTCGGAGTCCGGATTCCCGACCATGCCGTCGCTCAGGCCCTGCTCGCCGAACTCGGTGAGCCGCTCCTCTCCAGCACTCTGCTCATGCCCGACGAGGACGAGCCGATGACACAGGGCTGGGAGATCAAGGAACGGCTCGACCACGTGGTGGACGCCGTGGTCGACTCGGGCGACTGCGGCACCGAGCCGACCACGGTCATCGACTTCTCCGGCGGCGAACTCGAGATCGTACGCCGAGGGGCAGGCGACACCACGCGGTTCGAGTAGTCGCGTCGATGGCATCACCACGAGCCCTGCCCGCGTGAGCCGACGCGGTTACGGGCACCGGTGCTCCGTGCCCTTCGGCCCCCACGTCGTGCGTTCATCGCCGCGCGCCACCGTGCCGCACAGCAGCTCGGTCGTCGGCTCGGCGCTGCTGCCCCGCAGCACCGCAAGCAGTTTGTCCTCCGTCAGCCGTCCCCCGCCCGCTGCGCCGTGCGCGTCGATACGGCCGGTGGCGCCGTCGAAGCCCCCGCCGCCCAGGCCCTGGTAGAGCACCCCTTGCAGCAGCCCGCGGTCGAGGCGGTCGTCATGTCCGCCGGTGGTGCGCCAGGCCTGGTCGATGCCTTCGGCGAGATAGCGCAACGCGTCCCAGGCGAGCGCGACATGGCCGTCCTCGCGCATGGCCTTCGTCCTGGCGCTGTGGTCGCCGCCGTACGCACGGTCGTACGCCGCGAGGAACGCCGCGGCCTCCGGGCTCCGTGCCGCCAGCGTGGGCGCGTAGCCGTGCGAGACGTAGAAGAGGGTGAGGCCCTTGAAGTCGTCCCAGGGGCGCCGCTCCTCCGTCAGCGTGTTGGTGACGTCGTCGCCGCCGAGCACGCTGATCTTTGGGCAGTCGCCGGAGATACGGACGATCTCGGCCAGGAACAGCTGGAACTGGCTGGCCCGCGCCGACCACACCACCGCCGTCCGCGGCTCCTCGCGCACGGCCCGGCAGACCTCGCGGGCCAGGTCCTCCACGGTCGAGGCGGGTCGCCCGCCGAGCGCGCCCGGCACCGGTCCCGGTTCCGGTGCGTCGGTGGGGGTGTAGAGGAGCACGTCGGTGCGTCCCGGCCCGTATGAGGCACGGAAGGACGCGGCAAGGCTGTTGCTGTAGGCGTCGGTGGCGTCGGCAACGAGACTCACCCGGCGGGCCTTCTGTCCGCCCGTGGTCATCCCGGCGCTCGCAGCGAACGCCGCCATCAGCTCGGCTGCCCGCGCATCGGTGGGGGCCGTCTGGTAGTAGTGCTCGCCCTGGCGAAGGAGTTCATCGGCGGTGCCAGAGGTGCCGACCATGGGGATGCCGGCCTTGTCGAGGGTGCGTATCGCGTCGTACGTCTTGCGGCGGCTCTGCCCGATGCCGACGACGCCCGCGATGGACGGATCGCTCGCGGCGAGCTCCACGATCCGGTCGGCGACGGCGGGTGCGTCCTTGAAGCGGTCACCGGCGTTGGCGGCGAGCACCCGCAGTGGGACGCGCTCGCCGGAACGCAGCGCCTGGGCGTTGATGTGCTGCTGTGCCAGCGCGATGCCGCGCAGCTCCGCCAATGTGCCGCCGCGCACCGGGTCTTCGGCGTCCTTGCCGCCGGTGAGCGGGCCGAAGTAGACGACGGTGCGGCGACCGGGGCGCGGGTCGTCGCCGGGCCGGCCCGCGAGCTCCCTGTCGACCTCCTCGTTCTGCCGTTCGATCTGCTGGAGCACGGCCCGTACGGCCTGCTCACTGGGTTCCTTGCCGAAGCCGGCCGCGCCTTCGGCGACGCCGACGCAATGACCGTCCGTACCGAGGAAGGTGGAGCCCTGGCAGGGGTCGTCCTTTTCGCTGCTGCCGATGTCCGGTACGAGAACGAGGCCCGCGGCGAGTGCGAGTGCGAGCGTGCCGATGCCGAGCACTCCGGCCACCTCGGCGCCGGGACCCCAGCGCGGCGACGGCGTCACCAGTGTCGGCCAGCGGCCGAGCCAGTACACCGCCGCCTGGTCGTCCTCGGGTCCCTCGGCCACCGGCACGACGATGCCGGTCGGCTGACCCGGCGTCATCCCGCGCCGCTCGATGTTGATCAGCTCGGCGCCGGCGTGGGCGAGGCCCGTTGCGTCGATGTCGGGGATGCGCGAGGCCAGCGAGCGTACGCCGCCCGCCACCGCGAACACCGAGGTACAGCGCAAGTCCTCCATGGCGGAGCGGAGTTCACGCAAAAAGCGCTGGATGCGCGAGTCGGCGGGCCCCGCCTCGTCGAAGAGAAGCACGAAGCGGGAGGTGCGGCGCCGCCGCCAGGGGCTGAAGAGACGGGCCCGGCACGCCTGGTCGAGGTCGGCGAGCAGGGCGTGCATGAGCACTCGGTCCATACGCTCCGGCTCGTTGGCGGCCTCGCCGTGTACGAGGTCGAGCGCCGAGCGGAAGAAGTCGGTGGGCGGACTGCCGTGCTGACGGCGCACCCACTCCGCGTACCAGCTGCGGCTGCGGGCCCGCCCGAGCATGCGGCGGTTGGCGCGCCAGCCGTAGAAGGCGCGCGGCAGCCGCTGGAAGAGCGGGCCTGCGACGAAGTTCCACAGCAGCTCGAGCAGCGTGCCGCCGCTGGCCTGGTCGCGGCCGCCGAGCCACCACAGGGTCTGGGCGGTACGGGACCAGTTGCGGTACTCCGCGTAGCAGTGGTTGCGCAGCTCGGCGTGGCGGCGCTCCATGAGCCCCTCGATGGCGGGCGCGGTGACGACGGATCGCAGCAACCGGTAGCTGTGCAGCCGTAGTTCACCGGTGCCGGGCGGCATGGTCTCGGCGAGCTGAAGAGTCAGATGCTCGAAGAGTTCGAGCGGCGGCGGGTCGGCCCCGTCCGGGATCTGCGGGATGTACGCGTGCGGGGCGAGGACCTCGCTGCGGCCGCGCATACGTGACCGCAGCCCCGTGACGATCCGGCGTCCCGCATTGCCGCCGCCCGGCTCACTGAGCAGGACGACCGGCACTCTGCTGCGGCTGCGCCGCGGCTGTACCACCAGTTTGTCGAACGCGTCGATGAAGCGATCGACGCCCGGATAGGCCGGAATACGGCTCTGTGGATCCCCCGCAGTCATGAGCAGGCCCCCCTTGTTCCCCCTGAGAAGTAAGGGCTATTCCCCCTAACTGCCATACCCAAGCGTGGAGTTCGATCACTTGGCAAGTACGGTTTTCCCGCGGGCGTCCCCGCCCTCGGCTTCTTGAAGCCCTCGCGCGCCCGCACGAGCCGCGGCAGGCGGTGTGGGCGGCCGCAGGAGTGTGGCCCGCGGGACAGCACGGCATCGGCGCCGGAACGTACATTTACTTCGGGGTTGACTACGAGGCGAGGGACGAGGAGATCGGCACCAACGTGGTGCCGTACTTCAAGGGCGGACCGACTGAGCCACCATCGTCAAGCCGAGTCTCCGCGCTGCTCCCCGCTGTGATCGGACCGCGCAGAAGACGCCTGACGGGCGTCAGCCTGGTCAGGCGCCTTCGATCCGAGCCGTTCGTAGCCGGCTATGAAACCCCGCCCAGATAGGCCTGGACGACGCGGGGGTCGGCGGACAGATCGGCCGCTGTGCCCTCCAGCACCGTCTCCCCGTTCTCGATCACACATCCCCGATGCGCGATCTTCAGCGCAGCCGTGGCGTTCTGTTCGACGAGGAGCACCGACGTGCCGCCGAGGTTGATGTCCCTGATCACGTCCATCACCGCGGCGACCATGAGCGGGGCCAGGCCCATCGACGGTTCGTCCAGCATCAGAAGGCCGGGGCGGGCGACGAGGGCCCGGCCGATGGCGAGCATCTGCTGCTCCCCACCGGACAGCGTCCCGCCGTGCTGGGACCGCCGTTCGGCCAGCCGGGGCAGCAACTCGAAGACCTCCTCGACCCGTCGGGCGAGTTCGGCGCCGTCGCGCACCAGATAGCCGCCGAGCAGCAGGTTCTCATGCACGGTCAGCGTGCTGAAGATCCGCCGACCCTCGGGGACGTGCACCACCCCTCGCGCGACGATCTTCGGCGGAGAGGTCCGCGTGATGTCTTCACCGGCGTGCGTGATCCGGCCCGCGGCGGGTCGGACCAGCCCTGACACTGCCGACAGTGTGGTGGTCTTGCCCGCGCCGTTGTTGCCGAGGAGGGCGACCGTTTCCCCTTCGGCCACGCTGAGGTCGAGCCCTCTCAGTGCCCGCACTCCTCCGTAATGGACGTCGAGGCCGCGGATCTCAAGCATGGTGTGCCCCCTCTCCTTCCCATCCGGCGCGAGCGGCCTGGACTTCGTCATCGTCGGCCGCCCGGCCGAGATAGGCCTCGATGACGTTCGGGTCCTGCCGTACCTCCTGCGGACGACCGTCGGCGATCTCCTTTCCGAAGTTCAGTACGACCACCCGCTCGGACACCTCCATGACCAGGCCCATGTCGTGCTCGATGAGCGCGATCGCCACGCCCAGCTCCCGGATCCGGCGGACGAGGGCGAGCAACTCGGCCTTCTCGCCGTGGTTGAGCCCGGCGGCCGGCTCGTCGAGCAGCAGCAGCTTCGGCCGTCTGGCCAGGGCGCGGGCGATCTCCACCCGGCGCTGCTCGCCGTACGGGAGGTGACGCACCAGACCGGCCCGGTCGCCGCGGAGCCCGACGAAGTCCAGCCATGCGTGCGCCTCGTCGGTGCTCTCGCGCTCGCTGCGCCGGTAACGGGGGGTGTGCAGCACCGCGTCGAGGGTGCTCTGCCTCAGCCACAGATGGGTGCCCGCCCGCACGTTGTCCAGCACCGACAGCTCGCCGAACAGCCGCAGGTTCTGGAAGGTGCGGGCGAGGCCGCGGGCGGCGACCGCCGACGGGCGCAGGCCCGTCACCGCCTCTCCCGCCAGCCGGACGGCGCCCCCGGTCGGCTGGTAGAACCCGCTCACACAATTGAAGGCTGAGGTCTTCCCCGCGCCGTTGGGGCCGATGATCGAGACGATCTCGCCCTCACCGACCGAGAAGGTGAGGCCGTCGACGGCGCGGACTCCGCCGAAAGCCAGCCGCAGATCCGTTACTTCGAGCATCACGTTTCCTCCTTCGCCGGGGCGCCGGGTGCACCGGGCGTGCTCCGCGCCGCCGTGTGGCCGGGCTCGCGCGAACGGTGCGGCCAAAGGCCCTGCGGGCGGAGCAGCATCACGACGATGAGCAGCACGCCGAACACGAAGTAGCGGTAGTCGGCCAGGCCCCGCAGCAGCTCGGGCAGCAGACTGATGACCACGGCGCCGACCACGACGCCGGGGGTGGAGCCCATACCGCCGAGCACGACCGCCATCAGCACAAGGGCGGACTGCAGGAAGGTGAAGCTGGCCGGGGAGATCGCGGAGAGCTGGCCGGCGAACAGCACGCCCGCGAGCCCGCCCCAGACCGCACCCGCGACGTAGGCCGCCAACTTGACCCGGTAGGTATGGATTCCGCTGGCCTCGGCAGCGTCCTCGTCCTCTCTGACGAATCGCCAGGCGCGGCCGATACGGGAGCGGCCGAGCCGCGCGGCGAAAAGCACCGCGACCGAGACGATCAGTACGGCGGTGTAGTAGAAGACCACCGGGTCGGAGAGCGGGTCACCGAGCAGGCCGGGGATGCCGTAGATCCCCGATGGACCACCGGTGATGTCCAGATTGCTCGCGACGATCCGGATGATCTCCCCGAAGCCGAGTGTCACGATGGCCAGATAGTCGCTGCGCAGCCGCAGCGTGGGACCTCCGATCACCACTCCGGCCACCACGGTCACCACGACGACGACCGGTACGGTGGCCAGGAGCGGGACCTTCAACTCCGTGGCGAGTACTCCGCCGGTGTATGCGCCGACCGCGAGGAAGGCGGCGAAGCCGAGGTCGAGCAGGCCGCAGTAGCCGACGACGATGTTCAGACCGACGGCGAGCATCACGAAGATGACCGCGCTGGTCATCACGTTCATCGCGTACGGAGTGGCGATGACGAACGGGGCGAGCAGGGCGGTCATCAGCCCGGCCCAGCCCAGCCTTCGGCTTTCCAGCAGCCGTGAGACGGGCGAGGGGCCACGGCCCTTGACGGGCTTCACCGGTGGGTTCTGGACGGCCGTCATCACACTCGCTCCGTCACACGCTCGCCGAGCAGGCCGGTCGGCCGCACGGTCAGGAAGAGGATGAGGAAGCCGAAGGCGAACACATCGCGCCACTGGCCTCCGAGCCAGTCGGTGCCGAAGGACTCCAGCAGCCCCAGGACCAGGCCGCCCAGCATGGTGCCCTTCATATTGCCGATGCCGCCGATGACGGCCGCGGTGAATGCCTTGAGCCCGATGATGAAGCCCATCAGGAAGTCGATCTTTCCGTAGTACGCGCCGGACATGACTCCGGCGGCGCCGGCCAGGGCCGAACCGATGAAGAAGGTACGGGAGATGACCGCGTCGACGTTGATGCCCATCAGCAGGCACGCTTTCGGGTCGAGCGCGATGGCGCGCATCGCCCGCCCCTGGCGGCTGCGCATGACCAGGGTGTTCAGCGCCACCATCAGCCCGGCGGCGACCGCCATGAGTACGAGCTGCTGAATGGTGATCTTGGCACCGAGCACCGCCACGGCGGTGCCGTCGAGACGTACCGGATAGACCCTCGGGTTGGGGCCGGCGACGATGCGGACGCCGTACTCCAGCGCGAACGACGCGCCCACCGCGGTGATGAGCAGCGAGAGGCGTGGCGCCCCGCGCAGCGGCCGGTAGGCCACCCGCTCCAGTGCGACGCCGCCCAGACCCGTCGCCAGCATCGTCAGCACGAGCACGACGAACAGTGCGAGCAGCGAACTTGAGGGTACGAAGCCGCCCAGCGCGCCGAGCATCGCGAACCCGGAGAACGCTCCGAGCATGTAGAGGTCACCATGGGCGAAGTTGAGCAGCTTGATGATCCCGTAGACCATGCTGTAGCCCAGGGCGACCAGGGCGTAGAACGAGCCGACGAACAGCCCGTTCCAGATCAGCTGTGCCATGCGAGCTCCTCCGGGCTACTTGAGGGAATCCCGCAGGACGAACTGCCCGTCCTTGACGGCGAGGATCACGAAGCCACCGTTGCTCAGCGTGTGGTCGGCGGTGAACTTCAGCGGGCCGGAGAAGATCTTGAAGCCGTCCATCGCCTCCAGCGACGCGGTGACCTTGTCGCCGTCGGTGCTGCCGGCCTTACTGATGGCCTCGGCGGCGACCCGGACGGCGTCGTAGGACTGGGTGGAGTACGGGCCGGGTTCGGCGCCGAACTTCGCCTTGTAGGAGGCGATCCAGCTCTCGGCGCCCGGAGTGGTCTGGGGGGTCTGGGTCATGGTCGCGAAGGCGCCCTCGCCGTGTTCGGCGCCCGCGATCTTGACGAGCTTCGGGTCGACCGAGCCGTCGCCGACGAGGAACTTGCCCTTGTACCCGGCCTGGCGGAACTGCCGGATCAGCAGACCGCCCTCCTGGTAGTAGCCGGTCCAGTAGACGTAGTCGGGGGCCGACTTCAGCACGCTGGTGACATTGGGGCTGTAGTCGCTCTCACCCGGGTTGACCGCTTCCTCGACGGCCTTGGCCGGAGCGCCCGTGGTGCCCAGCTTGGCCCAGGTGAGGTCGGCGATGTCCTTGGAGTAGCTGGTGTTGTCATCCATGACGGCGACCTTCTTGGCCCCGTCCTTGCTCAGCCAGGCGACCGCGGCGGCAGCCTGCTGGCTGCCCGTGCCGTTGATGAGGAAGACATGCTTGAGGTGCTGGCTGACGAGCTGGTTGGAGTTGGCCGCTGGAATGACCATGGGGATGTTGCGCTTGTCGAAGATCGGCAGCGTGGGCAGGGTGGCGCCCGAACAGTAGCCGCCGACCGAGACGGCCGCGTGCGCCGCGACCAGCTTGTTGGCTGCCGCGACCGCGGTCTTCGGGTCGCAGGCGTCGTCTTCCACCTGCAGCCGCAGCTTCCGGCCGAGAACGCCGCCCTTGGCGTTGATCTCGTCGACCGCGAGCTGCGCACCGTTCTTCATGTACGGGCCGGTGTCCGCACTGCTGCCGGACATCGGTATGGCCATGCCGAGCACGATGGGGCCCTTGTCGTCACTCTCGGCGCTGCGGCCGACCAGTCCGTTGCAGCCCGTGGTGGACAGCGCGGCCACCGTAAGGAGCGAGGTCAGCGCCACGACGCGGCACGTGGTGCGGGCGGTGGAGGGCAGAGCGGGAATGGTGGGTCTCTTCACGGGACGCTCCTCTGCGAGGTAATGCGGACGGTCGGGAGTGACGACCTGGGGGGTTCGGTCACGGGAGTGACGACCTGGGGGGATCGGTCACGGGTGTGAGGATCCGGGGGGATCGGTGAGCGGGCTGCACGGCTATGGGCATTCGGTGCGCCGCGCAATGTGGCGTGTGACATTTCACATGGGGCCGCAGTGGTCGTCAATGGCTGGAACCCGACCGTTATCCCGCCCAGTCCTTCGCGAGCCTCTGCCGGCCCGCCGGACGGGCCGCAGACAGCGCCATCGCGCCCGGCGGCTCCGGTCCGGAGTGCCTCGGGACGTGAAGGGGCGGGAGTTCCAGCACCATGCAGCCGGAGCCAGTGATCCGTCCGAGGGTTGCGGAGGCCTCGAGATCGCGCACGGAGAAAACGAACGGCCCGGGTATCAGCAGCACGTTGTAGCTGCCGCAAGTCACCTGGTCCATAAGCCTTTCCAGGCCCGGCAGCGGCCCTCGGGAGCACAAGCCGTTGTCCAGATAGATCGTGGGCTCAGGCAGTCCAAGTTCTCCGGCGTACCTGCGAAGTGCGATCCGATGCGTTTCCATTCCCCAGATATCGAAGGGAAAGCACCGGAGGTACCCTGCGATCCTGACTGTGCCGGGCTCAGTATCGTCGAGGCTCACGAATGTCTCCTCTGCCGTCGGATTCTCCGGCCATAAGGGGATTTCCCCGGATACATGTGGCCGGTGATTCCAGGAGACAGAGAGCGGGCGGCCGAGTCCATGGCCGGACGAACACGGTCCGGTCACCGATGGCAGCCCGTACCGGGGATGGCTGGGTAGGGAGTACCGCCCGCGAAATGGAACGCTGGGTAGTACAGCGGCGACTTATGGGTTGTTGGTGGTCAGGGCGTCGCGGACCGCGTGGCGACTGGTGACCCCGAGTTTCTTGAGGACGCTGGCCACATGGTGTTCTGCGGTGCGGGGGGAGAGGAAGAGGGCCTGGGCGATGTCGCGGTTGGTGGCGCCGGTGGCGAGGAGGCCGGCGACTTCCTGTTCGCGGGGGGAGAGCTGCTCGCCGTAGCCGCGGCGTCCGACCGGGGGGCGGGCTTCGCCGAGGTCGCGCAGAGTGCGCTGGCAGCGGGCTGCGTCGAAGGTGGCGCCAAGGCGCCGGTAGATCTCGTCGATCTCGGTCAGGTCCTGCGCGGCACGGTGGGGCGTGGTGGGGATCAGGGTGCGGGCGGCGTGTTCGGCGGCCTGGGCCGCGGGGTAGGGGCGGCCGATGCCCTGGAAGGTGGCACGAGCACGGTCGAAGTGGTCGCGAGACCGGGCCGGGTCGTCGTCGCGCAGCAGCAGTCCGAGGCAGAGGTGAAGGTGGGCGATGCCGGCCGGCGCGTCCCGGCCTTCGACTGCGCGCTCGAACTCCCTGGTCAGCTGCGTGGCCGAGTCGGGCCGCCCGGTGGCCAGAGCGGCTTCGACGGCGACCGGAACCACGGATGAAGCTCTGAGCCAGGGCCCGTTGTGCCGCAGGCTGTCTGTCGCCGGGGCGCTGATCACCCACGCTGCCTCGGGCTCTCCCTGGGCAAGCCTGACCCGGCCGATACCGGCGGCCGCATCGGCGCTCCAGACCGCGTAGTCACTCGCCTCCCGCGCGGTGGTGTACCTCTTCAGCGCCTGGCTCCACTGTCCGCGGGCCTCGGCGAGCGCCCCGAGAACCAGCGATCCCTCGATCTCCAGCATCTGGATGTCCGGGATCTGAGCGAACAAGGACGCGTAGGCGGCCTCCAGATCGCTCCAGGCGCCCGAGTACCAGGCGAGTTCCTGGCGCAGTATGCGGCAGGTGACGTCAAGATGCGGCGCACCGGTGCGGTGGGCGAGGTCCCGGCTCTGTTCGAGCAGCGTGCCCACCCGATCGTCGTGGCCGAGATCCAGCGCGGCATCGGCCGCGTTGTACAGCGCCCTGGCGGTCTGCCTCAGAACGGCCAGGTCTCTGCCTTCCCGGGGCAGGCGGTCGACCAGCTCCCACACCTCCGGATGCCCGAGCTGGGCCAGCACCGCGATCTTGTTGGCGTGCACCGTGGCCCGTGCCGCCTCATCGGGACTTGCCTGCACAGCGCGCTCGGCGCGCTCGATCCAGGCCAGTGCTTCCGCGCCGGGCCGCCCTCTGAACGTCGCCCACAGGGCCAGATGACTCATCGCGTGCGCGGCGGTCTCGGGCCGCTGGTCGCTCAGCTCCTCGATGGCACTTTCCAGCTCCCGGATGCCTGCCGGGTCGCCGGCCTGACTGGTGAGGATGAGGCCGAGTCCGACGCGGATCTCACCGCGGGTGGTGGCCGGCAGCTGAGGGTCGGACAGGATTCGCTGCAGGACCGCCACCGACGCCGTGTACTCGACGCTGTAGGTGGCGGTGCGGCTGAGGGCCAGCGCTACGCGGGTACGCACATCCTCATCCAGTCCGGGTTCGGCGAGGATGGTGTGCAGAAGGGCGGCGGCGGTGCCCTGGTCACCCAGCGCGAGTGCCTGAGCGGCGGCCGCCTCGGCCTGTGTCAGCCAGCCCTCCCGGTCGCCCAGGGCACGGAAGTGATGGGCGATCTGCACCAGCGGGGGGCCGTCCAACGCGCGCAGGGCCGCGATCGACCGCTCATGCAGGCGGCGACGCTGCGGACCCGGGATGGTCTGGTAGACGGCCTGCTGGGCGAGAGCGTGGCGGAACCCGTACTGCATCGGCTGGTTCTCGCGCAGCACCGCGGCGCCCAGTACCTCCATCAAGGCCTCCATGCCCTGTTCGGGATCGAGATCGGCGACCTGAGTCAGCACCGGTTCGGCGGTGGGCACCGCCAGCACCGCGGCGGCCTCCACCACCGCCACCGCCTGCGCCGCCAGGCCTTGCACCCGTGTGGTGACCGCCTCCCGCAGTCCCCGAGGCACCACCGCCTGGCCGAGCCTGGTCACCGGATCGACCACCTCAACGCTCAGGTGTCCCCGATGTCCCTGTTCACTCAAGGTGATCAGGTCCTCCTCGACCACCAAGGGCAAGCCCGCACTGCGCTCGAACAGGATGCGGCCCAGTGAGTGAGTGGCGCGCGGGCCCAGGGCGGCGGCGGTCAGGTCATGGATGTCGGATTTGGTCAGCGGAGCCAGGTGGATCTCCGCGCCGCTGGTGCCCGGAGGGCGGCGATAGGCCGCGCCCAGGACGGGCGCGCGCGGCGGCAGCTCTTCCTGCCGGTAGGTGAGCACCAGGCCCAGGCGCGGTGGCAGGTCGCGGGCCAGGAGCAGCAGCAGCTCGCGGGTGGCTTCGTCCACCCAGTGCAGATCCTCGATGACCAGGATCGCAGTGCCGCAGGCCTCCAGGACCGTGCGCACCGCCCGAACCAGCTGGTAGCGCTCGGCCCCGGTCTCCTGTACGTCGGCGGGGGCGGGAGGCAAGTGGTCGGTCAGCTCCGGCAGCAGCGGCGCAAGGACGCCGGCCGGCGGGGACATCTCGGGGGCCGGCGGCAGGTAGGGGCCCGCCTGGCGCAGGGCGTCGATGACCGGCCCATAGGGAAAGGGTTCGCGCAGCGGGTGGCAGCACCCGTACAGGACCCGCCCGCCCTTGCCGACCAGGTCCGCGGTCACCTCGCTGACCAGGCGGGACTTGCCGACCCCGGCCTCTCCCTCGATCAGCACAACTGCGGGTGGATGTTGCAGCGCGCCCAGCAGCAGGCCGGACTCCTGTCGACGGCCCACAAAGGCGAAACCTCCGCCGCCCGCCGCGCGGGGGCTGGGATCGAGACTCACCATCATGACGCACCCAGCCGTTCTGGGCGGCCACGGGCCGGGCGGCTGCCCGTCACATCCCGCGTCACACCCGCAACCTCGTACTCACCACGCTAGTCCCGCTCCCGCGAAGCGAGAAAGGGACGACCGTCGGATGATCACGGCCTCGTTGATCAAGAGGACCCTCGCTTCGGCCCGGGCGCAGGGTCCTCGCGCTCGCATCGGACGTCTCCATGAATTACATGTGACATTTCACATAAGACTGGGGGAGTCCCTCCTCTGTTCGGGAGCTCCCGCCGGTTCATAACATCCGCGCCATGGATCTCGAGGTACGGCATTTGCGAGTGATCTGCTCGATCGCGGAGGCCGGGAGTCTCACCCGCGCCGCTGCGTCGCTGCGCATGACCCAGCCAGGGCTCAGTGCCCAGCTGCGGCGCCTCGAGACCATGCTGGGCGGGGCGATCTTCGACCGCGGAAAGGCCGGGGTCGTCCCCACAACGTTCGGCGAGCTGGTGCTCACGCGAGCACGTGCCATCCTGCCGGGCATCGACGACCTGCTGGCCGACACCGCTCGCGCCGCACGCTGCCGAACGACAACCGACCGCGTCCGCCTCGGATCGGTGGGCGCCCCGTTGCTTGCCGATCTCATCGTGGTGGTAAGGGAGTTGACGCCCCGATCGGAGGTGACGGTCCGATGCCAGTACTCCCCGTCGCCGCTGCTCGACGACCTCGCGGCGGGACGCCTGGAGGCGGCGGTCCTCGGTGACAACCCCGGCCAGGAGCTCTCGCCACGCGATGAGGTCGTGCTGCGCCCACTGGCCACCGAGCCCGTCTTCGCCCTGCTCCCGTCCGCCCACCCGCTGGCAGCGCGGGAAGAGGTGGGCTTGAACCAACTCGTCGAGGAGGACTGGGCCGTGCCCCACCCCGACACCGACCGCACCCGGGAGTACTGGGCGTCCGTCTTCGCCCTGGCGGACCGTCAGCCGAAAACGCCCTACGAGGCGGAGGGACGGCAGCTGATCGAGCTCGTACGGCGGGGCCTGGCCGTCAGCCTCTGCCAGGCCACGTTCATCGCGGTGCCCGGCGTCGCGGTCCGCCCTCTCGCCGGGAATCCGATCTGGTACCGCCATGTGCTTGCCTGGCGTCGCGACGGCCCGCTCGCCGCACACGGCGACGAGATCTTCCGCAGGGTCGGCAAGGGCTATCTGGCCACCTGCGCCGCCACTCCGGCATACGCACGGTGGCGCGAACGCCATCCGCGCTCGGTGCGGCTGCTGGACTGAGCCGGATGCCGCCGCGGTGGAGGGTGACCGAAGACAGCATGGTCGCCCTCCACCGCGGCAGCACGCCCTACTGCTTGGTGATCGATATGTCGTCGTGGAGAGCGCTGCTGCGCTTGACGTCGATCCGGACTCCGGTGGTGGGATCGGTGAAGGACTGTCCAGGTCGGAACGCGGCCATGTCCAGCGGCGCGCAGCCCGACGGCGGTGTGGCCTCGGGGTTGCCGTTGACGACCTGGATCGGACCGTCGCCCGTCTGGGTGGACGAGTCGACCTTGTAGATGAGCACGCCGGTGGAACAGGCCTTGGCATCGCCGCCGACGGCCTTGCGGGACTCGGCGACGTACGCGGTGGTCTCGCCCGTGCGGATCACCGCGATCTTGGTTCCGCCGGGCTTCTCGACGGCCTTCAGGTGGACGTCGTGGCTGCCGGCCGCGGACAGGCAGTTGACCTGTTCGTCGCGGATCCAGCCGAGCTTCCAGCGCTCCCAGCCGACGTGCTGCGGCGCGGGCCCGGCGATGTTGCCCATGAGGTCCCAGCCGCGGACGTAGCGGTGGTAGTCGGTTCCGGTGAAGGCATACAGGTCGGGCAGCCCGAAGATGTGGCTGGTCTCGTGGTTGGCGACCTTGAAGCCCCAGCGCCACATGTCCTGTCCGAACGTCACCCCCCACTTGACGCGCTTTCCGTCGGCGACGATGCCGGAGGTGGCGGGGTCGTACAGGTAGGTCGGGGAGAATTTGACCGCCTGCGCGGCCTTGGTCGGGACGATGTAGACCATGTCGTACCGGGAGAAGTCGGCATGCGGATCCGCGGCCTGGACAGCCTGACGCACGTACAACTCGTGCTGTTCGAAGGTGATCCCGCGGTCGAAGCCGTAGGTGGTGGACTCCTGCGGCATCCGCAGCCAGCGGCTCAGCGGGGTGATGTCGAGCTTGACCCGCCCGTAGGAGGCCTTCTGCATCCAGTCGGCCGCCGGGGCGAGTTCCTTGTAGTAGCCGGTGGTGGAATCGGTGGCCTGGGCGTCGGGGAAGTCGACGAACAGCATGAGGACGCGCTTGGTGCCGAGGGGCTGCTGGAACTGGTTGTAGTCGGTGTTGTGGCCCTCGTCGGTCCAGCCGGTCCTGCCGGGGAGGGCGCAGTCGGCGGCGGGGGTGGTGGTCGGGACCTCGGAGACCGCACTCGCCACTGGCGTGGCTGCCGCCAGCGGGATGAGCACGGTCAGGGCGACGGCGAGCCGCCGGACCTTGCGGGTGGGTCTGTCCATTTCCTCAATTCCTTCCTTGCGGTGGCTGCCGGATGTCGGGCCCGTCCGGTCGCCCTTGCCATGTGACATTTCACAGATTGGGGACAAGGTTGAACGCGACCAGTCCTTACGGACAGCCCCCGTATCTCCATAACTTGGCGTTATGGGGTTGCTCCGCGGGGGCATGTGCGACGCACGCCAGGACGGTGTGGCCGGCGCATGCCGCGCCGGCCACACCGTCCGTTGACCAGAAACATCCCGCGCTATGCGGTCACCACTTGTAGGTCCAGACGGTGTCGTTGAACGAGTCGGAGCTGCTCACGTAGATCCTGATGCGGGCCGTGTCGTCCTGGAACGACTGGCCTGGCTTCCAGGTCTGCATGTCCAGCGTGGTGCAGTTCCCGGTGGGTGCGGCGGCGGCGGGGTTCGTCACGATCCGGATCGGCCCGTTGCCGGTGGTGATGGAGGTGTCGACCTTGTAGATGACTACGCCGGTGGCGCAGGCGTTGGAGTCGTTGTTGGCGGCCTTGCGGGACTCGGCGACGTAGGCCGTGGTGGCGCTGGTCTTGATCACCGCCAGCTTGTAGCCGTTCCCCCCGTACTCCACCCCGTTCAGGGTGGTGGCATACGTGTTTTCAGTGGACAGGCAGGAGACCTGGCTGTCAGTGATCCAGCCGAACTTCCACGCGTGCCAGCCGAAGAACTGCGGAGCCGGGCCGTCGGCCTTGCCCATGATGTCCCAACCGCCGACGTACTGGTGCAGAGTGCCGCTGAAGGCGTAGAGGTCGGGCAGGCCGAAGGTGTGGCCGGTCTCATGGACGGCGACCTTGGAGCCCCAGGTCCACAGGTCCTGACCGAAGGTCACCGTCCAGCGGATCGTCACCCAGCTGTTCGTCTGCCCGTTCCAGACCCAGGTCACGTTGTTGGGGTCCTGGATGAAGGTGGGGGAGTGACTGATCGCGGCAGCGGTGCTGGTCGGCACGATGTAGAAGGTGTCGTAATTGGCGAGGTTGACGCCGGCACTGGCGGCGCCTGTGAGCGCGTCTTTGACATAGGTCTGGTGCGTGGCCCAGGAGAAACCGCGTTGCCAGTTGTAGTCGGTGGAGTTCTTCGGCATGCGCACCCAGTTGCCGTACGGGGCCTGCAGGTCCAGCCAGGTCTTGCCGTTGGAGGCGTTCCACAGCCAGTTGGCGGCGCCGGAAATCTGGTTGTAGTAAGGGGTGAGAGGCGTGCTGGTCCCGACGGCGTCGGGGAAGTCCACGTAGATCACGCCTACGCGCTTTGTGCCGACCGGGTTCTGGAACCGGGTGTAGTCGGTTTGCTGGCCCTCATCGGTGTAGCCGGTCGTCCCCTGGAGCGCACAGGTGGAGGTGCTCCCGTTGTATGCATGGGCGGGGTTGGCGGGGACGGTGACCAGGGTAAGCAGAGCGAGCAGGGCGGAGAGGAGGATCAGGGACGCCGCGGGGAGTGGGCGCCGCGTCCTGGTCGAAGAGCGCAAGGTATGCCTCCGGGGGGAGAGTGGTCCGGGTTCGGGCACGGCAGCTGCGACCCTCCGGCAGGCGACGTGGCGGCTGCCGATGGCGGGTGGGCGGGTCGCCGACTCGGCTCGCCGTCTCTTCGCAGCTAGTGCGATGTGGCGGAGGGCAGGTCGGCAGCTCGTTCAGGGGAGCTCTCACCTGTCCCGGGGATCGCACCTGGCATCGGAGGTTCGCCCTCCGGATCATCTGGGCGATCGCGGAGCGTACCTGCCCGTCCAGACTGGGTGCCGCCTGGAATTGCCGCTGAGCAGGATCCGCTTGACTGTCGGTTCGGGGACATGGTGCGGCCCGGTCAGCGCTTCAGGCAGCTCTCGCCTGTTCATCACATGGCGTTATGAACCTGGAAACCCGCCGCCTGTAGTCAGCGCACAACGGGGCAGTGATCACCGTACGTGCGTGCCCGGCCACTGCTCGAGAGCGCCGTATGCCTACCGCACCGCGCTACCCATCGTTCCCTCCACTTAATGGGTGCGCTTACGCGTTGATCTCTTGGTCGCCGCCGACGTTCTGTGGAGACAGATGTCCAAGACATCGGGAACGCGAAAGGGCGGCAGCAGCATGACGACCAATGAAGTGGATGGCCCGCTGATCGGCCGCCTGGCCCATGTCCTGGCCCACCTCACCCGCCTGGTTCCGAGGCCCTGCCGAGGTGAGAACAGATCTCAATGGTTCGATCGCCACCCCGCCTCCGTGGCCGCCGCTCGGAGCTTCACCCGCGACACCCTGGTCGAACAGCCCCTTGAGGAATCGGAAACCGCCGAGCTGCTCGTCAGCGAACTGGTTACCAACGCTGTACGCCACGGAGCCGGCCCGATCCTGCTGAGTGTGACTGTCCGCGGCACGTCACTGCGGTGCGAAGTCACCGACGCGCATCCGGCTGTCCCCCGTCTCGAGGCGGCCGGCGCTGACGACGAATCCGGTCGAGGCTTGCAGTTGCTCCATGAGCTGTCGCACCGCTGTGGCGTCCGACCGGCTCGCCAAGGAAAGACGGTCTGGTTCGAACTGCAGGCTCCGGGCATGACCGAAGCCTCCGTCCCAGCCTCCGTCCCCGCCCTCGGCCCCTTCGCCCACGCGTAGACAGCTCCGGGTTGTCGACCAGGTCCACGGCCGCTGCTTCCGGTGCCTCATCGCGTGCGTGCTCGGTGGAGAGCAAGATGGAGGGCATGGCGAAGCCGACGATCCTGACCGTCGATGACGATCCGGGCGTGTCCCGAGCCATCGCCCGTGACCTGCGGCGCCGGTACGGCGAGCGGTATCGGGTGCTCCGCGCGCCCTCCGGTGCGGAAGCTCTGGAGGCTCTGCGGGAGGTCAAGCTGCGGGGCGAGCCGCTTGCCGTGATGATCGCCGACTACCGCATGCCGACGATGAACGGAGTGCAGTTCCTCGAGGCGGCCATGGACCTCTTCCCTCTGGCCAGGCGTGTACTCCTGACCGCCTACGCCGACACGGGCGCCGCCATCGACGCCATCAACCTCGTGGACCTCGATCACTACCTCCTCAAGCCCTGGAGTCCGCCCGAGGAGAACCTCTACCCCGTCCTGGACGGGCTGCTGGAGCTGTGGGCGGCAGCGCCCCATGAGGAAGCCGGCGAGACGCGGATCGTGGGCCACCGTTGGTCGGCACCGTCCTTCGCCGTAAGGGAGTTCCTCGCCCGCAACCTCGTCCCCTATCGCTGGCTCGCGGCCGACGAGCCAGAGGGTATGAGGCTGCTGGAAGCGGCCGGGCTCACCGCGGGCGACGTGCCGCTGGTGATCACTGCCGACGGCAAGACGATGCAGGCGCCGAGCGAACCGGAACTCGCCGCGCACGTGGGACTGACCACCACCCCCGCCGCCGCCTTCTATGACGTCGTCGTGATCGGTGCGGGCCCCGCCGGGCTCGGTGCCGCCGTCTACGCGGCTTCCGAGGGACTGCGCACTGTACTGGTGGAACGCAGCGCGACGGGTGGGCAGGCCGGCCAGAGCAGCCGGATCGAGAACTATCTCGGGTTTCCCGATGGAGTGTCGGGGGCCCAGCTGGCGGACCGCGCCCGCCGCCAGGCCATGCGCTTCGGCGCCGAGATCCTCACCGCACGTGAGGTGGTGTCCCTGGAGGCCGCGGGTGCGGGGCGCGTGCTGCGGTTCAGCGACGGGACATCGATCGGCGCCCACACCGTCGTGCTGGCCACCGGGGTCTCCTACCGGCGGCTGGACGGTCCGGGACTGGAGGAGTTCACCGGGGCGGGCGTCTACTACGGCTCCGCTTCCTTCGAGGCGGCCAGTTGCCAGGACCAGGACGTCTACATCGTGGGCGGAGCGAACTCCGCGGGCCAGGCCGCGGTGTACTTCTCCCGCTACGCGAGCCAAGTCCATCTCCTGATCAGGGGATCCGGCCTGACCCAGTCCATGTCCCACTACCTGGTGCAGCAGATCGAGGCCGTCGCCAACATCGAGATCCACGCGCACACCGAAGTCGCGGGCAGCGAGGGCGAGAGACGCCTGCAACGCCTGATCCTGCGTGACAACGGGACGGACGCCCTCACCACGGTCCCCGCGTCGCACCTGTTCGTCTTCATCGGAGCCGAACCACCCACACAATGGCTGGACGGCGTCATCTGCCGCGACGCGCGGGGATTTGTCCTGACCGGCCCCGACCTGCTGGCCGACGGGGCCCGTCCCGCCGGGTGGCCGCTGTCCCGGGATCCGTACCACCTCGAAACCAGCGTGCCCGGCGTCTTCGCCGCCGGAGACGTACGCGCCGAGTCGGTGAAACGTGTGGCCTCCGCCGTGGGGGAGGGCGCCATGGCCGTCTCCTTGGTACACCGCTACCTGGAGGCGCAATGAACGCTCAGAGCGAGCGCACCACGCTCACCGCCGCCGAGCTGCGCGGGTTGTTCCTCTTCGAATCCCTCGACAGCACGCAGCTGGACTGGCTCGCCGAGCGTGGCCGGGTCGAGAATCGGCAGGGCGGAGCTCCTGTGTACTCCGAAGGCGAGCCCGCGACCTGCTTTTTCGTACTGCTCGGTGGCACCGTGGCCGTCCTGCGCCGTCTGCACGGCGACGACATCGAGGTCAGCCGCACGGACCAGACCGGCGTCTACGCCGGCGCCACGCAGGCCTATCTCGGAGACCGGGTGGACCAGGCCTACCCCAACACGCTGCGAGCCATCACCGACGTCGAACTGTTCGTCCTGCCCGCGGACGAGTTCGCCCAGGCCATCCGCACTTGGTTCCCCATGGCCCTGCACCTGCTCGAGGGCCTCTTCTTCGGCACCCGCGCCACCAACACCATCCTCGCCGAACGCGAGCGTCTGGTTGCGCTCGGCTCCCTGGCCGCGGGCCTCACCCATGAACTCAACAACCCCGCGGCAGCGGCCGTGCGCGCCACCGACTCCTTGCGCAGCCGGGTGACAGGAATGCGCCACAAGCTCGCCCTCCTCGCCGACGGCCGCCTCGACGGCAGCCAACTGCACCAACTGGTCGCCATGCAGGACGCGGCCATCACACGCGCCACCGCGGACCGTACGCTCTCGGCCATCGAGGCATCCGACGCCGAGGACGAACTCGCCGACTGGCTCGAGGACCACGGCATCCGCCAGGGCTGGGACATCGCGCCCACGCTCGTCGCCGGCGGCATCGACGCGACATGGCTGTCCGACGCCACTGCCGCGGTGGGGGAGGAGCACCGGGAAGCGGCAGTGCGCTGGCTCGCCTACACCATCGACACCGAGCTGCTGATGGGCGAGATCGAGGACGCGGTCACCCGAATCTCGGGCCTCGTCGACGCGGCACGCCAGTACTCGCAGCTCGACCGCGCCGCCCAGCAGCCGGTCGACGTCCACGAACTCCTCGACGCCACGCTGGTGATGCTGCAGGCCAAGATCCCGTCCGGTGTGAATGTGGTGAAGGACTACGACCGCGGCGTGCCGCCGATCCCGGCGTACGGCGCCGAGCTCAACCAGGTGTGGACGAATCTCATCGACAACGCGCTCGGAGCGATGGACGGAACCGGAACCCTCACCCTCGCGTCCCGGCGCGAGGGTGACAGCATCGTTGTCGAGGTGCGCGACACCGGACGCGGCATCCCGCCCGAAATCCGCCCGCGGATCTTTGAACCGTTCTTCACCACCAAACCGGTCGGCGAGGGAACCGGCCTGGGGCTCGACATCTCCTACCGGATCGTGGTCAACAAGCACCACGGCGACATCAGAGCGCACTCACGGCCCGGTGACACGAGGTTCGAGGTCTGCCTGCCCATCACACCACCGCTCGAGGAGCAGGACGCGCCCGTCGAGCGCGGTCAGTAACAGACACGACGGTTTGTCAGGAGCCTGGCCCGGGGTCCGGATGAACCGGATCGGTGATGCCCGCTCGCGCGGCCTCGAGCTGAGCGGCGAACGCCACGCCGAGCAACAGCGCGATGCCGGTGAGGTTCGCCCAGAGGAGCATCGCGACGAAGGCTGTCAGGGGACCGTAGACGGCTCCGAACGACCCACTGCGCTCCACGTAGAAGGCCAGCAGCCACGTCGCCGCGATCCAGAGAGCCAAATGTGCCGCTGAGCCGAACGCGAGCCATGTGTATCCCGGTTGGGTGCGCCGCGGCGCCCAGCGGAAGATCACGGCCGAAGCGATCCATGCCATGGCGACGCCGATGGGTATCTGCACCCAGTGCCACCATCCCGGCAGCCCGGAAGAGGTGCCGAACGATTCGACGACTGCCTCGGCGACCGTGTCGCCGGCCACCAGCACGAGGAAGCCGATTGCCATGGGCGCCCCGGCCGCGACCGAAAGGAGCAGGCTCCTGCCGTACTTGTGGCCAAAGGGGCGGTCGCGCTCGATTCCGTAAATGCGATTGGTGCCGCGCTCGATCTGCGCCATGGCCGACACCATGCTGACCACGGCGAAACCGAGGCCCACCCACATGGCGACCGCGCCCGCGGCATCCGTGTCCGCGCTGCGGCGCCCCTTCGCGAGAGCATCCTCGATCAGGCCGGAACTGGCACCGGGTGCGACACGCGTCAGGGTGAGCTCGACGACCCGGCCGACGCTCTCGGTGTGGAGAGTTGTCGCGACACCGACCAGAGCGATGGTGAAGGGCACCATCGCGAGAGCGACCTGGAATGCCAGTGCACGGGAATGGCTGAAACCGTCGGCGTACCGGAAGCGGAGGAAGGCGTCGACGAGGAGCTTCCGCCCGCCGTACCGCCTGAGCGCCGCCCACGCCTCGTCCGCCGAGAGCTCCTCGCCCACCATGTCCCGTGTCTGCGGAACATGCACTGCCGTACCCATTACCCGCCCGCCCTCGTCTCTGCTGACCGGTCGTCGGCGCAGGTCGCGCCCCCACGAGGAAGACAGCCGATTATCGTTGCCGTGTGGCAAATGTTGTCTCGGGTTCGTAGTATGGCCAGTGTAAATCGTGCCTCGCCCCGGCGTACGCTGGCGTCGACGGGCGCGCGCGTGGCCCGGCATGCAGGGCCGCGTGTTCCTGGCACATAGAGAAGCAGGATGACGTGGACAAATCCGCCGCTGTTGAGCGGGCTCTGCGCAGCGCTGCGCCGCACACCCTGCTGAGTGTGGTGACCGGCGCGCTCACGGAGCAGTACGGTGCCGAACGTGTCGAGCTCCGGTTGGCCGACTACGGTATGCGCTCGTTGCAGGCCGTGGAGAATGCTCGGTATGCGACGGAGCCCGTGCTGATCCACGGCAGTCCGCAGGGACGTGCTTTCGGCTCCCAGGAGCCGTGCGTGACGAAGGATGCCGGCGCGGTCGATGTCCATCTGCCCGTCACCGTCCGCGGGGACCGCACGGGCATCCTGACGGTGAGAATGCCGGAGGGGGCCTACTCGGGGTCGGTGCTGCCGGAGTTGCAGCACGTCTGCGAGGCGCTCGGCCACGAGATCCTGGTCGCCGAGCGCGACACGGACCTGTACGTCCTCGCGCGCCGCGCCGCACGGCTGACGCTGGCGGCGGAGATGCAGTGGCAACTGCTTCCCGGCCGATCCTGCGCCCGCGCGGAATTCGCTCTCGGTGCACACCTCGAGCCCGCCTACGCGATCTTCGGCGACAACTACGACTGGTCCGCCTCGGCCGACCAGCTGACTCTGACGGTCACCAACGGAATGGGGGAGGGGATCGAGGCCGCCCTGCTGACGAATCTCGCGGTCAACGCGCTGCGCAACGCCCGCCGTGCCGGTCTTGACCTCGCCGGACAGGCGGCTCTGGCGGATCAGGCCGTATATGCGCAATACCGCGGCAATGCGTACGTCTCCGTGCTGTTGCTGCGCATCGACCTCGGCACGGGCGATGTGGAAGCGGTGGATGCCGGTTCGCCCCGCATGTGGCGGTTGCGTGAGCGCTCGGTCGAGTCGATCCCCTTCGAGGCTCAGCTGCCGTTGGGGATGTTCGAGGACTCGGTCTATGTTCCCCAGCGTTTCACGGTGCAGCCCGGCGACCGTCTGCTGTTCGGGAGCGACGGTGTGTACGAAGCGTCATCCCCCGAGGGGGGACGCTACGGCGAGAGGGCGCTGGCCCGGTCTCTCCTGAGTACGAGGCTGCTGCCGCCGGCTCAGGTGCCGGGTGCTGTGCTGCGTGAGCTCGCCGGGTATCACGGGGAAACCCCTCTGGACGATGACGCATTGGTCGTCTGCCTCGACTGGAGGGGGCGCGAGGAAGGCGGCGACGGTGGTGGTGCACCAGACGCACCTGCGAACTGATCCGCGCCGGTCGTCAGCTATCGCCCACAGTTGCCGTTGGGTAACTGTATCCTTGAGACAACACCCTCGGGCTCGGGCCCGAGGGGGCCGATCGTGCTGTTCGGTATGACGAAGCGAGAACGAGAAGTGGGGCAGTGGCCAATCGACTGGGCTGTTGTCGTCGAGCGCGGGGGTCAGGCGGATCGGGCGCCTTTGGCCGACGGTCTTCGTCCTGGGACACTGCCTGCTTCGTCGAGTGCGTCCTTGAAACTCGTAAGCCCCTTCAGCAGCGCCTTGCGTGCCGACGGCGTCATCGTGGCGATCACCGACAGCAATGCCTCCTGTCGCTGGGCCCTCAGGTTGCGCAGGTACGCCTTTCCTCGACTGGTCAGATGCAGTTCCAGTTCCCGTCGGCTGACCGGGCTCGGGAGCCGCTGGACGAACCCGAGAGCCTCCAGCCGATCGCACAGGCGACTCACCGATGGCGGAGCGGAACCCAGCGCCTCGCCCAGAGTGCGGAGGTTGATTCCCCCGTAGCGGTCAAGGCTGTACAGGACACGAAGCTGGGACGCCGACACGGGGGCCGGGGAAACCATGTCTTTGCCGCGCTCCCACAACACCTCCAGGAGCTCGATGAGCTCGCGGGCCGCCTGAGCGGTCTCCTGCGGCCAGCTCTCAGAGGAAGCGGGCTTCGCGTCCATATCTAGTGACACTCCGAATCAGACGTCCTTGGCCGTTGGAGCCGGCCCCGCGTCGCGCTCCTGTTCTCCGCATCTCTCCGGAAGGCGGCGTTGGTTCGGTGGAGCGACGCGTGCTGGTGGAAAGCTTTTTGCGGGGAGCACCGGCGGTGGCTGTGGATTCGAGCCCGTGGGCCAGAATCTACTCCGCACAACAACCATATCTTTCCACCGGCGACGGGCCCACGGTGACGGCCTGCCTCCCTGTGTCGGTTCGAGGCGACCAGTGTGCGTTCTCGTGGTCACGATCTCCACGGGTACTTCACACCTGCCCATGCCTTCGGTCGGCACCTGTTCGACCGGTCGGCCCGGTGGCGGATGAAGGCTCGTGCCGTGGGGGTAACAGGGCGGAGTGACCCTCTGCCGCAGGAGACATCATGCACAGCGATCAGGCCGCGCACCCCGGAGCGCGAGAGAGCACAGGCGCAGCCGCCCAGGGCCTGCCTCCGTTGTCCGACGTGCTGAGCGCATTGCGCCGCACCCCTGTGTCGATCTGGACCGATGACGTCACCGACTGGGCGGCGGCTCTGACGTACTACGCGGTCCTCGCCCTCTTCCCGACCCTTCTCGTCACGCTGTCCTTCATTGGAATCGCCGACGCTTCGCAGACCGAGGCGCTCATCGAACGGGTGGCCGCAGTTGTCCCCGCGACATCCCGGTCGACCCTGGAGAACGCCCTGCAGGACATGGCAGGCCGCCAATCGGCTGCCTGGCTTCTCGCTGCCGCGGGCACCGGCGGCGCACTGTGGTCCGCATCCAGCTACCTTGCGGTGTTCCGCCGGGCGCTGCACTCGATGCACGGGGTGGAGGACCGTGGTGCCGTGTGGCGAACCGCCCCGCGCGTTGTCCTGACCGCTTGTCTGCTACTGGGTGTTCTTGTCTCCAGCGCGCTCGTGCTCATGCTCAGCGGTCAGCTGGCGGAAAGCCTCGGTCAGGCGCTGGGGTTGGGCGGCGTGGCAGCGGCTACCTGGGACGTCATGAAGTGGCCGCTTCTGTTCTGCCTGGTCGCCACGATGGTCCTGGTGCTGTTCCGCTCGGGACCCGCCCAGACCCGAGGAGTGCGGCGCAGGGCTCTCGGGGGTGCCCTCGCCGGTGTTCTCTGGCTCGCGTGCTCCGCGGGATTCGCCCTCTACACGTCCAGCGTCGAAACCTACGACCGCCTTTACGGACCTCTCGCCGGGTTCATCGTGTTCCTGGTCTGGCTGTGGGTGTCGAACCTCGCGCTGCTGACCGGCGCGCAATTCAACGCCGAACTGGCGAAGCTCAATTGCATCCCCGGCGATGAGGACGGGTGAGCAGGGCTTTCAGGCGCCACCTCTTGCTCGCTTTCCTCCGGGAGTCACGCCGGGGTACTCTGCCTCGACCTTTGCCGTACGACAACTATCGAGCCGACGGGATGAGGCGTCGAGGGGGGGCGGCCCGTGTCCTGGGCCGCGGCGGTGCCCCGTCTTCCGACGGGGTGCCCGGCGAGCGTAACGAGGATTGGTCATGTCTGAGACGACGGTCGAGAACTCGCCTCCGGTGCCGCGGTCACGCGCGCGCGGCGCGGGCAAAGTGGGGGAGCCGGAGCTGAGGCAGCTGCTGGCCGGGCTCACAGCGGTGCGCGACGGTGACTTCGGCACACGTCTGCCGGGCGAGGCGGGCGGTCTGCTCGGTGAGATCGCCACCGTGTTCAACGGCATGGTCGACCAGCTGTCCCTGTTCACCTCCGAGGTGACCCGCGTCGCCCGCGAGGTCGGTACCGAGGGAACCCTGGGAGGGCAGGCCGAGGTTCCGGGCGTCTCCGGCACCTGGGCGGACCTGACGGACTCGGTCAACGCGATGGCGGGCAACCTCACCACGCAGGTCCGCGACATCGCCCACGTGGCGACCGCGGTTGCCAAGGGTGATCTGTCACAGAAGATCGATGTGGATGCCCGCGGTGAGATTCTGGAGCTGAAGAACACCATCAACACGATGGTCGACCAGCTGTCGTCGTTCGCCGACGAGGTGACCCGTATGGCCCGCGAGGTCGGTACGGAAGGCATCCTCGGCGGCCAGGCCGACGTCAAGGGTGTCTCCGGAACCTGGCGGGACCTGACCGACTCCGTGAACTTCATGGCCGGCAACCTGACCGCCCAGGTGCGCTCCATCGCCCAGGTCGCCACCGCCGTCGCGAAGGGTGATCTGTCGCAGAAGATCGATGTGGATGCCCGCGGTGAGATTCTGGAGCTGAAGGAGACCATCAACACGATGGTCGACCAGCTGTCGTCGTTCGCCGACGAGGTGACCCGCGTCGCCCGCGAGGTCGGTACGGAAGGGCGCCTCGGCGGCCAGGCCGACGTGAAGGGCATCTCCGGCACGTGGAAGGACCTCACCGAGTCCGTCAATGTCATGGGCGACAACCTGACGGCTCAGGTGCGCTCGATCGCCCAGGTCACGACGGCCGTCGCCCAAGGTGATCTGTCGCAGAAGATCCGGGTGGATGCCCGTGGTGAGATTCTGGAGCTGAAGGAGACCATCAACACGATGGTCGACCAGCTGTCCGCATTCGCCGACGAGGTCACGCGCGTCGCCCGCGAAGTGGGCACCGAGGGCAACCTCGGCGGACAGGCCACGGTGCGCGGCGCCTCCGGCACGTGGAAGGACCTCACCGACAACGTCAACGTGATGGCCTCCAATCTGACCGGCCAGGTTCGCTCCATCGCTCAGGTGGCCACTGCGGTGGCGCGCGGTGACCTGTCGCGGAAGATCACGGTCGAGGCCAAGGGCGAGGTCGCCGCCCTCGCCGAGGTGATCAACACGATGGTGGACACCCTGTCGGCGTTCGCCGACGAGGTGACCCGCGTGGCCCGTGAGGTCGGCACGGAGGGCCGGCTCGGCGGCCAGGCTCGCGTGCCGAACGTCGCCGGCACATGGAAGGACCTCACCGACAACGTCAACTCCATGGCGAACAACCTGACGGGGCAGGTACGTAACATCGCCCTGGTCACGACTGCCGTCGCCAACGGAGACCTGTCCAAGAAGATCGATGTCGACGCCCGGGGCGAGATCCTTGAACTGAAGACGACCATCAACACGATGGTCGATCAACTGTCCTCGTTCGCCGCCGAGGTGACCCGCGTCGCCCGCGAAGTGGGCAGCGAGGGCCGCCTCGGCGGCCAGGCAGAGGTCGAAGGCGTGTCCGGCACCTGGAAGCGGCTCACCGAGAACGTCAATGAGCTCGCCGGTAACCTCACCCGCCAGGTGCGGGCCATCGCCGAGGTCGCCAGCGCTGTCGCCGAGGGGGATCTGACGCGGTCGATCACCGTCGACGCCTCCGGCGAGGTCGCCGAACTCAAGGACAACATCAACGCAATGGTCGGCTCCCTGCGCGAGACGACCCGGGCCAACCAGGAACAGGACTGGCTGAAGTCCAGCCTCGCCCTGATCTCCGGACTGATGCAGGGCCATCGCGACCTGGCCGTGGTGGCGGAGCTCGTCATGGACGAACTCACGCCCCTCGTCTCCGCCCAGTACGGGGGCTTCTACCTCGCCGAGGAGAGCTCGGACGGTATCGACCTCCGGCTCGTCGGCTCCTACGGGCGCCCCACGGACAGCACCGGCCACGAACGCTTCAAGCTGGGTGAGTCCCTGGTCGGTCAGGCGGCGCGCAGCCGCCGGATCATCGCCGCCGACGGTGTGCCCGGGGACTACGTCGCCATCTCCTCCGGACTGGGCCGGATGACACCGGGCAGTCTGATCGTGCTGCCGATCGTCGTGGACGACCAGGTTCTCGGCGTCATCGAACTGGCCTCCTTCACCGCCTTCACACCCGTCCACCGGGACTTCCTCGAACAACTCATGGAAACGGTGGGTGTGAACGTCGCCACCATCGTTGCCAATGCCCGCACCGACGAGTTGCTGGGCGAATCCCAGCGGCTCGCCGGTGAACTCCAGTCGCGCTCCGAGGAGCTGCAGATCCAGCAGGAGGAACTGCAGCGCTCCAATGCGGAACTGGAGGAGAAGGCCGCCCTGCTCGCGTCCCAGAACAGCGACATCGAGACCAAGAACCTGGAGATCGAGCAGGCGCGTCAGGAGCTGGAGGACCGGGCGCAGCAGCTCTCCCTCGCGTCCAAGTACAAGTCCGAGTTTCTCGCCAACATGAGCCACGAGCTGCGGACCCCGCTCAACAGCCTGCTGATTCTCGCCCAGTTGCTGGCCCAGAACCCGACGCGCAATCTGACCGCCAAGCAGGTCGAGTACGCGGGCATCATCCACTCGGCCGGTTCCGACCTGCTTCAGCTGATCAACGACATCCTTGATCTGTCGAAGATCGAGGCCGGCAAGATGGACATCAACCCCGAGCGCGTCGTACTCCGGCAGCTTCTCGACTATGTCGAGGCCACCTTCCGGCCCATGACCACCCAGAAGAGCCTTGACTTCACCATCACGACGGCACCCGGAGTGCCTGGGGACCTGCTCACCGACGACTCCCGGCTGCGGCAGGTCCTGAGGAACCTGATCTCCAATGCCGTCAAGTTCACCGAACGGGGGAGCGTGGAGCTCCGTATCGAGTCGGCCGCCGGCGATGAACTGCCGGCGACGGTGCACGGCGGCGGTGCCGTCGTGGCGTTCCGCGTCAAGGACACCGGCATTGGAATCGCCGAGCAGCAGCTTGAAGCGATCTTCGGCGCCTTTCAGCAGGCGGACGGTACGACCAGCCGCAAGTACGGCGGCACGGGACTCGGTCTGTCCATCAGCCGTGAGATCGCGCACCTGCTCGGCGGCGCCCTCACCGCCAGGAGCACACCCGGCCGGGGCAGCACGTTCACGCTGTACCTGCCCATCGCGCGCGCCGACTTCCGGGAGCAGCCGGCGGACGACCCGGCCGCCTCGGCCGGGGACGGCGGGATCGTCGTCGCCTCCGACGGGCAGCGCGCCGGCTCGGCCACGGCTGCGTCGTCGCGAAAGCCTCGCCGGCTGCTTGTGATCGAGGAGCGCGTGCGTGGGCTGTTGTCCCTCGTCGCCGAGAGCGCGGTCGCGGAACTCGCCGGCGGACGCGACTCCACCGACCGCGAGGACATCGAGGTCATCGCGGCGGTAGGACCGCAGGAAGCCGCGAGTGCCCTTGCCGCGCAGCCGTTCCACTGTGTGGTGCTCGAACTCGACATGGCCAACAATGAGGCGCTGCGCTTCCTCGACGCGATGGACGGCGATGCCGCTCTGCGGACTGTTCCCGTACTCGCGCACAACAACCGCCGCCTCGACGCGGCACACGAGCGAACCCTGCAACTGCGCGCACAGGAGCGGCCGATGGAGCTGCTTTCCAGCCTGGACGAACTGCGCGAACGGATCGCGCTGCACCTGTCGGCCGAGCAGCCGGGCGATGTCGTCCCCCTGGTGCGGGCCGAGGAACCCCGCACGCAGGCTCCGCACACCGTGGACGACGGTCTGCACGGCCGGACCGTCCTCGTCGTCGACGACGACGCCCGTAACCTCTATGCCCTCAGCGGCATCCTGGAGCTCCACGGCATCCAGGTCCTGCACGCCGAGAACGGCCGTGAGGGAATCGAGGCACTCGCCGAACACACGGACATCGATCTCATCCTGATGGACGTGATGATGCCCGAGATGGACGGCTACGCGGCGACCGCGGAGATCCGGCGGATGCCCGCACACACGGAGCTGCCCATCATCGCCGTCACCGCGAAGGCCATGCCCGGAGACCGGGAGAAGAGCCTCGCCTCCGGCGCCAGCGACTATGTCACCAAGCCGGTGGACGCCGACGACCTCATCGCCTGCGTCCGCCGCTGGCTGAACGACCGGTAGACGACGCTGTCTTCGCCAGGTCCCCATGCATGTGTCCATCCCACGGCAAGCAACCACCCCACCGAGGAGTCGGCGCCTTGAGTACTCCAGAGCACCACGGAGATTCCAACGGCGACGACCCGCCGGTGTCACCCGGCTCCGGGCACGACCCCTTGGCGGAATCGGTGTCCCGCACCGCCGACGCCGCTCCGCGGCCGGCTGCCGAGCTGACGCCAGGTGACCTCATGAGCGAGAGACGGCCGCACCTGCGGTCTTCTCACCCTTCGGCGGGCGGGGGAGAGGCGTCGACCGGCTCCGTTCCAGCGTCGAGGACCGGACCGGAAGAGACCCGCTCCGGTCGGACCTCGACAGTCGGTCGCCTGGCGGCCACTGTCGAACGACTCCGCGCAGAGGTGCGTGAGGCGCACGCTGCCGCCGACGGCCGGGCCCTGGTCGAACTCGCCAAGGGCGTCATGATCGAGCGGCTCCAATGCGGCCCGGCACAGGCGGCACGGCAGTTGGCCGAACTTGCCGATCAAGCCGGCCTGTCACAGCTGGAGCTGGCCGCGGACATCATCAACCAGGCCGCCTGCGACCAGGTGGCCGAAGTCGCGGGCGACTTCCTCAGGCGGGCGAGCGGCGATCCGCGGCACGAGGAAGAGGCCGGCTCGTCCGTCGCCGTGCGACTGCGCACCGCGGAGTGCGCCGCGCTCGCCGCCGCCGACACCCAGGCGGTCGCCGAGTCCCTGCTCGAACACGCGCTGGCTCCGCTGGGGGCCACGGCTGTGGCCGTGTGGGCCATCGGTTCGGACGCCTCGCTCACCCTGTACGGCCACGCAGGTTTCAGCGCCGACGAGGCCGGACGCTGGCGGTACGTGCCACCCGGTGTGGCGACCGTGGCCCGACAGGCACTCAGCGAGCGCCGCACCTTGCCGATCACCTCTCTCGCCGAGGCCGGCATTCCCTCCATCGGGCACAGCCAGGCCCCGGACGGTGGCCGGGTCGCGCTGCCCGCGGGCACGGGCGGCCGGATACACGGCGTTCTCGAGATCTGCTGGCCAGGGCCGCTCACACCGCAGTCGCCCGCCATAACCCGACAGCTCGAAGCCCTGGCCGAGCTGTGCGCCCACACCCTCGAGGATCTTCCCGGCTCCGGAGTGTTCCTCCCGGCAGCGCGGGAGCTGGTCGACGTCTCCGAACTGGTGGACCTGTCCGACGGGCTGTACGACCCCGCGCTGGTCCTCACACCACACCTCGATCCCGAGGGCCACCTCACCGACTTCCGTATTCGTCACGCCAACAGCAGCTTTGTCGACCCGGCCGGACGGCCCAGGAGCGCCGTCAACGGGGCGCTGCTGCTGGAGGCCTACCCCATGGCCGCCGGTCACAGCGATCTGTTCGAGAAGGTGGAACACGTCTACGCCACCGGTGAGCCCTTCCGCGCCCGGCGGATGACGCTCACCGCGCTGGTCGACCAGGTGCCGCTCGCCTCCGTCGCCGACCTCAGCATCAGCAGACAGGGCGACAGCGTCCTGCTCATCTGGCGCATCGAGGACGAGACCGTGCGGCTCGCCAGCCTGCTCCAGCACGCGCAACGCCTCGGCCGCATCGGCGGCTTCGAGGAAAACCTCGTCACCGGGGAGATCACCTGGAACGGCGAGCTCTTCGCCCTGTACGGGCGTACGGGCTCGGACAGCCCGGTGTCCCTTCAGGACCTCGCCGACCATGCCCACCCGGACGACGCCGTTGCCATCGGCCGCTTTGTCCAGTCGGTGCTCCACCATCGCCGTGCCACCTCGACGGCCTTCCGCCTTGAGCGCCCTGATGGAGTCACGCGCCATATCCGGGTGATCGCCGAGCCCGTCCTCGACGCCGACGACCGGCTCCTCGCGGTGCGCGGGGCCTACCAGGACATCTCATCCCAGCACTGGACCGAGGTGGCGCTCGCCGCCACCCGCGACCAACTCGCGTACACGGAACAGGAATCGGCCGAGCGCAACCGTCTCGCGCTGCAACTCCAGCACGCCATCATGCCGCCCACCCCGGACATCGTCGAAGCCCCCGGGCTGCAGGTCGCCGTACGCTACCGGCCGGCGGAGTCGGAGTCCCTGGTGGGCGGCGACTGGTACGACGCGGTCGTCCTGCCGTCCAAGCGCATCCTGCTGTGCGTGGGGGACGTAGCAGGCCACGGCATAGACGCGGCGACCGGCATGGTGGTCCTGCGCAACGCCATGCGCGGTCTCGCCGTCACCGGAGCGGGCCCCGGCCAGCTGCTCTCCTGGCTGAACATGGTGGCCCATCACCTCACCGAACAGGTCACCGCCACGGCCGTCTGCGGCCTGTACGACCCCGAGACCCGCATCCTGCGCTGGGCCAGGGCGGGACACCTGCCGCCGGTGCTGGTACGTGGCAACGACGCCGATACCCTGCCCGTGCTCGGCGGAATGCTCCTCGGTGCTCTCGCCGGGGCCCAGTACCACGAGGACGAGGTCCAGCTCGAGCCGGACGACACGCTGCTGATGTACACCGACGGCCTCGTCGAGCGCAGGGACACCGCCGTGCACGAATCCCTGGCCCAACTGATCGCCACCGCCCAGGCCCCCGCAACCACCCTGGAACGCCGGCTCGACCGACTGCTCACCCACAGCAAGTCCGATACGGACGACGACACCTGCCTCATCGGCATTCAGGTGTCGTGACCACTCCTGAGTGCGTTCAGCGGTTGGTCCGGCAGGGCTCTGCCGCTCGGAGGGTCATGTCGTCTCCTCGGCCTGAGGCGCGGAAGTCGCCGCTGTTGCGAGCGCCTTGTCGACGTTGGTGTGAATGGGCGTGGCAACGCTGAGGCCGGTGATCTCGAAGAGGCGGCGAACGGCAGGAGTGGGCGCGGCGAGGTGGAGGTCGCCCCCCGTGTTGCGCGCTTCGCGACCGGCCTTTATCAGCACGTTCAGACCCGATGAGTCCATGAACTCCAGATCCGAAAGGTCCAGAACGAGGTGGCGGCGTCCATGGACGAACTGGTTGGCCATGTGGTGGTGAAGTGATGTGGCGGTATCGATGTCCAGCTCGCCGCCAATGGTCAGGACGGCAGTTTCGGTGTCGTGGACGACGACCTCGATGTTGAGGTTGGTCTCCGTGCGGGACATTCTGCGGCCTCGTCTCCGTGGGTTCATCGACTGGTGCGCCTGTGCTGCGATCACAGCGATCGACTACTGCTGTGCCGCCACGCCTTTGTTGCTGCACGGCAAATGTTAGCCTGCGGTGCCCGCTGCTGATCCTGAGGTTCGTCCTGAGTGGCCGAGCTCTCCGCGGTCCGGGGTGGCGCGGCGTAGCCTGGGGTGCGGGGTACCACGGGCCTTGGTGAGCGTGCGTAGGCCGACTGCGGCGTGCACCGGCGGTCCACACCGCAGTCCCGCCGGGTCTCGGTTCCGGCCTACACGAGAAGCAGGATGACGTGGACAAATTCGCTGCTGTGGAGAAGGCGCTGCGCACGGCCGCGCCCCACACCCTGCTCAGCATCGTGACGGTCGCGCTCACCGAGCAGTACGCCGCGGAAAAGGTGGAGCTGAGGCTCGCCGACTACGGCATGCGCAGCCTCCAGGCCGTGGAATCCGTGCCCTTTGTCACCGAGCCGGTCCCCATCCACAACAGCCCGCAAGGCCGCGCCTTCGGGGCCCAGGAACCGGTGGTCACGAGCGATCCCGCCGACCGGTCGGTGGAGGTGCACCTCCCGGTCACGATTCGCGGCGACCGGATGGGCGTGCTGTCCGTGAGGCTGCCGGAGAACGGCTACACGCAGGCAGCCCTGCCGGAGATGCAGCACATCTGCGAGGCCCTGGGTCACGAGATCCTGGTCGCCGAACGCGACACCGACCTCTATGTTCTCGCCCGGCGTGCCGCCCGGCTCACCCTCGCCGCGGAGATGCAGTGGCAGCTGCTGCCGGGCCGGTCCTGCTCCCGCCCCGAGTTCTCCCTGGGCGCGCACCTGGAACCGGCCTACGCGATCTTCGGCGACAACTACGACTGGTCCGTCTCCGCCGAAAACCTGACGCTCTCCGTCACCAACGGCATGGGGCAGGGCATCGAAGCCGCCCTGCTCACCAACCTCTCCGTGAACGCCCTGCGCAACGCGAGACGCGCCGGTCTCGACCTCGCAGGCCAGGCCACCCTCGCCGACCAGGCGATCTACGCCCAGTACCAGGGCCGCGCCCACGTCTCCGTACTGCTGCTGCGTTTCGACCTCAACACCGGCGACGTGGAAGCGGTCGACGCCGGCTCACCCCGCGTGTGGCGGCTGCGCGACCGAACCGTCGACCGGATCTCCTTCGAGCAGCAGCTGCCCCTGGGCATGTTCGAGGACACCGTCTACACACCTCAGCATTTCACCGTGCGTCCCGGCGACCGGCTGCTCTTCGGCAGTGACGGGGTGTACGACGCCTCTTCCCCGGCCGGAGAGCGCTACGGCGAGCGGGCGTTGGCCCGCTCGTTGACCGGCACGAGACTTCTCCCACCGCCGCAGGTTCCCAGTGCCGTGCTGCATGAGCTCGCCGGACACCACGGGGAGAGTCCGCTCGACGACGACGCACTGGTCGTCTGCCTCGACTGGAACGGACGACCTGCCGGGAAGGCATCGACTGACGGGTAACGCCCCGCGCGGGGCGTCTCGCCCACGCACGGCCGGAACGGCAGAAGGCGCCTGACGGGGCAAAATCCCAGTTCAGGCGCCTTCGCTTGGGTCCCTAGAAGAAGCCCAGCTTCTTGGGGGAGTAGCTCACCAACAGGTTCTTCGTCTGCTGGTAGTGCTCCAGCATCATCTTGTGGTTCTCCCGGCCGATCCCGGACTGCTTGTAGCCGCCGAACGCCGCGTGCGCAGGATAGGCGTGGTAGCAGTTCGTCCAGACCCGGCCCGCCTGGATGGCGCGCCCCGCCCGGTAGGCCGTGTTGATGTCCCGCGTCCACACGCCCGCGCCGAGCCCGTACAGCGTGTCGTTCGCCGTCCTGATCGCGTTGTCGAAGTCCGAGAAGGATGTGACGGCCACGACCGGGCCGAAGATCTCCTCCTGGAATACCCGCATCCTGTTGTCACCCTCGAAGACCGTGGGCTGGACGTAGTAGCCACCCGCCAGCTCGCCGTCGTACTCGATTCGCTGACCGCCCGTCAGGATCTTGGCGCCCTCCTGCTGGCCGATGTCCAGATACGAAAGGATTTTCTGGAGCTGGTCGTTGGAGGCCTGGGCGCCGATCATCGTGTCGGTGTCGAGGGGGTGGCCCGGGAGGATCTTCTCGGTGCGGGCGATGCCCGCCTCCAGGAACTCGCTGTAGTGCCCCCGCTGGATCAGTGCTCGCGACGGACAGGTGCATACTTCGCCCTGGTTGAGGGCGAACATGGTGAAGCCTTCGAGGGCCTTGTCGCGCAGTTCGTCGTCCGCCGCCCAGACGTCGTCGAAGAAGATGTTCGGCGACTTGCCGCCCAGCTCCAGGGTGACGGGCCTGATGTTCTCTGAGGCGTACTGCATGATCAGCCGCCCCGTGGTGGTCTCACCCGTGAACGCGATCTTCGCGACGCGCGGGCTGGAGGCGAGGGGCTTGCCCGCCTCGACGCCGAAGCCGTTGACGATGTTGACGACTCCCGGCGGCAGCAGATCGGCGATCAGGCTCAGCCAGAAGTGGATCGAGGCCGGGGTCTGCTCGGCGGGCTTGAGTACCACCGCGTTGCCCGCGGCCAGCGCGGGTGCCAGCTTCCATGTGGCCATCAGGATCGGGAAGTTCCACGGAATGATCTGGCCGACCACGCCCAGCGGCTCATGGAAGTGGTACGCGATCGTGTCGTCGTCGACCTCGCTCAGTGAACCCTCCTGGGCGCGGAGGGCGCCGGCGAAGTAGCGGAAGTGGTCGATGGCGAGCGGGATGTCGGCGGCCAGCGTCTCGCGGATGGGTTTGCCGTTCTCCCAGCTCTCCGCGACGGCCAGCTTCTCGAGGTTCGCCTCCATGCGGTCGGCGATCTTCAGGAGGATGCTCGCGCGCTCCGCCGGTGCGGTACGGCCCCAGCCGGGCGCGGCCGCGTGCGCCGCGTCCAGGGCGAGTTCGACGTCCTCGGCGGTGCCGCGGGCGATCTCGGTGAAGGGGCGGCCGTTGACCGGGCTCGGGTTCTCGAAGTACTGGCCGCGGGCGGGCGGCACATACTCGCCGCCGATCCAGTGGGCGTAGCGGGACTCGTACGAGACGATCGCGCCGTCGCTGCCCGGCGCTGCGTATCGGGTCATCTCCATGGCCTCCCGGAGAGGGTGCCGCCGTCCGTCTTTGGACGGCGCTCGCCGCGACGCTAGGAGCCCGGACGTTGCAAGGAGGTTGCGGTGAGCCCGGCGCTCAGGTCCCCTTGATCATGTCGGCGCACTTCTCGCCGATCATCATCGTGGTGATGCACGGATTGACCCTGGGCATGAGCGGCATGATCGAGGCGTCGGCAACCCGCAGCCCGCTGACTCCCTTGACCCTCAGCTGCGGATCGAGCGGCGAGTCCGCGTCGTCCACCGCCCCCATCCGCACGGTGCCCGCCGGGTGGTAGACGGTGTTGTGCGTCTCGCGGATGTAGGAGAACAACTCGTCGTCGGACTCCAGCGACGGGCCGGGAGCCAGTTCCTTGCCTGCCCAGTCGGCCATCGGTGCCTGCCCGACGATCTCGCGGGCGAGCCGCAGGCCGTAGGTCATCACCCTGATGTCGTGCTCGTGCGTGAAGTAGCGCGGGTCGACCTTCGGCTTGTCCCGGAAGTCGCGGCTGCGCAGGCGCACCGTGCCCATGGACCGGGCGCAGGTGACGTTCGGCGTGAGACAGAAGGCGTTGTCGGAGGTGGGGAATCCGCGCCGGTAGGTGTTCATGTCGAACGGCACCGAGCCGTAGTGGAACATCAGGTCGGGCCGGTCCAGGCCCGGTTGTGTATCGGCGAAGATGCCGATCTCCCACCACTGGGTGGACGAGGTGACCATGGGCTGCTTCGCCTCCCACATGATCACGCCCTCCGGGTGGTCCTGGAAATGGGAGCCGACGCCGGGGGAGTCGACGCGCACCTCGACCCCGCTCTCCCGCAGATGCGCGGCAGGTCCGATGCCCGAGAGCATCAGCAGCTTGGGCGAGTCGATGGCGCCGCAGGAGACGATCACTTCGCGGCGCGCGGCCACCGACCCGCTGTGGATGGTGTCCGGCTCCAGGTACTCGACGCCCGTGCAGCGTCCCCCGTCGCCGAACAGCAGCCGCTTGGCCTGAAGCCCGGTGCGTACCTCCAGGTTCCTCCGCCTGCCGAGAATCGGGTGCAGATAGGACACGGAGGCGGACGAACGGGTGCCGTCCTCACGGGCGTTGATCTGGAACCGGTTCGCGCCGCGCACCACCGTGCTGCCGGCGTTGAACGGCGTGGTGGGGATGCCCGCCGCCGCGCAGGCCGCGAGCAGTGCGACTCCGCACGGGTCGTGCGGCGGCACGGTGCGGATGGTGACCGGACCCGAACGGCCGTGGTGCTCGCCCGGCGCGTCATTGCTCTCCAGACGCTTGTAGAGCGGGAAACAGTCCTTGGCGCTCCAGCCCGTACAGCCCAGCGTGCCCCATTCGTCGAGGTCCTCGGCGGGCGCCCAGAAGGCGATGCAGGAGTTGTGCGACGAGCAGCCGCCCAGCACCTTGGCGCGGGCGTGCCGCATAAAGCTGTTGCCGTTCTCCTGCGGCTCCACCGGGTAGTCCCAGTCGTAACCCGACTCCAGGAGGGCCATCCACCTCTCGAGCCGGAGGACGTTGTCGTCGCCGACGTCGGACGGCCCTGCCTCCAGCACGCAGACACTGACGTCCGGGTCCTCGGTCAGCCGGGCCGCGATGACGGCACCGGCCGTGCCGCCGCCGACCACCACATAGTCGAACTCGTCGACGGGGCTCTGTGCGGACATCGTTTCTCCAGGATCGAAAGGGGAGTCAGGAGGCGGCCGGCGGCGGCTCCTCCGCGACGACGGCACGGTGTTCGGCGAGCACTCCCGTACGGTGCCGCTGCACGAACCAGTAGTAGGCGAAGCCGCCGAGAGCGACGACGCCGATGAACAGGAATGCGCCCCAGCGCAGATACCAGTGCTGCGGGCCGGTGGCGTTGTAGACCTCGGCGCGCGGCCAGGCGAGGTTGATGGACATGGCCGCGCCCCACAGCACGGCCAGGATGTTGACGGGCAGTCCGAACCTGCCGAGCGAGAACTTGCCCTCGGCGGGCTGCCATCTGCCGCGCAGCCGCTGGATCAGCATGGGGACGGTGACCAGCAGATAGGCCACATAGATCATGATGATCGCGATGCTGGTGATCACCGAGAAGATCTGCGGCTGGTTGATGTTGATGACCAGGATGACGACGCCCACCAGACCGATCACCACGGCGGGCACCACCGGCGTCTTGAATCGCGGGCTGACGCGTGCCAGCAGCGAGCCGGCGGGCAGGTTGTTGTCCCGCGCCATCGCGAACATCAGCCGGATGCCCGCAGCCTGCACGGCCAGTACGCAGACGGTGATGGCGATGACCACGCACCACAGCACGATCTCGCCGATGGTCGAGCCGAGTGTCTCCAGCACGACGTACTGCAGACCTTCCGTGGAGAGCTCCTTCGCCTTCAGGTTCGGCACGGCCATCAGGGCGAAGAGCAGGATCAGGCCGCCGATGACGAACGATGCGACGAGGGCCCGCAGGATCGCGCGCGGCGCGTTGCGGCTCGGATCGTGTGACTCCTCGCCGAGCGAGGACGCCGTGTCGAAGCCGTACATGACATAGGCGGAGGCCAGCGAGGCGGTGAGGAACGCGCCGAAGTAGCCGAGACTCTCGCCGCTGCCGAGGCCGTACGTCTCGGTCAGGACGCTGCTGGGGCCGCGGGTGATATGGGCAGCGAGGAGGACGACGAGGGTGACGGCGGCGATCAGTTCGATGAACACACCCGCGGAGTTGACGGTGGCCATGAGCTTGACGCCGAAGGCGTTCACCAGGGTGGAGAACAGGATGAGGACCGTGCCCAGCAGAACGGCATTGGCAGCCGCGTCGGTCTTGCCGGTGCCGTCGCCCACGAACTGGAACCAGTCGTCGATCTGCGGCAGCGTGATCTGATAGGCGAGGGCCACGGCGGAGAGCGTCACCATGGTCGCCGTCATCATCATCCAGCCGCCGAGCCAGCCGACGTGCGGACCGCCCATGGTCTTGGCCCAGTTGTAGACGGACCCGGCGACCGGGTAGCGGGCGGCGAGCTCGCAGAAGCACAGGGCCACCATCAGCTGGCCGACGAAGACCATCGGCCAGGACCACCAGTACGCGGGTCCGCCGAAGGCGACGCCGAAGTAGAAGAGCTGGAAGGTGCCGGTCAGGATGGAGATGTAGCTGATCCCGGCGGCGAAGGTGTGGAAATTGCCGAGGGTGCGCTTGAGTTCGGGCTTGTAGCCGAGGGCGCCGAGCGCGTCGTCGTCATGCTTGCCCTGTGCCAGGAGCCCGTCGGCGCGGCTGCCCTGCACCGTGAGCCGTTCGGGGGGCCCTCCCTGATCCCGGTGTCTGCCGTCGTCGGCGGGCCCCGAGCTGTCCCGGTCCCTGCCGCTGCCGGCGGGATCTGTGCCGTCCCGGCCGCTGCCGGTGTCGCCGCTCATACGAACCACCTCTGCGGGCGTGGGGCGAGGTTGCGCCACATGTGTTTGGCCTCCTGGTACTCCGCCAGTCCCGTGGGGCCGAGTTCGCGGCCGAAGCCGGACTGCTTCATGCCGCCCCACTCCGCCTGCGGTACGTACGGATGGAAGTCGTTGATCCATACGGTTCCGGCGCGCAGCCGGGACGCCACCCGGTGCGACTGATCGACATCCTGCGACCAGACGGCCCCGGCCAGCCCGTAGACGGTGTCATTGGCGAGCGCGACCGCTTCCTCCTCGTCGCGGAACGTCTCGACGGTGAGGGCCGGGCCGAACGACTCGTCCCGTACCACGGACATGCCAGGGGCGCAGTCGTCCAGCACCGTCGGCAGGTAGTAGAAGCCGTCCCGCAGCGCCGGGTCGTCGGGCCGCGCGCCGCCGCAGCGCAGCACCGCGCCCTCGGCGATTCCTGCGGCCACATAGGCCTCGACCTTGTCGCGGTGGGCGGCGGAGATCAGCGGCCCGGCGCGGGCGTTCGGGTCGAAGGGTCCGCCGAGCCGGATCTGCTTCGCCTGCGCCACCACCGCGTCGACGAACCTGTCGTGCAGCTCGTCCTGGACCAGTAGCCGTGCTCCGGCCGAGCAGACCTGGCCGGAGTGCAGGAACACTGCCAGCAGCGCATAGTCGACCGCGGTGTCGAAGTCGGCGTCCGCGAAGACGATGTTGGGATTCTTGCCGCCCAGCTCCAGGGCGACCTTCTTCACGGTGGGTGCCGCGGCCGCCATGATGCGGCGTCCGGTGACGAGCCCGCCGGTGAACGAGACCAGGTCGACCCGCGGGTCCGCGCTCAGCGGCGCGCCCGCGACGGGACCCGCGCCGAGGATCAGATTGGCGACCCCGTCCGGCAGCCCCGCCTCGGCCAGCAGGCGCATCAGGATGATGGCCGTGTGCGGGGTCAGTTCGCTGGGCTTGAGAACGAAGGTATTGCCCGCGCCGAGGGCCGGCGCGACCTTCCAGGCGGTCTGCAGCAGCGGATAGTTCCAGGGGGTGATCAGCGCGCACACGCCGACCGGCTCGTGGACGATCCGGCTGTCCGCTTGGGGGTTGCCCGTGTCGACGATCCGGTCGTGGCCGCCGGCGGCTGTCAGATTGCCGAAGTAGCGGAAGCAGTTCGCGATGTCGTCCATGTCGTACTCGCTCTCCACCAGCCGCTTCCCGGTGTCCAGGGATTCGGCGCGGGCGAGTGCGTCCTTGTCGCGCTCCAGCAGCTCGGCGACGCGCAGCAGCAGCCGGCCGCGCTCGGCGGCCGGGGTGCCGGGCCATGGTCCGCTGTCGAAGGCGTCACGGGCCGCGGCGATCGCCGCGGCGGCGTCCTTCGGCCCGGCCTCGTCCACGGTCGCGACGAGAGTGCCGTCCGCGGGGCAGCGGATCTCGCGCACCTGCCCGTCGAGCGCCGCGGTCCACTGACCGCCTATGAACAGCTCCGGCATGAGGGCTCCTCCGGGTTCGGATGGCCGGGCAGCGGACGCGGGGCCGGCCGGGTCATGCCCTGTGGTGCTCCACCCATTGACAGTAAGGAGATCGGGCCGTGTCCGCAGCGTGGGCGGGTCAGCCGATGGGGAATGTAAACGGCGCAGGTGTTCGAATGACTGTCACGTTCCCTGCCAGCCATCCAGTTCGCGTACGCGCGCGAGCGCGGACGGACGCTGCTGTATAGGGAGCGCGGCGGCGAGCGCCCGCCACACCGGAAGATCGTCCTCGCCCCACGGGCTGTACGCCCAGTCGGCCAGCAGTCCCGGATCACCGCGTGCGATCAGCGCCGCCCGCAGCTGATCCTCCAGACGGTGGCGCAGCCTCGCCACCGCGGGCGCCTGCGAAGCGGGCAGCAGCGGACCGGCGTAGGCGCTCAGCGCCCCGGTCACCGCCCCCGAGACCAGCCGCCGGGTCACCGTGTCGAAGTCCGCGTCGACCGGCACCGCGAGCCGGTAAGGGCGCGAGCGCAGGAGCTCCGGTCCCAGCAGCCCGCGCAGCCGCGAAAGCTCGGCCCGCAGGGTGACCGGGGTGACCGACTCGTCCTCGTACAGCTCGACCAGCAGCTCGTCGCCGCCGACGCCCTCGGGGCGGTGGGCCAGCAGCACCAGGATCTCGCTGTGGCGGCGGCTCAGGCGCACCTTGCGCCCGCCGGCAACCAGCAGCGCCTCGTCCCTGCCCAGCGCCGACAGCCGCACACTGTCCGCGACGGGCGGCGGGGCGAGAAGCGCCAGCTGCGACTCGGCCGCCCGCGCCACCGCCCCCACGAACGCGAGGCTGTGCGGATGCGCCAGCCGGTCCCCGCCGGTGATGTCCACCGCGCCGAGCAGCCGCCCGGTGGCCGGGTCGTGGACCGGGGCGGCGGCGCACGTCCAGGCCTGCACGGGCCGCCGGAAGTGCTCGGCGGCGAACACCTGCACCGGCCGGTCCACGGTGATCGCCGTGCCCGGGGCGTTCGTCCCGACGACCGTCTCGGCCCAGCGGGCGCCCGGCACGAAGTTCATCCCGTCCGCCTTGCTGCGCGTGGCAGCGGGCCCTTCGACCCACAGCAGCCGCCCGTGCGCGTCGCAGACCGCAACCAGATGCTCGCCGTCCCGGGCATAAGCCCCCATCAGCTCCCTGACCAGCGGCATCACCCGCGCCAGCGGATGATTCTCGCGGTACGCCGCCAGCGCCTCGGCGTCCAGCTCGACACCCGCTGTGCCCTCCGGGCTGACGTGCGCACGGGCCGAGCGCCGCCAGGATTCGGCGACCACGGAACGTACCGGCCGCTCGACCCGTCCCGCCGTCAGATACGCGTCGTACGCCCTGCGCAGCTCGGCGATCCGCTCCGTGGGATCCGCGCCGGACTCAAGAGCCACCCATGCGTCGCTCAACTCGGCCTCCTGCGCCCATCGTGGCCCAGGCCGCTAAGGCCGACAAGCGTGCTCGCGTCAGGCGAAGTTCACGAGGCGGATGTCTCCGGCGGGGGAGTCAGGGGGTGGCGGCGGAGAGAACCGGTTCCGCACGGATGCCGCGGGCCCCTATGTGGTGGGCCTCGCCCGAAGGCGCGTTGATTCTTCCCGCAACCCCCCAATGAGCAGGCGAAGCCCGTACTCGAAGTGGGCTGCGAAGTCGGTGCTGGTGAGCACGTGAGCGGCCGCGGTCAGATGAGGGAAGTGGCCCTGTGCCAGTGCCTTGCGCAAGGACTCGACGTCTGCCGCCGCATCGTTCGCCCCATGAGGCAGCGCGGCTTGTTCTTCGAGGGTGTGGCCGATCGTGAAGTGGACGATCGCGTAGGCCGCCCGAGCCGCATCGTCGGCGGTGAAGCCTGCCTCGCGCAGAGTGCCGACCAGGGTGTCGGCGAAGCCCAGGGTGTTCTCGCCCGTCGAGTGGGTTCCGGCATGAACGCGCGCGCCGTCGCGGTGGCCGAGCAGCGCCGTGCGCATCCGGCGGGCCAGGCCGGCCAGCCGCTCGGTCCAGTCTTCCTGTGTCGGCGGCGGGTCCGCACAGGCGGCGAGCATCCGCTCGGCCATTGCTGTCAGCAGGTTCTGCTTGGTCGCGAAATAGCGGTAGAGCGCGCCGGCCTGGACGCCCATGGCGTCGGCCAGCCGCCGCATGGTGAGTGCGTCGAGCCCGGCCTCGTCCAGCAGTTCCAGGGCGGTCTCGACGGTGCGTGCCTGGTCCAGTCGCGCCGGGCGGCCTCGCGGCGCCCGGGCGGCGGCTTCGGTGCGGCGGGGGGTTGACGGGGAGCTCATGGATCTCACTATAGTGAACAACGTTCACGTGAACACTGTTCACTAAATGCGGGAGGAAGCACCGATGGACATCGATGTGATCGTCGTGGGAGCCGGCCCGACCGGGCTGCTGCTCGCCGGTGAACTGGCGCTGGCCGGCATACGCGTACGGGTCGTCGAGCGGCGTACCGAGCCCCAGCGGGACTCCAGGGCACTGACCCTGCACCCGCGCAGTGTCGAACTGATGGACCTGCGGGGGCTGGCCGACCGCTTCCTCGCCCTGGGCCCGCACATGCCCGGCTGGCACTTCGCCGGCCTGAACACAAGGCTGGACTTCACCGCCCTGGAATCCCGGCACGGATACACCCTCTTCCTGGCCCAGGCGCGCACCGAGGCGCTGCTGGATGAGCGCGCACGGGAGCTCGGCGTGGAGATCCTTCGCGGTCACCGGGTGGTCGGGCTGCGTCAGGACACCGAGGGCGTCGAGGCCGAGGTGCACGGCCCCAGCGGCGTCGAGACCATACGTTCCAAGTACGCGGTCGGGTGCGACGGCGGGCGGAGCTTCGTCAGGCGGGCAGCCGGCATCGACTTCCCGGGGACTGACGAGTCACTGACCGGGATGCTCGGCGACTTTGCGGTTGCTGACCCCGGCAACCTCGACCGGGCCCGGGAGCGTGGCGTGATCATCGCCCCGCTGGAGGGTGGGCTGACCCGGTTCGTCCTCCTGGATCCGGAGCGGATCCGCACGCCCGCCGCCGAGCCGGTGACGTTGGAAGAGTTCCGTGCCTCGCTGATACGGATCTGCGGCACCGACTGCGGTGTCGCAGCGCCCCGGTGGCTCTCCAGGTTCGGCAATGCCACCCGGCTCGCCGCGAGTTACCGCTCCGATCGCATTCTGCTGGCCGGCGACGCCGCCCATATCCACTTCCCCGCGGCCGGACAGGGGCTCAACACCGGACTCCAGGATGCGATGAACCTGGGCTGGAAACTGGCCGCCGAGATTCAGGGATGGGCGCCGCCCGGCCTGCTCGACAGCTACCACGAGGAGCGCCACCCGATCGGGCAGGCGGTCACCGCGAACACCGAAGTGCAGACGCTGCTTGCAGAGTTGACCCTCGTGCCCCAGTACCAGCGTCCCGCGACGGCCCTGCGCGCGCTGCTGGACGAGCTGTTGGGCATCAAGGAGGTCAACCGCCGCCTGGCCGGGCAGGTGTCCGCTCTCGACACCACCTACCCGCCCGCGGTCGCCGGCGCCGATCCCCTGGTGGGTCGGCGCATGCCCGACATCACGCTGAGCGCGGACGGTTGCGAGGCGGCAAGGGTCTACGAACTCCTTCACGCGGGTCGCTTCGTCCTGCTCCACCTCGAGGCTGCGGACACCTGCGTCAAACAGACCGCCGGCCCGGGGTGGGGTGCCCGAGTCGCCGTTGTTTCCGTCACCGAGCACGACGACCACCCGGACCTTGACGGCGTGGCCGAAGTCCTCGTACGCCCCGACGGCCATGTCGCCTGGGCCACCCGCACCACCGATGCGCACACCCGGCACACAGAGCGAGTCCGTGCGCTGACCGCCTGGGCCGGCGCACCCGAATGAAGGCCGCCCGTGATGAGGCGGGCCACCCTCCGCCCCCGCCGCTCGGTCAGCCGCGCAGCGGCCGCGGCAGGCGCACGTACGTCACCGTCGTCTCGATGCCGCTGTCCACCAGGCGGCCCCCTGCGTCGAAGGCATCGGGGCCGTCCGTCATGCCGAAGTCGTTGTCGTTGATGAGTGCGAGGGTGTCCCGGCCCACCAGCGCGACACCTTCGATCTTGCCGGGAACGCCCGCGACCTTGCCGAAGTCGGCCACCAGACTCTTGCGGAGCACCGGCACGCCCGCCGCCGAGGGGTCATCGAGCTGCTCGTACGAGGGGGAGGTCGCCGGGTCGTCCCATGCGCCGCCCAGGATGCCCGCGCCGTGCGGCAACGTGACGCGGTGCAGCCGGAAGGTCCTGTCCGTGCGCTCCTGGACCAGCATGCTGTCGCGCCCGATGGCCACGAGCGAGGAGATCTTGAGTTCCGAGGTGTCGTCCTCGCCCGGGTCGACGACGTCCACCGCGTCGAAGCGATAGGCGTACTCCGCCGTCGCGGCGCGCTTCTTCGGCGAGAAGCGCAGCAGCCGCGCGTTGCGGGACTTCTCGCCCGCGGCCGTGTCCGGCACGGACAGCGGGCTCTGCACCGCGAGCACCAGGTCGCCACCGGGGAGCTGGGCCAGCCCCTCGAAGCCCCGGTTGGTCTTGCGCTGGAGCACAATGCCCGGCAGCGACTCCACCACCGGATAGTCGGCGCCCTGGAGCTTCAAGCCCCTGGGCACATGGCGCGCGAGCACGTTGCCCTGGGCGGAGACATGCACGAGGGACGGGCCGTACTCGTCGGCGAGCCAGAAGGTGCCGTCCGCGGCACGCACGATGCCCTCGGTGTCGAGGCCGTTCGGGTGGTACGAGAGCGGGGTCTTCGCGTCGTACGTGTACGGAGCCTCGTCCCGCGCGGCCTGGTTGGAGAGACCGGTGACGGCCTTGCCGGACCGTGTGGTGATCGCGATCGCCTTGACCACATGTACGTGGTCGCCGACGACGCGGACCTTGACGATCGCCGGATCGAAGCCGGGGACGGGGAAGGTACGGCGCTTTGTGCCGTCCACCTTGATCTGGCCGTTGGGACCGCGGTCGGTCACCGTCCAGAACTCGCCCTTGCGGCCCGCGGGGTAGATGTCGCTGCCGATGCCGCCGAGGTCGACCCCCCGGTCGTCGGCGACCGAACCGGGCAGCAGCGCATTGCTGAACCGGCCCAGCGGCACGTCCCCGAGCACCGCGCTGCCCACGACGCGCGGAGCCCGCTTCTGTCCGCCGTCCTCGCCGCCCTCGTGACCCGGCACGCCCGTGGCGGTCCCGGCCACGGCGATCGCCGCGAGCAGGGCGATCGGCAGCCCCACGGCGAAGGAACGGCGTACGGTGCGCTGCTTGTGCGCATGCGGGGACATGGGGCCTCCTGGCCGACGGATCATGTGACAGAGGCCAGGCTGAGCGCTCCTCCCGAACGCCGTGGGACATCGGGATGAACACCGCCCGACGCACTGCCATCACGCACGCGGGCCGGGCTGTTCAGCCTGTCTCGGCCAGGGCATCCGCCAGTGCCGCCGCCGGATCGTGGTCGGCGGGACCGGCCGGCGCCCAGCGGCCCCGCTCCTTGCGACAGGGCCACCAGCGGCCGTCCTGCCCGAGGCGCAGCTGTGCATCGGCGCCCACAACCGTCCAGCGGCCGGAGCCGAGTGGACGCAGCTGCGGACGTTCGGTCTCCTCCCATGCCTCGGCGAGGGCCGTCCTCGCCCGGGCGAGAAGCTCCGGCTCGGGCGTCCACTCCTCCTCCAGTGCCGCGAGCGCGGTGGCACCGCCGAAGTGCCAGGCGCGTACGGCCAGGTCCAGTTCGGCGAGCCCGCGGCCCGTGCCCGTCGCCAGACGTCCGGCGATCGCCGGTCCCGGCGCCGCGGCCGAAAGCCGCACCGCGTCCGCGGCCGGAGTCAACTCCACCTCGGAGGAATGCTGTTGATGTGCCGAAGAGAGCGCTTCGGTGAGCATGCGGTGCGCCCGCGCCGCCGCATCCGCGGCAAGGAACTCCAGCGCCGCCGCGTCGACCCCGGGCGCCGGAGGGGTCTCGGTGTCCAGAGCGGGCGGCAGCCCCGGTTCGTCCGGCAGTGGCGGAAGAGCGGGCAGCGGCGGCCGGATGTCCCCTGCCGCGAACGCCTCGTCGGCCCGCACGCCCTCGGGTGTTTGAGCCGGTTCGGGCTCCGGTGCCGCCGCGGTCGCCCGCGCCATGCTCCGTATCTGCAGCTCATCGAGGAGACGGCGCTCCGAGCGCCCTCGCATCAGCAGCAGCACGAACGGATCCTGGTCGAGCAGTCGCGCCACCTGGTAGCAGAGTGCCGCCGTGTGCGGGCAGTGGTCCCATGCCCCGCAGGTGCACTCAGGCTCCACGTCGCCGATCCCCGGCAGGAGTTCGACCCCGGCCGCCGCCGCGTCCTCCACCAGGTGCGGCGGCATCTCCCGGTCCAGCAGGGCCGCGATGTGCCCCGCCCGGTCGACTGCCATGTCGAGGAAGCCGTCCCACTCGGCATCGCTCAGCTCCTGGAGCAGCACATCGCTGCGCTGCGGGGTGCCGTCCCGGTCCCGTACGACAGCGGTGATCCGCCCGGGGCGCACCGTAACCGCCCCGACCGCGCCCTCGCGCGCCTGCCGTCGGCCCCGCTTCAGCTGCTTGCCGTCGAGCGCCGTGTCCTCGAGAGCCTTGAGCCAGGACTGGCCCCACCAGGTCTGGGCGAAGCTGCGGCCGTGCGCGGGCGCCAGGGCGGCGAAGGTCCGCTCGTTGTCGTCCCGGCCGTGAACCTCGTCTGTGCCGCTCATCATCCGCTCCCTCGCAGCTCCACCAGATCCGCCAGCTCTGCGTCGGTCAGTTCGGTCAGTTCGGTCAGTTCGGTCAGCGCGGCTTCGCCGGAGCCGAGGACCGCGTCCGCCAGCTCCCGTTTGCGCGCCAGCATGGCCGCGATCCGGTCCTCGATGGTTCCCTCGGCGATCAGCCGGTGGACCTGGACGGGGCGGTGCTGGCCGATGCGGTACGCACGGTCGGTGGCCTGCGCTTCGACGGCCGGGTTCCACCAGCGGTCGTAATGCACGACATGCTCGGCGCGGGTCAGATTCAGTCCGGTGCCCGCGGCCTTCAACGAGAGCAGGAAGACAGGCACTTCACCGTCCTGGAAGCGCTGCACCATCGCCTCTCGCCCGGCGATCGGCGTGCCGCCGTGCAGGAACTGAGTCTCCACCCCGCGCGCCGCCAGATGCTGTTCGAGCAGCCGCGCCATCTGTACGTACTGGGTGAAGATCAGCACGCTCGCGTCCTGGAGCAGAATCGTGTCGAGCAGCTCGTCGAGCAGCTCCAGCTTCCCGGAGCGGCCCGGGATCCGCGGCCGCTGCTCCTTCAAATACTGCGCCGGGTGGTTGCAGATCTGCTTGAGGGCGGTCAGCAGCTTGACGACCAGACCGCGCCGCTCCATGCCGTCCGCCTCGGAGATCGCGGCGAGGGTCTCCCGCACCACTGCCTCGTACAGCCCGGTCTGTTCCCTGGTCAGCGAAACGGCCCGGTCGGTCTCGGTCTTGGGCGGCAGCTCGGGCGCTATGCCCGGGTCCGACTTGCGCCGGCGCAGCAGGAACGGCCGTACCAGCGCGGAGAGTCGCCGGGCTGCCGCGGGATCGTTGCCGCCTTCCACCGCTCGCGCATAGCGGGTACGGAAGGTGCCGAGCCTGCCGAGCAGTCCGGGCGTGGTCCAGTCGAGGATCGCCCACAGCTCGGAGAGGTTGTTCTCGACGGGGGTGCCGGTGAGCGCGACGCGCGCCTTCGCGCCGATGGTGCGCAGCTGCCTGGCGGTGGTGGAGTACGGGTTCTTGACGTGCTGCGCCTCGTCGGCGACGACCAGGCCCCACGCCACCAGGCCCAGTTTCTCGGCGTCGAGTCGCATCGTGCCGTATGTCGTGAGCACGAACTCCCCGTCGGCGAGGGAGGCGAGGCTGCGCGATGCGCCGTGGAAGCGGCGTACAGGTGTGCCGGGCGCAAACCTCTCGATTTCGCGCTGCCAGTTGCCCATCAGGGACGCCGGAGCTACGACGAGGGTGGGGCCCGCGGCCGACTCGTCCGTCTGGCGGTGCAGATGCAGCGAGATGAGCGTGATGGTCTTACCCAGGCCCATGTCGTCGGCGAGACAGCCGCCGAGGCCGAGCGAGGTGATCCGGTTCAGCCAGTTGAGACCACGCAGCTGGTAGTCGCGCAGGGTCGCGGCGAGGGCCGCCGGCGGGCCGATCTCCGGCCGGCCGCCCTCGGGATCGGCGAGTTGGTCACGCAGCCGCGCCAGCCAGCCGGAGGCTTCGACGTCGACGCGGCGTCCGTCGACCTCGGTGGAGCCGGTGAGTACCGCGCCGAGCGCGTCGACCGGGGTCAGTTTGCGGTCCTGGCTCTCGCGGGCGCGCCGGGCCTCCGCCGGGTCGATGAGCACCCACTGGTCGCGCAGTCGCACAACGGGCCGACTGGCCTCGGCGAGGCGGTCCAGCTCCTCGCGGGTCAGCCGCTGATCGCCCAGCGAGAACCACCAGTTGAAGGCGAGCAGGGCGTTGGCGGACAGGAAGGACGGCAGCCCCGAGTCGTCCTTGTGCGGGCCGTCGAACTCCTGTGGAGGGCCGATCACGGCGCGCGCGGTGAGCTTGCGTGCCATCTCCTTCGGCCAGTGCACCTGCACGCCCGTCGCCGCAAGCGCCCCGGCGGCCTCGCCAAGGAGCTCGGTCACCTCCTCGTCTGCGAGTTCGACCGCGTCCGGCACTGGGGCATGGAGCAGTGGATTCAGCGGCGTCCAGGCGCGGGCGGCGCGGCGCAGCGCGAGCAGGGCGTCCATCCGCGCGCGCGGCCCGAAGGCCGCACCGGATCCCCCCGCCCACAGATCGGCGGCATCGGCGACCACGGTTGGATCGCTGACGCTGTGCAGCTGCAGGACGGCGCGGAAGGCCGGACGCTCGCCCTCGGCCTGTTCGAGCCGGGGCACCTCGATGCGCAGGGAGAGCCGTACGCCCGCGTCATGGCCCGCGGCGACGTCCGCCGCCCAGGCGCGCTGTTCGGGCAGCCGCTGCGGCTCGAGGCCGGCAAAGGCGGGGCCGCCCGCGGCGATCGGTGCGGCCGGTGTGCGGGGCAGACCGTCGGCGACAGCGTCGAGGAACGCCCGCAGCAGCCGCTCCGGGTCGGGCAGCAGGAGCGGCTGGGCCCTCGCGTCGAGCGGCACGCAGTGCGCGGTGGGCGGCATCGAGGCCGCGAGCGTACGTACCCGTTCCAGATCCTCCGGGGTCAGCGGCCCGACCCGCCAGGCGTCGTGATCGGTGGCGGTCAGCCCCGGCAACAGCAGTCCGCGCGCGGCGAGTTGAAGGGCGAGGAGCGCCGCCGCGCCCCAGAAGGCGGCCGCGGGCGAGACGTCCGCACCGGCCCGCGCCCTGGTGAGCACCGGCAGTGCGTCCCGTACGGGCAGCAGCAGAGCCTGTACGGCGTGCGTGCCGGCGTCGTCGCCGACCACGGTCAGCCGCTCGACGGAGCCGGGCGTGGTGGAGAGTTCGCCGCCGTCAGTACGCCAGAAGGCGATACGTCCCGTACGCGGCGGATCTCCGGGCATGAAGACGGCGGAGCAGCGGGCGAGTTCGGTGAGGGCTTCGGTGGTCGGGGAGGGCGTTGCCGCGGGGGGTCTCTGCACAGCGATGACGCATTCCTCAAATTTGACTACTGGGGGCCGGAGCCGCCGAGGGTACTCCCCGCCGGCTCCGAACGGAGGCGACACGAATGTGACGTGGCCCACTCGGACTGGCAGGGTGTACACGGCGGTACCCCTGGGTCACGGGACGGGTCGGCGAAGCGCAGCGGACCAGCGCATAGTGGAACCGTGGAACGTGCGCGCACGTTCTCACCGCAGGAGCGGCCCGGGCCGCGGAGGAGGCGTCGAACATGTCGACACGTACGAAGCTCGTCATAGGGGGAGTGGCCGTAGGCCTGCTCCTGATGCCGTTGATCGGATTCTGGCTGTCGCTGCTGGTGGTCGTCGGAGTGCCGGCGGTGGCGTATTTCATGCTGGACCCCAGCCAGCGCCGCAGGCTGCGCCGTGTCTCCCGCAAGGAGATCGGCCGCTGACCCGCAGCTCGTGGGCCGTGCCGGGTGGCGCCGAAATCGATCACCGGCACGGCACGGCACAGCGCCCGCGGACGATCCGCGGGCGGCGCCGTGCGGCAGCTCAGTAGTAGTCGCGCATCAGCTCCACCGACCAGCGCGGCTGCACCGTCTCACCGATCGGCCCGAACTCCGCCATATACGGTTTGAGGTCCAGAACCGGCGTGCCGGCCACCGCGTCAAGACCCGTCACATGGATGTCGAGCCCCTCGACCTTCACCAGGCGGCAGCGCGAAACCCCCAGCCGATTGGGCCGGTTCTTCCCCCGCTGCGCGAAGATCCCCACCAGCGGCCACTCCGTATTGCCGCGCGGGTGACGAGCGCCCGTCTGGATCTTCTCCGGTGCCACCCGGTCGAAGTGAAAAACGACCTCCAGATGCGAGAAGTCCTCGAGACCGAACAGCACCTCGGGCCCGAACTGCGCGCCGTCCAATCGGATCACCGCGCTCTCCCGTCCCCAGTCGTCGTCCTCCACGAGGCTGCGACCGCCGACGACCCGGCCGACCGGGCGGCACTCGACCAGCCCGCCCTGTCCCTCCGCTGCACTGTCCGGCATGCCGGCTCCTCCCCGTAAACCCTGCGCGACGCCAAATCCGTTGCACCCGTGATCCTTCTGCTGTGAGTATGACGTGCATGATGACTGGAAGGGGGGCCTCGCGATCTCTCGGTGATCGCTGATGGCCGGACCCCGAACACCCCAGACCCCGCCCCAGCCCGAGCCGCTCACTCCGGCGCGGCTGACGGCTCACTTCGACGCACTGCCCTTCCCTGCCCGTTCCAGCGCCCTTGCGCGCTACGCACGGGCTCTCGCCCCGGACGCCTATGCCGCACTCAAGCGCGCACTGGACGCAGGCGACCCGGACCAGCGCCACACGGCGCTCTTCCTCGCAGTCGCCCGCCGCGATCTCGAAGCGGTGGCCACAGCTCTCGCCGATCCCCTGCTGCGCCGTCGTGCGCTCTCGGCGGCGATCCGGCTCCCGGTCCCTGATGCGACCCTGGCCGGGCTCGCGTTGAGCGAGATCAGAGCCGTACGCCACGAGACATACCGGGTCCTCGGGCTCAGCCGCCGCACCCACCTCGCCGACTCTCTCGTAGCGCGCGTGCACGAACGGCAGGGCGGTCAGGAGGCGGCGTACCTGCTCACCGCATGCTCGCCGGAGACGGTCGCGCAGTGGCTCCCCGCCTGTGAGCCCCCGCCCGGAGTCCTCGGCAGGCTCGCCCGCACCGCCCCGATGGCCGTGGCGGAACACCTCGCCCACGGATACGCGAGCGGACGGGGAACCTGGCCCGGGAGCTCGCCGCGCGCCACCAGGCAGCTCACGGAAGGACGTCGCGCAGCGGCTGCGGGACCACGTGCGGGAACCGGCTGTCCGGGATGTGGTGATCACGGCGAGGCCCGATGCCGTCCCGCGCACGGCGCACGCCGCGTACACCCGGTTCCTCGCAGGGCTCCTCGACTCCTGCGAGGAGGCCGACAAGGAGCTCGGGCACGCCGTGTGCTCCGCCCTGCCCACCTGGTCGGCCGCGGACCGGGAGACCGCGTACACGGCGCTGGCCGCGGCCGTTCTGGGGCCCGCGCACAGCGACTCCGTGTGGACGTCGGCCGTCACGCATCTGGGCGGGCACGGCGGAGACGAGCGGGCGAGCGGGCCCCTCATCGAGGCCCTCCGCACCCTGCTGGAGCGGACGCGCGACGAGAAGCCGCACACCAGAGCGTGGGCGCTACGGCGGCTCGACAGCTGTGCCGCCGCGCTCTGCCGGTTTCCGGCGGCCTCGGATCCGCTGCCACTCGCCGATCCGGTGGCCGAGATCCTGGAGGACGCAGGGCTGTTCGCCCGTTCCGCGCGTCTGCGCTGGGCAGCCGCACTCGCGTCCGTACGGAACGGAGATCCGGCGCCCGCCCCGTGGAAGCGGCTGCTGAGGCTGATCGAGGACCGGCCCGAGCGGCTGCCCCTGGACGACGACCACACCTTCGCACTCGACAACGACCCCCGGACGCTGCTGGGCTGTGTCCGGTGGCTGCGGGAACGCGGCACACCGGCTGCGGGCCGCTGCGCCCTCCACCTCGTGAACCGGATCGGCCGCACCACGTCGTGGCAGGAACCATGGCTCGGGGAGGTCGAGGCGCTGCGCGCCCATCCGGATCCGGACACAGCGCTGGCAGCGCTGCTGACGGGACCGGCGCCGAAACCCTGAGGGGCGACGGCCGCCGGCTCGGGCCGGGCGCACCGCTCGGGCCAGGCGCACCGCTCAGGCCGGGCGCACCGCCATCTTGTCGAGCGCAGCGAGCAGCGCGGGCAGCTGCGGCCCGCGACCCACCGGCAGCACCTCGCGGGGCTCCTCGTCCAGCAGCACAAAGGCGATGTCGTCGGTCCTGGCGACCATGGACCAGCCGGGACCGTCGGCACGCAGGGTGCGCGCGCCGCCGGGCGCGAAGCTGGAACGGACCCGCCCAACCGGCGGCGGCGACTCGACATAGCCGTGCGCTTCCTTGAGCGCCCGCTGCACGCCTTCGTGCGGTGCCTTGGGTTCGCCCTCGGGGGTGTCAGGCGAGGCCGATGTCTCGTCGTCGCCGATCTGCTGGCGCCATTCCGCCCACTGGAGCGCGATCTCGTCCGCCCCGAGGCGGCGCTGCGCGGGCCCCCACTCCTCGGTGCCGGGCGGCGCCAGCGGCGGCCGGTCGCCCTCCTCGGGCGCCGGATCGTGCGGCGCGGGCACACCGGGCGCGGAGACCGCGACGGGCAGCGGCCAGCCGGGGAGCGCGGCGACCACCGTGCGTTCATTGGGGGACAGCTCGTACTCCATCCCGCAGTCCCAGGACGCGATGGCGACGGCGACGAGCGACACATCGTCGATCGCGACCGTCCAGCGGGCACCGTCGGAGTCCTGACCGAGCACGAGGCCGTACCCCCGGGCGTACGGCTCCAGACCCAGCGCGGCGCACGCGGCCGGGAAGTCGTCGCCGAGCACGCTCGGGAACTGCGCTGGCGTCAGCAGCACCGCGGTCAGCACATACAGCGCGTCATCATCGACGGCTTCGTCCGTCCCGGCCACGTCACCCTCCCCATCCGATCGTTCGTCGGCGCACCATAACCAGTGGGTAACCCGGTCGTCGAGGGCTCGCGGTGGCGAAAATGTTTCGGTCCATTCCGCACGGGGGTCCCCTCAGGGCATGCGCCGGCGCGATCGACGTCACGCGGCGGGCAGGCCGAGGAGACTGCGGGCCACCGTCTGCGGCGACTCGTCCCGCTCGCGGGCGAGGGCGATCACCGCACGGCAGGCCAGTTCGCTTATTCCGAAGGACAGCGCCTCCGGGGACACCCAGGTCACCGCCTCGTCCATCTGCTCCTGATCGTCCTCCGCGCACCCGGCCACATAGACCGCCGCGGCCTCGAAGATGTTGTGCTGCCGCGCGTGCGGCCGGACGGGCGGCGCGTCCCCGGGTCGGGGTGCGAGGAACGTACGGAGCCTGCGGAGTCTGCTGAACACCCGGACCACCTTTCCCCTGGCGGCGGTCGCCGCCGATCTTCCAAGTCTTTCATCCTCGCGCGGAGTTGGACCTGCGGCGACGGAAAGGGAAACGGCTCGCGACCCTCCGCGGCCGCGGCCCGGACACCATGTTCCAACCCCGCCGCCTTCGTACGGGCCGCGCCTCCCGGCCCTGAGCGAGCTCAGTCCCGGCGGACGGCCAGTGCGAGGAAGCGGGCGTCCTCGTCCACGTACGAGACCATCCGCCAGCCCGAACCGGCCAGCAGGGAACGGAGGTTGGGCTCGGCGCGCAGATCGTCCTCGGTGATCCGACGGCCCTGGCGGGTGGCGAGGGCCGCCCTGCCGATGGGATGGAAGAGCGCCAGCTGTCCGCCCGGCCGGACCACCCGCGCCAACTCCCGCAGATTCTCGCCCGGTTGGGGCAGATGCGCGATCAGGCCTGCCGCGAACACGGCGTCCAACGACTCTGCCCGCAGCGGCATCCGGGCCACATCCGCGAGCACCAGCTGCCCGCTCTCGCCGCGCCCCGCACGCAGGCCCTCGGCCAGCATCTCGGGGGTGAGGTCCGCCCCGATGACGGTCCCCCGCGGTCCCACGGCGGAGCGCAGGAGCGGCAGGGCGCGGCCGGTGCCGCAGCCGGCGTCGAGCACGGCGTCGCCGGGGCGCAGCTTCAGTTCGGCGACGGCCATGGCAAAGGCCGGACCGTCGTCGGGGAAGCGCCTGTCCCAGTCGGCCGCCCGGGTGCCGAAGAATTCCTGCACATGTGTGTGGTCGTCGGCGGTGTGGTTGTCGGCCATGGGGACATGATCCCTCAGCAGTACGGTCGAGCGTACGGCGCACATGTTCGAGCGCGGCACGATCGTGCAGAAACCTCTCTCTGTCATATTCCATCAGCTTTCGAAATGCGCCCCAATAGTGCGCCCCCCGCGGGTCTACCGTCCCGGAGCCATGGGACACCTGGACCACGCCGCCTTCGGCTTGCTCACCCCCGTGCTGTCGTACGCGATGGCCGTCATCGGCGCCGCCCTCGGACTGCGCTGCACCGTGCGTGCGCTGGGCACGAGCGGCCGATCCCGCCGCAACTGGCTGATCACCGCCGCATCGGCGATCGGCACCGGCATCTGGACGATGCACTTCGTCGCGATGCTCGGCTTCGCCGTGCGCGGCACCGACATCCGCTACGACGTGTCGCTGACCATTCTCAGCCTGCTCGTCGCGATGCTGGTCGTCGGCGCGGGAGTGTTCTGCGTCGGCTTCGGCCGTGACCGTGTCAGATCGCTCCTGGTCGGCGGACTCACCACCGGGCTCGGCGTCGCCAGCATGCACTATCTCGGCATGGCCGCCCTGCGGCTGCACGGCTCGGTGCGCTACGACCCGCTGCTCGTCGTGCTCTCCGTGGTCATCGCCGTGGTCGCGGCAACCGCGGCCCTGTGGGCGGCGCTCAACATCAGGTCGCCGATCGCGGTCGCCGTCGCCTCGCTCGTCATGGGCGCGGCGGTCAGCAGCATGCACTACACCGGAATGCTCGCGGTCGGCGTACGGACCGACCCCGCCGGAGGCGAGCTCCCCGGGGCCACGGCGATGCAGTTCATCTTCCCCCTCGCCGTCGGCCTCGGGTCGTACCTCTTCGTCACCGCCGCGTTCGTCGCACTCTCCCCGACGGCACACGAGCGCGCCGCGTACACCTCGGCCGAGCGGCCGTCCGGTGGTGTCCCGGCCCAGCCCCCTGCGACCGGACCCGCGACGCCCACCACCACTGCCACCGCCTAGCCGGACCGGCTGCCGGCCCAGAAACCGGAACGAGGAGGCCATGCGCACACCCCACAGGATCCCGGGCGCCGACCCCGCACCGCCGCCCGCGCCGCCGTCGGCGCCCGCGCCGGCAGCCCGCGGACGACGCGCACACGCCGGTCCGCCCGCACTCGAACACACGGGACAGCAGCCGCCGGAGTACGACATCCCGCGCCCCGCCGTCGTACGCGGGCGATGGCTGCCGCGCCCCAGAACCGTACGAGCGAAGATCATCTCGCTGCTGATGGTGCCCGTTGTCTCGCTGCTCGCGCTGTGGGGATACGCCACGGTCAGCACCGCTCAGGAGGTGTCAAGGCTGCGCCAGCTGCAGCACGTCGACACCCGGATCCGCGAACCCGTCGCCGCCGCCGTCACGGCCCTGCAGGCCGAACGGCGCGCGGCCGTACGCCAGGTGGCGGCCCCCTCGGACGAGCGCGCTGCCGCACTCCAGCAGGAGGCCCGAAGAACACAAGAGGCCATCAAGAAGCTGCGGATCAACGACAGGGCAACCGTCGCCGCGGACGGCAGCATCCCGACGGGCGTGGCGAGGCGCCTCGACCAATTCGTCACCCGCGCGGAGAAGCTGCGCACCCTGCGCACCGCCGTCCTCGGCCACAACGCCGCCTGGGACACCACGTACGAGCAGTACAACGCCGCCGTCACCGCGGCCTTCGGCGTCTTCGGGGGGCTCACCGGCATCCAGGACGCCGGGCCAGGCTCCGACGCCCGCGTCCTGCTGGAATTCGCCCGGGCCGGCGAAATGCTTGCCCGGGAGGACGCCCTCCTCGGCTCGGCGCACCTCAGCAACTCTCTTGCCGCCGAGCGTCTGCGGCTGTTCACCGGAGCCGTTTCGACCCGCAGGAGCCTCACCGAATCGACCGTCGCCGATCTGCGCGGCCCCGAGCGCACAGCCTGGCGTGAACTCGCCACGCAGCGCGGCTACCGGCAACTGCGAACGGCCGAGGACAAGGTGCTCACCGCCCCCGCCGGCCGCAAGGCCGCCCAGGTCGTCCCCGCAGCCACCTGGGACGAAGCACGCACGGCCGTCGGCGACGGCATGCGTGCCATGGAGACGGACGCCCGCCGGAGCGCCGCCGACCGGGCGGACCCCGTCGCGGACGGCCTCCTCACCCCGGCCGGAGCCGCCGTACTCCTCGGACTCGCCGCGGTCGCCGCCTCGTTGGTCATCTCCGTACGCATCGGCCGCGGCCTCGTCGTCGAACTGATCAGCCTGCGCAACAGCGCACTGAGGATCGCCCGGCAGCAACTGCCGCACGCCATGCGCAGGCTGCGCACCGGAGAGGAGATCGACATCCAGGCCGAGGCCCCACCCGGACCTCCCGCGGAGGACGAGATCGGCCAGGTCGGCGAGGCTCTCGGAACAGTTCACCGGGCAGCGCTGAGCGCTGCGGTTGAACGTGCCGAACTCGCCGGCAGCATCTCGGGCGTCTTCGTCAATCTCGCCCGCCGGAGCCAGACCCTGGTCCACCGCCAGCTCACCCTGCTCGACACCATGGAGCGCCGAGCCGACGACCCGAACGAACTCGGTGACCTCTTCCGGCTCGACCACCTCACCACCCGTATGCGGCGGCACGCCGAGAGCCTGATCATCCTGTCGGGCGCCGCGCCCGGGCGCGCGTGGCGCCTGCCCGTACCGCTGACCAGCGTGGTACGAGCCGCCGTCTCGGAAATCGAGGACTACGCGCGCGTGGAGGTGCGGCAACTGCCCGAGACGGCCGTGGTGGGCGCCGCCGTCGCCGACGTCACCCATCTGCTGGCCGAACTGGTCGAGAACGCCGCCCAGTTCTCCCCGCCGCACACCAAGGTGCGTGTCAGCGGCGAGCCCGTGGGGAACGGCTACGCCCTGGAGATCGAGGACCGCGGACTCGGCATGGGCAGGGACGCCCTCGACGAGGCCAACCGCAAGCTGGCGGAGTCCGAGGCTCTGGATCTCTTCGACAGCGACCGGCTCGGCCTCTTCGTCGTCAGCCGACTCGCCTTCCGCCGCGACATCAAGGTCAATCTGCGTACGTCACCGTACGGCGGCACGACCGCGGTGGTGCTGCTGCCGACCGCACTGCTGCAGAGCGCCCTGACGGCCGCGGCGGACTCCGCTGCCGGGCCCGCTCCGGTCGGTCACGGCCCGGGCGCCCACGACCCGGGGGACGAGGCGTCGGCCCCGCCGCCCCGGTCGGCTCCGCGCACCCACGTCGCATCCGTCCCGCCGCCGGCCCACCGCCCGGTGCTCGAGGCGCAGCCTCAGCTTCCCACCACACCGCCAGGGGTCACCGCCCTGCGGCTGCGCGGAGCCCCGCCTGGGACCGAGACCGGCGAACTCCCGCGCAGGATCAGGCAGACACACCTCGTCGCACAGCTGCGCGCGGAGCCCCCGGCAGAGGAGCCGGACGACCGCGGGGCAGCCGCCGATGACACCCCGGAACGCACCCCCGAACAGGTGCGGGACCGCATGACGGCGTACCGCAAGGGCTGGGCCAGGGGCGGCGGCGCCGCGCCGGGCAAGGCCGTCCGCGACAGCGCCGCCCCAGACCCCGGCAGCGAAGGAGACAGAGCATGACCGAGTACGAGTCAGCCGTAGCCCGCCACACCTTCGGCGACCTCGACTGGCTGCTGGACGACCTCGTCCTGCGCGTCGGCGAGGTACGCCATGTGGTCGTGCTGTCCGGCGACGGCCTGCCGGTGGGCGCATCGAAGGCGCTGACCCGCGAGGACGCCGAGCATCTGGCGGCCGTCGCCTCGGGATTCCACAGCCTTGCCAAGGGGGCGGGCCGCCACTTCCACGCCGGTGGGGTGCGCCAGACCATGGTCGAGATGGACGGCGGCTTCCTCTTTGTGGCGGCCGCGGGCGACGGCTCCTGCCTTGCCCTGCTCACGTCGGTCACGGCCGACATCGGCCTGATCGCCTATGAGATGGCCCGCCTCGTCAAGCGTGTCGGCGAGCATCTGCGGACCCCGCCGCGCCTCACCGCGACGTGACGACATGACCGACGGTTCAGACAGGGCAGCCGACGCGTCGGCCGCGGCCGACGGGACAGGCAGCATGGGCAGCGGCGGCAGTCCGGGCAGTCAGTGGTACGACGCCGAGGCCGGCCCGCTGGTGCGTCCGTACGCGATGACCGGCGGGCGGACCAAGCCGGGACCCAGCAACGTACGGTTCGACCTCATTGCGCTTGTCGACATCGCCGCCGCCGCACCCGGCGTCGCCGAGGAGTCCCTGCTCGGACCCGAACACCGCGCACTGCTCAGCCTGTGCCGCTGCGAGACCCAGTCCGTCGCGGAACTCGCCGCGGACGCCGATCTGCCGGTGGGTGTCGTACGGGTGCTGCTCGGCGATCTGCTGGAGGCGGGCCATGTCAGGGTCAGTCGTCCCGTGCCGCCCGCCCAGTTGCCCGACGAGAGGATCCTCAGGGAGGTGATCGAAGGGCTGAGGGCGCTGTAGAAGCCGGCGGTGCCCCGTGTTGTCGGTTTGTCGGTTTGTCGGCGGTGTCCGCGCGGCGAGGTCTCAGCCGGTCTGCCGGCGCGTCCACGTCACCTGCTTCGCCTCCCAGGCGGACCTGGTGAGGGCGTACTCGACATCGCCGAGTTCGGAGCCTTCGATCGTGTCCGGCCACTCGTCGAAGAAGGTCCGCACGTAACGCAGACCCACCCTTTCCATCACGCGCCGCGAACGGGCGTTGACGGTCATGGTGTTCGCGGTGACGCGCTGCACACCGAGTTCCGTGAACCCCTTGCGGAGCAGGGCGTGTGCTCCCTCCGTCGCATAGCCACGGCCCCAGGCGGCCCGGCCGAGCCGGTAGCCGAGTTCGACCAGAGCCGCACTGTCGTCCTCGAGCGGCCGGAAGACGAACCAGCCCAGGAAATTGCCGGTCGTCCGCTCCTCGGCCGCCCAGAAGCCGCGGTTGGAGATGCACGGATAGTGATGGAGGAACCGTGGCAGGGAGTCGGCGCGGATCGCCTCAGCCGTGGTGGGCCGGCCTCCGTTGATGAAGCGCATGACCTCGGGGTCGTTGTCGAGGGCGAGCAGATGGTCCATGTCCGCCTCGGTGACGGGCCGCAGCGCCAGCCGGTCGGTCTCCAGGAAGTAGGGCATGACCCGATCCTCGGACACCGTCGGCTGCGCCCGCCAGCCCCTTTTTACCCGGTCGGCGAGGTCCATCCCCGTCGGGGAGAAGGCTGCCCGCTTCGGCGAGGTGGATCGATTTGGCTACAGAAATGGTCTTCGAATGGGCAGCCGAACAGTCAGAACGCTCTAAATATGATCCCTTCCCGCGGGGAAGGGCCGCCCTTGCCATGCTGGCTTGCGTACTGGCAGGGACCAACACTGAGAATTTGCTGACCCCGAGACCTCAAAGATGGTTCCGACCTGCGGTTTCAATAGCCGGACGGATATCTTGAGGCTCACTCCCGAGAGAAGTGACCGATGGCTTCCGAGAGCTCTCAAAGCACTGGTGGGGAGACCACCGACCTCGCGCTGAAAATACTCGTCGCCGGCGGCTTCGGCGTCGGCAAGACCACCCTGGTCGGTGCGGTCAGCGAAATACGGCCGCTGCGTACGGAGGAACGGCTCAGTCAGGCGGGCCGTACGGTCGACGACACCGGGGGAGTCGACCAGAAGACCACGACGACCGTCGCCATGGACTTCGGACGCATCACCATCCGCTCGGGGCTGTCTCTCTATCTCTTCGGCACTCCCGGACAGGACCGCTTCTGGTTTCTGTGGGACGAGCTTTCACAGGGGGCCCTGGGGGCGGTCGTCCTCGCCGACACTCGGCGTCTCGTGGACTGTTTTCCCGCTGTCGACTACTTCGAGCACCGCCGGATCCCGTTCGTCGTCGCGGTCAACTGCTTCTCCGGCGCCCGTACTTACGGCGCGCACGAAGTATCACGTGCCCTCGATCTGGAACGCGGAACGCCCGTTGTGCTGTGTGACGCACGCGACCGCGACTCCGGAAAAGAGGTGCTCGTACGTCTGGTCGAATATGCCGGGCGGATGCACACGGCTCGGCTGCTGGATTCGGTGGGCTAGCGGCACCTTGCCCTGTCGTCCCGCGTACGAAAGGCTTACGGAAAACGGGGCCACGGGGAACGTACGAGCGGGGAGGACCGACCATGCCGTTGGACAAGGGACTTGACTGGCTGCTGGACGACCTGACGAAGCGGATCGAGCACATACGGCATGCCTTGGTGCTGTCCAACGACGGGCTGGTGACGGGGGCGAGCACGGGGCTCGCGCGGGAGGACGCGGAACACCTCGCCGCGGTCTCCTCCGGACTGCACTCCCTCGCACGCGGGTCCGGCCGGCATTTCCGTGCGGGCAAAGCGCGCCAGACCATGGTCGAGTTCGACGATGCGCTGCTCTTCGTCACGGCGGCCGGCGAGGGAAGCTGTCTGTGCGTACTGAGCGCGGCCGAGGCCGATGTGGGTCAGGTCGCGTACGAGATGACGCTGATGGTCAACCGGGTCGGCGAGCATCTGGGCGTCGCGGCCAGGCAGGCGGGTGGAACCGACCGCTGAGCTGCGGGATTTCGGCCGGGCAGCGTCCGGTCCCACAGCTCGGTCCGGGAGTTATCCACAGGCCGGGCGGGAAGCCCCCGGGTCGGGCTACGGTCGTCACCGAGAGTATTCGCAACTCACGGGGGACCTGACCGACATGAAGGTGACGGAAGCAATGACGCCCGGCCTGGTGCTCAGCCCGGGAACGACGGGCACCCAGGCGGACATTCCGGAAGTCCGCAGTCTCGCGCTGGGCCGGGCGGCTCAGGAGCTGGAGCTCAAGCGAGGAGAGCTGGATCTCGCTGTCCAGTTGGGGCATGTCCGGACCATGCCCGGCGCGAGCGGCGGCCCGCCGCGAGTCGATCAGCGCGAGGTCGACCGGCTGCGCAGGGCGGATGGATTCCCGGATGCTCTGCGGGGGCGGGTGCGCACCATGGGCACGGTGGAGGGCGCGCGGCTCATCTCGATCACTTCGGCTCGTTTCACCCGGCTCGCCCGCACCGGCCATTTCACGCCGATCCGGTTCTATCTGAACCGGTATCGCGCGGTCGTCTGGCTCTATCTGGCAGAAGAGCTCAGCGACTTCGCGCTCGCTCATCCCGCCCTCCTGGCCGGCCGGACCCCACCCGCGCTGCGGACGATGCTGGATGCGGGCGAGGACAGGCGCGCACGCAACTGGCGGGGCAGACGGCTGGGGCTGCTGCTGCGCGCCACCCAGGATCCCTGGGAGCGGGCTGCGGTGATCACGTCCGTCCTCGACCCGGTCACGGTGGCCGAGGTGACGACCGATCCCTATGAGCGCTCGTATCTGCGAGTGCTCCGGCCCGAACTGGCTCCCGGCCGCCCTCAGACACCGGCCGCCGGAGAGGTGGTGGAGCGGCTGCTCCTGGCGGACCATCCGGACGAAATCCTCTGGCACCGGGTGAACCTGGCGGACGCGCTGCGCCGGGCGCGCGAGCTGCGGCCCGCACCACGTCCGGGCGCAAAGGCGCCGGGGCTCAGATCCGTAGTCGTACGTGAGCCGGTGGCGCCGTCTCCGCGTCCGCGCGGGCGAGGCCTGCTCAGGCGGCTGCGCGCATCGGCGGAGCGTTGTCAGAGCCGGCGGTCGCGGTTCCGGCCTGACGGGAAGCCAACGGAGTTCACCACTGCACTGCGGGGTTCGTGAGGCTGATGGTCCGACAGAAGCGGTTACGGAGCGCCCGGTTCAGTTCCCGGACAACAGGGGCGCGTTCCCGCCTGGTGCCTGAGGCGCCCCGAGGCTTCATACTGCCCCTACGACCCGAAGCCCCGCGGGAGCCGGAGACACGGACGGGGCCACCCTTGCCGCAGCGGGCGGCGTTCGCTGATGTGGCCGACTGTCGAGGGAGGCACAAATGGGGGTTGTGCCTTGAAGATTCTTGTGGTGGACGACCGCGAGGACAATCTCTTCGCGATCGAGAGTCTGTTACGGCCCGTGGGGCGCCCGGTGGTACGGGCGCGCAGCGGGGACGAGGCGCTGAAGACCGTTCTGCGCGGCGGTATAGCGGTGGTGATCCTCGATGTCGTGATGCCACAGATGGACGGCCTGGAGGTGCTGGCCTATCTCAAGCGCCTTGACCACACCCGGAATCTGCCGGTCGTGCTGATGACCGGCCTCGGCAGGGACGACGACCTGGCCGCCCGTGCGTACGGACTGGGCGTCTCCGACTTTCTGGTCAAGCCGGTCGACCCGTGGGTCGTGCGTACGAAGGTCAGGGCGCTCGCTGAGCTGTACATCGAGAACCAGGGCCTGCGTGCTCAGCTCAGCGCTCTGACCGATCGCAGAGCCGACGCATCCGCCTCCGACCTGCCGAACCTCGTCGACGCACGGGTACCGCGCCGGCCGGGAGGCAAGGGCGGCCGTGCCCGGAGCATCCGGGGCATCGACTGACGGCAGCGGCACCCGGCGGGGCCGGTGGAGCCGGCCCCGCCGGGTGCCGCAATCCCCCGTGCGGTGTTGCGGGATCAGCACTCGGCACTGGCCGGCAGGCCGCCGCGCGCGTCGCCCTTGAGGTACACGGCGCTGACATAGCCTTCGGCCAGCCGCACCCAGATGTCGTTGGAGTAACCGTTGTCCTTGATCAGCTGGCCGTGCTTCCAGCACGAGGCCCCACGGGGCTCGCCGGCCTTCACATGGCCGACGATGGCGCTCGCGGTCGTGGCTTCGGCACGGACGTTGACGTTCTCGTACGGAGTGACGGCGTAGGGCAGCCCCAGGGCGGATGCCTGGGCTGTGGCCGCACCGGTCATCAGCAGTCCGATGGAGAGTGCGCCGACGGCGATCGAAGCCATCGCCTTGGTCCTCTTCACCATGGTGTTCCTGTCCTTCCGTTGGTGAACGAGTTCGAGCATCGCGAAGCGGCAGATCGGCTCGCAATCATTTCGATGAGCGTTGAAGAATGAGCGGAGCCCCGGGCAAGGCAACAGACGGTCAGCTCGCTGAAGCCCTGGACCCACCGGTCCCCTCGGCACCGGCCGTTCGCCTCCCCGTTCGCCGTACAACCTGTTGGTGCTTCCGGGTGTCGCTCCCTCTCGGAAATTCCGGCCGACGCCCCTGCCCTGCCCGGCCTGCATGAAGCTGGGCTGTTGGCCCGCTTAAGAAATCCTCGATGGACTCTGCAGTCACGGCTGGGCAGATTGGTCCAGGTCCACTGACTGGAGCTGTCGAGCCGCCTGGCCTCGGCCCCCACCACGCTTGGAGCCGCCCCCGATGAAGGCACTTGTCAAGCAGCATGCCGAGCCCGGCCTCTGGCTCATGGACGTGCCCGAGCCGGGGACCGGCCCCGGCGATGTGCTGATCAAGGTGCTGCGCACCGGGATCTGCGGGACGGATCTGCACATCAGATCCTGGGACGGCTGGGCCCAGCAGGCCGTGAGCACGCCCCGTGTGCTCGGCCACGAGTTCGTCGGGGAGGTCGCCGCCGTCGGCGCCGACGTCCAGGACATCGAGGTCGGCGATGTGGTGAGCGGCGAGGGCCATCTGGTCTGTGGCAAGTGCCGCAACTGTCTGGCCGGCCGCCGCCATCTCTGCCGCAGCACCATCGGTCTCGGCGTCGGCCGGGACGGCGCGTTCGCCGAGTATGTGGCGCTGCCCGCGTCCAATGTGTGGGTGCACCGTACGCAGGTGGACCTCGACATCGCCGCGATCTTCGACCCGTTCGGCAACGCGGTGCACACCGCGCTCTCGTTCCCGCTGGTCGGCGAGGACGTACTGATCACCGGCGCGGGCCCGATCGGCATCATGGCCGCGGCCGTCGCCCGGCACGCGGGCGCGCGCAATGTCGTGATCACGGATGTCAGCGAGTCCCGCCTGGAGATCGCCCGCAAGGCCGGCGCCACGCTCGCGCTGAACGTCGCCGAGAGCGAGATCGCCGATGCCCAGCGGCAGCTCGGCCTCAAGGAGGGCTTCGACATCGGCCTGGAGATGTCCGGCCGCCCCGAGGCCATGCGCGACATGGTCGACAACATGACGCACGGCGGCCGCATCGCCATGCTGGGTCTGCCGGCCGAGGAGTTCGCCGTCGACTGGTCGAAGATCGTCACATCGATGATCACGGTCAAGGGCATCTACGGACGCGAGATGTTCGAGACCTGGTACGCGATGACCGTCCTGCTCGAAGGCGGCCTCGATCTCAGCCCGGTGATCACCGGCAGCTATGGCTACCAGGACTTCAACGCCGCCTTCGACGAGGCCGCCACCGCACGCAGCGGCAAGATCATCCTCGACTGGACCGTCTGAGCCTCTCGTCCGAGCTTTCGTAAGGAGCCCCACCATGTACGCGTCCGTCCGCGACGACCTGCGCAACACCCTCGACGAGATCCGCGCCGCCGGTCTCTACAAGCCCGAGCGGGTCATCGGCACCCCGCAGAGTGCCTCCGTCTCCGTCGCCACCGGCGAAGTGCTCAACTTCTGCGCCAACAACTACCTCGGTCTCGCCGACCACCCCGAGGTCGTCGCCTCCGCCAAGGAAGCACTGGACCGCTGGGGCTACGGCATGGCCTCCGTCCGCTTCATCTGCGGCACCCAGGACGTCCACAAGGAGCTCGAGGCGCGCCTGTCCGCGTTCCTCGGCCAGGAGGACACGATCCTCTACTCCTCCTGTTTCGACGCCAACGGCGGCGTCTTCGAGACCATCCTCGGCCCCCAGGACGCGGTCATCTCCGACGCGCTCAACCACGCCAGCATCATCGACGGCATCCGCCTGTCCAAGGCCCGCCGCCACCGCTACGCCAACCGCGACCTCGCCGACCTGGAGCAGCAGCTCAAGGAGACCCAGGACGCCCGCCGCCGCCTCATCGTCACCGACGGCGTCTTCTCCATGGACGGCTACGTCGCCCCCCTGGCCGAGATCTGCGACCTCGCCGACCGCTACGACGCGATGGTCATGGTCGACGACTCGCACGCCGTCGGCTTCGTCGGCCCCGGCGGCCGGGGCACCCCCGAGCTGCACGGCGTCATGGACCGTGTCGACATCATCACCGGCACCCTCGGCAAGGCGCTGGGCGGCGCGTCCGGCGGCTATGTCGCGGCCCGCGCCGAGATCGTCGCCCTGCTGCGCCAGCGCTCCCGCCCGTACCTCTTCTCCAACTCCCTCGCCCCGGTGATCGCCGCCGCCTCCCTCAAGGTCCTTGACCTGCTGGAGTCGGCCGGCGACCTGCGCGAGCGGCTGAACGCGAACACGGCTCTGTTCCGTACCAGGATGACCGAGGCGGGCTTCGAGATCCTGCCCGGCGACCACCCCATCGCTCCCGTCATGATCGGCGACGCGGCCGAGGCCGGGCGGATGGCCGAGCTTCTGCTGGAGCGCGGTGTGTACGTGATCGGCTTCTCGTACCCCGTCGTGCCGATGGGCCAGGCTCGGATCCGGGTCCAGCTCTCCGCCGCGCACTCCACCGAGGACGTGGAGCGGGCGGTGGCGGCGTTCGTCGACGCACGAGCGACAATGGCGGGGTGATCGACCCCCGGCGGCTGCGTATTCTGCGGGCCGTGGCGGACCACCGTACGGTGACCGCCGCGGCTTCCGCGCTGTATCTCACCCCCTCGGCAGTCTCCCAGCAGCTCAACGCGCTCGAGCAGGAGACCGGCCACGCCCTGCTGATCCGCAGCGGCAAGGGGGTGCGGCTGACGGCCGCGGGGGAGATCCTGCTGGCCCACACGCATGCCGTGCTCGCCCAGCTGGAGCGGGCGGAGGCAGAGCTCGCGGCCTACGCGGGCGGCGCGGCCGGCGAGGTCACGGTCGCGGCCTTCGCCACCGGCATCGCGGAGGTCGTCGCCCCCGCCATCGGGGCTCTCACGGTCAAGCACCCGGACATCCGGGTACGCGTACGGGACGCCGAGGGCGACGAGAGCCTGCCGCTCGTGCTCGACGGTGAGGCGGATCTGGCCGTCGCGGTCGAGTACCGGGGAGCGCCCCGCGAGGACGACCGGCGACTCGCGCGCGTGCCGCTGTACGCGGAGCCCTTCGACGCCGTGCTGCGCGCCGACCACCCCCTCGGCGTGGCCGAACGCGTCGAGCTCGCCGAACTCGCGGACAGCGACTGGATCGGTCCGTACCCCGGCAACCCGTGCCACGACATGGTCCTCCTCGCCTGTGAACTCGCAGGTTTCCAGCCCCGCTTGATGCACTTGTCCGACGACTTCCGCGCCGTGGTCGCCCTGGCCGGGGCGGGCGCGGGGGTCGCGCTGGTGCCGCGCTCGGCGCTGCGTGGGATGGAGCTGAAGGACACCGTCGTACGGCCGGTGGCGGGCCCGGCCGCGACCCGCCGCGTGTTCGCCGCCGTACGCAGCGGAGCCCAGGCACACCCGCTGATCCGGCCGGTGCTCGACGCACTGGCGGACTCCGCCGCTGGACTCTCCACCGACTGATCACGACCACCCGCGTCCCTCAGCAGGTCCTGACCAGACCGTTTTGAACGCCGGGCTCGCCCACTTCGCAGGGCGATGGCGAGCGGGCCGCACGCGAGTCTCAGAAGGCGGTGGGCGTCGCCTCCATCGCCTTCTTGAGGTTGCTCAGAGTGGTGCGTATGTTCGCGCGCTGGAAGTCGGCGAACACCTGTCCGCGGGTGGCGAGCCTGTCGAACGCGTTGGCCAGGGCATCGGGCCAGGCGCGTCGGTCGTCCGTCCAGATCTCGGTGACCCGCGTTCCGCCGTCGACCGCCTCGAAGCGATACTCCCAGGTGGCGATGCGACCGGGCAGCAGGGGCTTGCGCCTGCCGATCGCCCGCACTTGGAAGGCGAACCGCTCACCGGGATCCGCCACGGTCACCGTGCAGCGTGTGGTCCACCGCATCGGTCCCCGCTTGTTGTAGCCGTCGAAGACCATGCCCACGTACGCCTCCTGGGTGCCGTCGGGCACTGTCGCGCCCTGGTTCTCCGGGCTCCAGCGGCCCATCAGAGCCGGATTGCTGACCTTCGCGTAGATCTCCGAGGGGTCGGCGTCGATGACGACGCTGTCCGACACCGAGTACGTACGTGCCATGGAGCGACTCCGATCGTTGGCTTTGGCGGACAGGGTCGTCGGCGTCATCCCCGCGGTCGTCCCGCGTCGGCCAGGATCGAAGCGTCGACGTCGTACGCGTCGTCCTCTCGGCGGAGACCTTCTGCCCTGTTACGGGTGAGGTGAGTGCCGAGCCAGCCGGCGAGGAATCCGACGGGGACGGAGACCAGGCCCGTGGTGGTGTACGGGAACCAGGTGAAGTCGTCGTCGGGGAAGATCGCTTGAGGGGATCCCGACACGAGCGTGGTGCCGGTGATGAGGATCAGCACGCTCACCGTGCCGCCGATGAGCGTGCTCAGCAGCCCGCTGCGGTTGTACTGGCGCCAGAAGAGGCTGTAGATCAGCGCGGGCGCGATGGCCGAGGCACCCAGGCAGAAGGACAGCGTGACCATCGCCTGCAGGTTCACATGCCGCGAGACCGCCGCGAGGAAGATTGCGGCGAGGCCGATCGCGGCCGCCGTCCCACGGGCCAGCATCATCTCGGTGCTGTCGCGCGAAGCCTTCCTGCGGCGCAGACCGTGCGTGATGAGGTCGTGCGCAAGGGTATTGGCGCAGGCGAGCGTGATGCCGGCGACGGAGGCGAGCAGCGTCAGGAAGATCGCCGTCGTCATGGCCGTGAACAGCAGTGTCTCGAGGGCCGACACATCCGCGCCCATAACCGCCCGGCTGACCATGAGGATCGAGGTCTTGCCCTGCGGGTCGCCGAGCATGATCTGCTGGCGGCCGACGATCGCGGCGGCACCGAAGCCGATGACGGCGCTCAGCACGCACACGACGACGACGGTCGAGACCGCCCAGGACATGGAGCGCCGCACGGCTTGTGTGCTGCGGGAGCTGAACATACGCATCGTGATGTGCGGGAGGCATGCCGCGCCGAGGACGACGGTCAGCTGTGCGCTGATCATGTCGAGTCCGTCGCCGCCGAACTGGAGCCCGGGCGCGAGATACGCGTCGCCCGCACCGCTCCCGCGGGCCGCCGCGTCCAGCAGCGAGGGGATGCTGAAGTCGAAGCGGTTCAGGACGAGCGCGGCGATGGCGACGGCCGCGGCGAGCAGCACCACCGTCTTCACGATCTGGATGAATGCGGTGCCCTTCATGCCGCCGATGGCCGCGTAGATGATCATCAGCAGGCCGAGCAGCACGATGGACCCGGTCTTGAAACCCGCGGCGTTGATCCCGAGAACGAAGGCCAGCAGGTCCCCGGCGCCCGCCAGCTGGAAGATCAGCAGGGGGAAGAGGGCGAGGAGGGTGACGACGCACGCGGTGATGCGCACGGCGGGGCTCGGGGCGCGACGCGTGAGTACGTCGCCCATGGTGAACCGGCCGGCGTTGCGCAGTGGTTCGGCCAGCAGGAACATCAGCAGCACGAGGGAGAGCGCGGTGCTGAGGGCGAGTACGAGCCCGTCCTGGCCGAGTAGCGATATGACGCCGATGGTGCCCAGCACACTCGCGGCGGAGATGTAGTCGCCGGCGATGGCGAGGCCGCTCTGGACGGGGGACAGCGAGCGGGAGCCGGTGTAGAACTCCTCCAGGTCGTCGCGGTCGGGCCCGGTCATCACGCACAGCAGCAGGGTCACTGTGGTCACCGCGATGAAGGCGACGAAGGACATGGTCTGGGTCTCGGAGCCGAATCCGTTCATCGGCGTGCTCCCTGGGTGTTCGGGGCCGCCTGGAGGCGTACGGCTTCGGTGAGCGGGTCCACCCGCCGGCGCGCGGTCCTCTCGTACGCGGCGACGGCAATGAGGGTCACCGGGAGCTGGATCAGACCGAGCAGGAGGGCGATGTTGAGGCCGCCGGTGATCTTGCTCGTCATCAGTCCCGGCGCCCAGGCGGAAAGGAAGAGGAACAGCACGAAGTACCCGAGGGCTGTCAGGGTCGCGACCCGGCGCAGCCGTTTGTACGCGGCGCTCAGGGCGCGGATGTCGCGGTGGGGATCGACCGGCGGCTGCGGAGGCGGGGGCGGGGCCGCGGGCTCCTGCCAGGAGTGGAAGGAGCGTCCTTGTGGCTCGGGGAACTCGGGATATGAGGGTGGTGGGGAGTAGTACGACATTGCGTTGGTTCCTCGTGCCTGTGCGGTGCGGCAGGGGCAGGGCATGCTGGCGGAGCGGCTTCGTTACCCGTGGGTAGCGACGGCCGGTGCATTGTTGCATGAACTTTTCGGTCGGTCAGCGGGCGATTCAACTGGCGGACCGGGGTCCTGTCGGCCTCCGGATGTTCGGCGCTACGGGCCGCTGCCCAGCGCTCGGCGGCCCGTCGTCAGCGCACCGCGGTCGGCGAGCCGACGGCCTGCCCGGCTTCCACGAGCGGCGATGCGGAATTTGTCCGCTTCCGCCACCGCGTCAGACCGACACCGGCGAGCACGACGACCATCCCCGCGACGATCCGGAAGGTGAGCACCTCGTCCAGCACGATCGCCCCGAGTGCGATGGAGACCACAGGCGGCAGTCACTGGGCAACCGCCATCCCGGAGTCGTCGTACCCAAGGTCGGGGACCCGAACCGATCCGCACAATCCACGCGGCGGTGCGGAAGACCTCGCTGACCCGGCCCGCATTGCGCGGACTGCTCGACGCTTTGAGGGGGGCGGCTGCCCAGTAGGACCAGTAGGAATCGGACGAGACGGTCGGTGTCAGGGATGGCTGACGACATTGGCCACATTCGTCGAGGAGTTGGACGGTCCGCCCCGGTCATTGATGACATGACGGATCGTCCCCGTGCCGCCCAGCGATACCGTCACCATGCTCCTGAAGCGCACATTCGGAGTGTTCGGAGCCTCGAAGGCGCGCTCGGCCGTCACGCTCGGATTCGCGTTGAAGAAGCAGTAGCTGCCGAGCCCGAATGCCTCATGACTGGTCACCTGACTGCCGACCTTGTACGCGGCATAGCCCTGGCTCGAACCGTTCATCCACGCCGCCTGGTTGGGCGGGTCGTACGGCATCTCGTTCTGGTAGAAGTATGTGCGCCCGCCATTGCCGTTCCAGACCGTCTGATGCTTCTGGTAGTGCTCCACGAACAGCCCGTACATGGTGACGTCGTCGCCGTTGACCACAAGTCCGGTGTCCGCCGTGTTGCTGGTCCAGCCGATGCCGGTGCCGTGGTCGCCGCGCCAGATCCACATATGGTCGCCGATGACGTTGTCACTGTTGACCACCAGGCTCGTCGTCGCCCTGCCCACCGCGGCACCGCCGACCCGGAAGAAGACATCGTGCAGGGACGTCGGGTTTGCGGCGTGTCCCGCGGAGGAGCCGGACGGGCCGGCCTCCATCAGGGTCTGCGAGCTGGTCGTACCGGCGTCGAAGAGGATGCCCGCGACCTTGACGCCGTCGACGTCCGCGACAGTCATCGCGGTGACGCCGTTGTCCGGGACGAACGTGGCGAGGCCGAGCCCGAGGACCACGGTGTCCGGGCGGGTCACCCGCAGGGTCTGGTTCAGATGGTAGACACCGGGGGTGACCAGCAGGTTCTTGCCCTCCGCCAACGCGGCGTTGATCTGCGCGGCACTCGCGCCCGGCCTCACGACGAAGAACCGGTCCATGCCGAGGGAGGTGCCTGCGGCGTCGCCGCCCGCCCAGGTGGTGGCTGAGGAGTTGGCCCGCAGGGACGGTACGAACACCTTGTAGGCGCCGGCGCTGTCCACATAGAGGAAGGGCTTCTCACGGACGGTGGGTGACTGGTTCACGGTGGTGTAGGGAGGGCTGGGGAAGCTGGTGGTTGGGACGCCCTGGCTGCCGACGAAGACCATGTTCCAGTTGGCGCCGGTCCAGCTGCCGAGCTGGGAGTTACGGGTCAGCCACTGCTGCTGGGTACCGGACCGCACCTGGCCGTCGATCTTGGTGTCGGCCATGAAGCCGCCGCTGGCCCAACCGCCGTCGTCGAGCGCCAGATTGCCTCGGACGTGCATACGCCGGTAGGGAGCCGCCTGGGACACCGCCCATCGGTCCGTGCCGCCGGCCGGGTTGACCGAGAGGTTCTCGGCGCCGCGCCAGAAGTTCTGGGTGGCGTTCTGCGGCGGGAACCAGTCGGCCTCGACGTGCACCGAGCCGTTGATCGTCACCGAGTCGGGCGACTGGCCGAGGCCGAGGACCTGGGTGTAGAAGCCGACGTTGACATCGTTGTTGTAGGTGCCCGGCTTGAACATGACTGCGTAGCGCTGGGAGCCGAACTGGTTGGTCTCCTGCTGCTGGAAGATCGAGTCGAGCCGGTTCTGAATGGTCGACGACGGCATCGACGGGTCGAAGACGACCACGTTCGGACCGAGGTCGACATCAGCGGGAGGGGTGCTCACCGGTGCGACCTGGAACCGCTGGGCCGCTGTGCCGTTACAGGTGTACTGCACGAGCTGGACGCTGTCCGCCGTCGAGGCGGAGGGGACATCCAGGCACTTGCCGCTGTTGCGGTTGACGAAGTGGTACCCGCCCCCGCCCTCGTCCACCGGCTGCCACTGCTGGTTGCTGCCGCCGCCGTAGGCCCACAGGTGAACGGCCGCGTTGTCGGCGGTGGACACGTCGCTCACGTCCACCACCTGAGCCGGGTCATTGCGGTTGTCGATCCGGACGGAGCCGTCGCTGGTGGCGGTGAAACTCCACTGCTGGGCCGTGGTGTTGTTGCAGGCGTACTGCTGTACGGCGGTGCCGTTCGCGGTCGCGGCCGAGCGCGCGTCCAGGCACTTGCCACTGCCGCTGTTCACCACGGTGGCCCAACCGGTGGGCAACGCGGCCGCCCGGGCTGCCTTGTGAGGCGTCGCCGCCTCGCTGGACGGCACGGCGACCAGAACCGAGAAGGCCGAGGCCGCCACGGCGAAGGCGGCCACGAGGGGCCGGGTGCTGCGGCCGGCTTTGAAGGTGTGACGGCCCGCGCTGGGCCTGCGCTGCGATCGAAGCACGATTTCTCCTGTGCTGGTGGGGTCAGCGGTTGTACGGCGGTGAGGACACTTGTGAAGTCCAGGGGCTGCTGCGGGAGGCCCGCGGGCTCATCGGCCCGCCACCGTCCACTTCTGGTTGGCGGCTCCGGTGCAGGTCCAGATCTGCAGGCGGGTGCCGTTTGCCGAGCTGTTGCCGGTGGCGTCCAGGCATTTGCCGGCCTGGGGGTTGACGATGTCGTGGGCGGCGGTGACGTTCCAGCGTTGGGCGGCTGTTCCGTTGCAGTCCCAGAGTTGGGTCGGGGTGCCGTCGGCGGTTCCGCCGGAGGTGACGTCGAGGCACTTGCCGAGGGCCTGGAGGGTGCCGTCGCTGCGGACGTTCCATTGCTGGGCCGTCGTCCCGTTGCAGCCGTAGAGCTGTACGGGTGTGCCGTTGGCGCTGCCGGCCCCGGCGATGTCGACGCACTTGCCGCCAAGGCCCGTGATGCGGCCGGTCGTGCCCGGCCCCTTGTCGCTGGTGGTGACCCGTACATGGTCGACGACAAGCTGCTGAGGGAAGACGGTGCTGCCGTCCGGGTCGCCCGGCCAGTAGCCGCCGACCGCGAGGTTCAGGATCAGGAAGAACGGCTTGTTGAACACCCAGGTACGGCCCCCGAGATCGGCGGGCGTACGCCGCTGGTAGACCGCGCCGTCCACGGACCAGGTGACCGAGTCCGGGGCCCAGTCGACGGCGAACGTGTGGAACGCGTCGGCGAAGGCCTGCCCACCGGGCAGCGAGTAGGCGGCGCCGATGCCTCCGGAGCCGGAGTATCCCGGGCTGTGGAGCGTGCCATGGACGGTCGAGGGCTCGAAGCCGACGTTCTCCATGACGTCGATCTCGCCCGAGTCGGGCCAGCCGACCTGGCCGATGTCATTGCCCAGCATCCAGAAGGCGGGCCACATGCCCTGTCCGCGCGGCACCTTCAGACGGGCCTCGACATGTCCGTACGTCTGCGTGAACCTGCCTGCCGTGTTCAGCCGGGCGGAGGTGTACTCGCATCTGCCGTACCAGCACTGGTAGTTGGCCGGGTTCTCGCGACGTGCGGTGATGACCAGATGACCCTGGCCGTCGAGAGCGGCGTTGCGGTTGCCCCCCGTGTAGTACTGCCGCTCGTGGTTGTTGACGTTGTCGCCCGTCTCGATCTGCCACTTGCCGCCGTCGACGGCGGAGCCCGCGGGACCGTCGAATTCGTCGGCGAACGTCATGGCGGCCGGCGCGGCCGCGGCTGTCGGTGGCGCGGGGGCGGGGGCGCCCTGCGCCAGGCCGGTGGTGACAGCCGCCAGGGCGAGGACCGAGAGAACAGAGAGGAGCAGGCGTCGCGGTGAGCACGGGGAGTCCATGACTCTCCCTTCCAGGTCTGGCATGCATATGACAGACCACGGAACGGCGTGGGGGGCGTGGGGCTGGGCGGGGACACTTAGTTCACTCTGTGATTTAAGAAGTGAACTAAGGGCCTGTCAAGGTCTTGGTATGGACCACGCCGGGAAGCTTCGCCGCCGCGGCAGCCGCAGCACTCGCTGCCGCGAACCTCAACCGACCTTTGCCGCGTCGGACGTTTTAAGCGTCATCGAAAGGCGTGACGAGGTCATGTGGCCGCTGCCAGCATGAAATGCGGCTCCTGCCCGTTCCGGGGCCAGGAGCGAGAGCCCCCTTTCCGCAATGCATGCAAAGGAGCGCTACCGTGCGCAAACAAGTCCTGGGCATTCTCGCAACCGCCGCCGCATTCACCGGCGTCATGGCCGCCGCGCCGTCCGCTTCGGCCGAGCCGAACCCGCCCGGCTGTCCCAAGGGTTACTTCTGCGCCTACAGCGGCGAGAACCAGACCGGCTCACTCGTGGTGAAGGCGGCGGGCAACTGGTCCGGCAATGTGGCCTTCCGCTCCGCGTTCAACAACGGCGTGCGCTACCCCGGCGCCGACCACATCAACATGACGTACGCGGTGGAGGGCGGCACCGAGACCGTGTGCCTGCACTACAACCCGGGCCCCGGCACGTACAAGGGGAACGCCGCCCCCGGAACCCGGATCGTGAAGGTCGTCTGGCGCGGCGAGTGCTAGTTGCACCGTCGTGGACGACCGGGTTGACGACGGGGGCCTGCCGACATTCGGGTCGGCGGGCCCCGCGGTGGCCGACCCGATGCGTAACCTCGCTACGGAGAGGGGATGCCCCGGACGGCACTTGAGCCTCCTCCGCGCCGGCGCCGCACCCTGCTGCGCCAGGCGCACGGCGAGGGGCTCAGCACCGCCGAATCGGCTCTCATGACCGAATGGCTGGACCGGCTCTCGAACACCCCGTGGCCCCGGTGCCGCAGGACTCGGCCGTCGAGGAGCCGAGCCCGCGGGCGTGAGACGAGTCAGCGCGGCTCCGCTCCGTACAGTGCCCGCTTGGTGTAGGTGCCCCAGATCAGCGCGGGGTACCCTTCGCCGATGTTCTTGAGGGTCACCTGTTTCTGAGTTTTCGCGTCCTCGCCGAAGCGGCCGATCGCCGTGACGAGGTCGTCGGCGGAGCCGATGAACCACTCGGCCTTCCTGTCGTCCGTACGGCCCGAGGTCGTCGTCCCGGCTTTCTCTGCATCGGCCGCGAACGTGGGATCGCCCAGGTCGCGTCGGCCGAGGGTCCCACTGAGGTACGAGGTGACAAGCTCGGCGGTCTGGGAGGTGATCGCCTGCTCGCCTATCGCACTGCGCAGCTGGGTGCGTTCGCCGTCCCGCTCCGCGGACTTCACGATCGACGGGGTGACCTTCTTGCCGTCGTGGCGGAAGGAGGCGTAGGCGCCTGCCAGTTCCATCGGACTGGCTCCCATCAGCCCCAGCGACGACGCCTCCGGCGATGCGAATTCGTCCTTGCTCACGTCCATGCCGAGCGCCTTGGCGGTCTGCTGGACGTTGTCGTCCGTTGCCGACAGGCCTGACGGGTCCTCGTCGTTCTCGGTCTTGGCCTGCATGGAGGCGGCCATGGCGATGGGCCCGAAGGTGGGGCCGGCCTGGTAGTCGGAGCGGGTCGCGTTGCTGACGTAGTGGCGCAGATAGTCGCGGCCGCCGTAGAGAGCGACGATTCGGCCGGACTTCGGGTCCACCGATACGGCTCCGGCCTGCTGGTTGGCGTCGGCGGCCGCCGCCCCGGCCACCTCGCCCGACTCCGACTCCGACCCCGATTCCGGTTCAGGCCCCGCCACACCGCTGAGCCCCGAGGCGACGGCCTGCTCCAGCGCTCGCTGCTTGTCCGGATCGATGTTGAGAGTGATGCGCCAGCCACCGCCCGCCAGCTCCTGTTCGCTGACGCCGGAGGCCATCAGCTCACGCGTGGCGGCATCCACCAGATAGCCGGTCCGACCGGAGAGCCCGGACGCCGGCGCCGGCGCCGCCGGTACGGGGAACTTCATCGCCTGCCGCTTCCCCCTGTCCAGCCAGCCCTCCTCCACCATGTTGTCGAGTACGTAGTTCCAGCGCGCCGTGACCAGCTGCTTGCCTTCGGGACTCGCGATGGCCCAGTCGTACTGGCTGGGAGCCTGCAGCAACGCGGCCAGATACGCGCCCTGTTCGACGCTCAGCTCCTCGACCTCCCGGTGGTAGTAGGCGCGCGATGCGGCCTGCACGCCGTAGGCGAGGCGTCCGTAGTAGCTGCTGTTCAGGTACCCGGCGAGGATGTCGTCCTTCGAGTACTGCCGGTCGACCTTGAGGGAGATGACCAGCTCCTTCACCTTGCGGCTGACGGTCTGCTCCTGGCTCAGGTAGTAATTCTTGACGTACTGCTGGGTGATGGTCGAACCGCCCTGCTTGCCCTCGCCGGTGACCGTGCTGACGATGCCGCGGGCGGTCCCGGACAGTGAGACGCCGGAGTCGCTGTAGAAGTCCTTGTTCTCCGCCGCGACAAAAGCGCGCTGCACATCCTCGGGCACCCGGCTGAGCGGGACCGTCTCCCGGTTGATCTCCCCCGTGCGGGCGAGGCGGCTGCCGTCGCTGAACAGAAAGACATTGCTCTGCGCCTTGGCCAGTGCATTGGCCTGGGGGATGTCGATGGCGACGTAGAGGACGGTGAAGCCTCCGATCAGCAGGGCGATGACGCAGATCAGCGCGGTGAGTGCCTTCCGCCAGCTGAGGAAACGGCGGATTCCGGTCCGCTTCGGGGCGGGAGCCTTCCGCCGGCCCCGACGCGCGAACCGGCCCTCGCGGACCGTCCCTCTCGCCTCTGTGGGTGACCACGCCTCGCTTACCTCGTTGCTGATCTCGCTCGCCTTCTGCCGATCCACCGTCCGGTTCGGACTCCAACTGGTGCGCATGGCGCCATCCTCAGCGCCGAAGGTCTTCATAAACGCAAAGGGAGACATCGGCTGGGCCTCGGAGATGTATCAGCCGTGTATCGGACGCTCCGGTTCCGGGAGATGGAGGGTGGCGTGTGCACCGCCGCCGGGGGCGTTGGTGAACTCCAGTGCCGCGCCGATGACTTTGGCCTGACCCAGGGCGATGGTCAGCCCCAGGCCATGGCCCGTGCCGCGTTCGCGGGCGCCCGTACGGAAGCGCTGCGGCCCGTCCCGCAACAGCGAGTCCGGATAGCCGGCACCGTGGTCACGTACCGACACGGTCCTGCCGTCCGCCGCCACAGCGACGGTGACCGGAGCGAGGCCGTGCCGGTGTGCGTTGACGATCAGATTGGTGAGAATGCGCTCCAGCCGGCGTGGATCGGTCCACACCGTCGTCGTTCCGTCCGTGCCGTCCGCGCAGACGAGTCGTACGGACAGGCCGGTGCGGGCGGTGATGTCCTTCACCAGGAGGCCGAGGGGGCAGGGCGAGAGGTCGGCCTCTTCCGCGCCGGTGTCGAGCCGGGAGATCTCCAGCAGGTCCTCGACCAGCGCGGCAAGGACGCGCACCCGGTCGCGGACATACCCGGCAGCCTCGTCCCCCTCGGGGAGCAGTTCGGCGGCGGTGACCAGGCCCATCAGGGGCGTACGCAGTTCGTGGGCCACATCGGCGGTGAACCGCTGCTCGCTGCGCAGGCGTTGCTGCAGGGCCGCGGCCATGGTGTCCACGGCCGTGGAGATCTCGGCGATCTCGTCGCTGGGGCGCGCCGCGGCATCGATACGGGCGTCGAGGTCTCCGTCGGCGATTCGCCGCGCCGTGCCCGCGGCCGTACGAAGGCGCCGGCTCATCCGCCCCGCGCTGATCACACCGAGCGGCAGCACGGCCGCGGTGGTCAGGGCCCCGGCCCAGGCGATGGTCGCGTCGAGTGCGCTGATGTCACGCAGGGTGATGGTCATGTCGACCTGTACGGACAGCACTTGCTCGCCGGCGGGGCGGGCCGCCCACATGGCCGGACCGGCGGGACCCGTCGCGTACTGCGTCCCCTGCCGGCCGCGGGCCGCGAGGTTGCGCAGCCCCGCGGGCAGTCCGGGCGCGTCGAGCACGGCACCGGTGCCCTGCACCGTCCCGCTGCGGGTATAGGTGATGGCGGCCCGGTCGAGGGTGGTGCGGGCCGCCTCGCGGGCCTGGGACATCTCCCGGTCGCGGGAGGCGTGGTGGACGAGTACGCCGACGGCGACAGCGACCGCGCAGATGGCGGCGGCGACAAGGGCGGCGATTCGCCATCTCAACGGCATGGTCAGCGCCGCAGCTTGTAGCCGAAGCCGCGGACCGTTTCGATCCGTTCGGCGCCGATCTTCGCCCGCAGCCGCTGCACATGCAGATCGACGACACGAGTGTCGCCGTGCCAGGCGTGGTCCCACACGCGGCTGAGCAGCGTCCTGCGCTCCAGTACGACACCGGGCGACCCGCCGAATTCGAGAAGCATCCGCAGCTCGGTCGGGGTGAGGGCGAGCGGCTGTCCCGCGCGGTGGACTTCCATGCCACGGGTGTCGATCGTCAGGTCCCCGAACGTCATGGTGGCGGTGTCGGCGCCGCCCGCGTCCGCGGGGGAGGGGGTGAAGGAGGCGCGACGCAGCAGTGAGCGGATACGGGCGACGAGCACCGCGCTCTCGCACGGCTTGACGACATAGTCGTCGGCACCCGCTTCAAGGCCTGACACGACGTCGAGGGCGTCGCCGCGCGCCGACATCATGAGGATGGGGGCAAGGCTCAGTTCGCGGATACGGCGGCAGAGTCCGATGCCGTCGAGCTCCGGGAGCATGACATCGAGCAGCAGGAGATCCGGGCGCCGTTCGCGGAAGATCTCAAGCCCGGACAGTCCGTCGGCAGCGGTGGAGACGGTGAAGCCGTAGCGCTCGAGAAGCATCCGGACGGTGTTGCGGATGACCTCGTCGTCCTCGACGAGCAGCAGATGGGCCTCGGCGGCGCTGCCGGGCAGGGCGGGGGGAGAGGTCATCGGTCCGTCCTGGTAGTGGGGAGCGGTGACGGACTCGCCACGGTGCGGGGCTGGTCCTGTTGCACGGCTGCGGTGAGGACATTGCCGTCCCACCGGTAGCGGGTGGTGAAGCGGCCGTCGTTGCCGGTCGAGGTGAGAACCAGATCGCGCCCGAAGGTCTCGCCGGTGAGCCCGAGCGGCCCCCAACTGATCAGCACCGGCCGCACCGCGGTGCCGAAGGCCCCGTAGACCTGGATCAGCGTGAGCCCGGCCTCCTGCGCATCCAGCGCCACCACCAACTCGTCCTGCCCGTCCCCGGTCAGATCCCGGTAGACGGGCCGGCGCAGCCCGCAGTCGGGACCGGGGCAGTTCTCCATCGCGGCCTGCACCAGCGGGGGCACATTGGGGTCCTTCTCCAACAACTCCTTCACGGCTATGCGTTTCAGCCCGGCCGCGGGCACCTCGACACCCTTGATGCTCAAATACGGACGGTCGGGGCCGGTGGGCGTGGGTGTGGGCGGCGGGGCGTACTCCGGCCACAGCGGCGACGCGCTGGTGGGCGGCGACAGTGTGGGCGCCGGACCCCCGTCCCGTGCGCCGGCCTCCGCGGCACATCCGCCCAGGCCCACGACTGCCGCGCAGGCGGCGAGAGCGGTGATGAGCGTCCGCCTGCGGTGGTTCGGAGCGGTGCGGGGAGTGTGGGGGATGCGGAGCATAGGCGTATCAGCGTACCGGCGGGGGCGGGCGGGGCTGAGGCTGGACGTCCGCATGCTCGCGGGGCAGTGAAAGTGGCCCACTCGATCCTGGGGGGCGCTCAGTACGACATGGCCCAGACGGCCGACGAGTTCCTGGCGGGCGCGAACGCCTTCATCGTCGGCTGCCTTGCCGACATCGGCGCCGCGCTGCTGGCCGTCGTCGTCGTGCAAAGGCTCACGCGTATGCAGCTCACCAAGGCGGTGCGACAAGCGGAACAGGCCGCAGTATGACCCCCCGGGGGGCGGGCGGACTCGCGCGTCACCGCGACGGCCCCGACGGAGGGCGACGAGCGTCAACAAGTTGAGTGTTGTGGTTGGCGAGCGAGCTGATCTCGCCCCCCTACACGCAAGCTCTCAGCGCCCGAATCGACCGAGAGGCCGCAGCCCAACCCACCCGGGGTCATGGCGCATGATGCAGACAGGGCTCACGTGTCAGGGTGACGTCAAGGCTCCGCGTCAGGACCGGGCGAGGACGCAGAACTCGTGGCCCTCCGGGTCGGCCAGGCACGTCCACGGGACGTCGCCCTGGCCGAGGTCGAGGTCGGTGGCGCCGAGGGCCCGCAGCCGGGACACCTCCGCTGCTTTGTCGTCACCGGGGTCCGGCACCAGGTCAAGATGGACGCGGTCCGGCACCGTCTTCACGCCGGTGCGGAGGAACTCGAGATACGGGCCGACACCCTTGGCGGAGCGCCACACCGCGTGATCGTCGGTCACCTCGTGCAGGGTCCAGTCCATCGCCTCGTCCCAGAACCGGGCCATGGCCCGCGGATCCGCGCAGTCGACCACCACCCGGGCGATCGGCCCGGTGTCCCGGTAGATCTCCCGAGGCTCCAGCACGCAGAACTCGTTGCCCTCCGGGTCGGCAAGGACCGTCCACGGCACATCGCCCTGGCCCACGTGGGCAGGCGTCGCACCGAGAGCCTGGAGGCGGGCGACCAACTCCGCCTGATGGGCCGCAGAGGTGGTGGCGAGATCGAGGTGCACACGGTTCTTTGTCGTTGTCTTGGGTTCCGGGACGGCAATGACGTCGACGCAGACGGTGACCGGGTCCAGCCAATCGAAGCCGACGGGTTGAGCGGCGGTCGCGCCGGGTTCCTCGCTGGTAACACGCCAGCCGAGCGCCTCCGCCCAGAACCGGCCGACCGCCGAGTCATCAAGAGCCTTTATGTTCACCAGGACAGGTCGCAGTGTCATGCCGGCGATCCTATGCAGCCCCTCTGGCGCAGGCCCGGCAGGTGGCCAAGAACGCCGACGTGGCGACGTACGCCGACGCGGTGTCGGGGTACGCCGCCCTGGGAGCGTGGAATGGCGCCGAACGGCACCGGGCGACACCGGATGGCGTCAAGCTGCGCCACTGTGATGCCATGCGATGTTGCAAGGGAGTAACCTGCCCCCGCCTCGCGGTCTGCCACTGGGCCGAGCCCACCCGAGGCGGCATGATCGGGCCCGCCCCGCCTAGCCAGAGCATGCGGCTGCCACGGTGTGATCGTCTCGCCCCAGGAAGTGGCGCCGCTGCGACGTCCGCTGGGCCCGGAGCCGTTGATCGTCACGCCGGGAGCGCTCGTTCAGCCGGGCAGCGCCGATGATGGGCCCGGCTGAGGGCCGTCACCGTCGTAGGCGGCCAGCGCGGCCAGACGGCTCTCCATCAGCTCGCGCAGATCTTCGGGCGTCAGGTGCTCGTGCGCCAGCTTCACGCTTGCCCTGCCCTCCACGTCCGCCCACGCCTGCCGGGCGCGTTTGTTGGCCACGCGCCTGGCATCGCTCCGCAGGAAGCCGGCCCCGGCCGCCAACCCGGCAGAGGCCAGGGCGAGCAGCGCCGCGGGGACGCGTGCGTCCGCCGTGGCCAGTCCGGCGGCGCCGGCCACGCCCGCGAGCAGAGCCGCTGGGAAACCCAGCACGATGTGGGCCCTGTTCCAGAATTCGGCCCTTCGATGGGCCAGTGCCTTCTGTTGCGCCGCTTCGTCGTGCAACCGCTCGATCTCGGCGCGCAGGCGACGCGAGGGCTCGTCCGGGGCGAGTCGCGTGGATCCGTCGGCAGGAGTGGCCATGCCTGAAATTCCAACACGGTTGCGCCTGGGGGGACTTGGTTCGGTAGTGACAGGCTTGCCGGGCGCGAATGGTGGGCTCTCGCCAGAACCGTCCGCCCTCGAACGCGGTCACCTTGCGTATGCAGCACCACAGGCGTAGCGCTGTCCCTGCTTCCGGTGGTGAGTTGTCGCTGGATGTGCAAACTTCAATGCGTTTGGTCAAAGCCCTGCGGGTGCTTGAGGGGGTAGGCGAAGATCGGTTTTGGTGGGCATCGCCACCATCCGTGTTGACCTCAACCCTGATAGAGGCTGTGCACTGGCATCAGTCCAAGGAAGGAAGATCCGCCATGCCCACCAAGACGCTGCAGATTCCCACCACGGACGGCCAGGCCGACGCTTTCGCGGCCTTCCCCGACCGTGGCGAGCGGCGCCCGGGGGTGCTGCTGTACATGGACGCCATCGGCGTGCGGCCCGTGCTGCGGGAGATGGCCCGCGAACTGGCCGAGCACGGGTACTACGTGCTCGTCCCCAACCTCTACTACCGGCACGGCCCGGCACCGGTGATCGAACTTCCCGAGCACATCGGAGCAGAGATCCGGCCCGCGGTCTTCGCCCAGCTGATGCCCTTGATCGAGGCGCACACCACCGAACGTGCCCTGCGCGACGCCGACGCCTACCTCAGGTTCCTCACCACCCGGCCTGAGGTCAGCGCCGGACCGGTCGCCGTGATCGGCTACTGCATGGGCGCCGTCCTGGCGATGCGCACCGCAGCGGCCCACCCCGACCAGGTGGCCGCCGTCGCCGGATTCCACCCCGGCCCCTTGGTCACCGACGCGCCCGACAGCCCGCACCGCCTCGTCCCCAAGCTCACCGCCCAAGTCCACCTCGGCCTCGCCGAAAACGACCTGACGCCCGAGGCCATCAGCGAGCTCAACCAGGCCCTGGACGCCGCAGGTGTCGGCTACACCTCCGAGATCTACCCCGGCACCGTCCACGGCTTCACCATGTCCGACACCGACGCCTTCAACCCCTCCGCACTGCAGCTCCACTGGGACCGCCTGCTCCCCCTCCTCGACCGCACCCTGGCCAACGGCTGAGGCTCCGGCCCGGAAACCAATCCTGAAGTACCCGGCTCCGGAGTCCGGTGCACTGGGCGGAGAAGGCCGGAACCACGGCGGCGTACGCCGGTTGAGGCGGCAGTCAGGCGCAGCGGTAGGTGACCTGCGCGGCGGCCGTGTGCGCGGAAGGAGAGACGATGCGCAGTTCCGCCGCGGCCCGGTACTCGCCGCGGCCGTGGAACGTCCACAGCAGGTGCAGGCGTGCCTGCTTCTGGCCGCGCGTCAGCTTCTCGCGCAGCAGGCCCGAGGTGGTGCCGTCGCTGCGGATCCAGCGGTAGGTCACGGTGCCCGGCCGGCCGTTGGTCTTCACCACGCCCACCACATCTGCCGTGCCGTCGCAGCCCGGCCCCTCCGTGGAGGTCTGCACGGCCACGTTCTGTACGGCCAGGGCAGGTCCGTAACGCTGCCAGGCGAGGAAGACGAGCACGGCCAGGAGTACGGTGCCGGCCAGGGTGTACCGGCGCAGTCCGCCGCGGCGGCGTTCGCGGGGCTGCTCCGGACCGTCGGACTGGCCGGCCAGTGTGCCGTGCCAGATGGCGGCGGTGGTGTGGTGGGGGACTCGGCCCGCGACGACCGCGGTCACTCCCGGGCCGAAGCGGAGGACATCGCCCTCCACGCGGTCGGGTGCGACGTCGGCCGGCTGTCCGCCCTGGACCAGGGTGGCCTTCTCCGTCGCCGGCTCCGGCTGCCGCAATGTCTCCGGCTCCGGCCGCTCGAACCAGTGGCTGCCCAGAGCGGTCGCGCTGTACCCGTCGCTTTCGGCCTCGCCGTGAGCACGGTCGGCGGACAGACGCGCGGTGATCTGGTCCGGCACGTGCTCGTGCTCGTGTGTGCGGTCGTCGTCGCGGTCGTGGGGGATTCGTGGATCTCTCATGAGATGGTGCACCGCCGGGTCAGAATCTGCTGCGAGGAACTGCCGTTCGCGGCGGTTGGGATCGTCGTCGCCCGTACGCCCCAGTAGCAGCCCTGGCCCTGGAAGGTGTGCTTGAGGCCGATCGTGTACTGCGTCGCGCCGCTGCGTTCGAAGGTCTCCGTGCCGTCCGGCGTACCCAGTGCGCCCTTTTCCTGGCCGGTGAACCAGGTGACGACGATGGTCACGGGACCGGTCCCGTCCGTGGCGACGTCGATGGTCGCTGCCCCGCTCGTCGTACTCGTCTGCCGGAGGCTTGTGACGGATACGGACTTCACGCTCACAGCGGGCCTACTGGGTGCGGAAGGACTGGGCTCGGTCGACGGAGCGGAGGTTGACGGAGTCGGCGGGGAAGCGGGCGTCGAGGACACCGTGGGTGTGGGCGTGGTGGGCCCGGCGGTCGCGCTTGCCGAAGGAGAGGGCGAGCTGCTGGCGGAGGCGCTTGCCGACGGTGACGGGCTCGCGGATGCGGACGGGTCGGAAGGTGCATCGGTGTCCGTGCCCGGTACGGCACTGGTGGTGGCGAGGCTCTGAGCCGTCGCCTGCTTCGGGCCGTCTCCGGTGGCGTTCGCGGCGACTGCGACCATCACGGCCACCACCAGCGCGGCGACGCCCGTCAGAATCCCTCGCAGGCCCGGCTTCCAGCTGCCGCCCCAGCCGCCCGCGCCGCCGACCGTGGTCGTCGCCAGCTCGGTGGTCCCGGCGGCCTGGCCCCCGGCGGAGGGGAAGAGCAGCGGCAGCAGGGCGGCTAGCGCGGCCAGTTTCCGCTGGCCCCGTTCTTCCCAGTCCGGGCCGTACGCGGCCTGCGCGATGTCCTCCAGTTCGGCCACGAACGCCGCCGCGTTGTCGGGCCGCTCCTGCGGCTCCTTGGCAAGACCGCGCCGGATCAGGGGTCGCACCGGCTCCGGAGCGTCCTGATCGGGAACGGGTGCGCTGATGTGCTGCAGTGCCAGCTCGGCGAAGTTCTCACCGTTGTACGGTTTGCGGCCCGTCAGACACTCGTAGAACGTCGCGGTGGCGGCATAGACGTCGGCCGACGGCGAAGCGGGCTCACCGTTCCATTGCTCGGGTGCCATGTACGCGGGAGTGCCCGCCACGCCGGGCGTCGTGCCACGGCCCGCGGCGATGCCGAAGTCGACCAGCTTGGACGAGCCGTCCGCCGCGACCAGGACGTTCTCCGGCTTGTAGTCACGGTGCACCACGCCGGCCCGGTGCGCGGCGGCCAGTCCCAGCAGCGATCCCTTGAGTACGACCAGCGCCGCCTCCGGGCCGGTGGCACCCTCCTGGCGCAGCAGCGCGCGCAGCGCGATGCCGTCGACCAGCTCCATCACGATGGCGGCGCCCTGCGGCGCTTCGACGTACTCGTACAACCCCACCACATGCGGGGAGTCCAGCCCGCCGAGCAGCCGGGCCTCCGCCCGGAAGTCCCGGACGAAGCCGGAGTCCGTCCGCAGCCGCTCGCTGAGGTATTTGACGGCCACCGGCGTGCCGGTCGCGTCATGGACGGCCAGGACAACATGCCCACTGCCGCCCGAGCCCAACTCCCGGGTCTCGGTGTACCCGGGCACTGCCCATGCGTTCATCACGCCCCCCTGGCGCTGCTTCCGGCGGGGGACTGCCCACAGCCGTACATCTATGACCGCCGCACGGTAGCCCACGTCTTGTCCTCATGAGGGACACATTTCCGTTACGACTGGTTCCCGGGCCGGCATGAGGGTGGCGCTGCGTCCGGTGTCGGCAGGGGTGTGTTCACGCCGATTCAAGATCATGCGGGTGCGCTCTGATCGCGGCATCCGCCGTCCGGTGGCTCAGCCCGCGTACGGGTCGGGGATCTTGCCCCGTCTGGCCAGGAACTCGAAGTCACAGCCCGTGTCGGCCTGGGTGATCTGCTCGGTGTAGAGCGCTCCGTATCCGCGCTCGTACCGCTCGGGCGGCGGCGTCCAGGACGCCCTCCGTTCCGCCAACTCATCTTCGGGCACGCTCAGTTGGAGGGTGCGTGCCTCGACGTCGAGAGTGATCGGATCTCCCGTCCGCACCAGGGCGAGCGGTCCGCCGACGTACGACTCGGGGGCGATGTGCAGCACGCAGGTGCCGTAACTGGTGCCGCTCATCCGGGCGTCGGAGATCCGCACCATGTCCCGGATGCCCTGTTTGAGCAGGTGGTCGGGGATCGGCAGCATGCCGTACTCGGGCATGCCCGGGCCGCCCTTGGGGCCGGCGCCCTGGAGCACCAGCACATGGTCCGGGGTGATGCCGAGCTCCGGGTCGTTGATGGTGCGCTGCATCGTCCGGTAGTCGGGGAAGACCACGGCGGGTCCGGTGTGCTTGAGGAGACGGGGCTCGGCGGCGATGTGCTTGATGACCGCGCCGTCGGGACAGAGGTTGCCGCGCAGGACCGCCACTCCGCCCTCGTCGGCGAGGGCGTGGTCACGGGTGCGGATCACGTCGTCGTTGTGTACGAGGGCTCCGGCGAGCTGTTCGCGCAGCGTGTCGTGCGCGACGGTGGGCCGGTCCAGATGCAGCAGATCGGTGATCCGGGAGAGGAATCCCGGCAGACCGCCCGCAAAGTGGAAGTCCTCCATCAGATAGCGGCCGCCGGGGCGGAGGTTGGCCAGTACCGGGACGGTACGGGCGATCCGGTCGAAGTCGTCGAGCGTGAGCCGTACACCCGAGCGTCCTGCCATGGCGATCAGATGGATCACGGCATTGGAGGACCCGCCCAGGCCGAGCACGGTCGTCACGGCGTCCTCGTACGCGTCCCGAGTGAGCATCCGGGACAGCCTCAGGCCCTGGCGTACGAGTTCCACGATCCGTATCCCGGAGGCCGCGGCCATCCGGTGATGACCGGAGTCGACGGCCGGGACGGAGGAAGCCCCGGGCAGGGTGACGCCCAGCGTCTCTGCCGCGGCGGTCAGCGTGGCGGCGGTGCCCATCGTCATGCAGTGGCCGGGGGAGCGCGCCAGACCGCTCTCCAGCTCCGCCATCTCGCAGTCGCCGATCAGCCCGGCACGCTTGTCGTCCCAGTACTTCCACATGTCGGTGCCCGAGCCGAGGACTTCGTTGCGCCAGTGGCCTGGCAGCATCGGTCCCGCCGGCACGAAGACGGTGGGCAGGTCGACGGATGCGGCGCCCATCAGCAGCGCGGGTGTGGACTTGTCGCAGCCGCCCATCAGCACCGCTCCGTCGACGGGGTAGGAGCGCAGCAGCTCCTCGGTCTCCATCGCCAGCAGGTTGCGGTAGAGCATCGGGGTCGGCTTCTGAAAGGTCTCGGAGAGTGTGGAGACCGGGAATTCGAGCGGGAACCCCCCGGCCTGCCACACGCCCCGCTTCACGGCCTGGGCCCGGTCCCGCAGATGGACATGGCAGGGGTTGATGTCCGACCAGGTGTTGAGGATCGCGATGACCGGCTTGCCCAGGTGCTCCTCGGGGAGATAGCCGAGCTGGCGGGTGCGGGCCCGGTGACTGAAGGAGCGCAGCCCGTCCGTGCCGTACCACTGGTGGCTGCGCAACTGCTCGGGCCGCAGCGTCATACCCCCCACCCGGCCACCAGTCCGGCGACCGCCGCGCGATTGCCTTCGGGCAGGGTGCGGCTCGGCGGACGGATGTCGCGCCGGCAGAGACCGAGCGAGGCCAGTGCCTCCTTGACCACCGTCACATTGTCGGCGGACTGGTGGGCGGCGCGCAGTTCCTCGAACGGACGGATCCGTTCCCAGATCTTCATCGCTGCCGGGTAGTCCCCGGTGTGGAGTGCGGCCAGCAGGTTCAGCGAGACGGCGGGGGAGACGTTGACGAGACCCGAGGTGAAACCGGTGGCTCCGCTCGCGAAGTAGGAGGGGGCATACAGCTCGGCGAGGCCCGCGACCCACACGAACCGGCCCAGACCGGCGTCCCGCGCGAAGGCGGCGAACCGCGCGGCATCCGGCACGGCGTACTTCACCCCGATGACATTGGGACACAACTCCCCGAGCTCGGCGAGGCGGTCACCATCGAGCTGCGGATTGCGGATGTACGGGACGATGCCGAGCTCCGGCACGGCATCGGCGATCGTGCGGTGATAGTCCGTCCAGCCGTCCTGCGAGACATACGGATGGACGGGCTGATGCACCATCACCATCGCGGCCCCCGCGGCGCGGGCGTGCTCTGCGGCTGCGACAGCGGTCGGCAGATCGAGGCCGATACCGACCAGAACCGCGGCCCTCCCGCCCACCTCGTCGATCGTCAACTCCGTGACCGTGCGCCGCTCTTCGGGGCTCAGGGCGTAGTACTCCCCGGTGTTGCCGTTCGGCGTGACCGTGCGCACGCCGTTGTCGAGAAGGCGCCGCAGCAGCGCGCGGTGAGCGCCGGTGTCCAGGGTGTCCTCGGCCGTGAAGGGCGTGACCGGGATTGCCACGACATCGGCGAGCGCGTACCGCTGGGACGTGAAATCGGGGCTGCTCATACTTCTGCTCCTTCAGGAAACGCCCGTTGTACGAAGCCGGCGATGTGCTCCTGCAGGGCGCGCGCCGCGCAGTCGGCGTCCCCGGCCAGCGCGAGCCGCAGAATCTCCCGGTGCTGGGCGGCCTCTTGCTCCCAGGACGGCTCGGCGGCCCAGGCCACGGCGGAGACGAGGGCCGCCTGGTCGCGCACCTCGTCGAGCATCCGGGCGAGCAGCGGATTGCCGCACGGCAGATACAGGGCACGGTGGAACTCACGGTTGGCCAGCGAGCGTTCGGCCGGGTCGGCCGCCTCGTCCGCGCTGATGAGGGCGGACCGCGCGGGCTCCAGCGAGGCCCGGCGATTGACGGTCCGCCGCAGCGCCTCCGGCTCCAGCAGCAGCCGTACGTCATACACCTCGCGCGCCATGGCCGCGTCGACCATGCGCACGGTGGTGCCCTTGTACTGGCTCATGACGACCAGGCCGGTGCCCGCCAACGTCTTGAGCGCTTCCCGTACCGGTGTCTTCGACACCCCGAACTGCGCGGCGAGTTCGGTCTCGACGAGAGCCTGGCCGGGGCTCAGTCTGCCGGTGAGTATGCCGTGTTTGATCGCTTCCAGTACGAACTGGGTGCGGGAGGGGATCGGAGTCGGGACGAAGGCCATGAGCGCTCTCAGATCTCGCGTATCACGTCTCATATATGACGTACGAAATGCATCGCGGTGAAGCTAGAGCCGTGCCCGTGGTTCGTCAATGCTTCGCGCAGCAGCCGCCTGAAGTCCGACTGGTCGCTGTCGGGCCCGCTACTTGCGGCGGCGGTGCCACCAAAGGCGCGTCCGGGCCGACGCGATGGCGGCCCACGCTGGACGCTGGGGGTCTCGTCGTTGATCTGTAACACTCTGATGCCAATATTGGACCTTACGTCGTTCGCTGCGGCGCGTGGCGGAATTGCGACGCACCCCAGTCGGCGGGACGCTGGACATATCAGCCCCGCGGCGTCCGACTGCGCCTGCGGCCCGTGAAAGGTGCCCCGGACCAAGCTCCCGCCGGCGGGGGAGAACCGCAGCGGCGGGGCACCTGATGGTGCGGCCGGAACGGCCATGCGGCCGGCGGGTTGCGCTTCCCACCTCGCCTGGGAGAACGCCATGGACGGCACCATTCTGGAAGAGATGCGGACAGCACTGCGCGGCCCGGTCATCGGCCCGCAGGACCCGGAGTACAACGACACTCGCAAGATCTACAACGCAATGATCGACCGGCGCCCGGCCGCCATAGTGCGGTGCTCGGACGTGGCCGACGTCATGAACGCGGTCGACTTCATCCGCGACCACGGTCTCGAACTCGCCGTACGGGGCGGCGGGCACAGCGGCCCCGGCCTCTGCCTGGTGGACGACGGCGTCACCATCGACCTGTCGCCCATGCGCTGGGTGCGCGTCGATCCCGTATCGAAGGTCGCCTGGGTCGGTGGCGGCAGCCAGCTGGGCGACCTCGACCATGCCGCCCACGCCTTCGGTCTCGCCACTCCGGCCGGCATCATGTCGACGACGGGCGTCGGCGGCCTCACTCTCGGCGGCGGTCATGGGTACCTCACCCGCAAGTACGGACTGACGATGGACAGCCTGCTGGCCGCGGACGTCGTGCTCGCCGACGGCAGCTTTGTCACCGCGAGCGAGACCGAGCATCCCGACCTGTTCTGGGCACTGCGCGGCGGCGGCGGAAACCTCGGCATCGTCACCTCCTTCAGCTTCCGGATGCACCCTGTGCACTCCGTGGGCGTCGGCATCACCGTGTGGCCGGTCGACCAGACCCGCGAGGTGCTCCAGTGGTACCGCGAGTTCCTGCCGCAGGCACCCGACGACCTGTACGGCTTCTTCGCGCTGCTCACCGTGCCGCCGGGCCCACCGTTCCCGGAGGAGATCCACGGGCAGAAGATGTGCGGCGTCGTGTGGTGCTGGACAGGGGACCTGGCCCGTCTCGACGATGCCCTCACGGTCGTGAGCGAGCCCGGCCGGCCGGCCTTCCACTTCGCGACACCGATGCCCTACCCCGCGCTGCAGACCTTGTTCGACGGGCTGATCCCCACCGGGCTGCAGTGGTACTGGCGCGGCGACTTCTTCGACCGGATCACGGACGAAGCCATCGATGTGCACCTCAAGTACGGCGAGAACCTCCCCACCGACCTGACGACCATGCACCTCTATCCGGTCGACGGAGCAGCCGCCCGGGTCCCCAAGGACGACACCGCGTTCGCCTACCGGGACGCGGTCTGGTCCGGCGTCATCGGCGGTATCGACCCCGATCCGGACAACGCGGAGATCATCAAGCAGTGGGCTGTCGACTACTGGGAGGAACTGCACCCGTACTCGATGGGCGGTTCGTACGTGAACTTCCTCGGCGCGGGCGAGGGCCAGGACCGGGTCAGGGCGACCTACCGCGATCACTACGACAGGCTCGCGGAAATCAAGCGGATCTACGACCCGAACAATCTCTTCCACGCGAACCAGAACATCCAGCCTGCCGGGCAGAGCTGACCGCCGCGGTTTGCCGGGCGGCCGTCCCTCGGAGCCGAGGGACGGTCTGGCTTGTCTTCTTCGGTGCCGAGGACCGCGGGCAACCATGAGAGGGCGCCTGCTCGTCCCCACCTGTGGCCGCGCTGAACGGGGGGCGGCCGTGGGCCCGTACAGGGCCGGCGAGTGAAAGAGGCTGCATGCTCCGCATTCACTTCACCTCATCCGACCTCCAGAACATCCGCATCGCCTCGCAGCCCGATCCACTGTGGGAACTGGTCTGCAGTGTCTGCCGATTACAGACCGGACAGGGACGGCTCGACTTCGGCGACTGGCGTGGCTCGGCCCACCACAGGCTTCGCAAGGACCCGGTGGTGCACCGGTCCCTGCAACTGCTGCGGACCTTGATCCCCGCTTCCGGCTACATCCCGGACTTCCTCACACCGACCAACAGCGGCGCCGATCTCGCCGAGGGCCTGGAGCAGGTGCGCGGCACCCCACGCGGGCAGCTGGCCGACGAGATGATGCGGCTGGCCGCATCCCGCCCGATCCCGAACTGGACCCGTTCCCTGGGCCTGGGGCGCGTCGGGCTCAACTCCCTGACAGGCGCCCTGGCGACCTATCACGGGGCACTGCTGCGACCCTACTGGCCGACCATCCGCACCGCGGTCGGCAACGATGTCAGTCAGCGGGCACACGCACTGCTGGAAGGGGGCACCCAGACACTGCTGGAGGGGTTGCACCCGCTGGCGCGATGGAACTCCCCGGTGCTGGAAGTGGATTACCCCGTCGACCGCGACCTGCATCTGGAGGGGCGCGGTCTGCTTCTCGTCCCCTCGTACTTCTGCTGGCGCCGGCCGACCGCTCTTGCGGACCCCGAGCTGCCCCCGGTGCTCGTCTATCCCGTACCGAAAGCACCGCTCGACGTCGCGCGGGCGACGGAAGACGGCCTGGTGCGACTGCTGGGCCGCACCCGGGCGGCGGTCCTGACCGAGGTGGCCAACAGGCGCGCGCGGACCACGTCCGAGGTGGCCGAGGCGGTCAGAATTTCGCTGCCGAGCGTGAGTTACCAGATCAGCGTCCTGCGTGACGGCGGTCTTGTGACCAGCCGCCGCGAGGGCAAGTACGTTCTGCATGCGGTGACTCCCTTGGGCCTCAGGCTGCTCGGCGCCGGCCTGCCGGCCACGGCGGAGCCGCTCGGCGGCGGGAGAGCTGCCCAGCCGGCGACCTAGAGGTGTCACTGCTGCCCGGCGGGGACCTGCTTCATCCAGATCTGCACCGCTCGTCAGTCCGCCGCCGGGCCGTCCGTCGTGTCCGTCGGCGGCCGATGGGCGGGCCACGCGTTGAGGGCGCTTGCCAGCTGGGCACGCGAACGGACGTCCAGCTTCTGGTAGATGCGGGTGAGCCGTGCCTCGACCGTCTTCACGCTGAGGTACAGCTTCGCCGCCGCCTCCTGGTTGCTGGCTCCCTGGCCGACCAGCAGCGCGAGCCGCAGCTCCGCCTCCGTGAGCGAGGACACGGCGCCGCCGCGGGCCGGGTCGGGTTCGGTCGTACGGGACGGTGTCTCCGTCACCAGTGCCAGCCAGGGCGACGCCCCCGCCCGTTCGAAGACCGCGGCCGCGGCCTGCAGCGCGTTCTGCGCGGCCGACCGTCTGCGGCGGCGGCGTTCGACCCGGGCGAGCGCGATCAGCGCCCGCCCGCGTGCCAGCGGCAGCCCCGCCGCCGCGAAGCGATCGGCGGTCTCGGTGAGCAGCCCCGCTGCCTCGTCGGGCTTTCCGGCCGCCGCCAGATACAGGGCGTACGCGCGGTCGCAGCCGAGCAGCACCGTGGAGCGGCCCAGGCGTTCGGCGACGGGTCGCACATCGGCGAGCAGGGCCGCGGCCTCCTCGGGGGCATCGTTCGCGATCAGCGCCTCGGCCAGTTCCTCGTGCCAGCGCAGCATGGAGGGGTCGACGGTCGACTGGGCGCGCTCACCGGACTGCACCCGGCGCAGGGTCTCCAGGGCGTTCGCCACATCCCCGGTCACGAGCTGGACCCGGCCGAGTGCGTAGAGACTGCGGGAGAGGAAGACATGATCGCCCTCCTCCTCGGATGCCTGGACACTGCGCCGGGCGTAGCTCGCGGCGCGCGCGAAACTGCCACCGGCGCTCTCCGCGAGAGCCAGCATGTACCAGGCCGGCCCCGGCGAGAGGCCGGCCTCCAGTGTCAGGGCGAGCGACCGTCCGGCGTGCGCGAGCGACGCCGCGCATTGCCCCTGCCGGGCGTCGATCTCCGCGAGCGTACGGAACAGCTCGATGGCGTCCTCCACCGGGCCACGGCGCTCGACCAGCGGCAGCAGGGCGTTGAGCTGGTCGCGGGCGTCGGTGAGCCGGTCGTCGAACAGGGCATGCCGGATCGTCAGGATCTGCGCGGCGTTGCGGATGCCCAGCGGCCGCTCGACCATCTCGAGGGCTCGTGCCTCGGCGAGGACCCGCTCCGCGTCCGGCGAGCCGAGTACGCGGTCCATGCGTGCCTGGACGGTCAGCGCCGTGACCGCCGTCGTACGGTCGCCGACCGATCCGGCCAGCACCGCGGACTCGACGGCGGCGGCCCGGGAGCGTACGGGATCACCGTCGGCCAGCACGTGCTTCACCGCCAGCCGGAGTTGGACGGCCGCCCGCAGAGCCGCATCGCCCTCGGAGTCCTCCATGGCGTGGACGTAGATCTCGTCGAGGTCGGTCAGTCCCTGTCCGGCCGTGTCCAGCACCGCGAGCCGCGCACGAACGCGGTCGGCGGGCGCGGCGTCGCGGGCGAGGAGATCGGTCGCGGCGCGCATCGCAAGGTCCGCGCGGGCGGCGCGGGCGGCTTCCTCGGCGGCGTCGACGAGCCGGGCAAGCCGCTGCGCGCTGTGCCGGCCGGGCGTGGATTCGGCGGCGAGCAGGGCGAGTTCGGCAGCCAGGGCGCTGTTTCCGCGGCGTCGCGCCGTGTCGGCCGCGGCCGCGACCTCCGCCGCCAGTTGCTCGTCGGGGATGTCGGTGGCCAGCGCCCGGTGCCGTACGGCCTCGACGGGGTCGTCCACGACCCGCGCGAGCGCCGCATGACCGTCGCAGCGCTCGGCCCAGCCGGCGTCGTGCACCAGGGTGGAGGGCAGCAGTCCGGCCGTGAAGGCGACCGTCCCGTCCTCCGTGAGTTGGATGAGGTTCGCCCGCTCGGCGGCGGCGAGGTCGGCCTCGGCCGTGGGGCGGCCCGTGCGGCGGATCAGCGAAGCCGTCGGGCGCAGCGCCAGTGCGGCCAGCAGGAGTGTGTCCCGCACGTCGGGGGAGGCGGCGCCGAGCAGTTGACGGGCGAGATCGCGTGCGCGCCCGGACAGGGACAGTGCCTCGGCGTGGTGCACCGGCGTCCTGGCGTCGGCGAGGGACCGGCCGACGGCGAGCGCGAGACGCGGATTGCCGCCGCTGGCCTTGTGGATACGGCCGGCCATCCGGGACGGCAGCCGGTGGTGGATGAGGAGTTCGGCGATCTCGTCGGCGTGCAGCGGCGCCACGTTCAGGACGTCGGCCTCGGACGGCACCCACAGGGGCTCCGGGCAGGCAGCGTCCTGCGGCGAGGTACTGGGGGTGGAGGTGTCGGGTCCGTACGCCGCCGGGGTCTCGACGGCGACGACCCGCAGCGCCGACGGAGCCAGATGCAGGGCGAACCGCAGCAGGTCGGCGCTGTCGGCGTCGATGCGCTGGACGCCGTCGACGACGAGCAGGACGGGGCCGTGCGCGGCGAGCGTCCGCAGGATCCGGGCGAGGGCGAGCCGCAGGGCGATGGGGTCCCAGCCGTCGTCGGGCACGGGCGCCTCGCGGCACAGCATGGCGACGGCGGTCCGCTGCGGTCCGGGCAGTCCCGAGAGGATGTCGTGGCTGCCGGGGCCGTCGTGCGGCCGGGCCGCGGGCCAGGACGCGCAGGCCGAAACGGTCGCGACCAGGGCGGCGGCGGCCGCGCCGGGTATGTCCCGGTCGGCGGGCAGTGTGGCGAGCCACAGTACGGTCTCGCCGCGGGACTCGGCGCGCGCGGCGGCGGCCAGGGCGACCTCGGTCTTGCCCACCCCGGCAGGGCCGGTGAGCAGGGCGCGCCCGCGGGTGTGCAGGACCCGTTCGAGCCGTGTGAGGAGTTCCTCCCGCCCGACCGGTGCAGGGCGGTGCGCCGCCGTTGTCACCTCCCCACCACCCTCCATCTGGCCCGCGCGGGACTCTGCCCGTTGAGAGCAGAGCATACGAATCAGGCCACCGCAGTCCAGGCTTCGTTCCGGCATGCGGACCGGCGCGTCCGGACAGGCGGCGGGGCGCGCCCGCGGCGATATGCCACGAACGCGCCCTGACCAGCTGTGATGCGGTTGTTTGCGGTGGTTCAGAAGGTGAGACTCCAGGAGTCGATGTAGCCGGTGTCACCCGATGCCACATCGCGGACCTGAAGCTTCCAGGTGCCGCCTGCCACCTCGCTGGACGCGTCGACCGTGTACGCCGCGAGGACGTTGTCGGCGCTGTCGGACGACGACGAGGCCTTGAGGCTGCGCACCGTGCCGTCCGGCGCGATCAGGTCGATGACCAGGTCGCCGCGCCAGGTGTGCTTGATGTCCACGTTGACCTTGAGGGCAGCGGGGGCGTTGCCGGTGAGGCCGGTGACGGCGATCGACGAGCTGACGGTCGAGTTGTCCGCGATCGTCACGTCCGCCGTGTTGCTGAACGTCGTACCGCCGGTGGTGCCGGTGATGGCGTTCACGGTCTTCGCGGCGTCGGCGATGCCGGCGCCGCAGCCGTCGGTGCAGGTGCCCGGCAGCGGCCTGGCGTTGCTCTTGATCGCGGCCTCGATCTCGGCCGGGGTCAGAGTGCTCTTGGCCGACTTGAGCAGCGCGGCGAGCCCGGCGATGTGCGGGGCGGCCATCGAAGTGCCCTGGTAGGGCTTGTAGTTCTCGGTCGACTGGGTGGTGGCCCCGGAGTTCAGCGTGGAGAGGATGCCGTTCTGGGGGGTGGTGACGGTGCCCGGGGTGTCGGTGGCGCGGCGGGTCTCGCCGCCGGGAGCCGAGACATCGACGATGGAACCGAAGTTGGAGTAGAACGAGCGGTTGCCCTCGCGACTGGTGGACGCCACGTTGATGACGCCCGAGCAGTTGGCCGGGGTGAAGCCGGAGGCGTTGGCGTTGCTGTTGCCCGCCGCCACGACGACCGTGGTGCCGCGCGACACCGCGCCGTTGATCGCGTTCTGGTAGACGCTGGGGCAGCTGGCGCTGGCGCCGCCGAGGCTCATGTTGATGACCTTGGCCGGGTTCGGGTTCGCCGGGACGCCCGGGACGGTGCCGCCGGACGCCCAGGTGATCGCGTCGGCGATGTCCGCGGAGGAGCCGCCGCACTTGCCGAGCACACGGACCGGCTGGATCTTCGCGTTGTACGCGATACCCGCAACGCCCTTGCTGTTGCCCGCCGTTGCCGCGATGGTGCCCGCGACGTGAGTGCCGTGCCAGGAGGAGTCGCCCGCCTTGGAACCGGTGCCGCACTCGCCGTCGGTCGCGTTCCAGTCGCCCTCGTCCTTGGCGTCGCTGTCCCGGCCGTTGCCGTCCCGGGCGTCCGCGGCGGTCGAGATGAAGTCGTAGCCGGACACGACATTGGCGGCCAGGTCCGTGTGGGCGGCGTAGCCGGTGTCGATGACGGCGACGGTGACGCCGCTGCCGGTGGTCTTGTCCCAGGCGCCGGGCACGTTCATGCCGCCGGTGGCCTCGAACAGGTCCCACTGCTTGGTGTACTCGGTGTCGTTCGGGGTGACCGCCATCGCGTAGGCGCGGATGTCGGGCTCCACGGACGCGACCGACGGGTCGGCGCGGAAGGCGTCCAGAACTTCGGTGAGGTCCTTCTTGGACGCCTTGCCACCCAGGTCGACCAGAGCCGCGCCGCCGGCCAGCCGGCGCTCGAACGACAGGCTCTCGCCGGTCTCGGCGGCCTTGGCCGTCGCGTCGCTCCTGGCCGCCGTGTTGGAAGTGGCCTCGGACGTCTTGGACTTGTAGGTGACGATGACCCTCTCGACCGCGGCGACCGGCAGCGAGGTCATGGACTGCGAAGCCGGAGCGGGCTTCGGCGAGGGAGCCGGCGGGGTGGCGGCGAGTGCCACGGACGACGTGGCGGCGACGGCGGCGATCGTCGCGCTCGCGGCCACGACGGATATGAGTATCCGTCTGGAACCGTTCAAGGTGTTCCCTTTCAACTGACGGTGCGGAGGCGGCGGGCGGCGCGGGAACCGCGGTTCGCTGTGGGGGTGCGATCCGCGGTTCCCCGGGCCGGGTCGCCCTCGCGCCGCCGTCGACGCGACGGCCCCTGGTCAAGGGCCGTCGCGGCGGAACCGGCGATTTACATGCGCCTGACATCCAACGGTCAGGGGCTGGAATGCGCCGGTGCGGCAGACAGTAGGGAACGCCGAGATGAACCCGATACGGGGAAAACCCTTGTCACCCCGTGGCGGGATCCCTCAGCAGTGACCGGGGTGCGGCAGGGTCACGGCGTGTCGCGTCGCATGCAACGGCGGATGTCAGTGCGGGCTGGCACGCTGAGGGCGACTGGCCACAATCCGTCATCCCCGCGCGCGTACGGGAGGAGAACCGCGATGCTGACGACCACATACGTTCCGGGCGCGCCGAACTGGCTCGACCTGGGAACCCCCGACGTCGAAGCGGCCGCCGCCTTCTACGGAGCCCTGTTCGGCTGGGAGCTCACGACCATGGGACCGGAAGCCGGAGGGTACGGCTTCCTGCGGCTGAACGGGCAGACCGTCGCCGCGATCGGCCCGCTCACCGAGGAGGGCGCGGCCTCCGCCTGGACGCCGTATTTCCACACCGCCGACGCCGACGCCACGACCAGAGCCGTCGAGCAGGCGGGCGGCAGCGTCCGCGTCCCGCCCATGGACGTCTTCTCGGAAGGCCGGATGGCCGCGTACACCGACCCGACCGGCGCCCGGTTCGCCGCCTGGCAGCCAGGCGACACGAAGGGCCTGGAAGCGGTCAACGATGTGAACACGCTGTCCTGGACCGAGCTGTACACCACGGACGCTGCCGCCGCTAAGGACTTCTACCGCTCCGTGTTCTCGTGGGACTACGGGGACATGCCGCTCGCCGGAATTACCTACACCGTCGTCTCTCCCCAGGGCGGCGGCGAGAGGGCCACGCAGGGCGGCATCATGCAGCTACCGAAGGAGAACCTGGAAGCGGGCTCCCGCTCGGAGTGGCATCCGTACTTCGAAGTGACCGACGTCGACGCCACCTTCGCCGAGGCCAACCGGCAGCGTGCCACCCCGCTCATCCCGCCGATCGAGGCGGAGGGCGTGGGCCGGCTGGCCATGTTCACCGACCCCTTCGGTGCGCCTGTGGCCATCATCCGCGGCGCTGACCGCTGAGTCCGTGGCTGCCTCGGCGGTCAGACGAAGTTGACCTCGGCGCGCCGCAGCAGAGGATCGTCCACCATCCTCCACAGAGGTACGGCGTAGTTGCCGAGACCGTAACGGCCACCGAAGTGGAGGCCGAGAACGCGGTGGTCGGTGAGGTCGAAGACTGGGGAGCCGCTGTTGCCGCCCAGGGTGGAGCAGTCGTGCTTCACGACGTTCTGCTGGGACACGAGCTCCGTGGTGGTGCCGGGCTGGAGGCGTTTGACGTTGTAGATGTCCATGAAGATCCTGCTCATCGACTCCGGTTCGTTGCGCCGGCCGTCGTACGCCGGATAGCCGACGCAGTACACCGGATGTCCGGGCAGATCGGCGGGGGCGTCCGCGGCCACCGGGAGCGGGGTCGGCAGGGCCGGAACGCCTTCGGCGGGGGAGACCCGCAACAGGGCCATGTCGACGTCCTGGTGGATACCCAGTACCTCATCGACGTGGTACGCCGGTCCGCCGTCCACCTGGAGCGCGCCGTACTCCTCGGTCAGGTCGATCCGCGCGGTCATGCCCGGCTGGAAGGTCCACCCCGCGCCGTCGTCGCGAGCGAATTCCATCGCCACATGACGGTTCGTCATGACGATGTCCGCGCTGACGAGGAAAGCGGTGCCGAGCCAGTCCAGGCTGGCGTGCCCCGAGACCTCGACCCTTCCCACCCGCGCGATCGACTCGCGGATCGCGGCACGGGCGGCGTCGAGGACCGCCCAGTCGCCCTCCTGCGGCGCGAAGTCATGGTTCTGGATGAGGATGGCGGGTCTGCCCTCGAGCAGGACGATGGCCTCCATGCCGAAGGACTCGTCGTCGCTGATCTCGTCCGCGCGTCCCTCGGCGAGCTTGTCCAGGCCGTTCGCGCCCGCGGACAGCACACGGTCCCGTTCCTGCTGGGCGAACTGCGACATATGTCCGGCCAGCTGTTCCTCCGGGGGGAGTTCCTCCGACGATTCGGGGACTTCCCGCCACAGTCCCTCCCGTACCCGCCGCGCGACCTCCCGGAGGTCGGTGAAGACCTGCCGGGGGTCGGTGGCCACCGGTGACCTGCTGCGCTTGCCCATGTCGCCCTCCTCAGTCGTGCTGTGCCGTCTCGATCTCGGCATGGATGTCGGGGTTGTTGGCCTCCAGATGGCGCATGACACTGATCATCTGGGTACCGACGTTGACGAAGGCCGTCGCCCTGCCCTGGAACATCACGTCCTCCACGCGCCGCGTCCCCCGGTGGAGCGCGACCACCCTCCAGTCGTCCGTGAAGACAGGTGATCCGGAGGAACCGCCGCGGGTGTCGGTGAAGTAGCGGACATCGTGCTCGTCGGCTTCGTAGACGAGGTTGTTGCGCAGGGCGACGCGCTTCGGCCGGCCGCCGGGGTGCTGGATGATGTTGACCGCCACGAAATCACCCTGGGTGACGGCCAGTGGTTGCCTCGCCAGCCTCAGCACCGGCCGGGAGGGCTCGGCGGTCAGCCGGAGGATCGCGTAGTCGAGTTCCCCGTCCGCGGCGACGAGTTCACTGACGGTGGCCTCCTCCGTCTCCACGTCGTCCGTGTCGTAGTCGAACCGGGCGTACGCGTGCCGCGCCTGGAGCCGCAGGTCTTCGGCGTCGGCCCCGGGGCGGTCCTTGCCCGTACCGGTCCGCGCGTTGACCACATGGTGGTTGGTGATGAGCAGGGCAGGGGCGATGAGCCAGCCGGTGCCGGCGTGCGGGAAGCCGTTCGGCTGGAGCGGGGTGCCGCCCTGGTAGGGGGGAACCTTGAGGCGGGCGACCGCCATTCCGGCCAGGTCGCCGCCGCGGAGGAAGTCGAAGGGGACCGTGTCGTCGCGGTGGACTATCTCTTCCTTGATTTCCGGGGCGGGCAGCTCCGCGGTGATGTCCGGCTCGCCTCCGGCGCTGCGTGCGACATCGTCCAGGGCACGCTGCAGGACGGCGAGAGGTTCGGCCTCGGTGGTCTGGGCGACGGCGTTGCGCAGCCAGACCTCCAGTGGCACCGAGCCGTCCACCAGCCGCTCGACCCGGTTCATTTCGTTGAGGTCCGAGTGCACCTGCCGTCCGGGTGCGGGAAGCAGCGGCAGCGTGCCGCGGTACTTGGGCATGATGCCGTCGAACAGCAGCGGCCGGACCATCGGGTCGGCGAGCCCGGTCTCCAGAGCCGCGTCCCGCACCTGGAGGATCTCTTCCGGCGTGAGGTACGTGTTCATGCCCGATCAGGCCGTGGTGGGCCGTTCCCTTCGCGTCCGCTGTTCTTCATGGCCGCGCGGCGGGCGCGTGTCTGCGTCGCACGACCGCCGGCTCCCGCGCCCATGGCGGCGGCCACCCCGGCCGCGATCCCGCCGCGCTCGTCATGGACGGCAAGCAGCCGCCGGGCGAGGACGTCGAGGGTGCCGCGGTCGCGAGCCAGCCGCAGGATGTCGGTGGTGCTGGAGGGGCCGGCTCCCTCCGGCGAGCGGGCCGGTCCCGCGGCGTCGCGGAGGATGTCCATCAGGGTTCCGAGCAGCGCCGGTTGGCGGGAGGCCGCATGCCGTATCGCCGTGCCGAGGGTTTCCAGTGCCGCGTCGTCCGTCGGCATCCCCACGACCTCCACTGCGTGCTCCAGCGCCCCGGGATCCTGCGTGTAGACCTGCGACGCGACGGCGCGTACGAGTACGGGCTGGTCGGCGAGAACGGCGTCGGGCAACCGGCGCAGCTTTTTGGCGAGCTGGTTGTCGGCTTCGAGATCCGGGACCGCGGCGGCGGCCGCGAGACAGGACCGGGCGAGCAGCGCTCCCATCGCCTCGAGGTCCTGTCCGAGGCCGACCGCGATGTCCTCCGCCGTACGCAGGTCGCGGTCGGCGCCCGCCAGGTCGCCCGCGTCCTGAGAGAGACGGGCGGCGAGCAACAGCAGCTCCAGCTGACGCTCCGTGCATCCCGCGCTCTGAGCGGAGGCGATGGCGTCCGCTGTCGCCCTGCGGGCCTCCTCCCGCTGCCCGAGCCGGTTCAGGGTCTCGGCCAGCAGGGAGTGCAGTGGGCTGCACGGTGTCCAGGGCCGGCGTTCCCCGAGCCGGACGAACGCCTCGTCGGCGAGGCCCTGCGCCAGCAGATCCTCCACCTCGTGGGCGGCGATCCGCTCCCAGTCCTCCTGGTCGGCGCCTGCCATGACGTGGTCGGATGCCCCGCCGCCGAGCTTGGCGGTGAGCAGGCCGGCCGCTCTGGGGGCCATCTCCTGCTGTGCGCCGACGAGGAACCGCTCCACTCCGGGCAGCCACCGCTCCTCCACCGACCGCGGGTTCTCATTGAGCCGCAGCCGGTGGTAGATCTCCTCGGCGCGTGCCTCAAGACCGTCCCGCGCGGCGTAGTAGGCGACCGCGCGCCGTTCGACGGTGCGCATCACATCGGTGCGGTCGCTGCCCGGTAGCCGCAGCATGATGGCGCGTACGTCGCCGCGGTGCCGTACGGCCTCGGGCCCGGCCGGCTCCACCAGGTCGAGGCGGGAGAGCTCGTCGAAGAGGAGGCGGGCGTCGTCGAGGGTGTCCACCCGCAGGCCGCACGGCTCGGCGAGGACGTCCTTGATGATGTCGGGGGTGATGACCCGGAGCACCATCCCCGGATGGGCGAGACGGCGTACGTCCGGGTTCGCGATGTGGTTGAGGATGCGGTCGTAGAGGATGCCCTGGACGAGCATCTGGTCGACGCGGCGGAAGACGTGCCGGCGCCGGGCGGGCAGGCTGCGGATCAGTTCGCCCATCTGCTCGGCTTCGCTGCCGGCGAGTGTGGCTGCGCGGGCGGCCAGTTTCAGACTCAGCGGGTGGCCGCCGACCCGGTCGGCCAACGCCTGCGCCACATCGGGGTCCTTGATGCCGCAGGACATCAGGAGACCGACGGCTGCCGGCGGTTCGAGTTCGTGCAGTTCGATGTCCAGGGGTGTCATGGCGCCTGCCGGATGGCCGACAGGAGCCCGCCCGGAGACGACGACCCGCAGTCGGGGGTAGACGTACTGGAGCGCGACGCAGATCGCCCACATCCTCCCCACCACCGGGGAACCGCGGTACTGGGCCTCCTCGAACGAGTCGATGACCAGCACGAACGGCGGGATCTTCTGGTGTGCTGCCGCCACGGCGCGGACCAGGACGTCGGCGACCCGCCGGATGAGGTCGGTCTCGCGCGCGGTGGCGAGCAGCTGGAACTCCTGCGAGGAGCTGCGTCCGAGGACGGACCGGGTGGTGGCGAGCTCGTGCAGCTGTGTCACACGGTCCTGGCCCTCCCGTTGACTGCGCGCCGCCTGCTGGCACTCGTCCGCCAGGGCGTTCAGCTCGGCACGGTGAGTGGGGTACTGGATGCCGAGCTGCCGCGCGGCCTCGGCGATGAGGGTGACCGGCTCGTGGATCGAGAGCGTGGGCCGCTCGAAGTCGATGTAGGCGAAGGGGAAGCCGGCGGTGTGGCCGTGGACGCTGTTGAGGAGGAACTCGGCGAGGAGGGTGCTCTTGCCCATGCCGCCGGGCCCGTGGATGACCAGTGGGGGCACGGGTGCGCTGTCGACGCCGGCGGAGGAGGTACGCCCTGCCTGTTCCGTTCGGGCGGCATCGGCCTCGGCCTCGGTGGGCAGGTCGATGTAACTGCGCAGTTCGTCGAGTTCGCGGGTGCGCCCCTGGAACGTTCCCTGCGCGAGCCGTTCGAGGGGTTGCAGGAGTCTGGCCCGCTCCAGGGAGTGCTGGAGTTCGCCGGCGTCCGGCAGTCCGCTCATGCCCGGTATGCGCGACAGCCACAGCACCGCCTGGAGGGTGTCGGCCAGTTCGTCGGAGCTCTGGCCCGTCGGCGGCGGCCCGTCGCCGGAGAGATAGGCCACACAGATGCGCTCCGGCCCGGACTCCTCCTCCTGGAACTGGTCGAGGCTGCACTCCAGCGCGAGCCGGGCCGCTTCCGGGCCGGCGAGAGACCGCAGCGCGCGGTCCCGGACATCGGCCTTGAGGCTCCACAGGGCCGTGTCCTTCCTGCCCATGGTCGTGCAGTCGTCGACCAGCTCGAGGAGCGCGCCGCCGTGGGCGCGCTCCTCGCCGGGCAGCCGGAGCAGCATGGGATCGAAGTGGGTGAGCAGGCAGGCGGCCTGCCGGTAGGCGCCGCGGGTGTCCGAGACGGCGTGGGTGCGGTCGTCGCCGCCGCGCAGTTCCCGGCGCAGTCGTTCGGTGAAGATCTTCCGCGCCTCAGAGGGTTCGGTAGACACGAATCGCCCCCTCCGCTGCCGTGCAGATCTTCCGCATGTAGCTCTCGCCGCCGTTGGCCACTTCCGCCGCCCGGAGTACCTCTTTGACGGCCGTGTCGACGAACTCGGCGATCGTCGACTCCGCGGGTGGCCCGGCCTTGAGGAATGCGGGAGGGGATTCGTGGAAGTACTGGTCGAAGAAGCTGCGCAGATCGGCGGGGTCGGCGACCCGGGCCGTGTCCCAGCAGAGGCTTCCCCGCAGGTCGTACGGCAGTTGACGCATCGCGGGCCCGTAGCCGAGGAGCACCAGGCGGGGGGCCTGGTCGCCGCGTACCGCCGCGTGCTCGTAGATGGCGAGGGCCAGTTGGCCGATGAAGTCCCACACGTCGGAGCTGGGGGCGAGTTTGTCGCACTCGTCGAGGACGAGCCAGAAGCGGTCCTCTTCGGCCGTCGCCCGGCCGACCACCCAGTGCACGGCATCGTCGATCGAGGGCAGCAGGTCGTTCAGTTCGGTGGGGTTCAACGGTGACATTCCCGCGCCGGGATCGGAGACGAACTCCGCCATCCGGCGGATGACCTTGTCGGCGGAGGAGGTCTGACACAGGGTGACTCGTGCCGGACGGAATCCGTGGTGCTGCCCGATGTGGCGGATGAGGTTGTAGGTGTACGACCTGCCGCTGTCCGGTTCCCCGTCGACCAGCAGCACGGACTTCTCGGGGTCCTCGACGAACCGGCGCAGCGTTTCCCGCAGGTTCTGACGGTCGATGAAGACCTCTGTCCCGTTCTTGAGGACGCAGGTACGGAAGTTGTCCTCCGAGGCATGGGCGCGGCAGTCCTCGCGCAGCCGGTCGCGGAACTCTAGGGCCTTGGAGATTTCCGGCAGCACGGCCAACCGGTCGATCGAGGCGACGGCCTCGACGAGGGTGAGCTGCCGCTGGATATCTTTGCGTGAAGCTTGAACGAGTGCGCGAGCATTTTCCGCACTGACCGCCGTCAGAGCGAGGGCGGAGACGAAATCCGCGGAGAATCCGTACTGGGCGAGTTGGGTGTGGGGATCGGTGGTGTCGAGCAGGTACTCCCGTACCCAGAGGGTGACGAGGTCCCATTCCGTTTCGGCCAACGGCATAGCGCACCTACCCAGCCGCCCCCTGGGGAGCACGGGCCGGACCAACTGCTACTTGTCATGTTTACACCCGGTCTGTCCTCGTGCAACGTCGCTGAAGATCCGCTGGAAAGGCTCTCTGACCTTTGGGTTTCCCAAGTACTCGGCGATGCCGTGATGGTTGTGGCTGTCGTTCGTCACCAGCAGGTCGGTGACCCGTTCCGGCGGCGCGTACTCGGGCCGCAGTGTGTGGTCGAGGGCCACCAGATCCCGCAGGTCCGAGGCGTTGCGCCAGGCCCGTACGCCGGCCGGGACCGCGGGCGGCTTCGCCAGGTGGTCCTGGACCTCGGTGATCGCCAGCGGCGATCCGACCGTGGTGAAGAGCTCGACCTCCCGGCCCTGCTCCGCCAGTACTTCGTAGGCGACGATGGACCCGAGGCTGTGGCCGACCACTGCGAGGGGGGCGTCGTCCAGGCCCTCCAGGGTCTCCTGCACCACGCCGCGAATCGTCTTCCCCGCGCCGCCGAAGAAATAGGCGTGCACGTCCTTGAACGTGTGCTTGACGAGCAACCGGAACACCGCCTTGCGCGGTGTCGCGGGCAGTGGCAGCGCCTCGAGCGGGTGGCGGTCCGCCGGCCCGGCGTCCTCCATCTCGGCGAGTGTGTCCGCAAGAGCGGTCATTTCGCTCAGCCAGTCGACGAGCGCGTCCTTCTGCTCGCCGACCCCGGGCGTGGACTCGGGCCCGATGCCACCGGCCTCGAACCGTGCTTCGGCAAGGGTCCTCGCCACGAATTCCTCGGGCGGCTCGAACTCCACGGATGCGACCGTCTCCTCGATTTCCGCGGGTCCGCCGTCCAGAGGGCCGAGCCGGAAATCGGGCAGGGGCGTGTCGTACCGGACAGGAGCCCAATAGGCCATGCGCGAGAAGTCGGCCATGTCGCTGCCGAAAAGCGCCCGGTCCCACTGAGACTTGAGCAGTTCCGAGCGGACTTTGTTCCCGTTTCCATGGACATACACGACTCTGGGCCGCATGACTGCCTCCCGCCTCCGCACGGACGCCGGTCACTGTCAGTATTGGTTCGGGGGGATTCGATCGCCATTCGGCCGTCCGCGGCTCGTCCGGCGGCGCCCGACAGGCCCGTTCAGGCGGTAGCGGCCGCTGCCGGGTTCGGACGCTGGCGGCGCACGGAACGGATCCCGGTGATGCCCGTCGCCCCAGGTGCAAGGAGACCCCCATGGCCGCCGGCCTCTCCCTCCATGTCGGACTCAACAAGGTCGACCCAGCGAAGTACGGCGGCTGGGACGGCGAACTCGTCGCCTGCGAGAACGACGCCCGCGACATGGCCGGCCTCGCCCGCGAGGCCGGGTTCGACGAGACGACCCTTCTCACCACCGACGGCACCGTCGAGAACGTCACCGCCGAACTGAAGAAGGCGGCCAAGAGGCTGAAGAGCGGGGACATCCTGCTGTTCAGCTACTCCGGCCACGGCGGCCAGGTACCGAACACCGTCGGCTCCGACGACGAACCGGACGAGTTCGACGAAACCCTCGTCCTCTACGACCGTGAGTTTCTCGACGACGAGCTGTACAGAGAGTTCAGCCGTTTCGAGGAGGGTGTCCGGATCCTTGCGCTGCTCGACTCCTGCCACAGCGGCAGCGGCATCGAGGTACGCGAGATCCTCAGCCCCGAGGCCATGCAGAAGCAGTTCCAGACCCTGGACCCGGACCAGATCGAGAACACCTCACGGCTCATGCCGGTCGTCAAGCAGTACGAGATCTACCAACGGGACAAGGAGTTCTTCGAGGAGATCCAGCGCGGCCTCGGCCCGAAGAAGACCCGTGAGTCGGAAGTGAGCGCCCTGCTCATCTCCGGCTGCCAGGACAACCAGCTCTCCTCCGACGGCCCGGTCAACGGCAAGTTCACCGGCACCCTGCTGGAGGTCTGGGACGGCGGGACGTTCCGCGGCGGGTACCGGGCCTTCCACCGCGACATTCTGCGCAGCATGCCGGCGACCCAGAGCCCGAATTTCTATGTGACCGGCCAACCCGGTGACCGGTTCCTGGAGCAGCGGCCCTTCACCGTGTGAGTCGAGCAATCGAGGTGCGCGGCCTCGTCACGGCCAGGCGCCGGCGAAGTCGATCTGCTCGGCCCACTCCGGGTGATCGATCAGCGGATTGCGATTGCCCTGTATCTCTGCTATCGCCGCATTGCGGTGCCGCTCGTACTCGCTCACCGCGTTGTCACTGTGCCAGGACAGCAGCAGGCTCAGGCGCTCCCGCTGGAGCTCGCGTGCCTCGTCGCCGATCAATCCGGGGTAGCGCAGCAGGAAATACAGCGTCGCCCTGGCGACCGGGCCCTTGCCGGCCGACGGCTCGAACTTCTCCGGCTCACGGCGCCCACAGGCCTGCCGGACGACTTCCTCGCTGTCCGCGAAGTCGAAGTACGGGATGTTCCCGCGGAAGCTGTTGCACCCCGACTCACAGGCGAAGAGGTGATGCAGATCCCCGCGCATCGGCTCCTTCTTGGCGAACCAGGACTGGGGCACGACATGCTCGCAGTTGAACGGCAGCGCCGCCTCCAGGGCGTCGAACTGGGCCTCGAGAGCGGCAGGGCCGGGTGCACTCTCGTGCAGCAGGAACTCCTGCCAGCGTCCGATCCGGGCGGCCTCCACCGCGGCGTCGGCCTGTATGAGCTCTTCGGGCGTGAAGTCCTTGCCCGAGTAGATGCTGCGCAACTGCTTGTCCGGATGCAGGTCGACCCACGGGTAGACCATGCGCATCGGCTGGTACGCGGGCCGGTGCGCATGGGTGGCCTCGAGCAGTTCGGTGAGCGCGTGGCGCAGCCCGCTGGGGCGGTCGGCGCGGATGTTCGCGTAGTAGGCGTCGCGCGCGGTTTCGTCCGCACGCGCGTCGTAGTAGGGGCGTCCCCGTGCGGCCGTCAGGTTGACCAGCGCGGCAGCCAGGTCGGTCTCGGCGGGCGACTGACCGTCGATGCGGCCGACCCCGGAATCCGGCGCGAGAGGGGCGTCGGCTGCCGGCAGCGGCGGTGACTCGGTAACCTGGGCCTGCGCCTGGGCCTGGAGTGTGGCCGGGTCGAGGCTGACGCTGATGTGCAGCGGAACGCTCCAGCGCACGGTCCCGCCGGATGCCGACTGCTGTGCGGCCCCGTCAACTGCGAGGCTCTGGGGGACGACGCCGTTTGTCCCGCTCGTCGGCGGCGGTGACGTCTCCACCGGGTGGAGGGCCGCTCCGGCCGCGAAGAGCTCTTCGCGGAGTGCGGCGCCGGCGCCGGTCAGGGGGGCCTGCCGGAGCGCGCCGAGGACGCGGCTGATACGCACCCCCTCATTGGCCTTCCAGGCCAGCCGGTGCTCACCCATGGCCGGTTCCCAGCGGGACCCGTCGACGGCAAGGGGCTGGCCGTGTTCGTCGGTGCGCGGAACGCCGGCGTGATGCAGCGCCACGACCTCCCACTGGTCGTTGAAGACCGGCGACCCCGATGAGCCGGGTGCCGTGTCGGTCTCGTAGTGCAGGAACGTCTCCAGCAGGTCCACAACCCTGTTCTCACGCAGCGCGAGCTGCTTGGGCTCGCCGTTGGGGTGCTGGACGATGTTGACGATCTCTCCGAGGATGACCTTGCCCTCGGCCTCCTTGAGCGGCAGCCGGCCGAAGGACGACACCGGTCGGCCGTCCCGGGAGTGTTGGGCGACGGCGACCACGCTGAAGTCGAGGTCACGGTCCGTGACGAAGAAGGCCCCCGGCTCCAGTGAGAACACCACGGGCGCGAGCAGTTGTCCGTCCAGGCCCTCCTGGAAGTTGAATTCGACAACACCGCGGGCCGCTTCGTCAGCCGTGTGCAGCACATGGTTGTTCGTCATCAGCAGCGAGGGGGACACCAGAAATCCGGTGCCGTGGAAAGTTCCGCCTCCGCCACGGACAGTCACTCGCCCGATCGAGCGGGACGCCAGGAATCCCGCTTCGAGGAAGCCGACCCCGATGAGGTCATTGCGCCCCATCAGGCGCTCCAGCCCCAGCAGATCGGCTCCGGTCGTGTCAGGGTCCAGGCCCAGACTGCTGCCCGGGGTGGCTTCCTCGGGCGTCCGTTCAATCTGCTTGGCCATCGCCAGGTCGGCGCCCAGACGTGCCAGCCTCTTGGTGATCCGTTCCGGCGAGTCGGCGTACAGGATGCCGCTCTCGTCGAGCACCCGAAGATTGGTTGCCCGCTCCGCGGTGCGCATCGCGTAACGCTCGCCGGCTCGCTTCACTTGCGAGAGGTATTCCGCCTCCGCCCGGGACAACTGCTCCACTGTCATGGCGGCCCGACCTCCTCGTGGCCCTCGTCCGTATGTGGGTTTGGCAGGTTTTTTCGCCCCTCTTTCATTAGTGCACGGAATGTGCGGCACTGCTCACTCGAATGGGGTAATGCTTCGCCCTTCAACACTCGACACTGAAACAGTGCCAATTTCTCATTCCCGGGCCGCCGGTCGAGGTCAGGGCCAGTTGACGGTGAGGGGGAGGGCGGCTGCCCGCCGCCTCAACTGGCAGGTTCGCGTACGGGTGCGTAGTGCCGGGCGTGCGACAGGAAGGCGCGGGCGGGGCGGCTGAGCGGGCGGCGTGGGTGGACGATGCCGACGGCGCGCAGCAGCGGCGGGGTGAAGGAACGGACCTCGACGCGATGGCCGAAGGCCCGTAACACCATGTCCCGGTACCAGATCAGCGAGCCGAGCCCGTCCGTGACACTGGTGACCCAGGCCAGCCGCTCGTCCGCCTCCACCACCGGCACAGGGCGTACGCCGAGCCGGCCGAACATCGCCTCGAGCTCCGTGCGCCGGCCGGTGCCGGGGGTGGGCAGCACCATCCGCAGGCCGCTCAGCATCCGGTACGGCATGGGGTCGGGGAGCCCGGAGCCGCGCGGCGAGATCAGTACGACCTCGCGGTCCCGGAGATGGTGCGTCGACAACTCCTTGTCCACGGGCAGATCGACCAGGCCCAGCTCCGCCGCACCGTCGGTCAGAGCCCCGACAAGCGCCTCGCGGTTGTCGTGCTGGAGCAGCCGTACCTCGATGCCGGGGTGGCGTTCGGTGAAGGAGGGCACGAGGTCGGCGGCGAGGTCGAGGGAGAGTGTGGGGGTGACGGTGACGGTGAGCGTGCAGGCGCTCGAACTGCGGCCGCGTGGGGGGCGGATGTCCTCGATGGCCTCCACGGCCTCGAGGACGGTGCGGGCCAGTCGTACGACCCGGGCGCCCACGGGGGTCAGGGTCGCTCCCCGGCTCCTGCGGTCCAGGAGTTCCACGCCGAGGTCGCGTTCCAGGGATTGGATGGAGCGGGAGAGGGCGGGCTGGGCGATGTAGACGGAGTACGCCGCGGCGGTGATCGAGTGGCAGTCAGCGACGGCGACGAGGTAGCGCAGCTGCTGGAGTGTGGGGGTCATGGACGGACGGTAGCCGCAGGGCCTTGCGGGGGTAAGAGCCGCTCTATGAACAAATCCCGGTCCGCACAAGGAAGTTGATGCTCCGTCAGCAGGCTCCCATACCTCTGAGGCATGGGTGGCGGATGTGCTTGACAGCGCCCGCCGACCGCCGCAACGATTCTTCGCGGCAAGCAATGTTACTGCTGATTAGCTTCACTGGTGCCCATACACCTCTCAGCCCGCCGTGGTCCGACCTGCCCGGCCGTGGCGCCGCGCAGCCCTGTGTGCCGTGAACCACCGCTCGACGCTCCCTCGCCCGGCCCTGCTCGGAACCCCGGCCCTGCTCGGAACCCAAGGAGAGCCCGTGACCTCTCAGCCGACCCGGTACTCAGGCCGGGACCTCGTCGTCGTGCTCACCCCGTTCGAGGAGCCCAACGCCCCGATGGTCGCGGCCGCGGAACGGGCCGGCGCGCTGGGCCTGCTGGACCTCGGCAGGGACCGCGAACGGGCGCGCGCCGCGATGGACGGGCTGCGCGGGGGTTACGGAGTGCGCGTACCGGCCGGATGCCGGGTCACCCCGGCCGAACTGCCCGCCGCGGTGTACACCGTTCTGCTCGCCGAAGAGCACTGGCGCACGGGGACGGGCGAGTGGGCCGGGGGCGGCAGCCGCCGGGTGTGGGCCGAGGTCGTCAGCCCGGCCGAGGCCACGGCCGCCGTCGCCGCCGGAGCGGCCGGAATCGTGGCCAAGGGACACGAGGCGGGCGGCCGGGTCGGCGAACTGACCACGTTCGTACTGCTCCAATGGCTGCTGGCCGACCCCGAGATGACCGTCCCGGTCCTCGCGGCGGGAGGCATCGGCCCGCACACGGCGGCCGCGGCCGTCGCGGGCGGAGCCGCCGGAGTCGTACTCGACACACAGCTCGCGCTCACCACCGAGGGCGCCGACCCACTGCCCGCCGCGGTCGCGGCCGCCATCCGGTCCATGGACGGCAGCGAAACCACCCTTGTCGCGGGCCATCGCGTCTATGCCCGTCCCGATCTGGCACCACCGAAGGGAAACCTCGCCGGACTCCTCGGCGCGCGCGGCCTGCACACCCAGCCGCTGCCCGTCGGACAGGACGGTGCGACGGCGGCCCGGCTCTCCTTACGACACCGCACCACCGGCTCCGTCGTACAGGCCGTGCGGGCCGCCATCACCGGCCACCTCGAAGCGGCAGTCCGGGCCCGCCCCCTCCTGCCGCGCCCGGACGCAGGCCATCTGCCCGTTGCCCAGGGGCCCATGACCCGCGTCAGCGACCGGCCCGCCTTCGCCCGGGCCGTGGCCGACGCGGGCGGGCTGCCCTTTCTCGCCCTGGCCGTGATGGACGGCCGGGATGTACGAGAGCTGCTCACCGAAACCGCCGAGCGGCTGGCCGGCCGGGACTGGGGCGTCGGGCTGCTCGGCTTCGCCCCCGACGAACTGCGTCGCGAACAGCTCGCCGCCGTCGCCGACGTGCGGCCGCCGTACGCGATCATCGCGGGCGGCCGGCCCGCGCAGGCCGCCCCCCTCGAAGCAGCCGGGACCCGGACCTATTTGCATGTGCCCTCGCCCGGACTGCTGGAGCAGTTCCTCGCCGAGGGGGCGCGGCGGTTCGTCTTCGAAGGGCTCGAGTGCGGCGGACACATCGGGCCGCGCGCCGCCTTCCCGCTCTGGGAGGAGCAGATCGAGCGGCTGCTGGCATGCCCGTACGCCGCCGAGCTCGATGTGCTCTTCGCCGGTGGCATCCACGACGAACGGTCCGCCGCGATGGCCATGGCCGCCGCCGGCCCGCTGGCCGAGCGCGGCGCCCGGATCGGCGTCCTCATGGGCACCGCCTATCTGTTCACCGAGGAGGCAGTGTCCTCCGGAGCCGTACTGCCCGGCTTCCAGCGCACAGCCGTCGACTGCCGCGCCACGGAGCTGCTGCACACCGCCCCCGGCCACGCCACACGCTGCGCCGCCACCGCGTACGCCGAGGTCTTCACCGCCACCGCCGAGCGGCTGCGGCAGGACGGCGCGAGCCCCAGCGAGATCTGGGAGGAGCTGGAGAAGCTCAACCTCGGGCGGCTGCGCATCGCCAGCAAGGGCCTGCGTCACACCGCGGCGGGGCCCGTCGCCGTGGACGAGGAGGAACAGCGCGACGAGGGCCTCTACATGCTTGGCCAGATCGCCATCGCGCGCACCGCCACCACCACGGTCGCCGCCCTGCACACCCAGGTCACCGAGGGCGCCACACAGCTGCTCGCGGAGCGTCTGGAGGAACTGCGGGCCGAGGCATCCGAACCCGTGAGGGAGGAGGCTCCGCTCGACATCGCGGTCGTCGGCATGGCCTGCCGCTACCCCGGCGCCGACGACCTCGCCGGATACTGGTCGAACATCGTCGCCGGTACCGACTCCGTCACCGAAGTGCCCGCCGAGCGCTGGGACACCGCCGCCTACCACGACCCCGATCCGGCGCGGGCGGGGGAGCAGACTCCGTCCCGCTGGGGCGGCTTCCTGCAGCCCGCCCCGTTCGACGCGCTCGCCCACGGCATCGCCCCGGCCTCCCTCGGCAGCATCGAACCGGTGCAGCTGCTCGCCCTCGACATCGCCGCCAGAGCCCTCGCCGACGCCGGATACTCGGAGGAGCGGCACTTCGACCGCTCCCGCACCTCGGTCGTCTTCGGCGCCGAGGCCGGTACGGATCTCGCCGGGGCATACGGCTTTCGCGCCCTGCACCCCGGCTATCTCGGTGAACTGCCGCCCGAGCTGGACGCCCAACTGCCGCGGCTGACCGAGGACTCCTTCCCCGGAGTCCTCGCGAATGTCATCGCCGGACGCGTCGCCAGCCGGCTCGACCTCGGGGGCGCCAACTGCACCATCGACGCAGCCTGTGCCTCCTCGCTCGCCGCCCTCGACCTGGCCTGCAAGCAACTGCGCGACCGGGACAGCGACATGGTGCTGTGCGGCGGAGCCGATGTGCACAACGGCATCAACGACTACCTGATGTTCGCCTCCGTACGAGCCCTGTCGCCCACCGGCCGGTGCCGCCCCTTCGACGCCTCGGCCGACGGGATAGCCCTCGGCGAAGGTGTCGCCTGCCTCGTACTCAAGCGTCTGGCGGACGCCGAACGCGACGGCGACCGCATCTACGCCGTGGTGAAGGCCGTCGGCGCTTCCAGCGACGGACGTTCCCTCGGCCTCACCGCACCCCGGCCCGAAGGGCAGCGCCGCGCACTGGAACGCGCCTACCGGCGGTCCGGGATCGCGCCAGCCGAGATCGGTCTCGTGGAGGCGCACGGCACCGGCACGGTCGTGGGGGACAGCACCGAACTGGCCGTCCTCACCGAGGCCTTCGGGGGCTCGGACGCGGGTGGCTGCTCGCTCGGCTCGGTCAAGTCGCAGCTCGGTCACACGAAATGCGCGGCGGGACTGGCCGGGCTGATCAAGGCGGCCCGGGCCGTGCACTCCGGCGTACGGCCGCCGACTCTGCATCTGACCTGCCCCAACCCCGACTGGCAGCCGGACACGAGTCCTTTCTGCTTCGACACGGAGGCCAGGCCGTGGGCCGAGCCCGCCCGCCGACGGCTCGCCGCCGTCAGCGCGTTCGGATTCGGAGGCACCAACTACCACGCCGTCCTCGCCGGGTACGGGGATGCGGACGAGCCCGCGCACGGGCTGGACACCTGGCCGGCCGAGCTGTTCTGCTTCCGGGGCGCGGACCGTCCGGCCGCTCTGCGGGCGATCGACCGTCTCGCCGCCCGGCTGGACCAGAACGACGCGGCGGGACGGCCCTGGCCGCTGCGCGACCTCGCCGCTGAGACGTCGGCCGGGGAGGGTGAGATCCAGGTCGCGGTCGTCGCGACAAGCCTTGACGACCTGGCGTCCAAGCTGGACCGGGCCCGGGAGTTCGCCACCGCCGACGGCATTCATGTGCGCAACGCCGCCCAGGAGTTGGGCAGGACAGCCTTCCTCTTCCCGGGGCAGGGCAGCCAGCGTCCCGGCATGCTCGGCGACCTGTTCATCGCCTTCCCGCGGCTGCGGACGATGCTGTACGCGGCGGACCCTGCCCGCGTGACCAGGATGTTCCCGCCCGCCGCCTTCACACCCGAGGAGCGGGCCGCCCAGCGCGCCGCCGTCACCGACACCCGGACCGCCCAGCCCGCCCTCGGCCTCACCGGGGCGGCCGCCCACCTCCTGCTCACATCGCTCGGCATACGCCCCGACTGCACGGCTGGGCACTCCTACGGCGAGCTGGTCGCCCTCTGGGCCGCCGGCGCCTACGACGCCGCCACCCTCCTGCGTCTGAGCGACCGCCGGGCGGAGGCGATACTCACCGCCGCCGGAGTCGACCCCGGAGCGATGGCAGCGGTGCCCGCGCCCCCGGGAGCCCTGCCCGAACTGCCACCCGGCTGCGTTGTCGCCAACCACAACTCGCCGTCCCAGTGCGTCATCTCAGGGCCCACGCATGCGGTCGATGCCGCGATCGGCGCGCTGCGCGACGCGGGAATCGCGGCCGAGCGGATCCCGGTCGCCTGCGCCTTCCACAGCGAAGTCGTCGCCGGCGCCGCCGACGTGCTGGCAGCGGAACTCGCCGCTTCTGCGGTGGCCCGGCCGGCTCTCCCGGTCTGGTCGAACACCACGGGCCGCCCCTATCCCGCCGAGCCGGTGGGCGTACGGGAGTTACTGGCCCGACAACTCGCCGAGCCGGTGCGCTTCGCCGAGCAGATCGAGGCGATGTACGCCTCCGGGGTGCGGACCTTTGTGGAGGCCGGCCCGGGCCGGGTGCTGACCGGACTGGTCGGCCGCATCCTGGGCGACCGGCCGCACACCGCCGTCCCGCTCGACGTCCCGGGCGATCACGGCCTGACCCGCCTGGTGACCGCGCTCGCCGAACTCGCCACGGCAGGCGTCTCCTTCGACCCGGAGCCGCTGTTCAAGGGGCGCGCGGCGGCGCTGCCCGCCGAGCCGCCCCGGCGTGCCGGATGGCTGGTGGACGGCCATCTCGTACGGACGGCGGACGGACAGCCCGTCGCGGGTGGACTGCGCCCGGCCCAGCGGGTGGCGGTGGCTCGTCCCGCGGCTGCCGCGGACCGGCGGGAGGACGCCGTACTGGAGTACTTGCGCGGTGCGCGGGAACTGGTTTCCGCGCAACGTGACGTGCTGCTGGGCTACTTGGGCGCGGACGGCGCACCACCACCCGCGCCGGCGGTCGTGCCCGAGCCCGAAGCCCGAGAGGTCTCCGCGCCTCGGCCGGTCGCAGCCGGGACCGAGAGCCGCCCCCTCACGCGCGACGAGCTCATGGATGCCGTACTGGAGATCGTCCATCTGCGCACCGGGTACCCGAGGGAGATGCTCGACCCGGCCCTCGACCTGGAGGCCGATCTCTCGGTGGACTCCATCAAGCGGGTGGAGATCATCGGGGCGCTGGCGGACCGGATCGGGCTGCCGCGCGGTGCGGACGGCCCGGCGGAGTCGGCCGTCGAGGAACTCTCCCGGCTGAAGACCATCAGCGGCATCGTCGAGTGGATTGTGGCCCGCGGCGCGACGGCGGAGCAGGACCCGGGCGCGGGCTCGGCCGCCGATCTTTCGACCGAGCCGCCCGCCCGCGAGGACGGGCTTCGTCCAGCGCTCCCTGACCGCGAGGATGCCCCTCGCCCCACGCTCCCCGCCCGCAAGGACCGGCAACGTCCAACGCTCCCGGCCCGGCTCCTGGTCGAGGTCGCTCCCGTGGGGCCGCCCGCAGGCCGCGATCCCGCCGATGTGCTGCCCGGCCTGCGGTTCGCCGTCGTCGACGACGGTCTCGGGGTGGCCGTTGCCCTCGCCGCCGAGTTGGAGTCCCACGGAGCCGAGGTACGCACCCTCCACCCGGACCGTCTGGCGGACGCCGCCGGGGCCGACGGCGTGGTGGATCTGAGCGCCCTGCGCCCCGGCCCGGCACCCGTCCTGCCGGAGAACTTCGGCGCGCTGCGCGCGATCCTGACGGCGGGCACCGCCCGGCTGCTGCTCGTGACCGGCCGCGGCGGAGCGTTCGGCCGTACCGAGTCGTCACACGCATCGCCGGGTACGGCCGACCCGATCCCCGGCGCAGGTCTCGCCGGCTTCGCCCGTACCGCGGCGATCGAACACCCCGCCACCGCCGTTCGCGCCGTGGACGTCGACCCCAAGGACCGCCCCGAGCGGATCGCGGCCCATCTGGTCGCCGAACTGTGCGCCGCTGAGGAGCCCGTGGCCATCGGCTACACCAACGGCACGCGCAACACCCTGCGCACCGTCCCCGCTCCTCTGCCCCGCGGTGAAGCGCCACCACTGCTCCCGATCGGCCGTGACGCGGTGGTGCTGCTGACCGGCGGGGCACGCGGCATCACCGCCCGTACAGCCATCGCACTCGCCGAGGCCACCGGCTGCCACATCGAACTCATCGGCCGTACGCCACCGCCCGACGACGCCGAGGACCCGGCCGTCGCCCACGCCCATGACCGGGTCGCGCTGCGCGCGGCCCTCGTCCGGCACGGCCTGCGCACCCCCGCCGAGATCGAGACGGCCGCGAGCCGCATCCTCGCCGCCCGCGAGATCCGCAGCACGCTGGCCGCCCTCAGCGGCACGGCCGCTTCCGTGCGCTATCACGCGGCGGACGTCACCGACCGCGATGCCGTACGCGCTGTCGTCCATGACGTACGCATGCGGCACGGCCGGCTCGACGGCATCGTGCACGGCGCCGGCACCATCGAGGACAAGCTGCTGCGCGAGAAGGACCCGGCGTCCTTCGCGCGGGTCTTCGCCACCAAGGTCGATGGCGCACGCCATCTCGCCGACGCCGCCGCCGACCACGGTGACGGCCCGGCCCCCGGCTTCCTCTGCCTCTTCGGCAGCGTCGCCGGCGTCTTCGGCAACCGCGGACAGGCCGACTACGCGGCCGCCAACGAGGCCCTGGACACCCTCGCCACCGCCCCCGCCTGGTCGCGACGCTTCCCGGGCCGGGTCCTCGCCGTGGACTGGGGCCCGTGGGCGGCCGAGGCAGGCGGCATGGTCACCCCCGAGCTGGAGCGGATGTACGCGAGCCGCGGCGTCCCGCTCCTCGATCCGGCCGCGGGCACCTCCGCGCTCCTCGCCGAACTGGCGCGCGGCACCACCGGCCAGGTCGTCCTTCTTGCCGAAGAGAGCCGGGCCTCGGCGGAGGCCCACCATGGCTGACCGCGGCCCCCGTCCTACCGACGCCGCCATCATCGGCATGGGCGCCGTCTTCCCCGGGGCCGCCGATCTGGCGGCGTACCGCCGCAACCTCGTCGCCGGTACGGACGCCATCAGCGATGTGCCGCCCGGCCGCTGGGACCCCCAGGTCTACTACGACGCGAACGGCACCGAAGGACCTGCCCGCAGCGACCACTTCTACTGCCGACGCGGCGGCTTCATCGACGACCTCGCCGCCTTCGACCCGACCCGCTTCGGCATCATGCCCGCCGCCGTGGCCGGTGCCGAGCCCGATCAACTGCTCGCCCTGCGCGTCATCGCCGAGGCCGTGGCCGATGCCGGGGGCGAGGAGCGGCTGCCCGCCGACCGCTCCCGGATCGGCGTCATCCTCGGCCGCGGCGGGTTCATGGGCGTCGCCACCGCCCGCCTCGACCAGCGGGTGCGCACCGCCCACCAGTTGTCCGCGACCCTGCGCGAACTCGCTCCCGAACTGGGCGAGAAGCGCATCAGCCAGGTGCGCGAAGCCTTCCAGGCAGGGCTGGGCCCCGAACGGCCGGAGGCGTCCATCGGCCTCGTACCCAGTTTCACCGCGGCGAGGGCCGCCAACCGCCTCGACTTCCAGGGCCCCGCCTACACCCTCGACGCCGCCTGTGCCTCCTCGCTGCTCGCCGTCGAGCAGGCGGCCGGCCTGTTGGCCTCCGGCAGCTGCGACCTGATGGTCGCCGGAGCCGTGCACCACTGCCATATCGCCACCCTGTGGAGCGTCTTCACCCAGCTGCGTGCATTGAGCCCGAGCCAGCAGATCCGGCCGTTCGACCGCCGCGCCGACGGGACGCTGCTGTCCGAAGGCACCGGCGTCGTCCTGCTCAAGCGCCTGGCGGACGCCGAGCGCGACGGCGACCGCGTCTATGCCGTCGTACGCGGCGTGGGCGTGGCGGGCGACGGCCGCGCCGCGAGCCTGATGAGCCCCCTGGTCGACGGCCAGGTGCGCGCCCTCCACCAGGCCTGGGCACAGGCCGGGCTCGATCCGGCCGCGCCCGGCGCGCTCGGCCTGCTGGAGGCGCACGGCACCGGTACGCCGGTCGGCGACGAGGCCGAACTCACCACCCTGGCCCGCGTATTCGGTCCACGCACGACCGGCGCGGAACCGGTCGCGATGGGGTCCGTGAAGTCGATGCTCGGCCACACCATGCAGGCATCCGGGATGGCCGGGCTGATCAAGGCCGTACTCGCGGTGCACGACGGAACGCTGCCCCCGACCCTCCATCTCGAAGTGCCGCACGAGGGCTTCGCCGCGACGCGGATGCGACCCGTGACGGAGTCGGAGCCCTGGACGCGCGGGCACGCGCCGCGTCGGGCCGGCGTGAACGCCTTCGGCTTCGGCGGGATCAACGCGCATGTGGTGCTGGAGGAGGCACCGGGTGCGGGCGCGTTCGTCCCACCGGGCAGGCGTGGGTCGGACCGACGGGCCGCGATCAACACGTCCCCGGTGACCCTGCTCGCCGCTGCCACTCCGGGCGGACTCGGTCGCCTGGTCGACGAGTTGGCGGACTCGGGACAGTCCGCGCCACCGCCGTCGTCCGACTGGCCCTGCCGCCTCGCCGTTCTCGGTCTCACCCCGAAGCGCCGGGCTCTGGCCATGGCGGTCGTCGCCCGCGGAAGGCCGTGGCGCGGTCGCGGCGGTGTGTGGTTCACGCCGAGCCCGCTGCTCGCGGACGATGCGCGACTGGCGTTCCTCTTCCCGGGTCTGGAGCCGGACTTCACGCCGTACGTCGATGATGTCGCCGACCGCTTCGGTCTGCCCCGGCCCGCGCCGACCGGCGGCGGCACCCTCGTGGAACGGGCGGTGGACGCCATCGCCGTGGGCCGCTTCTTCGCCCGCGTACTGCCCGAACTGGGTATTCAGGCCGACGTGCTGGCCGGACACAGCCTGGGGGAGTGGACCGCCATGGTGGTCGCCGGGATGTATCCCCGGCAGGCCGTCGACACCTTCCTCGACTCGCTGCGGCCGGGCGATCTCGATGTGCCCGATCTCGTGTACGCGGCACTCGGCTGCGGGGCGCGGCAGGCCGGGGCCGCCCTGCACGGGCTGGACCGCGTCGCCGTCAGCCACGACAACTGCCCCCACCAGTCGGTGCTGTGCGGCGAACCGCGTCCCGTGACCGAGGCGCTGGCCAGGCTTGCCGGGCAGGGCGTACTCACCCAGGAGCTGCCCTTCCGGTCCGGCTTCCACACGCCCATGTGGGCGCCCTACCTCGATCAGGTCCGCGCCGCGTTCGCCGGACTCCCGCTCCGGCCGCCGACCGTGCCCGTCTGGTCGGCGACAACGGTTGCCGCGTACCCCCGCGGCGAGCGGGAAGTCCGGGAGGTGGTGCTGCGCCATCTGCTGGAACCGGTGCGCTTCCGGGAGTTGACCGCACGGCTGTACGCGGCGGGAGTACGGGCCTTCATACAGATGGGCCCGGGCAGCCTGCCCGGTTTTGTGTCGGACACCCTGCACGGCCGGGACCACCTGGCCGTCTCCGCGGGCGCGGGGCGGGGCGGCAGCGGTCTCGACCAACTGCGTCAGCTGGCCGCGGCACTGTGGACGGAGGGGCTGAACCCGCGCTGGGACCGGCTGGCGGAGGACGAGCCCGTGGCGGTCACCGCGCCTGCGGCCCCCGCGGCCGCGCCTGCCGCAATCGCCCCGCCCGCAGCGGACGGTGCGCCCGCGGCCCCCGAACGCGCGGCCCCCAAGCCCGCCCTCGTACGGCTCGACCTCGGCTCTCCGCTCGTCAGCCTGGGAGCCGCCGCGCCCCCGCTCGGTCTCACCCACTCGTCCCACCCGCCCCACTCGCCCCGGGCGACCACCCCAGATCAGCCGGTACTGCTGTCGGCCCTCGACGCCGTACTCGACGAAACGCATGACGCGGTCCGCGCCGTCGCCGATGCCTGGCGCGCGAAGCCCGCCTTGCAGCCGCGGGCGTCAGCTGCCCACCGCACCCGGCGACGGCTCTCCCTCCAGACCATGCCCTACGTCCGTGACCACTGCGTCTACCTCCAGCCCGACAGCTGGCCCGAGGCCTCGGACCGCTTCCCCGTCGTCCCCATGACCACCCTTCTCGAACTCGCCGCGGACGCCGCACGCCAGGCCGCCCCCGGGCGGGTCGTCACCGGCTTCGACGACGTGCGGGCCCTGCGCTGGCTGCCCGTCGCGCCTCCCGTCGACGCGGAGTTCCATGTGACTCCCGACCTCGCGGGCGACCGGGTACGCGTGGAGATCGGCGACTGCGCGACGGTCACCGTCGCTCTCGCGGACCGTCATACGGCACCTCCCGCCCCCGACCGCTCGGCGCTGACCCGCGAAGGGCCGCCCCCTGTCAGCGCCGAGGCTCTCTACCGCGACCGGTGGATGTTCCACGGCCCCGCGTTCGCCGGAGTCCACGCGGTGACCGCCGTCGCCGACGACGGCGTGCGCGGGGTGCTGCGCGCCCTGCCCGCGCCCGGTGCGCTGCTGGACGCCGCAGGACAACTCCTCGGCCACTGGATGCAGTTGCGGCTGCCCGCCGACCGGCTGGTCTTCCCCGCCTCGTTGGAACGGGTCAGCCTGTACGGACCCGCCCCGCGCGAGGGCGCCCTGCTGCGGGCCACCGCCCGCATCCGCGCCGTACGACCCGGCTCCGTACAGGGCGATGTGGAACTCGCCGCCGACGACGGGACGGTGTGGGCCCGCCTGGAGGGCTGGACGTACCGGCGTTTCGCCGCCGACGAGCGGGTGTGGCCGATGAAGTTCACCCCGGAGATCTGCGGTATCGGCGAGCCGCAGCCCGGCGGCTGGTGCCTGGCCAGGCGCCGCTGGACCGACCCCGCGTCGCAGGAGCTGGTGATGCGGCGCTATCTGGGTGCCGCCGAGCGAGCGGCGTACGAGAAGCGCCCGCCCCGGGCCCGCACGGCCTGGCTGCTGGGGCGGATCGCCGCCAAGGACGCCGTACGTCACCTCTTGTGGGACGGCGGCGCGGGACCCCTGTTCCCCGCGGAGGTCCCGGTCGGCAACGACGACGCGGGCCGCCCCCGCGCCGGGGGCCCGCTTGCCGCCGGGCTCCGGCTCTCCCTCGCCCACAAGGACCGGCTGGCCGTGGCCTACGCGCACCCATGTCACGCCGTCGGTATCGACATCGAGACCGTCACCGAGGACCCGGAGGCGCTGAGCCGCATCGCCCTCACCGCCGGCGAGTGCCGGCTCGCCGACCAACTCGCCGCGCGCGAAGGGTCCGGCAGGGCGCAGGCGCTCACCGCCCTCTGGTCCGCCAAGGAAGCCGCCGCCAAGGCCGAGGGCACCGGTCTGGGGGGAAGACCGCGGCAGTGGACCGTCACCGGCACCGGCCCCACAGGGCTCCGGGTGATCTCTCCCGAGGGTCGCGGCCACACCGTACGGATCAGCACGGTCGACGATCCGCCCGGCCCGGACAACCGCCCCACCACCCATGTTGTCGCCTGGACCGAACCCCCCATCCCCACCCCCACGGAGGCAAGCCATGGCATCTGATGCCACCGCCGAACAGATACTCGCCGAGATCACCGCCATGCTCGTCGAGACCGTCGGCGACGAGTTCCTCCTCGCGGACGAGGTCACCCTGGCGACCACCTTCAACGAGGACCTGGCGTTGGAGAGCATCGAGTTCGTCGCGCTCGCCGAGCTGCTCCAGAAGCGCTACGGGGCAGCGGTGGACCTGATCGCCCTCCTGGCCGAGAAGGACATGGAGGAGATCCTCGCCATGACGGTCGGCGACCTCGTGGCCCATATCGCCGCCGCACCCGCTTCGGCCCCGGCGCTCTGAGCCTGCCATGGCCGAGATCATCGCCAACTCCCTCCGCTTCCATGTCCAGCGCCTGCCCGCCGCCGACGCGGGCTCGGGCGCGACGGCCGTCTTCCTCCATGGCCTGGTCGTCGACAACCTCTCCAGCTTCTACGCCACGCTCGCCGTCCCCGCCGCCCGGGCCGGACACGACGTCGTGCTGTACGACCTGCGCGGCCACGGCCGCAGCGAGCGCCCGCCCACCGGATACGACACCCGGACCTCGGTGGCGGACCTGACGGCCCTGCTCGCCGCGATGGACCTCGAGGAACGCCCCGTACATCTCGTCGGCAACAGTTACGGCGGCACACTCGCACTGCACACCGCGCTCGCCCGCCCCGACCTCGTCGCCGGGCTCGTACTGATCGAGCCCCCGCTGAACGGGCCCTGGATCGAGAACATGCTCGACACGCTCTCCGTCGCCGCCCTCGGCCTCGAAGGCAGCCAGGTGCCGCGCGAACTCGCCTCGCTCGGCGCGCGCAAGGCCGCACGGCTGACCACCACGGCCGACGAACTCCTCAACCGCACCAGCCTGATCGACGACATCGCGGCGGCACGGACGTTCACGGCCGAGGACTTCGCCCGGGTGCGCTGTCCGGTGCTGGCCGTCTGCGGGGAGCACTCCGAACTCGTCCCCGGCGTCCGGGAACTGGCCCGCCACGCCCCCCGGTGCACCGTCCGCATCCTGCCGGGTCTCGGCCACGACGTCCTGCAGGGCGGCACCGGCGAGCTCCGCCGCGCGGTCCTCGACCGGCTGGCCGAGGCCGCGTTGCGGCAGCCCGAGGCGGTGACGGTATGAGGGTGCTGTTCGTCGTCCCGCCGCTCGCCGGACACCTCAACCCCACGGTCGCCGTCGCCACCGAACTCACCGCGCGCGGACACCAGGTGGCCTGGACCGGCCCCGCCGAGGTCCTGCCTGCTCTGCTGCCCGCACGCGCCACCCTCCTCCCCGCCGGCGACCGTACCGGGTCCGGGGGCTACGGCACGCTGCACGGCCGCTGGCGCGATCTGCGGGGCGTCGCCGCCCTGCGCTTTCTGTGGGAGGAGGCGCTCGTCCCGCTCGCCCACGCAATGCTGCCCGGAGTCGAGGCGGCGGTCGATGCGTACGCCCCCGATGTGCTCGTCGCCGACCAACAGGCCCTCGCCGGGGCGGTGATCGCCCGGCGGCGCGGACTGCCGTGGGTGACCTCCGCGACGACCACAGCCGAGTTCACCCGGCCCTTCGCCGGATTCCCCAAGGTGGGGGAGTGGGTGACGGACCGGATCGCCGGATTCCTGACCGAGGCCGGCGCGCCCGCGGACTGGGACCCGCGCTTCTCGGACCGATTGGTCCTGGTCTTCTCCACCCCCGAACTCCTCGGCGCGGACGATGCAGGTCCCGATCACCACGCCTTCGTCGGACCCGCGCTGGGCGTGCGCCCGGCAGACGCCTCGTCCTTCCCCTGGCGGCGGCTGGATCCCGTACGACGCCGGGTGCTGGTCTCGCTCGGCACCCTCAACCGCGAGGCGGGCGGCCGTTTCTACACCGCGGTCCTGCGGGCCGCGGAGCGCCTGGCCGACCAGGTCCAGCTGATCGTGGCAGCACCCGCGGACGTGGTCGGCGAGGTGCGTGCGGACCATGTCCTGCTTCAGGAGTACGTCCCCCAACTCCCGCTCTTGGCACACCTCGACGCCGTGATCTGCCACGGCGGGCACAACACCGTCTGCGAGGCACTCGCCCACGGTCTGCCCCTGGTCGTCGCGCCGGTCCGCGACGACCAGCCGATCGTCGCGCAGCAGGTCGAGGCGGCCGGGGCAGGCATCCGGGTGCGCTTCGGCCGCCCCCGCGCGGACGAGATCCACGCCGCTCTGAGCGCCGTTCTCGACGGCCCGGACCACCGCCGGGCCGCCCGCCGTATCCAGGCATCCTTCGCGGCGGCCGGCGGTGCCGCGGCCGCGGCCGACAGGTTGGAGAAGCTGCTATGACACAGTCCCGTACGCGCCACGTCCCGTGGGCGGCGCTCGCCGCCCTGACCGGCCTCACCGCAGGCACGGTGCGGGCCCGCCGCCGACTGGCCGCCGTACCCGTGCTGGATCCGGCGGCCCCCGCGGACGGCGTGTCCCTGGACGGCTGGCAGCTGATCACCGGGCAGGGCGTCGAGGTCGACAAGGCCACCCTGACCGCCGCCGTCGCCCACGCGGAACGCACCGGCCTGCAACTCCTCGACCTGTTCCCCGGTCGCATCGACACGGAGCGCGCGCTGGCCCTGCTCCGTGATCTCGACCTCAAGGACTCCCGCTTCGCCCGCACGGGCAAGCTGCGCGGCGCAGGACACGCCGTACTTGTCGCGGACGGCGTCCGGGACCGGTCGGGAACCGAGGCAGGGACCGACCTCGGCACCGCGGAACTGCACACCATGCTCTGCCGGTTGAAGGAGTACGCCACCGCCGCGACCGGCACCGCCATCGCCCCCGGGCTGACCGCCCCGGCCCCCGACCTCGCCGGGCGCGTCGCGGAGCTGCGCGCCCAAGGACTGCCCCCGCGTCTGGTGGCCGCCGCTCAACTGGCCGGCCTGGTCCTGCTCGTCCGTGCGGCCGCCAAGGACCGCCGCTGGGGCGCCGCCGCGCTGGCCCTCTACTGGCTGCAACCCGCCCTGGTCCTCGGCGGCCCGCGCAGCCCGCTGCGCCCGGCGGACCTGTCGCGCGCCACGGCCGCGCGCCCACTGCACTCCTTCGGCGCCGCCCTGGGCACCGCGGCGAGCCACGATCCGAGCTCGGCAGAAACAGTGTCCGCGCTGGCAGCGCTGCGGCCCGCCTACACCGCCGACCTCAAGGAGGGCACCGAGCGGTTCCTCGAACCGCGCCGTCCCGACTGCCCCTGGTGCGGCTCGGCCGAACTCACCGTACGCGTGCAGATGCCTGATCTGTTCCAGGGCAAGCCCGGCCACTTCACCCTCGAAGAGTGCGGTGACTGCGGGCATGTCTTCCAGAACCCCCGCCTCTCCCTCGACGGCCTCGACTTCTACTACCGCGACTTCTACGACGGCCTCGGTGTCGGCGGCGCCGCCCATGTGTTCGGCACGATGGGCGCCTCGTACCGTGGCCGCGCGGCCATGCTGAAGCCGTTCGGCACGCCTGCAGCCTGGCTCGATGTGGGCACCGGCCACGGCCACTTCTGCGACAGCGCGCGCGAGATCTGGCCCGGGACCCGCTTCGACGGCCTGGACATGTCGGACGCCGTGCGCGAGGCCGAGGCCCGAGGCTGGATCGGCACCGCTCACCGGGGCCAGTTCCCCGAGCTCGCCCCCGGACTCGTCAACCGCTACGACACCGTCAGCATGTACCACTACCTCGAACACACCCGGGACCCGCTCGCCGAACTCGACGCGGCCGCCGAGGTGCTGCCGCCCGGCGGGCATCTGCTCATCGAGCTGCCCGACCCCGAGTCACGGCTCTCCCGGCTCCTCGGCCCGTACTGGCTGCCCTGGTTCCAGCCCCAGCACCAGCACCTCATCCCGATCGGCAACCTCCGGCAGGCGCTCGCCGACCGCGGGTTCACGGTCCTGGCCGAGGAGCACGCCGAGGCCCATCAGGCGTGCGACTTCGTCGGCGCCGTGCTGCTCACCGCGAACCGGCTCGCCCCCAATCCGTACGCCCCGTGGGGAGCGGGCAATGCCACCGTGCCGCGGCGGGCCTTCCGCACAGCCGTACAGACCGTGGCGCTGCCGTGCTACGCCGTCGCCGCGGCCCTGGACAGAGTGCGCGCGGCAGTGGCCCGTGCCACCGACGGGGGCAACGCCTACCGACTGATCGCCCGCAGGACGCAGGCGGCCCCCGGGCCGCGGTGACGGGCATGCTGGACATCGCCCGCCGCCACACGGCCGACCCGCTCTTCCGGCTGGTCGCCTACGCCCTCGAATCGGCACACGACCGGCCTCCGGCCACGGTGTGGAGCGCCCCGCACGCCTTCCACCTCGGCTCGCCGCATCTCGTCGCCGCGGCCGGCTGGCCCGTGGCCGCCGCCGCGGCACCGCGCGAAGACGGCGTCGTACGGCTGAGTTCGCTCGGCCACCCCGCACACAGCTGCGAACTACCGCTCGGCGGCCCGCCGTCGCCCCACCCCGACTGGGCAGCCCGTACCTACGCCCTGCTGCGGACCATGGCCCGCCACGGATACGGCCGCGGCGGCATCGACCTGCACATCCACTCCACGCTGACCGCCGCGACCGGGCTGTCGAGCGCCGAACCGCTGGAGTGCGTGGTGGCGCTCGCGGTCGCCGACCTGCACGCCGGACGCAGCCGACCGCGCCCGCCGCGCGGCAGGCTCGCCGCCCTCGCGCGGGCCGCCGTGCCCGGCGGCGACGAGGCCCTGCGCGAGGCAGTGCTGTTCACCCGCCCAGGCCGGGCACTGCTGCTCGGCGAGCACGGCAGGCGCCGCGTTCGCTTCGACCCGGCCGAGTACGGGGCCCGGCTGATGCTGCTGGTGACCCGCGGCGAAAGCCCGGGCCCGGGCGAGATACAGCGCGTCGTGGCGAGCGCCCGGCGCGGGGGCGCGACGGCCGCTTGGTGGCCCGGGCTGCGGCCGGAGCGCAGCGCCCTGGTGCTGCTCCCGCAGGACCGGGTGAGTGACATCCGCACCACCGTCGCCGAGGAATTACGCACCGGCGGACACCGTGTGCCGCGCTTCGTGAACATCACCGTGGCGGGTGCGGCCCGCCGCGAGGAGTGAGGGCACCGGACGTGTCGGCTCTTTCAGGTGATCGTGGCCCGTCACCGGGGTGCTTCGGGACGGTGCTGGCCACTATGGCCACATGATCAACAAGAGTCACGGCCTTGCGCGGAGTCGTCGGTCGGTGCCGCTTGCCCTCGCGCTGACGATGCTCGCCGTAACGCCGGTCGCCGCCGCCGGTGCCGACACCGGTGCGGTCCCGGCTCCGGCCGCCGAGCGCCGCGTAACGGCCTACCTGGAGAGCATCCATGACCAGCCGGAGGAACTCGCCTCGTTCTTCCGCCGACTGCCCAAGGGCGGCGACCTGCACAGCCATCTCTCCGGCGCCGCGTCGACCGAACTGCTGATGCACCTGGCCGTCGCGGACGGTCTCTGCATCGAGAACGACACCCAGCGGGCTCTCCCGCCGCCCTGTCCGGCGAGCAGCCGGCCCGCCGCCGGGTTGAACACCGACGCCCGCTTCCGGCAACAGGTGCTGCGTGCCTGGTCGATGCAGGACTTCACACCCGGCGCCGAGTCCGGGCACGATCACTTCTTCGCCACGTTCGGCAAGTTCGGCGAGGCGACCTGGCGACATCCCGGGAAACTGATGGCCGAGGTCTCGAACACGGTGGCCGGGCAGAACCAGTTCTACCAAGAGCTGATGATCACGCCGACCAGCCAGGGTGCCAGGACACTCGCCGACCGGGTCGGCTACGACGCGAATCTGCCCCGGCTGCACCGCAAGCTGCTCGCCGACGGCGCGATGGACCGGGTCGTGCGGCAGGCCCAGGCCGAAGCGGACCGGGGACTCGCGGAGTTCCGCGCCGTCGCCCACTGCGACAGCGCACATCCGGACCCGGGCTGCGCGGTGCCGTTTCTGTTCATCTCGCAGGTGTCGCGGAACTCAACTCCGGAGCGGGTGTTCACCCAGATGGTGCTGGCCATGGAACTGGCCGAACGCGACCCGCGGTTCGCCGCGGTGAACCTGGTCCAGCCCGAGGACGGGACGGAATCCCTGCGGGACTACCGCCTGCACATGCGGATGCTCGACCATCTGCACGGCGTGCACCCCCGGGCGCACATCACCCTGCACGCCGGCGAACTGGCCCCCGGCCTGGTCAAGCCCGAGGACCTGGCCTTTCACATCCTGGAGGCGGTGAACGTAGCAGGGGCCGAGCGCATCGGGCACGGCGTCGACATCCGGCACGAGGACGGGAGGGACGAACTCCTGAAGACCATGGCCGCGCGCCATGTCGCGGTCGAGGTCCCACTCAGCAGCAACGACCAGATCCTCGGCGTGTCGGGCCCCGAACATCCCTTCCCGCTCTACCGGCAGCGTGGCGTCCCCGTCGTGCTAGCCACGGATGACGCGGGGGTCTCCCGGATCACCATCAGCGACGAATACGAGCGCGCGGCCCGGACGTACGACCTCTCCTACCGCGACCTGAAGGACCTGGCCCGCGCCTCACTCGAGTACGCCTTCCTGCCGGGCCGCAGCCTGTGGGACGCACCCGGCCGCTACCGCCGGGTGCGCGAGTGCCGCGCCGGGCGACCGGGGGAGCGCGAACCGGGCCCCGGCTGTTCGGCATTGCTCGCCGCCAGCCCGAAGGCGAGCGTGGAATGGCACCAGGAGGCGGCGTTCACGGCTTTCGAGCGGGAGGTTCTCGCGTCCCGGCCCTGAACGGATGCCCGGCCGGGGAGTGAGGCCGCCGGGGGGTCCACTGGTCTCGCACAGCTTCGTCGTCCATACTGCCCGCCGTGGACCAGCGCATAGATCCAGATATTCAGCTCGAGGGCACCGTTGGGACGGACCCGGCGTACATTCCCGGCCTCAGTCTCCCGCGCCCTGCCGGGACGGAGGAGGCAGACCCGGAGCAGACCCGGGAGGGAAAGCCCGACGAGGCCGCCCCGCAAGACGCCGAGCCGCACGACTCCCAGGCGGAGGGCGGCGCCGAAGATACGGCTGCCGTCGGTGAGAAAGCCGCCGCCACGGAGGCGGAGGAGGCAGGCGGTCCCGTCTTCGAGGTCAGCGACCGGCGTGGGTCGATCACCGTGGACCGCGACGGTGTCCGGTTCCGGCTGGACGACCAGGAGGCCGAGTTCCGGTGGGACGAGATCGGGGCAGTCGAGGTCAAATCGCCGCGATTCGGGCGCCGGTTCGCCGTCACGGTCCACCTCTCGACCCGCCGCTGGTTCGACGCCGAGGTCGAGGCCCCGGCCAGGAGCCTCCTCAAGGACTGGACGGCAGAGCTCGACGCGGTCCTCGACACCTACTTCGAGGAGACCTGACCGGCCCGTCCGGCGATCCCGCCGTCAGGGTCTCTCGCCGAGTGATGACGGCACGGGCGTGAACGGGTCGTAGCAGGTGCCCGCGGTGCCCGCAGCGTGTTCAACGCCACGGACGACTACCCGCGATCTGGTCAGAGGCCGTCGGGTACGGTGACGAACGCTCCGGCCTCCGAAGTATGGAGTCCGGCAGCACGGCCGATCGTCATCGTCGACGTCGGCCGATCTGGTGTACAGACCAGCAAACTCATCGACACCGTCCACGAGGACGCCGGATGCCATGGCGGCGCCCGGTGCGACACGACAGGGGAGTTTGATGTTCCGCAAGGTATTGGTCGCCAACCGAGGTGAGATCGCCATCCGCGCGTTCCGCGCGGCGTTCGAGCTCGGCATCTCCACGGTGGCGGTGTTCCCTTACGAGGACCGCAACTCACTGCACCGGGCCAAGGCGGACGAGGCGTACCAAATCGGTGAACGCGGCCATCCCGTACGGGCGTACCTCTCGGTCGATGAGGTGATCAAGGCAGCGCGCAAGGCCGGCGCCGACGCGATCTACCCCGGCTACGGCTTTCTGTCGGAGAACCCGGACCTGGCCGCAGCCTGCGCGGAGGCAGGGATCACCTTTGTCGGACCGCCCGCGTCCGTACTGCACCTGACGGGCAACAAGTCCCGTGCCGTCGCGGCGGCGCGGGAGGCCGGCGTCCCGGTGCTCGAGTCGTCGGAGCCGTCCACGGACGTGGACGTGCTGCTCGCGGCCGCCGACGGCATCGGTTTCCCGCTGTTCGTCAAGGCCGTCGCAGGTGGCGGCGGACGGGGCATGCGCCGGGTGGCCGAACCCGGGGAGCTGCGGGAGTCGATCGACGCGGCCATGCGCGAGGCGAAGTCCGCGTTCGGCGATGCGACGGTCTTCCTCGAGCAGGCCGTGGTGAATCCGCGCCACATCGAGGTGCAGATCCTGGCCGACGCGCAGGGCAATGTCGTGCACCTGTACGAGCGGGACTGCTCGGTGCAGCGGCGTCACCAGAAGGTCGTCGAGATCGCGCCCGCACCGCATCTGGACCCCCGCCTGCGCGAGCGGATCTGTGCCGACGCCGTCGCATTCGCCCGTCACATCGGGTACGTGAACGCGGGCACCGTGGAGTTTCTCGTCGACGAGCGCGGCAACCACGTCTTCATCGAGATGAACCCGCGCATCCAGGTGGAGCACACGGTGACCGAGCAGGTCACCGGCCGGGACCTGGTGATCGGGCAACTGCGCATCGCCGCGGGTATGACTCTGCGCGAACTGCGCCTGACCCAGGACGACATCGTGCTGAACGGCACCGCACTCCAGTGCCGCATCACCACCGAGGACCCCGCCAACGGCTTCCGGCCCGATACCGGCGTCATCTCCGCCTACCGCTCACCGGGCGGGCCCGGCGTCCGGCTCGACGGTGGCACCGTGCACACCGGCGCCGAGGTGTCGGCGCACTTCGACTCGATGCTGGTCAAGCTCACCTGCCACGGCCACGACTTCGCCAACGCCGCCCGCCGCGCGCGCCGGGCGATCGCCGAGTTCCGCATCCGTGGGGTCGCCACCAACCTGCCCTTCCTCGGCGCCGTACTGGACCACCCGGAATTCCGGGCGGGCCGCATCACGACCAGCTTCATCGACGAGCATCCGGAGTTGATGCGGGCCCGTCCGTCGGCCGACCGCGGCAGCCGCATGCTGAGCTACCTCGCCGAGACCACGGTCAACCGGCCCCACGGTCCCCGCCCGGACGTCATCGACCCCATCGACAAGCTTCCTCCCACGTCACTGGGCGCGCCGCCGCCCGACGGCTCCCGGCAGCGCCTCGCGGAACTCGGACCGGAAGCGTTCGCCGCCGCACTGCGCCGTCAGTCGGCCGTCGCCGTTACGGACACGACGTTCCGTGACGCGCACCAGTCCCTGCTCGCGACCCGGGTGCGGACCCGCGATCTGCTGGCCGTGGCTCCGCATGTCGCACGTACGGCGCCGCAGCTGCTCAGCCTGGAGTGCTGGGGCGGCGCGACCTACGACGTGGCGCTGCGATTCCTGGCCGAGGACCCCTGGGAGCGACTCGCGGCCATCCGGGAGGCGGTACCCAATGTCTGCACACAGATGCTGCTGCGCGGGCGCAACACGGTTGGCTACACGCCCTATCCGACGGAAGTGACGGAAGCGTTCGTCGCCGAGGCCGCAGCGACCGGGATGGACATCTTCCGGATCTTCGACGCGCTCAACGACGTCTCACAGATGCGCCCGGCGATCGACGCGGTGCGTGCCACGGGCACGGCCCTGGCCGAGGTCGCGCTCTGCTACACCGCGGATCTGTCGGACCCCGGCGAGACGCTCTACACGCTGGACTACTACCTGCGCCTGGCCGAGCAGATCGTTGAAGCGGGCGCGCACGTACTCGCGATCAAGGACATGGCCGGGCTGCTGCGCCCGCCCGCCGCCCGGACGCTGGTGACGGCGCTGCGCGAGCGGTTCGACCTCCCGGTGCATCTGCACACCCACGACACGGCGGGCGGACAGCTCGCGACGCTGATCGCCGCGATCGACGCGGGGGTCGACGCCGTCGACGCCGCGGTCGCCTCGATGGCGGGCACCACCAGCCAGCCGTCCCTGTCGGCACTGGTGGCGGCGACGGACCATACGGACCGGGCGACCGGGTTGTCGCTGCAGGCCGTCGGGGATCTGGAGCCGTACTGGGAGGCGACGCGGAAGGTCTACGCGCCGTTCGAGTCCGGTCTTGCCTCGCCCACGGGGCGGGTGTACCACCACGAGATCCCCGGCGGGCAGCTGTCGAACCTGCGCCAGCAAGCCATCGCGCTCGGCCTCGGCGACCGCTTCGAGCTGATCGAGGACTGCTACGCGGCGGCGGACCGGATGCTGGGCCGGCTGGTGAAGGTGACTCCGTCGTCGAAGGTGGTGGGCGACCTCGCGCTGCATCTGGTCGGAGCCGGGGTCGAGGCCGCGGACTTCGAGTCCGACCCCGGCAAGTTCGACGTGCCGGACTCGGTGATCGGCTTCCTGCGCGGCGAGTTGGGCGACCCGCCCGGGGGATGGCCCGAGCCGTTCCGCACGCGCGCGTTGCAGGGCCGCCCGCCGGAGGCGAAGGCCCCCACGCTGTCGGCCGAGGACCGGCGCAGTCTGCAGGACGCGCCCCGGGCGACGCTGAACCGGCTGCTGTTCCCGGGCCCGACCAAGGAGTTCGACACCCACCGTGAGGCGTACGGCGACACCTCCGTACTGCGTACGCAGGACTTCTTCTACGGCTTGGAACCGGAGACCGAGCACACGGTCACCCTTGAGCCCGGCGTCACGCTGCTGATTGAACTGGAAGCCATCTCCGAGGCCGACGAACGGGGCTTCCGCACGGTGGTGGCCACGCTCAACGGGCAGCTGCGGCCGGTGGCGGTGCGGGACAAGTCCATCGCCACGGAGGTCAAAGCGGCGGAGAAGGCCGAGCGGGGCAACGACCGCCATGTCGCTGCGCCGTTCGCCGGGGTGGTCACGCTGCAGGTTGAGGAGGGCGCATCGGTGTCGGTCGGGCAGACGGTGGCGACCATCGAGGCCATGAAGATGGAGGCCTCCATCACCGCCCAGCGTGCCGGCACCGTTCAGCGGCTGGCGATCGGCAGGATCCAGCAGGTCGAGGCAGGCGACCTGCTGATCGAGATCAACGGCTGACGCCGACATCGGCGACGACCCGAAGGCGTGGCGGTCGCCGCGTCTTCGGGTCATCGGGCGGACGGGAGGAGCCCACGGCGGCGCTCCTCGCACCGGAGCGGTGGCCGGGGCGCCCGGATCGGCTCGTTCCAGGCAGAGCCGGGCGATCTCGAGGACCTGGGGGCCCGGGCGGCGGACGGGCGGCTGCGGGTCGAGATCGGTGGCCGTTACGCGTTCGAGGACGCCGCGCAGGCAGTCCTCGACTTCGCCCAGAAGCACATCCGGGGCAAGGTCCTCATCACCGTGACATGAGTGAGGCGTGGGCGCCGGCGAAGTTCCGTACGCGCGCCTCCGGCCGGGCCGGGGGCGAGGTCATGCGGCGTCGGGGCCTTGCGCCCGTACCTGCTGAACGTGCTCGAGGGAGTCGCGCAGGTCGCCCAGCCACTCGTCCGCGTTGCGCTGCACCAGACGCACGCACCAGGCCAGCGCCTCGCTGCGGCTTCGGGCGACGCCGCCCGCGATCAAGGTGTCGAGTGCCTGGCGTTCGGGCTGGCGCAGTCGGGTCATCACGGGTGCCGCGACCGTGGTGTACATGGCTCGCCTGCCCCCGCACTCCACACCCCACGAGACCTTGCGCCCGAAGCGCTTCTCGGCCTCGCGCGCGACCGCGATGCGCTCATCCCGAGTTCGCTCGCGGAACTCCGAGATGCGCCCGTCCAGGGACGCGTCGCGTTCCACCTCGGATGCTTCCGCACCGAGTTCGGGCTCCGGGATCCGGCCGATGACGGTGATCTCCTCACGGTCCACGGTGACGTCGAGGAGTTCGACGAAGAGTCCCTCCGGCAGCCGCCCGGCGAACCAGCCGCGCAGCGCCTGTTCCTGCTCCTTTGTAATCACGTAATCCAGATTACGCCGCACGGGCGTGGAGGGAAGGGGCTCAGCCCAGGGCGTAATGCGGCGCTGCTCCCGTGCGCATCGGGCGGCGTCGGAGGGCTCGCGTGGCCCCATGCCCCGGCCTAAAGTTGCGTATATCGGGGCGGAATGACAGATACCTCCTGCCCGTGTCTCTGGGAGGGCACATGACCCGTATCTCGTTGGCGGTTGACGGCACGACGTACGAGGACGAGGTGGAGCCCCGTCTTCTCCTGGTGCACTACCTGCGCGACCGTCTGGGCCTCACCGGAACACCCGTCGGATGTGACACCACCAATTGCGGGGCCTGCACGATCGACCTCGATGGTGACAGCGTCAAGAGCTGCACGGTGCTCGCCGTGCAGGCCGACGGCTGCGAGGTGACGACCATCCAAGGGCTCGCCACCGACGCAGAATGGGATCCGCTGCAGACGGCGTTCCATCAGCAGCACGCCTTGCAGTGCGGCTACTGCACCCCCGGCATGATCATGGCCGCGCGGGACCTGCTCAAGGAGAACCCCGACCCGACGCCGGACGAGATCCGCCACGGTCTCGAGGGCAATCTCTGCCGGTGCACCGGCTACCAGAACATCGTCCGCGCTGTCCTCGCCGCGGCCGCCGAAGAGCGGCGCCGCCGCGCGCCCGCGCCCCATGCCGCGACAGAAACAGCCACGCCCAAGGCCCCGGCCGGGCGGGAGGCGCCGGTATGACCGATCAGCTTTCTGCCCCCGAAGCAACCGCCGAAGTCGGTCGCTCCCGCATCCGCAAGGAAGACGCCCGATTCCTCACAGGCCGGACCACCTGGACCGACAACATCGCCGTCCCGGGCCTGCTGCACATGGCCATCCTGCGCAGCCCCATGGCACACGCCACCATCGACCGCGTCGACGTCTCGCCAGCGCTCCGGCGCCCTGGCGTGATCGCCGCTTTCAGCGGACGCGACCTGGCCGACGAGCTCGGCTCCATGCCCTGTGTGTGGCCGGTGACCGAAGACATCGTCATGCCCGACCACCCACCGATCGCCGTCGACGAGGTCCGGTACGCCGGCGACCCCGTGGCCATCGTCATCGCGCGCGACAGCTACGCGGCGGCCGATGCGCTGGAAGCCGTAGAAGTCGACTACACGCCACTGCCTCCCGTACTCGACCTGGAGGCCGCACTGGCCGACGGCTCCCCGCTGGTCCACTCCGACAAGGGCACGAACCGCTGCTACACCTGGCCGCTCGCCACGGGCGACTACGAAGCGGAGAAGGCCCGGGCCGACCTGGTGGTCCGCCGCCGTTACACCCAGCAGCGCCTCATCCCGAACGCGATGGAGCCGAGGGCCGTCGTCGCCACTCCGCCCACAGCGTCCAACGAATACACCCTGTACTCATCGACCCAGGTCCCTCACGTGGCCCGGGTGACGCTCTCGATGGTCACCGGGATTCCCGAACACAAGCTGCGGGTGATCGCCCCGGACGTCGGCGGCGGCTTCGGCTCCAAGCTCCAGGTATACGGCGAGGAAGCCGTTGCCCTCGCCGTGGCCAGGCGGCTCGGCCGGCCGGTCAAGTGGACCGAATCCCGGTCGGAGGGCTACCAGGCCACCCACCACGGCCGCGGCCAGATCCAGGACATTGAGATCGCCGCGACCCGGGACGGCAAGGTGCTTGGCCTGCGGGTCGACCTGCTCGCCGACATGGGCGCCTACCTGATGCTGATCACACCAGGCACCCCGCTTCTCGGCGCGTTCATGTACTGCGGGATCTACAAAATGAACGCGTACGACTTCACGTGCACCGGCGTCTTCACCACCAAGACGCCCACGGACGCCTATCGCGGCGCGGGCCGTCCGGAGGCGACGTTCGCGATCGAGCGCACCATGGACGAACTGGCCGCGGAGCTCGGCCTCGACCCGATGGAGCTGCGCCGCCGCAACTGGATCGGCCACGACGAGTTCCCGTACACCACCATCGCGGGGCTCACCTACGACAGCGGCAACTACGAAGCGGCCACCGACCGGGCGCTCGCCCTCTTCGGCTACGACGACCTTCGGGCCGAGCAGCGCGCGCGAAACGAACGAGGCGACCCGGTGCGGCTGGGCATCGGCATCTCCACCTACACCGAGATGTGCGGCCTGGCGCCGAGCCGGATCCTGCGCGATCTGCGCTACGTCGCCGGAGGCTGGGAGGCGGCCAGCATCCATATGCTGCCCACCGGCAAGGTCGAGATCGCCACCGGCACCAGCCCGCACGGGCAGGGGCACGCCACCTGCTGGAGCCAGATCGCGGCCGACGTGCTCGGCGTGCCCTTCGACGACATCGAGGTGGTGCACGGCGACACCAAGGCGGTGCCCCAGGGCATGGACACCTACGGCTCCCGCTCCCTGGTGGTGGGTGGACTCGCCGTCCACCACGCCGCGCAGAAGGTGGTGGCCAAGGCGCGCAAGGTCGCCGCGCATCTGCTGGAAGCGAGCGAGGCCGACCTGGAGTTCTCCGACGGGACCTTCTCGGTGAAGGGATCGCCGGAGGCAACGAAAACCATCCAGGAAGTGGCCTTCGCGACGTTCTCCTCCCACGACCTGCCCGACGGAATGGAACCGACGATCAACGCCGAGCACCTGGTCGACCCGGACACCTTCTCCTTCCCGCACGGCACCCACCTGTGTGCGATCGAGGTCGACACCGAGACCGGCCGTGCCCGGATCCGCAGCTACGTGTGCGTCGACGACGTCGGAAAGACCATCAACCCCATGATCGTCGAGGGGCAGATACACGGCGGTGTGGCACAGGGCGTCGCCCAGGCGCTCTATGAGGAAGCGGTGTACGACACCGAGGGCAATCTGGTCACCGGCACCATGGCGGACTACCTGGTGCCCTCCGCGGTGGACCTGCCCGACTTCGTCACCGACCGCACGGAAACCCCGGCGACGTCCAACCCTCTGGGCGTCAAGGGCGCCGGCGAGACCGGCACCATCGCGTCCACACCGGCCGTCGTCAACGCGGTCCTGGACGCGCTGCGGCCGCTCGGTGTGACCGATGTGGACATGCCCTGCACGCCGCAGCGGATCTGGCAGGCCGTCCAACAGGCCAGGGCCGGGAAGGAGTCGTCATGATTCCCGCTGCATTCGACTACGCACGGCCGCAGACGGTCGACGAAGCGGTACGCGCCCTGGCGGACGGCGGCGAGGACGCCAAGGTCCTGGCCGGCGGGCAGAGCCTGATCCCCCTTCTGCGGCTGCGGCTCGCCTTCCCCGAACTGCTGGTGGACGTGGGCCGGATCCCGGAGCTGCGCGGCGTCCGCGACGACGGCGACGCGCTCGTCATCGGGTCCATGACGACACACCACGACGTCATCAACGATCCGCTGGTGCGCCGCCACGCCGGGCTGCTGGCCGCGGCGACCGCGACGGTCGCCGACCCCTCCGTACGCCATCGCGGCACGCTCGGCGGCTCGCTCTCCCACGCCGATCCGGCGGGGGACCTGCCCGCGGTGCTGCTCGCCCTGGACGGTGAGATGACCGCGCAGGGGCCCGAGGGCCGGCGCACCATCCCGGCACGCGAATTCTTCACCGACTACCTGCAAACAGCGCTGCTGCCGGACGAAGTGCTGGTCGAGGTCCGGATTCCGCTGAGCGACAACTGGGGTTTCCACTACGAGAAGTTCCATCAGGTCGCACAGGCCTGGGCGATCGTGGGCGTGGCAGCGATGGTGCGGCGCGACGACGGCCACCTCGTCGAATCCCGGGTCGCCCTCACCAACATGGGTGCAACGCCCCTGCGCGCGACCGCCACCGAAGAGGCGCTCGCCGGGGCGGACGCCGACCCGGCAGCGGTGGCGCGGGCTGCCGGGTCGGCAGCGGAGGGCACCCACCCGGCGTCCGACCTGTCGGCCTCGCCCGAGTACCGCGAACACCTCGCGCGCGTGCTCACCCGGCGAGCGGTGCTGGCTGCGGCCGGGATGGAGTGAGGGTGTGACACAAGGGCCGGACGAGCTGCGAGCTCGACTGGAGAAGACCGGCTATCTCGTCGACGACGGTCTCGCCATCGCATGCTTCCTGGCCCTGAAACTGCACCGGCCGATCTTCTGCGAGGGCGACGCGGGCACGGGCAAGACCGCGCTGGCCTCCGCCCTTGCGCAGGTCCTCGACGCACCCCTGATCCGTCTTCAGTGCTACGAGGGCATCGACGCCTCCCAGGCCCTGTACGACTGGGACTTTCCGCGCCAGCTGCTGCATCTGCGGGCCGCCGAAGCCGCCGGCGTCACCGATGCCGACTCGCTGGAGAGCGAGTTGTACAGCAGGCGCTTCCTCATTGCGCGTCCGCTGCTGCAGGCCCTGGAGACGCAGCCCTGCGTGCTCCTTGTCGATGAAGTCGACCGGGCCGACGACGAGTTCGAGGCCTTCTTGCTGGAACTGCTCTCCGAGTACAGCGTCACCGTCCCCGAGCTGGGCACCCTTGGAACCTCGTCGCCGCCCACGGTGGTACTCACCTCGAATCGCACCCGGGAGGTCCACGATGCGCTGAAACGGCGCTGCCTGTACCACTGGTTCGACCACCCCGGCTTCGAACGCGAACTCGCCATCGTCCGCAGACGGCAGCCCCAGGTGACCGAACGGCTCGCCGCTCAGGTGACCGCCGTCGTACAGACACTGCGCAACCAGGATCTGCTCAAGCCGCCCGGAGTGGCCGAGACCATCGACTGGGCCCAGGCCCTCGACGCACTCGGCGCGACAGAACTTGATGCGGAGCTGGCCCTCGCCACGCTCGGCTCGGTACTGAAATACCGCGAGGACGCGGAACGGGCCCGGTCCCTGGATCTGTCCGCGGTCCTCGCGGCGAGGGGAACGTGACCACCATGCCCGCAGCACCAGCGGTGGACGCGATCGCGGTCCTGGTCGGATTCGTCCGGGCACTGCGCGCGGCCGGAGTCGCCACCGGGCCGGACCGCATGCAGACCTTCCTGGGTGCGCTTTCCAGCCTCGGTTCCGAGCTGCGCTCCGACGTCTACTGGGCGGGCAGGCTCACCCTCTGCGGCAGCCAGGACGACCTGGAACGGTACGACCGCGTCTTCGCCGCGTACTTCGCGCAGCGACCGCACCCCGGCGACCAGGTGCGTCGGATCCCGGTCCCCGTGCCACAGTTCCGCCTGCGGGCCGCCGACGCCGCCCTGGCCGGTGGAACGGAAGGAGATGGCGGCACGGTGCAGCGGGCAGCCGCTCTGGCGAGCTCCGCGGAGGTCCTGCGCCACCGCGACATGGCCGAGTTGTCCGCCGCCGAGCGGGCTCAACTGCGGTGCCTGCTCGCGGCGTTCTCGTTGAGCGGGGAGCCGCGCCGCACTCCGCGTCTGCGGGCGGCCCGGCGCGGCGGCGTCGATGCCAGGCGCACCGTACGTGAGCTGCTGCACCGTGGCGGGGAGCCGGCCCGGTTGCGCTACCGTGCCCCCGGCGCCAAGCCGCGCCGTGTCGTACTGCTGCTGGACGTGAGCGGCTCGATGGCTCCGTACTCGGACGCCCTGCTGCGCTTTGCGCACGCCGCCACACACGGGCCGAAGTCTCCTGCCCCGACCGAGGTGTTCACCATCGGCACCCGCCTTACCCGGGTGACCCGGGAAATGGCCCACCGCGATCCGGACATGGCGCTGGCCGCTGTCGCGTCGGCGGTTCCCGACTGGAGCGGAGGCACCCGGCTCGGCGAGATGCTCCGCGCCTTCCTCGACCGGTGGGGGCAGCGTGGCGTCGCGCGCGGAGCGGTGGTCGTGCTGCTCTCCGACGGGTGGGAGCGTGGCGACCCGGCGCTGCTCGCGGCTCAGATGCGGCGCCTGCACCGGCTGGCGCACCGGGTGGTGTGGGCCAACCCGCGCAAGGCGCGCCCGGGTTACGAGCCGCTTGCGGCCGGTATGGCGGCGGCGCTGCCCAGCGTGGACGCGTTTGTCGAGGGGCACAGCCTGGGTGCCCTGGAGCGCCTGGCAGAAGTGGTGAGAGGCGGTGCGTTCAATGCGTGAGATCCTCCCTGTGCTGAGCGGCTGGTACGCATCCGGAACGCCGTTCGGGCTGGCCACCGTTGTCGCGGTCAGCCGCAGCGCGCCGCGCGGCCCCGGGGCGGCGATGGCGGTGGGTCCGGACGACGAAGTCGTCGGCAGCGTCTCCGGCGGCTGTGTGGAGGGGGCGGTCTTCGAACTGGCCAAGGAGGTCGCGGAGACCGGTCAGGCGCAGCTGCAGACTTTCGGCTTCAGCGACGAGGACGCGTTCGCCGTCGGGCTCACCTGCGGCGGTGAGATCACTGTCCTCGTACGTTCCGTGACGCCCGAGGCCGACGCCTCCTTCGCCGAGGTGGCCGAGTCGGTCGCCGAGCACCGGCCGGTGGTGGTGGCGACGGTGATCGACGGTCCTGCCTCGCGGGGCGCCACGCTCGCCGTGTGGCCGGACACGGTGTCCGGCTCTCTGGGATCGAGCGGCCTCGACGCGGCGGTCACGGCCGACGCGCGCGGGGAACTGGCGCAAGGGGCGACTGGACGGCGTCACTACGGGCCGCAGGGCGAGCGGCGCGAGGACGACGTCACCGTGTTCCTGCAGTCCTTCGCCCCGCCGCCGCGGATGCTGGTCTTCGGCGCGATCGACTTCGCTGCCGCGGTGGCCGGGATCGGCGCGTTCCTCGGCTACCGGGTGACGGTGTGCGACGCGCGCCCGGTCTTCGCCGACTCCCGCCGGTTCCCGGACGGGGTGGAGGTGGTGGTCGACTGGCCGCACCGGTATCTGCACGAAACGGACGTGGATGAGCGGACGGTGATGTGTGTGCTCACCCACGATCCGAAGTTCGACGTTCCGCTGCTCGAGGTGGCGCTGGACTCCCCGGCCGTGTACATCGGCGTGATGGGCAGCCGTCGCACACACGAGGACCGCCTGGCGCGGCTGCGGGAGAGAGGAATCGGCGAGACGGAACTGGCGCGCCTGCGCTCGCCCATCGGTCTCGACCTCGGTGCCCGTACGCCCGCGGAGGTGGCCGTCTCGATCGCCGCGGAAATCGTCGCCCTGCGCTGGGGCGGCAGCGGCAGCCCGCTGGCAGAGACCGCGGGAGCGATCCACCATCCGCATCTGAAGCCGGTGTAAGGAGGAGACCATGGAGCTGCACCACTCCTTCACCGTCCCGGTCCCGGTCGACGAGGCGTGGTCGGTGCTTCTGGACATCGAGCGGGTCGCCCCGTGCATGCCGGGCGCCAACGTCGAGGGCTTCGACGGCGAGACGGTCGAGGGAGCCGTGAAGGTGAGGGTCGGCCCGATCACGGTGACGTACCGCGGCACCGCGATGTTCCGGGAGAAGGACGAGTCGGCACACCGCATCGTCCTTGCCGCCCAGGGCAAGGAAGTCCGCGGCCAAGGCACGGCAAGCGCCACCGTGACCGCAACGCTGGCCGATCGCGACGGTGCCACGGCCGTCATCGTCCTCACCGATCTGACAATCACTGGCCGGCCGGCCCAGTTCGGCCGCGGGGTCATGGCCGAAGTGGGCGACAAGCTCATCGGCCGCTTCGCGGACTGCCTCTCCCGGCAACTGGCCGACACGGAACCGGCTGCGGCAGCGCCCGCCGAGACGGAGCCCGAGGCCGTCGCGAGCACCGGAACACAGGAGGCGGAGCCGATCGACCTCTTGCGCACGGCGGGCCTCCCGGTCGCCAAGCGCGCGGCGGGAGCTCTCGTCGTGGCCGCTCTCGTCGCGCTGCTGGTCATCCTCATCCGAAGAAGGCGGTGACGGGCGCTTCGGCTACCGCCGCACCTCGATGGACCTGCTCGCTCAAGCGGCAGGGATGTCCCGTCCCGCGTTTTCCATGCCTCGATCGGCGTGATCGGCAGGGCGAGCGGCGACAGCGGCTCGAGTGACGCGGACGGCAAATGAGTTGACGGGCGCTGTCCCCAAGCGGTTGGCTCGCGCTCGGTCCGCGGTCCGGAAAGCGCCGTCGGCCTGTCCCTCCGCGCAGTCGCGTCGCCCGCGTCGCCCGTTTCGCGCTGCGCCCTTACTCCGCTTCGGAAGGTGCCCATGCCCGCCGGCAAGATGCATGCGAACGAGCTCGACATCGATGTGTCCCTCGTACGCCGGTTGCTTGCAGCGCGGTTTCCGCAGTGGGCAGACCTACCCGTCGAGCTGGTCGACTCCCACGGGACGTCCAACGCCATGTACCGGCTCGGCGAGGACATGGTGGTGCGGCTTCCCCGTGTCGAGTGGGCCGTGAGCGATGTGGAGACGGAGCAGCGGTGGCTGCCGCGGTTTGCCGCGCCGCTTCCGGTGGCCATTCCCGTCCCGCTGGGGATGGGAAGGCCGACGGGGGACTATCCGTGGCCCTGGTCCGTGTACCGCTGGCTCGACGGCGAGACCCCGGCCGTAGGCCGGGTCGCCGAACAAGGTGTGCTGGCAAGGGATCTGGCGGAGTTCGTGACCGCGTTGCGCCTGATCGATCCCACTGGCGGGCCGTCCGCCAACCGCGGTGTGCCTCTGGCGACGCGAGACGCTCCGACGCGCGACGCGATCGGGAAGCTGCACACCGTCATCGACACCGACACGGCGACGGCTGCGTGGGAGGCAGCCCTGCGGGCTCCTCGGTGGACCGGCCCCGCGGTCTGGGTCCATGGAGACCTGCAGCCCGGGAATCTGCTGACCGTTCGTGGAAGGCTCAGCGCCGTCATCGACTTCGGGTGCCTGGGCGTGGGTGATCCGGCGGTCGACGCGATCGTGGCATGGAGCCTGCTGACTGACGACGCGAGGAGCGTCTTCCGCGCCGCGCTGGGGAGTGACGACGCGACCTGGGCCCGGGGTCGCGGCTGGGCACTGTCGATCGCGCTCATTGAACTCTCGTACTACCGGGAGACGAACCCGGTGATGGCGGCCATCGCCCGACATGTGATCCACGAAGTGCTCACCGATCACGAGCCGGCCGCACCCCATGGCGCGGATCTCAAGGCGCCTGAGCCGTATCAATTCACTCCGTCGTCGTCAGATGTGATGACAGGTTGAGCTGATTGTTGCTGAGTGACGGTTCAATTACATGACCGCGGATCGCAGTTCCGTTGGCCATGATGCGTCGTTGGGCGTGACATGGAGGTCTACGACAACGACCCGATCCCGGTCCCCGATGCGCGGCTCACGGGCGCGTACTGGCTGTCCTCTCGTATGCATGGCGAGGACAGCTGCACATGGTGTGCGCAGCTGAGGGAAGCCGACACCCGCGCCACCCTGGCAGCCGAGGAGAGAAAACGTTCCCCCGCGACCTGGGTCGTGCCGCCAGGTCTGCCACCCCGTCCGCAGTAGCGGGTGGACGCCGCCCGGCGTGCGCCCACGCGTCACGCAATACTGCTGGGGAACGCTCCGGGGCAAGCCGGCTCTCGTTCGGTGAAGTACGCGGCGTCCTTGGGGCGATGCACGTCCGAAGCGCGCGGCCGCGGGGCGGGTTCCAGGTGCGGGATGTGCTTGGAGCAGTGGACGTACGCCTCGTCGACCGACACGTGTATCCACAGCTGCGGCTGCCGCCCGGGTGCCGCGTCGCTCGGCAGGTGGGGATACCCGGCGCGCTGCTCGTCATCGGTGCGCAGCTGGGCGGACCCGTTGATGTGCAGGCCGATGTGGTCTCGGGTGAAGTCCATGAAGAGCAGGCCGAGACGGGGATTCTCGGTGATGTTTCCGACACTGGCCAGTACGCCGTTGCCGCGGTACTCGGGGTAGGTCAGCGTGCGGTCGTCCAGCACGGTGACGAATCCGGGCGGGCCGGCGCGAAAGGTGGAGTCGCAGGCGCCGTGAGCGTCGGCCGTGGCCAGGAACACCATGGTCTGGCGGGCTATGAACTCCCGCATGGAGGGTGTGAGGAAGTCATGCATCTGCCGGTCGTAGAAGTCGGCCGCGCGGTCGGAGGTGCCGAACTGCTTCTGCATCATGCGCTCGCCGTGGGAGCCGAGGGTTTCGTTGTGTCCGGTCACGGCTGACGGGTCTCCTCCTGAGGGCGGGCAAGGTCCAACTGCGAGGACAGGACGGGCACATCCCCCGGGGGGCGTATCGCATCCGCGCTCGCGGTGGTCCGCGCCGCCGCATGAGCGCATGGGCGGCGCGGCCATCTGGGTGAGCTTACTGAGACAGGGACTCATACTCGTCCGCGGAAAGGAGCTCGTCCAGCAAGTTGGGGCACTCGCTCGGGCGGAGGGGTTGGGCGGGCGCGGCGATGCTCACTTGGCGAGGAACGTGAGCAGGGCCTGGTTGACCTCCTCGCCGTGCGTCCACAGCAGACCGTGCGGTGCGCCTTCGATTTCGACGTAGGTCGCTTGGGGAAGGACCTTGTGGAACGGGCGGCCTGTCGCGTCGATGGGCAGAATGTTGTCTGCCGTGCCGTGCAGGATGAGCGCCGGTACGTCGATCTTCGGGATGTCGCCGCGGAAGTCCGTGATCCAGGTCGGCACGGCGGCGCTGGAGGCGAACCACGACGCTCCCGCCGCCACGTTCCAGCTGTTGCGCAGGGCCTCTTCGGACAAGCGGCTTCCGAGGGTGTCGTCGGTGTTGTAGAAGCTCTTGTAGAAGTCCGTGAAGTAGGCGTAGCGGTCGGCCTTGACCGCGGCGAGGATGCCGTCGAACACCTCCTGCGGTACACCGGTCGGGTTGTCGTCCGTCTTGAGCAGGAAGGGTTCAAGGGAGGCGAGGAACGCCGCCTTCGCGACTCGCTGCGAACCGTAGGTGCCGAGGTAGCGGCCTACTTCGCCGGTGCCCATCGAGAAGCCGACGAGGACGACGTCCGTGAGGTCGAGCGTGTCGAGGACGACCTTGAGGTCCGCTGCGAAGGTGTCGTAGTCGTATCCAATGGTGGGCTGGCTGGAGCGGCCGAAGCCCCGGCGGTCGTAGGTGATGACCCGGTAGCCGGCGTCGAGCAGGGCGGCGCTCTGCTTCTCCCACGAGTGCCCGTCGAGCGGGTAGCCGTGGATGAGGACGACCGGCTGCCCGGTTCCGTGGTCCTCGTAGTAGAGCTCGATGCTCGCGGTGTTCTCGGAGCCGACGGTGATGAATGGCATCGTGCTGTTTCCTTTCGCGAATCGTGGAGAGCGACTGTTGTCCACCCGTTGTTACGGCCTTGATCACGTCAGGCGCTGGTCGTCGACGGCACGGCCTCGCCGACTCCTGACGCTACGGCCTCGCGGGCCCACGGGCGCGTGGTCCCAGCGGCGCGTTGGGGAAGCCGCTCGCTCGCGCGCGTCGCACCGGCATGAACAGTTGGCAGGGGCAGTGTCATGGCACACCGGCCGGCTGCCGCGCGGGCAAGATGGCCCGCGAACCCCGACGACGGCCTGGCGGACAAGAGTGGTGACGATGACCCCGGACGACAGCAGCAGCCCGCAGCGAGCACCGCTCGGCACCTGGCCGACCCCGCTCGAACCCATGCCACGGCTGGCCCGTGCGCTGGGGCTCGGCGCGGACGACCTGTGGGTCAAACGTGATGACCTCACCGGCCTCGGCGGCGGCGGAAACAAGGTACGCAAGCTTGAGTGGCTCTGCGGTGCCGCGCTGGCCGACGGCGCCACCGTTCTGGTGACGATCGGAGCGCCGCAGAGCAACCACGCGCGGCTGACCGCGGCCGCCGGCGCCCGGCTGGGGCTCGACGTGGTCCTCGTACTCGCCGGCGCACCCGGATCGTCGACCTCGGGCAACCTCGCACTCGACGGGCTCTTCGGCGCCACCGTCGTATGGGCCGATGGTGACGACAAAGAGGCTCTCCACTTCACCGCCGAGCAGGTGGCCGCGCAACTGGGGCTGCGGGGCGCTGTCCCGGCCGTGATCCCCTTCGGCGGTTCCAGCGCGGTCGGCGCGCGCGGCTATGTCGAGTGCGCGCGTGAACTCCTCGCCCAGGCACCCGACTTGGCGATCGTCGTCGTCGCGGTCGGCTCCGGGGGGACCATGGCCGGCCTCGTTGATCAGCTGGGAGCGGAGCGAGTGCTCGGTGTCCACTGCGGCGCCGTCACCGATCCCGCCCGGACCGTGTCCGAGCTGACCTCCGGCCTGTCCGGCACGCCCTGCGCGCCGGAGACGTTGAGAATCCGGCTCGACCAGGTCGGCGACGGCTACGGCGCGTTGACCGAGCCGGTCATGGCCGCTCTGCTCCAGACCGCCCGCACCGAGGGCATCGTGCTCGACCCGGTCTACACCGGCCGGGCGATGGCCGGCCTGATCGCAGCGGTCCAGGAAGGCGACGTCGTCCCCGGGCAGCGCACGGTCTTCCTGCACTCGGGCGGTATGCCCGGCCTGTTCGGCCACGCGGAGGCGCTCGCGAAAGCAGAGGCCGCGCTGAACGTCGAAGATCATCGCGGTCTGCCCCGAGGGTAGTGGCGATGACCGGCCGCCACGGTCGACAGGCCCTAAGGGGGTGGGCGGCGTGCGGTGATCATGTCGGCGGGGCCAGGATGCGCCGGGCCTGACGACCCGAGCCGAGCAGTCGGCCGTCCGCCGCCCACACCGTGCTGTCGTCGACCGCCCAGCCGCTTCCCGCGTGATCGGTACGGATACGGACCAGCGCCCAGCCGTCCACGGGCCCACGGTCCAGGGCATCGCCGTAGTGGACGGTCAGTTCGGCCGAGGGAACGGGCCGCGGCGCGGTCCAGCGCGCGAAGAGCGCGGGAGGCAGGGCGTCCGCCAGGATGACGACCGCTCCGGCGTCCAGGCTGCGCCCGTCGGTGAAACGTATCCAGGCCGTCAGCTCGGCGCGGTCGCCGCCGCCCAGAGGCCGGGCCGGCGTCGCCGGACGTATCTCGAGATGCCTCGCGAACGCGGCCAGCCGCTCCGGCAGCTCCAGCGCCTCGCAGTCCTCGGCTCCGGGCACGCCGGGGGCCTCGCTGCCGTCGTAACCGGGGCCGGGGTGCGGCGTGCCGAACACCGCTGAGCCCCGCAGCACTACGGCGCCACCCTGCTCGGCGCTGAACGACGAGAACGAGGTTCCGCGCCCGGCACGCTCGACCGTGGCCCGGACCCGGAGGGGACTGTCGTCGACCGGCGCCAGGAAGTGTGTGGTGAGCGTCCGCGCCACGGGCGCCTCGCCGAGCAGGGCGCGCATTTCGACCAGGCCCTGCGCCGCCAGATACCCGCCGTGGACGCCCGCCCACGACCACCACGAACGACCGACGCTGACCGTAGTGCCCTCAGCCGTCATGCCCATGCCGCCGCCCTTATCGGAGTGAGTTTGAAAACTGGACTTAGGCGCTCACCATACTCCGGTCGGCTCACAGGGTGAACGCGCTGCGGAAACAAATGCCGCAGGCGAGGGGTAGATTTGCATCCGTAAAGGACGCCGGGGATCCGGCTCCATGACCGAAGGAACACGCTGCCCGGCCCGGGGCCGGTGCCTGTTCCGGTGCCGCTCCCGATGCGGAGTCGGGGTCGGGGCGCCTAGGCTCGACGGTGTGCTGCGCATCGTTGACGAACTGGCAGGCCGTGGGCCGCTGCGGATCTGCGCCCACGTGCCATCGCCTGGCGAGCCCGGCGGCCTCACCGGCCTGCGCGTATTGCTGGTCGCCGACGTGCTGGCGCGCGTCGTCGAGCTGCGCGGCAGACAGGTCCTGATGGGGTGGACCGGCCCGAGGGTCCCCTTCGCCACCGCTGTCGGTATCCGGCCGGCCGACGCCCACGGGACCGCGGACCAGATCGCCGACGTGCTCGGCGGCCCACCCGGCGTACACCTCACCCACCGCGCGTACGAGGGCGGAGGCGGTGCCTTTGTCCAGGTCGCAGAGGCGCGTACCTCGGTATCCCTGGCGGGACTTGAGGAACAGGACCTGCTCGCCGTCCGCCTGCTGCTGCTCTCCCACGCTCACCACGAGCCGGCCGCGCTGCGCCCCGAAGCCCTCGACGAGGCCCGCCGCACGCTGGCGCGATGGCGGCGTGCCGTGGCCGACTGGGCCGAGCAGCCCTCGAAGCCGATGCCCGCCGACCTCCTGAGCCCGGCCCGCAGCGCACTGGAGGACAGGCTGGGCACCCCCGACGTACTCGCGCTGCTACGGGATCTGGAGACGGCCGCGGACGTGCCGGCCGGAGCGAAGTTCGAGACCTTCGCCCACCTGGACCGCGTCCTCGGCCTGGAACTCGCCCGCGCGATCGGCCGCCCGCACCCCGCCGGAGCGCCGGCATGAGCCCGCTGCGGCGGCTTGTCGTACTGCGGCACGCCAAGGCGGCCCGGCCCGAGGGTGTTGCCGACCATGCCCGTCCTCTCGCGGAGCGCGGTCTGCGCGACGCCCCCGCCGCCGGCCGCTGGCTGGCAGCGGCCGACTGCGAGCCCGATCTCGTCCTGTGCTCCACCGCCCTTCGTACCCGCCAGACCTGGGAATTGGCCGCCACGGAACTGGGCAGTACTCCACCGGTCCGGTACGAACCGCGCGTCTACGCCGCGGACGCCGAGGAACTGCTCGATGCCGTACGTGAAGTGCCTGACCACATAGAGACGTTGCTGCTGATCGGACACAACCCCGGGCTTGAGGACCTGATCCTGCTGCTCGCCGCGGAGGCGCTCGGCGACACACTGCAGCGCGTACGGAGCAAGTTCCCGACCTCCGCCGTCGCCGTACTGACCTGGCAGGGCACCTGGTCGGACCTCGCACCGGGCGTCGCACTGCTGACCGATGTGGCCGTCCCGCGCGGACAGCGGTGAGCCCGCGTTTCAGACAGAGGAGGCGTTCGAGGCCGGCTGAGGACCGGGCCCGAAATGCCACCGCGCCCGTACTTCATGACTCCGGTGGAACGGGCTGAACGCCGCCCGCCCGGCGGGAAATTGAGGCTGCGATCGCGGACCCGTATCGCCCGGTCCCGTGCCCGCTTGCCGCCCGTTCACCCCCGGAAATACGTCGCTTACCGCGCCTACTTTGGACTTTTCGCCGCCCTGCACTGCCTGTTTCGCGCGGAGTCAATTGACTTTCCTGCCCGAAGCGAAATGGTGCGGCGGAGAACATTAAATGGATTGCTTGACATGAATACAGAGGGATCGATCCAATGGGCCCCTGACAGGCGAAGCAACAGCGGATGCAGAGCAGGCCGTGGCGGCCTCAGCGGCTCTCAATGCGCGCATTGATTCCGTTTCCGTGCGCGGCGTATCCGTTTCCTGACGGCGCCGCTCGACCAGCGGATAGGGGGACAGGGTGCCTGACGCCACGCACCGTTCACCGGGATTCAACTGCATTCGGCGAATGGGGGGAAGCGGACATGCTGGACCATGGACTTCGATTCGGACTCCTCGGCCCCCTCGAGGCGTGGCAGGGAGCCAAAGCCCTGGACCTGGGGCCCCCGAAGCGCCGGGTGCTGCTGGCCCGGCTGCTCATCGAGGCCGGCCGGCCCGTATCCGTCGAGCAGCTGTGCCGGGATCTGTGGCCGGCTGACCGCCGCCCTTCGGGGGCCGTTTCGTCGGTGCACGCACATATCAGCAGGCTGCGTACGGTACTTGAGCCAGGCCGTGCCCGTAATGAGCCGGCGACCCTGCTCGTACGCAGACCGGCCGGGTACGCCCTGGAAGTACCATCCGACTCGCTGGACAGCGTTGTTTTCGAAGCATCGCTCAACCGGGCCAGGGAAATGCTGAATTCGGGGCGTACGGCGAACGCACGTCAGGAGATCGATCGCGCATTGAAGCTGTGGCGGGGTCCGGCGCTGTGTGACGCCGCCGACCTTGCGTTTGCCGCACCGGACATCGCCAGACTCCAGGCCGGCCGTCAACTGGCCGAAGAACTCCGGGTGACCCTCCTCCTGGAAGGAGGTGAGGCTCAGGCCGCGGTGGGTCTCGCCGAGGGTCTGATCGTTTCCGCACCGCTGCGCGAGGCATCCTGGGCGCTGCTGATGAGGGCGCTGTATGCCACCGGGCGTTCGGCTGAGGCACTGCAGCAGTACGAGCGATTCCGCATCGCACTCGCCGAAGACCTCGGCGTCGATCCCGGGCCCGCGCTGCGCGACCTGCACCTTGCCATCCTGCGCCACGATTCCGCCGAGCTCCCCACGGCCCGCCCCCAGGGGACGGCGGGCGCCGGATGCGCCGAGGGGAAGGACAGCCAACTGCCCCTCGTCGGGAGGTCGTGGGAGTTGGCCCGGCTGGGTGCTCTGCTGACTGCGGCAGCCGGCGGGCGGGTGTGCTGGGCCGTGCTGTCCGGCGAGGCCGGTTCGGGGAAGACCCGGCTGCTCGAGGAGACCGCGGCACGTGCGGCAGAACAAGGCTTCGCCGTGGCCCGGTTGCGCTGCTGCCCCGCGGTCGACAACAGCCGCAAATGCGCCGGCCTCGGCCCCGCCGCACGACTGCTCACCGAGCTCCGCAGCCAAACACCCCTCCCGCAGGACTCGGGGGAGTGCCCCGCCGAGCCAGGTCCGCAAGACCGGTCCGAAGACACCCTCCTCGCCGAACTGGTACGGCAATTCGCTGCCCGGCCGGTGTTGTGCATGGTGGACGACCTCGACGGAACCTGTCCCGCCTGCCTTCGCCTGCTGCACCGACTCGCCATCCTGTTACGCCAGGAGAAGCTCGCCGTGCTGTGTGCCGTAAGCGCCCCGGACGAACCGGAGACCGGCCGGCTCCTGGCCGAACTGGCACGGCAGCGCGCGGCCCGCCTGCACCTGGCACCGCTGGACGTCCAAGACGTGGCCCAGCTGCTGACCGCTGCCGGGGAGGCCGACTCGATCGTCGAGGCGACCGCACTGCACCGCCGCAGCGACGGCAACCCGTTCCTGCTGCTCGAACTGCTCGAACTGCCCCCCGCCCAGCGCATGGGCCCCACCGCACAGATCCCCGCCGCCGTCCAGAGCGTGGTGCTCACCCGTCTCGAAGCCCTGCCCGACCAGGTACGCACCATGCTCGTGCACGCGGCCGTGAACGGTGAAGTCCTGGACATCGAAGTCCTCGCCCACCTTCAGCACCTCTCCCGCGAAGAACTGCTCGCGCTCATCGACAACGCCTGCCAGGCGCGGATCCTCCTCTGGCAGGACGCCCAACCGGACGGGCCCGCCGGACGCTACAGATTCCACGGCATGCTGCGCGACGCGGTCCTCGCCACCCTCACCCCCGCCGCCCGGCAACTGCTGCACGCGAACCTCGCCACCACCCTGGACACACTGCCGGGCCGTCATCCCGCCCTCACCGCAACCCACTTGCTACAGGCCGGACCAGTGGTGCCGGCCGAGGAACTCGCCCGTGCCCTCCTGAGAGCCGGACAGCGCTGCGCACGCGACCGGCAGGACGACGCCGCGATCGGAAGGTTCGAACAGGCCGCCGAGGCGGCCCGGGCGGAGCATCCGGCAATCCACCGAGAAGCCATACGCGCCGCACAGCCACTGACACCAGACCCCCACAACCGACGAGCACGGGCAGTGGGCACACCCACCCCCGCACTCGCCGTCGTACACCGGCTCCCACGCCCTGGCGGCCTACGCCCGGCGACCCGCTAGCCCACAAGGAGACCCATGCCCGAACAGCAGAACGCCGGCGAATCCGCCAGCACGCCCAAGACAGCCCCACCGTCCGGGGAAGCACCCTCCGGACAGCCGCCCGCCACCGAGCCGCCCGGCACCGGGTCGGCCGCCACCGAGCCCGCCGCCTCGGCTCAGCGGCCCGGCACCGAGCCCGCCGCCTCGGCCTCGACCACGGCCGGGGAAGCGACCTCTCCACCTTCGTCCGTCCCGGACACGGGCGGCACGGGATCTCTCCCCGCCGTCTCCGGCGAGACCTCCGCGCGATCCGGTGCTACGACGTCACAGGCCCCACAGACGTCACAGGCCCCGGAACCGGGGGCCACGACGCAAGAAGGGGAGCCCCGCGCGGCAGGGGCCTCGCCTGCGGCCGCAGGACTCGCTGCCGTCGGCGGTGTGCGCCCGGAGGAGCCGGATCCGGCCGGCGCGTCAAACGGCCCCAATAAGCCGGTCCTGGCCGGAGCAGCGATCGTCGGCGCCGTATTGGTCGCCATCCCTCTTCTGCTCACGGGTTCCGCTTCGGACGACGAAGAGAAGTCCGCCGCCGTAGTGGATGCGGCGAACACCGTCCTCGACGAAGAAGGCCCGGACCGGTCCGGTGCGTTCGTCCCACAGCCCTCGTCGCCACCCAGGAAACGGGCCCCCGCCGCTCCGCCCTTGAGCAAGGGACCGGCCCGTGAGGCGCCACCAGCCACCCGGAGGCAGGACAGCGGGACCACGGCGCGCGACCGGTCCCAGGCCCCGCGCAGGCGGGCGTCGGCCCGCCGGAGCGGCGCTACGGGCCCGGACCTCAGCCGGGTGCTGATCAAGAACTGGAAGAACCAGACCTGTGTGGACATACCTGCCTTCGGCAAGGGAGTTCAGGACGGTCCGGTCAACCAGTCGACGTGCAACAGCACGGCCGAGGACAACCAGCTGTGGAATCTGGAAGCCGCGAGCAGTGGGTCGGGGCCCGGTGGGGCGAAGCTCTACGTCATCCGGAATGTGAAGGACGGTCAGTGCCTCGACCTGCCCTACTACGGAGGCACCGGCGCCACGACTCGGATCACCGAGTACCCGTGCAACCGCACGACCGGCGACAACCAGTTGTGGTGGCTGCAGAAGAGGGCGAACAACACCTACTGGATCCGCAACCATGCGAGCAGTGATCTGTGCCTGGATGTCGCAGGCAGTAACGACCGCCGCCGGGATGTGCGCCTGACGCTGTTCTACTGCAGCGACACCGACGACCAGAACTGGCTGTTCACAAGCCGATAGCCGCTGCCGGACCGCCGGCTGTCAGCCGCTCGGCGGGAGCGGGGGCGGCGGAGGGGTCCAGAGCGCGGCGAAGAAGGGCCCGTCATCCGTCGTGCAGAGCAGAATCGGCACGCCGCCCAGCGGACCGAAGTAGTCGACCCCTTTGCTGCCGTCCACAGTCCGTCTGACGACTGCCAGCCGGATTCCGAGTTCATCGGCCACCAGCGTGGCGACCACCGGGCGGACTGCTTCGGACCAGTCCGCCCGCCGGTTCAGAAGCAGTCGGAACATGTCCATTCGGTCGAGCCCGGCCTCGGCCACCGTAAGAGAGCCCCCCATGAGGACCGCCTGCGTCCGCTGAACCGTCGGCAGCCGCACTTCGATGGCGTCCAGTTCCCCGAGCGACAGCTTGGCACTGGGATCCAGCAGCGGGATGTCGGCGGGTACGTCGGCCGCGGTGATGTGAGTGCTCACCCAGCGACGCAGCGTCGTCGAGGCGTCGGCGGCCGGTCCGCTGCGGCCCAAGGCGGAGGCGAGGGCGGAGACGCTGTCGAAGACCTGAGGCGCGTTCTCCCTCAGGGCATACGCCAGCGCCTCCGTGAAGCGGTCCCCGGCGCCCGCGACCTCGGCGAGCCGGTGCGGGAGCGTATCGGGTGCGGGCGGCGGGGGCGGCAGGGGCGGCTGCACCCGGGCGGGCTCCGGGTCCCGCGGTGCCGGGTCCTGAGGCTGTGCGGGTGTGGTCGGCTCCGCCGCACGCGCCAGTACGGTCAGATAGGTGCCGCCCCGCTCGTAGAGCATCACCTCGGTCAGATCGTCCGGCCCGGTGGCGGCCGGATGACTGTCGAAGCTTCCGTCCTCGTGCACCAGGGTGACGCGCACGCCGAGCACCCCGGCGGCCAACTGGGCTGCCAGCGCGGCGGTGGCCGGATCCCAGCGGCGGCCCGAACGCAGCTGGGACCGGATGAGCGCCGCGGTCTGCCGCTCGTCGAGCCCGGTGCCCGGCGGCAGCGTTCCGCCGCTTCCGTGGAGCGTGTCGAGGGTCGCGGCAGGCAGTCCGGCGTCGCCCACGCCGGGATCGCCGGCGCGGAAGACGGCCTGCGGATCCAGTCGCGCGTCCGACGGCAGTGCCGAAGCGGCGACCGCCATGGCGATGCCGTCCGAGGTTCTCGGGCGGTGCCGCCCCGGCGTGGCCGGACCGGCGGGCAGGGCTGCGGCGAGCGCGGTGTAGAAACGATTTCCGTCCCCCTGAGCCTCGACGAGGTCGTACTCCGCCCCGTCGGGACCCGTGAGGCGGAGATGGTCCGAAGCCGCGTCGAACCGGGGTGTGTTCTGAGCGTCGGACGGCGGCTGCCACGGGGGTGCGGCGTGCGCGGGGCGTACGGGCCCGGCCGGGGTCGCGGCCGGACGTGCCGAGGCGTCCGCGGCGCCGCTGTGGACGAGACCGCGCACCGCGGCCTGGAAGTGCCGGTCGGCCAGATACAGCACGACGGGCGGCGCCCCGGTGTCCGTCGCGGGCGGGAAGGTCTGGAATCGCCCCGCGTCGTCAACGACCGTCACCGGCACCCCGAATGTGCGGGCGGCCAGCGCGGGCAGCAGATCCGCCGCACCGTGGTCCCAGCCCGTGTCGGCCGTCGCTGCTCCCGGCCGCAGCAGCTGGGCTCTTGCCAGGTCCAGCCGGGAATCCGCGGACAGGTCGGTGGAGTGCGGGACGACACCGATGGCGTCGAACTCACGCCGTTCGGGGGTGTCCTCCGCCAAGTCGACTGAAGCCCGGGCGAGTTCAGCAGGGGAGAAGGTGTCCCGCTCGTCGGGCGCGACGGAGTCCAGCAGATCGGCGTTGGCCGGGTCGCGCAGCCGGCCGGCGAGCAGCGTCCGCAGCGCGGACGGATGCCCGGCGAGGGCGGCTGCCGCGCCTGGGCCGTCGTGGCGCACCCCTTCGGCGAGCGCGTGGAAGAACGACTCGCCGTCCGCCGGCACGTCCAGCAGGGTATGGCGCTCGCCGGTCGGGGACGTCAGCGTCGTGATCCCGTTCTCGCCCGTCTCCTTCGTGTACGTGGGTGCCTCCGGGTCGGCCTGGGGATCGGTGAACGTGACCTCGGGGGGCTCGGCCAGGTCCCCGAGCACGGCGCGGCCTTCGGGCGTCGAGTGGAGCACGTGCCAGCGGGTGAGCCGGTCGGCGGCCGACCGCACCTGGTGATACGTGCCGGCGAGTTCTTCCGCCGTGGCCAGCAGCGGGGCGAGCTCCCGCTGGTGGCCCTCGTACACCGTCTGCGCGCGGTGCAGCTCGCCGCCCGCGGCGTCCAGTTGGGTGCGGGCCGCGTCGCGCCGCGCGGTTGCGTCGGCGCGCCGCTGTGCGGTCTGTTCACGCGCCGCCGCGACCATACGGTCGGCCTCGGCGTCCCACTGGCCTGCCCGCGTCCGGTCGCGGTCGAACCGGTCCCTGGCCTCGGCGAGGTCCGCGAGAGCCTCCAGCGCTGCGGGCCCGGTGTCCGGGTCGGGCCCGGCCGCGAGCCCCTCCCGTGCCTCCGCGTCGATCCGTTCGGCCACCGCCTCCGCCTGCCGCAGCGCGGTCTGCGCCTGCTCACGCAAGGAGGTCGCCAGGCCCCGCACTGCGTCGGCCTCAGTGTTCGCGGCAACGAGCGGCCTGCGCGCGATGTCGTACTCGGTCCGGGCCAGCTCGTGTTCGGTTTCGGCCGTCTCGAACTGTCCCTGTGCCGCGGTGAACTTGGTATACGGGGTCGTACCGGCCTCCCGCCGGGCCAGCCAATACGCCTTGTCCGCGTCGGCCCATGCCTTTGACACGGCCTTGACGGCGTCCCAGGCCTTGCCGGCACGCTCGGGGAAGTTTGTGGCGTCGATCAGGCCGAGTTCCCGTGCGACGTCCTCGGCCACCCAGGCGAGAATGGCCGCATCGGTCTGGTACGCCTGTTGCCCCGCATTCCCGAAGTGGGCCGGCGCCAGTGCCTGCAGGGGCGAGATCAGGGCGCGGCCGATCCGGCCGTCCTTGAAGTGCCGGTGCACCGAGGCCACGGTCAGCCAGCTCGCCGGAACGGAGAACAGGAAGGCCCGGCCCTTGACTTCGACCTTCGTGTTGTCGGTGCTCGCCAGGCCGCCGGGCAGGGTGTCGGACCCGGCGGCGTTCGGCCCGGGCAGAGCGGCGCCCGGAGCGACGGTGCCCGCCCGCCCGGCGGGTACCACAGTCACCTCGCCGACCGAGCTGCTCGCGGACTCCGATCCGCTCACCGATTGCGAGCCTTCGGTGGTGCCGCGCCGGGAGTGTTCCATCTTCACGCCGTCGGCCACGGTCAGTAGTTGGGCACGGTCCAGATGCGGTTTGCAGTACACGGTGAGTTGCCCGTCGGCGCCGCCGACCACGCTGTCCTCGATGAGGCCGGGCACCGTGTGACCACCGAGCCCCAGGGCCTTGCCGGCGAAGGAGCTCAGCACCGTGCCCGTGGTGCCCTCCTCCAGGTTGTACGCGGAGCCGGTGCCGATCCGGGTGAGCGGGGTGTCTCCCCTCCACCTGGGGGCGGTCTGCGCGCTGTCGGTGTCCCGGAAGCGGATGTCGTACGCCTTGGCAAGGGCCCGCCCGGCAGCCTCCCTCACCTGCGCCGAGCCGATCACATCGCGGATGACGAAACCGTCTTCCGGCAGGACGAACGGCTTGACGCTGCCGTCCGGATGCCTGACCGCCCGCCAGTTGGCGTCACCGGTGAAAGCCGGCAGCGGCGCCAGGCGCACCGGACCCGGCGCGGGCGGAGTGAAGGGTGTGTCCAAAAGGGTCGTGGCGCCCTGGGCGGGCAGCGTCAGGCTCAGTGAGGTGTGGGTGCGCAACTCGCCCACACCGTCCTCCTGCACCACCCGCTGCTTGCCCCGGAAGGCCGCCGCGACGGGCCCGTGCGCGCTGCCGTCCGTGGTGTCGTCCTGGGCGCCCTCGACCTCCAGGGTCAGCCGCAGCCGGTAGGGCGTGACGTGCTCGGCGTACGGATCGGTCAGCTTCACGCTCCATGCTTCACGGGCCGCCTCGCTGCGGTTCGCCGACCTCGTCACGAGGCTGGACCCCGTTTCGCTGTACGTGGGGCCGACCAGAGGCGCGGCCGTATGTCCGGTCTGGGCGAACTGGGTCGTCGTCAACCCGAGTTGGGGCCCGCGGGTGCGGCTGATGCCGAAGCTCTTCGACTCGGTGGCGGACAGACTGTCCTTGAACTCGGCACTGTGGTCGATGCCGACGAACCGGCTTTCCCCCGGCAGGAGTTCGGCCCGCACCCGCACCTGTCGGCCGCCCACCCGCCCGATGTCCCAGCCCCACCGGCCGATCCGGGCCGGTACCGACGCACCTGCGCCGGACATCTCACCGCGCATCGCCCGCACGACCCGGCCGGAAACCAGCCTGCGTACGGTGTCGCGGTCGGACTCCCTGGCGAACAGCCGGCTCAGCTGCCGGTCGAAATCGGCGAGCACGGCCGCGGTGTTGAGGGCGTTGACCGGATAGCTGCCGAAGCGGCCGGTGGGCAGCCAGCCCTGGGGCGTCCAGAGGTGGTTCGCGTAGCGAGGGACCGGGCCGAAACCGTCCTGGATCAGGCCGAGCTCGACGGCGCTCTTCTCCGGCAGGTGCCCGATCCAGCCGCCGGGCACCAGCACCCTCCGTCCGGCGGCCCCGCCCAGCGACCGGGGCACCAGCGGCGAGTTGGCTGCGGACATCGTGCCCAGCGCGGTCGAGGCGGCCGCGACCTCGTGGTCGGCGTTGCCGCTCACCAGCACTTGGTGGCCGCTGTCGGAGCGGCTCACATCGGCGGACGCGGACAGGTTGAGGGTCTCACCGATCGCCCTGGTGTACGTCCACGGCATGAGCGTCGGGCCGATACCGAGGACGCCGCCGTCCCCGACGGCATGGGTGTTGGCCGCGACGATCGAGCCACCGAACGAGAACGTCAGCGACTTGGTGTTCTTCCCCGCCGTCTGGGTTCCGCCGGTCAGGGTGTGCCCGAGCGCGATCGGCGCGGGTCCCGCCAGTATCCGCAGGCCGCGCAGCACCATGCGGTGGGCCAGTACACCGCTGCGGTTGAGGTAGGGGCCGGGCGCCCACAACCCGCTCACCCGGTAGCCCGCGGGGCCCATGCTCTGATCCGAGTTGGCGGTTAGATACGGGGACTGGAAGACGGTCAGCGCCGCATCGTGCCCCGGCGCGCCCTGCTGGGTCTGATGCCAGGAGCCGCCCGAGGCCCGCTGCAGTACCGCTTCCGCCGCCGCGATCAGTTCGGGCCGGCCCACCACGATGAGGGTCTGGAAGGGATGGTTCTCGTACGGGGCCGGAATCCGCCCGGCAACGGCCCGCATCTGCGCGGGTGAGCCCGTCGCCAACTGGAACGCGTCCGAGTCGTGCATGGGCCGGTCGCGGACCGTGCCGGTCAGAACGCGGTACGGGTGGTCCGCGTCCGGGAGGTCCGGGTCGGCCTCGGAAGAGTGCTCGGCCGGCACGCTCAACAGCACCCGGCCGGTGAGCGCCCCGTCCGCCCCCTCACCTGTCGGCCCGCCGATCAGGGGCCGGTGCCCCTCGCGGAAGACGAAGGCCTGCGTGCCCAGCAGCCCCGCCGATATCGCGCCGCGCAGCAGCCCGGGCAGCCGCCAGTAGCCTCCCCGGCTCGCCGTGACGGACAACTGGTAGCTGAAGAGATGGGGTGGTGCGCTGCTGTCCGCCTCGATGTCCCTGGCCACCGAGGGTCCGAAAGCGCTGCTCTCGTCCCGCTGCCCGCCCCCGGTGCCGCCCAGCGTGAGTGTCCCGGCGTGCATCGAGACACCGATCTCGTTGGCCTTGGTGCCGCGCAGAGTGATCAGCGCCTGGATGCCGCCGTCCGCGCCGTGCGAGACACCGAGCTCACTGTCCAGTTTCTCCCCGCCCGCCGCGCTGAACTCGATCTTCCGGGTGCTGTCGGTGCCTTCGTAGCGGCGCCCCGTCAGTTCCCCGTCGAGCCAGATGTAGCGATAGCCGCGGTGCAGCCGTCCATGCTCGCGCAGATCGATGCGCAGCCCGGTCGTGGTCAGCGCCTCCAGGTTCGCGGCCATGCCGGTCTGCGCCAGCGTCGCGGACACCTCCAGGGCGTTGGACAGGGCCAGCTGGAAGTGGTCGGCATTGCGCCAGCGCGGGTTCGCCGGGTCCAGCTCGGAGAACGGGGCGACCAGATCGGGGTAGGCGCGGGAGGCCTCGGCCAGCACTCGATCCGTGAAGTGGTCGAGGAGGGTGCTGCTGTCCGGACCGTCGGGACCGTCATGGGTGAACTGCCCGTCGGAGAACGTGAACAGCTCCACCCGGCTGACCCCCAGCGTGGGCGGCCGGTTCTCGGTGAGATACGGCGGCGGAAACGGGTCGGGGCGCCCGCCGCGGGAGCGCATCGACGTGCCGTCGTCCCAGCCCGCGAGCCGCCGGGCCTCGGAGCCCGGGATCCGCTCCAGACTCCAGGTGGTGAACTCCTGTACGCCGTACTGGGGCTTGTCCCCGTTCTGCCGCGCAGGAGCGCCACGGTCCCGCCCGGTCCGCTGGACCCGGATGGTCTTCTGCACCAGATACAGGCCGGTGGCGGCTTTGTCTCCTGTCACGCCCGTCGCCTGTACGGAGCCGGAGCCGCCCGTGGTGGAGGCGCGGGAGCTAGTGTGCCCGAACCGCCCCGTGATACCGATCAGCAGCCGCAGATTGAGGCGGGCGTCGTTCAGGCCCATCCACTGGAGCAACGGCCCCACGGTCGGGGCGATCTCCTGCGTGTTGCTCTTGGTCAGCGAGCGGCTGTCGGTCTGGGTGAGCTGGGCCTGGCTCCGCAGTGCGTGCACGACGGAGTCGGTCAGCAGCAGGGCGCGCCGCGAGGTGGCCCGTACGGTGAACACACCGAGCGGCCGGGCGTTCTTGCCGTCGCCGTACAGTGCCGGAGTGGTGATCCGGCCGGTGGCCAGGAGGGGCGCCACGCGCTGGAAGTTGCGGGCGGAGAAGAACGCGTCGAGTTCGCTGTAGGCGCTGCTGCCCGGCTTGGCCCCGATCTGTCCGGCGGCCCAGTCCCTGATGTGCGCGACCGGTCCGTAGTTCTCGGTGCCGACCAGCCGGAGATCGGGCTGGCTGCTGAACTCCAGTGTGCGGGGGATCCGCCCGGGCTTGTTCTCCGCGGTCGTTCCGTCCGGCAGCCGGAGCGCCAGCCCGGACCGGACGGCGAAACCGGTCAGCCGGGGCCGGCCGTTCCTCGACCCCCGCTCAGTGACCGGGTTGCCGTCCGCGTCGGTGACGCTGAAGTCGTAGTACGTGTCATCGAGATGGACGTGGGACGCCCCGGACACCTTGCTCTCCACCTGGGCCGTCGCCTGAGAGTTGAGCGTGTACCCGAGTGAGCGGCCTTGCCCGAATCGCAGACCCAGGCGGGCGAAGACATGCGCCGGTTTGGTCACCGGGAACAGCGGCACCATCGGATTGAACATGCGGGAGGTATTGACCTTCGGGGTCTGACCCGTGGTCAACGCCGTCTGCCACACCTTGCCCAGAGAGGACGGGCCGGCGCCGCCCACGTCGGAGAACTTCTCCCACTGCCCGTACGGCCGCAGCCGGAGCTTGAGCACCCGGGGCCGTCCCTTGCTGTCCGTGTAGGGGAAGTCGCGTCCGTCTCCGACCAGGCCGTCGAGATCGTCTCTCAGCGCGGTGGCGACGTCGGCGAGCAGACCGGTGCCCGAGGGGGACTTGCCACCCGGCGGCTTGGGACGCAGCGCGGGAACCTCGTCGAGCTGCCGCGCGATCTCGTTCAGCGCGAGATCGGTTCCGCGCAGCGTGAAGTCCTTGAGCCCGAACCCCGTGGAACGCGATGCCACATCGGCCGGAAGATCCGGGATCAGGCTGCGTACGGAGTCGCCGAGCGCGGGCATTTGGGTGTTGTCGGAGTAGTGGACCGGCTGCGGCTGCAGGGCCGGTGGGGGCAGTTCGCCGTCGACGCGGGGCGGCCGGCGCAGCTCCAGTTGCCGTTCGATCGGCTTCTGCGCCGCCTCGGACGGCTTGAGGAGGGTGGAGAGGGCGCTGCCCGGGGCAGGACGGGAGTCGGCATGGCTGCCGGCGGAACCGGCCTCCGACTGCGGCGAGGCTGTGACCGGGGCCGACGGGGCTGATGGCGAGCGTGCCGGTTCGGGACCGGGCTGCCTGGTTGTGGGGGGCGGGGGCAGGGGCGTGGTCAGTGGTCGGGTGTGCTGTGCCAGGGTCTCGGCCATTTGCCGGACGGAGAAGGAGCCCTGGAACAGTTTCGCCAGGTCTTTGGTGACGACCGGCGAGAATCCCTGCTCCAGCAGGAGCTTGTGGAGGAGCAGATGGACGTTGACCCGCCGGTTGGCATCCTGGAACGGATGAATGATCTGAAGGGCGCGGACAGCCCTGGCGATCGCCGAGAGTTTCCCGAGATCGTCCGTCGACCGGGCAGCTTCGTCGTAGTACCGGTCAAACGCCTGGTCGACCAGTGCGGGTGCCTCGCCGGGCTGGTAATTGGTCTGCAGAAGCGCCTGGCCGGGCTTGGAGAATCGGTCCAGAGCCGTGATCGGGGAGACCTCCTTAGGCCCCGCCCAGTCGTATGTGGACAAGTCCAGCACCAGCTGTCGCCCGCCGAGTGTCTCCTCGAGGACGTCCTGGCTGAGATCCGCGTTGCGCAACGGGAAGCTGGTCGGCCCGCCGCCCGACCAGCCCGGCTTCTTGTCCAGATACTTGATCACCAGGCTGTGCAGCCTCAGATACAGCCCCGAGTTCATCCGATGCCCCACCCCGCGGGAGGAATCCATTGCCTCCCGATAGGCATCGACCATCCCCTGCCTGAATCCCGGGGACTGCTCACGTTCGTAGATGCCGCCGGGATCCTCGGGATGGAACTCAAGAGCGCGCTCATGGTCCCGCGGGTCGATGAAGAGTTGCCACCAGTCCTTCTCCGGCATGACCGCAGAAAGCCGCAGTGACCGTGAACCGGAAGGCGAAACGGACTCTTCGAACGTCACTTCATCCGACACCGAAGGCCCCGCCGCCCCCATGTCCGGTGCCGGAATCACCTCACCGGCCGGACTCGCAACCACATCCGGCCTCGGCCTCAAGCCGACCGCGAACAACCCGTCGTCCGATTCGTCGGACGGACTCGACGGAACATTGCCCTGCGCCCTCAACGGCACCGCGAACAGACCATCCTCCGAATCCGAGCTCTCGCTGCCGTTCGCCGGAGGCGGGGCCAACGGCGGCAGCGCGGGCGTGGACCCGGCCGCCGAGGTCGAGATCGCGGGCGCGGGATCGTGCGGCTGCGGCCGGTGGGTGTTCTCGACCTGGTCCCAGAACGCCCGGTAGCCGTCGTACAGTTCGTTCTCCCGCTGAGTGCGGTGGACCGGATTCGCCTGCCCGGAGTGAACGGCCACGGGATCGGTGCCGTACAGCCGCTCCAGGATCGGCAGCAGCGCGGGCTCGTGCTGCCGCACCCAGTCAGGGCCGTTGTTCCGCGGCTGGCCCGTGTAGGCGTCTGTCCCGGCGTTCGTCCCGAGGTAGGCGTTGGAGACCTGGGCGAAGTACTCGAACTCGTTGGTGGACGAGTAGTTGTACGTGGGCCGGCCGGCCGTGTTGTAGAGCGGTCCGTCCGGCCATGCTGCGGCGTGCCCGCGGGACAGCTTGTCGTGAAACACATCGGTGATGACCTGCCGGTCCGCGGCGGACAACGCCTTGGTGTGGATCGCGTGCGCGAACTCGTGCGTCGTCGTGGAGTAGCCGTCCGGGTAGAAACCTCCGGGCAGACTCGTGAGCTCACCGAGGAGGTTCTCCTCCGTCACCGCCGACATGAGGCCACCCGCTCCCCGTACGGTGTCCCACGTCCGGCCGTCGGACCCGCCGATCTGCTGTCCTGCCAGGTGGCGGAAGGGGGCCAGCGAGGTCATCGCCTCGCTCTTGGGCACGATGACCACGCGGGCGCCGCGGTTCAGCAGCTCCGCCGCGACCTGAGGGTCGCGCAGCATGCGCGCCATCTGCGCCTGCATCTCGTGCCGAGCCGACACCGGCTGATCCACCCCTGGCGACATCCGCATCATCAGCTGTGCGGCCGCGGCCGCGAACTCCGACGGGGGCAGTGCCGTCCGCAGCGCATCCACCAGCGTGGGATCCACCGCCAGCGACTCGAGTTCGTCGGCCGACAGCAACGCCAGCTCGGACGCCCGCTCGTCGGCAGGCATCCCCGGCAGGCGTGACCTCAGCTCCTCGACAAGTGCCGTGCGCGGTGCGCGGTTGGGAGGAGGCGTGGAGGTGGTCGCAACCGGGGGCGGGGGTTGGGTCGGGTCGGCGGTGGTCTGTCCGCTCGCAGGCGGCGGAGGCAGCGGGGAGGTGAGGGTCCGGGTGTGCTGCGCGAGGATTTCGGCCATCTGGGGTACGGAGTACGAGCCCTGGAACAGTTTCGCAAGGTCTTTGGTGACGACCGGCGAGAATCCTTGTTCGAGCAGGAGTTTGTGCAGGAGCAGGTGGACGTTGACGCGTCGGTTGGCGTCGTGGAACGGGTGGATGATCTGGAGGGCGCGGACGGCTCTGGCGATTGCTGAGAGCTTGCCGAGTTCATCCGTCGAGTTTGCGATTTCGTCGTAGTACCGGTCGAACGCCTGGTCGACCAGTGCGGGTGCCTCGCCGACTCTGTAGTTGGTTTGCAGAAGCGCCTGCCCGGGCTTGGAGAACCGGTCCAGAGCCGTGATCGGGGACACGTCCTTCGGCCCCGCCCAGTCGTATGTGGACAAGTCCAGCGCCAGCTGTCGCCCGCCGAGTGTCTCCTCGAGGACGTCCTGGCTGAGATCCGCGTTGCGCAACGGGAAACTTGTTGGCTCTCCGCCCGACCAGCCCGGCTTCTTGTCCAGATAGTTGATCACGAGGCTGTGCAGCCTCAGATACAGCCCGGAGTTCATCCGGTGTCCCACCCCGCGGGAGGAGTCCATTGCCTCCCGGTAGGCATCGACCATCCCCTGCCTGAATCCCGGGGACTGCTCACGTTCGTAGATGCCGCCGGGGTCCTCCGGGTGGTATTTGAGGGCCCGCTCGTGATCCCGCGGGTCGATGAAGAGTTGCCACCAGTCCTTCTCCGGCATCACCTCGGAAAGCCGCAGTGACCGTGAACCGGAAGGCGAAACGGACTCTTCGAACGTCACTTCGTCCGACACCGAAGGCCCCGCTGCCCCCGTATCCTCCGGTGTCGAAATCACCTCACCGGCCGGACTCGGAGCAACGTCCCTTTCCTGCCTCAAGCCAATCGCGAACAGGCCGTCATCCGAATCCGAGTCCTCGGACGGACTCGACGGAACATTCCCACGCAACCTCAACGGCACCGAGAACAGACCATCGTCCGAATCCGAATCGCTCCCCTTGCCCTGGGACGGCGGGTGAGCGGGGAAGCGGTCGGTGGGCGGGAGCAGGGATGCGGGGTCGGTGGAGGAGGTGGCGATGGCGGCCGGGGCTGACCGCGGGTGGTCGCGCACCACCGGGCCGGAGTCGATGACGTCCTCGATGGTCTGGACGTTGTCGAGCGGCACGGCCGGGCCGGGCAGCGTGTCCAGGTCGGCCATGATCCCGACCGGGTGGACCTGCCCGCCCGCGATCCGGCGGAACAGCGAGGAGTCGTCCTGCATCCGGTCCTTCAGCCCGGTGTAGTGCATCAGCTCATGCAGGGCGGTCGCGTCATTGCGCCGCCGGCGCCGGTCGTACTCGGACGGGTCGAGGGCCGGGTCGTCGGAGTACATCCGGAAGTGGAACTGGTCCGAGTCGGCCGGCTGGTCCGTCGCGCTCAGCTCGATCGCCTCAGGATGATCGGGCGCATGGACGAGGTTCACATCGATGTGGAGCTGGTCGCCGGAGCGCGGCAGCACCAGTCCATGGTTGAAGTGCTCATCGAGCAGACCCCGCATGTGATGCTCGAACTGCCGAAGTTGATCGGCGTGGAATCCGTCGCCGAAACGCACCGGAAGTTCCAGGGTCAGGTTCCGCACCCAGCGGCCGTCGTCTGCCTCAATACGCCGGATCCAGGTACGGATCACCGTGTCGTGCCCCGCCAGAGTGTGGGCCGTACGGTCCGGTCCCAGCGGATCGGCCGCCGGGTCGTACCGCTCGGTCCACAGGGGCGACGCGGGCGCGTCCTGCCGCCGGGGCCTCCACTGCTCCGGGCGTACGGGATCCGGCACCGGGTCGACCATCGCCGGCTGCGAGCGCGGTACGGGGGTGTGGATGGAGGTGTCGTGATGGACGGCGGGGCCGGTGGTCTCGGGATGCGTCGTGGTGCCCGGGGCTGACGTGGTGGCGGGGGCCGTGGACGGTGGCCCCGATTCCGTGCGCGGCCGGATGGGGTCCGCGGAGGTGTGGGCGGGAGTGGTGGCAGGTACACCGCTCCGATCGGGTGCGTGGGTCTCGATGTCCTGCGGAGTCTCGTCCGGCAGCTCCTCCGGAACCGGCTGCCCGGCCGACGACCCGTCGGGCGACGAGGTGGACGAGCCGGCGGGAGTGGGTGCTGGAGTGGCGGAGGGCAGGGACGTGCCGGGCGTGCTCGTGCCGCCCGCGGGCGACGTGGTCTGGTGCGGAGTCGCGGTGGGCGGCAGCGAAAGGTCCTCAGGAGAGTGCGACGGCTCATCGCCCTCCGTCGAACTCGGGGCAGTGGATGTGTCCGGCACGGTGCTCGGGCTCGGGGCCGGACTCGGAACAGGGCTCGGGACAGGGCTCGGGGCCGGACTCGGAACAGGACTCGGAACAGGGCTCGGAGCCGGACTCGGAACAGGGCTCGTACTCCAAGTCGGGCTCGGAGTCGGGCTCGTGACCGGCGGTGTGGTCAAGGCCGGACCGGTGCTCGGTGTCTGGCTGCCGACCGGCGCCGGGAGCGTGCTGCCTGCCGGAGCCGGAAAGACCCCAGGCGGTGTGACCGCGCCCGGAAGCACCGGAGAGGAAACCGGGCTTACGTCGGCGGCGGATCCGGTCGACCCGGTCGCCCCGGCCGCGCCGAGCGGAGGAATCGAGCGGTTCACCGGCGGCGGGGCACTGGAAATTCCGCTCGCGCCCGAGGGGACCAGTCCTGGACCGTACCCGGGCAGTGGAGGGTTGTCGGCCAGATCCGGAAGCGGCGTGGAGCCGGCCGCTCCATTCGCCACCGTGTCAGTGGCGCTGTGCGGACCGGGTACGGGCAAGGGGTTGTTCGGCACCGGATGCAAGGCCGCCGGAGCCGACGTACCGTAGCCGTGTCCCACGCCATTCGGCTGCGGTGTGGGTGGCGGGGGAGGTGTCGCCAGGCTGTTCGGCCCGGAGTCTGCGTAGTCGATACCGCCGCTCACCAAGTCGTTCCGGGGCAGGGGCAAGGGGGTTGCGCTGTCCGAGCCCGTCGAGCCACGGCCCCCGCCACCACCCGAATCGGGCAACTCGTTGTACTCGCTGAAGTTCTGCGGTCCGAAGAACTTGTTGTGCAGGAACAACCCGCCTGCGGCGACGCTGCCCATGACGACGAACTCGGAGATCGCGCTGAGCCCGGCGCCGAGGAAGGTGTCCCACTTCCACTCCCACTTCCCCTCGTAGGCGCCGTTGACGATGAACTCGGCCCCGGTCTCGCCGATGCCTTCGGACAGGAACTCCTGCCCCATCCGGCTGCCGCCCCACGCCCACTTGTTGTCGCCGAAATCGTTGAAGTAATTCTTGAAGAACTTGTTGAACGCGCCCGACAGGCCGCCGATGAAGAAGCCGGCGAGCGCACCGGCCGCCGCGGACTTGCCGATGTCACCCCAGTCGATCCCGTCCGGCCGGCGGTCGCCTGTGTTGAGCGACAGCATGGCCAGCCGCACCGCGAAGGTGGTGAACGCCTCCTGCAATGCCTCACTGAAGGCAGGCAGCAGATTGGTGCTCCTGAGCAGCCGGTCCAGAATCAGCAGAACGGTGAAGCGAGTCCTGGACTTGGCGAGCGCCGCCTCCCCGAACGAGAGACCACCGGTGAAGAAGGCCATCGCCGCGATAAAGGCCAGCTCTATCAACAGCTGGATGATCTCGGCGATGATCTCCCACTTGGACTCCATGATCTTTCTGGACTGCTCGACCTGTCCTTCTGCCAGGGCATCGAGCTGCTGGATGAACTCCTCGAAGTGGTCCACCCCGTTAGTGCCGGTGAGCGTCGACATCGCCTGGACGTACTGCTCCGCGACCTGCGGCGGCAGAGCTCCCTGAACGCTGGACACGGAGTCCGTGATCCTGTTGCGCAGGTCCATGAGCCGGTCCGCGAAGTCCAGGAACGGAACGCTGCTTCCGTACGCCAGGTCCGAGTTGGCCTGCAACGGCCGGTCGCCCAGGAGGACGAACAGCATGTCCCTGACTTCGTCGCTGAACTCGATGTCGGCCGGCACGTCAGCGCTTTCCGCCGCCCCCGCCGTCGGCGCCGATGCCCTTTGTGGCCGCGAGCGCCGCGTCGATGTTCTCCTGCGCGAACCCCTGCGCGCCGCTGATCTCCTTGAGCTCCAGGAGACGCCCGTTCACGATGGATTCGACAGCCTTGGCGATCGCTCCGCCGGTCTCCGTGACACCGAGCACGCTCTTGTCGAACTTGGCGCCGACCTCGATCGCGTACTCGTCGTCCACACCCTCCCAGCCGTTGTACGCCGCAATGGCCGTCGTGAACTCCCCGACCATGGCCAGGGCCTGGTGGGCGATGGCCTCGATCTCGCCGATCGCTGCCTGGATTCGACCCGGGTCCGCCTCGTAGGCATCGGACGCGACCATCGCGCTACCGCCCTTCCGCGTGCCCGCGGGCGGCGCGGCCCGGGGGCCGTGGGCTGGTTTCGTCGCCGGCGTCCTCGTGGATCTCGTCGCGCAACCGGCCGGCGCCCGCTCGGCCGGGAACGCCGTCCGCCGCGGTGGCCGACAGCGGCCCGAAAATCCTCTCCCACTCGATACCGGAACCCGCCACCTCCGGCAGGCGGCCGGCGCGCTCGGAGAGGGGCTGGAAGGCGTCGAGCACGAGCCGGGCCATCCGGGTGCGTCCCTCCCGAACGGCCTCCAGCACGGCGGCCGACAGTTGCGCGGATCCCATGTTCCGGTACTTACCGTCCAGGAACCGTATCTGCGTCAGCTCGCCCTGCGGCCCGACCGTGACCTCGACGGAGCGGTCCCGCGAGCGCACCGTCGCCGAGGCCGAGCGCATGCTCTCCTCGGCCTGCGCCACCGCCGCGTGGGTCCGCTTGAGTTCCGCCATGGCCTCGGTCAGGCGCTCCTGCATGGATTCCGTCACGTCAGTCCCTCCCAAGGGCGGCTGGAGCCCCGCCCTCATCGGTGCCCCATACGTCCTCGTCCTCGGCAACCCACGACTCCCTGTCGCGGTCGCTGCTCTGCGTCTGCGGCTGACCGCCACCGCCCGGTGAACCCGCCATCGGAGGCATGAAGGGCGTGCCGGCGTTGCTGGTCGCCATCCCTCCCCGCTGAGCCGCGCCCACCTCTTCGTACGCGGAACGCCCGGCACCGGACGCCGGGCGCCGGCGTGTGACGACCTGCTGCCCGTCGTCCAGCACGTTGCGCACTCGTTCGCCGTCGCTGCCCCCGCTGGTCGTGCCATTGATCCGGGTGCCCATCGGCAGCATCGGGCTGCCGCCCCCGCCCGGTGCGCCATAGCCGCCGGAATCCTGGGCCGTGGCCCCGAGGCCGGCCGGGGTGAGGGGCGAGCCCAGGTCGTCGGAGTAGTCCGGCAGCGTGTCGAACAACTCCTCCTCGTAGTTCGGGAAGTACGAGGAGGGGCCGGACTGGTGCGGATTGCCCGGGTGGCTGGGCAGCGAGTGTCCGGGCTCGATCGGTGAGGTGACGGATGTGCCGTCGGGGAACATCGTCGTTGTCGTGCCCTTGGCGGGGTCGACGACGGTGGAGCTCCCGTCGGGGAAGTCCGTGGTCAGCGTGTGGTCGGGGTTGAGCGTCGTCCAGCTGCCGTCCTTGTTGTGCAGCGACTCGCCGGGAGCGAGATCGCTGATCTCGCGGCTGCCGTCGGGCAGCCCCACCGTGGTCTCGCCGGTCGCCGGGTCGACCGTGGTGTAACTCCCGTCGGGGAAGTTCGTGGTGACCGTGCCGTCGCGATTGAGGCTCGTCAGCCCGCCCTCGGAACCGGGTACCGAGTCCGGTCCGCCAAAGGGGGGCTCCCACGACCTGCCGCCGGGGGCCAGGGCCTCGCGACGCTGCTGGTCGTAGCGGCTCTCGGCCTCGGACTGCCGCTGCTCCTGCTTCCGTTCCTGCTCGGCCTGCAGCTGGTCCTGCCTTGCTTGCTGTTCGGCCTGTTTCTGTTCCTGTTCGGCCTGGAGTTGTTCTTGCCGGGCCTGCTGTTCGCCTTCCTTCTGCTCCTGTTTGGCTTCCTGTTCGGCCTGTTTCTGCTCCTGTTCGGCCTGGAGTTGTTCCTGCCGGGCCAGCTGCTCCGCTTCCTTGCGCTCCTGCTTGGCTTCCAGCTCCGCCTGCTTCGCTTCCTGCTCCCGCTCTTTCTCCTGCTGCTTTGCCTCTTGCTCCTCCTGCTTCGCCTGGTATTCGGCCTCGGTCCTGATCTGACGCTGCTGCTGTTCCTGCTCCTTCTCCTCCTGCTCGGCCTCCAGTTCGGCCTGCTTCTGTTTCTGCTCGGCTTCCTTCTGCTCCTGCTTCGCTTCCTGCTCCCGCTCCTTCTCTTCCTGCTTGGCCTCCAGTTCCTGCTGCTTGGCTTCCTGTCTGGCTTCCTGCTCGGCCTGCTTCGCCTCTTGCTCGCGTTCTTTCTGAGCCTGTTCCTGTTTCTGCTGCTCCCGGTCCGCCCGCGCCAGATTGGTGGCGATGACCTGCTGCTGCTCCTGCTCGGCTTCCTTCTGCTCCTGCTTGGCTTCCTGCTCGGCCTGTTTCTGTTCCTGTTCGGCCTGGAGTTGCTCCTGCCGGGCCTGCTGTTCGGCTTCCTTCTGCTCCTGTTTGGCCTCTTGCTCGGCCTGTTTCTGTTCCTGTTCGGCCCGGAGCTGCTCCTGCCGTGCTTCCTGTTCGGCTTCCTTCTGGTCCCGTTCGGCCTTGGCCTGCTCTTGCTCGGCTTTCTGTTCCGCCTTCGCTGCTGCCGCCTCGGCTTTCTGTTCGGCCTTTTCGGCTTCGCGTTCGGCCTTGGCTTGCGCCACCTCCGCGTCGTGTTCGGCTTTTGCCGCTGCGGCGGCTGCTTCCTGTTCGGCCTTTTCTGCCTCACGTTCGGCTTTGGCCTGCGCCACCTCCGCGTCGTGTTCGGCCTTTGCTGCTGCCGCGGCTGCCGCCGCCTCGGCCTTGTCCGCATCACGCTCGGCCTTCGCCGCCGCAGCGGCGGCCTCCGCGTCGGCCTTGTCCTTGTCGGCCTTGTCGGAGGCGTACTCCTGACTCAGGTTCGTGCTGACCGTCGTGATGGGGGCGAAGGTCTGGCCGTTCCAGGAATTCTGCACATCGACGATGGCCTGCTTGCCCGCGACCACCAAGGTGTCGACGACAGACTGCTGCCATCTCCTGATCGCCTCCTCGCCGATCTTCTTCCAGGTTCCTTTGTCCTCCAACGCGCCCCAGTCGAGGTATCCGCCGCTGAATCCGTCGAACTTGACCTGGTGGTGACCCGTTGTTCCTGCCCGGCCGGCGGAGGTCACCTTGAAGCGGACCTTCTTGATGTTGTTGTTCCACACCTCTTCGCTCACGTCGAGCAGCACATCGTGCAGCCAGCGCAAGGGGTTTCCCGTGAGCAACTGCCAGCTGTCCCAGGTGTTGAACAGATTCTGGCCGGCCGTTTGGACCACCTGTCGGAAATCCCTGAGGTCCTGGCCGTATCGGGAGGTGGCCTCGGTGGCGAGAGGAAGCTGATCGCTGTACTTGTCGTAATTGCGGGCGAGGCCGTGGACCAGGTCGCGGAACACGCCGGCGGCCTGGCCCTTCCACGAGGCCTCTTCCGTACCGAGGTCGAATTCCCAGTCCTGAAGCTCTCGGTGCTGCGTGCGGAAGAAGGTCGCCGCCCTGTCGAACGCGTCGGCCGCCTCCTCGAAGGACTTGAGATTCACCGCGTTCTTGTTCTCCACCCGGAGGTCGTTCCACGAGAATCCGATGGTGGACTGCGCCTCTCCCAACAGATGATCGAGAGCCTTTCCACCTCCGTAGCTGTACTGGGAGAGCGCCTTGTTGCTCCACTCCTGGTGCGCGTCGAGGCCGTCGAATTCCTTGTCGTTGTTGCTCTTGAAGTCACTGCCCAGGACCGCGCCGCCGGCCGGTGGCGCGTCTGTCGAGGTGGTTCCCAAGAGGGTGATGCGCGCCTTCTTCATGACGACCTTGGTCCCGACGGACGCGGTCGTGATCGGGCCGTGCTTCCCGGAGTAGAACGGGATCACGAAGTCGGTGTTCTCGATGCGCCACCCTGAGTTCTGGGCCCGCCACCCCAGGGAGTCCGCGGCCTCGACGACGGCGTTCGACGGTTCGCCGTCGTAGTCGGAGAACTCGATCTTCATCAAGGGGATGCCCTGGTTTCCCAGCAACTTGTCGAAGAGCGATTCCCGCAGAGGCATCTCGTACCCCGTAAGCAGCTTGACCGCGAGATGCCAGTAGTCGTCTGTCGAGTACGCGGGGTGGACAGCCACGGGGGGAACCTCCTGGTGAGAGCGGATGGATCACGGGTGGTGGCGAGCGAGCGCCTTACGAGTTGCTGTCGTCCCCGTCGCCGCCGTTCCCGCCGCCCTTGTTGCCGCCCAGGTCGTCCGCGGTGTCCTCGAAGATGTCGAGGAACTTCTTGCCGTCGACATTGGTCAGGTTGGCATCCTGAGTGCTGAGCAGCGAGTCGATGGTCTCCTGGAGGTTCTCCTCGATGTCCGCGAACAGCTGTGTCTGCTCCTTGAGGATCTTGACGATTGACGCGGCCGCCTTCACGATGCCCTGGTTCAGGTCCTTGCCCTTGCCGCCCAGGTTGTCCGGCAGCGCCATGAATCCGATGGCCAGGGGCTTTCCGGTGCCGTAGGAGTCGAACTCGGCGCCCGGATCGATGTCGCCGTCTCCCAGGAGCGTGGCCATCGCGGGCCCGAAGTGGGGGTCGTCCACCCCCAGCTTCCGGATCTCTTCCTTGAAGGGCAGAACGCGGTTGGCGAGGAATTGTTCAAGCCCCGCCTTGTCCATGGCCAGCTTGCCCGTGCTCGGATTCGGGTCGTTCGCCATGCTCTCTCCTCTGCAGCTTCCGGCTCACCCGGCCCGGCGCCGGATCTGCGTTCCGGTGGTGTTGCTCGCGCGCCGGCCGGCCCGGGGGACCGGGCGGCCGGCGCGCAGCGACCGTCCGCAGCGACACCGGGGGTGTGCCGCTCGACGGCGTCAGCGGCCGATCTTCACCGAACCCCACATCTGCGTGAGGGAGCCCTCGCTGTAGCGGTAGCTCTCGGAGACGTCGGTCAGCAGCGCGGAGTGCTTGGTGAGGAGGTCCTCCATCGCCTTCACGGCGTTGTCCCAGGCCTGCTGCTTCTGGGTGTAGACATCGCGGTCGTCACCGATCCAGGTGTTGCGGAGTTCGCCCAGTTCCATTTCCAGATTGGACAGCGTGGTCGCGATCGCCTTGGTCTGCTGGACCATGTCGTCGGCCGCGTTGTTCATGTGCGAGTAGTCGACGTAGATGTATCCGTCGCTGAAGTTGTCCGTCATGGGAGCCGTCCTCGGGTCGCCGCGGGTGTACGGGGTGGGCGGACAGGCCGCACGCGCGGCCTGCGGGCCGTCAACCGGTCAGCGTGTCGAAGACCGACTCGGACTGGTTGTACGCGGTGTTGATCTGCTCGTTCGAGGAGCCCTGCTGGAGCCCGTGCTCGGTGAGCGTCTGGTTCAGCGTCTCGATCATGTCCTGGACGTTCTTCAGGATGACGTCGGCCTGTTCCTCCCATGCGGTGATCAGGCCCTGGAAGGCGCTGCCGTCACTGCCCTGGTAGCCGGAGGACAGGTTGAACTTCGTGGCCTCGACGTCCTGACGGCTCTTGACGATGCCGCTGAAGGCCATTTCCAGGGCCTGAACGCCATTCCGTGTCGCGTGCTCGGCCGACTGCTGCATTCCGTTGGCAGACACGTGTGCCCCTCTCGTGGTCGACCTGCCACCGGGCCTCTCGCGCCGGGCGGCGCGTACAGCCGAGCATGACCAGCCCGGCTGTTCCGGTGACCGGAGGCTAGGACGGGGCGTTTGCTTTTACGGCTTCAAAGGCATGCCGCTACCTTGTCGCGATCTTGTCGTCCCAGTCGCAGCGAGGCGCGGTGGCACTGCTGCGCCCCTGCTCGGCGGCGCGTGGGGACAGGTCGGGACCGGACGGCAACATGGCGAGCAACAGCGAGGGGAGGCCCAGGACTTCGGCCTTCTCATAGCCGAGCGCCTTGACCGCGTCAGCCGTCGCGATCCGGTACTTCACCCCTGTGTCCGTCACCAGGTACACGGTGCTGCCCAACTTCCCGCCTCCGGCACCGAGCGCATGGATCAGTGCCCCGCCGCCCGGCGGCACGGTGACGCGGTCGACGGGGAGGCAAGCGGCGGACACACCTTCAACCGCCGTCTGGACGGCCGGCCCCAGCGAGGGCTGGGTGGCGAGACTGATGCTGGTCCTCGGTCCCTTGTCGCCCCGGCTGTCGGGAGTGATCTGCACACAGGGGCCGTGCTCCACGGGTACGCCAACGGCCTTGGGGGGTGCGTCCGGCAGTCGGCCAGGACCATCGGACTCGGCGGTACGAGGAGCCAGCCGGCCCCGGAGCGCGTGGGAGCCGATCGTGGTGATGGTGGGGGAGGCGCCCTCGTAGGCCAGTTGCCTGGTGCGGGCATCGCCGAGCACCAGCGCGGCCAGGGTCGAGGTCAGCGGGGCCAGTCCGTCGCGCCGCAGGAGGTACAGCTGTGAGCCCGATCCGGGGACGGACACCGTGAAGACCTGCCCGACCCTGGTGGCACGGCCGCCCAGTTCGGCGGCGGGCTCACCGAGACCGGTAGTGGTCGGTGGGGTCAGGTCGGGGCCGGAGGGGAGCGCGCTCAGGAGTGCCCCGGACACCTTCACCGGGGTGACGGAGCCGTAGCCGAGCGCCTCGGGCGCGCCGGCCCTCCGGTCGAGGCGCAGCCGGCTCCCGCCCCACAGCAGATAGTCGGCGCCGTCGGGCCCGGAAACCAGCACGCCCTGGTGCTTGTCCAGGGGCGTGCCCACGGTCTTGCGGCCCACCGCGAGCGTGCCGGCCGTCTTGCCGTCCACGGTGGGGATGGAGCACACCTGCCAGGGATCCGGGCTGAGTTGACCGGCACCGGGCAGCGAGTCGGGGGCTCCCAGGATGCCCACCGGTGCGCCGTGCGGAGTTCCGTTCAGCGAAGCCGAGCCGACGGTCGCGGCTTTGAGGTCCGCGCCGCCGAGCAGCCGGGCCGACGCGTAGTTGCGTACCGGACGCAGCCGGCCGTCAAGGTACAGATAGCGGGAGCCCGTCTGCTTCTCGACGATGAGATCGCCCGAGCTCCGCCAGGATCCCTTCGTACCGGGCGACAGCAGGCCGAAGACGAAGGCTCCGGCCGAGACGAGCACGGCGAAGATCACTCCGAGGGCGATACCCCGGTTGGTGCGTCCCTGTGGGCTCTCCGGTGCGTCCGGGTCCGCGCGCAGCATTCCGGAGGTGAGGCGGCCCATGAGAAACATGTGGGCCTGTACCTGGTCGCGTTTGTTCTGCATCGTTCCCTTTTCCCGGCGTCAGCCGTTGAGTCCCCGCAGATATCCGTAGACGCCAAGCACCCACAGGGCCATGGGCAGCATGGCGATGGCGGTGGCCGAGTGCAGCAGCTCCGCGGCGCGGCCCCAGTAAGGGACCAGCCGCCGGCCCGGAACGGTCCAGGCGGCGATGGCGAGCGCGGCGGTGACCGAGAGCAGGGAGGCTGTCAGGAGCAGTCGTCCTGTCGGCGAGAACGTGACGACGGCGGAGTACACCAACAGGGCGGCCCCGGCGGCGGCGGGGCCGAGCAGGGCGAGCCGTTGCAGGGTGTTGCCCAGGCCTCGGCTGTGCAGGAGCAGGAGAGTTGAGAGTACGCCGATCATCAGGATCTCGGCCAGCCCCGGTTCGGTGGCCAGCCCGACCAGCGTGGCGGCGCACACCGCTCCGGTGGCTCCGTACAAGCCCGTCATCCACCCGTCGGCGACCACGGCGCGGGCGGCGACGGCCGACGGGGAGTGGGGTTCGATGCCCTCCTGGAGCTGCTGGGCGTTCGTCGGGAGCGGGGGCATGCGCAGTCCGGCCAGCCGGAACGACAGACTGGGTACGAAGGCGCCGAAGACGACGGCGAGCAGTGCGATCAGCCCTGCCGCGTGGGCCGGTGCCAGATCCGCCGCGACGATCAGCGCGCCGGCGAGCGCGCAGGCCGAGGCGATCACCGCGGCGGCGACGAACAGCGCGGCGAAGGAGGCGACGACCGCGACCGCCAGCATCGCGCCACCCGCGGCTGCCGCGCCGGACGCCAACAGCCGTGAGCCCAGCACCTCATGGGCGTGCGGGCCGGTCAGCGCACCGCCCGTTACCAGCCACCCGGCCAGCGCCAGGCAGCACACTGCGGGCAGGCCGAGTGCCGCGCCGGCACCGGCGTCTCCGACGGCGCGGCTGGCCGAACCGGCTCCGGCGAGCAGCAGTAACGCGGTGGCGGCGGCGCCCAACGCCCGTATGTCCGCGGAGAATCCGGGTATCGCGAGCACCACGAACGCGGCGGCCGATGCGGCTGCCGCAAAGGCGAGCAGCAGTCGTCGGGAGATCTGCGGCGTCCAGCTGTAGGGGCGGTCCTGCATGGTGGTGGCGATGCCGTCCACCAGATCGTCGAGCCGTACTTCCGGCAGCGCGTCGGTGTGCGGCCGCAGGTAGACGGTGTCGCCATCCCGCAGGCCGAGGGAGTCCAGGCTGCTCTCCTCGTCGAGGCGTTCTCCGTCCAGCCGTTGGAGCAGCCAGCCTCCGTGCTCCAGGCCGCTTTCCGCCAGATTCTCACCGGCGTACTCCACCAGGGTGGGCAGCAGGTCGATCACGGGGATGTCGGCGGGTACCGCCAGGTCGATCAGCTTCTCGGGTGCGTGCACCGTGAGGCGGCACAGCGCTGCGACTGTGTTGTCTGTCATGGATTGCTCACGATTCTCGATGTGCCGTGGCCACCGAACGGGCCGACGGACCGACGTGATGGATCAATCGTTGGACGTGCGCGGGAATCGGCTGCACACTACTTGCTGAACGTCTGCTCCTGTACGGGCCCCGATGCGGCACAGCCGCCGGTGGGGCCTGGCGCACCGCACCGTATCTCCCGCCGGCCCGCTTCCCCGGCCGGGAGAACCGACGGTTCGGCCGCACGGCCTCCTGCCGTGCTTCCTGACGCGTGCCTGCTCGCCGTATGAGTGATCCCGCCCACATTCGCTGTGCCGTGCGGGCCGATATGAGCATTCAGGTGTCAACGCGCCGAAGGAGAACGTTCGTTGAGTGTCGTGCTGTTCCGCAGGCCGGCCCGCCGTCCCGGTCCGGACATGCCCGAGGGGGAACTGAGCCTTCAGGAGCCGCCCACGCTTCCGGAGATGCTGCCCGACAGTTCCGCCGTGTGGCAGTACCTGCCCATGGCGATGATGTCCGCCTCGATGATGCTCATGTTCATGAGGCCCGGATCCCGCGGCGGATTCATGTATCTGGCGCTCGGCCTCATGGTCGTCGCGTCAGCGGCGATGGTCGTCGGCCAGTTCATGCGCCGCAGCGGTGAACGCAAGCAGCGGCTCAAGGCCGAGCGGCGCGACTATCTGCGCTATCTGACCCAGATCCGGCGCAAGGTCCGGGCGAGCGTGCGGGATCAGCAGCGCGCCCTGGCCTGGCGGCATCCGGAGCCCGCGGCGCTGTGGTCTCTCGTGGGCACCACTCGCCTCTGGGAACGACGGCCGGTCGACCCCGACTTCGGCGAGATCCGGGTGGCTGTCGGCGACCAGAAGCTCGGCCTGCGGCTGACCCCGCTGTCCACCAAACCGGTCGAGGACCTGGAGCCGCTGAGCGCCCATGCGCTGCGCAGCTTCATCCGCGCCTACTCCGTGGTCCCCGACCAGCCGATCGCCGTCTATCTGCGGGCCTGGGCGCGGGTCCTGTTCCGCGGTGACGAGGAGCGGATACGGGCCACGGTGCGTGCGATGCTCGCCCAACTGGCCACCCTGCACTCCCCGGAGGAGCTGTGGATCGCGGTCTGCGCGGCCGATGAGCGGCGGGCCGAGTACGAGTGGGTGAAGTGGCTGCCGCACAGCCTGCATCCGCAGGAGAACGACGGGGCGGGCGCCGCGCGCCGCATCGTCTCGTCGTTCAACGAGCTGGAGGACCTGCTGGGAGCCGAGTTCTCGGAGCGGCCGCCCTTCGACCCCGACGCCGTACCGGGCCGGGAAGAGCCCTTCACCGTGATTGTGCTGGACGGAGTCGCGGCCCCCGGCGGTCACCGGCTCGACGGCCCCGGACTGCGCAATGCCGTCGTGCTCGACCTCGGCTCCTCGCTGACCTGGCGGCCCGGCCGGGCGACGCTGCGGCTGGAGCTCTCCGACGGCCTGCTGCGCCTGATCCGTACCGACCGTGAGCGCAAGGAACAGACCACCGCACTCGGGCGGCCCGACCAGCTCGGCACCGTCGGTGCCGCCTCGCTGGCGAAACAGCTGGCGCCGTACCGGATGGGACTCGGCACGGACACGGCCGAGCCGCTCAGCACCAACGTCGAACTCACCACCCTGTTGGGCATCCCCGATCTCCACCGGCACGACCCGCCCGCGCTGTGGCAACGGCGCACCGGAGCCGACCGGCTGCGGGTGCCGATCGCGGTGGCCGCCGACGGGGTGCCGGTGGAACTGGACATCAAGGAATCGGCCCAGGGCGGCACGGGACCGCACGGCATGCTCATCGGCGCCACCGGCTCCGGCAAGAGCGAGCTGCTGCGCACCCTGGTCCTCGCGCTGGCCCTGACCAACTCCTCCGAGACACTGAACTTCGTCCTGGTCGACTTCAAGGGCGGCGCGACCTTCCTCGGCCTGGACGAACTGCCGCACACCTCGGCGGTGATCACCAACCTCGCGGACGAGGTGGCCCTCGTCTCCCGTATGCAGGACGCCCTGCACGGTGAGTTGATGCGCCGTCAGGAGCTGCTGCGCAGCGCCGGAAACTACACATCGGCCCTGGAGTACGAGAAGGCAAGGGCGGCCGGCACTCCGCTCGACCCGCTGCCCAGCCTGTTCGTCGTGGTCGACGAGTTCAGCGAACTTCTCTCCGCCCACCGGGAGTTCATGGAGCTGTTCGTCATGATCGGGCGACTGGGACGCAGCCTCGGAGTCCATCTGCTGCTGGCCTCACAGCGGCTGGACGAGGGCCGAATGCACCAGCTGGAGAGCCATCTGTCCTACCGGGTGGGACTGCGTACCTTCTCCGCGATGGAGAGCCGCGGCGTACTCGGTGTGCCCGATGCCTATGAGCTTCCGCCCCAGCCCGGCAGCGGCTTCCTGAAGACGGGAGTCGAAGCACTCACCCGCTTCCGGGCGGCCTATGTCTCCGGTCCGTACCGCAGGCGCGGTGGGGCGATCAACCAGGCGCGGGTGGCCAGCCAGGTGGTGCCGTGGACGGCCGGCTGGGTGGTGCCGAGGAATGTGCCCGACCCGGGGGCGACCACGCCCCCGCCGGTCGCGCCCGACGAGGAGGAGGGCGACTCGCTGCTGTCCGTGGCGGTGGAGCGGCTGCGGGACGCGGGACCGCCAGCTCATCAGGTGTGGCTGCCGCCGCTGGATCTGCCCGCGACGCTGGACGAGTTGCTGCCGCCGCTCGCTCCGCACCCCGTATACGGTCTGACCGCCGCCGACTGGCCCCGGCGCGGCACGCTGCGCGTCCCGGTCGGCATCGTGGACCGGCCGTTCGACCAGCTACGCGACGAACTGGTCGTGGACCTGTCCGGATCCGGCGGCCATGTCGCCATCGCGGGCGGTCCGCAGAGCGGCAAGAGCACGCTCGTACGCACCCTGATCACCTCGCTCACCCTCACCCACACACCCCGCGAAGTGCAGTTCTACTGCCTGGACTTCGGCGGCGGCACCCTGGCTGGCCTGGCCGGACTGCCGCATATGAGCGGTGTCGCCGCCCGCCTGGACGAGGAACGGGTGGGCCGGGTCATCGCCGAGGTCACCGCGCTGCTGGCGCAACGGGAGCGGCTCTTCCTGGACGAGGGCATCGACTCGATGGGCACCTTCCGCCGCCGCCGCGCCGCCGGGGAGTTCCCGCAGGAGGCACACGGGGACGTGTTCCTGGTCATCGACGGCTGGTCGACCGTACGCCAGGACTTCGACCGGCACATCCAGACCTTCAACGCACTTGCCGCGCGGGGTCTGAACTACGGCATCCATCTCATCGTCACCACCGCGCGGTGGGTGGAACTGTCCTCCGCCGTCCGCGATCAGGCGGGGACCCATCTGGAACTGCGCATGGGAGACGCGATGGACTCCGGGATCGATGCCCGCAAGGCGGCGACTGTTCCGCGCACACCGGGCCGCGGACTGACCCGGGAGGGCAAACTCCACTATCTGACGGCGCTGCCGCGCATCGACGGAAAGCCGGACTCGGACGACCTCTCCGAAGGTATCGCTGCCATGGTCGCCGCCGTACGGGACCAGTGGTCCGCCCCGCCCGCACCTCCCGTCCGCATGCTGCCGACCATGCTCCCGGCCGCTGAACTCCCCGCGCCCGAAGGGAAACTCCGCGTACCGCTGGGACTGGAAGAAGACCGGCTGTCCACGGTCTGGCACGACTTCACCGAGAACCCGCACATGATCGTCGTCGGCGACTCCGAGAGCGGAAAGACCAACCTCCTGCGGCTGGTGGCGGCCGCGATCATGCGCACGTACACGCCCGCCGAGGCCCGCATCATGGTGGTGGACTACCGGCGTGAGCTGGTGGAGGCCGTTCCGGACGAGTACCGGCTCGGGCACGCGGTCTCCATCGACGCACTCAAGGACCTGGTCGACGGCGCGGCGCGGGCCGTAAAGACCCGGCTGCCGGGACCGGACATCGCGCCGTCCCGCATGCGAGCGTGCGACTGGTGGACGGGCCCCCGGCTGTTCATCCTCGTCGACGACTACGACATGGTCGGCGGCAACCCGATGAACCAGCCGTTCGGCCCGCTCCTCGACCATCTCGCACTCGGCTACGAAGTGGGCCTGCACCTCGTCGTCGCACGCTCGGCGGCCGGTGCGGGCCGGGGACTCAACGAGTCGATGATGCGGCGCCTCCAGGAGGTCAACACGCCCGGATTGCTGCTGTCCTGCCCGCCGGCCGAAGGGTACGTGTTCGGCAATGTGAAGGGCCGCATTCTGCCGCCGGGGCGTGGCACCCGTATCGCGCGCCGCAAGAGCGTGCAGATCCAGACGGCGCTCGCCGGACCGGAGGAGTCATGACCGGAGGCGCCGGCTCAATGGCCCGCGGCACGCCAGCCGCGGGCCCGGCCACGGGGAATCACCGCCACCGCGCCGAGCACCAGCAGCCCGAGCACGCCTGCCGCTCCCGCGATCACCAGCGCCTTGGTGCGCGGGCCCCTGGGGGAGTGGGGAGTCATGTGGGCCTCGGCCGCCCGTGGAGCCTTCGCGGGCCTGCCGTCCAGAACCGCGGTCAAGGAGGCGTAGGGATCCAGACGGGGAGTGTCGGCCGGGTAGGCGGCGGCGACCAGCCGGCGGGCGACCTCGGCGGCGGACAGCTGCGGATACCGGGCGCGCACCAGGGCGGCCACGCCGGCGGCATGCGCGGCGGCCAGCGAAGACCCGGAACCGATGAAGTGGCCGCTGCCCTTCGGCCCGCCACCGACCACCGCATCGCCGGGCGCGGACAGATCCGGTGCGAAGGCACCGGGCGCGTTCGCCGGACGGCTGCCGTCGAGGCCGTGGTCGACGACCGAGAGGACCTGCGGTACGAAGGCGGGGAAGTACGGCCGTGCCGTGGTGTCGGGGCGGTGCGTCACGGCGTCCACGGGGGCGGTGTCCGGCGCCGCCGGCGCGACGACCAGCACATCCCGCTCGGTGGCGTGTGCGACGGCCGCGGTCAGTTCCGCCCTCCCGTCGAGCAGCGCCTGACCCACGTAGACCACGCGGGCGCCCCCGTCCACCGCCGACCGGATACCGGCTGCGACGGTCGCTCCTGTGCTCCGCCCGCGCAGGTCCGTGCCGCGCACGGCGAGCACCCGTGCCTGCGGGGCAACACCGGTCACCCCGCTCCCGGGCGTGGGTGCTGCGGCGATCAGACCTGCCGCGAAACTCCCGTGGCCCACACAGTCCTGCCCGGCGTCGCCCGCCGCCTCGACCCGGCCGGCCAGGGCGGGCAACTCCGTTCCGACGCCGGTGTCCACCACCGCCACCGGCACGCCGGCTCCCCGGGACAGCTGCCAGGACCGCGACAGACCCAGGGCCCGGCGGGTCCAGGGCTCGGCCTCGGCGGTGACCGGCGAGGGTCCGGTGCAGTCCTCGTCCGGGCCTATCCGGCCGCGCATAGCGGGCAGTTCCACGGGCTTGTCGTCCGCGGCCCGGGCAACAGGCAGAGCTGCCCGGGCGGTTACGGCCTCGGCGGGTGGCACCAGAGTCAGGGTCGGTACGGCGGCGGCAGCCGCGAGAAGCAGAACACGCGGGTAACGGTCGTGTCGCATGCGGCACATGATGCCACCCGTCGGCAATCAAGGAGGAACAGGCGTGTCACGGCAGGTACTTGTGGTCTCCCAGGAACAGCCGGACAGCTTCCGGACCATCAGTGAGGCGCTGGCTGCGGCACGCACCGGAGCCGTGATCCGCGTCCGGCCCGGCCGCTACGCCGAGAACCTCACCGTCAAGACCCGGGTGACCGTCGTTGTCGACGGCGAGCCCGGCAGCGTCGAGATCTGTCCACGGCGCGGCTCGGCCGTCGTCCTCGTCGCCGACGCGGTGATGCTCACCGACCTGGTCCTGCGAGGCGGCAGCGAGGACGTGGCGGTCGTCGACGCCGCGCGAGGCCAGCTGGCCATGGACGGCTGCACTGTCGCCGGTTCGGGCTGGACGGCGGTCCTGGCCCGGCAGACCGGCTCACTGGCGATGCGCAACTGCCGTATCAGCAACCCCGAAGGCGCCGGAATCGTGGACACCGCCCCCACCGGCAGTGTCATCGAGGACTGTGTCATCGAGAAGCTTGGCACGTCCGGAGTGGTCTTCAGCGAGCACTCACGCTCGACGGTTCGCAACTGCCGTATCCGTGACGCGCGTGGGAACGGAGTCCTCGCCAACGGCGAGGCCCAGGGCACCGTCGAGGACTGCGAGATCTCCAACACCGACAAGCCCGCCGTCGCGCTGGAGGGCAACAGCAGCACCCAGGTGCGGCGCGTCGCCGTCCACGACGTCGCGGTGGGTGTCTATCTCACCAGCGCCTCCCGGCCGGTACTGGAAGATGTCACCGTCTCCACCACCACCGGTCCCGGGATTGCCCTCTCCGCGGGTGCGGACCCGCTGCTCCGCCGCTGCCGCACGACCCGCACCAAGGGCAACGGGCTGTTCGTCACCGACCGTTCCCGGGGCACCTTCGAGGACTGCGAGTTCACCGGATCCACGGCAGCCGCGATCCAGGTGGCCGGCAGCAGCTCTCCCTCCTTCGCCCACACCGTCGTACGGGACTGCGCCGACGCTGCGGGGGCGGTGCTGCTCGCCGAGGAGTCGGCGGCGGAGTTCGACCGCTTGGAGGTGGTCGACGCGGCGGGCACAGCCCTCACGATCCGCTCGGGGGCCAACCCGCTCATCCGGCGTGCCAGGATCGTCGGCCCGGCCGGCACCGGGGTGGACATCGGTGACGACGGACGTGGACGCCTGGAGTCCTGCACCGTGGAGGGCGCCGGAGGAGCAGGCATACGCGTCGCGGACGGCGGCCACACCCACGTCAGTGACTGTGTGCTGCGCTCGGTGTCCGATGTCGCTCTGCTCGTCGGGGCGCAGGGCGTCGCCACCGTGCGCGACTGCGAGATCGAATCCAGCGGGGCTTCCGGTGTCCTGATCGCCGAGGGCGGCGAACTGACCCTGACCCGTGTACGTATCAGTGCGGCAGGCGCCCATGGCGTGCTCGTACCGGCGGGCGCCCGCGCCGATCTGCGGTCCTGTGAGATCACCGGCAGCCTCGGCGACGGCATCAGGACCGACAGCGCCGAGGCGGTCACCGTCACCGGCTGCTCCGTACGCGACAACCGGGGAGCCGGTCTGCGCCAGACACGGTCGGGGGACCGCCTGGAGGTGACCGATCTGACCAGTTCGGGCAACGGCGCCCCGGACGCCTGGGGCGCTGCGGCGGACCTCGCGGGGGCCGGCGGTGACGCGGGCCGCGGCGGCGCGAAGCCCGAACCCCGGGGCCCACTGGACGAGTTGGAGTCGCTCATCGGGCTCGACGCGGTGAAACACCAGGTCCGCACACTCGTCAACCTCAACCAGCTCGCCCAGCGCCGGATCAGGCTGGGCATGCCGGTGCCCACCATGAGCAGGCATCTGATCTTCGCCGGCCCGCCCGGCACCGGAAAGACCACCGTCGCCCGACTGTACGGCGGCATCCTCGCCGAACTGGGCGTACTGCGCTCCGGCCATATCGTCGAGGTCTCCCGCGCCGACCTCGTCGCGCAGTTCATCGGTGGCACGGCGATCAAAACGACGGAGGCCTTCACCGAGGCCCTCGGCGGAGTCCTGTTCATCGACGAGGCGTACACCCTGGTCTCCGACTCCAAGGGTTCCGGCGCCGACTTCGGCCGTGAGGCCATCGACACCCTGGTCAAACTGATGGAGGACCATCGCGACGACGTCGTGGTGGTGGCCGCCGGCTACTCCGCGGAGATGGAAGGCTTCCTGTCGGCCAACCCGGGAATGGCCTCTCGCTTCACCCGGAGCATTGAGTTCGCCAACTATTCGGTCCCGGAACTGGTCACCATCACCGAGAGCCTGTGCGCCGACAACCGATACGAACTCGGCCCCGGAACGTCGGCCGCGCTCGCCGCACACTACGAGGGGATGACCCGCGACGCCACGTTCGGCAACGGCCGTGCGGCCAGGCGGGTCTTCGAGGAGATGGTGGACCGCCAGTCCTTCCGGCTGGCCGCCATGCCCGATCCGGCCGAGAAGGACTTGACGCTGCTGCTGCCCGCGGACGTCGCTGACGAGACCGCAACGGCGGCGCAGCAGGCCGGTGGCCGGGAGGAGATGCTGGCCCAACTGGAGAACATGATCGGACTGGCCGCCGTCAAACGGGAGGTCACCGACCTGGTGAACCTCCTGGCCACGGCCAGACAGCGAGAGGCGGCGGGCCTGCCCGCACCGCGTATCAGCCAGCACCTGGTCTTCGCCGGACCACCCGGCACCGGAAAGACCACAGTGGCGCGTCTCTACGCCCAACTCCTGCATGCCCTGGGTGTGTTGCCCAAGGGGCAGCTGGTGGAGGTGGCCCGGGCCGATTTGGTGGGCCGCTATGTGGGCCACACCGCGCAGCTCACCAGGGAGGTCTTCCAAAGCGCCCTCGGCGGAGTGCTGTTCATCGATGAGGCCTATGCCCTCGTCCCCGAGGGCAACTCCTCGGACTTCGGCCGGGAGGCCGTGGACACGTTGCTGAAACTCATGGAGGACCACCGCGACGAGGTGGTTGTCATCGTCGCCGGCTACAGCGAGGAGATGGGGCGTTTCCTTGATTCCAACCCCGGACTCGCCTCACGTTTCTCGCGCCATGTGGCCTTCGAGAACTACACCACGGACGAACTTGTCACGATCGTGGAACGCCATGCCGTGTCGTCCGGATACGAGTGCCTGCCCGAGACCCTGGAAGCGCTCCGCGGCCGGATCGCCACCCTGCCCAGGGGCCGCTCCTTCGGCAACGCCCGGCTGGCCCGCCAGCTCCTCGAGACGATGATCACTCATCAGGCCCGGCGGCTCGGCACAGTGCGCGCCCCCGGCGTGGACGACCTGCGGATGCTGATGCCGCAGGATCTGCCGCCCCACCCGGTGGGCACCGCAGGCTGAGCGCACGGTCACACCCGCAGGACCTGGGGGCCCAGCAGCGCATAGCGCTGGGCCTCCACGGCGGTGAGCGAGGTGTCGGTGATGATGGCCTCGAACTCCCGTACTTCGGCGAAGCGGCAGAAACTCACCGCGCCGAATTTGGTGTGGATCCCCGAGAAGACCCGCCGCCGGGCGGACGTCATGGCCTGCGCCTTCACATGGCCGACTGCCGGGTCGGGGGTGGTCAGCCCGTACTCACGGGAGATTCCGTTGGCCCCGACGTAGGCAAGATCGATGACCAGGCCGGCCAGCATGTCGGTCACCCAGTGGTCCACAGTGGCGAGCGTGTTGCCCCGCACCCGGCCGCCCAGCAGGAGCACCTGGGTGTTCTTCCGAGGGGCCAGTATGCCCGCGGTGGTGAGCGAGGCGGTGACGATGGTCAGTGGCCGGTCCTGGGGCAGCGCCTCGGCGATCAGCTGTGGGGTGTAGCCCTCGTCGATGAAGACGGTCTCCGCGTCCCCGAGCAACTCGACGGCTGCCGTGGCGATGCGGGCCTTCTGCGGTACGTGCCGGGTGGTGCGGGCGGCGAGGGTCGTCTCGAATCCGGCGCTCTCGACGGGATAGGCCCCGCCGTGCCTGCGCCGGACGAGGCCGCTTTCCTCGAGCATCCGCAGATCGCGCCGGACGGTCTCCAGGGACACCGCCAACTCCGTGGCGAGGGCAGTGACTTCCACAGAACCGTCGCGTCGCGCGACGGTGAGAATTGCCCGCCGACGTTCGTCGCCGTCCAGGGTCTTCTCCTCCTTCGGTCGGAAGGGCCCTGGCCTCCCCGTTGAGCCTGCCAGGGTTCTCCGTAGGATCCTTCGGCATTCACCACCATGTCTGTACCGGGATTGAGTGTGATGAGCAGCACTGCTCTGTCGCTCCCACCCTCGTTCTAACCCGGGGGACGTCGAGTTCTGGCCAGGAGCACCGCCACATCGTCCTGGGCCGTGGAGGGCAGCAATCGGCCGAGGATACGGTCGCAGATCTCCTTCAACGGGTGATCGAGGTGTCGTAGCGCCTGGGCGAGCTGTTGCATGCCGTGGTCGATGTCCCTGTCGCGAGCCTCGACGAGTCCGTCGGTGTAGAGCACCAGCAGACTTCCGGGGGGCAGTGGCACCTGTTCGGTCTGGAAGTCCTGCCCGCCCGCGCCCAGGGGAGTACCGGAGGGGCCGTCCAGGAAAGCGATCGTCCCCCGGGCGTCGGCCACGGCCGGAGGCGGATGACCGGCCCTGGCGATCAGGCAGCCGCCGGCGGCCGGGTCGTGGACCGCGTAGACGCACGTCGCCATCTCGTTCTCGCCCAGGTCGGCCACGACAACATCCAGGGAGCGCAGCATCTGAGCCGGGGGGATGTCGAGCCGCGCCAGCGTGCGCACCGCTGTGCGCAGCTGTCCCATGACGGCCGCCGCATGGATTCCGTGTCCCATGACGTCGCCGATGACCAGCCCGGTCCTGCTGTCAGGCAGGGGGATGACGTCGAACCAGTCGCCGCCGACCTCGTGGTCGCTGGCGGGGAGGTAGCGCCCGGTGAGGTCCAGGTCTCGTACGTCGGGCAGCGCGCTGTTCGTCAGGCTGCGCTGCAGAGTGAGGGCCGCCGCACGCTGGCTGGTGTACATGCGCGCGTTGTCGATGTTCAGCGCCGCGCGGGCGACCAGCTCGTCGATGAGCACGCAGTCCTGCACGTCGAACGGCTCGCGGCCGCGCATACGCGTCACCACCACGGCGCCGAGCACTGTGCCGCGGGCGACCAGCGGGACCAGTCGCGCTGAGCCGACATTGGCACTGAGGTACGCACGCAGCCGCTCGGCGCTCGGATCGCTGACCAGCGCCGGGATGTCGGCCAGATAGAGGTTTATGGGGCGGCCGTCGGCGATGACCTGCTCGTACACCGAGCCGAGCGGGACCTGGAAGGTCATGCCCACCGCCAGGTGCTCGGTGGGGGCGGCCGGATCCGGGAAGGAGACCGCGATACGACGCACCACGCCGTGGGTGGATGCGGCGGCCTCATCGGGGTCGATCACCTCTGCCAGCAGTTGGACGTCGGCCGAGTCGGCCAGCTGGGGCACCAGTAGCTGCACCACCTCTTCGGCGGTCTGCCGCAGGTCCAGGGTGGTCCCTATCCGAGTGCCGGCCTCGGCCAGCAGCGCGAAGCGGTGCCTCGCGCGGACGGCATCGACGTGTGCCTGCTGGCCGGCGGTGATGTCGATGAGGGAAGCGATCAGTCCGAGCCTGTGGCCGGCGTTGTCGAGCAAGGGAGCGTAGGAGCAGGACCAGGTCCGGTCGTGGTCGGGATCGGCTGCGGTGCGACCTGTGCGGCGTACGTCGACCACCGGCTCGCCGCGATCCAGGGACTGCCGCATCACCGTCTCCAGTGCGGCGGCGTTGACATCCGGCGCGACCTCGACCGTGCGTTTGCCGATGTGCTCGGCCGCGGAGACGCCGTTCATCCGCGCCAACGCGTTGTTGACCCGCAGAAAGCGCAGATCGGGGCCGAGCATGGCCAGACCGATGGGGGACTGGGTGAACAGACCTTCCAGGGCCGCCAGCGAATCACGCATCCGCAGAACCGCGGAGGTCTCCACGGCGATGACCAGGACGCCGGTGCCTCCCTGCCGGTCCACAGCCGGGCAGATCCACATCTCCATCGGCACCAGATGCCCGTCGCGATGGCGCACCGGGAGAGTCGCGACAATGGCCTCACCCGCCACGACCTTCCGCGTCAGCTGCTCGGCCGGCTCCCAGTTGGCCTTGGGGACCAGCATCGGGATCCCGTACCGGCCCAGCAGCTCCTCCGGCGCGTAGCCGAGCAGGTCCTGAGCGGCGAGCGACCACTCGGCGATGCGCCCTTCCGCATCGGCCCTCCAGAGCGCGATCGGAAGCAGCTCGCGGAGCACCCCCGCGTACCCGATCGCCGTCAGGAGGTGATCCGGCGCGTCGCTCGTCGACTCGTGTATGTCCAAGGCAATGACCTCACCCCGGGGTGTGGGGGCCCTCTGCCTGCCGACCACTCCCTGGCTTCCGGCCGAGCGCTGCCGACGCATTGCCGATGCGGCGTCTTCGTCACAGCGACTTGGGGCGCAGCGCTTCTTCGGGTGCAATTGCTGACACATCAGCCTAGCCGAGGCGTCGGCAGGGGCGAGCGGAGCCGACGCGGTCACCTCCTGTCAGGAGGCTGTTCCGGTCGGCCACGGTGATCTCAGCGGAGCCGGGCGTGCCCCCGTTCGGTGAACGCGATCGTCAGGGCCATGGTGAGGCCCAGGGGTGGGAGGCTGCGATGGATCTCGTCTCCCCGACCCCTGGGCCCATTTCGATGGCCATCATGCTGTGTGCGTGTTGTGGCGTCGATAGGTCCTCCTTCCGTCGTCGGGCCCAGCCCGCTATGCGGGGCCGGCGCAGACATGAAGCTCGAACCACACCACCTTCCCGGCGCGTGTCCGGTGGCTGCCCCAGCAGCGGGACAGCAGGCTCAGCAGATGCATCCCCCGCCCCGCCTCGTCGTGCTCGCGGGCCTGGCGCCGCAGGGGGCCTGCCGGGTTCGCGTCTTCGATCTCGCAACGCAGCCTGCCGGCCTGGGAGGGCAGGGAGAAGGTGAGCCGGATCGGCCCCCAGGCGTGGCGCAGGGCGTTGGTGACCAGCTCGCTGACGAGCAGCTCCGTGTCGTCGATCTGCTCATGGAGCGCCCACTGAGTCAGCTGGGCGCGGGCGAGTCGCCGGGCTTCACGCACGGATGACGGGTCGGGGGGCAGAAGCCAGGAGCTTGTACGGGCTGGCTCGTCCTGGGTGGCGCCGAGCCCGGCCGACCGCGCCGCCACAGGCGCGGGCGGGGGCGGTGGCGCGGCGAACGGCTTCATACCGTCCTGCCCTCCATGGCCTGAACGACAGACGCGGAACTGCCGTCGGGCAGGAGCTCACCCATGTCCTCGAACACCGTCACACCGTTGCAGAGGAGGCCCCAGCCCTGCTCGGGGTGGTAGGCCACGAGGCGGGCGGCGTCACGGTCGGGCGCGGTCGAGGAGGGGCAGGACGGCTGGTGCTGGCACATTGCTCGGACCTTCGATTCTCCGCCCCGGCGGGGCGGATCTCGTATGACCCGACCATCCTGTGCCGACGGCAGGCGTGCCGGGGAGGGGATAAATCCCCGGATTGATACCTGGTACCACGGGTAGTGGATCCGGCGGGCTTCGGAGGGTGACGGTGGGCTTCGGAGGGTGACGGTTGGCTTCGAGGGTGATGGCGTCATCGCTCGGCGTGCGGTGCCGTCCCCGCATACAGGGCCCAATCGGCCGCCCCGTCGCGACCCATCCTCGCTCCACGCCGGACTGCCGCGGCGTATTTGCGCTCGCCGAGGTCGGTGCGGAGCCGGGATTCGGTCCTCCTGTGACCCGCGGCCAGGTGCCGGAACCCCGACTGCGAGATCCCAGTGGAACGCCACTCCACCTCTGCCGCGCCCAGCAGCCGGGCACCGCGCTCGGCCTCGCCGGCCGAGGCGGCGGTCCAGGCCAGCGCCTCCAGGCACAGGGCGATTCCCCACCCGTCCCCGACCACCCGGCGGGTCTTGAGGGCATCGCGGAGGAGCTCCGCCGCACGCAGTGGCTCGCCCTGGCGCCACAGGTGGAGGCCGAGCGCCCACAGGGCATAGGAGCGGGACCAGGGAGCGTGCGCCTCATTGCACAGGTCCAGGCAGTCCTTCCCGAAATCCGCGGCACGGGGATCGCCGGACATGGCGCAGGCCATGGTGAGCTGATAGAGGGCGGTCATCAGGCCATTGCGATCGCCCACCGCGCGGTGGCCCTCCACGGCCTCCTCCAGCAGACCGATGGCCCTGGGGAAGTCGCCCTCGTACAGCGCGCGTCCGCCCAGGAACTGCTTGGCGTGGATCAGGGTGGGGCCGTCGTGGAGCCGGAGCGCGAGGGCCCGGCACTCCTCCAGCTGCGGCAGCGCGGAAGCCGTGTCGCCCCGGAGCACCGACAGCCAGCCGTCCACCCACAGCGCCTTGCCGCGGGCCACCGTGTCCTGGTGTGCGAGGGCCAGCGCCCTGCCGAGCCAGTGGCGGCCCTCGCCGAGGAAGCCGCTGCACAGCCAGTGGAACCACAGCGACGCCGCGATCTCCAGCCCCGCCTGTGCCTGGCCGGGCTCACTGAGACAGAAATCCAGGGTGGTGCGTAGGTTGGCGTGCTCGCTCTGCAGCCGGGCGAGCCAGGTCTCCTGGCGCGGGCTCAGCCAGTCCGCCTCCGCGCGGTTCACCAGTTGCTGGTACCAGTCCCGGTGGCGGTACCGCAGGACCCGCGTCTCGCCGGCCTCGGCCAGGCGCTCCGCGCCGTACTGCCGGATCGTTTCCAGCAGGCGGTAGCGCACCTCGCTGCCCTGCTCCTCCCGGACCAGGACCGACTTGTCGACCAGCCCGGCCACCAGGTCGAGGATGCGTTCCTCGGGTATGCCGTCACTCGAGCAGACCGCTTCGACCGCCTCCAGCCCGCAACTGCCGGCGAAGACCGACGTGCGCGCCCAGACCCGCTGCTCAGCGGGAGAACACAGACCGAAGCTCCAGTCGATCGACGCGCGCAGGGTCCCGTGCCGGGGCAGGTCCGCGGTGGTGCCGCCCTCGGACAGCTCGAGGTGTTCGTCCAGGCGCCAGAGGATCTCCTCGGGCGTGAGCGCCCTCAGCTGCGCCGCGGCCAGCTCGATGGCGAGCGGAATGCCGTCCAGGCGCCGGCAGAGCTGGACGACCGTCTCCAGGTTCTCGGGGCCGAGGGTGAACTCCGGCGACGCCTCCGCAGCCCGCCGCTCGAACAGCCTGACCGCCGCATAGTGCGTGGCCGCCGTGGGGCGGAGGGCTCTACGGGGTTCCGGCACCGCCAGTGCGGGCACCGGGAGGACGGACTCGCCGTACACCCCCAGAGGCTGGCGGCTGGTGGCCAGCACGCACAGCCGGGGAGCCGCGCGCAGCAGGCGGTCGGTGAGCGCCGCGCAGCTTTCCAGGATGTGCTCGCAGTTGTCGAGCACTATCAGGGAGCGTGCGTCGCTCAGGTGGTCGCAGAGCAGGTCCAACGGGTGGCGGGCCGACTGGTCCCGCAGACCGAGTGCCGTCGCGACGGTCTCCGGGAGCAGTCCTTCGTCCTCCAGCGCGCCGAGTTCGACCAGCCATACGCCGTCCGGGAACGCCCTTCGCACCTCGTCGGCAACTCCTGCTGCCAGCTTGGTCTTGCCCACGCCGCCCACACCGGTCAGCGTCACCAGGCGGGAGTGCCACAGCATCCGTTTCGCCTCGGCCAGTTGCTGCCGGCGGCCGATCAGGGAGGACTCTTCGCCGAAGGCTGTGCCCCGCCGGAGACGGGGACCGGTGCCATTGGCGCCGTGGGCGGACATATCACCATGGTTGCACCCTGCCGCCCCAGGAGCAGGTTTCCACTTCGGCCTTCGCCGGACCGGCACGCCGGAGCCGCGGAGGAATAGGCTGGAAGGCGTCGGCCCGGTTCGCGAACGGATTGGTGCTCCGCGGATCGGACTCCGAGGAATCGATGGCTGTCGTGGCACCAAGCGTCTCGGCACGTCGGCAGGACGGCAAACTGCCCGCCGAGGTGACGAGCTTCGTGGGACGTCGGCACGAAGTGGCCGAGGTCCGCCGAAGACTGTCCGGCTCGCGCATGGTGACGCTCACGGGCGTGGGTGGCGTGGGCAAGACGCGGCTGGCGTCACGTGTCGCGGCCGAGGTCCGGTCGGCGTTTCCGGACGGCGTGTGGCTGGTCGAACTGGCGGCCCTGGAGAATTCCGAGCTGCTGGCCCAGACCGTGGCCGAAGCGCTGGAGATCCGTGACCACTCCTCCCGGCAGCCCTTGGACGTCCTCACCGACCACCTCCGGGACAAGCGCACGCTGGTGGTCCTGGACAACTGCGAGCATCTGCTGCCGCAGTGCGCGGTGCTGGCCGATTCGCTGCTGCGCTCCACCCCCGACCTGAAGATCCTGGCCACCAGCCGGCAGGTGCTGGGGCTCGCCTACGAGCACACCCTGGCCGTGCCGACGCTGGACCTGCCGAGCGCCGGGAACCACCGGCTCTCCATCAAGTCGCTGGCCCGGTGCGACGCCGTACGGCTGTTCATCGAGAGGGCGGGCGCCGTCCTGCCCGGCTTCGCCGTCACCGAGGACAACCGCGAAGCGGTGGAACGGATCTGCCGGCAGCTGGACGGTATCCCCCTGGGAATCGAGCTTGCCGTTGTGCGGCTGCGGGCCCTTTCCGTACAACAGCTGCTGGAGCGGCTGGACGACCGGTTCCAGCTGCTCACCGCCGGTTCGCGGGTGGTGCTCCCGCGCCACCGGACGCTGCGCGCGCTGATCGACTGGAGTTACGTCCTGTGCACCGATCAGGAGAGGCTGCTCTGGTCTCGCGCCTCGGTGTTCACCGGCGGCTTCGACCTGGAGGCGGCCGAGGAGGTCTGCTCCGGCGACGCCATCAGCCGCGAAGAGGTCCTCGACGTGGTGACCGGACTGGTCGACAAGTCCGTCCTGCTGCGGGAGGAGCCCCATTCGACGGTCCGCTACCGGCTGCTGGACACACTGCGCCAGTACGGCCGGGAGCGGCTCGTCGCAGCGGGGGAGACGGCGCCTGTGCAACGGCGCCACCGCGACTACTACCGGCGGCTGGCGGGCGACGCCCGTGCCGAGTTGTTCGGTCCGTCCCAGGTCGCCTGGTTCACACGGCTCCACCTTGAGCACACCAATCTGCGCACCGCCCTGGAGTACAGCTTCGCCGAACCCGGGGAGGCCGAGACCGGCCTGAGCATGGCCTCGGACCTGCTCTACCACTGGATCACCAGTTACTACCTCGGCGAGGGACGACGCTGGCTGGACGGGGGGCTCGCCGTCTGTACCGAACCGAGCCAGGTCCGGGCCCGAGCGCTGTGGACCAACAGCTGGCTGGCCGTCATCCAGTCCGAGACCGATGCCGCGGCGGCCATGCTCGCGGAGAGCGGGAAGCTCGGCGAACGACTCGCGGACGAGTCCGTGGTCGCCTACACCGCGCTGTACTCCGGCATGATCGCCATGTACCGGGGGGACGCCGAATCCGCGATTGGGCTCTACGAGGAGGCGGCTGCCCGGCACCGGGCCACCGGCGACCCCGTGGGGCTCGCGCTGTCGCTGATCCGGCTCTCCATGGTCCACTCGTTCCTCGGTGACTCGCCGCGCGCCATCTCCATCGGCGAGGAGTCCTTGAGGGTGTGCGACGCCTACGGAGAGGGCTGGCACCGGGCCTACACGACGATGGCGCTCGGAATCGAGGTCTGGCGCCAGGGCGACACCCGTCGCGCCGCCGAGCTCGAGAAGGAGAGCCTGGCCTTCAACCGTTCGCTCGACGATCCGCTGGGGGTCGGTGTCAACCTTGAGGTGCTGGCCTGGATCGCCGCCACCCAGGAGCAGTACGAGCGCGCAGCCCGGCTCCTGGGCGGCCTGCGCACCATCTGGCAGGCGATCGGCGCGCCGCTGTCCGGGTACGGGCACCTCGTCAAGTACCACGACGAATGCGAGTCCCGCACAAGCCGTGCCCTCGGCGCGACGGCCTTCCGTGCAGCCATCCGGAAGGGCTCCCAGCTCTCCTACGATGAGGTGCTCGGTTACGCGCTCGAGGAGCACCTGGTGGCGGTGGAACCGAGCGCGGAGGGTGAGCTGCCGTCCCCGCTCACCCGTCGGGAGACCGAGATAGCCCGTCTCGTCGCGCAGGGGCTGAGCAACAAGGAGATCGCGGCCACGCTGGTGATCGCCCAGCGCACGGCGGAGGGCCATATCGAGCACATACTGAGCAAACTCGGCTTCACCTCTCGTGCCCAGGTGGCTGTCTGGGTCTTCGAACACGACCGCACGGAAGCAGGCGGCTCCGCGGCACCTACCCCTTGACCGCACCCCAGGGCTGATTCAAAGTCCTGGTGATCATGTGGTGTTGCTGGTCAAGGCAGTCCGATCAGGTCCAGTGGGCGGGTGAAGGGCGTGTAGGAGAGCTCGCGCAGGCCGGCGGCGATGCTGTGGTGCCCAGCGGTGCGTAGGGTGCTGATCGCGAAGCTGCGCAGGGTGGCCATGTTCTCCGGTCCGTGGCCGGTGCGGATCTTCGAGGCGTCCTCGCCGAACGTGGTGTCTCTTACGTGGTGCACGGCCTCGATGCCCCATTGCGCGCGGGCGAGTTGGCCGATGGCCTGGGGAGATGCCGCACGCGCCGTCAGGTCGGTGATGGCGTAGACGGTCTCACGGGTGATCTTGCCGGTTTTGAGGTCGGTGCGATGCCGGTGGATCTTCGCGGCCTGCGCCACGTGCGGGAAGTCCAGCCCGAGACTGGTGACGGTGAGGGTGCGCACCGAGCGGGTCTCACGTCGCCCGTGCCCCGCCTCGCGGTCGTAGCGGCGGGCGGTCACCTCCTTCCACGGCAGCGAACGCAACGCGTTGTGCAGCGTCGGCTGGTTCCGCTTGACCACGAGCAGGTAGTGCGCCCTCTTCGCTTCGACCAGCCACCTGGCGTGGTCACGGTGGGTGTGCAGGGCGTCGGCGGTCACCACGACACCGGTCAGGTCGAACGGGGACAGCAGCTTCGTGAAGCCGGTGACCTCGGTGGTCTTGTCCGGCACCCGCAGCTGGCTGACGGTGCGTCCGCCTTCCAGGACGGCGGAGAGCAGGTGGGCGGCCGGGCCGGTGTCCGTGCGCGAGCCGCGGGCGGTCTTGCCGTCCATGGCCAGGTGCCGGCTGCCCGTGGGGTCGCATCCGAGTAGGTCGGCAAGCCCGCCGGGACATACGAGAGTCAGCAGACGGCGGATGGTTGAGCTGGACGGTGCGCGGCGCACGCCCAGTGGGCCGGTGGCGCGCACGCCGAGGCGGGCCAGTGCGTCCAGGGGCGCGTGGCGGGCCCACTGGCCCACGGCCAGATAGGAGCGAGCCCCGGCCAGCACCGCGCAGCAGGCGGTGAGCAGGACCGATGCCAGCGAATGGCGTCGTCCCCGCCGATCTCGCGGATCGCGAAGAACGGCCAGTCGTTCGGCGACACCCTTCACGCCTCGCTGGGCGGCGGTGGGCGACTTGGTCAGGCAGACAGTGGCAGACTGGCGGCACATCGAAGCTCCGGACGGGCAGGGCGACTTGGGAAGGTCACCCCGTCAACCGGAGCTTCGTTGTGTTCGTGACGGACTTCCGCCGGATCGTCGCACCTCCGCGACCTGCACGTTTCCATGACCCCCAAGACTTTGAATCAGCCCTGGACCGCACCCGAGGTGAGCCCCTGGACGATATGGCGGCTGGCGAAGGCGAAAAGCACCATGGTCGGCACAATCGTGAGCACGGCTGCCGCGGACATCGAGCCCCAGTCGATGTTGAAGCTCGAGATGAATCCGTTCAGCGCTGTCGGGATGGTCTTGTTGTCGTCGCTGTTCATGAGCGTGACCGAAAGGAAGAGCTCGTTCCAGCAGTTCACGAAGTTGAAGATGAACGCGGCGATGATGCCCGGCTTCATCACCGGCAGAAGTACCCGGAAGAGCGCCCCGAACCGCGAAAGGCCGTCGATCATGGCGGCCTCCTCCAGCGCGTCGGGGATGTTCGCGAAGAATCCGCGGAGCATCACCGTGCAGAAGGGGATGCAGACTCCGACGTACACCAGGACGAGACCGAGCCGGTTGTCGACCAGTTTCAGTTCGGTCATCATCAGATACAGCGGTCCCAGCGCGATGAACGAGGGGATCATCTGCGTGATCAGAGCCGCCATCAGCAGCGCGCTCTTGCTGCGGAACTCGAAGCGGGCGAGCACATAGGCCGACAGCATCGAGATCGCGGTCGCCACCACCCCCGCGGCCGTCGCGACGATCAGACTGTTCGTCAGATAGACACCGAACTGCGCATTGCTGAACAGTCCGGCGTAGTTCTCCAGGGAGAAGTGCTGTGGCCAGTAGGCGATCGGGAACGTGAAGATGTCGCCGGGGCGCTTCAGCGATGTGATGGTGATCCAGTACAGCGGGAAGACCGTGACGGCCAGCCAGAGCGAGAGGAAGAAGACTCTGGTGACACGTTCTGGAACGGACTCCTTGTTGATCACGAGTATGCTCCCTTCCTCTCGCGCGTTGCCAGGAGGTAGAAGACCGAGAAGACCAGCAGCACCGCGACGACGATGAGACCGAGCGCGGACGCCTTTCCGTAGTCGCCCTGTTGGGTAATCGTGATCATCCACGTGGTCACAATGTGCGTCTCGTTGTTCGGGCCGCCGCCGGTCATCCCGAAGATGATGTCGGGGAAGTTGAAGATCCAGATCACCCGGAGCAGCACGGTCAGCGCCAGCGTCATCCGGATGTAGGGAATGGTGACCTGGAAGAGCGTGCGGACCTTGCCGGCGCCGTCCAGTTCGGCTGCCTCGTACAGGTCATTGGGGATCGACTGCAGGGCGGCGAGGATCATGATCGAGAAGAATGTGACGCCGTACCAGATATTGGCGACGATGACGGCGATCATCGCCATCTTCGGATCCGCGAGCCAGGCGATCGGCTCGTCGATCAGTCCCGCCTTCTCCAGGAGGTCGTTCACCACCCCGAACTCACTGTTGAACATCCAGCGGAACAGGATGCCGATGAGGAAGCCCGATATGGCCCAGGGGAAGAAGACAAGGGCCTGGTACAGCCCGCGGAAGCGGAAACGGCGGCGCAGCCACAGCGCGATGGCGAAACCGATCACGAACTGGGGAACGATGGAGGCGAACACCCACAGCGCGGTATTGCTGAGTACGGTGCTCCATGCCGGGTCCGTGAAGATCGCCTGGAAGTTCCCGAAACCCACCCAGGAGGTGTCGGTGAGGTCCGTGAGGTTCCAGTGGCGGAAGGCCATCTGACTGCCCCGGAGCATGGGGTAGTAGATGAAGACAGCGACGAAGAGCGCGGCCGGGGCCATGTACGCGGCGATGACGAGTCCGCGGCGCGCGGTGAAGGCCGGCTTGCGCCGACGCTGACTGGGCGTTGCCGGTGCGGGCCGAGCGCCCCCCTTGAGGGAGGGGCGCTCCACCTGCTCGTAGGTCGATCGGGTCACGTCCCGCCTTCCCCTCAGCCCTGGCTCTTCCACTTCTCGGTCCAGTACGTGTCCCAGCTGTCGAGCAGCTGCTTCGGGGTCATCTTGCCGAGCAGCACCCGCTGGATCTCCGCGTCGGCCTTCTGGGACCACTCGGTCCACCAGGGCGCGTCACGGGGTTGTGTGACGGTGATGTACTTGTCCGGGTTCGCGGTCATCGTCACGTAACTGGCCCATGGACCGGTCTTGTAGAACTCGTCCTCGCTCGCCGCCTTGAGGATCGGGACCAGGCTGTTCTCCTTGCTGAAGGTGGTCGACGCCTCGCCCTGCGAGAGGAACTTGATCAGCTTGATGGACTCCGCCTTGTGCTTGCTGCCCTTGGCGATTCCCCAGCCGGCGGTCGCCAGCGGCTGGACGGCCTTTCCGCCGGGACCGGCGAGCAGGGGAGCGGTGGTCCACTGGTCCTTCTTGATCGCCTTCGACTGCCCCACCGTTGCGATCACTTCGGGGTCCTGCAGCAGAAAGGCGGTGGAGCCGTTCGAGAAGCCTTCGACCATCTCGGGGTATCCCCACGCGACCGACGACGGCGGCGACGCCTGCTTGAACAGCTTGAAGTAGGTGTTCAGCGCGTCGAGGGCCTCCGGTGCGGAGAAGATCGTGCTGCCATCGGTGAGCTTGTACCCGTTGGCGCGGTCGACCTTGTCGGCGACATACGCCTCGATGGCCGCGGTCACATTGCCGTTGGCATTGGTTCCGCCCCGGAAGGCATAGCCGTACTGGCGCTTGCCCTTGTCCTGGATCGCGCTGGCCTGCTCCAGCAGTTCGTCCCAGTTCGCGGGCGGACTGGTGGCTCCGGCCTTCTTGATCAGGTCGGTGCGGTAGAAGAGGCTCAGTCCGTAGAAGCCGTACGGGACGAAGTACGTGTTTCCCTTGGCGTTCTTGGCGGCCTTGGTGGCGTTCTCGGTCATGTCCTTCCAGCCGCCCCACCCCTGAAGGTCCTTGCCCATGTCGTAGAGCCAGCCGTTGGTCGACCATGGGCCGGCGGTGATGTCCCGTACTTCGAGGGTGTCGACGCCGCTGCCGGACTGGAGCATCTGCTGGATCTTCTGATCAGCCTGGTCAGTCGGCGGCGAGATCAGATTGACCTTGATCTTCGGGTTTTGCTGGTGGAATTCCGCGACCAGTTTCTTCAGGAGCTCCGTTCGGGCGGGGTTCGTCAGGCTCTCCACCATCTGAAGGGTGACGGTCCCGTCACTCGCACTCGTGGAGCAGCCCGTCAGTACCATCGCGGCGGCGATGCCGAGGGCGACTACTGCCTTCCTTCTTCTCAACTGTCCTCCTCCAGAGGTGTGAATCCGAGGGTGTGAATCCGCACAGCGGCATCGGGTGGGAACATGGCTCGTGCGCCGCTACGCTGCGGCGTCCGCAGTGCGGGCCCATGCGCCGAGCACCGGGACGCAGCGCTCGGCGAAGTACTCGAAGTCGGCGGCCGTGTTGTACACGTGCGTCGACAGGCGGATGTAGCCGGCTCCGTCGAAGCTGGTGAACGCCGCAGCGACGCCCAACTCCCGTGCCACCCGGTCGCGCAGCGCGTCGGCGGCGGCCGGGCTGGTCGCCAGGCCTTCGGGGAGACGCACCAGCCGCAAGGCGTTGACCGGCATGCCGACGTCGACTGCGCAGCTTTCACCCGTGAGTTCGGCGAAGGCGTCGCCGACGATCCGCTCCGCATAGTCGGCCAGATCCCTCATGTACGTACGTGCCGACTTCCAGCCCCAGGTGTGCTCGATGAAGTCGAGCGCGGTCGGCGCCGCCAGATAGCTGGTGACGTCCACCGTTCCCTGGGTGTCGAAGCGCTCGGGGAAGGGATCAGCGGCGCCCCACGAGTCGATCAGGGGATAGAGGGCGTCGCGCAGCCCACCGCGGGCGACCAGAGCCGACGTGCCACGGGGGGCGCAGCCGAACTTGTGAAGGTTGCCGATCCAGAAGTCGCACTCCACAGCGGAGAGGGGATCGTCGATCAGGCCCGGTACGTGTGCCCCGTCCACGAGGAGTGGGATGCCGCGCTTTCGTGCCTCCGAGCCGATCCGTTCCACGGGCATCCGGCGCGCGGTGGCCGAGGTGATGTGGTCCACGACGATCAGTTCCGTCGCGTCGCCGAGTTCGGCGGCCACCGCTTCGTAGGCCTGCCTCTCGTCGGCGTCGAGGGGAACCCTCACCGTGCGGACGGTGGCGCCGCAGCGCCGCGCGAGGCGCTGAGCCCCCATGGTGACGGCTCCGTAGCCGTGGTCGGTCACCAGGATCTCGCCGCCACGCCCGATCGGCTGGTTCGCGTAGACGACGCTCGCGCCGCCACTCGCGTTCGGTACCAGAGCGAGGTCTTCCACGGCGACGCGCAGAAACGCGGCGATGGCGGCCCTGGCGGTCGCGACCCGCTTGGGGAGCGCCGGGAACCACACCAGCGGGGACCGTTCCATCTCCCCGCGCAACCGCTCTTGTTCGCCCTGTGCGACGAGGGGGACCGCCCCGAACGACCCGTGGTTGAGATGCCTCTGCGCCGGGTCCAGCGACCACGCTTCCGCGGCGGCTCGGCCATCGGGGAGGAGCAGCGGGCGTGGTGCTGGGCTGAGGTGGGACTCGCTCACATGACTCCCAATCTCCCGTGATCTTCAAGATCCGCGTGCGACATCAGACGATTCTCAGAAGAGATATGATGACTTGGGGCGGCATCCTGGCACGCCCGCTCCGGCGAGGGCAATAGTCCCGCACCCCTCTTCGAGCTGTTGTGTCAGCCTGAAGGGCCGCGGGCAATCAGCCTCCCGTGCCGATATCCCGACTACGACCTGGTGAAACGGGGAAAGTTGGTGTTGTTGGCCTGCTGTTGCCCGCCGCCGCGTGGGGTATGACTGCGCGCCTGCCCGCTGCCGGTCCCGCGTCACGGGGCGGGTCGCGAAGGCGTCTCCGGCGATGCCCCTCGCCCTAAGTCATCTAATGACTTGCTGCTGATCACCATGCACTGTCTGATGACTCGGTAGACTGTCCCGGGACCGGGCGGTGCTGCCGGGTCATCCGGGGAGGAAGCGATGTCCGCAGTCGACAAGGCATTTCACGGCCTCAGACACATGATCGCCACCGGTCGTCTGGGCGCGGGGGAGCGTATTCCGCCCGAGAACGAATTGTGCGAGGAGCTTGGTGTGTCCCGGGGGCCGCTCCGCGAGGCGGTGCGGATGCTGGTGGCCCTGCGTATCGTCGAGCCGCGGCACGGCTCCGGAACCTTCGTCTCCCAGCTGCGGCCCGAAGACATCATCGGCAGCCTGTCGTTGACCGTCGACCTGCTGCCGCTGAGCGGGCTGCTCGAGGTGTACGAGATCCGGCGCGTTCTGGAATCCCACATCGCCGCTCAGGCGGCTGCTCGCGCGACCCCTGAAACGCTGAAGACGATCTTCGAACCCATCGAGGCGATGGAGGCGACGGAGGACCCGTCCGAGATCTCCGAGCTCGACAACCGCTTCCACTCGGCGATCGCCCGGATCGGAGGCAACCCGACGCTGGAGTCCCTGCTCGGCGTGTTCCGCGCGCGCTCCCGCGCCTACCAGTTGTTCACGCTTCCCGAGAGCGCCGAGATCAAGCGCGCAAGCGATGAGCAGCACCGGGCGATTGCCACCGCGATCGCCAATCGGGACCCTGTCGCCGCTGCCAGCGCGGCGGCGACCCATGTCGCTCACACGGAGAGGTGGCTGCACGTCTTTCTGCCGCCTGCGGAGGGGGACGGCCCGAGCGCGTCCTCGTGACAGCGGCGCATGCGCGTGCGGCCCGCCCGCAGGATTACGGCGGGACGCATTCGCAAGGATGCGGCATGTACGGCGGATCAGCTGCTCCCGCCTCCGCCTCCGCCTCCGCCTCCGCCACCGGCCTGCGCCTCGCTGAGCCGGCTGGACGCGCTGTCCAACAACATCGCCAGCGCGGTGGGATACGCACTGTGGTTCATCCGGGCGACCAGCAGATGCGCGGTCGCCGCGATGTTCGGATGGGTCGCGGCGGGCAGCCGGGCATACGTGGCCTGCCACACCTCCTCGTCCGCCGCGCGTGCCGCCGCCGGCAGCGCCAGCGAAGCGGCGTCCAGCGCGGCGAAAGCCAAGCTCTGGTCGATGAACGCGTGATAGATCCGGACCGCTTCGGCGTCCGGGAAACCGGCTGTGCGCAGCAGCCCCAGGATCGTCTCGTCGGCCGCCACCTCGTAAGCCTTGCCGGTCACACGGCTGGCGGTCAGCACCGCCGCCTGCGGATGTTCGAGATACGCGGCGTGGATGCGCAGCCCCAGCTCCCGCAGGTCGGTGCGCCAGTCCCCGGTGCTCTCCCACCCCGCCAGAGCACGTCCGATGAGCACGTTCCCGACGGCAAGCGTCAGGTCGTCGATGCCGCTGAAGTACCGGTACAGCGTGCTCGGGTCCGCCCCCAGGGCGGTGCCGAGGCGTCGGACGGTCAGGCCCGCGCTCCCGTGCTCCCGCAGCATCCGCAGCGCGGTCTCCACGATCAGCTGCTCCGAGAGCACCGCGCCGTTCTTTGTGGGGCGCCGCCGTCTCCGGGCCTCCTCCGGCACCACGGGCTTGGGCACGACACGCTCCTTCCGCCGCCTTCTCCAGGACTCCACCCACCTTATGCCAACATGATTGACGTTAAGCCCGAGGGGCGCGTTGGATCGGATCCGACAGGCGCCGCGCCCGCAAGCGGCACCCTGCACCCTGTGTCTGGGAACGGAGTTTGGCCATGCGTGTTCTTCTCGTGGGAGCCGGCGGCGTCGGCACCGCCATCACTCGGATCGCTGCCCGCCGGTCCTTCTTCGACCACGTGGTCGTGGCCGACTACGACCTCGCCCGCGCCCAGGCCGCTGTCGCGGCCCTGGAACCGGACGGCCGCTTCAGCGCCGAACGGATCGACGCGAGTGACGAGGGTGCCGTCACCTTCCTGCTGCGCCGCCGGGGCTGCGACGTCCTGCTCAATGCCACCGACCCCCGCTTTGTGATGCCGCTGTTCCAGGCGGCCCTGGCCGCCGGGGCGCACTACCTGGACATGGCGATGTCGCTGTCCCACCCGCACCCGGAGCGCCCCTACGAGCTGTGCGGCGTCAAGCTCGGCGACACCCAGTTCGAGCGGGCCACGGAATGGGAGAAGGCCGGATTGCTTGCCCTCGTCGGCATCGGTGTCGAACCGGGACTGTCCGACGTCTTCGCCCGCCATGCCGCCGACGAACTCTTCGACGAGATCGAGGAGATCGGCATTCGCGACGGGGCGAACCTCACGGTCGACGGCTACGACTTCGCGCCGTCGTTCAGCATCTGGACCACCATCGAGGAATGCCTCAATGCGCCTGTCGTCCACGAGGCCGGCCGCGGCTGGTTCACCACCGCACCCTTCAGCGAGCCCGAGGTCTTCGACTTCCCCGAGGGGATCGGCCCCGTCGAGTGCGTCAACGTCGAGCACGAGGAGGTCCTGCTGGTGCCGCGGTGGGTGGACGCGGGCCGCGTCACCTTCAAGTACGGCCTGGGCGAGGACTTCATCCGTACGCTGCAGACGCTGCATCTGGTGGGCCTGGACCGCACCGATCCGGTGCCGGTGCCCGCGGCGGACGGATCGGGCACGGTCCATGTCTCCCCGCGGGACGTGGTCGCCGCCTGCCTGCCGGACCCGGCAGCCCTCGGGGAGCGTATGCACGGCAAGACCTGCGCGGGCACCTGGGTCAAGGGCACCAAGGACGGTCGCCCACGCGAGGTCTACCTGTACCACGTGGTCGACAACCAGTGGTCCATGCGTGAGTACGACTGCCAGGCCGTCGTGTGGCAGACGGCGATCAACCCCGTCGTGGCCCTGGAGCTGATCGCCGCCGGCACCTGGGCCGGCAGTGGTGTCCTCGGCCCCGAGGCTCTGCCCGCCCGGCCTTTCCTGGATCTGCTGACGGAGTACGGCTCGCCCTGGGGCATGCGCGAGCAGTGAGGTGCCGTGTTCGGTCGGCTACCGTTTGTGACAGAAAAGTGTATTTAGTGCACATTGGCCTCACGTTGGAAGGGCGCACGCATGAATCCGAATCCGGCCGGCGCTGTGCTCGGTGAGCCCGGACCCATGTCGGCATGACGACACCGGAGCCGGAGCCGCGATCGCCCGACTCCGAGCACAGCGCCGCCACGGCAGCCCGGGCCGGCGACATCGCGGCCGGGCGGCTCAAGGAACGGATCTACGCGACCATCACTCTGACCGCGGTGGTGGTGACCCTGGCCGAGGCGGAGGCACCCGATCACCTCGAAGCCGGGCTCACCGTGGCGGTGTCGGCGCTCGGAGTCTGGCTGGCCACCCTGGTCGCCGACGAGCAGGCCCACCGTGCCGTGAGCGGGCGCAGCGCGAACCGGACGGAGATCCGGACGGCGTTGCATGTCTCAAGTCCGTTGCTGCTGAGCGCCGTGGGACCACTGGTGCTGATCGGCATGTCGGCGCTGGGCGTGGTGGGGCTGGAGACCGCGCTGATGACAGCCGCGGGCGTGGAAGTGGTGACCCTGTTCCTGTGGGGCTGGTGGATCGGCAGGCGGATGGGCAACGGGCCGCTGAGCGCGCTGATCTCAGGCCTTCTGGACACGGCGATCGGCGTTGGGGTCGTGACAGTGAAGCTCATCGCGGGGCACTGAGCCTTGCCCGTCAGCGCCCGGCCGCCGGTTTGCGCGCCTGACGGTCAGCCCCCGGCAGGTAGTCGCGCCTTGCGCAGCGCCTGGTGGACCGACCAGAGGACGGACACCAACGGCACGGCCACCACCGCCCCCACTACTCCGGCCGCGATGGCGCCGCCGATGACCGTGAGCGCGACCACCACCGGATGCAGCTGAACGGCCCAGCTCATCACAAGCGGGTGCAGCAGATGGCCCTCGATCTGCCCGATGACCACGATGAGGGCGACGACCAGGGCCGCGATCAGCGGGCCTTTGGCCGCCAGGGCCACCACGGCGGCGACCGCGAGGGCGATGGGTGAGCCGATCAGCGGAACGAAGGCGGCGAAGAACTCCAGCAGAGCCAGCGGGACCGCGAGCGGCACGCCGAGAGCGAAGAGGGCCACGCCGACCAGGATCGCGTTGGTCCCGGCCACCAGCACGATGCCGTGGGTGTAACCGGTGAAGGTCCGCCAGGCCGCGCTGCCCGCGGTCGACACCCGTTCCCGTGCGGTCGGCGGAAGCTGGTCGCAGAACCAGCTCCACTGCCGGTCGCCGGAGTGGATGAAGAAGACCGAGGAGAACAGCGCCAGGGCGAACACGGTCAGCACTTCGACCACCCGGCCGGCGCCGCTGATTGCCGTACTGATGAGGGTGGCCCGGTGGGTGGACAGGAACTTCCCGATCCGGGACTGGAGGTCGTTGAGTGCCCCCGGGTTGAGCCGGAGCGGCGGCCCCTCCAGCCAGCGCTCGATCCTCCCGAAGCCTGTCCGGAACTCCCGTACCAGCCCGGCCTGCTCTCCCGCCACCGCCTGGCCGACCAGCGCCAGGACCCCGAGGACGAGGAGGATGCTGCCGAGCAGGGACACGGCGACGGCGAGCGGTCGCGGCATGAAGCGCCCGAGGAGGTCGGCCACCGGCCGGAGCATGGCGGTGATGACCATGCCGAGGAAGGCGGCCACGGCGACCTCGTGGAACCGGCCCAGCAGCGAGAAGACGGTGTAGATGACGGCGCCCACGACGAGGATCCGCCAGGCGTACGCGGCAGTCGTCCGCAGGGTGGGGGACACCCGCAGCTCGACGCCGGGTGGCGAGTGGGGCGGTGGCCGCCGACCGCCCCGGTTCCCGGCCGGTGGGCGGGTGCTGCCGCTCAGTGCCTGACGCGACGCCGTACGGATCCGGTGCCGGCGCCCGGCGGACGGCGCGCCGGGGTCCGGATTCCTGGGCTGCGGATCCATTGGCCTGGACATCCACAAGCTCGTACCACCGCGAACCCTTCATGCCACGCCACCGGCGTGATATTCGCCCGAAGGCACCCGGACCGTTTGCCGGGGTCCACACAGCGAGGGGACCCACACAGCGATGGGACTGCGATGGCCCCGCCGTCGGCGCGCACTCGATCGGCCGCGTGGCCGAGCGCGAGCAACGCGGCCATGAGTGGAACGCTGTGGGCCGCTCGGCCGCGGCCCCCGTTCGGCCTCAGCCGCCGTTGTTCTCCCGGTGCGTGAGGTTCACACCCGTGCGCGGGTCGAAGACATGCATCCTCGTCGTGTCCACCCACAACTCGGCCCGGCTTCCCTCGTGGACGCGCGTCTCCGTGTCGAGCCGGGTGACGATCTTGTTGGCTTTGTCGCCGGTCTCGGTCAGGCCGGAGTCGGCTGCCAGCTCTTCGAGCTCCGAGGTCACGGTCGGCTCCCAGCCCTCCTCGGTGAAGTAGGCGAAGACATCCGATCCGAGGTACTCGACGACGTCCACGGTGGCGGTGAACCGCGTACCCTCCCGCGCCGGATCGACCAGCGAGGCGTCCTCGAACGCTTCGGGCCGCAGCCCGACGATGAGATCGCGCGGTGCTTCCTGGCGCTCCAGACTGCGACGAATCTCGTCGTTCACCGGAAACGCGCCGAGGGCGGTCTGCAGCCTGTTCTCCTCCAGCGTGGCGTGGATGAAGTTCATGGCGGGCGAGCCGATGAACCCCGCGACGAACAGATTGCGTGGCTCGTCGTAGAGGTGCTGCGGGGTGCCGACCTGTTGAACGACGCCGCTGCGCATCACGACCACGCGGTCCCCGAGCGTCATCGCCTCGACCTGGTCATGGGTGACGTACACGGTGGTGGTGCCAAGCCGCTGCTGAAGACGCGAGATCTGGGTGCGCATCTGTACCCGGAGCTTGGCGTCGAGGTTGGACAGCGGCTCGTCCATCAGGAACGCCTTGGGATTGCGGACAATGGCGCGGCCCATGGCGACGCGCTGGCGCTGGCCACCCGAGAGGTTCGCGGGTTTGCGGTCCAGATGATTCGTCAGGTCGAGGATGCGGGCGGCTTCCTCCACCTTGGTCCTGATGGTGTCCTTGTCGGCCTTGGCCAGACGCAGGGCGAAGCCCATGTTCTCCCGCACGGTCATGTGCGGATAGAGGGCGTAGCTCTGGAAGACCATGGCGATGTCGCGGTCCTTGGGCGCCTTGTCGTTGACGACCTGATCACCGATGCGGAGGGTGCCCTCCGTGATGTCCTCGAGTCCGGCGATCATGTTCAGGGTGGTGGACTTGCCGCAACCTGAGGGTCCGACCAGGATGACGAACTCCCCGTCGCCGACGGTGAGGTTGACGTCCCGCACGGCCAGGGCGCCGTCGGGATACCTCTTGGTGATGCCCTCGAGAACAATCTCGGCCACGGTCGGTGCTCCTTGTCCTGACGATCGGCTGCTGCCGGTCAGCCCTTGACGGCCCCGGACGTCAGTCCGGCGACGATGCGCCGCTGGAACAGCAGCACGAAGATGATGATCGGAATGGTGATCACCACGGCGGCGGCGGCGATCGAACCGGTGGGCTGCTGGAACTGACTGCTTCCGGTGAAGAAGGCGATGGCCGCCGGCACGGTGCGGGCCGCCGTCGTCGAGGTCAGGGAGATCGCGAACAGGAAGTCGTTCCAGCAGAAGATGAAGACAAGGATGGCGGTGGTGAACACGCCCGGTGCGGCCAGCGGCGCGATCACCATCCGGAACGCCTGGGCCTGGGTGGCCCCGTCGACCTTGGCCGCCTTCTCCAGATCCCAGGGGATCTCCCGGAAGAACGCCGAGAGGGTGTAGATCGCGAGCGGCAGGGAGAAGGTCATGTACGGGATGATCAGCCCCGGCCAGGTGTCGAAGATCCCCAGGATGCGCTCGATGTTGAACAGCGGGGACACCAGGGAGATCGGCGGGAACATCGCGATCAACAGCGACATACCGATCAGCAGCTTCTTGCCGGGGAAGCGCAGCCTCGCCACGGCATAGGCAGCCATCGTGCCCAGCACAACGGCGATCACCGTGGCGATCAGGGCGATGCCGATCGAGTTGATCAGGGCACGGGTGAACTCCGAGGTCTCGAAGATGCCGCGGTAGTTCTCCCACGTCCACTTCTGCGGGACGAAGTTGCCGTCCGTGAGGGTGCTCGGGTCCTTGAACGACAGTGCGGCGATCCACCAGACCGGGAACATCGCGTACGCGATCACCACGGTGTTGGCGATGGCCCAGCCTGTGACGTGCCTCTTGCCTGCGCCGGCCATCAGCGTCCCGCCTCCTGTGAACCGGGAGCGGCAGCCCCGAAGAGTTTGATGAAGGCGAAGGCGATCACACCGACGCAGATGAAGATGAGCACCGAGATTGCCGACCCGATGCCGAGGTTGAGCGCGGTGAACAGGTTGTCGTAGCCGAGGATCGACACCGATCCGGTGCCATGAGCGCCGGAGGTCAGGATGTAGATGTTGTCGAAGATCCGGAAGGCGTCCAGGGTGCGGAACAGCAGGGCCACCAGGATGGCCGGCTTCATCAGCGGCACCGTGACCAGAGTGAAGCGCTGCCAGGCGGACGCACCGTCGACCATCGCGGCGCGCAGCGTCTCCTCGGGCACCAGGGCGAGTCCGGCCAGCAGGAGAAGTGCCATGAACGGGGTGGTCTTCCAGACCTCGGCGAGGATGATCAGCCCGATGGCCGGCCACTGCTCGGTCAGCGGGGCTTCACCCGACGGAAGCAGTGCGGCGAGATAGCCGGTGTCCGGTGTCCAGGCGTACTGCCACGAATAGGCGGCGACCACGGTGACGATGCCGTAGGGGATCAGGATGGCGGTACGCACGCCCCCCCGGCCGAAGATGGCGCGATGCATGACCAGGGCCAGCGCGAAGCCGAGGACGAGTTCCACGGCCACGGAGACCGCGGTGATGAACAGCGTGACCCAGAACGCCTCCCACCAGAAATCGGAGGAGAGCACGGCCCCGTAATTGCTCAGGCCCACCCATTTCGCCTGGCCCGGGAAGCGCAGGTCGTAGCGCTGTAGGGAGAGATAGATCGCGTAGCCGATGGGGTAGGCCGTGACGGCGAGCATGACGACCACGGCGGGCGCGCAGAGCAGCCAGCCCAGGCGTCGTTCCTCGCGTGCGCCCTCGGACAGTGCTTTCGTGTCGGGGGCCGGAGCCGGAGCCGCCGTGGTGGCGGAGGTCGGGGTGTTCATGGGATCAGCCCCTTGGACTGAAGAGCGTCCTCGATCTGGCTGCCGATCGTGTCGATCGCACTCCGAGGTTTGATACCGACGGGCGGGGAGAGGGTGTGGGAGATCGCGATGGACACGTTCTGATAGGCGGGCGTCTGGGGGCGGGTACTGGCGTTCTCCAGTGCCGAGAGCACGTCGGAGGCGAACGGGTAGCTCTTGATGAGCCCCTTGTCGGAGTACAGGTCGCGCAGGGTGGGCGGCAGTCCGCCCTTCAGCGCCGCGGTCATCTGGTTCGGACGATTGCGCAGACACAGCGCGGCCTCGTATGCGAGGGCGGGGTGGCGCGAGAAGGCGCTGATGGCGAGGTCGATACCACCGATGGTGGGTTTCGAGGGCCGGCCGGGGTCCACCCCGGGGTAGGGCGCCCAGCGGAAGCTCTTGAACAGCTTGGGGTTGTTCGACTGCATCGACGGATACACGAAGGGGTAGTTCAGCTCGAACGCGGCCGTTCCCGACTCCATCGCCAGCCTGTTCTGGTCCTCCATCTGATTGGACAGGGAGGGGTCGGCGGCGGGCGAGGTGGCCAGATTGCGCATGATCGTGGCCGCCTGGACCGCGGGCGGTCCGAGCGATGGCGCTGTGGCGGCGGCGTTGAGGATGGAGCCGCCCGCGCTCTCCACCAGTGTGTTGAACCAGACCGTCAGCCCCTCGTACTGGGCGCCCTGGATCTCGACGAAGTGGGGCTTGCCCTGCTTCGCGAGGGCGCGTGCCATGCCCAGCATCTCGGCCCAGGTCGTGGGCGGCTTGGGCACCAGGTCGCTGCGGTACCACAGCAGTTGGGTATTGGTGTTGTACGGGACGGCGTACAGCCTGCCCTTCCACGTCGCCGTTTGCAGCGGCACTTCGAGGGTGCCCTCGGTGGCGCGCCGGCGATTGCTGCCCGTCCACGGCAGGATCCACTTGGCCTCGGCGAACTCCGCGGCCCAGGTGACATCGAGACCCAGGATGTCCAGGGTGCTGTCCTCCGCGGCGAGCCGCCGGACGAGCTGCTGACGCTGGCCGTCCGCACCGCGCGGGAGTTTGTTGTACGCGATGCGGTACCGCCCGCCCGAGGCGCGGCTGCAGTTGTCCGCCGCGCTGGCCAGGGCACCTGAGTCGTCGGGGAAGTTGTACCAGTTCACGGTGACCGGGCCGGCCTGGCTCGAACTGCACGAGGTGAGCAGCCCGGCCAGCAGGGGCAGCACGGCGAGGCTCCGCAGCCGCACCCCGGCGCCACGACCGGCGATCCGCGGCGATGCCTCGCCTCGCGCCCGTGCCGGGTGGGCCCGTCCGTTCATGCGCCTCACCACTCACTCCCCGATCCGGCGCGGCCACCAGGTGTCTGGTCACCCCGCGCAGCGCCTTCGTCGCCGTGAACCTAACGGTTCCTCCGCTGTTGCCAGGGGAGGGCGGCGTGTCGGCGACGGGAGATCCCCCGGATGGCCAGGGGGTGCGGGGCGTGGTGATGACGGACTTCCCGGGTCACGCTCTGACGCGGCGATCGTCCGCCACCAGCCCGGTGGGCTGTCCGGATATGTCCCCTCGGGCCTGTCCGGTAAGTGCCTCGACGCGTGCGGCAATTCGGGCGCGAACGGCACCAGGGCCGCGCTGTGGACGTGCAACGGCAGCGCAGCCCAGTTCTGGACGGCCCATCCCGACGGCACCCTCCGGATCAACGGCGGTTGCCTGGACGTGGCGGGTGGAATTCGGACGGGTGATCTGGACATGCCATGGCGGCGCGAAACCAGCAGTGGTTCCTGCGCTGGGCCGCCAGGCGTGCTCGGGTTCGGCGCGGCCTGTTCGTTCAACGGTGCGGACGCGGCCGTAGGGGGCTCGCACTACTTGTGCGCGTCGCTGTGCCGACAGTCACCTTGACGACGCTCGATAATTAGGTGAGCCTTACCTTCGCTCGCAACCGCAGTGGTGTGGGCTCCTGCCGCACGACACCACCTGGAGCAGCTGTGTTCGCCGCCGACGCACCCTCGACCGGGCGAAGATCTCGGCAGGAAGCCGAACTCCTTCGGCTGCCCCAGTGGTGCGGACCCGCGTTCGCCTCCCTGGCGGTGTGCGCCGGATGGGCAGCGAGCACCTGGGTCGCCGTCCACCTGCGCGCCGACGCCGCCCTCCACACTGCGGCCCTCTTCGTTCACCTTGCCAGTCTGGTGCTCGGATTCGGCGCCGTTCTCGCTGTCGACTACTACGGCGCCCTGTGGCTCGGGGGCCGGAAGACGCTGCGCGAGGTACTCGACTTCACCGCGCCCTTGCACACGCTCGTCTGGGCGGGGCTGATCGGCCTGATCGGCAGCGGAGCCCTTCTCCACCCCGACCTCGGCTCGCCGCTCACGTGCGTCAAACTCTGTCTTGTCCTGGTCATTGCCCTCAATGGAGTCCAGGCCGGCGCACTGCACAGACGCCTGGCAGCCCTCGACTGCCGACCCGTCAGCCGCTCACTGCTGCTCCGCGGTGCGGCCACCGCGTCCCTCTCGCAGGTCGCCTGGTGGGGTGCGCTCGTCATCGGCTTCCTCAACAGCCGGCACTGACGGGAGGTCCCGGCCCTCGAATGTGCTGCCGGCGTTCACATTCCGCGCGGTGTGTCGCACGGGACGGACGAGCTTCTTCAGGGCGTCGTCGTGGGGGCAAGGGCGAGCCGGAGCCTGCATCGGCGAGATGATGCCTGACACGAAGCGGCGTCGGACCTGTAGCCCGCCCGGCGGCGCACCGGATGCCGCCCCGCCCGGAACCCGGCAGGGTGGCATCCACCAGGACCATCCCGTACAGACGAGGACCGCCCATGTCCGTGACCCATCACCGGCGCTTTGGCGTCCTCGCCGGGGCAGCGCTCCTGACCATCGCCGTGGCGGGCTGCTCCGAGCTCGGCCGCACCGCGGTGGGCACCATCTCCTACGAAACCCCGAGCGCGCGCCATGTGAAGGTGTCGAATCCGCCGGTCAAGGGCTGCCACAGCCTCGGGTCCGTCGGCGCGACCACGGTCACCAACAACACGCTCGTCGACATCATCCTGCATCCCAGCCGGGACTGCTCCGGGGACGATACGACCTATCTGCCGACGGAGACGTCCGACACCATCGCGCCCCACGCACAGCCGTGGCGCAGCTACTCCCTGGTTCACTGAGGCCTGCCCGGGCGGGGCACCGGACCTTCGCCGGCTGCGCAGGCAGCTGCCCACGGCGGAGTCAGGGGCGTTCGAAGAGCTGCAGCACGCCGCCGATGGAGAAGCAGGCGGCGCCCGTCATGGTTCCCCAGTCGGAGACGGCGACGTTGAGCGGGTTTCCGGTGGACGGGTCGGTGAAGTCGGCCAGTGCCGAGACCATGAACAGCACCGAGCCGAGCTGGTTGACGGCCACGATCCACCAGCCGAGGCTCCGCACGCGCAGGCCGGGACGGCCGTGGCTGACCTCGACGAGGGCGAGATGCCCCGAGACCAGGAAGAGCAGGCACCCGATGATGTCGGGCGTCCAGATCAGCCGGTTCGTCTGCTGGACGGACAGTCCATGGAGAAACGAGTCGAGCAGGTTGACACCGAACACCAGCGTGCCTGCGAAGAGCACGAAGGTGCTCACCCAGTCGATCCGCAGGGGCTCGTAGCTCCACCACCGCCAGCGCCGGGAGACCAGGGAGCCGGTGCCGCTCGCGCGCCGAGGGGCGTTGATCGTCTGCAGCAGGGAGGCATAGGCGCCGGTGTTGAAGAACAGGCCCCCCGCGAAGTAGAGCGTGGCGCTCTGGAGCGGGTTGCCGGATCCGAACTGGGCGAGCGCGGCGCCGAGAGCGAACAGGCTCCCACCGGCCGTGAACGCCACCGCGGCCACGGTGTTCAGGGTCCGAAGCCGGTGGAGGGCTTCCTTGTCCGCGTACTGAGAGGTGGCCTGGGCGCCTTCGGGCCCGACCGTGAGGACCCCGCGCTTGCGTGCCGCGCGCGATTCCCAGATCGCGATGCCACCTTCGGCGAGGCGCCAGGTGAGACGGGTGGTGAACGGTCCTGCGCCCTCGGCGCGCTCCTCGGTGTGGCCCACGCGCCGAGCCTACGAGGGAGCGCGGGCATGGGCGCGGACCGCCTTGCGCATTCCTTGCGCACTGTCGTGCCCGGAGCCGCAGTCGATGGTGATCGCTGACAGGCGCTCAGCTCCCCGTCGTCCGGGATGCCGTCGCCGGCCGGCCACCCGGCCGTCGACGGCTACCATCGTCGACTGCTGCCTCAGATGAGCCCCTGGGCGAGCATCGCGTCCGCGACGCGCTCGAACCCGGCGATATTCGCTCCTGTCACATAGTCGCCGGGTGCTCCGTAGCGCTCGGCGGTCTCGTAGGTGACCCGATGGATATCGCGCATGATCCCCGCGAGTTCGTCCTCCACGCGCCCTGGTGTCCAGGAGTCCCGGGTGGCGTTCTGGCGCATCTCCAAAGCGCTGACGGCGACGCCGCCCGCATTCGCGGCCTTGCCCGGGCCGAAGGCCACCCCCGCGTCCTGCAGGATGCGAACCGCCTCCGGAGTGGTGGGCATGTTGGCGCCCTCGGAGACGGCCTTGACTCCGTTGCGGACAAGGGCGAGAGCGTCCTGGGCGTCGAGTTCGTTCTGGGTGGCCGACGGGAAGGCGACGTCGCAGGGCACCTCCCACACCCGGCCGCCGGGAACGTAACGGGCGGAAGCGCCACGGCGCTTGGCGTACTCGCTGACGCGTGCGCGTTCGACCTCCTTGATCTGCCTGAGCAGCTCGAGGTCGATTCCCTTCTCGTCCACGACATAGCCCTCGGAGTCGGAGCAGGTCATGGGATGGGCGCCGCTGCGCGTCAGCTTTTCGATGGTGTGGACGGCGACGTTGCCCGAGCCGGAGACCACGGCCCCTTGGCCCTCGAGCTCCTCACCTCGCCGACTCAGCATTTCGGCCGCGAAGAGCACGCTGCCGTAGCCGGTCGCCTGTGTGCGCATCGCAGAGCCGCCCCACTCTTGGGCCTTGCCGGTGAGGACTCCCGCTTCCCAGCGGTTGGTGATGCGTCGGTACTGGCCGAAGAGATAGCCGATTTCGCGGCCGCCGACCCCGATGTCGCCGGCCGGGACGTCGGTCTGCTCGCCGATGTGCCGGTGGAGCTCCGTCATGAAGGACTGGCAGAAGCGCATGACTTCGGCGTCCGAACGGCCTCGTGGCTCGAAGTCGCTGCCGCCCTTGCCGCCGCCGATGCCCAGCCCGGTGAGGGCGTTCTTGAAGATCTGCTCGAAGCCGAGGAACTTCACAACGCCCAGGTTCACAGAAGGGTGGAAGCGCAGGCCGCCCTTGTAGGGGCCGAGCGCGCTGTTGAACTCCACTCTGAATCCTCGGTTGACGTGCACTGCTCCATGATCGTCCTGCCAGGGCACCCGGAAGATGATCTGCCGTTCGGGCTCACAGAGGCGCTCGATGAGCCCTGGCTGCGCGTACTCGGGACGAGCAGCGAGCACGGGAGCCAGGGTCTCCAGCACTTCCCTTGATGCCTGATGGAATTCGGGCTGTGCCGGGTTGCGGCGCTCGAGTTCGGCGCGCAGGGAGGCCAGTTGGGCCTTCGAGGAAGACAGGGTCACAGCATGTCCCTTCCTGCCCGGCCGGCGGACGACAGCCCGGCCGTGGCGGTGACGGTCCAGGTGTCGTTGCCAGTCAGCAGTACGGCCTGGTCGCTCTTGCTGTTCATTGCAACAGCGGTTTCGAGTCATAGGTCACCACGTCATCTCCGGGGGAGTGACGGGACGGAGGTCATGAGATTCCGCGGCCTTCACCCAAAGGGTTGACGGTGGCATGCCATGTCTCCACACTCTGCTACCAATCGCAGCGGCGCTCTCAGTAGCCGTATCCCTCCCGCATTCGCACACATGAGCCGTGAGCGCCCGGCGACAACGTTGTCAACAGCCCGCCCCTGATGGAGGCACCGCATGACGACACCACTGAACGCCCGGTTATCGCGGCGCGCCCTGTTCCGTACCGCGGCAGGCGCAGGAGCCGCGCTCACTGTCGTTGGACTCGGGGCGCAGCCCGCGTTCGCCGCCCTCGGCCCGCCCAATCCCCAGCTGGCCAACGAGGTTCGGCAGGAGTTCCTCACAGCCTGGACCGCCTACCGCCGGCTCACCTGGGGCCGCGACGAGCTGCATCCGGTGAGCGGCACCGGTTCGGAGTTCTTCATCAGTGGCGTGCCGCTCGGCCTGACCATCGTCGAGTCGCTCGACACGCTGTACCTGATGGAGCTCGACGGCGAGCTGGATGCCGGCATCGCCTGGATCAGCGGCAATCTGAACGTCAATCGCAACGCCAGCGTCCATGTGTTCGAGACGATCATCCGGCTGGTCGGCGGTCTGCTCTCCGGGTACCACGCCACCGGCAACGCCGTGCTTCTGACCAGGGCCCGCGACCTGGCGGACCGCCTGCTGCCGGCGTTCACCTCGTCGCCGACGGGTGCCCCGTACCGGTACGTCAACCTCCGGACCGGCGCGGTCACCGGAAACCAGGTGCCGCTCGCCGAGATCGGCAGCAACATCACCGAGTTGGGCCTGCTGTCACAGCTCACGGGTGATCCGAAGTACTTCAACGCGGCGAAGAAGGCGCTGCGGGCCGTGTACGACCGGCGGTCGTCACTGAACCTGGTCGGCACGACGCTCAATGTGGAAACCGGCGCCTGGACCGACGCCACCGCCCGCGTCGACCCGCCGGTGGACTCGTTCTTCGAGTACCTCTGGGACGCGTACCAGTTGTTCGGCGACACCGAGATCCGCGGCTGGTACCAGACGCTGACCACAGCGGTCCTGCAACGCCTCGGCGAGACCTACAACGGCCGGCTCTGGTTCAGGGCCGTCAACATGAACACGGGCGCGCTGGCCGGTCGGTACCAGTCGGAACTGACCGCCTTCTACGCCGGGCTGCTCGCGCAGGGCGGCAATGTGAGCGAGGGGGAGTCGTATCACAGTTCGTGGGCAGCGGCGCTGGCCCAGTACCGGCTGCCACCGGAGGGCATCAACTACGCAACGCTCGCGGCGACGAGCAACGAGTACCAACTGCGCCCCGAATACGTCGACTCCGCGCTGTTCCTGTGGCTGCTCACCGGCAAAGAGGTCTACCGGGACCGCGCCCAGTGGCTGTGGAACGGCCAGAAGGCGCACTGCAAGGTCGCGGGCGGCTACACGATCGTCTCGAACATGACGACGACGCCCACGACCAAGGGCGACCTCACTCCGGGCTACTGGTACTCGGAGAACATGAAGTACTTCTACCTGCTCTGGGCGGGCGCGCCGCGGTTCGACTACGCGACCAACTACCTCACCACCGAGGGCAATGTGCTGCTTGGCATCAAGAAGGTCGCGGCCCCGTCCGTGAGTGCCACGTACCGGCTGGTCAACCGGGCGACGGGAGGTGCGCTCGATGTGAGCGGCGCGTCGACCTCCGACGGCGCCGCCGCCATCGCGTGGACCGTCAGCAGCGGCGCGAACCAGCACTGGATCGCGACCACTTCCGAGGGGTACACACGGCTGACGAGCCTGCACAGCGGCAAGCTGCTCGAAGTGCCGCAGTCGTCCACGACGAACGGCACAGGACTCGTGCAATGGGGACACAACGGCACCAACACGCAGCAGTGGACGCTCCAGTCCACGGGTGACGGATACCACCGGCTCGTCAACCGCAACAGCGGCAAGGCAGCCGACCTCGTCGGCACCGGCAACGGAGCGGCGGTGGTGCAACAGTCGCCGAGTGCCGCCGCCACCCAGCACTGGCAGCTGGTCAGGGTGTGATCGCGATGCGTGCCGTGGCGACGTCGCCGTGCGCCGTGGCCCCGCGTGCCCGGGACAACCCCCGTTCCTTCGACGCCCGCGCCGCGGGCGGACTTTCAAAACTCTTCGGTCATCGCTGAGCAACACCGCCCCGGTTTCCGTATCTCTGTGCGTTGAGCTGTGTTCTCGGCCCGACCGGTCGAGGCACAGTCCGACGCTGCCGAGGGGCAATGAAGCCCCCGGTATGCGACCACGAACAATGAGGGGCGGAGCCGTGAGGTACAGGCAGAGACACAAGCGGTCCAGATGGATCGGCGTGACAGTCGCCGCAGTGGCAGCGATGGCGGTGGGAGGCGGGGCTCTCCTGATGACCGACAACAACGCCTCGGCCGGTTCCGCGAATGCCACGCGCCAGGACGCCTGGGCACAGGCGCCGAAGACGATCAACTGTCCTGACGTCGCAGTCGGCTTGTCGAGCGTGCCGCAGCAGTCGCGGCCCACCGTCGACCAGGAACTGGCGCAGCTGGACAGCCAGGTCGCGGCGGCCTATGGGCAGCTCGCCGCGGGCGGCGCGAAAGCAGACCAGGACTGGGTGCGCACACGAGTGCTGGAGCCGCTGTCGTCCCAGCGCCGCCGCACGCTGGACCGTATCGCCGCCGAAATCTACCGGGCCTCGAACAGGCCGGACGGATGGAACTCGCTGGCCTCCTGCACTGTCAAGCGGGACGACGTGGCCCCCCTTGCGGCGTCCGGATCCCCCACCGGAACTCCGAGCGCCCCGGCTCCTGGTGCCTCCGCTCCGGCCGCGGGCGGAGCCGCAGCCGGTCAGGGGCAGGCCGGTCCCCGGAGGTCGGACTTCGTGAGCATCCGTACAGTCCGGCCCAATGTCGCCAACCCTCCTGTACAGCGCAATGGCTCCCGCGGCACCTTCCGTTCGCGCTGCGGGCGCAACGAGAACAAGCACTTCAACCCCGACAACGTGATCGTCGCCCCCGGGGTCAGCAACGGCGCCCACCACATGCACGACTACGTCGGCAATCTCGAGACCGACGCCTTCGCCAGCAATGACGACCTGGCCGCCGCTGGGACGACCTGCACCAACGGAGACCGCTCCACCCACTACTGGCCGGTCCTGCGACTGCGCAACGGAAAGAACGAGGCCGACGCGAACCTCCCCGGCGGAGGACAGGACGGCAACGTCGGACGCATTCTGCAGCCCGCTTCAGTGCAACTCACCTTCCGCGGCAGCCCCGTCAGCAAGGTGACCGCGATGCCCACCTTCCTGCGCATCATCACCGGCGATGCCAAGGCGTTCACCAACGGAACAGCCAACGCCAACGCCTCATGGAGCTGCACCGGCTTCGAGAACCGGCAGTTGAAGGACAAGTACCCGCTGTGTCCGCGGGGCAGCGATGTGGTGCGCACGTTCAAGTTCCAGAGCTGCTGGGACGGCAGGAACACCGACAGCGCGAACCACCGGACGCATGTGACCTTCGCCCGCGCCGACGGCTCGTGCCCCGAGGGATTCAAGGCCATCCCGCAGCTGGTCCAGCGGATCACGTACCGGGTTGCGCCCGGCTCGGTGTTCGCCGTCGACAGCTTCCCCGAGCAGTTGCACAAGCCGGTGACGGACCATGGCGACTTCATCAACGTGATGTCCTCGTCGCTGATGAGGAACGCGGTGAGCTGCATCAACAGCGGCCGGAGGTGCGGCTGACGCTCAGGACCCGGCACGGCGGACGCCTCGTTGCTGCCGGGTCCACCGCGGTGCGCCCGTTCGGTACACGCGTGGGAATCCGGACATTGTAGTGCCTGGCCACTCATGGGGAGTATCTACGTCACCTTTCTCTCACTAACTGCTATTCGGGGGATACGCTACGTGAAGAGCGAGGGAGAGATCGTCGACGTGCATGCTCACCGTCCCGGGAGGAAATCGGGTGGTCACGGATCGGTCCGGCAAGCAGCGAGCCGTAGCCCGGGCGGTGGACGACAAGCAGCGCGAGCGGGAGGCGCGGTTCGTTCCGAGAACCCTTGAGCGGGATGCCGAGCTGGTCACTGCCGAGTCGGCGGTGGACGCCGTGTGCGGCGGTTCGGCGACGGGTGCGGTGATCCCCTCCGTACGCTGCGGCGGACTGCTGGCGTTCACCGGCCCGGCCGGAGCGGGCAAGACGACCCTCCTTGAGGAGGTGCGTCGCCTCGCGGCCGAGCGGGACTGCACGGGGCTCTTCGCGAAGGCCGGCGAACAGGAGCAGAACCTGGCCTTTCACGTGGTGCGACAGCTGCTCCAGCCGCTGCTGGCCTCGTACTCCGAGAGCGAGCGCCGGGAAATGCTGGGCGACTGGTACGGCATCGTCGGTCCGTGTGTCGGCCTGTGTCCTGCCGCACAGGGCGCGGTGCCGGATCCGCAGGGCGTGCGGGACGGTCTGGACTGGGTGGTCACTCAGGTGGCCGTGCGGCGCGGCCCCTTGGTCCTGGTCGTCGACGACGCTCACTGGGCGGACGCGGAGTCCCTGACCTGGCTGACCTCCTTTGCCGGACGGGTCGAGGAACTGCCGGTCCTCGTGGCCGTCTCCTACCGTCCGGAGGAACTGCCCGATGAGGCCAGGGCGTTCGACGACATGGTCGGGCGGAACCGGGTGCGTCCGCTCGACCTGGCGCCGCTGACGCCGACCGCCGTCGCCGACGTGATGTGCGATGCACTGGGCACCGCGCCCGACGACGACTTCTGTCATGAAGCCTGGCTGGTCACCGGCGGCAATCCCTTCGAGACGGTCGAGCTGGCGGCGAAGGTACGTGACCGCCGGCTGGCCCCCAGGAAGGAGAACGCTTGCGCGCTGCGGGACCTTGCGGCCGAGATCAAGGGCGGCGGCGTGGCGGACCGGCTGGAGCAACTGGGCACGACCGCGGTGCGGCTGGCCTGGGCTGTGGCCGTCCTTGGTTCGGAGGCGACTTTCAGCATGGCCGCGTCCCTGGCGGCGCTGGGACCGGCCCAGGCCGCGGAAGCGACCGATGCGCTGCGGACCGAGCGGGTTCTGACGTACGGCATGAAGCCGGAGTTCGTCCATCCGCTGATCGCGACGGCGGTCTACCGGGCCATCCCGTCCGGGATGCGGGTGGCACTGCACGGCAAGGCCGCCTGGGAGCTCGTCGAGGCGGGCGAGGGCCCGGCCGCGGCGGCCCGACATCTGCTCGAGACACAGCCGGAGGGCGACGCCTGGGTGGCGGAGCAACTGCGCGACGCGGCCCGTGAGTATGTACGCCGCGGCGCTCCCGACGCGGCCCGGCGCTGTCTGAGCCGCGCACTGCGGGAGCCTCCGCCCGCGGGACTGCGGCCCATGGTGCTGCACGAACTCGGCGCCCCGGCACTGCTGCACGATCCGACGGTGACGGTGAACCACTTGCGGGCCGCGTTGGAGGAGCCGGATCTGCCGCCCGAATTGCGGCAGAGCATCGTGATCCGTCTCGGGCGGGCGCTGTCGTACTGCGACCGGCTCTCGGAGGCGGCGGAGGTGGCGATGGGGGAGGTCCGCATCGCCACGGACTCGCGAGTACGCCTGCGCATGCTCATGGAACACTTCATGATGTCGGCGTTCACCTCCGACGACCGGGAGGCCCCGGTCCTGTCGCGCCGGCTCAGCCACCTCACCCGGCGGCTCTCCGGGGAGAGCCAGACCGAGCGCTATCTCTACGGGCTGCGCGCATGGGACGCGATGGTGCGCGGCGAACCGGTGGCGACCGCCCTGGAGTTCGCGGAGCGGGCGCTGGGCCGCGACGGGATGAGCTGGACGGACGAGCAGTGGGGCTTCGAAGTCCCGTCCCTGGTGGCCCTCACCTTCCTTTACTGCGACCGCCCGGACCGGGCCGAGGAGCTGTACGCGGGAGCCATCGCGGAGTATGAACAGCAGGGCTGGCGCGGGGTGCACCTCTCGCTCGGCCACAGCCTGCTCGGGTACATCCGGCTCTGCAAAGGCCGGCTCACCGATGCCGAGGAGTTCGCACGCGCCGGGCTGCAGCTCGCGGACCGACTGGGGCCCGCGGGCATCCATGCGCAGTGGTACGCGATGTCGGGCCTGATCGAAATCCTGATCGCCCGCGGGGAGACCGAGGCTGCCCAGCAGCTCGCGGTGGAACGCCGGTTCGGCAAGCCGTTCCCGTCGGCCGTGACCCTTCCCGACGCCGAGACGGTCCACGGGGAGCTGCTGTTGGCGCGGGGCAGGCACAAGGAGGCTGCTGAGGAGCTGGCCGCGGTGGGCAGCCGCCTCGACCTGCGCGGTATGCGCAATCCGGCGTGGTGCCCGTGGCTGCCCCATCTCGCGCTGGCCACCCGGACGACGGATGCCGGGCGAGCGCTGGAGCTGGCGCAGGAGGCACTGCGCCGCGCCGAACGCTTCGGTACGGCAACGGCGGTGGGCAAGGCGCTGTGTGCACTCGCCCGGGTGACGAACGGGCCCGGGGAGATCGCCCTGCTGCGGCGTGCCGTCACCCGGCTGGAGTTGGCGCCGTCGCCGTACGAACTGGCGGTCGCTCTGGTCGAGCTCGGCGGCGCGCTGCGCCGTGCCGGACTTCTCTCGCAGGCTTCTGAGCCCCTGCACCGTGGTGTGGATCTGGCCGGTCAGTGCGGGGCCGGAGGCGTTGCGGCACGGGCGCGCGACGAGCTGGTGGCGGCGGGACTGAGGCCGCGCCGCCTGGAGGTGGTACGGCGGGGGCCCCTTAGCGGAGCGCCATCCGCGTAGTCAACGGCGCACGGTAGCCCGTGCAGGCCATGCCGTGCACCACATCGTTGGCCATGGTACGCCAGGGGCGGCATCGCCGGTTTCTGCCGGCGCCGAGTGGTGAAGCATCAAGGGCGAACGAAGGGGCCCTTGCTGTCCTGCGGGCCGCTCCCGCCCAACTCCGCCTTCTGCGAGCTCTGGTGGGCCGTCCCGACCTGACCGAGGAGCCCGCTTCTATGAGGACGTTATGACCGAATTTTTCCTGCCCGAGCTGCCTCGGCTGCTTCCGGTGGCGTACCACCCCAAGGCGGCGCAGATCGAGTTCCGTTCGAACGGCTGGGTGGGTAGCCGACTCGGCGAATGCTTCGCGAGTGAGGAGGACCTGCTGTGCTTCCTGCGTCAGCGGAACGGACTGTACGGGCCACTGACCGTGCCGTACGCCGATGAGCGGCGGGCGCTCGATGTCGCCGACTGGTACCAGTACGTCACCGTCATCGACAGCCTTGTTTCGGACCGCTCGGCGCTGGGAGCCGATGAGGCCAGTGCCCGCGACGTGTTCGCCGGAATCATGGACGACTTCCACGGTGACGGTGGCGGGAACGAGACATTTCCCTACGGCGTGGCGGGCAAGGAGCTGTGGCGTCGGATCAGCCCCGGGCTCGCTCCCGGACAGATACGAAGGTTCGCGGGTGCTCTCGAAGCCTTTCTGCGCGGGTGCGTCACCGAGATCCGTTTCAAGCTGACGGAGCGGGTGCCGGACTACGAGACCTGTATGACGGTGCGCCAGGACAGTTTCGGCTGCGACTTCATCCGGTTGATGACCGAATATGCGGCCGGCGTCGACATGACCGGACACGATCGGCTGCTCGCGGACGTACACACGCACTGCATGCGACAGATGATCACCGTCAACGACCTGCTCTCATGGCGCAAGGAGCATGCCCAGGACGACAGGATGACGGTGGCTCGCGTGCTGATCGAGCGCGAGGGACTCGGTCTGCAGCAGTGCGTCGACCGCCTTCGTGAGCTGGTCGATCACCATGAGAGGGCCTACATCGCGGCTCGCGACCAGGTGCTGAACGGTCCACACGGAACGCGCGCGGACATGCGGGCGTATCTGAACGGCCTGGACCATCTGATCGGCGGCAGTGCGGAGTTCGAGTACCTCACGCCCCGCTACTTCGGCGACGGCTACGTCTGGGACGGCTCCACCTCGGGCTGGATCAGCCTCACCGCTCCCGTCACCCGATTCCGGACACGACCCACCGCCGATGCCGATGTCGATACGGATGTCGAAAGCAGCGGGCCGCAGGCAGCGACACCCTGCATGACGAGGAGTTGAAGAGTGGCAGACACCGCACGTGTACGGCCGAGGACCCAGCCTTCGTCGACCGCCACGGCTGCGCCGTCGACGAACGGCAAAGCTCCCGGCCGGCTCCCCGTTCTCGGCCATGCGATTCCTCTGCGACGCCATCCGCTGGAGTTCTTGGCCGCCCTGCCCACACACGGCGACCTGGTCGAGATCCGTCTCGGCCCTCAGCCTGCCTACGTGGCCTGCCACCCCGAGCTCGTACGGGAGGTCCTGCTCAACCCGCGCACCTACGACAAGGGCGGCCCGCTGTTCGACAAGGTCCGGCCCCTTGTGGGCAACGGCCTGTTCACCGCCGCGTGGGCGGATCACCGATTGCAGCGCAGGCTGGTGCAGCCCGCCTTCCACCCCGGCCGGATGGCGTCGTACGCAGCCGTGATGTGCGAAGAGATCGATGGCATGCTCGGTTCCTGGCAGGAAGGCCGTGCCATCGACTTCGGCGCCACGCTGCATGCGCTGACGGTCCGGGTCACCACACGAACGCTGTTCTCCACCACCATCGGTGGCCGGGCCGTTGCCGACGTACAGCATTGTCTGCCCATCCTCCTTCGGGGCATCTACCAGCGGATGACCTCGCCGGTCGGTCTCCTGGAGAGACTGCCCACACCGCAGAACAGGCGCTTCGAGCAGGCACGCGGGAGGCTGCGCGCAGTCATCGACGAGACGGTCCAGGGCTGTCGGCGGTCGGGGGCGGACCATGGGGACCTGCTGTCGACCCTGGTCGGCGCCCGGGACGAGGAGAGCGGTGAGCGCTTCACCGATGACGAACTCCGCGACCAGGTGCTGACCTTGCTGATTGCCGGCACCGAGACCACCGCGAGCGTCCTGGGATGGGCCTTCCACCTCCTGGCGCGATACCCCGAGGCCGAGAAGCAGTTGCACGACGAAGCCGACCGCGTCCTCGATGGCCGACTGCCTGCCTTCGCCGATCTGTCCGCCCTGGACTTCGCCCGACGTGTCCTCACCGAGACGCTGCGCCTCTACCCGCCGGCCTGGCTGATCAGCCGGATGGTCACCGTCGAGACGGAACTCGCCGGGCAAAGGCTGAAGCCGGGCGCGAGCGTCCTGTACAGCCCCTACCTCCTGGGCCGCAATCCCGGCCTCTTCCCCGATCCCGATCGTTTCGACCCCGACCGCTGGCTTCCTGAACGGGCGGCATCAGTGCCCCGTGGCGCGATGGTGCCTTTCGGCGGTGGCAGCCGCAAATGCATCGGTGACGTCTTCGGCCAGGCCGAGGCGACCCTGGCTCTCGCCGCCATCAGCTCGCGCTGGCAGCTCCGTCCCGTGCCCGGGACGACGGTGCGGCCGAAGCCGGAAGCGGCCCTTGGCACGGGTCCCGTCTGCATGCTGCCGCAACCTCGCCGCCTCGGGGCAGGCTCGGAGCGCCCGGACCCCTGACGCCGACGCGCTCGCCGCTCGGGCTTGAGCCGGGCGGGCTTCAGGTCGCAGTCGTCGCCCCGGTCTCGGGACGGGGCCGGGCCCGGGCGATGAGCAGGGCCACATCGTCGTGGTCTCCCGGCCGGCGCAGCGCATTCAGAAGCAGGTCGCAGGTCTCGTCCAGGGATCGCTGAGGCTTTGCGAGGAGAGCAAGAAGATCGTCCAGACGCTCATCGATGGCCAGGTCGCGGGTCTCGACCAGGCCATCGGTGTAGAGGACGAGTTCGTCGCCGGGGTGCAGAGCGACGGTGGTGGTGTGGAACTCGACGTTTCCGACGCCGAGCGGGGCGCCGCTGGGGAGATCGAGAAGTTCGGGGAGCCGGCCGGGCCGTACCAGAGCGGGCGGCAGGTGTCCGGCGCTGGAGATGAGGCACTCGCTCCGGTGAGGGTCGTAGACGGCGTAGATGCAGGTGGTGATGGTCTGCCCCATGCGGTCGGTGATGCGGTCGAGGTGGCGCTGGACTTGGGCTGGGTCGAGGTCGAGTTCGGCCAGGGTGCGGGTGGCGGTGCGGAGTTGACCCATGGTGGCGGCGGCGCTGATACCGCTGCCCATGACGTCGCCCACAACGAGCGCGGTCTTGTCGCCCGTCAGCGGGATCACGTCGAACCAGTCGCCGCCGACTTCACTGGCGGCCTCGGCGGGCTGGTAGCGGTAGGCGATCTCCAGGCCGGGTTGGTCCGGTGGCTGCTGGGGGAGAAGGCTGCGCTGGAGGGTGAGAGCGGTGTTACGCACCTGCCGGTACCAGCGGGCGTTGTCGATGCACACCGCGGCCCGCGCGGCGAGCTCGCCGGCCAGGACCTCGTCGTCGGCGTTGAAAGGCTCCGGGTTGTGGGTGCGCTTCAGGTCCAGGGCGCCGAGGACTTCGCCGCGAGCGATCAACGGCACGGCCAGGTAGGAGTGCACGCCCGCGTCCGCCAGCAACGCGGCGGCTTCGGGACTGCGAGCGATACGCGACAGATCGTCGTGCTGCACTCGCGATACGCGGACGGGGCGACCGGTGTTCACGCAGTGGGTGACCAGCCGGTCGGCCTCGTACTGGGCAACCTCACCGGGCTGATCAGCCGCGCGTAGGGCGTCGGTGGAATGCGAGGCGGCCACGGCGAGAGCGCGGAATACCGCGGGGCCTTCGTGTATCACGGTGGCTGAGCGCCCGTTGAGGACGCTGTCGAGGACATCCACCGCGGCCACGTCGGCCAGCTCGGGCACCGAGACCGCGGCGAGTTCACGGGCAGTCTGGTCGAGGTCGAGCGTGGTGCCGATGCGTATGGATGCGTCGGCGACGAGCGCGAGGCGCTGCCGGGCCCGGGCGGCCTCGGTCGTGGCCACATGCCGCTCGGTGATGTCTACGACGGAGGTGGCCAGCCCCAGCACTTTCCCATTGGAGGACTCCAGCCGGTAGAAGGAGACCGACCAGGCGTGCTCTCGGTCCGGGTCGGCAGGGGTGCGCGCCACGGACTCGCGATCAAGGATCGGGATGCCGGTGGCGAGGACCTCGCGCATGGCGGCCTCGATGGCCTCGGCGTCCAAGAAGGGCAGCGCCTCACGGACATGTCGGCCAACATGCTCGGCGGCGGGCATGCCGTTGATGCGCTCCAGCGCCGGGTTGACCATGACGTACCGCAGATCGGTGTCCACGACCGCCAGCCCTATGGGGGACTGGGAGAACAGCCGGGTGGACAGCGCCAGGTCTCGCTCCACCCTCCGCAATGTCGTTTGCTCGGTGGCCAGGCCCAGGGCGTAGAAGTCCTTGTGGTCGTCCTCCAACCGCATATTGCGGAACTCCACCAGCATGGTGCTGCCGTTCTTGTGCCGCACGGGAAAGACACCCGTCCAGCCCTCCCCGCCCGCCATGACCTCGGTGAACCATCGGCGCACCAGTTCCATGTGCTTGTCGTGCACCAGCAGGCGACCCGCGTTCCGGCCGAGTGCCTCGTCGGCGGCATACCCGAACAACTCCGCGGCCTGGGGACTCCACAGCACGATCCGGCCATCCGCATCCAGCACCACGGCGGCGACGCTCAGCACATCCAGGAGGCCGCCCGGCTCGGACCTGCCTTCCCCGGACCGGGTGGGGTCGGCCGGGAATGACTCGATTGCACTCATCCCAGGCCCTCCGTCCGCCTGCCGCCATCCCTGCCCAGTGCCGACTCCGCCCCGGGCGCCGCCTGCCGCACCCGATCACTCCCATCGTCCACTGTCCTGGCCGAGACCGTACCCATGCCGAGCCCGGTACTTCGCGCGTGCCCGCCCGAGCAGGAAATATGGCTCAGCTACGGCGCCGCCACGGACCAGGCCCCTCTCGGCCATTCTGGCGGCTCTGCGGGGACAGCGCGTAGTGGTTGCCCAATGACGCGTGTCGTGACGCGATCACTTGAAGACGCCGTGCCAAGGATTCGTGTATGAACAGCGCAGATTTGCTGGCGGACGCGTTCGAGCGCGTCCGGGAGGCAGTCCATGCCGCGGTCGAGGGGCTGTCGCCGGATGACCTGAATGCCCGGCTGGACGCCGACGCGAATTCGATCGCCTGGCTCGTGTGGCATCTGACGCGCATCCAGGACGATCACATGGCCGATGCGGCCGCAGTGGAGCAGGTCTGGTTCTCCCAGGGCTGGGCGGATCGTTTCGAGCTGCCCTTTCCCAGGGGAGCCACAGGGTTCGGGCACTCCAGCAAGCAGGTCGCCGCGGTGCGGGTCCAGTCCGCCGAGCTGCTGCTCGGCTACTACGACGCTGTCCACGAGCAGACTCTGCGGTTCGTCCACGGCCTCGACGACGCGGCGCTCGACAGCGTTGTGGACGAGTCCTGGTCCCCGCCGGTCACCCTGGGTGTCCGTCTGATCAGCGTCCTGGCGGACGACCTGCAGCACGTGGGACAGGCGGCATTCGTCCGAGGTCTGGTGGAGCGCCGATAGGGAGCGGGGAGCAGAGCCACGCCTCGCGTACGCGCCCCCCGCACCCGTCGTCCGCCATACCGGTGGCCCATGAGACCCGGCTCCCGATCGCGAATCCCTGTACAGTCAGAGAATCGTTTGTGGCCAAAAGATGACCTTGTCATGGGCATGTCGGCCCACCTATCTTCTCGGGTCATGAGTGAATCCCCCCACCCCCAGAGCGAGCCGTCCAACGGCCGCGAGAGCTCATCCCGGCGCGCAGTCCTCACCGGCCTCGGCGCCACCGCACTGTCACTGGCCGCCGCAGGACTCGTGGCCCCCGAAGCCCTCGGCGCGAGCCCGCAGGGCAAGACATCGGCACCGGCGGCAACCCAGCTCGAAGCCGCATGCGTGCTGACTCCCGAGCAGACGGAAGGTCCCTACTACCTGGACCTGGAGACGGTCCGCAAGAACATCACCGAGGGCAAGGCCGGTGTGCCGCTCACCCTGCGCACGACGGTGATCGACACCAGAACCTGCGCCCCGATCCCCGATGTCGCCGTCGACATCTGGCAGTGCGACGCGGTCGGGATCTACTCCGGCTACGTCGCCGGCGGGTCGACCCCGGACACCACCTTCCTGCGCGGTGTGCAGCTCACCAACTCCAGCGGCGTCGCCGAGTTCACCACCATCTACCCCGGCTGGTACGTCGGCCGCGCCCTGCACATCCACCTCAAGACGCACGTCGGCGGCGCCGTCTCCGGCGGTACGTACGAGGGCGGCCACGTCTCCCACACCGGCCAGCTGTACTTCCCCGAGAACTACAACACCCAGGTCGCCGCCCTCACCCCGTACCGGACCAACACCGCCCGCCGCACGCTCAACTCCCAGGACGGCATCTACCGCAACGGTGGGTCGTCCACCCTGCTCGGTATCACTTTGGTCGGCAGCACGCTCAGCCAGGGCGTCATCGGCACAGTGATCCTCGGCATCAATCCCACCGTGACAAAACCCTGAGAGATTCGCTGACCGGAGGATCAGCTCGTGACAGCGCGGCCGTCCCCCAGCGGCTGCGCTGTCCCATGTGCGGTGGAGGCCCCCGTCAGTGCGCGATCGAGTCGATCAGCTCCCGTGCACCCTGGCGCAGGAGCGAGACGGCGACGGAGGTGCCGAGGGTGGCCGGGTCGAGAGGGCCCGCCCACTCGTGTGCGTTGAGGACGGTCTTCCCGTCGGGGGTGAACACGCAGGCCCGAAGGGAGAGGTCGCCATTGCGCCCGGCCTTGGCGTACCCGGCGATCGGGCTGTTGCAGTGGCCCTGCAGGACGTGGAGGAACATGCGCTCCGCGGTGGCCTCGCGGTGGGCATCGGGGTCGCCGAGGCCGCTGACCGTATCGATCAGCTCGGTGTCGCCCTCGCGACACTGGAGCGCCAGGATGCCCGCGCCGATCGGTGGGCACATCACCTCGGGCGCAAGGATTTCGCTGATCACGTCCGTACGGGCGATGCGTTCCAGGCCGGACACCGCCAGGAGCAGCGCGTCGGCCTCGCCCGCGGCGAGCTTGTCCAGGCGGCGGTTGGCGTTGCCGCGCATCGGGACGCAGATAAGCCGCGGGTGCGAGGCGGCGAGTTGGGCGATGCGGCGTACGGACGAGGTCCCGATTCTCGTGCCGGCCGGGAGCTGATCGAGGGTGAGCCCGTCGGGATGGATGAGGGCGTCGCGGATGTCGTCGCGCTTGAGGAACGCTGCGAACGTCGTACCGGCCGGCAGGGGCCGGTCGGCGGGCACGTCCTTGACGCAGTGCACCGCCAGATCGGCCTCGCCGGCGAGCAGAGCCGCGTCGACCTCCTTGGTGAACGCCCCTTTGCCTTCGACCTGAGAGAGGTCGCCCATCCACTTGTCGCCGGTCGTCTTGACGGCGACGACCTCGGTGCGGATGCCGGGATGGAGGGCGGCCAGTTCGCTGCGCACGCGCTCCACCTGGGCGAGCGCCATGGGCGAGTCCCGGGAGACGATGCGGATCAGTTCAGGGGTGGACATGGTCTCCACGATAGAGCGTCAGGTCTGCCCTTCCAGCACCGAAGCCGACCGCCATCTCAGCCCTGTGGAAAGCGTGTTGGGGCATCGGGCACCTGTGCGATGGAGTCACCGCACGCGAGAGGGCGCGGAGTCCGACTGTGTGACGGTGCTTCGTCTTGACGCCGTGCCGTTTGAACCTGGACGTTTTGAACGTCATGGCCATGGACTACTACCGCGGCATCGACTACGGCGACGCCGCGGTACAGGCGGCGCAGAGCACCTTCACCCAGCTGAAGTCGCTGTACCCGGCCAGGATCGACGCCCAGCTGTGGGCGTTGGTCGGCGTGACGCCGATGCTCGGCCAGAACGACGACGGACGCATCTACGACCAGGCCGACGCACGTCAGCTGGTCCCCTTCGCACAGGGCAAGCGCCTTGGAGAGCTTGCCTTCTGGGTGACGACACGCGACCGCAACGCGTGCACGGGCGCCCCCTACATGTGCACGAACATCCCGCAGTCTCCATACGAGTTCTCGAGGATCTTCGCGGCCTACACCGGCTGACGCCTGGCATTCCGTTCCTGGCAGCGTGATGAGGCGCCCCGGTCCCGGCGGGGACCGGGGCGCTTCGGAGTCCATGCCCGCGGGCCGCGGAGCCGGCCGTGGTTGCCGGACTCGTTGTGCTCGCTATCGGGCCGCTGCGAAGTCCTGCGTCCAGTAACTGCCGGGCTGCGCGAGGCCGACGCCGATCTCCTTGAACGAGCAGTTGAGGATGTTGCGCTTGTGGCCGGGGCTGGCCATCCAGCCCGCCATCACGCTCTCGGGTGTGGTGTACCCGTAGGCGACGTTCTCGCCGTAGGTGCTCCAGCTGTAACCGGCACGCTGGATCCGGTCGCCCGGAGATGATCCGTCGGAGCCCGTGTGGGACATGTTGCGATGGGCTGCCATGTCCTTGCTGTGATCCTGAGCGGCCTTTGCCAGTTTCGCGTCCACGACCAGCGGTGCGCACCCGACCTTGCTGCGCTCGCTGTTGACGAGTTGCACGATGCGGGCCGAAAACCCGGAAGCCGGGGCAGTGGTTTTCGGAGCGCTCGGAGCCGCAGTGGTTTTCCGGGCGCTGGGAGCCGCGGTGGTTTTCGGGGCCCTGGGAGGCGTGGTGGTTTTCGAAGCGCTCGGAGTCGCGGTGGGCTTCTTCGATGCTCGCGCAGTCGGCTTCGGGCCCCAATGGGCTTCGGTCCATCGGTGATCGGAGCGGGCACCCTTCCAATGTCCGTAGGACTGACTGCCCCCGTTCTCCTGGTGGTCCAGACAGGCCATGGCGACGGAGGGCACACCCACGGCGCCTATGGCGACGGCAGCGATGGTGATCTGCCGGTAGCGCGACTTCCTGCGATGCTTCCTCATGCGTGACCTCACTCGCTGATCGCGGAGCGTCCCTGAGTGGCCGGCTCGGCACAGACCATGCCTGAGCTGCGGAGACGCCTTGCGGGCCGTCATTCTTAGGACCGCGGCGGGCACAAGGCAACGGGGGTTAGTACTACCCCGGCTAGTAGTAGTGGAGGCCTCTTGCAATAGGCGCACAGTCGTGCTTGTCCGACCCAGGGGGGCTTCACGGGAAGTTCTGTCGCTCCGTCAGAAGTCCCTATGCACCCCATGGGCGGGCGAAAGGGCCGAGCGGATCGAATGCCGTCAAACGCCGTGCGGGATATGTCCAATTCAAGATGGACAAATCTCTTATGTCGCCGGAGTGTCATCTACTATCCAGCGGCCTCAGAACATGAAGTCGATGTGACGGTTGTCATGAGGCCGCGGGTTCGAGCACCATGATCCCCACCGCGGATGGCCGGGGGCGGAGTGCCGGACCCGGCTGGATCTCCTGGACGAAGGGCGGAACCTCGTCGCAGTGCGGTCCTTCCGACCCGGCCACGGCCAGTCGCTCCACCGGCGCCCCGGTACCGCGCTCGACGTCGCCAGTCAGGTGGCCGAGCCGGCCTTCCGCCAACAGCGCTGCGTGGACGGTCCGTTTGGTAGCGATCAGCCGCAGCCCCCATGCGTCAGGGGCGTCCTCACGCCAGTCGGCGTACGCCCGCCACCTCATTCAAACGACGGGCCACGGCGTACCTTCGATTGCGGTTTTTGTGATCATGTCGGGTCCGGCGCGCCTCAGGGGGCTCTAAGCCAGTCGTATCCGTCAGGTCTCCTCTTCGACGCGGATCGCCTTCCTGAGGTCGTCGAAGGCCTGGCCGGTTTTCCCTTCCTGCATCTCCAGCAGCGCTGCGGCGATGGCGTCGAGCTTGCGCTGGATCGCCCGCTCGGCCCGCCGTTCCGCGTTCTTGAGCAGGGCCAGGAGCAGCAGGGCGACGGCAGTCATCGAGTCTCCGGCGAGCAGCAGCCACTCGGACGGAAGTTTTACGGCGTGTGCGATGGCGGCGGCGGCCACCACGGCCAGGCAGAAGCCGAAAAAGGCCGGTGAGCTGGTGAAGTTCGAGGCGTGCTCCGCCAGCTGGGCGAACCATCCGCGCTTGTCGCCACCTCGGTCGGCGGGGTGCTGAAGAGTCATACGACGTGCCTACCCGACCCGTGGAGACCATGCGCGCCGGCCGCGACCGGTAGGACCCAAACCGCCGGGTGGCGGTCATTATGTCCGCTTTAGGGTGACCCCGCGGCTCCGCGTCGGCCATTGCCGGTCAGGCGTACTCGACGATCACAGGCGGCCGGGGGAGTCCCTGCCGGAGACGTTGCTCGCTGGGAGGACTGCCTTGCACATCCTGCTCGTCGCCGGCGCGTTCAACAGCCTCACCCAGCGGCTCCACGCCGAACTGGGGGACCGCGGTCACACCGTGGCGGTGGAACTCGCACTGCACGAGGAGTCCCTGCCGGACGCCGTACGCCGGCACGAGCCGCAGCTCGTCGTCGCGCCGATACTGAAGACGGCCATCCCTCGCGAGGTGTGGTCCGCGCACACGTGTCTCGTCGTCCACCCGGGACCCGTGGGCGACCGTGGGCCCTCGTCCCTCGACTGGGCGATTCACGAGAACGCCGGCCAGTGGGGCGTGACCGTCCTGCAGGCCAATGCGGAGATGGACGCAGGCGACATCTGGGCCTCGGTCGCCTGCCCGATGCCGCCGCTGTCCAAGAGCGACGTGTACCGCGGTGAGGTGTCCGACGCCGCGGTGGCGGCCGTACTGCTGGCGGTGGAGCGGTTCGCCGCAGGGACGTACACACCCCAGGCGCAGACCGCCGAGAGCGGGCGAGGAACCGGCCGCACCCGGCCATATCTCGATCAGAGCGTCCGGCGGATCGACTGGGCTTCGGAGCCCACCGAGGCGATCGCCCGCAAGCTGCGCGCCGCGGACTCGCAGCCCGGCGTACTGGACGAACTGCTCGGCGACGAGTGGTACTTGCACGGGGGCCACCCCGAGGACGAACTGCGCGGGCAGCCCGGCGAACTGCTCGCCACCAGAGCCGGGGCGGTCTGCAGGGCGACGACGGACGGCGCCGTGTGGATTCCCGAGCTGCGGGCCCGGCGCAGGCCCGGGCAGCCCGCCACGTTCAAGCTGCCTGCCGTTCAGGCGCTGGCCGGCAGGCTGCCCTCCCTGCCGGAGCGTCCCGCGCCCCTGCGTCCGGACGCGCAGCGCAGTACCTGGACCGACATCAGCTACCGGGAAGAGCGCAACGTCGGCTTCCTCTCGTTCTCGTTCCCCGGCGGCGCGATGAGCACCACGCAGTGCCGTCGTCTGCTTGCGGCCTACCGGGATGCCTGCTCGCGTCCCACCTCGGTGCTGGTGCTCGGCGGCAGCAGGGTCTTCTCCAACGGCATCCACCTCAACGTCATCGAGGCGGCCGAAGACCCCGGTGCGGAGTCCTGGGCCAACATCAACGCCATCGACGACCTGGTCGAGGCCGTCCTGACGACCACGGACCGGCTGGTGGTCTCCGCGGTCGGCGGGCATGCCGGTGCGGGCGGGGCGATGCTCGCACTCGCGGCGGACGAGGTGTGGTGCAGATCGGGCGCCGTGCTGAATCCGCACTACCGCCTGATGGGGCTGTACGGCTCGGAGTACTGGACGTACACGCTCCCGCGTCGCGTCGGGGCGGCGGTGGCCGAGCGTCTGACGCGCCAGGCTCTGCCGGTGAGCGGGACGGCCGCGCAGCGGCTTGGCCTCGTCGACCGGCTGATCGAATGCACCCCACAGGACTTCACCGAAGAGGTCGGCCGGCTCGCCGGGCACCTCGCGTCGCTGCCCGCGGTCCAGTCACGGATCGCTGCGAAGAAGGCGGAACGGGACCGCCAGGAGAGTCTCAAGCCGCTCGCTGCCTTCCGCGAGGAGGAGCTGGCCCGCATGCTGGCGACCTTCTCCGACCCGCGCGCCCCGTACCACGCCTTGCGACGCGCATTCGTCCTCAAGGAGAAGCCCCTGCGTACGCCGCCGCACCTGGATGTACCCGCGCCCCGGGGGAGAGCGAGGGATCAGCCCCGGCCGGAAGCCCGCGTCACTGGACCGGACCTCGAAAACTCGGCTCCGGCACCGGATGCCTGCTAGCAAGAAGGGTGGGTTCACAATGCGGACTTTCAACTCATACCTCCCCGAGAGGGCGCTCCGATGAATGCAGCCACGCCGACCGCAGCCGACGCCACGGACGCCACCGGGGCGCCCGCCGACGACGCTTCCCCCATCCACATCCTCTGGATCAACGCCGGACTGAGCTGCGACGGTGACTCGGTCGCGCTGACGGCAGCGATGCAGCCGAGCATTGAGGAGATCGTCACCGGCGCGCTGCCCGGCCTGCCGAAGATCGCCGTGCACTGGCCCCTGATCGACTTCGAATGCGGTCCGGTCGGGGGTGCGGACACGTTCATCGAATGGTTCTTCAAGGGCGAGCGCGGTGAGATCGACCCCTTCGTTCTGGTGATCGAGGGGTCCGTCCCCAACGAGGCGATCAAGCCGGAGGGCTACTGGTGCGGCTTCGGCGACAATCCGGAAACCGGCCAGCCGATCACCACCAGTGAGTGGATCGACCGGCTCGCTCCCAAGGCGCTGGCCGTCGTCGCCATTGGCACGTGTGCCACCTACGGCGGCATCCACTCCATGGCCGGCAACCCGACCGGCGCGATGGGCGTGCCCGACTACCTGGGCTGGGACTGGACGTCCAAGGCCGGCATCCCGATCGTGTGCGTGCCCGGCTGCCCGATCCAGCCCGACAACTTCTCCGAAACTCTGACCTACCTGCTCTACCAGGCGGCAGGCGCGGCTCCGATGATCCCCCTGGACGACAAGCTCCGGCCGACCTGGCTGTTCGGAGCCACCGTGCACGAGGGGTGCGACCGGGCCGGCTACTACGAGCAGGGACAGTTCGCGGAGGCCTACGACTCGCCCAAGTGCCTGGTCAAGCTCGGCTGCTGGGGTCCCGTCGTCAAGTGCAACGTCCCCAAGCGCGGCTGGATGAGCGGAATCGGCGGCTGCCCGAACGTCGGTGGCATCTGCATCGCCTGCACCATGCCGGGATTCCCGGACAAGTTCATGCCGTTCATGGACGAACCGCCCGGCGCCAGGGTCTCGAGCGCGGCGAGCGGAGCGTACGGGGCGGTGATCCGCAGGCTGCGGTCCATGACGCTCAAGACCGTGGACAAGGAGCCGAAGTGGCGCCACACGGGTCAGAAGCTGACCACCGGCTACCGGCCGCCCTGGTGATCCTCCATCTCATCCGAACCAGACCTCTCCGCGCGATCCGACCTCCCGCTTGAAGCTTGAAGAAGGGCACGGCACACACGATGGCACCGAAGACGAAGGCGGCCGGCGACGGCAGTGGCCTGGTGGAAATGTCCTGGGATCCGATCACCCGGATCGTGGGCAGTCTCGGCATCCACACAAAGATCGACTTCAAGCAGAAGCGGGTCGCGGAGTGCTACAGCACCTCGTCGGTCTTCCGTGGCTACAGCGTCTTCATGCGCGGCAAGGACCCCCGGGACGCGCACTTCATCACCAGCCGCATCTGCGGGATCTGCGGCGACAACCACGCCACATGTTCGGTGTACACACAGAACATGGCCTACGGGGTGAAGCCCCCACACCTCGGTGAGTGGATCATCAACCTCGGCGAGTCCGCCGAGTACATGTTCGACCACAACATCTTCCAGGAGAACCTGGTCGGGGTCGACTACTGCGAAAAGATGGTCCGCGAGACCAACCCCGGCGTCCTCGAACTCGCCGAGCGCACCGAGGCGCCCCATGCCGGGGAGCACGGCTACCGCACGATCGCCGACATCATGCGCTCGCTCAACCCGATCGAGGGCGAGTTCTACCGCGAAGCCCTCCAAGTGAGCCGCTACACCCGCGAGATGTTCTGTCTGATGGAGGGCCGCCATGTGCATCCCTCCACGCTCTACCCGGGCGGCGTGGGCACCATCGCCTCCGTACAGCTCTTCACCGACTACCTCACCCGCCTCATGCGCTACGTGGAGTTCATGAAGCGCGTCGTCCCGCTGCACGACGACCTGTTCGACTTCTTCTACGAGGCCCTGCCCGGCTACGAGGAGGTCGGCCGCCGCCGCGTGCTGCTCGGCTGCTGGGGCGCCCTCAACGACCCCGAGTACTGCGACTTCACCTACGCCAACATGACCGACTGGGGACGGAAGATGTTCGTCACCCCCGGCGTCATCGTCGACGGGAAGCTCGTCACCAACGACCTCACCGAGATCAACCTCGGCATCCGCATCCTGCTGGGCAGCTCGTACTACGACGACTGGCAGGGCCAGGAGCAGTTCGTCACCCACGACCCGCTCGGCAACCCGGTCGACCCGCGCCACCCGTGGAACCAGCACACCATCCCCGCCCCGCAGAAGCGCGACTTCAACGACAAGTACAGCTGGGTGATGTCCCCCCGCTGGTTCGACGGCACGGACTACCTGCCGCTGGACACCGGAGGCGGCCCCATTGCCCGCCTGTGGTCCACGGCTCTCTCCGGGCTCGTCGACGTCGGCTACGTCAAGGCCACCGGGCACAGCGTCCTCATCAACCTGCCGCGCACGATGACCAAGCCCGAAACCACCTTCGAGTGGAAGATCCCGCGCTGGAGCAACGCGCTGGAACGCAACCGCGCCCGCACCTACTTCCAGGCCTACGCCGCGGCCATCGCCCTGCACTGCGCCGAAAAGGGCCTCGACGAAGTACGCGCCGGCCGCACCCAGACCTGGGAGAAGTTCGAGGTGCCGGACGAGTCCATCGGCGTCGGATTCACCGAGGCCGTGCGCGGCGTCCTCTCCCACCACATGGTCATCCGGGACGGGAAGATCGCCAACTACCACCCCTACCCGCCGACCCCGTGGAACGCCAGCACCCGCGACACATACGGCACCCCCGGTCCGTACGAGGACGCCGTGCAGAACACCCCGATCTTCGAGGAGAACTCCCCGGAGAACTTCAAGGGCATCGACATCATGCGCACGGTGCGCAGCTTCGACCCCTGTCTGCCCTGCGGCGTGCACATGTACGTCGGCGGCGGAAAGACCGTGAAGTCGATGCACGTGCCCACCGGACTGAGCGGTCTCGCCGGATGAGCGCGACAGCCCACAACGCCGCGCCGCCGGCCGCCAGGGTGATGAACGCGGAGCAGGCCGGACGCCGCGTGGAGGAAGTGCTCGAACGGCTGGCCGCCACCGGAGACGAGTCGGCGCGTGCCGGGGCCGAGGAACTGGTCCGGGTCCTGATGGACTTCTACGGTGCCGGGCTGGCCCGTATCGTCCGACTGCTCGAAGCCCCCGCCGCCGGCAGACCCTCGGGCAGCGCCCTGGCCGGGCTGCTCGCGGACGAACTGGTCTCGAGCCTGTTGGTCCTGCACGACCTGAACCCCGAGGACACCGCCACTCGGATCGCGCGTGCCCTGGACACGGTCGGCGACCCTGCCTGGGAGGTGGTGGGCTTCGACGACGCCACGGCAACCCTGCGCCTGCGGTCTTCCGGCGGTGCGGGATGCGGCTGCGCGAGCACCGGTGCGGCGGCGCAGCAGGCGGTCGAGGACGCGATCGCCTGTTTCGCGCCCGAGGTGACCGCGGTGGAAGTGGAGCCGGTCGGCGTCTCCCGGGAGCCGGCTCTGCTCCAGATCGGGACAGCTCGCACGGCCGCCACGGCGTCCGGACCGGCCACGGCGAAGACGCCGTGAGCGCGCCTCTGGTCCGGCCGCAGCCTCGTGGGCCGGCCGGAGAACCGCGGGGCCTGCGCCGGTTTCTGACGGAGCGTCCACTCCGGCTGGAACGCTGCGAGCTGTGCGGCGTGGCGGTGGCCGACGACGGCCACCGCCACCTGGTGGACACGGAGAAGCGGGCACTTGCCTGTGCCTGCGTCTCGTGTGCCCTCCTGTTCGAGCGGCCGGGTGCCGCGGGCGGCCGCTTCCGGGCTGTTCCGGACCGCTATCTGTCCGACGCGGACCATCGCCTGGACGACAGTGCGTGGGAACTCCTGCAGATCCCGGTCGGCGTCGCCTTCTTCTTCCGCAACGCGGCGCTCGACCGGCTGGTCGCCCTCTACCCGAGCCCGGCCGGCGCGACCGAGAGCGAACTCGAGCCGTCCGCCTGGCAGAGCGTGCTCGGCGGCAGCCGGCTGGCCCGGCTCCTCGAACCCGACGTGGAGGCGCTGCTGTTGCGCCGCACGCAGGGCCGGGCCGAGTGCTATCTGGTCCCGATCGACATCTGTTACGAACTGGTGGGCCGCATGCGGCTGCTGTGGCAGGGCTTTGACGGCGGGGCCGAGGCCCGGGCCGATCTGGAGGCGTTCTTCGAGCATGTCGGGCGCCGCGCCCGGCCGGTGCAGGGAGAGGACCGGCCATGACGGAGTTCGCCTTCACCTGCACCGGCGTACGGGCCGACCAGTACGCCGCCGGTCCCACCCTCGTCTTCCGGCTGCGCATCACCGCGTCCGAGAACGCCCGTGTGCATGCGCTGGCCCTGCGCTGCCAGATCCGCATCGAGCCCGCCCGGCGCGGCTACGAGCCCGCGGAGGCCGACGGTCTCGCGGACCTCTTCGGAGAGCGCTCGCGCTGGGGCAGCACGCTCCAGCCGGTTCAGTTCGCCCAGGTCTCGCACATGGTCCCCGGCTTCACCGGGGAGACGGAGACCGACCTCGCCGTGCCGTGCACCTACGACATGGACGTCGCCGCCACCCGGTACTTCAACGCCCTCGAAGCGGGCGAGGTGCCGCTGCTCATGCTCTTCTCCGGAACGGCGTTCACCGGATCGGGCGGTTTCCGCGTCGAACCGGTGCCGTGGGACCGGGAGGCTGCGTTCCGGATGCCGGTGAAGGCCTGGCAGGAGATGGTCGAGCAGCACTTCCCCGGCTGCGGCTGGATCCGGCTGCCCCGCGACACCGTGGACGCGCTGCTCGCCTTCCGTTCCCGGCGGGCGCTGCCCTCCTGGGAGGCGGCCGTGAAGGCCCTGCTGGCCGAGGCGGGCGCGCCCGACCCGCCGGAGGGCCGCGCCCTGACCGCCGCCTTGCTGCCACGCGCCACCGGGAGGCCGGCACCGTGACGACAACTGCCTTCGCACCCGGGGCGGAAGCCCGGTTCGCCGTCGCGCGCCAGGTGGCCGACGCTGTTCTCTTCGAGGGCTATGTGCTGTATCCCTACCGGGCCTCGGCGGCCAAGAACCGGCTGCGCTGGCAGTTCGGGGTGCTCGTACCGCCCGCCTGGGGCGCCGAGTGCGAGGAGTACGACTTCCAGCGCACCGAATGCCTGATGGAACCGAAGGCGGGCGCGACGCTGACGGTCGAGGTGCGTTTCCTGCACGCCCAGCGCCGGACCGTGCAACGGGCCCGGCAGGACGGCGGCTTCGAGACGGTGCCCGAACTCCATCTCGAGGACCGCGTCCTGGTGCCCTGGGACGAGGGCGTCGAGGAACGTGTCGAGGTGGTCACCAGCGTGGCCGACCTGACCGGCGACGGTGTCTCGTTTGAATTCACCCGCCTCGCGCGCGAGGAGACCGAGCCTGTCCTCGACGCGGTCGGCCGGACAGTGGGCCGTCTGATCCGCTGTCGTGAGGAGATCAGCGGCGCCTTGCGGCTGTCCGCGCGTGAACTCGACGGGCCCTACCGGGTGTTGCGGCTGACGGCCGTCCTGGAGAACACCAGCCCATGGACCCCGCCGGACGGCACGACCGCGGACCGTGACGCCGCGCTGCCGCGCTCGCTGGTGGCCGCGCACCTCCTGATGGGCCTCAGCGCCGGGTCGTTCCTGTCGATGACGGATCCGCCCGAGTGGGCCAGGGGAGCGATCGCGTCCTGTCGCAATCTGCACACCTGGCCGGTCCTCGCCGGCGAACCCGGCCGCGCGGACGTGGTGCTGTCGTCCCCGATCATCCTGGAGGACCACGCCGCCATCGCCCCCGAGAGCCCCGGGGCGCTCTATGACGCCACCGAGATCGACGAGATCCTCGCGCTGCGCACCGCGGCCCTCACCGACGAGGAGAAGCGCGAGGCCCGGGGCACCGACGAGCGGGCGGCCGCGGTGATCGACCTGGCCGACTCGATGCCCCCCGAGGTTCTTGAGAGGCTGCACGGCGCGGTGCGTGCGCTGCGGGAGGTGACCGGACCCGACGCGTCGGACGCACCTTTGCCGGCCCCCGGCGGCTTCCCCGACGAGTACGGGGTTCAGGCGCCGGACACCCCGTGGTGGGACCCGGCGAGCGATTCCGGCTTCGACCCGGCGCGCGACCGGGTCGTGGTGGACGGCCGGTCGCTGGGCGCGGGCAGCCGCGTGCTGCTGCGGCCGGGTCTGCGGCGCACCGACGCACAGGATCTGTTTCTGCACGGCTGCAGCGCCAGGGTCGAGGCCGTGCTGCGCGACGTGGACGGGGCAGTGCACCTGGCCGTGACCGTGGAGGGCGATCCAGGCGCCGACATCCGCCGTGAGCAGGGCCGGTTCCTGTACTTCCAGCCCGACGAGGTCACCCCGCTGGAGGACGTATGAACCGGCTTCCGCACAGCAGCGACCGGACTCTCGTGGCGGGGGTGGGAAACATCTTCCTCGGCGACGACGGCTTCGGGGTCGAGACCGTGCGCAGGCTGGCCGAGGAACGGCTCCCCGAGCACGCCGAGGTCGTGGACATCGGCGTACGGGGCCTGCACCTGGCGTACCAGCTTCTCGACGGCTACGACACGCTCGTCCTGGTCGATGCCACCGCCCGTGGCGGTGTCCCCGGCACGGTGTATCTGATCGAACCCGACGGCACGGGCGGTATCGAGTCGCAGGAAGCGCTGCTCGACGGGCACCGGATGTCCCCCGACGCGGTCCTTTGCCTCCTGGAGACCCTGTGCTCCGGCACGGGCGCCCGCCCGCCGCGGCGCACGCTGGTCGTGGGATGCGAACCGGGCTGTGTGGAGGAAGGCATCGGCCTCAGTCCACCCGTGGCCGCCGCGGTGCCGGAGGCCGTACGGCTGATCATGGGCGTGCTGCGGGACGAGAAGCAGGGATCGCCCGCGTCGCGGGCTGCGGTCGGCGAGGCCGCGAAGTGAGGAGAACAGCATGAAAAAGACCGTCAACCACACCGCGACGACCGCCACAGCTGTGGCTGCGAGCGCGGTGACCGCCACCGCTCTGGCTGTGTTCGTCAAGCAGTTCCTGCCCGACATCATGCGCTATCTGCGCATCCGCAGGATGTGAGGCGACCGACCGCACCGCTGTGTCGGCGCAGGTCGCCCGCAGCAGCACCCCACTTCCTGTGGCCCGACGCGCTTGCGGAGTCGGTACGACTCGGCCCGCCCGCCGCGGCGGTTCGCCACCGCGCCCTTCGAGATGTCGCCCAGAAACGGCCGAGGGCTGCACCGAACGGTGTACGCGGCCGTGCGGTGTCGGCGTGCCGGTCTCCCCGCCGCCGGGTCCCCGCCTGTAATGGTGCCGAACGGGCCCCGGCGGTCCGCCTCGTAGGTGCCGGGCGCCGCCGATATGGGCCCAGGGCGGTCATTGCGGTCGGCCTGTGCCAGGACGGAGAGCGATGCACGAGATGTCCATCGCGGTGGCTGTCGTCGGCCAGGTGGAGCAGGCGGCGGCCGAGGCAGGCGGTGTCATCGCGGTGAGGTCCGTACGCCTCCAGGTCGGCGAGCTCGCCGGCGTGGTCCCCGACGCCCTCTCCTTCTGCTTCGAACTGGCCTGTGCCGGGACCGTTCTGGAGGGCGCCGAACTGGTCGCGGAGACCGTGACCGGCCGCGCCCGCTGCAGGCAGTGCGCGGACGAATGGGCGGTCGGTATGCCCCCGCAGCTGTGCTGCCCGGTGTGCGGCGAGGCGAGTGCCGAACTGCTCTCCGGCCGTGAACTGCAGATCGTCAGCGTGCACTGGGACGACGGCCAGGCGCACGAACGCACCCGTGAACACATCTCCGAGGAGCGCTGAAGCATGTGCCGTGTGGTCGATCTGCAACAGGCGGTGCTCGCCAAGAACGACGCGACCGCGGACGCGCTGCGCGCCGAACTCGCTGCCCGCGGGACCACGGTCGTCAATCTGCTGTCCAGCCCCGGCAGCGGGAAGACCGCGCTGCTGGAGGGTGAGCTGCTGCTCGCCCGGGGGCGGGGGGTACGGGTCGCGGCCCTGACCGCCGACCTCGCCACCGAGAACGACGCCGTACGCCTGGCCCGTTCAGGAGTCCCGGTCAAGCAGGTTCTGACCGACGGTCTGTGCCACCTGGAGGCCGGGATGCTGGGCCGGCACCTGGACGGATGGCTCCCCGAGGACACCCGGCTGCTGTTCGTGGAGAACGTCGGCAACCTCGTCTGTCCGGCCTCGTACGACCTCGGCGAGTCCCTGAGGGTCGTGCTCGCCTCCGTGACGGAAGGGGAGGACAAGCCGCTGAAGTACCCCACCGCTTTCGGTCTGGCGCACGTGGTGGTGGTGACCAAGACCGACATCGCAGGCGCCGTCGAGTTCGACGAGGCGGCATTCCGCGCGAACGTCGCACAGGTCAACCCGGGGGTGGAAGTGCTGCTGACCTCCGCGCGACGGGGCGACGGGGTCGGCGCGTTGCTCGACCGCGCGACGGCGGTGGCCGGCGGCGGGGCGGTCCACGCGCCTGTCATGGCCGGTCGGCAGAGTCTCCACCGCCACGAACATCGCCACGATCACGGGGCGCACACCGATGCGGCGGGCTCCGGCGCCATGGCGCAGTCCTGCTCGTGAGTGGTCCGCAGCCGGTCGTCGCCGTCGTCGAGGAGGCGGTTCAGCGCAGGAGGGTCACCGTCCGGGGCGTGGTTCAAGGCGTCGGATTCCGACCGTTCCTGTACACACTCGCCACCGGGCTGGACCTGGTCGGCCATGTGACCAACACCGGTGAGGGCGTTGTCGCGGAAGTCGAAGGGACACCGTCTGCCGTATCCCTGTTCTGCGAGCGGATCTCCGCGGATGCCCCACCGCTCGCCCAGGTGGAGTCCGTTGACCATCGGGAGGTCCCCGTCGCGGGCGGTGACGGGTTCATCATCGCCGGCTCCACGGCGGACGGGCCCGCGCGCACCCTGGTCTGCCCGGACATGGCAACCTGCGCCGCCTGTCTCGCGGAACTGGCCGATCCTGCCGACCGGCGCCACCGGCACCCTTTCATCACCTGTACGCACTGTGGCCCGCGCTTCACCATCGTGAGCGGCCTTCCGTACGACCGTTCGCACACGACCATGGCCGACTTCCCGATGTGCGCCCACTGCGCCCGCGAGTACGCCGATCCGGCCGACCGCCGCTTTCATGCGCAGCCCGTCGCCTGTCACGCCTGCGGCCCCCGCCTGCGGCTGCTCGTGGCGCCACCGGACACAGGCGGCCCGCCCAGATCCGTATCCGCCGCGGACCCCGTCGCCGAGGCCCGCAGGCTGCTGTCCCGCGGGGCGATCCTCGCCGTGAAGGGCCTCGGCGGCTACCACCTCGCCTGCGATGCCGCCAACTCCCGGGCCGTGGCCACGCTGCGCCGCCGCAAGGCCCGCGGAGACAAGCCGTTCGCCCTGATGGCCAGGGGGATCGCCGACATCGAGCACCTGGTGCACCTGGGCCCCGAGGAGCGAAGCCTGCTGACGGGCGACGTCAGGCCCATCGTTCTGCTGCGCCGCCGTGCCGGTGCTCCGCCGCGGCCGGGGCCTTGGTGCCCCTCGCGGGAAGTCGCCCCGAGAAGCCCCGATCTCGGGGTGATGCTCCCTTACACACCGCTGCACCATCTGCTGCTCGGTCTGCCCGGGGACACCGACGGGCCGCGCCTGCTCGTGATGACCAGCGGGAATCTGGCGGGGGAACCGATCGTCACCGACGACGCCGACGCGCTGACCCGGCTGGCGCACCTGGCCGACGCCTGGCTCACGCATGACCGCCGGATCCATGTGCCGTGCGACGACTCGGTGGTGCGTGTGTGCGACGGGGAGCTGCTGACGGTCCGCCGCGCCCGCGGCTACGCCCCCTTGCCTCTCGTGCTGCCCGTACCCGTGCGGGCGGCTCTCGCCGTGGGGGGCGATCTGAAGAACGCGTTCTGTCTCGCCGAAGGTCGCAGGGCCTGGCTGTCCGCCCATATCGGAGACATGGACGACCTGGCCACACAGCAGGCGTTCGAGTGCGCCGAAACGCAGCTGGAGTCGATCACCGGGGTGAAACCCGAGCTGCTGGCGGCCGACCGGCATCCCGGCTACCGGTCCGGGCAGTGGGCCGCGCGGCACGCGGCCGCCCGGCCGGTCGTACGGGTCCAGCACCATCACGCCCATATCGCCGCCGTGATGGCCGAGCACGGACTGGACGATGGCCGGCGGGTGATCGGGGTGGCGTTCGACGGCACTGGCTACGGTGACGACGGGTCGGTGTGGGGCGGGGAGATCCTGCTGGCGGACTACGCCGGGTTCACCCGCTTCGGGCACCTCGCCAACGTCCCGCTGCCGGGAGGCGACGCCACGGTGCGGCGGCCGTACCGTATGGCACTCGCACATCTGCGCGCGGCCGGCATCGCCTGGTCGCCGGACCTTCCGTGCACGGCCGCATGCCCTCCCGGCGAACTCCGCCTGCTGGAGCGCCAGTTGGAGCGGGGCCTGAACTGCGTGCCCACCTCCAGCATGGGGCGGCTCTTCGATGCTGTCTCGTCGCTCGCGGGCGTATGCCATCAGTCCGGATACGAAGCCCAGGCAGCCATCGAGCTGGAGGCCGCCGCCCTGAACGCGCCGGTGGACAACGGCGTCGGCTACGCCTTCGCCGTGCGGCCTTCGGATGCGCTCGGCGGGGGAGCGACCGCTGACCCTGCACCGGTCCTGGAAGCAGTCGTCGACGACGTACGGGCGGGCACGGCCTCGGCCCTCATCGCTGCGCGTTTCCACCGAGCGGTCAGCGGCCTCGTACGCGACTTCTGCGTCAGAGCGCGAGAACAGCACGGGCTGGACACGGTCGCCCTGACCGGCGGTGTGTTCGGCAACGCCCTGCTCTCCTCGGCGTGCGCACGGGCGCTGCGCGAGGACGGCTTCCACGTCCTGCGCCACCACCGGGTTCCTCCCAACGACGGGGGACTGGCGCTCGGTCAGCTGATGGTGGCCGCACATGCCGATGCCCCGCGCAGAGGCAGCGATTGACGACGCGTCCCGGCAAGACCGGGCGACGAAACACCGACAGCGAGGAGAGGCCCATGTGCCTGGCGGTACCCGGGAGAGTCCTGGACATCGAGGAACGCGACGGCACCCGAATGGCCAACGTCGATTTCGGCGGCGTCGTCAAGGAGGTGTGCCTGGAATATCTCCCGGACCTCCAGGTCGGCGAATACGCCATCGTCCATGTGGGGTTCGCCCTGCAGCGCCTGGACGAGGAGTCGGCCAAGCAGACACTCGAGCTCTTCGCCACGCTCGGGATGCTCCAGGAGGAGTTCGGCGATCCGTGGGAACTGGCGGCGGAGGCCGGCGGATCCCCGCTGCCCGCCGGCATCGACGTATCCCAGGAGGCACAGAAGTGAAGTACATCGACGAGTTCCAGGACCCCGACCTGGCGCGTCGCCTGCTCGACGACATCCACTCCACCGTGACCAGACCATGGGCACTGATGGAGGTCTGTGGGGGACAGACGCACACCATCATCCGGCACGGCATCGACCAGTTGCTCCCTGACCAGGTGGAACTGATCCACGGGCCGGGTTGTCCCGTGTGCGTCACCCCGCTCGAAGTCATCGACAAGGCGCTGGAGATCGCCTCCCGCCCCGAGGTGATCTTCTGCTCCTTCGGCGACATGCTCCGGGTGCCGGGTACGGGGCGCGATCTGTTCCAGGTCCGCAGCGAGGGCGGCGATGTACGGGTCGTCTACTCGCCGCTCGACGCCCTGAGGATCGCCCAGCAGAACCCGGGCCGGGAGGTGGTGTTCTTCGGCATCGGATTCGAGACGACCGCCCCGCCCAACGCCATGACGGTGTATCAGGCGCGCAGGCTGGGCATCGCGAACTTCAGCCTGCTGGTGTCCCATGTCCGGGTGCCCCCGGCGATCGAGGCGATCATGCAGTCCCCGAGCTGCCGGGTGCAGGCCTTCCTCGCAGCCGGGCATGTGTGCAGCGTGATGGGTGTCGAGGAGTACCCGGAGCTGGCCGAGCGGTTCCGCGTGCCGATCGTCGTGACGGGCTTCGAACCTCTCGACATCCTCGAGGGCGTGCGGCGGACCGTCCGGCAGCTGGAACGCGGTGAGCACACCGTCGACAACGCCTACCCGCGCGCCGTCCGCTCCGAGGGAAACCTCGCCGCCCAGACGATGCTCGCCGATGTCTTCGAGGTCACCGACCGCGCCTGGCGCGGCATCGGCACGATCCCCGGCAGCGGCTGGCGGCTGTCCTCGCGGTACCGGGACTACGACGCCGAGTACCGCTTCTCCGTCACCGGCATCCAGACCCGGGAACCGGCCGAGTGCCGCAGCGGTGAGGTGCTGCAAGGCCTGCTGAAACCCCATGAATGCGAGGCGTTCGGCACGCTCTGCACGCCCCGTACGCCGCTCGGCGCCACGATGGTCTCCAGCGAGGGCGCGTGCGCCGCGTACTACCTCTACCGGCGGCTGGACATCACGAACGCATCGCTGGAGGCGAGCCCCGTTGTCTGAGACCACTGAAGTACCGAAGCTCAACGCGCCGTTGAACGGCACCGCCGCACAGAACGCCGCGCCGAGGGCCGCCGCACCGCGGGTGCCGGACCTCACGGCGTGGACCTGCCCCGCACCCTTGCGTGACCAGAGCCGTGTGGTGATGGGCCACGGCGGTGGCGGTGCGCTCTCCGCCGAGCTCGTCCAGCACATTTTCGCGCCGGCCTTCGGGGGAGAGGTGCTCGGGCAGCTGGGCGACTCCGCGGTGGTCCCGCTCGGCGGAGTCCGGCTGGCGTTCTCCACCGACTCCTACGTGGTGCGGCCGCTGTTCTTCCCCGGCGGCAGTATCGGCGACCTGGCTGTCAACGGCACCGTCAACGACCTCGCCATGAGCGGCGCCCGCGCCGCCTATCTCTCCTGCGGGTTCATCCTGGAGGAGGGCGTCGAGCTCTCGGTGGTGTCAGGGGTGGCGGAGGCGCTCGGTGCGGCCGCGCGCACCGCGGGGGTCGAGGTGGTGACGGGCGACACCAAGGTGGTTGAGGCCGGCCACGGTGACGGGATCTTCATCAACACCGCGGGGATCGGCATCATCCCGACGGGCGTCGATCTGCGCCCGCAGCGTGTCGTCCCTGGCGATGTCGTGATCGTCAGCGGTGCCATCGGCGTCCACGGTGTCGCGATCATGAGCGTCCGCGAGGGCCTGGAGTTCGGCGTGGAGGTCGAGAGTGATTGCGCGGCGCTCGGCGGCCTGGTGGAAGCCATGCTCGCGGTCACCCCGGACCTGCATGTGCTGCGCGATCCCACGCGCGGCGGCCTGGCGGCCGTGCTGAACGAGATCGCGGTGGCCTCCGGCACCGGAGTCGTCATCCAGGAGCGCAACGTGCCGGTCCCCCCACCCGTGGCCAACGCTTGCGCCATCCTGGGGCTGGACCCGATGTATGTCGCCAACGAGGGCAAGCTGGTGGCCTTCGTGCCGCGCCGGCATGCGGACGCGGTACTGGACGCCATGCGCGCGCACCCCCTGGGCGCTGACGCCAGGGTGATCGGCGAAGCCGTTGAGGCGCACCCCGGCATGGTGGTGGCGCGTACCGGACTGGGCGGCACGCGCGTGGTGGACCTGCCGATCGGGGAACAGCTGCCGCGGATCTGCTGATGCCGGAGGGCGGACATGGCCGGGCGCTCCGGCAGTAGTTGCTGCCGGAGCGCTGGAGCCAAGCCCGGGCGAGTGCGCCACCGAGGACTGGCTCTGCCCCCCATGTCCATCACCAGGCGACGTTGAACTACGCGGCGGCAGCGACCGGCACCGGCGCGTCCGCCCGCACCGTCAGCGCCTCCAGCTGTTTGATCTTGCGGCGCACGACGTACAGCGGGATCACTCCGAAGACCCCGAACGACATGTCGATGACCGTCCACCACAAGGGGATCCCGCGGATCGGGCCGCAGACCAGGGCGAGCGGGATGATGCCGGCGCAGGCGATCATGCCGAACTCGATGACCCAGATGTTGCGTACGGGATCGCGGTACGGGCCGTAGAAGGCGACCGCGATGACGAGATGGGCGAAGGCGAGCCAGTCGGTGCCGTAGAGCACGAAGGGGTACTTCTCGTCGGTGGCGTCCAGCCCGACCCGCACCCGCTGGATCCACTCGAAGAGCCCCGGGAGCCGGCCCTCGACCCCCGTGGACTTCAAGAGGTCTTCCGCCCAGTGCAGTTCGTGCACCAGTGGGAAGGCCGTCAGCCCGCTCAGCACCAGACAGACGATGAAGACGGCCAACCACCCGCGTATACGCCGCAAGAGGGCTCTGGGTTCGCTCATGCCCGCAGCGTACCGCTGTATTGAACGTGTTCAAAACTGGCCTGCGAAGTCAGTCCGTGGAAGAGCTGCTCCAGTCGGCTGCCACCTGGGCGAGGCGCACGCGCTGCGGATGGTCGCCGACCGCTACGGACGCGACCTTCTTGCCGGTGGCGAAGTCGATCGCGGTGACGCGGTCGGCGCCGCTCTCGGAGATGACGCAGGAGGCGCCGTCGCCGCTCACGGTCGCCCAGTACGGTTTCGAGGCCGTCACCAGGGGCCCCTCCTGAAGCGAGCTCCGGTCGACGATCGTCGCGTAGTCGTCCATCGTCCCGGCGACGCACAGCTTGTCGCCGACGGCGTTCATCGACAGGCCGTGGTGACGGGAGTCGTTGACCCATGTGGTGCGGTCTTCGCTGGTCGCGGGGTTCTTCGGCAGCGTCTTCGCCCGGGTGATCCGGTCGCCGGCGACGTCGTACTCGAGGAAGCCGTTGAAGAAGGAGACCTGGAAGTAGAGCTTCGACTGGTCCGGTGTGAAGGCGACGGGCCTCACCGCGTCCGACAGGTCCTTGCGGCCGAAGGCGTCGAGCCGGGGGCGCATGTCGATGACCTTCATCTCTTTGAAGGTGGTGGCGTCGACGACGGTGATGCGCCGGTCGCCCTTCGTCCAGTCCATCGCGGGGTCGTCGAGGGCGGTGTTGACCTCGCCGATCGACATGTTCCACAGATACTTGCCGCCGTCGGTGAAGACGTTCTCATGCGGCTTGTCCCCGGTCTTGAACGACCCGAGCTGCCTGCCGGTCCGGATGTCGAGCACATGGACGGTGTTGGAGGTCGAGGCCGAGACGGCGACGCGTGTGCCGTTGGGGGAGACCGCCATATGGTCCGAGCGATATCCGGCGACGGGGAAGCGCCAGGTGATCCGGCCGGTGGCGAGGTCGATCGACACGACGTCGGCGAAGCTCGGGCGGGAGACGACCATGGCTGAGCCGTCGGGCGTGGAGTACATGTCGTCGACGAACTGGTCGTGTCCCTCACCGGGGCCGTTGCGGACGCCGAGGAAGTAGATGAGCTTGACCGGGTTGAGGTAGATCTCCGCGAGCCGCTGATCCTTGTCCGGTATGACGTTGACGCGGCCGATCCTGGCGAAGTCGCCGCGGGCTGCGATGACGTCAGCGGTGCCGTCCCAGTTGTTGCCCACGAACATCACCTCCTTGAGCCCGGTGGCACCGGCCTGGCCGGCGGCGGCGGGCGTTGCCCGGAGCGCGGCAGGGGCGGTGGACGCGGCGGCCGCCGTCACGGAACCTGCGACGGCCATGGTGAAGGCGGTGGCGAGAGCGCCGAGCGTGCGCAGAGACATCGTCGGTCCTTCCGTGGGGGCGGGCAGGGCCTCGTTGTAGGGGCGCTTGCGGTGCGGAAGTCGTGCTGGAGCGCGGCGAGTTGTGCAATCTGAATACGCTTCCGTTCAGATTGGGCTACTGGAAGGTAACGACAGGCGGGTTGCTCCACAAGGCTCACGACACGAGAAAATGGCGCGGACCGACGAGGGAGGGCCATTGGCGGGCAGGCTCAGACAACCGACCGGCCGTTACGCGGGCAGGTCCGCCGAGGAACGGCAGGCCGAGCGGCGTCAGCGGTTCCTTGCTGCCGGACTCCAGCTCTTCGGCGACAGCCCGGGCTACCGTGCCACGACCGTGGCCGCGTTGAGCGAGGCCGCGGGGCTGTCCACCCGTCAGTTCTACGAGGAGTTCCGCACCCTTGAAGACGTGCTCGCCGCGGTGCACCTGCAGGTCAACGACTGGGCGGAGGAGGCTGCCCTGGCCGCGCTCGCCGATGTCGGCGGCCTGCCGATCGCGGACCGCGCGGCGGCGGCCTTCCGCGCCTATGCCGCCAACGTCACCGGCGACCCACGTCGTATCCGGATCGCGTTCGTCGAGATCATAGGTGTCAGTCCGCGGCTGGAGGAGCAGCGTCTGGCTCGCCGCGCACGCTGGGTGGATCTCATCTGTGCCGAGGCCGCGGCGGCGGTCGAGCGCGGTGAGGCCGCGGCCCGTGACTATCGGGTGGCCGCGGCAGCCTTCATCGGAAGTGTGAACGGCCTCCTGCACGACTGGAGGGCCGGCTGGGTGGACGCGACGCTCGATCAGGTCGTCGACGAGCTGGTGTTGTTGCTGCTGGGCATCATCCGCCCGGCCGGCCAGTGGCCGGCCGGGTAGCTCGCGGTGGGAGTCTCCGTGGCCGCGGCGATGATACGAGCCACGTCCGTACCGGCCTTGAGCGACCGCGGGTCGGTTGTGGCCCGGAGGCGGCCGAGCGCCGGGTCGTACGTCATCGCGATGACTCCGGCATGATCCGTATCCAGCTCCTCGAACTGCACGGGCCAGTGCCGGGCGCGCAATGCGGTGTGGAGCTCACGGGAGTGGTGGCTGCCGACCACCGAGTCGGCCGACCCGTGTACGAGTCGGACAGGGACCGGCGACGCGGACGTCTCGGCAAGATCGTGAAGGGGGATGGACGCCGTGCTGCGGGCGGGCCGGTCGTAGGCACCGGCGATGCCGACCACCGCGGCGGGGCGCAGTCCGTCCGTCAGGTCCGGGCGCAGGGCCAGAGCAATCGCGGCGCCCGCTCCGGCCGACCATCCGGCCACCACGACGTGCCGCGCATCGGCGCCATGGGCCCCGGCGTTGTCCCGCACGTAGCGAAGTCACGCCATGAGGTGGGAACGGCCGCCGTCGGGAGCGTCCGGGCGCCAGTCGGGGACGAAGACGGTCCTGCCGTGTGAGGCCGTCTGCTGGGCCAATGCGGCCATGACGTGCCGTTCGTCGGGACCGACGCCGTGCCAGAGCAGTACGCACGGTGTCGGAGTGCGCTGCCCAGCGGTCCGGTACACATCGAGGTACTGGCTCGCCGGATCGTCCGCGCATAGATACGGCACGGTGTGGGCTTCGGTCGTCTGCATGTGCCACCCCCAGGTCTCCGACCGAGCCTAACGAAAGGGCGCCCCAAGGGCCGCTGCGGGTTCGATGGGTGGACGTGGGGCGGGAACGGCTGAATCCGGCAGTGGCTGATGCGCGGCTCCTTGACCGCGGGTCGGGCCTCCACGATGCTGTTGTTGCGACACGTGAGATGCGTGCCGTAATGAGCAACGCTTGCCCCATGGGTTCGTAACAGTCGAGGAGTGGCCATGACTCACCAGGTCCGTGCTGTTGTCGCGCGAGCGAAGGGCGCCCCCGTCAGCCTGGAGACGATCATCGTGCCTGACCCCGGCCCCGGGGAGGTGCTGGTGAATGTCGAGGCCTGCGGGGTCTGTCACACCGATCTGCACTACCGCGAGGGCGGCATCAACGACGACTTCCCCTTCCTGCTCGGCCATGAGGCGGCGGGCCGGGTCGAGGCGGTCGGCGAGGGCGTCACCGAGGTCGAACCCGGCGACTTCGTCATCCTGAACTGGCGTGCGGTCTGCGGGCAGTGCCGGGCCTGTCTGCGCGGGCGGCCCTGGTACTGCTTCAACACGCACAACGCCAAGCAGAAGATGACTCTGGCCGACGGCACCGAGCTGTCGCCCGCCCTCGGCATCGGCGCCTTCGCCGAGAAGACGCTGGTGGCTGCCGGGCAGTGCACCAAGGTCGACGAGCGGGCGTCGGCCGCGGTCGCCGGGCTCCTGGGCTGCGGAGTGATGGCGGGCATCGGCGCCGCGATCAACACCGGCGGCGTCGGGCGCGGCGATTCCGTCGCCGTTATCGGCTGCGGCGGCGTCGGCGACGCGGCGATCGCGGGATCCCGGCTCGCGGGTGCGGCGAAGATCATCGCGGTGGACATCGACGACCGGAAGCTGGCCACCGCGAAGAAGATGGGCGCCACCCACACCGTCAACTCCAAGGAGACCGATCCGGTGGAGGCGGTCCGCGAACTGACCGGCGGCTTCGGCGCGGACGTGGTCATCGAGGCCGTCGGCCGCCCGGAGACGTACGAGCAGGCTTTCTACGCCCGTGACCTGGCCGGGACCGTCGTTCTGGTCGGGGTGCCGACCCCGCAGATGAAGCTGGAACTGCCGCTCATCGACGTCTTCGGGCGCGGTGGCTCGCTCAAGTCGTCCTGGTACGGGGACTGCCTCCCGAGCCGGGACTTCCCGATGCTGATCGACCTCCATCTGCAGGGTCGGCTGGATCTGGACGCGTTCGTGACCGAGACCATCGCGCTCGACGACGTGGAGAAGGCCTTTGAGCGGATGCACCACGGTGACGTGCTGCGCTCGGTGGTGCAGTTCTGATGAACCCCCCAGACTGCGGGATCGACCGCCTGGTCACCTCCGGCACCTTCTCGCTCGACGGCGGTACCTGGGACGTCGACAACAACGTGTGGATCGTCGGCGACGACAGGGAGGCGGTCGTCATCGACGCCGCGCACGACGCGGAGGCCATCGTGGCCGCGCTCGGGGGCCGTACGCTCCGCGCGATCGTCTGCACACACGCCCACAACGACCACATCGACGCAGCCCCGGCGCTGGCCGAGCGGACCGGCGCGCCGATTCTGCTGCATCCGGACGACCTGCCGCTGTGGAAACTGACCCACCCGGACCGCGCTCCCGACGCCGACCTGGCCGACGGCCAGGTCATCACGGTGGCGGATGCCGAGCTGACGGTGCTGCACACCCCCGGCCACGCCCCCGGAGCGGTCTGCCTGTACGCGCCGGCGCTGAACGCCCTGTTCAGCGGTGACACGCTCTTCGCGGGCGGGCCGGGGGCGACGGGTCGCTCGTACAGCCATTTCGGCACCATCATCGAGTCGATCAGGGACCGGCTGCTGGCGCTGCCGGGCGACACCGTCGTGCACACCGGCCACGGGGACACGACGACCATCGCCGCGGAGGCCCCGCATCTGCAGGAATGGATCGACCGCGGGCACTGACCCCCGAGGCCGCCTCGCGGTGGCCTGCGGTCAGCACTCGATGACGTTGACCGCGAGGCCGCCGCGCGAGGTCTCCTTGTACTTCACCTTCATGTCGGCTCCGGTCTCGCGCATGGTCTTGATGACCTTGTCCAGCGAGACCACATGGCTGCCGTCGCCGTGGAGCGCCATGCGCGCCGCATTGATCGCCTTGACGGAGGCGATCGCGTTCCGCTCGATGCAGGGGATCTGGACCAGGCCTCCGACCGGATCGCAGGTCAGGCCGAGATTGTGCTCCATGCCGATCTCGGCCGCGTTCTCGACCTGCTCGGGCGTGCCGCCGAGTGCCTCGGCGAGACCGGCGGCCGCCATGGAGCAGGCGGACCCGACCTCGCCCTGGCAGCCCACCTCGGCCCCGGAGATCGAGGCGTTCTCCTTGAACAGCGCCCCCACCGCGCCGGCGGCCAGCAGAAAGCGGATCACTCCGTCCTCGTCGGCCCCGGGAACGAAGCGGGTGTAGTAATGGAGCACCGCAGGCACGATCCCGGCGGCGCCGTTGGTGGGCGCGGTCACGATGCGGCCGCCCGAGGCGTTCTCCTCGTTCACGGCCAGGGCGAAGAGATTGACCCAGTCCATGACCTTCAGCGGGTCCGCGGGCTGCGCGTCCTCGGTGAGGGCGCGCAGCAGCTGCGGAGCGCGGCGTGGCACCTTCAGCCGCCCGGGCAGGGTGGTCTCGGTCCGCGAGCAGCCGCGCTCGACGCACTCCTGCATCACCGTCCAGATCCGCAGCAGACCGGCCCGCACCTCGCTCTCGCCGCGCCAGGACAGTTCGTTGGCGAGCATCACTCCGCTCAGCGGCAGGCCGGACTCGTAGGCGCGCAGGAGCAGTTCGGACGCGGAGCCAAAAGGCAGGCGTACGGGTGTGTCGTCGGGTTTGATCCGGTCGGCTGCGGTCGCGCTCTCGTCGACGACGAAGCCGCCGCCGACCGAGTAGTACGTACGTGACCTCAGCTCGCCGCCGTCGTGGTCCAGGGCCTGGAACCGCATGCCGTTGGGGTGGAAGGGAAGGGCGCGGCGGCGGTGCAGCACCAGGTGCTCGCGCTCGCGGAAGTCCACTTCCCTGACGCCCAGGAGTCGCAGCCGGCCCGTCTCGCGGATCCGGCCCACCCGGTCGTCCACGGCGCTGGTGTCGACGGTCTCGGGGTCCTCGCCCTCCAGGCCGAGGAGTACCGCCTTGTCGCTGCCGTGACCGTGGCCGGTGGCGCCGAGCGATCCGAAGAGCTCCGCCCGAACCGAGTGGACGTGGGACAGCAGTCCGTCCTCGTCCAGTGCGGTGACGAAGAGGCGGGCGGCCTTCATCGGCCCCACGGTGTGCGAGCTGGAAGGCCCGATACCTACTTTGAACAGGTCGAAGACGCTGATCGCCACGTCGTTCCTTCCGGACGGGAAGTTGTGTAGTGCGCACAGCGTTGCGTAAAAAGCAACGGGGAACAAGGGGTCGGAGTGTCCGGGCGATGCCTTGACAAGGGTTTGGGGGGCGCTCCAGACTGTTGTTGCGCTTACCGCAATCCGTTTCGCTATATGCACCGAGGTGTCATGATGATTCCCGCGTGCCGTCTCGTGGATCTGCCGCGAGGCGAGGCCATCCGGCTCGACATCGATCCGCCCGTCTCGGTGTTCCACACCGACGACGGCGAGGTCTTCGCCATCGACGACACCTGCACCCACCAGGATGCGTCGCTCGCTGACGGCTGGCTGGAGGGGTGCGAGGTCGAATGCCCGCTGCACGCCTCGAAGTTCGACCTCCGTACCGGAGCCGTCGACTCGCCGCCGGCCAAGCTCCCGGTCCGCACCCACCAGGTCCTGATCGAGGACGGCATGATCTACGTGCAGCCGTCCACGGCGGCCCCGAATCTGCCCCCCTGCGTCGCGTCGCGGCTCGCCGGAGGTCTCGCGTGAGGACCGTGGCCGTGGTCGGCGCCTCGCTCGCGGGGCTGTCGGCCGCACGCTCATTGCGCAAACAGGGCTACGACGGACGGCTCGTCGTGATCGGTGACGAGCAGCACCGCCCGTACGACAGGCCGCCGTTGTCCAAGGAGTTCCTCGCCGGAAAGATCGGCGAAGTGGATCTCGCGCTGGAGGCGGAGGGCGAGGACCTGAGCGCCGAGTGGCTGCTCGGCGTGCGGGCCGCGGGATTCGACCGGGGCGACCGCGCGGTGCGGCTCGCCGACGGCCGGTCCGTCCGGGCCGACGGCGTCGTCATCGCGACGGGCGCGACCGCGCGCATGCTGCCGGGCGGCGAGGGCCTCGCCGGGGTGCATACGCTGCGCACCCTGGACGATGCACGCGCCCTGCGGGCCGACCTGGCCATGGGTGGGCGACTGGTGGTGATCGGCGGCGGGTTCATCGGCGCCGAGGTCGCCTCCACCGCGTACGGCATGGGGCTTGATGTGACGGTCGTCGAGGCCGCGCCGACGCCGCTGGCCGGACCACTCGGCGAGATCATGGGAGGCGTTGTCTCCACGCTCCACGCGGACCACGGCGTACGCCTGCTGTGCGGCGTCGGCGTCAAGGGGCTGAGCGGCCAGGCCCGCGTCGAGGCGGTCCTGCTCCAGGACGGCCGCAGCATCCCGGCCGACACCGTGGTCGTCGGTGTGGGTGCCCGCCCCTGCGTCGAGTGGCTGGACGGCAGCGGCGTCGCACTGGAGGACGGCGTCAAGTGCGGCGTGGACGGCCGTACAAGCGTGGCCGGTGTGGTCGCGGTCGGAGACTGCGCCTCCTGGTACGACCCTTACGCCGGGGTCCACCGTCGCGTCGAGCACTGGACCGGCGCACGGGAGCGGCCCGACGCGGCCGTGGCCACGCTGCTGTCCGGCGGTGCGGCAACGCCGGCGGCGCCCAAGCCTCCGTACTTCTGGTCCGACCAGTACGGCGTACGGATCCAGTTCGCCGGGCATTCCGCCGGGGCCGACAGCGTGACGGTCGAGGAGGGGCTCCCGGACGAGCGCAGCTTCCTGGCGGTCTACCGGCGGTCGGGCCATCCGGTCGCGGTCCTCGGGATGAACCAGCCGCGCCTGTTCACCCGCTGGCGCAAGCAGCTCGCCGCCGCCACCCCCTGACGCCGCTCCCGCGGCGTGACGCGCTACTGCCACCCCATTCATTGCATACCGCACAGCGCCGCTCGGACTTCCTGGTCCCACGGCGCGACGACGCCACCCGCGAGGAGTGCCCTGTGACCTCGACCAGCCTGCCGGACAGCCTGATCGCCACGCTCCCCGGCTCCTATTACACCGATCCCGGGATCTTCGCCCAGGAGCAGGAGCACATCTTCGAAGCGATGTGGTTCTGCGCCGCGCGCTCCTCCGACCTGGCCAAGCCCGGGGCCTTCCGGACCGTTGACGTGGGCCGCGAGAGCATCCTCATCACCCGGGCCCGGGACAACTCCGTCCGCGCCTACTTCAATGTCTGCCGGCACCGCGGCGCCAAGCTCTGCACCGAGGAGACCGGCGAGGTCAAGCGTGCCTTCCAGTGCCCGTACCATGCGTGGACGTACGACCTGAACGGCAAACTCGTCGCGGCGCCCAACCTCACGAAGATGCCCGACGTCGGCCGCACCGAGTACGGCCTGGCGAGTGTGGCCACCCGCGAATGGCTGGGCTATGTCTGGGTCTGTCTGGCGGAGAACCCGCCCTCGTTCGATGAACAGGTCGTCGGCGAGGTCGTCGCCCGGCTCGGCGACGTCGAGTCGATCGAGCGCTACGGCATGGACCACCTCGAGGTCGGCAGACGGATCGTCTACGACGTCAAGGCGAACTGGAAGCTCATCATCGAGAACTTCATGGAGTGCTACCACTGCGCCACGATCCACCCGGAACTCACCGAGGTCCTGCCGGAGTTCGCCGACGGCTACGCCGCGCAGTACTACGTCGGCCACGGCGCCGAGTTCGGCGCGGAGATCAAGGGTTTCACCGTGGACGGCTCCGAAGGCCTGGACCGCATCCCCGGGGTCCTGGAGGAGCAGGACCGCCGCTACTACGCGATCACCGTCAGGCCGCAGGTATTCATCAATCTCGTCCCCGACCACGTGATCTTCCACCGGATGTACCCGGTCGCCGCCGACCGCACGATCGTCGAGTGCGACTGGCTGTACCTCAAGGACGTGGTGGACAGCGGCAGGGACGTCAGCCGGTCCGTGGAGCTCTTCGACCGGGTCAACCGGCAGGACTTCGACGCGTGTGAGCGCTGCCAGCCCGCGATGAGCTCCCGGCTGTACGCCAAGGGCGGCGTACTGGTACCCAGCGAGCACCACATCGGCGCGTTCCACGACTGGATCCACGAGCGGCTCGGCACCCAGCAGCCGCAGTAGCGTCGGCGACGGCGCGCAAGGCGCCGCGAGAGGAGCCGGGGACGAGCAGGGGCAAGACCTGGGCCGCCGCGATCCCCGCGGTGACCCACGCCCTGTGCTAGGGCCTGTCTTCCGGATCCTGCCGGGCTCGCGTGCCCTGGCACGCACTCCCCCGTAGCCCTTCGGGCACGGGAGGTGCCCCCACCGCGTGGGCTCCATCCTCCGCCTTGCATCTGCACGCACCAGACCCCGCTCACTGATCCGGCCTGACCCGAAAGACAGGCCCTTGGCGCACGACCGGACGGTCGTGCACGGTCCAGCGGCTCCGCCCGGACGGGGAGTGCGCCGGGGTCAGCCCAGGTAGCCCATCCGGTGACTGATCTCTTCCGCACCCTGGATCAGGGCCGGGGCCAGCTCGCGCATACGCTCCTCGGTCAGCCGGTACGAGGGCCCCGAGGCACTGAGCGCCGCGATGACGTCTCCGTCCCGGGAGCGGATGGGCGCGGCCATGGCGTGAAGCCCGATCTCCAGTTCCTCCAGGGTCCAGGCGTAGCCGTGCTCTCTGGCGTCGGCGAGGTTCTTCTCGAGCTTCGTCTTCGCGGTCAGGGTGTTCGGGGTCACCTTCTTCAGGCCCGCCTGCGACAGGAGCTCGGCGCGCTCCTTGGCGGGCATGTGGGCCAGCAGGATCTTGCCGCTGGAGGTGGCGTGCAGCGGGGTCAGCTGGCCGACCCAGTTGTGTGCCGCGACCGCCGCCGGGCCGCGCACCTGAAAGAGATTGATCGCGAAGTGCTCCTGCATGACCGCGATGTTGACGGTCTCGCCGAACTCCTCTGCGAGGCGCTCACAGACAGGGCGGCCCTGCTGCGTGATGTCGATGCGGCCCGTGACCGCGCCGGCCAGGCGCACGATGCCGAAGCCGAGGCGGTACTTGCCGCGCTCGCCCGCCTGCTCCACCAGCCCGCGCGCCTCCAGCGCGCCGAGCAGGCGGAAAGCGGTGGATTTGTGGACCTCGATCTCGGCTGCCACGTCGCTGACGCCCACTTCACCGTGCTGGGCAAGGATTTCCAGCACGCTGATGGCGCGGTCGACGGACTGGACCCCGCCCGTCTGCGAACCGGTCGTTTCGGTATCTGGACTGTAGTTGCTCACAGCGAAACTATACGCGCAGTAAACAACGACGGTGTGAAGGACTCGTGACCCTGTAAGTTGCGTCGCTCGCAACCTGGTGCGTATAGCGCTACTCGTATTAGCATGCCACGCGTATCGAACGGCGCGATCGAGACGAGGCAGCCATGGCTTCCCAGCAGTACGACTTCGTCATCGTCGGCGGCGGATCGGCCGGCAGCGCACTGGCGAACCGGCTCTCCGCCGACCCGGGCAACCGTGTGCTGGTGCTGGAGGCCGGCCGGCCCGACTATCCGTGGGATGTGTTCATTCACATGCCCGCGGCGCTGACCTACCCCATCGGCAGCCGCTTCTACGACTGGAAGTACGAGTCCGAGCCCGAGCCCCACATGGGCGGCCGGCGCGTCTACCACGCCCGCGGCAAGGTGCTCGGCGGTTCCAGCAGCATCAACGGCATGATCTTCCAGCGCGGCAACCCCATGGACTACGAGCGGTGGGCGGCCGACCCGGGCATGGAGACCTGGGACTACGCGCACTGTCTGCCGTACTTCCAGCGGATGGAGAACTGCCTGGCGGCCGACCCCGACGACCAGTTCCGCGGCCACGACGGCCCCCTCGTCCTCGAACGCGGCCCGGCCTCCACCCCGCTCTTCCCCGCCTTCCTCGAGGCCGTCCAGGAAGCCGGCTACCCCCGCACCGACGACGTCAACGGCTACCGCCAGGAAGGCTTCGCCCCCTTCGACCGCAACGTCCACCGCGGACGCCGTCTGTCGGCCTCGAAGGCGTACCTCAAGCCGGTGAAGCGGCGGCCGAATCTCACCGTCAAGACCCGTGCCCTTGTCACCCGCGTGATCTTCGAGGGCAAGCGCGCCGTCGGTGTCGAGTACCGGCGCGGCCGCGGCAAGCCCCAGCAGGTCCGCGCCGGGGAGGTCATCCTCTGTGGCGGTGCGATCAACTCCCCGCAGCTGCTGCAGCTCTCCGGTGTCGGCAATGCCGAGGAGCTGAGCGCGCTCGGCATCGACGTCGTCCACGACCTCCCCGGCGTCGGCGAGAACCTCCAGGACCACCTGGAGGTGTACGTCCAGTACGCCTGCAAGCAGCCGGTCTCCATGCAGCCGTACATGGCGAAGTGGCGCGCCCCGTTCATCGGCCTGCAGTGGCTCTTCCGCAAGGGTCCGGCCGCGACCAACCACTTCGAGGCCGGCGGCTTCGCCCGCAGCAACGAGGACGTGGAATACCCCAACCTGATGTTCCACTTCCTGCCCATCGCGGTCCGCTACGACGGCTCCTCGCCGTCGGGCGGGCACGGCTACCAGGTGCACGTCGGGCCCATGTACTCCGACGCCCTCGGCTCCGTGAAGATCAAGAGCAAGGACCCGCGCGAGCACCCGGCGCTGCGCTTCAACTACCTGTCCACCGAACAGGACCGCCGCGAGTGGGTCGAGGCGATCCGGGTGACCCGCAAGCTCCTCAACCAGCCCGCGCTCGCCCCGTACAACGACGGCGAGATCTCGCCCGGACCGTCCGTGGAGAGCGACGAGGAGATTCTGTCCTGGGTCGCGAAGGAGGGCGAGACGGCCCTGCACCCCTCCTGCACCTGCAAGATGGGCACCGACGAGATGGCCGTGGTCGACCCGGAGAGCATGCGGGTGCACGGCGTGGAGGGGCTTCGCGTCGTGGACGCCTCGGTGATGCCCTATGTCACCAACGGCAACATCTACGCGCCGGTGATGATGATCGCGGAGAAGGCCGCCGACCTCATCCTCGGCAAGAACCCGCTGCCGCCGTCGAAGGCCCAGTACTACCGGCACCGCGACGCCGCCAGATAACCGTGCTCCGTTCATTGCTGGAGCACGTCCGCTACGAGGTGCTCCCCGCCAGGGCGACGCAGGACAAGGTGCTGGCCCATTTGCCGCGCGACGTGGTGGTCACGGTCACCGCGTCGCCGGTCAAGGGCCTCGAGCCGACCCTCGACCTCGCCACCCGGCTGGCGGCGCACGGCCATCGCGTCGTTCCGCACGTGCCCGCGCGGCTGCTGCGGGACGGCGCCCATGTGGCGGAGGTCGTCCACCGGCTGCGTGAGGCAGGGGTGGACGACGTCTTCGTACCTGCCGGGGACGCCGATGCGCCTGCCGGCCCGTACGAGGGCGCGCTGCCCGTGCTGCGGCAGCTCAGCGAGCTGGGCAGCCCCTTCGCGAGGGTCGGGATCACCGGATACCCGGAGAGTCATCCGCTCATCGACGACGACATCACCATCCAGGCCATGCGCGACAAACACCCCCATGCCACGTACATCGTCAGCAACATGTGCTTCGACTCGCGCGTGCTGGGGGAGTGGGTGACGCGGGTGCGGCGGCGCGATGTCACGCTGCCGGTGCATGTGGGCGTGGCGGGGCCGGTCGAGCGTACGAAGCTGCTGGCGATGGCGGCGAAGATCGGTGTGGGCGAGTCGACGCGCTTCCTGGCCCGGCACGCCTCCTGGTTCGTACGCTTCGCGGCGCCGGGCGGGTATGCGCCGGAACGGCTGCTGCGGCGGAGTGCGCCCGTGCTGACGGCGCCGGGGGCGGCGGTGGCGGGTCTGCACCTGTTCACGTTCAACCAGATCGCGGAGACGGAGCGGTGGCGGCGGGGCATGCTGGACCGGCTGGGGGGTTGTTAGCCCCCGCCCCTTCCCGTAACTGGGGCTCCGCCCCAGACCCGCCCCTCAATCGCCGGCGGGGCGCCCGCTGACGCGCGGCCGGGCTCGGGGTCCGGGGGCGGGGCCCCCGGTTACGGGAAGGGGCGGGTAGGGGGACAGACCCGCCCCCGATTGCGTACCGCTCAGCGGAAGACCACCGTACGGTTCCCGTCCACCATCACGCGGCTCTCGCTGTGCCACTTCACCGCATGCGCCAGCACCTGCGCCTCCACGTCCCGCCCGACCGTGACCAGCTCGTCCGGGTCGAGCGAGTGATCCACTCGGACCACGTCCTGCTCGATGATCTGCCCCTCGTCCAGGTCCGGCGTCACATAGTGCGCCGTGGCGCCGACGAGCTTCACGCCGCGGTCGTACGCCTGTCCGTACGGGCGCGCGCCCTTGAAACTGGGCAGGAAGGAGTGGTGGATGTTGATGGCCCGGCCCTCGAGCTGCTTGCACAGGTCGTCGGAGAGGATCTGCATATAGCGGGCGAGCACCACCAGATCGATGTCCAGGTCGCGCACCAGCTCCAGCAGGCGTGCCTCGGCGTCGGCCTTGGTGGCCTTGGTCACCGGGATGTGGTGGAAGGGAATGCCGTAGGTCCCGGCCAGCTCCTCGAACTCCTCGTGGTTGGAGACGATGGCCGGTACTTCGATATTGAGGGCGCCGGTGCGCAGCCGGAAGAGCAGGTCGTTCAGGCAGTGGCCGAACTTGGACACCATGATCAGCGTACGGGTCGGGGTCGAGGCGTCCCGCAGGGTCCACGAGATCCGGTAGGCCTCGGCGACGGGGCCGAAGCGGTCACGCAGATTTTTCACGTCGGTGTCCGGGTCGGACACATCGAAGTGGACCCTCATGAAGAAACGGCCCTGAAGTCGATCATCGAACTGCTGGCTCTCCAGGATGTTGCCGGAGTTCCTGACCAGATAGCCGCTCACGGCGTGAACCAGTCCGGCCTGGTCCGGGCACGAGAGCGTGAGGACGTATTCACGGCCAGGTTGCGGTCGAGGGGACATTCGCGGCCTCCGTTGGTGCGTATTGCACAACACGGTGAGTGATACGCAACATGGTCGGTCCCTCGGGGTCCGTGGTCAAGAGAGTCGGGACAACTGACACCCGGGGTGGAATCCGCGCGTCTCGCCCTCTTGACGTAGGTCACACGTTCGGGCCAATGTGTTCCACCACAAGCAATGCGGTGCATGATGCGCAACGAACTTCGGTCGAAGGGCTCCGCTCGTGGCAGACCTGTATCTGGACGGAGAATGGTGCGATCCGGTGGCCGGTGGCCACCGGGAGATCTGTTGCCCCGCAGATGGGACGCTTTCGGCGGTCGTGTCCGAGGGGACGCGGGCGGACAGTGAGGCCGCCATCGCCGCGGCCCGCCGGGCTTTCGACCAAGGCACCTGGCCGCGAACCCCCGAGCGGGAGCGCGGCGCACTGCTGCTGCGGACCGCCGATCTGATCGAGCGCGACGCCAAGGAGTTCGCCCGCGCCGAATCGCTGGACACCGGCAAGCGGCTGGTGGAGAGCGAGTACGACATCGCCGATGTCGTCTCCTGCTTCCGCTACTACGGCGGGATCGCGGGCACCAGTGCCGGCCGGGTCATCGACACCGGGCGCGACGACGCCGTCAGCCGAGTCACCTACGAGCCGGTCGGCGTGTGCGGGTTGATCACCCCGTGGAACTACCCGCTGCTCCAGGCTTCGTGGAAGGTCGCCCCCGCACTTGTGGCCGGCAACACGATCGTTCTGAAGCCGAGCGAGCTCACCCCCTCCACATCGATCCTGCTGATGCGGGCACTCGAGGAGGCCGGTCTGCCGGCCGGCGCCGCCAACCTCGTGCTGGGTACCGGTCCCGAGGTGGGCGCACCGCTGTCCGAAGACCCCGCCGTCGACATGATCTCCTTCACCGGGGGCCTGGACACCGGCCGAAGGATCATGGCCACGGCCGCCGCGACCGTGAAGAAGGTCGCCCTCGAACTGGGTGGCAAGAACCCCAACGTCGTCTTCGCCGACGCCGATTTCGAGGCCGCGGTGGACTTCGCTCTCACCGCCGTCTTCCTGCACTCCGGGCAGGTCTGCTCGGCCGGCGCCCGTCTGATCGTCGAGGACTCGCTGCACGACGCCTTCGTCGACGAGGTGGTGCGCCGTGCCGGGCGAATCCGGCTGGGCGGACCCTTCGACCCCGAGGCCGATACGGGACCGCTGGTCTCCGCACAGCACCGGGAGAAGGTCGAGGCATATGTCGCGGCGGGCCTCGCCGAGGGCGCCGTACTGCGCTGCGGCGGCAGCCGCCCCGAGGACCCCGCGCTCGGAGGCGGCTTCTACTACCCGCCGACCGTGCTCGACGAGTGCCACCAGGGCATGCGCGTGGTGCACGAGGAGTCCTTCGGCCCCGTACTGACCGTCGAGCGCTTCAGCGACGAGGACGAGGCGGTACGCATCGCCAACGACACCGAGTACGGACTCGCCGGAGCCGTATGGACGCAGGACGCCGGCAAGGCCCAGCGGGTGGCCGGGCGGCTGCGCCACGGCACCGTGTGGATCAACGACTACCACCCCTATGTGCCACAGGCGGAGTGGGGTGGCTTCGGGCACTCGGGCGTGGGCCGGGAACTGGGCCCGGCAGGCCTGGACGAATACCGCGAGCCCAAGCACATCTGGCAGAACATCCAACCCCGGCCGCAGCACTGGTTCCGCGGCTGAACGCCGAAGAGAGGTCGATCGTGACCCCAACGCAGACTGAACTGCCGCAGCGGCGCGGCATGTCCAAGGACCAGGACCGAACACCGGTCATCTCCGTGCGCGGGCTGTGGAAGGTGTTCGGGCCGAAGGCCGACCAGGTGCCGGGTTCCGAGGAGCTGTGCGGGCTTACGCGCCGCGAGCTCATGGACCGCACGGGATGCACCGCCGCCGTACGGGATGTGAACTTCGAGGTGTCCCCCGGCGAGGTCTTCGTCGTCATGGGCCTGTCCGGCTCCGGCAAGTCCACGCTGGTGCGATGTCTCACCCGGCTGATCGAACCCACCGCGGGCGAAGTCAACTTCGAGGGCGAGGACATCCGCGGCGCGGACGCCAGGCGGCTGCGCGAGCTGCGGCGCCGCAAGTTCTCCATGGTCTTCCAGCACTTCGGACTGCTGCCCCACCGCAGGGTCGTCGACAACGTCTCGTACGGCCTGGAGATCCGCGGCATGGCCAAGGCCGAGCGCGTCAAGCGGGCCCTGGAGGTCGTCGAACTGGTGGGCCTCGCCGGATACGAGAACTCCTATCCCGACCAGCTCTCCGGCGGCATGCAGCAGCGCGTCGGTCTCGCGCGGGCGCTCGCCGGCGATCCGGACGTGCTCTTCTTCGACGAGCCGTTCTCCGCGCTCGACCCGCTGATCCGCCGCGACATGCAGAACGAGGTCATCCGCCTGCACCACGAGGTCGGCAAGACCATGGTGTTCATCACCCATGACCTGTCCGAGGCACTCAAGCTCGGCGACCGCATCCTCATCATGCGCGACGGCAAAATGGTTCAGTGCGGCACGGGTGACGAACTGGTCGGCGCGCCCGCCGACGACTACGTCCGCGAGTTCGTCAAGGACGTGCCCCGCGCCGAAGTCCTGACCCTGCGCTGGATCATGCGGGCTCCCGAGCCCGACGACGCCCTCGACGGCCCCGAGTTGGGGCCGGACGTCGTGGTGCGCGAGGCGACGCGGGCGGTGCTCGCGGCGGACAAGCCGGTCAAGGTCGTCGAGGACGGGCGGCTGCTGGGGATCGTGGGCGACGAGGAGATCCTCGCGGTCGTCGCCGGACAGGAAGGCGGTGCGTGATGGCTGTCGCCGCCGACACGGCCGCCGCCCCGGTAGCGGCCGTACGCCGAGTGAGCCGGCGCGGGGTGGTGGCCGCGATCCTGATTGCCTGGCTGGTGCTGTTCGCCGTACTGCGCGGGCGGCAGACGCTGACGCTGGCGGCCGCCGACCTGACCGATCTGCACCGCTGGTTCAACTCGGTCAACGACACCATCGGGGCGAACCGCAACAGCAACCCGCTCTTTCTCTACTTCTTCAATGAGATCCGGCTGGTCATCGACAATCTCGTGACCTTCGTCCAGTCGCTGATCTCCCAGCCGCAGGGCGACCGTCCGGTCCCCGTCATCGGCTGGCTGGGTGTTGTCGCCCTCGCGGGCTATGTGTCCTGGGCCTTCGGGAACATCCGCGTCGCGGCGCTGGCCGTGGCCGGGTTCACTTTCTTCGGGCTGCAGGGACTGTGGCAGGAGAGCATGGACACCCTGGCCCTGACCCTGTCGGCGGTCTTCGTCTCCCTGCTCGTCGGGATCCCGCTCGGCATCTGGGCCGGACTCTCCGACCGGGTGAACCGCGCCATCACGCCCTTCCTGGACTTCATGCAGACGATGCCGACCTTCGTCTATCTGGCCCCGCTGACGCTGTTCTTCCTCATCGGCCCGGCATCGGCCACGATCGCCACGCTCATCTACGCGGCGCCTCCCGCCATCCGCATCACCGCGCACGCCATCCGGGGGGTGCCCGCCACCACGGTCGAGGCTGCCGAGTCGCTGGGATCCACCCGGCGGCAGACGCTCACCAAGGTGCTGCTGCCCATGTCCAAGCGGACCGTCGTGATGGGCGTGAACCAGACGATCATGGCCGCGCTGTCCATGGTCACCATCGCCGCCCTGATCGACGCGCCCGGCCTGGGCAAGACCGTCGTCAAGGCGCTTCAGACGCTCGACGTCGGCGTCGCCTTCAACGCCGGCCTTGCCATAGTCGTCATGGCCATCGTGCTGGACCGGGTGACGACCGCGGCAGGCGATCGGGTGGAGGCCGCCCGCAAGCGCGGCGCCGGCCGGTTCACCGAGTGGCGCCGGCCCCTGCTGATGGCCGGCGGCGCGGCGGCCGCGGTGTGCGTGTGGCTCTCCCACACCTTTGTGTGGGCCGCCGAGTTCCCCGGCGAGGCCGGAGTCGGCAGCGCGATCGCGCGTACGGCCGACTCGGTCACCCTCTGGACGCAGGACACCTTCGGCGGGCTGACCAACGGAATCAGGGACCTGATCTCCACAGTGCTGCTCAACCCCTTCGAGGCGCTGCTCACCGACTCCCCGTGGTGGCTGGTCGGCGCGGTTCTCGTCGCCGTCGGCGCCGTGCTCGGCGGATGGCGCGCGGGTTTCACTGCGGGGGCCTGCGTTGCCCTGCTCGTCGCGACCGGCGTGTGGTCGGACAGCATGACGACGCTGGCCTCCACGGCGGTGGCCACGCTGATCGTGCTGCTGTTCGGCGTCGTGGTCGGCGTCTGGATGGGCCGCAGCCCGCTGGCAGACCGGCTGATCAGACCCAGCCTCGACGCGGGCCAGACCATGCCCTCGTTCGTCTATCTGGTGCCGTTCCTGGCGCTGTTCGGCGCCACGCGCTTCACGGCGATCATCGCCGCGGTGGTCTTCGCGGCCCCCGTGACGATCAAGATCATCGCGGACGGTGTGCGAGCGGTGCCCCAGACCACGGTGGAGGCAGCCACGGCAGCCGGCTCCAGCACCTGGCAGATCATCACCAAGGTGCAGCTCCCCATGTCACGCAGCGCTCTGACACTCGCGACCAACCAGGGACTGATCTACGTCCTGTCCATGGTGGTCGTGGGCGGTCTGGTCGGTGCGGGTGCCCTGGGCTACGACGTCGTAGCCGGTTTCTCCCAGGGCCAGTTGTACGGCAAGGGCCTCGCGGCAGGACTCGCCATCGTCCTGCTCGGGGTCATGTTCGACCGGATAACCCAGGCAGCGGCACGGCGCACGACGCGACCCGGCGCACGCTGAGCCGGCCACAACCCAGCGGCCAGAGCACAAAGCACAGGAGGCAGCACATGTCAGGGAACTTCATCACCCAGTCGCGGCCCGCGAGACGGCGGGCCGTGGCGGCCGGACTGGCGCTGGGCCTGGCCGCGCTCACCGGCTGCGGCGGCGCCAAGGTCGGAGAGGCGGGATCGGACAAGGCGGGCGGCGCCTCCGGCAAATGCGGCACGTTCAATCTCGCGATCAACCCCTGGGTCGGGTACGAGGCCAACGCGGCGGTCATCGCGTATGTCGCCGAGAAGGATCTCAAGTGTCAGGTGACCAAGAAGGACCTCAAGGAAGAGGTCGCCTGGCAGGGCTTCGGCACCGGCGAGGTGGACGCCGTGGTGGAGAACTGGGGCCATGACGACCTGAAGAAGAAGTACATCTCCGACCAGCGGACCGCCGTGCAGGCGGGTACGACCGGCAACAAGGGTGTCATCGGCTGGTTCGTGCCGCCGTGGCTGGCCAAGGAGCACCCGGACATCACCGACTGGAAGAACCTCAACAAGTACGCCGCCAACTTCAAGACGTCGGAGTCGGGCGCCAAGGGCCAGTTCCTCGACGGCGACCCGTCGTTCGTCACGAACGACGCCGCGCTGGTGAAGAATCTCAAGCTGAACTACAAGGTTGTCTACGGCGGCAGCGAGGCGGCGCTCATCCAGGCGTTCCGGCAGGCGGAGGCGAAGAAGACCTGGGTGATCGGGTACTTCTACGCGCCGCAGTGGTTCCTGTCGGAGGTCGACCTGGTCAAGGTGAATCTTCCGAAGTATGCGGCCGGCTGTGATTCCGATGCGGAGAAGGTCGCCTGCGACTATCCCGAGTACCAGCTGGACAAGATCGTCAGCAGGAAGTTCGCCGGATCGGGCAGCCCTGCCTACGACCTCGTGAAGAACTTCAGCTGGACCAATGAGGACCAGAACCTGGTGGCGAAGTACATCGCCGAGGACAAGATGACGCCGGAGGCGGCGGCCAAGAAGTGGGTGGACGCCAACCGCGACAAGGTCGATGCCTGGATCAAGAAGAGCTGATCCGTAAGAGGGACCGGGACGTACAGCCGTGCCCGGCGGGCTGCCGTGACAGCCCGCCGGGCACGGCTGTTTTTTGCCCCGGTTACAGGGGTGAAGGCCCCTTGACACCCACCTCGGCGACCGGCATCGTGAGTTGCGCAACCTGAAGCATGTTGCGCTGACAGCAACTGGACTGCTTAAAGGCGGAGGTGCGGCGATGGCGGGACCCCGAGTGGTCATCATCGGAGCGGGCGTCGTGGGAGCGGCGCTCGCGGACGAACTGGCCTCCGCAGGCTGGAGCGACATCACGGTCGTTGACCAGGGCCCCCTTCCCGCCACCGGCGGGTCGTCGTCCCACGCACCGGGGCTGGTCTTCCAGACGAACTCCTCGAAGACCATGACCGAGCTCGCCCGCTACACCGTCGAGAAGTTCTGCAGCCTCGACGTCGACGGAGAGCCCTGCTTCCTGCAGGTCGGGGGACTCGAGGTGGCCACCACCCCCGAGCGCCTCACCGAGCTGCACCGCCGCCACGGCTGGGTCACCGCCTGGGGCATCGAGTCCCGGCTGCTGAGCCCCGAGGAGTGCATCGAACTGCACCCCCTGGTGGACCGTGAGCGCGTCCTCGGCGGCCTGCTGGTCCCCACCGACGGCCTGGCCAAGGCGGTGCTCGCCGTCGAGGCGCAGATCCGGCGGGCCACCGAGCGCGGCGTGCGCTTCCTCGCCCGCCACGAGGTCCTCGACGTCGTACAGAGCGAGGGCAGGGTCAGCGCGGTCGTCACCGACCAGCAAGAGATCCCCGCCGACATCGTCGTGTGCTGTGCGGGCATCTGGGGCCCGAAGATCGCCCGCATGGTGGGCATGAACCTGCCGCTCACGCCGCTCGCCCACCAGCTCGCCTGGACCGGCCCCGTCCCCGCGCTGGAGGGCCAGGCCGAGGAGGCCGTCCGGCCGATCCTGCGCCACCAGGACGCGGACCTGTACTACCGCGACCGCTTCGACCGCATCGGCATCGGCTACTACGGGCACCGGCCCATGCCCGTCGACCCGGCGGACATCGCTTCGGTGGACGAGGCCGAGCAGATGCCCTCCGTCCTGAAGTTCACCGAGGACGACTTCGCCGACGCCTGGGCCGAGACTCAGGCGCTGCTGCCCGCGACGCGCGACGCCAAGATCGAAGAAGGCATCAACGGCCTCTTCTCCTTCACCACCGACGGCCTGCCGCTGCTGGGCGAGTCACCGGACGTCAAGGGCTTCTGGGTCGCCGAGGCCGTGTGGGTCACCCACTCCGCAGGCGTGGCCCGCGGGGTGGCCGAATGGCTCGTGGACGGTCACTGTTCGACCTTCGATCTGCACGAGTGCGACGTCAACCGCTTCGAGCCGCACCAGCTCTCGCCCGAGTACGTCCTGGCCCGCGACTGCCAGAACTTCGTCGAGGTCTACGACATCCTCCACCCCCTTCAGCCGGCCGGCGCGCCCCGACCCCTGCGCACCAGCCCCTTCTACGCCCGCCAGCAGGAACTCGGCGCCCTCTTCCTGGAGGCCACCGGCTGGGAGCGGCCCCAGTGGTACGAGGCCAACGCCCCGCTCGTCGAGGGCCGTTCGATCCCCACCCCGAACGACTGGGCGGCGCGCTACTGGTCGCCCATCGTCGGCGCCGAGGCCCAGACCACGCGCGAGACCGTCGCGATGTACGACATGACGGCACTCAAGCGCCTCGAAGTCACCGGCCGCGGCGCCGCCGCCTTCCTCCAGCGTCTTGCCACCGGCAACGTCGACAAGTCGATCGGCTCGGTGACGTACACGCTGCTCCTCGACGAGGGCGGCCGCATCCGCAGCGACATCACCGTCGCCCGACTCGGCCGCGACCACTTCCAGGTCGGCGCCAACGGCAACCTGGACCTCGACTGGTTCGGCCGGCACCTGCCGGCGGACGGGTCGGTCCAGGTACGCGACATCACCCCCGGCACCTGCTGCATCGGCCTGTGGGGCCCGCTGGCCCGCGAGGTCCTCCAGCCGCTCGCCGACGCGGACTTCTCCAACGACGGTCTGAAGTACTTCCGCGCCAAGCGCGCCCACATCGGCTCCGTCCCCGTCACCGCGATGCGCCTGTCGTACGTCGGAGAACGCGGCTGGGAGCTGTACACCACCGCCGACATGGGCCAGAAACTGTGGGACACCCTGTGGCAGGCCGCCCAGCCCCTCGGCGGCATCGCCGCCGGCCGCGGCGCCTTCAACAGCCTGCGTCTGGAGAAGGGTTACCGCTCCTTCGGCACCGACATGACCTATGAGCACGACCCCTACGAGGCGGGCGTCGGCTTCGCCGTCAAGCTCGACAAGGACGACTTCATCGGCAAGGCCGCCCTCGAACGGCGCAAGGCCGCTGTGCGGCGCCGCCTGACCTGTCTGACCATCGACGATCCGCAGGCCGTGGTCATGGGCAAGGAGCCGGTGTACGACGGTGACCGCCCCGTCGGCTACGTCACCAGCGCCGCGTACGGCTACACGATCGGCAAGGGCATCGCCTACGCGTGGCTGCCCGCCGAGCTCGCCACGACCGGCACCGCCGTGCAGATCGGCTACTTCGACCAGCGCGTCGAAGCGGTCGTCGCCGACGAGCCGCTGTTCGACCCGTCCATGTCCCGCCTGCGCGGCTGAGCCCGCACCGCCCAAGAAGGGGAGCGATGTGAACGCACGCATCCTGGACGGCAAGCGGACCGCCGCCGCGATCCGCACCGAACTCGCCGAGCGCGTCGCCAAGCTGGCGACACTGGGGATCACCCCGGGCCTCGGCACCGTACTGGTCGGCGACGATCCCGGCAGCCACGCATACGTCGCCGGTAAGCACCGCGACTGCGAACAGGCCGGCATCGCCTCCATCCGGCGCGAACTGCCCGCCGACGCCACGCAGGAGCAGGTGGAGGCCGTCATCGACGAGCTCAACGCCGACCCCGCCTGCACCGGCTACATCGTCCAACTGCCGCTGCCGCGGGGCCTCGACGCCAACGCGGTACTGGAGCGCATGGACCCGGCCAAGGACGCCGACGGTCTGCACCCCGTCAGCCTCGGCCGCCTCGCGCTCGGCGTCGAGGCTCCGCTGCCCTGCACCCCGCGCGGCATCGTGGAACTGCTGCGCCGCCATGACGTCCCCCTCGCCGGAGCGCGGGTGTGCGTCATCGGGCGGGGCATCACGGTCGGGCGGCCGATCGGGCTGCTGCTCACCCGTAAGTCCGAGAACGCCACCGTGACCCTGTGCCACACCGGGACCAAGGGGCTCGCCTGGCATGTACGCGAGGCGGACATCGTCATCGCGGCCGCCGGATCGCCCGGACTGATCACCGCCGAGATGCTTCGGCCCGGTGCCGTCGTCCTCGATGTCGGCATCACCCGCACCGACGAAGGGCTGATCGGCGATGTGTACCCCGATGCCGCCCGAGTCGCCGGATGGGTCGCGCCCATGCCCGGCGGCGTAGGACCCATGACCCGGGCGATGCTGCTCGCCAATGTCGTTGAGGCCGCCGAGAGGAACGCCGCATGAACACGCTGAACGCGCCGCTCGCCGAGCTGGACCCCGAGGTCCACGCCGCCGTGTGCGCGGAGCTGGACCGCCAGCAGTCCACCCTGGAAATGATCGCGTCGGAGAACTTCGCTCCCTCGGCGGTCATGGAGGCCCAGGGCTCGGTCCTGACGAACAAGTACGCCGAGGGCTACCCGGGCCGTCGCTACTACGGCGGCTGTGAACACGTCGATGTGACCGAGCGGCTTGCCATCGAGCGGATCAAGTCCCTCTTCGGCGCCGGATTCGCCAATGTGCAGCCGCACTCGGGTGCCCAGGCGAACACCGCCGTCTTCTTCGCCCTGCTGAAGCCCGGTGACACCGTCCTCGGCCTCGACCTCGCGCACGGCGGGCACCTCACCCACGGCATGCGCCTCAACTACAGCGGCAAGATGCTCAACGTCGTGCCCTACCACGTCGACGAGACCGACACCCTGGTCGACATGGACGAGGTGGAGCGGCTCGCCAAGGAGCACAGCCCCAAGATGATCATCGCGGGCTGGTCGGCGTATCCCCGGCAGCTGGACTTCGAGGCCTTCCGGCGGATCGCCGACGAGGTGGGCGCGTATCTGATGGTCGACATGGCCCACTTCGCGGGCCTCGTGGCCGCCGGGCTGCACCCCAATCCGGTACCGCACGCCCATGTCACCACCACGACCACCCACAAGACGCTCGGCGGCCCGCGCGGCGGTGTCATCCTCACCAATGAGGCCGATCTCGCCACGAAGATCAACTCGGCGGTGTTCCCCGGTATGCAGGGTGGTCCGCTGGAGCATGTCATCGCCGCGAAGGCAGTGTCGTTCAAGGTCGCCGCGTCGCCGGAGTTCGCCGAGCGGCAGACCCGCACGCTGGCCGGCGCCCGCATCCTCGCCGAACGGCTCACCCGGCCCGACGCGGCCGCGGCCGGAGTCAGCGTGCTGACCGGCGGCACCGACGTCCATCTGGTCCTGGTCGACCTCAGGGAGTCCGCACTGGACGGCAAGCAGGCGGAAGACCTGCTCCACGACATCGGCATCACCGTCAACCGCAACGCCGTCCCCTTCGACCCCCGCCCACCCATGGTCACGTCAGGGCTACGCATCGGCACCCCGGCGCTGGCCACCCGCGGCTTCACCGAAGAGGACTTCGCGGAGGTCGCCGATGTGATCGCGCTCGCGCTCCAGCCCGCGCCGGATGTGAGGGCGCTCCGCGCCCGTACGCAGGCGCTGGCCGCCAAGCACCCGCTGTACCCGCACCTGTCAGGAGACGCCCGATGAGCCCCCGCACCCCGGGTGCCGACCTCCCCGAGCACCCCGACTGGCTGTGGCGCGCGCCCGAGCCGAAGCGTTCGTACGACGTGGTGATCGTGGGCGGCGGCGGACACGGTCTCGCGACCGCCCACTACCTGGCCAAGAACCACGGCATCACCAATGTGGCCGTGCTGGAGAAGGGCTGGCTCGCGGGCGGCAACATGGCCCGCAACACCACGATCATCCGCTCCAACTATCTGTGGGACGAGAGCGCCGGAATCTACGAGCACGCCCTCAAACTGTGGGAAGGGCTGGCGGACGAACTCGACTACCCGATCCTCTTCTCCCAGCGCGGCGTGCTGAACCTCGCCCACAGCCTGCAGGATGTCCGCGACAGCGTGCGCCGCGTCGAGGCCAACCGGCTCAACGGCGTCGACGCCGAATGGCTGGACCCGCAGCAGGTCAAGGACGTCTGCCCCATCGTCAACATCTCGCCCGATGTGCGGTATCCGGTGATGGGCGGCACCTACCAGCCGCGGGCCGGTATCGCCAAGCACGATCACGTCGCCTGGGGGCTGGCGCGTTCCGCCGACGCCGCCGGCGTCGACATCATCCAGAACTGCGAAGTCACCGGCATCGACATCGCCGGCGGTCGGGTCGTCGGCGTACAGACCACGCTCGGCCCCATCGCCGCGGGCAAGGTGGCGCTCTGCTCGGCCGGTCACTCCTCGGTGCTGGCCGCCATGGCGGGCTTCGAGGTGCCGCTGCAGAGCCACCCGCTGCAGGCGCTGGTCTCCGAGCTCCTCGAGCCGGTGCACCCCACGGTGGTGATGTCCAACGCGGTGCATGTGTACGTCAGCCAGGCGCACAAAGGCGAACTGGTGATGGGCGCGGGCATCGACGCGTACAACGCCTACACACAGCGCGGCGCCTTCCACATCATCGAGCACCAGATGTCCGCCGCCCTGGAACTCTTCCCGGTCTTCGCCCGTGCCCATGTGCTGCGTACCTGGGGCGGCATCGTCGACGTCAGCCCAGACGCCTCGCCGATCATCGGTCTCACCCCGGTCGACAACCTCTACCTCAACTGCGGCTGGGGGACCGGCGGTTTCAAGGCCACCCCGGGCGTCGGCTCGGTCTACGCCCACACCATCGCCCACGACTCCCCCCACCCGCTCAACGCCCCCTTCTCGCTCGACCGATTCACCACCGGCGCGCTCGTCGACGAGCACGGCGCGGCCGCGGTGGCCCACTGAGGAGCTTGAATCGATGCTGCTCATCCCATGCCCCTGGTGCGGGCCCCGTGACGAGTCCGAATTCCACTACGGCGGTCAGGCACACGTGCCCTATCCCGAAGACCCCGCCGCCCTGACCGACCAGGAGTGGGCGCGCTACCTCTTCTTCCGCGACAACCCGAAGGGCCCGTTCGCGGAGCGCTGGAGCCACGCGGCGGGATGCCGTCGCTGGTTCAACGCTGTGCGCAATACGGCGACGAACGAGATCCTGGCGGTGTACCGGGCGGGCGAGCCGAAGCCGGACCCGGCGGCCTCCCCTTCAGCCGGTAGGGTCGGTGGACAGGCCGCCCCGCACAATCCAGCCCCTCCGGCGTTTGAGGTGGGGGTCCCCCCACGCCCGCCAGGGCGTAGGGGGAGGGGTCCAGGGGCGGAGCCCCTGGTTACGGGAAAGGGCGGGGTGGGGGAGTCAACCCCCGCCCCCGCCGTCGGCACCGGCACTCAGCCCTTCCGCCTCACCACGGGCGGTCGCGTAGCCCGTACCGAACCCCTCACGTTCACCTTCGACGGCACGACATACGAAGGCTTCCGCGGCGACACCCTCGCCTCCGCCCTCCTCGCCAACGGGATCGTCCAGGCCGGCACCAGCATCAAGCTCGGCCGCCCGCGCGGCATCTTCTCCGCCGGAGTCGAGGAGCCCAACGCGGTCGTCCAGATCGAGGAGCCGTTCCCCGAGCCGATGCTGCCCGCGACGGCCGTGGAGCTGTACGACGGGCTCGTCGCGAGCAGCCTCCCCGGTCAGGGACGGCTCGCAACCGAGCCCGACCCCGCCCGCTACGACGCCGTCCACGCCCACTGCGACCTGCTCGTCGTCGGCGCGGGACCGGCCGGACTCGCGGCCGCGTCCGCCGCCGCCCGCAACGGGGCGCGGGTCATCCTCGCCGACGACCAGCCCGAGCTGGGCGGCAGCCTCCTCGGCAGTGGCCAACTCCTGGACTGGGCGGCCGAGAGCGAGGTGCTGCTCGAAGCCGCACCGGAAACCCGCATCCTCCGCCGCACCACCGTCTTCGGCTACTACGACGACAACCACGTCCTCGCCGTCGAGCGGCGCACCAACCACCTCGGCGGGGATGCCCCCGAGCACGTCTCCCGCGAGCGGGTCTGGAGGATCCGTGCCCGCCGTGTCGTCCTGGCCACCGGAGCCCATGAGCGCTCGCTGGCCTTCGCCGACAACGACCGCCCCGGCGTGATGCTGGCGGCCTCGGCCCGTACGTACGCCAACCGCTACGGCGTCCTGCCCGGCCGTCGCGCCGTCATCTTCACCACCAACGACAGCGCCTACGCGGCCGCGCTCGACCTGGCGGCGGCAGGCGTGGACATCACGGCCGTCGTCGACACCCGCCCCGAACCGGGGGAGTGGGCGCGCCGCGCCCAGGACGCCGGAATCGAGGTGCTGGCCGGGCACGCCGTGGTCGCGACCGAGGGCGAGCAGCGGCTTTCGGCGGTCACCGTCGCACCGTACGGAGAATCGGCGGGGCGCCGTGAGTTCGCCGTCGACCTGCTGCTGGTCTCCGGCGGCTGGAACCCCGTCGCGCATCTGTTCAGCCAGGCGGGCGGAAAGCTCCGCCACGACGACACGCTGGGCACATTCGTCCCCGACGCCTGCGGACAGGCGGTCGAGGCCGCCGGCTCCGCAGCCGGTGTCTTCGATTTGGCCGGCGTCCTCGCCGGGGGCGCCGCAGCCGGTGCCCGCGCGATCGAGGCCGAGGGCTATGTGGCCGACGCGCCCAGGCTCCCGGTCGCCGCCGACGAACCGCAGTCCCCGCCGATGCACGTCTTCCTGGTCCCCGGCGCACCCGGCGCGCCCCGCTTCGTCGACCTCCAGCGTGATGTCACCGTCGACGATCTCGCCCGCGCGACCAGCGCCGGTATGCGCTCGGTCGAGCACACCAAGCGCTACACCACCGCCGGCACCGCCAACGACCAGGGCAAGACCTCCGGCGTCCTCGCCAGCGGCACCGTCGCCCACCTCCTGGGCGTGGACATCTCAGCCCTCGGCACGACGACGTTCCGCCCTCCCTACACGCCTGTCTCCTTCGCCACCCTCGCGGGCCGCGACCGGGGCGCGCTGCACGATCCCGTCCGCGTGACCGCCCTGCACGACTGGCACGTCGACCACGGCGCACTCTTCGAGAACGTCGGTCAGTGGAAGCGGCCCTGGTACTACCCTCAGGACGGCGAGGACATGTTGGCCGCCGTGCTCCGTGAGTGCCGTGCCGCCCGCGAGGGCGTCGCCTTCATGGACGCCTCCACCCTCGGCAAGATCGACGTGCAGGGGCCGGACGCCGCCGTCTTCCTCGACCGGCTCTACACCAACATGATGAGCACCCTCAAGGTCGGCATGATCCGCTACGGCGTCATGTGCCGCCTCGACGGCATGATCTTCGACGACGGCACCGTCATCCGCCTCGCCCAGGACCGTTTCCTCGTCACCACTACCACCGGCAACGCGGCCACCGTCCTGGACTGGATGGAGGAGTGGCTGCAGACCGAGTGGCCCGAGCTGCGCGTCCACTGCACCTCCGTCACCGAGCAGTGGGCCACCGTCGCCCTTGTCGGCCCCCGCTCCCGCGAGCTGCTGGCCGGCCTCGCCCCCGAACTGGCCGTCGCGAACGACGACTTCCCCTTCATGGCGTGGCGCGACACGACCGTCGCGGAGATTTCGGCCCGGGTCTGCCGTATCAGCTTCTCCGGTGAACTGGCCTACGAGATCAATGTGTCGCCGTGGGACGCCCGCGCCCTGTGGGAGGCGCTGTACGCGGCAGGGAGCCCGTACGGCATCACCCCGTACGGCACCGAGACCATGCACGTCCTGCGCGCCGAGAAGGGCTATCCGATCATCGGTCAGGACTCCGACGGCACGGTCACCCCGCAGGACCTCGGTATGAGCTGGGTGGTGTCCAAGAAGAAGCCCGATTTCGTCGGCAAGCGCTCCTACGCACGTGCCGACACCACACGCCCCGACCGCAAGCACCTCGTCGGCCTGCTCCCGGAAGACCCGGAATCCTTCCTCCCCGAGGGCACCCATCTGGTCGCCGACAGCGTGCTCCCCGCGCCGCCGGTGCCGATGCTCGGCCATGTCACCTCCAGCTACCACAGCGCGGCTCTCGGCCGGACCTTCGCACTCGCCCTGATCAAGGGCGGCCGGGACCGCATCGGCGAGCGGCTGTATGCCCCTGTGGGCGACCGTCTGGTCCCGGTGACCGTCGCAAGCCCCGTCCTCTACGACTCCGAGGGAGCCCGCCGCGATGGCTGACACCGCAACCCGCCGAAGCCCCCTGGGGCACGTCGCCGGCCGTTTCGCCGCCGCCACCCGCGCCTCGGGCGGCGCCCTGCGCCTGGCCGAACTGCCTTTCCTCGCCCAGGTCAACGTCCGGCTCGACCCCAAGGGTCCGGCTGCCGACGCCGTCGGGCTCGCTCTGGGTCTCCAACTGCCCCTCGAACCCGACAGCGTGGTACACGCCGGTGACCGCTACGCCCTCTGGCTCGGCCCCGACGAACGGCTCGTCGTCGGCCCGCCCGGCAGCAGTGCGGATCTGGAGAATGAGATCCGGGCGGCTGCCGGCGACGAACCGGCAGCGGTCACGGACGTCTCCGCCCAACGCACCACCCTGCTCGTCGCGGGCCCGCGCGCCCGCGACCTGTTGGCCCACGGCTGTGCGCTGGACCTGCACCCGCGTGCCTTCGGGCCCGGGCGCTGCGCCCAGACCACCCTGGCCCGCGCCCAGGTCGTGCTGGTGGCACGGGACGAACTCAGGGCGGGGTTCTGGGTGCTGGTCCGTTCGTCCTTCGCCGAGTATCTGGCGGACTGGCTGCTGGACGCCGCGTCGGAGTACGTCTGAGTGCGACGGTGCCGCCGTCGGCGACGCGGCGCAGGGCGTCCAGGAACTCCCCGACATGGCCGACGCGGTCCCTCAACCGGCCCGCGAACCTCCCCACGGCCGCGCGAATCAGTCCCCCGATCGATCTCGGATCAACCGCCGAGCGCACTCGCCGCGGCGGCGGGGACGTGCGGACGGACGAGATTGCTCGGCAGCAGGATGAGCCGAAGCTCGGCCTGGGTCAGCAGCCCCTTGTCGAGGACGAGTTCATGGACGCTGCGGCCGGTCTGCAGGGCTTCCTGGGCCACGGCGGTGGCCTGCTCGTAGCCGATGTGCGGGTTCAGCGCCGTCGCCAGGCCGATGGAATGGGCGACCAGGTGAGCAAGGTGCTCCCGGTTGGCGGTGATGCCGGTGACACAGCGCTCGGCCAGGGTCAGACAGCCGGCCCGCAGGTGCGTCAGACTCTTCAGCAGGCTGTGGGCGATGACCGGTTCGAAGGCGTTGAGCTGGAGCTGGCCCGCCTCGGCGGCCATGGTCACGGCCATGTCGTTGCCGATGACCTCGAACGCGATCTGGTTGACCACCTCGGGCACGACAGGGTTCACCTTGCCGGGCATGATGCTGGAACCGGCCTGCACCGGCGGCAGGTTGATCTCGGCGAAGCCGGCGCGCGGTCCGCAGGAGAGCAGCCGCAGATCGTTGCAGGTCTTGGAGAGCTTGACGGCGATCCGCTTCAGCACTCCCGACAGCTGGACGAACGCGCCGGCGTCCTGAGTGGCCTCGACGAGATCGTGGGCGGTCGTCAGCGGAAGTCCCGTGATGGTGCGCAGATGCCGGGCGGCCCGCGCCGCGTACTCGTGATGAGCGTTGAGTCCGGTGCCGATGGCGGTGCCGCCGAGATTGATCTCGCGGATCAACTCACATGCCTCGGTGAGGCGTTTGTGGTCCTCCTCCAGCATCACGGCGTACGTGGCGAACTCCTGGCCCAGGGTCATGGGCACCGCGTCCTGCAGCTGGGTGCGGCCCATCTTCAGGACGTCCGCGAACTCCTCCGCCTTCGCGGCGAAGGCGGAGCGGAGCACCTCCATGGCGTCCAGCAGGCGCTGGGCGGTGAAGTCGAGGGCGATCTTGACGGCGGTCGGGTAGACGTCGTTGGTGCTCTGTCCCGCGTTGACGTCCTCCAGCGGGTGCAGGTGTGCGTACTCGCCCTTGTGGTGACCGAGCAGCTCCAGGGCGCGGTTGGCGACGACCTCATTGGCGTTCATGTTCGTCGAGGTGCCCGCGCCGCCCTGGATCACGTCGACCACGAACTCGCCGTGGAACCTCCCGGCGCGGATCTCCTCGCAGGCGCTCACGATCGCGTCCGCCTTGCGGCCGCCCAGCAGGCCGAGATCCCGGTTGGCGAGGGCCGCTGCCTGCTTGACACAGGCGAGGGCGGTGACGAGGTCCGGGTAGGCCGAGATGGGGGTGCCGGTGATGGGGAAGTTCTCCACCGCCCGCAGCGTGTGGATGCCGTAGTAGGCGTCGGCGGGGACGTCCCGGTCACCGAGCAGATCGTGCTCGGCGCGGACCTCGGCGTGTGGGTGGTCGTGCGTGGCCATGGAGGTGCGGACTCTCCTGTCGGGTGTGTACGGCGAGTGGCGGGATGAGCCGGCCTGAGGTGGTGGGGGCCGCTGGATCCGGGGGGAAGGGGAGCCAGCGGCCCCGGTCTATGCGGGGACGAGTTCCGCCGACGGGTCGGCGTCGGCTGAGACCGCCTCGCCGAGCACGTGGCGCAGGACCCGGTTCCGCTCCTGCGGGTCGGTGGCGGCGAGCAGCGCGGTGAGCACGGCGATCCGGGCCTGGCCGGCCCGCAGGGTGCCGGTCGGCACGGCGCCCGCGGCCACGAGGTCGACCCCGCCGCCGTGGGTGTAGATCTCGGCGACCGGTCCGGCGTGGACACGGGTCGTCAGGGCGACGAGCACGCCGCGCGCCGTGGCGGCGGCGACGGCCTCGACGATCTCGGGGGTGGCGTTGCCTGCGCCGGTGGCGACCAGGACGATCCCTTGGGCCCCCGCGTTCACGGCCGCGTTCAGCAGCAGCGGGTCGGCGTCGCAGTGGTGCATCACCATGTCGACGCGGGGCAGGTCGTCCGGGATGGCGGGCAGGGCCAGCGCGGCCGGGCGCTGGGGGTGGCGCAGTACGGAGATCCGGCCGAAGCCGACGTTGCCGATGCGGGGGCCGGACGGATCGCCGAAGGCGTCGGCGGCGATTGTCTGGGTCTTGACGGTGCCGCGGGCGGAGTGCACCTTGCCGTCGAAGGCGATCAGTACGCCGAGACCACGCGTCGTCGTGGCGGTCAGCAGCGCGTCGTGGAGGTTGCCCGGTCCGTCTCCGTCGGCCGCGTCGAGCGTACGCTGGGCGCCGGTGAAGACGACCGGTCGCGGGTCGTCGTGGTGGAGGTCGACCAGGAACGCCGACTCCTCCATGGTGTCGGTGCCGTGGGTGACGACAATGCCGTCCACGCCGGGGTCGGCGAGCACCTCGTGCACTGTGCGGAGCAGGGTGAGCTGGTGAGCGGTGGTGAGACGCGGGCTGTTCACGCTGAACAGATCGACGACCTCGATGGTGACGCCTTCGGGCACGGCGGCGGTCGCCATGATCTCCTGGCCGTGTGCGTCGGCGGCGAATCCCGAACCTTGCCAGCGGCTGGCTATCGTCCCGCCGGTGCTGATGACGACGACCCGTCCCACAGTGTCCACTCCTCGTCCGTGCCGCTGGTGAGCGGCGAATTCGTTCGTGCCGCGGGTGAGCGGCGCATGCGACGGGGCACGCGGCCCGGCCTCGCTCGTGGCCCCGACCGGGCTGCGCCCCATGGCTGACCCGGGGATGCCGGAGCAGTTGGACGCAATGATAGGAGCATTGCCCCGCAATATGATCGCAAATTTTGGCCTGGACGCAACATTGGGTGGTGGATAATCGCGTCATGGATGAGATCGACCGCGATATCTTGCGTGAGCTTCAGAATGATGGGCGGCTGAGCAACCAGGAGCTGGCGCAGCGGGTAGGGCTGACGCCCTCACCGTGCATGCGCCGGGTGCGGCAACTGGAGCAGGACGGGGTGATCCAGGGCTATCGCGCGGTGATCGACCCGGAGGCTGTCGGCCGGAGCTTCGAAGTCCTCGTCTCCATCGAGGTGAAGCGCGACCGGGAGGTGGTCGAGGCTTTCGAGGCGGGCCTCCAGGACATCCCCGACGTCATCGAGGCGTACCGGCTCTTCGGCAGCCCGGGATGCGTGCTGCGTATCGCGGTCGCGGATCTGCGCGCGTACGAGCGGCTGTGGATCGAGAAGCTGACCGCGCTGTCCGGCGTCACGGAGGTCAATTCGCAGATCATCATGAAGCGGATCAAAGAGCCTCGCGGTCTGCCGGTGGACGGCTGACGCCGGGAAGCGTCACAGCCGGACGACGACCAGGGCGATATCGTCCCGGGCGCCACCGCTGACGCCGAGGCGGGCCAGCAGGGCGTCGGCCAGGTGGTCCGGGCTGAGCCGGCCGAACTGGGCGAGGGCGTCGGTCAGACGGGCCAGACCGGTGTCGATGTCCTGGCCGCGGCGTTCGATCAGCCCGTCGGTGTAGAGGACGAGGGTGTCGCCCCGGGTGCAGTGCAGCTCCCTCTGCGGGCGGGCAACGTGTTCGGGGCGGGCGCCCAGGGGCGGGTCGGTGGCCTGGTCCAGCAGCTCGTGGGTGCCGTCGGCGTGGAGCAGGACGGGCGGTGGGTGGCCGGCGCTGCTGTAGGTGACCCGGGTGTTGCTGATGTCGATCACGACATTGACCGCGGTGGTGGCCAGCGCTCCTTCGACGGAGCGCGCGTACAGGCCCAGCACTTCCAGCGCTTTCGCGGGCCCGTCCACGGCGCGAGTGGCGGCACTCAGGGCGCTGCGGAGCATGCCCATGACGGTGGCGGTCTCCAGGCCGTGGCCGACGACGTCACCCACCGCGACGGCGAAGCAGTCTCCGGGCAGGTCGGCGACGTCGTACCAGTCGCCGCACACGTTCAGTGATCCGGTCGCGGGCAGGTATCGCACCGCCACGTCCTGGTGCCGGGCCAGGTCCGGGGAGTGCAGCATGGCTTCCTGGAGGGTGAGGGCGACCTGGCGCTCACGGGCATGGGCCTTGCGGAGTTCCTCGTTCAGCAGTTGCAGCTCACGCCCCCGGGCGTACAGCTCGGCCTCCATCGCCTCCGCACGCTCGCTCAGGTCTCCGCCCTGCCCTTGGTGACGGGAGCGGCGGGAGTGGACGAACGCGGTCACGTCCTCCACCCGGTGGATGATCAACGTCACCCTTCCGTCCGGCCCGAGGAGGGGGGTGTTGATCGGGGACCACCACCGCTCCTCGAACTCTCCGGGTCTGTGCGGGAGGGGGATGTCGTACTTCTGCAGCGCCATTGTGTCCGGCTTCCGGGTGGTCAGGACCCGGTGCAGCGAGGCGCTGAGGTTCTCCACCCCGTCGGCGTCGGGGTCTGCGGGATTGTCCGGGAAGGCGTCGAAGAGGTATTGCCCGATCAGATCATCCCGGGTCTGCTCGGTCGCCTCGAGATATGCCTGGTTGACGTCGACGATCACCAGGTCTGTGCCCAGCACCAGATAGGGACTGGGCGTGGCGGCGAAGAGTGCCGCGTAGTCGATCTGCTGTGATGCCACAGGCTGCCTGCCAGTCCTTTTCCGGCGACGGACCACCCATGCTGTCAATCTACGAGGTCTGAGGTCCCGGCGCCCGTCATGACGCCGCGAGCGCCCCGCGCCCACCGGCGGGCACGCCGGCTCGGGCAGGCCTTGTCAGGACGAGCCCGAGCGGCGCGGGGGGCCGTGCTACCGCGTGGTGAACGCGTCCTTCGTGTCCGCGCGCAGTCGGTCCCGGACCACCGAGATGGCCACGACGAGCGCCGCCACCAGTACGGAGAGGATCACCTGGTCACGTCCGGCGTCGTCCGTGAGCATGTAGACAAGGACGAACGAGATCATCGCGATGGTCGCCCACGTCAGGTACGGGACGAGCCACATCCGTACGACCAGCTTGTCCGGCGACTCGCGCAGCAGGATCGCGCGCATCTTCAGCTGGGTGAAGCAGATGACCAGCCAGACGAACAGCGCGACCGCACCGGAGGCGTTCAGCAGGAACAGGAACACCGTGTCGGGCCACTGGTAGTTGAAGAAGACGGCGACGAAACCGAAGACGACCGATCCCAAAATGGCGGCCTGCGGCACACCGCGGCTGTTCGTGCGGGCGAATGCCCTCGGCGCGTCGCCGCGCTCGCCGAGCGAGAAGGCCATGCGCGAGGCCGTGTACAGGCCCGAGTTCAGACAGGACAGCACAGCGGTGAGCACGATCACGTTCATGATCTGGCCGGCGTGCGGGATGCCGATCGTGTCGAGCGCCGCGACGTACGAGCCCCTCTCGGTAATCGCCGGGTCGTCCCACCTGAGCAGGGACACCACGACCAGGATCGAGCCGAGGTAGAAGATGCCGATCCGCCAGATCACGCTGTTGGTGGCCTTGGTGACGGCCCGACGCGGGTCCTCGGACTCACCGGCGGCGAGAGTGACGATCTCACTGCCCATGAACGAGAAGACGACCATCAGGATGCCGGTGAGGATGGCCCCGGGCCCATGGGGCAGGAAGCCGCCGTGGCCGGTCAGATTGGCCAGGCCCGAGGCTTCGTGGCCGGAGCCGGGCAGTACGCCGAAGACCGCCAGGCCGCCGATCACGATGAAGCCGGCGATGGCGACGACCTTGATGCCCGCGAACCAGAACTCGAACTCGCCGTACGACGACACCGAGGCGAGGTTCGTCGCCGTCAGCACGACCATCACGATGAGCGCCCAGCCCCACTGGGGAACCGCCGGTACCCAGCCCTCGAGGATCTTCGCGCCGGCAGTCGCCTCGACCGCCAGCACCACGACCCAGAAGAACCAGTACAGCCAGCCGATGGAGAAGCCGGCCCAGCGGCCGAGCGCCCGGTCCGCGTAGGCGGAGAACGAGCCGGACGTGGGGTGGGCCGCGGCCATCTCGCCGAGCATCCGCATGACGAAGACGACCATGGCGCCGACCAGCGCGTACGACAGCAGGATGCCGGGGCCGGCGGCCGCGATGCCGGAGCCGGAACCGACGAACAGGCCGGCGCCGATCACACCGCCGATCGCGATCATCGACAGATGACGGTTCTTGAGCCCGGCACGGAGGCCGTCCGCGGGGGGCGTCTGCCCGCTCTCGCGGGGTGGCGAAGCCACGTCGGTGTTCGTGGGTTGCGCGCTCATGCTCAGTCCTTACGGAGGGAAAGAGGGGCAAAACCGGCCTGAGGGGTCGCACACGTGCCGAGCACGGGTGGGACGACGGTGTGTGCGACCACCGGAGAGGCCGACCCCGCTGCAGCAGGTCGTGCCTGTTGGCAGTCCTGCTCGCCGTTGCCGGCGCCCACGTGCCGAGTGATGACGGTCGCCCGGCCCGGCGGCTCGCGTACTGCGAGCCGCCGGGGGGCGGACACGGGGCGGGTATGGAACGCCGGGGGGTGACCCGGCGCGCGGAATCGGGGTATGCAGAAGGTAGGAGCGAACGCGACCGGCCCACCATGGACAGATGTCACGCGTGGCCGAGCCCTCTTCAGACAAATGCTCAAACGCCGTCGTGCAGGCGCGGCGGAATCCGCTCCACGAGCACGCCGATACGGCGAAGGTCCCGGCAGCCGGTAGCTGCCGGGACCTTTTACGGACGGGTGGTGGGATGCCCCTCAGCCCGGCCGTCACGCACTGGCGGTGATCTCCGCCCGGGCATCGTCCTCCTGCGGGTGGTCGCAGCGGTCTGCGAGCGGCCACGGCACGAAGTCCCCGTCCGCGCGCTGCACCAGCAGCCGCTTGCCGTGTGTCACGACGCCCCGCGGCCGCAGTCCGCTCAGGCTCGCGGTCGTATACGCGGCGGTCAGGCTGTTGAGATCGTGCACGTCGCCGATCCTGAACAGGGAGCGGGTCTCCGCGATGGCCTCGTGCTCACCCGCGCGCATCACCACGCGCAATTCGGGCGCGACGGCCAGTGCCGCCACCGAGACGGCGATGTTGTCCAGGTCGTCGGAGGCGACGGCGGCCAGCGCCTGCGCCTGTTGCAGCCCGAGCGTGCTCAGCACGAACCGGTCGGTCGCGTCGGCGACGACCACGGGCACGCCAAGTGCCCTGGCCAGTCGCAGATTGGGCGCTGCCGGGTCCCGCTCGACCGCGATCACGCCGATGCCCAGGGCCTGCAGCTGGGTGCAAAGCCGCAGGCCGACCTGCCCGAGCCCGACGACGACCACATGGCCGGACCGGGGCAGGGCACGCGAGCCCACGATGCCCACCGCGCGCGGTCCCAGCAGGCGATCGACCATGCCCGCGGTGAAGACCGCGGTGAAGACAATGGTGACGAGCATCGCGACGGCGGAGAACACCAGATAGGCGTCAGAGCCATGGGCGGCCGCGGGGCCGACGGCCGATACGACCCGCGCTGCCTCGAACAGTGCCTCGACGGGCGAGCGGTGGTGGAAGGCCACGGCCCAGGCCCAGTCGGCCAGCAGCACCGTGAGCAGCCCGATCAGGCCCATCAGCATGATCCGCGAGCTGCCGTCGTGCGGTCGCAGCTGCCCTTGGATCCTGCCCAGCCGGGCCCGGTATCGCAGAGTGCGCGGTGGCTGCCACGGCTCCTGACGCACGGCGTCGTCCTGCCAGCGGGCGCCGATGTGGCCCGCATGTGTCCTGGTCAGGCTCAGCAGACCGGGCTGGAGGCAGGCGGCCAGGAGTACGGGGGCGGCGATATCGGCAGGGGAGGTGACCTGGCAATTGGGGAGGACACGCAGCAGCTGCTCGCCGACCGTACGGTCGAAGACCGTCACGACCAGCTTGACGTGGGGGCGGATGTGCTCGACGGCGAGTGCGTAGCGCAGGGACTCGACGTCGTCGTCGAGGAGGACCGCGACGCCTGCCACCTCCCGCCGCAGCGCCCGGCGCAGATCCTCGTCCGTGGGGCGGTCGAAGTGGCGCACGAGGTGCCCTGCCGCTTGCAGAAGCCCGCACACCCTGCGGGCCATGTCGCTGCCGATCACCACGAAGTACTGCTGTGGCGCTTCGTTCTCGGGCATCGCGTACGTGCTCCCTCGCCTCTCGGGTGGTGAGAACGCTATGGGTGCGGACCGTCCGTGTGCTTGTCTCCGCGGCTAACATCGATGGCCATTGGTTGTACGGAGTGCACAAGGCCGAAGAGGTGGGGGCATGGCTCATCAGGACGGTTTCCCGGTCCCGCCCGCGCAACTGCCTTCCGCCGTGGAGGCCGGGGTCAGCCTGCGGCATCTGCTCACGACGGCGGGCTCGTCCCGTCGATGTGCGAGGGCCCGGCGGCGGCAAGGGCCGGGTTTGCGCCGCCGGGCTGTCGGGGTGGGCGTCAGCAGGCGCCCAGGTCCTGCCAGACACCCCAATCACCAGTGGTGCCGGGTTCCTCGCCCTTCGTCCACCACTTGGACTTCCAGGTGTGCGACTTGTGGGACACGGTCGTGGGACTGCTGTACTCGGTCGCCGCGCTCCACGCCGGCGCGGTGCAGGTGCCGGGGGTGCCCGGACCGGTCGGGTCCGTAGCCGGACTCGGGCTTGAACTCGGGCTCGTGCTGGTGCTTGGGCTCGGGTTCGTGCTGGTGCCCGGCTCGACCACCGTCGTTCCGCGCGCCAGATCGCCGACGATCGCGTAGGTCTTGCCACCGAACGTCACCGTCCAGTTCGACGGTGTCGAGGTGGGCAGGTAGTACACGAAGTCCAGCTCGACGGACGCCCCCGGCGCCAGCGTCTGCCAGCTGGGCAGCTTCAGCGACACCCGGTTGAAGTCGCCGTTCAGCCCACCCACGTTGCTGCCGCTGTGGTCGCTGCGCACGATGGTCGTCCCGAAGCCGGACTGGTCCTTGGCATTGGCGGGAGCGGAGGTCGCGTAGTCGAACTGGAACTCCGTGCCGCCGGGCAGCGCCGTGTTCGTGTTGTTGGTGATCTTCAGCTTGGGGCTGATGGGGTAGTTGGAGTCGCCGAGGGGGAACTGGCCGAAGTCCACGTCCACTTTGATCGCCTCGCTCGGCAGCGCGATGCCGGACCGCTTCGCGCCGTACGGAGCAGCGGACTTGAACTTCTCGTACATCGCCGTGGTCAGCGTGTCACCGATCTCGTACTGCCCCTTGGCGGCGTTCCAGCCGTAGTCGCCCGCGAGCTCCCAGACCATCGTGCCGCCGATGCCCCGGTCCACCACGTAGTCCGCCTTGGCGGCGACCGACTGCTCGTCCTCGGTGGACAGGAAGACCTTCTTCTGCGCGTTCCACAGCCAGGGCGCGACCAGCGCCGAATCGAACTTGCGGGCATACGTACCGGTCAGCGTGGTGCTCGCGGGGAAGCCGTACTTGGTGACGTAGTCGCCGACGACGCCCTTCTCCAGGTTCTTCGCGTGCCACATGGGGTTGGAGCCGGCCGGGGACTCGTTGCCCGCCGTGTCCTTGTCGTGCCAGAGGTTGTCGATGCCGACCGCCCCGTCACCGCACTTGGTCAGACCGGCCCCGGCCGGGCAGCTGGTCGAAGGGGCCTTGCCCCACAGTCCGTCCGTGCCGCCCTCCACATTCTTGAAGCCGCGGGTGTAGTACGGGAGGCCGATGTTGATCCGCCCGGCCGGCATCGACCCGCGGAAGTAGTGGTACGCCCAGTCGGTGTTGAGGTATCCGATGCTGCCGTACTGTGAGGTGGAGTACACGCCCGCCGCGGCCAGTTCGGCGTCCTTGCCGTCGTCGAACAGTGAGGCGTTGGGCCCGACGTACTCGTTCCAGGCGCCGTGCAGGTCGTACGACATGATGTTGACGTAGTCGAGGTACTTCTGGACCTGGAAGGTCTCCATCCCGCGCAGCAGATAGCCGGACGACGGTGCGGCCACGGTCAGCAGATAGTGCTTACCGTCCGCCGCGCCGGCCCGGTCGAGCTTCTCCCGCAGGCTCTTCATGAGCGCCGCATAGCCCTTGACGAGACCTGCCCGGCGGGCGTCGGAGAGCTGGTGGTCGAGCGGGTTGCCCGCGTCCTTCATCGAGGTCGGGTACTCGTAGTCGATGTCGACGCCGTTGAAGCCGTATTGCTTGATGAAGGTGACGGCCGAGTCCGCGAAGGTGTCGATGCCGGTCTGGTTCACCGAACCGTCGGCGTTGGTAGCCATCGAGTAGAAGCCGCCGGAGTTCACCCGGGCGCCGCTGTCGTCGAAGTAGCCGCCGGTCTCGGCCCACCCGCCGACGGAGATCAGGGTCTTCACATTCGGGTGCTGCTTCTTGAATTTGGTCAGCAGATTGAAGTGGCCCTTGTACGGCAGGTCGGGGTCCATCTCGGCTCCGGCGACGCCGGGCCAGGTCATACCGGTGGCGGCGTTGTTCGCTCCGTCCGCGCCGACCGACAGTTTGTTGGCGGAGTCGATGTGCCCGAAGGCGTAGTTGATGTGGGTGACCTTGTCCCACGGAATGTCCGAGGCGAGGTAGGCGGGTGTGCCGTCCTTGCCGGTCCGCCAGCCGGTGAAGTAGCCGATGACGCGACGCTGGTGGTCCGCGCCCATCTTCTCGCGGCCCTCGGTGTCGTAGACGGAGCAGTACGGAACGTCGAGGCCCGGCGTCGTATAGAGCCCGTCGGGACGACATGCCTCCTGGTCGGCGGCCTGAGAAACGCCTGACGAGAGCGAGCCGGCCAGCAACGCGGCGGCGGCCGCGCCGACTGCGAGCAGCGATGCTCTCGTACGGGTGGGGGACGGCACGGTTGATCCTCCTGGTGGGGGTCTCCCTGCATCCGCCGGCGGCGCAATGTCTTTCGGCGGCGCGCAACTGGCCGGGGAGTGGGGGGTGTTGGGTCCTGGAGGTGCGCACGCACCACAGGACAGGATCGGAGAGGGTGACGCAGAGATTAAGAGGACTAGACCATCAGGTCAATAGGTCTGGACCATTTCTGAGTCACAGCGCGTCCCCCCGTCGCGAGGAAACCGGCGGGGCGGCGGCCCGGGCGGTCGTACCGGCGGCGGAGGTTCGACGTCTGCCGGAAGCCGAAGGGCGGTTCGTCCGGTACGGCCTCACGCGGCCAGTCGGCGGGAGGCGTGCGCCAGACCCGTGTCGATGGTCCTGTTCTTCAAAGTGTGCATAACCGGTCGCCGGATCGAAATCGCCAGGCCCCCACCGTTATTAGAGTCATAAACGCGGCAAAAGAAATCAGATAAAGGCGCCTGCTGCCCGCCCGGCGAAAGGAATTCGAAGATCGGCCTCTCGGAGAGTCGGCATTGGCGCGGGCGGGAAACTCAGTCGCGAGCCGTCGTGGGGTGCGTGCCGTGGTGGAGGCGCTCCGTGCTGCCCGGCCGGTTACGATGCAAGAAGGCGGTCCGATGACCTCGACACGCCGAGCCGGCCCCTATGGGCGCCTGCCTCGGCCTCGTCAGGGAGGCATGCCATATGGCACACGAACAGATCCCAGGTATCGATCCGACTGCGACTCCGAGCGGCGAGGGTTGCGTGGAGTGCCTCGCGGGCGACGGACCGGGATGGTGGTTGCATCTGCGGCGCTGTGCCGCCTGCGGGCACATCGGATGCTGTGATTCCTCCCCCTCGCAGCACGGTACGAAGCATGCACGCGAGGCGCGCCATCCTTTCCTGACCAGCTTCGAGCCGGGAGAGAGCTGGTTCTGGAACATCGAGACCGAGCAGTACTACGAGGGGCTGGAGCTGCCGCCGCCCACCTCGCATCCGACCTCCCAGCCGACCCCGGGCCCGCGGGGCCAGGTCCCCGCCGACTGGCAGCGGCACCTCCACTGACACTGCAATTGATGCTCAACTCGCCGTCGAACACCTCCTCGATCAGTTTGGGCGCGGCATGAAATACGCCGTTCGCGCACGTGCCAGGTGCCCGCGGAGTACGATCCAGTCTCGCTGGTCGGACAATGAACTTGTACAACACGGCGGGGGCGCACGTGTCCACTCAGGTTGTGGCCTATTCACTTGATGACTCGACAACGGTCGAGTTCGAGATTGACCCCGGTGACGACTTCCGGCCAGTCGGCTCCCGTGACGTGGCAGGCCGAGTTCGCGAGGCTGTAGGCCCGGCTGTGGAAGCCGCTCGTGAGATGCTGGATCGAGTAGCAGCGGTCAAACCGGCAGAGGTTCAGCTCAAGTTCGGTATCAAGGTCAACGGAACAGCCAACTGGCTGGTGGCGAAAGCGGCGTCCGAGGCCAACTTTGAAGTGACGCTGACGTGGCGGCCGGGTACGCGGCTCTCAGACGGGAGCGAGTCCTCCGAGTGAGTGGCATCGGAGGAGGCGGCACCGTAGAACCCGAGTCACGGCTGTGGATCGCGGCGGTACACGAGAGCGTCGACGATCGAACCCCGCGGGGCAGCGGCTTCGTGGTTGATACGGACCGCGTCTTGACCTGCGCCCATGTTGTGGCCAGAAGCCTGGCTGAGGGTGGAGCCCTGTGGGTCGCGTTCCCCCATGCGTGGGAGCTCGTGGACAGGCGCATCAGAGTCCGGGACGTCGTTCAGCCGTCGGCCACGGCCGAAGACGTCACCGTACTCAGGCTCGAGGAGCATGTTCCTGAAGAGCTTGTGGTGCAGCTTCGCTGCCCGTCTCCCGGAGACCTGCTGGGTGGACGCTGGTGGTCTTTCGGGTTCCCCCAGCGACTCGCATGGGAGGGCAACGCGTCGGCCGGCGTTGTCGGCGCAGAACTCGGTTATGGGGCACTACGCCTGGACACGGAGTCGACCTTTGCCGTCGAGCCCGGGTACAGCGGTGCCGGCCTCTGGTCTCCGGACTACAAGGCTGTTGTGGGCATGGTGGGCAAGGCGAGTGCAGGCAGCAAGGCGGCTACCGCCCTGTCGATGTCGTGGATCGACCGTTGCCTGCCGGAACAGAAGATCCGTTCACTTGCCGAGCGTTGGCGCGTCCAGGACGCCGGTGAAGCCGCTCTCGCGGCGTGGGGCTGGAGCCTGCAGCACGACCCGGAGGCAGGTCGGCACTGGAGACCCAGAGCGCGCGGAGTGAGCGTCGACTCTGAGCGCGGGTTCAGGTTTCGTGGCAGGGAGACGGCACTCAGGACTGTGATCGACTGGATCAGTGCGGCTCCCACACGTAGAGCCCTGCTGGTGACCGGGTCGCCGGGCGTTGGGAAATCCGCTGTTCTCGGAAGAGTTGTCACGACGGCGGACGCGGGTGTCGTGGCATCGCTGCCACCGGAAGACGATGCGGTGCGCGCGGGCATCGGGTCCATTGCTTGCGCGATCCACGCGAAAGGCAAGACTGCGCTGGAGGTCGCGACAGAGATTGCACGTGCCGCCTCCGCCCCGCTTCCCGAAATCGTGGAGGATCTTGCGCCGGAGCTACGGTCGGCGCTGTCGGGCGGAGAGTCTCGTCCGTTCACGATCGTGATCGACGCGTTGGATGAAGCTGCTACTCCCACACAGTCCCGCACGATCGTTACTCAGCTCGTCCTGCCGCTGGTTGAGACGTGCGCTGATGTCGGAGTGAAGGTTGTCGTGGGCAGCCGTCGGCGTGACGACGACGGAGACCTCCTGGCGGCTTTCGGGCTTTCGGCCGAGCTGATCGACCTGGATGAGGCTCGGTTTTTCGCGCAGGAGGACCTGCAGGCGTATGCCCTGGCGACCCTGCAACTCGTCGGCGACGAACGCCCCGGCAACCCCTATGCCGATCCTGAAGTGGCTCGTGCCGTGGCTGAACGCATCGCGGCCCTCTCGGATCAGAACTTCCTTGTCGCGGGCTTGGTCGCGCGCGGGCACGGCCTTTACGACAGCCAGGCTGTCGACCCCGGCGAAATCTCGTTCACGCCAACGGTCGACGCGACGCTGGCCAGTTACCTGGACCGTCTTCCCGGCATCAGCGGGGTGCCCGCCCGCACCGTACTGGCGGCGCTTGCCTACGCCGAAGCGCCTGGATTCACGACAGGGCTGTGGAGCACGGCAGTCGAGGCGCTCAATGGCAAGCGCCTGAACGAGCGGGAGCTGCAGTCCTTCGCGCAGTCATCCGTCGCCAACTTCCTCATTGAATCGAGCAGCGATACTCACAGCCGTGCATTCCGGCTCTTTCACCAGGCACTCAACGACTCACTCATCGCCACACGTGAGCGTTGCGGGTCCCGAGTCGCTGACGATCGTGCGCTGGCTGAGGCGTTTCGGCAGGCGGGGCAGTGTCAAGGCTGGGCCAGTGCCTCGCCCTACCTGTTGCGCTCCTTGGCCGGACACGCGTCTCGGGGACATGTGCTGGATGCCTTGCTGGGCGACGCCACTTTCCTGCTCCACGCCGACCTTCGCCGGCTGATCCCTCTCGAGCACCTTGCGGCCACGGACGAGGGTCGGCGGCGAGCCAGGCTGCTCCGCATGACGCCGGGGGCCATCGACGCCGGTCCCGCAGACCGCGCTGCTCTCTTCAGCATCACCGAGGCTGTGGAAGACCTGGGAAAGACCTACCAGAGAACTCGAGAGTGCACCCCGTACCGGGCGCGCTGGGCCGCGGCGGATCCGGACGCCGCAGTGGCGACGTTGATCGGTCACACCGCCGGAGTGCAGGTTGTATGTGCGGTACGCAAAGGGCGGCAGCACCTACTGGCCACTGCGGCCGAGAACGGCACAGTTCGAGTCTGGGACCCCGCCACCGCCCATGAAGTATTCGCGTTTCAGACTGGCTCCTCCGACATCGCCACAGCTTGCGCAGTCCCGGCAGGGAAGGACTTGCTACTGGCCATTGCGGCTGGTGTTGGGCATAGCGAGGTGAAGGTATGGGACCCCAGCAGTGGGCACATGACGGCCGAAGTTTCGCAGCACACCGGCGAGGTGCGGACCATGTGCTCGGTTCAGCGGGGAAAGAACGCGGTGCTGGTTACGGCGACTCGCGGTTATGAGGGCGAGGTGCGCCTGTGGGAATTCTGCTCCGGCAGCGAGATCGGCGCCCTGCGGGGACACGCGGGCGGTGTCAGTTCCCTGTGTGCTGTGCAAGCCGAGGGCATGACTCTCATCGCTACCGGCGGTGGCTATGACGGCGTGGTGCATCTCTGGGATCCGGAGAACTGTGTCATATTGCATTCACTTGCAGGTCACAAGGTCGGAGTGAGCTCGATATGTGCCCTGTGGATGGATGGAAGAAAACTTTTGGCGACAGGCGGTCACGACGGAGTCGTGTGCCTGTGGGACATTGAACGAATGCAGCTCTTGGTTTCGTGGAGAGCGCACGCCGGAGAGATCCGAACTCTGAATCCCATTCGCGTAAAAGATCGGGAGCTTCTCGGATCCTGCGGAACAAACGATCGTGCGCTTCGGCTGTGGGAACCGCACACAGGCCGCCTCGAGACGGAGCGCATCGACCCCGGATGGATTCGCTCGCTGTGTGCTCTGCGGGTTCCGCAGAGGGATTTGTGCGCCATTGCTGCAGACCACAGCGGTGACAACCGCACGGTCCGGCTCATCGACCCGGGCGCGACGGAGCCGAAGGCGCGGTCGCTCAGTCCCGGTGCTGTCGACGCGATCGTTGCGTTCCCCGGAGGCAACGGCGATCGGGTGGTCACTAGGGGGCGTGACGGGATCGTCAGAGTGTGGGACCTCGATACTGGTGCGCATATCGCCCATCATCCTGAAAAGCAGGACCCTGGCGCGGTGCTCCTTCCGGTCACGGTGGGGAATGAGCATATTCTGGCCATTAATTATGCAGCGGGATTGGAGTTCTGGAAGCCGGAGGTCGGAAGAGTCCGCTTTGTCGGAGATGCAAGAAGGCATCGATTTGGTATGTCGTTACCAAATGAGAAAACGGCTTGTTTGCTCGAGGGTGGTTCAAAATCTGCCATTGCACTGTCGACCGAAAGGGGTGTTGACGTATGGGATGCCCACGAGCCCACGAGCCTGCGACACGCCTTCCACTTTCGCTCGAGGTTCCTGGTAGCAGTGAAGGGCCATGCGGGGCAGCGGCTGATGTGCAGCATGGATGGGAGAGCGGGACTCAGGGAAATGCGCCTCTGTGATCCTGATGAAGGAGTGGTCCTGGAGAAATGGAATTTTCCCCAGCAGTACTCGAAATTCTTCGGGACGGTCGAACGTGCGGGGCGTACCTGGCTGACCTATTCGTCCGGCGCCGATGGTCTGCACCTCTGGGATCCCCTGACCGGTGAATGGGAACCGTGGCCCACAGTTGATCACACCAGCGAAGTCACGGCCGTCGCCACGGTGAGAACGGGCGGGACCGAGTGGCTCTGCACCGCCGGTGGTCATGATCGAACCGTGCGCGTGTGGGACCCCGCCCGTCTCTGCTGTGTGCTGACCATTCCCACGGCTCAACCGGTGTGGGCGGTGAAGCAGGTGGGCGAGCGGTTGATCATCGGAACGCGTTCCGGCGTCATGGCACTGGAACTCGACGCGGTCGGCTTGGGTCAGACCTGACCCGGCGCAATGAGCTCACCAACGCGGTGGTACCTGCGGCCCTTGGTACCGCCGTCGCGGTTCGGGCGGGGGCGGGGTATTGGCCCGCAGCGGAAGCGCCAGCAACGCCCCGGCCACGAAACCGGCCACATGGGCGAGATAGGCAACGGTGCCGGCCTCAGCGACGCCGTAGCCGGCCGAGTAGAACGCCTGCAGGACGAACCACAGTCCCAGCACCGCCCAGGCGGGGAGCCGCAGGGGGAAGAAGAACAGGAAGGGCACCAGGCCCCAGATCCGAGCCCGCGGGTAGAGCACCAAGTAGGCGCCCAGCACGCCGGCGATTGCCCCGGACGCCCCGATCAGCGGTTCGGCGGAATCAGGGTTGGCCAGCGCGAAGCCGTACCCGGCCACGTATCCGCAGAACAGGTAGAACAGCAGGTACCGCACCCGGCCCAACCGGTCCTCGATGTTGTCGCCGAAGATCCACAGGAAGAGCATGTTGCCGAGCAGGTGCAGCCAGCTGCCGTGCAGGAACATCGAGGTCAGCACGGACAGCGGAGGGGCCTTGTCGTAGTGGGGTGGTCCAAGCAGGCACCCCGGCCCCTGGGGACCCACCGCGGGGGTCCCGGTCGGGACCAGGTCCGGTACCCGGTTGTGGATCAGCTCCCGAGGGACGGCGCCCCAGCGCTCGAGGAAGGCCTGCAGATGGCACAGTTGCGCGAGGCTGCTGTCGCCCGCGAACGAGGACACCGCCACGGGCGTGCGCAGGAACACCACCACGTTGGCCAGGATCAGCGCGTAGGTGACCCAGGGGGTGCGCCGCACCGGATTCGAGTCGTAGACGGGAATGACCACACCGGGAACCTGCCCCTATCGGCACGGAGAATCCGGCCCGGCCCCTGCCATCTCAGCCGCCCGGCCCTATCAGCTGCGGGTCGGTGATCCCGCCGGGACTGGCCAATCCGGCGATGTCCCAGCCCGCGCGTACGGCTCCGGCCTGGTACGCGCTCTCGTAGAAGGCGAGCACGGCGGCACGAGGATCGCTCTCTGCGCGGGCCGCGTCAAAGGGCAGCACGGCCAGGTGGCCGGTATTGCGCGCAACCCAGTGTGCCGACGCCGGTGTGAGCGGCTCCGCGGCCAGTGCCGCCGGCTCCGGGGCGGTGTAGGAGTAGAAAGCCGGCTCGACGAAGGTGTCGTCGCCGAACCAGAATCCGAAGCCGATGAGCTCTCGGGAGTATGCCTCCCGGGTTACCGGGTCGACCTGCGGAGGCTGGTCGATGCGACGCTCGGAGAACCGGCTGTGGGCGATGTCGAAGGTATGCCAGAAGTGGTGTACCGGGCTGGCCTTGCCCGCATAGCCGCCCGCGAATTCCTCCAGTACCAACGCCACCTGACTGAGGACCCGCCAGTAGCGGTTCGCCTGCACGGGATCGTAGGTCGCATGCTCGGTGTCCTCGGCGAACGGTCGGGCGGCATCGGGCAGGTCGTACGGCCTGGGAACGCCGAGCTCCGCCCGGACGCCCAGTGAGGCCAGCGCGGCCAAGGTCTTGTCGTGGAAGGACGCCACGGACTGGCCCAGGAGCGGAAAGGATGTCGAACTGCCGTTCAGCGTCGCGAGCACCAGTTGATGGTCGACAAAGTCGAAGTCGATGGTGAAGACCGGATTACCGTCGACCTGCCCCATTGGACGGGTGGTGATGCCGCGTCCGGTGAGGTGGAACGGAACGTTCCACCAGTGATTGCGCCGGGCACTCGCGGCGAGGCGGATTTTGCCGACGACTTGCGCGAAGCGGTGCAGCGTTTCCTTGGTGTCCCGCCAATCGGCGAGCGGTATCGGCGGGAACAGCTCCATCGCGGTCCCCTTTCTGTCCGGAGCTCCTGCTGGCCGGGCAGTTCCATGATGTCCTTGGCTCGCAGCTCCGGCATCTCGCCGGCCCCCGGGAGGCGCTCGGAGGACGGAGCGCCTCCAGAAAGGTCAGTCCCCCCGCCGGACAGCCCACCGCCGGTCAGTGTGACGGCAGATGCCGGTCGAAGAACGAGAGCACGTGCTTGCGCACCGCGGGCACCGATTCGTCCGGATCGTTCGCGCCGACCAGCTCGATCCGGTCGGCGGCGGTCATCAGCCCGGCGGCTTGCAACTGGGGTGCCATTGCGGCGTAGTCGGTGAACACCCAGTGGTTGGCGTTGTTGAGCTGCCGCCGGCGGGTGCATCCCTGCGGGTGGGCCAGCATGGCCGACCAGGAACGCTCCAATGCCTCCTCGTAGGGGAAGCCGTCGGTTCCCAGCAGGAGCAGCGGCCGGTCCACCCCGTACCGGGCGACCGGGAACAGCTTCCCTTCCTGGCCGGGCCCGTCCGGTGGGTAGTCCAGATAGCCTTCCAGGTTGATCGCCGCGCCGATCCGGCGGTCCTCGTACATCGTCTCGGCCGCCGTGGTGCCGCCGGCCGAGTGACCGTAGATGCCCACTCGCCGCAGATCCAGGGCACGACCGAGGTGCTCCGGCAATGCGCGTCCCGCCGCGTCCGGGTTCCGCCCGTCCGCCAGAACAGCCAACTGGTCCAGCACAAACCGGGTGTCCGCGATCCGGGTGCCGATCGCGGTACGGAAGAGCTTCGGATCCGCCCTGGGGTCGCTCCTGAAAACGGTCTCGCGGATGACCTCGTCCCTGTATGCCGTCGTGCCGGGGAACTCGACCTCGCCGGCATCCCCCGGGTGATCGATGGTCACCACCACATAGCCGTGGCCGGCGAGCTCTTCGGCGAGCCCGGCGCCCATCGTGCGCGGATCGCCGCCGCCCGGGCTGTACAGCAGCACCGGTCGCCGCAGGGCCTGTGCCGGCGCGCCCATGTGCGAATGGCTCCTGGTGGCTGCCCAGTTCACACCCGACGCCGGCAAGTGGTGCACGGGTACGTCGATCTGCTTGAACGCTTCCGCGGCACCTTCGGTCATCTGTGGTGCGACCGGGTAACCGCGGACGGTGCGGGCCGGATAGAACACCGTGACCATCACTTCCCGAACGGGGATTGTGGGCTGCCACGGGTCGCGCCTGGAACGATCCACCAGATACAGCGTGGTGACCCCGATCCGATACGGGCCGGTCGGCCTCGGCAACCGCAAGGTGACGTCGTCCGCGGCCTGTGCCCGCGCTACGCGCCCGCCGCCCGCGACCAGCAACGCGGCGGCCAGTACTGCGGACTTGGTGACGGTCCGCCGGTCCACTCCGGCGACACCCTCACCCCCGGCAACGACATCGAGGCCTCCCTCGGGCCCCTCGGTTCGGACTACCCGCTCACCGTCGCCGGACGTGTGACGAAACATGACTCCCCTTATGCCGCTGTGACTTCAGTTCTTGCGCCTTCCGGCGGCCCCCTGAGTGAAGTGAAGGGGGCATGACTGGAATGCTGGCGGCCGACGGGGAGTGCGGGCGAGCGTTTAGGCACTGCCCTAAACGATGGCGCAGTGCCTCCAGGGGGAGTAGTGATGCGGATCCATTTCACGGCCGACGACCTCGCGCGGGTCCGGTTCGCGCCCCGGCCGGCCCCGTTGCTGGAGCTGAACGTAGCCCTCATGAGGATGTGCCGTCCCGACGACGAGCTGCTCCTCGGTCGCTGGAGACGACGGCTGCTGCACTCGTTGCCGGTCGCCGTAGGGCCGCTGAGTGACCTGGTTCCGGCGGAGGCAGCCCCGAAATTCATCGACGTGTTCAGCGGCACTCTGAAGGAGGGACTGGACACCGTCCGCGCCTCACGCCCGGAACTGGTCCGATCCGAAATCGAGCGCGTGTACGCCAAGCACGCATCCCCGGCTCCGCTGTGGATCCGCGATCTGCACCGGGGCGATGCCGATGCCTGGCAACTCCTGCGCGGGGCACAGCACGCGGCTTTCGAGACAGTACTGCGCCCCGTGTGGCCCTTGGTGCAGGACCTGCACCAGACGGAGTTCACCGGCCATGCCCTGACCGTGGCTGAGCACGGCATCGGCGCCGCACTCGCCGCCCTTGTCCCGGGCACCCGGCTGGACGAGGGCGGCGTCTGGGAGTTCGAGGGGCCCGATGAGCGGGACATCAAGCTGCTCGGTCGCGGCGTGGTGCTCCAGCCCACCTTCCACTGGACCGGCCATCCCCTCATCTCCGACCTGCCCGACCGCCCCTTGTACCTGACCTACCCGGCCGGCACGGGCTTGCCGCTCGCGCCGGCCGGGGCGGGCGGCACGGACGACGCGCTGGCCGCCGTCCTCGGGCGAACCCGCGTCGACATACTGCTCCTGCTCGCGGAGGAGCACACCACCGGCGAGCTCGCCCGGCGGCTGCGCGTCAGCAATGCAACCGCTTCCACTCACACCGCCGCGCTGCGCGGCGCGGGCCTGATCACCACGGTGCGCGCGGGACGGGCGGTCCTGCACGGGCGCACGGCTCTGGGGAGCCTGCTGGTTCAGCGACGTGGTGGAACGCGGAGCGTGAACCACTGACGTTCCGGCAGGCCTTTGGCGGGGAAGCGCGGTCTCCGGGCCGGTCGGAGCGTGGTGATGAGCCCGTCCCGGCCTGGCCGTGATGACCCGTACGCCCTTTGGCCGAACTCCCGTCAGGGACTCCTTCGGAAGCGGAAGTGCGCAATCCGCACTGGCGCGATCGCAGCACAGGGCGCTGCATCTTAGGATCGGCGCATGTCCAAGCACGCAGACTCACCGCTGTCCCTCTGGTCTCAGGACTCTGTGCTGTCGATCGGCTCACAGGGCTCGGTGCTCTCCATCGGTTCGGTCGGATCCGTCCTGTCCGTCGGCTCGGTCGGCTCGGTCCTGTCGCTCGGCTCCATCGGCTCCGCCCTCTCGCTGATCTCGGCCGGCTCCTGGCTGAGCACCGGCTCGGTGCTGTCCGCCCAGTCCCGGTGGTCCGCACTGTCCTGGCGGTCCAGCCGGGGCTTCCTGGCCGCCGGGGTGGTCGCGGCGGTCGCCTGTGCGGCGCTGGCGGGCGTGCCGTCCTCCAGGCCGAGGTAGGCCCGGAGGACGAGCAAGTCAGCAGAGGCTTCGAAGGCGGGCCGTTACCGCCTCGACGGGGACGGGGACGGGGACGACGTGGCGCCGGGCTTCGGACCGTAGGCGGTCAGGAAGCGGTCGCGGAAGGTGTCCATCCGCCAGACCGGAGCCTTCGGGCCGGGCTTGAGGCCCTCCTGCCAGCGCCAGCCGGAGATCCGGTCCAGCACGGCCGGGTCATGGGCGACGATCGCGATCGGTACGTCCCGGCTGGCGTTGTCGCCGGTGACGATCGGTGCGGGCTGGTGGTCGCCGAGGAAGACGAGCACGGTGTTGTCCTTGCCGTACTTCTCCACGTAGGAGATGAGGCTGGTCACCGAGTACTCGATGGAACGCCGGTACTCGTTGCGCACCTGGTTGGGGTCCTTCCACACCTCTTTGGGATCCTTGCCCTCCTTGCCGATGGCGTTGTAGACCGAGCCGTCACCGACCTTGTCCCAGCCGATCATCCTGGGGAGCGGAGCCCACGGATTGTGGCTGGAGACGAGGATGATCTCGCTCATCAACGGCTTGGGGCCCGGCTTGCCGTGCTCCAGGCGTTCAAAGCTCAACAGGCTGTACTGGTCGGGTACGGGCGCCCAGCTGAACCTCGGGCCCTTGTACCCGAGCTGCCGGGAGTCGTAGATGTTGTCGAGGCCGTAGAACTGCCCCTCCGGCCAGGCCCGGGTGACGCCCGGCATGATGCCGACCGTTCGCCAGGCGTTGGCACGCTGGAAGGCGCCGGTGAGGGACAGACGGTCGCTCGAGGTGACGGTGCGGTAGCGCTGCTGGTTCTTGATCCACAGGCCCGACATGAAGGTGGAGTGGGCCAGCCAGCTGCCGCCGCCGAACGTCGGTGAGGTGAGGAAGGCGCTCCGGGAGGAGAACCCGGCCGCGCGCAGCCTGTTGGTCCCGTCCGCGAGCACCGCGCCGACCTGCGGCGCCATCCTCGGGTCCTCGACCGCGCTGCGGCCGTAGCTCTCAATGAAGGCGAAGATGACGTCCTTGCCGCGCAGCCCGGTGAGCAGCTGGTCGGCCGGGGTGTCACGGAAGGCGTCGTCGGCGATCTCCTTCGGGAACGCCTGCTCGTCCTTCAGGCTCGCACGCACCTGGTGCGCACGGTCCTGGACGAACTGGGCCGTGTTCCTGGAGGCGACCGGTGCGCCGGCGATCTGCACGCCGAGCGCCGCGAAGGTGATCCAGGCGGTCGCGAGCACCAGGGTGGTACGGGTCGTTACGGCGCGGTGCCGGACTATGAGGTGGCTCAGCCGGACGACCGCCAGCGTCATGAGGACGAGCAGGGCGACAACGAGGGCCACGACGCCGATCACGGCACCGATCGCGCCGGCCTGGCCGACCGAGTCCCTGAGGAACGACTCGGCATCGTCGAAGAGGATCCAGTCGAGGACCAGGTCGAACGGCCGGTCGAAGACCGAGTAGAAGCCTATGTCGAGGAAGTTCAGGATGGTCAGCAGGCCGAGGCCCACCCCGCCGAGCATCGCCGCCACCCGCCTCGGCTTCGGCGGCAGGACGAGCAGCACGGCGGCGCCGAGTATCGCCTCCACCGGTATGCGCGCGAACGCGCCGGGTGTGAGGCGGGTGAGCTGGTTCGGCAGGAGGAGGGCGAAGAGCACAAGTACGGCGGCCAGGGCAGTGGTCGCCCGCGTCACGGCCCGCGCCGCGGCCGGATGCTTGTCCCGCCAGCCGCCGCCTGCCACGGGCTCGTCCGGGTCCTCACTGACGGCGTCACCTGCGGTGGCTTCCTCGTGGACGGCAGCGCTATCACCGGCGTCGGAGTCCTGATCCGCGGCAGTGTCACCCGGTATGTGCTCCGGGGAGCCGTCCGGCGTCAGACCTTCCTCCGCGGTTGCCTTGTCCTTGTTCGGCAGCTGGCGCGAGCGCGTGAAGAGCACTACCCGAAGGTCCTTCCGTGCGAAGCCCGTTGGTGACACGGCGGACCAGGCTCGGGAGGCCGGGGGCCGCCCTCATCTGTACGGCCTGCCGGCGGCTTCTGTTCAATCACCAGGGTCAGCCGCGCGGGAAGCGTACGCCCGTGCGGGTGAACCGGTAGGTGCGGGGGTGGCCTGGCAGGCGGGGCACTCGCCGGTGGTTCCGGTCCCACATCGCATCAGCGATCACTCACCGGACGGACACAGCCCATCGACTGGCCGGCCGATCAACCGACCGGCCCATCAAAGAGCCATGCTCTGCCTGCCGTTGTCGCTTTGGCGGTGCGAGGGCTGATCGTCACAGATCGGTGGCCCGTTCATGGCGGGGTTCGTACATGCCGATCTCTCCGCCGCCCGGCAGCCGGAACCTGGTCAGAAGTCCCCAGCCCGCATCGGTGATCGGCTGCGTGAACTCCACCCCGCGCGCGGTCAACTCCTCAAGAGTTGCCCCTACGTTGTCGCACATCAGGTAGAACTCGTGCGACTCCGGGCCGTCCGTGGGGTGCACGGCGATCTCGGCCGGTGGAAGTCTGAAGATGAGCCAGCCTCCACCCGCGTCCACATGCGGGTACTCCAGCACGTCCCGGAAGAAGGCGCGGTCGGCTTCCGCGTCGCGGCTGTAGATGATGACGTGACCACCATTGATCATGCGGCGAGCATAGGTGCTGCCCACCCGGGCACCGCGTCACTGGGGAGACACGGCGGTGCCGAGGGAGTCGGCGCCCATCGACTTCGGGGCGCCCTTCTCGTAGAAGACGTCCACGTCTGCAATCGTGAATCCCGCGTTACTCAGCATGTCGACGATCGGCCGGGTGAGGTGGCACCCGCCGAAGAGGCGTTTCTGCATCGGTTCGAGGCGCCGCTGCCAGCGGCGTACGTTTTCGTCCTCGGCCGGGGCCAGACCGTGCTCGATGAAGTGCAGGGTCCCGCCGGGCTTGAGCACGCGCCGTACCTCGCGCAGGGCGGTGTCGGCGTCGGGGATGGTGCAGAGCGTCCAGGTGGACAAGGCGGCGTCGAAACTGTCGTCCGCGAACGGCAACGCCTGGCCGTCCAGACCGGCGCGCTCCACAGGGATGCGCGACGACCTGACGCGTCCCTCGGCCAACTTCCATCCGACGTCGGAGGGCTCGACCGCGGCCACGCGGGTGACGGCGGCCGGATAGAAGGGAACGTTGTGTCCCGTGCCGAAGCCGATCTCGACGACATCGCCCTTCATGCCCGCGCAGACTCGCTGCCGTAGCGGCTGGGCCGTCTTGACCCCGCAGGCGACATTGATGATCCGTGGCAGGACTCGCTCGTCATAGAACCCCATCGCGGCCTCCATGTCCCCTTTGCAGCATGACACCGGCGCGGCCCGGCTGCACGGCCCCGCTGGTGCCGCCGGGTCTCACGCCACCAGGGGCCGGTCCTTTGCGGTGACGGGGGCCGGCAGCACGGTGGACCCGGTCAGATAGCGGTCCGTCGCCGACGCGGCAGCCCGTCCCTCCGCGATGGCCCACACCACGAGGGACTGTCCGCGTCCCGCGTCGCCCGCGACGAAGATCCCTTCCGTCCTGGTGCGGCCCGTCCGCCCGGCCCGCTCCGCCGTTTCGGCCGCGAAGGCCTCGTCCCGCGCGAAGTTTCCCCTGTCGTCCAGCGTCAGCCCGAGCTGCTTCATCAGACCGGTGCCCCGTTCGGGACCGGAGAAGCCGAGGGCGAGCAGGACCAGCTCCGCCGGGATCACCCGCTCGGTGTCCGGCCGCGGCCTTCTGGCCCGGGGTTCCACCTCCGTCAGATGCAGCTCGCGTACGTGCCCGGCCGGGTCTCCTTCGAAGCGGAGGGTGGCGGACGAGAAGACCCTCGGATCCGTGCCCTCCCGCCCCCGCGCCTCTTCGTGGGCATGGGAGATCCGGTAGACCTTCGGATAAATGGGCCAGGGCTCGGTGTCCGGCCGGGCGTCGCCCGGCTCCGGGTTGATGTCGAGCTGCACCACGGAGACCGCGCCCTGGCGCAGGGCGGTGCCCAGACAGTCCGAGCCGGTGTCCCCGCCGCCGACGATCACCACATGCTTGCCCTCGGCGGTGACGGGGGAGGAGGCGTAGTCGCCCTCCCTGACCCGGTTGGCGAGGGTCAGGTAGTCCATGGCCTGATGGATGCCGTACAGCTCGCGGCCGGGGACGGGGAGCTCCCGCTGCTCCATGGCGCCGACGGCGATCACCATCGCGTCGTGCCGCCTTCTGAGCTCGGTGGCGTCGAGATCGCTGCCGACGTCCACACCCGTGCGGAACTTGGTGCCTTCCGCCCGCATCTGCTCGATACGGCGGTCCAGGTGCCGCTTCTCCATCTTGAAGGCGGGGATGCCGTAGCGGAGCAGTCCGCCGATGCGGTCCGCACGCTCGTACAGCGCGACCGTGTGGCCCGCCCGGGTCAGCTGCTGGGCCGCCGCCAGTCCCGCGGGTCCGGAGCCGATGACGGCGACGGTCTTCCCGCTGAGCCGCTCGGGCGGCTGCGGTGGCGCGTACCCGCGCTCCCAGATCTGGTCGGCGATGGCCTGCTCGACATTCTTGATCGTCACTGGATCGGCATTGATGGCCAGTACGCAGGCGTCCTCACACGGCGCAGGGCAGAGCCGCCCGGTGAACTCGGGGAAGTTGTTCGTCGCGTGCAGCCGCTCGGCCGCTGCCTGCCAGTCACCCCGCGCCGCGTAGGCGTTCCACTCGGGTATGAGATTCCCGAGCGGGCAGCCGCTGTGGCAGAACGGTATGCCGCAGTCCATGCAGCGCCCCGCCTGCTCGGACACCAGAGGAAGCAGCGCCTGACCCGCGTAGACCTCGTTCCAGTCGCTCAGCCGTTCCTCGACGGGGCGCGCCGGGACGGGCCGACGGGGGATCTTGAGGAAGCCGAAGGGGTCGGTCATGCGCCGCGCCTCCATCGCTCATTCGCGGTGCAATACGGCGTTCTGGCCAGCCTACGCCTGCTTTGTGCCGCTTTCATCGGCCGGAGGGCTCGAGCCGGCAGTCGGCGATCAGGCGAGCCAGCTGTAAGGCAGCCGGAGGATCGCGGCAACACGTGCGGCAACGACACGGGCGTGCGGCGGAACGCCTCCGTCGGCAAGGCCGCGCGTCAGGTGGAGATGAAGGGACTGAAGCGTGGCGAAGGTGTTGAAGGCCCACGGTGGGACCGGGCCGGGGCCGCCACCGTCGAGGGCGTCCGCCACCACGTCCAACCAGTCGGTGGCCTGCTCCGCCGTCAGGTCAGGAGCGAGCAGGATGAGACTGAGCGCGCGGGCAAGGCGTGCATCCTCCAGGTGCGCATAGCGGTAGTCCGCGTGTGCGGCCGTCATCCGGTGGGCGCACAGTTCCAGCAGTCCGGTGCGGCGGCAGGCAGGGCCTGTGCGAACGCCGAAGCCGCGTCCGCGCCATGGGCGACAGCGTGCAGCCAACCGAGGGAGTCGTCCCAGCCACGGGTGTCGCGCTCGGACGGGTACCAGGACGAGAAACCGGCATACCAGCGCTCCGCGGCCGCCTCCGGCACGGTGCCAGGGACGGCGTATCCGCGCGTCAGAACGCACCGGAGAACGAGCGGAGCGAAGGTGCGGGCCTGAATCTCAGGATGGGTGAAACGGTCCGCGGCAGTGTCACCGAGGTCTGCCAAGACCTCATCGAGGTGCCCTTCCCGTATCCAGCGCGCGGCGGCGGTGTAGGCATGATCGTCACGGACCTCGGGGTCGGGAGACACGAGCATGGCCGACACTTCGTCGCGGATCCGGGAGGCCGATACGGCGTCGGGGAAGGGGAAGCCCTCGGCGGCGATCGCCGGCCAGTGGACAAGATCCGTACTCACCGCAGCAGCTTTCCACGCGACCGCGGAGACGGGCAAGGAACCGGGTCGAACCCGCCCAGTAGCCACACCAGTTGTGAGAAGGGTGCGGAGCAGCGGGTACGCGGTGCTGTGCAAGAGGCCCAAGTCCGGGCGTACCGACCGGACTTCCGCGATCACCGGTCGTGGCTGCGGCTTCGGGTGCGCCGAGCGGGCGAGGCCTCGCTGAAGAGCTGTTCGAGGATGAGGGCCACCCCGTCATCCTCGTTGGAGGCGGTGTGCCGCGGCACTGCGGAGAGGACTGTCGGGTGGGCGTTGGCCATGGCGTAGCCGGTACCCGCCCATTGCAGGATGGTCAGATCGTTCGGCATGTCACCGAAGGCGACGACTTCCGAGGAGTCGATTCCACGCGCGGCGCACAGAGCGGAGAGAGTGCCCGCTTTGCTGACGCCCGGCGCGCTGATCTCCAGCAGACCCCGGCCGCCCGAGTGGGTGAACTGCGCCACGCCGCCGACCGACGCTTCCGCGAGGGCGAGCAGGAAGTCCGCATCGAGCTGCGCCGACCAGGCAAGCAGCTTGGTGATGGGGACGTCGGTCAGCCACAGGTCCAGCAGGGACGCCACCGCCACCTCGGTGTCGGCGCCTCCGGGGAAGCGCAGACCGAACCCCGGTTCGTACAGGACCTGGTGGCCGGTCTCCACAGCGAAGCCCAGCCCCGGGGTCGCATCCGACAGCGCGGTGGCCACCTGGCGGGCGGCGGGTAGCGGCAGGGAGCGTGTCTCGATGACGGTGCGCGACGCGATGTCGTAGACAAGGGCACCGTTGCTGCACACCGCGGTCCCGACCATGCCTGTCGCGGCGGCGAGCATGTCGACGAACCGGGGTGGCCGGGCGGTGACGAGGACGACCTCGGCGCCGGCGTCAACTGCGCCGCGCAGGGCACGCAAGGTGCGTTCCGAGAGAGTGCCGCCGCGGCGCAAGAGCGTGCCGTCGAGATCGGTGGCGATCAGTCGAGGACGGTTCATCGCCCGATGCTACCGATGCCCCGGGCGTCCCCGTCCACATGCTTGGCAGCTGCCGTTGTCACGCGAGGCTGCCGTTGGCGACGACTTACCCACGGAAACACCTTTCCCTGCGGAACCGGCTGCTCCACTATGGGCTCCAGTTTTCTGCTGGTAAACCCGGCGTGTTTCCGTCTGGACAGGCGGGTCGGTCACGCCGTAGTGAGGAGTCAAGAGGGTGCCAGAGCTCCACCAGGTCGGTCCGCATTCCGCGGACGAGACACCGCTCTACACCGCCCTGTCGGACGCGGAGCTTACCGAACGCATCCGCGCCGGTGCCCCGCGCGCCTATCCCGCCGTCCAGGAGCTCAAGCGCCGCCACCTGCCCAATGTCCTCACCTACGCCCGGCTCTGCGGACGCAACCAGGTCGCCGGGAACCAGCTGGCCGTCCAGACCTTCGATCTCGCCGCCCAGGAGGCGTGCCGGGGCATCGAACCCCGGGGGAACTGGCGTCACCATTTGCTGATGCTGGTTCAGCGGGTGGGCCTCAGCTGGGCCGACAGCAGCCGGGTGGACCGGCTCGAACCCGATTTCGTCGCATGGATCGATGACACCGCCGACATCACCGCACCGGGGCTGCCGGAGCCCCGGCGCCTTCGGTTCGAGGAGTCGTCCGCCATGCTCACCGGCTTCTACCGACTGCCGGAGCTGACGCGGGGCGTCCTCTGGTACGCGCTGGTGGACGAGGAGCCGGACGCCACGGTCGCCGGCTTCCTCGGCGTCGAACCGAACTTGGTTCCCGAGCTGCGGGAAAAGGCGCAGAACGCCATGCGACAGGCCTATGTCCGGGCGTATCTGGAGCGTTGCGGGGACAGGAAGTGTCTGGGATTCCGCCGCATCATCGAGGTGTCGGCGCGGCCGGGGGACGGGCGCCGCAGCGAGGATCTGACGCTCCATCTGACGGAATGCCCCAGCTGCACCCGGCTGGTCGCGGAGCTGACGCGGATGGCGGACAAACCGCAGGCCGTGTTCGCCGAGGGCCTGCTCGGGTGGGGCGGCGCGGCCTACGTGGCCCGCGGCCCCGTGCGTGGCCTTCTTGACGCCGTACCGGTCCAGCCCGACCGGTCGAAGCCGACGGCCGGCATGTCGGCTGCATCCGCGAAGTCGCCGCAGGGCGACGGGATGCCGCGGAAGAGCGCATGGCGGCCGTCCATGCCCGTCGTCCTGGTCGCTGTGGCGGTCGCGCTCGCGGGCGTCGTCGTCGCCGGCACTCTGCTGGCGGCCGCCTCCGGGAACTCCGGCCCGGCCCGCGACCGGGCGGAGGAGCCGCCGCTCCGGGAATCCTGGCCCACCGAGGCCACGCCCACTCCCACTCCCACCCCGTCGGCGAGCCCCACCGCGGCGCCGTCCAAGAAGCCCTCACCCTCGCCGAGCGCCACTAGTTCAGCCCCGGCCCCCAAGCCACCGGCGCCCGCTCCCTCGAAGAGCGTCCCGCCCCGGCCCGTGCCGATCGTCCCGGGTGGCGGCTTCAGCCAGGTCGTCAACGCCGATTCCGGACTGTGCCTGGACATCGCGAACGGTGTGATGGCGAACCGCACCGACGTCGTCACCGCCCGCTGCAGCGGTGCCCGGACCCAGCAGTGGAGTCTGGACTCCATCGGCCTCCTGCGCAGCAACGCAGATCCCGACTACTGCCTGGACTCGCGCGGCGACACCGACCGAGGCGTCGGCATTTGGTCCTGCGCCTCCGTCAATGGCCAGAACGGCGCCAATCTGCTCTTCATCGTCGATGGATCAGGAGCCATACGTCCACAGATCGCGCCGGACTTCGCCCTCGAACCCCTGGGAAGCTCCGAGGGCAATCCGCTCGACTTCGACCCTGCCGACGGAGACAGCGACCAGCGCTGGACCGCCGGGACCTAGGGCTGGGGCTGCACGCCTGTCCGTCAGCAGAGCACGCTGAGTGCCCCCGGCTGCACCCTTGCCGTGACGGGCAGCGTCGCCTCGATCTCGCCGTCCGCGCCGTAGGGGATGTCGCGATCTGCCTCGATGCGAATCTCCTTGCCCCGCAGGATCTCGACTTCCGGGCGCCGCACGTGTGCCCCCGTCTTGAGCTCATTCATGATCGCGAAAAACAGCCGCCTGGGTGCATGCCGGATCACGACCACGTCCAGCAGGCCGTCGTCGAGCCGTGCGTCGGGGGCGATCTGGCGGCCGAACCCGTAGAAGCGGGAGTTGGCGGCCACCACCGTGTAGCCGCGCCGTTCGTGCAGCACGCCGTCCACGGTGATGCGGTACGAGACGGGTCGCCAGGTCAGCACGGCGCGCATACCGCCCGCGTAGTACGAGGCGGCGCCCGTCAGCAGCCGGGAGGTGTTGGCGTACTGATTGGCCACCGCGTCGACTCCCGCGTACACACTGCCCAGCACGCATGTTCCGGGGTGCACCGCTGATTCGACCTGGATGGTGTCGATCGCCCGCGGCGAGGCGTTGAGCAGCACTTCGGCCAGGGCGGGTGCGTCGGCCGGAAGGCCGAGCGCGCGGGCAAAGTCATTGCCACGGCCTGCCGGGACGATGCTGAACACGGTGTCGGTGCCACTCAGTGCCCCGCCGACGCAGCCGGCAATTCCGTCGCCGCCCACGGCGAGCACCACGTGCCCGCGCTCGCCGGCCTGCCGTGCCAACTCCCGCGCGTGCTCCAGGCTGCGGCTGTACTGGGTGTCGAGCTGCGCCCCGGCCTCCCGCAGCAGGCGGCCCAGCGGGAGCAGGGCCGCCGTACCGCTGGAACCGCCTGCGGTGGGGTTGACGATGGCGGTGAAATCTCGCATGAATGCGCCTCCGGTCGGCCAGGGCCAGTCAGCGGACGGGGATGAGGACGCCGGGGTTGAGGACTCCGGACGGGTCGATCTCGTTCTTGACGGCCTGCAGGATGTTGACCCCGACAGGGCCGATCTCCCGCGTGTACCAGTCGCGGTGGTCGGTACCGACGCCGTGATGGTGGCTGATGGTGCCGCCGGCGAGAAGGATCGCGTCGTTGGCGGCCCGCTTCACGGGGGCCCAGTGGGCGATCGGATCGTCCCCCTGCGCCGAGACCACGGTGAAGTAGAGGGACGCGCCGTTCTCGTACACATGGGAGATGTGGCACATGACCAGGGGCGGGGTGCCCGCGTCGGTCAGGGTCGTGGTGAGTGCCCGGCGCACCGCGTCGTACAGACCCGGCAGCCCGGACCAGAACGTCGCCGTCTCCAGGGTCTCGGCGAACGCGCCGGCGTCCAGCAACGCGTCGCGCAGATACGGGGCGTTGTAGCGGCCGTGGGCCCACCGGTCGCCCGGTTCCTCGCCGAGGAGTTCACCGCCGCAGGCGAGCAGCACCTCCCGGGCCCTGGCACGCCGGCCCGCGGTGTCCTCAGCGGTGCCCTCGTAGCCGGTGATTGCCATGCAGCCGGCCCCCTGCGGGGCGTCGGACCCGCCGATGGCGTCCGGCTGCGCGAGGCCGATGAAGGTCTCCGTCTCGTCCGACAGCCGTAGCACGGTCGGCAGCGGACCGTCCTGGGCGAGCTTGCGCAGTGCCACCGCGCCCGCCTCGAAGGACGAGAAACGCCAGCCCTCGTAGATCCTGGTCTGCGGCACGGGCCGGATCCGCACGGTCACCGATGTGATGACACCCAGTGCGCCCTCGGAGCCGAGGAACAGCTGGCGCAGATCCGGTCCCGCGGCCGATCGGGGCGCGCGCCCCAGTTCCAGGGTGCCCTCCGGGGTGGCCACGGTGAGGCCGAGCACCATCTCGTCGAATCGGCCGTATCCGGCCGAGGCCTGGCCACTGGAACGCGCCGCGGCGAACCCACCGATCGAGGCCCACTCGTACGACTGCGGGAAGTGGCCCAGGGTGAAGCCCTGTTCATTGAGGAGCGCCTCGCACTCAGGTGCGCGCAGCCCGGGCTGGACAACGGCGGTGCGGGAGACTTCGTCGAGGGCGAGCAGACTGTCCAGTCGGCGCAGGTCCAGCGCGATGAAGCAGCGCTGTGCCTCGGGGGCCAGTCCGCCGACGACGGAGGTCCCGCCCCCGAACGGCACGGCGGACAGTCCGTGTTCGGCGCAGACTCGCAGCAGGGCGAGCACCTCGTCGTGGCTGCCCGGCAGTGCGACGGCTGCCGGGATGTCGTCGACCTCGCCGGCCCGGATGCGCAGCAGGTCGGGAGTGGACTTCCCTCGGGTGTGCCGGATGCGCGCCTCTGCGTCGGTGCGCAGATGCGTGGCGTCCCCCAGACAATCGACGAGCGCCTTGCGGGTCTCGTCCGTGAGGGGGCAGTCGGGAGCGGGGATGCTGTCGATGTCCGCGGGTCCGCTCTCCCTCGGCGTGACGCCCAGCAGGTCGCGCAGCAGGCCGACCACCGTGTCAGGCAGCGGGGCCGCCTTGGCCGGGTCTCCCCAGCCGCTCCACAACATGTCCACTTGGATCCTCACCCTCGGTTTTGCGGGTCGTCGTGCCGCACGGCCTGTCCTGCGATTACACTGTGACAGATGACGCCCATTCGTCACAACCGTTCGGACGGAGATGCCGTCCTCGACGCGGCACGCGACTGTGTCCTGGCTGTCGGTGTACGCCGCACCACCCTGACCGACGTGGCCCGGCGCGCCGGTGTCTCCCGTATGACGCTCTACCGCCGCTGGCCGGACGTACGGACCCTGGTCGGCGACCTGATGACCCGGGAGTGGATCGCACTCGCCGTCGGCACGATGACCGGCCCGGAACCCGACGTCCCCACCCGGACCCGGCTCATCGACGGAATGGTCGCCGGAGTCACCGCCTTTCGCGCCCATCCGCTCTTCCGCAAGATCATCGACGTGGACCCCGAGCTGCTGCTGCCCTACGTGCTCGACCACCGGGGCACCAGCCAGGACGCACTGCTGGGGCTCATTACCGGTGCCCTGCGGGACGGCCACACCGACGGGTCCGTCCGCCGGATGAACCCCGACCTTCAGGCCCGCTCGCTGCTGCTCGTCGCACAGTCCTTCACGCTCTCGCTGCGCACGATGACCGACGAAACCGACCCTGAACTCACCGAAGCGGCCTTCCTCGAAGAGCTGCGGACCCTCCTGGAGAGGACCCTTACGCCATGAGCCGCTCGAGTGGCCGTGCTCCTGCCCCCTCCTCGCTCAGCGCGGCACGCCGACGCCGCGAACTCGCCGAACTCGCCGACGGCGCCCGGGTCGACGTCCTTGTCATCGGCCTCGGCGCGACGGGCGCCGGAGCCGCACTCGACGCCGCCTCACGCGGGCTGACCGTCGCCGCCATCGACGCCCATGACCTCGCCTTCGGCACCTCACGGTGGAGCTCGAAGCTCATCCACGGCGGACTGCGCTATCTCGCCACGGGCCAGCTCGATGTGGCCCACGAAAGCGCCGTCGAACGCGGCGTCCTCATGGAACGCACCGCCCCCCACCTGGTACGCGCCCAGCCCTTCGTCCTGCCGCTCACCCCCATGGTCTCCCGCGGCCAGGCGGCGCTCGCCTGGGCCGGCTTCAAGGCGGGAGACCTCCTGCGCGCCTCCGCCCACACCTCGCGCACCACTCTGCCCGCTCCCCGCACGCTCTCCGCGGTGGAGACGCGGCACATGGTCCCCGCGCTGCGGCCGACAGGCCTGCGCGGGGGACTGCTGTCCTGGGACGGTCAACTCACCGACGATGCACGCCTGGTGACCGCGATAGCCCGCACGGCGGCCGCGCACGGCGGCCGCATCCTCACCCGCACCCGCGCGCTCTCGCTCACCGGCTCCGGCGCCAGGGCGCGCGACGAACTCACCGGAGAGGAACTGGAGATCCGTGCCCGCACCGTCATCAACGCCACGGGGGTCTGGGCAGGCAGCCTCGTCGACGAAGTACGGCTGCGCCCCTCTCGCGGCACGCATCTGGTCCTGCGCTCCGAGGAGATCGGCGGCCTGGCCGCCGGGATGCACATCCCGATCCCCGGGGAGTCCAACCGGTTCGTACTCGTCCTGCCGCAGGGCGACGGCCGGGTGTACGTGGGGCTGACCGACGAGCCGATCGAGGGCGCCGTCCCGGCCGTACCGGAGGCGCCCGAGACGGACATCGGCTTTCTCCTGGACGTGCTGGGCTCGGCCCTCGACGTATCCGTCAGCCGCGATTCGGTGGTGGGAGCATTCGCCGGGCTGCGTCCGCTCCTGGACACCGCGACGTCGGGCACCGGCCGCACCGCCGACATCTCACGCAAGCACGCCGTTGTGACGTCAACCCAGGGTGTGGTCACGGTCGTCGGTGGCAAGCTCACCACCTACCGGCGGATGGCCCAGGACGCCGTCGACGCCGCCGTCACCGGGAGTGGTCTGAGCGCCGACCGGTGCCGCACGACCTCGATCCCTCTGGTCGGCGCCGCCCAGCCCGGCACGCTCGCGACGCTTGCCGCGCCCCGCCGCCTCGTCCTCCGCTACGGATCCGAAGCCCCGGCCGTCCACGCACTCGGCGTGGCCGACCCGTCTCTGGCCCTGCCCGTGGTTCCCGGGCACCCCGTCACCGGCGCCGAGCTGCTGTGGGCGGTCCGCCACGAGGGAGCCCTCGACGAGTCCGACATTCTCGACCGGCGCACCCGTATCGGCCTCGTCCCGCACGACCGCCGAGCGGCGTGCGAAGCCGCCCGCGACGCGCTGGCCCGCTGAGCTCGGGCGGACCCTTTCACGCATCCGGTTTCAGGCGTCGGACCGCCTGAAACCGAAGTGAAACCGCGGTGAAGGCGACCGCCCACAAGCTCTGCGGCATCGCGCTAGGAGACCCGGGCCAGCAGCATCAACTCGGTGGTCATCAGAGAAGGTTAGCCCTTGGGATAAAGTGCCGAGGCCTGCCAAGGCCTGATGAATTGCGCAATAAGGGATGCTGGATGGACCCCATGAAGGACCCTCGGATCAAGAGATGGGCGGAAGGTGCGCGTGCTGACCTCGATTACCTGGACTTCCTCTCCGCGCATGTAGGGCTGACCGAATGGATCGCCCTGTCGCGCGTGTTCCTTCCGCAGTTCGTCGAGGTGGAGGGGTGTGTGTTGTGGGATCGTTCGTACGATCCCGACAACTTTCGGATGTGGCACAGGGAATTGAAGGGGGATGTCGTCTCGATCGAAGCGACCCTGAATCAATTCAGGCTGTGGCAGTACATCGGTATCGAGGAAGACGCCGAATCCGAGGCCAACGCCTTTGCGCTGGCCCAGGAGATCGCGAACTCGTGGCGTCTCTCACTCGGGCGGGCATTTCCGCAGCGGAGCTTTGAGGTGCAGGCGACCGACACGGTGGACGGCCCCATCGTGTCCTTCACGAGCCGGCCGTAGGACTCGCGTCTCTCCCGCTCGCGTGGCCGGCTGCCCGCATCCGGGTGCCCCCGCCCCCGTACGGGGGCATCCTGGGGTCGGGTGCAGCTCCAAGCCTCCTGACCGTGAGCAGGCAATGCGGCCCAAGCGGAGAGGAGAGCGACGATGGCGCAGCCGATCCCCGCTACGACGTCCGCCTGGGTGGTCGAGCGCCCGGGACCGATCGCGTCGGGCCCCCTGCGGCTGGTGGAGCGCCCGCTGTCGGCGCCCGGCCCGGACGAGCTGCTGCTGCGCGTGCGCACCTGCGGGGTGTGCCGGACCGACCTGCATCTGGCCGAGGGCGACCTGGCACCCCGCAAGGAGCGCTGTACGCCGGGCCACGAGGTCGTCGGCGAGGTGATCGCCACCGGGCCCACTGTCGAGCAATTCCGCGCCGGTGACCGGGTGGGGGCCGCCTGGCTGGCGGGAACCTGCGGGCAGTGCGGGTACTGCCGTACCGGCCAGGAGAACCTGTGCCCCGACTCCCGTTACACAGGCTGGGACATCCACGGCGGATTCGCCGACCATGTCGTCGTGGACGCCCGATACGCCTACCGCCTGCCGGAAGGGTGGAGCGACGAGGAGGCCGCACCCCTGCTCTGCGCGGGAATCATCGGCTATCGGGCACTGCAGCGGGCCGAACTGCCGCCCGGTGGACGGCTCGGCATCTACGGGTTCGGGGCTTCCGCACATCTGACCGCTCAAGTCGCCATCGCCCGCGATGCCGCCGTCCATGTCGTGACCCGCTCGCCGCAGGCGCAGCAGTTGGCGCTGGACCTGGGGGCGGCGTCCGCGGGAGCCGGTGATCCCCCGCAGCCGCTGGATGCCGCGATCTTGTTCGCACCGGTCGGCGCTCTGGTGCCGGTGGCGCTGGCCGCGCTGGACCGCGGCGGCACACTCGCGATCGCCGGGATCCATTTGAGCGACATACCGCCGCTCGACTACGCGAGCCATCTGTTCCAGGAGCGGACCGTACGCAGCGTCACCGCCAACACCCGCGACGACGGTCGTGCCTTCCTCGCCGAAGCGGCCCGGACACGGCCCACGGTGCGGGTCACGCGCTATCCGATGCGGCAGGCCGACCGGGCCCTCGGCGATCTGGCGGCCGGACGGGTCACCGGGGTGGCCGTGCTCGCCACGGGGTGAGCGCCGTCTCACACGGTGATGACGACCTTGCCGCGTGCGAGGCCGTTGCGCAGATGCACATCGGTTGAGCCGTACACGTCCTGGACGATGGCCTTTATGGTGCCTCTCCTTCAATTTCCGTGTACTGGAACACGGTGTCGAGCGGGACGTTGAACACCCGGGCGATCTGAAAGGCCAGCTCGAGGGAAGGGGAGTAGCGGCCCTTCTCGATGGCGATGACGGTCTGGCGGGTCACGCCGATACGGTCCGCCAGCTGCGCCTGCGTCATCTCTTTGTTCGCGAATCGGAGGGCTCGGATCGAGTTCGTCACTCTGGTCGGCCTCACCACGGCTGAAAGCCCCGGCGGTAGGCGACGAGTTTTGCCGCGCAGCCGAGGACCGACGAGAGGACGAACGCCAGGTAGATCGCGTTGGCGATCCAGAAGTGGTTCAGCTCTGCCATCGACATGCCGAGTGCCGCAACGCCACCGATGACGACGAACGAATGGCCGATGTACTCGCCGAACCGGCCGATCTCCCTGTCCCGTTGGTCCTTCTTGTCGGCGTCCTTGGGTGAGGCGGTGGCCACCACGATCTGGAGCACGATCGTCATCGCGATCGCGGCGCCGATCGTCCACAGCAGCGTCGAGACGTACGGCACTTCGGTCAGGGGGGTGCTCTCCGCTCGCCCGAGGATGATGGCGAGGTAGGTCGCATACGCGCCGACCGTGACCACCGCCATGATCCACGTGCGCTTCTCTTCGAACGACACGCCTGCTCCTATGTAAAAGAAACTTGACATGGGTGAATGTAAGGAACTGTGGACACCATGTCAAGAATTCTTGACTCCAGCTGGGTCGATGCGTCGGCCCGCCGGACAGCCGGAGGCCGGGAAGGTTCGTCGTCTCACTCGGGTGGATGCGCGGATCTCGGCCTGAAGTGGCCCCGCCGCAGGGGCACTTGGCGCTGCCCAGCGCCAGGGAAGTCGACCCGGCCTTGGAGGTTTGGCCAGGTGGGGGCCCCGCACGCGACCCCTTCTTTGGAGGAGTCTACGATGTTCGCCGAGTTACCGTCTGGCGTTGGATATGCGTTCAACAGGACGAAGGGCCGACGGAGACACCGCGAAGCTTCGATCCCCATGCGACTGGCTGAAACCAGGGTGCGCCGTCGTTGTCGCGCCAGGGATAACCAGAGCTTCCTCTCACTACCTACCTCTTGAAGGGCAAGGCGGAGATGGCACGAGTCGCTTGGCTTTCCGCTGCCGGAAAGCAGAGCGAGCACCCGGTCGACGAGGTGCTCCCCCTCCCGAAACTGGCACTCTACGGTTTCCAGCACGTCCTGGCGTTCTACGCCGGTGCCGTGATCGTCCCCATCATCGTTGGCGGGGCCCTCGGCCTCAACCGCGAACAGCTCGTCTACCTGATCAACGCGGACCTGTTCACCTGCGGTATCGCCTCGATCATCCAGGCCTTCGGCATCGGCCGGATCGGCTCGCGGCTGCCGCTGATCCAAGGAGTCACCTTCACCGCGGTGTCCCCGATGATCGCCATCGGCCTGGGCGCCGGCGGCGGCACGGCCGCACTGCTGGTCATCTACGGCGCGGTGATCACTGCGGGCCTCGCCACCTTCGCCTTCGCCTGGCTGCCCGCTCCGGCCTTCAGGGCGGTGCTGAGGCTCTTCCCGCCGGTGGTCACCGGCACGGTCATCACCGTCCTCGGGCTGGTCCTCATCCCGGTGGGGCTGAACGACGCCGCGGGCGGTGTGGGCAGCCCGCACTTCGGCGATCCCGAGAACTTCGCCTACGCGGGCGGCACCATGGTCTTCATTCTGGTGCTGATGAAGCTCGGCCGGCCGTTCCTGTCCAGCATCGCCATCCTGCTCGGGCTGGTGGCCGGCACCGCGGTCGCCTTCCTGCTGGGCGACACGAGCTTCGCGGACGTCGGCAAGGCGAACTGGCTGGGTGTCATAACGCCCTTCCACTTCGGCGCCCCGCAGTTCCAGTGGTTCCCGATCCTGCTGATGCTGATCGTCATGCTGATCACCATGGTGGAGACCACCGGTGACACGTACGCCATCGGCGACATCGTCGGCAAGAAGATCGACGGCGAGACCGTGGCCCGCGCCCTGCGCGCCGACGGCGCCGCGACCGCCCTGGGCGGTGTGCTCAACTCCTTCCCGTACGTGGCCTTCGCCGAGAACGTCGGCCTGGTGCGGATGACGAAGGTGAAGAGCCGCTTCGTGGTCGTGGCGGCCGGCATCTTCATGATCGTGCTGGGCATGCTGCCGAAGGCCGCCGCCGCGGTCGCCTCGGTCCCGCACCCGGTGCTCGGTGGCGCCGCGACCGTGATGTTCGCGATGGTCGCGCTGGCCGGTATCCAGACCCTGGCCAAGGTGGATCTCAAGGAAGAGAAGAACGCCCTGGTGGTGGGCGTCTCGTTGGCCGTGGCCCTGCTGCCCTCCACCGTCCCGGTGCTGTTCCAGGACCATATGAACGAGGACCTCTCCTCGCTGCTGAACAGCGGCGTCACGCTCGGCGCGAGCACCGCGATCCTGCTGAACCTGCTCCTCAACGGCCTCGGCCCGAAGGAGCCGGTGATCGAGGCGGGCGTGGCCGACAGTGTGCTGACGGGCGTGGACCCGGCGGACGCCGCCGCGGACCCCGCTCCCGCCCCCGCAGGCGTAGCGGCTCAGAGAGCCCCGGCGAGCGGCGCCCCGGCGGGTGCGTCCGGGCAGCCAGCGGAGGAGCCGGAAGGCGCCTAGGAACTGCCGCCGGGCTCGCTCGCGGGCCCGGCGGTCATCTGCACATACAGCGCAGCGATGGGCGACGACCGGTACCGGGACTCCTGCAGAATGCCCCGGCGTTCACGCCGGGGATGAATGCATCTCAGGACCGCTCTGACCTGCACCTAGAGCGGGTGATTTTGCTGCCTCGTCTGTAATCGTTCTGCTCGTCCATGAGACCAATCGTCGTAGGGTCTTGGTTGTGCAACTCCGCTACAACTACCGGGCCTACCCGGATGCCACTCAGCGCCGTGCGCTGGCCCAGGCGTTCGGGTGCGCCCGCGTGGTGTGGAACGACTGCCTGCGCGACCGCAAGGAAGCTCACGCGGCGGGGCTGCCGTATGTGAAGTCGGCGGGGTTGTCCCGGCTTCGCATCACCCAGGCCAAGCGCACCGAGGAACGGGCCTACCTCGCCGACGTGTCAGCGGTCGTCCTGCAACAGTCCCTTCGGGACCTCGACACCGCCTACAAGAACTTCTTCGACAGCCTGGGGGGCAAGCGGCAGGGCCGCAAGGTTGGGCCGCCCCGGTACAAGTCGAAGAAAGACGCCCGGCAGTCGATCCGCCTCAACACCAATGCCTTCTGCCTCCAGGAGAACGGCACGGTGTACGTGGCCAAGGTCGGCAACCTCAAGGTCAAGTGGTCCCGCCGGCTGGCGGTCGCACCCACGTCCCTGACCGTCACCAAGGACAGCTGCGGCCGGTACTTCCTCAGCTTCGTCGTGGACACCGGGCCGGACATCCTCCCGGAGGTGCAGGCGGAGTCCGGTATCGACCTGGGCCTGTCCGCCTTCGCGGTCCTGTCCGACGGCCGGAAGATCGACAGCCCCCGCTTCCTGCGCCGGGCGGAGAAGAAACTCAAGCGCCTTCAGCGGGAGCTGTCCCGCAAGGCCAAGGGATCGAAGAACCGGGCCAAGGCCCGTATCAAGGTCGCACGCCGGCACGCCAAGGTGGCGGACCGGCGCCGGGACTGGCACCACAAGGCTTCCACACAGATCATTCGCGACAACCAAGCGGTGTACGTGGAAGACCTCGCGGTGTCCGGCCTCGGCCGCACTCGGCTCGCCAAGTCTGTGCACGACGCGGGATGGTCCGCGTTCGTCGGCATGCTGGAATACAAGGCGGTCAAGCACGGCCGCACCTTCGCCAAGGTGGACCGTGCTTTCCCGTCCTCGCAGGTGTGCTCGGCCTGCGGATTCCGGGACGGCCCCAAACCCCTGCACGTCCGGGAGTGGACGTGCGGCGAGTGTGGCACCGTGCACGACCGCGACTACAACGCAGCATGCAACGTCCTCTTCGAAGGACGCCGTATCGTCGCCGCCGGACGGGCGGAGACGCTAAACGCCTCGTGGAGCGCAGGTAAGACCAGGACGAACGTCCCGGCACAGCGCGTTGAAGCAGGAAGCCCCCGGAAGGGCCAGACGGCCCAGGCCGGAATCCCTGGACTTTAGACCAGGGAGCACGTCAATTCACGTTGACCGCACCCCAGGCCGCGGCGACCGTCTTCGCCTCCGTGCCGTCCGCGCCGTACAGGTCGTTGGCCGCCTTCACGGTCGCCTCACGGGCAGCCTTGTAGTCGGTCGTCGAGGTCATGTACGTGGTGAGCGCCTTGTACCAGATCTTGTAGGCCTTCTCCCGGCCGATCCCGGTGATCGTCGAGCCGTCCGAGGTCGGCGAGTCGTAGTCGACCCCGTTGATCGTCTTCTTGCCGCTGCCCTCGGACAGCAGGTAGAAGAAGTGGTTCGCGATGCCGGAGGAGTGGTGTACGTCCAGGTTGCCGGCGCCGGCCTTCCAGGCGTCCAGGGATCGCCCGTCCTTGCTGGGCTTGTCCATGTAACGCAGCGGCGTGCCGTCGCCGTTGATGTCGATCTCCTCGCCGATGAGGTAGTCGCCGACGTCCTTCTTGTTGTTGGCGAAGAACTCCACCGAAGTGCCGAAGATGTCGCTTGTCGCCTCGTTGAGACCGCCTGACTCGCCGCTGTACTCGAGGCCCGCGGTACGGGAGGTCAGGCCGTGGCTCATCTCGTGGCCCGCCACGTCGAGCTCGGTGAGGGACTTCTTGTTGCCCTCGCCGTCGCCGTACGTCATGCAGAAGCAGCTGTCGTCCCAGAAGGCGTTGACGTACGACTGACCGTAGTGGACCCGGGAGTACGCGGCTTTGCCGTCGCCCGCGATGCCATTGCGGCCGAGCTCGGTCTTGTAGAAGTCCCAGGTCGTGGCGGCGCCGTAGGCCGCGTCGACGCCGGCGGTCTGCCGGTTGTCGTTGGTGCCGCTGCCCCACTTGTCGTCATCGTCGGTGAGCAGCTTGCCGGTGCCGCTCTGGCCCTGGTTGAGGTCGTACGTCTTGTGGCCGCCGCGCTCGCCGTCGGTGAGCTCGAAGCCGGAGCCGCTCTTGGTGGTGGAGAGGGGAACTTCGCCGCTGTACTGGCTGGCGCCGGTGCCGGTCTCGACACCCTCGTACTGGTGCAGCTTCTTGCCCGTGGTGGCGTCCGTGATGATGTGCAGCTTGCTGGGCGTACCGTCCTTCTGCACACCGGCCTTGACCGTCTCGAAGGCGAGGACGGGCTTGCCGTCGCCCGCCCAGATCACCTTGCGGGCGCCCAACGCGGCTTTGCGCACGGCATCGGTGGTCGCCACCGATATGCGCGCGTCGTTCGCCTTGTCCACGCCCTTGAGCGTGCCGTTCTTGGCGGTGTGCGTGACGAGGTCACCGCCGAGGACGGGCAGTCCGGCATAGGTGCGCTCGTAGCGGGTGTGCACCGTGCCGGCGGCATCCTTGATGACGTCACGGACGACCAGCTTTTCCTTGGCACCGAGGCCGAGCCCTGCGGCGGCCGAAGTCGCGTCGGCCTGGGCGGACTTGATGGCAGCGGCACGTGCGGACACGTCCGTCGGGGCGGGGGTGGGGCCGTCCGCCCGGTCGGGTGCTGCAGTCGCGGAAGCGGTCTGCACGCCGACGACGACCATGGCGGCCGCGGCCACGAGGGCAGCGCCGCGCAGGGTGTTCTTGTGGGGGGTCATGCGATCTCCGTCGCTCGTTCTGTGGGGGGTTGATCGCTGCCGAGCGTGTCATCGAATGATCGAAATTGACGGAGTGTCGACAATTACCTCACAAGCTTTTGACCAGTTCTTGTCCGAATGGAAGTCGCTGTTGTCCGCTAACCGGCGAACCTCAGAGACTTGGCCAACTCGCCGCAGGGGCGGGGGAGTAGGTGGCGTCCCCTGTGCGCAGAGGCGCGGGTGGTCGACGCGAGGCTTGCCGGGGAAGGGAGTTCGCGCGGCCGGTACGGGCTCCAAGTGGCGCCGGACACTGTTCTCCGGGCGAAGTCGCGCGTAGATTCCAGCCTTTGACGTTTGATCACAGCTGGGGGAAGACGTGGACTGGGGGACGCTCGTCGCGGCGGTAAGCGGTGGCTCTCTTGCCATTTCCGGCACGGTGCTGGCTGATCACCTGCGCCATCGCCACGAAGAGGACCGCGGAGTCGGGACCCGGCGGCGGGCGGTGTACATCGAGTTCATCTCCGCTGTGGGGGCGTGCCACGCGCGGTTGCGCCAGATCGCCGAAGTCCCCGGCGCCGAAGCCTGCCTGGACACGGCCACCCGTGCGGCACTGAGTGATGCAGCGATCTACGAAGCGCGCGAACGGCTGTTCATCGATGCGTCCGCCGCCGTCGCCAGTGCCGGGCAGGCGATGTTCGAGCAGCTCCGCGCTCTGCAACGCGCGGTTGCGGCAGGCGCGACGCTGACATCACCCGCCTTCCACGATGCCTACCACCCTTACCTCGGCACGGTCTGGGCCTATCGGGTCGCAGTACGCAAGGAGTTGGAGGGAAAGCCCCTCTCGCCCGCGGCCTTCGGATGGGACGGGTGGGATGGCAAGGACCGATGCCCGATATGCCAAGGGACGGCCGTCCCCGGAACGTGAACGGGCTCTGACCTGCGAGGCGACGGAGTCCATGAAGTTCAGCATCCGGCCGTTGATCTGTTCCGCATGGTCGATCTGCGGTCCGTGGCCGGTGTTTGAGACGGTCTCGGCGCGTGCGCCCGGTATCAGGCGCGGGACGCGCTTCACTTGCCGCCGCGGATGCACGAGCAGGCTTCGCTTGCAGAGCACGAGATAGAGCGGGGTGCGGATGGTGCGCAGTTCGCCCTCGGTGAGGGGAAACGGAGCCGGACGGTGTATGCGGTGGGCGCGCACGCCGGACCTGATCATCGTGTGCAGCTCCGGCACGATGAGGACCGGCTGTTCCAACCAGGCCGCCAGGCGGAGGCGTAGCGACGTGGGCGCGAAGGTCGCGAAGAGGCTGGCGAAGATCCAGACGAAGAAGCGGCGGGAGCATCCGTTCTTCGTGGTACAGCCGTACCATCTAAATGGTACGGCTGTACCAGGAAAATGACCCGGCAAGAGGCCGAGCAGAGGGACCGACGAGCGGAGACGCGGCAGATGCCCAAGCGCGTGGACCACGATGAACGGCGTACCGAGATCGCCGAGGCACTCGTCCGCGTCGCCGGGCGGCGCGGACTGCACGCCGTGGGGATGCGCGACGTGGCCGCAGAGGCCGGGGTGTCACTGCGACTGGTGCAGTACTACTTCCAGACCAAGGAGAAGTTGCTGCTCTACGGGCTGCAACACCTGGCCGGCGGATTCGGCGAGCGGGTCGCCGCCCGGGTTCGGGCCGCCGGGGACGACCCGGGGCCGCGCGCGATGGTCGAGGCGCTGCTGAAGGCGTCGTTGCCGACCGACGAAGAGAGTCGCACCTTCCAGCTCGTCCATACCTCGTACGCCGTTCTGGCCGTGACGGACGAGGCGCTCGCCGCCCAGCCCTTCATCAAGAACCCGGACGCCGCTGAGGATGCCGTGACCGACCTGCTCCTGCAGGCGAAGGACGCGCAACTCACCCGGCCCTGTACGGATGCGCGATTGGAGGCGATCAGCCTGCTCGCCATGGCTGCGGGACTCGGCACCAGCATCCTGGTCGGCCGGCGCAGCCCGGAGTCCGCCGCCGCGGTCCTGGACCACCACCTGGCCCGGATCTTCCAGGACGGCGGGCGCAGCGACGGCGAACCCGGCGAACGGCCTCGAGGGTAGCCCGCTCCTATCCTGGTGAGGTGGGGTGCGGCTCGCGGAGCGCGAGAAGGGAGCCTCGGTGGCTGAGCAGATCACCCACAGCGAGCAGGCGATCGAACAGGCCAGGGCTGCTGTCGCCCGCGAGGCGTGGGCCGATGCCTACGCCGCCTTGCGCGACCTGGACAACGACGGGACGACCCCGGACGACTTCGCCGCGCTCGCCGACGCCGCGTGGTGGACCAGCCGCATCGAGGAGTCGATCGCAGCGCGCACAAAGGCCTACTCCGGTTATGTGGCGGCAGGCGCCGCCCGGCAGGCCGGATTCAGCGCCTGGATGCTCTTCTACGAGTACCAGCTCGCGGGACGTACGGCCGCGGCCGCCGGCTGGCTGCGCCGGGCACGTCAGCAGCTCAGCGGCGAGCCCGAGTGTGTCGAGCAGTGCTATCTCGCCTGGGTCGAGGCAGAAGAGGCACAGCAGCGCGGCGCGTTCGACGAGGCCATGGGCTCTGCCCGCCGCATGGCCGGCATCGCGCGGCGCTGCAGCAGTCCGGATCTCCTTGCCATGAGCACCCAGGCGCAGGCGAGCGTGCTGCTGGCCCAGGGGCGGATCGCCGGCGGGCTCGAACTGCTCGACGACGCCATGTGCTCGGCCATGGCGGGCGAGCTCAGCTCGTTCTTCACCGGGTGGACCTACTGCCTGGGGCTCCAGAAGTGCATGGCCTGCGCCGACCTGGAACGAGCCGTCGAGTGGACCGACGCTGCCATGACCTGGTGTGCGTCGATGCCCGAGGAGAACAACTTCCGGGGTCTGTGCCGGGTGCATCGGGTGGAGGTGCTCGAGCTGCGCGGGGAATGGTCCCGGGCCGAGACCGAGGCGGTCATGACGTGCAGGGAGCTGCTGCCCTACGAGGCCCGGATCGCCGCGGAGGCGTTCTACCTGACTGGAGACATCCAGCGACGGCGCGGCGATCTGGCCGCGGCCGAGGCGTCGTACGGCCGCGCGCACGAGCTCGGCCGTGACCCGCAGCCGGGCCTTGCGCTGCTGCGCCTGGCCCAGGGCAGGGCCGACTCATCCGCTGCTGCCCTGCGGCTCGCGGTGGCAGCCGAGGCCGGTGCGGGTGAGGGCGGCGCACCTGGCCGCCTCAGGCGCTGCCGGCTGCTCGCGGCCCAGGTGGAGACCTCGCTCGCCCTCGGACAGCTCGACCAGGCCCGTACGGCGGCGGACGAACTGGAGTCGACCGCTCGCGAGTGGCAGCAGCGGCGCGAGTCCGAGACCACCGCGCTGCATGCGATCGCCGCCGCGGCGGGCGGCGCGGTGGCATTCGCCGACCGTGACCTCGGACATGCGCTGCCGCTGCTGCGCCGGGCGCTGTCGCTGTGGCTGGAGCTGGGAGTTCCGTACGAGGCGGCGCGGGTCCGGATGACCCTCGCCGCCGCCGACCGTGCCGCGGGGGACGACGAAGGCGCACGGCTGGAACTCCACGCCGCACACACGGCCTTCGAGCGCCTCGGCGCAGTGCCCGATGCGCGGCGGGCGGCGGCCTTGCTCAGCACTGTGCACCACCGTCGCCCCGGCGAACTCACCGACCGGGAGGCCCAGGTGCTGCGCCTCGTCGCCGCAGGCCGGACCAACCGGTCCATCGCCTCCGAGCTGGTGATCAGCGAGCACACCGTCGCCCGCCACCTCAACAACATCTTCGCGAAACTCGACGTGTCCTCGAGGGCCGCCGCCACGGCGTACGCGTACACGCACGGGCTCGCGTGATCCCGAAGCCGCGCATGATCCCCGTACGTGATCCGGCCCATGGGCTGTTCTGCCCATGCCCGCTTCGCCGAAATGGGCGGTTCCGCCGATGAGAGTCTGCCGGCGCGGTGCCTACAACAGTGCTGTCCCCATTTCCCGAGAACCCCGAATTTCCCGAGAACCCCGAAAACCCCGAGATCGCGGAAAGCCGGTGGCGGCCATGACCACCTACACATCGGTCCTCGACGACAAGCTGCTGGCGCGCCTGCAGGGCGCCGTACGCGGCGAGATCGTCCAGCCCGGCGACGCCGACTACGACGAGGCCCGCAAGGTCTACAACGCGATGCACGACAGGCGGCCGGCGATCATCGTCCGGGCAGTCGACGTGGGCGACATCGCCGCCACCGTGGACTTCGCCCGCGAGCAGCATCTGCTGCTGGCCGTGCGCGGCGGCAGCCACAGCGTCCCGGGCTACGGCACCTGCGACGGTGGCGTCGTGCTCGACCTCGGTCGCATGCGTGGGATCCGGGTCGACCCGCAGGCGTCCACGGCTCGGGCCGAGGGCGGCTGCACCTGGGCGGATTTCAACCACGCCACCCATGCCTTCGGCCTGGCCACCACGGGAGGGGTCGTGTCCAGTACCGGTATCGGCGGGCTGACCACGGGAGGAGGCATGGGGTATCTGGCCCGGCGGTGCGGGCTGGCCTGCGACAACCTGATCTCGGCCGATCTGGTCACGGCGGACGGATCCTTCCTGACCTGCACGAAGGAGCACAACGCCGACCTGCTGTGGGCGGTCCGAGGCGGAGGCGGGAACTTCGGGGTCGTCGCGTCCTTCGAGTACCGGCTGCACCCCGTGGCCGACATTCTCGGAGGGCCGACGTTCTACCCACTCGACGGCGACGTGATGCGGCGATACCGGCAACTGATCGCCGATTCCGACGAGAAGCTCGGCGCTCTGCTCGTCGTCGCGCTCGGCCCGCCGGTACCGTTCCTGCCCGAGCACTGGCACGGGCGGCCGCTCTGCGCAGTGGTCACCTGCTGGAGCGGCCCCGAGGATGAGGACGACCAGATCCGTGCCCGTCTCGCCGACCTCGGCCCGGTCCTGGGGCAGTACGTCGACCGCATGCCGTATCCGGTGATCAACACTCTCTTCGACGAACTGCTCCCCGCCGGCCTCTTCCACTACTGGAAGGGAACCTTCAGCCAGGGCCTGCCGGACGGAGCCATCGACGCGTATGTCGATTACGGTGCCACGACGCCCACCATCCAGAGCGCGACGGTGGTGTTCCCCATCGACGGGGCGTGCCACAGGGTGCGGCCCGAGGAGACCGCATTCACCTACCGGGACGCCGACTTCGCCACCGCACTCAGCCCGACCCTCCTCACCCGCGCCGACTGCGAGGCCAGCGTGGGCTGGGCGCGCGCCTTCTCCGGGGCGCTCGAGCCCCACTCGTTGGAGGGCGGTTACGTGAACTTCATGGACCACGACGACCAGGACCGCGTCCGGGTCAACTACCGGCAGAACTACGACCGCTTGAAGGCGATCAAACGGCGCTACGACCCCGGCAACCTGTTCCGCCTGAACCACAACATCGCGCCCTGACAGCCGGCCCGCGCCCGACCTGGCCCACCCAGCAATCGGCCTTTCGGATTCGACGGCACCGGCACGATGATTCTGCGCCGCGCCGGGCGTCCTACCTTCGACCGCACACTTGAGAGGGTGGGCCCATGGGCGAACTGCGCGACACTCTGGAGTCACACGTCAGTAAGGGCTCGGTACCGGGCGCGGTGGGCCTAGTGGCCCGCGGTGACCGGGTCGAGGTGGCGGCCGTGGGGTCCGCTGACATCGAGGGCACCGCCCCGATGGGCAGGGACTCGATCTTCCGCATCGCATCGATCACCAAACCCATCGTCGCCGCGGCCGTCATGATGCTGGTCGAGGACGGCCGGATCGCGCTGGACGACCCGGTCGGGCAGTGGCTGCCGGAGCTGGCGTCACCGAGCGTCGTCCGTACGCCGGCCGCGCCGGTGGACGACGTGGTCCCGGCGGTCCGGCCGATCACTGTGTTCCATCTGCTCAGCTCCCGTGCCGGGTACGGCTTCCCGTCCGACTTCTCGCTGCCCGCGGCCGCGCCGCTGTTCAGCGAGCTGAAGCAGGGACCTCCGCAGCCGCAGACCGTCCCCGCGCCGGACGAGTGGATGGCGAGGCTGTCCCGCATTCCGCTGCTGCATCAGCCGGGCGACGGCTGGTTGTACAACCTCAGCTCCGACCTTCAGGGCGTGCTGATCGCCAGGGTCACCGGGCGACCGCTGCCCGAGTTCCTGGCCGAGCGGCTGTTCGAGCCGCTCGGGATGGCCGACACGGCATTCGCGGTACCGGCCGCCAAGCTCGACCGGTTCACCGGGTACTACCGGACCGATCCCGAGGGCGGTCTCGAGCTGGTCGACGCCGCCGACGGGCAGTGGAGCAGCACGCCGGCGTTCCCGAGCGGCGCCGGCGGGCTGGTCTCGACCGTCGACGACTGGCTCGCCTTCGGCCGGATGCTGCTCGCCGAAGGGACGGCCGGCGGCCGCCGGGTGCTCATGCCCGAGTCGGTGCGGCAGATGACCGCCAATCACCTGACCCCGTCCGAGCGTGCGTCCGCCGGGTTGTTCCTCGAGGGAATGGGCTGGGGTTTCGGCGGCGCGGTCGACGTCGAGGCCGTCCAACTGTGGAGCGTGCCGGGACGCTATGGCTGGGTCGGCGGCACCGGAACGACAGCGCACATCACACCGTCCACGGGCGCGGTCACCATCATGCTCAGTCAACTGGAGATGGGGGGACCGAGCTTCCCCGCGCTGATGCGGGACTTCTGGCGGTACGCGGCCGGCGTCTGAGGCGGGCCGTGGTGCGGGGCGGTGGCGTCGGACCCTCGGGAACTACGACCGTCGGACGGCTGCGTGCTGACGGGCCGTTCGTACGGCGGTGGTGAGGTGGGCGATGTCGTAGGCGCCGTGGTGGCGCCGTCCGTTGATGAAGAAGGTGGGTGTCCCGGACACGCCGCTGAGGTCGGCGGATTCGACATCCTCGGCCACCCGCGCGGCGCCGATTCGCTCTCGCAGGTCGCGCTGGAAACGCTGTGCGTCCAGGCCGATCTCCCTCGCGTGGCGGACGAGGTCGGATGCCTTCAGAGCGTCCTGGCGTTCGAGGAGGAGGTCGTGCATTTGCCAGAACGCGCCCTGTGCGGCGGCGGCTTCGGCCGCTTCCGCGGCCAGTTGGGCGTGGGGGTGGACATCAGTCAACGGCAGATGCCGCCAGACGTAGCGGACATCCCCGAAGTCGGCGAGAAGAGCGCGGACGACGGGTTCCGCCTGACCGCAGTAGGGGCATTCGAAGTCGCCGTACTCGACCACCGTCACCGGAGCGTCCGACTGCCCGCGGATGTGGTCGCGTTCGGCGTCGACAGGCGCGGCCAGGTCGACGATGCCCTCCGTCGCGCCCAGTAGCGCACGAAGCTGCGTACGGCGCGGCAGCAGTCCGATCACGGCCGTGACCGCCCAGGTGAGGGCGAAGGCACAGACGACCGCGCCAAGGATGCCGATCTTCGCCTGTTCCAGCTGGTCGCCGGTGAAGGCGAGGGTCGCGATCAGCAGGGACACGGTGAATCCGACGCCTGCGATGGTGCCGCCGGCCGCCGTCGCGCCCCAGCCGACCGGCGGACGCACCCGTCCGCGGCTGAGCCGGCTCGCAAGCAACGACGTACCCAGGACCGCAATCGGCTTGCCCAGCACGAAGCCGAGCAGGATGCCGAGAGTGACCGGTGAGTTCACGGCGCTCGACAGCCGCTCGGCGCTGACAGGGATGCCCGTGTTGGCCAGCGCGAACAGCGGCACGATCACATAGCTGGTCCACGGGTGGAACATCCGCTGCAGCCGCTCGTTCGGCGAGATGGCCGATGCCAGTCCCTGCCGTACCGAGCGCTCGAGCTCCGGTGTGGGCTGTTCACGGAACAGCCGGAACAAGCTGCTCGCGCGCTCCAGGTCGCTGCGGGCCGCAGGGTAGGCGTAGGTGAGCAGCCCGACGGCCAGACCGGTGACGACGGGGTCGACGCCGGACTTCAGCAGCGCGGTCCATGTCGCGATGGCGAGCACTGCGTACACCGGGCCGGGGCGTACGCCGGAGGCCCGCAGCAGCAGAATGACGCCGAAGAGGCCCAGTGCCACCACGAGGGCGGCCACGGCGATGCGGTCGCTGTAGGCGACTGCGATGACGACGAGCGCCACGAAGTCGTCGACGACGGTGACCGTGAGGATGAAGCCACGCAGGGCCGCCGGCAGGCGCGAGCCGAGCAGGGCGAGCATGCCCAGGGCGAATGCGGTGTCCGTGGACATCGCGGCACCCCAGCCGTGCACTGAGGCGTGGCCGCTGTTGATGCCGAGAAAGATGGCCACCGGTACGAGCATGCCGGCGATACCGACGAGCAGCGGCAGGGTAGCGCGGCGCCGTTCACGCAGCTCCCCCATGTCGAACTCGCGGCGTGCTTCGAGTCCGACGACAAAGAAGAACAGCGTCATCAGACCGTTGTTGACCCACTCGCGCAGATCGAGCGACACGCCGTGGGAACCCAGCTCGAGCGACAGGTGCGTGCCCCAGAAGGCTTCGTAGGAGGCCGGCCCGATATTCGCCCAGGCAAGCGCCGCCAGCACCGCGACCAGCAGGAAGGTGGCACTGCCCGTCTCGGTCCGCAGAAAGGCGCGCCACGGCGTTCGCATGTCGTCGCCGCAGACGGTCTGCCCGCCCAGGCCGGGAGCCGCTGAAGGTTCGGTCACCACGTGATTCTCTCCCGCATCGCGCGGTCGAGCCTGCTCGCGCACCGCTACCGAGTTGGCCGCCCCCGGGTGGGGCGGACGTGGAACCGAGTAAGGTGCGCTGGTCGTTTCCAGGGTGGACGCATTCGTACGGCGCAGGGGGCTGAAATGGCAGGCACAGACGTCACGCAGTGGCGCGGGTCCGACCGGGCCGTGGCTGCGGCCAAGCTGATGGTCGGCTGGGTGGCGCTGCTGTGGGTGCTCGAAGCGGTCGACGCGGTAACGGGCCACGCGCTCGACGCATACGGAATCGTGTCGCGTGAGCCGGCCGAGCTGGCCGACATCATCCCGGCAGCCTTCATCCACTTCGGCTTCGGGCACGTCGCGGGCAACAGCATCGCGCTGCTGGCCTTCGGCTTCCTCGCCGCGCTCGGCGGAATCCGCCGCTTCCTGGCCGTGTCGCTGCTGATCGTCGTGGTGGACGGCCTCGGCGTCTGGCTGATGTCCCCGTCCCACACGAACACGGCGGGTGCGTCGGGTCTGATCTTCGGCCTGTTCGGCTATCTGGTGATGCGCGGGTTTGTCGACCGCAAGCTGCTGGACGTGGGCGTGGGCCTGCTGATCGGCGCGATCTGGGGCAGCACGATCCTGCTCGGCATATCCCCGGCCAACACCGAGATCAGCTGGCAGGGCCACCTCTTCGGCCTGATCGCGGGCGTGGTGGCGGCGTTCGTCTTCCGCCGCCGGGCCGGGAAGTCCAGCCCGGCCGGCGGTTGACTCATGAACCCCGGAACTGGAGGTTCCGGGGTCCTGGCCGACCTGCCGGTCCGCAGATGGACCGGTTGGTCGAATGAGGCTCCTGGGCTGTAACGCCTTGTCGCAGACGCCGCTTGTCAGATGGCGGTGGTCTGCACCGTGACGAGGCCGGAGAGCTGCGAAACAGGCAGGGCGGGCGCGAGGGACTGGGCAGTCCCGACGACATCGCCGACGCCCACGGAGGCGCCCTTACCGGCGACATCGGCACCGGCGCTGGCGACACCACCGGAAATGTTGTCCAGCTCGCTGTCGGAAATCTCGCCGGTCTCGATCGCAGGGGTGAAGTCCTGACGCATGACTTTCCCTTCCTTTCATGTTCTGAGGGTTCCTGAACTGGCACCCGGCGGGTTTACGGCAAAGCAAACCCGGCCGGTTCAACGGTCGTCTGCCGCCCCAAATCGGGCATCAATAATTACGACTCCCGCACTCGAAGGATGCAATCACGCCAACGGACCGCCCGGCAACTTACTGCGCGGTTCTTTTCGGTGCACGCACTTCGTCACCACAACATGCTCTGAAGTGCAGTTTCTTCGCCCGTCGGTGGGTGACGAACCCCCTCGCACGTAATGTACCGGCCAACACTCACGGAAAAGCCTGCACACGCCCCTGACAGGGCATATCTGCATTTACTGTTCAACGGAGGCCCGGTGAGGCGAGATGACATGAGATGTCTATTTCTTCTGGTTATCGGCGTATAGGCGAACGGAAAACGGCATTTAGTGACGAGGTGCGCGCCGGCGCACCTGCCTTCTCCCTCCCGGGGCAGCGGAGAGGGAATTACTCCGTCGCGTGGAAAGCGCCCGCACGAGAAATACCAGCCACGAAATGACATGGGCCGTCGCGCGATTTCGCAGCACGTTTTCGGTATGCGCTGCTGAGGCAGCCCACGACGATCCACTGTCGAAACAGATAGAATTCCGGCAGGCTGCTGGCTGCTTATGCTTTCGTCGTGGGCTCCGGGGTCACCAGACGACCGGGCCGGTCCTGTCGAAGAAGCCGCCGGTCGGCCCGTCCGCGCCGACGGCAGCCATGCGGACGATGACGTCCGCGCCCTCTTCGACAGTGTTGGTGCCCTGGTGGCCGTTGAGGTCGGTGGCGGTGTAGCCGGGGTCGACGGCGTTGAACCTGATGGCGGGGTACGCCTTGGCGTACTGCGAGGTGATCATGACCAGGGCGGTCTTGGAGGAGTTGTAGTCCAGCAGCGCCACATGGAACTCTATGCGGTTGGGGTCGGCGGTCGCCGCGAGCGAGCCCAGGCCGCTGCTGACATTGACGACGACCGGGGTGTCGCCGGCCTGCAGGAGCGGCAGGAAGGCGTGAGTGACGCGCACGACGCCGAAGACATTGGTGTCGTACGTGGTCCGCATGTCGGACCCGGTGACCTCGCCGACCGGCTTGCCCGCGCCGCCGATCCCGGCGTTGTTGACCAGGACGTCGAGGCGGCCGGCGTCCTCGCGTACGAATTCGGCGGCGGCCTTGACGGAGTCCTCGTCGGTGACGTCGATCTGGACAAAGCGGGCGCCGAGCCTGGCGGCCGCCTCCCGACCGCGCCGGGCATCGCGTGCCCCGACGTAGACGGTGTGCCCGGCCTCGATCAGGCGGCGGGCCGTCTCGAAGCCCAGGCCCTTGTTCGCTCCGGTGATCAGTGTGGTGGGCATGATGTTCACTCCGTTGATCGGTGGGTTGGTGATGCCTCCACCCTCGTCGCACTGCGGACGAACAGGCAGTACCCGCCGTTGCCTATGGACTGGCAGTACCAGGCTGAAGGGGCGCGATGGCCGGATACTGAAGAAGTGAGCGAATCCAAGGAATTGGGCAGGGCACTGCGCGGTTGGCGTGACCGCACGGCTCCCGCGGCGGTCGGACTGCCCGTCGGCGGGGTACGGCGGGCCGCCGGTCTACGACGCGAGGAGCTGGCCCAGCTCGCCGGTCTGTCGGTGGACTACGTCGTCCGCCTGGAACAGGGCCGGTCGACCTCCCCGTCCCAGCAGGTCCTGTCCGCGCTGGCCCGCGCACTGCGGCTGTCAGCGGCCGAGCGTGAGCACCTGTTTCTCCTCGCGGGCCAGCCGGCGCCCGCCCCCGGACAGCTGTCGCAGCACATCCCTTCCGGAGTCCGGCGACTGTTCGACCAGCTGGACGGCGTACCGCTGAGCGTGCACGACGCCGCCTGGAACCTGATCCTCTGGAATCCGTTGTGGGCCGCCGTGTTCGGGGACCCGTCCGCGCAGCGCGGTCGGGAACGCAACGTCGTGTGGCGCCACTTCACCGGCCTGCCGGGCCGGGTCAGCCACACCCGCGAGCAGCAGATCCACATGGAGGCGGCCGTGGTCGCCGATCTCAGGGCGGCGACCGCCCGCTACCCCGCCGATGCCGGTCTGCGCTCCCTGATCAAGGACCTGCGGGCGGCCAGCACCGACTTCGCACGCCTGTGGGAGACGGGAATCGTGGGCGTCCACGAGACGGACACCAAGACCGTCCACCACCCCGATGTCGGAACGCTCACCCTGGACTGCGACGTGCTCATAGCCGCGGGCAGCGATCTGCGCGTCGTCGCCTACACCGCCGCCCCCGGCAGCGACACCGCCGACCGGCTCAAGCTCCTCAACGTCATCGGCACGCAAGCCATGACCGAAGACAGCACCCCGGCATAGCAGTCGGCGGGTGTGGGTCCTGATCCGGGCGACCACGTGCCGCACCTGTCCGGCCGCCTCAACAAGCGTGGCCGGACAGGTCGTTGGGGGCTCAGGGACGGGACGGCTTGCCCTTTGTGCCGATCCAGCTGTGGAACAACGTGTCGAGGTCCTTGCCGGACTGCCGCTCCGACAGGCGGATGAACTGCGCCGTGGTTCCGTGCCCGTTGCGGTGCTCGGCCGCCCACGTGCGCAGGATCCGGAAGAACGTCTTGTCGCCGACCGTCGTACGCAACTTGTGCAGGGCCATGGCCCCGCGCGAGTAGACGGGCGCGTCGAAGATGTGCGCTCCGCTCCCGGGGTTGGCGGGCGGGAACGCCCACAGCTCACTGCTCGCCGGGCTGGCGTACAGGGAGTCGAAAGTCTTCTGTGCGCTCTTGCCGCCGTGCTGCTCCTCGTAGAGCCACTCGGCGTACGTCGCGAAGCCCTCGTTCAGCCAGATGTCCTTCCAGGTGGTGAGGGAGACCGAGTCCCCGAACCACTGGTGCGCGCTCTCGTGGACGAGGGTGCTCAGGTCCGGCGCACGGTCGTACAACGGCCGTGCCTGGGTCTCCAGTGCGTATCCGGCCTGCGGGGCGTGGTCCACGATGGCTCCCGCGCACTTGAAGGGATAGGGGCCGAAGAGCTTGCTCTCCCACGCCAGGACGGACGGCAGCTTCTTGAGCACAGGCGCCGAGGCAGCGGCCTCGCGGGGATCGACGGCGTTGTAGACCTTGAGGCCACCCGGGGCGGTGTACTGCTCGACCTTGAACGTGCCCACCGTCGCCGTGGCGAGGTACGCGGCCATCGGCTCGGTCTGCCGCCAGCGGAACGTGGTGCGTCCATGGGCTGTCCTCTGCCCGCGGAAGACACCGTTGGCGACGGCGGTGTGTCCCTCGGGGACGGTGACTGCGAAGTCGTAGGAAGCCTTGTCCTTCGGGTGGTTGTTGGCGGGGAACCACGTCATGGCGCCTTGCGGCTCCCCGGCCACGAACGCCCCGTCGTCGGTGGGGATCCACCCGTCCAGGGAGCCGTCCGGGTCGGTAACGGGCTGGGGGGTGCCCGCGTAGGTGACGGTCGTACGGAACTCGTGGTCCTTGAGTATGGGATTCCTCGGGGTGACCACGAGCTCCTGTCCATCGCGGCGGAAGGCTGCCTTGGTGTGGTTGACCGTGATGCTCGTGACCTTCAGCCCTTTCAGGTCGAGGTCGAAGCGGGTCAGCCGCTGAGTGGCCCGGGCCGTGATGATCGCCCGTCCCTCGAGACGACGGGTTTTCGGGTCGTATCCGAGGGTGAGGTCGTAATGGCGGACGTTGTAGCCGCCGTTGCCCGCCAGGGCGAAATAGGGGTCCCCCACACCGGACGAGCCCGCCGTGGCTGCCGCCGCAGGCCCGGCGGCCGCGGCGAGCAGCGCCACGAGGGCGACGGGGAGGCCCGCCGCGACAACGGCGTTCCGCCGATGGGTGGTTGGGCGCGTGTCGGGCTGCTGCGGGGATGGCGTCGCAGGGGCTCCTCCGGGCTCAGTGGTGATCATTTGGGTCAGCCTATGGGTCTCCTACGCCCCAGAACTCCCTTGAACGGGTCAAGTCACGCCCAGTCGCCCGGCGCGGGGACGGCAGGTCCCTGGTGGGGGACGGAAAATCAGGTGCCCGGGCACTCCCGGCTCACTACAGTCGGCTCGCGCGCCAATGACATCCAGCGCGCGCTTCGACGAATTGAGGGGAGCCCGACCGTGCGTTACCGCACCGCTGTCGTCGTTCCCCGGTCACGGTACGACGTGATCCTGATGTCTATCACTGCCCGGTGTCGGCTGCGCGGCCGCCACCGGAAGCCCGTGACGAACGCCTGACCCCTGTCCGGCCGACTGGCCGAGTACGTCCCGATGCGCTGCATCAGGGATGATGCTGGATCAGGGGATTCGCCTGGCCTGGCCCCAGACCGTTTCGTCCGGGAATCGCGCTGCCCTGTTCTCGATCACCCTGAAAGGCCTTGGGCCGTGCGCACCAACCAGCAACTCCATCCCACCAGTCCGCTGGCCGACGTCCGAAATCTGGGCATCCTCGCCCACGTTGATGCCGGCAAGACCACCGTCACCGAGCGCATCCTGTACCTCACCGGCGCCACCCACAAGCGGGGCGAGGTCCATGACGGTACGACCGTCACCGACTTCGACTCACAGGAGCGCGACCGTGGGATCACCATCTTCGCCGCGGCGGTGAGCTGCCTCTGGGACGGCCACCGGATCAATCTGATCGACACACCGGGCCACGTCGACTTCTCCGACGAGGTGGAACGCTCGCTGCGGGTGCTTGATGGCGCGATTGCGGTGTTCGATGGTGTCGCGGGAGTCGAACCGCAGAGCGAGTCGGTGTGGCGACAGGCCGACCGGCATGGAGTGCCGCGGATCGCGTTCGTCAACAAGCTGGACCGTGCCGGTGCCGACCTCGACACGGCGGTCGAGTCGATCCGAACGCGGTTGCATACGGTCCCGTTGGTGGTCCAGCTGCCGATCGGACAGGAGGACGGGTTCACCGGGGTGGTGGATCTGCTGCGTATGCGCTCGCTGGTGTGGGGCGCGGGCCGCGACACGTTCGAGGAGGGTCCGGTGCCCGACGCCCTGCGGGAAGAGGCGCACCGTCGCCGCCGGCTGCTCGAGGAGGCAGTGGCGGAACTCCATCCGATCGTGTTGGAGGAGTACTGCACGGAGTCGACGGTCTCCGCCCAGACTCTGGCCGCGGCACTGCGCGACCTGACCCGTAGTGGTGAGGGCGTGGTGGTGTTGTGCGGATCGGCCTACCGCAACTGCGGGATCGAGCCGCTGCTGGAGGCTGTCGCGGCCTACCTCCCGTCGCCTCTGGACGTGCCGGCGGTACGCGGCACCCTGGGCGGCACGGTGCAGGAGCGGGCCGCCGACCCGGCGGCGCCGTTCGCTGCACTGGTCTTCAAGGTGAATGCGACCGCCACCGGGCGGCTGACCTACCTGCGCGTGTATTCAGGAACGATCCAGAAGGGAGACACGGTGCTCGACGTAGGCGCGGACCGCACCGAGCGGGTCGGCCGGATCCTGCGGGTGCAGGCCGACCGGCACGCGGAGGTGGACCGGGCGGTGGCCGGGGACATCGTCGCCGTGGTCGGCCTGAAGGCAGCCCGCGCCGGGGCCACCCTGTCCACACCCGCAGCGCCATTGCTCTTCGAATCGCCCACCGTGGCCGATCCGGTCGTCTCCGTGGCGGTCGAGGCCAGCAGGAGCCTCGAAACCGACCGGCTGGCGTCGGCATTGGCACGGCTGGTCGAGGAGGATCCTTCACTGGCGGTCCGGACCGACCCCGAGACCGGCCAGACGGTGCTGTCGGGGATGGGCGAGCTGCATCTGGAGGTCGGGGTGGAGAAGATCCGCCGCAACCAAGGGCTGGAGGTCGCAGTCGGCCGACCGCAGGTGGCCTACCGTGAGACGGTCGCCCGCGGGGTGTCCGGGCTGCTGTACCGGCACGTCAAGCAGGACGGAGGCGCGGGCCAGTTCGCGCACGTCGTCCTCGACGTGGAGCCGCTGGAGTCTGCGGCCGACGCCGCCGGTGACAACACTCCGGGCAGTGCAAGGGACTTCGTGTTCCGGTCGACCGTCGTTGGTGGACGGGTGCCGCAGGAGTACATCCGCGCGGTGGAGGCCGGTTGCCGGGACGCTCTGGCCGAGGGCCCGCTCGGCGGCCACCCGGTGACCGGACTGCGGGTCACACTGACCGACGGAGCCACCCATTCCAAGGACTCCTCGGAGATGGCGTTCCGGACAGCGGGCCGGCTCGCACTTCGGGAGGCACTGCGCTCCGGCGTGATGGCGCTCCTGGAACCGGTGGTTGAGGTCACGGCCACCGTGCCCGAGGACGCCGTGGGCGGGGTGCTCGGCGATCTGGCGGCACGACGCGGCCGGGTCTCGGGCTCGACCGCGCGGGCCGGCACAGCGGTAATCACCGCGACCGTGCCGCTGGCCGAGCTGTTCGGCTATGCGACCCGGCTGCGCAGTCGGACCCAGGGGCGGGGAACCTTCACCACCCGGGCCACCGGCTACGCCCCTGCGCCCGCAGCGGTATCCAACGGAATGCAGTCACGGTAGATCCAAATGATGGCCCCGCCCGCGGGCGGGGCCATCGTGACCGCCTGGACGCGGGGCCGATTGCGTTGATCCTTGCATTGTCACCGCTGTGTCACAGATGATCAATGGCCGAAACCTGACGTCGGCGGGCGCTGTCTCCAGTGATGAGTGCCGGCGAGAGGCCGGTACCTTCCACTTCTCAATCGGGGGGCGTTATGAAGTACGGAAACAGCATCCGCAGAGCCGGGATGGCGATGGTCGCGGCGTCGGCGGCCGCACTGCTGGTGACAGGGTGCCAGCCCAGCGGCGGCGACGCACAGGAGGCCGGGGAGCCATCGGGTGCGCCGGGCACGGCAGGGTCGCCGACGGCGGGGGGCTCTTCGGGGGCGCCGGACTCTGCTGCCTCAAAGCCGGCCGAGGGGGGCACATCGGCGGAGCCGGCGGCGAGCGCTTCTTCCGCGGCGCCGGGTTCCGGAAACTGTCCGGGGACCGGGCTGAAGGTGGCCGCGTATCAGGCCGCTGTTCGACCTGAGGGCACTGGCACCGGTGCGGTGGTCGTCGAGTTCGCCAACACCTCTGGGCGCGCATGCACTCTGCAGGGTCACCCGACGGTGGCGGGGGCGGGCAATGGTTCCCCGGAGAAAAACGCTCCGCTGACGGTGACGCCCACGGGATCCGCGTCTGCGGTGCGGCTGGCGCCCGGCGGCAAGGCATGGGCGAAGCTGACCTTCGTCCAGGTTCAGCGCGAGGCGGACGGCTACTGCAAGTCCGGCTCCGAACCGGTCGTGTACCCGACGCTGGTGGTAGGTCTGCCGGGGGCGGGGGCCCACCAAGTCGCTCTGGAGGACGGGCAATTCGCCGAGTGCGACAACAAGGTGACCGTCACCGCCGTGACCGCGACGAAGCCTTCCTGAACGGGACCCTTTGATCCGAGCCCGGCACCCCGGCGGTGCCGGGCTCGACTTGCCCCTCCACCAGTGCCTGCACGCCTCGCCGTTCACCCTCGAGACACCCTCCAAGAGTCAATCGCCTGTCGGATAAGGGCACTTGCCTGACCGGAACATTTCCATCCGGGACCGTTGTCTGACATCTTGCGTCCACCACTTCCCACACTCGGCCCGATCGGCGCCACCAGCGCCGCCGGGCTTTCGGAGGATGCATTGCTTACCCTCATATCCGGCCGCCTGAGACGCTCGGTCGTGGCCACCGCTGCACTCGGCGCGGCCGTGGCGTTGGTAACTCCCGTCGGGGCTGCCCAGGCAGCGACGACCGCGTCGGGGACCTCTGCGGTGTCCGCTTCGCCCACGGCCTCGTGGGCCGCCGGTACCCGGGCCTACCTGGTCATCACCGCACCGGGCGACACGTCGGCCGTACAGACCGCCGTCGCGAACAACGGCGGCACGGTGTTCGCACACTACGACGCGATAGGCGTGATCGTGGCGCACTCGGCGTCCACGACCTTCGCGGGCACCCTGCGCGGCGTCAGCGGGGTTCAGCAGGTCGGCGCCACCCGGACCTCGGATGTTCCGGCCGACGCGTACAACCCCGCAATTCCCGCCACCCCCGGGCAGGCCACGACCACTCTCACCGAGTCCAACCGCTGGGACATGACCCAGATCAATGCCGACAAGGCATGGGCAGTGACCACCGGCTCCGCCGCGGTCAAGGTCGGTGTCCTCGACACCGGCGTCGACGACCTGCATCAGGACATCGCCCCCAACTTCGATGCGGCCGACTCCGTCTCCTGTGCCTGCGGCAAGGCGGACACGAGGACCGGCGCATGGCGCCCTGTCGGCGACCACGGCACGCATGTGGCGGGCACCATCGCGGCGGCCAAGAACGGCAAGGGCGTCATCGGTGTGGCCCCGGGCGTCAGGATCGCCTCCGTCCGGATCGCCGAGCCGAACACCAGCATGTTCTTCGCCGAGAACACCGTCTGCGGCTTCATGTGGGCCGGCGACCACGGCTTCAAGGTCACCAACAACAGCTATTACACGGACCCGTGGATGTTCAACTGCCCGGACAACGTGGACCAGGCGGCGATCATCGAGGGCGTCAGGCGTGCCCAGGAGTACGCGGAGAGCAAGGGCTCGCTGCAGGTCGCGGCCGCGGGCAACTCCAACTACGACCTGGCGAACAAGCGGACCGACACCTCGAGCCCGAACGACTCGACCCCCGTCACCCGCACCATCACCAACGCCTGCATCGACATCCCCACCGAGCTGCCAGGTGTGGTGACCGTCGCAGCCATGGGCAATGGCAACGTCAAGGCCTCGTACTCCAATCTCGGCCGGAACATCATCGACATCGCGGCCCCGGGCGGCGACGGCGCGTCGGGGGTCTACTCGACACTGCCGGGCGGCAAGTACGGCACCAAGAACGGCACGTCGATGGCTTCCCCGCACGTCGCCGGTGTGGCCGCGCTGCTGGCGAGCACCAACCCCGGCTCCACCCCTGCCGACCTCCGGGCCAAGCTGGCCGCCCAGGCCACCGACACGGCCTGCCCCTCCGACAGCCGCTGCACGGGCACGACCGCCAACAACGGTTTCTTCGGCGAGGGCCAGGTCGACGCGCTGAAGGCCGTCGGCGGCACGCCACTGCCCGGCGCGTACTTCGAGAACACCGTGGACATGGCCATCGCCGACAATGCCACGGTGGAGTCTCCGCTCACCGTGACCGGGGTCAGCGGCAACGCCCCGGCCACGCTCAAGGTCGGTGTGGACATCAAGCACACCTACCGCGGCGACCTCGTGCTCTCGCTCGTGGCTCCCGACGGCACGGTCCATACGCTCGAGGACTTTCCGGACAACGACGGCACCGACAACGTCGCCAAGACGTACACCGTGAACGCCTCGTCGGAAGTGGCCGCGGGCACGTGGAAGCTACGCGTCCGTGATGTCGCCTCCCAGGACATCGGCAAGATCGACGCCTGGAACCTGACCTTCTAGTACGTCACCGGGTCCCGGTGGGAGCTGTACGCAGCTCTCACCGGGACCTGCCGGTGTGTCGCCCTGCCGCGGAGCACAGCGTTCCGTCGTGACGACGTCACAGTTCCGCCGCCGCAAGGCCATCAGGACTTCACCTGCGCAGCATCCCGCCGTGGCCCGCCGGGTGGCGCTGCGGCGTACCTTCCCCGCATGCCCTCTCTCCTTCGGAACCGGCTGGCAAAGCGAGTCCTGAGCCCAGCCCTCACCATGATCGAACGGCGCATCGAGCAGCATGTGACGCGTGCTACCCAGGACTTGCGGGCCGATCTCGACGCTCTCCACCGAAAAGTCGCCGCTCTGCAGAACCCGCAGTACGGACTCGGCCTGCTTGTCGACGGGACGGGAAGAGGCACCCACCGGATGCCCACCGCCTCCCAGATCGCCACCCTCGTACACCAGGTACAGGGCGTGGCGGACGGCAGTGAACATGCCCGGCGCAGTGTGACCGTCGCCTATCGCACCGTGGTGGCTCTGGAGTCACTCGGCGTGGGCAGGCTGGCGGGGTCCACCTCGAACGTGTGCGGAAAGCTCGCTACGGTGCCGCTGCTCTCCCCGCCGAACGGCAATGTCCTCGAAATCGGCACTCTGTACGGGATGTTCGCCGCGGGACTGCTGCGGATGCTGCACAGGTCCGGGACCGAACCGCATCTGACGATCGTCGATCCGCTGGCGGGCGCGCAGCTTCAGCCCGGCGCCGCCCCGCAGGGCGCGGATCCCACCGGCACGCCGGTGCGCGAGGACGTCGTACGGGCCAACCTGGCACTCGGCGGCGTCGGCTCGGTGATCGATGCGCGAATCCAGCAGGGCTTCTCCGCTGATCCGGAGGTGCGGGCCGCCGTTTCCGACAGGGAGTACGGGGTGATCGTGGTGGACGGCGATCACTCCATGGACGGCGTGCGGTCCGATCTGGAATGGGTCGAACAGATCGTCGCCCCGGACGGAATCGTGGTGCTCGACGACTACGGCGACAAGGCCTGGCCCGGAGTGCAGGACGCCTTGGACAAGCATCTGGCGAGCGGGACTTCGCGGCTGAGCCTGCTGGGCCGGGTGTCCACCTCGGCGTATCTGCGCGCAAGCTGATCGTTCTCGCGCCGCGGCAACGGCACCCCGACCACGGTCGCCCACGGCGGCCTGGTCACCCTGGGACACCCTGCTACCGGCACGGCAGGCGGTGTCGTGGAAAGGTAGTGGCGTGACGACGAAGACTGACGCGCGTGAGGACCGGCTGCTGTACGGGTGCATGGGACTGGGCGGAAGCTGGGACACCCAGCCCCACCGTGCGGCGGACATCAATGATGCCGAGGCCGCGATCAAAGCCGCGCTGGACAGCGGGATCACCGCATTCGACCATGCCGACATCTACCGTCACGGGAAGGCCGAAGCGGTTTTCGGTGAGGTCCTGGCTCGCACGCCGGGGCTGCGCGAACGCATTACCGTGCAGACCAAGTGCGGTATCCGCCTCGCGGACGGCGACCGGCCCGGCATCTACGACCTGCGCGGGCAGAGCATCATCCAGCGCGTCGAGGAAAGTCTCACCCGACTGCGCACCGATGTCATCGACGTACTGCTCCTGCATCGGCCCGACCCGCTGACCGGTGCGGAAGAGATTGCCCAGGCGCTCACCTCGCTGCACCGGCAGGGCACGGTACGGCGCTTTGGTGTGTCGAACATGAGCGCCGCGCAGATCGCGCACCTCCAGGCAGCCGTCGATGTCCCCCTGGTCGCCAATCAGCTGGAGATGAGTCTGCAGCGACGGGACTGGCTCGAAGCCGGAGTCCTCGTCAACACCTCCGAAGGCGCCACGAACAGTTTCCCGCTGGGCACGATGGAGCACTGCATGGCCAACGGCATCCAGCTGCAGGCGTGGGGATCGCTCGCTCAGGGACGCTTCACCGGCCGCCAGGAGACGGCGACCGAGCACGCGACCGCGCAGCTCGTCACCGCCCTGGCCAAGAAGAAGGACACGACAGCGGAAACCATTGTGCTGTGGTGGCTACAGCGTCACCCGGTCCGGATCGCGCCGGTCATCGGGAGCGCCCGACCCGAGCGCATCCACGCCTGCCGCGACGCCGCGCTGCGGGAACCCGACCTCACACACGAGGAGTGGTACGAGCTGTGGCTCACAGCCCGCGGCACCGCGCTGCCATAGGCCCTTGATGGCTGTCGGTTACTCGTTGACGAGGTTGGTGAGGTGGTTGGCGACGGTGTCCAGTACTTGAATGGCGCCGGCCTTGTCGCCGAGTACCAAGTAGTTGAGGGTGAGGCCGTCGGTCATGACGGCCAGGTAGCGGGCCAGGACGGGGGCGGGGACGAGGAGTTCGTACCCTCTCGTGCGGCCGAGCTCCTCGAGGAGCTCGGTGTAGATGTGGGTGTACTGCTCGTACTGGTGTCGAGCCAGATGTTCAAATCCTGGCTGGCGCAAGGCGTATTGGGTGAGTTCGTAGGTGAGCATGTGCTCGCCGGGGTTGGCGGCCACGTGGTCGAAGTAGGCGTGGATGCCCGCAAGGAAGGTTTCCCGCAGGGTGGCTTTGGGCTGGATGGCCTCCCTGACGCCGGCGATGTAATGGTCGGTGATGGATGTGATCACGGACTCGAGCAGCGCCTGCTTGGAGTCGAAGCAGTAGTGGAAAACGCTCAGGGAGACGCCTGCTTCGGCGGCGATGGACCGTGTTGTTGTCTTGGCGACGCCGTCGCGGGTCATGGCCCGGATGGCTGCTTCGATCAGCTGCCGGCGCCGTTCGGCCGACGGCTTGCGTGACATGTGCCTTCCCCTTCCGGGCCCGGTACCTCCCCGGGGGCGGACGTGCTTCCGAGGCTGCGGCATGCTCGCTTCGGCGGCGGATGCCGGTGACGGCGGCCCCGGACACGTGCGTGCCCGGGGCGTGAAGCGGGTCGAGCCGATTGTTTCAGCTGCGGTAGACCATCAGCTGCTGTAGACGCCGACTTCGTGGAGTGAGTAGCCCCAGCCGGTGCCGCGTTTGATCCCGTGGATGCGTACGTACCGGGCCGAGACGCCGGTGAATTCGGCGGTGTCGAGACCGCCGTTGCCGGCGGTGGTGGACCACACCGGCCGCCAGTTGGTGCCGTCGGTGGAGATTTCGATGCGGTATTCGGCTGCGTAGGCGCGTTCCCAGTCGAGGGTGACCCGATTGATCAGCCTCGGGCTTCCGAGGTCGACTCGGAGCCACTGGTCGTCGCTCCAGTCACTGGCCCAGCGGGTGCCCTTGTCGCCGTCCACGGCCCTGTCGGGGGCGTAACTCGTGAACAGGTTCCACTCCGACGAGCTGGCCGTAGCGGGCACGTTCGCGGCAAGGTTGACCCCCGGCTTGTGGGACTCCGTCGCCTTCCAGGTGTCCAGGTAGGACTCGGCGCCCTTGAACAGGTCGTCGACCACGCCCTGGCCGCCGAGGAGCCGGACCTCCTCGACCCAGTCCGGAACCATGCCGTAGTGCGCGGTGCCGTCGACGTTGATGTCCCAGGTGCGGTCGCCGGTGACCTGCCGGTCGATGACGGAGCCGCCGTCGGTGCTGCGGAAGGGGTACTTCACCGGGGTCGGCGCGTCCGTACCGCGGCCCAGCGAATGCTTGCCGAGGCCGTTCATGTCGCTGCCGAGCCCAAGACCGACCTTGTACTTGTCGCGCAGTGCGTCGGCGAACTTCGACTCGTTGCTGAAGCCCTCGGCGCCGTTCATGTACTGGGCGACGAAACCGCCGAGACGGTAGACCCGCTCGATCCAGCCGAGGTCCATCCAGCTGTGCGAGGAGATCACGCCGGGGTACGCCTGAGACTCGAGGATGTCGAAGGCCTGGCCGGTGGCCTTGACGCTCATGTGGTCGATCTCCAGCATCATGCTGCGCTTCATCATGCCCCGTACCGCGTACTCGCCCAGCCCGGTGAGACCCCGGGTGTTGCACTGCGCGTCGGCGGCGTATCCCGGGACTTCGACGCCGGCGGGGAGCTTCTCCTCCTCGCGTGCCGATGCGTTTCCGATGGGGTTGTCATGCTGGGGGCCGGTGCACTTCTCGGTCTTCCAGAACGTGCCGGTCGACAGGAACTGGCCGACGTTGATCGCGGTGCCGAGTGTGCCGGAGTCGAAGCGGACGCCGCACAGCGCGTTGTCGAACTTGTGGCACAGGAACATGCTGCGTACGCCGAGTTTGTGCAGCTCGTCCAGGCCGCGGTCGATGTCGTCCTTGCCGCACTGCGCGATGTCCAGTATCTGCTTGCATCCGAACGGCTCGGAGGTTTCCACGCCCAGGATGACGGCCAGCTTGCCCTGTTCGACGACCCGGCGTGCCTGGGTGGCGTCGGTGACGATCCTGAACCAGCCCCTGCCCGGGCCGCCGTACATTCTGTCGACGTAGTCCTGCAGTTCGTACGTCTTCTTCGCCTGCAGGCGGATGGATGTCATCTCGTCGCATCCGCGGTCCTTGAAGGGGGAGACCGAGCAGATCACGCCGTTGGTGACGAGGTCATTGACCAGGATGCGCTGGCCGCCACGCCAGGCCCGCTCGACCCAGGCGTAGTAGTTCTGCTGGTGGGTCAGGGAGTCGGGGGCCGGCCAGTCCTTGAACGTCGGCCATCCGTTGGGGTCGTGCTTGCCGTCGCCGCCCTTGGTGATGAGGTCGAACAGCGCGAGCGAGCCGTCCGGGTAGTGCTCAGGACAGTCCTTGAGGGCGTCGGCGACTCCTTGCTCGGAGAACGGCTTGCCGCACACGAGGCGGCCGCCGAAGGCCTCGTTGGACATCAGGTGGTCGTGCGCGTCGACGAATCCCCGCACCTCGCCGTGGGCGTCGGTCCCGGTGAACGGCTCGCCGGTGACGTTGATCTGGGAGTCGGGGGCCGGCCGGGCTCCTGGGGACCACCAGTTGACGTCTGCCTCGGCGGAGGAACTGGTCCCCGCACCGAAGACCATCGTGGCCAGGGCGAGGAAGGACGACAGGATCGCGATCAGTCTGGGCCTTCGGTGCGTGTGTGGGGTCACGGTACGGCCTTCCAACGGGGGGATGGTGTGAGAGGTAAGGAGCTGAGGCCGCCACCTGGGCCACAGCCGCCGGACTGTCCGGCAGTTCGCTGCGCAGCGACGGTTGGTGCGTACAGCAGGGACACCGGCCGGTCGCATCACTCGCCGGCCCGCGGGCGTAGTCGGCCGGCGCAGCATGCCGAAGAGAATCCCTAGGTGCTGAACTGGAGTCAATAGTCTGGGACAGATGACCTACTCGCGGGTTCAGAGGATTCAACTCCGGGACCAGAAAGCCGGGTTGGACGCCCTGAGCGTGCAGCCCCGTCGCTCCTTGAGGTGGCGGCTGCCGACTCCGAGCGCTCTACCGTTCGGGTGACATGATGTCAATATGCTTGTCAACGACGTGGTGCAAATGGGTTGCTGTACGCATCCGAACAGTGGCTGCCCGTCCCTCCACGGGAGAGTGGCAGTTGGCCCACCGTCGGCCCCAGGGACGGTGTTCCAGGCCGGGGTTCGGCTGCCGTCCTGACCGTTTTCCTGAGTGCCCGCTGAGGCAGCGGTTTCGGGTCGGCGTGTTCCCTCACCACTGTTTCGATCGGCCTGAGCGGGAGGGCCGTCCGCGTTCTCGGTGACAGAGCGCTGGCCCCTTCCCAGGCCCATGGGTCGATGTGGCCACGTCGGCTGATCGGGCTCCCGGGCGGCTGTGAGCCGCCGACTCCAGGCCAATTGCCGCCGGCGATGTCGTTGTCGACACCGTTGCGAACGCCGACGACATGACGTACTGCCACGATCAGATCGAACTTCCACAGCCGGCGTGGGCCCCCTGCCCACGCTCGACCTTAGCCAGGCCAACCTGCCATTCGTGCTGGCTGCCGCTGTGAAGTTGAAGGACGTTTCACACCACGTGGACGGTCCAGTCCCTGCCGTCCGCCGAGCCCGGTCATCACCTATGCCATCGAATGAGCCGCGCGATGGGCTGCGTCCCGGCGTAAACCCAAGGTCTGGCGCACGGCGTCAGCGAGTGCCCCGCAAGCGACTGTCCACTGCACGAGCTCGCGGGCGGTCGGATCCAGGCAAGGTCAAGTCGGCTTGGTCTGGAACTGTGTCAGTCAGTCTCCAGCGACCTTCCCGGTTCGTATCGCCGCGCGATCCTGGCACGAGCTGCGTCGTGGGCGCCGCGCAGAAGCTGCACGACCGTGTCCCTTGTCCTCCCACCAGGATTGACGACACAGATCCAGCCGAGCGCGCCGTATACCGGGTGCGGCATCACACTGTCGGCGGCTGCGTAGTCGCGAGGTCGGGTGAGGCTGCGCGGCTCCTCTCCCGTGAGCTCCCGGAACGTCGCACGGTCAACGTGGATGTTGACGCGCCAGCGGCCCGGAGGGTCGAGGTCGGAAGCAGTGTCGTCGGGGTAGTTCTTGATGACGATCGTTCCGTAAGGCTGGACGTTCTGAGGCATCTGACCGTCGGGGGCGTAGTAGAAGAACGCATCCCCCCACGCGAACTCGGGGAAGTCGCCGCCCGGCTCCGGGACAACTACGAGCGCGCCGGCGAAGCCTCGCACGGTCGCGATGATCTGTTCCATACTCATGGTTCAAGCATCACCTTCAAGTGCCTGTGTGGGGTTGTCTGATGGGGGAGCTGGTGAGCGGTTCGCAACGAGTGCTGCTCCGAACCGTCGACGTCGCCAGAGAGACCGGGTACTCGGTGCAGCAGGTTCGCAACCTGGAGCGGCTGGGAGTCGTTCCCCCAGCCGCTCGATCGAGCAACGGTTACCGTTCCTACACACCGATTCACGTGCAGGCTCTTCGCGCCTATCGAGGGCTCGCGGGGGCCGTTGGGGCTGTCGCAGCCCGGCAGATGCTCGCGGAGCTGCGAACAGAGACGATCGCGGAGGCGGCTGCGGCGATCAACGCGGTCCATGTTCGGCTCGCGCGGGAACGAGAGGAGGCTCTGCGCGCTCAACGAGCGTTGCGCGCGATCCAGGCCGAAGCGAACACAGCCGAGTTCGAGCAGGAGAGTGACGCGATGACGATCACGGAGCTCGCCGGAGCGCTCCATGTACGTCCCTCCACCCTGCGGTTCTGGGAGCAGGAAGGGCTTGTCACCCCCGAGCGAGTGACGTCACTGCGGGCACGTCGCTACGGTCTGTCAGCCATCAGAGCGGCCCGCATCGTTGTGGCCCTCCGCGGCGCCGGTTACAGCATTCCCGCAGTGCGCGAGATCATGGGCTCCCTGCACCGGCTCGACGGCCCGGGAGAGACCCAGCACATCCTGCGACAACGTCTGGACCAGATCGCCACACGGACCGTGGCGCTCCTCCGAGCGGGCGCAGACCTGGCAGCCGTCGTTACATCCGCGCAGGAACCGGATGGCGTTTGCACCTGAACCGGGATCGGGCCCAGGCGCCTGTCGGGGCAGGGCTCAGGCTCTGGCAGGTTCCACCGGTGCCGCGTTGGGCCTGCTGCGCCTGGTGAGAACCTCCGCCGCGGAATCCGTGGCGTGGCCCGGGCTACGACGGTCCGGCTTCCGGTCCTTCCAGGACCGTCCGGACGATGTCGTGGTGGAAGCCCCTGATGTGCTCCTCCACGAGATCACCGGCCCGCTCGGCGTCTCGCTCCACGATGGCTTCGTAGATGGCGTGATGCTCCGAGCGCAGCCGGTCCGCGACGGCTTCCCAGTCCGAGAGCTTGTGGAACGCCGTGAGCAGCGTGTGGCGTACGGCGTTGCGGACGGCGATCGTCATGTCGGCCACCAGCCGATTGCCTCCGGCTTCGGCGATGGCGACGTGGAAGTCGGTGTCACAGTCGTTGAACTGCTCGCGCGCCAGTCCCGCCACATCCATGCGGACGAGAGAGTCGCGCATCTGGGCAAGATCGTCCTCGGTGGCCCGTTCAGCCGCGAGGCGGGCGCTCGACCGTTCCAGCGTGGCGCGCGCCTCGACGACGTCACCGAGCGGGAAGTTCGCGAGCGCCATATGGAGCCGCAGCAGCTGGGTGAGGCCGGCGCTGGGCATGGCGGCGATGACGGTGCCCGACGCCGGTCCGGTGCCCACACGTGAGCGCAGTACACCCTGCGCCTCCAGCACCCGCAGAGCCTCTCGTACGGCGGCACGGCTCACGCCGAGAAGGTCTACGAGCTCCCGTTCCGGCGGCAGCCGGTCGCCCACGCGCAGGTTGCCCGCCAGGATCTGTTCCTCGATCCGGGCCAGGACGAGCTCGAAGGTGCGGGAGCGCGGTACCGGTTCCCAGGCCGCGGTCGTCTCAGCCAATGGAAAGCCCTTTCACCCTTTGGTGGCCGCGTCTGCGGTCGGGGCGAGTCCCCCTGTTGTCGCATCCGATCATAGCTTGAGGCATCCAGTGTTTGGTCAGACCAAGTTAAATTCTGGCGACACAACCCTGGACATGAGTGCTTCCGGATGCCTAGCGTGAGAAGGCCAAAGCATGGTCTGACCAAACACCTGATGTGAGAGTCGCATGTATCAGCCCAGTCTTTCCCCCATCGCCGACAGCCTCGCGGTCTCCGCACTCGTCGCCGCCCTGCCGTTGCTCACACTCTTCCTGCTGCTCGGCGGCTTGCGATGGAAGGCCCACTGGGCCGGCCTCGCATCCCTCGCCGTGGCGATCGCCGTCGCCGTGATCGGCTATGACATGCCCGCGGGCCTCACCCTGCTGTCGGCGAGTGAGGGGGCCGCCTTCGGTCTCTTCCCGATCATGTGGATCGTTCTCACCGCCATCTGGCTCTACCAGCTGACCGTCGTCAGCGGCCGCTTCGAGGATCTCCGCAGGGCCTTCGGCCTGATCAGCGACGATCCACGGATCCAAGCAGTGATCATCGCGTTCTGTTTCGGCGGCCTGCTGGAAGCTCTGGCCGGATTCGGCGCCCCCGTGGCGATCACCGGCGTGATGCTGATGGCGCTGGGCTTCGCTCCCGTACGCGCGGCGATCACCGTACTGGTTGCCAACACCGCCCCTGTCGCGTTCGGCGCCATCGCGATTCCGATCATCACGGCAGGCAATCTCACCAAGATCCCCTACACCGACATCGGCGCCTACGTGGGCCGACAGACTCCGCTGATCGCCCTCTTCGTGCCCCTGCTGCTCGTAGCGCTCGTCGACGGCCGACGCGGGATCCGCCAGACCTGGCCGGCGGCGCTGGTGTGCGGTGTGGTGTTCGCGGTCGCCCAGTTCGTCAGCTCCAACTACATCTCGGTGGAGCTCACCGACATCATCGCCTCACTGGCGGGTCTCGCGGCGATGGTCCTCTTCCTCCGGGTGTGGCAGCCGCAGGGCGCCGATCAAGCCAGGGCCGCCCTTGAGGCCGACAGCGCCTTGGACCGGACCGGTGACTCCGGCCCCCGGACCCACGGTGGCCGGCCCGCGCGCGGCGCCGAGCCGAGCGGCAGCGCCGGTCCGGCCGCGCAGAGCCGCCCGGCTGCGGGTGGCATAGCGACGGCCGAAGACCGCGGCAACGGCCGTGTTGTGATGGCGTTTCTGCCCTATCTCATCGTGATCGCGGTGTTCTCGGTCGCAAAACTGTGGACGCCGGTCAAGGAGTTCCTCACCGCCAGCGATCTCAAGATCAGCTGGCCTGGGCTCGACGGGCAGGTCCTCACGGCCGCGGGCAAGGCATCGACCACCACGGTCTACACCTTCCCTTGGCTGTCCTCCCCGGGCACGCTGCTCCTGCTGTCCGGGCTGGTTGTCGCCGCCGTCTACCGGGTGAGCCCGGCGTCCGCGGCCCGTGAGTTCGCCGCCACGGTGGCCAAGCTGCGCTGGGCCATGCTCACCGTCGCCTCCGTCCTCGCGCTCGCCTACGTGATGAACCTGTCCGGGCAGACGATCACCATCGGCTCGTGGATCGCCGGTGCGGGCGCCGCCTTTGCGTTCCTCTCGCCGATCCTCGGCTGGCTGGGCACCGCGGTCACCGGTTCGGACACCTCGGCCAACGCGCTGTTCGCGACCCTTCAGCAGGCTGCCGGGAGCAAGGCCGGTCTCGATCCGACCCTGCTCGTCGCCGCCAATACCTCGGGCGGCGTGGTCGGCAAGATGATCAGTCCTCAGAACCTCACGATCGCCGCCACCGCGGTCGGTCTGGTCGGTCGGGAGTCCGTGCTGTTCCGGGGCGCGATCAAGTGGAGCCTGCTGCTCCTGCTGGGCATGTGCGTGCTGGTCTACCTGCAGTCGGGCCTCCTCGCCTGGATGCTCCCGTAAGCGCCGTCGCGCCCCCTGCCACGCATCGGAGGAATCATGCGGATCGCGCTGTTCATCACCTGCTTCAACGACACCCTCTTCCCGTCGACCGGCCAAGCGGTGGTGAAGCTGTTGGAGCGGCTCGGCTGCACGGTGGAGTTCCCGCTCGAGCAGACCTGCTGCGGTCAGATGCACTTCAATACCGGCTACCAGCGCGAGTGCGTGCCGCTCGTGCGGCGCTTCGTCGAGGTCTTCGCCGGATACGACGCGGTGGTGACGCCCTCGGGCTCGTGCGCCGGCATGGTGCGCGAGTACCACGGCCGGGTGGCCGAGGTGGCACAGGACACCGGGCTGGCCGCGGCTGTAGGAGCTGCTCCGAAGGTGTACGAGCTGTCCGAGTTCCTCGTGGACGTCCTCCATGTCACCGATGTCGGGGCCTACTTCCCGCACCGGGTCACCTACCACCCGACATGCCACTCGCTGCGCATGCTCGGCGTGGGCGACAAACCGCTCACCCTGCTGCGGGCGGTGCGCGGCATCGACCTTGTCGAGCTGCCGGCGGCCGACCAGTGCTGCGGATTCGGTGGCACCTTCGCGCTGAAGAACTCCGATACGTCGGTGGCGATGTGCGCGGACAAGGTCAGCCATGTGCTGCGCACCGGAGCCGAAGTCCTGTGCGCGGGCGACAACTCGTGCCTGATGCAGATCGGTGGGGTGCTGTCCCGGCTGCGTACGGGTGTGCGCACCTTGCACCTGGCCGAGATCCTCGCCTCCACCGAAGAGGAACCGGCACCGGACGAACTGCGGCCGTCGGGCCCGTCCCGGCACATGACGGAAAGGGTGAAGTCCCTGTGAACGACACGACGTTCCTGGGCATTCCGGCATTCCCGAGCGCGGCGAAGAGCGCTCTCGCCGATGCCCAGCTGCGCCGCAATCTCGCGCACGCCACCGGCACCATCCGGCAGAAGCGGGCGGACGCGGTGGGCGAGTTGGCGGACTGGGAGGAACTGCGCGAGGCCGGGCGGGCGATCAAGGAACGCACCCTGCGTCACCTGGACCGCTATCTGCTGGAGCTCGAGGAACGGGTGACCGCGGCAGGCGGCCGGGTCCACTGGGCCCGCGACTCCGAGGAGGCGGGCCGGATCGTGGTCGACCTCGTCCAGGCCACCGGGGAACGGGAGGTGGTCAAGGTCAAGTCGATGGCCACCCAGGAGATCGGGCTGAACCAGGCGCTCGCGGACGCCGGCATCGCCGCGTACGAGACCGACCTGGCCGAGCTGATAGTCCAGCTCGGCCAGGACCACCCCTCGCACATCCTGGTCCCGGCCATTCACCGCAACCGGGCAGAGATCAGGGAGATCTTCCGGAGCGCCATGGCCGACTACGGCACCCCGGCGCCCGCCGATCTGGGGGAGGAGCCGCGTGAGTTGGCCGAAGCGGCCCGGATTCACCTGCGGGAGAAGTTCCTGCGGGCGAAGGTCGGCATCTCGGGAGCGAACTTCCTGGTGGCCGAGACCGGTTCCGCGGTCGTGGTGGAGTCGGAAGGCAACGGGCGGATGTGCCTCACCCTCCCCGAGACGCTCATCTCCGTGGTCGGCATCGAGAAGGTCGTGCCCACGTGGCGGGACCTGGAGACATTCCTGCAGCTCCTGCCGCGTTCCTCCACGGGGGAGCGGATGAATCCGTACACCTCGGTGTGGACCGGCACCTCCGCCGGGGATGGACCGCGCGCATTTCACCTGGTGCTCCTGGACGGTGGGCGAACCGACACCCTCGCCGACCCGATCGGCCGCCAGGCACTGAACTGCATCCGCTGCTCAGCCTGCCTCAATGTCTGTCCGGTCTACGAAAGGGTCGGCGGGCACGCCTACGGTTCGGTCTATCCCGGCCCGATCGGCGCCGTCCTCAGCCCCCAGTTGCGCGGTACGGCCTCGGAGGTGGACCGCTCCCTGCCGTACGCCTCGACGCTGTGCGGCGCGTGCTACGAGGTGTGCCCGGTCAAGATCAACATCCCGGAGGTGCTCGTCCATCTGCGTGCGCGGGTGGTGGACGAGAGCCGCGCCCGCCGGGCGCCGAAGCTGGAGCGGCTGGCGATGACGGCGGCGCGTTGGGTGCTCTCCGACCCGTCCCGGCTGGCGGCGGCACAGCGCGCGGGCTCCGCGGCCGGGCGACTGCCGGCTCGGCGCGGACGCATCGGCCGACTGCCGGGGCTGTCCGCCTGGACCGACGCCCGTGACGCGCCGCTCCCGGCCCAGGAAACCTTTCGAACCTGGTGGAAGAAGAGGCATCGATGAACGCACGCGAGGAAGTCCTCAACCGCATCCGCCGTGCGCTGACGGACGTACCGGAGACCGAGCGGCCCGAGGACGTGCCGGTGGCCAGGCACTACTCGCCCGGAGGCAGTCCGCCTGCCGGGTCGCGCGAGGCGGTCGAGTTGCTCGCCGAACGGATGGCGGACTACGGGGCTCCGGTGCGGCTGGTGACGGCTGAGACGGCCGCAACGGCCGTCGCGCAGGCCCTCGCCGCTCGCGGAGCCGGCTGCGTGGTGATCCCCCGCGGGTTTCCGCCGGAGTGGCAGGGCGAACTGGCCCCGGAGCGGGTACTGAGCGACCACCCGCAACTGCCCGTCCGTGAACTGGACCTGGTCGACGGCGTGGTCACCACGGTTTCCGCCGCCATCGCCGACACCGGCACGCTCATCCTCGACGGCGGCCCGGGGCAGGGGCGCAGGGCCTTGACCCTGGTGCCCGACTACCACCTGTGTGTGGTGCGAGCCGAACAGGTCCTCGCCTCCGTACCGGAGGCACTGGCCCGGCTCGATCCGGTGCGGCCACTGACGTTCGTGTCCGGCCCGTCGGCCACCAGCGACATCGAACTAGACCGCGTCGAGGGCGTCCACGGCCCCCGCAGGCTGGAAGCCCTCGTCATCATCTGACACACATTCGATCCGTTCGTCCAGGGAGCTGTGATGCAGACCCGATACCCGCCATCACCACGACGCCGCCTCCACGCGGCGGCACTCGAACCGTCCTTCAGGCAGCCGATACGCCCCAGCGCTCTCGCATGCTGCACCCTGCCGGCCGCAGAGCAGGCGGTATCCCGAGCACGAGCCTTCACCAAGGCGCGGCTCGCGGCATGGCGGGTCGGTGACGAGGTGGCCGACGCGGCACGCGTCATCGTCTCGGAACTCGTCACCAACACGGTCCGGCACAGCGGCTCCACCAACGTCAGCCTTCGCCTCGCACACTCCTGTTCCACGGTGCGGATCGAAGTCCTCGACAAGGGGCTGTGGCGGGTTCCGGACCGGCCGGGCCAGGGCGAGGACATTGCGGAAGGCGGTCGGGGACTCCACCTTGTGGAGGCTCTCTCTCAGCGACACGGCGTTCACCGGACGCCCACGGGCACCCGTGCCTGGGCGCTCCTGCCGGAAACGCCGTCCGGCGGACCTGCGGAGACATCCAACAGTCCCTGACCGCCACTCCTGGCAAGCGACGCTGGTCTTCCGCGTCCTCCGCAGTCGTAGCATTGGCGCAGAGGTGCCGAGACGAGGCGCGCAGCCATGAGAGCAGTGGGCAGGCACACTGTCAGGGAAGGCCGCTTCTGGCATCGCCGGGCTGAGCTGCACTACGACGACGCCGGTGAGGGCCCGCTCGCCGTGTACGCACACGGCGGGTTCGTGAGCCAGGCCACCGAGGACCGGATGGACCTGTTCGACTGGGCGCCGGTCCTGGACGCGGGGCATCGCCTGGTCCGTTATGACGCCCGGGCGCACGGGCGATCCACCGGCGGACCTGTGGAGACCGACTACACCTATCCCTCGCTTGCCGACGATCTGCTGTCCCTCCTCGATCACCTGGGTGCCGCCGAGCCCGTCACCGCCATGGGCGCGTCGATGGGATGCGGCAGCGTGCTGCACGCCGCTGTCCGAGCACCCGACCGGTTCTCCCGACTGGTCCTGCTCATCCCACCCACCGCATGGACGACGCGCGAGGCGCATGCGCGGGCCAACCGGGAATCCGCCGACACCATCGAACGAGAGGGACTGGACGCTTGGCTCGCCGCCAGGGGGACACAGCCCCGCCCCGCGGTCGTAGCCGACGTTCCCGAGTTCCCACCGACGCCCCCCGAGCGGGTACTGCCGTCGGTCCTGCGCGGCCTGGCGCTGTCCGACCTGCCCTCCCGCACGGCAATCGCCGCGCTGCGCCGGCCGGGCTTGATCCTGGCCTGGGCGGATGACCCTGGCCACCCCCTGTCGACCGCTGAAACGCTGGCCCAATTGCTGCCGCACGCCGACCTGCATGTGTCCCGGACGCGCGCCGACATCCGTACATGGGGGGAACGCATCGCGGAGTACCTGACCCTGCCCGGGCCCTGATCGGGAGATCGGCACCCTGTCGAACGCCTCGTCGAATTGACGCCCGGTCGGGCAGCGTTGGCAGCCGAACGTCACAACTGCTCGAACTGGGACGCACCCATCGGCAGTGCGCCGAGGCGGCTCCTGGCACGCCGATCTGCAGGCCCCGGGCCTGCAGATCGGCGATCAGGTGGTGAGACCAGTGGTCAGTCGTTCTTCCGGAGAACCATCGCGGAGCCACCACCGCGGCGTGCCGCTTCCGCCACGGCCTGGATGTCGCCGTTGTCGAGGAATTCCAGCGCCGCGACCGCTCCGATTTCCGGCGCGGGGGTGAATGTCTGGCTGGCGAGTACGAACTTGTGGCCGAGCTTTTCCAGTTCGGCCCTCGCGGGGGAGTCGAGGAACGCAGGCTCGACCTCGGTGTTCGCGCGGTTGCGTTGCGAGAGGCGAGGTGCGGCGACCGCTTCCGGCAGGGTCATGCCCAGGTCCACGCGGTTGACGAGGGTCTGGAGGACGGTGGTGATGATCGTGGCACCGCCCGGTGAACCGACCGCGAGCAGGGGCTTGCCGTGCTGCAGAACGATGGTGGGGGACATGCTGCTCCGGGGGCGCTTGCCGGGTCCGGGCAGGTTCGGGCCGTCCACCTCCGCGGAGTAGGGGGTGAAATCGAAGTCCGTCAACTCGTTGTTGAGCAGGAAACCACGGCCCGGCACGGTGATGGCGGAGCCGCCGGTCTGCTCGATGGTCAGGGTGTACGAGACCACATTGCCCCAGCGGTCGGCGGTCACCAGATGAGTGGTGGAGGGCCCCTCGTAGGGTTCGGCGCGTCCGGTTCCCTTGGTGCAGTGGGAGCCGGGGCTGCGCGGGTCGGCGGGAGCCAGCGGACTGGTGAGCGCCGAGTTCGGACTGATCAGGCAGGCACGGTCCTTGGCAAACTTCTTGGACAGCAACTCTCGGGTGGGCACGTTGGAGAAGGCCGGGTCTCCCACCCACCGGTTGCGGTCGGCGAAGGCGATACGGCTGGCCTCCAGATAGCGGTGAAGTGCCTGGGTACGGTCGCTCGGCGGCGCCGCGGACAGGTCGAAGTTCTCCAGGATGTTCAGAGCCTCACCGACGGTGGTTCCACCGGAGGAGACGGGCGCCATGGAGTAGACGTCCAGGCCCCGGTAGGTGGTGCGGGTCGGCGCGCGCCGCACAGTCCGGTAGGCGGCGATGTCGCTGGTCTCCATGAGCCCGGAGCGAACGTGCGTGTCCGAGTCCGGTGCCACGGGAGGGTGTTGGACCGTATTGACCATCGCGCGGGCCATCTCGCTGCCGTAGAAGCCGGCGAGGCCCTTCTTGGCGAGCAGGCGGTAGGTGCTCGCGAGGCCGGGGTTTCGGAAGCGTGAGCCCACGACGGGGAGTTCGCCGCCCGGCAGGAACAGGTCCGAGGTGGAGGTGAAGTCCCGGAAGCGGTCCTCGTTCATGGCCGTCTGCGCCCGGAACTCCTTGTTCACGACGAAGCCCTCGTCGGCGAGCCGGGTGGCGGGGGCCAGCGTCCGTCTGAGGGGCATCGTGCCCCAGTCGTCCAGAGCGTTCTCCCATGTCGCGGGTGTTCCGGGTACGCCGACGGAGAGACCGGAGTTGACGGCTTCCGTGAAGGGGACCGGCCGGCCCGTGGCCGGGTCGATGAACGCGTCCGACCGCATACGGGCCGGTGCGGTCTCCCGCCCGTCGATGGTGTGGACCTTGCCGGTCTTCGCGTCGTAGTACACGAAGAACCCACCGCCGCCCACGCCTGCCGAGTAGGGCTCGACCACACCGAGTGCGGCAGCGGTCGCCACTGCGGCGTCAACGGCGTTGCCGCCCTTGCGCAGAATCTCGAGGCCGGCCCGGGAGGCGTACGGGTTCACACTGGCGACTGCTCCACCGCTGCCGGTCGCGACCGGCTCCTTCGCCGGGGGCTGTTGCGCGGGTGCGGCCTCCACCGGTGTCAAGGACAGGACGAGCGGAACGCTCAGGGCGGCCAGGAGAGCAGCACAGGCACGACGACGTATAGGCATGGAGCCTCCGGATCAAGGGTTGCCTGCTCGGGGGTGGCGGAATGGAGATGACCTTGACAGCGGAGGGCTGCTCACGACAACGCCTGCCTGGAAGATTTGCGCAAGATCTGAGGTTGACGGCCCCTGCCGGCCGTCTGCGCGCGAAGGCGATCCTGCTTGCCCCGGCTGACAGTGAGGACCGGTTCAATGTGGTTCATGGAGATGGATACGCAAAGGCGTCGCTTGTTTTGGGATGTGCAGGCAGGGCGGATCCCACGGCCTCCCTGTGACGGTGCTTCAGATCAAAGGGGTTTGCCATCCCGTACCGGATAGGGGACGAAGGTGCTGCTGTTCTCGTCGATGGCGAGCGACTGCCCGAGCGGGGGCACGGCACGTTGCGGGCAGTCGACGCGTTCGCAGACGCGGCAGCCCATGCCGATCGGGGTTGCCGCGGAGGCGTTGTCCAAGTCGAGCCCGTCGGAGTAGACGAGCCGTGAGGCGTGGCGGATCTCGCAGCCCAGGCCGATGGCGAAGATCTTGCCGGGCTCGCCCCAGCCGCCGCGCTGCCGGGTGACGGTGCGGGCGGTCCACAGATACCGCTGTCCGTCGGGCATGGCGGCAATCTGGACGTGGATGCGGCCGGGGGCGCTGAACGCCTCGTAGACGTTCCACAGTGGGCAGGTGCCGCCGGCGCGGGAGAAGTGGAATCCGGTGGCGGACTGGCGTTTGGGCATGTTGCCCGCCCGGTCCACGCGGACGAAGGAGAAGGGCACCCCGCGCAGCCGCGACCGCTGGAGGGTGCTGAGGCGGTGGCAGACGGTCTCGTAGCCGAGGCCGAAGCGGTCGGTGAGCTGCTCGATGTCTCGTCGGCCGCCGCTTCGAACTCCTCGCCGAGCGCCGTCGCCGCACCTCTCGGCTCGCCGACGGCGCCCCGCTCGACTTCTCCCGCGCCACCTCCGCCGTCCGCACCGACCCCGACTGGCGGGTCGCCCCGCCCGCGCCGGGGCCTCGCCGACCGCCGGGTGGAGATCACCGGTCCGCCCGAGCGGCGCATGACCGTCAATGCCCTCAACTCTGGCGCCCATGTGTGGATGGCGGACTTCGAGGACGCCACTTCACCGGCCTGGGACAACATCGTCGGGGGTCAGCTGAACCTGCTCGACGCTTGTCGGCGCCGGATCGACTTCACCACGCCGGAAGGCAAGGAGTACAGGCTCGGCGACGATCTGGCGACCATCATGGTCCGCCCCCGGGGCTGGCACCTCACGGAGAGGCACCTCGTCATCGACGAGCGCCCCGTTCCCGCCTCGCTCGTCGACTTCGGCCTGTACTTCTTCCACTGTGCCCAGCGGCAGATCGACGCCGGAAGCGGCCCGTACTTCTACCTCCCCAAGCTGGAGAACCACTACGAAGCCCGCCTGTGGAACGACGTCTTCGTCCTCGCCCAGGACCTGCTCAACATCCCCCGCGGGACCATCCGCGCCACCGTCCTCATCGAGACGATCACCGCCGCGCTCGAGATGGAGGAGATCCTCTACGAGCTCCGCGAACACAGCGCCGGACTGAACGCGGGCCGTTGGGACTATCTCTTCAGCCTGATCAAGAACTATGCGCACCGCCCCGACTTCGTCCTCCCGGACCGGGCGAAGGTCACCATGACCGCGCCGTTTCTGCGCGCCTACACCGAACTGCTGGTCCGCACCTGCCACAAGCGTGGCGCGCATGCCACCGGCGGCATGGCGGCCCACGTCCCCAGCCGCGACGCGCAGGCCAACGAGGCGGCTTTCGCCAAGGTGAGGCTCGACAAGGAACGTGAGGCCGAGGACGGCTTCGACGGGTCCTGGGTCGCCCACCCCGGACTCGTGCCCGTCTGCCGCGACGTCTTCGACAACGTGCTGGGCGACCGGCCCCACCAGATGGATCGCATCCGCGACGACGTCGAGGTGACCGCTGCCGACCTCCTCGCCGTCCGCCGCAGCGCCGGCCCGCCCACTCTCGATGGTGTCCGCGCCAACATCGCCGTCGCCCTGCGCTACTTCGACGCCTGGCTGCGCGGCCACGGCGCCGTCGCCCTGTACGGGCTGATGGAGGACGCCGCGACCGCCGAGATCGCCCGTGTGCAGATCTGGCAGTGGATACGCCACGACCTCGTCGAGCGCGACACGGTCATCGAGCTGCTGGACGACGAGATCGCCGCCCTCGGGGCGGATTACCCCTGGGCCCGAGTGGACGAGGTCCGGGCCATCTTCGAACGCACCGCCCTGGCCAGGGACTTGCCGGCGTTCTTCACCGCAGACGCCTACGCCCGCCACCTCGTACGCCGATCGGGAGTGCAGTCATGAGCGGAACCATCACACGGGTCGGCGTGGTCGGTGGCGGCCAGATGGGTGCCGGGATCGCCGAGGTGTGCGCCCGCGCCGGGCTCGACACAGTGGTCTGCGAGGCGGACGCCACAGCGGCCCGCGGAGCCCGCGAACGTGTGGCGACGTCCCTCGAACGCGCGGTCCAGCGCGGCAAGCTGGATCGTGTCTCCGCCGAGGATGCCCTCGCCAGGCTCGTCTTCACCGGCAGTCTCGACGACCTGGCCGACCGGCAGCTCGTCGTCGAAGCCGTCATAGAGAACGCCGACGCCAAGACGGAGATCTTCACTGCTCTGGACAAGATCGTCGAAGACCCCGAGGCGATTCTTGCCAGCAACACGTCGTCCATACCGATCATGCGGCTGGGCATGGCCACGCACCGCGCCGACAGGGTCCTGGGGCTGCACTTCTTCAACCCGGTACCCGTCCTGCCGCTGGTGGAAGTCGTCGCATCCCTCCACACCGCACCGCACAACGTCGCGGCCGTCGAGGCGTTCGCCCGCGACACCCTCGGCAAGACCCCGATCCGCTCCAAGGACCGGGCAGGCTTCGTCCTCAACGCCCTGTTGATCCCCTACCTCCTCTCGGCGATCCGCATGGCCGAGTCGGGCTTCGCCACCTCCGCCGACGTGGACGCGGGCATGGAACTCGGCTGCGCCCACCCCATGGGCCCGCTCAAGCTCGCCGACCTCATCGGCCTCGACACAGTCGCCTCCATCGCGGAATCCCTGTACGACGAGTTCAAGGAACCCCTGTACGCCCCGCCGCCGCTGCTCCAGCGCATGGTCGAAGCGGGGCTGCTCGGACGGAAGACCGGCAGGGGATTCCATCAGTACGACCGGGGCTGAGGGGCCCGGGTCGCCGCCGGGGCTGAGGGGCCCGGGCTGCTGTGGAGCGGGGCGCGGAGCGACGGCTTGAGGGTCGCTCCGCGCCCGCGTCCTCCGTGGAGGCTCCCTCAGGCGACCTGAGTGGCCAACCGCCACCAGGGCGGCGGTGACCGGGTGGGCCGGGTAGGCGAAGATCTGCCCTGGTTGGGCCAGTCGGGAGACCCGGCCTCATCTCCGCCTTCGAATCCTGCCGCCAGACAACGCCAAATCGACTGCCCCGCAGCGGTCAGCCTGTACGGCCGCCGTCATGCATCGCGACAGATCGCTCTGGAGAACGGTTCAATCGACGGCGTCGCGCAGCAGATCCCACAGTTTCAGTGCCGCCGGCAGCGGGGCAGCAGGCAGCGCCACATGTACGGTCCGGCGCAGGGCCGGGTCGGTGAGGCGGCACAGGACGAGTTCGTCGGGGACCGCCAGGGCGGCCAGCGAGGGGACCAGCGCCACCCCCACCCCGGCGGCCGCGTAGCCGAACTTCCCTGCCCACTCCGCGATCCGGATGATCTTCCTGGGTGTGAAGCCCGCCCGCGCGCAGGCGTCGGCGAGCATCGTGGGACGGTCGCCGTAAGCGTTCTGGAGCCAGGCCTCGTCGTGCAGTTCGTGCAGGTCGATCGTCCCGGCTCCGGCGAGGCGATGCCCCCGCGGGAGGGCGACGAGCAGCTCGTCCTCGCACAGCACGTTCGTCGTGACACCGTCGGCCGACGGCAGACCGGACGGGTAGTCGCTGACGACGGCGAGGTCCAGTGTCCCGTCCGCGAGGCGCTCCATCAGCGTGTCGGTCGGGCCCTCGACCGGGACGACCTCGACATCCGGCCTGGCGTCCTGGAGCGCCCGCAGGGCGGTGGGCACCAGCGAGATGTTGGCGGTGGCGAACGCACCCATGTGCAGCAGCCCGCCGTGCCCCGCGTGCAGCACGGCCAGCTCCCGCTCCGCCCGCGACAGCCGGTCTAGCACGTCCATGGCGTGCCGGTGCAGCGTGCGGCCGGCGGGATTCAGCCGTACGCCCCGCGGGAGTCGTTCGAACAGCGGTCCGCCCGCCTGCTGTTCCAGTGAGGCGATCCGCCGGGACACCGCGGACTGCGTGTAGTTGAGCCGGACCGCCGCTTTTGTGAATGATCCGGTCTCGGCCACGGTCACGAGCAGCCGCAGCGCGTCGATCTCGAACACGTTCCCCCCGCCTCCAAGATCCTCCTCCGGCCCTCACCATCTTCCCTCAACACATTCCTCGTAGGCATAGATCCCATGCAATCCAGTCGCTGGTGGAATGCCTTGCCCCGTCCTAACGTCGTTCACGAGGCGGTGCTCCGGAGGGGGAATGGACTCCGCCGCTCCAGTGGCCCATGAGATCCGAGGGGGAAGTGTGCTGTTCCGGCGGGGAGTTGAGACGGGGCGGAACCGGTGACCCGGGGGCCCGCGCTCGTGGTGCCGGCGATGCTGGCCGATCTGGAGGAACTCGTACTCTGCGAGTCCTTCTCGGCCGACCACGCGGCGGTGGCGCGCAGCGCCGAGGTGGTCGGCGCCCTCGGGACGAGGCTGCTGGGGGCCGGGCCGGAGACGATCGTGATCGACGGTGTGACACATCTGCGGTGGACCTTTGGTACCCCGCGGGTCCTGTTGGTGGGACACCACGACACGGTGTGGCCCATGGGCTCGCTCCAGGACCACCCCTGGTCGGTGACCGCCGGGATCGCCCGCGGCCCCGGGGTCCTGGACATGAAGGCGGGCCTGGTGCAGATGTTCCACGCGCTGGCCTCCCTGCCCTCCCCGGACGGGGTGTGCGTACTGGTCAACGGGGATGAGGAAGTCGGCTCCCAGACCTCCCGGGGACTGATCGAGGATTCCGCGCGCGGGTGCGCGGCCGCCTTCGTACTGGAGCCGGCTGCGAACGCGGAGGGCGCACTCAAGACCGCCCGCAAGGGGACCTCACGGTACGAGGTCGTGGTGCACGGCAAGGCCGCCCACGCGGGTCTGGAGCCGGAGAAGGGGGTCAACGCCGCGATCGAGGCCGCCCACCAGGTCCTGTCCATCGCCGACCTCGGGGCCTCGATGGGTGCCGCTGGTGCCGCCCACTCCGTCCTGGGCGCCCCAACGGTCACGCCCACCCTGCTGTCGGCCGGCAGCGCGCGCAACACGGTGCCCGCGCTGGCGCGGGTGTCGGTGGACGTGCGCGTGCCCACCTCGACGGCGCAGGACCGGATCGACGCTCTCATGCGGGGGCTCACCGCCCAGACACACGGAGCCCGGCTGAAGGTGCTGGGCGGCGGACAACGGCCGCCCATGGAACCGGAGTCCTCCGCCGAGCTGTTCGCCCTCGCCTCCCGGCTCGCCTCGGAACTGGGCCAGGAGCCGCTGCGGGGGATCGCCGTCGGCGGCGCCTCGGACGGGAACTACACCGCGGCGGCGGGCTGTCCGACGCTGGACGGCCTGGGCGCCGTGGGCGATGGCGCTCACGCGGACACCGAGTACGTCGAGGTCGCACAGATGGTCCCGCGTACCCGCCTGCTCGCCCAGCTGATCACGCAGACACGGCGATGACCTCACCGACCTGCGCGAACTCCGGCCCACCGAGCCGCCGGCCCCACTCACTCACCTCACACGCGAAGCAGAGGCTCATGACGTCACCGACCCCGCCACCACCCGAGGCCACCGGACTGGCCACCCGTCACCTCAAGCGTGGCCCTGCCCTGGCACTCACGGCCGTCACCGCCGTGCTGCTCACCGCCTGTACCGCAACCCCCGCCGAAGATCTCGAGAGCTGGTGGGGCTCAGGGGGTAGAACCCATATCCGCACCGTCAGCGACGACGCGAAAAGGGTCAGCGAACTCGTGAGAAGAAGCCGCGAGCGGGGGGCCCTGGACTCCACGGCCGCTGCCTTGCCCGCCTGCAAGGACCTGAGGACACATGTCGCTGCAGCCGAAGCGTACGACCCCATCCCGGACAAGGACGCCCAATCCTTCTGGTCGTCCGCCCTCGGAAGCTTTCGAAAGGGCGCATCCGACTGCATCGCAGGAAGCTTCATGGGCGTAATGGAGATCGAAACCGAAGGCAGCAGCAACCTCCAAGTGACCGTCTCGACCATCAGAAGAATCATGGTCGGTCCATAACTCGTGGGCATCGAGCCCCGGCGTCAGCTGACGGTGACGGTGCCTTTCATGGTCGGGTGGATGGTGCAGATGTAGGGATAGCTGCCGGATGTGGACGGAGCGATGAAGGTGGCTGTTTCGCCGGCATCGATGCTGCCCGTGTCGAATGCCTTTTCCCCGGTGGCGGTCACGGTGTGCGTGACCGAGTCCAGGTTCTCGACGATGACCTTCGTCCCGGGGCGTACCTGAAGATTCGCCGGGCTGAAGGTGAAGTTCTTGATCGAGATGTGCGCTGCGCCGGTGTTGGAGGTGCTCGGGGCGGATGAGGCGCTGGTGGTGTCGTTGCCGTTGTTCGAGCAGCCGGCCAGGGCGAGCAGGACGCAGGCTCCGGCCACTCTGAGGGCGGTGTTGACCCGGTGCGGATAGGTGAGTGACATGCCGGGCGGACCTTTCCGACGAGGGATGCCGTGGTCTGGGCGCGGCCGCTGATCGGGCGCCGCCCACTCAGGTTCACCGTCCTCGGTGGCGCTCGCCAGGGCGGTACGGCCAGTCGCGGCGCCGTTCACCTGAATGCCGACGGAGTCGCGCTTCATGCCGGCGCAGGACTGCTCGTGGGCGAGGACTTTGGGAACGGCTGCCGCAGGCGTCAACTCCTTGAGGGAATCAACGAGATGTGGGCCACATCCCGGAAGGCAGGTTGAGACAAGGCCGCACGGGCTGCGTATCGCCTCACAACGAAACAGCGCAGCCCGACCCGTGCCCCCACGCTCTCCGTCACAGACCCACCCCCGACCCCCATCCGACGTTTTGGTGCGCATCCGCCCATGAAAGACATCGCTGGCCTGTCCGCTGCAAGACATTCCACGGACGCTGGTTGAGGAGGACTGCCGGTGGGATTCAACGACGCCGAACCTCAGCGAGCTCACAGTCCAGGTCCTGATCTCACGCAAGAGATACGGGACTCCTTCCAGGCCGTGCTGGACGCCTTGGACGCCGCACGTGCCGACCTCTATGCGGTCGACAAGCACGAGGGCCGGCCCGAGTCCCCGCCGCCGACCTGGCAACATCCCAGCGAACCGGCCAGGGACGCAGGTTTCACTCGCCCGCCCCCGTCTCTGTCCTTGCCCCCGGCTCCGCCCCCACCCCGACGGACACAGCCAGTGGGGTCTGGGCCCGAGTGCCTGGATCCGGATCCTCCGCACGCCGTCGAGCCGCATGTGGTGGAGCCGCTGTGGACCGGTGGCGCACGGCAGGTCGCTCCGGAGGATGTCGTGGTGGAGCCCCTGTGGTTGCGCGCCACGAATCTGGAGCCTGTTCCACCCCCGTCATTGGGAACGCCACCGCCGGTGGGAAGGTCGCCGATGGCAAGTGGCGCAGGCACGACGTACGCCGCACCGCCGCCGACGTTCCCGCTCCCGCGGGAGGGCGTGCGCGCCCGGACAGGCCCGCGGCCGTACACCAACTGGTCGGCTGCTCCCGAGCGCCCGGCCCCGGACTCGGACCAACTCCTTGCCCCGCCCTCGGAGGGGCCAACGCCACCCGTCCGCGCGCACGCGAGGAACAGAAGGCGAGGATGGCGGCGCTTCACCGACCGGCGGGGCACTCGTGTCGCCGGAGTTTTCGGACTGGGTGCCGTGAGCGGACTGATCCTCGCCTCTTCGCTGCTGGTCAGCGAAAACCCCGGACCGGCGGTCCCGTCCGCGCCCTCCGAGCAACCGGACCGGCCGCCGGTGCCCGACAACCCCGCTCCCGGGCTTCCTGAGATCCCGGGCACGGGCGTGCTGCGTCAGGGCGACAGCGGCCATGGGGTATACGAGCTGCAGGTCCGGCTGCTCCAGGTCCCGAACATGTACGACGGCGGCGCGATCGATGGCCGTTACGGCAAGGAGGTCCGAGCGGCCGTGGCCAGATTCCAGCAGTGGTACGGCGTCCGCGGCGACGAGACAGGTGTCTACGGCGACAACACACGCCTGGCGCTCATGTTGCGAACCAAGTAGCCGGACTCGGATAGGTGGGCGTGGGGCGTTCACCATGATTCGACATCTCCTCGGATGCGGCAGTGGAGCAGTTCGCCACCTGGCCGGGGAGTTCGACCATGTTGTCGTCTCGGCGGGGGAGACGCCCGTGCGTCGCGTCGACACGCTGGCGCTCACCCCCTGCCTCCGTCTGGTCAGTCCTGCCCGTCTGCTGCCGCCGCGGATTCCGCTGCCGCGGCGGCCGATTCGGCGGCATCCACGAGTCGCTTCATTTCGGTGACCTCCGCGGGGCTGGTAGCCACGGGGCGGTCGGTGGTCGCGCTGCCCTTCTCGTCACCGCCCTGCCCGCAGCCGGTGAGGGCGGCGAACAACAGGAAGGTGGCCGCGGCGGCGGTGGCGGTGCGTCGGCAGGGCATCATTTGTCGCTCCCGTTGTTGTTCGCCTTGCACCAGGTCTTGACGGCGGTCAGGTCCTTTTGGCGCTTTTCGAGAGTGGGCACGAGGGAGCGGCGGAAGGTGAGCTTGTCGTTGAGGTAGGTCTCGATCTCGGTGTGGCCGGCTGTCCTCGCGTTTTCGACCCGCTTCTCCAGCCGGGCGATGGAGCCGCGCTGCGTCGCGTCCCCGCCGAGCCGGTCCAGGGCTCGCTCAAGACGCTTCTCGATCCTCGGTATCCGCTTGCACAGCGCCTGCGCTCCGTCTCCCGTGGGCGTGGCGGCCGGCGCGGGTGTCGAGCCGCCGGCCGAGGCCGTGCCTGCTGCGGCGAGCAGTGCGGTGACGGCGGTGAGAGCCAGGGCAGCGGTCTTGGCGGTACTCATGACGGTGTCTCCTCCGTTGGCGGGTGCGAGGCCCAGCTGCCTGCGCATGCCGAGAATTTAGGAGCCGTCTTTGTGGAAACCTTGTGGGCGCTCGGCGGTGCCGGTCAGCCAGTCCCGCTCGGCCGGCAAGGGGATCTCGGTCTGCCCGTCGTCCCGCACGGGGAGCCGGACCTCGATCCGCGTGCCTCTGCCGCCGGGGCAATCCTGGATCTGGACGCGGCCCGAGTGCAGGGCGGTCTGCTGCGCGACCAGGGTGAGGCCGAGTCCGGAACCGGGGCTGTCCGGCCTGCGCTCGAAGCGATGGAACACAGCATCACGCTGCGAGGGAAGAATGCCGGGGCCGTGGTCGTCGATCGTCAGCACGGCGACCGAACCGGTGGGGTGGCCGCCCGCTCGAAGGCCCAGTTCCACTCGTGCGCGTCCGTCGCCGCTCCGGCCGTGAACCAGGGCATTGGCCAGGAGGTTGTCGACGATGGTCCGTACCCCGGGCTCCCATGCGTGCACGCACAGGCGCGGCATGACCGGCACAGTGATCTCCGCCGTGGGGTGCCTGCGCCTGGCGTCGGCGACCGAGGCGTCGATCACTTCGGTCAGGTCCACCGGGCCGAACGCATCGGCCTCGATCAGATCGCCCCTTCCGAGTTCCCGGAGCATCACCAGCAGGCCCAGCAGCCGAGCGTGCTCGGCCTGGAGGTCCCCCAGGACCTCATCCCGGTCCGCCGCTGCGAGCTCGGGATGCTGGGCGAGGATCTCCAGGTTCGTCTGCATGCTCATCAGCGGGGTGCGCAGTTCATGCGCCGCGGCGGCGGCGAACGACCGGGCGGTGGTCAGGGCCCCCGTCGTCCGCGCGGCCTGTTCGTCGTAGCGGGCCAGCACGGTCTGCAGCGTCCGCGCCAGGTCGTCGACCTCGGTGACCCCGGTCCGGGTGTGGTCGAGCCTCGCCGCATCCGCTCTCGGGTCGAGGCCGCTGGTGCGCTGTTGCAGTCGGCGCAGCGGGCGGCTGGCCCGCGAGGCGACGGTCAACGCCACCAGACCGGACACCGGGGCTGCCAGCAGCGCCACTGTCACCACGCGCCTGCGTACGAGGGTCAGTTGATCCTTGCTGGCGGTATCGGGGGAGAACAGCCACAGTGTGCCGTCGACACCGGGGCGCGAGCCGTGCACACGGACCGACAGCACCCGCCAGCTCCTGGCCTTGTCCTCGATGGTCACCGGCATCCGGGCGCTGGCCGGCAGGGGCACGGAAGCGTCGGGCTGCGGGCCGCCCGACACGGTGCCCTGCGGCCCGGCCAGCCGGATACCGACATCCAGGCCGGAGGCGTACAACTGCCGCTCACGGGCCTGCTCGACCGCTGCGGGACGGTCGGCGGCGGTGACCCGCAGCAGCCGACGGGCGTTCCCGGCGGCTACCGCCGCGCGCTCTTGCAGATGTGCGTCCTGTTCAGCATGCAGGTCACGGGCTACCAGCAGGAGCAGCAACCATCCCGCCGCCAGCACCAGCACCGGCACGGTGGCGCCAACGGCGAGCGCGATACGCGTGGACAGCTTCACGGGTTGCCGCCCCCGTTGTCCGAGCGCAGGACGAATCCGACTCCCCGCACCGTATGGATCATCCGTGCCCGGCCGCCGCTCTCCAGCTTGCGCCGCAGATAGCTGACGAAGGTGTCGACGGCATCCGTACGCACCTCGAAGTCGTACCCCCAGACGCGCTCCAGCAGCTGGTCCCGGGTGAGTACGATCCCCGCATTGCGCGCGAGAACCTCCAGCAGTTCGAACTCCCGCCGGGTCAGCGCCAGCAACTCGCTCTCCAGCCGCGCCTCGCGGGCAGCCGGATCCAGCACAAGATGGCCGACCCGGACCATGTCCGTCTCCCTGGGCGGCCGCCGGCGCAGCAGTGCCTCCAGCCGCAGCACCAGCTCCTGCAACGCGAACGGCTTGACCAGGTAGTCGTCGCCACCGGCCTGCAGCCCGGCGATGCGGTCCGCCGTCTCGTCCAGCGCCGAGAGCATCAGCACGGGCAGGTCGTTGCCGTCCTCGCGCAGCGCCCGGCACACCTGGATTCCGTCGAGATCGGGCATGGAAATATCGAGCACGACCACATCGGTCGACTCCCGGCGCACATGGGCCAGGGCAGGCCGCCCTCCCTCGGCAAGGGCCACCGCGAAGCCGGCCAGCCGCAGTCCCCGCTCCAGCGAACGCCGGATCGCCGGATCGTCGTCCACCACCAGTACCTGTCCCCGACCTGCGCTACCACTCATCCGGCCCTCCCTCTCTCGACTTCCCGCACCAGGCCGGCACTCACCCGATCGTGCTACCGGGACAATGCCAGAACCGCATCGCTGTGGGCGTACGAGGCGGCGACATCGGCAGACGAGGGCCACCGTGCGGCACGCTTCGCCAGAGCGGTTGACGGGGACCGGCGGAGTTGGGCCTTCACCAGCGCCAGGTCAGGCAGGCGCCCTCCTCGACGGCCGCCCAGCGGGCAGCGACCGCGTCGAGAGCAGCGCCGGTGCGGGCCAGATCGGCCTCGTCGAGCGGCCCGCGGCCGATGCCGCGGCCTTCGGTGGGCAGGCCGCTCCAGACCCGATAGGCCCAGTTCACCGCCAGCTCAGCCGCCATCACCGCATCACCTTTGCGGCGCAGCACTTTGAGACCCGAGCGGCGGTGCCTGCCCGGGGCGACCAGTTCGAATCCTTGGAAGGTCGCGCCCTGCGCGACAGCGCCCCAGAAGCCGTCGGTCAGGCCGAGCGCCTGCTCGACAGCGGCATGGACAAGGTCGTGCGGCACGGTCGGGCCGGTCGGCTGCGCGGTCAGCCGGATGTCGGGTCCGCGGCGGTCACGGACCAGAATCTCGTGCTGGTTGTCCGGCAGCTTCCGGAAGAGAATATCCATCGCGTCCGACGGTAGGGCGCAACCCCTGCGCCACCAACTGGATTACCGTTGCGGCGCTGATCGGGGCTGCGATACGGGACGGCGACGGCCCCGCCGACCCGTCTGACCCCGCACAGGGTTCGTAGGGTCCGACGACCCTATTGGCGTGGTTTGCGGGAGCGGGCCATCTTGGCCGAGAGGGCACGCGGCACATGGCGGACTGCGAAAGCGTATGCCTTGTACTGCAGTCCCGTGATGCTGACCGGGCGGTTTCGGCTCAGATCCTTGACCGCCTGCTCCACGACACGGTTGGCGTCGAGCCACGCCCATTCGGGGAGCGAGCTGACGTCCATGCCGGCACGCTTCTGGAATTCCGTCCGGGTGAAGCCAGGGCACAGGGCGAGGACCTTCACTCCATGGGGAGCGAGGTCGACGCGCAGTGATTCACTGAAGGCCGTGAGCCAGGCCTTGGCGGCACCATAGGTGCCGGTGGGCAGCAGAGCGGCAACCGAGGAGACATTGAGGATCGCCCCCTTTCCGCGGGCGGTCATGCCGGGAATGGCCGCGTGAGTGAGTCGAAGCGGCGCGCGGACCAGTAGGTCGAGCATCCGTTCCTCGTCGTCGATCGCGCTGTGGGGGAAGGGCGCCGGAAGTCCGAAGCCGGCGTTGTTGATGAGGATGTCGACCGGGGCAGTGGCCGAGGAGAGCCGCTCTTCCACCCGTCCGCACTCCGCCGGATCGATCAGATCGGCGGCCATGACCTCGACCTGGACGCCGTACCGGGCTCGCAGCTCGTCGGCGCTCGCCTCGAGACGGACCTTGTCCCGGGCGACGAGGACGAGGTTGCATCCGGAGGCAGCGAATCTATGGGCGAAGGCGGCACCGATTCCCGAACTGGCACCGGTGATAAGAGCGTTGGGCACGAAACCTCCAAATTTCTCGGGTATACGGACGATCCGAGCCTAGGGCCGTTCCGCGGAAGCCCCGTAAGGTTCCCGTCATTTCTGGGACCTCACCGATTGTGGGCGTATGCGAGGACCCTCCGGTTGCCGGGGCTGTCAGTGGGAGCCTGTTCAATGTCCTTCATGGAGATGGATACGCAAAGGCGTGGCTTGTTTTGGGACGTGCAGGCGGGTCGGGTCCCACCGCCCCCTGCGGCGGTGCTTCTCGGCTGGGAACTGGTCGGTGTGGATCCGGAGCAGGGGACCATCGAGGTGGCGTTTGCGGCGGGTGATCAGTTCGTGAATCCTGCCGGTGTCATCCAGGGCGGGTTCTTGGCCGCGATGCTCGATGACACATTGGGTCCGGCGCTGGTCGCGACGTTGCCGGAAGACCAGTTCGCGCCGACCCTCGATCTTCATGTTCAGTTCCTCCGCCCCGCCCGCCCGGGACGGCTTCTGGGGCGAGGACGGGTCGTGCAGCGTGGCAAAGAGGTGTGCTTTCTGGCCGGTGAGCTGCTCGGCGACGACGGCAGGCCGGTGGCTGTGGCGACCGCGACCGCACGAATCCAGAGTGTTCGTCAGTAGCCTTGGGCGGTCAGCGTCGTGACGGGGCGTCAGTTGTGCGGCGGTGCCGGATGACGGCTGCCTTGGCTCTCCGTACATGCGGTGTACGAACAGGCTGCCCCTGCCCTCAGTTCCGTGGAGCTGAGGGCGAGGGTGGCCGGCCCGGAGCCCGTGTTCGGGCTATTCGATGATGGTGTGGAAGAAGGTGACGGCGGCGGTGAAGGTGGCGCCGCCGATGAGCGTGGCATCGGCGAGGGTGCCGCCTTTGGAGGCGGTGAGGGCGCCGGCGGCGAGGGCGGTGAGGGTGCCGAGGAGGAGGATGACGGCGGCGCGCTGGCCCAGGAGGGGAGCGTTCACGGCAGCTCCTGTTGCTGGCAGGGCGACACGGCAGAGGCCGTGTCCGGTTGTTGTTGCTGTAGCCGCGTCCGACGCCGTTGCCCCCGCATGAGGACTCTCTTGCCCGGTTAGTGAGGATTATTGGGATATGCCCGGGGGGAGATCCGCGCATCGGAGCTATCAGAAGGTCGTGAGCGAATTGCCACGCACCCGATGACGGGTCCGCGACTGCGCGAAGGAGCCGGTGTGTCGAGTGAGATCACAGCTGGTGCCCCCGGGTGCCCCGGTCCGCAGTGCTCCGGCCCGTCCTCGGATGCCGGCAGCGAGGGATCGTTCCTGCCGCCACACGGGCAGGAGCTGGCCCGGATCGAGGATCTGCTGGCCCAGGGAGTGGAGCGGGAGGCCGCGGCAGCCCGCACGGAGCGGCTGGCCGGGGACGCCCGAGTGGTGGAAGTGCTGCGCGCCGATGGCTTCACCGGCCCCCGCTACCGTAAGTTCGCAGGTCAGCTGATGGAGTACGGCTGGCCGATCATGATCGGCTGGAACAGTACGGGGGAGATCTTCCGGCAGACCGGCATGATTCACAGGCCGGTCCCGGATGGTGCGATCATCCACGACTGGGACCGGGACGACCGTATTGAGGTCGCCACCGACACCGTCCTGGCGGGTCTGGAGCTCTTCCGCACCCACGCGCTCGAGAACGGCAGATGGACCCCGGACGGCGGCGCGAGGCTGACGACGTATTACGTCGGTGCCTGTGTGCGCGCTTTCCGGCCGGTGTACGTCCGCTGGAGCCGGGAGCGTATGACACGGCAGGGCATGCGGGCGGCACCTCTGGGCCCGGAGGATGCCGATCCGCTGGTCGGCATCCCCGATCAGCGTGCCGCCGATCCCTGCCACGCGGCTGCCGTCCACGACGAGATCAATCGCGTCCTCCCGCTGCTGACCGACTCTCAGGTGCGGATCGGCGTCGGCTGGCGGGCCGTGGGATGCAGCCAGAGCGAGGCCGCCGCGTTGGCGGGACTGACCGAGAAGGCCCTGGAACGTCGCTTGAGCCGGGTACGCGTCAGGCTCCGCGCCACTGCGGAGCGGTGGCAGGGACCCGGTACGGGGGGAACGGAATGACTGAGCCGACAGGTGGAGCCGTGGACTTCAACCGAGCTCCCAGCGTGAGTGATGATTTCGATGCCCTGCTGGCAGCCTCCAGTCTGGGAGCGCCCCGGGTGATGGCTGTACGCGCCCACACCCGCAGCGGCGTCCGTGATCTTCTCGAGGCCCGTCTCGAGAACCAGAGGCCGCAGACGGCGCCCAAGCCGCTCCCGGCGAGTGACGTTTCGGGGCCCGCGATCTCCGTCGACGCGCCGGTCTGCGCCGCGGCCGGGTGGCTCTTTCCCCGGGCACGGCACGAGCTGGTCATCGTCCCGGCCGGGTGGAGAGTGCTGAGGGGGATATGGCGACAGACCGCCGGCAGCGCAGCTCCGGAGCTCTCTCCCGTTGCCCCGGAAGTGGTCCTGTGGGACACGCCCGGCCTGGGGGAGAGCCTGAGGGAGAAGGAAGCCTGGACGTCTCCGACGACCGTCGCGCCGACGAGCCTCAGCGCCTGGAGCCCGCATCCAGGATTGCTCGAACGGACCCTGCGGCTGTCTGCCCGACGGCGCCCGCTGAACTTCCCCGACCTGTACGGCGGTCTCGGCCCGTGGCTCCAGCCGCCGCCGGGTGGAAGGCGACAGCTGTGCCGCTGGTGCGCCCGCCCGCAGGCGCCAGGGCTTGGCTTTGGCGACCTGCCGCGCCGGGCCGACCGGTGCGGGGACCGGCTGTTGACGTGCGTTTCGTTGCCGGGTCTCCTGTCGCACGCCGATCTCCCTTTCGGATGGACGATGTTGGAGGCCGTGCCGGCAGAGCGGCTTCACCATGGGCTATTCCACGCCCACCGGGATTTCGGCCGACCGGTGCGGGCGCAGACGGGGCTGTGCCTTGCCTTGCGCTTTCCCATGCCGCCGCAGACGACCATGCCGGGACCGGGCGTGCTGCCCGGGGACGGCGGGCCACGACGCAGGCTTCTTGTGGTCGCGCGGGGGACGGATGCGCTCTGGCACCTGCTCCCAGGGCGCGACCTGGCACATCCACGGCCGGAGCCCGCTCCCGCCACGGGTAAGGACGCAGGGCTGCCCGCGGTTCAGCAACGGGCGCCAATGGCTTGCACCGTGGAGACCGAGCGGGGGGTGACGACCGTCCGGGCCCACACCCAACTGCAGCTCCTCGGGGACGGCCCGCCACGCCCCCGGCTCCTTCCCGCCACCTTCACCTACCGTTCGGACGACCCGTACGCGGTGCGCGTCGTCTTCGGAGAGCCCCCTGGTGCTCAGGTCGAGTGGGTCTTCGCCAGGGAACTTCTCGTCGAAGGCCTGCGCCATGCCTCCGGTACGGGAGATGTCAGGGTCCACAGGGAAGCGGCCGTCGCCGGGCAGGAGGGGCCCGACCGTGTGCACATCAGTCTCAGCTCGCCCGAGGGGAGAGCCCTGCTGGCCATGCCCTCCGGCGACCTGGAGACGTTCCTCGCGAAGACGCGTGCTGCGGTCGTGTACGGATCCGAGCACCGGCACATGCGCGTCCCGTGGGAGACCCTGACCGAAGAACTGTGGTGGCACCCCAACTCTCATCGGTAGACCTCCGGCGGGGGCAACGAGCGCCGACGCCAGGGGCTGCCGTTCTCGCCCTCCGGGGAATCGGGGAGTTGGGGGGCATACGAGGTATGCGTCGTCTTCCGGCCTTGTGCCGGGCCCTGCAGGTGGGGCTCTGGGGTCGTCCCCACCTGAGGACCGCGGATGCTTCGGGCTGCCGCTGGGGGTTACTTGGTGATGAAGTCGAGCAGGTCAGCGTTGAATGCCTGCTCGAAGGCTCCGGTCAGGCCGTGCGGGGCGCCCGGGTAGATCTTGAGGGTGGCGTACTTGACCAGCCGGGCCGCCTTCTGCGCCGAGTTGGCGATGGGCACGATCTGGTCGTCGTCACCGTGGGCGATCAGGGTGGGCACATCGATGCGCTTCAGGTCCTCGGTGAAGTCGGTCTCCGAGAACTGCGCGATGCAGTCGTACGCCGCCTTCAGGCCGGCCTGCATGCTCATCAACCAGAAGGCGTCACGGGTGCCCTGCGAGACGGAGGAACCGGGCCTGTTGGCACCGTAGAAGCTCTCGCTCAGCGTCCGGTAGAACTCGGAGCGGTCGAGGCGTACGCCTTCGCGGATGCCGTCGATGACCTCGATGGGCAAACCGCCGGGGTTGCTGCCGGTCTTGAGCATCTGCGGCGGGACGGCGCCGAGGAGCACCGACTTGGCGACGCGGGCAGTGCCGTGCCGTCCGATGTAGCGGGCGACCTCGCCGCCGCCGGTGGAGTGGCCGACGAGAACGACGTTGTCCAGGCCGAGGTGCTCGATCAGTTGGGCGAGGTCGTCGGCGTAGGTGTCCATGTCGTTGCCCTGCCAGGGCTGGGCGGAGCGGCCGTGGCCGCGCCGGTCGTGGGCGATGGCGCGGAAGCCGTTCTCTGCGACGAATCGCATCTGGCCGTCCCAGGCGTCCGCGTTCAGCGGCCAGCCGTGACTGAAGACCACGGGCTGTCCGCTGCCCCAGTCCTTGTAGTGGATGTCAGTGCCGTCGGTAGTGGTGAAGACGCTCATGGGCGGAACTCCCCTTGCGGTTTGCGGGCGGATAAAGCGACCTTGGCAGTAGACAGAACGTTCTGTCTGCCTCAGATGGAATCCCTCATCGCGTCCCCTGTCAAGCCCAAAGAGACAGACCGGTCTGTTAATGTTTGGTTTATGTCCGTTCAACCCGACCCGGCCGCCAGGTCGTCCGCTCGTGATCGCCTCGTCGAGGCAGCGGCGGGCACCTTCTACGCCGAGGGCATCCACTCCGTGGGCGTCGACCGCCTGATCGCCGCCGCGGGCGTGACGAAGGCGACGTTCTACCGGCACTTCCCCTCCAAGGAAGACCTGGTTGTCGAGTACCTCCGCCTGCGGGACGAGGCGATCCGGTCGCAGGTGGAGCAGATGGCCACCGAGAGCCCGCACCCCCGCGATGCGCTCACCGCCGTAGTCGAGTGGCTCGCCGACGAGGTGTGCGGCGCGGGGTTCCGAGGCTGCCCTTTCATCAACGCCGCGGCCGAGTACCCTGACCCCGCGCACCCGGTCCGGCTCCTGGTCACCAGGCACCGGACCTGGTTCCGCGATGCCGTCGCCGACCTGCTGCGGGCCAACGGCCACCCCCACCCCGTACCGGCCGCGGCATCTCTTCTGCTGCTGCGCGACGGCGCGATGGTCGGCGGCTACCTGGACGGGGGCGAGGCCCGGGACCTCATGCTCCGCACGGCCGACGCGCTCCTCAACGACGGCGGCAGCTGAAGCTCGGGACGCTCCGGCGCCGGCACCTGGCGGGGGTGTACAGGGAACTGATGGAAGCGTCGCGAGGGCCGGCGAGAGGCGAATCGGCGGGTGTTCCGGGTGCCGCCGAGTAGAGCATGGCGCTTCAACGAGGCAGGCTGTATGCATGCGGTCGCTCTTCCGCTCCGCTCCTCGACCCGGGGCGGGCGGTCACAGTCGGGTCCTCTTCACCCTCGCGGAGTGTGTGCCATTCGCCATCGCATTGCTGGTGGTGGGTATCGAGCTCTCGCCTGCGCACTTCCTGTACACCGGCCCCCTCCTCACCGCGACGCCGGCATTGGCCGCGGTTGCGATGGGCCCCAAAGGCACCCTCGCGGCAGCGGCCTTCGCTCTGGCAATAAGCGTTGCCACGGCTACCTACAACCAAGCGTGGGGAACCCAGCAGGTCTACACCAACTTCCTGGCTCTGCTGCTGGTCTCCGCGGCCAGTGTCACGACCAGTAGGGCCGTGCACACCCGCAGGCAGGGCGAGCTCAACCAGGTACGCCGGATCGCCGTGGCGGCACAGAGGGTGCTGCTGCGGCCCGTGCCCGCCCGACTCGGCCCCGTGCGGGCGGCCAGCAGGTATATCGCGGCAGAGACGGGGGCGCAGATCGGCGGCGATCTGTACGAGGCCGTTCAGACCCGGTACGGGGTCCGGATGATCGTCGGAGACGTCCGCGGCAAGGGGCTTCCTGCTGTGCGTTCGGCCGCAGCCGTGGTCGGCGCTTTCCGGGAGGCCGTGCACTATGAAGAAGACCTGGTGGAGGTCATCAACCACTGCGCGGCTGCGCTGCGACGTGAGCGCGCGATGCCGCGTGGGATCGATCAGGACGACGAGGTGGAACAGGCGGAATCGTTCGTCACCGCGCTCGTGGCTCAGGTGTCGGACGGACGCGTGGTGGAGTTGGTCAACCGTGGCCATCTGCCTCCGCTGGTGCTCAATGAGGGCAAGGCCCAGGCCCTGATGCCGACCTCACCACTGCCGCCCCTTGGCTTGGAAGACTTCATCACCGGTCCTCCCGCCAAGGCGGAGAGCTATCCGTTCGTACCCGGCGATCGCCTGCTGCTGTACACCGACGGCGTCATAGAAGCCCGCAATCGCGACAACGAATTCTTCGCCTTGCCCGAGGCCATGGAAGCGATGCACGACTGCACTCCGCCCGAGTTCGTGGAACAGTTGCACCTGGACTTGATCCGCCACACCGAGGGCAGCCTGGTGGACGATGTGGCGATGATCGTCGTTGACCGGCTCGACGACGAATTGGGCAACAGACTCGACTGGTAGGTCATTTGTTGCATCAACCACATGCCGTCCGGTTCACAGCTGATTGATCCATCCCACGAACAGCACCGCTCCTGCTACGGCCAACAGGATGGCGAGCGGCCTGCTCCACCGGTGGGACCTCGCTCCGGTGGACGATTCCTGGTTGTAAGAGCCGAGTGCGACCAGGCCACGCAGTAGCCATACGGCAGCCACGAGAATCGGCACGGCCAGCGCCGCGTGAGCCGCCCAGGCACCCGCCAGGGTCGGGCCGCCCCAGGAGTTCTGGTAGTCGTGCGCATCCAAGAGCGGGTAGAGAGCGCCATTTACGGCCGCTTGTGTGCTGATCAGGATGATGAACCAGGCGACGAGCCCCAGCCCCATCCCCAGGAGCGCCACCGGCACCGCGGCGAAGTGCCCTCTCAATACTGTGCGCATGAGCCGGGCAGCCGACACCGGCAGCAATGTGATTCCCCGCCAGACGCACGACTGGGCGGGCTTGCCCATGGTCTTCGAAACGAACGAACGGGCGGAACGGCGATATGAGTGCTGCGTGATCTCCATGCATCCACGATCACAGTCGTTGTACGCCGGATCGATCGTGCCTGTACGAACGTCCGCGGTGGGGTTTTCCCCCGCCGTCCTCGGCGACAACCTCGTTGAGAAGCGGTGTCCCGCGCACGAACGATGCGCGGGACACCAGGCTCTCCTGGCTCAGTTCTTGCCGGTGACCGAGGCCCCGGTCACCGGCCGCTCCGGGCCGGCAGTTGGCCGCAGTCGCCGCCGGCGCACTTGCTCAGCCAGTCGGCGAAGTCGGCGTCGTACTTGGTGCCGATGGTGTCGCGGAGCAGGCCGTGGGCCGCGTCGTACTCGCCCGCGCGGTAGTGGCCGAGCAGGGTGGCCACGTCCTCGGGGTGCGACTGGAGCATGTAACGGACGCCCAGATAGCCCCACTGGTAGATACGGGTGGTGTCGGCCTTGTCGTAGGTGGTCCCGAAGAGCTGGCTGAGCTTGTAGGTGCTCTTGCCCGCCTCCTCGATCGCCCTGTCGTAGGTGATGCCGCGGTACGAGTAGGAGACGTACTCGGCGAAACCCTCGATCCACATCACGGTCGGGGTGGTCTGCCCGGCTGCGAAGTCGCCGTACAGGTCGTAGCGGCCGTCGAGATAGTGGGTGTACTCGTGGTTGAGGTTCCAGATCTGGAAGGCGCCGTCCTGGGCCGGCTGCTCGTAGGCGATGAAGCGCGGCTGGTTGTCCTCAGCGGCCGGGTCACCCTCCAGGTATATGCCGCCGTTGTTGGTGTCGACGCCGAAGACGACACCGGCGTAGGTCTTGTAGTCGGTACTGGAGTTGAAGGCGACGATCTCGATGCTGGTGTTGTTGTCGTCCTTGACCGGACCGTTGTCCCTGACGATGTTGTGGAAGACCGGGTCCTGCTTGAGGATGCTGTCGCACGTGGCCGACAGTTCGGACGCGGTCAGCGCCTGTGCGAGGATCTTCACGCTCGGACCGCATGCGTGCTTGACCGTCAGCACGGCGTCGCGCACGCGGTTCTGCAGGTCACAGGTGTCGTACTCGGCGCAGTTCTCCTTGTCGTGCTCGTCCGTCATCTCGGCAAGGCCGACCCAGAGTGGGGCGGTGCGTCCAGTGATCTCGCTGCGGCCGAGCAGCTCCTTGACCAACGGCTTGACGGTGTCCTTGAGGTCGGCGTGCCGCAGGAAGCGGCCGAGTTCGCGTCCGGCGTTGCTGGCCAGGTAGGACTTGTCGGTGCCGAGCAGATCGTCGTGGGCGACGGCGAAGTCACGCAGTCCGGTGAGGACGCTCGGGTCAGCCTTCACGGCTTCCACGAACTCCGGCAGCTGGTGGCCGCGGAAGAGCACGGTGTAGGTGTTGTTGACCGCCGCGAGCATCCCGTAGAACTGGTCGTACGACGGGTTGTAGTCCTTCTGTAGACGCTTGACCAGGTCGAGGTAGCGGGCGTTCTCTCCGGAGCTGTCGATCAGGGTGACCGTCTCGGCCAGGGTCTCTCCGTTGGCCTCGGTGACGTCGAAGGCGTGGGACGAGCCGAAGAAGGCCGCCAGGGCCCCCTGTATGGCGCTCTTCAGCGTCGGGCCGTATTCGCCGACGTTCTCCGGCTGGTTGTACTGGATGTAGTAGCCGGCGCGCAGGTACAGCACCACCTGGGTTGCGAAAGTGCTGTTGTCCCCCGGGTAGTTGGTCGCGACATCCTTGAGTGCGTTCGCCACCGTGACCATCTGTTCCTCGCGGAAGAGGGCCTTGGAGTCCTCACCGGTCACGCTGAACAGCGTGTTGATGCAGGTGGTTTCCGACTGCTTGACCTGCTCGACCAGGGCAGCGCCGGTCTTCGAGGTGAAGTCGCTGACGTTGCAGTCGGCCGCGGCCTTCGCCGCAGAGCGGGCCTGCTTGCGCTCCCCGGCGTTCTGGGCCGCGGGGAGCGGAGGGCGTTGCGCGGGGTTCGAGGTCTTCGTGGCGGATCGCGCGGGGGCGACGGCGTGTCCGGGTGCGAGATCGGCGGCAAGCACGGTGGCGGAGGCGGGCTGTGGGGCGGGGGCCGACCTCGGTGCGGGCTTGGGTGCCCCGGCGCCGGCCGGGGACGCCGCGCCATGGGGGGCGAGCATGGTGAGCCCCAGGCCGGCGGCGGCCACGGTAGGTATCAGCAGTTGAGCGAGTTTCCTGAGCGTGGGGGGTCTGCGCATGGCGATGGCCTCCAGGCCGGTCGGCAGCCGTGCGTGGGGCACGGCGGTGGGGGGGGTGCGGACCGTGATGGCAACGGAATTGAGCACTTCCGGAGCTGTCATGCCCGCCGAAAGTGTGACCGTACAATTTCACAGTTCACATGACAGTGAAAGAGGGTTGCAACGACAGAAGGAACTGATGAGCCGTCAGGGATGCACCCCTCAGGGGACCTTGAGATTCCCGGACGGAACTACATGATCGCTGGGCATGCTCATGCCGGTTTCGACGGACGACCGTCCTCCCTGAGGTGAGCCGGTGCCCCTCCATCCCCACTCCGGTGCGCGGATTCCGCCCCGGACCGTGCGGGTGGCGCGGGCGGGCAATTCCGGTGACACGACGGCGGCATGGGTACGAGACCGGCTGGATGGGAGGTGGAGTGACGAGGACTTCGTCGGCTGGTCGCAGGCGAAGGTGCGGACGGCGGCGGCTGCTTCAGCCTCGTACTCGCCGCCGGCGCTGCGGGCGGCTCTGCCCAGGACCAGGCCGACATCGGCGGACGGGTCAGCCGAGACGGAACCGTTGGTGACCCTTGTTCTCTTCGGCTGGCGACCGAAGTCTCATCCGCGCTTGCGGAGGTACGCCTCCAACTCGGCGGCCCCGGTCAGCATCGCCCGCCCGCGGGCGGACAGCCGACCGCGCCAGTCGCACAGTGCGGCCTCCAGTGGCTCCAGCCCGCCGGCCGCCCGCACCTGGGCGATCAGCGGGGCGATCTGCTCCAGCAGGTAGCCGCCCCGCCTGAGTTGGTGGGCCAGCCGGGCGTCCCGTACGTCGGCCTCGTCGTAGACGCGGTACCCGGTCAGCGGCGCGCGGCGCGGGCGCACCAGCCCGGCGCGCTCCCATTTGCGCAGCGTCGCGGGCCGGATTCCGAGCTTCTCTGCCAGCGGCCCGATGAACGTGCCGCCGGGCCCGGACACCGCGGCTGGCTCGGACCCCACACCGGGCTCGGACCCCACACCGGGCTCGGGCGCCGTGGTGGGCTCCAGGTCGCGGAGGGCGCTCTCCACGGCCTGGAGGGTCCGCCGGTCGTCGAGGAGCTGGGCGTGGCTCTCGTCGATGAGGCGGAACGCCTCCTCGGCCGCGCCCTCGTTCACCGCCCGCATGATCGACGTCGCCGTCTGGTGGCCGTGGCCGGGCACCAGGGCGAGGAACGCGCGCAGGGCTGCCGCGTGCAGCGAGGTATAGGTGCGGTAGCCGTGGGGTGTGCGACCGGCGGCCGGAAGGATGCCGGCCTCCTCGTAGTTCCTGATCGCCTGCGTGGACAGACCGTGCCCGCGCGCCAGGTCAATCGGCCTGAGTCGCGCACCGTTTTGAAGGTTTCGCCCCATGAGACTGACGATATCGCGGAAAAGTTTCAACCGAAGGTTCAACGATACCGTTGAAGGCATGGCTACTGACATCGAGGACACCGTCCATGCCGTCGAGGCTGCCGCCGTCATGAGGCTGCTCCCGGCCCGGCCTCGGCTGCTCGCTCTGGGCGAGCCCACGCACGGCGAGGACACTCTGCTCGACCTGCGCAACGAGCTCTTCCGGCAGCTCGTCGAGCAGGAGGGCTACCGGACCATCGCGATCGAGAGCGACTGCATGATGGGCCTCATCGTGGACGACTACGTCACCTCGGGCACGGGCACTCTCGAGGAGGTCATGGAGCGCGGAATCAGCCACGGGTGGGGCACCTCCGCGGCCAACCGCGAGCTCGTGCGCTGGATGCGCGCCCACAACGACGGCCGGCCCGCGTCCGAGCGGCTCCGCTTCGCCGGTTTCGACGGCCCGCTGGAGATCACCGGCGCCGCGAGCCCCCGACATGCCCTCACCGCTCTCCACGGCTACCTCTCGGCCCGGGTGGACGCGGACCTGCTCCCCTGCACCGGGGAAACGCTCGACCGCCTGCTCGGCGCCGACGACCGGTGGACCAATCCCGCCGCGATGATGGACCCGGCCCGGTCCGTGGGGCAGTCGGCCGAGGCCAGCCGGCTGCGGCTGCTCGCCGACGATCTGGTGGCGCTGCTCGACACGCAGACGCCGCACCTGATCGCGTCGACCTCGCGGGACGACTGGGACCGGGCGCGCCTGTACGGGCGCACCGCGACCGGCCTGCTGCGCTACCACTACTGGATGGCCGACACCTCACCGGCCCGCATGACCCGGCTGGTGGGCGCGCGGGACCAGATGATGGCCCACAACCTCCTCGCCGTCGCCGCTCGGGGCCCGGCACTCATCCACGCCCACAACTCCCATCTCCAGCGGGAGAAGAGCACGATGCAGATGTGGGAGGGGCGGGTGGAGTGGTGGAGCGCCGGTGCGCTGGTGAGCGCCCAACTCGGCGAGGGGTACGCCTTCGTGGCCACGGCCCTCGGCACGATCCGGCACCAGGGAGTGGACACGCCGCCGCCGGACACCGTCGAAGGACTCCTGTACGCGCTCCCGGCGGACCGCTGCGTCATCGACGCCCCGCGGCTGGCCACCGCCCTCGGCGACACGCGGCCCGCGGCCCGCGTATCCCCCTGGTTCGGCTACTCCCCGCTTGACCCGGCCCACCTGGCGGACAGCGACGGCATCGTGTTCGTCAAGGACGTCCCGCGGAGCTAAGCGATGTCACGCAGTATCCAGCCCGGTGCCACGGTGCCCACGAGCCCTGGCTGCAGGACAGAGAGCGCGAGTCGTCGCAACTCCTTGCTGTGCTTGCTGGAGGACATCGGCTGCGCCTTCCGGGTAGTGCCGCCACACCGATGACATCGATGAGCTCTGGTGCAGACCAATGGATAATTGCTTAGGTCAATTGCCAGTGTCAAGGCGCCTGTTGACCGGAAGGGCGGCATGGTGCCCCACGGTCCGACCGTCGCGTCGGCAGTGTTTTCGGAGCTCACCGGCGCCCTCATTCGCGGGTCGCTCACCTGCGGTTCAAGGCGGATTGACGGATCACGCCGGGGGGTCCGGTCAACTGGCCTGCTCAATTCCCTTGTTGACAAGTGCATTTGGTCTAGTCCAACTTGGTGGGGTGCAAGTGCAGCAAGGGGCGGGTGTGACACTTCGCCCGGCGGACGTGATGCGCGCCTGCCAACACTGCAAGGGAGACCATCGGCGTCCGCGATCGGCGACGGACACCGCTTTCACATGGGGGCATCGAGCCGGTAAGTCACGTAAGTCACTGCTGTATCCGCGGGCAACCACTACTTCTCGAGGGCCGGTCGGCCCGACCATCCGCCCTTCCAGGATCCGCCGCCCGCCACGGGCGCGGACCTGGCAGCGACGGACGCCGAACGCCGCCCGCCCGACACCGGAGCTGAAGCCTTCCGGTGATCGCGTTCCGGTCCGCGTCGCCATTGGGCGCCCTGGGAGCGCGGAGAGGCTCCCGGCGGAGACCGGCCGCACTTCGCACAGTTGACGCCTCGGGTCCGGAAGCGAGCCGGGAGCGACGGAGAAGAACTGAGCACTGGAGCACTGCATGGCAACACCTGACCGTTATCTCCACCGATCCCCTTCGGACGTCCCGTACTTCAGCTCGGACGGCGAGACGTACCTGGCGCAGACTCAGCTGCGAGACCTTCGCAAGACACGGCAACTCAGGGTGCTGTCCGAGGAGGACTTCACCTTCTGGCAGACCTACGGCTACGTCGTGGTGAAGCAGGCGATCCCCGCCTCGGCGGCACGACGACTGCTCGACTTCGCCTGGGATTTCCAGGGGCTTGATCCCGACCGTGCGGACACGTGGTACGAGGAGCGTGAGTTCCGCTCGGACCTGGATCGGGAACTGCACATCTACGGGTTCGTCGAGGCATACCACCACCAGCTCATATGGGACAGCCGCCAGACGCAGCGGGTCTACGACGCGTTCGTCGACGTGTGGGACTGCGAGGAGCTCTGGGTGAGCCTGGACCGGCTCAATCTGAACCCTCCCAATGTCAGGAACCGAGACCGAGCACTGATCGCACCCACGGAAAGAGGGTTCGACATCGAGCTCCACTGGGATGTCGACACCTCGCTCGGTGTGCTGCCGCAGCGGGTCCAGGGGATCATCGCGCTGAGCGACACCAGGGCGGACCACGGCGGCTTCCAGTGCTGCCCCGAGCTGTTCCGGCAGTTCGACCGGTGGAAGGCCCTCCAGCCGACCGACCGCGACCCGATCCGGCCGAGGATCGACCGGGCCGAGCTGCCTGTGGTCCGACCGGAACTGGAGGCCGGCGACCTGCTGATCTGGAACGGTCTCCTGGCGCACGGAGTAGCGCCCAACACCTCGGAGAACGGCGTGCGGGCGGTCCAGTACCTCTCGATGATGCCGGCGCTGGAGTCCCACCGGGAGCTGACGCATTCACGGATCCAATCGTGGCGCCACCTCAGGACGCCGGACTGGAACGGAACGCTTCTCGGCGACGCAACCAAGAACGAAGCCCTCCGATACGGAGCTGCCACGCTGAACGAACTGGGTGCCAAGCTGCTGGGGCTGCAGCCCTGGAACACGCGGGATCTCGACCAGCGGGCCGGAGAAGTGGCATGCGCAGCATCTGTCTGACACTTCCCACCAACAGGCCGTGCCCGTCGACGATCGCGGCCATCGCCGAGGAGGCGGCCTACGCCGCCGAGCACTTCGACGTCGAGGTGCACCTCCTGATCCTGGACAGCTCCGACGCATTCAAGGAGCACGCCGAAGCCGTACGCGGAACGCGCGGGGTTCGCCAAGTCGTCGTACACCACCTCGACGAGGCGGAGCAGCGGGACTTCCTGCAGCGGGCGATCCGCCGGACCGAGACCACGAAGCCCGACCTGATGCTGGATCTGATGCTTCCGGCCGACCTCTCCTACGGTGCCTGCACCAACCGCGCGTTCCTGATCAGCATCGCGCTCGGGTGCGAGTCCGTTCACCGGAGAGACTCCGACAGCCGCTACCAGGTCGTGAACGGGGAGCCCGTCTTCCCCATCCACCACGAGCTCACGTCGCTCGGTAAATGCGCGGCCGACGCCGCGGACGGCGTCTCCGAGACGGCGCTGGCTGCGGAGCACACGGACAAGCGGGTAGCGATGGTGGGCAGCTCCTTCGTGGGTGAACTGTCCGTGGACATCGACGAGATTCGTCGGCTCGACAACGATGTCTACTACGACGTGGTCAGTCTGTGGGCGCCTGTCCACTGGCCCTGGGAGCAGAAGAGGCAGCTCGTCGACGAGTCCTTCCAAGGGGCAGGCTCCGACGCGTTCGCCCAGGACCACTCGACGCTGACCCTGGTCGACCCCATGCGGGTCGACATGTGCAACATCAGCTTCCACGGGGTGCACGAACGTGTGCCGCTGCCGCCCGCGACCGACACGATCGGCAGTGACTACTTTCTGATCCATCTGGTCCACGACGCCGCGCTGCCGGGTGTTCTGCACAATCGCAACATCGTGAACTTCTACACCGGCGAGCGCAGGACCGATCCGGGTTTCATGGCCTACCAGATGCGCTTCGCCAAGTTCTTATTGTCGATGCTCTACTTCAACTTCATCTACGACAGGATGGCCCGGGCCGGCACATCGCTGCTCGACGGCCGGGGGCAGGTGCGGGCATCCGCCGTCGCCGGGTTCGCCAGGGAGAGCACCCGGCTGGACCGGGCGGAGAACGTCCAGCGGCTGGACCGCCTCGACACCGCCTACCGGAAGCTGGGCGGCAGGTACGCCACATTCGCCGATCTCCTGGCTTCGCGCCGCGAACGCCTCCTCGACGAAGCCCAGAGCGACATCGCCGATTTCGCCCTACTGGTCGAGGCGTGGGAACCGCTGGTGCGTGCGAGCAGGGTCACCGGTCTTCAGCAGCCACCGGGTCGACCGGGTGGAGAGCGACCATGACGCACGAGGACACGTCCTTGTTCGCCGCGCTGGCAGCCGCGGCCGAGGATCAGATCATCTTCGACCTCGCCGGCATCGAGGAGCGCCACGAGACCCTGCGCCGGGAACTGCCCGGAGTCTCCATTCGCTTCGCCATGAAGGCCTGCCCGGTGGACGAGGTGCTTGCCCGGCTGGCAGAGAAGGGCGCCGGAGTCGATGCGGCAAGCCCGCAGGAGATGGAGCAAGCGCTCCGGGCCGGTGTGCCGATCGGCAGGATGCACTACGGCAACACGGTCAAGTCCGACCGGAACATCATGGATGCGTATCGCCTCGGTATCAGGGACTTCGCGACCGACAGCCTGGAGGACGTGGCGGCGATCGCAGACCATGCTGCCGGTGCCCGGGTGTTCTGCAGGCTCGCGACCAGCGGGGACGGGGCGCTCTGGAGACTCAGCAGGAAGTACGGGTGCTCGCCCGCCGACGCGGTACTGGTGCTCGAGGCGGCGCGGACCAGGGGCCTTCGCCCCTCGGGGCTGTCCGTACACGTTGGTTCCCAGCAGATGACGCCCGAAGCCTGGCAAAGGGCTTTCGAAAGCCTGGCTGACACTCTGACCGCCCTTCAGCGTCGCGGTATATCCCTGGACCACGTCAACCTCGGCGGCGGCCTGCCGGCGCTCGGGTACCTCGACAAACGCGGCAGGCCACTCAACCCCCCGGTGGACAAGATATTCGCCGTGATCCGCGAGGGGATGGAGTCTCTCAGGAGGATCCCCGGGCACCATCTCGACTTCGTCGTGGAGCCCGGGCGCTATCTCGTGGCGGACCACGGGGCGATCCGGGCGCATGTGTCCCGGCTGTCCTCACGGCGGAACGCGAACGGCGAGTGCCGGCACTGGTTGTACCTGAGCTGCGGGAAGTTCAACGGCCTGTACGAGATGGACGAGCTGCAGTACCGGCTGGCGTTCCCCTCGCACTGCGGTGTCGAGCAGATCCCGGTCGTCGTGGCGGGTCCCACCTGCGACAACGACGACGCCTACTCCCTCGAACACGGCCTGGTCCGGGTGCCCAGGACGCTGGCGTCGGGCGATCCGGTCTGGGTGCTCTCCTGCGGCGCGTATGCGACCAGCTACATGACGCAGGGTTTCAACGGCTTCAGCCCACTGCCGTACACCTGTATTGACGGCGGGGACGAGGGGCGGAGCAGCCGACGGCACCAGGAGCCTGCGCCCGGCGCGGCATGTCCGGGAAGGCGTACGGCAGATGAGCGATGAGGCCCGAATACGTCGCATCGCTGACGGTGACTGGGACGGCATCGTGGCAATGGAGTCCCGTGCCTACGCCGACCTCGGGCTGTCGGAGGGGCGGGATGCGCTGGAGTCCCGGGCGCGCGTGTCGCCGACCACGTGCTGCGCGCTGGACCTGGGCCCCCGGCTGGCGGGATATCTGCTGGCACTGCCCTATCCGATGTTCCGGTACCCGGACCTGGACCGGACAGAGGAGTTCGCGTTTCCGTCCCGCAATCTGCATCTGCACGACCTCGTCATTACGGAGGGCTTCCGTCGCAGGGGACTGGCGCAGCGTCTCCTGCACCACCTCACCGCGACGGCCTGCTCGCGCGGGTACGAGCAGATCTCCCTGGTCGCCGTCGCCGACAGCGAGACGTTCTGGTCCGCGCGCGGGTTCACCGGCCATGAGGGAGTCGTCCCCCCGGGCAGTTACGGCCCGCGCGCTGTGTACATGACCAGGGCTGTGCCCGCCGATCGCACCGGGAAGCCCGAGTTGACCGGCGCGTTGCGGCGCGGCTCGTCATCGCAAGAAGAATTGGGTTGAAGCACATGCTCCGTATTCAAGATCCCTTCATTCGCAGCCAGTTGGCGATTGCCGCGCTGTTCTGCTCTCTCGGTTTCCAGTACGCCACCTGGGCGTCGCGCATCCCTGCCATCAAGACGCACCTCGGCCTGACGACAGCGGAGGTAGGCCTGTTGCTGATGGCCGCCGGTGTCGGTGCGGCAGCGTCGTTTCCCGTGGTGGCGATGTTGATGAGGCGGCTGGGCTCACGGCGCCTGGCGCTGCTGTCGGCCCTGGGCCTGACTCTTCTGCTGGTAGCCCTGGCCGCGGCGCCGAACTATCCTGTCGCTCTGGTGATCTTGTGCTGCGACGGAGTCCTCGTAGGGTGTCTGAACGTCGCCATGAACGCACAGGGAGCCGCGCTCGAAGTCAGACATCAGCGAAACGCCATGGCCAGACTGCATGCGATGTTCAGCGGCGGTTCGTTGCTCGCCGCCGTCCTTGCATCCGGCGTGAACGCGGTGACCTCGACGATTGCGGTGCACTTCGGCGTAGCCGCCGTCATTCTGCTGTTGCTGTCCGGGTACGCGCGGACGGGACTTCTGGCAGATGACCAGCCGGTTGCGGCGAAGGAGAAGAATGGCCGCGGCAGATGGACCCGACCGTCCCGCGTGACGTTGTGGATGTGCTGCGCCATGGCGTTCGGCACCGTGACCGAGGGCGCCATAAACGACTGGTCGGCCCTCTATTTGAAGGACGTCGTCAGGGCCTCGGTGGAACTGGTGCCCCTGGGCATCGCCGTAGTCTCGGGCATGATGGTGTTGGCCCGCCTCTTTGCCGACGGCTGGCGCAGCCGCTGGGGTGACAGCCGCGTCGTCGTCCTCGGGAGCGCACTGGCGGGGGTGGGGCTGACCCTCGCCCTGCTCAGCGGCGGCGTGGTGCCGGCCCTGATCGGGTTCGCATGCGTCGGACTGGGTATCGCAGCCGTGACCCCTTGCGTCTACGTGGCCGCGGCGAGCCAGGGCCCGGACGCGTTGACCCTGGTCGCCGCCATGGGAACGACGGGACTGCTTGCCGGGCCGCCTGTCATCGGCCTCATAGCGAATGCCAGCAGCCTGGTGTGGGGCCTGGGTGCCGTCGCCGCCTCGGCGCTCGTCGTGTCCCTCTGCAGCACACAGATTTGGTGGACGCCTGCGAGAGTCTGATCCGCGCCGCAGTCGGCAGCGTGGCCGCGGTCACGTTCCCGGGTTCACTGTGCGTGGGAGCCGGCGGGTTCGGGACTGTTGCTTCCCCGACTGCAACTGACCTGCCGTCGGCAACCACTCGCTCTACGACTGGAGAACCAGGCAACCGTCCGAATAGGGGAGAGCCTTGGCGCGCGGCAGATGCACCAGGAATTCCTCGATCGCAGGAACCCCGTCCTCCCGCGGCACCTTCGCCCTGATGAGTTGGCCGGCCACGTCGATCTCGAGCACGCGCTGAGGGCCGTGATCCTGGACACCGCGAAGCCTGGCGGCAAAGGTGTTCGGCCCGGGTTCCGTGACGACCTTGACGTACTCGGGCCGGATTCCCACCTGGACCTCGCTGGTGCTCTCCGGGATGTCCCACGCCACGGCGAGGGTCCGGCCTCCGAGGGTGAACTCCTGGTGTGCCCGGTCCAGGGTGAGGAAGTTCATGGCCGGTGATCCGATGAAGTAGCCGACGTACGTTGATGAGGGTGCCTCGAAGAGCTGCTGCGGCGTGCCCTGCTGCATGGCCTGGCCGTCCCTCATGACCAGCACTTCCTGTGCAATGCTCATGGCTTCGTACTGGTCGTGGGTCACATAGATCACTGTGGGCTGGAACTGCTCAGTGATCTCACGGATCTTGCGCCTCAACGAGTGCTTCAGCTGCGGATCGATGACGGTCAAGGGCTCGTCCATCAGTACGGCCGCCACGTCGTCACGGACAAGGCCGCGGCCGAGCGAGATCAGCTGCTTGTCGTCGGCGGTGAGGCGCCGGGCGGGCTGCCCCAGCCGGTCGTCCAGGTCCAGCGCCTCGGCCACCTGACGGACCTTGGCGTCGATCCTCGCCTTGTCCCACCGGCGGCATTGCAGCGGGAAGGCGAGGTTCTCGTACACCGTCATCGAGTGGTAGATGACGGGGAACTGGAACACCTGGGCTATGTTGCGTGCCTTCGTCGGCAGGGCCGTGACGTCCACGCCGTCGAACAGGACCTGGCCCTGTGACGGTCTGATCAGCCCGGACAGGATGTTCAGCAGTGTCGTCTTGCCGCAACCCGAGGGCCCGACCAATGCGTAGGTCTTGCCGGCCTCGAAGGTCAGCCTCAGTGGCTTGAGAGCCCACCGCTTCTCTTCGGCGCCGGGCGTGTAGCTGTGCCCGACGTCGATGATGTCCAACTGCGCCATCTCAACGCCCTCCCACTGAAACAAGATCGTACGAAGGTGTCCGCACGAGCGAGCCCTTCTCGTCGAAGGCGTACAACCGCTCGGGGCGTAGCCGGAGTTTCACAAGATCACCGAGAGCGACGTCATGGATGCCCTCGATCTGTATGACGAACGGAGTCTTGCCGACAGCCGCGTGAACGAAGGTCTCGGAGCCGGAGATCTCCACGAAGGTGACCTCGCCCTCGACACCGGCGGAGGCCAGGCTGACATCCGTTGCCCGCAGGCCGAACTGGTAGGCGCCGTCGGGCAGGTCGGCGAGATGCGCGGACACGTGCGTGGCCTGGAAGCCCGCCACGGTGACCTGACCGCCCTCGATCCGGCCGGGGAAGATGTTCATGGGCGGGTCGTTGATGATGGATGCCACGGTGGTCGTCGCCGGGCGCTCGAACACCTCCTGCGGGGGGCCGACCTGGAGGATCTGTCCCTCGTGCATGACCAGCACCACGTCGCCGAGCATCATCGCCTCGGCGGGCTCGGTCGTCGTATAGACCACTATCGTGTCGCCCTGATCCGAGAACAGGGTCTTGAACTCGTCGCGCAGCTGTTCGCGCAGTTTGTAGTCGAGGTTGGCCAGTGGCTCGTCGAGCAGGAGAATTCCCGTGCCGCGTGCGAGGGCGCGCGCCACGGCGACGCGCTGCTGCTGTCCGCCGGAAAGCTGGGACGGCTTGCGCCGCTCGAAGCCGGTCAGGCCGACCAGCGCCAGGCTCTTGCTGACCCGTTGTTGGATCTCCTCCCGTGACAGCCTCTGCCGCCGGAGCGGGAAGGCCACGTTGCCGAACACGCTGAGATGTGGGTAGTTGATGAACTGCTGGTAGACCATGGCGGTGTCGCGCCGCCAGACCGGCGTTCTCAGGATGTCGGCTCCGTCCCTGGTCAGGGAGCCGGAGTCCACCTCCTGCAGGCCGGCCAGGGCCCGCAGCAGCGTCGTCTTTCCTGCCATGGTCCGGCCGATGACAGTGTGGAGCCGTCCCGGTTCAAAAACTGCGGTCACGCTCTTGAGATGGTCAACGCCATCGACGGTCAGGCTCAGATCAGTGGCACTCAGGGTCATCGGACTGCTCCCGACAGGTTGCCTTTTGACAGATAGCGCTCCACCCAGATGGCGAGCAGGACCAGCGGCGCCACACCGAACAGGGCAGCCGCGGACAGGGTCCACCAGGGCGGGATGGAGGAGTTGAGGGCGACGACCGCCTGGGGCAGGGTCTGGACCTCGGTGAAGGTCAGCCTGAAGGCGAAGAAGAAGTCGTTCCAGCCGAACACCGCGCAGAACATAGCGGCCACGGTCAGCCCGGGCAGGGAGTTCGGCAGGATCGCCCGCACGAAGGTCTGCAACGGCCCGCACCCGTCGAGCATGGCCATTTCGTCGATCTCACGCGGGATGCCGTTGAAGAAGTCCACCATCACCCAGACCGCGATGGGCAGCAGCAGGGCGACCGTCACGATGACCAGTCCCGGGATGGTGTCCAGGAGGCCCGCCCACTGCAGCAGGTAGAAGAAGGGGATCACCAGGACGACGGGCGGCATGATCCGTTGTGACACGAAGAAGAAGACGATGTCGCTGTTCTTGATGAAGCCGATCTTGAACCGGTAGCGGGACAACGCGTAGGCGGCCAGGGATCCGAGGACGAGGCTGATGGCCGAGGCGGCGATGGTGACGATGGCGCTGTTGAGGAAGGGCTGGATCACATCGACACCCCCGGCTCCACCGAAGATGTTGCGCCAGCCGGTGGCGGTGGGCTGGTACTGGACCCATGGAAGGTATGTGGCGCCGCCCTGCACTGCGTTGGCGTCCTTGAAACTGGTCGTCATGGCCCAGAAGAACGGTCCCGCGACGAAGCAGGCCCACAGTGCGATCACGGTGTATTTGAATATGGGATAAAGGCGCGGCCTCATGAGTGCCCCTTCAGCTTGAAGGCCCTGGTGAGCAAGGCGGCGACAACGGTGAGCGTGACGATCATCAGGACCAGATAGGTCAGGGACATCGCCCCGCTGTAGCCGGTCTGCTGATCCCGGAGCCCCTGGATATAGAGGTAGTAGCCCGGAGTCTCCGTGGAGGAGCCCGGTCCGCCGGAGGTCAGCACGTAGACGCTGTCGGAGAGCTTCGATGCCTCGATCAGCCGGATGATGACCGCCGCTACCGACACCGGCGCCATGAGCGGGAAGGTCACCTTCCAGAACGTGCGCCACACGTCGGCGCCGTCGATCGCGGCGGCCATGAACGGTTCCTTGGGCAGGCTCAGCAGGCCGGCCAGCAGCAGTAGGAACATGAACGGCGTCCACTGCCAGACCTCTACGGTCATCAGCGCGACCAGCGCCGGCCCGGACTCGGTGAGCCAGGCAACCTTGGTCAGGCCCAGCATCCCGAGCAGATCGTTCAGCGGCCCCAGCGACTCGTGGAAGATCATCTGCCAGATGGCGGCCATCACCACGGGAGTGGTCATCATGGGGACGAGGAACAGCACCCGCCAGAACCTGCGGCCGCGTACATCGCGCCAGACGAGCAGGGCCATGCCGAATCCGATGACGTACTGGATCAGGACGGTGCCGCCCGCCAGCAGGATCAGGCGCATGATCGAGGACCAGAAGCGGCTGTCGTGCAGCATCGTGGCGTAGTTGGCCCCTGCGATGAAGTCCATCTGAGGGCTGCTGACGTTCCAGCCGGAGAAGCTGACGCGGATGGTGAACAGAAGAGGGAAGATGATGATCAGTAGGAGTGTGAGCAGTCCTGGGAGCAGGAACATGCTCTTGTGCCGGCGCAGGCCGTACATGGTGCTCCTTGTGGAAAGGGGCGGTCGCCCCCGGGTGACCGGCCGGAGCCGGCCGGTCACCCGGGGCGTCCTGTGGTCGGGTCAGCGGTAGTCCTCGAGTGCGACCACGTTGCGATAGGCGTCGTGGACCGTGTCCTTGCCGATCTGCTCGGTGATCTTGGCCCATTCCTTCGCCACTTCGTCCAGCGCCCGCTGCGGAGCCTGCTGTCCCGCCAGCGCCGCGGCAATGCCGTTGGCCAGCGCGGACATGTACTGGTTGACACCGGGGACACGCAGGTCGAAGACGCGGTTGGTGCTCTTCTCCATGCCGGAGAGCGTCTGCACGTAGGACTTCGCGACGTTCTTGTCCCAGCCCTGCTTCTCCCAGAACGCCGCGTCGAAGTGGGCGTTGCGGTAGGGATTCACGCCGAAGCGGCCGATGGTCAGATCGAGCGCGGCATTGGCCTCGTTGCTGAAGAAGCACAGATAGTCGAAGGCCATCTTCTGGTGGCCCGAGGCCTTGGACACCGCCGAGGTCCACCCCCAGGTGAAGTAGGGAGCCTGGTTCGGCTTCTTGTCCCACGCCTGTGTGGTGCGGTTGTAGACCTCGGTGGAACCGGGCAGCGCCGCCGCTTCGATCTTGTTGCGTATCCTGCTGTCCGGCTGCTGGGCCTGGATGAACGCGTCGTCCCACGAGTAGGACATCAGCGTCTGGCCGCCTCCGAAGGAGAAGATCTCGTCACCCAGACCGAAGTTGGCGCCGCCGGGTGCCCAGGTCGACTTGGCCTTGACCATGTCGTCGAGGGCTCGCACGAAGCCGGGGGTGTTGATCAGCGGCTTCATGGTCTCCAGGTCGAAGAAGAGGCCGCCCTTGACGTCGGGGTGCTTCACATACGGTGCCGCACGGCTGATGAACGCGGAGAACGTCAGGTCGTCCCGCTTGGTCACCTCGGCGCTGCCGAAGTTGGGCTTGCCGTCGCCGTCCACGTCCTTGCCGCTGAAGAACGCGGCGACCTCCTGGTATTCGGCCCACGTCCTGGGCGTGCGCAGGTCCTTGCCCGTGGCCGCCTTGTACGCCGCCTGGCGCTTCGGGTCCTTCAGTACGTCCGTGCGGACCTTGAGGTAATGCCGGTCACCGTCCACGGGGTACTGCACGACCTGCCCGTTCCAGGTGGCCACGTCCATATAGGCCTTCGTGACGTCCTTCATGCCGGGGGTGTCCAGGTACTCCTGCGGCACCGGGGCCAGATACGGGGCCATGTCGCCTATCCACAGGGAGGGGTAGAACATGACGTCGTACGCCGGCTGATTCGCTTGCAGGGGCGTGAGGATCTTCTGGTGCAGCTCCCCGAACGGGACGTTGACCACCTCCACCTTCGCCCCGGTGATCTCCTCGAACTGTCTGGCGTGCAGCTTGGTCGGCTCGCCGATGACGGGGACGGCATGGCTGATGATCTTCAGCGTCTGTCCGGAGTAGTCCTTACGGCTGATCGACTCGTAGCTGCAGGGCCCCGGTACGTCCTTGACCTTCGCGTCCGGGTAGTCCTTGCCGTACTTTCTGTAGCTGATCTCCGAACCCGGCTTGAACAGCGCCGGCTTGTCGGCCTTGCTCTCCGCCTGGTCCTGGCTGGTACATCCGGTGGCGCTGAGGGCCACGACTGCCGCGACGGCGATCATGCCCTTGTACGAACTTTTGCGCATGGGTCTGCTCCTTCGACTCAGGGGATCAAGATCGCTCGGCCGCGGACGGCACCGGCGGACAAGTCGTTGAGGGCGTCACGGAAGGACACGAGGGGGTACCGCTGGGTGTGCAGGCCGACCTTGCCCTGGGCCGCCAGGACCATCAGCTCGGAGAGGTCGTTGTAGGACCCCACGAGGTTGCCGATGAAGTTGATCTCGGTGGAGATGACGTCGATCGTCGGAACGTCGAGCCGGCCGCCGTAGCCGATGACGTAGTAGTTGCCGTTGCGGCGCAGGCAGGCCACGCCCGTCTCGACGGCACCCCCCTCGCCGACGAAGTCCAGAACGGCCTCCGCCCCATGACCGCCGGTGAGTTCCAGGACGCGCTCGGCCTCGGTGCCGTCGGCGACAAGGGTGTGTTCGGCACCCAGTTCCTTGGCCAGGGCGAGCGCATCCGGGCTCCGGTCGATCACGATGATCTCGACCGGCGACAGGGCCCGGAGCACTTGGATGCCGATGTGCCCGAGGCCTCCGGCGCCGATCACCACGGCCCGGTCGCCCGGTCGCAGGGCCCGGGCCGCCTTGGCGACAGCGTGGTATGCCGTGAGCCCGGCATCGGCCAGGGCCGCAACCGAGGCCGGCTCGAGGGACGGGTCGAGTGCCACCACTGAGCGGGCGGTGGTCTTCAGGTACTCCGCATAGCCCCCGTCGGTGTCGATGCCCGGGAAGGCCGAGTTCATACAGTGCACATCGTCGCCGGCCCGGCAGGCACGGCACAGACCGCAGGTCACGAGCGGGTGCAGGATGACCGGGTCGCCGACCTTGACGTTGGTGACGGCCTGTCCCACCTCCTGCACCCAGCCGGCATTCTCATGACCGATGGTGTAGGGCAGGACAACCCCGCTCTTGTCGCTCCACTGTCCTTCGAGAATGTGCAGATCGGTGCGGCAGACCCCCGCGCCCCCGACCTTCACGATCACATCCAGCGGACCGGTGATCTGCGGGTCCGGCACATCCACGAGCTCTGGCGGCTCGTCGTACTCGATGACCTGCACGGCTTTCATGGCACTCCCTGCGAATCGGCGGGTGGGGTGCGCCGATTACACAGCCCGCCGCGCGCAGGCGGATGTCTCACAAACGGTCCGCGAATGTATCAATGTGATACAGGCCATAGGCGCGGCGTCATCGAGCTGTTCCAATCACTTCACCGAGGGATGACGCGTGCGATACGGGAGTGTTAAATGCCCCGACCTCAACCTGGCAGCGCGCTGACAGCAGCCAGAGAGCTTTACCAGGAAGCCACCAAGGATCCGAGCGCACGCCCGCTCGTGGTCGCGTCGTGGCAACGCTCGATCGAGTACGAAGTGAAGTCGAGCTGCATCGACGCCCCCTACTTCGAGAACCCCAATCTGGAGAGCCCGCTCGCCAGAGCAGCGCTGCCGATCCTGAACAGGCTGCACGAGCAGCTTGCCGACGACCCGGTGTCCACGATGGTCACAGACCGGAACGGCGTGGTGCTGTCCCGCATGGTCTCCCACGAAGCTCTGACGACGCGGCTCAACCGGGTGCAACTGGCTCCGGGCCATGTGTTCGCCGAGCGCTACGTGGGCACCAACGGCATCGGGACCGCATTGGCCAGCGGACGCCCGGTCATGATCGCGGGAAGCGAGCACTACGTCGAGGCGCTGCGGGACTTCCACTGCGCGGCCGTGCCGATTCTGCATCCCATCCGGCGGACGACGCTGGGAGCCTTCAACCTGACCACCGTCCGTCAGGGCTCTGCCGGCATGCTCATGGCCTTGGCCCGCTCTGTCGCAGCCCAGATCGAGAGTGAGATCGCCGCGATCAGCTCGCGACGGGAGCGGGCCCTGTTCCAGGACTACATGGACGCGTGCTCCTCGGTGCGCCCGGGACCCGTCCTGGCTCTCAACCGTGATGTCGTCATGATGAACGAGCAGCTGAGATCGGCCGTGACAGGGCCGGATCAGCATGCTCTGCTCGACCACGCACGTGAAGTGGCCGACGATCCCCGGTTCCAAGGGACCCGGAACATCGCCCTCCCCTCCGGACGAGTCGCCGAACTCCGGGTCAGCCGTAGCCGGCGGGAGGACAGCGACGCGGGCACGATCTTCCGAGTGCGAGTCATCGGACGTCCCCAGTCCGGACCGGTCGTTTCCGCCGGAGCTACGCGATCGGGCCTGGGCCTGGTGGGCTCATCGCCGCAATGGCTGAGCGCGGTCGCCGAAACCGAGGCGGCATTCGTCGCCGGGTCCTGGCTTCATCTCGTGGGTGAAGCCGGGGTGGGTAAGAGGACGCTGATCGAAGCCATCCACCGAGCCCGCGGTGCCGGGCGCCGGCTCGAGAAGATGGAAGCGCCGCTGTCGGAGTCGCCGCAGGCCGCCGAGCAGTGGCTCCGCAACGTCCGCGAGCTGCTGGCCGAGCCGTCGAACGTGGTCGTCCTGCGCGATGTCCACCTTCTGGGCGACCTCCTGCGCCGGCAGCTGCGAAGCCTCCTGACGCAGCTCGGCGGGACCGCCACGGGGCAACTGGTCATGACCAGCCAGCCGTCCATGGTCACGACCGAGGACGAGCTCGACCGTCTGTGCGGCGCCTCGGTTGAGGTGCCGCCCCTCCGCCATCGCTATGGGGACATCGAGCACCTGGTCCGGTTCTTCCTGCTCAAGTATCGGCCGAGCGGAGAGAGCAGCTGCGCCCCGGATGCGCTTGCGATGCTGCAGCGCTGTTCCTGGCCGGAGAACGTCCGGCAACTCGAGTCGGTGATCCGTGGACTGGCACGGCGGCCGTCCGTCCGGACCATGCGAGTGGAGGATCTCCCGCCGGAATGCCGGGTGTCCTCGCACAAGGTCCTCACCACCATCGAAGCGCTGGAACGGGATGCCATTCTCCGCGGGCTGATGGACCGCAACTCCAACGTCCAGCGCACCGCACAGGATCTTGGTATTTCCCGCGCCACCATGTACCGCAAGATGCGGCGTTACGGGATCGTCCCGTCGAGCCTCACCTAGGGGGCCTGTCTTCCGGATCTTCGACGTCCTCGTGCAGAAACCGTGTCACGTGGCGGAGGAAGAGCGGCGGCTGCTCGTTGAAGGGCTCATGACCCGTCGGCAGAGATACGTACCTGGCATGCGGCAGGGAGCGACGGGCGCGGCGGCCGTCGAGGAGCGCCGGAAGGACCGGGTCTCGTCTGCCCCAGATCAGGAGAGTGGGCACGGTCAACTCGCTTCCGTCTCCGGTCAGGTCGAACCCGGAGTCGGCGAAGCTCCGCCAGATCGCGCAGTGCACCGCGAGTCGTATCGGGTCGTGCCGCACCTGGCGAGCCCTGGCGTAGGTGGCACGGGCGCTGGAGGTGCGCAGCGGTCCCAGATAGGCGCGGGCGAGGGGCGCGACGATATGGCGGGCGAGCGCCTCTCTGCCCATCAGCCGGCGGCAGAAGGCCCGGGTGAGCGGGTTCTGCCGGGTGAAACCGGCGGGGTCGACGAGGACGAGCCCGGCGACCGCGTCCGGACGGCGCTGTGCCAGCCGTACGGCCACATAGCCGCCCACGCTGTTGCCGACGAGCACCAGTCGTCGCACTCCGCGCTCGTCCAGTGCCTGGACCAGCAGCTCCGCCACCGTGACCAGGCCGTCTGCCGTCGTCCGGTCGGGGTCGACGGCCGGGGACTGCCCGAAGCCGGGCCAGTCCATGGTCACGACCGTCCGGTCCTGTGCGAGTGCGGGTACGACGGCGTCGAAGTCGCGGCCGTCGCCGGGGTTGGCGTGCAGAAACAGCACGGCGGGTGCGGCGGGCCGTTCCGTGCCCTCCGTCATACGCACCCATACCTCGCCCATCGGCGTGGGAACCCTGAACGTCGCCCGGACCGATTCCATCGCGTACCTCCCTCGGGGATGCCCCATCATGCATACCGATCCGGCCGGTCGGCCAGGCCGCACCTCCTTGCCGGCGGGGCGCCGGACGCCGCTCGCTGTCCGACAAGACCCGAAAGGACAAGCCCTGGCCCGCTCGTCGGCCTGCTGCAACCGGCGGCGACGCCACTCCGGCGATCGGCCACCTCACCCGGGTCGGGTACGAATGATGGATGATCACATCACGTAACCTGTCATGCGTCGCATGGCACCCGGTGTCCACTCCCGTGGTTCAACCTCAAGCAGGCGGCGCGCGCATTTTGTGGACAGTCCAGCGAGAGGAATCCGATGATTTTCATCACGGCCAAGTTCAAGGTCCGCCCTGAGTACGCCGACCAGTGGCCTGAGATCGTTGCGGACTTCACCGCCGGCTCGCGCGGTGAGCCGGGCTGTCTGTGGTTCGACTGGTCGCGGAGCATTGAGGAGCCTACGGAGTACGTGCTGGTCGAGGCCTTCCGAGATGACGATGCCGGGGCCGCGCACGTGCACTCCGAGCACTTCAAGAGCGCGCAGCGGACGCTGCCACCGCACCTGGCTGAGACACCCCGGATCGTGAACGTGAAGGTCCCGCATGACGACTGGTCACTGCTGGGTGAGATGGCTGTCACCGGCACGGAATAGCCCCGGTCTGTCCGCGACGGGGGACGCGGGCGGACCGAGGCGGCGGTGGGGCGGGCGCCACCGGTGTACGCATATCGGCGTCGCGGAGGCACTTCATGGCGAGAGGCGCTCGGGCTCCGGTGCGCGGGGGAGCCGGATGGTGAACACCGCCCCGGCGCCGGGCTCGTTGTCGGCGGTGACGGTTCCACCGTGCGCCTCGACGAACTGGCGGACGATGGACAGGCCCAGTCCGCTGCCGCCGGTGCGTCTGCTGCGGGACTTCTCCGCCCGCCAGAAACGCTCGAAGACATGGGGCAGGTCCTCGGGGGCGATGCCGCCGCCCGTGTCCTCCACGGTGAGCACGGCCAGGTCACCGGTCTGCCGGGCGGTGAGCGTGACCGTTCCGTTCTCGGGGGTGTGCCGAAGCGCGTTGGCGAGGAGATTCCCCAGCGCCTGGCGCATCCTGACGGGGTCGGCGTCCAGCCAGAGACAGGGGTCGGTGCGGGTGCGCAGGCGGATGCCCGAGGCCTCGGCACGGGTGCTGTGGGCGGACACTGCCTGGGCCACGAGTTCGTGCACGCCCACCGGCTCTCGGCGCAGCTTCAGGGTTCCGGCGTCGACGGCCGCAAGGTCTTGCAGATCGTCGATGATGTGCTGCAGCAGCAGCGCTTCGTCGTGCAGGGAAGCGATGAGGTCCGGGTCCGGGTCCAACAATCCGTCTCGGGTGACTTCCAGCCAGCCGCGGATATTGGTCAGCGGGGTCCGCAGCTCGTGGGCGATATCGCTGACCATGGCCTTGCGCTGGGCTTCCATCTGCTCGCGGCGCGCGGTGAGTTCGTTGAAGGCGGCGGCGAGATAACCGGTCTCGTCCTTGGTGGTGACGGCGACGCGCGCATGCCGCTGCGGTGGTTGCTGGGCCGCGGCCGTCAGTGCCCGCAGGGGACGGACGAGGCGGATCGCGACGACTGCGGTCATGGCGACGGTGATGGCCAGGACGAGCCCTGTGACGCCGACGATCTTGGCTTTGTTGGCGGGGGAGAGGTTGAAACCCGCGGGCTGCTGGCCGAGGCTGCCCAGATAGAGTCTGGCCCTTGGGGCGACGAACGGGTCGAGTTGTGTGCGGCGCGCGCTGTCGACACAGCTCTGCGTCCGCTGGCTGCCACCACGCCGCCGGGCGCTGTCGCTCGCCGGGGTGCTGGAGCCGGGAACCAAGTCGATGCCTGCTCCGGCCAGCGGGATACCTCGTTCCTGCTCGAGACCGGGGCAGGAGGCGATCAGGGCGTTGAGCTCGTCCAGTGCCTTCTGTTCGGTGCGCGTGGGTGTGTTGAGTTCTCCATCGGCGCACTGCAACGGAACGGATGCCTCCCCGTCGTCGGACGTGACCATCGTGCGGCCGCTGGGGCTCTGGTGGCTGCTGCCGCTTCCGTACCGCCGCATGCACGCCAGGCGCTTCTCGGCGAGCATCCTCACCTGTGCCCGTTCGGCCGGTGGGAGAAGATAGGGTCCCACCGCCCGCGGGTCGATCCCGGCGAGCTGGGCCCCCGGTTCGGTGTACGTGTCGGTGTTCAGCGGTTCGACGGTTGCCGAGGCGCGCGCGGGCAGGGCGGTACCCGGGGCGGCGGAGTCGGCGATGGGGTAGCCCGTGTCGGTCGTCAGGGCGATGCGCCGGGCCATGGTGTCTGACAGCGTGCGCACCAAGGACTGCACGCCGTCCCAGTCGGCGTGGGTCGCGGCGAAGCCGCTGAGCTGCCGCAGGATGTCGGTGTCGTCGGAGAGCACCTGACCGCGCTCCTCCTGGATGGCACGCGTCGTGGTCTCCACGGCCAGCCAGGACGTGGCGCCCACGGAGACGACGGTGATCGCCACGGAGGTGAGCACAAGCCGTACCAGCAGGCTCTTGCGCCAGGGAATACGAGGACTAGGCGTCATGGCGGCCGTCGACGAGTTTGTAGCCGACGCCGAAGACCGTCAGCAGCCGCACGGGCCTGCGCGGGTCGGGTTCGATCTTCTTGCGCAGATTCATGATGTGTACGTCGATGGCGCGTTCGGTGGAGGCGCGGTCGTGGCCACGGGTGTACTGCAGCAGTTGACGGCGCGAGAACACCCGGTCGGGTTCCGCGGCCATGGCGTGGAGGATGGCGAATTCGCCGGGGGTGCACGTAACGGGGGTGTCGTCACAGGTCACCAGGTGCCGTACGGGATCGACGGTGATGCAGCCCGCGCGCGGCAGAGGGGAGTTCTCCATGGGCCGCATGGAACGGCGCAACACGGTGCGTATGCGGGCCATCAGCTCCCGTGGGCTGTACGGCTTGGTCATGTAGTCGTCCGCGCCGAGTTCGAGGCCGAGCAGCACGTCGTCCTCGGTGGAACGGGCGGTGAGCATGAGAACGGGTACGTCCCCGTCCTGGCGCAGCACGCGGCACACGCCGAAGCCGTCGACCCTGGGCAGCATCAAGTCCAGGACGACGAGGTCGGGTCTGCCGCTCTTGGCCTCGTCGATCGCGGCCCGGCCGTCGTGGACCACGACGGTGGTGTGACCCTCCTGAAGCAGCAGCCGGCCTATGAGCTTGGCCTGCATTTCATCGTCTTCCGCCACGAGAATATGTGCGCACACGCTACTGACTGTAAGCGCGCGGGATCGATGCCGGGCCGATGTGCGGGCCTTCCCACACCCTGACAGGTTCCTGATATGCGTGCGCCAGGCTGGCGCTGCCCTTGGCCGCGTTCGGCGCTGCCACAACGCAGGGCGGCTGCCGGGCGTGACGGCAACGGCGGGCCGAAGAGCCGGAGCTGACGAGTTCCTGACTTGTCTCATCCAGGCTGACGACATGGCTCCATCAACCAGTCGCCCGCCCCTACGGCGTCCCAGTGCGCCATTCGGGAACCACCAAGCGACCCCCTTCATACCCCCGGGCCTTAACCGTCTGGGAATACCGGCAGCTGTCCTGGCCGCCCTGTACGTAACCCTCACCGGGTGCGGGGACATGCACGCAGGGACAGCTGCCGACGCCCCGTCGGCGGCCGTTGGTGCGATCGACGCATCAGTGGCGCCGTCCGGCGCCCGAGGCACGACCCAGCCCAAGCCCCGGCCGACAACCACGGACACCGGCGCGTCCGCCGCATCGGTCCCCGCGCAGCTGCCGGGCCTGGGCCCCCAGACGCTGGCCCAAATCCCCAAGAACGCGCGGCAGGTTGTCCTGGTCACCGGCCGCGGCAAGAACTCCCCGAAGTCGCAGGTGGTGCTCTACCGGCGCACGAGCGCGGGCTGGGAAGCGGGAGCCACCTGGCCGGCCCACAACGCACTCAAGGGCTGGACGGACAACCACCACGCCGGCGATCTCCACTCGCCCATCGGCGTGTTCACCCTCACCGATGCCGGCGGGCTGCTCGCCGATCCCGGCACCAAGCTGCCGTACGACCAGTCGCAGGGCTTCACCATCGCCGGGACGGGCTTTGAGGGCGAGCCGCTCGCGGGCTCCTTCGACTACGTCGTCGCGATCAACTACAACCGCAGGGCCGGAGCCTCCCCCCGCGACTGGACCCGCCCGCTCGGCGCGGACAAGGGCGGCGGCATCTGGCTGCACGTCGACCACGGCGGGCCCACGCACGGCTGCGTCAGCCTGACGCAGAAGCACATGAAGGAGCTGCTGCTCACACTCGATCCCGACCAGCACCCGGTGATCGTCATGGGAGACGCCGAAGCCCTCAAACGCTGACACGACCGGTCGAAGACGAAACAGAGGGGCTTCCCGGAGACCGGGGGCTTGGGAAAGTGCCAACCAGGAGTGGAACATTGATCCGTGCTCAACGCTTAGTCGTCGCCGCTGCGGCTGTACTCGCGACAGTGGTGTCGCCGGGGTCGGCTGCCGCTCAACAGGCCGCTGATCCCGAACCGTCCGCGCAACAGGTCGGCCCTGCCGGCCAACTCCCGTCCGGTTGGCAGATTACCGGTAAGGGCTCCGGGCAACAGCTGATCTGGCACTCCGCCGACCCGGTGCCCATGAGCGACGCTGGCGTCGAGTTCTATGCCGGAGACCGCTTCCTCGGCCGGCCGGCTGCGGGGACGGACCAGCGCACGTTCCGGCTCGACCTCCACGGTGCACACCTTGGACCGGCGACGGACCTGCAGGTGCGGGCGGGGGGACGCCGTCTTGACGAAGCCGGCGTCGCCGTGGGCCCGCACAGCCGACGCCCTGCACCGGCGGCCAAGCGGCCGACCTCGCTGCCGGCCAACCCCGTCGACCCTGGCAAGCCGGGCCGGTACCGGACGGTCACCGGCGAATACACCTTGCCCTCGGTGCGGTTGCCCGGATTCTCCGCCCCCGTGGAGATGCGTGCCGTGGTGGTGGCACCGACCGGGGCATCGGGCCGCCGGCCACTGGCACTGTTCCTTCACGGCCGCCACGAAACCTGCTTCAGGGACGGCGGAGACCGGTTCGGCGCATGGCCCTGCCCGGCCGACTCGAAGCCGGTGCCGAGCTACCGAGGTTATCTGCGGGATCAGAAAATCCTGGCCTCTCAGGGGTACATGACGGTGTCCATCTCCGCCAACGGGATCAACGCGCAGGATGTGATGGAGGACGGCGGGGCCCAGGCCCGTTCCTCCCTGGTGCGGCTGCACCTCGCCCACTGGGCGGACTGGGCGGCCGACCCGGCCGCGGCACCGGCCATCGTGCGAACCGCGTCGCCGGCCGACCTGTCCCGTGTGTTGCTGGTCGGCCACTCGCGGGGCGGGGAGGGCGTGAACCGGTCCGCCATGGACAGCCTCTCGCGGCCGCCCGCCGATCAGGACGGCTACCGGGGCGCGGTGCGCTGGCGCATCCGCGGCACCGTCCTCATCGGCCCCACCGCCTTCGGGCAGAACCCGACCCCCGACGTGCCGTCGATGACGATCCTGCCCGGCTGCGACGGCGACGTCGCCGATCTCGAAGGTGAGATGTACCTGGACGGCGCGCGCGGAGTCAGCCGGGGTGAGGCACTGCACAGCGCGGTCTACATGGTCGGCGCCAACCACAACTTCTTCAACAGCGAGTGGACACCGGGGCAGGCCACAGCCCCGGCGGGAGACGACTTCGCGGACGCCGACCAGCCGGACCCGGTGTGCTCGCCGGGCAGGCCAACCCGGTTGACGGCCGTTCAGCAACAGGCCGCGGGCGCCACGTACATCGCCGCGGCGGCCCGGCTGTTCGTCGCGGGCGACGACCGCGTACGCCCGCTGCTCGACGGCTCGAACCTGCGGGCGCCGTCCGCGGATCCCGCGCGGGTGCTCACGCACGCCGTCGGCGCGAACCGGACCGCCGCTTTCGTGCCGGACGCCTCGGTCACCGTGAACGGCGGCCGGCTCTGCTCGGCGGTGGATACCGACCCGGTGGCCGCCTGCCTGGATCCCGACGGGACCGGCGTCTCGCCGCACTTCGCCGAATGGGAGACGGCGCCTGAACCAGGCCGTCACGCGGTGGCCCTGCGCTGGTCGGCATCGGGTTCCCCGGTGCGGGTGCGTTCCGCGAAGCCGGTCTCCCTCTCCGGCGCCAAGGCGCTGGCCCTCCGGGTGATCGTGCCGCCCAACACCACGGGAACTCAGATGGACATATCTCTCGCCGACACTTCCGGCCGCCGGGCCACCCTCGGCCGGGTCCGTGTCGACGGGCTGCCGGGGAGCGACCGGACCGCCTCGTACTGGGGGCAGGGGATCCGCGTGCCGCTGACAGCCGCGACCCGGGCGGGGCTGGATCTGAACCGGGTGAAGACCCTGCAACTGACCCCGCGTAACCGCTCCGGACAGGCCTGGCTGATGGACGCCTGGGGCTGGCGTCCCGGCACGGCGGCAGTGCGGCAGACCGCACTGCCCCGTGTCGACATCGGCCGGCTGAAGGTCAAGGAAGGGAACTCGGGAACCCGGACCTACCAGGTGCCGGTGCGAGTCTCCGGCCAGGGCCGCGGTCAGGTCCGGCTGTTCGTACCCGATCCGGACACCGGCCGGGCCACGGCCCGTCTGGTGAGTGTGCGGCCCGGCAGCCACGTCATCGACCTGCCGGTGACGGTGCAGGGCAACACCCGCTACTCCTACGACGTTTCCCACGACGTGTTCGTGAAAGCGGTTCACAACGCGGTGATCGGCTCCCATTACGGCGGCGTCACGGTGCAGAACGACGACCCGATGCCCGAGGTGACCGTGACACCGGTCGCGGACCGGGTCACCGAGGGACAGAGCCTGACGTGGCGGGTGTCCCTGTCCGCGGCCGCCGACACCGATGTGCCCGCCGTTTTCAGCATTCTGCCGGTCAACAGCGGCACGGAGCTGTCCAGCACGGACGTGGACCGGCAATGGCTGACGGAGAACTCCGGCCGGTCGCCGCTCCCGGAGCGCCCCCTGTCCAAGGTGGAAGGACTCTCGCTGCTCGCAAACATCCCCGCTGGCGGGCTGAGCACCGAGGTGGCCGTACCCACCATCGTGGACGGGGTGAGAGAACCGGAGGAGTCGCTGCGGATCCAGCTCTTCGGCTTCGAAGAGCCACCGGTCGGCCCGGTGTTCACCGGCAAGGTGCTGGACGCGTCGTAGGCCACGCACCGCACGGTTTCAGACGGGTGGGGTGTCACCCCGCCTTCGCGCCGTTGTTGTGTGTGAGGCGACTGGGCCGCCGCTCTATGGGCTGTGGCCCAGTCGGAGCATGAGGGTCAGCTCTGGACGGGGGCGAGTTGCTCGGTCAGTTTCCACAGGTCGGGCAGTGCGCCGGCGATGCGCTCGGTTGATGCGGCGGGCAGATTGCTCAGAGCTTCGGCAACGCCGGCGTACAGGTCGGTGCTGGTCTGCTTGCTGGCTTCGAGCATCTTGGGGGTGGGGTGCAGCTGTACGAATCGACGGTCGGCGGGGTCCGGGATGCGTTCGAAGAATCCGTCCTTGACCAGCTTTGTTACCAGGCTGCTGACGTTGTGGGGCTGCATACGGAGAGCCTCCGCGGCTTGCCGCACCGTGATGCCCGGTTCCTCGGCCACGAGATGGAGGAGCTCCACCTGGGCCGGCGGCCGGACGTTCTCGTTCGTGGGGGGCTTCAGTGCCTGAAGCAGCCTGCGATGGAGGGTCCAGACGACACGGGTGAGTTCTGCGGGCAGCTCAGGGGCGGTCATGCTGGTGGATTTTACCTCTACGGCGAGAGGGGTATGACGGATTTCCGCGCACGACCACCCGGTCGGCACTCAGTGCCAGGCCGGCCAGCTGGAGCCCGAGGTCCACCTGGCCGGACCAGAACCACGGCGTCCTATACGGAGGCTGTCGCTGCCCGCAGACCGGCGGCAGCCGCAGGTGGTCAGTCCGCCGGCGCGGATGGCCGGCGGGTTGTGCGGTTCACGCAGTGCACACGCCGGTGACGGCCTCCTTGCGAACCAGGATCGGAAACGACAGGGAGCCGTCCGGGTAGTGGGGGAGCAGCTCCTGGAACTCCGCGCTGATGAAGGCGTTCCTGAGGTCGGTGAGGGATTCCCAGACCGCCACGTTCGTCAGCACGCGGCTGTCGCCGATGCCGCGGTGCAGCTGCGCCGAGATGAAGCCGGGTCGGTCTTTCATGACGAAGGAGTCCTGCTGCCAGACCTCGATGACTGCGTCGACCTGTCCCTCCGGGGCGACGAATGTGTTGATGATGGTGATGGGCCGCCCGTCGTCGTTGCCCTGGAGCTGGGTCAGGAAGGGAAGCGAAAGGTCGATGTCTTTGATCTCGATCATGCGCAGTGCCTTTCAGGAATCAGGTGTTGTGAGAGCCGGTCATGAGGCCCGCGAGGTCGTCGGGCTTGATGAAGGAGGGCGGCGGGGGCGGCCCCCAGTTGAACAGCCCCTTCGCCCCTTCGAAGACCTCCGGTGTCCACAGCTAGTCGTCGACGACGCAGTCCATGTCGGAGTAGTACTCGCTGAAGTTGCCCGCGGGGTCTTTGAGATACCAGAAGAAGTTGGATCCGGCGTGGTGGCGGCCGAGCCCCCACACATGGCGCTCGGGGTGTTCCTCCAGCATGTTCATCGCGCCGCGGCCGACGTCGTCGACGTCGTCGACCTGCCACGACGTGTGATGCAGGAAGGCGACCGGTGCGGCCAGGACGAGGATGTTGTGGTGATCGGTCGAGCAGCGCAGGAAGGCGCCGACGTCACCCATCAGGTCGCTGACCTTGAAACCGAGGCCGTCGCGGAAGAACGCGGTGGTGGCTGCGAAGTCGGTGGTGCCCAGAACCGCGTGGCCGAGTTTGCGGGGACGGATGGGGTCAGTGCGCAGGATGCCCGGCGCGCGGACGCCGGCGCGTTCCAGACGGCCGGGGCCGTTGTAGGGGGTGGCCGGCGTCACGGCCTGCGTGTCGCGGGCCTCGACCTGGAGCACGGCGCGAACGCCGGTGGTCTTCTCGTACGCGGCGAGGGTGTCGTCGTGGGTGTCGTGGCCGATGCCCAGCCGCTCCAGGCGTGCGGCGGCCGACGCGAGGTCGTCGGGGTCGTCCACGCCGATGCGGACCTCGACAAGGCGGCGGGTGGGGGCGGACAGGACGCGCAGCTGACGGCCGCCGTCGCGGGTGGTGAACCAGTTCTCGCCATCGGGCACGAGCCCGAAGTCCGCGTAGTACGCGGCTGTTTCCAGGCGGTGGGGAACTCCCATGGTCACGGATGACAGGCGGTGCAGGGCCACGGTGTGCCTCCTCGGATGGTCAGGCGCGGAAGGTCTGCCGCAGTTCGCCGACGCCCTCGATATAGGAGACGAGCTCGTCTCCGTCGGCCAGCCGGCGCTGTGGGCTGCGGCCCAGTCCGACCCCGGCCGGCGTGCCGGTGAAGATGACGTCGCCGGGCAGCAGCGGCAGCACCGCCGACAGCTTCGCGACCAGGGCCGGAACGGAGAAGATCAGGTCCCGGGTTCGGCCTTTCTGCATCTCCTCGCCGTTGAGGGAGCAACCCAGCTCCAGGTCGTCGGGGTCCGCGAAGGCGTCCGGGGTGACCAGACAGGGCCCGGTGGGAGCGAAGCCGGGATAGGACTTGCCGAGACTGAACTGCGGAGCGGGACCAGCGAGCTGTGAGATGCGTTCGGAGATGTCCTGGCCGACGGTGAGCCCCGCGACATGGAGCCAGGCGTCGTCTTCGGCCACGCGGTAGGCCTCCTTGCCGATGACAGCGACGAGTTCGACCTCCCAGTCGGTGTGGCCGCCCTCGGGCAGTCGCACTTCGGTCACCGGCCCGGTCAGGCTGCTGATGTACTTGGTGAAGACGGGCGGAAGGGTGTCGGGCAGGGCGAAGCCCGACTCGACCACGTGGTCGCGGTAGTTGAGGCCCACTGCGAGGACCTGGCGCGGGGCGGGCACCGGTGCGCCCAGGTCCCGTACGTCGAAGGGTGAGCCGGCCGGGAGGTCTGAGTCGGTGGCCCACGCGTGGAACTCCGGCCAGCGTGAGTAGACGGCCTGCGGGTCGGCGCCGAAAAGACCGTCGCTGGCTTGCTCGACGTCGACGGCGGTGCCGTCGTCCCTGATGAGGACGAGGCGGCCGGACAGATTGGCGGTTCGCACGGATTGACTCCTGTGTGGGTGCGGAACGGGTCAGACGAGGGGGGTGATCTGCTCGTCGATTCCGAGGAGGGCCTTGCCATAGACCTCGGTGGCGACGGTGGGTGCTGCCACGGCGTGCCGACCGGCGGTGTTGGCGTCGCGCCAGATCCGCTGGAGCGGATTGACCTCGGCGAAGGAGCCGGCGCCGTGCACGGAGACGAGGGTGTTGATGGCATCGAGGACGTTGTGGATGGCCCAGCCGGTGTCGGCGCGTACCCGGGCGCGCGTGAGCAGGTCCGGGTAGTCGCCGCGCTCTGCCGCGTCGTCGATGTCGGCAGCGGCTCGCTGTGCGTGGAGGTGGGCGGTGTCGATGCGCAGGGCGGCCTCGGCGATCTGCATCTGCACGGCGACCGAGTCTGCCTGGCTCTCGTAGAACGTGTAGGAGACCGGCTTCTTGGCCGCTTTCTCCGTGACGTATTTCAGGGCGGCCCGGCCCAGGCCCAGTTGGGGGCCGACCAGCACGAGCGCGAGGATCGGGACGAACGCCGACCGGGCCAGGGTCTCGTCCGTGTGCTCGGTGGCGTATCGGCCCTCGATCGCGGCGGGGACGGACAGCACGCGGTGTTCGGGGACGAAGACGTCCTCGGCGACCAGGCAGTTGCTCGCGGTGCCCTTCATACCGGCAACGAACCAGGTCTCCTCGAGGTCCAGATCGCAGCGGGGGACGAGCACGAGTCCCTGGTCGATCACCTCGCCGCAGTCGTCGGTGAGGGGCACGCCGAGCACGGCCCAGTCCGAGTGCGAGGAGCCGGAGTTGTAGTACCAGCGTCCGGTCACGCGCCAGCCGCCCTCGGCCTTGACGGCGGTGGAGGTGGGGCTGAGCACCCCTGTGACACGGGCCTCGGGGTTGGCTCCGAACACGTCGTCCTGTGCCTTGCCCGGGAAGAGGCTGGTGAGCCAGTTGCACACGTTGACGAGGGTGACGACCCAGGAGGTGGAGCCGTCGCCCTCGGCGAGCGCGGCCGACACGTCGAGCATGGTGCGCATGTCGCTCTGGTGGCCGCCGTAGCGCTTGGGGGTGGCCAGCCTGAACAGCCCGGCCTCGGCGATGGCGTCGATCACCTCGTCCGGGACCCTGCGGTCTGTCTCCGTTGTTCCCGCGTGCGCGCGCAGGAGCGGCTGAAGGGCCGCGGCACGGGCGACGAGTTCTTCCCTGGTCGTCATGGGTGTGTCCTCTCTGAGGAGCGAGACAGGGGTGCGCGGACTGACGGAAGTCAGCGGGCGCACGCCTCCACGTGGTCGGTAATGGCACGGCGCGGGCGGTCCGCGTACGCGGAGTGCGTGCCGAAGGTGCGGTGGCCGTAGACAAGAGGCGCGGCGGGTCTCGTGCGGGCGTGGGTGACGGTGCCGAGCAGCAGGAGGTGGTCCCCGCCCTCGACGGCCTGGGTCACGTCGCACACGAGCCAGCCCGGAGCATCCGCCAGACGGGGCAGGTGGTGGTCGTATCGCCAGTCCACGTCGGTGAAGCGATCGGTTCCGCGTCGTGCGAAGTCCAGGGCGAGGTCGCCCTGGACGCGGCTGAGGATGTTGACGCCGAAACGTCCGGTGGCGGTGATGCGAGCGAGAACGTTCGAGCCCCGGTCGAGCGCGACGGTCACCATCGGAGGCCTCAGCGAGAGCGAGGCGAAGGCGCTGACAGTGGCGCCGTACGGAATGTCGTCCTGGGCTGCGGTGACGATCGTGACGGGTGCGCAGACACCTGCCATGAGGTCACGGAACTCCTGCTCACCAAGTGTGGCGACCACGGGATCTCCATTCATCATGATGATTATGGTGATGCTGCATCCGGGTTACGAGGAACGTCAAGGGGTGAGAGGCTATTCGTCATAATCAAAGACGTGGTCGGGTGAAGGCGTGTGTGCCTGGTCGGCAGGCGCGAGGGGAGTACGTGGTGGCGAAGGACGGCGTCGACGCGAAGCGCGACCGGGGCGAGAGTGCGGGCCGGCAAACGGTCGACCCCCCGGCGCTGCGGCGCGGTGACTGGGGGCAGTCCGGCGGGCAAGGGCGGGCGGAGATGGCGGCGGACGTAGTGGCGGCGCTGGTTGCCCAGGCTGAACCGGGGGCGCGGCTGGGCACCAAGGACGAGCTGCGCGCGCGGTGCGGCGTCTCGGTGGGCACCTTCAACGAGACGCTGCGCTTGCTGCAGGCGCGGGCCCTCGTCACGGTCAAGCCGGGCCCGGGCGGCGGCCTTTTCGCGGCGGAACAGTCCCCGATGGTGCGGCTCGGCCACTCGGTCCTGGCCCTGGACGCCGGCGCGTCGGACGTCTCGGAGGCCGTACGGATCCGCAACGCCCTCGATCCGCTGCTGATCGAGGACGCCCTCTGGCACGCCTCGCCGGCCGACATCCAGGACATGCGCCGACCCCTACGGGAGATGGAGGACGCCGCGCACGCCGAAGACCCGGACGCGTTCATCCGCGCCAACTGGCGTCTGCACGCGAGGATTGCCGCGGTCAGCCCGAACACGCTCCTGCGCTCGCTGTATCTCAGCCTGCTCGACCTCGTCGAGGAGCACACGCTGTCCGTGCGCCCCGACGGTGAAAGCCCCCTGTCCGAGCACATTCGCGATCGGTGCCGGCTGCACACCGCGCTGATCGACGCGCTGGACAAACGCGACCGTGACGAGGCCATGCGCCTCATCGCGGAGCACACGACCGCGCGCGAGGGCCCCGCCGACTGACGCCTGCGGGCAACGGGGAGCTCCGGAGGCAGGCGAGCCGGGCTCCACCTCCTCCCAATACCTCTATTGCTAGAGGTATGCTCATTGACGTGACGTTCTGCGACCCGGGAGCCGCCCGTCAGTCGCACCCCACGTTGCCGCCGGATTACCTCTAGGGCTAGCCTTTTCTGCATATCAGGACCATAGTCCTCAATATCAGGACGGCGCTACAACGGCGGGCGCCACCACGGCTTAGGGAGTGACATGTCTCAGCACATGGCCAGGGATGGACGTCCCCAAGAGCCCACGATCGACCGGTCCCTCACGCTTCATCTGCGGGGTGACTGGGGCAGCGCGAACCTGCACCGCGTGTGCGGCTGGATCTCCCAGGAGCTCACTGACCGCTGCGGCCCTCACACCAAGGTCGCGATCTGGAACAGCCGCGGCTTCAGCGACGCGGTACGCGCGGTCGGCCGCGGGGAGGTCGACGTCGCCATGACCACCCCGGTGGCCTTCACCACCGCCGCACTCGACGGGCGAGGGGTCTTCAGCGAGGAGCACTTTCCGCAGCTGCGCGCCCTGGGCGTGGTGCCGCAGCGCGACCGGCTCGTCGTGGGGATACGCAAGTCCTTCGGCATCAGCTCCTTCCCCGAACTGCGGGAGAACAAGCCCGCCGTGAAACTCGCCACCGCGGTCAACGACGGAGTGAACTACGTCGGACTCGCCGCCCACGAACTCCTGACCCGCTCCGGCGTCGACATCCTGGGATGGGGCGGTGAACTCCTGGAGGACGAGCGGCCCTTCGAGACCCTCGATCACGTCCGGGACGGCCGGGCCGACGCCATCGTTCACGAGGCATACATGCTGCCCGCCTGGCAGGAGATCGGCACCGACCTCAACTTCCTGGAAGTCGAGCAGGACGTCCTGGACAGCCTGCGCGACGACTACAGCTGGCCCGCAGCGACCGTCGACGAGGGCCACTTCCCGGGCTGCCGGAGCTTTCGCACCCTGGACTACTCCGACTTCCTCGTCCTCACCCGCGCCGACCTGCCCGAGGACGTCGCCTACGCGATCGCCTGGGTGCTCGGCGAGACGCGCCACATCATCGAGGGCCAGTACCGCCACCTCGCCCCGGAGCGCAGCCCCATCACCTACCCGCTCGATCCGGTCACGATGGGCAAGACGCCCGTGCCCCTGCACCCGGGTGCCGCCCGCTACTACGACGCCCTGCCCACGCCGTGACTCCCCTGGAGGCCCGGGACCTGGCCGTCAAGGCATCGCACGCACTGGCAGCGGCCGGCCAGGGCGACATGGTGTGGGGGCATGCCGCGGTCCGCGACCCGGACGGCCGCGGTATGTGGATCAAAGCCCCGGGGTGGGGGCTGGGAGAGGTCCGCGAGGACCGGCTTCAGCTCGTCTCGTTCGAAGCCGACGTACTCGAGGGCGAGGGCACCCCGCACAAGGAATGCCACATCCACCTCGAAGTGTTGCGCGCGCAGCCGCAGACGGTGTGCTCCGTGCACACCCACGCCCCGGACGCCGTCGCGTTCGCCGCGCTCGATGTGCCGCTGCTGGCCGTGTCCCACGAAGGCGCGCTCTTCGGCGGCGAGGACGTCCCGCGCTTCCGTGACACCGGGGGACTGGTCAGCACGCCCGAACTCGGCAAGGCGCTCGCCGCCGCGCTCGGTGACGCCCCGGCGGCGCTCATGCCCAAACACGGCTTGGTGGCAGCGGGACACAGCGTTCCCACCGCGGTGATGCACGCCGTGCTCCTGGGCCGTGCCTGCCGCACGCAGCTGACGGCCCTCAGCGCCGGAGGCGTCCGCACTCACTCGGACGCGGACGAAGCCCGCGCCAAGCGCGCCGAATGCTGGCCGGACAGCCAACTCGAGGCGGGCTGGGGCTACTTGCTCCGCCTCGCGGCCACGAGCCGGGCAGCCTGACGCGCCCTGCCTCGACCCGAGACCCGCAACAGACCGCCAAAGGATCTTGGCGGACCTGAACTGCGTCCAAGACCGCCCGCCGGGTGACGGCGCCTTTCCCCCTCCGCCCGCTCACCTCCATCAGACGAAGGACCGAAAGATGAGCGACCAGCCCCCTCCCGCTTCTGTGGCGACCGACTGGGTCACCCTGCCGACCGCGGACGGCCCGATGCGCACGTATGCCGCCCGTCCCGCCACACCGGCCAACCGGGCCGTCGTTGTGCTCCAAGAGGCCTTCGGCGTCAACCATCACATCCAGGACATCGCCCACCGCTATGCCGCCCGCGGCTTCCTCGCCCTGGCCCCGGACCTCTTCCACCGGAACGGGGCCGGCACCCTCGGCTACGAGCAGCACGCCGAAGCCATGCCGCTGATCGGCGCGATCGGCCCGGACGCCATCGTCACCGATGTGAACGCCGTCCTGGACCACCTCGCGCAGGCCGAGGCCATCCCCGCGGCCCGTACGGCCGTCAACGGCTTCTGTTTCGGCGGCCGCGCCGCGTTCACCGCCGCCGCCTCGATCAGTGGTCTGGCCGCCACCGTCATCTTCTACGGGCCCGGCATCGCCGCCGGGCCGCACGCCGTCCTGGACCGCGCGAAGTCCATCGACGCACCCATGCTGCTGCACGTCGGCGCCGAGGACCCGACCATTCCCGCCGACCAGGTGGCAGCGATCGACGCCGCGCTGAACGCCGCCGGAGTCACGTTCGACAGCTACGTGTACGAGGGCGCGGGCCACGCCTTCGCCTGCGACGCCCGCCCCCACATGTACTGCGCTGATCCGGCGGAGACCGCCTGGCAGCGCACCCACACCTTCCTCAAGCGCCACCTCCCGCAGACCGCCTGAGCAGCCCGCCGCCGGACGGTCCACCACTCGACGAAGCGAGGTAGTCCCCATGGGAACAGTGCAGGAAATCATCCAGGTCGTCTTTTCGGAACAGCCGCCGCGGACCGTCGAACGCGACGAGGACCAACTCCTCGCCCCTCCCCACCCCAGCCCGTTCCCCGTCAAGCTGTGGCACGACCACGACCTGCTGACGGTGGTGCACTTCCCCCAGGAGTACACGGCGCAGCCGTTTGCACCGCCGCGGGGCGTCTACGAGAGCGCCCAAGTGCGGGTGGAGTGGCAGACGATGGACAACCGGCAGCCCTTCTACCACCGCAACTGCGACGTCGACGAGATCTCCTACCAGGTCGCGGGCGAGCGCACTCTCATGACCGAACTGGGTGTCGTGGAGCACCGCCCCGGCGACTTCTCCCGGCTGCCGCGCGGGGTGGCCCACGACAACTACGGCCGCAAGGAGAGCCACCTCCTCTTCTACACGCCCGCCCCGGTCACAGAAGGCCGCGCGGCCATATCCCAGTCGGAGCCGGTGTTCCCCGCCTTTCCCGGCTGGCAAGCGGGAGCGGTCAACGAGGCGGTCACCCAGTGCATGGGCACCCCGGGGCACGACATCACCGTGTTCCCCGTGGACGAGCGCGTCCTGCTCGAGCAGGTCCACGCGGAGAAGGACCGGCTGCAGGTGCTGCGCGGGTCCGAGGCCTACGGAGTGACCTGGCTCTACCGTTCCCCGGCCTTCCGGCTTGCCACCATCCGCCTGGCCTCCTGTGACGGCCGCGTCTACCGGCGCACCCTGGACGCGGACGAGATCCAGTACCAGATCAGCGGCCGCCGCACCCTGGTCTCCCAGCGGGGCACCGTCGAACTCGGCCCCGGCGATTTCGTCCGCATCCCGCTGGGCCTCGCCCACACGAGCATCAGCGCGCGGGACACCGAATACATCGCCCTGTACTCCGACCGCGACCTGCCCCAGATCGCCGAGACGTCCAGGACCGCCGAACCGTACTCGCCGCAGCGGCTCGCCGCCCTGCGCGCCTGACTCCACCGCACACGTCAAGGAGCCGCATCCATGACTGCCATGCTTGCCGCCCGGGCCCAAAAGGGATCCGGCGCACTGCAACTGCACAAGATCGCCGTACCGGAGCCGGGCCCCCAGGATGTCCTGGTCAAGGTCGCCTCCGCCGGGCTCGCCCCCGGCATGATGACGCTGCTGGCCCAGGGCGCCTTCAAACACCTGCCCACGACCCTCGGCCACGAGGCCGCGGGCATCATCGTCGGCGTCGGCAGCGATGTCACCGGTATCCCGCTGGGCCGGCGCGTACGCGTGCACCCCAATCTGAACTGCCGCAGCTGCGACTTCTGCCGCACCGACCGCGACATGATGTGCCCCCAGCAGGCGATGATCGGCCACGCCGCCTTCGGCGACGTCCCCATGCCGTTGTACGACCGCTACCACGACGGCGGCCTCGCCGGGTACGTCCGCGTGCCGCACTGGCTCGTCGACCCGCTGCCCGACTCCGTCAGCTTCGACATCGGCGCCAAGGTGCACGATCTCGCCAACGCACTGCGGGCGTTGAAGCTGGCTCAGCTGCCCAAGGGAGCGACGCTGATCGTGACGGCCGCGACAGGCACCATGGGCACCGCCACCATCAAACTCGCAGCCCACTTCGGCGTGGCCCGTCTCATCCTGGTCGGCCGCAGCACCGAACGCCTCGACGCGGTACGGCCCCTGGCCGGAACCATCCCCACGGACGTGGTCGCGTTCGACGCGCTGCCGGCCGACTGGGGCGCCACGCACGGACTCACCCAGGCCCTGCGCGCCCTGGTGCCGCAGGGCGCCGACGCCGTCCTCGACTTCGTCCCGGACGGGCCGGCCACCGCCCAGTCGCTGGCAGCGCTCGCCACCGGCGGCAGCCTCGTCCACATGGGCGCCAACCGCTCCCCGCTGCTCTTTCCCATGGTCGCCGTCATGGCGAACTGCTGGCGGATCATCGGCACCCGCGCCTGTACCCGCAGCGACGCGCAGGACGTACTGAACCTGCTCGGCGGCGGCGCTCTGGACGTCGACGACCTCATCACCCACCGCTTCCCGCTGGCCGAAGTCGAGCGTGCCGTGGACGCGATGCAGAGCCGGACCGAGCCGATCTGGATGGCGGTGGTCAACCCGTGAGCCGCGCCCCGCTCCCCGTGCTGGTGGTGGGCGGCGGACCAGTCGGGCTTACCGTCGCCAACCTCCTCGCCGCCTCCGGCGTCCAGGTTGCGCTGGTCGAACGCAACGCGTCGACCAGCGACGAGGCCAAAGCCATCAGCCTGGACGACGAATCGCTGCGCACCCTTCACACGGCCAATCTCGCGGGCCCGGTCCTTCAGACCGTCGTTCCCGGCACCGGCACCCGCTACTACGACCGCAAAGGACGGCCGCTCTTCCACGCCCGCGGCCCACAGCCCTACCGGCTCGGCTACCCCTTCAAGAACCAGTTCGCCCAGCCGGAACTGGAGCGCGTCCTGCTGGACGCCCTCAAGTCCCGCCCGGAGGCGGACGTCCGGTTCTCCACCGAACTCGTCGCCGTGCCCGAGGACGGGCACACAGACTGCGTGTCGGTGGGGCTGCGTACGACCGGCGAGAAGTCGGGCGACAGCGAAGTCCAGCGGTTCAGCTGGGTTCTTGGCTGCGACGGCGGACGCTCTACCATCCGTGAACTACGCGGCATCGGCATGACCGGCAGCAGCCACGAGGAGGTGTGGCTGGTCGCCGACACCACGGGCGACCACCACGACGAGCGGTACGGGATGCACTACGGCCGCCCCGACCGGCCCACCGTGATCGTGCCGGGACGGGGTGGACGCTGCCGCTACGAATTCCTCCTGCACCCCGGGGAGGGCCAGAAGGGAGAGGCGGACTTCGAGACGATCCGCCGCCTGATCGCCCCCTACCGGCAGATCAGCGAGGACCAGGTCGAGCGATCCACCAATTACACCTTCAACGCGGTGGTCGCCGACCGCTGGCGCGACGGCCGCTGCCTGCTGCTGGGGGACGCGGCCCACATGATGCCGCCGTTCGCCGGGCAGGGCCTCAACTCCGGGGTGCGGGACGCCGCCAACGTCGCCTGGAAGATCAGCGAGGTGTGGCACGGCCGAGCCGCCGAAAAACTCCTCGACACCTACGAGTTGGAGCGCAGGCCCCACGCGACGGCGATGGTGAAGTACTCCCGGCAGCTCGGCGACGTGGTCATGACCACGAACAAACGACGCGCCCTCTTCCGTGACATCATCGCCCGCTCGCTGCTGCTCACACCGCCCGGCCGCCGCTATCTCACCCAGATGCGGTTCCGGCCGCCCGCCCGGCACGACGCCGGGCTCGTCCAAGGAGCACACAGGCTGACGGGCAGCATCCTGCCGCAGCCGCGCGTGCTCGTCCCCCCGAGTCTGCGCCCGCGCATGCTCGACGACGTCCTCGGACACGGATTCGTGCTGCTCGGCGTGGACGTCCCCGACGAGGCCTGGCAGCGATTCGACGGGCCCGAGTGGCGTGACATCGCCTGGCCGATCCGCCGGATCGACGTCTTCCTCGGCGACCGCCTGCCGGCGGCGCAGACGGGCCGGCACGCGATCGCCGACGCCGACGGCCGGCTGGAGGAGGCACTGGCCGCCGCCCGTAACCGGTTCGTCCTGGTGAAACCCGACCGCTACATCGCGGCCGTGATGGGCCCCCACGACATTCCGGGCGTGGGCTCGGAACTACGAGAGGTGATGGCATGACACTGCCCACGACGACCGACGCCGTCTGGGTCCATGAGCACGGCGGACCACAGCAACTTGTCCATGAACGCACACCCCTGGCTCCACTGGGGCCGACCGATGTGCTGGTGGCGGTAGACACGGCGGCCGTGTCGGGCTGGGACCTCAAATACCGGCGTGGACTGCAGAAAGGTACGAAGCTGCCCGGCCGCAACCCCTTCCCGATGCCCCAGCAGTTGGGCCGGGAAGCCGCCGGCACCGTCCTGGCCTCCGGCCCCGACGTCGCAGCACTGCACCCCGGCGACCGCGTCGTCGCCGTCGTCCACCCCGAAAACCCCCACGCACCGGAGACCTACCGGAGCCTGGGCAACCTCTCCACGGGCATCGCCATCCCCGGCCACCAGGCCCCGGGCGCGTACGCCGCACACCTGGTGCGCGACGAGCGGCTGTGGTTGCCGCTGCCCGAACACGTCGCTCTCGAACAGGCGGCGGTCACGCTGTGGCCCTTCGGCACGAGCCACCGCGTACTGCGTGACCGGCTGCGCGTGACGGCGGGGGACACCCTGCTGGTGACGGGCGCCGCAGGCCCCATGGGACTGGCCACCCTGAGCCTGGCCAGGGTCTTCGGCGTACGGGTCATCGCCACCACCCGGCATGCCGACCGGGCGGACGGACTGCGGGCGGCCGGCGCGGACGAGGTGGTCCTCACCGACGACCTGGAAGCGGCCGGAGTCGCCCTTCGGGACCTGACGCGCGGACAGGGCGTCGACCAGGCCGTCGACTACTCGACCAGTTCGCACCTCCTGCGCCTCGCCCTGGACGCGCTGCGCCTGGGCGGCAGGCTGTGCCCCGCCGCCGGAGAGCAGAACCCGCCCGGCCCCATGCCCTTCACGGTCTTCGACCTGACCCGCCTGGAAGCCGACATTGTCGGCGTGCGGGGGGCGCGCCACGAGGACGCACTGCGCGTCCTCGCCCTGCTGGCCGACGGCCGGCTGCACTCCCCGATCGCGGCCCGGTTCCCGCTGGCCAAGGCCGCCGAAGCGCACGCGCTGATGGAGAACGCCACCGACCTCGTCGGCCGCATCCTCCTCAAACCGGCCATGTGACCCCGGCCGCCGAGTGCCGGAACGACGCCCGCCCCGTCCGCAGGCTCTCGGCGGCCGCGCCCGTGTCGGCCGGGCTGCCCGCGGCTCACCGCCGCGGTGACGGCTCAGCGCGCTGTTGCGCCGGAGGGCGGCCGGTGCAATGGCCGTCTTCCCGCCTGACTCGCGTAGCTGCGTTTTTCCCCGCTCGCCATGGCCAACGGCTCGGTGCCCGGCACGTAAGTCGTGCCGGGCACCGAGGCGTTGGGCCGGCCTTCGGTCAGGCGGTCTTCTCCAGTACGCAGACGTTGCGCGTCTCGCCGAGACCCTCGATGACCGTCCGCAGGGTCTGCCCCTCCTTCAGGTAGACCTTCGGGTCACGGCCGTCGCCAACGCCTCCCGGGGTGCCGGTGCAGATCACGTCACCGGGCAGCAGAGTGAGGATGTCGCTGACGTACGCGAGAATGTCGGCGATCCCGAACAGCAGGTCCGAGGTCCGCGACCGCTGCATCACCGCACCGTCGACCTCGCAGCGGATCTCCAGGTCCGGTTCTGCCCCGTTGAACTCGTCGGCGGTCACCAGGACCGGGCCGACGGGCGTCGTGGCCTCGAAGGTCTTGCCCGCGAGGAACTCGCGGGTGCGGCGCTGATAGTCGCGCACGGTCACGTCGTTGACGACGGTGTAGCCGGCGACGTACTCCAGTGCCTCCTCCTTCCGGACGTGGCGCGCCGCTCGGCCGACCACGAAGCCCAGTTCGGCCTCCCAGTCGACCTGGTCACTCACGCTGGGCAGCATGACGGGGTCATGCGCACCGATGAGCGAGCCGTCGTACTTGGCGAAGAGCGTCGGGTACTGGGGGGTGTCGCGGCCCATCTCCTTGATGTGCGTCGCGTAGTTGAGGCCCAGGCAGATGATCTTGTTCGGGTGCGGGATCAGGGTCGCGAAGTCGGCTTCCGCGGCGACCACGCGCTCACCTTCCTGCTGTGCGGCGAGGCTCTGCCAGTGCTCGCCCTCGGCCAGCAGGGCGGCGACATCCGCGTGGGGCAGCAGGACGTACTCGTCGCCGTCGAGGCGTGCTGCGCGGGTTTCTCCCAGGACTCGAAGCGTTGCCAGTCGCATGGGTCGTGCACCTCTTCTGTCGTTGACCGATCCTGGAGGCGATCGTACTCTTGTTTCGTAATGCAGGATAGCTGTCCTGTTTTATAGGACATCAGAGAGAGGGCGGCCTCATGGCGATCACCGGACTCGGCCATACCGGCCTGTGGGTGTACGACCTGCCGAAGATGCGGGACTTCTACGAGCGGCTGATGGGCCTGACCGTGACCGACGAGGACGAGGGGCTCGGCATCGTCTTCCTCAGCGCGCGCCCTGAGGAGGAGCACCATGAGTTCGTGCTGCAGAAGGGTCGCACCGCGGCGATAGGCGACAAGCAGCAGCATCAGATCTCGTGGCGGGTGGCATCGCTCGAGGACATCCGCGCCTTCCACCGCCTCTTCGAGGAGGAAGGGGTGAAGGTGCAGCAGGAGGTCACGCACGGCAACGCCTTCGGGATCTACTTCTTCGACCCGGAAGGCAACCGCAACGAGGTCTACCTGCGCATCGAGAAGGAGGTGCGCCAGCCCTTCCGTAAGTCCATCGACTTCGGCATGGAACCCGAAGCGATCTACGCGGAGGCCGAGCGGCTGCTCGCCGACGACGGCGCGGCATACCAGCCGGTGCAGTAGGCGAGGAGGGATCTTGCGCTCCGCTGCCCCCTTGCTACCTTTCTCGCATGTCAGGAACCACGCCCCGCGATACGGGAAGCAGCCAGGGATACCGCGGGCGCAATTCGACTGCCGACCGGGCTCTGGACATTCTGCTGTTGTTCGGCGACGAGCGGCTCATTCTCTCCGCCACCGAGGTGGCCACGCATCTCGGCGTCGCCCGGTCCACCGCCTACCGCTATCTGCAGTCCTTGACCTCCAACGGCTTCCTGGAGGAGAACGACGGCGGTTCCGGCTTCCGGCTCGGCCCGCGGGTGCTGGACCTGGCTCGCCTGGCACGCAAGGGAGTCGGGCTCTCCGACCTCGCAAGGCCTGTCATGCGGACCCTGGTCGAGCGGACGGAAGTGCCGGCGCTGCTCACTCGGCGGGCCGGTGCCGCTGTCGTCTGCCTGGAGCGCGAAGAGGCGGGGCACACCCTGCGTCTGTCCTACGAGCGGGGACAGGTACTGCCGGTCAACGCCGGGGCGGCGGCCCTGGCCCTGCTCGCCTGGGCGCCCGAAGAAGAACTCGACGAACTGCTCGCCGAGCCCCTCGCCCGCTTCACCGACGCCACGTACACCGACCCTGGCGAGCTGCGCGCCCATCTCGCCGACATCCGCGAGCAGGGATACGCGGTGGGGCGGGGCGAACTCGACCCGGACGTTCTCGGCATCGCGGCGCCGGTACGGGCCGAGGACGGCCGGGTCATCGCCGCCATCAGTATCGCGGCGCTCTCCCACCGCGTGCCGGACGAGAAGATCGAGCAGTACGTCATTCCGGTGCGCGAGGCCGCGGACGAACTGTCCCGCCAGGTTGCCCGCATGGGCGTCGCCTGACGGTGTTCGCCGCCTCGCAGTAACCGGGCGCCGCGACAGGCCACTTGCGCGCGGCGGCTGCTCCATGTACGAGCAGGGTGCGCTGGCCGTCATGGGCGCCACCGTCATCGCGACGTATCGGAGCGACCGTGCCGCGGCCGAGAAACTGTGCGTTCGCATGGCTTCGGCCCCCGAGGGTCAGTGAGGCGGCCTTCCGCAACGGCGCTTGCATTCTGTATCCGGACGCCTGAACCATCCCGTCTCGTTCCGGCGCCTCTATCCGTACTCTTCCCGCCGGGCGTTAGGGCGCAGTAGCTTATTGACCTCATGGACTGATTCGGGGGGAATCATGCCGCATGTACTGATGGCGCGGGTTGTACTGGGCGAGACTGGGGGGGATCGGAGTCGAAGGCGCCGTCGCCGAGGCGCACATGACCGGCTTCGAAGGGCCCGACGACACGGCCGACCCGCGCACTCTCTCCACACCGGACGGCAGGTTCTTCCTTGTCTTCCTCTTCAGGAACGTCGACACGCTGACGGTCCGTGTCACAGCTCCGTCCGGAGTCCTCATCGAGGAACGGGCGTTGAGGTCGCCGGGCGACCACCAGGACACGTTCGACGACCTCGGAGAGTTCGTCGTCCCATTCGCGGACGGAGGCGTGGTGCTCGCCCGCCGGCTGCCCGCGGCGCCTCCGGATGTACTGACGTCCGGTCCGACTGCTGGGGGTGTGGTGGCTGAGCTTGTCCGTGTGCGCAGACTGACCGACCAGGAGGGGCAGAAGCTGCAGCGGATCGTGCGCCGGGGCAGCACCAGTTCGGTGCGCTACCGGCGCGCGATGATGCTGCTGGCCTCGGCCGGCGGGAACCGGGTGCCGGTGATCGCGAAGCTGGTGCAGGCCGATGAGGACACCGTCCCGCATGTGATCCACCGGTTCAACGAGATCGGCCTGGCCTGCCTGGACCCTCGGTGGGCGGGAGGCCGTCCCCGCCTTCTCAGCCCTGACGATGAGGACTTCGTTGTGCAGACGGCCACCACTCGCCCGACCAAGCTCGGCCAGCCTTTCACTCGCTGGTCCATCCGCAAACTCGCCGCATACCCGCGGAAAGTGCACGGCTGTGTCATCCGGATCGGCCGCGAGGCGTTGCGGTGCCTGCTCGCCCGCCGCGGCGTGACCTTCCAGCGCACCAAGTCGTGGAAGGAATCGCCCGATCCGGAGCGCGACGCAAAGCTGGACCGCATCGAGGAGGTGCTGAAGCGTTTCCCGGACCGTATCTTTGCCTTCGATGAGTTCGGGCCGCTCGGCATCCGGCCCACCGCCGGGTCGTGCTGGGCCGAGCAAGGCCGGCCCGAGCGGCATCCTGCGACCTACCACCGCACCCACGGGGTCCGCTACTTCCACGGCTGCTATTCCATCGGCGACGACATCCTCTGGGGCGTCAACCGTCGCAAGAAAGGTGCCGCGAACACTCTGGCCGCGCTGAAGTCGATCCGGGCGGCCCGCCCCGACGGCGCACCGATCTACGTGATCCTGGACAACCTGTCCGCGCACAAGGGCACCGACATCCGCCGCTGGGCGAAGAAGAACAAGGTCAACCTGCGCTTCACCCCGACCTACGCGTCCTGGGCCAACCCGATCGAGGCCCACTTCGGCCCGCTGAGACAGTTCACCATCGCCAACTCCAACCACCACAACCACACCGTCCAGACCCGGGCCCTGCACGCCTACCTGCGTTGGCGCAACGCCAACGCCCGCCACCCAGACGTCCTCGCAGCTCAACGCCGTGAACGTGCCCGGATCCGCGGCGAGAAGGGCATCCGCTGGGGCGGCAGGCCCTTCCAGGCCGCAGCCTGACCCAGCCCGGCGAAACCCATGCGGTCGCAGCACTAGCTTCGGCTGCGCATCATCGACATCAGCAGCCTGTGGGTCTCGTCGTCGGCGGCGACCACAAGCCCACGACCTGCCTCACCTATCGGGGCACCGTCGATGCCGGTGACAACGCAGCCAGCAGCCCGGCACAAAGCGATACCGGCCGCGAAATGCACGCTCCTGGAGAGGTCGCCGCCATCGGTGACATACGCGGCGCGCTTGCCGGCAGCAACCCAGGCCAGCGCCAGCGTCGTGGATACGACACGCGGCCGGAAACGTTCCACGAACTCAGGATGGGCCAGCAGATCCACGGCCCGGAATGCCGGCGCACTCGGGAACGGCGGATCCAGGTTGACGTCCACCAGCCGGGTAGCGGGCGAGGGCGTCAGCAGTGCGTCGTCGGCTCCGTCATGCCGCACCCACGCGGTCTCCCCGTCGGTGAAGAACACCTCGCCGCTGAACGGGTCAGCCACCGCCGCCGCCCCATCGCGCAGCGCCGCGTTGACAGCCACCAGCATGTTGCCGACGGCGTAGTTCAGCGTGCCGCACAGGGGATCCACCAACCACTGGCGCACAGCGTCGGCGGCGCCCTGCTGCCCGCCTTCCTCGCCGAGCACCGCGTCATCGGGCCGTGCAGCACGGATGACGCCGAGGATCGTCTTCTCGGCCTCCACATCGGCGGCGGTGGCAAAGTCCCCGGCACCCTTGTAGATGCGGCTGAGCCGCTGGCCATACATGCTGCGGACCACGTCTGCGCCGGCCCGCGCCCCGGCTATCGCAACTGCAACATCGTCGGAACTCGTGTATGAGTCGATCACGCCGTGCAGTCTATCGAGGCGAAGCTGCCGCCCCGGCGAACCTTCCCGGTCAGAGCACTAGCAGGGATCGACGCCGTCGATGTAACCGACCGCTGGAGGTGGACGGACTGGACGAGGACCGGCTTGCGCTCTACATGCTCGCGCAGCGTCTGTCGCTGACGGCGGGGCCGTTGCGGCTGCTCGACGGGGACTTCCCCAACCGGGCATTCACGGCGGGTATTCGTCTTCGATGCAGGTTACGACGCCCCGCGCATGGCCTATCTCCTTGACGGCCTGCCGGTCGAAGTGCTTGGCCGGCTTCGTTTTGCGACGGCGAAGAGGATCACGCCCAGCCCCGTCGCCCCGAGCGCGGCGAGTGCGACGGGAACCGTCGAGCCCGACCCGGTTGCCGCGAGGTCACCGGAGCCGCCAGTGGTCATTCCCTCCGAGCCCCCGGCCGTGCCCGAGCCTCCGGGCCTCTGTCCCGTGTCGCCCCCGCTGGTGCCGCCGACGGCCGCGGTGGCCGTGACCGTCAGGAAGCCGAGGTTGTTGCGGCCGGGAGCCGCCCTCCCCTGACTGAGGAACACCACTCCTCGCGCTGCGTGGAGCGTCCGGGTCGCCGTGAGCGTGAAGCCGAGCACGGGCCTGATGCCCGGCAGCAGTTCTCCGGGGACCCTGCACCGGTACAGTGCGCCCGTCGGGACGGGAGCGTCATCATCGGGACCGTCACCGAACGTGGGGTCCGTGTAGTTCTCCCAGTGCGTGGTGTTGGGCGACGACTTGCACCGCTTGTCGGACCTCAGCACCTTCAGTCCGCGCGGGATCTCGACCATCACAGCCTCTCCGGGGCCGCGATACGAGGCCCGGCCCCGGTTGGTCACTCCGACGACGGCGGTGAACCGCTCGCCGACGCGTGTCTTCACGGTTGCGCCGGCGGCCGCCAGATCGGCCACCTGGCCCGTGTCGAACCCGACGATCACGGAGTTGTCGGAGCCGTCGACCTCGCGGGGCGGCGGCGCGGCCTGCGCCGCCTTCTGCTGCGGCTTGGGCGCCAGTTTCAGCACGCCCGAGGTGCCCCGCACGCCGCGGGGCTGTTCCGGGACATTCGGCAGCACCATGTACTCCAGCCTGCTGAACTCCTCGTACTTGCCCATGCCGATCTTCAGCGGCGGGGACAGCACGTGCCGCGCCGAGTCGGCCGGGAGCGGCGTGTTCAGGAGGCACACGGCGCCGACCTTGGGGGACTTGGCGTTCTTGGGGTCGCGGGTCTGGTACCAGCAGTTGGTATAGCTGCCGAGCAGTTCTGCCCGGTTGTCGCCGTCGAAGCCCCACATCCGCAGATAGGTGCGCGGCACGGTCTGACTGCCCGCGTTGGACACCTCCAGCGGCAACGGGACGCTCCCGCCCGCGGGCACCCGGATCCGGTACTGCGCCGGCGGAGTCAGCACCAAGTCGGCGGCCTCGGTGACCGTGACGGCCGTAGTGAGCTCGCTCTCGTTCCCGAGTGGGGTGTTGGCCGACCGGGCGGTGTACCTGACCTGTCCCGTGGCGCCGTCCGCCGCTCCGGCCCTGGCACGGACCTTGTAGGAATAGGTGACGTTGGGCTCGGCGTTCCAGCGCACTTCGACATCGCCGACCGGGCAGGTGGCGACCGCCCCTGCCACAGTGCAGTCCGGCGCGAAGCGGAACTCCGCGACATCCTTGGCGCCGGTGGTGTCGATCACCAGCTCGACGTCCTGCACCAGATCCTGCTGGGTACGGGCGTTGACGAACTGGATCTGCACTTCCTTGAACCGGGCCTCGTTGGGCACCGCCCCTGCGCGGGCCACCTCGTGCTTCGGCGGTGCGTAGACCGCGAAGTATCCTTCCGGCGCGGGGTCGGCGGCAGAGGGCGGCGCGGCGGCCAGGCCGAGGCCCATTACCATCGCGGCACACCAGGCCCAAGCGGCGCGTGCCGCCCCGGCAGTCACTCTCGGTCTCATGGTCCGGCCTTTCAGCTGGCGCTGGGCCGTTGACTTCGAACGATGGCCTCCGGTGGAGGCGTGCGTGTCCGTGGCGGCCCCCAGGCGCTGGTCCTTGCATGTTTGACTCCCCGTCTGCTCTTGAGGTTGTACGCGCGGATGGCCGGACGCAGACCCAACTCCTCGAGTACGCGTCAATCGGGCCTCAGAGGTCCTCAGAGCCAAAGGGGCCAACCGGGCGTGGCCCGCCCAGTCAGCGCCTGATGCGCCAGGTGCCGTACAGTCCGGCGACTGCCCCGATGATCACGGAGAAGCCGGCGTCCCCGACGGCTCGGTACACCCCGGCGCACACGCCTAGCAGGGCGACGAGGACCACCAAGTCGAGTACTTGGTGCCGTGTCCGCTCGGGCGGCAGCGCCGGCCCCCGGGAGGCGGGGGGCAGTTGGGGCTCGGGCATCTGGGAGGTTGTGTCGATGTCAGCCATGCCTCCAGCAGACCGCCGCACACCCTGGGCACCTAGTGATCTGTACGGCCCCGCATGGACCCGGACGCCGCAGTTCACCGGCCTATACGAAGCGGCGCAACGCTGAACGGTCCAGGGCGTTCGGGAACGTTCGGCGGAATCCGTGGACGTTCCGATACCGGTCCCTCTAGCGTGGCATTTCACAACAGGGAGTGTGATCCGGTGACATACAGCAATTCCGAGGTGGGGCCGGAGGACGCTGCCGCCATTGACGCGTACGAGGAAGCGCTGCGCGAGTTCACCATGGAGCTGAACCGGCTCCACATCGCGTATGGCGCGCCGTCCTACGCCACCATGGCAAAGGCATCCGTCCGGCCGAAGCTGACCAAGGCCGGCCTCAACGAGGCACTGGCCGGCAAGCGCCTCCTCTCCCTGGAGGCACTGCTGGAATTCGTCCGGGTGGTCAGCAACCCGCAGCCTCCTCTGCCGGAAACCCCGGCCGCCTCCCGGGCTCGCCCGGAGCTCGTGGACCAGTGGCGCGACCGGTGGCAGCACGTCAAGTTCCTGCAGCGGCAGGCCCACGCTCCGTGGATACGAGTGCGCGCCACCGCGCAGGACGTGCTCGACCAGGCCCTTGGGGAAGCCGAGGACTTGCGCTCAGCTGCCCACGAGGAAGCCGTCCGTATATGCGCCGACGCGGAAGCAGAGGCGGAGCGCCTGCGCACCCAGGCCCAGCACGATGCCGACCAGTTGCTGCAGGATGCGCAGGCGGAGGCCGAGCAACTGCACGTACAGGCGCAGCAGGACGCCGAGGAGCTGCACACCTCCGCGCGCGCTGCCACTGCCAGGGCGTTGCGGTGGGGCGCCGGTCTGTTATCTCCTCGCCAAGCGTGGCGCCCTCTGGTCGCGGTGGTCGGGGTGGCCGGGGTGGGGCTGGCCGTCACGCTGGCTGCGGATTCCCTCACCGGGCAGCTTTCCAGCTCCTGTCGGCCCACCCACGCCCACCCTGCCGCGCCGGTCGCTCCTGAGGCCTCTCTCCAGCCCGGCGGGACCGTGGAACAGGTGGCAGTCGCCCACGAACCGCAGATGATCATCTTTAGCCCCTGGGCTCACCCCACCTGGTCCCCCTGGTCCCCGGCGACCTCAGCCACACCCTCCGAGGATCCCTCCCCCACTCCCAGCAGTTCCCCACGGCCGAGCGCCTTGCCGACGCCCACTGCCTCCGCAACCCACGCCCCGGCTGGTGCATGCGGCCGTACCGGTCCGTCCGCGAGCCCGACGCGGTCGCCCGCCTCATCCGCCTCGTGAGGTCCCTGGTCGGAGCGTTCGGGCGCGATGCACATGGCAGGAGGGCGAGCCGGTCCGGGTGCTGGACCTCTACCCGCCCCTGGGGCTCCCGTGCGCGCCGGGCCGAAGGGGCCGGACTCCGGCTCATGCCGAGGCGGTTCGGCAGCCCGGCCGGTGACGACGAAGGCCGGACCGTCGAAACGGTCCGGCCCGGTCGCCGGCCTGGTGGCCGGTGGTGGCGTCAGCGTCCGGGCTGCAGGATCGCCCAGGCGTCCCCCGGAGCGGACTCGGTCCCGTCGGCGTGGACGGCGGTCACCCAGTAGAAGTGGGTCGTGCCGGTGGCGGGCGTGGTGTCCGTGTAGGACAGACCAGTGACCGGCTCCGCCGTCAGCTGCTCGTACGACCCGGCGTCGTGGTTCCAGCGGTAGACGCGGTAACCGGTCGCCTCCCCGACCGCGCCCCAGCCCAGCTCCACCGCCTGGCCCGAATCAGCGGCCCTGGCGGTGAGATCGAGCGGTGCGCCCGCCGGAGTGTCCACGGACGGAGTCAGGTCCAGCTCCGTCACCTCGGCGAACGTCATGCTCTCCGGGTTCAGGTACAGCGTGTAGAGGGAGTTGCCCGAGGTGTCCAGGGCATCCACGGAATAGGTCAGGGTCTCGCCGTCCGGCAGCTCCGTGTCCACGAAGTGGGTGGTGCCGGCGTCCACTTCGGCCAGGTTGCACCAGCAGGGAAGCTTCTCCACCGGCTCCCTGCGGATGACGAACTCGGCGATGTCGGGAGCCGTGCTGGGATCCCAGTCCAGCACCACGCCGTAGGGCGTGGCCTTGGCGGTCACCCCGGTGACGGCGGGCGGGGGCGTCCTGTCCACGCGCGTGATCGCATACGGAGCGGACCGCTCCGACTCGCGCCCCTGGGCGTCGACGGACGTCACCGCGTAGTGGTACGCGGTCTTGGGGACCGCCGTGCGGTCGGTGCAGTAGTGGACCTGCACGTACGGGGTCGAGCCGCCCTGCCCGAAGTCCTCGCACGTGACGGCGTGCCAGGAGGGGTCGGCCGAGCCGGGCTCGGAACGGTAGACGCGGTACCCCGTCGTGCTGGCGTTCAGGCGTGCTTCCCAGAGCAGACGGATGCCGGTGTCCGCCTCGTTGTTCTCGGCGTGGTAGAGCCGGGGAACGGCAGTGGGCCGGGTGTAGGACAGCACGGCGGACGCCGCCGATGTGTTGCCCGAGGCGTCGGTGGCAGTCACCTTGTAGTGGCGCGCCGCGCTGTAGGGGACGTCGGTGAGGGCCAGCGTTGTCGCCTTCGTCGTACCGGCGAGGGAGTACGGCCCGGTGGCCGAGTCGGCCCGGTACAGCCTGAAGGTGGAGCCCGCCTCGCTCGCCTTCCAGGCCAGGGTGACGTCCCACTGGCTGTCGGCGGCCGTCAGGCCGGTGGGCGCCTGCGGAGCCGTCCGGTCAACGGTCGTGACGGGCAGATCGATGCCGGAGGACGAGGTGTTCCCCGCGATGTCCACGGCGTCGACGCCGAAGCGGTAGACCGCACCTGTGGCGGGCAGCGTCGTCGTGTAGGACGCGGCGGTGGTGCGCACCACTTGTGTGCTGGTGCCCGGTCTGCGTAGGTACACCTTGTACGCGGCGAGATCCATCTCCTTGTTCCTCGACCAGGTGAATGTGGCCTTGCTGGTGACCTTGTCGTACGCGACCCTCGCGCCGGCCGGGGCGAGCGGGGCGATCCTGTCGACGGTGGCCGAGGTCCTGGGCGCGTAGCCGAATGTGACGTTCGCGCTGCCGGTGAAGGCGGCGAAGTCGACGCGGATGGTGTGGGCACCCTTGGGCACGGTGACGTAGACGGTCCTGCTGCGGGTCGACGAGAGGTTGGACCACAGATCGATCTTGCGGGTGCCGTCGAGGTAGACGCGGACGGCGTCCTGGACGGCCACGCTGAAGGCGAAAGGCCCCCCGGAACCGAAGTCGCGGGTCATCGACCAGCGGACCCCGAAGTTGTCGCGCGGCAGCGTGACACCGGCCGGGTCCCCGGTGCCGTAGCTCTCGCTGATCGCGGAGTCGCACACGGTCCCCTTAGGGGTCCCGGCGAACGTGGTGTTCGCGTAGTACGACGCTTTCCAGACCCCGGCGGCGCAGGTGGTTGCAGCCTCCGCGCCGGAGGCGGGCAACGCGAGGCACGCGGCAGCCCCCGCCAGGGCAGTTCCGACCGCTCTGCCGGTGGCGCGGCCTGTGAATGTGTTCATGATCCCCTCCCCAGAGGGGGAGCAGCATGGCATATGCCCGGCAGCCCGCAAAATCCCTCTCACCGCCCGGGAAGCGGGCGCTCCGGTGTGCCCGTCACCACCGGTGCCTAAGGGGTGTGCTCAACGCGGGCGCGGACTTGCTTGTGCGAGCGGGTTGCGCGCCTCCTTCCGGGCCGGGAGTTCTCTGCATGCGTTCCAGGCCCCGGCGTGGCGGCTTCCCGCGTGTTGACCGGGCGAGCCGGTTCGTCCAGTGGTGCCGCCGTCCGTGCACCCCAGTGGCGTGGTCTTCCCGCGGTTGCCCGGAGCGGCGTCCTCGCGTCGCCGGCGCGGGCGCGAGCCGGATCATGCAGGGTGGAGACCATGCACCTCTTGCTCACCTCGGACACGCACGTGCCCAAGCGCGCGCGTGAGCTGCCGACACCCTTGCTGGACGCGATCGAATGCGCCGATGTGGTGTTCCATGCCGGCGACTGGGTCGACGTGCCGACGCTCGAGCTCCTGGAGGGTCGTGTGTCCAGGCTCGTCGCGGTGTACGGCAACAACGACGGACCCGAGCTGCGTTCCCGGCTGCCCGAGGTGGCCCGGGTCGAACTGGATGGCGTCCGTTTCGGAATCGTCCATGAGACCGGCCCCGCCCAGGGCCGTGAGCGCAGATGCGCCGAACGTTTCCCCGACCTGGATGTACTGGTGTTCGGGCATAGTCACATCCCGTGGGACACAACGGCTCCGGGTGATCTTCGGCTGCTCAATCCCGGCTCCCCGACGGACCGTCGGCGGCAGCCCGACTGTACGTACATGACCGCGGAAGTGGTCGACGGGCGGCTGACTGAGGTTCACCTGCACTGCCTGTGACTTCGGCAGGTGTATGACCGTCTGTTCCTTCCCGCCCAGGACGTTTGTGTGCGTAGGCGCCTCGACAGGCGGCCCACGCACACCCGCCTTTCAGCGGCACGTCTTCCGGATGGGCAAGTGCCCGGGGAGGCACTTCTCCGTACACCCCACCAGGCAGTCGAACCTGAGCCGACAGCGTCGGCACTCCCAGGTTTCGGCGATCAGCATCGCGCCCGAGCAATGGTTCACCGGCCGTGTGTAGAGCAGCTCGGCAGCCCGCTCCTCGCACCGGGCGCATATCCGGACGTGGTCGTGGGCCATCAGCGTCCCCTCCCCCCTGCGGACCTGGCACCCACCATGAGGCAGGCCACTGCCGGCAGGAACAACGATCCGTCCTGGAGGAGGACCGCCTGGGCGGAGGGGGACATGATCAGCACGATGCCGAGTACGAGCAGGGCGACGAAAGCCATACTCGCGGCCGGTAGGTCTATCCTGCAGTCGACGAACATGAGTCTCCTTGTGTTTGAGCAGATGGCCGCCCCCTGCTTCGGCCCCGAAGTACCAGGGGGCGGCCTCGGCTTTTCTACGGCGATCAGTCAGAGCTCACATGAGGTCTTCCTCCTCTCCTCCGCGTACACCGAGTTTCAGACCGCTCCAAGGCCCGGACAACTGCTTGAAGACACGCGTAGAACTTCGCGGTCAGTGGCAACTCACGCACGGACACCGGCGGACTTCCGTAGCATTGACGGACAATGACGGACCTTCGGTAGCGACCTGTAGCTGCCAGTGGAGGAAACCCATGCCCGGCACGCGCAAGCCATCGCCTCCGCCCGAGCCTCAACTCGCCTTCGCCGCCCAGCTGCGTGAGCTGCGACGACGCACCTTGAAGGAACCCACTGAGGAGGCCCTGGCCCGGAGAATGGGGTGCGGGCGCAGTACGGTCTCGGCGATCCTGAACGGCCGACGATTCCCCAACTGGGAACACACGGCGTCGTTCGTGGAGGCATGCGGCGGGAAGGCAGGGGAGTGGAAGGACCATTGGCTGCGCGCCAGGAGGCAGATCGACCAACTGCGCGAGGGCTTACCCGCATCCACGCCTGTCCCGCTCGCGCATCCGCCGATCGAGTGCGACGCCATGCTGGCCGCGCGCTGGTATCGGAACAATCGCGAGTTCTACGAGGCAGCGTCGGAGCGCGTCCGCCAAGCCCGTTCGGAGATCCGCGTCACCTATACGCGGCGCTACCCGCCGACGCAGTACACCACCCGGGCTTCCGCCGAGTACTTCGAGGCCATCCTGGGATGGGCGGCACAGGACAGCGACGACGAACGCTGTGTACGGCGCATCATCGGCGTACCTGAGCACGACGGCGTGGCGGACCGGGACATGCTCGCCTGGGCGCGCCAGCACCACGAGGCCAGCAAGCACATTCTCAGCTACGAGGCGAGCGTCCTCCGCTGGACCGCCGCAGCCGACGGCCTGAACATGGCGCTGATCGACGAATCCGCGGTCTTCCTTGCGTTCTCGGGCGGCCCGCGCCAGAAATTGAACGGTTTCAGCGTGGAGGACCCTACCTTCATGAGCTACTTCGCCGCCTACTTCGAGCAACTGTGGGCGGCGCTCCAGCCGCTGGGCACTTACCTGGGCACTCTGGACCCCGGCCGCGAGGGCGACGGCATGCCCGCGTAGCTGCAACAGGTCCGGGAGCCGGACTTCCGGGCGGCGTTATGCAGCGCCGCAGGATCTGCAGAGTGGGTGAGTTGGCTTTGTTCACGAGTCCTGGTTCTGAGAGCAGGGGCGCGGCCGAGCGGCTGCGCCCCTGAGGCCGGCCCGGGCGTACGGGTGCCTCGGACACCTCGCCGGCGTCCGGTTCGCCGCCCCCTCAGATACGGGCGAAGACGTTGACCACTACTCCGATGTAGAGAATGACGAGGATGGTCCAGAAGGTATAGACGATGCCGGGATGCCGGATGTAGAGAGGTATCCGGATGGTCGGGTAGCGCCGGCGCAGCTCACGCGGAGTCGGCATGCCCCCGGGCTGCTCCTGAAGCTCCGCATCACGCCACACCGTGTTGAGTTCGGCTTCACGCCACTGCCGGGGATTGAGCATCACGGCGGCACGGTCGTCACCCACGATGATCACCGCGCCGGCGATACCGCTCGAGTCGATATGTGTCCGGACCAGGAAGCCGGGCCCTTCGATGATGGTCAGCCGACGCGCCCAGTTACGCACCAGGACGGCGCCGTCCACGAGTGACACGTACGAGTTCATGGTGTGCAGGACCGCATACGTCAAGTACCACAGGAACGGGAGCGCGACGAGGACGATGACCGCCGGTACAGACGTCGGCCCGAGCCCCTCACTGGTTCCGCGCCCGCGCGCGAGCATGAGCGTCAAGCTGATGCCCGGCAGGATGGCGGCCGGTACGATTGCCAGTGCCACGCGGCCGAATCGGCTCTTGTCCGGGGATACGACAAGCTCTGTGTAACGGTCACTCATGACTGCCACCCCGTCTCTCGACAGGCACGGAGAAGACGTTGGTTGTCACTGACACCCTGCGCCCCTCGAACTCCGTCGGGCTCCTCTTCACTCCTGATCCCCCTCCTGCACTGCTTCATTGGATCCCGGTGACGTACCCAGCCCTGTTCGGCCACAACCGCCATGCTTTCAACGGCGCTGACGGTGCTTCACCGGACCTGCTCCGAAGCGTGTTGCACGAGGCCGCGCTCTTGCGCACTAGCGTCCTCGTACCTCGTTGAGCCGGATCTGGACAGCATGTTCAGCGTGCGGCGCAGGACCATGCCGATCGCCACACCGCCGACCATGGTGAGCAGGTGATCGCCATCGGCACCGGGCCCGTGGCGCTGCCCGCCACCCAGTAGAGGGCATTGTCCTGCTTGCTGACCGGTTCCAACCACCAGCCGAACGCGGTGGAGAGTGCCATCGTGCACACGGTGACCACGTGAGCGCCTCGCTTCCTGCGTTCTCAATGGCACTCAGCACCTCGTCCAGCGTCTCGGGATCCGGAGTACCGACCCGCGTCACGTGGCGGACCGCCTGTGCCTGGACGACGATCGCCGTCACCTGATGGGCGACGGTGTCGTGCAGGTCACGTGCGAGAGCCAGACGTTCCTCCTGCCGTCCCAACTTCTCCCCCTGGGTCCGGTGAGCACGCTTCAGGCGCAGCAGCAGACCGCAGCCGACGGCGCACACCAGACCCAGGAGGAGCAACGGCCCCCTTCCGGCTTCCGGGTCGCGGTACAAAGGCACAGCCGCGAGCGCCACAGCCACCGCGGCGGTGGCCAGCACGACCCGGCGGGGTGGACAACTGCGCACAGCGAGGGCCACCAGCACCAGCACACCCAGCGTCTCGGCGTGGCTGTGCTCGCTGGTCACCATGTTCCGCGGCAGGTGGACATAGACGACGGAGGTCACGACACTCCAGACCGCCGCCACGACCGCCGCATCTGAAGCGCGCGATCGCCGACTGAACATCACCCACGAGGCGAGCAACGCCGACAGCGCCCCGGAATACACCGGAACCCAGTCACCGGCAAAGGCAAAGGGCTCGGCGCCGGAGGGCGTGGGCACCACGCGTTCATCAAGGTCGGTGAACACCGCCAAGGCGAGCAGCAAGGCCAGTACCGGAGCGCCCGCCCATCGCAGGAGCCGACGTGGGCAGACCTTTCGGTCACCGATCAACGATATGTGCACTGCGTCACCGTACCGGCGCGGGAAACGGTCCCTACCCGAGAACGGGCGGGACTGGACCCTTCATGGCGAGGTGACAGTCAACGCCCTCGGGCAGTGCCCAGCGGTGCAGAAGCCGACCGGCGTGCCCGTGGAAAATAGTCAATACCTATGGATCAAGCGTTCTAGACTTCCCGGATGACCAGCGAGCTTCTCCGTCTTACGGTTCTGGGTTGTGCAACGCCATACCCGAGTGTGGACAACCCTTGCTCCGGCTACCTGGTGTCCGGCGGGGACACTCGGGTGTGGGTGGATGCGGGCAGCGGGACGCTGGCTCAGCTGCAACGACACGTCCGGCTGGACAAGTTGGACGCGATCTGGATCTCGCATCTGCACGCCGATCACAGCGCAGACCTCCTTACCGCCTACTACGGCGTGCTCTACGCCGACATCCAGCTCACCGCTCCAATCCCCCTGTACGGTCCGCCGGGCATCGCCGATCGGCTGGCTCACTTTCTCACCAACACCTCCATCCGCAGCCCGATCGAATCCGCCTTCGCCGTCGAGGAACTGCACGACGGGCATCGGGTGCGGGTCGGCGCGCTCACGCTGGCCAGCCGGGCGGTGGCGCATGGCATCCCAGCCTTCGGCCTGCGTGTCGAGGCCGCGGGCCGGTCGCTGGTGTACTCCGGGGACACGGCCCCCTGCCCTGGCTTGACGAGTCTGGCCGAGGGGTGCGATGTGCTGCTGTGCGAGGCCGAGAGCGCGCAGGCCCCGAGTGCGGGGGAACAGGTTCACCACACACCGGAGGACACCGGTGACACCGCACGTGCGGCGCAGGCGGGACGGTTGATCGTTACGCACGTCGGGCGTTTCCTCACCCCGCAGCAGGCAGTAGCCCGTGCCTCGACCCGCTTTGACGGTCCCATCGACTACGCCGCACCCGGTGCCACCTTCCCGGTCGGCTGAGCCGCCACGAACAGGTTCGCTGCCAGCACCTCCCGGTCGCCGTGCCGACGCCGACCGCCACCTTGAGGCCGCGTCGGCGCGCCCATGTGGCCGGGGAACGGCGGCCGCGGCCGTCAGCGCCGGGTGAGAGTGGACGGCGCGCCTGCGGACTGGGCACCTTCGTCCTCCAGGCCCAGGGTGTCGCGGTTGGTCATCTTGACGAGGTAGATATGTCCCATGGGGCAGGAGACGGCGGCCGACTGGTCGGTGGGGTGGCTGGTGACCGCCTCGAAGACCATGAACGTCCCGCGTACCTCCCGAAGCTCCAACGCCTCGGTGCAGCCCAGTTCACGGCCGGTGCCCACTTCTCTCACCTTGCTGACCTGCTTGCCCGCCAATTCACCGCGCAGTGCCGGGTGGAGGGTCAGGGTGACGGCGAACTGATTGGTGCGAGCCCGGGTGAGGCCGTCGGCGGATGGGGTGCCCGGGCCGATGCCGACCCATGTACCCGACCACGACGCGGGCAGAGAAGCGACGGTGGGAGACTGCGAAGGCGTCGCGCCGGATGCGTCATTGCCCGCCAGATGCTGTACGAGGAGTGTGCCCGCCGTCGCGATCAGGGCTGCGGCGATGGTCCCTGCGACCGCCCCGGCGGTACGGCCGGACAACCGCCGTCGCAGGAAACCGGTATCCGGGGAGGCGGCTGCACTTCCGGCGTCAGTAGCCGGGGCATCCGCACCCCCACGTGACACCGTTGCCATATGCGGCGGTTGTGCTGCCGCGGAAATCAACGCGTGCGCCTCCGCCTCCCGCACCGCGATATCCCTCTCCAGCGCCTCAGGGAGCAGGTGCGGCCAGGCACCGGCCCTGCCGCCCAGGCGTTCCAGCAGCGCGCCGATGGCAGTGGCCGTAGGCCGCTGCTGCGGGTTCTTGGCCAGGCAGGACCGCAGCAGCGAGACCAGGGAGGCCGGAACCCCGTCGAGGACCGGCTCCTCGTGCACGATGCGGTACAGCAACACCGCGGCCGAGGCTTCCTCGTCCGGGTGGGAGAAGGGGCCGAGTCCGGTCGCCGCGTACACCAGCACCGCAGCCAGGGAGAAGACATCTCCCGGCGCACCGGATCCCCCGGCACTTGCCTGCTCCGGCGCGAGATAAGCCGGAGAACCGATCACGCCGCCGGTCTGCGTGTGACGCGAGTCCTCCACAGCGCGCGCGATCCCGAAGTCGATGAGGAAAGGACTACGGCGGCCCAGCAGCACATTGGACGGCTTGACGTCCCGGTGGGCAAGTCCCGTCGCATGCACCGCCGCCAGTGCCCCGCACAGCTCGGCCGCCAGAGCCAGTACGGACTGCTCGGGGAGCCGGCCGTACCGCTGTACCCACTCCGTCAAGGAAGGTGCGGCCACGTACTCCGTGGCGAGCCACTGCGGCCGTTGCCCCACAGGGCTGTAGTCCACGACCGCAGTAGTCCAAGGGGAGCGCACCCGGTCGCTGTTACGGATCTCACGCGCGAACCGCTCCTCGAACCCCGGCTCCCGCCCGAACTCGGGACGCACCGTCTTCAACGCGAGTGGACGCCCGGACACAGTCCGGGACAGATACACCCGCCCCATGCCACCCTCACCGAGCCGCGCCAGCAATGGATAGCCACCAACAGCCTCGGGATCCGACCCGTCCAGCAACTCCACGTCCCCGCCGCCCCTCACACCTACTCGATGCCAACCTGGCCCAGCCCCCCGGACCAGCCCAACCAAGATCTCATTATCCGCGTCGGTCAGGGAGCGATCGGGGAGGGTGGGTCCTCGACATCGAACCGATCGCACTGCTCGGGCCTGGCGCCCGACTGGTCGTCGGGGGAGCCGACCGGGATCCCCGGGAGGAGATTCTCAAAGAGGCTCGCGCTTTGGCCGCACCTGGCTGCCCGGACTCGAAGCACGCGTGTCCGTTGCGATCGCCATCGTGAGCCCACGGATTCTCGGCCTGGTCTGCCGTCTGGGCACTCAGGGAATGGTCGTCCGCCATGTCGCTCCATGTTCCAAGTCAGTGGTCTTGATCACTGTCAGGTCTCATTGCCAGTGGAAGACGGGGTGGTCAGCGTCCGCGCCGTTTGCGATGAGGACGGTGTCGGCGGCCACGTCCGGGCGCTGCTGGGCCAGGTAATGGTCCTCGGCGGGCATCCATTCATCCACCCATTGGGAGCGTGCGGACTCGCCGTCCCGGGCCAGACCGCGGTTCAGTCGTAGTTCGCGGTCGGCGAGGCAGAAGATCCGGTAGGTGTAATCGTCGCGCAATCGGAGCTCCGTGGTGTAGACGCCCTCCACGATCAGCGGTGTGCTGTTCGGTACGGTCACCCACGCACCCAGTTCGTCGCGGTCCCAGTCGTAGACCTGGTACGTGACGTCCTGGCCGGCAGCGGCTGGTGACACCACCTGTCGCCTCAGTCTGTCCAGATCGAACTGCCCGCCCGCCGTGACATCGCCATCGGGACGGGTTGCGGACGGGCGGTAGAAGTCGTCACCGTGAACGACCTCCGCACCGCCCAGCGCCCTTGCCAGCAGGGTCGCCAGAGTGCTTTTGCCCGAAGCGCCCGGCCCGTCGATGCCGATCAGGAGTCTGGGTAAACCACTCGGGAACGCGCGCCTGATATCGGTGGCGAGCTGCTCGATGTCGCAGATCTCCTCCGCGACGTACTCCGCTCTGCTCACTGCGATGTAACCCTTCTTTGTGGCGATGCCATGGGCCATGTTGTGTGTTGTTCCGGGGCCGTTCCTCGATAGTGCCGTCGGCGTTGCAGGTGTGGTGCCGGTGCGGTGCCAGTCATTCCTCGGATCGTGGGGGAGGGGCGCTCACCGGCTCGGCAGGGCCGGGGCGCATGAGATGGGCTTCGGCGGACCTGCGGAAGGCCGTCACCAGGCGGTTGTGGTCGTCGGCGCGGGTCGCCAGCACGACGTGGCTCGGCTCGACGCCGTGCAGGGGGACCGTGGTGAGGTCGGGGCGGAAGCTATTGGCGCGGGGGGCGGCCGAGATGGTCACGGCCTGCCCGGCGGCGACGAGTTCGAGCTTGTCCTCGAGGGCTTCGGCGAGGGGACCGTCGGGTGCCGGGCTTCCGTCGGGCCGGGGGTCGATGCGCCAGAAGGCGTTCCATGCCGGGTCGGGCACCCGGAGGAGGGGTTCGTCGGCGATGTCGTCGAGGGTGACGGATTCCTTGCCGGCCAGGCGGTGGTCGAGGGGTACCACGAGCACTCGGGGCTCGTCGTAGAGGACCGTCACATGCAACTGGTCGGTGGGGAACGGCAGCCGGGTCACCGCCGCGTCCACTCGGTGGTCGAGCAGGGCCGCGTGCCGCTCGTTCCAGGCCAGATGCAGGGTTCGTACGTCTGCGTCCGGGTGCCGGCGCCGCAGCTCGCGCACCGCCGGCGTGACGATGAGGCCCGTCGTGTAGCCGATGGTGACCCGGCTGGGCTCGGCAGCGGCACGGGTCGAGGCCACGGCCTGGGTGGCCGATCGCAGCAGCGCCTCGGCCCGGGGCAGGAAGACCTTCCCGGCCTCGGTGAGCCGACTGCCCTGCGGGGTGCGGTCCAACAGGCGGGCACCCAGCTGCTGTTCGAGGCGGCGGATCTGCCGGCTCAGGGACGGCTGCGCGAGATGCAGCGCGGCGGCGGCGCGGCCGAAATGCAGATGGTCGGCGACGACGGTGAAGTACCGCACCAGGCGCAGATCAAGGTCCGCCGGAGGCGACGGCGAGTCAGGCATACCCACATGGTAGCCACTCTGCTCGCTGACTGAGGCTTCGGTGATAGCCATGGCCTGGGGTGATGCCTGCTGCGTATTGCCCAATGCGAAACAGGTCTTGGACGCACGTCCAAGGCCGTTCCTAGCGTGGAGGTACGAGCCTGTCGCCTTCTGGTGGCGGGTCGACTCGAACCAACCAAGGGATTCCTACTGTGCGCGTATTCGTCACCGGAGCAACCGGATTCATCGGATCTGCGGTTGTCCGCGAACTCCTCGGCGCCGGGCATCAGGTCGTCGGCCTCGCCCGCTCGGACGCGGCCGTCGAAGCGTTGAAGACCGCCGGCGCCGAGGTGCACCGCGGCGCCCTCGACGACCTCGACAGCCTGCACGACGGTGCCGCCGCAGCGGACGGCGTCATCCATCTTGCCTACAACCACGACTTCTCGGACTTCGTCGGCAACGGCAAGCTGGACCTGTATGCCGTCGAGACTCTCGGGGCAGCGCTCGAAGGTACCGGCAAGCCCCTCGTGGTCACCTCGGGAACTCTGATGCTCACGATGATCGCGCCGGGGCGCCTCGGGACCGAAGAGGTCGCGCCCGACCCCGGGTCGACAGCGCCCCGGATCGCATCGGAGAACGCGGCCATGTCGATGGCCGAGCGCGGGGTGCGCTCGTCGGTCGTGCGGCTCGCGCCGACCGTGCATGGCGAGGGCGACAAGGGCTTCGTCCCGCGCCTGATCGACATCGCCCGCGAGAAGGGCGTGTCAGCCTTCGTCGGCGACGGATCGAACCGCTGGCCCGCCGTGCACCGACTCGATGCGGCGCGCCTGTTCCGGCTGGCCGTGGAAGCCGCTCCGGCCGGCTCGACAGTGCACGGAGCCGCCGAGGAGGGCGTGCCATTCCGTGACATCGCTGAGGTTATCGGCCGCCAGTTGAAGCTACCGGTCGTCGGCATCGCTGCCGAGGACGTGGGCGAGGGCGAGCACTTCGGCTTTCTGTCCGCCTTTGTGCCGCTCGACAACCCGACCTCAAGCACCCTGACCCAGAGGCAGCTGGGATGGCACCCCATGGAGCCCGCGCTCATCCGGGACCTCGAAGAAGGTCATTACTTCAAGGACTAGACGCAATGCAGTTGTTTTAGCTTGGGGCGTAGGCTGCTTGGCAGCGAGGCCCGGGGGTGGTTTGGGTGGCTGCGAGTGTGTCTGAGTTATCGGGTCTGGGGCTGTTGACCTGGGTGTATCCACCGGGATTGGTGGATCGGGTGGTGGCCGCGTGCGGGCGGGCAGAGCAACGTAAACGGCTGCTTCCCGCCCGGCTGGTGGTGTACTTCGTGCTGGGGCTGGCCCTGTTCTCTCCGGCGCCGTATCTGGAAGTGATGCGGCACTTGGTCGAGGGTCTGCGGGGCATGGGGCTCCTGGGTGACTGGCACGTTCCGGCGAAGTCGTCGCTGTTCAGAGCCCGGCAGCGGCTGGGTTCGGAGCCGCTGCGGGTGCTGTTCACCACGACCGCGAGGCCGATGGCCACCGAAACCACGCCCGGGGCGTTCTGGCGTGGGCTGCGGCTGCTGGCCGTGGACGGGACCTGCTGGGACGTCGCGGACACCGAAGCCAACGAGGCCGCCTTCGGACGGCCGGGCAGTGGCCGCGGGACGGGCAGAAGCGCATTTCCGCAGGTGCGGATGGCTGCCCTGGTGGAGGTGGGCAGTCATGCGGTGCTGGACGCGGAACTCGCCGGCTGCCGCACCGGGGAAGTCACCCTGGTCGGCCGCCTGCCGCGTTCGGCCGGCCCGGACCAGCTCGTCCTGGCCGACCGGGAGTTCCTCGGTGCCGGGTTGTGGCAGGCGTTCACCGCCACCGGCGCTGATCTGCTGTGGCGGGTGCCCGCCAACCGCGTCCTGCCCGTCACCAACCAGTTCCGTGACGGATCATGGCTCTCCCGCATCCACGCGAGCAGCGGCCCGGCCCGGAACGAGCCGGTCGAGGTCCGTGTCCTGGCCTACCAGCTCAAGGACCACGCCAGTGCGGGTGCAGCCGGCGGCTACCGCCTGATCACCAGCCTGCTGGACGCCCGACGGTATCCGGCCCGGCAACTCGCCGCCCTCTACCGCGAACGCTGGGAAGTCGAGTCCGTCTTCGCCGAGATCAAAACTTATCAGCGCGGCGCGCGGGTCGTACTCAGCAGCAAAACCCCCGACGGTGTCCGCCAGCAGATCTGGGCGCACCTGCTGGTCCACCACGCCCTGCGCGAACTCATGCTGAGAACGGCCGCCACCCGTGACCTGGACCCCGACCGGGTCTCCTTCACCGAAACGCTGCGCTCTGCCCGTCGCAGCGTGACCGTCACGCCGGGCAGCTTTTCCCCCTGACCTCCTGGTCAGGGCACTGGTGATGCTGCAGCAGGACCTCCTGGAACGACTCCTGCCCGTCAGACGACTCCGCAGCCAGCCCAGAGTCGTGAAACGCAAAATGTCCAACTACCGGCTCAAACGGGGTGAACACCATGCCTGGCCCCAACCCACCCACACCGGCACCCGAGCCATCCGCATCACACGACCCCAAACCGCAAACCTCGACAGGACGATCAGCCATCGGGCGACACACGTGGACGCCGGAATGCCGACCTTCACGCAGATCGCCGGCCGGAAGTCGAGGGCAGCAGGCCCGGATGCGGTTTGGTAGGGGCATTCACCGGACGGGCGGACAGCCTCGGACTGATCGCCGGCCGCCAGTGGCTCGTGAAGAGGGTGAAGAACTTCGTTCCGCAGCTGCATCCGTTGGCCGACGGGAGATCCTCCTGGGCCGACGGATGCAGCCGTACGCGGGCGCGGCGCCGCTTCCCGAGGAGGTTGTCCGTCCACAGCGGACGACCAAAAGGCAAAGGCAAGGAGATCCCACTCCTTGCCACTCTCAACTTATAGCGCACCGGGGGGCTTGCGGCAAGGCCCTGGTTGTACCGCAGAATCGGCGGCCGAAAGCCGGAGCCTGCGGAAATGGGAGTTGCGAAGTGCGAGTGTTGTTGTCGACGTGGGGATCGCGCGGAGACGTCGAACCGCTGGCGGGACTGGCGGTGGGGTTGCGGGAACTCGGCGCGCAGGTGCGGGTGTGCGCGCCACCGGACGAGGAGTTCGCGGCGCTGCTGGCGCGTGTCGGCGTGCCGCTGGTGCCGCTCGGCCCGACGGTGCGCTCGGTGGTCGCCGGCACGAAGCCATCGACGGCCGAAGACGCGTTCCGGCTCGCTCCCGAGCTGGTCGCCGCGCGGTTCGACACACTCACCGCGGCGGCCGAGGGATGTGACGCGCTGCTGGCAACCGGCCTGATGCCGGCCGGCGCGCGGGACGTGGCCGAGAAACTGGGCATCCGCTACGTGTACGCGTGCTTCCATGTCTTCGGACTGCCGTCGCGGCACTTCCCTCCTGGGGCGCGGCCGGGCAAGCCATCCCCGCAGGACGAGACCGACAACCGGGTGCTGTGGGAGCAGGACGCCCAGAGGGTGAACGCGTTGTACGGCGAGGCGCTCAACAGTCATCGGGCGGCGATCGGCCTGCCGCCGGTGGACAACGTCCGCGACTACGTCTTCACCGACCAGCCGTGGCTGGCGGCAGACGCGACGCTGTGTCCGTCGCAGGGCATAACGGACCTCGACATCGTGCAGACCGGGGCGTGGATCCTGCCCGACGACCGCCCACTCCCGGAAGAGTTGGAGGCGTTCCTGGATGCCGGCGCACCGCCGGTGTACGTGGGCTTCGGCAGCATGGCCGCGCACGCCCCGAAGGACATCGCCCGGGTAGCCATTGAAGCGAGCCGCGCACACGGCCGTCGCGTAGTCCTCGCCCGCGGCTGGGCCGACCTGGCCCCGATCGACGACGTCGACGACTGCTTCGTCGTCGGCGAGGTCAACCAGCAGGCACTGTTCGGCCGGGTGGCCGCCGTCGTGCACCACGGCGGCGCGGGCACCACGACGACGGCCACCCGGGCCGGCGCGCCTCAGGTGGTGGTACCCCAGATTGTGGACCAGCCGTACTGGGCCGGCCGGGTGGCCGGCCTGGGCATCGGCGCGGCACACGGCGGTCCGACTCCGGCCACCGAGTCCCTGTCGGCCGCGCTCAGGACGGCACTTGCCCCCGAGACCCGCGCACGAGCGAGGGCCGTGGCCGGCACGATCCGCACCGACGGGGCGACGGTGGCCGCGAAGCTGCTGCTCGACGCGATCAGCCGGGAAAGGCCGCCCGTGTCCGCGTGAACCACGCGGGATCGTCGAGCCAGGACCCAGAACACGAGAACTTACAAGCCCTGGCGACCTGAACCGACAACGGCCACGGGGTCCACGTCAGGCGGAGCGTTGCCCGTCATGGCCACCAGGTTCGTCACGCCGGTCCAGACGCCTTGCTGCACGCAATGGTCGCAAGTGACCTCAGATCGGAGCCCATAACGTGAAACCCCTGACTACCAGGGCGTTTGACCTTCCCGACCACCTCTCTCCCAAGGCCGACCCGACGCTGATCGCAGGCGATGAACAGCACTTCGCGGCCATCGCGGAGTGCCTCGAGCAGTCGATCGCCGATCTGTCCGACCGTCTCGATGCCGAGCGCAAGGCGCCCGGCGGCGTAGGCCGGCAGGCGATGGACCGGGACATGGAGATCCACCGGCTGACCGCTCGCCTGCGCGCACTGCGTCGCTTCGGTTTGGACCTGTGCCTCGGACACATGGTCAGCGCGGGCAACCCCGAGACCGTGTACGTCGGACGACTTGGTCTTACGGACAGCGCGGGTCGTCGGCTGCTGGTCGACTGGCGCTCCCCGGCGGCTGAGCCGTTCTTCGGAGCCACCCACGGCAACCCGATGGGGCTGGCAAGCCGCCGCAGGTATCGCTGGACCCGCGGCCGGATCAGCGACTACTGGGATGAGGTGTTCACCTCGGACGGGCTGGAACGGCACGCCGCGCTCGACGACCAGTCGGCCTTCATCGCCAGCTTGGGCAGCAACCGGTCACCACGGATGCGGGACGTGCTCGGCACCATCCAGGCCGACCAGGACGCCATCATCCGCGCCCGATCCCGCGGCGCTCTCGTCGTCGACGGTGGTCCGGGTACGGGGAAGACCGTCGTCGCTCTGCACCGCTCCGCCTACCTCCTCTACTCCGACCCTCGCCTCGGTCACCGCAGGGGCGGCGTCCTGTTCGTCGGTCCCCACCGGCCCTACCTGGCCTACGTCGCCGACGTCCTGCCCAGCCTCGGAGAGGAGGGCGTGCAGACCTGCACCCTGCGGGACCTCGTCGCCGAGGGAGCCGCAGCATCGGTCGAGGCCGACCCGAACGTGGCCCTTCTGAAGTCGTCCGCGAACCTGGTGAAGGCGATCGAACCGGCCGTCAGGTTCTACGAGGAGCCGCCCAGCAAGGGGATGACGGTCACGACCCACTGGTCCGACATCTGGCTGAGCGCCGACGACTGGGCCGTGGCGTTCGAATCAGCACCCGGTACTCCGCACAACGAGGCGCGCGACCAGATCTGGGAGGAGCTGCTCACGATCCTGGTGGACAAGCACGACGGCGACGCCTCGGCCGACCTGCTCCGCAAGTCGCTGCAGCAGAACAGGGAGCTGCTCACGGCCTTCAACCGCGCGTGGCCGCTGCTCGAAGCGGCCGACCTCGTCGGAGACCTGTGGTCGGTACCCGCCTACCTGCGGAAGTGCGCTCCCTGGCTCAGCCCCGATGACGTACGGCAGCTGCAGCGCGAGGACGCCCAGGCCTGGACGGTGTCCGACCTGCCTCTCCTGGACACGGCCCGGCAGCGGCTCGGCGACCCGGAGGCGTCACTGCGTAAGCGTCGGCGCGAAGCCGCCGTCGCCGACGAACGTGCGCGCAGGGCCGACGTCATCGACAGCCTGCTGCAGAACACCCTGATCGACGAGAGCGAAGGCGCGGTGGGGATGCTGCACGGACAGGACCTGCAGGACACCCTGGTCGACGAGACCGCACTGCCCGGCACCGAACCGGACCTGCTCGCCGGCCCGTTCGCGCACATCGTCGTGGACGAGGCTCAGGAACTGACCGACGCAGAGTGGCAGATGTTGCTGCTCCGGTGCCCGTCCCGGAGCTTCACCATCGTCGGGGATCGTGCCCAGGCCAGGCACGGGTTCACGGAGTCGTGGCGGGAACGGCTCGAGCGGATCGGGCTCGACCGGATCAACCTGGCCTCCCTGAGCATCAACTACCGGACGCCGGAAGGAATCATGGCGGAAGCCGAGCCGGTCATCCGGGCCGTCCTCCCGGACGCCAACGTGCCGACCTCCATCCGCAACAGCGACGTCCCCGTCGTACACGGATCTGCTGCGGATCTGAGCTCGATTCTCGACACCTGGCTCGCCGCGCATGCCGACGGGACCGCCTGCGTCATCGGCGATCCCACGTTCCGGACGACGTCCCGCGTCCGGTCGCTGACCCCGGAGCTGTCGAAGGGGCTCGAATTCGACCTGGTCGTCCTCATCGACCCAGAGGCGTTCGGCAAGGGCATCGAAGGAGCGGTCGACCACTATGTCGCGATGACCCGAGCGACCCAGCAACTCGTCATCCTCACGAGCTCCTGACATCGGCCCGACGAACGCCCGCTCCCGGCCGGGTTGGTGGCGTTAAAGGCGACGGCCTCAAGGCGGGGCTCTCTTGAAACGAACCCCAGGTGCCGTTCAGTGCGGGCATGAGGCGGAGAGCGTTGTCGCGGTTGATGCCGCGGCGCTGGCGGTGGGTGAGCGCGTGGTCGGCCTCGAGGGCCGGCACCGCGATGTCGGTGATGATGTCGGCGGGGGTGGCCGGCCAGTCGGTGCCGAAGAGGAGCCGATCGGCACCGGCGGTGGCCACCAGGGTGCCCGTGGGGGCCATTGGGCCCGCCGTGTCGTAGTAGAAGCGGTGGAGGTAGTCCCGTACACGGGCAGCATCGATGGGCGGGGTACAGAAGTCCCCGAAGGCCTCCAGGCGGGTGGCGATCTGAGGGAGGAATCCGCCGGCGTGCGGCAGGATGATCGACAGATGCGGGAAGCGGTCGAGTGTCCTGGTGCGGATCAGGTTCACAGCGGCACGCGTGGTGTCCAGCAGGAAATCGCACATGAAGTTCGGGATTCCGGGGACGGTGGGCACGCCGGGTGGTCCGCCCGGGAGATCGAGCGGGTGCGTGGCAAGGACCGCGGCGCGTTCGTCGAGTTCGGCGAGGAAGCGGTCGTACAAGGGATCACCGAGGTAGACACCGTTGTAGTTGGCTTTCACGCTCACTCCAACGGCACCGAGCTCATCGAGGGCCCGTCGGAGAGCCCACGTGGTGACTTCGGGATGGTCCAGGAGGGCAGGGCCGAGGAAGGCGAAACGGCCCGGGTGCGCGGTCGCCAAGTCGGTCAACGCCTCCAAGACGATGGTGAGACCTTCCTTGGCCTGCGCCGCGGAGCGGTACCGGTCCTGCATGGTGGGGTTGAGGACGGCGGTTGCGATCCCCACCCGGTCCATCAGCGTGAGCGTGGAGTCCAGATCCCAACGCGCCCACCACGGCAGCTCCTGTCGCCGCACCAGGCCCTCACGCTCTGCCCAGTCCACCCATGCCGGAGCGGTGAAATGGTGATGGACGTCAATCCTTGCCCGGCGGGCGTCGTCACCCCTGTCCGAGTCCCGTAACACCGCCTCGCCGTTGGCGAAAGCACTGGACTCGCCGGCAGCGACGGCGGACGCCACCGCCGTGCCGGCAACGAGCAGACTGCGCCGGCTCACAGCCCGGCTCGACTCCGACATCCGCGCACCCCATCCCTAGCACCCGCTTACTGCACCACGGTGGCCCGGCGGCGGGCCCGCGTTCACTACGGCGTGCCCTGTTCGGGGCGGATTCCGTCGGACGGACGTACTTCCAGGGCCGACCGGACCATGGCCACCGCAGACCGGCACGGGTACGCCCGGGGCGCGCCGGGCGGCACCGGTGGCCCTGGCCGGCCACCGCGACGGGCTCTGTTCCATCGGTGTCGTTGCTGGTCGGTCTTCTCCGGGATGGTGTGGCAGATGCCGCGTCGCCGCAGGTGGGCGCAGAGTGCCCTTACTGTCGGCGCCATGGATCTGGTGACGTCACCGTGGGAGTCACGGAAACGGGTGGACTACATCCGGGATTTGGTCGGCAAGGGCGACCTCACCGTGCTGTCACACGCCCTGCTCTTCCCGACGGACCAGTGGGACGAGGGCTTCGGCGTCACGAGCGTGCTGTGCGGCCTGCCGGAGGCCGACCGCATGGCGCTGGCCCGGTCGTTCGTCGAGTACGCACGGGCCGGCGGCGGGGACCAGAAGCGCGGGCTGGTGCTGCTCGCCGCCGTCTCGCGCGGCTTCACGGTCGGCCCCTGGTGCGACGCCTGGGAGGCGCTGCTGAGGGAGAAAGCGCGTCGGCTCCGGTACTGCGGGACGCAGGACGAGCTGTGGACGTGCAGCCACGCCCTGCTGGACGCAGGCAGCCCACCCAGCCCCACGTCGGCATAACGGAGTCCTGCTAGTAGGACTCCGTTAGGTCTGTGTGTCGACCTTGTTCGCGGGCATGGTGAGTGGGTGGACGCACATGAAGTGAACCGTATTCGGGCGACGTTGGCGTTATTCGTGGCGGACGTGTTCGCCTCGGTGCCGCGCAAGGACCAGCGGGCCAAGAGCGACTGCTACCTGCGGGGACTGATGACGGACGGCCGTCGCAAGTCCGTCCAGGCCATGGCCTCGCGACTGCCGGACGGTAATGAGCAGAACCTGCAGCAGTTCGTGAACCAGTCCACGTGGGACCCAGTGCCGGTGGGTCGACGGATCGCCGAGCGGATGGTGCCGCAGATCGGCCCGGAGGCCTGGGCGGTCGATGACGTGTCGTTCCCCAAGGACGGAAGGATGTCGGTCGGGGTAGCTCCCCAGTACTGCGGTGCGCTGGGCAAGCAGGCCAACTGCCAGGTCGCGGTGAGCGTGCACGCCGTCTCCGACACGGCCTCGTGCCCGCTGAACTGGCGGCTCTTCCTGCCCAAGGAGTGGGCCGATGACACCGTCCGGCGCCAGCGGGCCGGCGTCCCCAAGGACATCGGACACCGGGAGAAGTGGCGGCTGGCACTGGACGCCCTGGACGAACTGACCACATGGCATCTTGCGCCGCCGGTCGTGGTGGCGGATGCCGGTTACGGCCAGAACGCGGACTTCCGCTCCGGCCTGGCTGAGCGGGGACACGCGTATGTGGTCGGCATCCGCGGCGACATCACCGTCCAGCCGCACGAGGCACACCCCACCGCCCCCGCCTGGTCCGGAAACGGCCGCCGGCCCGTTCCCCGCTACCGGCAGCCGGCGGTGACGGTCGCGGAACTGGCAACGGCCGCCGGACGGGAAGCCTTCAGCGAGGTGACCTGGCGGGAAGGCTCCCGCGGCCCGATGACCTCCCGCTTCCTCGCGGTGCAGGTCCGGCCGGCGGGAGTGCGCTCACGCCGGCTGGCCCAGGCAGCCGCAGTGACCGAGCACGGCCGGTGGGACGGCGTCCTGCCCGAGGTACGACTGCTGACCGAATGGCCCGACGGCGAGGACAAACCGACCCGCTTTTGGCTGTCCGACCTGCCCGAGGACACCCCGATCCCGGAGCTGGTCCGCCTGGCGAAGATCCGCTGGCGCATCGAGCACGACTACCGCGAACTCAAACACGGCCTGGGCCTGGACCACTTCGAAGGCCGCTCCTGGACCGGCTGGCACCACCACACCACCCTGGTCACCGCCGCCCATGCCTTCCTCACCGAGCAGCGACTGGCCCCAAAAGCCGATACAACGGACTCACCCTCTACCAGACCCTCGACACCATCCAAGACCTGCTGAACTGCTGGACCGGCACCTGCACCACCTGCCACCGACCTCTCCCCAACAAGAGGCCACCAAGATCAAGACAGACCTAACGGAGTCCTACTAGTGCGTTGACCGCGAACGTCTGCCGGGTGGAGGTGTGGTGATCTCGGTTTCCGGTGATGCGCAGGTCTCTGCCGTCTGTTTCTGGGAGGAGCCTGCGATGGCCGAGCCGGTACGCGCCCGTCGGCTGACGGCCGAGGAGGGACGCACTCTGCTGCGCATCGTGCGGCGGGGGCGGAACAGCACGATCAAGGTCCGCCGCGCGTTGATCATCATGGCGTCGGCGTCGGGGAACACCAACGAGGCGATCGCCGCGCTGGTCGCGGCCGATCCCGACACAGTCCGCGACGTGATCCACGCGTTCAACGACCGCGGCCTGGAGTGCCTGGACCCGAAGTGGGCCGGCGGTCGTCCGCGCCGGATCACCACGGACGACGAGGCATACATCGTCGACGTCGCCCAGAAGCGGCCCAGGAGGTTAGGCATGCCGTTCACCCACTGGAGCCTGCGCAAGCTCGCCGACTACCTCAGCCATCCGCCGGCCGGGGTACGCCGGGTGGTCATCGGCCGCGAGCGGCTGCGGGTGCTGCTGCACCGCCACCACATCTCCTTCCAGCGCACCCGCACATGGAAAGAGACCCGCGACCCGGACGCCGACGCGAAGCTGGACCGCATCGAGGAGGTGACCCGCCGCTTCCCCGACCGGTGCTTTCGCCTTCGACCAGTTCGGGCCGCTGTCGATCATGCCCTGCCACGGCACCTGCTGGGCCAGGCGCAAGCACCCCGACCGGCTGCCCGCCACCTACCACCGCACCCACGGCATCCGCTACTTCCACGGCTGCTACAGCCTCGGTAACGATCGCTTGTGGGGTGTGGCCGCACCCGCAAGGGCGCCGACCACGCTCTGGCCGCGCTGAAGAGCATCCGCGCCGCCCGGCCCGACGGCGCCCCCATCTACGTCATCCTCGACAACTGGTCCGGCAACAAAACCGCGACGATCCGCACCTGGGCCGCCCGGCACAAGACCGAGCTGTGCTTCACCCCGACGAACGCGTCCTGGGCCAACCCCATCGAGCCGCACTTCGGGCCGCTGCGCGGCTTTGTCCTGGGCAACAGCGACCCGCCCAACCACCCCGCCCTCGCCCGTGACCTGCACGCCTACTTACGCTGGCGCAACCGTCATCGCCGCCACCCCAGCGTGCTGGAAGCCCAACGCCGCGAACGCGCCCGCGTCCGATCCGAACGCCAACGCCGCTGGGGCCGCCCCCACCGCACGGCAGCGTGATCAACTCACTCGTCGAACGATCGCGGCCAACGCACGCGTCGCCGATGTCCGGCCCGAGCTGGACATCGGGGTGTCCGCGCGTGCTGGTGTCAACTGCTGGAGGACTGCGCCTGCTTTCGCACGCGGAAGCGGAGCATCGTGACGGCGCCCGACTGGGTGTTGCTGAAAGGTTCCAGGTCGATCCTGTCGAGGCTTGGGGGCGAGAAGCGGACACCGTCGCCGAGTAGCACCGGTAGGATATACACCAGGATCTCGTCGACGAGCCCGCGCTGCAGGCACTGGGCGGCCACGTCAGCACCGAGGATCTCCAGGTTCTTGCCGCCCGCGGCGCTGCGTGCCGTGGCAACGGCTTCCTCAATGTCACAGGTGAGGAACGTGACGGTAGGGTCCGGCTCGTCGGGAGGCTCGTGGGTGAGGACGAACTGTGCTCCCCCGTCGTAGGCGGTGTCCTGGTCGGCCATACGCTTGGCGACCTCGTACGTGCCCCGGCCGACGAGCATGGCGCCCGTGGCCGCCATAATCTCCGGGAACGCATCCGCAGTCAGGTACTCGAAGATCCAGTCCATCGCGTGGCCAGGACCGGCGATAAAGCCGTCCAGCGACATCGCCCTGTTCACGACCACTTTGCCGGTGCCGCTGCTCACATCGCTCATGCGTCTTCTCCAGGGATTTTTGGAGGCTCGAGGCCGAATCATAGTTCGGCCGGTGGGGAGGGCGACGGCGGGAGTTGCAGGCGTATCTGCGGTGGCCCAACACGAACTACCGGCATCCGGATGTGCTTGTCGCGCAGCGTCGGGAACGTGCCCGGGTACGGAGTGAACGACACGTGGGGTCGTCCCAAGCCTCGGGCCGCGTGACCAACCCGGTGATCGTTTGCGGTCACCGCACTAGCCGCCGCGCTGCTGGGCGGCCGCGCGCAGGCGCTTGCCCCGCGTGCCCGTCACCGACTTGACCGGGATCAGCACCGCCCACCACAGCTTCGCGCCGGTCGGTGAGACGAAGGCGAGCGGCACCGCGACGGCGAAGACCAGCACCGTCGACGCCAGATCGGCCACATCGTTGCGTGCGACGGGATCGGGCAGGGCCGCGCTACCCAGCCACGGGCGCTTCCACAGTGCGACCGCCAGCGCGAGTTGTGCGGCACCCATGGCCGCGACGGCGCCGGAGTATACGGCCACCGACTGCGGCTGGTCCCCGTACTCGGCCAGCAGGGTGGTAGGGAAGGGCATCAGGGCGATCAGCCCCAGGCTCAGTAGCCCGAGCCTGATGACCGTCCCATCCACCTCCCGCGTGTACCGGAAGACCTGGTGGTGGCCCCGCCAGAATGCCGCGATGACCAGAAAGCTGAGCGCGTACGCCCACACGTTGGGCATCACATCCCCCAGCGCATGCTCGACACCGGCGGGGTCCAGCCCGGTGGGCAGCGTGATGTCCAGCGCCAGCAGTGTCATCGCGATGGCGAACACGCCGTCAGACAGCGCGAGGAGTCGGGCCGCGCTCCCCTCGTCGTCCCGCACTTGCTGGTGGCTGTTCACAACCCCCCACCCTAGGGTCAAATACCCTGGAATACTCCGATTGATCCCGTCGTGGTGGAAGACATCCCAGTGGAACCACTGCGAGTTGAGAACGGCGGCGGTCGGCACGCCGGGCAGCCCTACCCAAGCCGCCCCCGCGCCCGGCGCCCCGCCGCGACACTCCGGCCAGGCAGCGGCCTCCACCGCCGGGGACCGCGGCGGCCGGTGCTCCCTTGCAAGGTCCCCGGAACCCGGCGTTGATGCCGGGGCTGGGTCAACCCAGCCGCCTCACCCGGCAGACGAGGCCCTTGCCCTGCCCATGCTCCAGACGGCCGTCTATCTCGCCCAGACCTCATCACCGCTCGACTCCTCACACCTGCTAGGGCGTGTATCGGAAGTGGGCGGGGCACGCCCGATCTGGCGCTTCGCGAGATAGTGGCATCCTTGGCCGGTGTTCTCATCCGATCATGCGGGCGCCGTGTTCTTCGATGTCGATGGCACGCTCGTCCCAGATACGAGTTCGTCGGTCTTTCTGGCTGGCTTCCTTGGACACAGGGACGAGTTGGCCAAGGCCGAGGACGCCTACGCCTCCGGTGTCCTGGACAATCGGCAGGTCTCCGAGCTTGATGCCGCGGGCTGGGCAGGGGTTCCCGAAGACCACGTCTCTGGCTGGCTCGACGGGCTTCCCTTGGTCTCGGGCATCACAGAGACCGTGGCCTGGTGCCGGCAGAACCGGTTGGTGCCCGTGCTGGCAACTCTCGCCTGGTCGCCAGTCGGCAGCTACCTGACCGGCCGCTTCGGCTTCCACACATTCAGCGGACCTCGGCTGGAGACGAGCGACGGCCGGTTCACGGGCCGGGTCGCTCGTCACTTCGACGAGTACGACAAACGAGATTTCGCCCTCGCACAGGCGCGAGAGCTGGGGCTGGCTGCCCGCTTGTGCGGGGCCGTCGGAGACAGCCGCTCCGACCTGCCACTGTTCGCATCCGTCGGGTTGAGCGTGGCGTTCAATGCCTCGGCAGGAGCGCGCGAGGCGGCGACCGTCACGGTGGACGACAACGACCTGCGAGGCGTGCTTCCCGTCTTGAGTCGCCTGGTCACAGCCACTCGTTGATGGCCGCGACGAGGACGGTCGCCTCGTAACGAACCGCGCTTGTCGTATCTCGTGGCCACAGCCCGGTGCCTTTTGAGACGGTTGATGCCGCACTCGACCGCGTGTCGCTCGCGGTAGTCGACCGGGTCGAACTTCGGCGGCCGACCGCCACGGTAGCCCCGTTTCTTGCGGTTGCGGGCCTGGTCGGCCTTGTCCGGGATGGTGCAGCGGATTCCACGTCGTCGCAGGTAGGCGCGGTTCTTGCGAGAGGCGTACGCCTTATCCGCGCGGACCCGGCTCGGCCGGGTGCGGGGCCTGCCCGGCCCCAGTCGGGGAACCCGGACACGGCCCAGGACGACCTCGAACTGCGCGGAGTCACCTCGCTGCCCCGCTGTGATGACGATCGACATGGGCTTTTGACGCTGCTCGACGGCCAGGTGCAGCTTGGTAGTCAGGCCGCCGCGCGGGCGTCCAAGGCCGTGGTCAGCCGGCTCGGTGGCGATGCCGCCCGGCGGCTCCTTCTGGAGGTCCCCCGTTACCTTCTTCGTGGCTCCGCAATGGAGCTCCCGGCCTCCGACCCTGGCATGACTTGGTCCCCCAGTCGATGATGATCGAAAAGGTGGTGTCACCGGGCGTCGGAGGCATTGGCAGACCGCTGATTAGGGGCACGAGCGTCGATCTCGGACCGGGTGAGGCAGTCTCTTCGTAACGTGGATGCCGGCACGCTGATGCCGCAGGTAAGGCCGGGACGAGCGCAAAACTACGGGAGCAAGAGCGTGACCGATGACGGCGGCATCGATGTCTACTTGGGCCTGGACGTCGGCAAGGGCGAACACCACGCCACCGCCCTGACACCTGCGGGCAAGAGGGTTCTCGACAAGCGGTTGCCCAACACCGAACCGAAGCTGCGCGAGGTGTTCGCCAAGCTGCGGAGCAAGCATGGAACCGTCCTGGTGGTGGTCGACCAGCCCGCCTCCATAGGCGCCCTGCCGCTGGCAGTTGCCCGCGACGCGGGCTGCCGTGTCGCCTACCTTCCGGGCCTGACGATGCGCCGGATCGCCGACCTCTACCCAGGCGAGGCCAAAACCGACGCTCGCGATGCCCAGGTCATCGCGGATGCCGCCCGCACCATGCCGCACACACTGCGGGCCCTCGAGCTCGCCGACGAGACCGTCGCCGAACTGGAGATGATCGTCGGGTTCGACGACGACCTCGCCACCGAATCGACAAGGACCAAGAACCGCCTGCGAGGCGTGCTGACTCAGATCCACCCTTCCCTGGAGAAGCTCCTCGGCCCCAGGCTGGACCACCCCGCCGTCCTCACGCTGCTTGAACGGTTCGGTTCCCCGGCCCAGATCAGGAAGGCGGGGCGACGACGGCTGGTCACGCTGCTGCGACCCAAAGCACCGCGGATGGCCGAGCGCCTGGTAGACGACATCTTCGACGCGCTCGACGAGCAGACGGTCGTTGTCCCGGGCACCGACGCCGCGGCGCTAATCGTCCCCAGCCTCGCCGCCTCGCTCGCCTCCGTCCTCGACCAGCGCAAACTGCTCGCCGCAAGGATCGAGGAACTGCTGGAGGCCCACCCTCTTTCCCAGGTCCTGACCTCCATGCCCGGCATCGGGGCCAGGACCGCAGCCCGCATCCTCATCGACGTCGGCGACGGCACTGCCTTCCCCACAGCCGGGCATCTGGCGGCCTATGCCGGCCTCGCGCCGGTCACGCGCAGTTCCGGATCGTCCATCCGCGGCGAGCACCCCTCCCAGCGCGGCAACAAACAGCTCAAACGCGCTTTCTACCTCGCCGCGTTCGCATCGCTCTCGCAACCGGAATCACGCGCTTACTACGACAGGAAGCGCCGCGAAGGAAAACACCACGTCGCGGCCCTCATCGCACTCGCCAGACGACGCACCGACGTACTCTTCGCCATGCTTCGAGACGGCACCTTCTACGAATCACCGACCACTACAGCAGCTTGACGAAAACCATAGGGGCACCTTTTCGCGCCCCGGCAGCGTGCTGGTGGGCCCGGACGACGGTGGAGTCGACATTGATGTCCCAGGTGATCAGGTCCTTGGCATCGGCCCTGGCCTGCAGATCGGTGACGATCCGTTGCCAGATGCCGTCCCGCTGCCACCGGCGGAACAGGTCGTACACCCGGCCCCACGGCCCGTACTCCTCCGGCATGTCCCGCCACGGGATGCCGGTGCGGACCCGGAACCGTATGCCGTCGATCAGCTGCCGCCGGGTCCATATCGGCGGTCGACCGGACTTCTTGCCCTTCGGCAACAGCAGCTCCAACACTGCCCATTGTTCGTCAGTCAGATCTCCACGCGCCACGAATCAAGATCATCTCACGCTCAAGATTCGCTTTCGATACACGCCCTAGAGCGCTACCGGATGAACCGGGGGAGCCATTTCGCCTTGTAGCCGGGGTGCCAGGCGTATTCGGCGGCCAGCTGCCGCACCGCGAAGCCGAGTCCGACGGCACGGCCGGAGGCGAAGTCGTCGTCCGGCCGGTCGGCGTCCCGGTCCGCCACCTCCGCGTACTCGCCGAGCAGGACGCGACTGGTCTCGATGCGGGCCAGCGTACGAGCCGGATCCTGGAGCGCGATGTGCCGGTCGTAGCCGGCTCCTCTCACCGTGAACGCGATGGCGGACGTCCTGTCGTGGACCTCTCCGGGCCCATCCGCCGGGCACCTCCAGCTCGCGCCGCCGGCGTCCCACGCGACCTGCTCCTCCTCGGCAAGCCGCGCTTCAATGAAGGCCACCATGTCTGCGTTGCCGGCCATACGACGGAGCTTCCTCTCGTGACGTGCTATGCGGTGACTGCGGTGTCATTCTGAGGGACCTCGGGCCTCTTGATCCAGCCCGCAGCCGCTTCACGCCGCCGACGCGCGGCCGACGACGAGGCGCGCGGCGCAGGGGGGCCTACAGCTCACCGGGACCGCCAGCGCGTCGAACGCCGTTGCATTCCGCAGTCTGGGGGCCGGCGTCGCCACGGCGCTGACCGCAAGCCACGCGGCTATCCCTCGCGCGATACCGGAGTGCTGTGGGAGACGGCCCGTGACGTCCACCTCATCCGCCTTGCGGACGAGCAGCCCCGTATCGCCTGACCAAGTCCCGCGTCGCTCGCGCATCATCATGGTTTGTGGGTTGCTCTGCCTGGTGCCTGAGAGCGATGACACATGATAGCCGGCCCCAAGCGGCACACGGCTGCTGCTCGTGCAACAGGCCACGTCGCCAACCGTCCAGCAGGCGCAGCAGCGCCGTGCAACAGAAGGTGTCTGCTGCGCGGCGCTGCTGCCCCACGATGGGTCAGTCAGGCAGAGGAACACGGATGACGGGGTCGAACGGGCGCTTGTCGAAGCCCTTGCGAACATTCCGGCAGTTTGGCGCCTTGCACATGAAGAACCCCTCGACGTTCTTCCGGCTCGTGCGCTCCTTGAGCCAGTCCTTCTCCGGGGCGGTAAGGGGACGATGTGGTTCGTCGGAGTCGCAGGTGTAGCAAAACATCGTGTTGCGTGGCACGACACCTCCTGAAACGGGCGGGCAGGCCAAGTGAGGAGCATAGGGACACACGTTGGACGACGGACAGTAGGCAACCACCGTCACCGGGCAGAGAGCTGCTGTATGTGCACCATGCCGGTGACGTGCGGCGTCCGCTGCTGCTCTCTGCTGCTCCTGGTGCCAGAGAGCGCGATGACACGTGGGTGGCGGACCGGGCGGCACAAGGGTGCTGCTCGTGCAGCGGCCCCGGGCGAAGCAGACGCATGCTCGTGTGCTGCACGGCGCGCGTGTGCTGGTGCAAGGCAGAGGATGCCCTCCGGGCGCGGCGACCCGGCCCGGAGGACATCTCTGCCCGGTTGCCAGCGGCGGGCAGTCACTCCACGAGCAGCGCGTCCTCGGCGGACAGCACGCGAAGTGCCTTCCTTGTCGGGTCTTGCCCACCGGCCGTGGACACAGCGCAAGTAGGCGCCCTCCCTCGCGGTGCCGGCGAACCCACACCTGTCGAGGGGCTGACGAGGAAGGCATGTCGGACCGGGGTAGTGTCCCCTGTTCATGGCATGGGCCTCAAGTCGTGGTAAAGGGGGCGGTGATGGCGTACTCGAGAGCCCGTAAGCGGGTCATACTCATGACCTTGTGCATGGGCCTCTTCATGGCAATGCTCGACAACCTCGTGGTGACCACAGCCCTACCGACCATCGGCGCAGACCTCAAGTCCGGAACGTCGGGTCTGCAGTGGGTGGTTGAGGCGTACGTCGTCGTCTTCGCCGCGCTCCTGTTGACCGGCGGCACGCTTGGCGACCGCTGGGGGCGGCGCCCCGTCTATCTCGCCGGACTCGCGCTCTTCACGGCCGGCTCGGCCGTCTGCGCCCTCGCCCAAGGCGTGGATGTGCTGGTCGCCGGGCGCGCGGTGCAGGGAGTAGGGGCGGCCGCTCTCACACCGGGCACGCTGTCGATGCTGCGGCACGTCTTCGCGGAGCCCGCCGAACGGGCCAAGGCGATCGGCGTCTACAGCGGCGTCTCGGGCGGGGGCCTGGTCATCGGGCCGGCCCTGGGCGGCCCGATGGTCGACCACTTCGGCTGGGCCAGCGCCTTCTGGATCAACGTGCCGGTCGGCGTCGTCGGACTGGTTCTCGGCGCACGGGTCCTGCCCGAAGTTCCCCGGTCCACGGCACGCTCCGATCCAGCCGGGCAGATCACCGCCGTACTTGGACTGGGAGCCCTGGTCCTGACGCTGATCGAGGGGCCCGTGCGCGGATGGGGCCACCCGCTCGTCCTGGGCGGCCTCACCGTGGCCGTGGTGACCCTGGCCTGCTTCGTGGCCATCGAACGACGAGTCGCCTCGCCGATGCTGGACCTGGGGGTGCTGACGAGCCGAACTGCCGGCACCGTGGCATTGGCCGGGTTCACCGTGGGCTTCGGCTTCTTCGGGCTCAGCGTGTTCGTTACCCTGTACCTGCAATACGTACTGGGATGGTCGCCCACCTCCGCCGGCCTAGCCATGCTGCCCGCGACCCTGTTCACCGCCGTCACCGCCGTCCTGGCCGGACGCATCTGCGCCCGCCTCGGCTCGCGCATCCCTCTGGCCATCGGCCTGATCCTGCTCTCCGCCGGGCTCGCGGGGTTCACCCTCTTCGGGGCGGACGCGAGCTTCACCCGGTTCGGCTGGCTCATGCCCGTCCTCGGCACAGGATTCGGCATGACGGTCAGCTCCATATCGATCGCGGCGATGGCAGCGGTGGCGCCTGCGCAGGCGGGCATGGCCTCGGCCACGGTCAACATGCTCCGTGAAGTCGGCGGGGCAGCCGGAGTCGCGGTGATGGGTGCGGTGCTGACCGCGCGATTCGGCGCCGGCCTGCGCGACGAGCTGCCGGCCGGTGGCCCCCTCGACGCAGATGCACTGGTCCACTCCGTCACAGCCGGGGGCAGCACGGGGTTCGGCCGTACAGACGGGCTGGCTGTCACAATCGGGCACAGCATCGACAGTGCCTTCGTCTCCGGCTTGCACCTGGCCCTGTGGGTAGGGGCAGGTGCACTTGTGGCCACGGCGGCGCTGGTGCTACTCCGCATGCAGGGACCACATGAGGACGACAGGGAGGTCAACGCGGCAGCGGACCCCCGTTCAACGGCGGTTCCGCAGTGACAGGCCCAACCGCGAGGTAACGGACCGTCTGACGACGCGAAGGCCACTCAACAGCGGGCGGGATTGTGCCGTGCACGCCTGGCGCGGTCAGGGCGCTACGGTCGTTGTGTCAATGTCCCTGGTCGTCGGGTCAGTCGGCAGACTGCGCTCAGTTCAGGTCGGCACTGAAGAAGTCGCGACCCGAAACTCGGGCCCCGAGCAAGAGCCGCAAGAAGCCTGACAGCCCTCGCCGCTGGGAAGGCCTGCAGCAACGGCCCCTGCCGCCAGTGCCTCAGACGCCGGGTTCGGCGAAGAAGTCAGCAAGCTCATGAGCTGTCCGGCGGTGGTGCAATCGCTGGTTGCCGTGGGCTCTGCTGCTGCGGATGTCCTCGGTGAGGTCCGTGACCTCGCTGACCATACGGCCCGGGACTCCTGTCTCTGACCCCATGGGTAAAGCATTGGTGTCCCCCCACCGGTCCGCTCGAGATGTGCGCGTCGCTGCTCTGCCACACGCTGTAAGCATGACCAACGATGCTCAAGAGGCGTTCCACCCCACCCCCATCGTCGTCCTCGGCGTCGCGCCGGGCGACCCGCCGTACCGCCTTGTGGAGATCAACGGGGAGATTGCCGGGCCGGCCTACAACGTGCTGGATGTGATCAGGCTGGCGCACCAGGCGGGGATGCCCCACGTCGACCTCGACGATCCCGCGGCCGTGAGGTGGGTCGGCGGAGGTCAGTACAAGTGGGTCCCCTGAGCGGGCGGATTCCTGGCGTATCTGGGGGCATGTCCCCAACAGCGCGGACAGCGGGTGACGTTTCCGGTCGTGCGCAAGCGGTAGGCCAGCCGCCAGGCCATCGCCGTCCGGCGGCAACTCTCTGCGCATCTGCCTGCCGGGTGCGCTTCCAACGGTCTCGATCCACGACGAATGTCGCAACGATGCGGGCGAGCGCACCGGCTATGCCACTCAGGGGCGCGGTCTGCGCTTTGGGAGGCGCATCGGTCCGAGACCGCCGATGAGGACGCACCGCAGACCGCGGTCCCGCTTCTTGACCCGGTCCCGTCGCTGGTGACGTTCCTGCGTGCGGTGCGCCGGGTTCTCACGCAGCGCGATCACGCTGTTTCCACGATCCAGTTCGGTTCGCCGCGTTTGACTGCCGCGAGGTCGGAGCCGACCGAATGGAGCCCGATGGCGTACATGCCGTCGTCCTCCGTCTCTCCCGGTGCCCACGAGCTGTAGGCCAAGCACGCGTTCTTCGCCATCTGATGCGCAGTCGCCGCAAACTGCGGAGGGATCTGGTACGGGACAGCGCCGGGCGCCGTTGGGCCCTGCTTGCGGCGAACCACCCATCGGCAGTCCGGGAACCGCACCGGATCGGCGAGGTGAAGCTGCCGCAGCGCTGTGCCGAGAGCGGAATGGCACGGATCCGTGTCCCCCCACCACATCGTGCACAGCCCGGCGTCGGGGTACAGATCGGCGTACCGGATGATCAGTTCCCGTGCTCTGAGGACGTCGATTTTCGGCTGCCGCCAGTCCAGTTCCAGATGCAGGTTTTCCGGGACGATGCCGAGCGGGCCGCTGGCCGCCTTCAGCTCCCTGTCCCGGGCTTTGGCGAAGGCCTTCGGGCTCATGGGGGTGAGATGGCCATAGCCCTCGCGTTCGGGATAGTGACGGCCCCAGTATTTGTTGGACTCGTCGCCGTTCAGCGCGCGCCGGATCCTTGAGGCGGATCCGTCCGTGGCGAGGACGACATGTACTTCCCGCCCGGCGAGCGCATGATGCGTCAAGAGCTTCCACGCCCACAGCAGGCCGTCGTCCTGGTGCGGCTCGAACCAGATGAACGGGCGCTCGGTTGCGGATACGGGGTCGACAGGGGGGAACGTCGCTGCCGGGTGCACGCCGCCCTCAGGTCCGTCGTGCGCCTTCTCACGACTCGTCGCGGCGGCCACCAAGGCGGCCGCAGGTGCGGCATTCGCACCCAGCCCCACAGCAGCAGCCGTGCGAAGCACCGACCGCCGGGACATCCCCCGCTTTTCGTCCATCAAGTCAACGCCCTTTCCTCTCCCGCGCATGAGGAGGGCGTTTCACGTGACGGGGTTGGGTGCTGGACCGATCATGTGATGAAAATGATGCATTTGGCTTATCGGATTCGTGGGGCGGTGAGGAGCGCATCTGGTTGAGCGGCACATGCTGGGTCTTGGGTGACTGACCACGCCCGGGGGTCGATCCTGTTCCCGGCCACCGCGGTTGCACCTGGCACCAACTGCGCCTGGTTTCCAGCCATGCCGGCAGACAGACTGCTGAGGTTTCGCCCAGCGGGGCCGGCAGCGGGTCTCGGCGAGGCTCCCCCCCCCGCGTAGCCCCCGAGGGAGGTGCCCGCGGTGAGGAGACTGATCGCGGTGCGCTATCAACTCGGTCGGCTTTTCGGGCGGCCGGAGAGGGCTCTGTTGTGGGTGAACTCCCCGTGCCTCAACCACCGAGGTAGGACGCGAAGTTGTCCGACTCAGGGACAGGCTCGGCCTAGGCCGCTTCTTCCGGATCAGCAAGCCCTCGGGAGGCAGGCTATTGCCCGGCCGCCGGGGCGCGGGGGAAAACAGGTGTCCTTGCACCGCCAAATAGCCCGCCCGTTCGAGCAGGCGTTCACGCAGGCAAAGCTCGACGCGCTCCTGGCCCGCATCGCCGACCGCGAGCCGCACCTCCGACTCGCGGCCTGACGACCAGAATTTCCGGCCATGTGTACTAGGATCCGCCGCTAGCATCACTCGATCGATAGGAGGCCCGATGATCGGCGTGCTCGTGACTTTCGCGCAGACCGACAAGTTCGATCGTTCAACTATCGCAAAGATTGCCGGCGAACTCCGAGGACCGTTCGAAGGCATGGCCGGCCTTCGCTTCAAGAGCTTCATGCTCGACGAAGACGGCGCTCAGGCAAGGAACTTCTACGTGTGGGATGACGAGGAGAAAGGCCGCGCCTTCTTCACGGAGGAGCTCGTCGACAAGGTGACGGGGATTTATGGCGTCCCGCCCAAAATCGAATATCTCGATATCGTGGGGTTCGTCGACAACTCTGGTACCTGATTCTCAAGGAGGCTGTCGCACAAACCTTTGCTGTCCAGGCCGTATTGGACCATCGGGGCATGCCACAGAACATCCTCACATGCAATCGAGACCAAACGCTGCTGCACCCCTGCAGCTCCCTGCCCTGCGCGACTGGCTGCCCGAGGACCACCTCGCCTGGTTCGTGATCGAGGCGATCGAGCAGCTCCACCTCGAGCCCTCGGCCGTCCGGCCCCTGCGTTTAAAGCGCCCGGCGCGCCGATTCTGCGGAAAGGCCCGAAGCCGATTCCCCCGGATCATCTCGCTGACCAGATGAAGATGCCCGCGATGTGGAGGCCGGCTTTGAAGACGGTGGCGGTCTTCTCGTAGCGGGTGGCCAGGCCGCGCCAGTTCTTCAGGGCGGTTGATGCATTGTTCGACGGTGTTGCGCTGCTTGTATGCCTCGCGGTCGAAGCCAGGAGGGCGGCCGCCGCGGCGGCCTTTGCGCTTGCGGTTGGCGATCTGGTCGGGCGGGTTGTGGGACCACAGCCCTGATCCCGCGGCTTCGCAGGTGCTCGCGGATAGCCGTCTCGGAGCGATCCCCATCGCCGAAGGGGTCCTCACGGGTTGCCGTATCAAGCCCTTTCGGCCACCTCACACGCGTCTGTGGTCCGGCCCATAGCGCGTACGGGCCCGCAATCCGCTACACCCGCCCGGTCACCGCTCGTCGTGCCGCCGTCCCGCTCGCCCCACAGATAGCGGTACGTCGCACCAACACCAAACGACTTTGGCCAGATTGGTCGTCTGACGGGTGTTCGAATCCGGCGATACTCAGGGCTGGGCAATCCGTCCCAATCCCCACGTCCGGAGGCCGCTGATGCCCCAGACCAGTGTTTCCACCACCGCCGTGCTCGACGCCTGGCTTTCGGGTGCCGAGAGCGCGTACGGCCAGACCAACCCTGCCGGGCCCCTCTACGTCGGCGGCGCCGCCGCCGAGGCTGCACTCACCGACCCGAGCGACTCCCTCTACGGCTTCTGTTCCAGCCCGAGCGGGTCGCACGGCAGCTGGTGTTGCTGATCGCCTGCGGCGCCTTTAGGGACCTTTGCGGAGGGCCTTCCTACGGAGTGCGACCTGCGGGGCGCGCTTCTTGACCGTTTCTCCTGCGGAGTGCGCTTCTTTGGGGGCGCCCCTGCGCAGTGCGGTTCGAAAAACAGGAGCGTGGGGAACTGCGCGCCAAGCCACGACGCGTCCGCACCCGGGAACGCGCCGCACCCCGCCGAGCTGGTTGGCGCCCGCCGCGGCGCGCGGCAGGGATGCAGCGGCCTCCAGCTCGGTCGGTTCCGGCCGAGTGTCGGGTGCAGATGTGTCTGGGCCGGTCGCGCAGTTCCCCTCGCCCCTTAGGGGCGCCCCGGAGGGCGCGACCTTGCGGCGGAATGGGGAGGGTGGACGGTGAGCGGATCGGCGCCGGAAAAGAGGGACGAGGCGGAATGGTTCGCCCAACCCGTGCGAAGCATCGCCCGACCGTGGCGGGAAGAGCTGGCCCGGCGGCTGTCCGCCGTGGACGCCCTTGGCCGGGAAGAACGGGAAGCGGTGCTGGAGGCCGGCCACACCGCCCTGCTCAAGTCCTTGCACGCGAAGCTGTCCCGCCTGTTCCTGATTGAACTGCACGCGCTGCGCATGACAGCAGGCGGCGGGCGTGCCGGCGAGGGCGCAGCGGCCGGATCCGACACGGGGACGTGGGCCGCGTACATCGAGCAGGCCGGTGAGGAGGGCTATCTCGACCGGCTGGCCGACCGATACCCGAGCGCCGGCCCGCGGATCGCGTCGGTGGCGCGGCTGTCGGTCGCGGCGACTGCCGGTTTCGCCGAACGGCTCGCCGCGGACCGCGAACTGCTGCGGCCGCTGCTGGGGCGACCCGCGGGGGAGATGCGAGCCGTCGCGTTCGGGGCGGGCGACACCCACCGGGGCGGCTTGACGGTCAGCCGCGTCGACTTCGCCGGCGGGAGCGTCATGTACAAGCCGCGGCCGTCCGAGGCCGACGTGGCGCTGGGCGCGCTGCTGGACGAGCTCTACGCGGACTTCCCCGGTGCTCCGGCGCCGGATGAGCGCATCCGGGTGCCGCGGACGCTGGCGCGCGAGGGTTACGGGTGGGCCGAGTTCGTCCGCCACCGCTACTGCGCGGACGGCGCCGAACTCGCCGCGTTCTACCGCAACGTCGGACACTGGCTGGCCGTACTCCGCTTCATCGGCGGCACCGACATGCACGCCGAGAACATGATCGCCGCGGGCCCGGTGCCGGTGATCGTGGACGCCGAGACGCTGTTCGACTCCCCGGCGCCCTTCCCGCCCAGCGGCCGGGGCGACGCGGTGGACGTGGCGGCGGCGGCCATCCGCCGTACGGTGCTGCGTACCGGTCTGCTGCCCGTACGCGGCACCGGCTTCGCGCTCGGCGGGGTGGACATCTCCGGGGTCGGGGCGCTGCCCGGCCAGCAACCGCTGATCCCGAACCCGGTGATCGCGGACGGCGGCAGCGCGGCGGCCCGCTTCCAGGTGGACCTGGTGGCCATGCCCACCGCGGGCAACCACCCCAGCCCCACCCCGGTGCTGAGCGCGTACTGGGACCGGATCCTGGCCGGCTTCCGCGAGATGACCGCGCACCTGCGCCGGCCCGGGATCGACCCGTGCCGGCTGCTACGCCGCTTCGAAGGCGCCCAGCCGCGGAGGATCCTGCGGCCGACGCAGGCGTACGTCGACATCGGCCGAATGCTGTGGCACCCGGCGTCGTTGCACGATGAGGCGGCGGCGGTCGAGCGGGCCCGGGACATCCTGCGGCGCAACGCCGAGGTACTGCCCGGCGCTCCGACCGACCGCGCGGCCATCGACGGCGAGATCGCGGACCTACTGGCCGGCGACGTACCGATGTTCGGCTTCACCGTGGACGCGGCCGCCGTACGGACCACCGTCGAGGACTGGCGCACCACCGACCTGGCGCTGGAGGAGTCGGTGATTCAGGACGCGCTGGTGGGCGCGTACCTCAATGAGCGTTCGCTGCCTCAGCGGGTGCAGGCCGCCGCCCGCGACCCGCACGCCCGTGACCGGGAGCGGCGCCGCCGCGACCTGGCCGCGCAGATGGTACGGCGGCTGTGCGACGGGGCGGTGCGCGGCGAGGACGGTACGGTCACCTGGATCAGCCCTGTCTTCATCCCCGCGGGGTGGTCCATCAGGGTGCTGCCCGCCGACCTCTACACCGGGCAGGGCGGGGTTGCGCTGACGCTCGCGGAGTACGTGACCGAGGTGCGGGCCGGCCGGGCGGACGAAGTGCCGGGGGTCGCCGAGACGTTTGAGGGGGCGCTGCGGGTGCTGGTCGGCACCGAGGACCGGACGCCGACGCCGTCCCCCGGGGCGTTCAGCGGTGCCGCGTCGCAGGTGTGGACATGGATGGCGCTGCACCGGGTGCTCGGTGACGACTGGCTGCTGGAGCGGGCCGCCGAAAGGGCACTGCTGCTCGCGGAGGGCCGACTCGTCGACGACGACGTCGAGGTTGACCTCCTCAATGGGGCGGCCGGCGGAGTCGTCCCGCTCCTCAACCTGGCCGAGGCGACCGGGCAGGACCGCTGGCTCGGCGCCGCCGCACACATCGGCCGCCGACTGACCGGGCTGGCCACGGTCGACGCGAGCGGCACCCGCTGGACGACCCGGCTCAACCCCGAGGGCATCGGCGGCTTCGCCCACGGCGCCACCGGGATAGGTTGGGCGCTGTCCCGGCTCGCCCTCAGCGACGCGGGTTCCGCGGCCGAACGGCGCGGCTGGACTCACCTCGCCGAGCGGGCCTTCGCCTACCAGGAGTCCCTCTACCAACCCGAGCACGGCAACTGGCTCGACGTCCGCATCGGCGCCGAGGAGGACTTCTTCACCAGCTGGTGCCACGGCAGCGCGGGGGTCGGCGTCGGCATGCTCGACCTCCACCGACGCGCGGGCGATCCCGCCCACCTCGACATGGCCCACCGTGCAGCACGCGCCTGCGCCGCCGAGGGCTTCGGCTGGAGCCACACCCTGTGTCACGGCGACCTCGGCCTCTGGGAATTCCTCACGTCCCTGAACTTCGGCGACCGCTCTGACCTCGACGCCGAAATCCTCACCGGCCTCGAACAACGCGGCCCGGTCGGCGGCCTGGCCCGCGAAGCGTTTTCCCCCAGCCTCATGTCCGGCCTCTCAGGAGTCCTTCACACCCTCCTGCGCATGCACCCCGCGGCCACGCTGCCCAATCCCGTACTCCTCGACTGACTCCGGCGGGCGTGTCGACTCAACGGTCGATCCGCGAAGGGTGCCCGGTGAGTATCTGCCCTGGCCAGGTGCTTCTTTCCCAACTGGCCATCCACGACCGGCGAGCCCCCGCCACGGCCGAGGGTCCGCATTCGCCCAGGCGCGGCCCGCCGGCAGGCGACCGGCTCCCCGAGCCCCCCAGGCAACCTGCCGGCGCAGGCCGTTCCTGCTCCAGGACGCTCGTAGCAACGGCGGCGGCTGGATCAGGTGGCGTAGCGGCCGAGGATGTGGCCCATCGCGGCCAGTACGGACGGCTCGACGCGGTAGTACACCCAGGTGCCGCGTCGCTCGGAGGTGAGCAGGCCGGCCTCCTTGAGCTTCTTCAGGTGGTGGGAGACGGTCGGCTGTGAGACGCCGACGTCGGAGATGTCGCAGACGCAGGCCTCGCCGCCCTCGTGCGAGGCGACCAGCGAGAACAGCCGCAGCCGGACCGGGTCGCCGAGTGCCTTGAACATCGCGGCGGTGCGGACCGCTTCCTCGGCCGTGAGGGGGCGCTCGGTCAGCGGCGGGCAGCAGGGCTCGACGACCGGCTCCGGCGCCAGCAGCGGCAAGGCCTTCACATTCGACATATGTCTATGTTGACATACATCGAACCAAGCGCCCAGGTGCTGCCCCCTGCCTGGGGACCACCGCGCGCTGCCAGGTGCGATCCGTTATGCAGCGACAGTGCAAACCCGCCTGCGTGGGCGTTCTTTGCTTGCGCGGTGGTCGGTACGGATCTCCGCGTCCAGCCGGTCGGCGTGCAGCAGGTGGGCGACCACCTCATCCCGGTGCGGATGCCGCTCTGGGTTCCCGCCGAAGGGGGCTGGAAAACGAGCCCGCGACATCGAGACGCCCCATCCCCACGCTGTTTTGATAAATGTCTATGTTGACGCTCATCGAAACAGGTGCCATGCTGGCAGCGCAAGCCATCGACGGATGTCGAAACAGGAGGAGTCATCGTGACTGCGCCGATTACCGAGGTGCCCGCCGCCGCCCTGCCGACCGTGGTGATCGGAGCCGGCCCGATCGGCCTGGCCGCCGCCGCCCACCTCGTCGAGCGTGGCCTTGAGCCCCTGGTCCTGGAGGCTGGGGACAGGGCGGGGAGCGCCGTTCGCGAATGGAGCCACGTACGCCTCTTCTCCACCTGGGCCGAGCTCGTCGACCCCGCCGCCGAGAAGCTCCTGGCCCCGACCGGCTGGACCGCGCCCAACGGCGCGACCTACCCCACCGGGGGTGACTGGGCGGAGAAGTACCTGCAGCCGCTGGCCGACGCTCTCGGCGACAAGGTGTGCTTCGGCGCCCGTGTCACAGGCGTCTCGCGCCTGGGTCGCGACCGCGTTGTCGACGCCGACCGCGAGCAGCAGCCGTTCACCATCCACGTCAGGAACGCCGACGGCAGCGAGGAGCGGATCACCGCCCGCGCGGTGATCGATGCTTCCGGTACCTGGTCCACCCCGAGCCCGATCGGCGGTGACGGTCTCCCTGCTCTCGGCGAGCGGGCGGCCACCGACCGCATCTCCTACCGTGCGCCCGACCCCAAGGACCCTGCCGTACGCGCCCGTTACGCGGGCAAGCGCACCGCCGTGATCGGCTCCGGCGCCTCCGCCTTCACCGCCCTCGCTTACCTCGCCGATCTGGCCAAAAAAACCCCCGGCACGCACGCGGTCTGGATCCTGCGCCGCGGTATCGGCGGCTCCACCTTCGGGGGCGGCGAGGCCGACCAGCTGCCCGCCCGCGGCGCACTGGGACTTGCGGCGAAAGCTGCCGTCGACGACGGATACGCAGACGCCGTCACCGGCTTCCGCACCAGCGCCGTCGAGAAGGCCGGCGACCAGCTGCTGCTCGTGGCCGAGGACGGCCGCCGCCACGACCCGGTCGACGAGATCATCGCTCTCACCGGTCTGCGCCCCGACCTGTCGTTCGTCTCCGAACTCCGCCTGAGCCTCGACGAGCGCCTCCAGGCCCCCGTCGAGCTGGCCCCGCTGATCGACCCCAACGTCCACTCCTGCGGCACCGTCTACCCCCACGGCGCGGGCGAGCTCTCCCACCCGGAGAAGGACGTCTACCTGGTCGGCATGAAGTCCTACGGCCGTGCCCCGACCTTCCTCGCCATGACCGGCTACGAGCAGGTCCGCTCCGTCGCCGCCTCCCTCGCCGGAGACCAGGAAGCCGCCGAACGCGTCGAGTTGACCCTGCCCGAGACCGGAGTCTGCGGTGGCGCGGGCCTCTTCGACGACCCCGACGCCATCCAGGCGGACGGCGGCGGCTGCTGCGCTGCTCCGTCCACGCCCCCGATCGACATGGGAGCCCCGGCCGCCTCCGGCGGCTGCTGAAGCCTCAACCCCTACTCAGGAGGTTCGTCATGTCCCGCGTACAGCTCGCCCTCCGCGTCCCTGATCTCGCCGCATCCATCGCCTTCTACACCAAGCTCTTCGGCACCGAGCCCGCCAAACTCCGCGACGGCTACGCCAACTTCGCCATCGCCGAGCCCCCGCTCAAGCTCGTCCTCATCGAAGGCGCGGCGGGAGAGGACACCCGGTTGGACCACCTCGGCGTCGAGGTGGAAACCACCGACGCCGTCCAAGCCGCCACCACCCGCCTGAGTGACGCGGGCCTGGCCACCGCCGAGGAGAACGACACCACCTGTTGCTACGCGCTCCAGGACAAGGTCTGGGTCCACGCCCCTGGCAAGGAACCCTGGGAGGTGTACGTCGTCAAGGCTGACGCCGACACCCTGACGAAGCAGCAAGGCAGCACCTGCTGCTCCAACCCGGCCGCCAATGAGATCAGTGCGGCCGAGCCGGTCGCCGCAGGCGGCTGCTGCTGACCTGACAATGACCGACCTTCACACCCGCGAGGCCGCGACCGGAACAGGGGACTGGTCGCGGCCTCGCGCCGCGCTGCCCGCCCTGTGCGCCACCCAGATCACCAGCTGAGGCATCGTCTCCTGCGCCTTCCTCGTCCTGCTCCCGCCTCTGACCGCAGACACCGGCTGGTCCACAAACGCCGCCACTGGCGCGTTCTCCGCCACCCTGCTGGTCTCCGCCCTCGCCGGGATACCCGTCGGCCGCACCCCCGCCTCCGTGCCCAGGTGTCCCGGCCGTGCATGAGCGCGTATAGAGAGGGCTCAGTCGCTTTGTCTGGACCTTTTAGGTGGCCTTGCTTCGCGCCGTCGCCTGTAAACCCGGGACGCTACAGCTGATCGGCCTACCTTTCACCCTCACGGCTCGCCGGACCGGACGGTTCGTCCTAGCGTCGGGTACAGGAGCCGGTGGCTCCATGGGCTTGGCGATCGGTACGAGGAGTACTCATGTTCATTCAGGTCATCCAAGGCCACGTCAGCGACCCCGCGGCGCTGCGAGCGCGGCTCGACCGCTGGCAGGCGGAAATCGCTGCGGGCGCTACCGGCTGGCTCGGCTCCACAGGGGGTGTGACCGGTGACGGCACATTTGTGGGAGTGGTCCGCTTCGAGTCCGCGGAAGCGGCGCAGCGCAACAGCGACCGGCCGGAACAAAGCGCGTGGTGGTCGGAGACCTCGAAGCTCTTCACCGGCGAGGTCACCTTCCACAACTGTCCTGAAGTCATGTCGTACCTGCGGGGCGGCTCGGACGACGCGGGCTTCGTCCAGATCATGCAGGGGCGGGTCTCCGACCCCGCTCGCTTCCGGGAGATGTACGACGCGACCGACCAAGAACAGCTTGCCGCGTTCCGGCCGGACCTGATCGGCGGCACGGTGGGGCTGCACGGCGACGGTGGGTTCACCGAAGCGGTCTACTTCACCTCGGAGAAGGCCGCCCGCGAGGGGGAGCAGAAGGAACCGCCGGACGAGATGAAGGAAGAATTCCAGCAAATGATGTCCCTCATGCAGGACGTCACCTACTTCGACCTTTCGGAACCCTGGCTCAGGTCTCCGAGTTAGCGATCGCCGGTCGCACGTCCATGGACGTTGCGGAACCAGGAAGATGTCGGGATCCAGCCGTCGTGCCGCGCGGTGTCCGGCCTTTGCGGTCAGCCCTGGGTGCGGCTCACGCATTCTGTGACGACGTTTCGGAGGTTGCCGGTCCTCTCCATCAGTTCGCGCTGCACCCGCGCTCCGTTGCCGGTGTCCAGCAGTGTGCGAATCGCTTCCCGGGCGGGCACAAGGTCACCCGTGTCTTCGAGGGCGGCCCGCGCGTGGTCGAATAGCGCCCGCACCACTGTCGCTGCGGGCACGGGCCGCATCGTCAGGGGATGGATCAGCTGGTGCTCCAGACCGTACCGTCCGGCCTGCCAGGCGGCCATGCGCAACAGGGCTACCCCGTACCGGGCGGGCGGCTCGCCCTTCCGCCACTGGCGGGACGCCGTTTCGACCAGGCCACGAGCCAGGGTGGCGAGCAGCACCGTTGTCGACGGGTCCAGGCACACGTCCGCCACCCGGATTTCGACGGTGGGGTAGCGGTGGGACAGCCGGGCGTCGAAGTAGATCATGCCTTCGTCCCGGAGCACGCCGGTGCCGAGCAGGTCTCGCACGTGTTGGTGATACCGGTCCGCGGAGCCGAAGACCTCCCCGGGACCGGAGGAGGGCCAGCGGCCCCAGACCTGGCTGCGGTAGCTGCCATACCGGCTGTCCTTGCCCTGCCAGAACGGGGAGTTTGCGCTCAGCGCCAGGAACACGGCCAGCCACGGCCGGATGCGGTCGAGGACTGCGACACCCTCCTCGTCCGAGTCGACCGAAACATGTACATGACAGCCTCCGGTGAGCTGCTCCTGCGCGGTCAGCCCGAACCGCTCACCCATCCACCGGTACCGCTCGCCGAACCCGATCGAGGGGCTGACGGGTAGAGGAGAGGTGGCCAGCGCGGCGACGGCCGCGCCCACTCCCTGCGCCTGGCGGGCGGCCTCGGCCCGCCAGCGCCGGATCTCGTCCGCGAGATCCCCCATGGCGGCCTGCGGCCGGGTGGCGAACTCGAGCTGCTCGCGTTGCAGCTCCGCTTCGAAGACCTCGTTCCTGTCCTCGCGGACGGCCTCCCGGGAAGCGGCCGCCAGCACGGCCGCCGACAGGGCCCGAGGCTCACCGGTCTCGGCGTCCACCAACAGCAGTTCTTCCTCGACACCCACGCTGCGCACGACGACTGCCTTTCCGCGGCCCGGCCGCAGCGGTCCCTCTTCTTCTGCATACCGCCGCCCGGAGTCTCTCATCCACGGTGCCGGCTAGTGGACGGATGCCCGCCGAACGGGCAGCGACACCTCGCGGCGCCGGCTCGTGGTGCCCACGCCAATCACCCGATTGCCGACCAGTGAATGGGGAAAGCGGGCCGGCAGCGGAAACCTGACCTGCCGCGCTGCGAGCGACGCGGTGAAGGGCGATAGCGCCGCAGCCGATTCGGGGCTTAACTGACGGTGCAGGCTCATTCAGCGGAAACCAGCGGAAAGGGGAACGGTCGCCCATGTGCCGGTGGCTCGCTTACTCGGGTACGCCCATCCGGCTCGAAAACGTTCTCTACCGGCCGGAGCACTCCCTGATCGACCAGAGCCTGCACTCCCGGCTCGGGGTCGAGACGACGAACGGTGACGGTTTCGGCGTCGGGTGGTACGCGGAGGACGCGGCCACTCCGGCCGTGGTCCGCGACACGGGTCCGGCGTGGAACAACCGCAATCTTCGGGAGATCGCGGGCCATGTCCGGTCCCCGTTGTTCTTCGCCCACGTCCGGGCTTCGACCGGGTCGGCCGTACAGCAGACCAACTGCCACCCGTTCCGTCACGGCCGCTGGATGTGGATGCACAACGGCGCGATCACCGACTTCCACCGGTTGCGGCGTGACCTCGCCATGGCCGTCGACCCCGTGCTGTTCTCCCTCATCGAAGGGTCGACGGACTCCGAGGTCATGTTCTTCCTGGCCCTCACGTTCGGCCTGGACCAGGACGTGCCCGGCGCCGTGGCGCGGATGGCCGGATACGTCGAGACGGTGGGCCGGGCAGAGGGAGTGGAGTTCCCTCTCCAGATGACGATTGCCGTGAGTGACGGCGAACAGCTGTGGACCTTCCGCTACTCCAGTGAGGGTGCGTCCCGCTCGCTGTACTACAGCAATCGGGTGGAGACGTTGCGCGCCCTCCACCCCGATGTGGAGTTCCTCCAGGATGTGTCCGAGGGCACCCGCCTTGTCGTCTCCGAGCCGCTGGGCGGCCTCCCTGGCGCCTGGAACACTGTCCCGGAGAACAGCTACAGCGTTGTTCACGCCGGAGAATTCGACCTGCGGCCCTTCGTGCCCCACCCCGACGGGCAGGGGTGACAGACAGGTACGGACAAGCCGAAGATGTAGTTCTCCTGGAGTAGGTATCTGACTCCACCTCAGCCTTCTCCGGCATGCGCTGATGGCGGAGCCTGCGGACCGCGAGGCGAGTTCGCGCGTGCTGCTTCCAGTCCGCCAAGGGCGTAGGCTCAGATCTGACGGTCGTTCCGATGGCGGCCAAGGGCCCTACCGAAACGCTCTGAGATGCCCGGCATAAGGCTCTCGCCGTCAGCCGGCCGGTCCAGGCCGAAGACGTAGCCAGGGAAGTCCAGTTCCTTCTGCACAGCCCAGATTGCCTCGTGATCCTGGGGCGGAAGAATCCGCGCCGGGTCGCCCACGGCTACCCAACCGATCGGCACCATCGAGTCGGCGGGCAGCACCGTGCGCAGGTGCACGATGCCGTTGAGGCGCACCTCCGAGCGCGTCCCGATGCGCGCGCCGTTGAACACCCGGCTGCCGGTAGCCAGGAATACCTCGTCCTCCGCCGAGCATCCGGTCAGGTACGAGGTGGGGCCGACCAGGACCTGCCGCCCCAAGCTCAGTGGATCGCGGCGTGTCCCGCGCAGGACCGCGTTCTCCATCACGATGCAGTCCTCGCCGAGTTCCACGGGACCGCCTTCGGCAGTGAGCACGGCGCCGAACAGCACCCGACACCCCGCTCCCACTCGCACGTCCCCGCTCAGTGTCGCGGTCGGCGCGACATAGGCAGTGGGGTGCACGGTCGGCGAACGGCCCTCGTGATCGATCAACATGCCCGCGATCATGCCGCAGCCCGGGCCATTTGCGCGCACCATTCCACCAGGAAGACCCCAGGCGCCCGGCACCAGGCTGCTCAACGAGCAAGACATCCCCATGGGCAATCGGCACCGGTGTGCAGAAGCCTGAGTCCCTCGTCCGGCGACGGTGCGGGGCCCATGAGAAGGGCGGGGTGGAGGGGGCAGGTCGGCTACTTCCGCCGCAACTGCCTCACCGCCGTCCCGCGCGTCGACTCACTTGACGAACTCAATGCGGCCTCTGCCGAGTTCGAGCGAGGCGAGGAGAACCGGCGCCCAGTCTGCCCGGACCGCTACACCCCCAGGCCCCGAACCGCGTCGCGCGGTGTTCGGCGTTTCGGGTCTGGCAGTGGAATGCGGGGGTACACGAGCCGTACCACAACGAAGAAAAGGGAGCCGCTCCATGCTTGGTATAGCCGCGGCAGTGCTGTTCTTCATCGCCTTTCTCATCAACGCCGCCGACATCACGACCAACGACACCTTCTCCTCCGGGAACATCATGCTCCTCGGCCTTACCCTCCTGGCCCTGCATGTGGCAGGTATCGGCAGTGGCTGGACCGGCCGGGCCCGCAGACGCTAACGGGCCTGGACACTCAGGTGTGGCGACACTCCCGTACCAGACGGCCCCCGGGCTGCTTGTCTGCGGCACCGCAGTCGGCGGTTCGCCGTGTGGAGAAGGCCGCGAGCCGGACATGGGAGGCGGAGCGCGCGCAATCCCTCGACCGCCTCCTGCCCGTGTGCAGCCAACTGCTCGACGTCGCAGCCGCCTCCGGCGAGATTCGAAATCTGATGACCGTCAGCTTTAGCGGGTTCGGCGCCGATCCAGAAGAGCCGCCAGTCTCCCGCCACACTCGACCTCTCGGCCGCAACACGACCTGAGGCAACACAGCGTATGTCCACAGAACACCGCTGCCTGACGCAGTCAGGCCGTGCGGGCGCGGAGGCGGCGCAGCATGCGCGGGTCCTCGAAACCGACTGAGCGGGCGGCAGCGTCGATCGTCGCGCCGTGGCTGATCAATTGCTGGGCGCGTTCGAGGCGGAGGGTCTGCTGGTAGCGCAGTGGGGTGAGCCCGGTGGCCCGGCAGAAGAGGCGGGTGAGGGTGCGTTCGCTCACGCCGACGGACGAGGCCAGGGTGGGCAGGGGGAGCGGTTGGTCGAAGCGGGCGTCGATGAGGTCCTGGGTGCGGTGCACGGTGTCGTCGAGGTGGGACCGATGCCGGAACATCGCGCTGGACTGCGGCTCATGGCCATTGCGGCGAGCGTAGACGACCATGTCCCGGGCCACTTGGGCTGCGACGGCCGGGCCGTGCCGGGTCGCGACCAGGTGCAGGGCCAGATCGATGCCGCTGGCGATGCCGGCCGAGGTGATCACGCGGTCGTCGGCGGTGAACAGGACGTCGCGGACGACGACCGCCTTGGGGTGGCGCAGGGCCAGCTCGTCCTGCACGTCGTGGTGGGTGGTGCAGTGGCGGCCGTCGAGCAGGCCGGCCTGACCGAGCGCCTCGGCTCCGGCGCAGACGCTGGCCACCGTCCCGCCCCTGGCGTGGTGGTCCCGGAGGACCTGTAGGGAGGCAGCGCCGATGGCGGGGCCGTCGGCCAGGGCGACTTTCCGCCAGCCGGGCACGACAATCAGATCCTCGGGCCCGAGCTCGGGCCAGTCGAGCCCGGCCACCAGCGGCAGCCCCTGGGCGCTGGAGACCTGGGGCTGCTCGGCGACGTAGGCGAGCGTGTAGGGGTGCCCGAAGTCGGCGGCCGTGGAGAAGACCTGCGCGGGGCCGGCCAGGTCCAGCAAGTGGACTCCGGGCACCAGGAAGAAGACGATATGGCTCACGATTCGGTCATCATGCCTGAAGTCCTGCTGCGGCCTCCAGCTGGTCGACCGTTGCGATGGTGGCGAAGCGTCCGGCGAGGGCGTACTCGGTGCGCCTGATGACCTCTTCGGCAGGCAGCGTGCGGGGGTCGGCCAGCAGCTCGGCGACGCTCTGGTCGGCGGGAGCGTCGCGGTGCGGAATGGGATTGGTCGCGGTCGCGTCGATGACAAAGGTGACCTGGTAGCCGAGGTCGCTGGCGACGCGGGTGGTGGTCTCCACGCACTGCTCGGTGCGGATGCCGCAGACGGTGAGCTCGCGGATACCGCGCTCGGTGAGGAGCTGCTGCAGGTTGGTGGTGGTGAAGGCGTTGTGGGAGGTCTTGTGGATCAGCGGCTCCCCATCCGCTCGCTCCAGCTCCTCCATCAGCCGGACATGGCCGAGGACCGGGTCGAAGACATCGCCGGTGCCGGGCTCGGCGTGCAGTACCCACACCACCAGATCCCCGGCCTGACGGGAGAGCCGGACCAGGCGGTTCACCTGGTCGGCGATCTTCAGGTCGGAGGTGGTTGCCCATAGCGGACGGGCGCGGAAGGACTCCTGGACATCGATGACGATCAGTGCTCGGGTCATGTCCCCAATCCTGAGCCGCGCGAGCGGGGTGGCGACAGGCCGCATCGGGTCCGGCAGCGGACCGATCCGGTCATCAGTGGGTCAGGCAGTTGAGCAACCACGGCAGGGGCGTGAGGAACTGATCACGGGAGCGGGTCGAGAATGCATGACGGGACGCGTGGATGTGCTGCGACGCTACCGACGAGTGGCGAGGAACCAGAACGCAGAAATGCCCCACCCGGCCCCGATTGCGACCGGTGCCGAGGCACAGCGGGCGTAATTGAGGTCGGGTGGGGCTCGTCGTCGGGCCGTGGTCGTGTCGTAGAGGGGCGTGTCTCCGACCGGGACGACGCCGGGAGGCAGGTACTGGCACTCCCCGAATCCCGTACATCAGGAAGGAACCGCGGACATGGGCAGGGGCTGCGTTCCGAATGATCGTGTGCGTGTTTCCGGCCGATGGGGAACGGATGGAGTGGGCGAAGGCGATGCGCCGTCGGGCCCGCGCCACCCCGCGGTCCGGCTGAGCCATCCGCCGGATTCAGCCGTCTTCCGGCATAGGTGCGGGCCGGCCCCCTGTCGCCCGTTCCGGTGTCCAGTAGTCCTGCACCTCTTGTGGACTCTGCCGCACCTCGCTGCCGGTGCTTCTGGGGTCCGGCTGGTGCTCGGGACCCCGGTTGGCCGTGGCGGTACGCCATGCGGCTGTCGCCGCGACAGCGGCAAGCAGGACGCCCACGACTCCCCATCGGCGGGAGCTGCTGTGACCCATGGGACCGTTCCTTGTCAGGAGGTCAGGTGACGCTGCCCTGGGCGTCGAACATGCCCTTGACCGCGTCGTCGAAGTAGGAACTCCGGTTCCATCCGCCCGAGGAGATCGTACTCATCGCCCCATTCACGTTCCCCAGGCCGTTGGCGTCGTTGAACTCCCGCAGCCATGGTCCGCCGCTGGATCCGGGGCCGAAGTCACACTGAAGTTCGATGCGGCCGTCGCTCACCCCGCGTGTGGTGCCCTGGCAGGCCCATTGGAGCTCGCCGTTGTCGCGGTTGCCCGGGTAGCCCATCACGGTCATCGCCTGGTTGCGCGAGTAGTTCCAGCTCAGGCCGTGACCGCCGGTGACGTTGACGATCTTGTTGCCGTTGAGCGGCCAGGTGGTCACCATGGCAACGTCCCGGCCGAGGTCGCTGCTGCTGATCCAGGAGTTGAAGGTGCGGAACTGTTTGGCGGCGTACGTGCCGAACGGGCGGGCGCCCGAGCGGTAGCGCGGGACGTAGACCCAGTTGGTCATCCACGTGCCGCCGCTGCCGCCGTGGACGCAGTGCCCTGCTGTGATGAGCATCTGTTTGGAGGCGCTGTTGAGAGCGCTGGCAGAACAGGCGTAGTTGAGTCCGTTGCTCGGGTTGGTGAAGTACACCTTGCCCACCGCTGCGGATTCGTTGACCAGCGTCCGCTTGGTGTCCGACCGCGCTCGGCCCGGCGAGGTCGATCCCGGCGGGCCGGTGGGTCCGGCCTTGACGCGGACTGCCCGCGGCGCATCCTTCACGTTGAGCGGGACGGCCTTGCTCATCCGCTCTGGTGTCCAGTATCGGGACAGCGCGGCGGCTGCCGCCGAGTCGACCGGCGTGCCGTTGGAGAGCCGCGCCGTGGGACTGGCGGTGGTCGCGGCCCCGGCGGGCACGGCGGCGGGTCCGGAACCGGAGTCGGCGGGTCCCGCCAAGGCGGGACCTGCCCCGGCCAGCGCCAGTAACGCGGTGGTGGCCAGCGGCAGTAGCGCGTGTCTCAGGTTGCGCATAGGTGGTGCCCCCAATGGTTGAATCGTGCGTACATTGCTGCACTTTCGCCTTCAATGTGCGGAGCAGAGCGACGGTAGGTCCGGCAAGTGCCCGCGGGATAGTAAGAAATGAGCCCGTCCGCTCATTCGTATGGACTCCTGCGGATTCCGGACAGTGCGGATTCATCGATTTCCTTCTGAGGCTCGGCCTGCTCGGACAGTGAGGAAGGAGGCAGAGATCGACATACTGGGCTGATGCGGCTTGCCTACGCCCACGAAGCGGTCCTCGTCACGCACCCAGACGCGGACCTGCGGGCGCCAGGTGCGGCAATCACCGTAGAGCTGTGCGGACACTGGGAACACCCGCCACCGTGCCCGCTGGCCGCGCACCACACCCGAGTTGAACAGGTCGGGGACCGGGTGGTTCTGCGGACGCTGTTTGCCACCGAGCCCGCCGACGAGCAGGTGGTGCGTGACCGCATCGACATCGCCCTGTCCGCCGGGCAGATGCATGGCCCCGACGGTGCGGTCACGCACTGGCGGCTGCACAGCAGTCGGCGCAGTGACCTGACCGCCGAGGAGGCGCGCCATGCCCAGCGCCTGACGGGCACCTGAGGCGGGCACCGCTCCGATCCGAATCGTCAGTGGCTTCCACGGCAGGATCGTCGCACGCACCAACCGATCGGCCGACGAGCAATACGTCCGCAGCCGCCGTGAAGGTTGGGCTTCTCGTTCACGTTCTGAGGAGGATGTGAGTGCGGAGGAGATCGAGTTGGGCTCTGCCGTATACGGCCTTTTTAGGCTGTGTTTGATTCCAACGGGAAGGGGTGGCGATGGCGACCTGGGGACTGATCGTCGAGACGACCATGGGCATGGGGGAGCGCAAGCACGCGGAGGCACACGTGATGGCGCACGTGGAGGGTGCGCGCGAAGAGGCGCTGGCGGAGCTGGAGAGGCGTGCCCGGCGCTATACGCCAGAGCACCCCAGGAGCCCGAAGCGCCGCCGGCTCTTCCGGAACAGCGACGGCTTCCTACTGGTCATCGATGGCAGCTGGCAGTCCTTTGGCACCCGGTTCACGATCGCGGAGCTGGTGGAGGACACCGCTGCGCCGGCAGAGCCCACGGCCACACGCCAGGCCGGGCCGGAGCCTGCGGACACGGTGCCGCCCCCGTCACCGTCCGAAGAGCGATACCCGGACGGGGTGCCGGTAAAGCCGGCGTGGCTGGGACGCACCGATCTGCCGTGACAGCCGCCGCACCCTCGCGGCTGCGGGCGCCAAAAGGAAGTGCGGTACCCGCCGCAAGGCGTCATGAGCTGGGTAAATGTACCTTACGGTACCCAGGGGGTACCGTAAGGGCCATGTCAGCTCTCAACATTGACTTCCCCGATCAGGAGCTCCAGGAGATCCGGGAGATCGCCTCGGCGCTCGGCATGACGATGAAGGCGTTCGTCCGCGCCTCGACTGCGGATGCCATCGCCCAGCACCGTGCCCTCAAGGAAGGTGCTGAGGTGCTCCAGCGGGTCTTCAACGACCCCGCGCTCGCCGCAGCCATCGACGATGCCGGCATCGACGACGGCCCTGCCGAAAACAGTGCAGGCCGGGCCGCCTGACTGATGCCGCCTATCCTTCACATCGACGTGCAGTGGCTCCTGCAACAGCAGGAGATCGCTATGCCCGATCAGGCGGTCGTCTCCGACTTCTCGGCGCTGGTCGCAGCAGTGGCACGGCACCGTGTGGACCCGCCCCGTCTCGGTGTCGATTCCGATCCCGCGTGGCGCGCCGCTGCTCTGCTCCACACACTCGTCCTGCTCAAGCCGCTGCCTGCCTACAACGTCCGCTTTTCCTGTGCGGTGACCATCGCCTACATGCACGCGAGCGGAGCAGGTATCGACGCTCCCTACGGAGAACTCGTAGAACTCACCAAGCAGCTGATTGCCGGGAAGGCCACTGTGTTCGACGCAGCCGACACCATCAGGACCTGGCGGATCTGAGCGCCGACGCAGAGCCCGGACAAGGCGGCCCGGTGCTCGCGTCAGCCCACGGTGAGGAGGCCTGCTTCGACGACGGCGCGGCCGAACGGCATCGCCAGTTCCGCGAGGCGCTCGCAGTCCGCCTCCCCCAGAGCGGCGTAGGCGGGCAGGGCCAGGGAATCGGTGCGGTCCTCGATGTGCTGCCGCACGGCGACGCCTTCGGGGCTGAGGGTGTCGCCGTCGAGTAGACCTCGCTCACGGAGGTCCCCCGAAGCAGCGGTCCACTTCTCCTCGGGCCAGGCGCGACTGCTCTTGAGGAACTCGACCGGAACGGTGCCGGTGGCACTGTGCAGAATCAGGGCCTCCAGGCCGCTGAGACCTTCACTGAGCAAGCATGCGACATGGCCGTCTCCGCGGAACTCCCGCAGGAGGGTCTGGGCGTGCCACAGCCGCTGTACCGGATCCGTCGGCCAGGGCAGGGCGGCGTGGGCGGCGAACAGCGGGCGTCCGTGCACATGCTCGCCGGCCGCCTCGGCGGCACGACGGGTCAGCGTCAGGATGTCCTCCAGCCCGGGCAACTCCCCGATGCCGGCGCGCCGCAGGGCCTCCCGCACGGCGGCATGCCGCGCGTGCAGCACCTGCTCCGGCGTCGCCGCGGCCCACGCTTGGGGGAGTACCCGCCGTATGACATCCGGGTTGAAGTTGTAGAAGGTGGCGATGACCAGCTCGGCGGGAGCCCGGCCGAAGACGGCACTCCTGGACGCGAAGTAGCCGGCTCGCCCGCTGAGGCCGAGTTCCTTGTACCGTCGCGCGCCCTCGGGAACGAAATAGATCATGCCGTGCAGGGGCTCGAGCCGGCGCCAGGCCTCTCGTGCTGCACCCATGGGTCACCTCTCGGGGAAGTCGGAGAGCCGGGCGTTCGCCAGACTCCCTTCTCGCTTCGTGCTCGCAGGTGTTGCAGCAGTACCGACTGGTCGGTCAGCCTTGCGGCCTGACAGGGCACTGTCAAGACTGGGCCGCGGGCCACTGCGTGCCTTCCGCGTTGCATCCCAGGACGCCGAGCCGAGCCTTGGGCCGGCGCGCTGCGGACCCACGGCTCTCATCCAGATCGTGTAGGAGAAAACGGACGGCATCAGGTGCCCACTGAGGTCTGAACGAGAGAAGCGGGCGACGTCGCCTCTTGGGCACGGGCGTGATCAGGCGGTGTCACGGGCACGCGAAGTGTCATGGGAACTCTGAGGCAGTGGGAACAGGCGCTTGAACGCTGGCAGGACGCCTTGGTCGCGAAGTTCTTCCACCGTGAACCGGTCGAGCTGCTCGACAAGCTGAGGGCCGAATGCGACAACCAGGCCGTGGTGTGCAGCCAGACCCGTGTGGTGGCGCCCAACGCGTACGAAGTCGAAATCGACTCCAGCCTGCACAAGGAAATGGCCCGGCACGCGCGGCAGGTGGGGCAGGCGCTCATGGACAGTCTCGCGCGGCACGGTGAGAGCCGCGGCTACGAATGGGCAGGCCCGCTGACGGTACGCGTGACGGCGGCGTCCCATCTGCCCAACGGCCGATACCGCGTCGCCTGCCGCGCCATGCCCCATGTCCGCGCCGACGCGTTCCCTTCAGCGAGCGACTAGGCGCCCGGTGCGATCGAACGCTTCCGGGCCGCCCAACCCGACCGCATCGAGGCCCCTGCCTCGCACACGCGTAGCTCGTGCCTGTGTGGCTCCCACCTGCCAGACGGTGGGAGCCACACAGGCACGAGCTACGGGGCTTCTCGTCTCTGTGGGTTTCGCGCGCCGCCCGTCAGGCGTGCCGGTGGGAGCGCCTGTTTCCGGTGATGAGCCGGTAGAGGGCGAGCAGGATCAGGGAGCCTACGATCGCCGCGACCCACGTGGAGAGGTCGAAGAAGCCGTCGATCGAGTCGACGCCGAAGATGACCTTGCCGAGCCAACCTCCGAGAAGGCCGCCGGCGATACCGATGAGCATGGTGATGATGATGCCGCCGGGGTCCTTGCCAGGCATCAGAAGCTTGGCGATCATTCCGGCGAGCAAGCCGATGAGTATCCAGGCGATGATGCCCATGATGATCCTCTCCCGTCTTGGGGATGTACGGCTGCGTTCACTTATCGTCTGCGCCGGGAAGGCAGGTTTAAACAGCGACATCCACGCCGCCTCATCCACCGCGGCCCGGAGCCGTGTCATGGTGACCATCGGCGGACCGAAGGTGATCGGATTCGGCATCGCCCGCCTCGGATGCCTCCACCACCGGCGGTCTGACCGCACCGAGACCTGCACCCGCCCGACTGCCCCCAGGCGCGTGCTGGGAGAGATCCTGCGGCAGGTACCGCCGGACACGATCTCCCACAGCGTGCTCTGCCCGTCGGCCGGGGCAAGGAGCAACGGGCCGCGCCCCGGCCGGCCGCTTCACGCGGTCTCAGCCGCGAACGCACATCCGAGGTGCTGTCAGGGGCAGTTGACCATCGAGTCGCCGATGTCGCGGTTGCAGGAGTCGAAGGCGAGACCGCCGTCGAGGCTGTCGTTGGCGTTGACGCCGTCGGTGGCGTTGAGGGTGTCGTTGCCCTCGTCGCCGCTCAGGGTGTCGTTGCCGCTTCCTCCGGCCAGGGTGTCGTTTCCGGGGTTCCCGTTGAGGGTGTCGTTGCCCTCGTCCCCGTTGAGGGTGTCGTTTCCGGCATTGCCGTTGATGGTGTCGTTCCCTCCCAGCCCGGAGATGGTGTCGTTTCCAGGCCCACCGTTGATGGTGTCGTTGCCCGGAGTCGCTGCCGTGAGGCCGAAGACCCCGGCCGGGTCGTCGCCCACGAGATGATCCGCGCGGGGGCCGCCGTTGAGCTGGTCCTTGCCGTCGCCCCCGTAGAGAGTGGCCGGAACATCCAGATTCGGGGAGACCGTGATGTCGTCATCCGCGTCCCGGCCGTTGACCTGCACGGCCGTGGGGAGCGGGCACGCCGCGGTGTTCTGCGACCGTGTCTCGCAGGGGGCGACGGCGCGCACCTCGTCCGCGTTGTCCGACACGAGGACGACGCTGCCCTGACGGCGGATGGTGATGTCATTGGCCACGCCCTGATCCGCAGTGACGAGCAGGGTGCCACCGACCATCTCGACCACTGTGGCGTCCGCGAGGTGCCGGGGCTCGGTGGTGAGCGGGGCCGCCGAGGCCGAGGTGCCGGCCAGCGCAGCGCAGAGGAGCGCTCCGGCGGACAGGATCGCGTAGATACGTTGCGCTGTCATGGTTGTGCGTCTCCTTCGTCGTGTCGCTGGCACTGCGGGCCCGTCTGCGCGCCGTTCGCGCTCGCCGGTCACGGGCACTCAGTAACGCTGTCGCCCAGGTCGGCCGTGCAGTTGTCGACCTCCGTGCCCCCCTGGACGTAGTCGTTGCCGCTGACCTCGTCGATGGCGTTGATGCTGTCCCGGCCCGCGCCCCCCTCCACGAAGTCGTTGCCGGTGCCGGCGACCACCTGGTCGCCGCCGTTGCCGCCGCTCACCACGTCATTCCCGGCGCCTGCGTTGATGACGTCGGCGCCGGCCCGGCCCTCGATCGAGTCGTTGCCGGCGCCGCCGAAGATGCGGTCCGGGTCGCTGGCGCCGTTGAGCGTGTCGTTGCCGCCTCCACCGGAGAGGAAGTCGGAGCCTTCGTCGCCTTCCAGGGTGTCGTTGGCGCTGCCGCCCTGGAGGCTGTCGTCACCCGCGCCACCGACGAGAGTTACCCCCGGACTCGCGAGGGATGACGCGACGCTGTCAGCCTGGTCACCGGCGTTGACGACGAGCTCGGTGAGGCTGCCGGCCCCCGGACAGACGGCCTCAGTGGCGCTGACCGCGGTGCACCCGCCGAAAGCCACGATGGTGTCACCGGTGTCCCTCACCCGGATCGTGTCGCCGACCTGCCATACGGAGATGGTATTGCCCAGGCCGACAGCGGCGGTGACGGTGACCGACGTGCCGTTCTTGCTCACCAGCGTGCCGGCGGCAGCGGAGCCGGGCGGCTGAGTACCGGGGGTCGCACTGGCCGGGCCAGTGGTGAGGCACAGCGTGCAGCCGAACACCGTTGTCAGGAGCGCAACGGTGCGATGAAGCGCCTTGTCCATGAGCTGCCTCCTGGAAAGCGTGCGGGATCGTTACTCGGCTCGAAATGCTTTCTTTGCCCTGTGGTGGCATAGCGCAGCGGCGCCACCAGCATGTCTGGAACGGCGTCTGCCGCTTGGGTGCGTTGGGCGGTTCCACGGGCCCCGAATTGTTGGCTCGTCACCTTGGTACGGGACAGCGGAATTTTGCCCGCCGGAAACGGCCGCTTACGGTGTGCTCGCCTTCCCGGCGTTCATGACAGCAGTACGGCAGTGCGTGGTGGCTCACAGCACAACTGGGCGCGCATTGTCGGAAACGTTGCCACACATCGGATGATGCCAGGCGCCCCTCAGCTGCCGGGCCTGAGTATGCCGTGTGGAGACCTTGTGGAGGAGAGGGTTTAGCGCCATTGAAGAGATGATTCCGCGAGTTTCTGACGTGCGGTGCAGGCTGTGCCGGCGGCAGGAGTGCTGCGGAAAGGAACGCCAGGGTGGCGGAAACACCACTCATGGCATCCGAAGTGCGGCATGACTCGTTCGAACGATTCCGCGACAGCACGTGGCCGTTCGTGCGCGGCCGGGAAACAACGTAGTCATTGAGGTTTTCTCAACGAAATGATCTCGTGAGGTGACTCGGCCCAGGGGATCCCGCGAGTCGCGATGGGTCCTGCGGCGTCCGGCGGTCGTACTGTCGAACCCGTTACCGAGGAGGACTTCTGATGCGCAGCGTGACCTATTCGATGAGCGTCTCACTTGACGGCTACATCGTCGGGCCGGACGGCGACTTCGGCTGGACGGTGCCCGACGAGGAGGTCTTTCGCTTCTGGATCGACGAGATTCGACAGGTCGGCGTCCACCTGTTGGGACGACGGCTGTACGAGACGATGCTGTACTGGGAGACCGCCGAGCAGGATCCATCGCTCGACGACTCAATGCTCGAGTGGGCCGCGCTCTGGAAGCCGCTCCCCAAGGTGGTGTTCTCCACGACGCTGTCGGCGGTGCAGGGCAGTGCCCGCCTGGCCTCCGGCGGCCTGGCGGAGGAGATCGAGCGGTTGCGAGCCGAGCCGGGGGAGGGCGACATCGCGATCGGCGGCGCGACTCTCGCCGCCGAGGCGGCCGCGTTGGGTCTGATCGACGAGTACCGGGCTGTGGTCTACCCAGTGCTGGTTGGCGGTGGCATTCCGTTCTTTCCCCAACGCGAGCGCCGGGTGGATCTCGAACTCGTCGAGACCCGCACCTTCAGCTCGACAGTCGTCTACCTCCGCTACCGCGTGGCGCGTTAGCCGGCTCGTCCGCCGACCCCTAGGAAGAACGGGCCAGTCAGTGACGTCTTCTCAGTGAAGATCACTTCCAGTGTCTGTTGAGGACGAGGGCGGCGCGGGTGATGTCGCCGATTCGGCTTGGGCTGAGGGTGACATGTTGCAGGGTGCGCCAGCGTTGTTTGAGTTCGGCGGCGGTGCGTTCGCCCACGGCGCGGACGTTTCTGATCAAGGCGTTCGTTGCGCGGGTGTCGGCGGGCAGGGCCTGCTCGGACTGGCCCTTGGGACAGCGGACGGGGACCCGGATACCGATGCCCGCACCGGTATTGCCCTTGTCCGCCAAAGTCGGCATTCCCTCGGCGGCTGCCTTGTAACGCGCGGGTAGCGCGTGGCGGCGGGCGGCGGTGATATCGGGGGTGGAACCGGGCTCGACGTCGGAGATCCACAACGGGGTGCCGTCCGGGGCGGACAGGAACTGCACGTTGCCGCCGAACGCCTTGTGCTTCTTGCTGCACCACACGTCGTTGCCGTTCTCACGGACGCCGGTGAGACGGTCCGACTCGATGAGCGTGCCGTCAAGGATCACGTGAGTCATCCCCTCCTGCCGGCAGCGGTCCAGTACCTCATACAGATCGACCCTGCCGGACGCTTGAAGGTGCAGCGCGATGGCCGCTCATTCACCGTAGAAGTCACGGCGGACGGGGAGGGTTTGGTCTGCGATGCGGGCTCGGCGCTGCTCACCCAGGTCTCCGACAGGACCGGGCTGACGAGGCGCTCTCGGGCGCGCTCTTGGGGATGCGCAAGCGGGCCGGCGGCCGCACCTCGGCGCTCAGCTCTCGTTCACCGATCACGAGGGCCACCGCTTCCAGACGATCCTCACCGATCAGGACGACTCCGACTGGCCTGTCCGGGGGCGAGGGTGGGCCGGCAGCGGCGGCGAGCCTGGAGGGAGGTCTTCCTGTCCGCGCTGATGACGTATTCGTCTGCACCGAGCGGCTCGCCATTGAAGGTGCGGGCGTACAGGTCCAGCACACGCTCGGCCTTGGGGCGGAGTCGGGATCGGTGATGAAGATCGAGGAGCGGTTCTGCCAGGGCTTGATCGCGTAGCTGGTGAGCCACCGGCGCACGGTGGAGGCCGACAGGAAGCGGGCGATGCCGCGCGCGACAGCCCCGCGGGTCAGTTCCGGGCGGCTCCAACGGGACAGCGGCGCGCCGGTCTCGGCGGGCAGCTGGCAGGCCGGCGCCGTGACCTGGGCGGCCTGCAGCGGGGTCAAGGAGGCCGGACGGCCGGTGCGCTTGCGGTCGGCCAGGCCCGGCAAGCCCGGCTCGGCGAACCGGCCCCGCCAGGTGCGCACGGTGTCCAGGTGCAGCCCCGTCTCAAGGGCGATGCGCGCGTTGGAGCGTCCGCGCGCCGCGCGCAAGACGACCTGCGCGCGCAGGCGCAGCCGGTGCTCGGTCGGAAGTCAACCCCCGAATGTGCGGCGAGGTGGAGCCGCCAGTCATGTCATCGCCATGGGCTTCTTCGCGGGTGGCCGTTCCTGTGCCCCGGCGGGACGTTTCTCAAGGGCTTGCAGGGACAGCACTGCCGGTGTGGTCTGACGCCACGTGGAGGTCCGCCCATCGGGTGATCCTTTGGAGGTGGTGGGATATGCCGTGTCGCATGGAAAGGGCAGCGACGATGCCGGTCCCGCGTCCGTGTTCCTCATGTTCCGCAGGGTGCGGGCGGTCGGATGGTCGGCGCGGTCGTTGTACCGGCCCAGCGTCGGTGACCTCGATGCGGAGGGCGTGACGGCCGCCGACCTCGGACATCGACAACCGCAGTGCTGCTGGGGGCAGTGCGTGAGCGATCGCGTTGGTGGTCAGTTCGGAGATCACCAAGAGGGCGTCGTCGGATGTCTCCGTGGGCAGGGCCCAGTGGGTCAGGATCCGCCGTGCGCGGCGGCGCACGGCGGAAACGCTCTCCACGATGTGCGGCAGCGGGCAGATGTACTCGCCCCGCGGGGGCGGGGCCACGTCGGTGTCAGACGTGGTTATGGCGGGATTGGTCATCCTCGGCCACCTCCACTCGTCTCTGCTCTTCATGTCGGAAGCCGGCGGCTCGATCGGTGCGGTGGCGGTCGGCCGGGTTATTCGGCGGTGGCGAGGATGTCGGCCAGTGCCCTGACGGCCTGTTCTGCGTCGGGGCCTTCGGCGCGGACGGTCACGGTGCCTCCGGCTGTGGCGCCCAGCCCCATAACGGCGAGGACGCCGGTCGGGTTGACGGTCCGGCCGCTGTGCTCCAGCTGTAGGGCACTGGTGAATCGGGATGCGGCGCGGGCGAGTTGGCCTGCGGGACGGGCGTGCAGGTTGGCGGGCAGGATGACGATGGTTTCGTGACTCGCCGTGGTTGTGGCGGTCGTGGCGGTGGCGTCAGAGCTTGGGGACATTGCGGGCCTCCTTGGCGGCGTTGGCGACGGTCTTCAGGTCGGCGCCGGATGCGGCGGTGACCACGGCTGCGACGGCTCCCTCGACGAAGGGCGCGTCGACGATCAGCACGTCGGGGCGGGGATGGTCTTCCAGAACGGTGCGGGCGGTGAGGACGGAGCTGCCGAGGTCGGGAAGTACGACGACGCCGGCTCCGCGGTCGGCGTGCCGGATCGCGGCGAGGACGAGGTCGTAGCTGGTGCCGATCCGGCCTTCGGCGGTTCCTCCGGCGGTGGCGAGGGGGACTGTGTCGGAGCCGATCTGCTCCACCAGCAGGCGAAGGCCCGCGGCGAGCTCGGCGCTGTGGGACACGAGTACGATGCCGACAAGTTTGCTCATGAACACATACGCTAATTCTCGGAACACGATTCAGCAATACTGAACAAGGAGTTTTTTCATGGTGCAGGCGGTGCAGCGGGCGGTCCAGATCCTGCGGGAGCTCGCGTCCACTGGGCCCCGGCTGGGTGTGACCGAGCTGGCCGACCGCCTGGGCGTGGCCAAACCCACCGTCCACGCGCTGCTGCGCACGCTGGAGGCCGAGGGGCTTGTGGTGCAGGACCGGGACAGCTCCAAGTACCAGCTCGGCCCGGACCTGGTGCAGCTTGGCAACGCCTACCTCGATACCCAGGAGCTGCGGACCCGCTCGCTGACCTGGGCGGACCAGCTGGCGACCCGGGCGAACGCGGCCGTGTGGGTGGCCGTGCTCACGGGCGACCATGTCCTGGTGGTGCACCACGCCTTCCGGCCGGAGGGCGCCGTGCAGATCCTCGAGGTGGGCGCCAGCATCCCGTGGAGCACCTGCGCCCTGGGCAAGGCCATCGTCGCCTTCGTTCCTGCGGCCGAGCGCGAGCGGCTGCTCGCCGACGAGCTCGCGGTCCTCACCGGCACCAGCATCACCAACCCGGAGGAGCTGGCCGGCCAGCTGAAGGAGATTCTCAGGACGGGTTACGCGATCGAGGACCAGGAGTCCGCCATCGGGGACGCGGGTATCGCATCGCCTGTTTTTGACCGCTCCGGCGAGGTGGTGGGCGCCATCGCCATTGTGGGTCCGGTCGAGCGGCTGCTGGCCGAATCAGCACGTCAGGAGCTCGCTGTCGCGGTCCGCGAGACCGCCCGCAGCCTCTCCCGCGACCTGGGTGCCCCTCGGGGGGCCGCCCGCATCGCAGGCCCCTGACCTGGCCGCCCCGCAGCCACCAGCCTCGCGAGCACCTGGCCTGCGCACTCCGCATCCATCTGCAGCCCGGCGGCGGCGTCCGCTCCCGTCACCTGCTCTTCCCTCGGGCCCCTCGGCGCATCGCCGTGGGGCCTTCTCCGTGTCCGTGGTGCTCGAGAGTCGCCGAACCTCTTGACAGGCGTGAAACGTGGGCTTAACTTCCGGAACAACGTTCATCCATAGTGAACGACTTCCCGGATTCCACTAGATATCCGGTTCCCCTGAGCCGGCCGCCAGGTTGCCCGACCCTGACCACCTGGCGGCCACCTCCCTTCATAGCCCGCTCCATGCGGAGGAGGTGAGACGCCCAAGCTGCCGCTCGGCACTGGGCGCCATCAATGGAAGAAAACACTTACTCACAAAAGCTCCTGGCCGAGATGCTAGGCACCGCGGTGCTGGTGTTCATCGGCGTCGGCTCGGTCCCCGCAACGCTCCTCGTCGGGGGCGACGCCCCGTTCACCATGGCGCAGCTGGGAATGATCTCGCTGGCCTTCGCCACTGCCGTCATCGCCATGGTCTACGCGATCGGCCATGTCTCCGGCTGCCAGATCAACCCGGCCATCACCCTGGCGCTGGCCGTCACCAAGAAGATGCCCTGGCGGGACGTCCCCGGCTACATCGCGGCCCAGGTGGCCGGGGCGACGCTGGGAGCGCTTGCGATCGTCGGGGTGCTGGGGAAGAAGGCGGTCGACGTCGGACTCGGAATCGCCGCCTACGGCGCCGGTGTCGGCGACGGCCAGGCCTTCTTCGCCGAAGCCATCGGCACGTTCATCCTCGCGTTCGTCGTCTTCGGGGCCATCGACCGGCGTGCGGCCGGCGGCTTCGCCGGTCTGGCCATCGGCCTCGGCGTGTTCGCGATCATCATTCCCGTGGCGCCCGCCACCGCGGCGTCCATCAATCCGGCCAGGACGCTCGGCCCGATGATCACCGGCCAGTTCTTCGACGCCACGGTCCACTGGGACCAGCTGCCCGTCTACCTGGCCGCCGAGGTGATCGGCGCGATCGCCGCCGGCGTCCTCTACACCGCCCTCAACGCCCACCGCAAGGCCGGCGCTGCAACTAGGGCTGAGAGCCAGGTCGTTGAGCCTGCCACTGCCGAAGGAGCCCTGTCGTGAAGAAGCTCATCAACGCCCCCGAGGCGGTGCTGGACGATGCCCTGGCCGGCATCGCCGCCGCCCACCCCGAACTGAAAGTCGACGCCGAGAACAAGTTGATCACCCGGGGCGGCGACGCCAGACCGGACAAGGTCGCTCTTGTCTCCGGCGGCGGTTCCGGGCACGAGCCGCTGCACGGTGGCTTCGTGGGCCTGGGCATGCTGGACGCCGCCTGCCCCGGCGAGGTGTTCACCTCGCCCGTACCCGGCCAGATGCTTGCGGCGGCCCAGGCCGTCAACGGCGGCTCCGGCGTGCTGTTCATCGTGAAGAACTACACCGGTGACGTCCTCAACTTCCAGATGGCCGCCGAACTGGCCACCGACGAAGGCATCACGATCGAGACCGTGCTGGTCGACGACGACGTGGCGGTCAAGGACTCCACGTGGACCGCCGGGCGCCGGGGCACCGGGGCCACGGTCTTCGTCGAGAAGATCGCCGGCGCTCTCGCCGAGAAGGGCGCCGACCTCGCCGCGGTGGCGGAGATGGGCAAGCGGGTCAACGCCGCCTCCCGGTCCTTCGCCGTGGCGCTGGCCCCCTGTACCACCCCCGCCGCCGGCAAGCCCGGCTTCGACCTGCCCGAGGACGAAATGGAAGTCGGCGTCGGCATCCATGGCGAACCCGGACGCAGCAGGGAAAAGCTCCGTCCGGCCAAGGAGATCGTGGCCACCGCCCTGGACGCGATCCTCGCCGACCAGCCGCTCACCGCGGGGGACGAGACCATCGTCATGGTCAACGGCCTGGGCGGCACACCTCTTATCGAGTTGTATGTGGTCTTCAATGAGGTCGCGGCCGCCCTGGCGGACAAGGGCATCGTGATCGCCCGCAACCTCGTCGGCAACTATGTGACCAGCCTGGACATGGCCGGTGTCTCCATCACCGTGTGCAAGGCCGACGCCGACATGCTGTCCCTGTGGGACGCACCCGTGAACACCCCAGCCCTGCGCTGGGGCGTCTGAACCGAGCCGGGGGCGGGGCCGCGCGATACGCGAGGGCCGGGCGGGAGCCTTCCCGCGCCATCTCACCCGACCCCCCGTATCCGCCCCCGCCCCCGGCTCACCAACCGTGAACGCGCCACGCAACGACCATGAACGGAGACTCCGTGGACACCGACCTCGCCCGCACCTGGGTGCAGGCCATCGCCGCCGCCGTCGACAAGTACAAGGACCACCTCACCCAGCTCGACTCGGCCATCGGCGACGCCGACCACGGCACCAACATGAAACGCGGCTTCTCCGCCGTCACCACGGCCCCGGCCGACGACAAGCCGGACACCGTCGGGGCTGTGCTGGCCCAAACGGGCGCCACCCTCATCTCGAGCGTCGGGGGCGCCTCCGGCCCCCTCTACGGCGGCGCCTTCCGCGCCATGGGCAAGGCCCTTGACGCACCCACCGCCGACACGCGGCAGTTCGCCACTGCACTCGCCGCCGGACTGGAAAGCATCCAGAAGCTCGGCGCGGCCGCACCCGGCGACAAGACCATGATCGACGCCTACGCCCCCGCGCTGGCCGCCTTCCAGCAGCACGCCGGCGCCGGAGCCGACTTCGCCGCCGCGGCCCTGGCCGCCGCCGATGCTGCCGAGGAGGGCATGCGCGCGACCATCCCCATGCAGGCACGCAAGGGCCGCGCCTCTTACCTCGGCGCCCGCAGCATCGGCCACCAGGACCCGGGAGCCACCTCCGCCGCCCTGATCTTCCGCGCCCTCGCCCGAACGGTGGTGGCCCGATGACCAATCGCCACACCTACGCCGGGCATACCGCCGCACCCGGCATAGCCCTGGGGTTCCTCCACCGCACTGACCGCCCGCTCACCAGAACCGTGCTCCCTCACCGCACCAGTGGCGACGCCGCACAGCAGATCACAGACGCCTTCGACGCCGTCGCCGCCCGCCTGCTCGACCTGTCCACCTCCCTGCGTGAACGGGGCAAGGACGAAGAGGCCGACATCATGGAGGTGAACAGCTACATCGCGCAGGACCACGATCTGCGCGAACAGGCGATCAAGCGCGCGCACCAAGGGCAGCCGGTGCCCGTCGCCGTCCGGCAGGCCATCGACACCTACGCCCGGACCATCGCCGCCCTGGACGACCCCACCCTCGCCGAACGCGCCGCCGACGTACGGCAAGTCGGCCGCCGCGTCCTGGCCCACCTGCACGGCGACACCGGCCCCGCACCCGACCAGCCCCTCGTCCTGGTCGCCCACGAGATCGGCGCGGCCGACCTGCTCGAACCCGGGCAGACAGTGACCGCCGCCATCTCCGTCACCGGCGGCCCGAACTCCCACGCCGCGATCGTCGCGCGCTCACAGGGAATCCCCCTCCTACTGGCTGTCGACCCCGCCCTGCTCGACCTAGCGGACGGGCAGGAAATCCTCCTCGACAGTGACCAGGCCACCGCCGTCGCCCCTCCCAACGACGACGAACGCACCAGGGCCCTGCACGCCATGGACGCCGCCCGCACCCGCCGCCTCGCCCTCGCCGACGAGCGCCACCTGCCCGCCCAGACACTGGACCAGCACCACGTGGTGCTGCGGGCCAACGTGGCGACCCCGGCCGAGGCCCGAGCGGCTCTGGCCGCCAACGCCGAGGGTGTCGGCCTGCTCCGCACCGAGCTGCCCTTCCTCAACCACCCCGCCTGGCCCACCCGCAACCAGCACGCGGCCACCCTCGTCCCGGTGCTGCGCGCACTCGCCGGACAGACCGTCACCGCCCGCACCCTCGACTTCGCCGACGACAAACTCCCGCCGTTCCTCGCCAAAGTCCGCCAGGGCCAACGGCTGGGCCGCGGCCTGCCCCTCATGCTCGCCCAACCCGATGCTTTCGCCGATCAGTTCCGCAGCCTGCTCAGCGCCGGAGCAGACACCGACTTGCGCATCATGATCCCCATGGTCGCCGGCATCGACGAACTGCGCGCCTGCCGACGCCTTCTCCAGGCCGCAGCCGACGAAGCCAGTGTCCCGGCCCCGCCCCTGGGCATCATGGTGGAACTCCCCGAAGCCGTCGCCGCGGCCGACGACCTCGCCCGCGAAGCCGCCTTCCTCTCCATCGGCAGCAACGACCTCACCTGCCAGATCCTGGGCCTGGACCGGCGCGACCCCACCGCCACCCCCGCCATGGCGGCACACCCCGCCGTCCTCAACGCCATCGCCCAAGTCGTCACGGCAGCACACCGCCACCACCGCCAGGTCTCCGTCTGCGGCGACGCCGCCGCACACCCCCTCGTCACCCCCCTCCTCATAGGTCTCGGCTGCGACATCCTCTCCGTCGGCCCCGCCGCCCTCGACGAAGTACGCGCCCGCATACGGCGCCTGCGCCATGACACCTGCGCCTCCCTGGCGGCCATCGCCCTCACCCGCGAAACCCCCGAAGAGGTCTGGCGACTCGTCGAGCAGTGCTGCCTGCCGTCGCTGCCCTGACCCGAGCCGCGCACATGGCGCGATCAGTCGAGCGTGGGCAGGCCCGATCGGACCGGTCCATCAAAGGACCTGCGTGACGCGCAAGGTGACGCCCTGACAAATCCCACTGATCCACTGATCCGCACCATTTGCCGGATTTCTGCTGATGTTCTTATCCAGTCGAGAAGGGGCCTGAACCGTGAAGAAGCTCATCAACTCGCCCGATGAGGTGCTTGCCGATGCTCTCGTCGGCGTGGCCGCCGCGCACCCCTCGCTGACGGTCAACACGTCCGACCGCTACATCGTCCGCGCGGACGGGCCGACCGCTGGGAAGGTCGGCCTGGTGTCGGGTGGCGGGTCCGGGCACGAGCCGCTGCACGGCGGGTTCGTCGGGTACGGGATGCTGGATGCGGCCTGTCCTGGTGAGGTGTTCACATCTCCCGTGCCGGACCAGATCCTCGCCGCCACGCGGGCCGTTGACGGCGGGGCGGGAGTGCTGCACATCGTGAAGAACTACACCGGCGACGTGCTGAACTTCCAGATGGCCGCCGACTTGGCCGCCGACGACGGCGTGCGGGTGGAGGGCGTCGTGGTCAATGACGATGTCGCCGTGGAGAACAGTACGTGGACGGCGGGCCGACGGGGTACCGGGGCGACCGTGCTCGTGGAGAAGTTCGTCGGTGCGGCTGCGGAGCTTGGCGCGGACCTGGCCTCAGCCGCCGCTTTGGGCCGGGAGGTCAACGACCGGACCCGTTCGTTCGGGGTGGCGCTCACGCCGTGCACGGTGCCCGCGTCGGGCAAGCCCGGTTTCGAGCTGGGCGAGGACGAGATCGAGCTGGGCGTCGGCATCCACGGCGAGCCCGGTCGCGCCCGCGGCAGGCTCGTCTCCGCCAAGGAGATCGTCGGTGTCGCGTTGGACGCCATCCACGCCGACATGCCGCTCTCAGGCGAAGTGCTCGTGATGGTCAACGGCCTGGGTGGCACCCCGCTTCTTGAGCTGTACGTGGTGTATGCCGCGGTTGCCGAGTGGCTCGCCGGTCATGGCGTGTGGATCACCCGCAACCTGGTCGGCAACTACATCACCAGCCTGGAGATGGCCGGTTGCACGATCACGGTGTGCCGGCTCACGCCGCAGCTCACCTATCTGTGGGATGTCCCCGTCGAGACCCCCGCGCTGCGCTGGGGACGTTGAGCGGCCTCGGACACCGCGACGGATCACGAGGGAGAAGGACGACGATGGACGCGAGCATGTTCCGGGCCTGGATCCATGAGGCGGCCCGATTGGTGGTCGACAACGCCGATCATCTGACCCGCCTCGACTCCGCTGTCGGCGACGCCGACCACGGCATCAACATGCGCCGTGGCCTGCAGGCGGCGGTGGCGATGCTGGACGAAACCAACCCGCCCACCCCCGGTGCGGTGCTCGCCACCGTCGGCCGGGCACTGATCAGCAAGACCGGCGGCGCCTCGGGACCGCTGTACGGCACCGGGTTCCGGCAGGCCGCGGGGACTCTTGGCGAGGATCCCGACGTGTCTGCGGAACAACTTGGGGCGGCGTTGGCGGCTGCCCTCGCCGGCATCCAGCGGATCGGCGCGGCGCTCGAGGGCGACAAAACCATGATCGACGCCCTCGGCCCGGCCGTAGCCTCCTACCAGGCCGTCATCGACACCGGCGGCGACCTGAGCAACGCTACCCGCGCGGCGTTCGACGCCGCCGTGCGGGGCCTGAAGCAGACCGCCGGCATGCAGGCACGGAAGGGCCGGGCGAGCTATCTCGGCGCCCGTACCATCGGTCACGAGGACCCCGGCGCGGCGTCGACCGTGCTCATTCTGTCTGCCCTTGCGACCGTCACCGCGGCAAGCGGGCGGAGGAGCGAGTGGCCAGGCGCAGGGGCGGCGTCATGAGGGTGGTGTCCGGCCGGTGGGCCAGTACGGGGGTGGCTCCCCCCGGCGCGGCCCTCGCGGCGTCGCGGGTCGAGCGACCGCGACCCGCTGGTACTACCTGGTCCTCGACCGCCTACCCTCCGCTCGTACATGGCGAGGGCGTGCCGCAGCGGCTCGGGATCGGTCAGAGTCTGGCCGATCGGCCGCCGGGCCGTCGCGGACAGCCGTCCCTCCCGCATGTCCGGCTGACTCACGGCGCCGAGCGCGGCCTCGCCGCTGGTCGGCCGAACGCGCCGGCCACTTCGCCGGTGACGCCAGGCTCCACCCGCCGAGGGGCACAGACGACGGACGGCCAGGCACCAGTACCGAGCGGATCGGCGCAGCGACCGCCGCCGACGCAGTGGTTGCGATCCCTAGAAGCCCCCAGACCGACGCGTAGTCAGCTGCCCCAGGCACCTGTCAGAGGAGAGACGAGGCCGTGGCCTCGTTCAGCGACGTCACGACAAGCGCACTCGCGCGATGAGAGGAGCGTCCGCGATGCGCGCACGCGCCGCTGAATCGCGCACGTTCAATGGCGGGGAGAAGGTGCGAGAGCAAGTGCAAACACAACCCGTGGTGGATCGCCGCGGCACGGAACCGGTGCAGACACCTCGAAAGAGCGGCAAGGGTTCCGACAACGGCAGTACCGAGCGGGGCAACTCCGATCCGGGCCCCGTGCGTGCCGGCGGACGGTGTCGGCGGCGCCGGGGCAGCAACCAGAAGGCGTTCGCACCGAGTACCTGGAGTTTGCGGACCCAGCTGCTGGCTGTGGTGCTCATCCCCATCATCACCGCACTGGTGCTCGGCTGTCTGCGGATCGCATCGGCCGTGCAGACCACCCAGGACATCGACAACGTCCGTCGGCTCGTCCGTCTCGTCGACAAGAGCACGGGACTGTTGGAGGAGTTGGAGGACGAACGCGATCTCACCGCGCTCTACGTTGCGGCCGGCCGCACGGGCGACACGAGCCAGCTGGACATCCAGCGCTCGCAGGTCGACGCGGCGCTCGCCCGAGTCCGTGCTGAGGCCGCCCAGGTCCACCGTGGGACGAACCCCGTCCTGGCCACCCGACTCGCGGCGCTCGACGCGTTGGGCGGGCCGGTGACGTCTATGCGCGACACGGTAGACCACTCGAAAATGCCCTTCCTGTCCGTGGTCGACGCATACACGGAGCTGATCGCCGAGCTCACCGACGCCCTTGACCTTCTCACGCCGGACATTGCCCACCAGACCCTTGCCGGGAGGGCCCGTGCCCTCCAGACCTTCGTACAGGCCACGGAGCAAGCCTCCCGGCAACGCGCGCTGCTCGGCGGTGCGCTGACCAAGGGACACTTTGCTGCGAGCGAGGCCCAGAGCCTGACCCTCGTCAGCCGGCAGCAACAAGCCTTGATCGACGAGTTCCGGTCCGGTGCGCCGCTGGCCCAGCGTCAGTTCTACGAGCACACCGTCACCGGAAGGGACGTCGACAGGGCTGAAATGCTCCAGAAGCAGGCGCTCACCCGGCAGGGCGCCAGCCGCCCCCGCCTCGACGCCGGCGAGTGGTTCGACACCATGACCAGCAAGCTCGAGCTGATGCGTCTGGTCGAGAAGCGGCTCGTCGGATCGGTCGAAGACGAGAGCTCGCGCGAGCAGCACCAGGCCGAGCGCTCAGTGTTCATCGCCTCGCTCGTCGTGCTGTTGATCCTCCTGCTCGCATTCGGTGTGACACGCGTCGTCGTGCAGTCGATGCTCGTCCCCCTGCACACCCTGCGCGCTTCCGCGCTCGATATCACGGAACGCCGCCTGCCCGAGTTGGTCCGGCTGTTGCGGGGGGGCTCCAGCGACGCCCAACTGGAGGCCATCAAGGTCGAGCCCACGAGCGTCAATTCGACCGACGAGATCGGCGGTGTCGCCCACGCGTTCAACGACGTCTATCGCGAGGCCGTACGGCTGGCCTTCGAGCAGGCGCAGCTGCGGATCCGCATCAACACGACGTTCGTCAACCTCTCGCGGCGCAGCCACAACCTCGTGGAACGGCAGCTGGAGCTGATCGACCATCTGGAGAACGGCGAACAGGACCCCGAGCTGCTCGCCAGCCTCTTCAAGCTCGACCACCTGGCCACCCGCATGCGCCGCAATGGGGAGAACCTGCTCGTCCTCGCGGGCGAGGAGGCAGGCCGCCGCTGGAGAGGCCCGGTCCGGCTCGTGGATGTCCTCCGGGCCGCCGCCAGTGAGGTCGAGCAGTACCAGCGTGTGCAGCTACGCGGACTGGTAACCGCGGACGTCGACGGCCAGGCAGTGAACGACATCGTTCACCTCATCGCGGAGCTGCTGGAGAACGCGACCGCGTTCTCCTCGCCGGACACCGAGGTGCTCGTCACGAGCCAGCTGCTGTCCGGCGGCGGCGCGAAGGTCGAAATCCAGGACAGCGGCATGGGCATGACCGCAAAGGACCTTGAGGAGGCCAACGAGAGGCTCCTGAACCCGCCAGTCGTCGACGTCTCGGTGGCCCGGCGCATGGGTATGTTCGTCGTCGGCCGGCTCTCCGGTCGCCACGGCATACGCGTCCAGCTCCGCAGGTCATCCCCCCGCGGCATCACAGCAGTGGTCATGCTGCCCCAGAAGTTGGTCCGGCAACACGGAGATCACATGGATCCCCCCGGACTGTCAGCCAGGTACAACTCGGAAGGACGCCTTACCGGCTGGCGCAACTACGACACGACCGAGCAACTCGACGACAGCGCGCTGGCCAAACGCGGCTACCGGTCACGCCGTCACGGCGCCCGCACGGCCGGCAAGGAGCATCAGGCACCGCCGATTTCGGCGAACCGATCGTCCGCGGGGGCGTGACCGTCATCCCGGTGGCCGAGGGCGGCTTCGGCGGCGGAGCGGGCCGAGACCGGTCCCGTCAGGACCGGCGAGGGCGGCGGAGGCGGCGTCGAGCGCGCCGCCAGGACCGGACTGGGCCATGAACAAGCCGGGCGGGAACCGAGGGATGCGCGCTGCCGAGGGGCTTTGGCCGGGGTGAGAAGAACACGGTCATCGCCAAGGATCTGCGCGTGAGCGGGCGTCCACAGGTGGGGCTCACACCACGCTGCCATTCGCCGCACACTGCGGGTGGAACGAACTGAGGCCGGAGTGAGGCATGTTGCTGGGAGTGTCGTCGTCGGTTCGATCTGCTTCAACGGTGTACTTTCCGCTGTCGCTCGCAAGCCGTGTGGCCTTGCTGCCGAGACGAGCCTGTGTCTCATAGACGCCGTCGCCGGCGTAGACGAAGGCAGCCAGGTCGGGGTAGTGATCGTGGTTGTAGTCGGCAACAGCGATGCCACGGGTCTCGCCGAGGTCGAGGTGGCGAACACTCTGTCCGCGGCCTGCCGCTGAGAACGGGCCAAGCCTCATCTCGGACACACTCGGGTTTATCGGGTCATCTCCTCGCCACGCACCGGTGGCCACGATGAACAGATCGCTCCATCCATCACGGTTGAAATCCGCTACAGCGGCCAGGACGTCTTCCTGTGCGTCGCCGGGGCTGCCGGCCAGCTTCCTCACCCCAACCTGCGTCCTGTGACCGGAGACCGCCCCGAAGGCAATGGTCAGCCGAGCCCCTGTGCGGGATGGGTCAGAGACTTGGTCGGCATGGCCGTCACCGTCCAAGTCGGCGACGAGATCGCCGGATGCGGTCACACACGGTTTGATCGCAGGCGGCGCAGTAGGGCGCGGGGGCGCCGCTCCCTGGGAGCCATAGCATCCGGTGAGAAGTGCTGAGAGTGCCACCGCAATGGCTCGGTGAGTCAGCCGCCGTATTGGACCGCCTGTGAATCCCGTGGTGTGCATGAGGTGACGGCCCTTCAGCCGGGGAGAAAGATTGCTAGCAGCGGTGGATTTTAGGACGTCGCCACTGAACCGGCTTGGTCGTGGTCAGCTGTCCATGGTCAGGCCGGTGCCTGCAAGGCAGTCGTCGATGAGGCGCGGACGGTACTGGGTCTTCTTGAGGCTGCGCTCTTCTTCCCCACGCCCATGATGGACATCCTTCCGGGACAGAACCCCTGATCTCGGATGTCCGTCAAAGCGGATCAAGCCCAGGATGTGGTGTGTTCAGGGTGAGTTGGTGAGCCGTTTCGCGGCCCTTGCTGTAGGCGGGCTGGAGGTGGCCGGGCAGGACGCTGGGGCGGGAGAAGCGGAATTCCACGACTCCGAGAGCGAAGGCTTGTTTGTCGGTGTGGGGGAAGTTGCCGTCCCAGCCGTCCCAGTCGGCCCAGGGCCACAGGCCGCCGATCCGGTACCGGCCGTGGGTGTCGGGAAGTATGAGTGTGGTGGCGGTTTCGTTCCATGGTGTCGTCCAGCAAAGCCGCAGCGTCGTCCCCTTCCAGGATCCCGTGAAGATGGAGTCGTCCTGGTTGAGGTCCTGAAGCAGTTGATCGGCGGTGTCAGGGTGGAGCGCGATGGCGTCGAATGCGCACACGTCGCCGGTGACGGCACCCGGGTAGGGGCCGTGTTGTGTGCCCTCGATGGTGAACAGACCGACGGATGCGGGTGCTTCCATCATCACTCCTTGGCAAGCGGGCGGTGCTTGCCGCAGCCGTCTGTACGGGGGAGCACTGGTCCCTGGCAGGGCGTTACTGCCGACCGCACGCGCCGGCCGTTCCAGTGGCCTTGGGGGCCGGGCCGGGTGGTTGATGGCTGCAGCCGATGTGTTGCTCAGCCGGTGTGTTGCTGAGCCGATGAGCTGTGTGGCCGTGATCAGGTCAGAGGGTACTCCTGGCCCGGCAGCGGCAGACAGTGCGGTACGGCGCCAATTCCTCAGAGATTTCGTCGGGGGACCGGGCCGGCTGCCCGCCGCAGGTTGGCACGGTGGCCGCCCCCGGTGCGCCGCGGTGCCGTCCGCGGCCACCAGGGGAGCCGGCGGGCCTCCCGGCGCGCGGGTGAACGCCCCTCGGCGTCCTTCTCCGACGGTCTCCGACGGTGAGATGGATGTGTCGTGATGGGTTACTCGTGCGTTCTGCATGCCTGTTGCGTGACAAGTGTGACTGTTCCGGCTTCCGGCTACGTGACAACGTCTCGGTGTCACCAGCCGAAGGAGTCTGATGAACAAGGGGTACGCCGCTTTCTGTGATGTCAGCCGTCAGTTCTATGACGCGCCGTACCGGCGGGTCTCTGACGGTGCAAGCAGCAGTGCGCCGTACTCGGTTGCGGGGCGCGATCTGCCGCAGGGGTGGCAGCGGCATCGTTCCGGTGACTGGCTGGCCTTCCGCCCCGTGGAGCGGGAACTCCCCAGCCAGGGATGGAAGATCCACGTCTCCGCCTGTCTGGACAACGCGGAGAGGGTCCTGGGGACGGTATGGGACTACTGCGTCCCACGGTCCGTTGCCTTCAAATGCATGCCGAGCCGCTATTTGCTCCATTCCCGCAACGCGAAATACGCGAATCGCGCTGCCAGCGGAAAGTTCATCACGGTCTATCCGGCCGACGACGAGGAGTTCCGTACCGTTGCGGAGGGCCTGGACGGGCTCCTCGTCGGCGAACCCGGCCCCGTCATCCTCAGCGATCTGCGCTTGGGCACCGGTCCCGTCTACGTGCGCTACGGCAGCTTCACCGAGCGGTACTGCTATGACGGGAGCGGCGAACTGGTCCCCGCGGTGTCGGACGCACAAGGACAGTTGGTGCCCGATCGCCGGGACCCGACCTTCCATGTCCCCCCGTGGATCACTCTCCCGGCGTTCCTCGAACCGCATGTGGCGGCCCGCGCCGCGACCACTGTCGCCGATGTCCCTTACCGGTTCGAGCGGGCGTTGCACTTCTCCAACGGTGGCGGCGTGTATGTCGGCCGGGATGTGCGCACCGGCCGGCAGGTGGTCCTCAAGGAGGGCCGGCCGCATGCGGGCCTTGCTGCCGACGGAGCGGACGCCGTTGCCCGTCTCGAGCGTGAACGCGACGCTCTGCAGAGGCTGGCCGGGCTCGCCTGCACCCCTGAGGTACTGGACTTCTTCACCCTCGGAGAGCACTCCTTTCTTGTCATGGAGTACATCGAGGGGCGGCCCCTGAACAACTTCTTCGCCCACCGGCACCCGCTCATCGAGGCCGACCCCAGTACGGAAAAGCTCGCCGAGTACACACAGTGGGCGATGCGGATCTACCGTCTCGTCGAGGAGGCTGTGGAGGCGATTCACGCCCGGGGTGTGGTCTTCAACGATCTGCACCTGTTCAACATCATGCTGTCGGAGGACGAGTCCTCGGTGGTGCTCCTGGATTTCGAGGCCGCCGCCGTCGACGACGTGACACGGCGTCAGGTGGTCGCCAACCCGGGATTTGTCGCCCCCGCCGACCGCAGGGGCTTCGACGTCGACCGGTACGCCCTGGCATGCCTGCGTCTGGCGCTGTTCCTTCCGCTCACAAGCCTGTTCGCGGTGGACCGTGCCAAGGCCGGCCATCTGGCCCGGATCGCCGGGGAACGGTTCCCGGTGCCGCCGGCCTTCCTCCAGGAGGCTGTTGCGGAAATCCAGCGCGGCCTTACGGCCGCGTCGCCCGGGTCGGCGGGTTCCAAGGCGGGGGAAGGGCCCGGCTATCTGCCGGTGCGGCTTGCCGACTGGCCACGCAGCCGCGACTCCATGGCAGGGGCCATCATCGCGTCGGCCACACCGGAGCGTGAGGACCGCTTCTTCCCCGGAGACATCGCCCAGTTCGCCAACTCGGCCGGGGGCGCCTGCTTCTCCTACGGGGCGGCGGGAGTCCTGTACGCGCTGGCCGAGACCGGCGCCGAACGATGTCCGGCGGCCGAGGAGTGGCTGCTGCGGGCCACGAAGTCGCCCGCCTCCGGCACACCGCTGGGGCTCTACGACGGGCTGTCCGGCATCGCGTGGGTCCTCGACCGGCTCGGGCACCGGGACCAGGCGCTCGACCTGGTCGACACCCTCACCTCACGGCCCTGGCACGACATCGCGCCCGACCTGCACAGCGGCCTGGCAGGTCTCGCCCTCGCCCTGGACTCCCTGGCCACGTCCACCGGCGAGCGCACCCTGCACGAAAGGGCACTGCAGTGTGCCCAACTGATTGCCGACAAGACCGCCTCATCCGCCGCGGGTCATTCCGCCGGACCTGCCGCCTCCCGCGCCGGGCTGCTGCACGGTGCCAGCGGAACGGCACTGCTCTTCGTGCGCCTGTATGAACGAACCGGCGACGGCGCCCTGTTGGACCTCGCCGCCGACGCCCTGCGCAGCGACCTGAAACGCTGCGTCCGCAGCGCCGGCGGCACCCTCCAGGTCAACGAAGGCTGGCGGACCATGCCCTACCTGGGAGCCGGCAGCGTCGGCATCGGTATGGTCATCGACGACTACCTCCTGCACCGCCGCGACGAACAGTTCGAACAGGCACGAGTCGACATCGTCCGGGCTGCACAGGCCAGGTTCTATGCCCAGCCCGGCCTGTTCCGCGGAGCCGCAGGCATGGTGCTGCATCTGAGCCGCACCACGACCGAAGGCCCCGGCACACACGACGCCGATGTGCGCCGACAGATCGACTCACTGTCCTGGGGCGCCATCCCCTACCAGGGCCAACTGGCCTTCGCAGGGGAGCAGATGATGCGTCTGTCCATGGATCTGAGCACCGGCACCGCCGGCTGCCTGCTCGCCCTGGGCAGCGCTCTGCACGAGGCTCCCGTGCACCTGCCCTTCCTCCCGCCGCCAAGGCGGCCCCAGAACCGGCTCCCTTGGGGGAGCCGCAAGTAAGAACCGTCCCCAATTGAGAGGAACACGACCATGACCCTTCTCGACCTGCAGATGATGGAAACCCCCACCACCGAGATCACCGGCGAGCTCGGCACCGGCGGCAGCCGCGCGAGCCTGCTGCTGTGCGGCGACAGCAGCCTCAGCGTCACCACCTGTAACTGAGCTGTCGCCTGCGGAGTGTGAACCCGCCCTGCGGGGTCTGAACACTCCGTGACATGACCGCAGTGGCCCCGGCTGACGCACGCCGGGGCCACTGCGCTCCGACTCGCCCCTGCCACGAAGACGAGGACCGCACACCCATGGCCCTCACCCACCGCCCGCCCGCCGGGCAACCCGCAGCCACCGCCCGTGCCCGGCACGTCCTGGCCGACGCAGCCCGCCACAGTGCCGGCCACGCCACGGCCGTGCTTGTCTTCAGCGCGACATCTGCCGCCGCGGCCATCGCTCTCCCGGCAGCGCTCGGCGGCACGCTGGACCGCACGCTGAACGGGGCAGCAGGCCTGCACCGCGCCCTCGCCTGGTGCGCGCTCCTGATCCTCACCGAAGTCCTCTCCGACGCTCTCGTGGCGTACCTGAGTGGAGTCACCAGCGCGCGCAGCACCGCTCGCATCCGCCGCCGGGGCATCGCACATCTGCTGAGCCTTGAACCCCGGCGCGCCACCGACCACTTCACCGTGGGAGATCTCGTCACCCGGCTGACCGGAAACGCCGCCGAGGCCGGCACCGCCCCCGTGACCGCGGCCGCCGGCGCCGCCTCGCTGCTGGCCCCGCTCGGCGGACTGGTCGCGCTGGCGCTCACCGACCTCTGGCTGGCCTCCGTCTTCCTGGCCGGAGCGCCCCTCCTCCTCCTGCTACTACGTGCCTTCACCCGGCACTCCTCCGACAGCATCACGCAGTACCAGCGCATCCAGGCCACCATCGCATCCCGCCTCGTTCAGGCCCTCGGCGGTGCGCGCACCATCGCTGCCGCGGGAACCGCACAGAGGGAACGCGTGCGCATCCTGGCACCCCTTGGCGACCTGAGTGCACAAGGACGACGCATGTGGCAGGTGTACGGACACGCCGCAGCCGGCAGCAGCATCCTGGTGCCACTGCTGATCACGTTCGTGGTCGCCGTCGGCGGAATCCGGCTCGCCGACGGAAACCTGAGCGTCGGCCAGCTCCTCGCCGCCGCCGCCTACACCAACCTCGCCGCCGGCCTGGGCGCGGTCACCGGACAGCTCAACGCTCTCCTGCGCAGCCGTTCCGCTGCCCGCCGTACCGCCGAAGTCCTGTCCATCCCCCCGGTACGGCAGGGCCGGCGCCCGTTGCCGGCCCACGGACCAGGCCGCCTGGAGCTGCGTGGCGTCACCGTCATCCGCAACGGAGCGCCCGTGCTGCACGACGTCGATCTGACTGTCCCCGGCGGGACGATCATGGCCGTTGTCGGTCGCTCCGGAGCCGGGAAGTCGACGCTTGCCGCACTGGCCGGTCGCCTGACCGACCCCGACGCCGGCCAGGTACTGCTCGACGGAGTGCCGCTGACCGAGGTCGACCCTGCACACCTGCGCAGGGAAACCGGCTACGCCTTCGAACGTCCGGTCCTGTTCGGCGAAACCGTCGGCGCCGCCATCGCCTTCGGCCCGGATGCGCCCAGCGCCCTGCGCATCGAAAGGGCAGCCCGCGCGGCCGGGGCCGACGCCTTCGTGCAGCGCCTGCCCGGCCGCTACGAGGCCCGGCTCACTCAGGTCCCCCTGTCCGGTGGAGAACTCCAACGACTGGGACTGGCACGGGCCTTCGCTCACGCCGGTCGCCTGCTCGTGCTGGATGACGCCACCTCCAGCCTCGACAGCGTCACGGAACTTCACGTCGGACGGGCCCTCGTGCACGATGTACACCCCGGGACCCGTCTGCTGATAGCCCATCGTGTCTCCACGGCGGCGCGCGCCGATCTCGTCGCCTGGATGGACAACGGCCGGATCCGCTCGGTGGGACCGCACGAACGCCTGTGGGAGAACGCCGACTACCGTGCGGTGTTCGCCGGCCCCGAAGAAACCTCGACGAAGGACCCGGACTCATGACGGGCGGCCGGATCCTGCCCCAAGCGATGCGATTCCTGGGCCACCGCAGACGGGTACTGCTGAGGCTGGGAAGCTGGTCTCTCCTGGAATCCCTGCAGACCTTCGTCGGCGGCTACAGCGTCGCAAAGTCGCTGGACCAGGGCTTCCTCGCCGGCCGCCCAGGCACCGGGCTCGGGTGGCTGTCTCTCGCAGTTGCCGCCGCCCTCGCGGGCGGCCTGGCCACCCGGGGAGTCTTCCGCGGCCTTGCCGGGCTCGTCGAACCCCTGAGGGACGGGCTGATACGCAGGGTGACGTCGAAAGCGCTGGCCGAGGCGATGGCCGGAGCCGCACGCGGCGCGGACAGCGCCGTGGTCTCGCGGTTGACGCATCAGAGCGAAATCGCACGCGACAGTTTCGCCGGACTGGTGCTGGTCGCCCGGTCCTTTCTCTTCACCACGGCAGGCGCGCTGGCGGGTCTGGCCTCGCTGGCTCCGCAGCTCCTGCTGGTCGTCGTGCCACCCCTGCTCCTCGGGCTGCTCCTGTTCACCGCCACGCTGATCCCCATGGCAGCCTGCCAGCGCGCCTTCCTGCGTGCCGACGAAGCCCTGGCCACCCAGACGGGAGCACTGGCGGAAGGCCTGCGCGACGTGGTGGCCTGCGGGGCCACGGCGCAGGCGAGCGGCCTCACATGTGCTCTGATCGAGAACGAGGCACGCACGGCCCGGGCCCTCGCCCGGTGGGCAGCCGCCCGCACCCTGGCCCTGGCGGTGGCCGGACAGCTCCCGGTCGTCCTGCTGCTGGCCGCGGCCCCGTGGCTGCTGCGGCAAGGACTCACGGCCGGCGCTCTGGTCGGCGCTCTGACCTACCTCACGCAGGCACTCCTGCCGGCGCTGCACACTCTGGTGCAGGCCCTGGGAGCCGCAGGCACCAGACTGCTCGTGGTCCTCGACCGGCTGACGGCCGGAACATATCCGGATCCGCTCACCCCAGCAGCAGCCGCCGAATCCGCCTCCGTGCACCCCGCCGACGGTCGGCAGGCGCCCGCGGTCGAACTGCGCACGCTGACCTTCGCCTACAGAACCGACGCGCAGCCGGTGCTGCGCGACCTCAGCCTCACCATCGCGCCCGGAGAGCACCTCGCCGTCGTCGGCCCCAGCGGCATCGGCAAGTCCACCCTGACCGCACTCATCGCCGGCCTGCTCACCCCCGACCAGGGACAGGTACGGATCCATGGAGAACAAGCACGGATGAGTGCGTCCGGCGAACCCTCCCGGCTCCGGGTGCTCATTCCCCAGCAGGCGTACGTCTTCAGCGGAACGCTCCGCGACAACCTGCAGTATCTGTGCCCGGACGGCGCCTCGGCAGCGGCCATGCGCCACTCAGCCGAAGCGGTCGGCCTCGGCCCGCTGATCCGGCGCCTGGGCGGATACGACGCAGTGACCGACCCTGCCACGCTGTCGCACGGCGAGTGCCAACTCATCGCCCTGGCCCGGGCCCACCTTTCGCCCGCACGGCTGATACTGCTCGACGAGGCAACCTGCCACCTCGATCCAGCAGCTGAGGCACAGGCCGAGGCGGCATTCGCCGCACGGCCCGGCACCGTGATCGTAGTGGCCCACCGCATCAGTTCAGCCCAGCGAGCCGACCGGGTCCTCGTGCTCGACGGCGTCCACGCCGCACTCGGAACCCATCAAGAGATGCTCGACCAGTCTCCGCTCTACCGGGACCTCGTCGGCCAGTGGCACGCCGAGCGCATCTGACGGCAAGTCTGGATCACCGGCGCTGTCGTGGACTGCGGACAAGGGCCCCGGGGCCCCTTCGGCGGCAGGCGCCTGCCTCCCCCCAACCGGGCGTCATGCCGGGCCCGTCCGGCATGGCGCCAGGGCCGACGGCGCGATGTGCCGGATGCTGATGGCCTCCGAACCCGCAGGAGAGGCTCGTGAACCACCCCAGCCGTGAAGGAACCCGGAACTCGGCAGCCACCGGCGCGGGCCAGGACACTGCCGGTCAGCCCGGGGTCATCGGCATCGCACTAGCCGCCGTGCTGACGGCCGCGCTCGCGCAGGGTTCCTGGCAATGGTTCGCCACGTACATCGGGTTGACGCTTCTTGCGGTGGTCTTCGCCTTCTTTCGACTGCCGGCATGGACGCCCGGCATCCGATCTGCGTACTTCCGTAATCTGGTGGCGTATTCGCTGGTCGTCGGCCTGTGCGTAGCCATCGCACTGGCCCCCGTGATGCAGCGCTGGGCTTGGCTGTTCCCGATGTCAGGCACCCGTAGCGGGTGCCCTGAGGTGGGCACGTACGAGGGCCTCCGGGCAGAGGCCGCGCTCGCGAACCTGGCTGGTCGCGACGGCGCCGCATTGGCTCACGCGCAGGAGGCCCAGAGTCATGACGCCGTTGCCGTCTGCCTGGCAGCCACGACGACCCAGTGGCTGCCCCTGTACGGGGCAGGGGCAGCCGGGCTGGTAGCTGTGGGCGCATGGTCCCGCGACCGGGCCCGGGCGAGGAAGAAGACCCATCCGGACCCCTCGTCGTCAGGGCTGGCTCACGTGTGGACGCGACAGGACGGCACCAAATAGCCGCCGGGGCGCCGACCTCCGACCGAAGGGGACAAGCGGACGGCACTGTGAAGGCCGCCTGCGCCGCCGACACTCCTGACGTCGGAGGCTCTGAATGCGCGCTGAGTCAGCCCACGACGCCATCCGACGGTCGGCACTTGGCATAGGTATGTCAATTTCGCATGACAGCAACTAAAAAGCACTTGAACTGCTAGGGTCCGTGCATGGGGATGACGTTGAGGGAGACGCTGCAGCTGACGGTGGCGGCGTTGATGCAGGCGACCGGAGACTCGCAGCACGAGCTCGCGGTCGCGCTCGGGCTGCAGCAGACGCAGGTCTCCCGGCGGCAAGCCGGCCGCACAGCGTGGACGTTGGACGACTGCGATGCCCTGGCCGACCACTTCCGTATCCCGGTGCTCGATCTGCTGGCCGGACCGAGCCGGGCGTGTGAGGTCCTGCCCGCCGACCGGCGCAGGCCAGGCCCGCGACCGCGGGCCGGCACCACGCGGGCGCGCGAGGGAGCTCAGAGGTGACCGGCTTCGAAGCGATCGACGCGCTGCTGAATTCCAGCGGCCCGGAGGTGGAGCTCCCGCCCGCACAGGAGCGGCGGGCGCTGCGGGAGGGGCTGCAGCTCTCCCGCCCGCAGCTGGCCCAGGTGCTCGGGGTGAGCCCCTCGACCGTCGGCGGCTGGGAGTCGGGCCGCGACCCGAGCGGCGAAGTCCGGGAGAAGTACGCCTACTTCCTGCAGCGCGCCGGCGAGAAGCTCCGCCCGGCCGATGGCGACACGGGCACCACGCCAGTCGCGGCGGACACAGACGAGACGGAACGAGCGGCGGAGCCGACGGGGGATCCTGGCCCGGTGGACACGGACCTGGACGATGTCGAGGCACTGCCGTCTCCTCAGCCCTGCGTCCTGTGCGGTGGGCCCGCCGCGCATCAGGTCGCCGGGTTCCCTCAGCACTTGGACCCCGCCGACTGCGCCGGTCCCGCAGCCGCCGCCCCTGCGGCGACTGCTCCGGAGACCGCACCGCCGGCACAACCAGCGTCGCCTGCGCGGACCGCGCGACAGCCGTACGCAGGCCGGATGCCGGAACGCCGACATGGGCAGCCTGTTGTGGCGGTCGGCCGCCGGGTCCAGACGGCGGACACACCGGACCTGATCGGGGATGCGGTCCGTGCCGCGCTGGAGAAGCACGGCGGGGACGTGGAGGCGGCGACCGCTGCACTGATCAAGCGGGCAATCCCGGATGCGATGATCCTGCTCGACGAGACCCGCAAGGGCGCCCGGTACGACATCATCGCCCACCCCGGTATGCCGGACATCCTGCGGAAGAAGACCGCGAAGGGCTCCGACGACATCTGGGAGGCACGTCCGAAATGGACCCGCCCCGAACTCCCGCCGGGGCGGCATGAGATCACCGCGCTGGATGTCAACGGCGCCTATCTTTCCGCGTTGAAGACCCATCTCCCGATCGGGCAACTGGAGCATTCCACCGGGTTCGACCACGATCGCCGCCGCGCCGGTGTCCATCAGATCACCCCGCCCGCGTGGGACCACGAGGACGTGCTCCCCAATCCGGTCGGCAACCGCGACGAGCCTGGCCCGCTGTGGGTCACCGAACCCACGCTGCGGCTGCTGCTGCGGCTGTCCGGCCCGAAGTACGCACTGTGTGATCCGCCGGAGATCCACGAGTCCTACACGTCGGGAGCGACCGAGAACTTGCTGGAGAAGTTCCGCATCACGCTGAAGGACGCCCGCGACCGAGCCATCGAGCAGGAGAACGAGGTCACCCTCGAATACGTGAAGGCGATGTACTCCAAGTTCGTGTCGACGATGGGGGAGTCGAACTACAACCGGGAGTTGTACCGCCCGGACTGGATGCACCTCATCCGCTCCCAGGCCTTCGCCAATCTCTGGATGAAGGCGTTGAAGGCCCACGAGGAGGGGCTGATCGTGGTCAGTGCGATGGGTACCGACGAACTCCATGTCGTAGGTGCGTGGAAGAGTGTCTTCCCGGAAGGTCGCGGTGTGAGCGAGGTCAAGGTGAAGGATGTTTACACCGTCGGCGCCGACATCGATCCGGCTGCCGCCGGCGACACCGACACGACCGACGAGACCGAGGCGGGGGAGTAGCAGGTGCCGGAGCGCAACGTCGAGTTCGGCAAGTACGGCGCTCGCGGCATCAAGGGCCATGAGGCCGTCGCCCGCCGGCTCGACAACCTCGCAGGCTTCATCGCCACCCCCATCACGGCCAGGCGCGGCCTGATGGCCCGCCTTCACTACCTGACCCGCTCCGACCACGCCCGTCAGGCTGCCCGCGATGCCGGCCTGACCGTCACCGACCGTACGGTGAAGGCGTGGCTGGACGGCAAGCGCAGCCCTTCACGGAGGAACCTGGAGCGCATTGAGGCTGCCTACCGCATGGTGCGACGGCACAACGTGGCCCGTTACTTGATCGGACGGCTCAACGCCGGCGGACGCGGCACCCGAGTGGAGATCCACCCGCTCAACCAGTCCCAGGTGAGCCGCCCCCATCAGCGAGTGGTGGAGTTCCGGCGCCTCAACGTGCGGAACTGGGACCGCATCGTCGAGGCCTGGGCCGCGCAGGACGACCAGGGCATGGATGAGGCATGGGTCGACCAGATCGTCGACCTCGGCTCGCAATGGGGCCAGTACGAATACGTCACCAACATCGGATTCGCGGCCTGACCCAGAACGTCGTTCCGGCCGGCACGTCTGCCGATTGAGGACCTGACGGCGGCCGCTGCCACAGAGGTGGGGCTCAGGCGCAGGGCGATGATCTGGTGCCACCACGCCCGATGGCCGTCCTGGCAAGATAGCGGCATGGAACGTGTGCTTGGAATCGGTGGATACTTCATGCGGGCCGCCGACCCGGCAGCCCTGAGCGCGTGGTATCGCGATTGCCTGGGCCTGGACGCCGATGAGAACGGCCTGTGGCGTCAGGCAGCCGGGCTGACGGTGTTCGCGACGTTCGAGGCCGAGACCGACTACTTCGGGTCCCGCGCCCAGCAGAGCATGCTCAACTTCCGGGTCCGCGACCTGGATGCGATGCTCGCGCAATTGCGCGCCAAGGGAGCGGACGTGGCTGAAGAGACGCAGGACATGGAGGGTGTCGGTCGATTCGGCTGGGTCACCGATCCCGAGGGCAATCGCATCGAACTGTGGCAGCCCGCCTGACCGCGTCTTACACACATGAGGCCTGTGGAATGGGGTTTGGCCGACGCCCATCCGGTTGTCCGCTTCGCTGTCTTGGCGCGGGCCTGATCGCCGGCAGGTCGCGGCGTCGAACCGCCGTGTTGGTGTCACGGGGTGTCGCGTGGCCGTGAGGATCCGGCCGGTGCCGGTCCGGCTGTTTCTTACGGAACGCCGAGCTCGAAGAGGACGTAGCCCGCGTACGAACCGGAGGCCAGCCCCGCGATGCCGAGCAGCGTGACCTGCATGGGCCATCCGAGGCGGCGCATCGCGATGGCGAGCGGGATGAAGAGAGGGAAGGCAGGGAGCAGGTAGCGCGAGACATTGCCGAAAAATTGCTGGGTGCCCAGCACGAGGGCAACGGTGAGGACCGTGTACACGACCAGTACGGCCGGCGGGCGCAGCCGGATCAGCAGCGGGATCAGCATCAGTGCCATCACGACGACAACGACGCCGATCACGTCTTCCATCGGCCACGCGCCGAAGTACTCGAAGTGGCCGACCGGGACGGATGCAAATACGTTGAGCGTGTGCCGGCCCCAGTCGAACTCGTGGGCCCAAGCACCTGACTGGAGTGTGAAGTAGCCGCCGTAGTCGCCCATTTGGTGGCCCACCCAGCCGAGGTAACCGAACAGACCGAGGGGGGCGATCGCCATCGCGGCCAGCGGGCGCAGGACGCCGTCCTGGCGTCGGTGGAGGGCGAGCAGCCCGGCGACCGTGAGGGCGGCTATCAGCGCGCCGGCGGTGGGGCGGTTGAGTCCGGCGGCGAAGGTGAGGACACCGCCGGTGAGCCAGCGGCGGGTCATGACGGCGTGACAGGCCCAGACAGCGAGGGCGACGTAAAGGGACTCGGAGTAGACCGACCACTCCATGCCTGAGCCGGGCCAGACGGCCCACAGTCCGGCCGCAGTCAGGCCGGCTCTGCTACCGCCGAGCCGCGTCGTTACGGCGTGGATACCGAGGGCGGCGACGAACGAGGCGGCGACGGAAACCAGCATGCCGGCGCCGAACAGGCCGAGGCCGGTGCACTCGGAGACCAGCCGCATGACCGCCGGGTAGAGCGGGAAGAACGCCGCCGAATTCCCTTCGAGAGTGATCATGCCGGTGGCTCCGGGGACCGGTACCAGCGCGGGGTGGTACCCGTGTTCGGCGACCTGCTGGTACCACCAGCCGTCCCAACTGGCCAGTACATCCCACGGGTTGGCGCCGCCGCCGAAGCGCGGGTGCTTCGTCCGGTAATCCCCGGCGGAGTGCAACAGGTACATGAAGACGGAGAAGCCGATGAGCTTCAGCACTCCGTACAGCGCGAGCACGGGTCCGTAGTGCTCGATCGCACGGCGCAGTCGCTGCCGCCGGTCGGGAGTGGGGGCGGCCGATTCGGTGAAGCCGGGGCCGGAACCCCAGGTTGTCAGCATCGTGCTCATGAAGCGGTGGATCCCGTCTTGTGGCTGCTGGGCCGGGACCCGAGGAGGCCGGGCCGGGCAGCGAACACCCAGGCCCGGAAGAGCAAAAAGCGCAGCAGCGTCGCGGCCAGGTTGCCGACGACCAGCACCGCGACTTCGGTGGAGTGGGCCGCTTTGGGCGCCACGTGGTGCAGGGCGACCAGCGAACCGCTGGTGAGCACCAGACCGACGAGAAAGGCCACCATGCCCCTGGCCTGGTGGCGCATCGCACCGGTGCGGCCGCGCAGCCCGAAAGTGAGCCGCCTGTTTGCGGCCGTGTTGACGACGGCGCAGGTCAGCAGGGCCAGGGCGTTGGCGGCCTGCGATCCCGTCGCGCGCCGCAGAGCCGCGTACAGCAACAGGTATCCGAGGGTGCTGACAGCGCCCACGGCGGCGAAACGCACCAGCTGGATGGCCAGATTGCCCCGTGGCTCGCTGCCGCTGCTACGGCGCAGCCCGGCCAGCGGCAGCGAGCCGCGGGCCAGTGCCCGGCCGATCCTGGCGATGCCACGCAGATCGGTCAGCGCGGTGGACACGATGTCGACCCGGCTGTCGGGGTCGTCCACCCAGTCGACCGGCACCTCGTGGATACGCAGTCCGGCCCGCTCGGCGATCACCAGCATCTCGGTGTCGAAAAACCACCCGGAGTCCTTCACCAGGGGCAGCAGCCGCTCGGCGACGTCGCGCCGCACCGCCTTGAAGCCGCATTGCGCATCGGAGAAACCGACGGCGAGGGTGGAACGCAACAGCGCGTTGTAGCAGCGAGAGATGATCTCCCGTTTGGGGCCGCGCACCACGTGGGATCCGCGCGCCAGGCGGGTGCCGATGGCGATGTCGGAGTGCCCGGAGATCAGCGGGGCGACGAGCGGCAGCAACGCCGCCAGATCGGTGGACAGATCCACGTCCAGGTAGGCGAGCACTGGGGCGGGGGAACGCGACCAGGCGGCGTGCAACGCCCGGCCCCGCCCCTTCTCGGCCAGCCGTATCCACTCCGCTTCGGGCAGCTCGGAAGCCAGCCATGCGGCGACCAGCGCGGTTCCGTCGGTGCTGGCGTTGTCGGCGACGGTGATCCGGAACGGGTACGGAAAGGTCTCACGCAGGTGAGCGTGGAGCCGCCGGACACACGGCTCGAGGTCTGTCACCTCGTTGAACACGGGGACGACCACGTCCAGGACGGGGTCCGGGTGTTGTGCCGGCAGCGGTGCGCGTCGCGGCAGATCGTCCGTCAAGGCGGTTGGCTCTGCAGTTGTCATTGTTTTTCCTGATCCGTTCTCTGCCGCTGGGCATGCTGAAGGCTCGCCGCAATATCCGTGGGTTGGCGGGTGTCAGCCGGTCCAACAGCCGTCGTGCCGCACCGGGCGCCGGAGCTGGTGCCGGGGCGGGCTACTGCACGGACGGCTGGGTGGACGTCCGTACGGGCGTAGTCAGGGGCGTGGTCATCGAGTGTCCGGTCCAGATGGGGCGGAATAGGGCGTGCGGGATCACCCGGCGGGCGGGGCGGGCGCCGGGCCTATCGGGCGGGGAAGGTCAGAGGGGGTCGGAAGTCGCGGTGGCGGAGCCACCCGGGGTGGGCGGGACGAAGGTGGATCCATCCGGGTCCGGTTGGATCGTGGTGGACTCGCCCCCGTCGGGCGGCACGGTTGTGGACTCGCCCTCGTTGGGCGGCGGCACGGGGGTGGAGCTGTCCGAGTCAGGCGGCTGACCGGTGGTGGTCTCCGAAGGTACGGGCTCGACCGTGGCGCTCTCCGAAGGTACGGGGGACGGGTTGGGCGTCGGGTCGGTGGCCGGCTCGACCCGCCCACCATGATCCGAAGGCGCCAGCGTGGTTGTGGCGACGCCGGTCACCGCGCCGACGGCCAGGCACGCAGCGGCGGCGATCACCGCGAAGCGTCGACGGCGGTGTCGGGTGCCGCGTGCGAGGATCTCGGCGGCCGGGGCGGCCACGGTCCGGTCCTGGGCGGCATCGGCAGCCCGCTTCAGCAGGGCCGCCAGGTGATCGTCGGGCTCAAGCACCGGGGGCCTCCTTCGCGTACGGGTTGTCCAGATGGCGGGTGAGGGCGGCCCGGCCCCGGACCAGATGGGTCTTGACCGTGCCGGTGGACAGGCCGGTCTCGGCGGCGATCTGCTCGACCGACAGGTCACACACGTAGTGCAGCGTCACGGTGCGGCGCTGCCTGGGCGACAGCTGCCGCAGCGCCGCGACCAGTGCCACCGATCCCGGGTCGGGTTCCCTGCCCGGGATCGGTGGGCCGTGCCGCTGCCATGCCTCGTCCGAGCGTCTCCTGCGGCGCCATCTGCTGACCGCCAGCCGCCAGGCCACCGTACGGACCCATGCCTCGGGCGCTCCGTCCCGCGCGAGCTGGGCCCGGTGACTCCAGCCGCGGACGAACGCCTCCTGGACCACGTCCTGGGCCTCGTGCAGGTCGCCCACCATCAGGTAGAGCTGGCTGGTGAGGCGTCTGACCGAAGAGGCGTAGAACTCCTCGAACTCCTCGACGGTCAACGCGCACTCCTTACGATCGGTCTTCGCTACGTCTACGCCTGAGGACCGGTCTCCGGTTGACATCGAGCACAATATTTTTCTGTGTCTGGTGATGCCCTGCGATGCCCGCGTGGCGGCTTAGGCTGTTTCGTTCGGATCATCCGATCGTTGGTCCCGGGTGTGCCGTTGACTGACGCGCAGTGGGCGCGGATCGAGCCGTTACTCCCGGACGCGGACCTGGACCCGGACCCGGACGCCGAGGCGAGGTGGCCGGTGGCGTGATCACCGCGAGGTGATCGATGCGATTGCCTGGAAGTTCCAGACCGGATCGCAGTGGGTCCACCTGCCCGAGACGTACGCAGCTGGAGGGGTGACGAGGCGGAGGCCGATCACGACGGTCACGCTCATGCTGAGGGGAGGACGAGGGCGATGACGCCGATGATGCGGGTGGTGTTGCACCAACAGGAGCGGGCCGTGGCAGCCGCAGTCCGCGTCATAGGCGACCAGCGATCACCCACCGCTGGCCTGGTCCGCCGGAAGGGCACGAGGGCCCCGTCATCTCGGGACCACGGGAGAGTTAAGCGTCATGGACATGATCGAGTCACGAGGCCAGCCCTGGGCGTATGCGCAGATCACCGTAACGCGCCCTGAGGTCAGCGGTCGGCGATGTCCTCGCGGAGGCCGTCGGAGAACTCCCACCACGACAGCGGAAGCCAGTCGCCGTTGACAAAGGCATCGACAGTGGCGCCGCGACCGCGGACAGTCACCGTCGTGCCGGGCGGGTACGTGGTGCCGGACAGGCCGGGTACTGGGACGAGCAGGGTCCCGAGTCGCTGAGCTGCCATTACTCGCCCTCCGTTTCCGTTTCTCGGTGCGACACCAGGGCGGATATTCCTCCCGAGATTACCGGGTTGTCTGTTGGTGCAGGCCGGAGAATTATGAGAGATGGGTCACTGAAGTGGCCCGGGGGTGGAATGTGGATGTGTATCGCCGAGCGGAGGTGGCAGCCATGAAGGCCGTCGTTTACAAGGGGCCGTTTACGGTGGCGGTCGAAGACGTTGAAAAGCCAAAGATGCAGCACCCGAACGATGTGATCGTACGGATCACATCCACCGCTATCTGCGGCTCCGACCTGCATATGTACGAGGGTCGCACCGCTGCCGAGCCCGGCATCGTCTTCGGCCACGAGAACATGGGAATCATCGAGGAAGTCGGCCAGGGCATCACCTCGCTCAAGGAGGGCGACCGTGTGGTCATGCCCTTCAATGTTGCCTGCGGCTTCTGCATCAATTGCGTTGAGGGATTTACCGGATTCTGTCAGACCGTCAATCCCGGATTCTCGGGCGGCGCTTACGGCTATGTGGCCATGGGCCCCTGGCCAGGCGGCCAGGCGGAATACCTGCGTGTTCCCTACGCCGACTTCAACTGCCTAAAGCTGCCGCCGGGAGACGAGAACGAGACCGACTTCATGTTGCTTGCCGACATCTTCCCCACCGGCTATCACGGCTGTGAACTCGCCCAGGTCCGCCCGGGGGAGAGCGTTGCCGTGTACGGCGGCGGGCCGGTCGGGCTCATGGCAGCCTATTCGGCCCTGCTGCGCGGTGCGAAGAAGGTGTTCGTCGTGGATCGGGTTCCCGAGCGCCTGGAGAAGGCTCGGGAGATCGGCGCGGTTCCGATCAACTTCGCCGAGGGCGATCCGGTGGAGCAGATCAAGGAGCAGACCGAGGGTGTCGGTACCGACAAGGGCGTGGACGCTGTCGGGTATCAGGCGATGGCGCGCGGCACTGACCGCGAGGAACCGGCGACCGTCCTGAACTCGCTTGTCGGTACGGTCCGGCCCACCGGAGCGCTCGGCGTGCCCGGCCTCTATGTCCCGGCCGATCCCGGTGGCCCTGACGACCAGGCCAAGCACGGCATGCTCCTCGTCTCGATCGGCAAGCTCTTCGAGAAGGGCCTGCGGATGGGTACGGGACAGTGCAACGTGAAGCGCTACAACCGGTACCTGCGCGACATGATCATCGAGGGGCGGGCGAAGCCGAGCTTTGTCGTCTCGCATGAACTGCCCCTGGACCAGGCGCCGTCGGCGTACGACAAGTTCGACAAGCGGATCGAGGGCTACACGAAGGTCGTGCTGCACCCGTAGCGGAAATCCTGGTCGCAGGCCGACAACCACGAGCTCACTCTTCGACGTTGTCAGCCAGGTCTGCTTCGACACGGCCAAGCAGTGAAGTACGAGTCGCCCGACCGACCTGACGGGCCGGTCGGGCCTTCGTGTGCGGTTGCACACCTCGTCATGAGCGCGGCCTCGCCGAACGTGCGCTGACGCGCCGCCTGGCCGGGTGGGGAGCGCTGTTGACCGCCCGCATGGTCGGGGCGGGCGGTCAACGGCTGCCCTGTGTCGGGATCGGTCAGTCGTCGCGGGGTTTGCCGAACTCTTCGATCAGCACGGGATATTGCTCCCCACCGTGTCCGGCGGCGATCGAGCGGTCGGCCATCGCCTTGATCAACTTCGGCAGTTCGGCGTTGACGCCCCCCGCCTCGCTCTCCTCGATCAGGTGCGCCATCGCCCGCGCGTCGGTCTCCAGGGCCGACACCTCGGCCGGGAAGGAGCCGCTGTCGATCTGCTCGGCATACCCCGGCAGCCATGCGGCCACACCGGCAGCGATCTGCTGCGCAAACGGCGCATACGTTGCGGCGTCAACACCGGCCGTCCTGAGCAGGGCAGTGCCCTGGAGCCAGGCGTTCAGGACGCTCCACATCATGGCTAGGCCGGCCACGTCGTACAGGGACGCCAGCCCATGGTCCGCGCCGAGGTAGGTGACGGTGCCGAGCGCGTCGAGTGTCGACTTGTGTGCCTCGAAGTGCGACTGCGGCCCGCTGTGCAGGATCACCGCCTCGGCGGTCCCGATCGCCGGTGGGATGGCCATGATGGCGCCGTCCAGGTAATGGGCGCCGCGCTGCTCGGCCCAGTGGGCGGCTTCCCGGGCCTGGGCCGAGTCGCCCGAGGTCAGATTGATCAACATCGTGCCGCCCAGCTCGACATCGCTCGCGCCGAGCAGCTCGTGCACGGCCTGGTAGTCGGTGACGCAGATGATCGTCAGGGAACCTGCCTTGAACGCGTCGCCAATTGTTGGCGCCAGCCGTGCACCCTCGGCCACCAACTGGTAGGCCTTGGAGGCCGTACGGTTCCACACGGTTGTGGGATGCCCGGCTTTCAGGAACGCGCCGGCGAGCGCCTGGCCCATCAGTCCGAGTCCGATGACTGTCACGGGTGTATCGGTTTTGTTGTTCATGGCAGCATCGTCAACGTTGATACCGGTGTGAAGGTCAAGCGAGGTTTTGATGCGGATCGGGGAACTGAGTCGTCGGACGGGCGTCAACGCCCATCAGTTGCGCTACTACGAGGCCCAGGGCCTGCTGGAGGCAGACCGCGGCGCGAACGGCTACCGCGAATACGACGAGAACGCCGTGCTGCGGGTGAAGCAGATCCGGCACCTGCTTGGTGCTGGATTGTCCTCCGAGGACATCGCGTACCTGCTGCCCTGTGCAGCCGGAGAGGCCCCGGAGCTGCCCGGGTGTCCCGAGTTGCTGGCCGCGATGCGGTCACGGCTGCGGCGACTGGACGATCAAATGGACAGGCTCGCTCAATCCCGCGACGCTCTTGCCGACTACATCGATGCGGCCGAGCGAATGGGCAACGAGAGCTATCCACCCTTTGACGATGCTGACCTGGAGCCCGTCCCCGCCTGAGCAGCGGGGGTGCCCCGTCTCGCGGAACCGTCTCGACCAGCAGCACCCCGCCGGCCTGCGAGACCACCGCCGAAGCCCCGGCCCGGACACGAACACGCGGAGGCAGAGCCGCACGCTTCACCTGGTGAGTGACTTCTTTCCCGCGGTGGACCGAGCCTTCGACAAGCCCCGTCTTGGCGTGGTTGGGCTGATGGCCCGTCAGGCTGACAAGGCCCCTGGCTGTAGTGCGCACCATGTTGTGCCGCGACGGATCGGTCTCGTGGGAGCAGCTCAGGCGTTCTTCCGCCATATGAGGACGGCGGCGACGGCCAGCAACACGATCGCCGCCACGTCGATCCGCGCCACGCGCATCGTCGCGCTGTTGAGGCCCGGCGTGGAATACGCGAGGAGCAGGAACGCTCCCATGCTGATCGCCCCGGCCGTTACGGCGGGGATGCGCAGCGACGGAACGAAGGCGGCGCAGATCAGGGAGAGTCCGACGAGCCCCAGCAGGACGGCCCTATGGCGCAGGAGCACCGTCAGGTCGGCGGAGTCGGCGCCGTCGACTGACACTCCGTATGCCGTCGTGATCCGGGAGGGTGCGACCGCGACGAAGCCGGGGAGGAGGTTCACCGCCCCGACGAGGAGAAGCAGAGCGGTCGCAACGCGGTCAAGCCACATGTCAGTTCTTCCAAGGGGTGGGAAGGGGCGATCGAAGTGCTGGCTAGCATGTCTGCATGCAACCGGCGTCGCTTTCAGAAACATGCCATGATCAGGCTGCGCTGTGGTTATGGCCCGGTCAGGCGCTGTACGTCGGCCCGTCCATGGCGTTGGACGTCCACTCCGGCTCGGTGAGCTGTCTGGCGGTGGGTGTCGACGCGGAGTTCACCGTCCGGCTGGAGAACGGCCCTTGCCAGGTCACCCGTACGGCACTGATAGCGGCGCGGGTGCGGCACCGTGTCGTCGCTCACGGGGACCGGATGGCCTTCTGTTACCTGGACCCCGTTTCGGCGCGGGAGAGGGCGTGCCGGCGGATGATGAGCGGGGAGGCCGAGCTCGCGCGGGGGCACAGACACGAGCTCGAACTCTCCCGGCTGGCCGCGGTAATGGACGGGGGTACTTCCGTACCGGCTGCCCGGCACTGGCTCGATCTCGCCGGCCCCGACGACGCCGCGGAGACCAGGGACGCACGGATCCGGCAGGCTACCCGCCGGCTGTCGGAGGATGCCGGGCAGCAGCTTTCGGCACAGAAACTGGCGGCGGAGGTCGGCCTGTCCGTGTCGACGTTCCTCCGGCTCTTCCGGGCCCATACGGGGACGACGTTCCGCCGCTACCGCCTGTGGACGCGCATGTTGCGGGTGGCCACCCTCCTGGAGACATGGCCGGATCTGAGTACGGCGGCGGTGGAGGCGGGCTTTGCCAGCCCCTCCCACTTCAGCAGCGCCTTCCACGCGATGTTCGGTTTCCGCCCCAGCCAGCTCCTCGCCCGGGACGTGACGATCAGAGCCGCATGACTTCCTCGCCGACACGACTTTCACGAAGCGCGGCGGCCTGCTCCCCGGCCCGCCTCCGGGCGCGAAAGGCGCTGATTGCATACAACTCGCGCCGCCGAACGGCCTTGTCGGCGAGATGGACTGACCTCGCGTTGTCCCGAGCGGCAATAGTCCTGGTGGTCCAGGGTGTTACCGTGGGTATGGAATAGCGATACCACTGTGCGGACCATCCGTCAGAACTCGCCGGAGTGGGCAAAGAGGCGCGAAAGCAAGTCGACGACAAGAAACGTGGGTAAGTATGGCCTGCAGGCGCTCCAAGCCGTAACGACTGCAGTTAACCGGGGGGAACTTCATGCGCGCATTCTCGCGCCCTGCCGAGGGGCGCAGCGGGGACCGAGGGCATTGGCCAAAAAGCGGAACCGACCGCTCATCGTCCGATACGGAACCTTCCGGGACGCTGGACCAGACGGTCCGGGGCACTCCCTGGCCGCCATCGGCGACCTCTTGACCGACAACCTCTTGACGAACGACCTCTTGACCAACGACCTCTTCCTGAATTCTCACCGGTTCCCCTGTTTTGCGTTCCCGCGAACACGCCATTCTGCTCGACCAGCAGATTGACTGATCTACCGCTAGGATCTCGTAAGGGTGAAGCTCAAATGGAATTAGGTATTCTCGGCCCACTTCAGGTGCTTGACGAAGGTGTCTGCGTCAAAATTCCGGGAGAGAAGCTCAGGGCCATTGTCGCTGTCCTCGCGCTTTCCCCGGGGCGGCCCGTTTCCCGGAACGAGCTGATCGATGAACTGTGGGGTGAGCAGCCGCCCAGGAACGCCGAGAACTCCCTGCACGGTCACATCGCTCGGCTCCGCCGGGTACTCGAGGCCCGCACGGGTAAGCGCTCGCTGCGCGAAGTCGTCGAGACATCGACCTCCGGATACGCGCTGACCGCTCCCGAACTCGAGGTCGACGCCGCTCGCTTCGAGGAACTCGTGCACCACGCCGAGATCGTGGAGGAACGAGAACCGGAACGCGCCGCAGAACTGCTCACCGAGGCGGTCGGCCTGTGGCGCGGACCCGCACTCGTCGATACGGGGCAGGGTGTGATCTGCCGCATGGCCTACACCCGGCTTCAGCAGACCCGGATCGCTGCCTGCGAGCGGCTGTTCGATGCCCGGCTGAAACTGAACCAGCACCGTTCCGTCATTCCCGAGCTCGAACAGATGCATGCCATGAATCCGTTTCATGAGCGCTTCTGCGAGCAGCTCATCACCGCCCTCTACCGGTCCGGTCGGCAGGCGGACGCGCTCGATGCCTACAACCAGATGTGCGAGCGCCTCTCGCACAGCCTGGGACTGGATCCCGGACGCGAGTTGAGGGACAAGTTCTACGGAATCCTGCGTCAGGACCCGGCGCTGCTCTGACCCGGCAAGCCCGCCCGATTCGGGCCCAGTTGAACCGAGCAAGCGTGTGATGTCCGTGCACCTGGCCGGCCGGTCGCTGGTCATCCACGCTGTCCGGCTCCCAGCCCCACGGTCCGCTTCCGGCCCGGGTTCACGCCCAGTGCGGGCTGCGCGGCGCGCAGCCGCAGCTGTTCTGCCGACAGAAGGCGAACGGCTGCGGCGGGCGCCTCACGCCGCACGGCGGGCGCCGCGCTCCAGCATGCGGAGATGGGCCCGTAGCAGTGCCTTGGCCGGGCCGCGTACGGGGATCCGGGGTGCCTGGGACCGGTGCCACGGGAGCTGGTGCGCCGCGTCGCCACCGTCCAGCATCGCGGCCGCGTGCGCCCCGTGTGCCACCGACATCGCCAGCCCGTGCCCGCAGCAGCCGCCGATGTACCACACGTCCGGACTTCCCGGGAGAGGGCCGACGACCGGCAGGCCGTCGCCGGTCATCCCGATGGTTCCTGACCAGCGATGAGAGACCTGCACCTCCGACACGCTCGGGTGCAACAGACGCAACCGTTCCTCCAGCCAGCCCCAGGCACCGGTCGAACCGGCCCGGTCCGGTGCCGTCGCCAGAACTGCCCTTCCGCCGCCCATCACCAGCCTCCCGTCGTGCGAGAGCCGGAAGTAGGGCGCCAAGGGATGGGCATCGATCAGCGCGCAGCCGGTGCGCCCGCCCAGTGCCTCCCGCGCCTCCGTGGCCAGCGGCGCGGTGGCGATCGCGTGCACCCGCAGCGGCAGCACCGTGCCGACCGGCAGGCCAAGAGAGCCCGCTGCCGCGTTGACGGCCAGCACCGCCTTGCGGGTCCGCACCGTGCCGCCGGGGAAAACCAGATGCGTGGTGCCTTTGCCCCCGCCCGCCGCTGCCGCACTGGAACGGATCCCCAGCAGCGGGCTGTTTCCGAAGAAACGAACGCCCTTGGCGGCGCAGGCACGTGCCAGGGCACCGCTGAGCGCTGCCGGGTCGAGGGTGGCGGAGCGGTACAACAGCCCAGCGTGATAGGGCACGTCCAGGCGGTTGTGTATCCCCACCGCCGAGAGGACAGGGACGTCCAGTCCCAGCGACCGGTAGGACTCCGCCTGCCGCGAGAGCGCCACCAGCCCCGGGGCCGCACGGCTGGCCACCAACTGCTCGCCGGTACGCAGTCCGCACGGCGTACCCAGGTGTGCGCACAGCTCGACAACCCGTTCCACGGCGCCGACGCTGGCCAGGTACATCCGGCGGGCGGTGGAGGGGCCGTAGAGACGGACGGCCTTGTCGATGACCGGCCCGACGCGGGGACCGAGCAGTCCGGTGCCTCGTCCGCTCGCGCCGGCGGCCGGGCGTTCGGCGTCCGCGACCAGGATGTCGAGGGACGGATTGCGGTCGGCCAGATAGTAGGCGGTGGCGAGCCCGGCCAGTCCCGCGCCGACCACGGTCACGTCCGCGGTGAGGACACCGCGCACCCGCTGCGGCGGTGCGTCGGCGGCGGGAGGGCCGGCCGGATCACGGTCGGCGGGTGCCCAGCAAGGCTCCCCGGCCGGGGGATGCCTCATGGTGCCTCCAAAGACGGTTGGGTTTCGGGTGTGGCCCAATCGGCGGGGACTGTCCGGTCCGGTTCGGCCAGGGTGCGGAACCTCCGGTCGTGCCAGAGAAGCGGCTGGCCGCTGCCCGTCCGCACCGCCGCGATCCGGCCGACCACGAGGCAGTGGTCTCCATACCGGCGGATGTCCTCGGACAGGCACACCGACCAGGCGAGCGCGTCCTCCAGCACCGGCACCGCGAGCACCTGGCGATGGGCCTGATGGGCGAACCGCTCGGCGGAGCCGACTTGGGGGTTCGCGAAGAGTTTCGCGCGCTCCTGCTGCGACTGGTGCAGCAGGTTGACGGCGAACCGCCCCTGCGCCTTGATCACCGCGAGGGTCCGCGATCCCGTCCCCAGACAGACGAGCAGCAGGGGCGGGGCGGCGGAGAGCGAGGTCACCGCTGAGACGGTGGACCCGACCGGGCCACCGCGGCCCTGAGCGGTGACCACACTGACACAGGACGCCAGCTTGGCGTAGAAGTCCAGACAGTCCGAAGCGTGCGCGCCGGGTTCGTCGAGCGGGGTGGCCGCGTCCGCCTCACCGCGGGATGCTCCGGCAATGACCTGACGCATCACCAGGCTCCTTTCATGGGTGTGGGATGCCTGCGCGCACACGGCCGAGCTACCGGCCGGTTTCGAGTGCGTCGCGCAGCGCGGTGAGCGTGGACCGCATCGTGGTCCGGTTGCGCGCGGTCCGGCGTACGACGCCGGTGAGCAGCGGGGCGACGACGGTGATCAGTCGGCCCGGCAGGCCCGAGCGCCGGTCCTGCCACTCCTCAGTGACCTCGCAGCCGTGGGGAAGCTGAACGAAGCGGTAGGTCCAGCGGGAGAGCGGGATGCCGAACAGGCTGACGTCGAAGGCGAACACACGGCCCGGGGTGGCCTCCACGACCCTGCACAGGGTCACCCATGGCAGCCAGGAGGCCCGGTTGCGGCCGAGGAAGCGCATGCCCTTGCGAGGGTGGCCGCCGCGCCCGATGATCCACGCGCCACGGCACTCCGGGCTCCACTCGTCCATCCGGGCGACGTCGCTGACGGCGGCGTAGGCCACCTCCGGCGGTACCTGGACGACGAAGCTCTCGGCCACCCGCGGCGCGGCGGTCAATTCGCTCACGACGGCACCTCTTTCGGTACCTGGCGGCCGGGGGCCTTCCGGCCGGGCATCCACCAGTTCCAGCGGGTCATCAGGCGCATCGAGGCCGGCACCACGAGCAGCCGGATAACGGTCGCGTCGAGCGCGATCGCCACCGCCATGCCGATGCCGATCTGCTGGATCGGCAGGATGCCGGTGAAGGCGAACGCCGTGAAGACCGCGACCATGAGGACCGCCGCGCCGGAGATCAGCGGTGCGGTGGCGGCCATCCCCCGGGCCACGCTGCCGGTGTCGTCGCCGCTGCTGACGTAGTCCTCCCGGACCCGGCTGAGCAGGAAGACCTCGTAGTCCGTGCTGAGGCTGAACAGCAGTGTCACGAGCAGTACCGGCACGAAGTTCGTGAGGTACCCGCTCTCGTCGAATCCGAGCAGCCCGCTGCCCAGCCCGTCCTGGAACACCAGGACCAGTACGCCGTACGTGGCGGCCATCGAGACCAGGTTCATCACGATGGCCACAAGCGGCAGGAACACGGACCGGAAGGTGAGGAGCAGCAGCAGGTAGATGACCGCGAGCATGGTGCCGATGACGGTCAGCAGGCTGTCAGAGATCACCTCGTTGGCGTCGACGCCCTCGGCGGTCTCGCCGCCGACGTAGACCTGCCAGCCGTCCGCCGCCGGGAGATTGGCGGACTTGGCGCGCACCGAGTCGAGCAGTTTCCGCACGGACTCGGCGGACGCGGTGTCACCACCGACGACTTCGAGCACCAGCGTCCGGCTGTCCGCGGAGACGAAGTGGCGGACCGTACCGCGCAGGTCGTCCGGCAGCCGGGACAGCGCCTGCGGTGCCAGGGCCGCGAACGGACGTTCCGCGTCCGCCTTGCGCAGCGCGTCCACGACGGAGTCGACGCGTACCGCACCGCGCAGGGCCGCGAGTTCATCGTGCAGGCGCACCAGTCGGGCGGCGTCCTCCGCCGATCGCTGCGCAAGGGGCGTACGGGATTCGACGACGACCTGGATCGGTGAGGCGCTGCCCACGCCGAACTGGTCCTTGGCCGTGTCGTACCCCTCACGGACAGCGGAGGTGGCGGGCACCACCCGGGCGTCCGGCGTGAAGGTCTCCAGCCCCAGGGAGGGCACGGCCAGCAGGCCCATTCCGGTGAGACTGACCACCAGGAAGGGCACAGGGCGGCGCATGACCGCCCGGGTCACGCCCGCCCAGCGGCTGTGGTCCCGTTGCTCTGTCCCTCGCGTCCGCCGGCGACTGCCGACAGCGCCCCATTCGATACGCGGACCCAGCAGGTGCAGCAGAACGGGCAGCAGCAGCACGCTGGTGAGGATGGCGAAGGCCACCACGAGGACGGCGCCGAGCGCCATCGACCAGATGACGTTGAGGTCGACCAGGAAGAGGGTGGACATGGCGGCCACGATGGTGACGCCGGAGGCCACCACCGTTTCCCCCGAGGTGCGCAGGGTGCGGGTGACGGCGTGTTCCACGGCCTGCGCGGACGGTTTCTGGCCTTCGGCGCGCAGTTCGCCCTTGAAGCGCATGATGACGAAGAGGGAATAGTCGACGCCCACGCCCAGGCCGAGCATGGTCGCGGCGTTCTGCACGAAGAGGGACAGTTCCATGTGCCGGGCGAGGACGGCGAGCAGGCCCAGGGTGAACGCCACCGACGTGATGCCCACCAGCAGGGAGGCCAGGGCGGCGGCCACGCTGCGGAACAGCAGCAGAAGCACGATCATGATCAGGGGCAGGGTGACCAGTTCGGCCCGGATCAGCCCGCGTTCGCTGAGGTGGTTGACCTCGCCCCACAGGGCGGCCTGGCTCACCAGGGACACTTCGAGGCCCTGCGGCGAGTACTCGTCGCTCAACTTGCTCTGGATCCCGGGCAGTACGCGGCGGGCGGTGCCGTCGTCGAGCCGGGAGCCGATGCGCACCAGGGTGGTGCGGTGGTCCTTGCCGAGGAAGGAGGCGCGGGTCTGCTCCGCGGTGAGCGTGGTGTAGCCGTAGCCGCTGGTGGCCTTCAGGCCGGGGTCGTTGAGCACGCGGTCGGCGACGGACCGCACCCGGGTGGCGAAGGCGGGGTCGCCTTCGGCGTAGCGGGTGTCCTTCACGACGAGGGTGAGGGAGGTGGCGCCGCGCCCTTCGAACCCGTTGGTGACCCGTTGGGCTGCGGCCGCGGAATCCGAGCCGGACACGTACCATCCGCCTCCGCTGAGCGATCCGGCCAGCTGAGTGGCCCCCCAGCCCGCCATCAGGAGCAGCAGCAACCACAGGGCGGCCAGCGGTCGGCGCCGGCGGCGGGTGAACCGGGCGATGCGATCGGGCAGGCGGGAGAGGGGGCCCCGCCTGCCCGGGCCTGCCGCCGGTTCGAGTCCGACCGGTAAGGCCGGCTCCCGGGGGGCGGAGCGGGTCGTCCGCTCCGTCATGCGCGGATCTCGATTCCGTGCCCGCGGTCGTCGGTGAGAATCTCCATCAGCGCCCGGTTCCCCGTGGTGAGGCGCTCGCGCCGTCCCGTGGCCTTGTTGTGGATCTCCAGCTCACAGGAGGCGATCTTGGTGTTGAGGCAGTGCTTGATCCCGCCGGGCGGGTTGTAGTAGTTGAGCCCCACGAAGTGCTCCGCACTGGCGCTGAACCGGCCGCGGATGGCCACGCTCTCGTCGGAACTGGCGAAGTTCCAGTAGAAGTAGCCGAAGTCGGCCTTGGCGCGAAGAGCCTGGCCCAGAGAGACCAGCGAGTAGTCCCGGTCCTGGTGCCGAAGCACCAGGAAGGTGACCATGGGGGTGGTCACCGGCCCGGCGATCCGGGTGCGCCCGGTGACGATCTCCAGGAAGCTGTCGGGTTCCTCGTCGAAGCCCGCAATCTGGCCGAAGGCGTAGTAGTCGGTGTGCCTGCTGCCCCAGTTGTGGTTCTGGCTGCCGGTCCAGCCTTCGATGCCGATCGTGAGGCCGTTCACTGTGAGGGTTCCGTCATAGACCGCGAGCGGGACTCCGACCAGACTCTTCGCCTTGGGGAATCCGCCCGTGTACATCTTCGGCGGCAGCAGGAGGAGCGGCGGCTCGTCGCCTTTGTACGTCAGGTCCCAGGCGATGTGGCCATTGGTTCCGTACGCCTGTCCCCGCAGGGCGCCGGGTTCGAGCACCCGGTCACCGACGCGTGCGCCGAAGGAGTCGGGGCTGAACTCGCATTCGGCGATGGGGTATTCCTCCTTGGCGACCACGTGCTCGCCGGTGACCCCGTCGAAGTACACGGCCCACAGCTCACCGATCGCGGCGTCGGGCATGTCTGCGGGGGTGAAGATCGTGTACCGGATCCAGAAGGCCCGGGGCTCAGTGGGGTGGTTGCCCCGTTGGTAGAAGCTTTCGTAGTGTCCGGTCTTCTGGCCCGGTCGGTAGTGCGTCCGGTTGAGCGCCGCCGCGTCGGCGGTGGCGTAGTCGATGTGCATGGGATCCCGTCTCCTCCGGTCTGCCGGTACTGGTCTGCCTGCCCTGGGCGGACGCCTTGTCAGTCCGCGGCGGTGCCGGCACCCGTCGGCACGGATCCGGCAAGGGGTCCGTGCCGTTCATGGAGCGTCATGACCATCCCGTACTTGGGGCGCAGTGTGATGGTTGCGTGGTTCACGACGCGGTGGGACGGCACGTGCCGGAACTCGTAGCGCCGTACGAGGGCGGCCAGCAGCAAGTGCGCCTCCATCAGGGCGAAGTGCTTGCCGATGCACAGGTGTGGGCCGGCGCCGAACGGCATGTACGAGAACCGGTACCGCCCCTTTCTGTTCCCCTCGGTGAAGTGGTCGGGATGGAAGCGCTCCGGGTCGGTCCAATGGCGCTCGTGGCGGTGGATGTTGAACAGGTTCACCAGCACCCGGGAGCCCTTCGGGACGTGGTACCCGCCGAGTTGGGTGTCCTTGAGCGTCAGGCGCGGAATGATCGGGGCCGAGGGGTACAGCCGCAGCGCCTCCTCGAAGACCTGGAGCACGTACGGCATCGAGGGCAGGTCCTCAACGGTGGGCATCCGGTCAGCGTCGGCCAGCACCCCGTCCACCTCCTGCTGTACCCGGCGCAACACCTCACGATGCTTGGAGAGCAGGTAGAAGGCCCAGGTGAGGGTGACGGCGGTGGTCTCGTGCCCGGCCGCGAAGGTGGTGATGATCTCGTCGCGCAGCTCACGGTCGTTCATCTGCTGGCCCGTGTCGGCGTCCCGCGCCGCGAGCAACATGTCGAGCAGGTCGTTCCCTCCGCCCTCGGGTACTCCCGCCGCGCGGCGCTCCTCGATGACGCTGTACATCATCTCGTCGATCCCGTCCATCACTTGATGGAAGCGGCGGTTGCGCGGGGTGGGCCAGCCGGTGGGCGGGCTGAACGGGTTCTGCAGACGGTCGAAGGCGTAGTTGACCGCCACGTCCACGGCCTCGGGACTGAGCGCCTCCCGGGTTCGGCTGACGTCCGTGCTGAACATACAGCGGCTGACGATGTCCAACGTGACCCGCATCATCTCCCCGTGCAGGTCGATCTGATGGCCGGAGGCGTAGGAGGCCTCCATGTGGGCAATCTGGTCCGCCGTGGACTCCGCCATCGAGCGGAACATGCCGGAGAGGGCCTGCTTGGAGTAGATCGGCTGCATCATGCGCCGGTTGCGCATCCAGCTCTCGTGGTCGTCACTGGTGAGCAGGCCCTCGCCCAGGATCAGCCGGAGCGGGTTGTCCGGGCCGAGCTTGCCGTACGTGGCGCTGTCGGTGAGCACCTCGCCGGCCAGCTCGGGGCTGGAGACGCCGTGCACGACGACCGGGCCCAGGCGGTAGCGAACGAGGTCGCCGTGGTCCTGCCATCCCTTTTGCATGGCGTCCAGGATGTTCCTGCGGAAGTCCACCACGTTGCCGAGCATCGGCATGCCGTCTGCTTCCGGCGCGGGCTGCAGCCGATCCTGCGGTCCGCTCGCTGTGGTGACCGGTGCCGCGTCCAGCGCGGACCGTTTGTCCTGTCCGTGTGTCATCTCCCGCACCTCCTCCTCCGTCACTTGCGCCCCAGGGCGCAGACCCAGCCGAGAGAGCGGCGCGGCTCGGCGACGAACCGGGTCTCTCGGAACCCGGCCTTGCCGAGCATGTCCGCCAGTTCCGCCCCGGAGAGGATGTGCAGCCCGTCGCGCTCCGACCGCTCGGTGAACCGCCGACCGAAGAAGCGCTGCACCAGGGACGGGTTGGTGTCCGCCTCCCGGCTCATCTCCAGGGTGATCGACACCTGGCCCCCTGGCCGGAGTACTCGGTAGGTCTCGGCCAGACCCTGCATGGGGTCGGGCCAGAAGTAGAAGGTCTCGATGGCACACACCTGGTCGAAGCTGGCGTCTTCGTACGGCAGGGCGGCCGAATCGCCGTACCGGACCTCCACCCGGCGCCGGGCGACGCCCTCGACGTTGCGCCGCACGGCCTGGCTCACCATGTCCATCGAGTAGTCGACGCCCGCGACGAAGCCCCGGGACGCCCGCTGGGACAGCAGCTTCACTGCCATGCCGCCCCCGCACCCCACGTCGAGGACACGCTGTGAGCGGCGTACGTCCATGTGCTCGATCGCCCACACGGTCAGGGAGCGGTGCTGGAGCGCCATCAGATGCCCGACGAGCTGCCCGGCGGAGCCGGCTGGCTGCCGGAAGTTCGTCTCGACCAGTTCGAGCGGTTTCTTGAGCAGCGTGCCGATCATCCGGGATTCCCTTCGGGACTTCAGTGTGGGACGCGGATCCTGCTGGCGGCGGAGAAAATGACCGCGGCCCTCGCGGCCGGGAAGGCGCCACCGGGAGCGCACATCACGCCTGGATGTGCGCGTCGCCGTGCCGACCGGGGCTCAAGTGACGACCCGTCATGTGTCCGTCTCAGGAGTCGGGCACACTCAACACTGCCCGGGGCGCCGCGCGGAGAGGGCAGGATTCGAACCTGCGAGGGCTTTCACCCGATCCGAGTTGCCTCGGAACCCCGTTGGGCCACTTCGGGTACCTCTCCCGGCGGCGAGGAGCAACCGAGGTCTTCCTCGCCGGTGCCCTTGATTGTGCTGCAGGGCTCTGACATTCCGCTGATACGGTCCTTAGACCCCCAGCTCACTTCCGGACAAGGCGCCTGACGCAGGTGAGGGCGGCAGACAGCCGTGACAGATGTCAGCAGACCGGGGATAGGGTGGGCCTCGTGGCAGACCGCTCGCTGTCCCTCGTACGCGAGGAGAACGACCCTCACTGCCTGCGTGAGGACGAGCCCGGCACGTTGCTGGCCCGGTCGCGCTGGCGTCGGCTCGTCGTGCTCGGCGACGGCAGGACGGAGCGGCGCGCCGAGCGCGTCGACGGCTACGGCCAAGAGCCCTGGTACGACAGGGTCGCCGGCGCGCTGCGCTTGGTGCACCCGGGGCTCGCGTACCTCAACCTGCTCGGCAGACGGGAGCAGCGGGCCGCCGATGTGCGCTCCAGGCAGCTGCCCGAGGCGCTCGCCTTCAACGGCGACTTGGCGGTGGTCCATCTGGCAGGCCACGACCTGCTGCACTCGGCGTTCGACACGAGCGCGCTGGGGACAGAGATCGTCCGGATCGTCGCTCCGCTGCGCGAAAGCGGTTACGACGTCATGCTGGTGGAGCCGTTCGACCTGACGCAGTCACCCTGCGTGCCGCCACAGCACGAGGAAGCACTGCGCACCCGTCAGCGGTTGCAGACGGGGCGGTCCCACACGCTGGCTCTGCGGCACGGAGCGCTCCATGTGGACCTGTCCGCCTGCCTGCCGGAGGCGGGCGCGTCCGTCTGGGCCGGCGAGCGGATCACACTGAACGGCCGCGGGCACGCCGTCGCGGCAGCCGTGGTGGTGCGCGCGCTCGGGGAGTATCTGCGGGCCGGCCGCCCGGCGTTCCCCGCCGTGGGCGAGGGGACAGGCTGACTTGGCCGCTGCGCGGGCCTCGGCGGCTGCCGGCCCGGGCTGGTCGCTTCGTCGGGGCACTCAGCTTTCGAGACTCTCTTTGAGCCTTCGCAAAGTGGTGCGCATGCCCAGCTGGTTGGCCAGGTAGCGCTGGTCGGCGCGGGTGCCGGTGAAGACACGGCCGAGGAATTGGGTGAGACCACTCCACCGCCCGGTGCGCAGGTCCTGCCAGTGCTCGACCACCCTGGTGCCGTCGGCCTCCGCGGCGAACCGGTAGCCCCACAGGGCCACCGGAAGTCCGAACGTTGCGACCCGGAACGCGAAACCTTCCCCAGGCTCGGCCTGGGTGACGCGGCATTCGGTGAACCACACCCACGGCCCCTTGCGGTTGAAGCCGATGAATCGCGCGCCGAGGGCCACCGGCCCGCGCGGCACCCCCCACACGGCTTTGCACTCCGGGCTCCAGTTCCCCATCGCCCGCACGTCGGCCACGGCGTCGTACACCCGCTCCACAGGCGCCTCGATGAAGATGCTCTCCTCAACCTGCCACTGGCGTTCGACCGGACTCATCGCCTTGATTCCCCTCCGGCGCCGTGTACCTGTCAGGCACGGGTGAGCAACAGTACCGCGTTCTGGCCGCCGAACCCGAAGGAGTTGCTGACCACCACTTCGACCGGCGTCGCACGCCCTTCCTTGGCCACGACGTCCAGTTCGATCTCGGGGTCGAGGGTCTCCAGGTTGGCGGTCGGCGGGACGAACGACTCCTCGAGTGTCAGCACGGATGTCACCGCCTCGATTGCTCCCGACGCGGCGAGAGAGTGGCCCACCACGCCCTTGACCGAGGTGACCAGGGGCCGGTCGCCGAGCACTCCGCGGATCATGCGTGCCTCGGTAGCGTCGTTGATCACGGTCGCCGTGCCGTGCGCGTTGACGTGGTCGACCTCGTCGGGTCCGATGCCGGCGTCCCGCAGGGCAGCGCGGAGCGCGAGTTCGGCGCCCACGTATTCCGGGTCCGGTGCTGTCGCGTGGTAGGCGTCGGCGGAGGAGCCGTAGCCGCTGACCATGGCACGGATCCTGGCACCGCGCGCCCGGGCGTCCTCGGCGCGCTCCAGAACCAGGACGGCGGCGCCCTCGGCCGGCACGAATCCGTCCCGGTCGGCGTCGAAGGGACGCGAGGCGGCAGTGATGTCGTCACGTCGCCGGGACAGCGCGCCCATCTGGCTGAACCCACAGACCAGCGAGGGCGTCAGGGGCGCCTCGGCGCCCCCGGTGATCACCACGTCGCAGGCGCCGCTGCGCAGGAGGTCACGCGCCGTCCCGATCGCCGTCGTGCCCGAGGCGCAGGCCGTCGCGGTCACCAGGGAGGGCCCACGGGCGCCGCACGCCATCGACACATACCCGGCGGTCATGTTGACGGACAGCATGGGGATGAGCCGAGGGGAGACTCTGCGCGGTCCCGCATCGAGGAGCTTGCGGTGCTGTTTCTCCCAAGTCTCGGCGCCACCGATGCCGTTGCCGAGGACGACGCCGACACGGCTGCCGTCCCAGGTCGCCGGGTCCAGACCGGAGTCGGCGACCGCCTCCGCCGCGGCCACCAGCGCCAGTTGGCTGGAGCGGTCGAACTGCCAGGCCTGGCGGGCGCCGAGCTCTGCGGTCGCGTCGAAGTCGGTGACGGCGCAGGCGAAGTCGGCCGGGATGTCTGCCAGGGCCGGTACGGCAGTGGCCTGCGTGCCGGCTCCCAGACGGATCCGCTCCCAGGAGGCCGCCGTCCCGATCCCGGCCGCGGTCACCATGCCCACGCCGGTCACTGCGGCGTCGAAACGACCGGCCGTGCCTGTGCGTTCTCGCCGCATCAGACGGCCTTCAGCTTCTCTTCGATGACGCCCGCCGCCTCAGCGAGGGTGGAGTTGGCGCCCAGTTCCTCCTCGGTCAGCGGCACGCCGAACTCCTCCTCTGCGGACACGGACAGTTCGACCAGGGCGAGCGAGTCCATTTCCAGTCCGCTGAAGGTGTCGTCAGGCCGGATCTCGTGTCCTTCCAGCCCGAAGCCAGTGGCCAGCAGCTTGACCAGGCGGTCATAGACGTTACTCATAGCAGGCTCCTTCGTGTCGGCCGTTGTTCGGGTGGTCCTGAGAGCCGGCGGTGGCCGGTGGCCCGGGGCCGGGCGACCGCCGGAGACGGGTGGGTCGGGGATGTATCGGTGGCAGGCGGCCAACTGGCGTGCAGGGACGCTCAGCGGGCGGGAACGCCGGTCACCTCGCCGAGTGCGGCGGAGGGTTGCTCGACCTGGTGGAACCGGTCAAGGAGGCCGATGTAGGCGGGGTGGGCCTCGGGTTCGAAGCTGAGTGCGAACGGCTTCAGAAAGTTGCCGAACAGGGCGCGGTCCCCGAAGAGGTGGACCGGGATGGCCAGCAGCGCCCATTCGGCACCCCACAGCCAGATCCAGGCGAGCACGACCAGCCCCTGGGTGACCAGGCTGTGCATGACGTTGTAGAGGACGAAGTAGGCCTTGGAGATCCGCTTGTCGGGGGTGCGGCGATAGGCGATGGCCCCGGGGAGGTATCCGATGAGGTCGATGTAGGCGAACAGGCCGACCGCCGGAAGCCAGCGGACCTCGTCGAGGTGCGCGAAGAAGAGGACGGCGGACACCACCAGGCCGAGCCCGTACTCCAAGCGGATCAGCCGGTAGGTGACGGGCGTCTCGAACAGATTCCTGGCGTCCATCAGCCAAGCGCCGACAGGCTCGGGGCGGGCTTGCCCGCCGCGGCGGCAACTGCCCGGGCCACCGGCTCGTCACCGAGCACGGTCGCACCGTCGAACAGGCTGGTGACAACCCGCGCGATGGTCTCCTTGAACACCCTCTCCGCCACCGGATCCAGGATTCCGGCCAGGCTGGGGATGCCGAAGTCGAACTCGGCGCCGAAGGCGACGAGGCAGCCCGAACCGTCCGCGCTGATCCGCCAGTTGCCCGAGAACTCGGCGAAGTCCCCGTCGATCTGCTCGAAGGAGATGGTCAGGTCGGCCCGGTCGTATTGGTCGGTCTCGGTCCACCGCAGAATTCCGTTGCGGAAGTACACCTCCCACTCACTGGTCTCCTCCTCGTCCGAGAGCCGATGGACTTTCACGTCCCGGACGACGTCGGTGAGCTGCGGGTAGAGGGCGAAGTCGCCGATCCGGTCGAACGCCGCCTCGGCATGGACACCCTCGATACGGAGCTTCACATGTGCACTACGCATTGTTTCGGCCGCTTCCTGCTGTGGGTGTGTAACGGACCGCCTGCGCACGGCATGCGCGGTCGAATGCCTCGTAGAGGAAATCCACGTCGCTCCGGCTGAGGACGGCGGGCGGGGTGAGGCGGAGGACCAGGTGCGAGTTGAGGGAGTGGTTGGCGATCACGCCCTGCATGATCAGTTCGATGAGCAGATCCCCGGCGGGCCCCGGTTCGGCGAACTCGATGCCCAGCAGGAGCCCCCGGCCGCGGACCTCGCGCACGGTGTCCCCGTAGTGCCGACGGACGATCCGGCGCAGCTCCGGCAGGAGTTCGTCGCCGAGCTCTCGTGCGCGCCCGACCAGATCCTCCTCTTTCATCGCCGCGATGGCTCCCTGTGCGGCGGCCATGGCAAGCGGGGCACCGGAGAACGTGGAGGTGTGCAGATACGGGTCCCGGTCGAAGACGGAGAACGCCTCCTCGGTGGCCACGACGGCCGATACCGGTACGACACCGCCGCTGAGCCCCTTGCCGACCAGCATGACGTCCGGGCAGACGCCTTCCGGGTCCGCCCCCCACCAGGTCCCCAGCCGCCCCAGACCGGTCTGGATCTCGTCGAGCACCAGGAACGCCCCGTAGGTGCGGCAGAGCTCCTGCACGGAGCGCAGATAGCCGGCCGGCGGGATGACGACCCCGGCCTCGCCCTGGACGGGCTCCACGAAGACACAGCACTCACCGGGGGCTTCGGCGAGCACGGCTTCGAGCGCGGCGGCGTCTCCGTACCGGACATGCGTCGTCTCCGGCAGCAGCGGCTGGAAGGGAGCCTGGAAGACGCTACTGCCGGTGAGGCTGAGTGCCCCCATCGTCTTGCCGTGGTAGCCGTTCTCCGTGGCGACCAGCCGGTGCCGGCCCTGGGTCCTGCCGAGTTTGATCGCGGTTTCCACCGCCTCGGCTCCCGAGCCCGCGAAGTGGACTCGCCGCAGGCCGGGTGGGGCGACGGACACCAGGGCCTCGGCTGCCAGCGCCGCCTGCGGTTCGAGGAAAAGCCTGGTGGCGACCGGGTGGGTGGTCAGCTGCTCGGCGACGTGCCGGATCACGGTCGGGTGGCGGGCACCGGTCAGGAAGACGCCGTAGCCGCCGCAGTTGAGGAAGCGCCGCCCCTCAGCCGTGGTGACCCAGGCTCCCTGCGACGCCACCTCGATATGGCCGCCGAACATTTCGCCGAGGGTCGCGCGGCCCTTGTTCATGTAGTCGCGGTAGAGACGCCCGAGCTCGTCACGCCCGAGGGCGCGCCCTTGCGCTGAGGTGGTACGGGTGCCGTCCTCGCTCCCGAGGGCCGGAACGAGAGGTGTGGACGTTGATGTGGGTGTCATGGATCTCCTCAGGCCAGGCGCAGCGGACGGCCCGCCACGTGTTCCAGGTACGGGCCGGTGAAGCTCGTCCGGGACGGCGGGTGGAAGGAAATGCCGTGGGAGGCGGCGGCGAGGCAGGCGATGTCGGAGGAGCTCATGAACGCGGTGCCGCCGAGCAGTTCCACAGCCTGGTTCCTGGCGTCCCCGAGCGCGTCCTGTGCGCCGTACCGGGCGACGAGCGTCCGGGCGAGGGCCTCGTTGTCCGTGTCGCCGGCCGTCACCATGCGCGCGATGCCCTCGAGGAGCTGGGCGGCCGTCTCCAGCCGTATGACCAGTCCGGCGCGTTCGGAGTCGCTTCCGCGCTTCTGGTCCAGGACTCGCTCGACCAGCCCGCTGACCATACCGAGGTAACAGCTGGAGATGAGGAGCTCGAACCATATGAGCCCGACCGTCTGCAGGGCGTCCAGCTGCCCGGCATCACCGAACGTGCTGCGCATGACGAGCTGTTCGTCGACGTAGACGTCGGTCAGCCGGATCTCGTCGCTCTCCGCGCCCCCGAGCGCGTGACTCGACCAGAACGGGTGGACGCTGATCCCCTCGGTCTCCCGGGGGACGAGCAGCACCGCCATCTCCGTCCCTCCGTCGTCGGCGGGCAGCGCCGCGCTGGCGGTGAGCAGGTCCATGGAGTGGGACAGGCTGCACGGCTTCTTGGAGCCATTGATCACGTAGCCGCCGTCGGCCTTCGCCGCGGTCACGGTGGGGGAGAGGATGCCCTGCCCCGGCCGGCCTTCGGCGAACCCCGAGGCGACAAGGAGCCTTTGTTCCGCCACCCCTTCGAGCAGCGCCCACTCCATGCCGCTGCTTTTGACGCTGTCGGCGAGGGTGAAGAGGGTCGCGACGGAGAAGTGGTGCATGGTGGTGGCCACCGACAGGGACGGCGCGCGGGACGCTATGGCCCGGGTCACAGCCATGGCCTGGCTCGGATCTGCTCCGGCCCCGCCGTACTCCTTGGGTATGACCAGCGCGGGTCCGCCGCAGGTGCGAAAGTGTGCGATGGCCGGGCTGCGAGGAGCCTCCATTTCTTCCAGCGGGATCCCGACGAGGCGGTCGAGCAGGCCGGGAAGGAACGATTCACAGGTCTGGCGTGCCGCTTCCAGTGAGCGCATGGTTTCTCTCTGCTCCCTCGGTTCTTCGTTCTTCTGGCCTCTCCCGCGCCGCGGCGTCAGTGCCCGGCGTCGCGCATGGCGTTCCAGGCTCCGAACACCGCCTCCGAGGGCCGGATGCCGTCGGAGACGCTCACACCCTGGATGTGGGAGGTACGCAGGATGGGGTAGTTGGCCTCCCCGAACACGCCACCGGTCAGGCCGGTTCCGCCGTGCGTGGGCAGGTAGGGCAGGAACCCGATGTGCGAGTCGTTGACCTTGAGTAGTCCGCCCTTGGTGACGCGTGTGACGAAGCGGTCGACCACCTCGGGGTTCCGTGCCCACAGGGAGTTCCGCAGCCCGTACGGGTTGCTGTTGACGAAGTCGATGAACCGGTCGAGGAGCACCCCGTCGGGGGCGGCCTCCGCCACGACCAACGGGAGGAGGGGGAAGAACGTCTCGTGCCGCACCGCCTGGACCTCCCGTGCCCGCTCCATCCCGCGGACCAGGACCACCGTCGGTTCGAGGAAGATCCCGGCGGTGTCCCTTGTGCCGTCGGCCTGCATTGCGTGGCCGCCGCACACCAGCTCCGCTCCCGCGGCCAGGGCGTCGTCAAGGCAGGCGAAGAACTTCTCGTTCCGCAGCACCGGGGTGAGCAGGACGTCCTCGTCCCGGACGGAGCCGCCCCGGACCCCCCGCGCCTTCTCGGCCAGGAGCGAGGCCAGTTCGTCGACGATGTCCGGATGGGCGAGCACCTGGTTGGGGATCATGCACAGCTGGCCCGACCCGTAGAAGCTCTCGGTGAGTGCCTCGGCGGCGAAGTCCAGGTTGGCGTCCTTCCACACCACCACGGCGTCGTTGCCTGCGAGTTCGAGAATCGGCTTCTTGCCGGCGGCGACACAGCGCTCCTGGAACCGCAGGCCGGCCTCGCTGCTGCCGAAGTACATGATGTCGTCGACGAGCGGACTGTCGAGCCATGCCGTGAGCATGGGGGCCGGGTCGCCGCACACCGCGCCCAGCGTGCCCGGCGGAGCTCCGATCTCCTCCAGCACGGGTGCGACCACCTCGTGCAGCACGTACATCACGCCCAGGGGGGCACTGCGCGGGGCTCGCACGATGAGGGCGTTGCCCGCCATCATCGAGGTGACGCCGAGCAGGGCGCTGGACAGGGGGGCGTTCTGCGGCGGGTTCAGACACACCACGCCGTCCGGCCGGCGGCGTACGGAGATCCGTCGCTCCCGGTGCCGGAACTCCTGCAACATCTGGCTGCGGTAGAACCCGAGCGACTCGGGTCCGAAGCACTCGAGCGCCCCGGACACCTGCCAGCGGGCCAGCGCGAGAGGGTGGCCCTCCCGCATCAGGATTTCGATGGTGCGGTCCGCCTTCTCAGCCAGTCGGCGTCGCAGCAGCGTGCCGAACTGGTCCAGCCGGACGTCCAGGGGGAACGCGGTCCACTCGCCGACCGCCCTGGACGCCGCCTCGATGGCCTGGGTCACGGTCTCACGGTCTGCCCGTGCCACCCGCCCCACGATGCCGGGGGGCAGGTTCTCCGGGGCCAGACGGCCGCTTTCGAGCTTTCGCTTCAACGTCAGGCTGGCGAAGGCGTCCTCGAGCAGCGCGTCCGAGTCGACGACGTAGACCCACTGGTCGCTCGGAACGCTTTTGCCGTCGATGAGGGATGGATAGGTCAGCAGACCGGCGCTGTCCCCTCTGGGATTGTCGGTGCCGGCATCGTCGAAGTGTGACGCCGGAAGCGTCGTACGGGCGCTGCTCACGCAGATCCTCCGCTTCCCCCGCCCCGCCCTCGGCGGGCGGGAATGTCCAAAAGTGTGCCTCGCACAGACCTTCGCAGCCGGTCCTGACAATCGCCGGAGAGGGACCTGAGATGCGCGTATCAGGGCGATGGAAGCGCCTCCCGGCAGCATGGCCTGGTACGCCCGCCGGACCGGACACGACAACAGGGGGAAGCGGATGACCACAGTCAACCGGGAGATCGGCCGGGACGAGGTCCTCTCAGCACTCCGGAAAGGGTCGGACAACCCCAGTGCCTTCCTCGCCCTGAACACAGGGAACGAGTACTTCACCGATCCGGCCGTGGACGGCGTCGTCGCCTTCCGCAGAGCCGGTAGGTATCTGATCCAGTTCGGCGGAGTCTTCGCTGCGGAAGCCGACCAGGAGCGCGTGCTGCGTGCCTTCCTCGACTTCGCCCGCTCCGGCAGGCGCAAGGTGGTGGCGATCCAACTGCAGCGCGCCGACGCTGATCTGTACGCGCGGTGCGGCTTCACGGTGAACCAGGTCGGCTCGTCGTACGCGGTGCGGCTGCCCGGGTACACCCTCCGCGGTACGCGCTTCATGAAGCTGCGCAACAAGATCTCCAGGGCGAAGCGCAGCGGCCTGGAGGTCACGGAGGTTCCCTACGAGGAGTGCTCCGGCGACATCGCCGCGATCGACCGTGAGTGGCTGCGGTCCAAGGGGCGTCATGTCAAGGAGATCGAGTTCCTGGTGGGCGAGTGCGGCGGGCCGGTGCAGCATCACCGGCGGCTCCTGGTCGCAAGACACGACGGCGCCATGCTGGGCTACATCTCCTACTCACCCGCCTACGGGTCGCGCCCAGGTTGGCTGCACGACCTCAGTCGCAGGGCGGCGGCGGCTCCGCCGGGCGTGATGGAGGCGATCAACCTGCACGCGATGGAGGGCTTCCGGGACGAGGGCGCCCAGTGGCTGCACTTCGGCTTCACCCCCTTCACGGGCCTCTCCCCTGAGCATGAGGTCCCGGGCGCGAGCGGGATGACGAGCCGCTTCATGCGACTCCTGGCCGACCGGGGCGAGAAGGTCTACCCGGCAGCCGGCCAGCTGGCATACAAGGAGAAATGGGGCCCGCAGCTGGTGCTCCCCGAGTACCTGGCTTTCGACGGACGCGCCAGCTTCGCGGCGATCTGGCAGATCCTGCGGGTGACCAAGTCGTTGTGAGGCCTGCCTTGTTGGCGGTTCCCGTGTGGGGCCCCTGGCGTGGGTGACTCTGCGCCAGGGGGAAGGGTCGTGCCGCCGATGCCCGTCGAGGCCTTCCGGATGGACGTCGGCGACCGGTCTGCCGAGTGCGCTTAACCCCCGGCCGGCTGTCCGGAGGGCGCTTCCCCGGACGGTGGGGCTGTCTTGGGCGTGCTGGCGGATTCGCCGGCGTTCTGCTGTTCGGGCATGGGTCTCCTTGTGGGCTAGCGGGTCGCCGGGCGTAGGCCGCCAGGGCGTGGGAGCCGGTGTACGACGGCGAGTGCGGGGGTGGGTGTGCCCACTGCCCGTGCTCGTCGGTTGTGGGGGTCTGGTGTCAGTGGCTGTGCGGCGCGTATGGCTTCTCGGTGGATTGCCGGATGCTCCGCCCGGGCCGCCTCGGCGGCCTGTTCGAACCTTCCGATCGCGGCGTCGTCCTGCCGGTCGCGTGCGCAGCGCTGTCCGGCTCTCAGGAGGGCACGGGCGAGTTCCTCGGCCGGCACCACTGGTCCGGCCTGTAGCAAGTGGGTTGCGGTGAGGGCGGGATGACGGCCCGGCAGTGTGTCCAGGGTGGTGGCGAGGTTCGCGTGCAGCAGTTGCCGGGCGGCGGGGGTGAGGGTGGCGAGGACCGCGTCGCGCAGCATGCCGTGGAATCTGTAGCGTCCGGCGGGCCCGTCCGGTTGGGCGTCCTGCCAGAGGAGGATCCGCGCCTGGCAGGCGTTGTCGATGAGCGCGAGCAGTTCTTCGCGGGAGAGGTGCTGAAGGTGGGCGAGGACTTCGATGTCCAGGACTTCACCGTTCACGGCCGCGTGCACGAGCATGGTGCGTACCTGGTCGGGCAGGGCTTCGAGACGGGTGAGCACCACGCTCTGGACGGCGGCGGGGATCTGTGCGGTGGGGCCCATGCGCTGGGCGGGGGGCAGTTCGAGCAGTTCGAGCAGCAGGAACGGGTTGCCGTCGCTGCGGCGGTGCAGTGCGGTCGCCTCGACGATCGAGTCGGCCTCCCCGGCAGCGGTCAGCAGCTGGGCCACGTCTTGGACGTCCAGCGGTGCCAGGTGCAGGCGGGCCGCGCGCTGCCGTGCCAGTTCGGCCAGGAGCCGGCCGGTCTCCGGTTCGTCCGGTGCGCTTACGGCACACAGCACGGCGAGCTTCTCCTGGCGTAAAAGGATGGCGAGTCGGTGCAGCAGGCGAAGGCAGGCGGGACAGGTTCCGTCGAGGTCGTCCACCATGCACAACACCGGCCGGGCAGCGAATTGCCGTACCAGTTCGGCGAGGAGGGTGTCTTCGGACCGGTCTTGTGGGCGGGGTTGGGCAACGCCCTCGCCTTCGATGTGCGGGGCAGGCGTTTGGCTGCGGAGCTCGGCGAGCAGTCGTGCGGCGGGGCCGAGGCCGGCGCATTTGCGGCTGTTGTCGACCGCGGGGCAGCAGCGCAACCGGGCCACGGCGAAGCCTTGTTCTGCCGCACGTGCCGCGGTCTCCTCGAGCAGCCGGGTCTTCCCCGAACCGGCCTCGCCGGACAGCACGGCCCAGCACACCCGCCCGCCGGCTGCCGCAGTCAGCAGAGCACCCAGCCGGGCCAACTCCCACGACCTCCCCACCACGGGCAGTTGGCCGCCGCTGCTCTCGTCCCGCGGGGCGAGAGCGATCCGCTGGGGGCGGGCCGGACGCAGCACGGCGGAATCGTGGCGCAGGATGGCAAGGTGCAGGTCCCGCAGCTCCGGCCCGGGATCGACGCCGAGGTCTTCGGCAAGTGCGATGCGGAATCGCTCGTACTGCTGCAGTGCCTCAGCCGAACGCCCGGTGGCATACAGCGCCCTCATCAGCAGCGCCCAGGATGCCTCGCGCAGCGGTGCGGAAACGATCAGACCCTCGGCGAGACCCACCGCGGCCTGAGCCTCACCTCCTTCCAGGAGGAGGGTCACCCGGAGTTCTTCGGCCAGTTGACGGCTCGCCTCGAGTCTCGCTATCTCCGCTGCGGCGAACTCATGGTCGGCGGCTTCGCGCAGCGCAGGCCCCCGCCACAGCTTCAGCGCCTGCTCGATCTCTTGGCGTGCGTCGACGGTGCGGCCTGAGTTCTGCAGTTCCCTGGCCCTGTTGACCGAGGTCTCGAAAACAACGCTGTCCAGTGCATCGCGTGGGGCTTCGAGTACGTACCCACCCGTGCGGCGCACCAGCAGCGTGGCTGGCTCGTTGGTGGCGCGGCGCGGCTCAAGTACCGTACGCAGCCTGCTGATATGTGCGTGCACCGACGAAACGGCCCCCGAAGGGCGGCGGTCAGCCGGCCACAGATCCCGGCATAAGTGGTCGACCGAGACGGGTTGGCCGCCTTCGATGAGCAGCCGGGCCAGCAGCACTCGCCGCTTCGGGGGCCCCAGATCCAGGCCCTCGGTTCCTTGCCACGCTTCGAGGGGGCCGAGGAGTCCGAATCGAATCCCTTGATCTTGCACATTCGTCCCCGTTCGCCGAAATGAAATGAAGTACCGGACTGGGTACGCAGTGTTTTCCGGCCATACCTGTATCCGCGGTGTGCCGCCGTTGACTCGATGAAGCTTGAGCGGTACCGCATAATCGCCTGGTCGCGGCACGGTCGGGAGCAGATTCGTCACTGCCGTAAAGCACTCGGCGCAGGCATCACAAAGTCTGCTCGGGTACGCCGAACCTCACGGCACCACCAAGTGGCGTAGGTCGACTAAAGCGCCGGTCTGTCCCGCCCGCACGAGCACACAATGCTGTCGTCCTGCACTGACACGCAGGTGGGACTGGGCCCTCGCACGTGGCGCCGCAAGGCTCCCGCTCGCATACGGCGGGCGGGTTCACGCAGCAGTCACCAGCGACTTCACCACCTCCGTCCGGCTCGGCGGCACCCGACTCCTCCGCTAATTCTCCCGGCGTCGCTTCGCTGGAGGCCGGACGCTCACTGTGACCCAACTGCTTCTCCTTTCCCACGCGTTCTCGTATTTCCGCGCGAACGGATCGCACGCCGGTTGCGTGAACTGAATGGTGGCCAGTTTTGCCGGTCGGTCGCGGCAGGCCCATTGCACCTATCGCGCCGCATTGATGTCAAGTAATCCCTTGGCATTCTCCTTCCTGTCATTTCACTTCGGGCGAGAAATGCAACTGACATGGGGTCAAACAGGCACCGCGAGGGGGCGAAAAGTCCGAAGTAAGCCCAATAGGTGATCTATTTCCCGGGGGTGAACGGGCAGGAATCGGAGGCAGAACCAAGGGATCCGGTCTGACGGCCGACCGCATAATTTCCTGCGGTCACAGCCCGGTCCGTTCCCGCTGTCGACCACACGCGGGACGTTGGGACCCACAGGTCCCAGGTATCGTGCCGGGGCTTGTTGGCCAGCACGAACGGCAGGCCAGCGGCGCACAGGCCGGCGGGGAAGCTGTCCTGATCGCCGTAGACGTGGTCGGCGGGCACCGTGCGGAAGCCCGGCCGGGGTGTTCGCCCTGTTGTTGTCCCGTGCCATTGAACCGCAGCGGGAACGATGCGCTGCTGTGCGGCTGTTAGAGTCCCGGACCGATGAAGGGGGGCCGCTCGTGGCCAAGGTCAACATCAGTCTCGATGCCGAACTGGTGGTGGAAGTGATGGTCCTGGCCGGGGTCGGCTCGCCCCAGGACGCCGTCGAAGCGGTCGTGCGTGACTACATCGCCCGGGGACACCGAACCGAGGCACGCACCGAGCTCAAAGACCAGAGCCTGCGCGAGGTCGAGGTCAAACCGCAGGAGCCTCACGGCTGACCACCGTGATCGCGTGACGTCGCTCCTGCTCCATTGCACGCGTCCAAGGCTCGAGGACAGGGCAGTTGCAAGTGACGAGCCTCTCGGGATCCCATTCCGGGAGGCATGGCCACCAGACTGTGCGAGTGACGATTCGAGTACGCGCCCGCGAGGTCGACGACAACGAGGGCAGTCGGCTGCTGCGGATCATTCTGGCGAAACCGCCACGCCGACGACCGGCGCCTACGCGCCGTCGTCGACAGGGCGAACGTTGCCTGATGCGGCGCTGGATAACATCGGCAGGGGCAGTACGTCCTCCAGGCGCGCGCTGCACGTTTCTGCTACCCGGTGCGGCAGCACTAGGAGCAGGACGGCGTACCGAGGCGGGCGGCTCCGGTCGTCAGCCGATAAAGCCCGCTGTGGCCCTGCCGGTTCGGCCGGACCATCGCAGGCGGTCACGCTGTCGAGATCGCCTGGCGCTCAGCATGGGAAACCTTCACTGATGCCCTTCGCGTACCGGCGATGGCGGGAATCGTGGCCAGGACAGTGGCCGGCGCGACGCTCCGGGCTCGTGCGGCCGCCATGGGGCGGCGAGATGGTGCTGCAGGTCGATGTGACGGAATTGGTGGACTGTTCCTACCTGGCGCAATACACCGCGTCGTTCGTGGGCGTCGGTGAGGAAGGCGGTCAGGTCCCGGGGGAGGTGTCGGCGCGCCGCCAAGTGGTAGCGGGTAAGGGTGTAGTACCACCAGGCGTTGTGGCCGAGCGCCGCCGCGAGGCCGACGGTGAGTCCGTAGGCGAGACCGCGGTCGATGATGTGGGGCGGACTCATCGACATCGCCTGTCCGCCGGTGGTCCCTCGGCCCAGACCGTAAAGAAGCCCGCCCTGTACGGCGTATTCGACGCCGTAGCACAGCAGGAACGCGGCGCCGACCGCGAGGCCGACGACAGTCCACAGCCTGCGGAAGATCCTTCGGTCCTGCTTCAGGAGGGCGGCCGGTCCGACCGAGGTGGCGAGATCAGCCGGTTTGCCGGCGAGGCCGTGGGCGATTCCGACAGCAAGCCCGAACGCGCATGAGAAGGCGAGCATGGTCGTGAAGGTGTAGGAGGGAGTGCCGGTGAGGAGCGACTGGATCCTGAGGACCCCCCAGTGGGTGACGCCGATGGTGGAGCCGCTGGCGAGGCCCACCGAAAAGCCCCGCCAGTTCCAGGCCCACAGCGTGCGCACGGTCGGGATGGCGTTCGGGCGGCACGCGGACAGGCTGCTTGCCCGAGCGCCGATGGCTCCGCCGGCCAGTGCGTAGACTGCCCCGTTGACGAGCGCACCGACGGCCGCGGCCGTCGGGCCGTAGTTGTGGCGGAACGCGAACCAGAGGACGGCCCCGGCGGTGAAGCCGAGGGCACACATGCGCCAGTCCCAGAGCCGGCAGTGTGGGCGCCCCGAGGGCGTCCCGGGCTGCCGAACCGCGAGTCTGCTCGACAGGGCACCGACGATTCCGCCGGCGAAGCCGTAGGCGAGTCCATAGGCCAACGTGGCCGATAGCCATCCTGGCTGCCCCGTGCTGAGCACGTGGGGCACGCCCTCGGCGACGCCCCCAATCACCCCTGCGACGATGCCGCAGCCGATGCCGCCTGCGATGCCTCCGGCCAGGCCCGCGACGACGGCTGCGGGCGGGCCCGTCTGCCACCCGGAGTCGAGGCCGGCGAGTAGCGCCGTGAACCTGCCCACCACGCTGGCGGCGGTCCAGGCGACGACACCGAGGACAACTCCTGTCACCACCTGGGCGATAGGGGACGGCAGCGCACGGCGCACCTGCCACCAGGCCAGGTCGGCAGTACCGCCCAGGGTGTGTTGCAGGTGTCGCGCCAGAAATTGCAGGGCGTGCTCGGCCTGCTGGGGAGACCAGCGACACGGATACCGCGGATGTGGCCGGTAGGCGGCCGGCACGTACGCGTCGAAGAGATGGGCCCGGACAGCTGCGGTGTCGGGGAAGCGGGTCGGATCGCACAGGTCGGCAGGCGTGGGGAGGACAGTGGCTTGTTCCCCTGGCCGGGGGTTGTACACCGTCCTGGCCAGAAAGAGCATCAGTGGTGTGGTCAGTGCACGCGCCACGGGGGCATCGGTGCCGAGCAGGCGAATCACCGGATCCCAGCGGGCAGCCGCCGCTGTGTGCTGGCCCCCGGCATCCCGTTTCAGATAGTCGGCGATGTCCGGCGCGTCCAAGGGGTGCAGCTCCACGGCGGCGGCACCGCAAAGCCTGACCGGTACCCCGCGGGCCGGGGCCTGCGTGTCCCCGTACTCCGTCACGCGGCTGGACAGCACCAGCGGCTGGCCGAGTGGCAGGGCGGCGTTGATCGCATCCAGCGCCATGGCGCGGAACGGTTCGGGAATCTCGTCGAACCCGTCCAGGACCGGCAGGATCAGTTGGTGCTCCAGCAGTGCTCGGGCATGGCTGACCTGCCCAGGGTGCTCCGCATGCCCCACCTCTGGGCTGCCAAGACCGCTGTAGTCACGCGCGAGGCGTTCCGCCATCCAGAATTCCAGCGTCTGCTCCGCAGGATTCCACGAGGCCAGCGGGAACAGCACCGGAACCGGGCTTCCCTCTGTGCGCTCGGCGGCCAAGGCCAACAACAGGCGGATCAGCAGCATCGTCTTCCCGCTTCCCGGGTTGCCGAGGACCACAAGGCGGCGGGTCGGCACCCGTTCCAGGAACACCTCGGTGATCTCCCCGCCTGTCCCGGCCAGTCCAGCAGGCCCAGTGGCCCAGCCGGAGGGAGGAGCCGACCGGCCGGACGGCCAGTCCCCGGCCATCTCCCGCAGGAGGGACCACGACTCGCCGAATCGCGGATCGGCTGCCTGCCAGGAGACCGGGAGCGGATAGGGGTCGTTCAGCCGCCGCACCCGGGCCTCCGACTCCCACTGGCTCCGCACGGCCACTGCCAGCCGATCGGCGATCTGGGCCACGCCGTACCCGTCGGCTGCCTCCCGCCGATCGGCCCGGAAGGTTGCCCAGGACAGGTACAGGCCGCCTACGGACGGAAGCAGAGCCGCTACCGTCTCTGCCACCCGCAGGTCGAAACGGACGGCAATGCACACGGCCCCGGCCATGCCGCCAACTGCCAACACGAGATAGAGCACGCCAACCCGCCGCGTCCGCCTGCCATTCCCCATGGCCGGATTTTCCAGCGGCAGGAACAGGAGGCTTGCGGGAACAGCGGCCCCGCCCCACGTACGAGTGACAGGTTGCCGGCCTCGCCCGGGATTTCGCTGTGGTCGGGGCGCACCTTTCGTCCCGGCGGGCTGGAGGCCGGTGCCCCAGCCGATCCGGTCAGGGCAGCCCCGCCGCTGCTCGCGGCAGCTCCGTGCCGACCGCCGCGCCGAGAGGAGGGTGGGACGCGGTGAGGGCGGATGGTCAGCGAGGTGGTCCGATGATGCGGTTGCCGCGCAGGGCGGCGGCTTCGGCGAGCTTGGCTTTGGTGATCTCGAACCCGTCAGGGCGGGGGGTGGTGACGTCGTGTCCGGCGTGCCGGAACATTTCCTCTATGCCCGCGGGGGTGGCGATGAGGAGGAGGTCTGCGCCGTCGGACGTGATGCGGTAGCCATGGGGGATGTTGCGGGGCAGGTAGACGACGCCGCCTTCGGACAGCTCGTGGCGTTCGTCTCCGACCCACACGAGGGCTTCGCCCTTGAGGAGGAGGAACACCTCGTCCTCGCGGGTGTGGAGGTGGAAGGGTGGGGCCTCGTCCTTGGGGACGTCGAACCGTCCGACAGTGAGCTGTCCTTCGGTGGCCTGGCTGTCGAGCAGGATCGTGAACAGCCCGCCGTCGAGCCATTCAAGGGTCTGCTGCTGGTCGGGTTGGGCGAGGTAGGCCATGGTCATGGACGTCTCCGGGGTGGGTGCGGCGGCTCGCGTGGGGCGAGTCAGGCGAGGAGGAGGCCGACGCCGGCGTCGGCGACGACCTGGAGCGGGGCCCAGTTTGAAGCGCGGTAAGCATGGGGTAGACGCTGCCGACGTCGTTGGTGACGCCGGCGATCGCACCACGAGCTCTTCGGATGGGCTGAGCCTGGCGTCAGGATCGGCGCAGTGACGTGATCACGAATGCGGGGATCACCGCCGCGCCGACGATCAGGTGCGTCAGGGCCAGCAGGAGCTGGTCGGATGTCGTGATGCCGGCCCCGTTGTAGGGAAGACCGCCGACGAGCACCAGAACCGTGAGCGCAAGCCAGATGACGGTGGCCCGCCGTGGGACGAATCGTTCCAGCAGCTCCAGGAGTCCCCAGCCGATCAGCGCCGGGACGACGGAGGCGGCGATCACCACGCTGATCAGGATGGGCTGGGCCGGCCGGCCGAACACAGCGGGAGTCCTGAGGTCGTACCCGGCGACGTCGGTGAGGACGAGCACGTACGCGAGGTTCGCGAGGAGAGCGATGCCGATGGCGGCCGGTCGCAGTACCCGGGCGGGGGTTTCGGTGAGGCGGCGGGTGGATGGTCTCGGTGCAGACGATGTGGTGGGCATGATGGTTGCTCCGTTGGAAGAGGTGGGGGTCAGCTGATGACGGGCAGGATGAGGTGGGAGGCGTGGTCGGCGTCGTGGTGGATGAGGTCGCGGCCCACCTGGTGGCCGTAGTAGTGGTGGAACAGGCCGTCGGCGACCGGGGAGTCGCCGTTGGCGATCTCCAGGCGGATGCGGCTGCCCTTGGGGAAGAGGTAGGAGGTCGGCCAGACCTCGATCTCGTAGCGGACGACGGTCCCCGGCTCGATCGGCTGCGGCGGATGGGTGCGGTGGGAGGCCTTCAGCCAGCCGCGGGTGACCATCGCGGAGGGCGGCGGCACGTTCTTGGCGACCTTGCGCATGAGGGCCTCCTTGAGCTTCGGAACGGCCTTCTGCTCGGAGACCTTGACGTGGAAGTCGGTGTCGGTCTGGTCGGACTCGGCGTACAGCACCAGGGTGATCTTCCCGGTGACCTCGGTGTCGTGTTCCAGCGGCGGGGTGGTGAAGGTGAGGATGCCGCGGGTGGGCTGCGGGATGCCGTCGGTGATGACGGTGGTGCCCACCGTCCACTCGGGGTTGGGGTAGTCGTAGGCGGTCGGCTCGCCGGCCGGCCGGGTGGGTCGGGTGGTGGTGAGGCTGCCGTCGTTGAGTGAGCGCACGGCGTGTGCGGGTTCGGGGTGCAGGTAGAACGTGGTCGGCACGGCGCGCTGGGGCGGCCATTCGGATTCCGCCCGCGGTCGGCTCCCGGTGTTGCCGACCTGGATACGGACCGGCGGGCCGTCCATGACACCGTTGTTGACGCCCTTGAGCCAGTGGTCGTACCAGGGGCGGATGTAAGTGTCGAGGAACTCGGGTTGGTAGTAGCGCTCGTGGCTGTCGATGCCGGCGAGCACGACGAGGCGCTTGTCGGCGCCCTTGAGCCGTTCGTAGCCGTCGAGCTGACCGCGCAGGTGAAGGCCGACGCCGTACCACCAGGCGATGTTGAGGACCGGGACGTCGATGTCCTCCACCTTCACCGCTCGCTGGTCCCACCAGTCGTCGACGACGGGCCGGTCCAGGGTCATGCCGATGATGTCGGCGGTGATGCCGCCGGGCCGGGGCGGGGTGCCGCCGCCGATGGTGGCGCTGGCGCGGAGGGTGTCGGTCGACCAGAAGTTGAGGAACCCCATGGAGTAGACCCCGCCGTGGTAGACCGCGTCGTGGTAGAGGTCCGTGAACCCGCTGTAGATCAGCGCGCAGGTCAGGTGCGGCGGGCGCTGCGCGGCGGCCAGCCACTGGTTCACGCTGTAGGCGCTCTCCCCGATCATCGACACCTTCCCGGTCGACCAGGGCCGGGAGGCGATCCACTCGATGGTGTCGTAGAAGTCGCGCTGCTCGGCGGGCCCGAACAACTCGAACTCCCCCTCGGACCTGCCGGTGCCGCGCTGGTCGCCGACCACGACCGCGTAGCCGTGGCCGGTCCAGTAGTCGAGCGGGCCAGTCTCGATGTACCGGAACATCGACACCGCCGGCAGGTACAGCAGGTCCTTCTGGTAGGGCGCTACCGCGTACAACGCCGGGAACGGGCCGTCCCCGTCGGGCAGGTACACATCGCCGCAGATCCGGACGCCGTCGGACGCCGTGATCCACTCATCCTTGATCGCGTACATGACCAACTCCTAATTTCCCCACATGTGGAAACTAATTTCAGCGTATGCTGAAACTGTCGCGGACGGAAGTCCCTTCTCTGACCTGTTACGGAAGGTGATGCGGTGTGACTGGGCGAGGCCCCCGGGGAGAGCGCGGAGAGCAGGCGGACAAGATCATCGCCGCCGCCCGCAGATCCTTCGCCAGCCGTGGCTACGCCGCGACCTCACTGCGGTCGGTCGCCCAGGACGCCGGCGTCGACCCCGGCCTGGTGCACTACTACTTCCGCACCAAGACCGGGCTGCTGGAAGCGGTCATGCAACCCCCCGAGGCGTTCGGCGCAGCCGTGGCCGCCGCCGCCGAGCAGCCCATACACCAGCGCGGACGCGCGTTCGTACAGGCCACCTTGCGCCTGTGGGAAGACCCCGCCTCCGCCGAGATCCTGCGTGCCATCATCCTCACCGCCGCCCAGGAACCCACCGCCATGCACCGCCTGCGGCAGTTGTTCTCCGAACTCGTCCTGGCCGTCGTCTCCCACGGCCTGCCCGACACCGAACGCACCCTGCGCGCCAGCCTCATCGCCACCCAGATCGTCGGCATGGTCATGAACCGCTACATCTGGCAGGTCGGCGACATCGCCACCCTCCCCGCCGACACCGTCACCGACCTCCTTGCCCCCACCATCCAGCACTACCTCGCCGACACCCTGCCCACGAAGTTCGGCGACGGCTGGGGGCTGAGCTGACCGGCCCGTCCGGTGAACGGCGAGGACGAAAACCCCGGCTCGTAGTCGGCTTCCGCAGGTCAGGCAGCGTGGCGTATCACCGCGAAGCGGCGCTTCGGCAGGTTTGGACGCAGCGAGTTCCCGCCGGCCTACGTCATCTTTCGGATAGCCCTGCGGGGGCTCGTGGGTGGGTGGACAAGGTCCTTGGGCAGTGCCGCGCTGCTACGTGCCGTTATGTGCCGGTGTCGACACCGGTGCGGGTGGTGCGGGATGCGAGGTGTGGGCTTGTTTTGGAAGGTAGTTGTTGTTCTGCCCAGATGGTTTTGCCTTGAGGGGTGTAGCGGGTTCCCCAGCGTTGGGCGACCTGGGCAACGAGGAAGAGTCCGCGTCCGCCTTCGTCGGTACTGAGGGGGCGGCGTAGGTGTGGTGAGGTGTTGCTGCTGTCGGATACTTCGCAGATGAGGGTGCGTTCTCGGATCAGGCGGAGGCTGATGGGCGGGGTGGCGTGTCTGATCGCGTTGGTGACAAGTTCGCTGACGATGAGTTCGGTGGTGAATGCGGCGTCCTCGAGGTTCCAGGCGGTCAGTTGCCGGTTGGTCATCTGTCGGATGGTGTGTACGGCTGAGGGGACGGCGGGTACGTCCCAGGTGGCGACGTCGTCGGTGCTGAGTGCGCGGGGTCGGGCGACGAGGAAGGCGACGTCGTCGCGCGGGTGCTCGGGCAGCAGCATCCGGACCATGGTGTTGCAGATTTCGTCGAGTGGGCGGTCGGGGTGGGCCAGCGCGAAGCACAGCCGTTCGAAGCCGACGTCCACGTCGCGGTCGGAGGCTTCGATGAGGCCGTCAGTATAGAAGGCGATCACGCTTCCTTCCTTGACGTCGATCTCGGCGGATTCGAACGGCAGGCCGCCCAGTCCGAGGGGTGGGCCTGCGGGTATGTCGGGGAATTCCACTGGTTCACGCAGGTGCGCTATGGCGGGGCTGGGATGTCCGGCCCGTGCCACGGTGAGTTTGCGTGAGATGGGGTCGTAGACGGCGTAGACGCAGGTCCCGCCAATCACCAAGGCGCCGTCGGCGGTGGCATCGGCTTCGTCTGCGAGTCGGATCACCAAGTCGTCGAGGCGGCCCAGGAGTTCGTCGGGGGGCAGGTCGAGGTCGGCGAGTGTCTGCACGGCGGTGCGCAGTCGGCCCATCGTGGCCGCGGCGTGGATGCCGTGTCCGACGACGTCCCCGACGACCAGAGCGACCCGTGCACCGGACAGCGGGATGACGTCGAACCAGTCTCCGCCGACCCCGGCTTCGGTGTCGGCGGGAAGGTAGCGGTAGGCCGCCTCGACCGCGCTCTGCTCGGGCAGTCCGTGGGGGAGCAGGCTGTGCTGGAGGGCGAGTGCGGTGTTGTGTTCGCGGGTGAAACGTCTGGCGTTCTCGATGCAGACGGCCGCGCGGGCTGCCAGTTCTTCGACGAGAAGCTGGTCGTCGTCGTCGAAGGGCTCTGAGTGCTTCCACCGCAGCAACGTGGCCACGCCCATGGTCATGCCTCGGGCCTGGAGGGGGACGACCAGGTGGGAGTGCACGCCCAGAAGATTCAGTTTTGCCCTGCGCAGCGGGTCCTGGGCCAGCCACGACGTTGACTCGTCGATGACCGGGTCGCGGATCGAACGACCGGTGTTCAGGCACCGGCTCTGCGGGGAGGCCAGCGGGTAGCGGGTGGGGTCCCCGGCCGAGACAACGACGTCGGGGAGACCTTCCTGGATCGAGAGATGCGCTGCGCGGCGCAGTTCTGTCTCGCCGCCCACCGCGACGGGCGTGAGCTCGCGGGCCGCCAAGACCGTTTCCAACAGGTCGACCGCGACGAAGTCGGCGACCTGGGGCACCACGATCTCGGCCAGCTCGCGCACGGTGCGGTCCAGGTCCAGAGTGGTGCCGATACGGCTGCTCGCCTCGTTCACCAGGGCGAGTCGCTGGCGGGCCCGGTCGTGGTCGGCGACGTCCACCGTGGTCTGGCACACGCCCAGGACGCGGCCCGTGCGGTCCTGCAGACGGAAGGACGCACAGAGCCTGACGCGCTCACGGTCCTGTCGGTGGGGCTCGCCAGGGTCAGGTACGTCGCGCTGGAACGTCAGCAGCGTCTGCCCGCTGCCCAGCGCCTGCCTGGCCTGCCACTCGAGGGTGGATTCTGCTTCCCCGGCCGTCGCCTGCCCGACTCTGCGGCCGACGCGCAGCTGGAAAGGCACACCGTCCATGCTTTCCAGCACGCGGTTGACCAGCTGGTACTGCAGCTCGGTGTCCACCACAGCTATCCCTATGGGCGACTGGTCGAGCAGGCCGTGCAGCACTGCCTGGTGCAGTTCCCACCTGCGGGGCGCGCTCACCTCGCTGCCCACGACAAGCCAGCTTCGGCGCCCACCACCGTCATGGAGCGGGCAGATGCGCAGTGCCAGCTCTACGTGGTGGCCGGCGCGATGCCTGACGGCGATCAGACCTTCCCAGCCGTTGCCCCCACGGCGCGGCTCGGACACTGCGGACGCGAGGTCTGCTCCGCCGGTCAGCAGCGAGGCCGCAGGCCGCCCCAGAATCTCGCGTGCCTGGTAGCCGAGCAGCGCCTGTGCGCCCTTGCTCCATCGCTCGATCAGACCGTGCGCGTCAATACCGACCACAGCCGCATGGGTGATGTCGAACGGCTCAGTGAGGTATTCGTACGCCGTGCCCTGTGTCGCCATGGTGTGGATCCCCTCGAGGGGCCTAGTCCATAGGACCACAATCTCACGCCGGTGCACGGCCTTGCGCCGTGCGCCGCTGCCGCGCCGGATTGCAGGCCGGGGGTGGCGTGCGGCCGCGGGGCTCGTGGGCCGGGTCGGGGTGGGCGCGGGTGTGCCGTAGGAGGCTGTGGTGGCGTGTGTCCTGGGGGTCCGGGCGGGTGGGGGTCGGGCTGCTGTGTGTGGCCGGGAGTGTGGCTGTGCTGCTGTCGGGTGGTGTGTTTTTCGCGTGCTTTTACGCGACGTTTATGGGTGTGTCAAGCCACGACTTGTCGGAACGTGACCGGGTGGCGTGGTTCGGGCCTACTGGAAGTGCGGCCTCACCGGAAGAAAAAAATGAGGCGGCACGGTGAAAGGGAATTCCTTTCCGAGGGTTTTCCTCCTTTTACACGTCATCCCGGTTTCCCGGGAAATTCAATGAATCCATCTATTTCAGTAGGAGTAAGTCATGTCTCGCACCGTTAACACCCACCGTGATGCCCGTTCCAAGCGTCGGGGTCTGCGTCTGGCGACGTTTTTCGCCTCGGGCACTTTCGTGGCGGGGGCCGCCATCATTCCGGCTTCCTCCGCGATGGCGGCCCCGATGCCGGCCTCGCCGGCGGTGAGCCTGGCCACCCATGTGGACAAGCACGACACCAAGCACGACAAGAAGCACGACAAGAAGAAGGTCGTCGTCAAGGTCGTCATCAAGAAGGACAAGCACGGCAAGAAGAAGGTGGTCATTGTTGTCGTCAAGCACGACAACAAGAAGGACGACAAGCACGACAAGAAGCACGACAAGAAGCACGACAAGAAGGACGAGAACAAGAAGGGCGACCCGAAGAAGAAGGACGACCCGAAGAAGGACCCGAAGGACAACAAGAAGGACGACCCGAAGGTCGACCCGAAGGACAACAACAAGAAGGACCCGAAGGCCGACCCGAAGGACAACAAGAAGGAGGAGCCGAAGAAGACGGGTGGTGCTGGTGGTACCGGTGGCGCTGGTGGTGTCGCGGGCGGTACTGGTGGCGCGGGTGGCAAGGGTGCTGACACGGGTGGTGCTGGTGGTACTGGTGGCGCTGGCGGTGTCGTGGGCGGTACTGGTGGCAAGGGTGGTACCGGGGGCACCACGGGTGGTGCCGGTGGCACGGGCGGCACCGGTGGTGTCGTGGGTGGCGACGGCGGTGCGGGCGGCGACGCCGTCTGAGGCGGCTGTTTCACCCTGTGGTCACATCGGCGGCCCGGACGGCTATGCCGTCCGGGCCGTCCCGGACCACCCCTCGGCGGGGTGGAGGCCCCGAAGGCCTCCACCCCCTGCCGGTCTTCTGACCGGGTCCCGGTCACCGCGCCGCGCTGCGGCCGCTGACCGGCGGCCGGACGTACAGCGCCCGCGGGCGCCACGCCCCTGTGTGAGGGAAACGGAGAACCTCATGTCTGGAAGTTTCTGGCAGCGTCGTTTTGTCCTGGCGCCGGTCTCGCTGGTTTTCGCGGCCGGTGTCGCCTGTGCCGCGCAGGCGCCGCACACCGCTGCGGCAGGCCCTGGCCAGCGGGCCGAGGCTGCTGGGCTCGCCGGTAGCGCCGGTAGCGCCGGTAGCGCCGGCACGGGCGGCAGCGGTGGTGTCGGTGGTGTCGGTGGCACGGGCGGTGAGTGCGGCACGGGTGGTGAGGGCGGTAAGGGCGGCGACAGTGGCAGGGGTGGCGGCCCGGGTCGGTCGGGGGAGCCGGGCAAGCCCGGCACGCAGGGCTGTACCCGGTTCGAGGACCTGCCGGACAAGCCGAAGGACAAGCTGACGCTGGCGGACCGGGTCAGGATCGTGATGGTCGTCCTGCACGGACCCACGACAAGCGCCGAGGCCGCCAGGAAATACAAGATGCCGGCGCACGAGATCGACACCTGGAAACGGCAGTACCTCGCCGGCGACTGGGCCGCGCTGATGGGTAAGGATGTCCCCTCCTGATACGCGGCCACGGGACGCAGACCGGAATGTCGGCGACCGGGCCCGCACACGCGGGCCCTTCCGGTTGCGGGCGCCCGCCCGCCGCGCGGTCCCCTGACGCCCGCCGCCGAGGGGCGACAATTGATGTTGCGTGGGAAGCATGGCGCTTGCATCATCCCTGGATGGACGACGCACCAAACACATTCCCAACTGCTCTGCCCGCGTTGCGCGTTGCGGCGCATGAGGCGGGCTTCACCATGTCGTGTGAGGAGCGAACCGGCAGCTTGCTGGCCGTACTCGCGGCTGCCCGGCCGGGTGGCCGCATTCTTGAACTCGGTACCGGCGTGGGCGAAGGCACCGCTTGGCTCCTGAGCGGGATGGACGGAGCCTCTCGTCTGGTCACGGTCGAACTCGACACTGCTGTCCAGGCGGTTGCCCGCGAGCAGTTGGGGTCTGACCCGAGGGTGACCTTTGTGGCCGGAGACGGCGGCGAATGGCTGGAAGGCTACGACGGGGAGCCCTTCGACTTGGTGTTCGCGGATACGTGGCCTGGCAAATTCACCCACCTTGAACGAGCCTTGGAACTCGTAGCCCCTGGAGGGACCTACCTGATCGACGACCTGTTCCCGCAGCCAGGGTGGCCAGCGGCCCACGAGGCCTCCGTGAAACGTTTGCTGGCCGAACTGGAAGGATGTCACGATTTCCGATCCGTCCGACTGGCATGGGCAAGCGGACTTGTCATGGCTGTGCGGGGTGCATCGGAGTCAACGGCCCGTTCATGATGGGGTCTGCGCCAGCGATCAGCTCGAGGGCTTGGGCTTCTTGGTCCAGGCGTCCGCGCAAGGGTTCTTGTCTGGTCAGGCCGTCGGGGTCATCACCGTAATGAGCGCCCAGTTCAAGTGAGCTTCGGAGTGCTGGGGCAGGCGTTCGTCGTCGCGGACGTTGCGGCGGGCGTTCATGATCCAGCAAAGCGTCCGCTCGACCCTCCAACGGCGGGACAGGACGACGAACCCCTGGTGCCCTTCGGCCTGGAGACGATGGGCAAGGTGATCCAGAGGCGTTCGCGGGCCCAGTCCACGAGTTCGCCGGCGTATCCGCGATCGGCCCCCACCTGGGTGATCTGCGGCTGTGCGAGACGGAGTCGCCAGAACACATCCCGCGCGGCGTCACGGTCCTGGAGGTCGGCGGGCGTCACCGTGATCACCTTTTCGCGGCGCCGTAGCCGCGGCTGTTCAGTCCGACGGTGGAGGCACACTGCGACTATCCTCCAGCCCTCTTCATCAGCTCCACCACGCTGGAGAAGCTGTCCGCCCCAAGTCCGGCGTCCATGCCGCGCCGGAACAGATCGACCACGGCGGCTGGAAGCGCTGTGTCGACGCCTGCGTCGGCGTTGGTGTGCAGAACGTGTTCGACGCTGGCCATGCCCATGGAGAGGCGGTCCACGTCGCCGCTGTGCTCGCCGGCGTCGATGCGCTCGGCGTAGAAGGAGAGAAAGCCCGGCATCCCGGTCATGGTCTCGGTGGCGTGCGGGAGGATGTCCGCCGCCGTGAGGCCGTTGGCGTCGGCGAGGGCGATGGCCTGCCAGTAACTGAGCATGGATGTCCAGAACATGACCATGCCGATCTGGTACATGAGCGCGGCCAGGCCGGGATCCTCACCCCGGTAGTCCGTGCCGGTCAGGACTTCGAGGGTGGTCCGGTGCGCCTCGAACACCTCGCGCGGCCCGCTGTAGAAGGTGGACGACTGGGGCTGGCCGATGCCGGAAGGTGGGACAGTGACGCCACCGGTGAGGTGGACCCCGCCGTGCTCGGACACCCACCGCGCCCCGGCGCGGGTCTTCTCCGGGGTGTCGGAGCTGAGGTTGACGAGCACGCGGCCGGTCAGGGCGTGGGACGCCGGTTCCAGCACGGCGTACATCGCGTCGTAGTCGGTGAGGCTCAGGACGACGAGCTCATTGGCCGCCAGGGCGCCTTCGGCGCTCTTTGCGAGAACGGCGCCGCGCGCGACGAGGGCATCGGCACGGGACGCGGTGCGGTTCCAGACGGTGACCCTGTGGCCCTTGTCGAGTAAGGCGTGAACCATTGCCTGCCCCATGGGGCCGAGTCCGATGACGGTCAGGGACTGCTTGCTGCTCATTGGGAAAGACCTCCGCGGTACGAGTGACGACGGCTTACTAAAACGAGCGCTCTATCTAGAGCGCGGAGGCAATGTAGCACGGCTCTAAAACGAACGTTCTAACCAGTAAGGTGTGGACATGGGACAGGCCAGCACCCGGGACCGGATCGTCATCGCCGCAGCGCGCCTCCTGCAGCGCCAGGGCTATGTCGGCACGGGCATCAAGCAGATCGCCAAGGAGGCGGAGGCAACACTGGGCTCCGTCTACCACTTCTTCCCGGGCGGCAAAGAGAGCGTCGCGGTCGCTGCCATCGAGTACGGCGGCCAAGAGTTCGCGATGCTCCTCCGTGATGCGCTGGACAGCGCGGACGATCCGGGCGCGGCCGTGGAGGCCTGTGCCCGGCAGCTCGCCGAAGGGCTGCGCGCATCGGGTTGGACCGACGGCTGCCCGGTCACGGCAACGGCGCTGGAAACGCTGGGGAGCGAATCCGACATCCAGCAGGCATGCGCCAAAGCGCTGCGCAGTTGGGAGCAGATCGTCACCGAAAAGCTCCTGCACTCCGGCTTCCAGGCCCCCGACGCCGGGGAGTTGGCGACCATCATCATCAGCGCCCTGGAAGGCGCCGAGGTGACGGCCCAGGTCAACCGCAGCGAGGAATCTTTGCGGGCGACTGGCCGGCAACTGGCCCGCTTGGTGGGTTCGTACGGAGTGTCCCGATCGTAAGTACCACTTGTGATGGGGAGACAGGACCTTACATCGCCTCCCTGCTGCGGAGGGAACTGGGTGACGCTCAAGCGCGGGAGCACCTTTTCAATCAAGGTGACACGCGTGGCTCCCAACGCCGTCAAGAGCCTGTCCACCCTGCTTGAAGAGGCGCGCACCTGGACCACCTCGGACTGACCCGAAAACCGGCCCCACCTGGTCAGTTAGAAACGATCAACACATTACGGGTAATTCGATTGCCCAGGACAGGTGTGGCTGGATTTCAGCTCTCGGTGAGGGTTTGTTCGGTCCAGACGGTTTTGCCGATGGGGGCGTGGCGGGTGCCCCAGCGGTGGGCGAGTTGGGCGACGAGGAGGAGGCCTCGTCCTCCTTCGTCGAAGGTGCGGGCGCGTCGCATGTGGGGGGCGGTGTTGCTGGAGTCGAAGACTTCGCAGATGAGGGTGGTGTTGGTGTGGATGAGGCGGAGTTGGATGGGTGGGTGGCCGTAGCGGATGGCGTTGGTGACGAGTTCGCTGACGGTGAGTTCGGTGGTGAAGGCGGCGTGGTCGAGGTTCCAGGTGGTGAGTTGGTCGGTGGCGTTTTTGCGGGCTTGGGCGACGATGGCGGGGTTGCTGTCGAGGTTCCAGGTGGCGACTTTGTCGGTGTGGAGGGCGCGGGTGCGGGCGATGAGGAGGGCGATGTCGTCGTCGGGGTGGTGGGTGAGCATGGTGGCGAGGATGGTGTCGCAGAGGGTGTCCAGGGTGGGGGCGGGGCGGGCGAGGGTGGCGAACATGGTGTCCAGGGCGTCGTCGATGTCGTGGTCGCGGGCTTGGAGGAGTCCGTCGGTGTAGAGGGCGAGGAGGCTGCCTTCGGGGAGTTCGGTTTCGTAGGTTTCGAAGGGCAGGCCGCCCAGGCCCAGTGGGGGGCCGGCGGGGACGTCGAGGAAGTGGACGGTGCCGTCGGGGGTGACCACGGCGGGTGGGGGGTGGCCGGCGCGGGCGAGGGTGCAGTGGCGGGAGACGGGGTCGTAGACGGCGTACAGGCAGGTGGTGCCGATGCCTCCGGCGGTTTCGGCGGCGCCTTCGGTGCCGGCTTCGTCGGCGGAGAGGTGGATGACGAGGTCGTCGAGGTGGGTGAGCAGTTCGTCGGGTGGCAGGTCGACGTCGGCGAGGGTGCGTACCGCGGTGCGTAGCCGGCCCATGGTGGCGGAGGCACGGATGCCGTGTCCGACGACGTCGCCGACGACCAGGGCGACTCGGGCGCCGGACAGGGGGATGACGTCGAACCAGTCGCCGCCCACGCCGGCCTGGGTGCCGGCGGGCAGGTAGCGGGAGGCGATCTCCAGGGCCGCCTGATCGGGCAGCGTGTGGGGGAGCAGGCTGCGCTGCAGGGTCATGGTGGTGGTGTGCTCCCGGGGGTACCGGCCGGGAGCGGGAGGGAGATCCTCCCCGGACCCCGAGTGCGCCGCCAGGTACTCCCCGGACCCGGGGTTCGCCGTCAGGCACACGGCCCGCACCCGCCCGTCGCGGTCTTTCAGCGGAACGAGGGAGGCGGGTCGGTCGCGCTCCGCGCCGGCACCGGTGGGGTGGAGGCGGGCCTCCGTGTGCTGCACCTTTCCGCTCTCCAGTGCCCGGCGCATCGTCGTCTCCGCCTCCTCGCTGACGGGATGCGGCACGATTTCCGGCAGCCGCAGCCCGCGCATCTGCTCCTGCGTGAGCAACAGCGCACGCTCCATGCCGGCACTGGCCCCCACCAGCCGCAGGTCCGCATCGAAGAGGGCCAGGAGGTCGGGGGACTGGCGAAACGCCCACTCCTGCAGCGCCTCACCCTCCGGCGGGCGGGCCTGGCCGGCCACGGCCGAGACCACGAGCCACCCGCCGCCCGGGGTGCGGCGGTGCGCGAGCAGGTGCTGCTCGAGCCGGCGGCCGTCCCGGTGCCGCAACGCCACGGTGCCGCTGAACCGCTCCCGCCCGCCCGCATCCCGCCACGCCCCCTCCCCGGCGTCATCGGCGTCATCGGCGAGCAGCCGGGCAGCGGCCCGCCCCACCACCTCCGAAGGCAGATAGCCCAGCAGCCGCCGGGCACCCTCGCTCCACCCCGTCACCATGCCCTGCTCATCGACGGTGGCCGTCGCGGTGCAGGCCGGCCCCGGGGTGGCGTCCGACGCGTCCGGCCGCTCACCGGGAGGGGTGGGAAGTCGCTCCATCGCCGCTCATCTCGCCGTTCGGGAACCTGCACGCCCCGGGCCCCCCTGACCAGCATGATCCTCACAGGCACCGAGCACCAACCCAGCGCTGGCACGAAGGGCCCTGCCCCAGGCTCTGCCGCCGGAGGGGACTGGCGGCTCACCAGCAGGCCCGGCACGCCCCCGCCCGGCCCCCGCCAGGCAAGGCCCGGCCTGGGGCGGGAGAGCATCTTCGCAGCCATGCGGCTCTTGCTGTGATCGCGCTGTGGCGTGCCTGCGGACCCCTGTGACAGGCCTGTGACAGTCGGCGGACACCGTCATGAAGTAGCCCCGCCAAGCTCTTCAAAAGGGACAAAACGCAGCATTCCAGCGTATGTCCCCTGCTTCCGAGGGTGTGAGCAGTGATGACCGAGCCGATCCGTCGGAGGAAATCCCATGAGTCTCACCCTCACCACGCCGTACGCCGAAGCCCCCGCGCCTGCGCTGGCCCCGCGTGAGCAGGAGACACTGCGGCATATCGCCGCAGGGCGCACCTACCTGCAAACAGCCCGCCACATGGGACTCTCCCGGCACACGGTCGACGCCTACCTCCGCCGAATCCGGACCAAGCTCAACATCACCACCACCGCCGAACTCACCCGACTCGCCATCTCCCTGGGACTGTGACGCCATGACACCCGCCCGCACCAGGCGGAAAACCGCAAAGAAAACGGGGAGCGGCCGCGCACGTGGCCGAGTTCCCCACGTCGGCCCGGTGAGCAGTGGCACGCCAGGGCCACAGTTCCGTTGCTGAGCGGTCTGAACCAGCACTGGGCGCTGTTCCCGGCGCGTGGCAGCCGGGGGCGGAGGGTGCATGCCCGCTGTCGGCCGGACGGCCCGGATGCCAGGGATTGACGAGGCCCAGCTGCTGAGCCTGCAGCACCGTGGTCACACGGTCATGGATCCCGAGTTTGCGGTAGATGTTTTCCAGGTGCCGGTTGACGGTGTGATGAGAGATCGCCAGGCGCCGTGCCATCGCCGCAGCCGTGCATCCTAGGCCAGGAGGCCGAGCACAGTCAGCTCTCGTGGCGTGATGCTGCACTGCGCGGCCTCACGCCAGGGGGCGGTTCCGTGTGGCGAAGGCGAGGTCCCGCTCGCTAAATCTGCCCCGGCCTGCCGAGGATGAAGCCGCGGATCGCCTCACGCGAAGCGGAGAGCGGGAGGTTCATCTGCCTCGTCGTGCCGTAGATTTCGCGTGCTTCGTTGTAGGTGTCCGATCGGCGCCAGATCCGCCGCTCGGTGATGGAGTCCACGGTGGTGGGCGCGGGCTGCCCGTTGCAGACATGTTGAAACAGCGGATGCCTCTGCCGCATGCGACGGTGCACCAGATCCGCCAGAGGCGTTCCTCCTACCAACAGAGGTGCCCATCCCTCGGCCGTTGCTGTGCGTGCCTTCCACCGCAGATCGACGAAGGACTGCGACAGCGAGATCGAGCATCTCTCGTAGTCCCGCCTTGGTAAATCCCCCATGGCACCAGCATCCGGCATGACGCGAGATCGATTCACGCTTGGATGCCCGAACCATCTTCATGCCACTCGCGTAGCGTCCCCCGCCGCCGCACTGCCCGTCGCGGATCCGTCCAACCGTACGCAGTAGTGCCGCGTGGAGGAGCGGGCGCTGATCCCAGATCCCGGCAGACGCCACCCCTGCGGATTCGATTGTCGGGCTGCACATGAACTCGACGACAACGTGCATGTGAATCAGTCGCACCCGCGGACGGGAGGCGCATGCCGCGTCTGCGGTACAGGGAGAGAGCGATTACGGGATAACGGCTTCGGTATATTCCTCTTCGTCGCCGCCCGTCGCCGAGGTGCTGCGGGCACGGTATGCGGGTCGGCTGCCCGCATCTCTCGACGATCTCTCCGGGCCGTCCACGGCCAGGTCGAGCTCCCGCTCCACGTCGCCTGGTCCGGGCTCGGTACGGATGACCTGGACCGCCCGAGGCAGCGGATGAGCCTGTACCGCACGGTGCTGGCCGAAGGGCAGCACGACGACCTCGTTACTTCCTCAACCGGAGTCTTCTCCTCGCTCAGTGGCCGGTGCTGCGCACGCTTGTCAGCCAGCACATTCGCCACGTGCGGGAGGACGCTTTCCCCGTGCTCGCCAGCCGGACGTCCGTCGCGGCGTGAACCTTGGCGATCTGCACCGTCGGCTCCTGGGCGACGCCCTCACCATCGGTAGCCCGTACTAACTGGTCATCACCGGCGGATACGCCGTGCAGACCCGTGGCCTGGTCGAGTGCCTGAGCCAGGACCTCGACGTCGACGGCGACGACATGGCAACAACAACTCGACCCGGTCGCACAGTCGTTGGCGCGCCCTCACGCCACCGTTACGCTGTCGGCCCGACGGAGTCCTTGATGCCGTACATGCCATTGCCGATGGGGGCACCTCAGACACTCAAGACACTCAGCGCGCTGCAACGGGTCGCCCCGGTCGGCCTCGAGCAATCATCTAGACCTGTGGATCGGCTCAGAAGTCGGGGTGAACGCGTAGCCTGGCGAGGGCTGCGGGTGCGTTATCGGCCTTGAATGACCAGCCCGGCATGCCACCCCAAGAGATCGACAGCCGCAAGTAGTCGACCAGGGTGATGTCCGGCCGCCCACCAACGCCGTGGATGACGGGGTCAGCGACTGTGCGGGCCAGCGAGACGTCGTGAGTGGATCCGCTGATGCTGGCCTTGTGAAGCTCGTCCGTTGCGAAGTCGAACACGAATCCCTCTTCCGCGAGTTCGGGGTCATCCTCCAACTGCTCGCGGTACTCGGTCCAGCTGTAGCGAAGGTACTCAACGTCCGGAGGAACCAGAGCATCGGGAAGCACGCCGGCAATGCTGTACTGGTCCGCTGAGTGGTAGCACTCGTCCAGAGCTGGACAGTCCCCTGCGAACCACACTCCACCGACGTATCGAAGACAGGCATCGAGGGCTATGGGCATGGCGACGATTTCACCGGCGAGTACGGACAATTCCTCCCGGTCCGCGTCCGTCGGGGGTGTCAGAAGTGTGCCGCTGGGCACCAGGCCGAGGTCAGTCAACTGCTCCGCCAGTCGGGCAACGTGACCGGTCACCAGTTGCATTGTCTGCGCCGCCACGACAACGCAGTCCTCGATCAGGGCATCAGGAATGGGTCCCAGGCATCGGAGGTCTGCCCAGACACCCTCATGGTCACCGCCGATGTAACGCTGCGTGTAGGAAGCCATCGGGGCAGCCTGCCCGACTTTCATCATGGGCAGCAAGCTCACATGACTCACGCCACGGCCTCCTGGCGCTCCGCCGAGACACCACGCTTGAACCGCGCCCCGGCACGGACGAGGGCGACGAGGTGGGGTGCGTTCACGGGCCGCCACCGCTGCTGGGCGGACTCGACGAGCTTGAAGACCGTTGCGAGGGCTGCGGTGCGGGAGCCGGCGCGCGGGTGACCTTGGTGCGCGGGCGGACGATGGCGAACGTGGACTCGATCGGGTTGGTCGTCCGCAGGTGGATCCAGTGCTCGGCGGGGAAGCTTTCCCTCGGCTGCGCGGACCTGTCGCAACCGCAGAGAGCGCGGCGAGGGCCAGGACCACGCTGTACAGGCCCTGTTGCCTGCCTCCGTGGTGCTGCCCTCGCCGCTCCGGCCGCTCTTCCCCCGCAGGCCTGTGATGGGCTTGGGCCTGTCGGTTCACGGCATTCCGACGGGCTTAGCGGAGTCGCCAGTGCTGGTTGGCGCCGCCGTGGCAGCCGCCCGACCAAGCGATCACCGATGTTCCGTTCGCCGCGCTCGCGTTGTAGACGTCGAGGCAGTCGCCGTCGTACTCACTACGGATCAGGTAGTACCCGTCAGCCGCGTACTCGAGATACCACTTCTGGTGGCTCCCACCATGACAGGGCCACTGGAAAGTCGACCTGTTCGCGCCTGACGACGACAGGCAACTCGCGGTGGCGCGTCAGCGGTTGCGGCCGCAGGACTGACGGATCGCTCTGAACCATTACCCGGCGGCAGTGGGTTGGGGCCGGCGGGTCTGGGGGCCGGCGAACGCCTGGCACGTCCTACGAGCGAATGAACCGCATCTCCGGGTAGCGGGCGCAGGGTCCGGTCAGGATGGCGGGTCGGGCCTGCCGCAGGTGCAGATCGAAGAAGGCCCGCAGATAGGCGCGTTCCACGGTAATGGCCCGCTGCCCGTCGAGCGGCCCGAGCGCTGCGGTGAGCTGCTCCGGGCTGATCCCCAGCGCGGGCGCCGCCTGCGGCAGCAACACCGACAGGTCGGTGAAGGAGGCGTGCCGGGAGCCGGTCAGCCGCAGCTCCCGCCGCCAGCCGCGGAGGTGGGGCCAGAGCGCTTCCCAGGTGCCGTCGTCCTCCTGGTCCGCGCCCATCAGCAGGAAGGGCAGGTCCACCCCGGCGGCGCTGACGGACCGTGTGACCGAGCCGTCCATGTTGACCCCCGCCCGGATGCGGCGGTCGCGCCCCATCAGTGCCGCGGCGGTCGCCCCGCCCAGGGAATGCCCGAACATCCCGGCCCGCGACAGATCGAACGCTCCCCGTCCGATCCCGGCCAGCCGGTCCAGTACGAACCGGGTGTCGGCCACCCTTACCTCAAGGGCCTTGACGATCACCGGGTCGCCGCTCTCGTCGCCGGCCAGGGGGATCTTGCCGGCCTCCACTCGGCCGTCCGGGAACTCCACCTCCGATGCGTCATAGGTGTGGTCGACGGTGACCACCGCGTACCCGTGGCTTGCCAGCTCCTCCACCAGCGCGGTGCTGGAGGTGCGGTCCTGCCCGAAGCCGGGCGAGTACACCACGACCGGCAGGGGCCCGCGGCAGATGTCCAGCGGGGCGCCCGGATGTCCGTGGGTCACCGGGAGCCGCACCGCGTCCTCGGGGATCCCGGTGGCCTTGCGGTAGTGCGCGGCGGCCCCGGGCGACATCCAGGGTGCTTTTGGTCGCCCCTCGGTGTCCCGGGCCGGGTACCAGAGTTGGACCATGATCTCCCGGTAGGGGCGGCCGGACCCCCAGGGGTCCGGCCGGGACCGGTCGACCAGGTGAAGCGAACGGGTGCCGATCCGCCGCCGGTACGGCCCGCCCGGGCCGGGCAGCGTGAGCCGCACCGGAGCGGCGGCGAGGGCGGTCTTGGCGGTGGCGGGGCCGGCCGCCAGAACCGGCATGAGCGTGGCCCCGAACATCATCAACGCCCTCCGGCTGATCCCTTGGGGAGTTCCCTGAGCTGTGGTTGTCCTCATGGCCCCAGCGTCAGCCGGGAACCCGGCCCTCGGCAGTGCGCAATGTCCCTGCTTTCACTGACATTTGTCATGCCGTCAGTCCTCCTGCGGACGGCCCGAGTCGGTGATGACGTCGTGCGGTCCGGCGCGCGAATGAAGGCGCTCAAGGCCGTACCTCGGCCGCGTACTCGGCCGCGGTCATCGTCCAACGGCCATGCTGCTGGAGCATCGTGAAGGAACCGGAGTCCATCCCCCAGTGACCGGCAGCGCGCGGCAGGGTCCTGTACCACACAGGGCGGTTGCGGGAGATGCGAGGCGGCACGTTGGCGAACTTCTGGCAGCCGCAGCCAGTGCACCATGTGCGCGGTCAGGTTGTGGACGGCGTTGTGGGCTGGCCTGCCGCCCGCGGCGGGCACGGTTCACTGTCCGTGATGCCCTGAATCGCGGAATTTCCGGTGTATGGGTAATTTCTTGATCAGGCGCCCTCTTGCGCGGATGCCCGTGACGGCCTCGTGACGGTCCCCGCAAGAGTCCGAGGCAAGGAGAGCAGCATGTCCCGACCCGTCGCTGTGGGAGTGGACGACTCCGACGAGAGCCTGGCGGCAGTGGACTGGGCCGCGGACGAGGCCGCCGCGCGCGGCACCGGCCTCCGGCTGGTGAACGCCTCGCAGTGGCAGCAGCAGCAGCCCCATGCCGTGAAGCCGTCCCGCGAGACCCGGACCGACCAGGAGCAGAGTTTGTTGGGCGCGATGGAGGAGCGCGTCCGGGCGCGCCAGTCGGGGGTCGCCATGGCCAGGGAGGAGGTCGAGGACGCCCCCGCCAGAGCGCTGCTGGCCGCAGGCTCCGACGCGGACCTGCTCGTCCTGGGGTCGCCCGGACTCGGCACCGTCGGCGGCTTCATCGTCGGCTCGGTGGGGCAGGAGGTCGTGGCGGAGACGAAGCACCCGGTGGTGCTCGTACGGCCGGATTACGGCGAGCGCGAGGCAAGCGCCGACGCCCCGGGTGGCGATGGACGCCGAAAAGTGGTCCTCGGTCTGGACGTACGCGATGTGAAGGACGAACTTCTCGACTTCGCGTTCGCCTTCGCGGCACGACACGCCGTCCCGTTGCACATCATGCACACCTGGCACTTTCCGGGCCTTCACCACCATGCCGCGGCTGCCGGGCACGGCGGCCCCGACCCCGGGACCAAGGCGGAGCGGGAGTCGGCGCTGTCCGGCGCGGTGCGCCCCTACCGGGACAGATTCCCGGGCGTGAAGGTGTTTGAGGAGACCGCTCCCGGACGGGCGGCCAGCCATCTCGTCGAGGCCGCGTTCGATGCGGGACTTGTTGTCGTCGGCCGGCGCAGGGCGGCATCGGGCGCGCACATCGGTTCGGTCACCCACGCGGTGATCCACCACGCTCGCTGTCCCGTCGCCGTCGTTCCGCACGCCTGACGCATGTCACCCGTCGCGGGTGAGGCATCGCAGCGGGCGCTCCCGGCGTCCTCCGAGCAGGATCGCCAACGCTGCGCGGCCCTCCCAGCGCCGGACTGCCGTCGCCGGGCGCTCCGGGCGGCGGACCGACCTGAGCCCACCGAGAGGGGGGAACGCTCATGACCGACCTGGACACGCTGTCGGTGAACACCGTCCGCGGTCTCTGCATGGACACCGTCCAGAAGGCCCAGTCCGGCCACCCGGGCACGCCCATGGGGATCGCGCCCGTCGCCTACACCCTCTGGCAGCGGTTCCTGCGGTTCGATCCCCAGGACCCGATCTGGCCCAACCGCGACCGCTTCGTGCTCTCCGAGGGGCACGCCTCGACGCTGCTGTGGTCCCTGCTCCATCTGACCGGCGTCCGTGCCGTCGACCCGGACTACGAGGTGCTGGGACGGCCGGCGGTGACGCTCGACGACCTGAAGTCGTTCCGTCAGCTCGGCTCCCGCTGCCCCGGTCACCCCGAGTACCGCTGGACGAGCGGTGTCGAGGCCACGACCGGGCCGCTCGGCCAGGGGGTGGCGGACTCCGTCGGGATGGCGATGGCCGGCAGGTGGCTCGCCGCGCGGTACAACCGGGAGGACTTCCCCCTCTTCGACTTCGATGTGTACGCGCTCGCCGGGGACGGCTGCATGATGGAGGGCGTCGCCTCGGAGGCCGCTTCGCTCGCAGGGCATCAACGGCTGTCCAACCTGTGCTGGATCTACGACTCGAACCGGGTCACCATCGAGGGCTACACCAGCATCACCTTCACCGAGGACGTCGCCGCCCGGTTCCTCGCGTACGGCTGGAACGTGACCACCGTCGCCGACGCCAACGACCTCGACGCCGTCGCCCGCGCCTTCCACTCCTTCCGGGCCGAGACCGAGCGTCCCACCCTGGTCCTGGTGCACAGCCACATCGGCTACGGCTCACCCGTCGAGGACTCACCGAAGGCCCACGGAGCACCGTTCGGACCGGACGGCGTCCGGGCGACCAAGCGTTTCCTCGGCCTGCCCGAGGACGAGCAGTTCTGGATTCCCGAGGAGGTACGTGACTGGTTCGGCCAGGGCATCGGTGCGCGTGGTGCACAACTGCGCGCCGCCTGGGAGAAGCGGTTCGACGCCTACCGCGCCTCCTGGCCCGAACTCGCCGACGAGCTGGAGCGCATGCAGCGCCGTGAACTCCCGGCCGGATGGGACAGCAAGCTTCCCGACTTCCCCGCCGACCCCAAGGGCCTGGCCACCAGGGACTCCTCGGCCCAGGTGCTCAACGCCCTCGCGCAGAGCGTTCCCTGGCTCCTCGGCGGCTCCGCCGACCTCGCGCCGTCGACCAAGACCCATCTCACCTTCGACGGCGCGGGAGACTTCCAGCCGGAGAGCCCGTCCGGGCGCAACCTCCACCTCGGCATCCGGGAGCACGCCGCGGCGGCCGTCGCCAACGGTATGGCCCTGACCAAGCTGCGGCCGTACTGGTCGGGATTCCTCATTTTCTCCGACTACGCCAAGGCAGCCATCCGGCTGTCCGCGCTGATGGAGATCCCGGTCGTCCACATCTTCACGCACGACTCCATCGGCGTCGGCGAGGACGGACCCACCCACCAGCCGGTCGAACAGCTTGCGGGCCTGCGCGCGATGCCGGGACTGCTGGTGTTCCGCCCCGGCGACGCGGGCGAAGTCGTCGAGACCTGGCGGCTGGTCGCCGGTCTGCGCCACGAGCCGGCGGCACTGGTCCTCTCCCGCCAGGCGCTGCCCACGCTCGACCGAACGCGGCTGGCCGCCGCGTCTGGTGTCGCACGCGGTGCCTATGTGCTGTCGGACCCGCCCTCCGGCGAGCCACAGGTGATCCTGCTCGCCACCGGATCCGAAGTGTCTCTGGCGCTGGCCGCCCGGGACGAACTCGCAGCCGACGGCATCGGGGCCCGGGTGGTCAGCATGCCGTGCTGGGAGCTGTTCGACCGTCAGCCGCGGGAGTACCGCGAGGAGGTCCTGCCGCCGGCGGTGACCGCGCGGGTCGGCATCGAGCAGGCATCGACGTTCGGCTGGGACCGCTACGTGGGAGAGAGGGGCGCCCTCGTCGGCATGCACACCTACGGTGCCTCGGCGCCCCTGAAACAACTGCTCACGAAGTTCGGGTTCACCCCGCAGAGGGTGGCCGAGGTCGCACGGGAGCTGGTGGAGTCCCGTCAGGAGGCGAGGACATGAGCCGGACCTCGCGCCTCGAGCCGTCCGCCAACGCTCTCATCCGTCATCATCACCGCGCTCTGAAGAACGGGGAAGCCGGACATGACCACTGACACACCCATGCAGCTCGGCATGATCGGGCTCGGCCGGATGGGCGCCAATCTCGTGCGCCGGCTGATGCGTGACGGTCACCGATGCGTCGTCTACGACCTCGACCGGGAGGCCGTGCAGGAGCTGGAGAAGGAGGGGGCAACGGCCGCCACCTCGCTCCATGACTTCGTCGACAAGCTGGAAAAGCCCAGGAACGTCTGGCAGATGCTCCCCGCCGGGGTGGTGCAGCCGACACTGGACCAGCTGGCCGCGCTGCTGGACCCCGATGACACCGTCGTCGACGGCGGCAACTCGTACTACCGGGACGACATCGCCCGGGCGCAGCAGCTCGCTCCCCGCGGAATCCACTACGTCGACTGCGGGACCTCGGGCGGCGTCTGGGGCCTCGAACGGGGCTACTGCCTGATGATCGGCGGCCCGGACGACGCGGTGGCACGGCTGAACCCGGTCTTCCGCACCATCGCCCCCGGCGCCGGCAGCGTCGAGCCCACCCCGGGCAGGACCCGCGCCGACGGGACCGCGCCCGAGGGCTATCTGCACTGCGGCCCGAGCGGCGCGGGCCACTTCGTGAAGATGGTGCACAACGGAGTCGAGTACGGGATGATGGCCGCCGTCGCCGAGGGGCTCAGCATCATCAAGCACGCGGACGCGGGCCTGCGCCACAGGGCCGTCGACGCCGAGACCGCCCCGCTGCGCGAGCCGGACGCCTACCAGTACGAGATCGACGTCGCCGAGGTCGCCGAGGTGTGGCGCCGGGGCTCGGTCGTCAGTTCATGGCTTGTCGACCTGGTCGCCGACGCGCTGGCGCGCTCGCCCGAGATCGACACGTTCACCGGCCGCGTCTCGGACTCGGGGGAGGGCCGCTGGACGGTCCTGGCGGCGGTCGACGAGAGCGTGCCCGCTCCGGTCATCACTTCTGCGCTGATGCAGCGGTACGAATCGCGCGGGCTGGGCGAGTTCACCGACAAGCTGCTGTCCGCTATGCGCGGCGAGTTCGGCGGTCACGCCGAGAAGGCGGGGTGAACCGTGGCCGGCCTTTCCCAGCCGGAAAGCCGTCCCCCGGTCCCGGAGGACCACGTCATCGTGCTCTTCGGCGCGACCGGCGACCTGGCCCGGCGCAAGCTCCTGCCGGGGCTGTTCCACCTGGCCAAGGCGGGGCTGATGCCGACCCGCTTCCGAGTCATCGGTTCGGCGCCCTCCCAGGTCGCGCTCAGCGACGACGAATTCCGCAAGCGTGCACGGGAGGCGGTCGCCGAGTTCGGCAGGTCGAAGCCCGAGGGCCAGGCGTGGCAGGAGTTCGAGGACGCGCTGTCCTTCGGCGCGGCCGACCCTGACGCCCCCGAGCCGCTCCTGGAGGCTGTGCGGGAGGCCGAGCGGACCGTCGGCGGCAACCCCCGGCGCCTGTTCCACCTCGCCGTGCCACCCAAGGCCTTCGGCTCCGTCGTGGAGCTGCTCGGTACGACCGGCCTCGCCGACAATGCCCGTGTCATCGTGGAGAAACCCTTCGGCACGGACCTCCCCTCGGCCCAGGCCCTCAACGCGACGATCCACGCGGTCTTCGACGAGTCCCGCGTCTTCCGCATCGACCACTTCCTCGGCAAGGAGTCCGTCGACAACATCCTCGCCCTCCGCTTCGCCAACGGCCTCCTCGAGCCCGTGTGGAACCGCGACCACATCAGCCATGTGCAGATCGACGTGCCGGAGAAGATCGGCATTGAGGGCCGCGCACAGTTCTTCGAAGGGACCGGCACCTTCCGGGACATGATCGTCACTCACCTCTTCCAGCTCATGGGGTTCGTGGCGATGGAACCCCCGACCGCCCTTGCGGCGAAGCCCCTGCGGGATGAGAAGGAGAAGGTCTTCGAGAGCATGCGGCCGCTGGATCCACAGGTCGTCCGCGGCCAGTACGAGGGCTATCGCGACGAGCCGGGCGTCGACCCCCGGTCGGACACCGAGACCTTCGTGGCACTGCGCGTCGAACTCGACAACTGGCGGTGGGCCGGAGTGCCCTTCTACCTGCGCTCGGGAAAGGCGCTCGGTCAGGGGCGGCACGTCGTGACGCTCGGCTTCCGGGAACCGGCGCTTCGCATGTTCCCCCTGGCCGCGCACTGCGGCACGGAATCCCGGAACAACGAGTTGGTGATCGATTTCGATGACCCCGGCCGGATCGCCGCCCGTTTCCTGGTGAAGGAGCCAGGGCCCGCCATGCGCCTGAGCGAGGCCGAGATGGTCTTCAACTACGCCGACTCCGTCAACTCGATGTACGCGCTGGAGGGATACGAGCGCCTCATCCTGGACGCGATGCTCGGGGACCAGTCCCTGTTCACCCGCTCCGACGGGATCGAGCGGCTCTGGGAGGCATCCGCCCCGCTGCTGGAGAACCCGCCGCCGGTCGAGCTCTACGCACCGGGCTCCTGGGGCCCGGCGTCGGTCGACGGGCTCATCGCGCCCTACCGGTGGAGCCTGCCGGACGCTCAGTGACACCCGCGAGCGACCCCGCGGCCGGGCCCGGAGCCCGGCCGCGCCCGCGGCTGCTCCGGATGACACCGGCACATCATCCCCACGGGCTACGCGCGGCGCGGCGCGCGGCATCTGCCGCCCCCGGCGACCGCCTCACCCTTCTAGCCTCGACGACATGCTGGGGCTTCCGGATCACGTACGCACTTGCCTGTTCGACCTCGACGGCGTCCTCACGCGCACCGCGAAGGTGCACGCGGCGGCATGGAAAGAGATGTTCGACGACTACCTCCGCCGGCGCGCCGAACGTGAGGACGTTCCCTTCGAGCCGTTCGACGCCGTGCGGGACTACGACGAGTACGTGGACGGCCGGCCGCGCGAGGACGGAGTGCGCACCTTCCTCGTCTCGCGGGGGATCCGGCTGCCCGAGGGTGCCCCCGACGACGGGCCGGACAGGGAGACAGTGAACGGCCTGGGCACCCGTAAGAACGCGCTGATGCTCCGTACGATCCGTGAGCAGGGGGTGGAGGCGTACGAGGGCTCGGTGGCGTATGTGAGCGCCGCCAGGGACGCGGGTCTGCGGCGTGCCGTGGTCTCTTCGAGCGCCAACTGCCGCGATGTGCTGGCCGCGGCGGGCATCGAGGATCTCTTCGAGGAGCGCATCGACGGGATCGTCGCCACGGAGCAGCGTTTGCGGGGCAAGCCGCAACCGGACACCTATCTGGCCGCCGCCCGTGCCCTGGGCGCCGAACCGGGTACCGCGGCGGTCTTCGAGGACGCCCTGGCGGGCGTGGAGGCCGGCCGGGCAGGGGGGTTCGGCCTTGTCGTGGGCATCGACAGGACTGGGCAGGCCGCGGAGCTCCGGCAGCACGGCGCGGACATCGTCGTGAACGATCTCGCCGAACTGCTGGAGTCACGATGATCACCCATCCCAGCTATGTGGTCGAACCGTGGTGCCTGCGCGAGACCGAGCTGAACCTCGACGTCCTCGCCCAGAGCGAGTCCGTGTTCGCGCTCGCCAACGGCCACATCGGATGGCGCGGCAATCTCGACGAGGGCGAACCGCATGGGCTTCCCGGCGCCTATCTCAACGGTGTCCACGAACTGCATCCGCTGCCGTACGCCGAGGCCGGCTACGGCTATCCGGAGTCCGGTCAGACAATGATCAACGTCACCGACGGGAAGATCATCCGGCTGCTGGTGGACGACCACCCCTACGACCTGCGGTATGGCGAACTCTCGGCACACGAGCGGGTGTTGGACTTCCGCACAGGAGTCCTCCGCCGCACCGCGGAGTGGACCTCCCCGGGCGGTCGCGCCGTCCGCATCACCTCGTACCGGCTGGTGTCGTTGACCCAGCGCGCCATCGCGGCGATCGCGTACGAGGTGGAGCCGCTGGACGCCGGGGCCACCGTGGCCGTCCAGTCCGAGCTGGTCGCCAACGAGCAGATGCCGCACGACACCGGCGACCCGCGGGTCGCGGCCGCGGTCGAGTCCCCGCTCGAGGCGGAGGAGGACTTCGCCCAGGACACCCGGCTGCGCCTGGTGCACCGCACCAGGAAGAGCGGCCAGCGGGTGGCGGCCGCGGCCGACCACATCGTCGAGGGCCCCGAGGGGACGGCCTGGTCGGCCGAGAGCGAGCCCGACGTCAGCAGGCTCACGGTCACCGCCACCCTGGCGCCCGGCGAGCGGCTGCGGCTGGTGAAGTTCGTGGCGTACGGGTGGTCCGCGGAGAGGTCGCTGCCCGCCGTGCACGACCAGGTCGACGGTGCGGTCGCCGCCGCCCGCAGCACCGGCTGGGACGGGCTCCTCGCCGGGCAACGGGCCTATCTGGACAACTTCTGGTCCGGCGCGGACGTCGAGGTGGACGGGGACGCGGAGATCCAGCAGGCCGTGCGCTTCGGGCTGTTCCATGTGCTGCAGGCCGCGGCCCGCGGCGAGGAACGGGCCATCCCCGCCAAGGGGCTGACGGGGACGGGCTACGACGGGCACTCGTTCTGGGACGTGGAGTCCTTCGTCCTCCCGGTGCTCACCTACACGGCCCCCCAGTCCGTCGCCCCGGTCTTGCGCTGGCGGCACGCGACCCTGCCCGCGGCCCGGGACCGCGCCCATCAGCTCGGGCTGGCCGGAGCTGCGTTCCCGTGGCGGACCATCACCGGCGCGGAATGCTCGGCGTACTGGCCGGCGGGCACGGCCGCGTTTCATGTCAACGCGGACATCGCCGACGCCGTGCTGCGGTACGTGACTGCCACCGGCGACGAGGCGTTCGAGCGGGGACCGGGACTGGAACTGCTGGTGCACACCGCGCGCCTGTGGCACTCGCTCGGTCACCACGACGCGGAGGGCGTCTTCCATATCGACGGCGTCACGGGCCCCGACGAGTACAGCGCCATCGCCCGCGACAACCTCTACACCAACCTGATGGCGCGCCGGAATCTGGTGGCTGCCGCGGAGGCGGCGGTGCGCCACGTCGAACGCGCGGAGGAACTGGGGGTCGACGACGAGGAGACCGCCGCATGGCGGGACGCCGCCGCCCGGATCGCCGTGCCGTACAACGAGACGCTCGGCGTGCACGAGCAGTCAGCCGGGTTCACGGGCTTCCAGCGGTGGGACTTCGACAACACCTCCCCGGAGCAGTACCCGCTGATGCTGCATTTCCCGTACTTCGACCTCTACCGCAAGCAGGTCGTGAAACAGGCGGACCTGCTCCTCGCCATGCTGACCTGCGGCGACGCCTTCACCGCCGAGGAGAAGGCCCGCAACTTCGCCTACTACGAGCAGCTGACCGTGCGGGACTCCTCGCTGTCGGCGTGCTGCCAGGCCGTCATGGCCGCCGAGACGGGACACCTCCGGCTGGCCTATGCCTATCTGGGCGAGGCGGCCCTGATGGACCTGGAGAACCTGGAGCACAACACCCGCGACGGTCTGCACATCGCCTCCCTTGCGGGCACCTGGATGGCGCTGGTGCTCGGGCTCGGAGGAATGCGCCAGTGCGACGGGGAGAGCGGTGGGGGCGGTCTGGGGTTCGCCCCGCGGCTGCCCGAGCGGCTCTCCGGGCTTCGGTTCACCGTGCTGGTGCGGGGGCGCAGGCTGCATGTGGACATCCGCAGCTCCGCAGCCGTCTACACCCTGGTGGAGGGGGACCCGTTGAAGATCCTGCACCACGGCGAGCCGTTCACCGTCACGGTGTCCCGGCCCGTGGAGCGTCCCCTGCCGCCGATGCCCGTACAACCGGAACCGCAGCAGCCCAGGGGCCGTCGCCCTGCCGACCGCATGGGCGGCGCGGCGATGACCGGCGGGGAGGCGGTCGGCTGAATGTCAGCCCGCCGTCCGCTCCACAGAGGCGGAGTCTGGAGAGCCCATGGGCAACCTCGCAGTCGGGGAGGTCACGTGAGCCGAAGTGGACGGTCCATGCCCGGCCGGGCTCGCGGGCGGATCGGGGCGGGCACCGCGCAGAACGAGGCGTCGTTCGGTGCCGGCGTGTCCGCTCTCGTCGGTGCGGACCTTGGAGATGGCGGGGTCGAGAGCCCGCGAGTTGGCGAATTCCAGGGCGCCCGTGTGCGTAAAGCCGCGCGGGTAGGTTTGGTTGAAGGCTTTCGGCGAGCGGGTTGCGCCGCTACTTCATCACGTCGACGCGGCCGCGTCCGACAGATCAAGAGGGCGAGTGGCGCGGGCATCGGCGGTGCGCCAAGTGCTCGGTGGCTGTCCCGTGCCGCGCTGGAAGAAGGTGGTGAAGTTCGCGGCGTCTCGGAAGCCGAGGCGCTGTGCGCATCTGCTCACCGGCAGGTCGGTGTGGGCGAGGAGCCGTTTGGCCTCCAGCAGGATTCGCTGGTCCAGGAATTCCTTGGCGCCAACGCCAGTGGCGGCGCGGGCAGCCCGGGTCAGCGTTCGCCGGTCGTAGCCCATCACCCGGGTGTAGTCAGCGACTTGGTGCCACTCGGTGAAGTGCTCCTCGACCGCAGCCCGGTAGCGGGGGAAGACATCCCGACAACGCCCCCCGCTGACGGTGGGCGTGGGGGCCTCGACGGGCAGCACGCGCAGGACCAGCGCCGCCAGAAGGTGGGAGAGCAGCGCAGGGAAGGCCAGCCGCGGTACCCGCACTGCCACGTCGTGCTCGCGTCGCAGATGATCAGCTGCCAGCAGGGCGAGCGGTTGCACCTGCGGTGCCAGATGCCAGGAGGCGGGCGCGGAGAGGTCCCACGCCGGAGTCGGGCCCAGGTCGGGCAGGAAGCCGGGCCGGAAGAGAATCAGGGGACCGTCAACGCCGTCGACGTCGCTCCAGCGGTGCACCATGCCCGGCCGGATCCACACCACGCTCCCTTCCCGCAAGAGATACGTCTCGAAGTCCGCTACGTGACCGCCCCACCCGGAGGCGACCAGGGCGAGCACATGGAAATCCGGTCGCTGCGGCCGGGTACGGACGCCTGCGCCGTCCATCTCCCGCAGCTGCGCGAAGCTGAGGACCTCCACACCGTATGCCGCCCCGAGGGCGGGCATGTAGTGCAGTTGCCGCACAGAGGGGTGTCCGTTTTTCACAAGAGCCGTGTCTCTTTCTACCGGGGGCGCCTGCGTATCGACTGTAGCTTCGAGGGTGTCAGCTGCTGATCAGAGCAGGTGGAGATTGCACACTCGCGCGGATGTGGCAGCGCTTCGCTCTCCGCCGACGTTGAGGAGGGCGCGGGAATGACGGAAAGCACAAGCAATGTACGTGTGTTGGGCGGCACGATCGAGGTGCGCTCAAAGGGGCACACCGGGCCGGCGCTGGTGTTCGTCCACTACTGGGGCGGCTCCGCCGCCACCTGGGACGGGGTCGTTGGACGGCTTCCGGCCGAACAGGCCACGGTCCGCTTCGATCAGCGCGGCTGGGGCACGTCACAGGCACTGCCCGGCTCCTACGCCCTGGACCAGCTCGCCGACGACCTCACGTGCGTGGTCGAAGCCTTGGACCTCGGGCCGTTCGTGCTTGTCGGCCATTCGATGGGCGGAAAGGTGAGCCAGCTCGTCGCGGCGCGCCGGCCTGCGGGGCTGGCGGGCGTGATTCTGGTTGCGCCCGCGCCGCCGGAGCCGCCCGCCGTGGTGACCCCGGAGTACCGGGAGGGGCTCTGTCACGCGTACGACTCGCCGGAGTCCGTCGGGCAGGCGCTCGACCATGTCCTGACCGCCGTAGCGCTGCCGGAGTCGCTGCGGGCCGCTGTCGTACGCGACAGCCTCGCCGTCCACCCCGAGGCCCGGCGGGAGTGGCCGCTGCGGGGGATAGCGACGGACATCACGGATGCCGCCCAGGCGATCGAGGTTCCGGTGACGGTCGTGGCTGGGGAGAACGATGCGGTGGAGCCGCCACAGGTGCTCCGAGATCACCTGCTGCCGCACATCCCGCACGCTCAGCTCAGCACTGTCCCCGGTGTCGGCCACCTGCTGCCCCTGGAAGCGCCCGATGCGCTCGCGGCAGTGCTGCGCAGCGTCACTGCCCGTCTCGGCAGCTGACTGCTCCCGCCTCTGAGAAGTGGGCGGGCGCCCTGCCTCTGGGTCGGAGAACAGGGGCCTCGGATTAGCGGCCCCTGCCGCTTCGGGTGCTGCCTCACAATCTGGGGACACTCCACAACCTGGTGACCCCGTCGGCTGCGGCGGCGAAGAGACGGCCGTCCCGGCTCCAGGCCATCGTGTCGATGTTTGACAAGTGCCCGGTGAATGGGGCGCCGAGCGGATGGCCGGCAGCGTGCCACTGCTGTGCCGTTGGCCCGTGGGCGACGATGAGGCGGCTCCCGTCGTCGTTCATGATCCATTCCCCGGAGCCCGCCATAGGTACCGGGTTCCCCACGGGAGACCCCGTGGCTACATCCCACACCGTGACGTTGTGATCGTCGTGGACAGCCAGCCGCGTACCGTCACGGCTCAGCCTGACGTCGTCTTCGGAGGACGGACCAAGGGGCATCGGCGGACCGGCCGTGCGTCCGGAGGGCAGTTCGCTGACCGTGACACCGGCTGGGGCTGCACTGAGGATGCGCGTGCCGTCGCCGCTAAGGGCCATCATCACTCCTTGCCGCGCCGCCATGTCGACTGGCCTGCCGGTGGCCACGTCCCACAGCGTCGCGGTGGGGGAGCCGGGGGCGATGATGACGCGTGTGCCGTCACGGCTCAGGACAGGGTCGTTCTGGTAGGTCTCGGACTGGCAGTGCAGGTCCCGGTGCGTGTGCTTGGCCTCGGCCGGTTCGAGCAGGTGCAGTCGTGCAGCCGACGCGCCCTCCGTCGCCACGACCGCCGTGCCGTCGGCGCGTATTGCGAAGGAGCGCACTCCGTCCGCGCCATGCCGCAGCCGCACAATGTCGAGGCCTTCCGCGCTGTCCCACTGGGTCAGGAGCCCGTCATCACCGAGCGTCGTCAGCGTCTTTCCGTCCTGACCGAACTCCATCGCCCTGACGTATCCAGTGACCAGCATGACCTCGGAATCGTCGTCCGGAAGAGCACGGGCCAGTGCCACGCCGGGGATGAGCAGGAAGGCCAGCGCGAAGGTGATGCGTCGACGACGGCGACGGGCCGCCGAGACAGCCTCATCACGTGCCCGGTCCTCGGCGAGATCGCGGCTGGCCAGCCGTTCCTGTAGTCGCATGTGGCGGAACTGATAGGTCACCCCGGACTCGCGCAGCAACTGACGGTCCCGGGCGTCGGCCAGAAACCGCATGAGGCGCCATGGAAGCTGTCCGCGAGCCGCCAGCACCAGCCGCACCACAAGAAACCTCGCCCAGGCGGTGGTGATCAGGCTGAGGAGTGCGCAGGCCGCTGCGGGCAGAACCGTGAGCGCCGCCGTCTCCAGGGAACCGAGCTCGTCAATGGAGAATCCGGCAGCAGGAGCGAAGTCGGCGAGAGGCGGTTCGTGGGACCAGCCGGTGAGGGCCAGCAGAACCATGAACCCCGCGGTCACACTGCTCATCAGCACGGGGATGGCGGCCAGCCCGAGTGCTGCCCCCGCGGCAAGCGAGGCACCCAGTGCTGATCGGCGGTCCTGTTGCAGACAGTCCCGCGGGCTGGCCTTGGACGACTGCTCCGGAGGAGCATCGAGCCAATTGCGTACCCCCAGAGCCAAGCCGACCACCGCAGCGACCCCGGCCACCCCGAAAGCGGCCAGCAGCAGCCCCGCGACATCCTGGGCGGTCCACTGATCAGTGATCAGGAGTGTGACGACGCTGGCGGTCACCAGAGGTACTCCGGGGACCGCAGTCAGGGCGAGGCCGGCCGTGAACCCCCGGCGCAGCCTGTCCAGGGAGCCACGCAACGCCAACGACAGACGTCCGGGCGGCTGGTCGGGAACTGCGTACCAGGTGAACATTGCCAGCACGGTGAAGCCGCCTCCGACACCGGCGCCCGCACCCATGATGTCCTCGCTGCTGATCGGCTCGGCGGACAGCACAGGGGTCGCCAGGAAGGCAGCCAGCATCACCAGCAGGCCGACGCCGAGGGCGACCACCGGACCTGCCCAGCGGGACAGCAGGCGCTGGCTCATCAGCCACCACGCCAGATCCCGTTCGCGGTAGCGGTGCAGATACTTCGCCAGATAGGTGAGCCAGGCCTCGGCCTGTTCCGCCTGCTTCCGCCAGCCTGCTTCCGCCGCGGTCTGCTCGTCCACCTCCCCGGCCGGGGCGTAAGCCGCAAGGACGACCCGGTCGACCAGTTCCTCCTCCACATCGTGTCGGCTTTCCAGGCCGATCAGCTCGCTGGGGTCCCCGCCGCAGCGCTGGTAGACCGTGCGGGCCAAAGACAGCATCAAGGGGGTCGACAGCGCCGTCGACAGGGCACTGCCAGGGTTGACGGCCAGATGTTCGTACACGCGATTCCAGTCGGTGCCGACTGGCCAGTCATTGACGGGGGCTTTGAGGTAATCGATCGCCTCGTGTGCGGGAACCGGAGTGATCTCCACCACCGGGGCCCGGCGCAGCACCGGGGCGCCGGCCTCGATCACGTCCTCGTACTCCGCCGACCGGCATGTCAGGACCACCCCACGGCCGTTGCGGCAGGCATTGTTGATCGCACGGATCGCGGTCCGGCGGGCCGGCTCCGGCATCTCGTCCAGCCCGTCCATCACCGGCAGCAGGACTCGCCGATCCAGGAGCCGCCGGGGGATCTCGGGGCGGCCACTGAAGTGCGCGGTGGCCAGGGTGTCGACGATCCAGTCGTCCAACGAATCGCACACCGGGTCCCAACTGGCCGCCGGAAGCAGTACAGGGACCGGGTCGTCATCGCCACGTGCCCTGAGCAAGCCAAGGACGAGCATCATCGTCAGGACGGTCTTCCCGGCGCCTGGTTCTCCGAGCACGACCAGGCGCCCACTGGGCACCCGCCGGTACCCGTCCGCCAGCAGCCGGGACGCGTCGTCGAAGTCACCGGCCAGGCGGCCGCTCAGCGCCAGTCGCACGACCCTGAGATCCGCCCGGCCCAGGATTGCTGCCCTACCGTCCGAGACGGGCCGCTCGGTGGCCGACCAGGCGAGCGGAAGGAGTCCCGGCTCGCGCAGCTGCCGCTTCTCCGCCTCGTCCTCCCATTGTTCGCGGACCGTCTCTGCGAGCTCCGCGGCGAGTTCCTCCACACTGCGGTCGGGAACCGGTGGCAGGAGCTGGACCAGCGACGCCGCCAGGCACGCGATCGAGACGAAGAGGCCTGCCACACCGACCATGTTCTGAACGGTGTCGTCGCTGGAGGACCTCAGCCACAGACCCAGCCCGGCGGAGGCCAGGGCGAGCACGCCGAGCAAAGCGAGCAACACGCGCCGCTGGCGGATATGTTGGGGTAGCCGTATCACCCCGAGCAGCGTGGCCGAAAGGGACTCCAGGCTGCCTGCAAAACAGACCAGGTACCACCCGTACGGGTGATGCCTGCCCTGCCGTACGCCGCCCGACCTCCGATCAACGATCCACCCCAAGCCCCGGCCAGGGCGGCAACAACTGCAAGCAGCGCTTCAACCACAGATCGCCAACATGGCGTCGCGCGGATCGCGCCGGGGGTTGCGTGAAATTCACCGTGAGCCGCCTCATCGTCAGGCCCGGCAGATAGGCAGGGTGTCTCGTCGGTCGGCCTTGTCGTAGGTAGCACCGGTAGGCCACCTTGCGCAGCCTGGCACGGGGATGGCGGATGTGGGACCACTGCGGCATCGCCTGAGCGAACGCTTCGTGGGCGGCGTCCGCTGCTCGTACGGAGACGCGCCGAATCTCACGAGACCAGATGCGGCATTTCCTGCGGTGCAGGCTGTCGACGCTGCCGTAATCCTGCGATGGGAGGAGCGTGTACGGCGGAGGCTTGGCCAGACTGGAACTGTGGATCGGGCAGGAGACCGCGCCATGGACGATCCGGACGACCGGCGTTTCATCACCGCCTTCGCGCGCTGGGACCGTATCGCCCGCATCCGGCGACGCGCTCGCGGCAAGCCGATCTCGGCCTCGACTGCGGACATCACGCAGACCCAGATCGCCAAGGCGATGCTCTTCCTGGCCTGGCTCAAGGACCAGGGCGAGACGCTGGCGATCTGCCGACAACCACACAGCTGGATCGAGCCGCCGCGTCTGCCGAGTCACTGCCCTGCTCGGCGAGTTCCTCAGGCGTGCCGATGAACGCGGGGCCGCAGTTGGACGGCAGCCGCTCAACGACCATGGCAACTGCCTCCTGTGCTGTTTCGGCCCTACCGATCTTCTGTGTCCGAGAGGGTCCCGCGACGTAGTACGGCCCGGTATGTTCCGGGCCGGCCGCCGTTGGGCCGATGTACGGCACATCCCACGTCCAACGGGGCTCCGTACAGCGACTGAAATGCAGCTCCCACATTCCGAGCCAGGGGAAGAGCTGCCGCAGTTGCGGCTCGGCGTATGCCGCCGCAACCAGCTCCGCGCTCACTTGGTCGGAACCGAGTAGCTCCTGCCATGCCGCTTCCACCATGTCTGTGCCCGGGGCGTTCGTCGTCATGTTCGGATTCTCTACGGCGGCCCAGTGTGCTGGCTGTGGTGGGGTCATGAGCCCTACTCCGCACCATCGAATATCCGAACCTACCGGGTGCCGAACTCGTCGCACCGCACGGAAGTTTCGTCTGTGTCCCCGACATCGATGGGTGTGGGCGACTGCTTCGTACGCTCCACGCCGCGCCTGAACGTTCCGCGATCGGACCGCGAGAATGTGGATCACAGTCGTATGAACGGTGCCGCAGTCACCTGGGCCGGTCCAGGATCTCGGTGGACGGGACATCGTCGCCGAGAACCTGGCCTGGCTCACGGGGCCCGGGCGGAGCGTGGGTTTGGGTGTGGTGGCAGCCTTCGATCGGCCGCCCGGCTTCGTGGAGGTGATCGTCGGTCAGCGCCGGATAAGGGCGAGCGACGAGCAGCGTGGTGGCTCAGTTGCCAATGGTGTTGTGGGTCAGGTGGCCAGCAGGCCGCCGTCGATGTACAGGTCGTGGGCGTTGATGCCGGTGTTGCGGAGCAGGAAATCGGTGGCGTCGGCGATCTCGGCCATCGTCACCAGTCGTCCGATCGGTGTCTGGGCCGAGTGCGGCGGGTTGGGAACGTCGCGCCATTTGGGGCTGTCGCCGATCAGGCCCGGATGCAGGGCGTTGACGCGATGCGGAGCCATCTCCACCGCGAGGGTCTTCACCAGGCCGGTGATTCCGGCGTTGAAGGTGGTGACGACGGTCGAGCCTGGATACGGGCGTTCTTTGGCGAGCCCGCCGAAAAGAACGACGGAAGCGCCTGGGCTCAGCCGGTCGCGCAGCACACGGACGGTCTCGGCGTAGCCGACGAGCTTCATGGTCACGGCCGTCACGGCATCAGCGATGTTGAACTGCGCCAGCGTGTTCGCGGCCTGCCCGACCGCGGTGATGACAAGATTGTCGACCTCGGCCACGTCGGCCAACGAGGCGCTGATCGTTTCGGGTTGGGCAAGGTCGAGGGCCAGCCCCCGGACGCCGACGCCGATCCCGGCGGCGATGGTCTCGGCCCGTGCCTTGTCCCTGCTGGTGATGATGACGTCGTCACCGCGGTCTGCGAAGTACTGGGCGATCACTCCGCCCAGGCCGCCGCTGCCGCCGACGATGAGTGTGCTGGTCACGCGATGACCGTCCTTACGTTGTCGGTTGTGTGAAGGCTGTTCAGGGTGGCTTTGGCCTGCTCACGCATGGCCGGCACGAGGGGAAGAACGGCTTGCGGCAGGTTCGCTGTGACCACCGCGAGCTCGGCGGGAGTGCCCACCTGTTCGAAGAAACCAACGTTGAGGTGGGCCCCTACGGGCGGGGCCGAGGCGATCACCGCGCGGGAGAACTCGGTCCAGGCTTCATCTGACATGTGCGCTGCCAACGCGGGAAACAGCACCGGTTCCTCGTGCTCAAGGTGCTGGTGCACCAGGTCGCGCACACTGGCTGCCGCGGCGGCCACCGCTGCCCGGTCCGCAGCGTCCTGCACGGGAGCGACCGCGAGCGCGTCCAATGCCGCGTCCAGCGCATCGTGTTCCGTGCTGAGTTCGCTCAGCACGGCGCCGGCCACTGGGTCGGCGGCGATCAACTGCGGCCAGAGCACATCGTCTTCGCTCTCGTGGTGATGCCGCAGCGCCGCCACCAGGAAGTCACGCAGTTCGGCCAGTGCGGCCGACGGGGCATTGTCGCGCTGTGCGGCGTCGGCCAGCAGGGACGTCGCGGCCCGGTGCATCTTGTGCAGTAGCCCGCGGACTCCGGCGGATTCGTGCTCACAACAGCCTCCAATCTCAATGGACCCTTAATGTCCACTTGGATATTAAGGGTATCAGCGGTCAGCGAGGACCCTGGTGGCCGGCACTACAGTGATCAGATGAAGGAGTCGCCATGAACGGTCAGGAAGCGTCCGAGAAGCCACTGCGCACGCGCCGACGGGACCCGGAGGGACACCGAGCAGCCATTCTGGAGGCGGCCCGTCACACCTTCGCCGAGCGTGGTTACGCCCGCACGACCCTCCGCGAAATCGCGCGCCGAGCCGGTGTCACCCACGGTCTGATCACGCGTCAGTTCCAGTCCAAAGAGCGGCTCTTCCTCGCGGCTGTGCCCGGTAACAGCGACCTGGAACGGGTAGTTGCCGGAGACCCGGCGACACTGCCCGACCGGATCGCCCACGCCTTCGTCCAGCGGATGGAGACCGACGCCGTCAACGACCCACTCGTCGCCCTCGTGCGCAGTGCCGCGTCCGACGAGCGTGCAGCCGCTCACCTCCTGGTCGCGATGCAGGAGCACAGTGCCGCTGCGTACCGGTCCGTGCTCTCCCCCAGCGCACCGGCAGCGCTCGGCGATGACTTGGACACCCGCGTAGCACTCGTGGGGTCACACATGATCGGAGTGGTCTTCAGCCGGTACATCGCACGAACCGAGCCACTTGCCTCGATGCCACCCGAGCAGCTCACCGAACACCTCACCCGGATACTGCGGCACATCCTCTTCGATGATGCCCCCGCACCTCGGAATCCGCCCCAGTGAACAGGGGCTTCGTCCACGCGGAGGTCCGCGTCGGGGACTACGAGGACATCGCAGCCGATCAAGACATGAACGACAGACGAGTCGGAACATACGCCGAGACAGTTTCGACTGCCGCGGGGCGGCGGCGCAGGTTGGCGACGGCAAGAAGTCAACCGGCAGACCATCGCCAACGTCCTGGCCAGCGCCACCTGGCCCGACCTGCTGCCGCCTGCCCCTGCCGACCCCGAGCCGTCTCCCACCGGACCGGCCAAGATCTGCGCCCAGCAGTCGATCACGATCCCGCCCGAGGCCGGAGCCCAGCACCACCAGGCCCTTGCCTACGGCAGCCCCGACTGGCAGCGCGTCTACTTCCGGCTCCGCAACAGCGTCGAAGGCTCCAACGGCTTCGCCAAAGACCCCCACTACGAGGCCATCGAGCAGCCCGGCACCCGCCGCATCGCCGCCCAGACCCTCCTGCTGGCCCTCCAGCTCGCCCACGCCAACGGTCGCAAGAGCGACCGCTGGCTCGCCACCATCCCGTCCCACGGGCACCCACCCCACCGGCGTCCACCCCACCGGCGTCCCACCCGCCGCCGGCCCACCAGACCACTCGGCAACTGGACCCCCACAGGCCACCTCACCACCCAGTGAGAGAGACCTCACACCGACAGGAAGATCACACCGCCAACAGCCCCGCCTCGCGGCCCGGGGCTTCGCCGTTCCCGACCGGCCCGGCCTGCGGCTCAAGACGCTGGCGGACGTCTTAGCCTACGCCGAGGTCGAGGGGGTCGAACTGCGGCTGGACGGGGCGGAGACCCAGGTCCGCCGCCCGCAGGCGGCGCGCCCAGGCCGCCGGGCGTTCGTCTCGGTCAAGCCCGGCAGAACACCATCAAGACAACGACGTTCAGCGACGGCCAGGGCCGCATGGTGCTGTCCGGTGTCGTCCGGCCAGGCCGCATACACGATCAGACCGCCGTCCGCAGCGAGGGCATCGCCGAGCAGTTCCGCCAGCACCCCCGCGTGAAAGCCAAGGTCGACTCCGGGTACCAAGGGCTGGCCAAGGAGTTCCCCCGTCAGGTGAGCGCCCCGCCGAAGAAACCCAAGGACGATGCCTGCGACGGTGACAAGTACGCCTGGCGTGAGGCGAGGCGCCGCCAGTCCTCGGCCCGCATCTGTCGAGCACACCAACGCCGAACTGAGGCAGTGGGCTCCGCTCCGACGCTTCACCGGCCTCCGTGCAACCTAGGCCGAGACCCACCTCGCGATCGCCAGCCTGATCTCCGACCGCGCAGCCAAGCGCCCCACCCAGCGCCGGACAAGCACCGAACTCGTCTTCGCCCGCGACACTGCCTGCTGATCAGCCAAACCGCCAGGCCAACACGCCCCGAACTCAATTCCCCCCAAGGTCGTTAGTTCGGAGCAGGGGTGTGAGGCACCGTGCAGAAGCGCGTGCTTGCCTCACAGGTATCCACGGGTTCATGAGGCATGTTGGTCATGTGATGCATCACGCGGCCTGACCTGGTTCGACCGAACCGACGTGGCTTGCCCGATGCCGATCGTGCCGCGCTCCCGACCGGCACCATCCACGGCCGCCTCACCCGACGAGGCCGGTCCTCGGCCCTATCGGAGCTCCGCACCCCGTGAGGGGCCCTCGAACGCCGGGGAGGCCGTCGCCCCCAGAGCCCGGGACGCGCGTCCGATCGCACGCCCCGCAGGGGCGGCCTCAATCGCCCTCGATTCCCGGCGTGCCGCCCTCGGACTCGTCGCTCTCGTACACGCGAGCCGAGCGGTCGGCATGTGCGAGCCGCCGCAGCGACGCGAACAGCGTGTCCCCGAGCACCGTGCCCACGACCACGCTCTCCACCAGGTCGTCAAGACCGGCCCGGCCCGCGACATAGGCGAGGTCCTCCCGCGCGACCTGCTCCGCGGCGTCCGCGTAAGCCTCCAGCACCTGGGAGAAGGCCCCGTGGCCGACCCTCTCCAGCGCGGCGAGCGTTGCCGCCAGGGCCTCCGCAGCGGGGAAGTCCCCGTCGACCAGCCAGCCGCGTCGGGCGATCAGCTCGCGCACCTCGTGCCGTGCCGCGTCCAGTTCGGCGTCCGCTTCCTCGTCCGCGTACTTCGGGACGATCAGGTCCGTCGCCACCCCGAGGACCTTGTGCACGGACTTGCCGGGGTCGTCCACCGCCGCCAGGACATCCGCGATCGCGGCCACCTTCAGTCCGCCCACCTCCAGCAGCGCGCGGATCAGCCGCAGTCTGCGCTCGTGCGCATCGTCGTAGCTCGCCTGGTTCGGGCTCGTCAGCCGGCCGGGCGGGAGCAGCCCTTCCCGAACGTAGTACTTGATCGTCGGCACCGGTACCCCGGTCCTGCGGCTCATTTCGCCAATGCGCACTGCCCGTTCACCCTTCCGCCTCTTGCCAAGGTCCCGATCCATCATAGATAGTTCAACTATTGGATAGTGGATAGTATCGCTATCGCCTACGGGGGGAGCCGATGCGGCGGGAGGACTGGCGGCGGCGCATCTCACGCCAGGCCCGCTTCTCGCCGTCGGGCGCATCGACCTTGGGCTTTGCCGGCGGGGCGCTGGGCTCACCACCCCACCGTTACCCGCTGCGGGAAGCGGACTTTCCCGCAGTACGGCGCCCAGCACGAGGCGACTGGCTGCTTCGCCGGCGCGGACCTATGTGGCGCCTGCTACCGGGCCCTCACGCCGGAGGACCAGGAGCGTGCCTTCGAGCACGAGCAGCCGGAGCTCACAGCGAATAGCCCCGAAGGGCGGGCCCCACCACATCGATAGGAGGCCCCGACATGGCCAACCTTGCTCTGATCTACCCGATCGGCGCCGCTGTCGGCGCTACGTACGCGGCCGCCGCATGGGCCTGGCGCCGCTTCAAGGCCACGGCCCGGGCGGGCGTGTACCCCGGCTCGCCGGAGCACCAGGCCGCGCTCCGGTCGGTCGAGGACCGCACCGCAGCCCAGTTCACGTACTGGGCGTACCTGCCGACCGCGATGCAGGCCGCGCACAACCAGGCGGCCATCGACCACGCCGACACCGACCGGGGCAGCCCATGACCGAACCCCGACCATCCGGAGAGGAGGTGAGCGCCATGACCATCCCCGCCCTGATCGCGGCCGCTTCGGTGCTCACCGCCACGGCGGCCGCTTTCAAGCCTCTCGGAACCTACCGGCGGGTTACTTGCTCCCTGGTGTCCGAGCTAGGACTACAGGGCCGTTCCCAGACGCCCGCGCTGACACCGAGAAGGCGTTGGAGAACGGCTGGAGGCATCTGCAAGCCCTTTCGTTGCCGAGCGATGGGCTGCAGGAGCCGTCAGAACCGCCTACGCGGCACAGATTGCTCGGCGAACCCGACTCAGGACAGCACCTGGGACTTGCAGTCGTGCCCCAGCGATCTCAGCTGTCGCCGTCCTCGACGCCTCCTCGCAGACCTCACTCATCAAGGCCGGAGTAGATCAACGCGATGCGGCCATAGGTGGGCGCCCCTCCATGCGACCGTCGAGGGCTGGTTTTGCCCAGATCATCACCCAGCAGGTAGTCCTGGCTCCCGCCCACGCGCGAGCTGGTGCCATTCATGACTGCACTCGTCGGCGCAGAATCGCTCTCGGCGCCGCGCGTCGGCAAGACCCAGGACTTGGATCAGCAAGCGAAACGCCTTGATCCGCTCATGCCGCGGCGTCAAATTGGCGACCCTTCCCAACTGCATGTCTATCTGTCCGCGCATGACCAGAACTGACGGTGTGTGAGTTGGTCGGAGCCCAGACCGCCGGATGCCTTCCAAGGCGTCACCGCTGGTGGCACGTGCCTGAACGCAGAACTGACAGAGATCCCGCAGTGCAACTGACTGCTCCACATCAGTCAGGCCCTCGAACCATTCGAGCCCCTGCGACAGCGGGCGCAAGCCCTGCGCGAGCTCGTTGAGAACTACAGCGCGGTCATTCATCCGCGGCACCTCTCACCTTTGGGCTCATGGCTTCGGAGGGAGGGACTGGCCTTCATCGCGTGAGTATCCCGAGCCCGTACGACACGCTCAACCGGATTCGTCTGGCAGCGCGGCATCACCCAGCCCGGCGCCCAGGTCCCGGCGGCGTCGTGGCCGGCCGCTGTGGCGGCGAGGTGGGCGCGGAGGGTGGCCAGCGCTGGGTGGGGGTTCTCGCGGTGCCAGAGGAGCGAGTGCGGGTAGACGGGCGTCGGGTCGGTCACCGGGATGCGGCGCAGGCCGTGGTCGGCAGGCCAGACGAGGCGGGTCTGCTCGCCGATGAAGGTGGCCAGGGCCGGGGTGTCGGCGACGGTGTCGAGGAGCGCGTCGGAGCCGAAGTTGGGGCCGGTCGCCTCGATAGTGAGGCCGAACTTGGCGACGAGGTCGTCGTAGTAGGCGGCCCACTCGGTACCGGGGGCGATGCCGGGCATCCAGATCCGGTGCCCGGCGAGCTGAGCGACGGTCACCGACCGCGCGCCCGCCAGCGCGTGGGCGGGGCCGGAGAGGAGCTGGAGCGGCTCGTCGAGCACCCGGACGGACTCGATGTCCTCGGGAAGGGGCCGGCCGGGCATGGCGACTGCCCGGAAGGACGCGTCGATCGCACCGGACCGGATGGCGGCGACGGCCGTCTCGACGTCGAACAGCATCACCACGTCGAGCTCGATCTCGGGGTGCGCGCGGTGGAAGCCGCGCATCAGGCCCGACGGCGCGACGCGCGAAGCGATCACGTCGACGCGCAGCGGACGGCTGCCGCTGCGCACGGACGCGACCGCGCGCTCGGCGACGCGCAGCAGTTCGCGCGCGTGGGGCAGGAACGCCTGCCCGTCGATGGTGAGCTCGGCGCCGCGCGCGGTGCGGGTGAACAGCCGCACGCCGAGGTTGCGCTCCAGCGCGGCGATGCGCTTCGAGACGGCCTGCTGGGTGACCGCCAGCTCGGCGGCGGCCTCCTGGAACTGCCCCGCGTCGGCGGCGGCGACGAAGGTCCGGACGGTGTCGAGGTCCATGCCGACACCCTAGGGGCACAACTGATGGTTGTGGCCAGGCGGCCCTGCGGTTGTTTGACCCCTGGTTATGGTGCTCGCTTTGATGCCTTCGATCGCGGATCGGTTGTGCAGGGCGAGTGTCGAGAGGCGTCAGGGATGAGGAGCGGGCACCGGCTGGGACATCTGCTCGGACATCGGCTGGGGCGGCAGTTCGGGTGGCTCTGGGGAGCGTACGGGACCAGCGCGCTCGGCACGTGGCTCGCCTTCGGTGCGCTCCCGCTGATCGCCATCCAGGTGCTGCACGCCGGACCTGCCGAGGTCGCAGCGCTCTCCTCCGTGGGGGCTGCGGTGGGCGCTGCCGTGGCGGTGCCGCTCGGCCCGTGGGTGGAGTTCCGCCGCAAGCGGCCGGTGCTGATCGCGATGGACCTGGTGCGGTTCGCGGCGCTACTGACGATCCCCACCGCGTTCGCCTTCGGCGCGCTCACCTTCCTTCAGCTCCTGCTGGTCTCGGTCGTCGTCGCGGCGGCCGACATCACCTTCCGCGCCGCCTCAGGCGCGTACCTGAAGACGCTGCTGCCGGCCGAGGACCTGCTCGTCGCCAACTCCCGATTCGAGTCCACGGCCTGGACGACCACGATCATCGGACCGCCGCTGGGCGGCGCCGCGATCGGGCTCCTCGGTCCGGTGGCGACGGTGGTGGCCGACGCGGTCAGCTACCTGCTCTCGGCCCTGGGCATCCGCGCGACGGGCGGGCACGAGCCGCGGCCCGAGCGCCGAGAGGCCGCGCGCATGCGGGCCGGGGACCTGCTCGACGGTTGGCGGTACATCCTCGCCGACGCGACGCTGCGTCCGCTGTTCTTCAACACCGCCCTGTTCAACGGCCTGGTGATGGCCGCCGCGCCGCTGCTGGCCGTCCTGATGCTCGGCCGACTCGGGTTCGCACCATGGCAGTACGGCCTCGCCTTCGCCGCGCCCTCGATCGGCGGGCTGCTCGGTTCGCGGCTGGCCCGACCGCTCGTCACCCGGTTCGGGCAGCACCAGGTCCTCATCGTGGCCGGGGCGCTGCGCGCGATCTGGCCTGTCGGCCTGGCCTTCCTGGGGCCGGGCACCGGAGGGCTGCTGCTGGTGATGGGCGTCGAGCTCGGGCTCATCTTCTGCTGCGGGGTCTTCAACCCCGTCTACGCCACCTACCGCCTCGAACGCACCGCGACCGACCGGGTCGCCCGAACGCTGTCCGCCTGGGCGGTGACGACCAAAGCTTCGACCGCGCTCCTGACGGCTGTCTGGGGCGTGCTGGGCGGCCTCCTCGGCCCGCGTACGGCCATCGGCCTGGCCGGCGTGCTCGTCCTGGCTACCCCGCTGCTGCTCCCCGCCGCGCGTCAGCGCGTCTCTCCGAGCCGGAGCCGGCACTGAGCCGCGCCTGACGGGCCGCCACGGCCGTCACCGCGATCGGGGGCCGCCAGGCCGTCGCCGACGAACCTGACCCACCGATACCGCCCCGTCCCCGCCAAGGCTGGACGACGAAGGAGAGTCTCAACGTGCGGGGATGGTGTGGCCTACGACGGCCAGGAGCTGGAGTTTGTCGGCGGTGTCGGAGGCGGGCGGTGCGGTGCAGGCGACGACCGCCACCTTTGAGGAGTTCCTCGCGGGTCATGGAGGAGCGGCCGGGGATACCGGCGTCCGTGGCGCGCTGGTAGAGCTCGGCCTTGGTCAGGGAATCGAATGACGAAGCCCATGTCTGCTTCTTCGCCGTCGTTGTCTTGCCGGCCCGGTGCTTGTCGGGCGGCGTCCTTGATCCGCGCGGGGGGAGCGCCGGTGGATGTGGCCTTCTCCTTGCCGCGGTCGGTGGAACTCTTGTCCCGGTCGACGCTGGCGCGCGGCGCGTCCATCAGGTCGACCACGTTCGTGGCCTTCGTCGGCGGTTCTGCCTTCTCGACCGTCTCACCGGCCCGCTTGGCCTCGCTGAGCTTGGCGACCTGTTCCTGGAAGGTGTCGTGGAATTCCTCCGGCTTCCAGTCCATGCTGAGTGCGTCGATGAGCTGCTCGGCCATCGTCCTCCGCACCGAGCTGCCAGGTGTGCGGCGGTATCAGCCACGACCAGCCGAGCAGTTCACCCCGGCCAAGGGTGTCGACGGTGGCCGCCCGGCGGCCAGGGACATGCACGTCGATCCCCACCATTGCGGTGCGGATAATCCAGAACCGATCGGCCCGGGCGCCTTCCTGGAAGATGCGGGCGCCCAGGCCAGGCTTCTTGAGGCTGGGCGCTTGCCAGTCGTCTCGTGCTGTCCTCAGCCCCGGAGCAGCTCGGCGAGCACCTCGGCTTCGCTGATCTCGGGATGTTTGGTTGCGGTGAGTAGTGTCAGGGTCCGGTCCTTAGCGAGGTTGCGCAGGTGCGCCAATGCGTCTTGGTGCTGGGGATCCTTGAGCTCGGTCCGGTAGCGGCGGCTGAATTCCGCGAAACGTTCGGGGTCGTGGCTGTACCACTTGCGCAGCTCCGTGGACGGTGCGACCTGCTTGCACCAGTCGTCGAGGTGAGCCTTCTCCTTTGTCATTCCCCGGGGCCAGATGCGGTCGACCAGCACTCTGGCGCCGTCGGCCTGCGCGGGAGGGTCGTAGACGCGGCGGACGTGCACCGTCCTCGTGTTTGCCATGGAGAGACCTCCTTGTGAGCTGAGCAGGCTGTGTCTTCCGGCGTCACACGTAGATACGAGAGATGATCTCGAGCCGCGCCGCTTCCTCCGGCCCTGGATAGGCCACCAGCACTGGCAGGCCACTGGGATCCCGGCCCTCGATGACGGTGAAGCCCTCGCCGTGCCTGGTGTTCACCTGGTCGGACCGGGCTCTGAGCACGCGCTCACACCGCTGGAAATCGGCGGGGCCGTCCGCCGTCCAGATCACGTACTGGGCGCCGACGTGACCCACCGGGTGGGCGGCGTGCGGTCCCACGGCGCGTACGTACACCTGGAAGCCGTTCCGGCCCACGAGCAGCGCGGCCGTGGCGGTGCGGACCGTGACCTCCATCTTCAGCAGCTCCCGGTAGAAGTCCGCCGAGGCGTCGAGATCGTGGACGAACACCACGACCGAGGCGAGCCGCGGCCCGTGCGGTCCGCTACCGAGCGGCTCCGAATCCGCTGGAAGCGGCGCACGATGGGGGTCGGAGGGCGAATCCTGTGGATGCGTCATGAGGACCCCTTCGCCTTCGACCCGCGATACGAGGGCTGCCTGTCCGTTTCCTGGTCCCGGTTTCCACGCTACCCGGCCCGTGTCCGGCCCGCCGGAAGCGCAGCAGCCGGCCCTGTACGGTGTCGGCCGAAGTTCTCAGCGCGGCCAGGTGAGGAACGCTCCGACGATGGTGCCGTAGGCGAGGTGCGCGGCGAGGCTAGAGGCCGACCTCGTTGGCGAGAGCCACGAACTGGTCCATGAGAGACACCGCTTCGTCGGCGCGGCCGCATCGGGCGAGGGCTTCGATGAGCCAGAAGGAGCAGGCCGTGCAGCAGCTCGAGCAGCAGACTGGCGTCCACTTCGTTGCTGTCGGCGGAGCGCATGTAGCTGTTCAGCCGCGAAGAGAAGCAGCGGCCGTCGACGAACTCGGCGATGGCCTGTCGCTCGCGGCGCCACCGGGCCGGCTGCCGGTCCGGGATCAGCCGCCGGCCGGCGAGGTCGAGGGCGAGAGGGGCGGCTCGTCACTGAGGCTCGTGTAGTGGTCTCTACTACTGGAAGTGCCTGTTCAGGAGGCTCTGCGGACGACGAGCGCCGTGATGTCGTCCCGCTGTTCACCTGCGGTGTGTTGGCTCAAGTCCTTGGCCAGATTGTCGGCGACTGTCCAAGGGGAATCGTCTGCCCAGGCTCGCAGACGCTCTTCGAGGGGATAGAAGGCACCGGAGATGCTGCGTGCCTCGGTGACGCCGTCGCTGCAGGCAAGAAGGGTGGCCCCCGGCGGAAACGGGAACCACGCGACGGTCCGCGGTTTCGGAGCGAGGTCCGCAAGACCGAGGGGGACGCCGGGGTCGCCGAGCCGTACAGGTGTGACCGCTCCCGCGTTCAACAGGTAAGGCGGAGGGTGGCCGCAGTTGACCGCCTGCGTGTCCGTCGAGGCGTCGATCCCCAGGATGAGCGCGGTGACGAACCGTTCAGGTTCGCCGGTCTGCTGGGCAAAGACGTTGTGCCGGACAACGGCCATCTCCAGGTCGTCCGCGAGCGCGGTGAGCGTCGGCTCGCGCAAGGCGGCTTCGCGGAACGCGCCGAGCGCGGCGAAGGCGGCTCCGATCGCAGGCAGCCCCTTGCCCTGGACATCACCGAAGAGCAGACGTGTGCCGTATGGCGAGGCCACTGCCTCGTAGATGTCTCCTCCTACCAGGCGGTCATGCTCCACCGGCAGGTACACGCCGTCGACGATCACCCGGTCGGTGAGGAGGGGCAGAGGGCGCAGCACCTGCCGTTGGAGGGCGACAGCCGTGGACCGGACACGGCGGAGATCCCGCTCGCGCCGGATCCGCAAGTGGCAGGTCAGGACGCATAGCACGCCAAGCGTTGCGGCCAGCATCATGACGATCATGTAGTCGTACCACGAGGGGAGTGGCCGGTAGATCAGTACTCCAGTGATGACGATCAACACCCAGCCGAGTGCGTAGGCGGTCTGCCGCACCGTGCCGATCGCCGCCGGGAAGGCCGGCAGCAGGATCAGGAGGGGGGTGAGCCGCACCGTACGGTCATCGATGGCCAGCTCCAGCACCACAATCGGGATCGTCAGCGCGACCACATAGGCCATCGGAGCCCTGACCGCGCTTCTGGGAGATGGTTCAGCCCCGCGCTCGGCGCGTGGCAGACGCCTACTGAACACACGACCAGACTGTCTCGTCTCTGTTGACCCTGCAAACGGCGGATGTCGCACCCCGTTGATGTGATCACTCGCCTGCGTTCTCTTGCTCGTCAGACCGCCCCTCGAACGTCCCAGCCCCTCATCGGGACGATGTTGAGGGGGCAGAGCCCGGCGCCCCGAAATGCGCCGGGGGTGTGGAGCGTGCGCCTGCAGCGTGCTGGTGGGCTCGGCAGGAGGTGGGGTCGATGCTGACCACGCTCCAGTCGATCCGATCTTCGGCGTCGGCGTGCGCCAGGAGGGAGCAGATCTTGTCCCAGGTGCCGTCGGCCGACCAGCGTCGGTGACGCTCGTAGACGGTCTTCCACGGCCCGTACTTCGGAGGCGAGTCACGCCAGGGAGGGCCCGTCCGTAGGCGGAAGAGGATTCCATTGATCACTGTGCCATGGTCGTTCCAGCGTCCGCCCGGCCAAGCCGCTGCCCGGCAGCAGCCATTGCAGCCGTGACCACTCGGCATGTGCCAGATCGCCCCGCCCGCCCTCGGGCACGACGCCTCCGTTCCCCCAGATCTGATTGCGCGGGCGGTTACGCGGTGACCAGCCGTGCGTACACCTCGATCTCGATCTTCATGCGGGGGTCGGCGAGGCCGCACATGAGCATCGTGGCGGCCGGCCGGACCTCGCCGAAGGCGCGACGCAGGGTCGGCCAGCAGGGCTCGAAGTCGGCCCGGTCGGGCAGTAGATAGCGCACCCGCACCACGTCGGCGAAGGTGCACTTCGCCTTGACCAGTGCGGCCTCGATGTTGCGCAGGCACTGCTCGGCCTGCTCCACCACGTCGTCGGAGATCGTCATGGTGGTGTAGTCGAATCCGGTCGTCCCGGACACATGCACCCAGTCGCCGTCGACCACGGCGCGGGCATAGCCGATCTGCTCCTCGAACGTCGAGCCGCTGAGGATCGACATGAAGTGATATCTCTAAGCGTATGGAGCGCCCTGAACTTCCTCTTCCGCAACTGCACGCCTTCGTCGTGCTCGCCGAGGAACTCCACTTCGGCCACGCCGCCACCCGCCTGGGCATCGCCCAGCCGCCGCTGAGCCAGCAGATCCGGCGCCTGGAGGACAAGGTCGGCTACGCGTTGTTCAGCCGCGAACCAGGCCGCGTCACCCTCACCCCGGCAGGCCGGGAACTGCTGCCCGCTGCCCGGCATGCCCTCACCAGCCTCGCGGACGGCCTGGTCGCAGCCCGAGAGGTCGGCAGCGGCAGGGTCGGCCGCCTGCGGATCGGCTTCGCCGCCTCGCTCGCCTTGACCGTCCTGCCCGGCCTGCTGCGAACTTTCCGGGAACGGTTCCCCGCCGTGCATCTGGACATCCACGAAATGACCACCACGCCGCAGCTGGCTGCCCTGCACGACAGGACCATCGACATCGGCCTGCTGCGCGAGCCACCCGCCGACGACGCGGAACTCGGCTTCGAGACCGTACTGACCGAGCCTTTCGTGGCGGTTCTGCCGTCCGTACACCCCCTCGCAGCCCAACGAACCGTCCGTGTCGAGCAGTTGGCGGACTCTCCCTTCGTGCTCCTTCCCCGCGCCGTCGGCCCACAGCTGCACGACCAAATCACCAGCCTGTGCACCGCGGCGGGCTTCACGCCCCAGGTGGCCCAGCACGCCGTGGAATGGCCGACCGTCTGCGCCCTGGTGGAAACCGGCCTGGGCGTGTCGCTGGCCCCGGCGAGTACCCGCCGCATCCGCCTCAAAGGCGTTGCCTTCCGCAGGATCGAGCCCAAGACCGCTCGCACGAGAGTGGCCGTCGCCTGGCGCAAGAACGACCCGAATCCCCTGGTTGCACGCCTCCTGGCGACTCTCGGCCAAGATCCGCCGGACAGGACCCCCAGCACCCCCACGGCACCCGCTCAGCGGCGCAGGCCGAAGTCCTAGCCGAGCGCAAGTGGTACCACCACGATCCGGACCGCTTCGAGGAGTTCGGGCGCCGCTACCGCAGCGAACTGGAGGATCCGGAGCGTGCGGAGGCGCTTGCGCGTCCGCACGAGTTGGCGAAGCACCGGACGCTGACGCTCTCACCGTGACCAAGCAGCCCGAGATCAGCGAAGCGGAAGTTCTCGCCGGCCTGCTCCAGAGCTGAACTTCGGTGTCCGGCCGGGCCGCGGCAGCCGCGCCGCGGTCTGCGATGGGTCCCTGGCCACCGGTGGCGGACGGGCTCGCCCCAGTCCAGCCTGGGGGCAGGGGTCTCGATGAGGACGGCAGGCCCCGTGACCGGCGCGGTGTGGGCCCCGGCCCAAGCGCCGACCGAGCACATATCGCATGCGCAGCCTCGGCCGCACGGCGGAGAGGAGCGGCAGTGCCATGAATCCGTTGTCCGCACTGAGCGAAGCGGGAGTCTCGATCTGGCTCGATGACCTGAGTCGGGAAAGGCTGGTGTCCGGGAGCCTGGCGAAACTGGTCGAGCATGACCATGTGGTGGGCGTGACCACCAATCCGACGATCTTCGCCAAGGCGATCACACACGGTGAAGCGTACGACGGGCAGATCGGCGACCTGGCTGTGCGTGGAGTGGGGGCTGGTGAGGCGCTGCGGGCGCTGACCACGTTCGACGTGCGGTGGGCGTGCGACGTGCTGCGCCGGGTCTACGACGCGACGGACGGCGTCGACGGGCGTGTCTCGATCGAGGTGGACCCGAGGCTCGCGCACGACACGGCGGCGACGATCGCGGAAGCGCGGGCGCTGTGGTGGCTGGTCGACCGGCCCAACCTGTTCATCAAGATTCCGGCCGCCCGCCAGGGCCTGGGGGCGATCGCCGCGTGCCTGGCCGAGGGGATCAGCATCAACGTCACGCTGATCTTCTCCCTGTCGCGGTACGACCAGGTCATGGAGGCCTTCCTCGACGGGATGGAAGGAGCCCGCGCCGCGGGCCGGGAGCTGTCCGCGATCGGATCGGTGGCCTCGTTCTTCGTCTCCCGCGTCGATACCGAGGTCGACGCGCGGCTGGACAAGACCGGCAGCGCTCGGGCGGCCGGTCTGCGCGGGCGTGCGGCAATCGCCAATGCACGCCTGGCCTACCAGCACTACGAGCGGGTGTTGTCCTCGTCGCGGTGGAAGGCGCTGCAGGGCGCCGGCGCGCGACCCCAGCGACCGCTGTGGGCCTCGACGTCCGCCAAGGACCCCGCCTACCCCGACACGCGCTATGTCGTCGACCTGGTGGCCCCGGGCGTGGTGAACACCATGCCCGAGGCCACCTTGCGCGCGGTCGCGGACCACGGACAGGTGCCCGCCGACTCGGTGCGCTCCGGATACAGCGACGCGCAGCGGGTACTCGACGGGCTGCGGGCGGCCGGCGTGGACTACGACGACGTCGTACAGGCCCTTGAGGACGAGGGCGTGGAGAAGTTCGACGCCAGCTGGGAGAGGCTCGCCGAACAGCTCTCCGACACTCTCAGCACTGCGCGCCCACCGCGGACCAGGGGCTGATCATGGCTGACAACAGCGAGTATGTGATCGTCGGAGCCAGTCTGGCCGGGGCCAAGGCCGCGCAGGCGCTGCGCGAGGAGGGCTTCGACGGCACGCTGATCCTGATCGGGGAGGAGAGCGAGCGGCCCTACGAGCGGCCGCCGCTGTCGAAGGCTTACCTGATGGGCAAGGACGCCCGGGAGCAGATCTACGTCCACCCGCCCCAGTGGTACGCCGAGCACGACATCGACCTGCGCCTGGGGACGGCGGTCACCGCGCTCGACCCGGCCCCGCACGAGGTGACGCTCGCGGACGGCAGCCGCCTCGGGTACGCCGAGCTGTTGCTGGCCACGGGCTCCTCGCCGCGTCGCCTGCCGGTGCCGGGCGCGGACCTGGACGGGGTGCTGTATCTGCGCACGGTCGAGGACAGCGACCGGATCAAGGACGCCTTCTCCTCCGCCTCACGGGTGGCGGTCGTCGGGGCCGGCTGGATCGGCCTGGAGACCGCTGCCGCGGCCCGCGCCGCCGGTGTGGAGGTCACCGTGCTGGAGCGGGCCGAGCTGCCGTTGCTGGGTGTCCTTGGCCGCGAGGTCGCCCAGGTCTTCGCGGACCTGCACCGTGACCACGGGGTGGACCTGCGTTTCGGCGTGCAGGTCGCCGAACTCACCGGCAGCGCGGGTACCGTCGACGGCGTGCGGCTGTCCGACGGTACCCGCATCGATGCGGACGCGGTCATCGTCGGCATCGGCATCGTCCCCAACACCGGGCTCGCCCAGGCCGCAGGTCTTCAGGTCGACAACGGCATTCTCACCGACGAGCGGCTGGGCACCTCCGCACCGGGCGTCTACGCGGCGGGCGACGTCGCCAACGCCTTCCATCCCCTGCTGGGCCGGCGCATCCGCGTGGAGCACTGGGCCAACGCGCTGCACCAGCCACAGACCGCCGCCAAGGCGATGCTCGGCCGGGAAGCGGCCTACGACCGGCTGCCGTACTTCTTCTCCGACCAGTACGACCTGGGCATGGAGTACGCCGGATACGCCGAGCCCGGCGGATACGACCAGGTCGTCTTCCGCGGCGATGTCGACGCACGCGAGTTCATCGCGTTCTGGCTCTCACACGGCCGTGTGCTGGCAGGCATGAACGTCAATATCTGGGACGTCACCGAACCGATCCAGGCCCTCGTCCGCTCCGGCCAACAGGTTGACACCCGCAAACTCGCCGACCCACAGGTGCCCATCGACTCGCTCGCCGAGTAGCAACCGACGAGCAGTAGCTCAGGCCGCATGCCGCAACTTCAGGGCGGGCAGGCGGAGTTGGGGTGGGCGGCCACGACCAGCCAGGTCCGCCGGTCTGCGCCTCGGGTGCGCGGAGCTTCGGGCAGGTCCAGCCCAGCGTCTGCTTGATCATCCGGCAGGGGTGCTCAAGATCGAATCTGCGCTTAGAGCTCCTAACTCAATGCGGTGCGGAGGCGTCGCCAGCAGATGAGTGAGCAGGCGAGCTTGAGGAACGCCTCGTGGATGTCGTCCCGGATCTCCCAGCGGATGCGCAGGCGGCCGAACCAGTGCAGCAGCGCGATGGTCTGCTCGACCACCCACCGCTTGGTCCCCAGGCCGGAACCATGCTCAGTGCCGCGGCGTGCGATGACGGGCTTGACGCCCTTCGCCCAGACCAGGCGGCGGTAGCAGTCGTGGTCGTAGCCGCGGTCGGCATAGATCTCCCTCGGTCGCTGCCGGGGACGGCCTCGTTTGCCGCGGATCGGCGGGATCGCCGCCAGGAGCGGCATGAGCTGGGTGATGTCGTTGCGGTTGCCGCCGGTGAGCGTCACGGCCAGCGGGATGCCGCTCGCATCGCAGATCACGTGGTGTTTGGAGCCCGCTCGGCCTCGGTCGACCGGGCTCCGGCCGGTTTTGGGCCGCCCTTGAGCGCCCGGATGTGGGAGCTGTCGATCACCGCCCGCGACATGTCCAGGCGGTCTGCTGCCCGCAGCTCGGTCAGCAGCACCTCGTGCAGCCGCTGCCACACCCCAGCGTTGTTCCAGTCCCGCAAGCGTCGCCAGCAGGTCATGCCCGAGCCGAAGCCCAGCTCAGCGGGCAGCCACTCCCACCGGATGCCGGTGTAGAGCACGAACATGATCCCGCACAACACCTTGCGGTCATCCAGCGCCTTCCGCCCCGGGTGCCGATGCCGGCGGTGCCGAACCGGCAGCAGTGGCTCGATCCTCACCCACAAATCATCGTCAACCAGCCATGGTTGGGGATCACGCTTCCTCACACGTAGACAACTGAGTCACTCGGCTGGAGGACACGGGCCAATCTCATTCCGTTAGGAGCTCTTAGGAACGCCTGCCAGCGCAGGTCGACGTCCTCGCCCGACAGGCCGGTGGCCGACGTCCCCAGCCAGACTTGGAGTAGATCGTGGCCGTCGGGCAAGCGGTCGACCTCCAGGCGAATCAACGTGCGTTCGATAACGGGGAGTTCGCCGGTGTGGTCGATCCACGCGGAGCGGGTGGTCACACGAGGACGGATGCGGTCCCGAGCCATCGCGCGAGCGGTGCCATAGCGGTCTGTGACCTGCATGGTCGCGGCATCAGAAGCTGTGTCGGGTCCTGGGATGACAAGTCCGCCCAGCGCCTTGCCGAGTCGAAGTCGCCGGACTCTTCTGGAAGCTGACGGCATCCCGGGCAAGGCGTTCGTGAACGCCCCGCGGTACTTCGTCGCCCTCGCCGAGGAACTGCACTTCGGCAGGGCCGCCAGCGTCTGGAGATAGCCCAGCCGCCCCTGTCCCGCGCGATCGCCCGGCTCGAACGGCGGCTCGGGGTCATGCTGTTGGAGCGCATCACCCGCAAGGTCACGCTCACCGAAGCCGGGGCCGTACTGCTGTCCGAAGGGCGCGCTCAGCGCGGTGGCCGCAGCAGAGCGGCGTACCCAGCAGGCCGTGCAAAGGCGCCCCCGCCTCGTCCTCGCCGTCAAATCCGGCACCGCCGGCGAGTTGCTGGCCAAACTGCTCGACGCCTACCGCGCGGAGCCCGGCGCGGCCACCGTCGATCTGCTGCTCTGCGAGGCGCACCAGCAACAGACCTTGCTGCAGGACGGGCAGGCCGACGTGGCTCTGCTGCACTTGCCGTTCGATTCAACGGCCGGACTCGACAGCGAAACCCTGTACGCCGAGGGGCAGGTGGCGATCCTGCCCACCTCTCACCCCCTTGCCGGCCGCTCCGAGATCCGGATGGCCGAAGTCACCGCATTGCCGGAACTCCCGATGGCTCGCTGGCCCGATCCCGGCGGCAACTACCCGGAGGGGCCAGGGGTCGAGGTACGGAACCTGACACAGCTCTTCCAGCTGATCGCGCTCGGCCGTACCACAGTGAGTGTGCCCGAGTCCGCCGGCACCGACCTGCGCGGGGATCTCGCGCCGTGCCGGTCCTGGACGCTCCGCTCGTGACCACGGTGATCGCTTGGCCGTCGCAAAGCCGACTTCGCGCAGTCGCCGATCTGATCCGCGTAGCAACACTTCTCTGACTGGCTGCTCTGCATCTGCTCGCGTGGCGGCCGACTGTTCGGATCGGCGGCCGGAAAACCCGTCCGGAGCGACGTTCGGTGACGGACGTCCGGTGGTTCGCAGGGCCTGGTGCCGCAGGTGATGGGCGGATTTTCAGGGTGATGGCTGCCCAGGTGAAGAGGGCTCCGGTCATGTCGAGCGGAGCCGTCGAATAATCCCGTGCCATGCCGTCGGTGGAGGTGCAGACTCGCTCCATGGCGGAGATGCGGGCGTTCCAGGACGCGGTCAGTGGCTGGGCGACCGGCGGTCCCGGCGAGCCGGCGAGTGAGCTGGCTGTGCGACTGGGGGTGCGGACGGCGGTGCTGCTGGAAGGGCTGAGTGACCTCGCGGCCGTTGAGGCGCTGGCCGCCCGGCGTGGCCGGGACCTGGCCGCCGAGGGGGTGTGCGTCGTGCCGATGGGCGGGGCGATGAGCGTCGGCCGCTACGCCGGCCTCCTCGGGCCGCCCGGCCTTGGACTGCGCCTGGCAGGGTTGTGCGACGAGGGCGAGCAGCGCTTCTACGACCGCGGCCTGAAGCGGGCACGGGCGCCGCGCCGGGGTTTCTTCGTGTGCGTGACGGACCTGGAGGACGAGCTCATCCGCGCGCTGGGCACGGCAAGGGTCGAGGAGATCGTCCGGGCCGAGGGCGACTTCCGTGCCTGGCAGACATTCCTGCGCCAGCCCGCACACCATGGTCGGCCCCGGCAGCAGCAGTTGCGGCGCTTCCTCGGCACGAAGAGAGGCCGCAAGATCCGCTACGGCCGCCTCCTCGTCGAGGCCCTCGACCCCGAACAGGTACCGACCCCGCTCGACGACCTCCTCACAAGCCTGTGACTTGGTGACGAGGAGGGCTGTTGTGACGACAGTGGTTGAGCGCGAGACGTTAATGAGTTGACCGGGTGGCGCCGTCTGGGCAGGCTCCAGCCACGACCTGGATGAAAGCCTTCTTGCTGTGAGTCAGCAGATCGGAGATGCCGAGGGATGACTTCTCACCTCCACGCCCTCTGCTTCGATGCGAACGACCCGCTGCGTCTCGCGCGCTTCTGGGCCGGCGTCCTGGGCTGGGAAATGGCCGACGACTCCTACGACGGCATCGCGCTCCTGCCGAGCGATGACACTGGGTTCAGGATCCGATTTCTTCCGACCCAGGAGCAGAAGGCAGGCCAGAACCAGATGCACTTCGATCTGACGAGCACGTCCCTTGACGACCAGCAGCAGGTTGTGGCGAGGTCGCTCGGACTCGGCGCCCGGCACATCGACATCGGTCAACGCCCCGAGGAGGGTCATGTGGTGCTCGCCGACTCCGAAGGCAATGAGTTCTGCGTCATCGAGCCGGGCAACAACTTCCTTGCTGACTGCGGATTCATCGGAGCACTTGCGTGCGACGGTTCGCAGGACGTCGGGTACTTCTGGAGTCAAGCGCTGGGCTGGCCGCTGGTCTGGGACCAGGACCAAGAGACCGCGATCCGCTCGCCGCGCGGCGGTCCGAAGATCACGTGGGGCGGTCCGCCACTGATGCCGAAGACAGGGAGGAATCGGCTGCATTTCGACCTCGCTCCACCTGTCCACGGTGATCAGCAGGCGGAGGTCGACCGTCTCATCTCCCTCGGGGCGACTCGGATCGACATCGGCCAGGGCGAGGTCAGCTGGGTGGTGATGGCCGATCCCGATGGCCATGAGTTCTGTGTGTTGCCCTCCCGATAAGTGCCTGATTCTGAATCTGGCGGGTGTGAGCGGGTGGGTCGAGAGCTTGCTGAGTGCTGGTCAGGGTGCCCGCTGGTGGGGAGGGATGGACATGGCGGAGCCCGCACCGTTGTCGGTGCGGGCGATCCGCTGACGGGCCCGGCGGCTCGCAGGAGAGTAGGTGGTCGTGCTCGCGCCGACGGCCGCTTCGGAGTCGGCCGCCGTCTCCTCGACCGCCACCTTCCTGTAGCCCGAGCCGCTCACAGTGGTGAGCTCCGTTGCGGGGACACCCGCCGGTGAGCGGTGCGCAGGGTGTCGACGGAGGCGCTCGCCCTATGTAGGGGCGGTGAAGCTGACGGCGCCGCAGGTGCTGGCCTGCGTAGGGTTCGAGTCGGCAGGGTGCGGCTCCTGAGAGAGGCGATCAGGAGTTGCCTCCAAGGAATCCGGCACCACACACCGATTCGCTCACCGTCAGGGGTGCCTTGAACTCACAGTTGGGAATCGGGCTTCACGGTGAGTTTCTGAGTCCGGGCGGTGAGCAGGCTCCGGCGCTCAGCGCTGCAGGTCACAGGCCCTGTCCTCCGCCCGGGTATAGAGACAGCGAGGAGGCGACCGACCGGCCCGGAATCAAAGAAGATTTTTGAACTCACCGCGGCATCGGCTCCACCTCGAGGCCCGCGGACGGAAACTCGAGCCGGCCGCGGCTTCGGGAAACTCACCGCGGCCCAATGCAGAACTCACCACGATGGAGGCGGCCCCCGGGAACTGGCCTCGCCGCGTGTTGTCCGCCGCCTGGTGGCCGCTGAGCGGCTGTGCGCGGGCCGCCTCCTCCGTGATCCCGCCTGCGCAGGATTTCGTTGCGCAGGTGTGGGCCAGCGCGCCTCGGTCGTGCGTGCGATCCACTGCGGCCGATTGCGCAGCCCGATTGCACACTCTGGCAAGGGAATTGCGCGGGAGCCGTTACGGCACCCAGCTCGTCCTCCGCGCACTGCGCAATCGCGGTCGGACCGCTGCCCAAGAAGCGCCCGATCCATCCGAGGGCCGCGACCGTCCTCAGCGCCGGCCATCCTTGGCACCTTCGGGAACCTCTGCGCGGCGACGTCCGCACCCCCTTCCGCCGAACAGTCCGGCACACCCGGCGCCGGGACTCCACAGCGCGCCCTCTCGCGAACGCTACGTTCCTGTCGGCGATCACGTAATGCCCCACCTCCGGCGGTCACGTTTTCCTCATGGCGACGGCGGTCGGCGGATCTTGCGCAAGGCCCGGTGCAACACCAGCCGGATCGGGTGGATTCCGCAGCCGTTCACGCCGTCGCGCCTGGCACTCACGATGAGAAAGGCTCATTGACTTGCTCGGCTGCTGCCAGTGCCGGAGAGGGCGCGGAACTCAGGTCCGCTGATGCGGTGACGATGACGTCGTCCAGGACGTCGCGCGACCGGATCAGGTCGGCGATCATTCGGTCGATGCGGCTGCGTTCTGCGGTGAGTTCGTCGACGAGTCGGGGAGTTGCGATCTCGTTCGGTGTGCCGTCCCCGTCTCGCATGCAGGGGAGCAACTGGGCGATCTTCTTGCTGTTCAGCCCTGCGGCATAGAGTGCCTGGATGCGGATGACCCGGTCGACGGCCCATTCGCCGTAGTCGCGGTGTCCACCGGGGGTTCGCTCGGCCCTGAGCAGACCATGCGCCTCGTAGTAGCGCAGCGACCGCGTGCTTACACCGCTGCGCCGGGCCAGTTCACCGATCCGCATTTCCCACCCCACGTACTTCGTTGGAGGACTTGAACCTGACACTGAGGTCAACTTCTAACGTAGCGGCATGACGAACACCGAGCCGTCTACGGAGGGATGCATCGATGAGTGACTTGACCGGCAAGGTAGCGCTGGTGACCGGCGGCAGTCGCGGGATCGGCGCGGCCATATCAAAGCGGCTGGCTAGCGGGGGAGCGGCGGTTGCGCTGACCTACGTCCAGGCAGTGGACCAGGCGCGCGAGGTCGCCAAGCAGATCGAAGCGGATGGTGGCAGGGCCGCGGTCATCCAGGCCGACCTGACCCATCCGGCTGCCGCGGCGGAGGCAGTGGAGCAGACGGTACGGGAGCTGGGCCGCATCGACATCCTGGTGAACAACGCGGGCTTCCTCTCCTACGGCCCGGTGGCAGAGGTGTCCGCTCCGGAACTGGACCGGGTGCTCGCCGTGGACGTCCGGTCGGTGTTCCTGGCCGCCCAGGCCGCCGCCCGGCACATGGGCGACGGTGGGCGGATCATCAGCATCGGGTCGTGCTTCAACGGGCGCGTTCCCGGCTCGAATGTCGTCCTTCAGGCGATGGCCAAGTCCGCGCTCATCGGGCTGACCAAGGGACTTGCCCGGGAGCTGGGGCCGCTCGGGATCACCGCCGCCATCGTGGATCCGGGCCCGATCGACACCGACATGAACCCGGCCGACGGCGACACCGCCGACTTCCAGCGATCCCTCACCGCCCTGGGGCGTTACGGCGAGGCCGAAGACATCGCCGCCGCGGTGGTCTACCTGGCGGGTCCAGGCGGCCGCTACATCACCGGCACCGCCCTCGCCGTGGACGGTGGGTACACCACCTGACGGCGAGCTGTCCTTGTCCATTCGCCGCCCGGCTGGGACGGGGACCCGACCGGTGGCCGGAATTTCGTGACCGTCCACAGGGTCCGGGCAAAGCATGTCCAGTCGCCGTGGGGTGGGATCCTGGTCGAAGGTCTTGTACCAGCCGGGAGACTCGTTGATCCACGCGGCCAACGCCTCCAAGTAGCTCTCCAGCGTCGGATTCTCCCAATCGTCACCGTGTTCGATGAGATAGGCACGCAGGTTGCGGATGTGCGCCGCCAGGGCTACTCCTTCATTTGCCCCGTCTCGATGAATCTGACCTCGTCTCAGATGGCCTGGTCTGATTCGTTGTTGATCTCAGTTGATCTGGCTCGTCAGCCTGTGTTTTGTCGCAGCGAAGCGGTGATCACTGCGCCAGCTGTGACGCACGTCCGCCGCCGTCAGCCTGACCAAGTGGCGGCCTGGCTACGCGATCCCGGGTCCGCCGAGCGGGTGGGGCGCGGTGCCCTGTGGGTCGGTCCAGGGGCGGCCCTTTTTGCGCGCCGTCAGTCCTGGTTGGGCATTGTCGAGTTGGTCTGCCAGGTCTGCCAGGTCGTCGGCGTGCATGTTGAACCGGTCCGAGGAGGTGGGCGGGTCGCCGACGGGCGGGCGACGTAGGCGGTGCGCAGGCCCAGGCCCTGTGCTCCGCGCAGGTCCCAGGCGTGGGAGGCGACCATCAGGAGCCGCTCTGGGGGTCGTCCGGAGACGGTGACGGCCAGTTGGTAGACAGGACATCATTGACCAGGTGCCGTTGATCGCGCTGCTGTCCTTGGACAGTGAAGCCAGTCGCCCTGTCATCCAATCGAGGCGTTTGACACCGAACCTAGGCGTCCACGCCCTCGCGCCGCCCCGACCGGCCGGTACCGCCGATGGCCGGTACCGCCGCGATCGGGGCGGTTGTGCATCTGCCCGGCGCCGTCATCGAGGAGGGCCGGGGCCTGTCCTCGATGAGCGGCATCCTGGCCGACAGCGCCTACCGGCTGCTGCCCCCGGCCTCACTTCAGGTGCCGGCCGAAGAACCGGTCCCCGTCGTCCACCTCGAACCACGGGGTGCCGGCGTGCCCGCCCAGATTGGCGTGCAGCGTCTTCTCCTTGGTGCCGAAGGCGTCGAACAGGTCCAGGGCCCGCTGCCGGGGGTTCCCTTCGTCGTCCCACTGCAGCAGGAACAGCAGCGGAATGGTGACCTGCCGGGCCTCCTCGCGCTGGGCGCGGGGCACGTAACCCCCGGCGAAGAAACCGGCGGCCGCGATGCGCGGCTCGACCACCGCCAGCCGAATGCCGACGGCGGTCCACCCCGAATACCCGACCGGGCCGCCGATCTCGGGCAGCGAAAGGAGGGCGTCCAGGGTGGTCCGCCATTCCGGGACCGCCTTTTCGACCAGCGGGCCGATGAAGGACTCGAAGATCTCAGCGACCGGCTCGCCGGCCTGCATCGCGCGGCGGAGGTCGGCGCGGGCCTGCTCGTCGACGGCGGAACGGGGCCGGTCGCCGTGCCCGGGGGCGTCGATGGCGGCCGCCGCGTAGCCGTACGCCGCGGATTGCCGGGCCCGGGCCACCAGCCGCGGTTCCCGCCTGTGCAAGCCGCCGTTGTGGCCGATCAGGATCAGCGGAGCCGGTGCGGCGGATTCAGGCGTCCACAGGGTGCCGGGGATCTCGCCGAGGGTGAATTCGCGTTCGAGGACGCCGTCGTCGAGGCGCTGTTCGGAAGTGAATTGCATGGTCGTGCCTTTCGGGAGTGCTCTGGAACGGCGCTCCCGGACGACCTATCGCCCCACCGTGACCCCGGAGGGGAGCACCCATGTCGATACTGCGTTCACGGGTACCACCTCCTCGTTCTCTCGCACGGCCTCCGGAAAGTTAGCAGCGGTCGCCGTGGTCCACCAAACGGGTTTTTGCGGAGGCTCTGTGGCCGGATGCCACGGAGCCACTCGTCTAGCGGCCAAGGCCGTGTGGTTAAGGGCTTCGGGCCTGTGCGGTCACTGTGTGGCGCAGGCCGGGACGTAGAAGGACCGCTGCCTTGTGCCTCCCTCAAGTTTGTCCACAGCTGGTCGAGTTCATCACGGATGGCCGCCCCGAGGAACCGTACGCGTTCGGTATCGCCCACGGGGTGATCCCCTCATTGCTCGGTGGTGTCGGGCGGCCGGCAGTGTCCTACTACTTGGGGGCTTTTCGGATCCCGCTGAGAAGTCGCTGCGCCTGGCGGTCGGAGATGTCCTCGGCGGCGGCGATCTGCTTGGCGGTCACCTGGCCGTCGGAGTCCTTGAGCATCGTGCGGATACGGTCCTTGCGTGCTTCCTTGCGTGCTTCCTTGCGGGCGAGCGGCGGGTCGGCGGAGCGGTCGAGGGGCTTGCCGCCCGTGCCCTTGGGGGCCGCCGGCACCCTCGCCGGGACGCTTGTCGGGCCACTCGAGGATGGTGCGCCGGTACCAGTGCGCGACCCCGCAGATCTCCCTGTCCCGCTTGGGGGCGTAGCCGTGGTTGATGTACGAGCGCCACGCCTCGGGCTTGAGCTTGATACCGATCCTGATCAATTCCTGCCGGGCCTCTTCCCGGTCCAGCGCCGCGGCGCCGCCCAGCACCGCGAACGCAAACCGCTATCTCGCCTCGACCGAGACCATCGAGCAGATCGCTGGCGACGTCTCCACTGTGTGGAGCGATCTGCTCACCAGCGCGACGGGCTTCCGGGCAGAGCAGACGCTGCGACTGTAAGTCCGGTCGATGATGACCGAACACGGGTGCCTGCCGACTCAAGTCATCAACCGCCTCACGCAGAACCGGATCCGTCCGGCGGCTGAGAGGTCACGCTCCCCGTGTTCCGTAGCACCAGATGCGCAACCAGCTTGGGTGGTACCGCGGGCGACCGCTTCGGCCAGGGCCGCCGTAGCACCTCTGACGCGGGCACATCTGAGGGCGCTCACCTTCAAGGAGGGCGAGGTTGCGGGGGCGCACAAGGGCGGGATTGAGGTGCAGGACCCTCAACCGGAGGATGCACGGCGCTCTTTCCCGCCTGCGTCGGACCCCGCTGCCAGATGATGCTCGACATCGGCAGCGGGGAGCGCGCATCCACCGTCGTCTTGCAGATCTTCAACGGGAAAAGTGAGATCTGGGGAGGCGGCTCGACGCTTGCCCTACGAGGACGGGAAGGCCCAGTAGATGTTCGCTCAGCTGAAGCAGGCAGTTGGGCTCCTGCCGCTCGTATGAGGGCACAGGCTGGGTGGGGAAGTTCAAGGCCGCGCTGACGATGGAACAGGCCCCGGGGGCAGGGGACGAAGCCGTGCGATTCCGGGAGACCATCCCATGGGCCCTGAGTATCCCGGGGACCGCAACGAGCAGTTCACCGTGGTGCGGGCGGGGAACACCATCGTGACGGTGAATGGAGTGCTGAGGGCCGCGGAAGCCAACCTGAGCTCCGTTCTGCGCAGCCTTGTCGATGCCGTAGGACAGGCTGGAGGCAAGGGTGTGCCGGGCCTGGGCCAGTTCGCGCGCCACGTCGGCCGCGCAGTCCTTGCCGATGTCGGTCGCGGCGCGGCTCCGGTCACCGCGACGGCGCGCGGACATCTCTGTCAGGTCGCCGGTGCCGCGGATCCACATGCGGAGCGGCCAGCTGTTGCCCAGCGCTGCCAGAGCGCCGGGTCATGCGTCGTGGCCGGGAATGACGAACCGAGTGGTCAGTCGCGCGGCGGAGAGCTCTTCTTCCGGCCGGTACGCGGCGATCGGGCCGCGGGGGTTGCTGGCCGCGAGGCGCTGCCACACCTCAGTCGAGCCTCGCTCATGCGGTAATAACGTGGCTGGTCAGGGGACTTGATGAGGTCATCCCGTACACCCCGGCGTCGTCCCTCGCCACGCGTCCTCGGTGCGGTCTGCGGCAACGTCGAGACCCGGATCCTCCCCGCAGGAGGCGCTGCTTTTACGCGGCCGAGTGCTGCCACCCACAGTGCCCCCGCCCGAAACGGGGAAGAGCAACAACGCGTTCTGTGCCGTCTCCCTGCCGTATCAAACACCCTTCTGGAATGCTGAGCTGAGCTGAGCCGGTGCCGTGGGGTCCGGTACAGCTGCGAGCATCGCCATTGCCGAGGGGGGACGGCCATGGAGTGGACGGCATCCGTCACATATGGCGCGCTGGGCGGTTTTGTCGTGGAGATCGTGGTCTTCTACGGGCGGATCGCGGCGTGGCAGACGGCGCGGCACCGCGCTCTGGCGAAGAACCGGCGGCGGGACAAGCTGCCGCGCCTCGACAAGTACATCGACCCGCCGTCCGACGTGCTTGCTGCCCTGACTCGGGTATCTCTTGGCGCTGGCGCAGGCTGGCTCTTCGCCCCGCAGCTGACCGGAGCGCTGGCCACGGTCGCGGTGGGCGCCTCGGCCCCGGCACTGCTCCGGCAACTCGGCAGTGCGAGGACTCTCCAGGGGGTAATCGGCGGCGGGAACTCCGCTCCAGGCCCGACGGATTCCGGAAACGGGAATCCCTCCGCGTTGACGGGCGAGGCGGAGGTGCTGGAGTCATGAGCCGACTCGTCCAGCGCTACTGGGCCTCCCTGACGGATGCCAACCTTGAATCGCTGGACGGCCTGATCGAGCGCGGGAGGCGCAAGGATGGACCGTTGTGGCGGAGGTACCTGGCGTCTCTTCTGGATGTAGAACTGGCGGGGGAGCCGCCCGCTCAGATGCCGCGTGTGGAGCAGAACGCGGACGAGGAAGATCCGCCGATGTCCACCACTGGCTTCACATTCGAACCGCTCGTTGCCCTGGAGGTGCCCGCGTCGGCACCCCGGGCTCGACGCACGATGGCGGGGTTCGCCCTGGCTGCCGCGCTCGCCACAGCGACTGCGGTTGGCCTTCCGCTCTACCTGTCCGTAAACAAGCAGGTCGCCTCACCCGTCGTGATTGGTACATCGCCGCGCCAAAGCCCCCCACCCCGCGCGCACCGTGAGTCAGGCGGCTTCGCCTGGGTCACACCCACCGGTTGGCGGCGGGACGTGAAGACAGGAGAGGAGGTGCACTACACATCACCGGACGGCAGGCAAGAGCTCGCAGCCAAGGCATCTCTGGAGAGCGGCGACCTCGTGAAGACTTGGACGGCCTCAGAGCAGAACGCGCACGAAGGACAGAACTACCGGAAGATCCGCTTGGAGGAGGCCACCTTCAACGGCTGGCCCGCAGTGATCTGGGAGTACACCTTCACCTTGAACGACGCCCCCTGGCATGCCGTGCTCCTCGGCTTCAATGCGAACGGCAAGTCATACCAGATCAACACCTGGTACCAGCCGGACATCGAAACCCAGGCCCTCAAGGTTTATGGGCAAGTCCGCGACAGCTTCACCGTGCCGTGACGGGACATTGCCGGAGCGCTGCGACGTCGCCCTGCGGGGCCGCGGAAGGCGGAGAGGGCGGGGCGGCGGCGCGTTCGCTGATCTGGGTGGTTGCAGAGGACACGTGATCCTCACTGAAGGGAAATCGGGTTTGGGAGTGGTGCGGGTGAGCGGGCGGCGGGGCCAATCGCCGCCCGCTCACCGCCGTGCATGTCAGCTGGTGCATGCGTGTGTCGGCTTGTCGTCGGGCTGCTGAGTGCGCGCGTGTTGCTCGGGCTGGCCGAGGCGGACGGCGCCTTCGCGGGCGTGGTGGAGCCGGCGGTGCAGGGAGTGGATGGACCCGCCCTTGCTCAGCTGCCGGGCGGGCTTGCGCCGGTGGGACGCGCCACGAACATCATCTGCACCTGAGACCTCAGGCGGCAGCAGCTGCAGAGTGTTGTCGGGCTGTGGGGAAGGCGGTGTTGTGGTCTCTAGCTCAGTGTCTTCAGTGCCGTCGCGTCGTACGGCTTCAGGTCCTCGGACCGGCCCTCCAGGACCTTCGCCGCCCACTGCGGGTCCTGGAGCAGCGCGCGGCCGACGGCGACCAGGTCGAACTCGTCGCGCTCCAGGCGGTCGAGGAGGTTGTCGATGCCCTGGACCGGGGCGCCCTCGCCCATGAAGCCGCGGATGAAGTCGCCGTCGAGGCCGACCGAGCCGACGGTGATGCTGGGCCTGCCGGTGAGCTTCTTGGTCCAGCCCGCCAGGTTCAGGTCCGAGCCCTCGAATTCCGGGAGCCAGTAGCGACGGGTGGAGGCGTGGAAGGCGTCGACGCCGGCCGCGGCGAGCGGGGTCAGGATCGCCTCCAGCTCCTCCGGGGTCTCCGCGAGCCTCGCGTCGTAGGCCTCCTGCTTCCACTGCGAGTAGCGGAAGATCACCGGGAATTCGGGTGAGACGCTCTCGCGGACCGCGGCCACGATGTCGGCCGCGAACTTCGTACGGGCCACAGGGTCTCCGCCGTAGGCGTCGGTACGGCGGTTAGTCCCTGCCCACAGGAACTGGTCGAGGAGGTAGCCGTGGGCGCCGTGCAGTTCGACGCCGTCGAAGCCTATGCGCTCGGCGGCCGCCGCGGCCTCGGCGAAGGCGCCGATGACGTCGTCGAGGTCGTGCTGGGTCATCGCCTTGCCGGTGCCCTCGGTACCGTCGACGCGGATGCCGGAGGGGCCGACGGCGGGGGCGTCGGCGTAAGGCGGGTCGCCCTGCTTGCGCACCATGCCGATGTGCCACAGCTGCGGCACGATCGCGCCGCCCGCCGCGTGAACGGCCTCGGCGACCTTCGCCCACCCCGCCAGCTGCTCCTCACCGTGGAACCGCGGCACACGGTCACTCTGTCCGGCCGACTCGTGGCCGACGTAGGTCCCCTCGGTGACGATCAGGCCCACACCCGCGGCGGCGCGACGGGCGTAGTACGACAGCACGTCCTCACCGGGGACGCCGCCCGGGGAGAACATGCGCGTCATCGGCGCCATCACGACGCGGTTCGGGACGGTCAGGCCGTTCAGCGCGACCGGCCGGGACAGGATCTCGGCCGCGCGGGAGGCGGAGGACGCGGTGAAGGTCACGGGGGCTCCTCGTAGGTACCAGACGGTATGTGCACATGCATTGAATGCGTGTGAGCCCCAACCGTCCCGATGGTCACGGCATTCCGCCCGTCCGGCGAGCCGCCCTGTGATCCCGGACACGCGCCCAGAACACACCGTGCCCACGTGCCGTCGACGACCCTGGAAGCCCCAAAAATCCCCGCGCCGGCCGCACTCTCCACCAGGTCCTCGACACCCTCCACGACGGACAGAGGCGCTGGACCTCGCACACCACCGTCAACCGCCTCGCCCGCATCACAGCCACCCCGCAGTCAGGAATTTGCTCGCCTGCCGCGAGAGCCGACGGAAAGGCCCGGCACACCCCGTCCTGATGCCGGCGAGTGTCCTTGGCCAGCGAACCAAGTGGAGGGTCTTCTGTGTCACACGAACACAGGCGCCGCAGGCCAGTGGCCTGCGGCGCCCGCTCGGTGCCGAACGTGACCGTCTCGTCACCCATCTGGAGATCCGCACCTGGCGAGCGGAGTCGGCCGACCACCTGGACGGGCAGGTCGCGAAGGACCCAGGCCAGGCGCGTGATGTCGTATCCGGCATCACCGACGATCACAATGTCCGGCTCGCCCGGTGTCCTCTGGCCGGCGGCGATGAGCCGTTCGACCACGGCCCGCAGCTGGGCGGCCGTCACGACGGTGGCGTCGTCGACGGGTCCGAGCCGGACGAGGTCCAGGACGGTGGTCCTGGAGGTGCGGCCGGGCTCCAGCACGGCCACGAAGGAGTACGGCCAGCCCGGGATGAACTGCGACGCGGATTTGGCGCGGCCTGAGACGTGGCAGAACAGACGCTGGTCCGAGCACGGGGCGTCCGAGGGTAGCCAGGGCGACACATGGACGGCCAGGACGAGTCGACCGTCCGGGAAACGTGGCAGTGGCAGTCCCGCGAGCCCCCGCAGCCGTCCGACATCGATCCGGCCGCGGTTGAGCCCGCCGTTACAACGCGCCATGTCCACGCCACGCCGGTGTTCGGGCGGGAGCGTCAGGTCGAGGGGGACTCCACCGGGCCGTCGGCACACAGCGCCGCGTCCGTGAGCTCGAGCAGTTCATCGCGCCGAGCGGTCAGACACACATAGAAGTTGCCCGGAAGCTTGACGCTTGCGCGAACGCTTCCCGCCGGGCCCGGATAAGAGCAGACTCATGCTCACGGCCTTCGTGCTGATCAGATGCCTTGGTCAACACGGCACACGATCGCGCGAAGGCCGCTCACATAGCCGGTGAACTGCGAAGACTTGCCTCAAGTTCGAAGCCCGTTCGAGGCTCGAAGATAAAAGAACAAGCTCAAGAGCGTGCCGGACCGTCAGATCCAGCAGACCGCTGTTCGCACCGCCGGGGATGTCACGCTCGCGCAGGATCTGGCGGCGGATCATGTCCTGGCCGACCAGGGCGATGCCCCGGCCGTAGGCCTCGCGCAAGGCCCGCGGCCAGCGAGGACTTGCCGCTGGCGGAATTGCCGCGCAGCATCACCAGCCGGGCCGGTCCCATGGGGAGGTCGTTGGTCTCCGGGACACGCTACCCATCGGACGGTGCGCAGCATGGCGGTCAGCCGAGCCAGACGATGTCCATCACGCACAGCCGCCATGCGGTGGCCCCTGTCGGGTCGCCAGCCGCGAGGTCCCCACCGCCCGCCGCCGACCGCGAGCAAACCGCGGAATTTGCTGAAGCCCATCCATGGCAGCTCGGCGTGGCTCGCATGCACACCCGCCCTTCACCGGCCAGGCGCCTCATCGTCGTACCGGAGAATCGCTCTCGCCTGTGTGGATACCGCCCCCTACACGCGATGATCTCGCCTGCGCCGACCCCCACCTCCGCGCCAGGCAGGCGTCGAATCCGCCTTTCGCCATGTGCATGCCTCAACTCAGCACGTCCGCAAAGTAGTTGACAGGTGATCCAGGACGGCGCTTTGATCTAGCACTCGTAACGACCCGACACCTACAGGGGGAACGCTTGATGAAGCGCAGCACGGTAGCAAAGACCGGTATGGCTTTCGCGGCGAGCGTCATCATCGTCGGGGGCATGGCGGGCTCGGCCTCCGCAAGCGGAAGCAATGTGACCATCTCCCGGACCTGGGGCACGGCGACCTTTACGACCTACGGCGACGAGCTGAAGGTGAAGGACCTGTCCGCGGACGGCTACTCGGTGCAGGCCAAGATCCAGCGCTGGCAGAAGGTCAACATCGACGCGTGGAGCTGGGTGGATCACCGGACCGGCTGCTACGACACGACCACCAAGAGCGACACGACCGACGGCTACTCGATCTGCGACTACGACCTGACCGAGAACGACACCGTCCGGGTCTGCATCGTCCGCTCGAAGGACGGCGTCCGCTACGGCGACTGGGTCTGCAGCGCCGAGACGCAGGCCTGATTCCTGCCGCCCTTCGCGCCCCCGCCCGCCCTTGCCTCGTGCGGCCGCGGGCGCGCTGGGCGCGCAGGACACATCCGCCGCCCCTGAGAGAAACCAGCCCTGCCCAACCAGCTGACCCCGACCCGGGTCCGCCGGGGGTTCAGGAACATCCGCGCTCACATCCTCTGCCCGGCCCGTGTTCCCAAACCGACCGGCACCGGCCCCGGTCGGCCACCCGGCGTTAAGAACAAACACCGGGCACCCGCTACGACGTCGGCAAGACCGGCAAACGCGCCGAGACCCTCGCCGAACTCCACGCGTCTCGAACATATAGAACAAGCCAAGTACCTGTTCCTGAACTCCGCTGCCTGTGGTGGGTCGTTGGGCGGCCTTCGGTGCGCGGCCTGAGTAGTTTGAGGCACAGGAAATCCGGGGGCTTCGGATTGGTGTCAGGAGAAGTCTCTTCGCGCATCGCCGACCGGAAAAGGCCTAGACGGAGAGAAGTCTTGACCTCAGAGCGCTGATCCTGGCGGAGAACCACAGGGCGCATCCGCAGCACTGGGATCATGAGGCATGCGACCGGATGACTGGCAGTTCACCGAAGACGTCGACGGCTTTTTCGCCCGGGCCGGGGACTTCCTGCGTTCGCGGCCAGGCCCGCACGTCATGCAGCTGACGTGGGCTGAGAGAGTGCGAACGCGTGGGGCGGACGCGTTCGGCGCCGAAGCCCCCATCTTCGGTGTGCTGGAGCGAGCGGGTGAAGTCCACGCCACTTTCTACCGGCTGCCGCCCCGCGGGTTCGGCCTCTCCCCGCTCACGCCTGAGCAGGCCGACTCTCTCGCTGCCCGCCTGGCCGCCCTCGGGCACTCCCTTCCCTATGTCAGTGCGGACCACAACTCGGCGACCGCTTTCGCCGAGGCCTGGCAGCGGCATACCGGGGCGACGCCGAAACTCCGCGACACGCAGCTGCGGCTGTACCGCCTGGGCACGCTCACCCCGCCGGAGCCGATGCCGGCGGGTCGAGGCCGCGTCCTGGGCGAGCAGGACCTTGAACAAGTCATGTTCTGGTGCGGCGAGTTCGCCAGGGCCGTCGGGGAGGACGTGTCCATCGACGCCGACACGTGGGCTGACACCCGCTTCGCCGACAAGCGCTACACACTCTGGGAAACCCCGGACGGCACTCCCGTCTCCATCGCGGGAATGAACCCCCTGATCGGCGGCCAGATCCAGGTGGACATCGTCTACACCCCGGCCGACCTGCGCGGTCGCGGCTACGCGGGCGCCGTGACAGCGGAGGTGAGCCGGGCCGCGCTGGCTGCGGGTGCGAGCGACGTCGTGTTGTTCGCGGACCTGTCCAACCCCACCAGCAACGCCCTCTACCAGCGCCTCGGCTATCGCACGCTTACCGACTGGGCGGTGTACGACTTCGCACGCGCCACACCGGGAATGACTGCGGCGTCTGCCCGCGCTCAGGCCCGGGGATGAATGCGGCCGGGCCGCGGCGGAGCGGATCTGTCCGACGAGGCCGGCGGCAGCCCAACGGGCCATGAACCTGTAACAGGTGCGCAAGGGCGGGAAGTCCTTGGGCAGGGCGCGCCGCTTGCAGCCGGTGTCGACGACGTAGCGGATCGCGTCGACGATCTCTCGGCGGGGGTGCTTCTCGGGACGGCCGCCGGCCTTCGTCTCGCAGGCCGGTGTCGGCAGCAGAGGCTCAAGCGGGGTGTCACGACCAGCAGTAGACGAGGCTTACGTCGGCTAGTCGAGGGCCTCTGACCTGGGACGCCTCTATGAGAGCCGGACAACCTTCTTGTGTATCTGACCTGCTGCTTCTCTGATTTGGGGCCATCTGGGCTGGTACACCGCAACTTGGTCCGGACACACATCAAGTGCTCTTGGACGCGGTACGCAGCAGCGACCCGAGCCGAGACCGAACGTTCTGGCCGATCGAGCCGACGCCAATAGCGGCAGCTGAACAGCACCTATCCGAACGTGCAGTGTTCAGGCGTGTACCGAAGCGTGCCCTATGCGATCACTGGCAGGGGAGTTGAGAACGCTCGAGTACTGGGGCTCCGTCTGCTGCCCACCATGGTGCAGGAAGCACAGGAACTCGTGTACTGACGGTGGCGGGCCCCCGGCGCAGAGCGTCTTGGGCGCATGCCCCTCTTGAGTACAACGGGTGTGGCGCCCAGGCGCCTGGAGGAGAACGGACTGCGACGTGAATGAGCAGCCGGAACCGCGGTTCACGGACGACGATGTGCTGCGAGGTATCGCTCTGGTGCAGGCGCACGTCGACGACGACGTGGTGGCCGTCGAGAAGCTGCACAGCCAGGACTCCGAAGTCACCCGTGTCATGCTCGCGTCGTTGAAGCCTACCTACGCAGAGAGTTGCCAGAACTCAGTGAGCAGCTTCCGAGCCTCGCGGCACCGGAGCCCACCGAGCTACGCCTGGGTAGATTCGTGATCCTGTGGGCTGATGCATGCACTGGCTTCGCCCCTGAGTTCTCGCCGGCTGCCGATGCCATGTCCATCACGTTCACCGTCCTGTTCATCACGGAGGCGATCGGTATGGAGATCGATGACGTTCCGGACTTCCTCGAGGAGCTGCGCCAGGACACGAGGACGCCGCCTACGCGGTTGGACTGGACGGACCGCTTCGAGGGCGCCTCGGCCTATCTGAAGCGGCGCCCGCTGGCTCCGGCAACCTGGGCTCAGCTGCAGGAGAACATCGAAGCCGCACCGTATCGAATGCCGCCCGGCACCAAAGCGGTTGCCGTCACCGGCAGCCTGCGTCTGGCACCCGCGTTTCTGGTCGGTGCGGCCTTCCGCATGGTGACCGGTGCCGACCTGGCTGTGGTCCAGCGCGGCCGGTTGTGGTCATCCGCCGAGCCTTACGGGACCCCGCTGGCGCCTGCTGTCGACGAGCACGTCCTCGATCTCGGGCCTGATCTGGCTGTCGCCATGGCGGTCGCCACCGACCCTGCTCAGGATGTGCTGGACTTCCTGGCTGAGCAGCAGATCCCTGTCTCCCGGCTGCTGGTACTGCGCCCGCCCGGCGGGGCCAAGGACAACTCCATCCCGGATGGCGCAACGGCCAATGCCCTCACTGTCGGGATCCGCGCCCTGTTCCGCCTCGCCGCGTGTCCAGTGATCGTTCCGTATCCACCGGACCGTGCGCTCCGTGCTCTCACACTGTGGGAAGTCGACGCTGCTCAATCTGGTCGGCGGGCTTGACCGCCCGGACGCGGGTGAGATCGTCGTGGACGGCAAGGCCGTCACGGGGCCGGGTCCGGAACGGGCGATGGTCTTCCAGAACTACTCACTGCTGCCCAGGCTGAGCCTTCTCGCCAATGTGCGCGAGGCCGTCCGCGCGGCACGGCCGGACTGGTCCCGGACAAAAGCCGACGACATGGTCGAGCGGTATCTGACCGCCGTCGGACTGTGGGAGCACCGCGACAAGCGCCCGGGCCAGGTGTCGGGCGGCATGGCTCAGCGCGCCGCGGTCGCCAGGGCCTTCGCCGTGGGCCCCCGTACTCTGCTGCTGGACGAGCCGTTCGGTGCACTGGACGCGCTCACCCGCTCGCGGTTGCAACAACAACTCGTCGAGCTGTGGGGCAACGAGTCGGAGACCGAGAAGGTGCTCATGGTCACGCACGGGCTCGATGAGGCCATTCTGCTCGCCGACCGGATCGTGGTCATGTCCAACCCGCCGCAGCCGTCAGTGCGCACGATCATCCCGGTACCGATCCCGCGCCCTCGGGACCGCGCGACGATCACCAACCACCCGGCATACGCCGGTACCCAGGAGCAGTTGGCCGACCTGCTGCTCGCCGACCAGGCGGCGGCCTAGCCCACGCCTAGCCCGGCCGGTCCCAGGGTCGGTACACGTCTGCCGAGCGATCGATTGAGGTGAGATGACTGTGAGTGGTGGTCTCGGTCCCTCCAGGCCGAGACCACCGCCCGCAGTCACCTCGCACTTGTCCGGTTCAGGCCGCCGGAGCGCAGCTCGCTGTGACTCTCCGGGACGATCGGAGCACTGTTTGCGCAGTCGGGATCAGCCGGCGCGAGAATCGGGCCATGGTCATGGCACGGCATTACTACCCCGTGCGCCCTGCCGCGGGGTCTGCCCGCCGCATCCTTCGCTCCTCTGCCACGTCAGTGGCTAGCGGAACCGTGGCGCAGAGCCGGCCGTCGGGGGAGTGGACACCCGAGGCTGAGAAGAGGTGGGTCAGAGGGGCAGCGAGACTCGCACGGCCTTGCCCCGTCGATCAGGGTCGGAGCGGACTTCGAGGGTGCCGTCGACCTCGGCAGCGAGGTCGTGGACCAGCCGTAGGCCCCGCCCGCCGATGGCATCGGGGTGCGAAGGGGGCAGCACACGGGGGAGGCCCGGGTCGCGGTCGTGGACGGCAATCGTCAGAGAGTGGTCGTCGGTCACCAGTGTGAGCTCTGCGTGAGGGGACAACGGGGCGGCGTGCTTGACGGTGTTGGCCACCAGCTCGGTGATGATCAGCAGTGCACGGTCGAGACAGTCCTCCTCCATGCCCGGAGTACCGCCTACAAGGATGGCCTTGGCCGCGCGGCGGGTAGCGGGAACCGAATGGGCGTCGGTCCGGAAGGTCATTTCATAGCGGAACTGGGGAGCGCTCAGGGTCTGTATCAGGGGCTCGGGCGCCACCACACCATCTGCGCGGCCACTTTGAATCTGGGTTGTATACATTTCCAGTGACCGTCCTGACTGTCGGACTGGAGTGATGGATTGCGATCGACCTGATGTCTCGCGGAGAGGAGCGAGGCTGCGGCCGTGGGGCGTCGGCGGTGGAGGGGCACCTCTCTCGCCGAGAACTGGAGTTATGCATACATGTTAAGTAGGGGTGTAGGGGGTGTGTCAATGGCTTCACGAGAAGGATCAAGATGATATGTCCGACAATGTCGGGCATTGTGACCGGCCCGCGCTGTTGGCAGGAAGGGCGTGCGCCGGTCGGCGCACTCAAGGGGGGCTCAGCCGCCGTGAACGATGGCCTGCAGCTCTCGTGCCAGGCGGGCGACGGCTTCATCGGAGGTCTGCCGACCTGCAAGGGCATCGTGTGCGACTGCCTGGACAGCCAGACTCACCTGCTCGTAGCGCGGGCTCTTGGGGCGAGGTTTGGCTGTCAGGATGCTCTGCTCGAGCGTCGGCAGGTAGGGAAACCTGCGGACCAAGGCGGGGTCTGAGTACAGGGCCGCCCGAACGGGTGGCAGTGACCCTTGGGTGAGCACCTGGCGCTGGACGCGCTCGCTCGTGAGGTAGGCGATCAGCTCGGTTGCCGACTTCCGATGCCGTGAGTCGGCGTTGATGGCGAGGTTGGAGCCTCCGAGGATGCTCGAACCTTGGCCGTTCGGTCCGGGTAGCGGGACGGCGCCGACCTTCCCGGCGATCTCGGAGCCCTTCTCGTTGGCCAGGTCATACACATATGGCCAGTTGCGCAGAAAGAGTAGGTCGCCATTCTGGAAGGCGCGCCGGGATTCTTCTTCCTTGAAGGTAAGGGCGTCCCTGGGTATCCAGCCGTCGCGAACGCCGCGGGCGAGGAAGTCCAGGCCCTCGCGGGCGGCGGGGGAATCGACGGTGACCCGTGTTCCCTCGTCGCTGAGGATCTGGCCACCGGCAGACTGGATGACCTCGGCGATGTTGACGGTGAGGCCTTCATAAGGAAGGTATTGGCCGGCATAGCCGTCGAGGCCGTATTTCGGGGCGATCGACTTCGCCTGACTCTCGAGTTCGTGCCAGGTGCGTGGCGGCTGCCCGCCCTCTCGCTGGAGTAGATCCTTGCGGTAGTAGAGCAGTCCCGCGTTGGTGACGTAGGGGACGGCGTAGAGCTCTCCCTGGAAGGTGGCGGTGTCCACAACAGGAGGCAGAAAATCGTCGAGCGGGAACCGTTCGGCGTCGAGCGGGGTGATCCAGCCGGCGGCGGCGAATTCCGAGGTCCACGTGACGTCGATGTTGAGCACGTCGAAACGGCCACTGCCCGAACGCAAGCCGGTTGCCATTTGTGCGCGCACCTCGTCCGCAGCTTCCGGCAGCTCGATGACCTTCACCTTCTCGGCAGGATGCGAGCGGTTCCACTCGCTCAGCACGTTGCGCAGGTAATCTGTCAGGTCACCGCCGGTCACGAACGTCATCGGACCGGTCTCAGAGGGCCGTTGCGCGCTGCCGCCATCCCCGGTGCAGCCTGCGAGGAGTAGGGCTCCGACGATGAGGCTTCCAGTAGCGGCTCGCGCCCACTGCATAGATCCTCCTTCGTGTGGCGCGTTCGTCGCTCTCGCGGCGTATGCTCTATGCATACCTGTTAGCCATTACGGATACCAGAGCTGGTAGAAAAAGGAAGCAAGGCCGGAGGAAGTCAAAATCGCCTCCGCAATCCGCGGCGAGGGGAAAGATGCAGAGTGCGTCTCGCCCTGCTGGTGCTCTTGTGCAAGGGACCAGCTCATGGATATGAGCTCAAGCAAGCTCTTGAGCAGCTCATGGGTGCAGCTTACTCTCAGCCCAACATCGGACAGATTTACGTCACTCTCAGTCGTTTGGAGAACGCGGGTCTGATCCAGGGGGAGGAAGTCGCTCAGTCCAGTCGGCCGAACAAGCGCATCTACGAGCTCACCGAAGCCGGGCGGGAGGCGGTGGCTGATTGGTTTGAGGAGCCGGCCGAGTCGAAGGTGCGGGACGACTTCTTCATGAAGCTCGCGCTCGCCCGCGAGACGGGGGCGGCCGACCAGATCGGGTTGATCAACAAGCAGCGTCGCTACTGCCTGAATGCCATGCGTGATCTGTCCAAGCTCGCGGCCTCGGAAGACCGTGACAAGCGAATCTCGCAATTGCTCATCGAGGGTGCGATGCTGCACCTACAGGCTGACCTCGACTGGCTGGAACGCTGTCAGGAGGAGCTGGAATGAGCCGCGACCTTTCGTCTGCTGCCGCTTTTCCTCAGCCGATGGTGAAGGCGCAGGCTCTGGTCAAGACGTACCGGGCGGAAGGCGCCGAGGCAAGAGCGGTGCGGGGCGTCGATCTGCAGGTGGAGCCAGGCGAATTCGTTGCCGTCACCGGGCCCTCTGGTGCGGGCAAGTCCACGCTGCTGCATTTGCTGGGTGGCCTGGACCGCCCGGACAGCGGGACGATCTGGCTGGACGGCCGGCAGGTCGACTCGCTGAGCGAGGCTCGCTGGGCAGTGCTGCGCAGACGCAGTATCGGCATCGTCTTCCAGTTCTTCAACCTGATCTCCAACATGACCGTGGCCGACAACATCGAACTCCCGGCACTGCTGGCCGGCAAGAGTCCACGGCAAGCGAGGGCAAGCTGTGAGGAGCTGCTCGCCGAGCTGAACCTGGAGAGCAAGATGCGCAGCATGCCCGGTGAGCTGTCTGGAGGCGAGCAGCAGCGGGTGGCGCTGGCTCGTGCCCTGGTCAACCACCCGCGCCTGCTCCTCGCCGACGAGCCGACCGGCAGCCTGGACAGCAAGGGAGGCCGCGATGTCCTGCGATTGCTCACCCGCTTCCATCAGCGCGGCCAAACCATTCTGTTGGTCACCCACGACGCGAGGGCTGCCAGCACGGCGGACCGAGTGATCTGCTTCTTCGACGGTCAAGTAGTCGACGACGCGGTCCTCGGCGGGCCTGAGCATGTACCGAGCAGTGTCGCCGACATCCTGAGAATCAAGGGTTGACTGATGCGGGCCACCGTGCGGTGGGCGCACGCCGACCTTCGGGCCAACCGCGGCGAGGCATTGTTCATCGTCCTGGCTACCGCAGGGATCATCGCCTCCCTACTGCTGGCGGGCGCGCTCCTGCAATATGCGGCCAACCCATGGCAGCGCATCTTCACCGAGTCCTCCGGCGCACACGTATGGATCCATACCCGAGCAAACGAGCGCACCGAGAAGCTGACCGACATCGACGGCGTCGCAGCCTTCTCCGGGCCCTTCCTGACTGCCCCGGCCACCGCCGAAATCCGCGGCACGAAGGTGTCCCTGGAGCTGCGCGGTGCCGAAACGGAACCCCCCAAGGCGGCTCGCCCACTGGTTGACTCCGGACACTGGCTGGAAGCCGGCGTCCCCAATGGCATCGTGCTCGAGCGATCGGCCGCCGATGCGCTGTGGGCCAAGCCCGGCGACACTCTGCGAGTTCGTGGCAGCGACGGCAGGTTCACCACTCTTCGGGTCGTGGGGCTCGCGAACACCGCAGAACCGCCCTTCGTCCGTGGGGTGAGGGCCGGCGTCGCCTGGCTGCTGCCCTCACAACTTCACCGGGTCGAACCCGACACCCATCGTGTGGGGCAGACGGTCGGACTCCGGCTGGCCGATCCCCAGGACACCGATTTCGCCGCGCAGCAGGCGGTTACGTTGATCGGTGCCGACCAGGTTGCAAGTGTCTCTACGTGGGAGGAGGCGAGGTCTGAAGCTGAGGGCGACAACCGTCTCCTGGGATTGCTGCTTGGCTCCTTCGGTCTGGGGGCATTGCTGGCTGCCGCTCTTGCGGTGACCGGAGCAATCAATACCCGCGTTCGCGGCCATCTGCGGGACATTTCTGTCCTGAAAGCCATCGGGTTCACGCCCGGTCAGGTCGTACGCGCATTCCTGATCGAGCACGTGGCCTTCGCACTCATCGGCGTTGCCTTCGGGGCGATTGTCACGGAGACGCTGGGCCCCCGGATCCCCGGACGCATCGGGGACGCGATGATGCTGTGGCGCGAGCTGCCCCAGCATGCCTGGGCACTCATTGCCACGTCACTTGGGGCGGTTCTCGTCATCGCAACAGCTACTGGCCTGGCTGCCTGGCGGGCCGGCCGCGTTTCCCCTATTCCCGTCACCCGAGGAGCCATCAAGAGCGGCCGCCGACTGTCCAGAACTGCCAGATTCGCTCTGCGGCTGAGAACGCCGCCCGCACTCGTGCTCGGCTGGCGCGGGGCATTCCACCGCCCGGCGCGCGCCGCAGCGGCCGTGGGACGGCTCGCGCTCCCGCTGCTGATGATCACGATCGCCCTGGGGGCCTGGTCGACCCTCGACCGCTTTGAAAGCCGGCCTGAGGACGTGGGACTCGCCGCAGAACTCCGCGCCAAGCCGGAGGGCATCGACGACGCCACGGCACGCAGGCTGCTGTCCGATCAACCAGGCGTCGCCGCGGCCCACCCGGGTGTCGAAGTTGCGGCGCTGGTCCCTGGCCAGACCAGGACGATCACGCTCCGCGGCCTGGGCACCCCGGAGCACCCCTACCCCTTCACCATCGCAGAGGGCCGCACCATCAAGGACTCGGACGAGGCAGTGGCGGGCCAGGGGCTTCTTGACCTCATGGGAGCGAAAGTCGGTGACTGGGTCCGAATGACCGTCGGAAGCAGCCCGCAAGTCCTCCACATCGTAGGCCGCAGTATCGAGCCACAGGACGGCGGCCGAGTGATCTCCACGACCGTCGACACGCTTCGCGAGGGGGACACCTCGCTGCGGCCGGAGTTCTACAACTTGGTCCTTACGCGTGCGGCTGATCCCGATACTGTGAGCACCGCCCTGGCCGAGTCCTCCCACGGAGATCTCGAGGTCCGGAAGAACACCAACCCCGCCGATCAACTCTCCGCCGCCCGCGGGGTGATCATCGGACTCGTCGGAGTGCTCGCCTTCATCGGTCTGGCTGAACTGTCCACCGTCATCGCCGCCGGACTTCGCGACCACGGCCACGACCTTCTTGCCCTCAAAGCCATCGGGCTCACCCCCCGCCAGATCACCGCAGTGATCGTCACAAGCACGGGGTTCATCGCTGCGGCAGCAGCCCTGACAGGAACCATCCTGGGCGTGCTTGCGTCGACTTGGCTTATCGACCTGCAGGGGCGATCGAGCGGGCTCGGCGCGGGCGTTGCCCAGCCTCCTTCCCCGGGAGTGCTGCTCCTGCTCGGCGGAGCCGCCGTCGCTGGGGCGATCGCGGTCTCAACTCTGCCGGCCACGCGCGCCTCCCGACGCAGGCTGGCGGACACGCTCAGCGATGTTCTGTGAGCGTGTACGGCGTGACTGCTGTTCGAGGCTGTTCCGCGTACGTCATGCCGCAATGAGCGACATGGAGTCGTCTGTCCGACCATTCAACTTCGCCCCCGAGCCACCGATTCGGCAGTGGACCCAATACCAGGCCGAGGCCGCGTGACGAGCCACCAGAAAACCGGCAACACCGACGACCATCCGCCTGATGATGCGCCAGATACGACCTGGGCATGGAACAAGACCAGGACGAGCAGCGCCTGCGCCAGCTCCAGGTGCCCATCGGATGGGGCGAGTAACTGGCCTCGGCCGACTTCTGGAGCCGCTCGCTGTCGTGAGACCGAGCCGTGTTGGGGCCCTGCGTTGCCGGGACGCGCCGCCGCGATCTGGCCGGCCACGGACCGCAGGGCCCGGGGATGCCGTAACGCGCTGACCGTAGGGCGCGGCCACGCCGGGGAGAGGGCCTGGTGCAGCCGCAGACCTGTGGGGTCTAACAGGCCTCGGGCCCCTGGCAGAGGCCAATGGAGCGTCGGCTCCGGTCGCGGCTGAACATCCCGTGCTGCTCCAGCTTCCTGAGCTGGTACGCCGTCGAACTCCTGCTGGACAGACCGACCTGCTGAGGGCTGTGATCCGGGTGCAGTGGCCGACCGCCGAGTCCCACCCACCGCTTCCAGCCACCTACGCGGGGTTCTCCGGGGCCCGGGTGTTAGGGCACCGGACGGCGAGGGCCGCGATGTCGTCGTCGAGCCTTCCGCCGCTGTAGTGGATCAGGTCCCGGTGAAGCCGGTCGAGCAGCTCGCGGGGCGGTGCCGGGTCTTGCCGCCGAATCCAGTCCGGCAGCGGGAAGAACTCGCCGGTGCGGTCCCGGGTCTCTGTTACGCCGTCGGTGTAGAGCAGCAGCTGGTCGCCCGGGGCGACGGCGACGGTGTCGACGCAGTAGCTGTCTCCGATGAGCGTCGCGAGGTTGAGGGGCGGCGAGGGGGCGGTGGGCTCCAGGGCGCGGACCTCCCCGCGGTGCACGAGCAGCGGCGGGGGGTGCCCGCAGTTGAGAAGTCTGACGTGGCCGCCGCCGTGCGGGATCTCGGCGATAAGAGCGGTGGCAAAGCGCTCCGGCAGGTCCTGGGCGGGGAACGCGGCGCTGTGGCGGGTGATGCTGGTCTCCAGGCGATGGATGATCCCCCTCAGCTCGGGCTCGTCGTACGCGGCCTCCCTGAAGCAGCTGATCACCGCGGCGGCCGTTCCCACCGCGGGCAGGCCCTTGCCTCGTACGTCGCCGATGAGCAGCCGGACCCCGTACGGTGTGTCGGCCGCTTCATAGAAGTCCCCGCCGATCCGGGCCTGCTCTTGGGCCGCCAGATACAGCGACTCGATCTCGATGTCCGCGACGAGGTGTGGCAGGGGGCGCAGCAGCACCTTCTGGGCTGCGTCGGCGACGAGTCGGACGTGGAAGAGTGTCTCCTCCCGCTGGAGTCGGACATGGCTTGCATATGCGGCCGCCAAGGTGACCGCGACGATCGCAGCCGCCGTGTATGGCGTCCCCAGGTCGGTGTAGACGAAGCTGAGGCCGATCATGACCAGCAGGCAGAACGTCCCCAGCAGGATCGTGGGGAGCACGGGCCACATCGCGGCGGCGAGGGCGGGTGCGGCGGGCAGGAGGCGGCTGAAGGCGATCTCCCTGGGTGTGGAGAACGCCAGGCCGGCGATGAGGACGGTAAGGACCACCGGTGACAGCAGGGCAGCTTCCCACTGTCCGCCGTAGGGAGGACGACGGCGCCGCAGCCGCCCGGGCGTGATCACAAAATGCATCATATCGGGGCAAAGTATGCATTTATCCACTCCGGGGTCCGAGCAGCTGCGCTTCGGCGTCGGCGATGCGCTTCTCGGCGAATCGGTCCGCAGGAAGCCGTCCGACTCCCACGGGGATGCACCCGAAGCTCCTCGAGGATCTGGTTCATGCCACCTCCGTCCGGCCGGACGCACGGGTGTAGTGCCGCAGCTCTGCCAGCGCCGTCGGCGATCGGCACGCCTCGGTCCAGAACGTGTGACCGGCCAGTCGGCATGACAGCAGGATCAGGCGGCGCCGGAGCGCCGTCGTGCCGGCCGCGGGGGAGCGGCGGGCGAGATCCTCGTACGTGCGGATCCAGTCGCTCTGCATCTGCACCAGGTCGTCGGGGAAGCCGTTTCGCGCCATGACTTGATTAGATCACGTGTTCGATTTTTGGCGCGTGGGGAAACACGCCGAGGAATGCGCCCCGACAGGCAGCGGCCGACCCTGGAGTAGTCAAGAGGATCAACCACCGCTACGAACGCCACTCGCGGAACCTGGCCTTTCTCAGACTCGCCGCGGCCCTGTGCTGCTACAAGCGGCTCCTCCGAGTAACGGGTACGCAGCCCGCACACCCCAGCCCCCGAAAATGCGCCACCGCCCAGCTACCAGGCAACTTGCCCGCTGACAGGCTTTTCAGACGCCCTCTAGCGGCAAGAATGCGCCTCGATGGAAACACCAACTATCGGGGCGCATTCTTGGCATCGGTCTAGCTCCTTGCCCCTGAAAAAGGGTTTGGCCTGGTGGCGGGGGCCGTTGCTGCGGAGTGGCCCTGATGTCGGGCGGGGTGCCGTTGTTGTTCACCGGGCGATGACGGTCATCCGGTGGAGGTTGTAGGCGAAGATCCCGAGTCCGGCCCAGGTCTGTGCGCCTGCCAGGCGGCGGAGGCGGGTGCGGCGGAATCCGAAGCTGCGCTTGAGGTGGCTGATCCGGGCTTCGATACCGACTCTCCAGTTGCGCATTCGCCGGAACGGGCGGCTGCGTTCGTACTCCCGGCGGGCCTTCCCCGGGGTTCCGGTGCGCTGGAGGCCGATCCTCCGGACCCCGAGTTCGGCCAGCGCCCGGTCGTTGGCCGCGGTGCCGAAGCCGCGGTCGGCGACCACAGTTGCCGGCACCCGGCCGGCGAGCGTGCTCACCCGCTCGACCGCGGGCACCAACTGCGGGGCATCGGCCGGGTTCCCGCGGTGGACCTGGTGGTCGACGACGAAGCCGCCTTCGTCCTCGGCGACCAGCGCGGTGTAGCCGAACTGGGTGGGGTGCTGGGGCTTGCCCTTGCGGATCGGCCGGGCGTCAGGGTCGGCCAGCGACACCAGTCGGTCGGGGATCTTGCGAGTGCCCGCCAGCCGTAACGCGGTCTGTTCCAGCAGGCGCCGGGTGCCCGCCACCGTCCCGGCCAGCTCACCGACCAGGTGTGCCAGCCGCCCCGAGGGCCGCGCGCGCAGTGCGCGCCGCGCGTTGCGCTCCACCGCGGCCACATCCTGCAGCGTCGCTGAGGCGATGGCGGCGACTTCGCCGGTGAGCTGGTCGATTTCGCCCAGCGCCTGGCCGGTGCGCCGACGCAGGGTGCGGGAGATCTGCTTCAGGCGGCGGCCTGCTGATCGGCTGCGGTCCCGGAAACGGGTGCGACGGGCGGCGCCAGTGGCCTTGATCCGACGCACCAGCCGGCCCAGCTTGCGCACCCCGTGCTCCAGCAGGTCGGCGTCCGTGGGGTGGTCGATGTCGGCTTCGACCACGGTGGTGTCGATGCGCAGTTTGCGGCACCGCAGCAGCTTGTCCTCGACCAGCTTGCCCAGCAGTGCTGCGTTGAGCTGTTCAATGGTCTGGGTGCCGCTGCGGCGTACGAGCTTGACCAGCGTGGTCGGGTGAGGCACCGGGGACGTCAGCGGGATCCTGCAGAACCGCCTCCAGCTCAGCGAGTCCGCCACCTCACGGCACAGCGTCTCGTATCCGAGCTGGTAGCGGTGCTTGAGGTAGAGCAGGCGCAGCAGCGTCTCGACCGGGACCGACGGCCGCCCCAGCCGCTCGGCGAACACCATCCGCCACGGGGCGACGAACCGCTCGTCGTCCAAGTACGCATCGATCCGGGCCAGCTCGGCAGGCAGCTGCCGCGCCTGCTCCGGCAGTACCTCCCACCAACTGTCCTGCGGCACGGACAACCGCAACATCGCCACCACCCCCGGCCGCATCGACCCACCACCACTGTGGCGGCCACGGCCCCACGGCACCAGCACTCGGCCCAGGTCACCCCAGGACAAGCCCGGACTTCTTCAGGGGCAAGTAGCTCGTGATCCGGTTCGGGTCACCTGAAGCTCTTTGACTCGTTGGGTAGTGCGCGAACCTCTCTTCGGAACAAGCCGCGGAATTGCGGGCGTTGGCGGCAGACCGGCACGCGACGGCGGACGTGGCCCTTCGGGCCCCGCATCGTGTTGTGGGCCGGCGAGGGTCGCCGCCGTAAGGACGCCGAACTGGCCGGCGTGTCCGCGCGGACGGTGGACCGCACCAAGACCCGGTACGCCGAGCACGGCCTGGCGGGCCTGGTGGAAAAGAAGCGCGGCGGCCGGAAAGACCAGGTGCCGCCGCAGACCCGCGGCCAGGTGATCGCAATGAAGTCACGGGTGGCGGTCGAGAGTGTTCCATCGGGACGGAGCGGCCCGCCAGGGAACGGCGGATCGCTCCGGCGAGCAGCACCGTGGGCGGCCGGGTGTGCCGTGGCCAACCGCACACCCGGCCGTGAGGCCTACCCGTTCGGCCATCTGCCGACCCCGTCAACGGTGGTGGCGTCGGCGTTCAAGGCAGCGTGGACGGTCCGTCCGGGAGTCTTCCGCACGTCGACCGGGCGGACCGCTGCGGGTCGTGACCGGCCTTCTACCCGGGTCTCTCCATGCCCTCTCTTACGACGCCACGAGCCAGGTCTGGCAATGCGGCCATGGGTGGCGCCGCTAGGCGCACTGACGGGTGCGGAGGCGGAAGACTACCGGACCGGCAGGAAGCGCACGCCACTCGCCGATGTTGCCCCTGCCGGGACAGCAACGGCGTGCCACCGCGGGCCTCGGCCTCGCGGTACTCGCTGGCAGCACCGTTCAGATCATCGTGGACATCCGCCAGCAAGGTCCCGTGGCCGGGGTGTATCTCTAGGTCCCCCGGGACCTTCCGTACCCGCAGATCGTGGCTGAGTGTCGCAGCCGACCGTCCGCACAGCGCGGCAGCGTCTCAGGCCTTCTTAGCGGTAGTTGAGCCCGGCGCGGCTCTCTGGAGCTCCATTGTCCACTCGCGTTGTTCGGGGGTGTCGGGTACGGGGAGTCCCCGGGCCTGTTCGAGGCGGTTCCAGGCGGTGTCGGGATCGACGCCGTTGAAGATGAGGAGGGATGCGGCGAGGAGGGATGCGCGTCCTATGCCAAAGCGGCAGTGGGTAACGACGTGTGCGTCCTCACGCAGTCGCTCGGCGAGGCTGCGCAAGATGGGCAGGACCGTGGCGAGGTCGGGGACGGTGCGGTCGGGTATGGGGACCGCGACGAACTGCAGTCCCGCAGCGGTGGCTGCCTGGGCTTCCATGGCGAGACCGAGTTCGTCGAGTTCGGGCCGGGTGAGTGCGCAGACCAGTACGTCGACACCGGCGGCGCTCAGGGCGTTCATCTCATCCTCGAGCCAGTCCATACCCCGGGGCTTGGCCATGGTGCTCAGCCGTCCCGGGCCGGGCAGGTCGACGGTGAACAGGTGAGGTCGCATGTAGCGCTTTCGTTCGGTGGGGTCGGTGGACGAGCGGATGGTCATGGCAGAGGCCGGCAGGGCTCGGCGCGCAGTTCGCGCGGGGCGGGACTGAAGGGAGTGGCCGCGACGGCGAGACGCTCGAGAAGGGCGTCCAGGGCGCTCTGGCCGTCGTCGACGGCGGCGCGTTCGGCGTCGGTGAGCGGGATGTTCACGAGCATGCGCTGCAAGTTGGCCCTGGCTTCGATGAGTTGAGCCTTGGGCGGGTAGAAGTCGCAGCGGGCGCAGGCCATCCGGTGTTGCACTGCTCGAAGAAGGTGTAGGAGCAGAGCCCGTGTCCGAGATCGTAATACTGCCAGGGCCCGCCCCTTGCGGCGGCCTCGGAGGCGGTTCTGTCCAGCTGGAGTGCCCGCAATGCCCGGGACGGCCTTGCGGGAGTCGCCCCGCTGGGTGCGCCAGCGGGGCGGAATAGCCGCAGTGAGTCCGGTCGTTGGCCGAGGATGCGTGACAGGGGGACTGGCTCGCTGCATCGCTGCGCTTGTGAGTGCATCCCGCGGAGCTGGCGGCCGGGTGCCGAACCGACGCGGGCACGCCTGCTGGTGTTCCGGAACACCTTTCGCGACTGGTACTTCGGGGCGGACGCGGGCGGCATGTTCCTGACCAGTGCTTCGAAGGTCTGCTACCTGAATCTGCAGAACGCCCTGATCGACGTGCACTGCTTGGACGCGACCGGAACAGCTGCCGCGGAGCCGCTCGAGGAGGCCGAGTCGCGGCTGCTGCGGCATCTCGCCAGCGAACTGGGTCACCAGCTCGCCGAGGATGTGGGCGCCTCGCATCCGCCCCGGCTGCGCTGGTCCCGCGCGGACAGGACGGTGGAAGGACCGGAGCCGACGACGGTGCCGGTCCGATGACGACCGCCTTGGCCAAGTCCCGGCCGCTGCAGGTCAGACGCGGCCCGGGGGAGAGGACGCTTGGGCCAGGGCCGAGCGGAATCCCTCGAGCACCTACTGATTCCCAATGGAGTTGTCAATCTCATCCGGTGACGCACTGTGAGCGATTCATCCGAGCGCGGCAGGGCTGGCCGGAGCGGTGATCTCGAAGACTCGGCCGTCGCGTATGAGGGCCCAGAGAACGTTCAATCGACGCCGCGCGAGGGCGATGACCGCTTGCCTGTGGTTCTTGCCTTCGGCTCTCTTGCGGTCGTAGAACGCCTTCGAGGTAGGGCAACAGCGGGCAGCGACCTGCGCGGACATGTAGAAAACCCGCAGCAGGCGCCGGCAGTAGCGCCGTGGGCGGCGCATATTGCCGCTGATCCGACCAGAGTCCCTGGGAACCGGCGCCAGGCCGGCGACGCCGGCAAGGCGGTCAGGGCTGCCGAAGACACTCATGTCTCCGCCGGTATGGGCGATGAACTCCGCGGCCAGAACGGGCCCTATGCCGGGCATGCTCAGGATGACCTCGGCGTGCGGGTGCTCACGAAACCGGCCCTCGATCAGGACGTCGGTTTCGGCGATCTCCTCATCGAGGGCCATCACCTCCTTCGCGAGCTTGGCAACCATGGTGGCGGCCAGCTTCTCCCCGGCGACGGCAGTGTGCTGAGCCTCAGCGGCTTCGACGGCAGTGGCCGCGACAAGCTTGTAGTTGCGGACCTTGCGGTTCTTCCGCCACTCGGCGAGACGGTTCTTGCCGATCCGCCGGAGGGCGGCTGGGCTCTGGTAGCCGGTCAGCAGCACCAGGGATGCCTTTGAAGTGCTGTAGTCGAAGGCCCGCTCCAGAGCGGGGAAGTACTCCAGCATCTGGGCCCGCAGCCGGTTGATCGCCCGGGTGCGGTCCGCAGCCAGGTCCAGCCGGCGCGAAGTGAGGATGCGCAGGTCCACGGCGATCTCGTCGCCGCGGTGCATCTCCTGGAGGTCACGGCGCATTCGAGCTTGGTCGGCGATGACGAAGGCGTCTTTCGCGTCCGTCTTCCCGTCGCCCCGGTAGGAGCTGGAGGCATGATGGACCGCGCGGCCAGGGATGTAGATGACGTGCTGACTGTTGTCGGTCAGCAACGCGATCATCAGCGCGGCGCCACCGGCGTTGAGGTCGATCGCCCAGGTCACCGGCTCACCCTCGCTCAGTGCGAGGACATCGGCGATCAGTTTGAGCAGTGTGGTCTCGTCGTTGGCCACCCGCCGCGACAGCTTCCGCTGACCTTCGGTGTCGATCACTACGCAGTGATGCTCGGCCTTGCCCGCATCCGTACCGGCCCACAGTTCGGGCACGGCCACCTCCGAAGTCGTTCTTGTACTTGTCCCAGCAGACGACCTCGCCAGCGTGTCCTTACCAAGCGATCTTGTCGCGCGCATCCCAATCAGTGGCCGAGTCGTCGCGAGGCACCGGGCGGCCAATCAGTAGAAGCCACTCCTGCGGCATGAGCTTGACAGCCACACCCAGTGCCCCTGGGCCTCCCGATCCTACGAGTGACCGGAATCAACCCACCAACAACGTAAGGACCTTGTTCTTTAACCTGTCGGCTGTCGGCCCTGGCGTGGGGCGCCGTGCCCCGTGTTCCTTTGGCTGTCTAGGCTGCGTCCATGTGGAGAGAGGTTGCAGCCCAGGTATTCCCCGAGGCGCAGTTCAGGCCTCCCGTTGACGCCGCCGAGCTGACTGCGGCCGAGCAGCGTTTGGGCTGTGGCTTGCCGTCAGAGCTGGCCAGTCTCCTTCAGGAGACAGACGGCCTGGTCGGGTGCTGCGGAGTGGACACGGTCTGGTCCCTGGACCAGATCGTCGAGCAGAACCTTCGCTTCTGGTCAGACGCCTCGTTCGCCGGCCTGTACATGTCCTTCGAGCCGCTGTTCTTCTTCGGTGACCACGGCAATGGCGACCAGTTTGCCTTCGTCCGTGCACCTCAGCGTGCCGACATCTTCGTGTGGGACCACGAGGACGACAGCCGGCGGTGGGTCGCCCGGGATCTGCAGGACTACCTCGGTCGGTCCCTCGAAGACAGCGACGACGACTGGTACCAGTAGCCGAGCGCGCTTGGCGCGAGTTTCGGGATCTTGGTCGATCGTTGGGCGCCTGGCCACACCGATCAGGGGTGATCGGGATGAACTGCTGGAATCGCTGGGCAGGCGGCGACCGTGTCAGGAAGAAACCTGTCGTGAGGGAACCGGGTTTGCCTGATCGTCCGAAAGCTCGGGGCTCAGATGCGCGATTGCCCTCCTTCAGGACACGGGTTCAGTGTTCAGGATGCCCTCGACAGTCAGCGCACCTTCGCTGGTTGCCCTCAGCCACTCTGCCAAGTTGATGCCCTGAGGCCAGTGCTGGCCCGCATGCGTGCACCACATCGGCCCGGCGGGGTCGCGGAAGTCAACCAGGGACCAGATGGTGCAGCCCCAGTCATACACCGGTACCAGGCCGGCAGGGATCTGACCGGAGGGTTCCGGGCCGCCTTGATAGATCTCTGCCAGGTCATTCCAGTCGCCTTGGGAAGCTCCTCCGCGAACCCCCAGGATGCCCTCTGCCGGGCCGAAGCCCCCGTTCGCCACCTCCAGGTAGAGGTGCCGCAGCAATGGCGGGAGAGGGAAGCCGATGATCTTCTCGGCCTCCGTAACCGCCTCCGGTGTCGCCGGCGCAGGCAGGTTGCCCGCACCAGCGCAACCACGGACAGCCTCGACGATCGCTACATCCATCACGCTGGCAGCCTCACAGACCCCACCATGGCAGTTCACTCCGGGGTGTTGAACGGTAGGTCAGTCAGAAGTTGAGGTTAAGAGACAAGCTGAACCCGCCGGGGCCCCGGCGACGATGTGTCGTATGGTTTCCCCGCCCGCTCAGCCCCTACCCCGGCTGCCGAGCGCGGGATGAGCCCGAGCCCGGCCACTGCGGGTGAGATGAAGGCCCTCGCTTCCCTCCTGGCGGGGCGCCGACTCAGGAGGCTCGAGCCGTGGGGTCTCGCCGCGTTGCGTCTCTCGGACGCGTTCGATCTGCATGCGGGCGACCGAGTTGAGGATTCGCGGGTCGGGAGCGCGGTAGTCGTCGGTGTCGATGTTGATGTTGACGGACAGGACGACCGGCCCGGCCTGGGCGATGATGGTGGCCTGCAGGAGTTTTCCATGACGCAGCCCTGGGCGGCGAAGGCTTGGTCGGCGCCGGTCACGACGCCGCCTTGGTACTGCGTCTTTCTGAGGGCGAACCGGTCGATCGCGTCGGCGGTGCTGGTGTAGGAGCTGATGCTGAAGCCGACGGCACCGTCAAGGTCGGGCGCCTGGTAGCCGGAAGTCCCGTACGCGATAAGTCCATCGTCCTGGGCCGTGCCGTCTCGCATGCGGTGTCCTGTCGCCACCCACCTAGTCGGAACGTCCTCGGGCCCGGGCAGCGCGTCGACCTGCTTGAGCCGGGGAGAAGGCGGAGCCCCGCGTCATCCCCCCTGGCGGACGGGCCACCGGTTCGCCGAACTAACCGTGCTCAGCACGCGGCTCCAACTCAAGGCCGTGCTGGCCAACTGCCGCGAGCTGGACGCCCTCGCCAAGCACGTGCGGACCTTCGCCCACATGGTTAGGGACCTGCACGGTGACCAACTGCCGGAGTGGATCGAATCAGCCAGAACTGCTACCGACCCGCCCAGTCTCAGCCGGTTCGCCCAACACCTCGAACGCGACCTTGACGCCGTCGCCGCTGGCCTGACCCTGCCCTGGAACTCCGGTGTCGTGGAAGGCCATGTCAACCGCATCAGGATGCTCAAGCGCCAGATGTTCGGCCGCTCAGGCTTCGAACTCCTCCGTAAACGTGTCCTCTTGGCGTGACCGAGCGTCACCACACCGCACGAAGTGGACCAGAGCCCGAAGATCAATTGCAGAGCCGCGAAGCATGAGTCGGCGCGTCACTGCTCATCGAGGGATGCCTGCCGGGCAAGGAACTCCTCGAACGCCGCCTTCTGCTTCGGATCCATAAAGCCTTGGCGGACATTGCGGGCCTTCTCCTGGAGCCAGTGCGCCTCGTCGGGGTCCAGTAGCTCGGCGACTACCACGCCTTTGCGAGCAACCGCCATGCGCCCTCCTACGCGACGACGAAAGAGCGTGAACGCGCCGAATTCCGCTGGGTGGGCCAGTTCCGGCTCCTCCGCCACGGCCCGGGTCTCGTTCCCAGCGCCACTCGACGGGTAGGCGGTGGGGGCCCAATGCTCCCAGAGCGCCAGCGTGGCCGCGGGCACTAGCACCGCGCGTTCCGCCTCTTCACGCCCCTCCCACATGAACGTGACAGTGACGGGCTCGCCGACCGCCTCGGCCAACCCGAGCACCCTCTCCACCTCATCGTTGATCGGGTAACCCACCACTACATCGATCTGAATGCCCATGGCGCCTGAGGCTACTGGCCGCTTCCGACATGCCAGCCCAAAGCTCCTGCACCTCGTCGACCACGGCGCACCAGGTGGACCGTCCGAAACCGGCGATTTCACCGACCGAGCACCTGTCCGAGGCAACACTGCGACGGAGAGCAACCGCTCCACACAATGTGGGCCAGAGCCATTTCCTGAGAAGATTGGAGCTTCGGGTCAGAGTGATGCGGCCGACGAGCGTCGGCCGACTGTCGACCGCTGCAGGTCATGGCCGGTCATGAGAGATTCGACCACTCGCTGGTACGCGGGTGATCGGTGGGGCGTCAACTTGCGACTCCCGGGCGTCCGGGTAGGTCACGGCGCCGGCGGCTAGCGGGGAGGACCAGTCCTTCTCGACGGCGGCCAAGCGGTCGACTACGTCAGCATGGCTGCCGTCAGGACGGGAGCTGTCTGCATACTTCGGCGGCTAGGTCCAAAACGGACGGACGTTATTGACAGGTGGGTCTCTCGTATCTAGGAGACCTGCATGATGACCGAACGCGAGCTTTCCAGGCGTGCGAGGCACCGTCTGGCGACGCTGCGCCATGTGGAGGAGGTGAGTGGCAGTGTGGCCGCCACCTGCCGCTACTACGGCATCAGCCGCCAGTGCTACTACATATGGCTGCGGCGCTACGAGGCCGAGGGGCTTGAGAGGCTGAAGGACCGCTCGAGTGCACCGCACCACACTCCGCATGCCACCAAGGCAGACGTCGTGGAGAAGATCTTGTGATTGCGGCAGCAGTACCACTTCGGACCGGCCAAGATCGCGATGTATTTGGAGCGCTACCACGAGGTCAAGGTCAGCTCATCCGGCGTCTGGCGCATCCTGAAGAAGGTGGGTCTCAACCGGCTCCGGCCTCCCAGCGCTAGAAGCGCCGCTCCACCCGCTGGAAGCGCTACGAGAAGCAGCGCCCCGGCCACCAGCTGCAGGTCGACGTCAAGTTCATCCAGCCCCTCGGCCAGACCGGTACCGAGCACCTTGGTGAGGCCGGCACTCCGGGGACAGGTCGAGCTCGGCCTGCGAGGCGACCTTCGAGCATCGCCGACCGCACGGGCGACACCGGTGAACTCACCTTCCTCGCCCCGGCAGCGGCCGCCGCGCTGCGTCTGCTCGCCGATGCCATCCAGCGCGGCACCGACCGCGACATCGTCGTCCGGGCCCTGAAGGACGTCGGTGTTCACGAAGCGTTCGCCGACGTCCTGGATGCACATGTCGCGGTCGGCGACGTTTCGACTACGACCTTAACTCCAACGTCCTGCTCGAGACGAGCGGTGATCTGAAGTCCTCGGCCCGGGTCCGCGAGGGCCGGCCGCTGGTACTGATCGGTGACTCCGGCACCGGCAGGTCACACCTGCTCATCGGGGTGGGAACGGCGATCGCCGAGGCCGGGCTGACCGTCCGCTACACCACGACCTCGGCCCTGGTGAACGGGCTCGCCGAGGCGGATGCGGCCCGCCGGCTGTCCTCCGTGATTGCCCGCTACAGCAAAGTCGATCTTTTGTGTCTGGACGAGTTCGGCTATCTCAACCTGGACAAGAAGGGCGCCTGGCTGCTGTTCCAGATCTTGACCGAACGCGAGGAGTGCAAGGCGACCGCGGTGGCCACCAACTCGCCTTTCGCCGAGTGGGACAAGATCTTCGCCGATCCCCGGCTCTGCGCGGCCATCGCCGACCGGATCACCTTCCGCTGCAGGCTCATTCAGACCGGAACCGAGTCCTACCGCTTCCAGGCCACTCAGGACGAACGCAAGGCCCACGCGAAGCACTGAGCCGGAGTTGTTGGCAACTCACCTCTCTGGGCTGGCCTCTCAGCGAGGCGATAGCGTGCTCTCTCTTACCAGTCGTCAACCGGTCTTTGTGTCGCCAGAGGAGTCCGTCGTGCATTGGACGGGATGGGTCGTTTTGACCCTTGTTGTGATCATCGGCGGATGGATGCTGTTCGACGGTCTCCACGCTCTGGTCAGCGGAGATTTCGTCACGCCGAAGAACGGGGCACATGCGGGTCGGCTGGGGCCGTGGGCCAGCCTGCTGTCTGCAGGGGGGCTCGATCCACGTTCGATGCTGATCAAGCTTGTGTTCGTCGGCTATGCCAGTGCCTATCTCGCTGCTGGCATCACCTTCGTCGCGAGGGCGCCAGGAGCATGGTGGGCCCTGCTCATCCTCGCCATCCTCGGTCTTTGGTTTCTGCCGTTCGGCACCGTGGCCAACCTCGCGGTCATTGCGCTCCTGCTCGCGCCAGCGCTGCGGACAACGACATAGCAGGGACGGTCAGCGGGCCCAGGCGCGCAACTGGGAGGCTACCGCGCGCAGGGCGAGGGTGCCGTTTCGAAGGCTTGTAACCAGTTGGGGCATGCCCCCGGCGGGCGGTTTGACGGGCTCGCCGGATTCGCTACGAACCCGACCGCGTCGGTGACATGGTGTCGCCATCGGGCCCCGGAAGTCCGGCCTGACCGGCGGCCTGCCCACCCTCTCCCTGCTGGATGAAATCGGCCGTGGGGCATCGGTACAGCCGGCCAGCTGCTCGCCCAGATCTCCGAGGGCCGACGCCCTCCCACAGATCCGCGATTGTGAGCCGCAGGCGTCGGTCTGGCCGCCTCCACGGCAAGGACCCGCACGGACAAGCCGCTGCTGACGTTCAAGCAGATCGCCGTGGTGGTCGCGTGGACGTATGGGTGAAGCGGCCGGACGGCGCCGACTACGACGCTCCGCACATGGCCAGCGCGGTTCGCGCCAGCCCGCGCAGCCAGGCGTGGGCGTAGTCGGTGTCGTAGCGCTGATGCCACGACAGGTATATCGGTGCCGACGGCAGTTCGAGCGGGAGGGGGAGCACGACAAGGCCGAGGTCGGCGACCGCGGACCGCGTGGTGGCTTCGGGGACGCTGATCAGGAGATCGGAGCCGCGCGCGAACTCCAGCGCGGCCGCTTCCGTGGGCGCGGTCGCCACCACGCGGCGGGTGAGGCCGAGCCGCGCGAGGGCGTCGTCGAGGGCATTGCTGAGGTTTCCACGGCGCGAGACGGTGACGTGCTCAGCGGCGGCGTACCGCTTTGCGGTGACGGTCCTGACGCGGGTGAGGGGGTGCCCCTGCCTCACGACGATGACGAGGCGGGACTCGCCCACGTTCTCGGCACGGATGTCCGGTGCGCTCGGGCGGTTGGCGTTCGCCTCCAGGTCGACCTCGCCGCGCCGCAACTCGGGGGTGTCGATGCTCGATTCCGCGACGAAGCGCAATCGCACGCCCGGGGCCTGTCCGCGCACGGCCGCGAGAAGTGCGGGGCCGCTCAAGGCGACCAGGGAATCGTGCCAGCGGAGTGTGAAAGTGCGCTCCAACGTTGCCAGATCGAGTTCACGGCTCGGTGCCAGCACCCCCTGGACCTGGTGCAGCAGCTCGTGCACCTGTTCCCGGACGGCGATCGCATACGGCGTCGGGGTCATCGTGCGGCCGGTGCGCACCAGGATCTGATCCCCGGTCGTGCGCCGGATTCGGCCCAGACTCCGGCTCATCGCGGGGGCGGTGACGTGCAGGCGCGCGGCCGCCCCGGCCACACTTCCCTCCTCCAGCAGCGCGTCGAGCGCGGCGAGCAGGTTCAAATCCAATTGCATGAGAGTAATCCTAGCCGTGCTTGACATGCATTTGAAGTTAATTAAAGGGCTGTATACCTTCGAGACGAGGGCGCAAGACGGAACGCACAGCGTGGCCCGACCGGCCTCATCACCCCTCCTCACACGGGAGTACCACCATGTCCGAAACGCTTCAGACCACTGACGTTGCCGCCTCCGACGCCGAGCTGCTCGACCAGACCGCAATCGCCGTGCGCGCGGCCGGTTCGGCGTTGCGCGAGCGCTTCGGCGAGGTGGTCCGCTACCAGACCCGCGAAGAGCTGATGCGCGCGCTCGCCGCCAACGACGACACGGTCCTCGACATCCTGCGCCCCCGCCTCACGCGCCTGCGCCCGGACGCCGGCTGGGTGGAGGACGAACTGGACGGCGGGGCGCTGCCGCCCGGCGAATGGTGGGTCGTGGATCCGGCCGAAGGCAACGTCAACCACCTGCACGACCTGCCGGAGTGGGCGGTGACCGCCACCCTCGTGCGTGAGAACCACCCGGTGCTCACCGCGGTCCACCTGCCGTTGACCGGCGAGACCTACACCGCGCTCACCGGCGCGGGCGCCCACCTCGACGGCCGGTCGCTGCACGTCTCCCAGACCGCGGACCTCGGCCTGAGTATCGTGGCCACCAGCCAGGCCCGGCCGGACGAGGACGAGAAGGTCGTGCGGCGCGTCGGCTCCTCGATCACCGCGATGCTTTTCGACGCGCTCGTCGTCCGCACCGCCGTGCCCGCGACCCTGCACCTGCTGAACGTGGCCGCCGGCCGGATCGACGCCTTCTGGCAGTTCGCCGGCGCCCGCGCGGACCTGCTGCCCGGGGCGCTGCTCGTCACCGAGGCCGGCGGACAGATCTCCGACGCCGAGGGCCGCCCCTGGACCCCGCAGAGCGAGAGCTTCCTGGCCGCCGCTCCCAGCGTCCACGCCGAGGCCGTCGCCACGCTCTCACGCTGACCGCGCACCGCAACCTGCACGCACGGAAGGACCAGATCATCATGACCGCGATCGCAGTTCTCGGAAACGGCCGCGTCGGCGGCAACCTGGCCACAGCCCTCATCCGGGCAGGGCATCAGGTGACCGTGGCGGACCGCGCGCCGGGCGCCGCTGCCGCCGCTGCCCGGACAGCCCAGATCGTCTTCAACGCCACCCCGGGCGCCGGCTCGCTGGACCGGCTCGTCGCCCTGCGCGAGGAACTGCGCGACAAGATCCTTGTCGACGTCTCCAACGCCACCGTAGACGGACCGGACGGACTGCCCGCCGACCTGATCTACCCCGGCTCAAGCCTCGCCGAGCAACTCCAGGAAGCGCTCCCCGAAACTCGCGTCGTCAAGACACTCAACACCATGCTCTTCCCGGTGATGACCGCGCCAGCCACGCTCACCCAGGCGCCCGACGCCTTCCTCTCCGGCGAGGACCCGCAGGCCAAGCAGACCGTCCGTGAACTGCTCATCAACCTCGGCTGGCGCAAGGAGTGGATCACTGATCTCGGCGGGATCCAGACCGCCCGCGCCACGGAGGCCGCGATACTGTTCGTACCGCACGTGATTCGGACCAGCGGATTCGGGCCCTTCGCGATCTCGATCGCCCGCTGATCCTCACACAGTGCACCGCCCCCGGCGGGCTCACATCCAGCCCAGCGCTGGGAGATCGAGACCACGCTGGACGAGATCAAGACCCACCAGCGCGGCCCCGAAACTCCTCCTGCGTTCGAAGTACCGGTGGGGCGTGAAACAGGAGACCGGCTTCCTCCTCGTTCATCACGCCGTCCGGCAGCTGATGCACCAGGCCGCACCCGACCAGGGACTCGGCCCCGACCGCCTGTCCTTCCCCGGTCCCTGCGGATCGTGCGTCGCCAGGTCCCGGCCCAGGCGGCGTTTTCCCCCGGCAGACTCGCCCGGGCGCTGACCCGCACCAGGGCTGAGATCGCCGAACGCCTGCTGCCCACAGGACGCCGCCGGACCTGCCCCGTCGTGATCAAACGCAAGATGTCCAACTGGCCCCTCAAACGCGCCGCACACCGCAACTGGGCCTCCCTCGCACCCGACGCCGTCACCATCAACCGACAAGGCAAGACCTAGGTCACCAGCATTGGGGCTAAGCGCGCTGCGACAGGTGCGAGAAGGGGCTGCAACGGTGTCGCAGGCGGATGTCACCTAGGTGGCCTGAACTGATGAGTCCGGCAGAGGGAACGCAGTGCGCCGAAGCCGGACACGGCATAGGCGAGGGTTTCGGAACAAGAAGCGGGATGCCGGTGGTCGTGGACTGCTCGCCAGTTGAGCTGGTCGAGTGAGCGAGCGGGATAGTCCACGCCACACCGAGCTGGCGGATGCAACATTACGTGCAGAGTGCGCCGTACGACCCTACGGTCGGAGGGAAGCTGCCCGCCGCCGCCGGCAGTTTGGCGAATGGAGGAAGCCGGATGCGTATTGAAAGACCTGCGCGGAGCAGCTCTCGCACGCGAAGCCTGGTCAGCGCTGCCGTCTTGGCCCAGGCAGTCCTCATTCTTGTCACACCCCGGGCCCATGGCCTCACCCACGCTGTTCTGCGTGTCGACTGGGATGCCATCGCCCAGTGTGAGTCCAGCGGCAACTGGCATGCCAACACCGGCAACGGGCACTACGGGGGCCTGCAGTTCACCCAGTCAAGTTGGGTGGCCGCCGGAGGACGGAAGTACGCCCCTCGAGCAGACTTGGCTACGCAAGCCGAGCAGATCGCAACCGCCAAGAGGCTTGCGCGGCTGCAGGGCATGGATGCCTGGGCCTGCGCTTGAACGTCCGTGCTCACCGTAGTCAACGCGGCCGGCACCACCGGCAGCGGGTCGTCGCTGATCGACGAGATCGTCCGGGAGGGTGCTCGGCGGATGTTGACCGCCGCTTTGGAGGCTGAGGTGAACACCTATATCGCCGAGTTGGCGGACCAGCGTGACCAGCACGGCCGACGCCTGGTGGTCCGTAACGGCTACCACCAGGCACGGGAGGTCACCACTGCGGCCGGAGCAGTCGAGGCGAAGGCCCCGCGGGTGAACGACAAGCGCGTCGACGAGGCCACGGCGAGCGCTGGCGGTTCTCCTCCGCGATCCTGCGGCCGTGGTGCCGCAAGTCCCCGAAGATGGCTGCCACAGCATTCCCCAGCTCCACCGCGAACTGCGCGAGCAGGGCTTCACCGGTGACATCCAGTGCGTCCGGCGCTACTTCCGCCCGTTCAACAAGCCCCACAGCACCCTTCTCAAGGACCCGCCAGGGCCTCCTCCGACACCACGGCCGGAGCCGAAGCCCCGCCATGTCGTCCGCTGGATCATGACGAAGCCCCGAGCACCTCGCCGAGACCGACGCGGCCGAGATCAAGGAGATCCGGACCGTCTGCCCCGAACTCGACGCCGCCGCATTCCACGTCCGCGAGTTCGCCACCATGATGCGCGACCATCGCAGCGACCTGCTGCCCACCTGGATGGACCGCGTCCTCGCCGACGATCTGCCCTCCCTGCACTCCCTCGTCAGCGGCTTGCGGCGCGACATCGACGCCGTCACCGCGGCCTTTTCCACCTCCTGGAGCTCAGGCCAGGTCGAGGGCTACGTGACGCGCGTCAAGCCTCAAACGCATGGGATTTGGCCGGGCCAACATCGATGTCCTCCGCAGACGCGTACTTCACAGCCCCGTGATCTTGCCGATGTCTCAAGCTCGTCGACAGCGCCCGAACCTCCCCCGGCATAGGGCATGCGGTGACCGCCCTGTCATGCTGATCGGCCCCAGGGCGGAAGGGTCTCTGGAGGAGTATGCGGAAGAAGAGAAGACACGATGCGAATTCCATGGCGCCGACGACCGGCCGGGCGCTCTCGGCGACTGCTTGACGCTGCAGGGATCGGGCCCGGATCGACAGATGACGGGAACGACCAGGTCGTCGGTCGAGAGGTTGCCTATCGAGTCGCCCAGCGCAACTCCAGCGCGATCACTGAGGTTCTGGCGATCGTGGAGGAATTGCTCGAGGACGAGCCGAACTACGAGTTCGTCGTCTCACTGCTGGAGAACATCCAGAACCTTGTGTCGCACGGTCTCGACACGTTCTGGTCGCCCGACGAGGTGTACGCCCTGCTAGGCCCCCGCAGTGCAGCCTGCTGGGGCACCCTAACCGGCTTCTGGACCGCAGTGGCCGATTGGTGCGCCCGTACCGGCCTGCCGTTGGAGCCTGTCGAACCACTTCTCACCATCAAAAACGAGCAACTGAAGGTGCTGTTGTGGACAGGGAACCGGACCCTGTCCACTGGGGAGAAGCTCGGGCTCGCACAGGCAGTCCGTTATGAGAAGGCCAACGGAGCGTCCATACCCAGCTACAGCCACATCGCGGTTGCACTGCGCAGTACCGGACAACAATGATCCTGCTCAGCGTGCTCGATCGGCAGACTTCACAAGATCCTCGACAGAGCCGAATTTCGTGACCGCTCACACTAGGTGCTGGCGGGCCTGAACCGCCCAGGCCATATCCGGCGGTGGCGAGATCCACGGCCGTGGACCGCCCTGGCCGTGCTGTCGGACGATCCCGATCCCGGCCCCCGATCCCCGGCTCCCGCGCCGAGCCTGCGCGAGTACGACGAAATCGCGGACGCGGCGGCGATTTCGCGCTGCCCTGCCCGAGATCGCCAGGGCCAGGAAGCAGACGCCGCTGCCCTGAGGACACCGGAGGACGCTGGTGGGCGGCAGCCGGACGAACTCGCCGCACCCTCGGCAACGTCCGATGTCGAGATTGACGGCTGCCGTAGTGGAAAGGCTGACTTGCATGGACAGCTTCTCGCAGCATGGGTCCGGCAAGCGTTTGCGCGTGTGCAGCATGACGGCGAAGGGCCGCACGACGGTGCCGGTTGCAGGCGAGGTGGACTACCTGACCTCGCCTCGGCTGGGTGATGAGCTGGAGGCCGCTGTCGCCAGCGGCGTCCAAGGTGTCGATGTGGACTTGAGTGAGGTGTCGTTCTGCGACTGCTCGGGGCTGAATGTGCTGCTCCATGCGTGCGAGCATGCCCGCGCGACGGGCGTGTCCTTCGGCGTGTCCGGACCGGTTGCGCCGGTTGTCGTGCGGTTGCTTGAGGCCACTGGGGTGGAGCAGGTGCTGCCTGTGCGGAGGGTCGCCTGAGCAAGGGCGCGCTTGGTCGGGCTGCGCGGCCGCCGACTTCGTCGCCAGCCCGTGCGGGCGGCTGCGGGTCAGCGGTCCGGGCCGCGGCGAGGTCAACTCACTTGGTTTCGGGCCTCACCTGCTCGCGCAGGGCTTGCTGGAGCTCTGTCCGGATATCGGCGGCGAGGTCACCTGTCTGCGCCCAGGTGATGATGAGTTCGGCGACATGCCGCAGCTTGATGTTGGTGTGCTGGGAAACCTGCTGCAGCACTGCCCATCCCTGCCTCGCGTCGACATGGCCCAGGGCGATGAGCGTGCCGATCGCTTGATCGATCACCGCATGGGATACCAGGGCATGCTTCAGCTGCTCCACCTCCTCCTCCAGCGCTGCCATCGGGTCGGATGGACCGGGCGGGCTCGCTGCTCCGGCATTGTCTTCCCTACCGCTCACGCCACAACCCATGCCCGCACGGGTCCCGCGGCAATCAGTGTTCTGGCTGGTCACCCAGCCTGCGCTGTCCAGACCGTCAGCCGAATACCTTCGCAAGTCCCTGCGCACCACTCTTGTCTCCACTTCAGCCTGCCAAGCAACAAAAAGGGCCCCGGTCGCGGGGAGGCAAACCGGGGCCTGGTAGAGGGACTCAGTCGGTGGACAAGGCCTCGAGGAGGTCACCGACTCTCTTCTGCGTCGTCGTCGGCGCCGATCGTGACTGCCTCGCCCTGCGCAGCTCGCCGGCCGTGACTGAGGAAGGGTCCTTGCCTGCGCCGAGGACCTTCACCACGATGTCGCGGTCGGTGAGCATGCCCTTGAGCCTGTTGCCGGTGCCGCAGATGTGCAGCGCTCCTACACCGAGCTGCTTCATCTTTTTGGCCGCTTCCCGAACGCTCTCGTCCGCGCCGATACATTCGGCGCCCTCGGTCATAATTTCTTGTGCGGTGGTCATCGTCTTCTCTCCTTGTCTCTGCTCCTGACACGGCCAGCGGCCGGAGTTATCACGTCTGCGGGCGTGTCAGCTCTTGCCGCGGCCGGTCAGCAGGTCCCGGGCTCGGTCCACCAGGCCCGCGCCGGGGGCCAGCAGCTTGTTGCCCGGCGGGGTGTCCGGTGCGGAGGGGTGGGGGCGTGTGGGAGCGGTCTCTTTCGCGGTGCGGATCTTGTCGCCCAGCTCGTCCAGCGCGTGTGGCACAGGCCGAAGCGAGCAGGGGGAACAACCGGTTCTCCTCGTCGCGCACGTGCTCGCTCACGTCGAGCTTCAGCTGGTCCTTAAGGAGCCGTTCCACCGTGGCGTGATCGGCGATCTCCTTGTCCGCGATCTCATCCCCGCCCTCGACGTGCTCGCCTACCGCCGGGTACAGATAGTGCTCCTCGGTTCCCGCACACCATCCCGGAGAAGACCGGCAGCCGGGCCGCCCGCCTGCGCAAAGGCTGACGCGCGGACAGCCACCGGGCTTCGACGAAGAGCGGACCAAGAAGCAACCGCCTCAAGCAGCACCGTGCCGTGGCCACCCGATATGACAAGCGCCGATACATGTACCTCGACAACGAGACAACAGCAGCTGTCGCCATCCAACCTTCTGCAAGTGCTTTAGCTCGCGAGAAGCGAATCATCTTCAGCACGGGCGCCAGGGAGTTGGTAGCGGGCGGCTATGAGAGCCGCGTCCACGTCGCTGGTACCGGTGGAGATGCACAGGGTGTAGGCAACATCGTCCATCCGTCGCTGGACTTCGGCACTGCCGTTTCAGCGTGCCGGACCTTCAGCGTCTCGTACTGCTCGATCAGGTTTCGCAGAACTGCAGGATGAGCCAAAAGCACGACAGGTCTCCCGGCTGGACCGGGCCAGTGGCCCGCCGCTCGATCATGGCGAAGTCGTCCTACCAGGTGAGCGGGCTTCTTCTGACCGCGCCGCCGTAGTGACCAGCGGTGATTCCGGCATCGGCAGGGCGGTGGCCCCTGCCTTCGCCCGTGAAGGCGCCGACGGCGGAACGACGCGGGACGCGGCGGGCAGGAACTGCACATCAACGGCACTTCGCCCGGCCGGCTCTTCCAGACCCCCCAACCGCTGTCCGCGTCGGTCGACGGCCACCACCAGCACTGGCTGCCCATTTTGGACGGAACGGAGCGCCTGGGCGTGCTGCGTGTTGGGACCGACGGCGAGCGCCGCGAAACGATGGAAGAGCTGGCAGCACCGGTGGGGATGATGCTGGTCTCCAAGCGGAGCCACAGCGGCTCCTACGCGCGGCTGTCCCGTGTGAACTTCTACAGCCGGTCAACCGACTGGCTGTAGCTCAGGGGCGCCAGCAACCTCGTCGGATGGCGCACCGCCGACAGGCCGTTGCGCAGCTGGTTGGCGTGATCTGTACGCAATTCCGACCGCGCACACGTGGCTCCTCGGCCGGAGGACTCCGCACGCATCCCGGCACCCGCCCTGTGGTGGCTGTGACGTTGTTCAGGGGCCCCGGCATGTTGGCTTCGAGCGGCCCCAGTTGGTCGAGACTTCGAGGCTTGCGGACGTTCTGAAGTGGCCCCGAGGAATGGCTTGCGTTGGGACCACCTGAGGCGTCCTATCACTGTGGCGGCCAGCGGAATCCCTCGGCGTCTATGATCTCTGGGTGGCTGGATCGGCTAATGGCTGTTGGTCCGTTGCTGAAGCAGCAGCAGGGGGGAGAACTGGGAATGAGTAAGAAAAGGGGCCAGAGGCTGTGGAGCCAAAAGCAGCCGAAGCCGGAGTGGGAACGCTTGGAGGGCGTCAAGGAAGGCTTGCTCCGTGAGTTCGCCACTAACGGTGTCAGCCTTGTCGAGTTCGTCGTCGCGTTCAGCGAGCCCTTCTACTACTGGGTGTGGCTCGGCGTCTCAACAGACCAAGAGCGCGACGCTTGCCAGCAGGACGCAACCGTTGACGGTCGCGTTCGCAGGGTCGTCGCCGAGCACGACATGGCGGAACTCTGTGACGGGCTCACGATCGAGTCACAGGAGACCGTCGACCGTGACTATGAGGGAAGTTGGTTCTACCGGCTGCGGTGACGACAGTTGCGGTCCGCACTCGGCTCTCTCAGCCGCGTCACGAGAACCTTCACCCCATGCGCGATCAACCCGGGGTTTTCTTCACTGCTTCTGACCAGAGCGTGTCACCCTGCGGCTGTGTTCTTCTGGGCTTTGGAGCGAGCCAGGCGATATGACTCGGTGCCGGTCTCGATGATGGAGGCGTTGAAGGTGAGCCGGTCCACGATCGCCGCGCAGAGCCGCGGATCGGTGAAGGTCCTGCTCCAGCCCGTGAAAGCCTCGTTGGAGGCGATCGCGATACTGCTCTTTTCCTCCCGTTCAGTGAGAACCTGGAAGAGCATTTCCGCGCCTCGGCGGTCCAGTTCGAGATAGCCGAGCTCATCGATTTCGAGAAGGTCGACGCGCCCGTAGCGGGCGATGGTCTTGCCCAGCTGCTTGTCGTCTGCCGCCTCGACCAGCTCGTTCACCAAGGCTGCTGCGGTGGTGTAGCGGACGCGGTAGCCAGCCATGGCCGCCGTGGTGCCCAGCGCGATCAACAGGTGCGACTTGCCGGTGCCCGAGTCCCCGATCAGACACAGGGGGTAACCCTTGGCGATCCACTCACAGGTGGCGAGGTTGTTAATCACCGCCGGATCGACGTTGGGATTGACGCTGTAGTCGAACTCCCGCAGCGACTTCTCGCGCGGAAAATGCGCCGCGCGGATGCGCCGTTCGGCCCGGCGCCGGTCCCGGTCTTCGCACTCGGCCATCAACAGCTCGGCGAGGAACCCGGCATAGGACAGGCCCTCTCGTTCGGCCCGTGCGATCGTGTCGGCGGCGTGGGCTCGCATGGTGGGCAGCCGCAGCATACGGCAGGCAGTGTCGATCGCCGCGTCGGATGCCTGTGCGGTCAGCGCGTGATGGGCAGCGGTCATGATGAGTCCTTCCGGCGAAGTTGCAACAGCTCGTCCCACTGCTCCAGGCGGGGCAGGGGTCGCTGATCGGCGGGCAGGGCACGGGCGAGACGGCGCGGGGTCAGGGGCGTGACCTGGGCCGGGTCCAGATCCAACGGCTCCGAGGCGGGGGCGCCGGCGGTGACGGTCGGTGCCCGCCCGGCTGCCTGGGCCGCCTTGCGTGCCTCCAGTGCGATGACGTCCTCATTGAAGGTGCCGGTCGCAAGGGCGGTGCGGATCCCGGCCACCACGTCGGCGTGCTGCTGATGACGGTGCAGCAACAGCACTTTGACCAGGGCCTTCGTTCCTTCGATGTCGCCGAGGGCCTTCTTGGCCGCGGCCCAGAAGGCGTCATGGACGGCGGTGAAGGTGCCTTCGGTGCGGGCCTGGTGGAGGGCCTCGGAGCGTTCCAGTGCACCCGGCTTGGTCAGCAGGGCTTCCAAGTAGTGGTCCAGCACGAGGTGTTCGGCACCGCGCCCGGTCAGTCGCCGGTGGCGGGCGATCTCCCGTCGGCCGTCATAGACGGTCAGCTCGTCGCAGGTAAGCGTGACTGTGACCTTGCGGTCGATGAAGCGGACCGGGACCGAGTACCGGCACATCTTCACGGTGATCATGCCGTAACGGTCGACGCGGGGAGTGAGGGTGATCCCGGTGGCGAACGGATCGTCCGGCAAGGCAGCAGATGGCCGGCCTCGCGGGCGTAGTCCTGCGCGATGGTCCGCATCCTCGCTCCGATCCGCCGCTCGTCCTCCTTCGCCTCGAACTCGGCTAGCCGACCGTTGAGTTCGTCCAGGCTGTCCACCTGCGGCACCGGAGTGAGGTAGTTGCGGCGGAAGTAGCCGACCTGACCTTCGACTCCGCCCTTCTCGTGGGCGCCGCGCAGGCCCGGCTCGCAGTAGAACGGAGTGAATCCGTAGTACTCATGGAAATTGGTCCAGCGCGGGTTCTCCTCCCGCGAGCGGCTGCGGAAGATTACCTTCTTCACGGCCGGCCTGAGGTTGATGCCCCTATGGATGTCAAGCAACAGCTCCTGCGGGACCTGTGTGGTCAGCGGGGACGCCCGTGGTGACGATGAGCCGGTAGATCTCTCGTGCGACGTACCGTTTCAGGCAGCGGATGATCTCTCGCCGCGTCTTGCCTTCGGCGAGGCGTCGCTGCAGGTAGTCCCGGGAACGGTCATCCCAGCGCAGGCGGCTGAGGACGATCCGGTAGAGGGCGGCGTTGGCCTGGCGGTCGCCACCGCGGTTGAGGCGGCGGCGCTGGGTCTTGCCGGAGGATGCCTCGACCGGGCTGGTGCCGCACAAGGCGGCGAAGGAGGCCTCGCTGGTGAGGCGTTCGGGGTTGTCGCCGGCGGAGATGAGTAGGGCTGCGGCGCTGTCCGGCCCGACACCGCGGACGTCAAGCAGGCCGGGGGTACTTGCATCGACGGCGGCGGCTATTTGCTGGTTGAGGTCGTCGATCTCCTCGGTCAGGTGCTGGATGCGGCGGGCCAGCAGTCGCAGCGTGTGGCGGGCGGCGAGGACGGGCCCGGCTCCCCGGGTCTCCAGCTGGGCGCAGCGTTTGAACAGGTGCGGGTTGGTGAGTCCGGCCAGCGACTCGCGCAGGCCGGAGTCTGCCGAGACGAGGACGCTCTTGAGCTGGTTGATCGCCTGCGTCCGCGACTTGATCGCGGATCCTTTCGCCAGCTTGAACAGCCGCAGCATCTCCACGGGGCCGTCGCTTGCCTTCGCCATGGAGGTCGCGCGTCCGGACAGCACCGCGCGGGCGGCGGCCTCGGCATCGATGGCATCGGTCTTCCCGTGGCGTCGGCGTGCTGCCTTGTCGGGCTGGTTGACCTCGGTCACCTCGATGCCTTCGGCGTGCAGGTGCCGGGCCAGCGCGGCGCCGTAGGAGCCGGTGCACTCGACTCCGGCCCGTCGCAGCGTGCCGAACGAGCGGGCCCAGGCGACGAGCTGGCGATAGCCTTCGGCGGTGGTCTGGAAGCTGCGGCTGTCCAACGTGGCCCCGAGCAAGGTGATCACGGCGGCCGCGTGGACATCCTTGTGGGTGTCCACGCCGAGCAGAACCTCCTCCGCGGCGTCGGCTGGAACGTGACATGGGGCAGCGGATTGCGTGATGCTGGGCAAGGTCGCCTGTCTCCTGATCGCCTCGGGAACCGGTGGCTGTCGCCGGGCCGGGGACGGTCAAGACTGTGACGGTGCCTGTCGCGAAGGCCCCTATCGGGACACGTTCCCTGCCCGGCGGCAGCAAGTACCGCCCCAGGCAGTGGCCGACAGATCAAACTCAAGGCACGAAGCCAGTCGTAGCGCGAGTCAGGCCACCGCCCGGAGCGGCACCCGATCATCCTCACAGTCGTAGCGGACCTGACCGGTCGGCACTCCGCCCAGCGTGGTCAGCGCGTGGACGTGTCCTTCGAAGAACGCCTGCTGACCGCAGGAGCGCGAGATGCAGTGCACGGCCTTGCCGGAATAGGCCAGACGGAAGGCGAACAGATAGCAGCGGGTGCGCTGGCCGGCCAGGTCCACGTAAACGTCCCCGAAGTCGACCTCGGCGTCCGCACCGAGTGCATTGTGCCGGATCACGAACGCCTCAACAGGAGCCCCCGCCTGGGCTGCGATCTCCTTGCGCCGGGCTGCGACAAAGTCCCGGACCGTCGGATACGGGATCGCCTCGCCGAACTCCTCCTCGATCCGCGCGACAATCCGACGCACGGTGTGCCGCTGCTTGCGCGGAGCCTCCAGATCAGCCCGCAGCCAGGCGTCGACCGTCTTCTTGTACGGCTCCATCCGAGGTGATGTCCTCACCGGTCGGCGGCGCGGGGTAGGGACCGGCGAGGAGAGTGCCTCCCGTACCAGGCGGCGGTGAACGCCGTACTTCCGCGACAGAGCGCGGATCGACAGCTGCCGCTGCCAGCTGTCCCGCCGGATCCGGTCGAACAGCTCCTGCTTGGACAAAGACATCCACAGCACCGCCCCTGCCGGAGACCACAGGAACCGTCTCACCGCAAGACTCGAGGTGGGGCCACTTCGCCTCGTCACCACCCCTCAATGCGCCCGTGCGACCCACCAACTGGGGCCGCTCGAAGCCAACATGCCGGGGCCGCTGAACAACGTCACAGCCACCCTGTGGACCCTCACCTCGGCATAAATGGCGCTATGCACATCCACTCGAGCCCGGTGGTGCTGCGCGAGGGAACGGATGCCGGGCGGTTTGACGTTCCGGGTGGCAGGTGGCGCTGTTGGGGGCCTAAAAGTCGTGGACGCGTGGTGGAAAGAGGGGGCGGAGGTGGCCCGGCGCGAGTGCTGGGGGACTTCAGGGCGGACGGGCCCTATGAGGTGGTGCTTCCCGTGCAACGGATGCCCAGGGGACTGGGCGCGCAGGGACTTTACGATGGCCAGGCCAGACTGATCGACGCCGACCACAGGATTCTTGCCGAGCAGGCATACTCCATCGAGGTCACCAGACTGCAGCCTGAGCCTCCCCGAGCAGCGCGGCGCTGAGTCCTCGATCGTTGCGGGTCTGCGGTGCCGGGCACGGAGCCCACCGACACCGTGCCCTTGTCCCTCACCTTCACGCGGCCGCTCAACCGCTCCCTGCGGGTGCCCCTGACTGCTGGCACGAAACCCGGCAGAACGCCCTTGGGCACAACACCGGCGTGCCCACCGACGTGGCTGCCCGCAGGGCCTCCCGGCGCGAGAAGCCGCCGACCGTCACGGGCGGCAGCGCATCTCGGCAAGGGACGTCAGTCTGAGGAGAGGGCTTGGAGCAGGTCACCGACCTGCGGGTCGGGCAGGGCGCGGGCGACGTCGGCCTGGGCCACCATGCCGACCAGGTCGTGGCCGTCGATGACCGGCAGCCGCCGGACCTTGTGCTCGGTCATCGTACGCATAATCTCTGCAGCGTCGTCGTCGGCACCGATGGTCACTGCCTCTCCCTGGGCCAGTTCGCCTGCCTGGGTGCTGGCCGGGTCCTTGCCCGCACCCAGGACCTTCACCACGATGTCGCGGTCGGTCAGCATGCCTTTGAGCCGGTTGTCCGTGCCGCAGATCGGCAGTGCGCCGACTCCCATGTCGGTCATCTTCTGCGCCGCGAGCAGCACGGTCTCCTCTGCGCCGATGCATTCTGCGCCCCGCGTCATGATCTCTCGCGCGGTCGTCATGTGTCGTCTCCAGTCTTCGAGGCACGATGCCGACCGGGACCCGACCAGGCCACGCCGGCTTACCCGGACTTCGTACGCGCACCCGACGGACCAGCCAAGACGACACAACGCCTGGACCGCTTTCATCATCCGGTTGCCGCTGCTGCACCACCCCGTTGAGCACTGCCGCTGGGTGGTATCCGGTCAGCCCGATAGTCGGCGCATCTCCACCATGTCCAGGCCCAAGTCCTGGAATCGCGTGAGCAGTCCGTACAGATGCGCCTCGTCGTGTGACGGGGCCGAAGCGCCGACTTTCACTGCGCGCCCCGCGAGGAGCTACACGATGAGTTTTCGCGCTCGTCTCCGCATGCCATCCCCACGCGCCGCGGCAGATGCGGTGGACGGACACTACGATCAAAAACCTGGCACCCCAGCTCCTGACAAGCCTGTAAGAGCCCTGGGCCCGGAACCGGCACACGCCGGCCTACGCCTGGCGGAACTCCTGTGGTTTCGCGGACGCCTGGCTGATGCGCTGGTGAGCGTGACTGTCTTGCTCGGCCCGAGCCGGGTCGTGTGGATCACCGGACCGCCGTCTCCACGGAGTCGTGTGGCGGGATGCGGGGGCTCGGTGTCAGGCTCCGAGGCGGGGCAGTACTTCGCTGCGGTAGAAGTTGAAGAAGCCGCGCTGGTCTTTCCCGATCTGGCTGACGTACACGGTGTCGAATTCCGCCTCCACGTACTTGGTGAGGGCTTTGACGTGGGCCTCAACGTCATTGCCGCAGGGCACCGCGGCCTGCACCTGGTCTGGTGTGACCAGTTGCGACGCTTGCTCGAAGTGCCGTGGGGTGGGCAGGATCTGGGGCAGTTCGCCAGGCAGCTGCTCGTTGGCCCACAGATGATGCGCGGTACGGAGAGCCTCTTCCTTGTCGGTTCCCCAGCACACTTTCAGCCCTCCGTAGACCGGTTTGCTCCCACCGCTGCTGTGGAAGCGTTCGATCAAACTCCTGTCCGGCGTCATGGTGATGAAGCCGTCTCCGATCCGTCCGGCTACTTCAGCGGCCCGGGGACCGAAGGCTGACACATCGATCGGTACCGGCTCGTCGGGCACGGTGTACAGGCGGGCGTTCTCCACGGTGTAGTGCTTCCCGCGATGGCTCACCTGTTCGCCGGTGAATAGCAGGCGCATGAGGTGAACGGCTTCCTCCAGCATCTCCAGCCGGACAGAGGTCTCCGGCCACGGGCTGCCGAGGATGTGCTCGTTCAATGCTTCACCAGTGCCGACGCCCAGGCGGAACCGTCCACCGAGCTGGACGGCACTTGTGGCGGCGGCCTGGGCCACCACCGCCGGATGGATTCGTACGAGAGGGCAGGTGACTGCCGTCTCGACGGGAAGCGACACGGCCTGGGACAACGCGCCGATCACCGACCACACGAAGGGGCTCTGCCCTTGGTGGTCGTTCCAGGGGTGGTAGTGGTCCGAAACCCAGAGACTGGTGAAACCTGCCTGTTCGGCCATCCGGGCCTGTTCCACCAGTTCTGCCGGGCTGTGCTCCTCACACGACAGAAAATAGCCGAACTCCGGCATGGCGCCTCCTCGGGCTTCGCGCTGCCCGTTCCCGCTGATGCGGGTACCTGGTACAGGCAGGTCTGGAACGAAGATCCTCCATCTTCAGAATACTGAAGCCCGACACGCCTGACCGCCCAGGGATGCGCCCACCTTGAGCGAATGTCAATCCACGCAAGCGCGAGTTGACGAGGGTGGCGCGGACCGGACTGCGGCGGGCATTGCTCTCGGCACAGGAAGGGCTCTGCACAAAGCAGGGACTGCTTGTGCTTCTGTCGGCAGATACATCACCGCACCAGTGCCGCACTCCGAGAGCAGTGGGCCCTCGCCGCTGCCGTCGACGGCTCTCGGCGGCCTGACGCCGCCGTTCCTTCCTGGGGCGAGCGGTTCGGAGTTCAGCGCCGCATTCGTCGGAGCACTGCCCAGATCAGTGCGGTTCCAGCAGCGACGGTGAGGGGGCCGGTGGCCGGGTGCCGTGCCAGTGCCGCTTCGGTTGATCGCGGGTGGGCGCGGTTGTCGAAGACCCCATGGGCGCCATAGTCGCGGGTGTCGTCGGCGGGCTGCCAGAGGTTGTATTGCCGTGGGCTACTGGGAACCTGCTCGGTCTGCTGGGACGAGAACCCGGTTCGTGCAAGGTAGCGATCCAGCAGAGGAGCCGCCACCTTGTTGGCGATGATGGTCGCGGCGGTGGATGCCCCTACGTAGTACTGCTTGCGGCGTGGATGGTCTGCCGCACGGAGCACGGCGCGGGCGGCAACCTCGGGCTGGTAGATAGGTGGTACCGGCTGTGGACGCTTGGGCAGTCGGGACTTCACCCAGGAGAACTGCGGAGTGTTGACGGCGGGCATCTGGACGACCGTGATGTGGACCCCGCTTCCCCCGTGCAGAAGTTCGGTGCGGATGCTGGAGGTGAACCCGTTGACTGCGTGCTTGGCGCCGCAGTATGCGGATTGCAGGGGGATCGACCGGTCGCCGAGAGCGGATCCGACCTGGACGATCGTGCCCGTGTCGCGGGGAAGCATCCGGGTGAGCGCGGCGCGCGTGCCGTGCACGTAGCCGAGGTAAGTCACCTCCGTGATGCGGCGATATTCCTCGGGCTCGATCTCGGTGAAGGGCGCGAAGACGGACGCAAATGCGACGTTCACCCAGATGTCGATGGGGCCGAATGCGTCCTCTGCAGCACGGGCGGCCGCTTCTACCTGGTCGTAGTCGGCGACGTCGGTGGGTATGGTCAGAGCGCGGCCGCCGAGTTCCTCGACTTCGGCTGCGCCAGCGGCCAGTCCCTTGTGGCCGCGGGCCAGCAGGACCACGTTGTCGCCTCGCTCGGCGAAGAGTCTCGCGGTGGCCCTGCCGATACCGGCGCTGGCGCCCGTGATGACGACCGTTGCAGTCACCTTGATGTCTCCCTTCGGTTGTTCGGCGGGTTCCCAGGTCGGCACGGACGAGGCGTGGGCGCAGAAAGCCTGCGGACGGACGTCACGGTTTCTCCGCAGGTCACGCGGTGCGGTACTGCTCCGCCCCGGCGCTCAGGGTCAGTCCGTGCCCCGGCCGTTGGTCAGCCGGTGGCCGAAGCCTGCCGCCTGTGGGGTCGAGAGCACCGTCGAAGAGCAGGCTCTCCACGCGGACGTGGTCGTGGAACCACTCGACGTGACGCAGGTTGGGCACGGCCGCGGCCGGATGGGCATGGACATGGGGTGCACAGTGGCTTGAGATTTCCAGGCAGGAGGCTTCGGCAAGGGCTGCGGCTCGCAGCCAGACGGTGATGCCGCCGCAGCGGGTTGCGTCGGCCTGGAGGCAGTCCACCGCGGCGGCGGCCAGCATGTGGCGGAAGTAGGGCAGGGTGTAGCCGTACTCCCCGGCCGCCACGTCACAGGTCACCTGAGCGCGGATGTGGGACAGGCCGGCGAGATCGTCGGACGAAACTGGTTCTTCGAACCAGGTGACGTCGTGGTCGGCGAGGAATGCGGCGAGGCGGACGGCCTGCTTGGGACTGTAGGCGCCGTTGGCGTCCACAAAAAGCTGCGTGTCCTCGGAGATACTCGCGCGGGCCTGTGCCACCCGCTCCCTGTCCCGCTCCTCTTCCCTGCCCCACGACTCGCCGATCTTGATCTTGACACGAGGGATGCCCTGTCCCTCGCACCAGTGCCGCAACTGCCGGTCCTGCTGCTGGTCGTCATAGGTGGTGAAGCCGCCGCTGCCGTAGATTGGCACTTTCGCGCGGCAGGCGCCGAGGAGAGCGACGAGCGGCAGTCCGAGCAGGCGGGCCTTGAGGTCCCAGAGGGCTATGTCGACGGCGGAGATGGCGCCAGCGACGAGGCCGGGGCGGCCCGCGTTGCGGACTGCCCGGGTCATGGCCTCGTTGGCCGCGGGGACGTCAAAGGCGCTCTGGCCCGTGATGACCGGCGCCAGGTGCGTGGTGATGACATCCGCGGCGGCCGCAGCACCGTACGTGTAGCCGAGTCCCTCGAGACCTCCGGCGCGTGCCCGTGCCAGGATCAGCGTCGTTGAGCTCCACGTGAGTGTGCCGTCTCCTTCCGGCAGGTCGGTGGGGATGGTGAACACCGCTGCCTCGACGTGTTCGACTGGCTGCGCCGTCCTGCCGGGGGGAGGATGTGTGCTCATCAGTCGTCTGCCTCTGCTCCTGGCCGGTCGCCGCGGTGCCGACGGCCCGGGAGCATTTCCTGGACCTTGGCCTTGAACCCCTGCTTGATCATGGCGGCCCGGCCGCTGTCGCCCTTGAGGATCGACGCCGCTGCGGCCTCGATCTGGTCGAGCGAGGCATGGGGTGGGATCGGTGGGACGGCGGGGTCGGTACGGAAGTCGATGACGAAGGGACGCGTGGCGGCGAGGGCCTCCTCCCATGCCTCCTCGACCTGCTCGGGCTTTTCCACCCGGACGCCATGGAGTCCGATGCGCTCGGCGATCTCCGCATAGGGCAGGTCGGGGATGTGCTGCGATTCCTCGAACTGTGGGGTACCGGACATCGCACGCAACTCCCATGTGACCTGGTTGAGGTCACCGTTGTTGAGTACGGCCACGACCAGCCGCGGATCGTCCCACTGCTGGAAGTACTTGGCTGCGGTGACCATCTCCATCATGCCGTTCATCTGCATCGCCCCGTCCCCGACCAGGGCGATGGCCGGCCGGCCGGGTTGGGCGAACTTTGCGCCGATCGCGTAGGGAACCCCCGGGCCCATCGTGGCCAGCGTCCCGGACAGGGAGCCCCGCATGTCTCCGCGCAGGCGCAGGTGCCGGGCGTACCAGTTGGCGGACGATCCCGAGTCGGCGGTGACGATCGCGTCCGCCGGCAGCCGTTGGTCAAGCGCGTGGATCACGTACTCGGGGTTGATGGGGTCGGCGTCCACGGCAGCTCGTCGTTGCATGACGTCCCACCAGCGAGCCACATTCGTCTCCACCTTGTCCCGCCACGCCCGGTTCTGTTTGGGCTCCAGGTGCGTCAGGAGCCGCTTCAGGGTTTCGCGTGCGTCCCCGACGAGGTTCACTTCGAACGGGTACCGAAGCCCGATCATGTGCGGGTCGATGTCGATCTGCACGGCTCGTGCCTGGCCGAACTCCGGAAGGAACTGTGTGTAAGGGAAGCTGGAGCCGATCACCAGCAGGGTGTCGCAGTCCTGCATCAGTTCGTATGAGGGACGTGTGCCCAGCAGGCCGATGGCACCCGTGACGTAGGGAAGGTCGTCCCGCAGAACGTCCTTGCCCAGGAGGGCCTTTGCGACGCCTGCGCCCAGGACATCGGCGAGCTGTTCGACTTCTTGCCGTGCTCCGCGGGCACCCTGGCCGATGAGGATCGCGACCCTTTCCCCGTAGTTGAGGATTTGTGCGGCCCGCTGGATGTCTTCGTCGGCGGGCACGGGTGCATAGCCTCCGATGCCCATGCTGGAGGGCACCATCTTGAAGGCATGGGTCGGCGGAGAGTAGTCCAGCTCCTGCACATCGGCGGGGATGATGACGGCCGTGACCGTGCGCCGGGCATACGCTGTGCGCATCGCGCGGTCGATGACGTTCGGCAACTGCTCCGGAACGGTCACCATCTCGCAGAAGTCTGACGCCACGTCCTTGTACAGGCTGAGCAGGTCGACTTCCTGCTGGTAGGAGCCGCCCATGGCACTGCGGTTGGTCTGCCCTACGATGGCGACGACGGGCACATGGTCGAGTTTTGCGTCGTAAAGGCCGTTGAGTAGATGGATGGCTCCGGGGCCCGAGGTGGCGGCGCACACCCCGACTTTGCCGGAGAACTTGGCGTAGCCGACAGCCTGGAACGCCGACATCTCCTCGTGGCGAGACTGGATGAACGCCGGCTGGTTGTCGGCGCGGCCCCAAGCAGCGAGAAGTCCGTTGATGCCGTCGCCCGCATAAGCGAACACATGCTCAACGTCCCACTCACACAGCCGCTGCAGGATGTAGTCGGAGACCTTCGTGGACACGAGCGGTAGTCCTTTCTCGGGTTGGTGTGCAGGCCAGTGGTGCTACTCATCTGGCCCGTCGGAAAGCACTTGCGGCAACTGCAGCGAGCCCGATCCCGATGCCGGCCGCGGCCCCGGCGACGAGCAGGTGTCCGTCGCGCATTGATGCCCGTGGGCGGTTCGTAAGCTTTTCCGGATGGTCATGGGGCAGTGGACCGTCCAGGCCGAGGGCGAGTGCTTCGGCCAGGTGGACAGCCCGGCGGCCCGTTCGGCCTGCTTCGATCTGGGTGCGGCAGCTGAACCCGTCCGCGATCACCAGGGCGTCAGGGGCGGTGTTCCGGACGGCGGGCAGCACTCCTTGCTCCGCGATGTCCATCGACAGGGAGTGGTGCCCGCGCTCGAAGCCGAAGTTTCCGGCGAGCCCGCAGCATCCGGCGTCGAGGACATCGGGCTCGATGCCGCAGCGGCGCATCAGCTCGCGGTCGGCGTCGTACTTCATGACGGCGTGCTGATGGCAGTGCGTCTGTACCGTGGCGGCCCGTCCGAGGGACGGCGCCTGCCAGTGGGGAGCGTCGTTGACCAGGAACTCGGAGAGGGTGCGGAACTGGCCGGCGAGCCGCTGCATGTCCTGGTCCTCGGGGAAGAGCTCGAGTGCATCCGAGCGGAACACCGCTGTGCATGAGGGCTCGAGTCCCACGATCGGGGTTCCGGCCTCGATCCACGGCCGCAGCACGTCGACGGTGCGGCCGAGTACCTTTTTAGCCGTGGCCAGTTGCCCCGTAGAGATCCAGGTCAGGCCGCAGCACACCGCACGGGCCGGTACGGTGACGTGGTACCCGGCGTCCTCCAGCACACGGACGGCAGCCTTGGCCACCGCGGGGTGGAAGGCGTTGCTGAACGTGTCGGGCCACAGCACGACCGTTCGGGGATCTGCCGGGTCCGGTTCGGGCACGCCGCGCGCCTTCCACCACTGGACGAAGGACTGCTCAGCGAACAGCGGAGCGTCCCGCTCGGCCGCGACGCCGGCCAGAGCCTTGCCCAGGCGCGCCCACCCAGGCGCGTTAAGCGCGGCGTTCACCGCTCGCGGAGCCAGGCCCGCGAGGCGGGCCCACAGCGGCAGCCAGCCCATTGAGTAGTGCGCAGCCGGCCGCGGCCGTCCGGCGTAGTGATGGGAGAGGAACTCGGCTTTGTAGGTCGCCATGTCGACGCCTACCGGACAATCGGACTTGCAGCCCTTGCACGCCAGACACAGATCGAGCGCGTCCCTGACCTCCGTGGAGCGCCAGCCATTGCTGATGGTGGAGTCGGCGTGGCCGCCCAGCATCTCGAACAGCAGCCGGGATCGCCCCCGCGTTGAATGTTCTTCTTCTTTGGTCGCCCGGTACGAGGGACACATCACGCCGCCTGTGTGGGTGCGGCAGTTGCCGATGCCGACACAACGCATCACAGCGCGGGTGAAGGAGTGGTCATCCTCGGGGTACGCGAAGCGCGTCTCATGGCTCACCGGCCGCCACAGCGGACCCAGACGCAGATTCGCGTCAACGGGGTTGGCATCGACGACCTTGCCCGGGTTCATCCGGTTGTCCGGATCGAAGAGCCTCTTCACCGCACCGAACGCACTCACGAGCCGGTCTCCGAACATGCGGACCAGCAGCTCGCCACGGGCCTGGCCGTCCCCGTGCTCACCCGACAGCGACCCGCCGTGGGCCACTACCAGGTCCGCGGCCCTGTGCAGGAACCGCCGGAATTCCTGCACCCCGTTGGCGGAGGTCAGGTCGAAGGGGATGCGGGTGTGCACGCACCCCTGGCCGAAGTGCCCGTACAACGAAGGGTGCCCGTAGCCGAAGTCGGCGAACAGCTTCTTCAGTTCACGTAGATAGTCGCCGAGGCGCTCGGGCGGGACAGCGGAGTCCTCCCAGCCTTCCCAGGTCTCCCGTCCGTCCGGAGGCCGGGCCGTCACCCCCAGGCCGGCCTCCCGCGCCCTGAGCATCTTCTGTTCCCGTGCCAGATCGTCGGAGAACGCCACCGTCGCGTCACCCTCGCTCCGGCCGAGTGACGTCAGGAGGCGACGGCCCTGTTCGTCGACATCGTCCCGGCTGTCTCCGCTGAACTGCACCAGCAGCCAGCTTTCACCTTCGGGAAAGGTCTCCAGGGAGTCGAGGTACGCGCCCTCCTCCCGCATGAGCTGGGCCATGCGCCCGTCCAGGGCTTCCAACTGGGTCGGGCTGCAGTGCTCCAGCAGTCGCGGGACGTCGTCGGCCGCAGCACAGATGTCCTCGTAGCCGAGCACCAGCATGGACTCATGACCCGGAACCGGCACGAGATCGAGCTCGGCCCGCAGGACCGTGACCAGTGTGCCCTCGCTTCCCACGAGTGCCTTGGCAAGATCGAACCCGCTTTCCGGCAACAACGAGTCGAGGTTGTACCCGGACACCCGCCGAGGAAGGCGGGGAAACCCGTGCCTTATGTCGGCCAGATGGTCGGCCACGATCCTGTGAAGTCCCCCGTACAGCTCGGCGCGCCGGTCACCCGCACCCACAATCCGCTCATACTCATCAGCAGGTGTAGGCCCCACCCAGCAGCGCAGGCCGTCATAGGTGAGGATCTCCAGACGCCGGACGTTGTCCACCGTCTTCCCGTACGCCTGGGCCGACGCCCCGCACGAGTTGTTCCCGATCATCCCGCCCAGAGAACAATGACTGTGCGTCGACGGCTTAGGACCGAACTTCAGCCCGTGAACCGATAGTTGCCGATTCAACTCATCAAGTACGATCCCCGGCTCCACCACAACCGTACGTTCTGCAACATCGACGGACACCACACGACGGCAGTACTTGGACCAGTCGATGACCACGGCCTGATTGGCACACTGCCCAGCCAGACTGGTTCCCCCGCCACGCGAGAGCACCGGCACATCGAACTCGGCACAGATCCCCACAGCCGCAGCCCCGGCCTCGACCGTGTGCGGCAGCACCACCGCGATGGGCACCTGACGATAGTTCGATGCATCCGTGGAGTAAGAGCTCCTAACGGAATGAGATTGGCCCGTGTCCTCCAGCTGAGTGACTCAGTTGTCTACGTGTGAGGAAGCGTGATCCCCAACCATGGCTGGTTGACGATGATTTGTGGGTGAGGATCGAGCCACTGCTGCCGGTTCGGCACCGCCGGCATCGGCACCCGGGGCGGAAGGCGCTGGATGACCGCAAGGTGTTGTGCGGGATCATGTTCGTGCTCTACACCGGCATCCGGTGGGAGTGGCTGCCCGCTGAGCTGGGCTTCGGCTCGGGCATGACCTGCTGGCGACGCTTGCGGGACTGGAACAACGCTGGGGTGTGGCAGCGGCTGCACGAGGTGCTGCTGACCGAGCTGCGGGCAGCAGACCGCCTGGACATGTCGCGGGCGGTGATCGACAGCTCCCACATCCGGGCGCTCAAGGGCGGCCCAAAACCGGCCGGAGCCCGGTCGACCGAGGCCGAGCGGGCTCCAAACACCACGTGATCTGCGATGCGAGCGGCATCCCGCTGGCCGTGACGCTCACCGGCGGCAACCGCAACGACATCACCCAGCTCATGCCGCTCCTGGCGGCGATCCCGCCGATCCGCGGCAAACGAGGCCGTCCCCGGCAGCGACCGAGGGAGATCTATGCCGACCGCGGCTACGACCACGACTGCTACCGCCGCCTGGTCTGGGCGAAGGGCGTCAAGCCCGTCATCGCACGCCGCGGCACTGAGCATGGTTCCGGCCTGGGGACCAAGCGGTGGGTGGTCGAGCAGACCATCGCGCTGCTGCACTGGTTCGGCCGCCTGCGCATCCGCTGGGAGATCCGGGACGACATCCACGAGGCGTTCCTCAAGCTCGCCTGCTCACTCATCTGCTGGCGACGCCTCCGCACCGCATTGAGTTAGGAGCTCTAAGCCCCGCGGGTTCCGGCATCGAACCGAACCTCGCCGTCCACACGCGCCCGCAACGCCCTCCCGAGATCCGCCATGACTGCGGCGTCTGACCTCCAGGCGGCGTGCTCCATGTCGCCGCCGAGCCGCGAGTATTCCCACACCAGCGAGCTCCCTTCCCGACCATGCCACCAAAGCCCCCTGGAAGATCCAGAGGAAACCACCACTGATCAGTCCTGTCACAGGCGACCTACAGATCGCCTTCCCCGCATCGCCTCTCCCATAGCCGCTTCGTGCGCATCGCGATTGGTGCTGCTCCCTGCAGCCGAGGGCCGGAAAGCCGTGCGGGCTCTCGGGATGCCCAAAGGCCGGTCGGCGAGGGGTACGGAATGCCGCTGCGGAGACTGATCGAATTGGCCTGGTAACGAGGACGGCTTGGGGGTCTGTCGCCTCGCGAATCGCGGCGGCAGTCAAAGGGCGAAGGCGTGCTGGGCAGCAGGCTCAGGCTGTCTGACGAGGCGTGCGTACCAATTTCGCGCGTATGAGAGCTCAAGACAGGGGCGGCGCGCATGCTTGTCGTGCTGCCGACCGGGTAGCCGCAAGATTAGGAGGCGGGGCTCCCCGATTCCAGGTTCCCCCAGGTGGTTGCGCTTGCCGACGACGGCCGGCCGTCCCGGGCCCCTGCCAGGCACCGGAAGGAGGGACCATGCAACCGGACGATGCCCTTGTGGTGTATCGGCGCAGGCGGAACTTCGCGAAGACATCGGAGCCGAAGGGCGGCGCGAGCCGCGGCGAAGTTTCACGTAAGCCTGCCTTCGTGGTGCAGATCCATGATGCGAGCACCATGCACTTCGACTTCCGTCTCGAAGTGGAGGGCGTCCTCAAGTCCTGGGCCGTCCCCAAGGGTCCGTCCGACGATCCGCACGACAAACGGCTCGCCATGCCCACTGAAGATCATCCGCTCGAGTACGCGGACTTCGAGGGAGTCATCGCGGAGGGCGAGTACGGAGCGGGCACGGTCATTCTCTGGGACGAGGGCACGTACCGCAGCACGTCGGAGGATCGCAGGGGAACGGAGATCCCGTTCGCCGAGGCCCTTGAACGCGGGCACGCGCCGTTCCGGTTGCACGGCCAGAAGCTCCACGGCGGCTATGCACTCACCCGTATTCGGCGGGGCACGGGCCGCGAGGCATGGCTGCTGGTGAAGAAGGACGATTCACGCGGCGCCCGACGTGGCGCCCCGGACCCGGTGCGGGCACGGTCCGTGCGTACGCGGCGTACCCTCCGCCAAGTGGCAGCCGGGGAAGATCCCGGGCAGTGACGATGAACGACTCAGTGCTGGACCGGCTGCGCCCCGACCAGCGGGAACTGTTGGGAACGCCTACCTCAGGGAGAAACGGCGGCGTGGCCGAGCCCATGCTGGCAGTACTCAGCGACCGCCGCGCATTCGATGACGCCTGGCTGTTCGAACGAAAGCTTGACGGCGTACGCGCCCTCGCTATGCGAGAGGGGGACCGGGTACGGCTGTTTTCGCGCGGCGGCACACCACGTGGGCCCACCTATCCGGAACTCGTTGCTGCCCTTGAGGTGCAGACCCGGCGCGATTTCGCTCTGGACGGCGAGGTTGTCGCCATCCGCAGCGGGCGAACCGACTTCTCGCTGCTCCAGCAGCGCAGCGGCCTCACCGACCCCCGCGCGGCACGCGCTACGGGCATTCCCGTTTTCTACTACCTCTTCGATCTGCTGCGCCTTGACGGGCATGACCTCACCCGTCTTCCCCTGCGTACCCGCAAGGCACTGCTACGTGACGCCTTCGCCTTTCACGGCCCGCAGCGCTTCACCACGCACCGGAATGCGTGGTCGCCCGAACTGCTGGACGGCGCATGTGCCCGTGGCTGGGAGGGTCTGATCGCCAAACGGGCGGACGCGCCCTACGTCCACCGGCGCTCGACCGACTGGCTGAAGCTCAAATGCGGGGCTGGCCAAGAGTTCGTGATCGGTGGATTCACCGAACCGGCCGGCAGCAGAGTTGGCTTCGGGGCGCTCCTCCTCGGCTACTACGAAAGCGACCGGCTGTGCTACGCCGGAAAGGTCGGCACCGGATACGACACCCGCACGCTGCGTGATCTGCGGCACCGTCTTGATGTCCTCGGGAACGACCTGTCGCCCTTCCACGACGCGATCGGGGAGCGAGCCGTCCACTGGGTGCGCCCAGAACTGGTGGCACAAATCGGCTTCACCGAGTGGACCCGCGACGGCAGGCTGCGCCATCCCCGCTTCCTGGGGCTGCGCGCCGACAAACCTCCCGCTGACGTAGTCCGTGAGCGACCCAAGAAAGGACCCTGATGAGCTCCACCCTGGACGTCCGCGCCGGCAGCCGGACCGTGTCGGTCAGCAGGCCGGACAAGTCGCTGTTTCCCGACGATGGCATCATCAAGGCGGACTTGGCCGAGTACCACCGCACCGTAGCCCGGCGGATGCTTCCTCACCCTCGGGGTCGCCCATTGATGCTGGAACGCCGGCCAGACGGGATCGAGGGGAAGTCGTTCATGCAGAAGGACGTACCCGACCACTTCCCCGACTGGATCCACCGAGCCGAGCTCCCAAGGAGGACGGGACAGTCACCTACGCCTTGTGCGACGACACGGCCACGCTGGTCTACCTCGTCGATCAGGGCTGCGTCACCCTGCACCGCTTCCTGTCCCGTGCCGACCGCCCGGACCACCCCGACCGTCTGGTCTTCGACCTCGATCCAGCCGCAGACGACTTCGCGCCCGTCCGCGATGCGGCCGTGCTACTGCACCAGCTGCTGGAGGACTTCCGTCTTCCGTCCGTCGCGATGACCACCGGCTCCCGCGGTCTGCACGTGGTGGTCCCGCTGGACCGCCGAGCCTCATTCGACGAGGTACGGGCCTTCGCTCGCGACCTGGCCGAGCTCCTCGCTTCGCGTCATCCCGACACGTTCACCACGGCCCCTCGCAAGCAGGCGCGCCGTGGCAGGCTTCATCTCGATGTCCAGCGCAACACATACGCTCAAACCGCCGTCGCGCCCTACGCCGTACGCGCACGCCCTGGAGCCCCGGTGGCCGCGCCCTTGACCTGGGCCGAGGTCAAGGATCTGGGCACAGGTGCCCGGAGCTTCACCATCGACACAATCGCCGGGCGCCTCGACGCCAACCCATGGGGAGACGAACTCCGGCACCCCTGCTCGATCGGCGCCGCCCGACGACGGCTCGAGAGGTCGACGTGACGCAGTGGGGTGATGACCTTGCGTGATCGACCCACGGTCCGCCTTGCTGCGGGCTGTAGCGACGTGAACCTTGCCGGACGCGCGTCTGGGACCGTGCTGGATCAACCCTGCCATGTCCATTCGGAGATCTCGTCCGGATCGAACGCCGGTCGAGCGCAGTTCGCCGCGGATCTGGTTGCGGCGCTGAGCGTAGTGCGCCGCGACATTCCCGTGCGACGGCCGCAGGACCCCGCAGGTGGCCCTTTGCCGAGGAGGATGAACTGTCTGGCCGTGCCATCGAGACGAGGTGAGGATGAGGCGGTCCCCGTCCGGCGGCGGCCTGATTGGCCGGGCAGACCGGCAATGGCGCAAGGCCGTCGCTGGTTGGCGGGCAAGCGCCGGATCACAGGGGGATCAGCCCACGTGGAAGGGGCCACGTTCAGCCCCGACTGGCGCGAACCTGGTCACCTCGAGAGTGCGGGGTCTGTCGGTGCAGTGCTTGCTCCAGGGTGAGACGAATAGTGAGATCGATTTCGCCGGTGTGCGCCCAGGCAGTGAGGGCTTCCGCGAGGCAGCGCAGGGTGAGGTGGGTGTGCTGAGAGACCTCCTGCAGGACGCTCCCCGCCTGATCAGGCGGGATGCGACCGAGGGCCATCACGATGCCCGTTGCCTGGTCAATGACCGCGTGGGAGACCCGGGCCTGTTGCAGCTGGTCCACCTCGTCCTGTGGCAGAGCCACCGAGTCCTCGGGCGGGGGTGCTGGATCCACGGCCGGGTTCTTCCAGGTCGTGGGTTGCGTGTCGTGCCCCATGTCTCCTCCCTGCGGACGACTGGTAGGGCCTGCACCGCTCACGGTCCGGTACCACGAGGGAACCGGCCGGGGCGTCGGCGCTCCTGCCGGGAACCAGGTTTCAACCGGAGGCAAGTGCCGAATCGTCCTCGGGACGGGCGCCGGGAAGTCCGTGACGCGCAGCGATCAGGGCGGCATCCACGTCGCGGGTTCCGGTCGAGACGCACAGCGTGTAGGCCACGTCCTCCATGCGCTGCCGCACCGCGGGGCTGCCCTTCTCGGCATGCAGCGCCCGCAGCGTCTCGTACTGCTCGACCAGGTCCTTCAACACCGCCGGGTGAGCCCTCAGCATGATGCGCCTCCTCGGTATCAGGAACCACCCCCGTCACCTGTGAGCCGCGTACCCCCGCCCTGCACCTACATGCGGTTTCTCCTCTCCACCACGTGGCAGCGAAGACGCGGTCCACCGTGGTGCAGGGTCCCTGCGATGGAGTGATCTCCACCGCCGCTCCGGCACGGCAGACGGGGACTCGGACAGCGCACGCGTCACACTGGGGGCGCTAACTCCACAAGCGCTCCCAGACGATGGAGTGGCTGGGCGAAGCCCTGGACAGTGCCGTCACACCCCGTCCAGGGCTTCGCCTTACCCAGGGTGCTCCCAACGTGCCCACGTGCGCGGCCTTCATGCGCGACACAGTTCCTGCCCAGTTCGTGCCCGAGGCACGTATCGCCTCTGGCGCGCGGCGGGAGGCCCTCGCGCAGCACAGGGCGGCCTTCCGCGCGGAACACAGCCACGGCCCCGGCCCTACAATCAGTCAGTTGTTCACACCGTGCCCGTGCCGCCGAGCTTGCGCACAGGCAGAGCTGCCCAGATCGGCCCGCATATCGGCCGGCGCGCGCCAGAGGGTGCGGCGTGAAGGCCTGGCTGAGCGAAGTGGGGCTCTCTGGTGAGGCCCACAAAGGCCAAGCCCGTTAATCGCTGCTCCGGTGTATCTCCAGCCAGCGGAGCGTACGGGCCGCGAGAACATGTGCGGGCAGCCGGTCCGGGCCTACCCGCCGCTGGTGAGCAGTCTCCTGTCCCTGACAGCGGTCAAGATCCCATCCATTACGCGGCGTCCGCCATCTGCTCCAGCCAGACGGTCCCTGAACTCAGAGAGCATCGAAAAGTCGAACCCTGGATCAGCCAGCTCCATCCCGAGCGCGTACTTGAAGTCGATCCGCGCGCCCTGCCTCAGCGGCCTGCCGGTCGGTGAGTCCCTCGACGAACTGCAGCACCAAGACCGTGCCAGCCGGCCCGGTGACCAGGCAGGCTTGCCCCGTGTCGGGAACAGATTCGTGAACTCCTCGTCGCGGTACGGTACGCCCAGTTCGTCACGGAGCCGGATAGCCAGGCTGCCCTTCGGACAGGCAGCTGGCGCCACACACACCGTCTCCGCCGGGGATATCACCTGGCTCGCTTGGCCGCATCGACACGGCCTTCCCCATTACGACAACGTCGATTCCCGGGACCACAACCGGTCCATGGGATCGACGTCATGCGTAGCCCCGACCAAAGTGTCGTAACAGCACACGGGCGGGGCCAGGGGGGACCTCCGCCCGGGGGAGGGGAGACCACGGCCATCACAGCCATCGCACCCAGGGTCGACTGGAAAGGCTTGGAGGTGACGGGTACGGGTACGTACCCGTACACTAGAGAGACGGGAGGGAGCACGAAGATGTCCGATGCCAACGTCCGTATCCCCGAGGAAGCCAAGGACCGGCTCGCCGCGATCGCGGCCGCTGAGGGTCTGTCGCTGCGCGCGTATCTCGCCCGTCTCGCCGAGACGCTGCTGACGCCGGCCGAGCGTGCCGAGCGTGCCGAGCGGGCTTTGGCCGCGTTGAAGGAATGGAATGGCTACGCGCCGACCGCTGCCGAGGAGCAGGACCTGGACAGCGAGCTGGACCGGCGCCTGGCTCAGGTGACTGGCCGGTGAGCGACGCCATGCACATCGTCCTGGACGACACCGCGATGGCTGCAGCCGGCCAGGGCAACGTCCTCGCCTCCCGCCTGATCCACCGCGCCCACGCCGAAGCGGGTTGGTTTCTGTACGCCCCGGCGTGCGCGTTAGTCGAAGCCGATCGCGCCCGGCCTGGCACGGCCGAGCACCTTGCCTCGCTGCCCGGCATCACTGTTCTCGATATGGACCTGGCTGCCGCTCTGGCCGTCGCGCGGCAGGAGACCTGGGCCGCGGCGCACAGCCAGTACGCGGCGCAGCCCACTCCGGACCGTCCCGACGGCGCGATCATCGCCACCGCCGCCCCACGCCGGTGGGCAGGGGAGCCGGTCCGGGTATTGGACCTCACCCCCTGATCACAGAGAACTGCAGGGCCGCCCCGGCGGGGCTGCGTGAAGCCGATGACCTGGCTGCGTCGGCGCCGGTCACTGACCGGGAGCTGGCGCTGGCCGAGGTGCAAATCGGGGAGCTGACGGGCATCGAGAAGCGCGAACTGCACGACGAGCACGGACCCACTGGAGCAGTTGATCGCGGCAAAGGACAGCAGCGCCGAGTTGGCCGAGCCGCCAGCGCAGACGGTGCCGAAGTCGCGTCTGAATCATGTGGAGCCCCCCTCCGGCCCGAACCGCGTTCGGGGGGGTGCCTCTATGTCTTTCGTCAAGCGAGGCGTGGGGTTCGGGGTTCGTAGAAGGTGCCGTCGCGGAGCATCGCGGACAGCACGCTGATGCGGTGGCGGGCGAGGCGGAGGAGGGCCTGGGTGTGGGTCTTTCCGCGGGCCCGGCATCGGTCGTAGCAGGTGCGGGAGGCGGGATCGTGCAGGGCGGCGAACGCGGACAGGAACATCGCGCGCTTGAGTTGCCGGTTGCCGCCTCTGGGTGCGTGTTCGCCGTGGATCGAGGTCCCGGACGACTTCGTCGTCGGGGCGAGGCCGGCGTAGGAGGCGAGGTGGGCGGCGGTGGGGAAGCTGGTGCCGTCGCCGACGGTGACCAGCAAGGTGGCGGCGGTCCTGACCGCGACCCCCGGGATCGAGGTCAGGACCGGGGAAAGAGGGTGAGCCTCCAGCAACCGCCCGATCTGCACTTCCAGAGCTCGTCGCTGTTCGTGGACGGCTGCGAGCGAGCGGGCCGGCGACGGGATCACGACGTCGAGGGTGCCGGTTCCCGGGGACGACGACGGTCTGCTCGTCCAGCGCGTCGAAGACCTCGTCGAAAAGCCGCTGGGCCATGCGCGGCGCTTTGGGCCGGATGAGGTCGACGAGTCTGCGGCGGCCGGCCTTTCGCAGGGCGGCCGGGGAGCCGTAGCGCTCCAGCAGCCAGGTGACGGCCTGGTGGTCCAGACGCGGGCCCAGGACGCGCTCCAGGCTGGGGTGGAACTGGGTGAGCAGGCCGCGTATCCGGTTGGAGGTGCGGGTGGCCTCGGACGCGAGGTCCTGGTCGAAGCCGACGAGGACCGTGAGCTCGGCGGTGATGTAGTCGGTCAGCTGAAGCGAGCGCAGTGCGTGGGGCAGAGTGCGGGCGGCGTCCGCGATGACCGCGGCGTCCTTGGCGTCGGTCTTGGCCTCGCCCGGATACAGCTGGGCAGGTAGGCGACCTTGCAGCCCGCGTCGCGGGCGACGGTCAGGGGCAGGGCGCCGATGGAGGCGGGCTGGTCCACGATTACCAGGACGGTGCCGAACTTCGCGGTCAGCTTGTCGAAGACGGCCCGCAGTTTCGGCTCACTGTTGGGCAGCTGCTTGTCGAAGACCTTCTTGCCCGCCGGGGTCAGCCCGTGCCCATGGTGGGCACTCTTGCCGACATCCAGGCCGAGGAACACACCCACGTCTTCGGTGTCGAACATCGCGCCCTCTCAGGGGAGTTGCCTGGCCTGGCCTCGGCATCGGTGTCGTCGCGCGCATCCACGTTATGCAGACCTGCCGCCCGCGAGCTGTCCGGCATTGCGCCGGACCGGGTGGTAGTCGGACCTCTGATCAGCGTCTCCGACGGCACCTTCCGGGCCCGGTGACACCACCCCCCAGGTCATGCCTTCGACAGGGGGACACAGTCATGCCGGGCCCGGAGGCCAGCGGTCCTCTTGCAGGACCGCGGAAAAGATAACGGGGGCCCCGTCGAACGTCGACCATGGCCGGCAAGGGCCGTGACCAACGAGTCCCATCGGTATCGAGACCGTGATCAAGGGCAATGGCCATGAAGTCCCGTCGACCTTGAGGCACTGGTTCCTATCGCCTGTCACGGATTGCCGGTACACGGGCATGCGTCGTACGGTCGCTTCGAATCTTGAAGGGACCCCACTGCCGGAAACTGCCAGGCGGAGAGAGCGGGCGACTTCCCCATCGATCCGGTCGCCTTCAGAACCAGATTCCCACCCCCGGCGGGAAGGCGGGCTCCCGCTTCCTCGCCAAGGGGTCGCAACCACTCCCCTTCCGATAATCCAGCTCCCTGTAGCCGCACGACGGTGGTCCTCTGCGCAAGGAATGTCCGGTGAAGGAATCTGCTCCACCGGCACGGCGGTTTGTGCGGGGAGATGTGGCATCGGATGACTCCACGGAAAGCGAGCGCCTGGTTGGCTAACCAGACTTCCCGGCGCACTTGTAGGCAGGTTATGGTCAGCGGCCCTGGCCGCCTACGGACGGCCGTGTGGCTTACCTGGCCGTCCGAAGACGAAACCATCCCCACATACTTGAGGGACACGACTCCGTTGCCCTTGCCGTCGGTGCGCACGCCTGCGGTCCCCCAGCAGAGTTTTTCTCCCGAGCTCCTACGCCGGGTCGGGCTAGAGGACGAGTCCGGGGCGGGGAGGGCCCGGGCCGATGGAACGGCATGCGTTGTTGAGCTGAGTCACCGTGCCAGTGCCGAGCTCCCGAGCAGAGGCCGCCATCAGCCGGGCCCCCGTCATGAATCATTGCACAGTGCAAACGCGAGTGCACGTGTTCGTACGCGCCCAGCCCGGTCGCCGTGTGCCTACCGTGGTTTGACGGCGGCTTCGACCTCCTGGAAGGTCGCGCTGTCCACCAGTCCTGTGTCTTCGAGGACTTCGAGGTGATCAAGGACGGTCTGGTTGGCCTGGCGTGCGTGACGGCGGATCAGGTCGTTCTGGGTGGAGGCCCTGACTTCGCCGATGGTGGCGAAGATCTTGCCGTGTGAAGCGCGCAGCAGGTTGGCGAAGAGGCGGTCGAATTCGTCGCCGTGGGCGTTGTCCAACTGGGTGACCCAGCCTTGCTGCTCCGGTGTGGCCTCGTTCGGGAGCGGGACGCCGAGGATCTGGGCGTCCTCGCGTACCAGTTGGTCGAGCTTGCTGTGGCCGTCGAGCAGGTGCAGTCCTGCTCGCCTCACGGCATCGCTGGAGGCGTGCGTCTGTGCGAGCCGGCCGGCGGGTATCTCCCACAGCCCGGCCTGCCGCACCTTGATGAGGAAGGTCTTGTCCACCTCCGTCACCGGTTGCGGGCCCGCCTGGGACTGGCCGAGGGCGCCGGAGGTGGTGGTGTGGCCGCTGCCGTGCTGAGCGACACCGGCTGGCGTCGGGTCAGCCGATGCTTCGCCGCTGACGCCCCGTATCGCGATCAGGACGGTGGCGACGGCGGCACAGGCCGCAGCGATGATCGCGATCGTCCGCATCGAAGCCTTGGGCCGTGCTGCGCGTCGGTTCGGACGCATGATGCCTCCCGGTTCGGCATTGAAGACTGTTCCTTCATGTCGTCGGGAGCTCGTTGTGGCGGCTGGCACGGCACGCAGGAGTAGGTACGCAGGCGAGCACGGAGATGTTCAACGGGCTTTGAAATGGGCGCTCGTCCGGCTCGGCACCGCTGTGATGCGTCTCCTTGATGTACCCAAGCGAAGCAGGACATTCCGACGCCGCGACCATCGCAGGCAACCCGCCTCGATCAGCCATGACAACACCCTTGCGAGCCGGTACACCCAGCCGGCGGACTCGGTGTCGCGTCCGGCGCCAGATCGCCTGCCGTGAACGGTGCCGTGTCCGTGGTGCTGTCGAGGTGCGCAAAGTCTCGGCCGCCGCGCGGGTGGTCAGCATGCTGAGGCAGCCCCGTGAGCGTCCAGCACGGGCAGTGCGCCGTGCGGGGAGAGTCTCAGGAGGCGTGCGGCTTCGATGACTGCGGTGCAGGCGGGCAGTGTCAGCACCGGCGAGGTCGTGGCGGATACGCCCGCCCCAGATGCGCACCGCCTTGACCGCGTCGTGAAGTCGGCACCTTACCGACGCAGTTTGAGGGTATAGATCGTGCCCCGTGACAGCAGTCGGGCGGTGAGCAGGGCGAGGGCGATGCCCGCAGCCAGCGGCGGCACGATCGAGAACTGGCCGGTGAGTTCGAACAGGAGCGCCGCGGCCGTGAGGGGGGTGCCGGAGGTGGCGGTGAACACGGTGCCCATGCCGACCAACGCGTATGAGGCGACCGCACCCGCGGTGGAGGGCAGCAGCTGATTCAGGGCGGTTCCGTAGGCGGCGCCGAGTGTGGTTCCGACGAACAGCGTCGGCGCGAACATGCCGCCCGCGCCGCCGACGCCCAGGGTGAGGCTGGTGGCGAGAACTTTGCCCGCGAGCAGGAGCAGCAGAAACCCTGTGGGGTAGCCGCCCTCGGCTGCCTTTTCCAGCACCGGGTAGCCAGTCCCGTACATCTCGGGCAGGACCAGCAGCACGAGGCTGAGCGGTACGCCGCCGACGAACCGGGCGCAGCCATTCCGGGCCGCGCCAGGCCCAGTTGCACACGTCCTCGACCAGATAGGGAGCGTGCGTGAATCCGGTGCCGACCACGCCGGCGACCAGGCCCAGCGCCGCGAGGAGCAGTACTGGTTGATGTGGTCGGCGTGAAAGGGCGGCATGTTGAGGAGAGGGGCGTCACTGAATGCGACGTGGCCGATCGCGGCTCCGGCGGGGCCGGCCGTCGCCGTCGCGCAGGATGCTCTGACACTGCGCACCCCGAGGATCAGCCCCCGGCGAAGAGTGCGTCGGCGAGCGGAGGGTCCGAGGGTGGCGGCTACGCCGCCCGCAGCTCCGCAGGCCACTAGCAGGCGCACTCGGCCGCAGGCGACTCTTGTGAGGCGACCCAGCAGGGAGCCGAGCGCGGAACCGATCTGGACGATGGGGGCCGAGCGAGGCCTCGCCCTCGTTGTCTGTCTGGGGCTCGGGCTGTACGACAACCAACTGTTCGTCGGTCGCCGGGGCTTCAGCGCGCTGGCATCGATGGCGGGTAAGTGCCGCGGGGCTGCTGGCCGCGGTCATGCGACAGACGGGAGGCCGAGCTCGCCAGTGTTCGCTCGACCGCGGAAGTCGCGCAGCGCGTGCTACTGCGGCCGGTGCCGCGAAGTGCTGGACATCTGCGCGTGGCCGTCTCGTACACCTCGGCGGTCGCCGAAGAACGCATTGGCGAGACCTGCACGAGGTCGTCGCCTCACCGGACGGGGTCCGGGTGATCGTGGGGGACGTGCAGGGCACGGGCCTGGAAGCGGTGGAGACCGCAGCTCTCGTGCTCGGCGCCTTCCGCGAGGCCGCACACGACGAACCCGACCTGTGGCGGGTCGGGGCACGGGTCGAACGGGAGGTGGACAGGGAGCTGCAGGGCGAGAAGTTCGTCACCGCTGTACTGGCGGAGGCCAGCGGCGACCGAAGCGTCACCCTGCTCAACTACGGCCCCACCGCGCCTGTGGTCGTACGCCCCGACGGCACGGTCCACTTCGCCGCACCACCCCGCAGTGCACTGCCGCTGGGCCTAGGCATCCACGGCACGGACGCACCACGCGTAGGAGAGGGATTTCACACCCGGCGATCAGCTGCTGCTCTATCCCGACGGCGTCACGGAGGCCCGGGACCGCACGAAACGCTTCTATCCCCTTGGCGAGCCCGCCGGCCTGCTAAAGGACCCGGACCCCGAGCCAGCTCTTCAGACGCTGCGCCGGGACCTCGTCCAGCACGTCGAAGGCCCCCTACACGATGAAACGGCATGGTCCTCCTCAGATACCACGGATGGTGACGGACCGGTTCTGGTCGGGACATCAGGGTGGAGGCCGTGGCATGGCCGGAGCACGGTAGAAAGGGGGCATGGCCGAGAAAGCGCAGCCCTCCCGGGGCATGGACGACGTCGACGCGGTGACTCTCGCGGTGCTGACCGCGTCCCGGCTCTTGGTCGCGGTCTCGGCGCGCTCCCTGGCTGCAGTTGAGGACCGGGTGACGCTGCCCCAGTTCCGGCTGCTGGTGGTGCTGTCCACCCAAGGCCCGGCAAAGCTCGTGGTGCTCGCCGAGCGCCTCGGTGTCAATCCGTCGACCGCCATGCGCATGGTCGACCGGCTCATCGCGGCCGGCCTGGCAGACCGGCAGACCAATCCGGACAACCGCCGTGAAATCGTCCTGCAGTTGACGCGCGAGGGCAGCAGGCTCGTCGAGGACGTCACCGCCAAGCGCCGACAGGAAATCGCGTCGATCGTGGAGCGTCTCGCTCCGGAACAACGCTCCGCACTGATCAGTGCGCTGACCGCCTTCACTGAGGCTGGCGGAGAACCGGCCGTACCGGCTGCGGAGGACGGTGGCTTGTATCCGCTGGGCTGGACGGACATGGCCGCACCGCAGGGCAGTTGAGCCATATTGCGCGCTCGCGTCAGGAACCGGTCCCATTTCGCTTGCCCTGTGCAAAGATGCATGTCGCGGTCGGTGAGCATGCCCTTGAGCCTCTCGTCCGTGCCGCAGATCGGCAGCGCACCGACACCCAGCTCGGTCATCTTCTTCGCGGCCTCGAGCACCGTCTCCTGGGCGCCAATGCACTCGGCACCCGCCGTCATGATCTCGCGCGCGGTCGTCATCCGGCAGCACTCCTTCTTCCTCACCTGCAGGTGCGGGCCACACCGGTGAAGCGGCAAGCCCCGGGCACCCCATGGGTGCCCCGCACCGACGCCCGCTAACGGCACCGCCCAGTCATCCACCCGGCGGCCCTCACCATCGCACCGGCTACGGAGAGATCGTCACGGCTCGTGCAGGCCGAGCAGCCGCCGCATCCCGGCGTACTTCTCGCCGAGGTGGGTGCGGGTCGATTCGTCGAGGAGGGCGAGCCGGTCCGGGTTGGCGTTGTGGGCGAGGTCGGCCTCTTTGATGAGGCGGGTGCCCGGTGTGGCGAGGGTCCGCTGCGTGTACGACTCGTCGCTCTCGCCCGGGCGCTTGGTCATCGCGTCGACCAGGTCCTTCACGTTCTGCGGGAGTTCGGCTGACTCGAGCCATTCGCGGGAGAGGACGTCGTCCTCGATCGTGTCGTGCAGCCAGGCGGCGGCAATCTGTTCGTCGGAGCCGCCACGCTCCCTCACCCCGTCAACCACCGCCTGGACATGCTCCGGCCACTCTGTCGCTGCTCGCTTGCACAGACATCAAGATCCCAAGCACACTCGGGCCACAGCGGTGCCGTTGGCGCTCCGCGTCGCCTGGCCGGAGCCAGGTCACCACGATCGCCGCCAATGCCCACGGACGACTGCCTCGGTGTGGGGCGAGCCGAATGCCCTCCTCGGACAGGTTAGCCCGGTATCCGGTACGGCTGTGGGAAGTGCCGTCCGGACAGATGGAGATCAGGCCTCGCGGGAACCGTCCTACATCCCCTCGATGACCTACCTCGGCGTACTTGCGTTCCACGACAGGCGACAGGATCGCCATCGACGCCAGGGCGAGGAGCCTCGTCCGGCCGAACCCGAAAGAGGAACTGTTAGCCGCTGCCGCCTTGGGGAACCCGTGTCCTGGCTGACCGCAGGGGTCGCCAGGTGAAGGAAGGATGTGCAGCTATGGGCCACGGCGGAGATGTCATCAACGAACTGACCACCGATCACCGTGAGGTGGATGACCTTTTCCAGCAGATCGAGCAGGCGATGCCCGGCAGCGCGGAGCGCAAACAGCTGGCCGATCAGCTGACCATCGAGCTGGTCCGGCACTCGGTAGCGGAGGAGGAGTACCTGTATCCCGCGGTACGCAAGCACCTGCAGGAAGGCGACGCACTCGCCGACAAGGAGATCGCCGATCATGCACGCGTCGAAGAGCTGCTCAAGGACCTGGAGGGGCTCAACGCCGACGATCCCGAGTTCAATCACGTCATCGTCAAGCTCAGGACCGAGGTGCAGGCTCACGTCAGGGACGAGGAGCACAACCTCTTCGTCCAGCTGCGCGACGCATGCACACCCGGCGATCTGGAACGACTGGGAGACAAGATCCGCACGGCGAAGAAGCTGGCTCCCACGCGGCCCCACCCGAGTGCTCCGAGCACTCCGCCCGGCAACAAGCTCCTGGCCCCGGGGGCCGGTCTGGTCGACCGCGCCCGCGACTTCGTCACCGGGCGCGGCAAGTAACCGCCGCGGCACCGCCGGTGTCCGGCGCGCGGGCGGCCCGATGGCGGGGCTTCAACGGTGCCGTTCATCCCTCCGGTTCCGGGGTGCGCTCCTGCAGCATCTGATGGTTGGGTCGGTCCGACGGCGTCGGACTGGAGAGGCCGCCAGGCATCCACCGTTCCACCGCCGGGCAATGCTCCGCCCAGATGGGTGACCCGAGGTGCGGTCGAGCGGTCGCGGTGGAAGATGAGAGTCTAGGAGGAAACCGGCTGGCCAGGTGGCGGGTTGTACGGCGAAACACGGCCCGGGTGCCATGGTTCGGGAGTCGCAATCGCTGGGCTGCGGTCGGAGTCGGCGAATCGGCGCCCTGGAGCGAGGCAAGGGATCGGTTCGATGGCAACAGGCACTGTGAAGTGGTTCAACGCGGACAAGGGTTTCGGCTTCATCCAGCAGGACGATGGCGGCCCGGACGTGTTCGTCCACTTCTCCGCCATCCAGACTGCCGGCTTCAAGGAGCTCCAGGAAGGCGACGAGGTCGAGTACGAGGTCGCCCAGGGTCCCAAAGGGCTGCAGGCGGAGCAGGTCTACCGGAGATAGGCCTTCCGCTCACCTCGTGCGCCTACGGTTCACCGGCCAACTGGTGAGCCATCGCGGGAAGCACTGCACCGTGGAGAACGCCCGCCTGTACACCGTGCCCGACGAGCCGGTACCGATCGATGTGTCAGCCTTCGGTCCCCGGGCCGCTGAAGTCGCCGGACGGATCGGAGACGGCTTCATCACCATGACGCCGGACAGGAGTTTGATCGAACGCTTCCGCAGCAGCGGTGGGAGCAAACCGGTCTATGGAGGGCCGAACGGTACGGACGCCGGAGACTGTGCCTGGCGACCTGTCAGCAATCATCGACGAGAACAGGAGGAACTCGTATGGCTTCGCGGACGCGTCGCTGATGCGCTGGTAAGCGTCACTGGCTGCGGCGGCCCGAGCTCGGGCCGCAGGGATGCCTGGCGCATTCTGCAGCGACGCGCCGCGGTAGGGGACGCCTGCATCGCCGAGCCGCGCCCCTGTCTCCACGGGGTCGTGCGACGGCCCCTGGGCCTCACAAACTCGTCAGGATCTGGGGGGACAGGTTTTTGATCATGGTGTTGGTCCATCGCATCTGCCGCAGCGTGCGGGGATGGCACGCGGAGGTGAGCTCGAGCAGTTCCGTGTCCGTCGTGGCTTGCGCGGCTTGGGCCAGTGCCTCCCAGGAGAGGGAGTTCTCCGTTGCGCGGAGGTGGAGCTCGCGGAGATCTCGCAGCAGCAGGAGGCCCGCCTCAGGGCGGTGCCCGCCGGTTTCGGCGGTGTGCTGCCTGAGGGGAGACAAGACGTAGAGGGCATCCGACGGCACGGTGAGATCCAGGCCGCGGGCATGGGCGTAGTACGCCAGACACTGCGCGTGCTCGCGGGACCATCGTGCCAGGTCCGTCGCGACGTGGTGGATCTCGTGTTCGGCGCGGTGGCGTTCGGCCGCGGTGTCGAGGCCCTGGGCCAGTTCCCGTTCGCCCGTATCCAGAGCACGCAGGACGGTCACGATGCCCTTCATGATCGTTCTCCGCCCTCAACGGAGCTCTGTGTCTGTGTGGCGTGCGCCGCTCGCCCGCCGGTGGTAGCGGGCATTTTCCGGGTCCCGGTGGGTGCGGACGCGGTGGTGGTCGGGGCGGGTGCGAGAGCGCCGTCGGCCCGCTGCAGCAGGGTCAGAGCGGCGGCCGCGGTCTTGAAAAGCGGCTGCTTGGAAACGGGGTCCCAGTCGGTGACGGTCGTCTCGTTCGCTGCGCGGCCCGCGGTCCCGCCCTCGGGACTGTATCCGGCCGGTGTGTCCCAGTAGCCGTAGTGGAAGGGGACGAAGAGCAGTCCCGGCCGGATGCCGGTGAGGCGCAGACGTCCCTGGAGGGTGCCCCGGGCTGTGGTGACTGCGACAAGGTCTCCTTCGTCGAGGCCGTGAGCTTCGGCGTCATGGGTGGAGATCTCCACCCAGACGTCGGGGGCGGCCCGGTTCAGCTGCGGCACGCGTCCCGTTTTCGTGCGGGTGTGGAAGTGGTAGATCGTGCGGCCGGTAGTGAGTTGGAACGGGTACTCGTCGCTGATGTCCTCGTGCGGGGGGAGGTAGTCGGCGGCCTTGATCACGGCTTTGCCCTCCGGGTTGAGGGAGCGGTACTCCACGACGTCATCCGCCGCCCCGGTGACCAGGTCCTTTCCGTAGGACTCGCACACGTCAGGGTGTGCCCACCACACACCGTCGCAGTAGAGGCGTTCGGTCCCGTCCGGTGCCCGTTCGTTGCACGGCCACTGAATGCCGCTCCCGCCACGGAGCTTTTCGTAGGACAGGCCGCTGTAGTCGCAGGGTCGTCCGGCACTGCAGCGTTTCCACGCCTCGAACGCCGACTCCGGATCATGCCAGGTGATCAGCGGGCCGCCGTCCTTGTCGCGGAAGTCCATGCGCCTCGCGAACTCCAGGAAGATGTCCAGGTCCGGTTTCGCCTCGCCCGGTGCATCGACCGCCTTCTCCGACAGGTGCACGGTCCGGTCCGCGTTGGTCAGCGTTCCGGTCTTCTCGCCCCAGGTCGCCGCAGGCAGCACCACATCCGCCAGCTGCGCGGTCTCGGTGAGGAACAGGTCCTGCACCACCACAAACAGCCGTTCCTGGGAGAGCAGAGCCCGGATGCGGGACAGCTCAGGCAGCGAGACCGCCGGGTTGGTGCCGCTGATCCACAGCATGCCGATCGACCCCTGCTCGGCATAGCGGAACATCTGCATGGCGTGGGTGGGCGGGGCGAAGTGCGGGATCGTCGACGTCTCGACGTTCCACACCTTCGCCAGGTCGGCGACATGAGCGTCGTTCTGCCAGTTGCGAAAGCCCGGCAGATCGCCGTCGGCCCCGCATTCGCGGGTGTTCTGTGCGCTGGGCTGCCCGTTCATCTGCAGCACGCCGGCACCCGGCCGTCCGAGCATGCCGCGAATGAGGTGAAGGTTGTTCACCTGCACGGCCGCGGCGGTGGCCTGATGGGACTGATAGAAGCCCTGCAGGACCGTGGACGTCAGCCGATCGGCCCGGCCGAGAATCTCTGCCATCTCGGCAATGCGGGCCTCGGGAACGTCGCAGATTCCGGCAGCCCAGCGGGGCGTGCACTCAGCTACCTGCTTCGCCAGTTCCTCGAAGCCGACCGTGTGGGCTGCGATGTACGCCTCGTCGACCCACCCGGCGCGGATGATCTCGTGCAGCAGCGCATTCATCAGTGCCACATTGGTGCCGACTCGAGGAGCGAGATGCACCGTTGCTGCGCGAGCCACCCGGGTGGGACGCGGGTCCACACACACAAGCCGCGGCGGGTCGACGCCGGCGAGCCGGTCCAGGACACGCATCCACTGCACCGGCTGGGTCTCGGCGACGTTGTGGCCGAACAGCGCGATCACGTCGGCGTGGTCGAAGTCGTCATAGCTGCCCGGCTGACCGTCGGAGCCGAACGACTCCTTCAGTGCCTCTCCGGCGGTCGCGGTGCACAGCCTGGTGTTGCCGTCCAGGTGGTTGGTGCCAATACCGGCACGCGCCAGAACCGCGAGTGTGTAGTACTCCTCCAGGAACAGCTGCCCCGTGGTGTAGAAGCCGATGGAACCAGGGCCACGCTCCTCCAGCAGGCTCCGTGAGCGGCTCACAATGCGGTCCATCGCGGTGTCCCAGTCACACTCGACCAACCGCCCGCCCTCACGCATGAGAGGGCGGGGCAACCGATCCGGCGAGGCATTGGCCTGCCACGCGAACAGGTCCTTCGGCCCCAGCCGACCGCGATTCACCCGGTCCTGCGCCCGGCCCCGCACACCCACCATGCGGCCGTCGACGACCGCGATGTCCATCGCGTCCCCGTCGGAATGCAGGATCGAAGCGGCCTGCACCCACCGCTGCACCATGCCCGAATCCACGCCCTCCGTCAGGTACGTATCCACCCGGGCCGGCCACCGCTGGTCTCGGCCGTACGGCGTACGGGTACCCCAGGGGTCTGCAATCCGGTCAACTGACGTGTCCATGCCCGCCTCCGTCCTAGGTCTCAGGCCGTCGCGTACCCCGCACCAGTCCCACGATGCCGTAGCCGAGCCCTTGCAATGGCGTCAGCGGCTGCTGCGCTCGCCGGGTGGGCCGGCCGGAATGGCGTAGGCAGCGGCGAGTGGTGGGAACGCATCAGCCGAAGCCGGGCAACCAGGGCTGCTCTCTTGCAGGGGGTGGAACCATCGTCGCCCCTCGTCTGCACGAGCCTCTTCATGAGCTTCTCGGTCCGGGAGAAGAGCTGCTCGACCTCACGATGGTCGGCCATGAGTCCCCCAATCACGTTTCCGTCGCGCCCCATGCCCTTTTCCTCTCTCATGAACGACGTCAACGCGCACGTCCGCCACGAGGGGGCCAGCTGTTGCCCGTGCGCATCAGGCGTGTACGCCGGGCTGCGGCGGAGGACCTGGGTGACGAGATCCGCCGACCAAGGCAATGGCCCCCACCCGGCCGCATCCCTCCGCCCCTGACACGCCACCCGCCAACAAGCTATTCGCGCCGGGCGCGGGGTCCGGTGGACCACGTGCGTTCGTCACCGGTCGAGGCAGGTACATCGACCGGCGACTGTGACGCAGCTCCTTGTCACCGGCGAGGAAGGGCATAGGCTGACGCGCCATGCGCGAACAGCGGGGCCGGCTCCCGCACGACAGAGAAGCACCGGGCGCGCGTAGGACGGTTTCACATGCCTAGTGATCTCTCGCCAGTCATCGCTGCTGCCATGCGCTGGCTGCTGACCGCCTTCCCTGCGGCAACCGGCGCCCTGAACTACGCCCTGGCGGAAGCCCAGGCACGGCAAGCGGCCACCGTCGCCGCCACGCTCCGCTACCCCACCTCGCTCGACGTCGGATTGCTGAATATTCTGGGCCCCGGCGGTTCCGACAGGCTGGACGCGCTCACCGGCGTCGTCCAGCAGGACAGGGGAGAGGTCGACTACTCCTGGCGCACTTGGGTCGACGAAACGGTTGTCAGCTGGGCGGCGAATCTACTCGCCGACCCCTGCCTCGCCGCAACGGCGGAAGCGGCCTTGTCCGCCACCGAGCACGGCGCCGTCACCGCAGGGGACGCGCGCCGACTGACCATCCCGAGCCCCCGCGATTACCATGCCGCGCCCTTGCTGCGGCACCCCGATCTGCTCAGCCCGATCGCCAGTCTTCATCGCGCCGCCCTGCTCGAGCTCCTTGCAGCCGAGACAGCTGGGACCTGAGCATGTGGTCTGCTCGCGGGCCATCTCTTTCAGTGCCCCGCGGAAGGCATCCCCAACTCCGTTCGGCAAGAGCGTTTGACGGTCGCGATGGCGGGGGCGCCTGGGAGCGTGCTCGCGACACCTCGGCAGCCGGGAAATGGGGCTGGCCGCCAGGTCGCGTGCCGCCGCATGGGGCCGTAGACAGAAACCATGGACGACGAAGTCAAGGACTGGTTCCATCCCGGCGAGATCGTGCCCGACAGCGGGATCTACGAATGCGACTGCGGTGCCCGGCACCACTGGAGCACCGACGTCAAAGGGCACCGGTTTCCGCCGCTGCCCAGCAACTGCACCGGAAGCCGCTGGCAGCTGCAGACCCAGGCGCACCCCGACAGCTGACCCGATCGACCCAGCAGGCCGAGACCACGAATAGAGGCCGGGAGTCGCTCAGGGCCGAGCCGTTTCGGTGCTCAGGCAATCCTCGGACGTGGAAGACCTGCTCCTGGTGTAAAGCGGGTCTACCCCTCAGGGGCGGGTGGCACCCTTGGGGACGAGCCGGGGGCTGGGCTGACTACAGTGGCTGCCTCGGCGATTTGCGCCTGGATGAGGACCAACTTCATGGCCGGCGTGTTCAGGTTGAGCCGGTGGGGGTTCTCGGCGGGTACCGGCCGGCCCACGATGCTGGCCTGACCTTGCCAGTGTTCTTCCGTGCAGCGGCCCAGGGCGCGAAGGACACCGTGGATGAAGGCTGCCACGGACGCCTCCGCCCCGCCGCGCGACGCAGCGGACCGGTAGGTCTCCTCCTCGGTCAGTGAGCCGCGGACGGACCCGAATGCGAGCAGGCCAACCTTCTCAGAGCTGAGCACTCCCCTTCAGTAGCAGATGGCCCACCGAAGTCGCCGCAACAGCGCGGGGATCTCCCGCAGGGAGTTCCGGGCATTCGTCGAACGCCGCGACATCAGTCACGACACGTGGGCGATCGATCTCCCGGGTTCGGTGCGAGTGAGGTCACAGGCGCCGCTGGGCCGGCGAGGGCATTCCGAGGTCGTCGCGGAGTGCCTGGGCGCGGTGGATCTGGACCAGGTCGTGCTGCTGGGCGGGTCATTCGGCGGAGGAGGAACACGCCGACGACATCATCGAGCTGCTTGGTACCTGACCATGGATGAGTAGGCGACCTGGCGCGCTCCAGGCCGGGAGTATATCGAGGCGATCGGCTGCGTGGCCTGATCCCAGGGCCTGCAGGCCGCAACGCGGAGTGACGACCGGACGAGGAATCGGGGCGAGTTGGGCGTCGTTGACACGTTCGGCGTGTGCGCCGACCGCTGCTGCCATGATCAGGAGCGGAGGAATGGACGCTGGCATCAAGCCCATGCCCCTCTGCGTCAGTCAACGAAGCTGTAGGCGGAAGCGGCCCGCTCAGCCGGAAACGGAAGGCCTCACCAAACCGCTCTTCAAGAGCGCCAACTCGTCCGCCGTGCCCAGCCGGGGTTCATGAGCGTGGGGGTGAGCCGGTAGGTCTCCCCGGGCTTCCGGCGGTGCGTGTGCTGTCCTTCTGCGTGTGCCCGGATGCCACCTTGGTGGGAGAGTCGGAGACGAGCCTGATCAGTGCTGGAGGTGCCGCTCGTGGACACTGTTTTGATCACCGGTGGTGCCGGCCATCTCGGGCGGGACGTGGTGGCTGCGCTGAAGTCCGCGTACCAGGTGCGTGTGCTGGCGCGCTCGCCGGTCCGGGATTCCGGGGTGGAGTCGATCAGCGGAGATCTGGCCACCGGGACCGGAATACCCGAATCCGTTGCGGGTGCCCAGGTCGTGGTTCATGCGGCGACGCTCTCTCCGGCTGCCCGGCGCGGTTACCTCCTGCCGACGGACTTGTGGCGCAGCCCTCTCCAGGTCGACGTCGACGGCACCCGTCGACTGGTGCAAGAGGCCCGGAGGGCAGGCGTTGGCCATTTCGTCCACGTCTCGATTGTCGGCGTCGACCGCTCCGGTCTTCCGTACATGCGCGTGAAGCGTGCAGCCGAGGAACTGGTGCGGGCTGGCGGAGTGCCCTGGTCCATCCTTCGGGCTACGCAGTTTCACTGGCTGGCCGACCGCATGCTCGGCAAGGCATCGAAGATGCCGATGCTGGCGCTTCCCGGTGCTTTGTGGACTCAGCCCGTGGACTCGCACGACTTCGCCGCTTACGTGGCTGACCGCGTTCAGGAGGGGCCCGGCGGGGATTGCCAGGAATTCGGCGGCCCTGAAGTGCTGGAGCTGCGTGATCTTGTCAGGCAATGGCAGCAGGCCCGTGGTCGGCGGTTTCGGATGCTGGAGATACCTGCGCCCGCTCGCTTCCAGCAAGCGGCACGTGACATGACCACCCCCAACGGCCGGCTCGGACACACCACCTGGTCAGACTGGCTGCACACCCATCAGCCGGAGTGAGCGACGAGCACACGAGAGCCGCGTGGCTCCGGATCTTGTCACAGGCACTCCGCGACGCCTTCTCAGGAGAGGCGAGTTGCCCGGTATGCCGCACTGAGCATCGGTCGGACACCCCGACTACGGCTGCACCATCAACGGCGAGGGTCTCGCATTACCTCAGTCGGGAGATGCGGCCCGCGGCCAGCTGCGGCTCGTTCCCATGCGCGCACCCACGATATGTGTGCGGCGGACCCACCGGTACCAGAAGGGCGCGTACCATCTCAGACCGCGGGCGGTGAATTCACCGATTCGGCGGCGCGGCGGTATTCGGGGTTGATGCGCTGGGCTTCTTCGAGCTGGTCTTCGAGGATGACGATGCGGCAGGCGGCCTCGATGGGGGTCCCCTGGTCGACGATTTCCCGGGCACAGGCCGCGATACGCAGCTGCTAGCGGGAGCCGGTATGGAGCGGCTCCGCTCCCTGATCAACGCGACACACCACAAACGCTGCACGACCCGGGGTGTCGTCTTGCCGTCCAGGCGTGCCGGCCCTCGAAGGCACAGCCCTCCGCGTCACCTGACGGATACAGAGTCAGTAGCTGTTTCCAAAGGTCAGTGCTGTTCATGGCGTGATACTGGTGCTTCGACGACGGCGGACTGAGGGTTGCAGCCGGGGGCGCAGGTCGCGGTCGACGAGGTTACGAACCCTCCGTGAACGCGGTGGTGCGGTCGGCGGCCCACTGGCGAAACGTTCGCGGCGCCGTCCCGAGCATGTCGGCCACCGCAGTGGTGACGTACGCAGGCTGTCCGACTGCCGTGCTCCACGCGGCGAGCAGCATGTCGACGACCGAGCTGGGTGCCGTGCCCTCTGACAGGCTCCGGAACTCGTCCGGCGTCATCTCCTCGAATGCCACCCGGCGCCCCAGGGCGTCACCGATGGCGCCCACCTGTGCGGCCTGCGTCAGCGACTCGGGGCCCGTAAGGACGTAGTCGCCTCCGACATATCCGTCCTGATAGAGCGTCCGCGCCGCGACAGCTGCGACGTCGCGGTCGTCGACCGGTGCCGTCTCGGCAGCGCCGTAAGGCCACCGGACGACCTCGCCGGCCCGGATCGCGGGCGCCCACCAGGCCAGCGAGTTCGACGCGAGCATTCCCGGCCGGATGACCGTCGACTCGAGTCCGGTGGCCGCGATGAGCCGCTCGATGTCGGCGTGCATCACCGCGATGGGATTGGGCTGCTGGAAGAAAGGGTGCGGTGTCGGGTGCGGGGAGGAGAGGAAGACGACCCGCCGCACGTGGGCCGCCAGCCGCTCGACGACTGCCGCGGCGGTCTGGGGCGGTGCGGTCCAGACGAGGAAGACCGCACCGGCGCCATTCAATGCCGGGTCAAGCGATTCGGGCACGGTGAGGTCGCCGGTGAAGACCTCGACCTTCGCTGGCAGCGTCCCCGCCGCCTCGGAGCGATGGGTGAGGGCGCGGACCGGCACGCCCGCGTCGAGGAGTTGGTCTATGACGACGCGGCCGACCCGGCCCGTCGCTCCGGTTACGAGCACGGGAGGAACGTCTGTCTGATTCATGCCGCCCATAAAAACGTTACTCGGTTAAAAAAGCAACTCGGCCACGAATGTTACAGTGGTCAGATGGATGAGCCGACGGGACTGCGGGCCCGCAAGAAGGAGCGGACGCGCGACGCCATCGCCGACGCGGCCGTCTCGCTGTTCCTGGAGCGAGGCTTCGACCGCGTCTCGGTCAACGACATCGCCGCGGCGGCCGAGATCTCCAAGCCGACCCTCTTCCGGTACTTTCCCACCAAGGAAGACCTGGTGCTCCACCGATTCACGGACCACCAGGGCGAGGCTGCACGCGTCGTGCGTGACCGCAGGTCCGGCATCAAGCCGGTGACGGCGCTGCACCGGCACTTCCGGGCCGGCCTCGATCGGTACGACCCCGTCACCGGCCTCAACGACCATCATGAGGTAGTGGCGTTCCATCGGCTGGTGTTCACCACACCGAGCCTGGCGGGACGACTCACGCGGTACCAGCTCGAGGACGAGGAGGCGCTGGCGGACGCCCTCGGCGAAGGCATCAAGGGACACCTGCGAGCCGCCCAGGTACTCGCGGTTCACCGGGTGCTCGCCCGGGCCAACTGGCAGAAGATCGCCGATGGTCGAACCGCACGCGACGTCCACCCCGAGGCCGTAGCCGACGCCGACCAGGCATTCAGCCAACTGCGGTGACCAAGGCTCCGCGGCCCGGTGCACGCGTTGCCACGGGCCCGGTCCGCTTCCGTGTGTGCTGGCGGCCACCGCCTCGTTGGACACAGGCGCCAGCATGATCCCGACCTTGTGGTCACGGAAGGTGACGGGGCGCACGGCCAGATAACTCCCCGTCAGGTGACCGCCGGTGGGGAATCTGAACTGGGACACTGACAGGCGAGGACCGGATACAGGGCGCCAAGTGGGTCGGGACCTGGACCGGGGTGAAGTCTTCCCTGTTCAGGCGGCTTGTGCGAGCTGGTCCCGGGCGGCTGACAGCTTCGGTCGGCGGGTGAGGCTCACCCAGCAGGTCCGTCATGTCATCGACGAGGCCGGACACGAAGGCGTCGCGCTGCGGGTCGACCTCGCTCTCGACGATGCCGGAGAAGTACGCCTGGATGGTGACGCCGCGGCGCTTGGCCCGCGCGGTGAGGAGCTCGTCCGTGCGGGCCCGACCCGGACGTTCAACTGCCCTGACGCTCCGCAAGCCTCAGGATGCGCCGGCCTTGCGCCGGCCCCCGCTGCTGCGGAGGGCTTTGATGAGCTCCTCGCGGGTCATGGAGGAGCGGCCGGGGATACCGGCGTCTGTGGCGCGCTGGTAGAGCTCTGCCTTGGGCAGGGAATCGAACGACGAGGCCTTCGTTTGTTTCTTCGTCTTCGTTGTCTTGCCGGCGCGGCGCTTGTCGGCGGCATCCTTGATCCGTGCCGGGGGAGCGCCGGTGGATGCGGCCTTCTCCTTGTCGCGGTCTTTGGGACTCTTGGCCTTGTCGACGCTGGCGCGAAGCGTCTCCATGAGGTCGACCACGTTGGTGGCCTTCGCGGGCGGTTCTGCCTTCTCGACCGTCTCTCCGGTGCGTTTGGCCTCGATGAGCTTGGCGACCTGTTCCTGGAAGGTGTCGTGGAACTCCTCCGGCTTCCACTCCATGCTGAGTGCGTCGATGAGCTGCTGGGCCATCTTCAGCTCGCGGTCGCTGACGCGGGTCTGGCGGCCTGGCAGTTCGTCGATCTCTGTGCGCGGGTCGCGGATCTCATCGGCCCAGTGCAGGGTGTGCAGTGTCAGAAGGCCGGCATCGGCCTTCACTGCGACCAGATACTCATGGTTGCGCATGACGAACGTGGCGATACCGGCTTTGTCCGCACCGGCCAGTGCCTGCTCCAGGAGGGCGTAGACCTTGGCGTACTCCGTTCTTTTCGGGCCGAGGTAGTACGTCTTGTCGAAGAAGATCGGCTCGACCTGTTCCAGGTCGACGAACCCGATGATCTCCAGGGCCCGGGAGCGTCCCGGGGCGATGTCATCCAGCTCGCCGGGTTCGACGAGCACGTACTCCTCGCCCGCATCGAAGCCCTTGACGATCTGATCCAGGGCGACTTCCTCGCCGGTGCGCTCGTTGACCCGCTTGTTGCGCACCCGGTCCGACGTCCCGCGCTGCAGCTGATGGAAGTGAATGGTGTGGCTGTCCGTCGCGGTGAACAACTTCACCGGCAGAGACACCAACCCGAAGGTCAGAGCACCACTCCACACGGGACGCCCCATGACCGCTGCCACCTCCTCCTGACTTCTTCCATGGCACCCCCGCCCGCGGCACATCGCATCCCGGAATCCGCCGGACACCGGGTCGGCCGAGAACCGGGGGCGCCTTACGTTGCGTCGGCTGCGAGACGTTCTGCCCGCGCGGCCGCGTCCGGTGCGTGGCGGCGTGCTTTTCGCGCCGCCGTCTCGGCTTCCCGCGCCCGGTTCCGCGCCTCGGCCACACCGTCACGGGCAACTCGCTGACGCTCCTTGGCCTGCCTGAGTTGCTCGGCCAGCGCAGCGGTCTCCTTCTCTGTCTCCTGCAGCCGCTTCTCGGCCCGCTCTCTGTCCGTTTCGGCCAGCGCCAGCTCCTCCTCGCAGGCCCGTGCCTGCTGCTCGGCTGCCTTCGCGTCCTTCTTGATGGGACTCGTTGAAAACCGGCCACCCCCTGCTCTGGGGTGACCCCGTGCCTGCTCAATGGATCTCCCCAGCCTTCCGACACCTGACCTGCGGACGGGCGTCACAAGTGAGGGGCCGCCCGATAGCCAGCCAGGTTCAGGGGCGGGTCGGACTGTCCAGGGTGGGCGAAGCCCAGCGCGAAGCGCCGCCGCAGGCGCCCTTGACCGGACGGCACGGCCCGCACACTCCACGAGCGGGCGGCCCCGGCCGACAGCGCGCGCGGCGCGTCGAGTGGGGCGACGAGCGGCACTGGTCGATTTCAGGGTCTGGTCGGCATTTCGCGACGGTCACGATCACGTAGTCCTCGGCGTCTGTGAACGGCCACGATATTCCCCATGGGGAAGTTCATGGACTTCCCCATAGGGATCCCGAACGCACTTGCGTGGTTTTCCGGTCCTGCCGACGCGGCGGCGCACACTCAGGGCCATCCGACAGACGCAGCCTTGGTCCGTTAGCGTCGGTCAGTAGCCGATGGTGAAGCGGCGTTGGACGAAGCGCGGCAGTTCGACCTCGTCGACAAGGGCGACGGCGGAGTCTTCCATGGAGATACGGCTGCGCCCTTCCGCGTCGAGTACCGGCTGGTCGCCACCGATTCGGAACCGGCCCGTACGTTCGCCGGGTGCGATGCCCTCCGCGGGGCTGAAGTAGGTCCATAGCCGGTTGGAGGTGCGCAGGACGTTCAGAGCGTCGCGGTGGCCGCGCACCGCGGCGGCGTACTCCCTCGGCAGGCCGATCTCGTCGAGGGTTTCGTGCAGGAGCTCGTCGGAGTCGGCCCGTACGACTCCGGGCTCGATCTCCAGGCTGCCAGCACCGCCGATGACGATGAGCCGGGTCCGTGGGTGGCTTTCCAGCGCCGTCAGGAGTGCTCGCGCGGCGGTGACATACACCGTGGGATCGGCGATCGAGCGGACCACGGTGTCGGCGATGTCCCTGGCGGCGTTTCCGGGCTGGAATCCGCTGATCAGTACGTCGAGGCCGGGTATGACGGCGGCGACGGCGTCGGCGTCGAGGACGTCGACGCTCTTCCAGACGACGTTCTTGCGGTCCTCGTCGATCCGCGTGGCGTCGCGGCTGAAGGCCGTGACGTGATGCCCCCGGTCGAGGGCTTCGGTAACGACACGACTGCCGATGCCGCCTGTGGCCCCGATGACTCCGATGTGCATGGCTCTCCCTGGGTAGTTGCTCGTACCGCCGCTACCTTCACGGCATGCAGAGACTATACGGCGTGAAGTATTAATACGACGCATAGTATTGTGACGCTGTAGAGTGAGTGGCCATGGAAAGCGTGGGAAACACCAAGGGGCGCCGCGAGCGGTTGAGGGCCGAGACGACCGCCGAGATCAAGAAGGTCGCGCTGGAGTTGATGGCCTCGGGGGGACCGGACGCGATCACGCTGCGGGCCATCGCGCGCGAGATGGGCATGACGGCCAACGCCATCTACGGCTACTTCGCCACCCGCGACGACCTGGTCACCACGCTGATCAGCAACGTCTACACCTCGCTGGCCGACACCGTGGATGCCGCCTGGGACGCCGCCCCCGCTCAGGATCCGGCCGCCCGGATCCAGGCATGGGCCCGCGCCTTCAGGAACTGGGCGCTGGCCAACCCTGAGGGCTTCCGCCTCATCTACGGCGACCCCGTCCCCGGCTACCAGCCGCCCGATGGCGGCGCCGCTCCGGAAGCCGCCCGCCGTGTCTGCACCGGCATCACCGCACTCGCAGCCGCGGCCTGGCCGCACGCCGAACTCCGTTACTCGGACAGCGACTTCGAGTGGTCCGACTTCGACCTCGGTCTGCTGGACAAGGTCCGCCCGGCCTTCCCCGACCTGCCCCCGGCCGCCGTGGCCCTTGCCCTGCGTATCTGGAGCCACCTGCACGGCCTGGTGTCACTGGAGATCTACGGCCACCTGCAGACCCAGGCCCTCAGCCCGGAAAAGCTCTTCCGCGAAGAACTGGCTCAGCTCATCCGGTCCTTGGGCATCACACCGCAGAGCTGACTGCCCTGCGCAAGCGACCCAGCTACAGGACCGCTGACTCGCCTCCGTAAGGCAAACAACTACCGCCAGGGCATCAATCCCATGAGCGTGCGCGCCGCCGCCGGGGGTGCCTCCCCCTGGGGAATTGCAGGACGCTCAAGCCGCCGTCAATGGGGGAAATATTTGACCCTCGGCAGCATCGTGTTTGGCTGCGGGAATGCCCTGGTCACGGGGGTTCTGTCCGCGTTGAAGGACGTGCTGTTCCCGGATGCCGTGGGGATGGTGCTGGACCGGTTGGCCGAGGTGGGCGGGGTGGTTGTGGCCGAAGCCCACAGTGCCGTACCGGAGTTGACGTGTCCGGACTGCGCCACCGTCTCGCGCCGGGTGCACAGCCGATACGGACGACGGCTCGCCGAGTACCCGGTCGGCGGGCGCCGGGTGGTGGTGAGGCTGGAGGTCCGGCGGTTCTTCTGCGACGCCGCCGACTGCGGGCGCCGGACGTTCGTCGAGCAGGTCGAGGGCCTGACCACGCGCTATGCCCGTGCCGGGCCCGGCGTGAAGACGCTTTGGCGGTCCGTCGCGCTCACGGCGGGCGGCCGGCCGGGGATGCGGCTGTGCCGCTCGCTGGCGGTGCCCACCGGCCGGGCCCGCCTGCTCGGCCAACTACACGCGCCCGACGTTCCCGCCCGGAGCCCGCGAGTGCTGGGAGTCGACCATTTCGCCTTCCGCCGCTCGCGCACCTACGGGACCGTCCTAGTCGACGTCGAGACCTCCACGCCCAGCGACCTGTTGCCCGACCGCACCAGCGAGATGCTCGCCGCCTGGTTCACCGCGCACCCCGGCGCCGAGATCATCTGCCGGGACCGCGACAGCGGATACAGCCGCGCGATCAAGGAGGCGGTCTCGGATGCCACCGAGGTGGCCGACCGCTGGCACATGCTGCAAAACCTGTCAGCCGCGATCGAGAAGACATGCCACCACCACCGCTCCTGCCTGCACAAATACGCCCTGGACGACGGGGACGCATCTGCGCCGGCGACCGCACCGCCCACGGCACTGCTGCCGCTGACGCCGCCACTCGGATGACCGAACGGCATGCGGAGATCCACCGATTACGAGAGGCGACGTGGACGATCAGCGCCATCGCCCGCCGGTTCGGACTCGACCGCAAGACCGTCCGCCGCTACCTGACCACCGATCTTGAGGGGCTGATCGCCTCGGCCCGCGACCGCCGCCCCCGCCAACTCGACCCCTACCGGCCCTACCTGCAACAACGGTTCGCAGACGGCTGCACCAACGCCGCCCAGCTCTACCGCGAGATCCACGAGCACGGCTACCGCGGCAACCATCAGGCCGTCCGCCTCTACATCAGCTCCATGCGCAGCGGGACCGCCGCGCCGAGCCTCCCCGTCCCATCCCCACGCCACGCAAGATCACCTCATGGATCATGAGACCGCGCGATGGGCTCAGCCGCGAGGATCGAGACCAGCTCGACAAGGTGCGCATCGCCTGCCTGGACATCGCCACCGCCTGCGACCTGGCCCGCGTATTCGCCGGCCTGGTCCGCGACCGGCGAGGGCATCTCCTCGGCGACTGGGTCCGCGAGGCCGAGACCAACGGGCCCGGACCCGTGCGGGGCGTCGCCGAATTCCTCCGCCAGGACTGGGACGCCGTCCTCGCTGGCATGGCGAGATGTACGGCCGAGGCTCCTTCCGGCTCCTTCGCACCCGCGTCCTGCTGCGATCGTGACCGTCCCGAGATGCCGACCAGACCCGATTTCAGAGATCCCCATCATTCTTGGCCTGGGCGAGCTGTGCGCGCTTGTCCTTTCGGGCCTTCTTGGGCTCTTCGGCAGCAGCGGTGTCGGGCTGGCCGGTGGGGCTCGGTGCCGGGTGCGGGACGGTGTCCGCGGTGGTGGCGGTGAACCCGACGGGTGGGCTCAGCGCATCGCTGTTCCAGGGCCACGGCCTTCAGGCTCCGTGGGCGCTCACGCTGTCGACAACCGATCGCGTCCTGGCGCAGCAGTGGCTTACCGAGTGGACCGCGGTCGGAGTGGAGGGCCTGGTGATCAAGGGCCTCGGGCAGTCCTATCAGCCCGGTCGGCGCGGCTGGCTGAAGTACCGCACCCGAAGCACCGCGGAGGCAGTCATCGGCGCGGTGACCGGAAGCCTCATCCGGCCGGAAACCGTTCTGCTGGGCCGCTACACGAGCGACGGGCGCTTTCTGCTGGTCGCGCGCAGCACGCCCCTGGCGCCGCGGATTCGTGCGGAGCTTGGCGGTGGCCTGCTCGCACCCGCGGGCGCCGATCACCCCTGGCGCGACGTGGACTTCACGTCGCACTGGGGCAGCCGCGAACCGCTCGCGTTTACCCCGGTCGCGCCCCAGCTCGTGGCCGAGTTTCACGGTGACACCGCCGTCGATCGCGGCCGATGGCGCCACCCGTCAATCTCCAACGGCTCCGTATCGACCTCACCCCCGACGACATCCCGCTTTTTGGCGCGGAGTAGACCTCCAGTGCCCCAGGCTCCGGGTGGCAGGGCACCACCAGACACGAGGCCGCCAGCAGGACAGGGTCCGGGCCGGTCAGCTCAGCCCCTCGCCCGTCTGCTACCACCCTGCTACCTTGAGAGTGTGAGCAGCGATAGGAAGCAGACACAGCTGCGGCTGGAGCCGGATGTGCTCGCCGCCGGAAAGGACGCCGCGGCCGCCCGCGGCCTGGACTTCAACCGCTACGTGGAGCGGCTGATCGCCGAGGACACCAGCGGCGCCCGGGCAGCCGGCATGGCTGCAGCCCAGCGCCTCATCGACCACCACGGCGACTTCCTCGACGGCCTGGAAGCCGACCTCGACACTCAGCATGCCCCCGCCCCGAACGCCCGGGGCGCCGCTGCGTGAGCATGTCCCTGTACGTCGACCTGTCCTGGATCCTGGAAGTCGCCGAACGCGCCGGCCACCGCGATCCCGCCCCCGACGACCTCGGCGTCCCGATCGCCGCCGTCGCCCGCCACCGCGCCGAATTGCTCGAACAGCCCGTGTACGGCGGGCCCTATGCCCGCGCCGCCGCCCTGGTCCACAACCTCGGCCGCTGCCGCTGGCTGGAACGGTCCAACCTCACGGTCGCCTGCGCCGTCGCCACCATGTACCTGAACGCCAGCGGTATCCCCGTCGACCCCACCCGCGAGCAGCTCACCGCCCTGGCCCGCGAACTGTACGACCCGCGCTGCACCGCCGCCCGCATCGCCGAGCAGCTGCGCACCTGGCGGCCCTAAGCGCCTGCGAGACAAGCACCCGCAACTCCGCCGAGGCGGTCGTCGGCGCGCCCACGGAAAGCCTCACCCGGCGGACCGGGCGTAGGCGGAACGTGCTGGCCGAATGGGACGCCCAGGTCGCCTCCGTGAGCTCCGCCGGGACCGGTACGCCTCCTCGACGGTGAGCGGCAGCTCGGCCACTCGTCCGCCTGCAAACAGCCTCCTGGCGCCATCCAGGGTCCCGGCAGTGGCCCAGTGGCGCACCCAGGCCGTCATGGCCGGGCAGGGCAAGCACGGGCGCACTGCAGGAGTCATTACCCTCGGGGAACCGCAGATCAGGCACGTCCCGTGCAAACAGGGGCACCACAGGCACCATAGGCACCGGCCGCGTCGGCGGCGTCTCGTGCGGCCATCCAGCCTCATGCCCGGCCGATCGCAGTACAGCCAGGGTTCGCCGGCGGGCCACAGTACGGGCCCGCCGACAGAACTCTCACGGACCGTGGGGTCCCCGTCCTTCGTCAGCAACAAGGTCGTCCGCCTCGAGCCCGGCCGACTCGCGTATCAACTCCTCCAGCTCGTCCGGAGGCTGCGGTACGTGATGCGAGATCGTCACAGTGGAGATGCTCCGGTGACGAACAGTCACCCTGGTGGCGGGGCCGGCCAGAGCCACGTGGCAGAGCGCGCCCAAGTAGCGACCTTGCTCGCAGGGCAGCCATCGCGAGCAGGGGGACACGTCGATCGATTGCCCGACTGGGCGCTCGCGCCACCGTGGGGGCCCGAGCCGCATGCTCGGAGCCCCCACGTGTGCCTTCGTCATCTCCGTTTCCGTATGGCTGCCCCCGTCGCCCGTCAGGCGGTGTTGACCGTGACGTCGTCGACGATGAAGTCGGTACGGAGGGCCGCGTCCTCGCTGGCGACCAGCTTGATCGTCACTGTGTGTCCCCGGTAGGCTGAGAGGTCGTAGGAGCGGTAGACGTAGCTGCTGTTGGCGTTCACGTTGGACAGGGTTCCCAGCGTGGTGGTGGCGCCGTCGACGACCTGCACCTTGAGCGTGTCATACGCCACCTGGTCGGTCTCGAAAGTGCCGATGCGGCTGTAGTACCCCAACCACGCCTGGTTCACGTTGCTCGGGATGGTGACCTGCTGGGACATCGTCTGCATTTCCGTCGCTCCATAGCCGCCGAACCAGGCGTAGTTGGAGCCGGTGTTTGCCGGGTACGTCGACCAGTTGCCGACGAACGACCCACCCATCGTGGCCGTCCAGTTCCAACCGGCCGTGCCTGTCTGGCCGCCTGACGTGTTGGCCTCGAAGCTGGAGTTGAGCAGGCTGGGCCGGTAGTCGATGGTGTGCCAGTAGACCCAGTTGCGGGTATTGTTCGACGTGTCCAGCCCGGCGCCGGGGCGGTCGTTCTTGAAGAACTCGTCGAAGCTCGACTCCCTGTGATTCAGCAGCAGGTTGATCGTGCTCGCCTGTCCACCGTCGACGTTGTTCCACAGGTCGAGCAGGGAGCCGGCCACGCGGCCTTCCACCGCGTCGCCGTTCTGCCAGTTGGTGCTGGAGACCGGCTGGCCGGAGTTGAACCAGGTGGAGTTGATCATGCTGACCGAGGAGCCGTTGGGCCAGATGAACTGGTTGTCGCCCTTGACGCTGCCGGCGACAGCGTTGGCGAACCCCTCGGTCCAGGCGCACGAGGTGTTCAGAGCCCCCCAGATCAGGTGACCGTTGCAATTTGCGCTGGGCCACCACCAGTTGTACAGCTGGTGCATCAGAGCGTGACCGGATTCGTGGACCACAAGGTGCTCGGAGTCGGGGTCATTGTCCCGCAGTCTGATGTAACTGACAGCTGCGTTGGCCCCGGGGACGTAGTAGCCGCCGTCAATGTTGCCAGCCCACCATTGGACTGTGATCTTGCTGCAGTTGCTGGTCTCGTGGGCGGTCCAACAGCTGGTGTTGGAGCCGCGCCACCACCAGGTCAGGTTGAGGGTGTCGAAGGCGTGCCAGGCGCGCATCTGGGCTGCCGCCGGCGCCGTCCAGCCGAAACTCTGGCTGGTGGAGACGTTGTAGACTGCAGGCGTGGTGGTCGAGTACACCGACCCGCCGCTGCCGTTGGTCACCTGCCACACCGCACTCTCCGACCGGAACTCCACGAAGAGCAGGTACATCGAGTTGACCGGCAGGGTGAAGCAGAGGTTGTAGGCGCCGGAGTTGTCCGTCAGGCCGCTGGCGTAGACCTGCTGCGCACTGTTTGCGTTGGCCTTCCCCCACAGCTTCACGGTGAGGTTGCGGCCGCCCAGCCACGCCCCCGCCTGGTTGGTGAAGTTGAAGCCGCCGCTGATGCAGACCTGCTGGCCAGCGACCTGGGCAACGACGCCGGCGCCTCCGCCGGTCTGCGGAACCTTCGCGAACTTCTTGCTCACCGAGGCCGACGTCGAGCGCCGATCGCCCGAACGTCCCCGGAGCGAGGTGATGTCCACCCCCGACCGGGAGACGCTCTCGCCCGGTTTGTTCGTGCCGACGGTGAGCAGCACCGAACCGTGGGCTTCCCGCTCCGGCCGCGGCGAGTCGACGTCGGAGAGGTTGGCCTCGATCTGGGCGGGCCCCTCCGCCGTGGCGCGGACATGCAGGGTGAGGGTCCGCTTGTTGGTGTCGAGGGCCATCACGCCCTTGGCGTCCAGCCAGGGGCCGACCTGCTTGGGCGCGCTCAGAGTTGAACCCTCGGTGATGAGCTGGAGGGTGTCGGGCACCCGGACTGTCAGCTGGGCGCGTGCGACTTGGATCTGGGAACGGAGGCTGACCCGCAGGGCCGCCGTCTCACCCTTGGCCGGGAGCTTGTCCAGCTTCACATCGACCGCGACACAACTCGACGGGGTCTCCGACCTGGGGCTGGCCGGGACGTTGAGCGTACATTTCGGGCTCGCGGTCTGGGGGACAGCTGTCGCCGTCGACGCGAGCCCACTGGATATGAGGGCGGCCGCCACGCCGATCGCGACGGCCCATCGTCTGGGCCTGAACCTGGGGATCATTACGGTCCTCCGCTGCGAGGGGAGCTCCTGGCAGGGCTGGCCAGGAGGTTGACACAGCATGGAGGCAAGGTAATCCAGTGTGCAATATCACATGACACATAATTTTGGGTGGGTAATCCAGCACACACTGTGAAGATGAGCACGGCTGGCCACCGGCGAGGCGGAAGGGCCGGGAGACCACCAGACGCCCAAATCGCCTCGCCAGGGCTTACTCTGCGGTCACGTAATGCGCTCGCTGTCCTGCTTGCACCGCGGGATATCGAGAGGGAGGCTGGGGCCGGGTCGACACCGGTCACGACCATTCCGCGGCCGGCCAGTATCAGCGCGAACGTACCCGTCCCGCGCCTCACGTCGAGCACCTGACGTGTCTTCAATTCCCCGGCTACGGCAGCGCATACGTCCAGGTCGCTGGCAGAGGGCCACTCCGGGCGGCCGGGCCGTGGCCGGGAGTTTGGCCCGGAGCACGCGGTCGGTTGCGACGAGGTGGTACATCGCTGGAGAGCGGATGAGCGGAACACCGTCATATCGGGTTCGGCGGGAGGCCGCGCGGAACCGGACCTGCCACGGCAGACACCTCGCCGCGCTCGATCTACCCGCCCACTGGTGCCGGGCAAGCCAGGCTCTTCTTCGCGAATCGCTGGGCGGCTAGCCTCCGGTCATGAGTCTGACGCTCGCTTGAACCTCCTGGCCGTCCTGGTCGCGTTGGCAACGTCAGTGGCCGTCTCACGGCGTCAACTGCGGCTTGCGCAGAACTCCAATGTGCTGCCCGTCGTCATACAGCTATTCCGAGAGACGAGAGAGCCAGAGTTCTCCCAAGCGATCGAGTACGTAAGTACGCAGCTTGCAGCCGATCATCCACCCGACAGCGGGTACAGACGCCTGCCGCCTGAGGCGAAGCGCCATGTCCGCCGCATCAGTCTCTTCTACGACGACGTGGGCAAGCTCGTTGCTCACGGCGTAGTCGATGAGCGGCTCATCATCGGTTCCTACGGCCTGAACGTCGTGAACATGTGGGACGCCTTGGCTCCCTACATCTACAGGGAGCGGATTTTGACCACCAAGGCAATGCTCTACTTCGAGGACCTCGCAGCCAGGGCCAAAGCAAGGCCCATGGAGACTGTGCATGCCGAGATCGGGCTCTCCCAGTGCCCCCCGGGACGCTGAGCCGACGGGCATGTTTCGGCGCTCGGAGAGCATCGCGGCCCAGCGACGGCCCCAGGATGCCGGCAATCCCTCCGGAGGGAGCATCGCCACAGGGCTTGCTGGCGTAACGAAGCACTTCTCGCCCGGGTCTGCCCCGGCTGTTCGGGTAGCGGCCGGGGGCTGGGTTGTTCAGCGGCGGTCGACGCCGGCTGCGGCCAGGAACAGAGTCGTCAGCGTGCCGGACTCCGCCGCCGGAAGCACCTGATCAACAGGGTCGCCACTACCCATCCCACGATCCTCATCCCACGATCCTTGGTCAGCGTCCATCCCAGGGCGGCACCGCTGCGCTTGTAACGCCTACTCGCTACGCCCTCTGTTGCGCACGCGGGCGCTCCTTTCGAGTGGGTGGGCGCCGGACGGAGTGGGTCCTGCTCGCCCGGGCCGCGGGCACCGCCTGTCACGTCGTCAGGTGGTGCGTCGTGAGGGGCGGTGCCCGCGGGCGGCCGGACCGATCGCCGTCAGCCGTCGGAGGGTTCGACCCGTAGGACGACGTGGTGGCCGTCGCCGGCCTCGTTCAGGACGGTGATCCTGGTGTTGGTGTCCGGGACGATCACGCCGCCGGTGGGGTTGGCCGGGTCGTAGTAGCGGTTACCGTGGTGGTCGTCGAAGACCGGCACGCCAGGCTGCGCGGGCACCTGCACCTCGACGCCATTGCGGTGCAGGGTGAAGGCGTCGGTCGGCTGAAGGCCGAAGGGAGCATCGAAGGTCTGGGTCAGGTTGGTCATCAGCATGCCGTCGGGCCAGCGCAGCGGGGTCGGGTGGGCGTCGACGGGCAGGATCTGGCCGTGGCCGGGGTGCTGGCCGACGTTGTTGTCCGGCTGGGAGGTGTCCCACAGCGAGATGAGCAGGCCGTTGTGGAAGGGGTAGTGCTCCACCCACCGCGGGCGGGTGGCGCGCCAGCCGAAGTTGTACGGGCCGGTCTGCAGGGTGGTGTCATAGGAGACGTACTGACGGTTCTCGGCGATGTAGTACTGCGGGTAGCGGGTGATGAAGTTCTCGCCGATGCGGGAGAAGCCGCTCGCGGTCCAGCCGTTGTCGCCTCCCTCGACGTCGTCGGAGAGCAGCGTGGCGGCGTCGGCGGTTACGGTGATGGCGTCGGCGGCGTAGCCCTTGCCCTGGACGGCTTCGTCGGTGGCGTAGCGGAACCTTAGGTCGATCTTCTGGCCGGCGTAGGCGGTCAGGTCGTAGGCCAGGTTCTTGTAGGCGCCGCCGGTGCCGGTCAGGGCGGGCCTGCCGGCGCCGTCGTGGCCGATGGGCGCGCCGTCGGCGGTGCCGTTCAGCGCGGTCCAGGTGGCGCCGCCGTTGGTGGAGGCCTCGGTGTAGAGGAAGTCCCAGTCCTGCTCGATGTCCCACCAGCCCTTGAGGGTGAGGGCGGCGGTTGCCTTCCCGGTGAGGTCGAGGGGGCGGGTGAGGGTGTTGGCCAGCTTGTCGCCCATGCCCGACCACCACTGCCTGGCGCCCTGGGCGGGCGTGGTGATGGGGGTCGCGACCTGCTTGTCGGGCAGGTCAACGACCAGGGCCTGCGGGTCCTTGCTGTTGAACTCGGCGTAGCCGAGCTTGTAGGTGCCCTTGGCGGCGGCCTTGGCGGTGGCATAGTCGAGCCAGCCCAGCTGAAGCTTGTCCCATGCGTTCATGTCGCCGGGCAGGTCGCCGATGGTGCCCTTGCCTCGGCCGAGCCAGGAGCCCTGCGACATCACGCTCCAGGAGCCGGAGGAGGATTCGCCGGTGCCGCTGGTGTCGTAGTGGTCGGGCAGGCCGAGGTCGTGGCCGTACTCGTGGGCGTAGATGCCGAGGCCGCCGTTCTCGGGCTGCATGGTGTAGTCGCCGACCCACAGGCCGGTGTCGCCGATGGAGGTGCCGCCGGCCTTGTTGCCCGCCGGACCGGTCATGCCGGCGTTCTGCCCGTAGACGTAACTGCGGTGGGCCCAGATGGCGTTGCTGCCCTGGGCTCCGCCGCCGGAGGACTGGTCCTCACCCGCGTGGACGATCTGGAAGTGGTCGAGGTAGCCGTCGGGCTCGTTGAAGTCGCCGTCGCCGTCGTAGTCGTTGCGGTCCCACTGGTCGTAGGAGGCGAGGTCGGCCTTGATCTGCTGGTCGGTACGGCCCTTGGCCTTCTGGCCGGCCACCCAGGCGTTGACGGCGTCGCGGACCAGGTCCTGGACGTTGTCGCAGATGCGGGCGCCGCAGAAGTCGGAGCCGTAGCGGGCCTCGTTGTAGGGGACCTTCACCCAGTCGACGACCGAGCCGTCCACGGAGTAGCGGCCCGAGGACTGCCGCTCGTAGTACTTGGCCACCGACTCCTTGTCGGCGTCGTGCGAGAAGTACAGGTCCTGGAAGTGGTCGCGGTCGTAGTCGGCCTGCCAGGCGGTGGAGTTGTCCATTGCCGGGTCCGGCTGCGCGATCTGGTTGTGCGCCGGCCCGGGCTCGCCGCCGTACTTGACCACCGGCGGCTTGGGGCCGGCGCCGTCCGGGTCGTAGGTGGTCGTGTTGTCGACCGTGTCACCGAACTCGGCGAGGATGACGAATATCCTGTCGGTCCTCTCGCGGCCGAGCTCGGCGTACTTGCCCTTGCCCAGGCGCACGACCTGGGAGGCGTCGCGCTTCTCGGCGGAAACCTTGCCGGAGAGCACCTGCTCGAGGGCTTCTTTGCGCTGGGCCCGGTTCTTCTTGGTGAAGGGGCCGGGCAGGTCGTGCTCGTCGGGGCCGAGTTCCGCGCCGGGATCGGCTGCGGCGGCCACGCCGTCGACAGCCGGGTCGGCGTCGGCCGTCGAGGGCACCGCGGCCAGAGCGAATCCGGCCAGCATGGCCGTCGCAGCGAGCAGGGTAACGGACGGGCTGGTACGTCTCTGATGCTTCAAAGCAGGGACCTCCTGTGTGGTGTGTGACATTGCACAGCAGAGGAACGGGAAAGAACAAGACCTAGGAGATTTCTGAGGATCGTGGGGTCGTCTGCCTTAAGGGAGTGTGTCAACTTGAGGGTTATCTTGCGGTGTTATGGGTTATTTCATGGTCGGGTGAGTCGGTCTTCGAAGGCGATCCGGAAGGCGTTCAGCGGCGCTTTTCCAGCGCATGGTCCAGCGTCGGCGGCCCCCTGCCCGTGGGATCCAATGACATCAGCGCCAGGTAGGCACAATTGAGCGCCGCGGACTCGTTCGGGAAGTGCCCGCGGGCCTGAACGGCCTCGCGGTTGATGCCCGCCCCGCTACCGGTCCTGCACGTCGACTACCAGCACCTGGTACGGCGCGACGATGCCCCGCTCGATCGCCTCCTCCAGCGGGAGGTGTTAGGCGACGCTGCCGAAGAGGCCGCCGGATCGTCCAGCATCGAGGCGACGAGCTCGCCCGGGCCGCGGCGGCCGACGGGCTCGTCCTCATCGACCTCTCCCGCCTGCCACACACGCGGAGCTGCGGCATGTAGAGACGACGCTCGGCGGGAATGCCGGAGTTATCGTGAACGACGGCCCACGGCTTACCAATCCGGCCGCTCGTACGGTGCACCTCGTCCACGATGACCAAGTTCCACGGCGGCATGCCCGCAGTGTGGGCGCCCTCCAGAAACCTCAGCACGAGCGAGGCATAGGTCGCGAAAACGGTGATGCGACCCGGGCCATAGAATGCAATAGCAAGAGAATGCGGATTAGCTGTGTCGGATCCCCGGGCGGCCTGCCCGATCACGGATCCCATGCACCGTCCATCTGGCCTTCGGGGGCGGGGAGTTGAGATCGGCCCTGTTGGTAAGATCCGAGCAGACGCACAGGAAGCCCAGCACGGTTCCAGTCCACCGTTGCGATGGGATTTGTCGAGATTTCGGATCCGCTGTGCCCGCCCGCAACATCTGGGCCTTGACACAGTCTTGGCCACAAGACAGACAAGCTCTGCCGTGGGACTGACCGGCTGACCTTGACCGCACAGCTCCACTGGAGGCAGCGCGTACCCGACAGTTCGGGAGGCCACTTCCGAAAGGGATGCGTGTGCCCACCGATCACGGGTGGCCGGTCGAGCTCCGCTTTTCCTTCCGGTCGCTTCCCCACTGGCAAGAGGACCGGATCCTTGGAACCCCTTCACATCGCGCTCGCTGTGCTCGTCTGCACGGTGCTCTGCTGCGCTATCGCTTTCGTCATCGGCTTCAGCATGGGCACCGGCAAGCGGCAGGTCATGCCGTTCTGGGCTTCAGAGTCTGTTTCTGGAGGTTGTGTGCTGATTCGCCTGCGCTCTTTGACTGCTGGCTGCATGGCGGAGACGCTGATTCCATGGGCAGCAAGCTGGAGAAGAGGTCCGGCCAGCCGTTGCACGTGTCAAGCAGGACGGCTAACGGCCTGACGACGGTGCCGGTGACGGGCGAGGTGGATCATGCGACCTCGGCCCAGCTGGAGGGCGAGCTGGAGCTCGCTGTGACCAGCGGTGCTCAATGCATTGAGGTGGACTTCTGCCGGGTGTCCTTGTGCGACTGCTCTGGACTGAACGCCCTGCTCAGCGCCCGCTCCCATGCCCAGGAAGCAGGTGTCTGCTTCGGCGTGAGAGGGGACCGGTCGCGCCCGTGGTGGCGCGGCTGTTCCAGGTGGCGGAAGTAGAGCCGCCGCTGTTGACGCGGAGAGCTGCCTGAAGGTCGACTGCTGACTGAGCTGTGCGGGCAGCGGCTTCTTCGTCCAGCCCGGTTGGCCGCATCGGGTCAGGCGCGCAGCCCCACTGTAATAGGAGAAGGCGACGGCTCGTGTCGTCCCACCGGGGGAGTGTCGAGACCATAAGACGCCTACCACGAAGCCGCGATCGGAGTTGTCCACGCGATGCTGACAGCTCGATCGCCCAGATGGCGGCATCGCTCATCGGGCAGGGCGGAGTACGGATGAACCCGCTCATTGTCGCGTCCATCATCTCCACAGCTAACGACGTTGTCGGCTATTGATGTTGAGGCGTGATGACCTGAGAGTTGGGTGGGCGATTTAGCAGGTCATCGGGCTGACGGGCACGAGTTCGGTGCTCGGTTTGCGGCGGGTGGGCCGCTGGGAGGCTCGGTCGGAGACCAGGCCGGCGCCGGCCCGGTGCGTGGCCGGATAGTGCTCGCGGCGGCCGAGGAAGCGCTGCAGCGGGCGCCACTGCTTGTGCTCAGCGTTGGCGTGTTCGACGCAGATCCGCGCCGAGGGCTGGCGGTGCCGTCGCTCACGCCAGGCGTACCGGTCACCGAGCGGGGCGTCTTCCTTTGGCTTCTTCGGCGGCGCACTGACATGTTCGGGGAACTCGTTCGCCAGACCCCCGTAGCCCTCATCCACCTCGGCTCTCACGTCTGGGTGGAGGCGGAACTGCTCGGCGATGCCCTCGGTGCGCATCGCAGTCTGATCGTGCATTCTTCCGGGCCGGTCGGCCACGGACCACAGGGTGCGGCCCTGGCCATCGCTGATCGTGGTGGTCTTCATGGTGTTCTGCTTCTTCTTGCCGGAGCCGAACGCGCAGCGGCCCGGGCGGTGGGCCTTCGGGCGGCGGACCTGGGTCTCGGTCCCGTCGATCCGCGAGGTCACGCCCTCCGCATCGGCGTAGGCGAACACGTCGGCCAACGTGAGCAGGCGCAGTCCGGGCTGGTCGGGGACGGCGAAGCCGCGGTCGGCGCGCGGCGGGCGGATCTCACCGATGGCCTCGGTGACGGTGGAACGGCCGACCCCGTACAGCTCGGCGAGCGCGGCGTGCGGGAGCTGAGTGCGCAGGTGGACCAGCGCGACCAACATCCGGTCGGTGAACACCAGCTCGTGCTTGCGGCCCGTCCCGGCGGCACGGTGACGCTTCCCTCCCCGCCGCTGATGCAATGCTGATTCCCGCCGGGCCTGCCACGGCCCGGCCAACTCCTCGATCAAACCGCCGAGATGTGCACGCGAGACGCCTGTGAAGGCAGGATGGGACAAGGCCGCACGGGCCCACTTCTTGGTCACACTCGAAGAACCCGTGCGGTCGTCCACATGTCACGGCCTGTGACCGGGCTCATGGTTGGCGGGCAGGACGGAAGTTCTCCTACAGGAACGCCGAAACCGCCTCGGTGAACGCCTCCGGCGCTGCGTGGTGGATCAGGTGTCCAACCGGGATGGTGACCACTCGCCCGCCGGGGATGCGGCGGGCCAGCTCGGCGACGCCGTCCTGGGGAATATGGCTGTGTGAGCCGCCGGCGAGCACTAGGGTCTTGGCAGTGATCTGGCTGAGCCGCTCCAGCCACCTGGGGTCAGGCACATCGATCTGCCGCCTGACGGCCAGCACCATCTCCCAGTCGAAGGTCAGGGCGCCGTCCGGCCTGGTCGGGGTGGTCTGCTCCCGGGGACGCGGGATTGGAACGTCCTCCAGGATGAGCCGGCTCACCCGCTGCGGATGGTCCTCCGCGAGCAGGTAGGCCACGATCCCGCCCATGGAGTGCCCGATCAGATCCACTGGCCCAAGTCCCAGTGCGTCCAGGAAACGGAGCACATCGGCCTGCATGAGTTCGAGCGAGTAGTCCCCCGGCCAGTCGCTTCGGCCGTGACCGCGAAGATCGAGGGCATACGCCCGTCGACTCCTGGCGAGGGCGGGCACCACCGCCTCCCAGTCGGTGGCATCCTCGCCCAGCGCGTGCAACAGGACGAGCGGCGGAGCATCCGGCGGACCCGACATCTGATAGGCCAGCCGGACCCCGCCAACGTCGACCGAGCGTTGATCAACCATGTCCGGAGGATATGCGGACGTGTCCTGCCGGAGGATCGGCGTTCGCCAGCGGCCGAACCACCCTCCCCAGCCAGCATTTCGGGCCTCAGCCGCACGGTTCTGGCCCCGATCTTCAATAGCCGACAACGCCGTAAGACCGGCATCTTCCGGCAGCCGTATCTGGTCCGCCCAACGTCGACGACCGGTCGCTCGCGACGGCCCAGCGCAAGCTGGACGCGTCCGCGCAGACGCAACTGCATGAACTGCTGAGCTACACCGCGACGTCGGGCTCCGCCGCCGAGGCCATGGCAGGGCTGGGCGGCGACGTCGGAGGCAAGGCCGCGAGCGGTCCATGCTGCGGCGCGCAGGACGCCGACCTGCCAGACCGCGGTCGCGCCGGCCGTTGCTGCACCCAGGACGGCGGTGGTGGCGTAGCCGCCGACGGCGACCTTTCGCCTGCGGGCGGGGTCGTCGGCGAGGACGCCGCCACACCGGACACCCGGAGAGCGCCCAACAGTTCTGGTGGTAGCTCGCCGCCGGAGCACCGCGCGGCGGCGTCCTGCCTGCACCTGCACCACCTCGCGCTGGGAGAGATGTGGGAGGCCAAGCACTGGCGGCACCAGGTCACGAACTGCGTGATCGACGCCGAAACGCTGGACGAGAACTTCCTCACCATGCTGAAGGTGGTCGCGCGCTGCGTCCGCCACAACGGCTCCACGGCAAGTCCTCCCCCCGGAGGCCTCGAGATGGAAGTCGACCGGTTGGCGGAGGACGGCAATAACTCCTGCATCATCGTCCGCCGGCCCGACCGCCTCCACGACTTCACCCGCCGCTGACCACCCGTCACAAAGCAAAGGAGCCCCGGCTCCGACCTCGATTCCCGGTGACGCTGCTTGCAAAACCGCTTTTGACCGGCAGTCCGCCGCGAACGCCCGCCCTTCACCCTGCTGAATCCCGCCGAGCCGCCTCGAAAGGGGCCGATTCGCCGAGGGCGAGGGGGTCCTCGACATCGCCGAGGGTGAGAGGCAGCGTCCCGCTCAGGACGTAGATCCACCCCTCGCCGAGGTGGACCCTCACGCCCTCCGCAGCACTCGCCCTTCTTCACCCTCCGTCGGCCGGTCTCCCCGTCCCGGCCTGATCGGGGGAGTCCGGGCCCAAGGCGCCTGTCGCGCTCGACCGCCACGTAGCGGGGCGTTACAACGGGACCTCGGGCTAAAAACCGGCGAGGCACCCTCCGGCGCCGGGAATCGGGCTGCCCGCATGGCCCCCACCCGCGCGGCCTGCCCACCCTCCGACGACCGGATTGAGACCGTGACAGATTTCCTGCCTGACACTGCGGCGCACGCGGTGCGGATCGTGCTGGTCGCCGACCCCGGAGTGGCGTCGGAGATCGCCCAGGAACTGGCCGACAAGCTGCCGCAGCAGCTGAGGCGGCGGGTCCGCGCGGACGTCGACTGGCGGGTGACGGCGCGCACGGCACCCCTGGTCGCGGACGAGCAACTGGACGTCTCCTCCGCGGCCGACCTGGTACGCCCCCTCCTCCCCGAGAGCGACTGGGAGGTAGGAGTCTTCCTCACCGATCTGCCTCGACGAGCCGGCCTGCGCCCGGTCAGCGTCGAGGTGAGCCCGGAGGACCGCATCGCGCTGGTGTCCCTGTCGGCGCTTGGCTCCTGGCGGATGCGACAGCGCGCCCGGCACGTCGTCACGGATGTCATCGGCCTGCTCACCCGGGGACGTGCCGATCTCGCTCCGTCCCCGGAGGAAGCTGGCTGGCTTGAAGCTGCGGGCGCCGGCGAGGATGGCGTGCAACGCCTCATCGTGCCCGGCCTGCGCGGACATCTGAGTCTCGTCACCGGTATGGTGCGGGCCAACCGGCCCTGGCGGCTCTTCGCCACCCTCTCCCGCGCACTGGCCGGTGTCTTCGCCACCGCCGCCTTCGGCCTGATCAACAGCTCGACCTGGATCATCTCCTCGGGCCTGGACGTGGGGCGCCTGATCGGGGCCTCTGTTGCGTCCCTCCTCGCCCTCACGGCATGGATCATCATCGATCACGAGCTCTGGGAACGCCCTCACGGTTCCCTCTCCCGCTCCTTCTCCCGCCTCTACAACACAGTCACCTGCATGACGATCACCATCGGTGTGCTCTCCCTGTACGTGGTCCTGTTCCTCGCCCTCTTCGGCGTCTCCGAGCTCATCCTGACCCCGTCGGTCTTCGGCACGGTCATCGGGCAACACACAAGGGTCCACGACTACGCCGTGCTCGCCTGGTTCGTCAGCTCCATGGGCATGGTCGGGGGTGCGTTCGGATCCGGACTCGAAGACGACGGCGCCGTCCGCAACGCGGCCTACGGCGAGCGTCAGCGCCAGCGGTGGCAGAAGCTGCGAGAGGAGAAGAAGGTGCGGGAAGAGACGTAGAGCGCCCATAGGCCGAGCTGGAGATGTCCACGCTGGGCCGCCTGAGGGTCCATGCGCCCGGTGGCTCCGGGCCCGGCTTGGGAGGCGTCACGGCATGGCGAAAGTCGAAGCCGCAGTCGCGGCACTGCATGACCCCTCTGCGCACCTTGTTGCCACACACCGGGCAGTAGCGGCTGTGCGGCCCGGTGATGAGCCACATGACACCCAAGATGATGTCGCCGAGAGCCCACAGCAGAATGATCAGGCCGACGCCGATGCCGGTCCCGACCTGACCGGCTTGGCAGATGGTCAGCTCGTCGCCGACCAGGCCTTTGCAGCTCTCGCCTGTGGAAGCTGCAGTGATGGTCCAGATCAGCATGATCACGTTGAAGGCATCGGGCACGTCCTCCTCCTGGCCGGTGGCCTTCCACACCTGCTTGAACAGCGCACCTGCCAGCGGGCCGCTCACCGCGCCCAGGAGTCAGGCCGACCGGACGCTTTCATCCGCTCTTCCTCCTGCGGCAGAGGAAGACGACCGCGGCCAGGGCCGCCCCGGCGCCGATGAGCAGGCCCCGGCTGCTGCGCGCGGTCTCTATAACGTGATAGGCCTTCTCACGGGTCGGCTCCGAGGTCCTGTCCTGGAGTTTCTCGCCGAGGGCGTGGGCGGACTCGGTCAGCTGCTGCTTGGCATGGGCGGCCTTCTCGCGTACCGGCTCGGGTACCTTGTCCTGCACCGCATGCAGGGCGCGGCTGGCCTTGTCCTGCACCTGGCTCTTGACCGCGCCGGCCTTCTGCTGCGCCTGCGCCTTGACGTCGGCCTTGGCGGTCAGCGCATCGACCGTCTCGGTGAGTTTCTCGCGGGTTCCCTCCGCCCGTTTCCGTAGTTCCTCGGGGGCGGGGGTGGAGCCCTTGTCCTGGGACTTGTCGGTCATGTGCCCTCTCCTTGATCTCGGTCACATCGCCCTTGACGCCCAGGATGGCTTGTTCGGGGGTGGGCGGGGTGGCCCGGCTGACCTGCTTCTTGCCGACAGCAGCGAGGACGCCGGCCACGGCAAGCAGGACGACGGTCACGGTCAGGGCCGCCACCCACAGGGGCCAGATGAGATCCAGGCGCCACGATCGCGGTGGCGAGCCCGCCGCCGATTCTGAACCGATCGGGCGGCAGCGGTGCCGCCTAGGCGAAGCCAGCCGCCCGCGAGGGCACGGTCAGCGCCGCCCGGCGGTGGGACGGGCCTCGAGCTTCACGACGCTCGTCATGGCGTCGGCGTACTGGCCTCGGGGGGTGTTCTCTCACCCCGCATTGGGGTGCTGAGGCTGTGCCAGTGGTTCTACGAAGCTGTAGGGCGGTAGTGGGCCATTGACCCGGATCTCCATGTGGGGCTGTTCCTGGCGCACTTTGTCGACGGCGGCCAGCCATGCCTCGGCGTTGCTGCGGTCCACCAGGAACGACAGGTTGGCGAGCCACCCGGTGCTTTGTGGCCCCACACTGACCGCCGCGGCGGCTGGTTGTAGTTCCTGCCGCAGGAGGGTCGCATCCGTTTGCTCCTGCTCCTGGACCGCTGCGGCGACCATTTCACCCAGTTGCACCTTCTGCTCCTGGGTACCGCCGCCCGACTTGCGGTTTTCCTCGGCCAGTGCCTGGATGCCCTCGTTCTGCTCCATCACCAGGCGCAGCACGGCCTCTTCGCGGTGGCTGGCTTTGATGTTGTACTCGGCGGTGTCTTCCAGATCACGCAGCTGCTCCAGGTAGGTGTCGGTACGCTCGGCCAAAACGGCTTTGACCGCCTGGTCGGTGGGTGCGAGGTTGCCGAACCGCATCGGTAGCACCACCCCGCCGCTGCTGGCCTCGGCGAGTACCTTCTGGTGTGCTAGCAGGTCACGTCGCTTGGGGCGCAGATCCTCGGGTGCGTCGCTGACGATGGCGGCCAGGTTGCCCTCGCGCAGGATGCGCACCGGCTGTGGCGGGTCGCCGATGCCGGGGTTGTTCTCGGGCAGCGAGGGGTGCGAGCCGTGGACGATGCCGTACACGTACGTGCTCATCGCTCCTCCTCGTGCTGGGTCCGGCGCCGGGGAGCCTTCTCGCGTTCCCGGCCATGGTCTCGTGCCTGCTGGAAGGCATCGGAGACGGCCTCCGCGGCGCCGGACAAGGCTCCCTTGGCCTTGGCGCCTTTCTCGGATCCGGTGAGCTGGCCGTCGACCACCTCCGGCAGCCCGGCCGGCTTGCGTGGCCCCGCTTCCAGGTCTAGACGGTTGCATGCCTCGGCGAAGCGCAGATAGGTATCCACACTCGCCACCACCACTCGCACATCGATCTTCAAGATTTCGATCCCGACCAGGGACACGCGCACGAACGCGTCAATCACGAGACCTCGGTCGAGCACCAGCTCCAGGACGTCGTACAGGCTGCTGGAGCCTCCTCCACCCCCGCCTTGCGCCGACACCACACTCATCTTGACCAGCTCCTCCACCGTCACAGGGAAATCCGCGTCCAGCCCGCAACCACATCTGTGCGAGACCCAGCCGCGGTACGCCGGACGTGATCGAGTAACCCGCACCAATGGGATCAAACACGGTTTTCTCGGTGACGGCCCGTGGAACCGTGAGGGGCGGGTGGCGAAGGGAGTTGACATGACCTGCGCGTTCCAGTGGGCAAGTCGGACCGTTTTCACAAGGACCGACGGCCCGCCGGTCCGGAAGCCCGGGAGCGCGGCGCCGAGGGCCGCGGGGTCCTTGCTCGTGCGTGTCTTCCGCGAACCTGCCGCGGCGCCGTCGTTGGTCTACCCTCGGCAAGCGCGTACAGCTGCCCGCCGGCGTTATCGAGCGCATCGACACGGCCGCAGAAACGGTCTACGTCAACCGGACCAAAGACCAGATCAAAGACGCTCCCGAATTCGAGGAGGCCAGGTACGCCGGCGAGCCCACCTACCTGGAGCAGTTCGGCCGCTACTACGGCCAGCCGCACATGTAGCAGGAATGAACCCCGGTGCAAGGGAGCCCATCCGCACGATGGAGTCCCGAGCACCGCGTCACTACCGGGGCGCCCCCCTGTCGCGCACACGGGACGATCAGTCGGTGGACAACGCCTGGAGCAGATCACCGACCTTCGGGTCCGGCAGGGCGCGGGCGACGTCGGCCTGGGCGACCATGCCGACCAGAGTGTGCCCGTCGATGACGGGCAGACGCCGGACCTTGTGCTCACTCATGGTGCGCAGGATCTCCTCGGCATCATCGTCGGCGCCGATGGTGACGGCCTCGCCCTGGGCGAGGTCACCGGCCTTCACCGCGGCCGGGTCCTTGCCCGCGCCCAGGACCTTCACCACAATGTCGCGGTCGGTGAGCATGCCCTTGAGCCTCTCGTCCGTGCCGCAGATCGGCAGCGCACCTACCCCCAGCTCGGTCATCTTCTTCGCGGCCTCAAGCACCGTCTCCTGGGCGCCAATGCACTCGGCGCCCGCCGTCATGATCTCGCGCGCGGTCGTCATCCGGCAGCACTCCTTCTTCCTCACCTACAGGTGCGGGCCACACCGCTGAAGCGGACAAGCCCCGGGCACCCCATGGGTGCCCCGCACCAACGCCCCCTAACGGCGCCACCTGGTCGTCCACCCGGTCGCGCTCACTCGATGGGCCGATACCTGACCGAGAACTTGGCCGCCCGTCTTCATGAGGTTCCTGAAAACGGCCAGAGGCCCTCTTCGCCTCAGTTCGTGGGTGCCTCAACCCGAGTGGGGAAGCTGGGGAGCGAAGAGCGTGCTCGGGCCCACTGCGCCCCGAGTTGCCGCAGGACCGCCGAGCTGGATCCGGGTCGGTTCGTCGAGCAGGGCGAGCCGGTCCGCGTTGGGGTTGTGGGCGAGGTCGGCCTCCTTGATGAAGCGGGCGCCCAGCGTGGCCAGGATCGCTCAGGTACTCAGTCCAGCGATGCGGCTCAGGCATGATCCACGAGTCGACTGCTACCGCTATCCGCTGCACCAACGACCCTCGCTCAGGCCCCAGACCCAGGCAGCGCGCAGCGCGACACGCCACCTGGCCGTAGCTGTACGAGAACAGGGCCTAAGGAAGAGATCACATCGGGCTCATAGGATGCAGGGACCGAATGGAAGTCTCTCTGGAGGGCACATGGCTACCGGGATCGTGAAGTGGTTCAACTCAGAAAAGGGCTTCGGCTTCATCGAGCAAGACGGCTGTGATGGAGGTGCTCACTGCGGGGCACGAACAAGGAGCCATCGACCACATCTGTCCTGTCGGAATCGAATCTGAGACAGGTGTGAGCCCGAGACCTGGGCATCCTCGGATCGATTGAGACGCTGGGGCTGCGTTCGTCTCATTGGAGTCGGGGCAGCACTGGGCACGGTCGCGGATGCGTCTATCAGCCGGACTCTTCCTGCAGCGCATGCTCGAGGAAGGCCCGTACAGTGTCCCGTAGTTGCTGAGGTTTGCGGGTTGTCGTCGGGTAGTGACGGTCATGTCCCTGCGGTATGCCGTTGGTATGCGTTATCCGGAGGGTGGGGGCCTGACCGCTGAGCGTCGGGCCTTTCGGGAGAAGATCCGGCTGCCGACCGGGGCCCGGTTCGCGCCGGGTGAGAAGACCGCGGTGATCGCGAAGGACCTGCGGGTGAGTGTGCGCTCGGTGGAACGCTGGCGCCGGGCCTGGCGTGAGGGCGGGATGGAAGCCTTGCGCTCGGCAGGTCCGGCGAACTCCCCGACCGTCACCGGTGCCCAGTTCGCCGTGCTTGAGGAGGAACTGGGCAAGGGCCCGGCCGCGCACGGCTTCGAGGACGAGCGGTGGACCCTGGCCCCCGGGTCCAGATCGTGATCCGCCGCCGGTTCCGGCTGACTCTGTCGATGGCAACGGTGTGGCGTCTGCTGAAACGGCACGGCTGGTCCTGGCAGACACCCGCCCGCCGGGCACTGGAGCGTGATGGGCACGCCGTCGAGTTGTGGAAGAAGGAGGTGTGGCCGCGGGTAAAAGCCTCGCGGCGGCGTGTGGGGCGTGGATCGTCTTCGAGGACGAAGCCGGCTTCTCCATGACGCCGCCCCGCGCCCGCACCTGGGGCCGGCGCGGACACAACCCCGTCATCCGGGTTCGCGGAAGATCCCGCCGCAGGACCTCGGTCGCCGCGCTGTGCTGCTACAAACCCGGCCAGAACAGCCGCCTGATCCACCGGCCTCGCAGCCACCTGATATTGAAGGGCGCCCGGAAGAGCTTCTCCTGGAAGGACTACCGGGACCTGCTGGTACGAGCCCACATCCAGCTCGGCGGCCCGATCGTGGTGGTCTGGGACAACCTCAACACCCACCTGGCAGCAGGACTAAAACGGTACGAAGCCGAGCACGACTGGCTCACCACCGTCCGCCTCCCGCCGTACGCACCCGACCTCAACCCCGTCGAAGGGGTCTGGTCACTCCTGCGGAGAACGATGGCCAACACCGCGTTCAAATCGCCTGACGACCTCGACCGCACACTCCGCCGAGAGTTACGCAGAATCCAGAACAGGCCCCACCTCGTCGACGGCTGCCTCACCGCTACCAGACTGCCCCTGAGTACACCGACACCAGCCTGAAAACCTCCATACGTTGTTGGTGGGTTGATTCCGGTCACTCGTAGGATCGGGAGGCCCAGGGGCACCGGGTGTGGCTGTCAACCTCATGCCGCAGGAGTGGCTTCTACTGATTGGCCGCCCGGTGCCCCGCGACGACTCGGCCACTGATTGGGATGCGCGCGGCAAGATCGCTTGGTAAGGACACGCTGGCGAGGTCGTCTGCTGGGACTCGAACAGGAACGACTCCGGAGGTGGTCGTGCCCGAACTATGGGCCGGTACGGATGCGGGCAAGGCTGAGCATCACTGCGTGGTGATCGACGCGGAGGGCAAGCGCAGGCTGTCGCGGCGGGTGGCCAACGACGAGACCGCGTTGCTGGAACTGATTGCGGATGTCCTCGCTCTGAGCGAAGGAGAGCCGGTGACCTGGGCGATCGACCTCAATGCCGGCGGGGCCGCACTGATGATCGCCCTTCTGACCGACAACGGGCAGCAGGTCCTCTACATCCCCGGCCGCACCGTCCACCACGCCTCCGGCTCCTACCGGGGTGACGGGAAGAGCGACGCGAAGGACGCTTTCATCATCGCGGACCAAGCCCGCATGCGCCGCGACCTCCAAGCGATGCACCATGGCGACGATATCGCCGTCGACCTGCGCATCCTCACCTCTCGCCGCCTGGACCTGGCCGCGGACCGCACGAGGGCGATCAACCGGATGCGGGCCCAGATGCTGGGGTACTTCCCGGCTCTGGAGCGGGCCTTCGACTACAGCACTTCGAAGGCGTCCTTGCTCCTGCTGACCGGCTACCAGACGCCGGCCGCCCTGCGTCGGATCGGCAGGAACCGCCTGGCCGTCTGGTTGAAGAACCGCAAGGTCCGCAACTACAGGCTCGTCGCGGCCACCGCCGTCGAAGCCGCCGAGGCCCAGCACACCGCCGTTCCCGGAGAGAAGCTGGCCGCGGCCGTCGTGGCCAGGCTGGCGAGGGAGGTGATGGCCCTCGATGAGGAGATCGCCGAGACCGACGCCCTGATCGAGGGCCGGTTTCGCGACCACGGCCCTGTCCTGGCCGCCGAGTTCATAGCCCATACCGGCGGCGACATGAGCGTCTTCGGCACCGCCGATCGCCTTGCCGGTGTCGCCGGCCTGGCGCCCGTTCCGAAGGACTCGGGACGGATCAGAGGCAATATGCGGCGACCTCGTCGCTACTGCCGTCGCCTGATGCGGGTTTTCTACATGTCCGCCCAGGTCGCCGCCCGATGCTGCCCAGTCTCCAAGGCGTTCTACGAACGCAAGAGGGCCGAGAAGAAGACCCATAAGCAAGCCGTCATCGCCCTCGCGCGACGCCGCCTGAACGTCCTGTGGGCACTCCTACGCGACGGTCGCCCCTTCGAGAGCGGCCCGCCACTTCGCGCTGCCAGCCTTGGCTGAGGTGGCTACAGCCAGTCACAAGTCAGGCGTTGACAACCACATTGGGAATCAGTAGGCGGCCGGCGCGACCTGTGTCAGGAGTGTGCGCGGCTCATGCCGCCAGCCTTGGGACGCCACTGACAATCAACGGTCCGGAATTCGCGGATAGCTCCAAAACGGGAACTCGTGTTCGCGCGAGGGTCTTCTCTGCGGCATCCGGGCAGGTCGAGCAGGCAGCGCCAGCGGCGCCCCATGCCGACCGTGGTGGCGGTATCCCGGGCAGGCCGCCACGCCGGCCGGCTGGGCATGCGCTTCGCTCACGCGGTGTCGCCCTGTGCCTCGCGGCGCAGCGTGTCTTCGACGAAGGCGCGGACGATGTCCTGCGCGCGGGCAGCGGGCACGGTCTGCTCCCATCTCACGTCGGGCTGGGGCCAGTGGCTGCACGAGAGACTGATGGACACGGATCCGTCCGGTTCGGTACGGGCAGCCCTGGTGCGGTTGCGCGGCGCAGCCCTCGTGCGGGTCGGGCACGTCCCTTAGCGTCCTTGCCCGCCAGTCGTTCCGGCAGGCTGCTTCACGGCCTTCTCGTATGCTCCCCCGCTGGCCGGCACCGGCCGCGTTCGTTGACTTCATGGCACGGCAACCTGCGGCGATCCTCTCGGCGGCTGCGCCAGCGTGCCCGGTACCTGTCTTGCCTCACTGGGATGAGGGGGGTGGTCGGGGATCAGTTGGCGGCTGTTTGGTAGAGGCCTCGGCCGGCGCGCTGGGCCCGTGATGTGGCGACGAGGCGGTCGAGTGTGCTGCGGATGGTGTTGATGCCGTTGAGTGTGTCGTCGCGGCCCAGGGCTTCGGCGATATCACGGGCCCGGACTGCCTTGCCGCCGGACTTTGAGAGAACGGCTACGACCTGCTCGGTCAGGCCTCCGCTCTCTGCAGGGGCCACAGCGCGCGCGGTGGTCTTCGCAGCGTTTGTCTTTGCGGGCTTCGCCTTCTTGGGTGCTTTCGCGGGCTTCGCGGATGTCGCCTTCTTCGCGGGACGCCTGCTCTGCTTGTGTGCTGCGGGCTTCTTCGCCGGCGCCTTGCGAGGGGCGGCTGACGCGCGGGTGCCGGAACGTCCCGGCGCGGGGGGAGTGCCGTCGGATGTGTTGTTCTCCTGAGCGGTCACCGGGGGTGCGGGAGACCGAGGCGAGTTCTTTCTCGAGCATCTGCTGGTGTTCTTCCAGGCGGGGAAGTTCCTCTTCCAGCAACGCTGTTGTGGCGGTGATGCTCGCCGGCGTATTCGCTGTTGTGGCCATGGAGATTGCCTTCGATCCCGGTCACCGCCGCTGTCTCGTGTCAGTGACTCATGTGGTGCAGGGTACGGCCAGTAGTTGGGAATGAACATCCAGCACCCGGAAGAGACCCCAAGCACACAGTGGTGTCGACAGCGAATCGTTGGGTGGATCACCCGGGCCGGCCCGGGTGCCCGCAGGCGCCCCGCCTAGCGTTTTGCGAGGTGGGGCGCCTCGGCATGCTGGGTTGTCAGCCGTGGGTGTAGAAGTCGACGTCCCTCACAACGCCTGCGGTGCCGTTTCCTGAACACACTGCGCTTGAGGTTTTGCCCCATCCTTTGCTGGTAACTGACTGTCGTGGACCGTGGATGGTGAAGGTGCGTCCGCCGCTATTGCGGCAGAGAACCTCGGCGTGCTGACCTACGGGCTGGGAGGAGTGGCTCTTGGGCCCACAACGGGTGTTGCCCGTACTGCCGCCGTTCGATATCCACTTGTTGCAGACAGGATTGATGAGGACCGTGCCTGGGGGAATTGCCTGTGATGGTCCGGCCGGGGCGACGAGCGCGGTGAGCGCTAATCCCGCAACCGCCGCGGCGCGTACTGCTGACTTCATGAGGTCTCCCAGGTGAGTTGCTGGTGTCAGGGGGCTACGAGTCGGTTCTCGCGGCCGACGCCGTTTTCGTTGCCGTCGGCGTACAGGCTCAGCTCGCCGTCGGTCCAGCGGACGATCGTGTCGTCTGGCCAGGGGTTGTCGGTGTGGTCGCCGCCGGTGACGATGACGGCGTGGGTCCAGGTGTCGTTCGGGGCCTGCCATTTGTGTTCGGTCCCCGGTCCGCTTCCGGTGAAGTCTCCGTAGCAGGTGACTTCACCGTCGGACCAGCGCACCACGAGGTCCCAGACGTTGCCGTGGGTATAGTCGCCGGAGCCCAGTTCGACTGCGTGCGTCCACCGGTCGTTTTTGGCGCGGACTGTGATCTCTTTGCCGAGTTTGTCGCCGGTGTTCTGGTACACCGTCAGTTCTCCGTTGGACCAGCGCACTACCAGGTCGTCCTGCCACTCGTTGCCGCCGAACCGTCCTGCGGTGAGCGCAGCGGCGTTCTTGGCCCAGGTGGGGTTGGGGGCGACGAGCTGCTTCTCGCCGTGGAAGCCCTTCTCGTCCACGGAGGGGTAGAGGGTCACTTCGCCGTCGGACCAGCGGACTATGAGGTCGGAGCCGTTGTCGCCGGTGAAGTCTCCTGCGACGATCTGCTTGGCGTGGTCGGCCCAGAACTTGTCGGGTTTCTGGACCCTGAACTCTTTGTCGAAGTAGTTCAGATTCTGGCCGGCTCCGCGGTAGAGCGAGAGTTCACCGTCTGACCACATGACGAACATGTCCATCCGGTCGTCTTCTATAGGCCCGCTGAGGGTGAAGTAGCCGGACTGGATGTCTTTGGCGTGCTTCCAGGTGGATGCCTCGGGCAGCACGACCGGTGCCGGTATCCGGCCGGCGACCGCCGCGTCGAAGATGCGCTTCACCTCGTCCCCGAAATAGGAGGAGTACGAGGTGTCCGGGCTGCTGCCGCCTGTCTTCCAGCCGCCGGTCACACCCACCAGCCGCGGAGCCTCGCTACCCGCGGTGATGAAGGGCCCCCCGGAGGTACCGCCGATATAGCCGTCACAGTTGATCTCGGTGAAGGTGCCGCCCTTCCAGTCGCCCTCGTTGCCCGTGCTGAACTTCTTCATGGGCGTGACGCAGTCCAGCGGGTTCTGCTTCGACTCGAAGCCGGGGTAGCCGATGACCCGTGTTTTGGGGTGGTCGAACCCGAGGTTGATGCCGAGCGGGATGGAGCCGACAACGTCCTGGACCAGCTTTCCGTCCGAGCGTGCGCCTGTCTTGAGGATGGCGAAGTCCAGATCTGTGTGTGCCTTGAAGCCGCCCTTCTTCATGTAGCGGGGGTCCGCATAGATCTCCCCCTTTTGAATGGGGAAGACGCCATACGGCTTGGGGTTCGTCTTGCTGTGCTTAGGAACGAACACCAGCGCATGCCGCTGATCGCTGTCGTCGAAGCAGTGCGCCGCCGTGGCCACCAGGTTCTTGCCCGGCGACGTGATGACAGTGCCACCGCAGAAGCGGTAGTAGAGCTCGCCGTTCTCGTCCGTCTCAGCCCAGTAGAAGGTGCCGACTTCCTTGATGCCTTCGAACGGATGCGAAGGCGAACGCTTCGCTCGTGCCGGCACACCAGATGGCACCAGAGCCTCGCGTGCGTGCTGCTCCTCAACTGGTACGGCCTGGGCCATCCGCTCGGCGGACCAGTAGGTGTCCAGCCCGGCTTCGGCGTCAGAAGCCGGAGGACCGATGGGCGAGGTGGGCGCGGGCGGCACCGTCGGATCGACGGACCTGACCGACGGAGGAACAGATGCCGTTGGAGCTGTAGGCGTGCTAGGAGTGAGATTCGGTCGTCCGGTAGTCAGTCCGGGCGACGGGGCCGCCGAGCTCGGCTCGGCGGTTGCCGAAGCAGTCGGGACGGTTTCGCCATGGGCTGGCACCACCCCCACGATCGCTACCACACCGCCGGTTGCTAATGCGAGCAGGGTACGTCTGATTCTCATAGAACTTGCTTCCCCCACGATGAGATTCAGCGGATCTACAGCCTCCTGGGCAAGATCCGCTGTGGTCTACAGGACCGTAGCTGGGCCATTCCTCGCCAGGCCAGCGATTTCAGGCCGATGTTCCACAGGCAATGAACCAACGGACCGCCGATGCGCTCTCCTCGAAGAGGGGAGTCCATCGAAGGGGGAGAACCATGAATGCGGTCATCCGGAATATGTCAATCCTGGCCGTGGGGGCGCTTGTTCTGACTGGCTGTGGGGCCGATGATTCGTCGAAAAACCCTCCCTCGCCGCGCGCTAGCGAACCCGCCCATGCAACGGCGTATCGGGCCGGTTATGTGACGGGAAAATCTGTGTATGACTCAGGAGGTAAGGGCACCGCGGTGCGCGAGACCGTATGGGGTGGCTGCACACGACGAGCCCTGGACGCCGGCGCTTCTGCTGAAAGCGACCGGGGCGCCTGGGTGCAGGGCTGCCTCGACGGTGTCGCCGCCAGGCCGCAGCATCTCCCGACCGCGACAGTGACCAAGCGCGAGGAGAATGCCGAACTACTCAAGAGCTTCCGCACATGGGCCAGTCGTAACGGCGCACAGGATGAGGCCAAACACACGAGCAGACTCGTGACGGTTCAACTCACGGAAAACGACTTTGACATCGAACTGTCCACCGACTACAACGGAAAATCGCAACAGCAACCAGAATTGCTCGCGCAGCATTTCGTCAAGTGGTGGGACAGTGATAGCGGCGGCGACGGAACCGCCAGAAACATCTTGATCCTTGAAGCTGCCGGAAAGAGGATCGTCGCCAAACGTATCTGAGGAATAAGCCTTTGTGCGCAACCTTAGACAGACCCTTTACTTTGAAATAGCGCATCGGTTCATGAAATGTAAGGCTGGTAGTGGTTTCGGGATGGCAGGACATCTCGGTCAAACAAAGGAATGATTCGAAGATGCTTAAGCGACTCTTCATTGCCCCCGCGTTATCTTTCGCGATAACCGGCATACCCGTTGCGCCAGCGGATGCGAGCGGCGAAGTGACACGTTTTGCAGTCGACTACGGGAACAGCTATATCACCGGGTCCCTTACCTGGCACAACCAGGATGTCATATACAAGGGTACGATGAAAATCCCCTCCGGTGTGAGCAGGTGCCGCTTCGTTCGCTTCGATCCAGTTGCCTCGGATGGTGATCCCGCGGGTAGGGATAGTTACACGCAGAGGTTCTGCGGCGAGGGAAACTTTGCTTACGAGGGGAAGATAGAAGTCTCGTTTGCCGGTGGTCCTGCCCGAGTGCGTGTCTTATTCTTTCAGAATAGAGCAAGCTCGTCAGCGCACACGGACAACCTCCTGGGGGAGAATACCTGCCGCCGCACCGGCTGTACCAGCGACCCGAGTTGACATGCATCCTCGTCGAGTCGGCCGTTCTGTATGTGGCGGCCGTCTCGTGCCACCCACCCGCCCGCAGCTCCCTTGAATGCTCTCTCCGCGGCTGGCCGGCGGCCTGTTGTTGACCGCGTCGTCGTACAGCTTCTTGGCGTCGCCGTCGAGGTAGGAGCTGTAGGAGATGTCGTCGACGTTACCGCCGGTGTGCCAGCCGCCGATCACGCCGATGATTCCCCACCCTGCCCTCTTCCTGACGAGGAAGGGGCCGCCGGAGGCGCCCCCGGAGTAGGTCTTGCACTCGATGCGCAGGAAGCTTGCTCTGTTTGTCGGCGGGCAAGGGGTGGCGGACGCGGAGCAAGTGCCGCTGCCGAACAAGGGATATGCCTCAGGCACCGGCCCGGCAGAGCCAGGCCAGAATGTCGTGATCACCGTCAAAGAAGAGCCAAGAAATCCGCATCCGACGGGGGTGGAAATGCCCAGTTCCGCTCTGGACAAAGGAAACGCCCTGGGGGACCCGGCCGTGCCTGGGTCGGTTCGGGACACATTCTCCCGAACACCAACCAGGGACGTACAAGGTGAAGTTCACCCTGACCTACCAGGGTGCCCGGTGCGTGAACGAGGCAGACCGGGACAGCGTCTGCGACTACGACCCCACGGTTCTCTGGAGCGAGGTCAAGGTAGAGGCCGCTGGTGAACGGCAGGCCGACGGCTGGAGATTGTGGCAACGAGCCGCACTCGGCGTCGCGGCCGCGACACTGGCTGCGTTGAGTGTCATCGGTGTTCGCCGACGGGTCGCACGGTTTTCTCGTTCCTCCTGAGCCGACAACGATAAGCGCACGCCTGATCACACGGCCGTCATGTTCGACCGTGTGATACCGCCGGGTCTCTCCCGTCCTGAACCGCCACCCCACACCTGTGACAAGGAGACTGAGTGTCCCGCGTACTCTGGCGGTTGGCTCTGCCGGCTGCCACCGCTCTGCTGTTCTGTTCTGCCTGCACAGGCTCGACATCGGGAGGCGAACGCCCCTCGCCCGCCGCCTCGGCTGGCGCGGCCGGCATCGGTGACAGCCTGTTTCCCCAGCTGGGCAACGGAGGGTACGACGTTGCCCACTATGCACTCTCGCTCACCTATCAGCCCGATGAAAACATGCTGAAGGCCACAGCAGTGATCACCGCGCGGGCCACCCAATCGCTGAGCTCTTTCAACCTGGATCTGCACGGCCTCACCGTGCACAAGGCCACGGTCAACAAACATGCTGCCCAGACCGTGCGTCGCGGTGACGAGCTAGTAGTGACGCCGTCCGCCGCGGTTCGCCGCGGCCAGGAATTCACCACGGTGATCGTCTACGACGGTGTGCCGGAAACGATTGAGGACTCAGAAGGGTCGACGGAAGGCTGGATGGAGACCGATGACGGCGCGGTGGGCCTCGGAGAACCCACAGGTTCCATGGCCTGGTTCCCCGGCAATCACCACCCCTCCGACAAGGCCAGCTACGACATCACCATCACGGTCCCCGAGCCGTTGAAGGCCATCTCCAACGGCACGCTGAAAGGCCGCACAGTGAAAGGGGGATGGGGGACGTATACCTGGAGTAGCCCAGACCCCATGCCAAGCTACGCAGCCATCGTCGCGGTCGGTGACTTCGACCTCAGCGAGACGAGAAGTGGCCGCCTGCCCGTGTACGTGGCCATAGACCCAGACGAAAAGGCCAAGGCGCAGCGCATCCCATCGCTCGTGGGCGAAGTGACCACGTGGGCCGTCACGCGTTTTGGCCCCTACCCGTTCGCATCCACCGGTGCCATCGTCGACCACTTCCCCGACCTGGACTACGCGCTCGAAACCCAGACCAGGCCCTACTTCGACACGGCCCCGGACGACAACCTTGTCGTCCACGAGATCGCTCACCAGTGGTTCGGCAACTCAGTGACACCCCGCTCGTGGAAGGACATGTGGCTCAACGAAGCCTTCGCAACCTACGCTGAATGGCTGTGGGAAGAGGAGCAGGGCGGCAACACGGCACAGGAGACCTTCGACGCCTTCTACAACGGCACCCATCCGGAGAGCGACGGCATCTGGGACTTCCCCCCGGCAGCTCCGCCCACTCCGGAGCAGGTATCGGACCCGCCCGTCTACGGCCGAGGTGCCATGACCCTGCATCAAGTCCGCAAAGCCGTAGGCGACAAGACCTTCTTCTCCATCCTGCAAACGTGGACTCAGGATCACCGGCACGGAAGCGCTCAGTCAGCAGACCTCATCGATTTATGCCGAAAAAAGTCCAGGCTAGCCCTCGATGCTCTGTTCAACGACTGGCTCTACAAGCCAGGAAAGCCATCCCTGGCAACCGCCTTGAGGTGATCGTTTCTGCGGTGAACTTGTCCACCCGCATGGGTGAGTGCTCCGGGCGTGCGAGACGTTTCTCGACAGCTACAACTCCGCTCGTGATCAAGACTTCTGCGCGCCGGGGAAGCGGTCGGGCTCGCCATCATGCCCCCTGACCACGAGTGCACCGGCACATGCGCGTGTTCTCACGCCCGCTTGGCCAGGCACTCCCCATAGTCGGTCGGTGCCCGACGAAGCCCCACCCGGTCCAGTTCGTGCAGGGCGGCCAGGGCAGTCGCTGCGTCCGCGGCCCTGATGTCCAGCACCAGCATGCCCGGCCCGGAGGCTTGTTGCTCGTTAATAGCGTCCATGATCTGAAATAGCGTCCATGGTCTGAGGGCCGACAGCGGCCGCGCGCTCTCGTTGATGTGGCAGATCGCCTGCAAGGGTGAGCGTAAGCCTGCCTGTGCGACGGTGGGGTCTGGTGCACGATCGGGTGACATCTTGACCTGTCACCCAAACCTGCACCAGACCCCTTCGTTCCACGGACGGGTGGTATTGATGAGTTTGGGAGGCACCGGGTCTCTTGCCAGGGCAGCATCGGGATGCTCCTGGTGAAAGGTGCTGGTCATGCCGCAGATGTCGAAGGTCGAGCTGTACGCGGCGATCCGGCGTGACCATCGCGGCGGCATGTCGATGCGGGAGGCCCTACACCTTGCTGCGCCAGGCGCTGGAGCGGAGCGCGAAGGTGGCCGTGGCGAAGTTCGCGTGGCACGGCCACGAGCGCCTGGGCCTCCTGCGGGTGAAGGACAAAGCGATCATCCTGCACGCGATGCGGTGGCCGGACGAGATCCGCTCCGCCGAGACGCTCACGCCGCCGGAGACCGACGTGGACGACAACGAGATCGACGGGGCCCTGGCACTGCTGGAAGCCATGGGCGAGGACGACATCACCGGATACACCGACCACTACCGCGAGGCGCTCGAGCAGGTCATCGCGGCCAAGGCCGAGGGCAAGACACCGCCCAAGGCCGAGGGCGAAGAGCCGCCCGCCGGGCAAGTCGTCGACCTGATGGCCGCCCTCAACGCCAGCGTTCAGGCGGCCAAGGAGTCCCGCGGGGAGAGCCGCGAAGACGCCACTGTGCACGAAATCCCGGCCCCAAAGAAGCGGACCGCGAAGAAGACCGCCGGGAAGAAGACCACGGAGGCTGCGAAGAAGGCGACGCCGAAGAAGGCTCCCGCCAAGAAGGTGAGCGGCCGCAAACCACGCAGCGCATGACCGCTGCTGCCCGGCAGCGGGGTTCACGGCCCCGCCGGTCCAGACCCCCTTCACCTGCACTTTCTACTGTCGAGGGGATGTCCTGTCCGTGACGGTTACCCCTCCGGTGGCGCCGATGCTGGCGCTCGCCGTTCCGCAACTGCCCGGTCCCGCAGCGTTGCCCGGGGGCACGGTGTTCGAGCCGAAGTACGACGGCTACCGGATGCTCGTCTTCGCACATGCCGGTCAGGTGTATCTGCAGTCGCGGAACCTGCGCGAACTGACGGCTGCGTTCCCCGAGATCGCAGGGGCGGCGGCATCCTTGGGGGAGGACGTCGTACTGGACGGCGAGGCCGTGATCTACACCGAGGGCCGACTCGACTTCACCGCGTTGCAGCAGCGGATGAACCGCCGACCGGGTGCCGTGGCGCAGTTGGCCACGGCCCAGCCGGCACATTTCGTCGCCTTCGATCTCCTGGAACACGCGGGCGCCGAGATGTTCAGCTGGCCCATTGCAAAGCGGCGCGCGGCTCTTGAGTCGCTGTTCCAGGGGCATGAGCTACAGTCCCCGTGGGCTCTCACTCCCTCCACGACCGACAGCGAGCAGGCTGGTCTGTGGCTGCAGGAATGGGCGGACGTCGGGGTGGAAGGAGTCGTGGCCAAAGGCGCCGCCCAACCGTATCTTCCCGGCCGCCGCGGCTGGCGCAAGATCCGCGCCCACAACAGTGCCGAGGCCATCATCGGAGCCGTTACCGGCCCCTTCACCCGCCCCAGCAGCCTGCTGCTCGGCCGCTACACCTCCCGCGGGCGCCTGCGCCTGGTCGCCCGCAGCACGCCGCTGCCGCCTCCCCTCCAGCGCGAACTCGGCCACCTGCTGTCCCCCGCTGGTGCCAGCATCCCTGGCAGGACATGCGCATCACCTCCCACTGGGGCAGCCGAGAGCCCCTGACCTTCACCTGCGTGGCACCCCACCTCGTCGCAGAGTTCGTGGGCGACACAGCTGTCGACCACGGCCGCTGGCGACACCCCGTTCAGACGAAACGGATCCGGACCGACCTCGCCCCAGCCGACGTGCCTTCAGCCGACTAAGCGATGTCCGGGCGATCTTGTCGGCCCGAGACGCTGGGGGGAGTCTGGCTCCCTCCGTCCCGGCTGCGGTTCAGCCGCTCTCGCTGAGGCTGCTCATTACGTCCTTCATATCCTTGATCAGGAGTGGTTCGAGTTCCTTGGGAGTGGGAGGCAGGGACACGTCTCCCCTGGCCATGACGGTCAGCTCCAGCGTGAACTCGGCTCTGCCGTCGAGCACATTCAGTTGCATCCAGTAGAAGCCGTCCCCGAGTTCGTTGGTCACCAGATAGGCATGGTCCGCGAGGCCGGGAACACGGTGTACATCGGTCTTTCCCTCACCCCCGCCCGCCGCGAACCGCTTCCTGGTGCCTGCCCGCCTGGCCTCGAACTCGGCTGCCAGGTCGGTCTGTTTGTGCAGGACGACCGAGAGCTTAATCCGGCCGCGGTGCAGGTCCTTTCCGCTGGCCTGCAGCCCACCGAAGCAGTCCGCCGTGTCCATGGCGGTGTGCCTCGTCACCGAGGACCTCCAGTCCGTGTCCTTGGCGAACCGGGTATTCAGCCCCGGCAGGAGGGCCTTGTCGCACAGCTGGTCTGCGACGTGATAGTCGACCGTGTCGGGTGTGCCGGGAAGCCCCAATGCGTAGAGCCCTGAACCCCACACGACCGACGCCGCCACGACGCCTCCCAGCCCGCCCAATATCCAGGCCTTGACCCGGGGTGTGCGGGGCGCTGATGGGGCTTCGTCGTCCGCGGTGTCCGGAGCGGGCGATTCCAAAAAGCCTCCGATGACCTCGGGCTCGCTGATTGCGTTCTGCTGTGGGCTGTCCATGGTCGTGAACCTATGTTGACCAGCGGCTTCCCAGGAGAGCTCGCTGATAACGATGTGAATCGCCGAACATGATCGCCCGGACAAGTCCTAACTCTCTGGCGCCGACGCTCACAGGTCCTGGCCCGTCGACAAGCCGACATGGACAGGCACGCCTGGTGCAACGGCCCCCTCAGCGAGGGGCCGCCCACAAGAGTGGGTGCCCGCGGTCAGAGCGCTGTACCGCGGGCACCCCGATCATGCCGGATCACGCCGCCGTCAGGTCGCGCGGGAGCCAGTCCAGGTGCGCTAGGCATACATCCCGCCCGCCGGCGGCCGCGCAGTTCATCACGAACGACCAGGGCACGCTGCAGGGGCCAGCCGCGATGGGCCAGGGCGGCCTTTGTGGCGGGCCCGGATTGTGGATGTACAGGGCTGGTGACGCAGCACCGGACCGGCTCGGGCGTCAGATGGCCCGTGTCACAGCGGTGTGCAGCTCGCGCACGCCGCTGGTGCGCGGGTGCCGCTCGGCCAACTCGTGAACGATGCCGCGGATGGCGGGCCGATCCCGAACCTCTCCAGGGCTGGCCCGGTAGGCATCCAGCAGGGCGCGGGCGGTCTGCTCCGGCCGCTGCCACGCCCACCAGGCTCGCGCCATGTCGGTACCCATGCGAGCCTTCCGCTCAGCCGTCGGGAACTGGGCGGCACGCAGGTTCTTCCCGGCCTCCAGTGCGGCACCCGCATCGCCGAGCGCCCAGTGGACGCCGACGGCATACAGGTCGACGGCTGCCGGGCTGAGGGGGAACAGGCGGCCCGCCGGCGCAGTGGGCGGCAGTTGGCGGGCGGCGCGGCGGGCCTCCTCGATCATCGCCAGGGCGTCGGTGCGCTGCCCGCCGCGGGCGGCGGTGTAGGCCAGGGTGCACAGCATCTGTGCGTACGCGGCGGCCGAGGCGCCGGTGCGCAGTCCGGTCGCCTCCACGTCGGCGGCGGCCGACGACATGAGGCGCTGGGCGGCGGCGTTCTGGTCCTGGTGGCGCAGCACGATCGCCAGCTCCCGGGCGGCAGCCGCCGCGGCGAGCGGGGAGCCGGAGACCTGGGCCCAGGTGCGGGCGCGGTCTGCGGTCAGCCGCGCGCGGTCGTAGGAGCCGAGCTTGATGAGGACGGCGGAGGCGAGGCTGTAGACGGAGGAGAGCCGGGCCTGATCGAGGTCGCGGCGGGAGGCGACCGCGGCGTGCGCGTCCGCGAACAGGTCCGGAAGCGAGGCGAGAAGCTGCTGGTGCGCGCCCTTGTCGTACAGCTCGCGGCCGGTGGCTAGGCGGGCGTCCAGGGGCCCAGCGCCCGGCCGCGGGGCGGGGGTGTCGGCCAGGGCCTCGTCCAGGCCCATCAGCAGGGCGGCCGGTCCGGCGGCCGCCGTGGCGGTGAGCAGCGTACGGCGGCGCATGGAGTCCTCCTCGGCATCACGCGGACTGGCCGTCACTCTAGTGGCGGCCGGTGCCAACGCGGAGGGTGGCGCCAGAGAAGTCACCAGGACGTGTCGGGGCATCCCGACTTCGAGTGCAGCGCGGTGCACCAGGGCCAGGTCGACGATCCGCGTGCGGCGCTCCAGCCGGGAGACTGTGGCCGCTGAACAGCCGAGCCGGTCCCCGAGCGCGGCCAGCGTCCACGCGCGGTGTTCACGACCGAGCCGGATCAGACCGCCAGGGCGGCGTTGAGCGGCTAACGCACGTGCCTTCGTACTGTTCCAGAGCGGGTCAACGGGCACGGGACCCTCCACGCTGCACAGCAGGGCTCTCCACGATACGGACGCCCGGTGGGGGCGTCGAGACGGCTTGCACGACGTGCAAAGGGCTTGCGTAACAAGCGATCTGATCACCATTCAGCTGGCCAGCGCGGTGTTCTGGATGCACCGCCCCGGTCCGCGGGGCACCGTCCATCGGAGGCACCATGGCAACCGCAGTTGCACCCCAGGCCACCGGCACGGCGACCGGCCCGTTCCGCTCCGTGCGCGACGTCGTGCCGGCCGCGCTGTGGGACAAGCAGGTGGCGCTCCTCCAGCGCGACTACCCCTACGACTCCGTGATGGCCGCCCGCGTCCTCGGCCAGGGGTACGCCTACCTGCTCACCGCGATGGCCCACCGGGGCGAGTCGCTGGGACTCGCGCCGAGCACGCTCGTCGACATCGGCGTCCACACGATCATCCTCGACACCGTGGCGTACGCCGAGCTATGCGAGAGGTACAACGCCGGGCACTTCCTGCACCACGTACCCAAGGTCGAGTACAAGAACGACGGCTCCGTGATGAAGACCGCCCATCGGATGGCCGCCGACGGCTGGGAGGTCGACCTCTCCCTGTGGACAGACGCCGCCGACTGCGGCCCGTGCCACCCCGGCAACGACTCGCACTGACCGCCCCCATCACGGGCACCTCGTGGCCCCGGCCGACCGGCCGGCGCCACGAGGCACGCCAGGGTGAGATTCCGCCGAACCGGCCCACTGCCGGGCCACGCCCCGCCAGGATGAGGTGGTGACCACCACCACCACCACCACAGACCTCTGGCACCACTACGGCCGCACCCGCGCCGCCACCGACCGGGCCGTTCCCGAGACTTTCTCCTGGACCTGGGGCCAGGACGGCGGGCCCGGCCCGGAAGTCCTCGGCGACCTGACTGGCCTATGCGTCGGCGACCTCGGCGCCGGTACAGCCCGGCACGCCGCCTACCTGGCCACCCGTCACCAGCCCGCCCAAGTCTCCGCGGTCGACGCCTCGCCCGCCCAGTACGCCATCGCCACCGACCTCTTCGGCCACCTAGCGCCTTGCCTGCGCCTCGTGTCGTCGGATGTGGTGGACCACCTGTACGCCACGGCCGACACCTACGACGTGCTCTACAGCGTCTTCGGCGCCCTGGACTTCACCGAGCCGCGGGAGCTGCTGCCAGCCGCGGCGGCAGCGCTGCGGCCCGGTGGACGGCTGACGTTCTCCACCCTCGCCCACTACCTCAGCGGCGCATCCGCCCAGCCGGACGTGGTGCACGCCGACATCCCGGCGAAGACCCCGGACGGTGAGGCGACCACGATGCGCCGCTGGGTGCTCCAGGAACACGTATGGACCAAGCTCCTTGATGAAGCCGGGTTCACCAACATCAGCATCGACGTGCTGCCGGCCGCCGCCGACGGGCCGCGCACCGCCGACACGCTGCTGGTGACTGCCTTCCGCCAGGTGCTCTGACCTCAAGCGCCCAACCCCCGGCGGGACACGGCCTTCCTCAGCGGTCGCGCGTTCCCCCAGCACTACCCGCACAAGGGGCCCGGGCCGCAGGGAACCGGTTCTCCGTCCAACGCGCCCGGAGATGCCAAGCAGCCGAAGCACCCGGCCCTGACCGCGGCTCTGGGCGAGGGCCCACTGGTCTTAGACGGTGTTCTACGTGGTGAGGCGGATGATTCGCTTGTAGCAGCACAGTGCGGCGGCGAGGCCGGGAAAGGCCAGGTAGTTGCGAGGGTGACGTTCGTAGCGGGGGCTGAGCCGCCGGTAGCCGGACAGCCGCGAGATCGTGCGCTCGATCACCCATCTGCGACGGCCCAACCGTTCGCTGGACTCGATGCCATTGCGGGCGATGCGGACGCCAATACGCTTGCCTCCTAACCATTTCCGCAGGTGGGGGATGTCGTAGACCTTGTCTGCATGCAGCCGCTGCGGCTTGAAGTGGCGGCCGTGTGGGGGTCGTGTCTCGTTTGGTGACCCTCGACCATCGGTTTCAGGCCTTCGCTGTCGTGGACGTTGGCGGCGGAGGCGCCGACGACCAGGGGCAGTCCGTTCGCGTCCGACAGGATGTGCATCTTGGAGCCCGCCTTACCTCGGTCCACGGGGCTCGGACCTGTGTGTTCGCCCCGTTACCTTCTTCGTGGCCTCGCAATGAGGCTCCCGGCCTTCGGCCCCGGTATGACTTGAGCCCCCAGTCGAGATGATCGAAAAGGTGGTGTCGCCGGTGGTCGAAGGCATTGGCAGACCGCTGATTAGAGGCACGAGCGCCGATCCCCTGACAGAGGCGAGGCAGTCTCTTCGTAACGTGGATGCCGGCAGTGCGCCGTGTGGCGCCTCGTTGTATACCCGACTCAATCGGGAGGAACTTGGAGGAATGTTCCTGGGTCACCTGGCTTACCTGGACGCGAAGCGCGAGGGGACAAGAGCATGCCAGGAAAGCGGACCGTTCGGAGGCGTCCAGGGCGGTGGCCGTCAGACCCGCGCGATATGGCCAAAGCTGGATTGCCTGAAGCCTAATCTCCAGCGGCGTGCACCACCGCCGTCGGAATGACGTCTGCCACCGATACCCGTCCTGCCTGCCGAAGTTGCCGGTCGGCCGGGCAACCTCCGGGTCGGGGTGCGTCGCCCAACGAGGGCGGTCAAGGAGATGAGTGGGCGGCCTGCGTCGCGCTCGATATGTACAGCGAGGACGTACCACGGGATCACCTACAGGGCGCGAGCCCCATGGTGACGGAGTGCCCGTAGTAGTCGCAGGAGTCACGACCTGCCGAGGGGGCCGGGAAAGCCGGACCGCAGGGCGAAGGGGCACAGGAGGTCAGGACGTTCGGTTCGGGAGGTACGCGTAATGCAGAACGCCGAAACGGTGCTGAATGTCATCCGGGAACGCGGCAGGAAGCGCCTGCCGTTGGAGAGGCTCTATCGGCAGTTGTTCAACCCGCAGTTGTTCCTCATGGCTTACGGCCGCATCCACGCCAACGCGGGTGCGATGACGCCGGGGGTCACCGGGGAGACCGTGGACGGCATGTCACTGGCAAAGATCGGCGCGATCATCGGCGCGTTGCGCACGGAATCGTACCGATGGTTGCCAACCCGCCGCGTCTACATCGAGAAGAAGGGACGTACGAAGAAACGGCGCGGTTTAGGTCTGCCGACATGGTCGGACAAGCTGGTCGTCGAAGTGGTCCGCTTGCTGCTTGAGGCGTACTACGACGTCCAGTTCTCCGACCGCTCCCACGGGTTCCGCCCTGGCCGGGGCTGCCACACAGCGCTGAGCGAAGTGGCGGAGACGTGGAAGGGAACACACTGGTTCGTCGAGGGTGACATCTCCGACTGCTTCGGCAGTCTGGATCACAAGGTTCTCCTTGGGATCCTTGGAGAGAAGATCCATGACAACGGGTTCCTGCGGCTGATCGACCGGATGCTCAAGGCCGGGTATCTGGAGGACTGGCGGTGGAACGCCACGCTCAGCGGGGCACCGCAGGGCGGCGTCGCCTCACCGATTCTGTCCAACATCTACCTGGACCCGCTCGACCGGTTCGTCGAACAGTGCCTACTGCCGGAGTACAACCGAGGTGTCGTTCGACGGCGCCATCGTGAATACCAGCGAGTCGCCGACCAGATCGCACGGGCTCGGAGGCGCGGGGACATCGCGGCAGTGCTGTTGCTCCGCCAGCAGCAGCGCCGCAGGCCCAGCCTCGATCCCAACGATCCGGACTACCGGAGGCTTCGGTATGTCAGATACGCGGACGACTGGCTCCTCGGGTTTGCCGGGCCCAGGAGCGAAGCCGAAGAGATCAAGGAGAGGATCCGGGAGTTTCTGCGCGACACGCTCAAGCTGGAACTGTCCGAGTCCAAGACCCTGATCACGCACGCCGCCAGCCAGCCGGCGCGCTTCCTCGGCTACGACATCAGGGCCCAGCGCAGTGACACGAAGATCTCCCGGGGACGCCGAGCAACCAACGGCGTCATCGGGCTCTACGTGCCACCTGCTGCGATCCGGCAACGCTGCGCGATCTACATGCGCGGCGGGAAACCTGCACGCCGCGGAGTGCTGATCCACGACAGCGACTATTCGATCGTGATCAAGTACCAGGCGGAGTACCGAGGGTTGGTCCAGTATTACCTTCTCGCCCAGGATGTTCATCGCCTGGGCCGCCTGCGCTGGGTCATGGAGACTTCCATGCTCAAGACCCTCGCCAGCAAGCACTCCTGTTCCGTCCGGAAGGTGGCCCGCAGGCTCTACGCGACCATCGACACTCCTGACGGTCCCCGGTGGTGCTTACAGGTCACGGTTCCTCGTGACAGCGGAAGGAAACCGCTGGTCGCCACCTTCGGCGGCATCCCGCTCAAGGGACAACGCGCGGCTGAGCTCCGAGACCGGGCACCAGCCACCAACCGGAGCCGAGGCAACGAACTGTTGCACCGGCTCCTGGCTGGCGAGTGCGAGATGTGCGGGAAACGGACAGGACTCCATGTCCATCACGTCCGCAAGCTCGCTGATCTCAAACGCCCCGGTCCGCCCGACCCTTCACCATGGGCAGTGCTGATGGCGAAGCGGCGACGCAAGACCCTCGTGGTCTGCGAAGCCTGTCACCACGCTATCCATGCAGGCCGGGCCACATCCTCCACCCGGAGATGATCGCTGGAGAGCCGGATGCCTGGAAAGCGGGCCCGTCCGGTTCGGGAAGGGGCCGTCGAAAAAGGACCCGAGCCACGGGCACCTCGTCGGCGGCCTACTTCACCGCTGATGCCGCAGGTGAGGCCGGAAAAGCGCGAGCACTGGAGCGACGGGCGTGACGGCAGCGGCTTCGCCACCGCAGGACACCTCGCCGCCTACGCCGGCCTGGCACCCGTGACCAGAAACTCCGGCTCCTCCATCCGCGGCGAACACCCCTCGCGACGCGGCAACAAACAACTCAAACGGGCCTTCTACCTTGCCGCGTTCGCCTCGCTGTCCCAACCCGAGTCACGCGCCTACTACGACCGCAAACGCCGCGAGGGGAAACACCACATCGCCGCCTCATCGCACTGGCGCGACGCCGCATCGACGTCCTCTTCGCCATGCTCCGCGACGGCACCTTCTACCAACCACCTACGCCAGCTACGACTTGACGAAAGCCATAGAGGCACCTTTTTAGCACGTACGTGGGCGGAGTCAAGGACGAGGCGGGACACATCTATGAGGCCCGCGTCGTCGAGTTGGTGGAGGCCGGCTGCGGGGGCGGCCGCGTACCCCGCGGACCGGCGGGATGGCTTTCACCAGTGGCATCAGCTGAGTGAGGTCGTGACGGTTTGCGCTGGTCAGCGAGACGGCCAAGGGTGTGCCGTGTCGGTCGACGATCAGGTGGTGCTTGCTCCCGAGCCGGGCACGGTCGACCGGCGAAGGTCCGGTGTGAGCGCCCTTTGAGTGCCCTGACGTGCGAATCGTCGACCGCGGCGTGCGGCGTCAGCTCGGCCAGCAGCACCTCGTGCAGGCGGGGCCAGACACCGGCTTCGGTCCAGTCCCGAAGACGCCGCCAGGCCGTCACCCCGCTGCAGCCGACCCGCTCCGCGGGAACGTCCCGCCAGCTCACGCCCTTGCACAGCGCGTAGACGATGCCCGGCAACGCAGCCCTGTCATCCGCCGGCAACCGCCCGGGGTACCGCTGCCGCCGAGGCGGACGAGCAGGCAAAAGGGGCGCCACACGTAACCACAGGTCATCAGGCACAAGATCAGCAGACACCCAGCAGATCCTGCCGCCACAACACCCAACTACCAAGCCCTACACCAGATTTCATTCTGAAACGATCAGTAGGCGCCGGCCGTCGCGAACGGTGGCCGGCGCATTAGGCGTACCCCCATGAGTGTCGGGCCCGCAAGGCGCACTGGAGGGCGAGCAGCCGGGCTTCGGGGCTGGCGCCTTTGGGGAGTGCGGCGGCGAGATAGCTGAGCATGTCCTGGACGCGGACCTGGTCGGACGCGCCTCTCGGCCTCGCAACGGCCATGGCTATGGGGTGATGATGTGCCCGGTGCGCGGCGAGGTCCGCCCCGACTGGACCTCGTGCCAGACCCGCTCGAGGCTCTGCGGGCCGTGGCTGTGCACGATGTCGACCCATCCCTCGGCCACGGGCAGGAACTCCTTCCACGCCGCGGCGAAACGGCGGTCCAGCCCTTCCCGCCCCCAGTCGCCGATACGCTTGCGCATCTGGTCGGGGGCGAAGAACATGCCCGGCCCCGTGTCCGCAAGGGTGCCGGCGGGTGCGGGTTCCTGGTTGGTGATGCCGACGACCACCTGGTGCACCAGGGCGTCGCCGAGGTGGGCGCCCAGCCGGGCGGACAGCTGCTGGTCGCCCGCGAAGTCGGCGTACAGCGTCTGGGTGCGTGGGAGCCGGGAGACGTCGTCGTAGGTCAGCACCCGGTCGTAGCAGCCGAGGCCCTCGGTGAAGGCGAGGTTGCGCGGGGAGGTCAGGCCGACGACCTCGCAGCCCTGTCCCTGGAGCAGGTGGGCTGCGCCGTAGGCCGTCTTGCTCGAGGCGGACGACAGGGCGACGGTCTTCGCGCCCAGCCAGGTGTTGTCGACGAGCCAGTCGGCCAGCATGAAGGAGGTCCAGAACAGCGGGCGGTACAGGACGTGAAGGTCCTCCCGGCCGGCCTCGTAGGCGATGTCGCCGGTGGTGAGGGCGTAGGCGTTGTAGGGCCGGGGCAGTGGCACGCGATGGGGGCTGGCCTCGCGGAAGCCGCGCTCGTCGACTCGGTCGGGGCTGACCAGGAGGTGGCTTGCGGACGGGAAGTAGCCGTAGTAGCGGCTGCCGGTCTCGATGCCGTCGACCCGGGAGGCGACGACGTCGGCGAAGCCCCAGAGGGGGACGATGCCCCAGCCGGCGCTGGGCGCGGGGAAGAACTCCCAGTAGCGGAACGAGTCGCCGAGCGCGGCGTAGGTGACGTTGTTGGCGGTCAGGCCGACCCGGTCGACGCGCAGCAGCGCCTCGCCGTCCCGCACCTGCGGGACGGGGGCGTCGGCCAGCTCCGCGGTCGACAGGTCGCCGCGGCGGACGAGCAGGTTCCAGGCGGTGGCAGCGGTGGTGTTGTCCATGACTGGAAGCTACTTGAATCCGCATTCGGATTCAATGCTGGTCTAGGATGCCCGCATGCTCTCCCCTGACTCCGGACCCGAACAGTCCGCGCGACCCCAGTCGGCCGGGACGCGTGCCCGGCGCGGCTTGCGCACCCGTGACGCCCTGGTGGCCGCGGCCCGGCGGATCTTCGAGCGGGACGGCTATCTGAACGCCCGCATCATCGACATCGCCGCCGAGGCGAAAGTGGCCACCGGCAGCTTCTACACGCACTTCTCATCCAAGGAGGAGGTGTTCGCCGCCGTCCTCGCGCGACTGCAGGACGAGATGCTGCATGCGGGAGTCAGCGACGGCTGCGACGGCGGGCGCAAGGACCTGTGGCGAGGGGTCGAGGACGCCAACCGCGCCTACCTGGAGTCCTACCGCCGCAACGCCGCCCTGATGGCCGCCATGGAACAGGCCGCCGCCGTCGACCCCCAGTTCCTGCGGCTGCGGCTGGAACGGTCGCGCGTGTTCATCGACCGCAGTGCCGCCGCCATAGCCCGCCTCCAGCAGTCGGGCCTCGCGGATCCGGAGCTCGACCCGGACATCACCGCCCGGGCCCTGAGCGCGATGGTCAGCCGCCTGGCGTACGCGACCTTCGCCCTGGGCGAATCCGTGCCCTTCGACACGCTGGTGGAGACCGTCACCCGGCTCTGGACGAACGCGCTGCGCATGCCGCAGGCCTGAGCCGGCAGGGGCGCAGCCTGTGATCCGAGCCATGGCGGGGCCATAACGGCAGGTGGTTGACGGCGGCGCCGCGCACCCGCAAGTGACCTGCCCGGACGTTGTCGAAGAACAGCTCCGCCGTGTCGGACTCGGTCTGCCCGAGCATGTTGAGCTTGCGCCCTCGGGTGAACGCAATCGGGCTGCTGCGGATGCCGGCCCAGGCAGGCTTCCCCAGGGCCCCACGGACGGCTTCCAAGCCCCGGCCGTGGATCTGCTGTGCAATGTCCCGACTGAGGGAGAGCTTGATGCCTGCGGCATCGCAGTAGCGGTATCCGCCGAGTTCTGCGAAGCGCTGAAGGACCTGGAGGCCGTCGGGCTCCCACAGGCAACCCATGCCGGGACACACGACGGTGGCCTTCGGGTCGGCGGCCCGGATGGTCCGGCTGGCTCTTCGGGTCATCTCGACCAGCGTCTTCACACCGCCGTTGAAGAGCCGGGGATCGTTTGCCGGCGCCCACAAATCGTACGCCTCGATACGCCCCCGACAGCGGTGGACGAGGGCACTCACGAAGGTGTCCCAGTCGGCGAGGCGGTCGGGCGGAGCGGCACGTGAGTCGTCGGCATACGGGCCGACCGGGCCGTTCGGCCTGGCCCACTGCGGTGTGCCGCGCATGACGAACAACGCGGGCAGGCCCGCCTGTTCGGCCCCGCTGACCAGCCGGTCGAGCACCGACCAGTCGAACTCGCCGCGCTGGGGCCCGATCTCCGCCCAGCGGGTACCGCTGTCCCAGAGGCGCACAGCACCGGTCCGAAACGACGGCATCGTGCCCGTGGTGCTGTTGATGGTGACGCCGAAGAGGGTGGACGATATCGGAGCCGGGGAAGTGACCCAGGCAGGGCCGCATATCCACTGGCCCGGTTGCCGTGCCAAGAGGTTGGCTGCTGCTCGCTGCGGTCAGGACCACCAGGAGGGTCACCACCGCTGCCGCGAGCACGAACAGCGGCGAGCGTCTTCGCGTACCGCCATCGGGTCCGGCCGGGGCGGATGGCGACCGGTCCTGGGGTGCGTCGGCCGCCGGTAAGCCGGGGCCGACAGTGGTGCGGACGCCGGACTGCTCGGATTCCTCACGGATTTCCAAGTGGGTGTCGCTGTTGCCCACGCCCGCTGCCACGAGTCCGTGTGAATGCCCGCCGCGAGGATCCGCCCCCGCTCGGCCAGGGCCGCCTCGTTGTCAGCGTTCCAGGGCCGGTTCGAAGTCCACAGTCCGTTCCACACCTCCGCCACGTCGAAGCCCCGGAAGGGGAACATGAAGTCGCCCGACGGGCAGGGCGCATGCGGGTGCGCGGCCACGCACAGGCCCTCAGCTTGATGGACCTGGTCCAGGCACTGGCCGATCAGCCCATCCCGGACCTGGTGGTTCCAGTCGACGATCTCGCCGGGTTTGATGCCGAGCGCGAGCCAGTGCCCGGTCTTCGTGGTCACTTCCTCACCGAGAAGGATCAAGAAGTCATCAGCGGCCAGATGCCCCCATGTACCGGGGCCCGTGGCTGAGTTGTGTTCCGTCGTCGCGATGAAGTCGAGCCTGGCGGCGCGCGCCCGAACGGCCAACTCTTCAGGGGTGAGTTCCCCGTCCGAGTGGACGGAGTGGACATGACAGTCCCCGCGGTACCAGGCCGCCCCGCGCCCGACCGCCCGTGCTGGCGGGAAGCTCAAGTTCGACAAGGTTCTCCCCCCGAAGTCCTGTCGAGCCGACGCGCAAGCAGAGCAACCGGTTCCGTCGCGGCACTGAGCAACCGTCTCAGCCGGGAGGTCAGACCAAGATCTCATTCTCAACGATCAGTAAGCCGCCGCCTGCTCCAGCCAGTCTTCCGGCAGCAGATCCCATTCCGGATCCTCCAGATACGCCTCCACCGCAGCCGCAAGGAACGACTGCGGCAGCGAAACCACGTGCCCGAGCCCACGGGCATCCATGCCCGCATTCAAGAGCGCACGTGCACCTGCCGGGGCCGTACGGTAGCGGTCCAGAAGCTCTGGAGCCCCCGCCAGATACTGCGTGATGCCACCGCCCCCTGCACGCCCCTGCGCAATGGCCAACCGCGGATCGTCCATAGCCTTCACCGATAGATCCCTGAGGGCAGCCGAGTCGAATCGCGCTGGTACCGCAATCTCATGCCCAGCCAGCAACTCCCGGGCCTGCGCGTGGATCCCGTTCCTGCGGTTGAGGCTCGGTCATCAATACGGGTACCCGGGCCCAATCGTCCCCAGCACGAGCACCGGTCCGCGATGGCGGGAGCGCAGCAACTCCCGTAAACCGGCAGCTATCTCCTCGCCTGCCCCATCTCTCGGATTCAACAGGTAGTGCTGAGCCTCGTTGAGCCAGATCACCGTGCAGGGCCCCACGCGCGGCAGCCCGGCCAGAGCTGCGCGTGGCCGCTCCGGATCAATCGGATGCCATACCCGCCACCTGTCGGGCACCTGCTGCACAGCCTCCCAGCACGCCCGGGTCTTGCCCGTGGAGGACTGTCCCACCGGCATCACCATTCGGCTCTCGCCGGCTACCGCATCGTCCACGACCCGGCGCAGCACAACGTCATGTGGCCGCTGCACGTAAGCCGGCAGGAGCGGGAGCTGCTCCTTGTCGGTACCCACGACATCGATTGCCCGGTGCACCTCGAGGTCCAGGGGGTTGGTCAGGTCCCGAACGGGCTGGCCCGGCAGCCGCTGCCGTTTTGCGTGAGCCCACAACTCAGCACTCGTTGCGCCGCATGTCCGGCTTGCTCCTTCGGCGCGCCTGCCCAGTGACTGAGGAAGGTCACCAGGGCACAGACGTCGGCCTGCCTCGATGGAATGTCCGAGGAGCTGATGATGCGTTGGATGGTGTCCCGCGAGGGGGCTGCGCTCAACGAATCATCCTCTGATATGGACGTGGCCATCTGGTCCAGGGTGGGACGTCCAGCGGCGAGATACGTCTGATGGACCATGTCCTTGAGATCGCGTCATGGCCCCGGCGGCAATTCCGTCGGCGAAGGGTGCGCGCCGACCCCACGTGGCGATCCGCCCCGTCGCGTTTCATCGCATCATCATCCCGCATCTGGCTCGCCCGATGCCCTGAACGGGCGTAAGAGCCAGCCGCGGAGAAGACCTGTCGCAGCCCAGAGTTGATCTCCCTGAAGCCTCGAACGTGGACTCCGGCCGCCGGCTGCCCGCGAACCACTTCCACAGTCCAGGAGGCCACCATGCCCTGTACCCGTCCGCCCCGACGTGAGCGTGTCGCGCTGGCCACCGCCGCCGTCACCGGCCTGCTGTCCGGCATCGCTCGGGCCCTGGTCGACTGGCTCACCGGGCAAGCCAGCTGAATCCCCGGTGTACGCACCGTACTTGGCGTTGCAGAACCGGCAGGCGCGTCGCGCTGAATTCAACATCCGGAACAGGGGTATCAGGCCTCGGCTGTTGTCCATGAACACGCATCTCACGCAGCAGATGCGCTCGCGTTCGGCGACCAGGCCGGCGTCGATCTCCCGTATCGCGGCCAGGACTTCGCGTTCGCCGATCTTCGGGTTGGCCAGCTCCCACAGGATGGGCTGCCGGTGGGGGTGCAGAGCAGATAGAGGCGCAGGCCCCAGAAGAACCGCGAGTGAGAGGCCAGTAGCCGTACCCGGCGCGAGGTTCGAACGTTGCCCCGTTGGGCGGGACATCCCACACGGCGGTGGCGTGGAGGCGACGGTCCAGTGGTTGCCGAACGAGAGGTCGCTGTCCATGGCCAGCTTCCGGATCATCCGCTTGACCAGGGGCGGCGCCGCTCGCAGTCGCTTGTTTTAGCCCGACTGCTGAGGCAAGTAGGGGAACATGTCGGTCAGGTGCTTACGGGCGAAGCGCAGCCAGCGTGCCTCGGGGCGGTGGCCGAGCAGGGCTTGCGCCACGGCAAGGCAGACGAGCTCGGAGTCGGACAGCAGCGGCGGCCGTCCCATCCATCGGGTCCCTCCGATCTCGTCGTCGTTCACGTGCATTGCGGTCAAGAAGGTATTTAAGTCTTGCGTCACAACATGATCTTTAACGCCCTCTCTTCCTGCCCGCGCGCCGGCCCAGACATCGCACTCATTCGTCCAGCAGGTACCTCGCCGACGGCCCACCAGTACCATGCTGCAAACTTGTCCGCCGCGGTCGAGAAAACCTGCCATCAACACCGCTCCTGCCTGCACCAATAAAGGGGGAGCGCGTTGTCCCCACCGTCGATGACGCCGTGGACCAGCGGGCCGTACGAGCGGGCTCACATGTCGAAAGCGGCGGTGAACTCGTCGTGGCCGGCGGCTGCGGACGCGGTCGTTCGCGCGCCGGGTGGGGCCGTCCTCGGGCTCCTGGGCAAGGAGCGGGCCGGGCTGATCGTCTTGGCGGGGACGGGGCCGGCTACTGGGTACCGGGTCCCAGCGCGTGGAGCAGTCGTTCGATTGCAAGATCGAGGGCGGTCTCGCTGATGGCGAAGCACAGTCGCAGGCGTTCGGGGGCGTCGAAGACGTCCCCGGGTACGACGGCGAGGAGGGCTTCATCGAGGAGCCAGGCGGCAAGGTCACCGGCAGCGGTCCAGCGGTGCCGGTTGGCGTCGATGAGGCCGGTGACGGTAGGGAAGACGTACAGGCCGCCGTCGGGCAGCGGACAGTGGATGCCAGGCACAGAGTTGAGGGCCTGGGCGAGGCGGTCTCGGTTGGCGCGGTAGCGGGTGCGGGCTTCGCGCAGCGGGCGCCCAGCGCCGCGCAGCGCTTCCACGGCGGCAGCCTGAGTGATCAGCGGGGCGTGGGTGACGGTCTGTGCCACCAGCCGTGAGGCGTACGTGACGACGGGCGGGGGCCCGGCGAGCCACCCGATGCGCCAGCCGGTCATGGCGTGTGCCTTGGAGACTCCGTTGACCGCGATGCAGTGGTCGCGAGCCTGCGGCGCGGCGGCGAGCAAGGGGGTGGGCACGCCGTCGTAGACGAACTGGTCATAGATGTCGTCGGTGATACACCACACGTCGTGCTGCAGTGCCCAGTCGGCGATGTCGGTGAGCAGGTGGGCCGGGTAGACGGCGCCGGTCGGGTTGGCCGGACTGGCCAGGATCAGGGCGCGGGTTCGCGGGGTGCGGGCCGCGTCCAGGGTCTCGGGGGTGGCGAGGAAGTTGTTGTCGGCGCTGACTGGGACCTGGCGGGGGTGTCCGCCTGCGGCTTGGATGGCGCCGTGGTGGCCGGGCCAGCCGGGGGCGGTGACCAGTACGTCGTCTCCGGGCTCGAGGACGGCGGCGAGCGCGAGGTACAGGGCGTGTTTGGTGCCGAGGGCGATCTGGATGTCGTCGGCGCTCCATGCCAGGTGTGTGGTGGCGGCGAGGTGGTGCGCGGCCAGTTCGCGGAGTTGGGGAAGGCCGACGGCGGTGCCGTAGTGGTGGTAGGCGGGGTCGGCGGCGGCGCGGGCTGCGGCTTCGGTGATGTGGGCGGGGGTGGGCAGGTCGGGTTCGCCAGCGGCGAGGCTGATCACGTCATGGCCCATGCCGCGCAGCTCGGCGGCGCGTGCGCTGATCGCGAGGATGGCGTTGTCACTCACCGCGGTCTCCGGTTGGGCTGGATGTCTCGCCGGACGGGCAGAGGTTGTAGAGGTCAAGGGTGGTCTGTCCTTCGCGGAGTTCGTGGAGGATGCGGTGCTCGTCGCGGACACGCTCGTCGGCCCGCGTGATGATCGACAGCGCTGCGGCGCGCGGCAGGCAGACCACGCCGTCCGCGTCGGCGACGACCAGGTCGCCGGTGGCGACGGGGACACCTGCGAGCACAATCGGTTCGCCGAGCACGCCGGGATGGTTCTTCCTGGTGCCGGTGACCGAGATGCTGGAGGCGAAGACGGGGAAGTCCAGGCCGGCCAGTTCCGTGGTGTCGCGGACCCCGCCGTCGATGACCAGTCCGAGCAGGCCCCGGGTGCGGGCGGCGAAGGCGAGGACTTCGCCCCAGTGGCCGTGTATGGCGCGCTGCAGGTCCGCGACGAGGACATGCCCGGGCGGCGCGGCCGCGACCGCGCGGTGCAGCGCGAGATTGTCGCCGCCCAGGCCGCGCACGGTGTAGGCCGGGCCGGCCAACCGGGCCCCGGGCCACGCGGGTCGCAGCCGGGCGGCGCACGCGCAGTCCAGGCCGGAGGCTTCGTACAGCGTCGCGGTGGAGTGTCGGGTGTCGATCGTGGCGGTCATGCTGGTCCTCTTTGCAGGTGGTGGTAGCCGAAGTCGGCGCGTGCTCGGCGCAGCGGGCGTCCTTCGCGGACGGCGGTGATGATCTGGTCCTCGGTGTGTTCGATGCGCTCGGCGAGATCGACGACCTGCTCAAGGTGGCGGGCGGGGATTACGACGACTCCGTCGGCATCCGCGCTGACGATGTCATCGGGAGCCACCCTCACGCCGACGACGGTCAGCGGTGTGCCGACGGCTGCGAGGCGGACCCGGTCCTTGCCGGTGCGCATGAACACCCCACCACTCCATAGGGGATAGGCGGTGGCAATCGTGGTGGCCACGTCGCGGCAGGCTCCGTGGACGACGGTGGCGGCGATGCCGCGGTGCGCCGCGGTCCGGGTCATGATCCCGCCCCAGACCGTGCAGTCGGTGCGTCCGGCGTTGTCGATCACGATGACGGCGCCGGGTGGTACGTCGTCGAGGAAGTCCCCGACGCTGCCCTGGTCGCCGTCCGCGGGTTCGTAGGCGACGGTGAAGGCAGGGCCGGTGGCCCGTGCCGCCGGTGCCAGTGGTGCCAGGCCGTGGAGGGAGCCGGGCAGCGCGAGGGCGTCCAGCGCGTCGGAGATCGCTGCTGTCGGCAGGGCGGACAGCCGCTCGGACAGCGTGGTCATCACAGCAGGACTCCCTGGTTGTGGTCGTGTCCCGCGAGCCGGGCATCGCGCATCGCCTGCGGCAGGGGTGCTCCGGCGCACAGCTCACCGGCGATCGCGTTCTCCCGTACGGCGAGCGCCTCGGCAGCCTCAAGGACTTCCTCTGCGCGGTCGCGGGGTACGAAGACGATGCCGGACTCGTCGGCGACGACGATGTCTCCCGGGGCGACGGTGACCGCTGCGATCCGCACCGGCTCGCCGGTGGTGACCTGCCGCAGACGGCCCCGGGCGGTTACCGGTGTGGTGGCCTTGGCATAGACGGGGAAGCCGAGCCGGCGGGCGTCGTCGGCATCACGGCAGGCGCCGTCGGCGACCACGCCGCGCACCCCGCGCACAGTGGCGCCCAGGCTGAGCAGACCACCCCAGCAGGACACGTCGAGGCGGCCCTCATTGGCCACCACCAGCACCTCCCGCGGTCCGGCGGCCGCTATGGCGGTGGCGGCTATATGCGCGCCGGGGTGGGCAGGGCCGCTGCCGATCGGCCCGAGTCCAACCGTCGCGGCCAGCCCCACCACCTTGGGGCGTCCCCACGCCGGCCGAAAGCCCCCGACGCCGCTCGGCAGGTTCAGCCCGTCGAGGGCGTCGCTGACCACCGTGGTGTCAAGGGCGCCATATCTGGCAAGCACAGTGTTGTCGTCGCTGTTCATGCGGCCAGTCCACCAGGCCGCAGTAATATGGTGAAGGTCCGGTTCCCACTCACAGCAAGATGAGATCCGACCTGATGATCGAGGTCAGGCAGGCCCGCTACTTCATCGCCGTGGCCGAAGAGCTGCACTTCGGCCGAGCGGCGGAACGCCTGCGCATGTCCCAGCCGCCGCTCAGCCAAGCCATCCAGCAACTGGAGCGGCAGCTCGGCACCCGGCTGCTGGAGCGCACCAGCCGCAACGTCACCCTCACCGAGTCGGGCACGGTCTTGCTGCGGCACTGCTATGCGCTGCTCGCCACCGCGGACGCCGCCGCCATGGCTGTCGCCCAGGCCCAGGCCGGCTACCTCGGCACCCTGGCCCTCGGCGCGGTCACCTCCGCCTTTACCCAACCGCTGCCCGCCATCCTCCACCGCTTCCGCACCGAGCGACCTCAAATCGAGCTGCGGGTGCAAGAGCTCGACACCCCCGCAGGCATCCAGGCACTGCTCAACCACCAACTGGACGTCGCCGTCATCCGACACGGCGGAAGCGACAGAAGGCTTCGCGTCGACCCGCTGCGCCGTGACCACCTCGTGGTGGCTGTCCCGCAGGACCACGAGCTCGCCGGCAACCGCAGCGTCGACCTGGCCGTCCTCGCCGACCAACCCTGGGTGTGGCTACCGCGAACGGTCTCGCCGACCTACCACGACGAACTCATCGCCGCCTGCCGCCGAGCAGGCTTCAGCCCCCAGTCCCGCCACCAGGCCAACTCCATCCACTCTCAACTCGCCATGGTCGCCTGCGGACTGGGCGTCACCCTCGTCCCGCACACCTCCACCCAGCCCTCCCAGCCCGGGATCGCCTACCTACCCCTGCGCAGGCCCCACCACCTCGTCGAACTCGCCGTCGTGCGCCGCGCTGCCGACCCCGACCCCCAACCCCTGGTCGAACACTTCGTCCAATGCGCACAGGCCGTAGGCCCCACCGAATGAGACCAGGCCGCCGCGGCGGCCCCTGCCCGGTGGTCCCCCTCTCTCCAAGGTTGTCGCCGGTCCGGACGGGAGGCCGGCAGGGAGGGTGCCGCGGCGATCCGCGGCAGCGTCGGGCGTCGGCAGGTGCCCTGACGCCGCGCAGCCGAAGGCGCGGGGCGCTCCCGGCCACGACGTGCTGACCGTGCCCTGCCGCCACCATCAAGTGGCATCTCGTCTCGCTGCGAGTGGCAGCCGGACCTTCCCCATATGACGTCGCGCTGGTGTGCTGGGCCAGCCGCGCGAACAGCGACGAAGGGGTTCTCCCCCGACCTGCCCCGTTCGAGAGCGTGGCAGAGCGTGCGGTCCGCCACGTCGGCCGGGCACGGCCGCGGGTGCCACGGCCCCCATGATCCCGGGGCGCGAGACGTGAGCCGGCAGACGGGACCGAGATCCCCCCATGAGGATGGAGCGAGTGTGTGATGAGGGGAACTTCGACCTCTCCGGTTGCCGAGGAGGCCACGCGGCCCGCAGACGGGCCCTTGGTCGTACTGGACCGAGTGAACAAGTGCTTCGGCGCCCTGCAGGTGCTCCAGGACGTCGATCTGACGATCAGCCGGGGAGAGGTCGTCGTCGTGATCGGACCCTCGGGTTCGGGCAAGTCGACGCTGTGCCGCACGATCAACCGCCTGGAGACCATCGACTCCGGCAGCATCACCGTCGACGGCAGGCCGCTGCCCGCCGAGGGACGGGAGCTGGCGCGGCTGCGGGCCGAGGTCGGCATGGTCTTCCAGTCGTTCAACCTGTTCGCGCACAAGACGGTCCTGGAAAACGTCGTGCTCGGCCAGGTGAAGGTCCGCATGACGGCCAAGAAGCAGGCCACACAGACCGCGCGCGCACTGCTGGACCGAGTCGGGGTTGCCTCCCAGGCCGACAAGTACCCGGCGCAGCTGTCCGGCGGGCAGCAGCAGCGGGTGGCCATCGCCCGTGCTCTGGCGATGAATCCGAAGCTGATGCTGTTCGACGAGCCAACCTCCGCGCTCGACCCGGAAATGATCAATGAGGTGCTGGAGGTTATGCAGCAGCTCGCCCGGGACGGAATGACGATGGTCGTCGTCACCCACGAGATGGGTTTCGCACGCTCGGCCGCCCACCGCGTCGTGTTCATGGCCGACGGTCGAATCCTTGAAGAGGCCCGGCCCGAACAGTTCTTCACCCACCCACAAAGCGAACGGGCCAGGGACTTCATGTCGAAGATCCTCCGCCCTGAGACGTAAGGGATGTACCCATGAATTTCCGTAACGCCGCCGTCGTCGGCCTCGCTGTCCTGGCGCTGTCCGCTGCCTCCTCCGCCTGCGCCAAGCCGGGCGCACCCGGGTCCCAGTCCGCCTCCGGCGCCGGCAGCAGCCCCGCCCCGAAGGCTCCTCCCTACACCGTCAGATCCGGTGTGAAGATCGACTCGCCCACGCTCAAGCGGGCCCAGGCGCGCGGCAAGCTGGTTGTCGGCGCAAAGGCGGACCAGCCCTTCCTCGGCTTCGAAGACGCGAGCACGGGCGCACGCTCCGGCTTCGACATCGAGATCGCCAGGATGCTCGCCGCCGACCTCGGATTCCCCGCGGACAAGGTCGAGTTCAAGACCGTCGATTCCGCCAATCGCGAGACCGCCATATCCAAGGGCGACGTGGACCTCTACATCGGCACATACACCATCAACGACAAACGCAAGAAGCTGGTCTCCTTCGCCGGCCCGTACTACCGGGCAGGCCAGGACCTCCTGGTCGCCTGGGACAACACCTCCATCACCGGCCCGCAGAGCCTGAAGGGCAAGAAGGTCTGCTCGATCAGCGGCTCCACTGCGCTGGAGCGGATCAGCGACAAGAAATACGGCGCGACAGTGGTGGCGCTCGGCAAGTACTCCGACTGCGTCAAGCAGTTGACGGACGGTCAGGTAGATGCGGTCACCACCGACGACGCCGTTCTGAAGGGCTATGCGGCGCAGATGCCGGCCAGGCTCAAGGTCGTCGGCAAGCCATTCTCCAGCGAGCCGTACGGCGTGGGTCTGGCCAAGGGCGACAAGGCGCTGCGTGACGCGCTCGACGACGCCCTCACCGCCCACCAGGACAACGGCGACTGGAAGAAGGCATACGACGCCACGCTGGGCCTGTCCGGGACCCCGGCCCAGGCCCCGCCGGCCATCGTGCGCTACTGACCGGCCACCGGAGACCAGCGAGATGAACGTCCTGCTCGACAACGCCGCCCTGTTCCGCGAGGGCCTGCTCGGCACACTGTCGCTGACTGCGGTCAGCGCGGCGCTCGCCCTCGTCCTGGGGGTGGTTACGGCCGCGTTCCGGGTCTCCCCGGTACCCCCGCTGCGGACCTTCGCCGCGGTGTGGGTGACGCTGCTGCGCAACACCCCGCTGACCCTGCTGTTCCTGATCGTCGTCTTCATCGGGCCGCAGATCTTCTTCCCCGGCTTGAGCTGGTACACCCTGGCGGTGATCTCCCTCGGCTGTTACACCTCGGCCTTTGTGTGTGAGGTGGTGCGCTCCGGCATCAACACCGTGCCGCTCGGGCAGGCCGAGGCCGCCCGCGGCGTCGGCATGACCTTCACCCAGACCCTGCGGCTGATCATCCTGCCGCAGGCGGGCCGCGCGGTCATCGCACCGATCGGCAGCCTGATGATCGCGCTCACCAAGAACTCCGCCATCGCCGGGGCGTTCGGCGTCTACGAGCTGTTCACCCAGCAGAAGCGGCTGAGCGAGCTCGGCTACGGCATCCTGGCAGTCTTCGTCTGGATCGCCCTCGCCTACCTGCTCATCACCCTCGCGATCAGCGGCCTGTTCCGTGTGCTGGAGAACCGGCTGGTGGTGACCCGATGACGGCGAGTGTCCTGTATGACGCACCCGGCCCCACGGCCCGACTGCGCAACCGCCTGTACGCGGTCTTGTGCAGCGCAGCGCTCCTCGCGCTGACCGGCTTCGTCGCCTGGCGGCTGACCGCCGAAGGACAGTTCGCGCCCTCCATGTGGGAGCTGTTCCAGTACAGCGGCATCCAGCAGCGCTTGGCCGACGGGATGGTCTCCACCCTCAAGGCCTTCGCGCTGGCCGCACTCCTCTCGCTGGTCCTCGGCACGCTGCTGGCCGCGGGCCGTCTCTCCGACCACGCAGCCGTGCGCCGGATCGCCACCGCCGTTGTGGAGCTCTTCCGGGCGCTGCCACTGCTCATCCTGGTCTTCGTGCTGTACGCCAGCCTCTTCACGCCCTTCTGGGCCCTGGTGACCGGGCTGGCCCTCTACAACGCCTCGGTCCAGGCGGAGGCCTTCCGCGCCGGCGTCAACGCCGTACCCAAGGGGCAGTCCGAAGCGGCGTACGCCATGGGCATGCGCAAGACGCAGGTGATGGCCACCGTCCTGGTCCCGCAGGCCGTGCGCGCCATGCTGCCCACGGTTATCGGCCAGCTCGTGGTTACCCTGAAGGACACCTCCCTCGGCTACATCATCACCTACGAGGAACTGCTGTACGCCGGGCGCCTGATCGCCTCCAACACCACCACCGCCGGCGGCTTTCCGTATGTGCCCGTCGTGATCGTCATCGGCGCCCTCTACATCGCCATGTGTCTGGCCCTGTCCGGAACCGCCAACTGGATAGAGCTGCGCGGCCGCCGCAGCCCCAAGAAAACCTCCACCCAGCCACCCGAAACCGATACCGTCGCCGCCCGGGCAGGCTGACAGACCCCGCATACCCGACCTGACCGATCAGGCGCTGCCGTGTCACCACACTGATCAACGCCGGACAGCGAACCCTTCTGCACGTCCGTGAGCCACTTGCCGTAGCAGCGCACGCGCTCGGGCGTGAAGATCGCGATGGGCAGCGCGTGAAGCGGCGACGACCGGCCGACAGCGGGCAGACGGCCAAGGTGATGAAATCCGGTCGGCGAGAGCGAGGGCGTCCGTGAAGGGAGGCTGCGTCAGAACCCGTCCTTGAACCCGGGTGATCGGCCCGCGTGGCTCGGTTGTCAGTGGCTGGTCGTACTCTCCGGCAGGTGACAGATCATCGGAGAGAGCCGCGCAGTCTCGAAGCTGCGATCCGTGGTGCGCGAAACGTCCAGCCGTTCACGAATTATTTTGACGGAACGTCACGGCAAGATCGCAAAGTGAAGCTATCGCACGGTAGTTGAATGGTGCGGCGGGCTTTGCGGATGCATGGTTGATCACGAAGGAGAACGCAATCTGCTGTCTATGGCAGGCCTGCCCGCCAGCTCCAGTCGCAGGCCGGGCCCGCCCGGATCCTCCTCGTGCAGGCGGGGCCAGACACCGGCTTCGGTCCAGTCCCGAAGACGCCGCCAGGTACGCCAGTGAGAATTCGTGTCCTGAGCTGGTTCTTCTTTGGTAGTGGCAATGGCGGGCGGTGGCTTGGTGGCGTCTGCGCCACCGGGACCAGTTCAGTGTGCGACGGCTTCCGTCCTGGTGGGGCCTTGGGCCAGGAAGCAGAGATCCAGCAGGCGCCGGATCTCTGCCACGGTGAGCGGGACGAGGCTGGTGATGTCGTTTCTGAAGCCCCCTTTGCGGCGTCATGGGCTCGGGCGGCGAGGACGGTTAGGAAGGCATGGGCGAGCATCGTGAAGGTGATGTGCCGATACCAGCCCACGTAGCGGCGGACCTCGTATTCGTCGAGGCCGCACTCGCTCTTCGCGGCCTGGAAACACCGCTGGAAGCCTTCCCCGCAACCTTCTCCGGTGCCCGGGTCGGGCGCGCGCGTGTCCACGAAGGGGCAGTTGCTCGATCGGCAGATCGCGGACCCTGAACGCGGCCGACTGCGTGCGCGTCTTCGCCGACAAGAAGTCAGGCAAGAATGCGGAGCGCGGGGGCCTTGCCGTGCATGCGCTCGCGGTGAAGGCTCCGTACGGTGACCGGATGGACAGTTCTGTCGTCTTCAACGTCGCGACCACGAGCATCGCCGTCGTCGCAGTGGTGACTTCCATCGTGTTCAATGCGCGGCAGGCCCGCACCGCGCAGCACGCCAACCACATATCGGTGATGGTCGATTTACTCCAGGAGTTCCGATCTGCCGAGTTTCACGAGCAACACGACTACGTGTGCACGCGCCTGGGGGCGGAGCACGACCCGGAGGCTGGAGTGCGCGGGTTGCCGGGTGAGGCCAAGACGGCCTTCTACAGCGTCGTGTACTACTACCAGTCCTTCGCGAACCTCGCCGTCTTCGGGCTGCTCGACGAAACCCTGATGGTCACGGTCCTGCGGACCCGGATCGTCTCGGTCTGGCAGGCCGTCCGGCCATTCGTGGAGCGGGAGCGGGAGTTGCGGGGCGAGGGCGATGGAGGAACGTATATGTCGATCTTCGAGGAGCTGGCCCGACGAGCGGCAGAGCTGCCTCCGGAGCACGTCCGCAACTGGATGACCGAGAACCGGGGCCGACTGACGCGCCTTGGGCTGATGCGCTGAAGCGGGCGGTTGCGGTCGAGGTCCCACTTGGGACGAGCAGGGCCCGCAGGACGGCGGTCTGCGGGCCCTATAAAACTGCCGGACGTTGTTGACACCTGGGTCTCCTACCACTACGGAGATCTGGCATGCCCCCTTCTGCCAGCAAAGGCCACGGAACGCTTCAGCATGCCCACAACCTGGGGAATTTGTCCCTTCAGGCACTCAGATTTTCGGGTGTCGCGGGGCTCTACGTTCTTCGCCGGGGCCGTAGCGGATGGGCGCGAGTTCCGGGACGCGAGTGGCGGGCGATGGTCTCGACGGGCCGGTACCGACGGCATGGCTGGAGCGTGGCGCCCGGGCGCGGTCCGCCTTGCCGATGGCGGCCCGTTCTTGGGGGTCAGGTGCGCTCCGGGTGCCGTGGGCCGGGGGCGTCTGCGGGCCCGTTCTCGTCGCTGTCATCGCGCACTCCTTGCCGCTGGGGAGCTGGTCAGTCCGGTAGTCGGCGCATCTCCACCATGTGCAGGACCAAGTCCTGGAAGCGCATGAGCAGTCCGTACAGATGCGCCTCGTCGGTGACGGGGCCGAAGAGCAGCGTCTGCGGTGCCGCGGGGACTTCCTCCAGTTCGGGGAAGGCCTCGGCGATGGGCCTGGACCGGCGGCCGGTGACGCGGAACTCGTAACGCATGCCCGCACTCCCATCGGTCCTCGGGGGATCGTCTTTCCCGCATGCTGTCCGAGGTGCGGCCGCCGTGGCATCACCCGGATGAGGTGAGCGCGCAGCCGGCCCGTCAGATCAGGTGGAACTCCTTTGACCGGCGAACCGCGTCGCGGCGCCGGGAAACGGGACAGCTCCGCGCCTATCGACTGGGCAGGCCCTGGTCGGATCCTGATCCGGTGAGTGACCTGGCTACTGCCGGCTCGTTAACCCGGCTGGCAGTACGTCACTCGGTCTCGGGGGCGTGCGGCAGGTCGGTCGGGGGCGCCATATCTCGCAAGGAGTGGCCCCCGGTCCGTTGTCGGCCTCCTGCTTCCTGGCAACCCGCATCGCCCCGCCCTGCCGGGCTCCATCAGCGATACCCCCGAACGGGGTTCTTGCGACAGTCCAGCCGTTCGGGGGCCCTGTGATCACACATCACGGCTCCGGAGGGAGCGATTCCAGTATGAAACGGGCACCACGTGCTTGCAGGACTTGCGCGCTGAGTGGCCTTAGGTCTCCTGGGAGTGCTCCCGGGCGGCGTCTCCTCCGTGGTAGCGGCGGGCTGCACCGCAACCCGAGAGCTACGCCGCCGGGTGAAGGGAGCCTTGGGGAGGCCACCGGCGGGCGCCTGCACAGGAGCGCTACAGCGTGGGGTCGATGTCCCCGGGTCCCTTGCCGCTTTCCTGTTCGCTCTGCTCCTTGAGCTGGCGGGCCTTCTCCTTCAGCTGCTGCCGTTCGTCGGGATCAGTGACCCGCTCCGCTGCCTGTTCCATCTCCTGCGCCTTCTGGCGCAGCTGCTGGGCACGACCGCCGGGCTCGCCTGCAAGGCTCATGATCACTCCTTGACGTGGTTGGGGCACAGCTCCCCATCAGCGAAACAGCGCCGCTGCAGCGACGCATCCCGAACGATCACCCACCGCTATCGCCCCATCCCGATGGTGGCTGGCTGCTCCCCGGAGTGCGGGTCGCCGTCCCGGTCAAGCACCAGGTTCAGGAGCCGAGGTTTGCGGTTACCCGTTCGACATGGAACCGACAAGGCGTGACAAAGCGGACGGGCAGTACCGGCGCGAGGGCGGGTGGGGAGGTGCAGGCCCGGGGGCGGAGCCGACCGGCAGTCGGCCCGGTCCCGCTCCAGAGGTGGAGCGCGATGCCCCGGATGAACCCACCGCGATGGGCAAGAGGTCATGGGGGGCGGTACTGAAAGGCACGATGGCCGAGTTCAAGGACGACGAGCTCGCCGACCGGGCGGCGGCGTTGACCTATTACGGCATCCTGGCGCTGTTCCCCGCCCTTCTGGTGCTGGTCTCGCTGCTGGGCATCGCGGGGGAGTCGGCGACGCAGAGCGTCCTGGACAATCTCACCAAGCTCACGCCGGGATCGGCCCGCGACATCATCACCAACGCGGTGGAGCAGCTGCAGTCCACCGGCGGCACCAGTTCCGTTCTGGCGATCGTCGGCCTGGTCATGGCGCTGTGGTCGGCGTCCGGCTATGTCGCGGCGTTCATCCGCACCTCGAATGCCGTCTACGACGTCCCCGAGGGCCGCCCGGTCTGGAAGATCACGCCACTGCGGATGGTTCTGACCCTGGTACTTATGGTCCTGGCCTGCGTCAGTGCGCTGATAGTGGTGTTCACCGGAAGCCTGGCCAAGCAGGTCGGCACCGCGCTGGGGATGGGGGACACGGCGTTGACGGTGTGGTCGATCGCCAAGTGGCCGGTGCTGGTGGTGCTGGTCACCATCATGATCGCCATCTTGTACTGGGCCTCACCCAATGCACGGGGCCGCGGCTTCAAGTGGGTCACCCCGGGCAGTTTCCTTGCCCTGGTGATCCGGATGATCGCCTCGGCGGGCTTCGCGCTGTACGTCGCGAACTTCGCCTCGTACAACAAGACCTACGGCACCCTGGCGGGCGTGATCATCTTCCTGGTGTGGCTGTGGATCACGAATCTGGCGATCCTGCTGGGCCTGGAATTCGACGCGGAGATGGCCCGCGAGCGCGCGATCATCGGCGGCCACCCCAAGGACGAAGAGCCCTACGTCCAGCCGCGGGACACTCGCAAGTGGACCGATGAAGAACGCAGGGAGCTGGGCGACCGCTGACCCGGCACGCTAGGGCCACACGGCAGCCGGAACCGGGGGTTTGGGATACCGGACGACGGAAATGGGCTGGTCATGCGCCTGCTCCATGATGCCCGGCACCTCGACCGGCAACTGACCCGCCAAGCCGCCGCGTGGGACTCGCCCTGGGCACGACACGTGCTGCCCGGCGTGGCGTCCGCGGCCGAAGGAACCAAACTCTGGTGGGGCATGGCGGCGATGATCAGCGCAACTGGCCGCTCCGGATTCAAAGCCCCTGCCGCAGGCCTGCTGAGCATGCTCACCGCGGAAATGCTGTCGAACGCGGTGGCGAAGCAGATCACCCGCCGACGCAGGCCGCCCAAGCAGCTGATCCCGCACGACGACGTCGAAGACCGTCCGGCCAGCTCCTCCTTCCCGTCCGGGCACACGGCAGCCGCCGTGGGCTTCACCGCCGCTGTGGCTTTCGCCTCGCCGTTGTGGGGAGCCGCGGCCGCCGTTCCGGCAGTCATCGTGGCCGCCGAGCGCGTCCACACCGGGGCCCACTACCCCAGCGATGTGGCGGCCGGCGCCGCCATCGGCCTGGCCAGCGCCTGGCTCATCCACCACGCGCCCCGCCTGCTGGTCCGCAGGCTGCTGCCCTGATCCCTCAGACCGGCCGGCCATCGGCAGCCGAATGAGCCGGCCCTGCTCGGGTACGCGGGATGCAGCCATGCCTGCAATAAGGGGGATCACCCGCCGAGCCAACGCAAGAGAGGTCACGACGATGAACACGTCACCGGACTACCCGCCGCGTCACGATTCCGAGGAGTCGGTCGGCGAGCTGGTCACACAGGCATCGGAGCAGATCTCGCAGCTGATGCGGCAGGAGCTGCGACTGGCGCAGGCGGAGTTGCAGCGCAAGGGCAAACGGTTCGGGATCGGCGGTGGCCTGTTCGGCGGGGCCGGCGTGGTCGGGTTTCTCGCCCTGCAGGCCGTGGCGGCCACCGCGATCGTGGCGCTGGACCTCATGTGGCCGCTGTGGGGCGCGGCGCTGACCGTGACCGCCGTCCTTCTCGCTGTGGCCGGTGTCCTCGCTGCCGCCGGCAAGAATCAAGTGGACCAGGCCACCCCGCCCGCCCCGGAACAAGCCATCGAGGGCGTCAAGAGCGACGTCGCCGAGATCAAGGAGAGGGCACGCCGATGACCGACAAGTCCCAGGACAACGGCTCCACGCCCACTCCCGAGGAACTGCGGGAGCAGGCGGAGGACACCCGAGAGGAACTCGGGGAGACGGTGGAGGCGCTGGCTGCCAAGGCGGACGTCAAAGCGCAGGCGAAGCAGAAGGCCGCCGAGGTCCGGAGCCAGGTGCAGGGCAAGGCCATCGGTGCCCTGCACATGGTGCAAGACAAGGCATCCGGGCCGGTACGCGAGAAGGCCGCCCATGCCAAGCAGCAGCTGACCGAGACCACTCACGTCCTGGGAGAGAGACTCCAGGACAGGACCCCGGAGGCGGTGCGTGACAAGGCCGATCAGGCGGCGCAGGCGGCGCGGAGCAACCGCAGTCTGCTCATGGCCGCCGGGGCGGCTCTGGCCGCCGTCTTCCTCCTCTTCCGCAGGAGGAAGAACCGATGAAAGCATCCGAGGTTGTCTACAAGCCGGTCGGCCTGGCCCTGGGCGCGGTGAGCGGCGCTCTGGCTGGTGCGCTGTTCAAGCAGGTATGGAAGGCCACCGGCCATGAGGAGGGCGCTCCCGATGCCACTGACAAGGACCGCGACTGGCGCGAAGTCCTGGCCGCCGCCGCGATGCAGGGTGCGATCTTCGCCGCGGTCAAGGCGGCTGTCGACCGCGGCGGCGCCAGCACCGTACACCGGCTGACCGGAACCTGGCCGGGCTGACGGGGACCTCCTACGTCTGCCCACGCGACGCCGGCCCTGCCGCCGGGCGGGACCGTCAACCCACGCGAGTGGGGGGTTGCACGAACAGTGGGTCATCTCACCGTCTACGGAGAGATCGTCACGGCTCGTGCAGGCCGAGCAGCCGCCGCATCCTGGCGTACTTCTCGCGGAGCTGGGTGCGGGTCGGTTCGTCGAGGAGGGCGAGCCGGTCCGGGTTGGCGTTGTGGGCGAGGTCGGCCTCCTTGATGAGGCGGGCGCCCGGTGTGGCGAGGATCCGCTGTGTGTACGACGCGTCGTCCTCGCCGGGGCGCTTGGTCATCGCGTCGACCAGGTCCTTCACGTTCTGCGGAAGGTCGGCTGACTCGAGCCACTCGCGGGAGAGGACGTCGTCCTCGATCGTGTCGTGCAGCCAGGCGGCGGCGATCTGTTCGTCGGAGCCGCCACGCTCCCTCACCCCGTCAACCACGGCCCGGACATGCTCCAGGTAGGGCCGTCCGGCCTTGTCCCTCTGGTGCGCGTGGCCTTCGCGGGCGATCGCCTCGACCTGGTCGAGCGTGCGGTCCGGCATAGGTACGACTCTACGGGCGCCGGGCCTTCGCCGCCCGGCTCACCGCTGCTTGCGGCCAGCAGCCCAAGGCAGCTCCGACCGGAGCTCGGCACGCACCTTGCGAGTGCGGCAGGCGCGGCATCACCCGGAGGACGTGAGCGCGCAGCCCGCCAGTCGGAGCAGGTGGAACTCCCTTGCCCGGCGGACCGCGTCGCGGCGCCGGGACTACAGCTTGCGATAGATGCTCCTCAGAAGCTGCTGCGTTCATCCCGTGCCTGGCCCGCGACTGCGCGCTGCCGCGCGGCATCCGGATCCGGTGGTGGCTGCCGCTGGCCTATCTGGCGATGCCCCCGGCCTGGCGAAGGGCTGGAGCGCCACTGGCCCGACACCGACGGGAAACGGCATCGCCCCAGCTACCGCCGAGCCCGGCGACCACCACGACATATTCAAGTCACGACCCTGTTGTCTGGCTGAATCCAGTGCAATGCTCTGACGACGGTGATCCCCCAGCCCCCAGGCGGAGATGCCCCACCCCCTGGCCCCGCCCGTGTGCTGTCACCTTGGGCGGGGGCCGCGCCGTCCCTCCCGGCCTCCCCACGGGAGGGCCGACGGCTGCGCACTGGCGCCCGAGTGGCAGATCCGGTACTGCGGACGTACGTTCGACGACGAGCGGCGGATGCTCGTATCTGTCATGCACCGAGAGGCACTGCTGTGAGTGGAGACATCTGGGGCTATCGACCGACCGCGGGATATCAGCAGGGGATCGACCTCGTCGGTTACAAGGTTGAAGCCAGCGACGGCCACATCGGCAAGATCGACAAGCACTCCGAAGATGTCGGCTCCTCCCACCTCGTCGTGGACACCGGAGTCTGGATTTTCGGCAGACGCGTACTGCTGCCCGCCGGGGTCATCGAGCGCATCGACACGGCCGCAGAAACGGTCTACGTCAACCGGACCAAAGACCAGATCAAAGACGCTCCCGAATTCGACGAGGCCAAGTACGCCGGCGAGCCCACCTACCTGGAGCAGTTCGGCCGCTACTACGGCCAGCCGCACATGTAGCAGGCGCAACCCCGGCGCAGGGGACTCCATCCGCGAGAAGGAGTCCCGAGCACCGCGTCACAATCGGGGGCCTCGCCTGGCCCTCTCGCGCATACGGGCCGATCAGTCGGTGGACAATGCCTGGAGGAGATCACCGACCTTCGGGTCCGGCAGGGCGCGGGCGACGTCGGCCTGGGCGACCATGCCGACCAGAGTGTGCCCGTCGATGACGGGCAGACGCCGGACCTTGTGCTCACTCATGGTGCGCAGGATCTCCTCGGCATCATCGTCGGCACCGATGGTGACCACCTCGCCCTGCGCCAGCTCACCGGCCTTCACCTCGGCCGGATCCTTGCCCACCCCCAGAACCTTCACCACAATGTCGCGGTCGGTGAGCATGCCCTTGAGCCTCTTGTCCGTGCCGCAGATCGGCAGCGCACCCACCCCCAGCTCGGTCATCTTCTTCGCGGCCTCGAGCACCGTCTCCTGGGCGCCGATGCACTCGGCGCCCCCTGTCATGATCTCTCGCGCGGTCGTCATTCCGGCAGCACTCCTTCTTCCTCACCTACAGGTGCGGGCCACACCGCTGAAGCGGCAAGCCCCGGGCACCCATGGGTCCCCCGCACCAACGCCCGCTAACGGCATCGCCCAGCCGTCCACCCAGCGGCCCTCACTTGACCTAGGAACCGACGGAATTCGCTGGCCCTGCCGAAACACAGCTCGCGCCGTGTGGAGGTCCCGTGTGGGGGTGCGGAGGTTGACGTCGTCGGTCCGGGGATGCGCGCGTTCCCGCCGGGGGAGTGGACTGCCTGATTGATCCTCAACGTGGCCGTGGAGCGGTTAGGGGGCCTTTGTCTGTCGTCGGCTGGAGACCTCACGTCATCTGCCGATGTCAGGCGGGGGAAAGGGTGCTCCTCGAGAACGTCCGTGGCAAAGAGGAACGCGATCGTCAGGGCGGGTCCTCCGCCACCGCATCCTCCTCGGATAGTGCCACCGTCAGTCACCACCGAAAGTGAGACAGGGCCGCTCGCTTTACAGGTGGGCGAGATCGCTGCGCTGATCACCTCGAGTACGGGAAAATGGGGCCGGGCGTCCCGGTCAGCCGATGGGCCTGTGATGCGAGCGAGCTCGTTTTACAGGATGGCGATGGGGGCCGACCAGGGGACCACGGATTGTTGCCAGGCATCGGATTTCCGCTGCCGGAGCACGTGTGTCAGACTCCGACTCCTCCCTTGGCCCCTCCGGGGCACCCGCTGAGCACGGACACCACGCGGGAGGAGACAACGATGCCCCGGCTCCAGGATGTGAAGGACGATGTCATCCATCTGCGGTCCGCGGGAGTGGATTTAGGCAAGCGGTTCCTGCTTGCCTGCGTCCGCGTGCCATCCACGAAGCGGGCTGGCAGCTGGTCGCTGGAGACGGAGCGATTCGGCACCACCACCGTCGAAGTACGGCGCCTTTTGGCCTGGCTCCTCGATCACCAGGTCGAGGTGGTGGTCATGGAGGCGACCTCGGACTACTGGCGCGGCGTCTACTACCTGTTGCAGCCGCACCTGAACCTGATGCTGGTCAATCCCGCCCATCTCAAGGGCATCCGGGGCCGCAAGACCGATCCGAGCGACGCGGCCTTCCTGGCCCGGGCCGGCGCCTCCGGGATGGTGATGGCCTCCTTCGTCCCGCAACGCGACATCCGCGAACTGCGCGATCTGACGCGTCGCCGCACCGAGTTGGTCAGGGCCGCGGGCTGGGAGTCCCAGCGGCTGGAGAAAGAACTCGAGGACACCGGCATGAAGCTCTCGGCCGTCCTCAGCGACATCACCGGCGTCAGCGGCCGGGCCATCCTGGAAGCCCTCATCTCCGGCGAACGCGATCCGTCCCGACTTGCGGACCTCACCCGAGGAAAGGCTCGCAACAAGATCCCCGCCCTCGTGAACGCCCTGGACGGTCAGTTCACCGACCACCACGCCTTCATGGTCCGGCACTACCTCGACGAGATCGACCGCTGGAAGAACGTCATCGCTGCCTTCGACAGCCGCATCGCCCAGCTGCTTGCCGACCGCGAGCGGGACATGGCAGTCCTGCAGACCATCCCAGGGATCGGCCGCCTCGGCGCCGAGATCATCATTGCCGAGACCGGTGGCGACATGGCCCAGTTCGCCTCCGCCCACCACCTGGCCTCCTGGATCGGGGTCTGTCCCGGACAGAACGAGTCGGCCGGGGTCACCAAGTCCGGCCGAACCCGCCCCGGCAACAGCAATCTCAAGCGCCTGCTCGGAATCGCCGCCATGGTCGCGATCAAGAAGAAGGACTCCCCCCTGACGAGCCGAAGTCAGTAATGGAATGTGGCCGTGGACGACCCGAACCTGAAGTAGTAACACCACCCGCGCACCGCCGAGTTGATGCGGAGACGCTGGTGAACACCGGTGATCTGGGGCCCGACCCCGACGGGGCCTGGCTGCGGGTACGGACGACGCGCCTTCCCGCCCGACACGCCTGGAGAGCGCGCTCGGACGAGAGCTCCGGGATGGTTCCCACGTTCACTGTGATCCGCTTGTCGGTGAGGCGGCCAGCTTTGCCCCTGCGGCATCGCCACGGTTACGCCGCAGTCCTTCACCGTGGCCTCCCGACCGGCAAGATCAATCCGATCCAGGAGTTCCCGCCCGTACGGGCGGTGCGCACCGCGATCCAGCCCAGATCCACCGGGTTTGAGCTGGCGAAGGTCTTGAGGGGCTTTACACCGCTGGTTCCTCGCGCCCATCTTCCCGTCTCGCTTGCCGGACCCGCACCGTCCGGTCGTTCCGGTGCGTCCCGTCGTTGTCGGGGGTGCTCTCCATCAGGCCCGGCCGAATTACCGAACCCGACTGCCCTCAGCTTCTGCCGTCCCGCTGCGACGGGACGACGGCGCAGGTCTCACACCCGCACGCGGATCGCAGCGCCTCGTGGCGCACGGTTTTCCACTTCACTCGAACCAACAGCGCCTCACGGCGCAAACGAAAATCTGCCAGAGCCACGTTCACCTGTACGCTGACAACTCGCAAGTGCAGCCCGCTGACGGCCTTTTCAGACGCCCTCAACTTCCGCCCATCCAGGCCGCTTTGAGCAGAGAACGTGGATTGTTTCCGGCTGGTTCCGCGAGCCTGCCGTTTTCCACATGGGGAGTTATTAGTATAATCCTAATTAGTGCGATTTGACGAGCGGCTCCGGCGTGCAATGAAGGACTCTTCACAACCCTCGCGGAATATTCTCTGCTTCACAATGGGATTTGCCTACGTGACTTACCCATTGACGGCCCATCAAGGGAGCGGGACCGTGTGAGTGGTTCTATTTACTGCCGCGGATGCCTTCGGGCGACCTGCGCGGCTGTACCGGTGCTGATGCTCGAAAGAGGGGATTGATCAGCTGCAGTCCAAACGCCGGTCGGCGGCGTCCCTTTCGCCTCGACTGTCACCGCGCCGACTGAATGACCACGAGTGGCGGATATGCATGAGCTCTGACCTGAGCGTGAATCGTCGCGCCGGAACACCATCGCAACAATTTCTAGGCGGTCAGAGAGAAGCCGATTCATGACGTCAAGGAGGCATCATGCCACGCAAACGCTCGACCGCCACGGCTCGTAGGAGTACGAGATTCGCGGTCACTGTCCTGATGGCGGTGATGGCCCTGTTCACCGCGCAGGGCTCCGCGATGGCGGCCCCTCCTACCTTCGCGACCCATGTCGAGTACAGCACTGGCACCAGTCCCGTTTCCGTGGATGTCGCCGACTTCGACGAGGACGGTTTCGACGACCAGGCCGTCGCCAATTCCGACGACGACTCGGTGTCGGTGCTGCTGGGCAACGGAGACGGCACCTTCGACGCCAAAGTCGACTACGCCACGGGCGACTATCCGGACGGGCTCGAGGTCGGTGACTTCAACGAGGACAGTGACCTCGACCTGGTGGCGACGAACAGCTTCGACAACACTGTGTCGATTCTGCTGGGCAACGGGGACGGCACTTTCGACGCCAAAGTCGACTACGGCACCGCTGCGACTCCGTACAAGGTGGCGGTGGGCGACTTCGACGAGGACGCGAACGCCGACCTGGCGGTGACCGATCTCGAAGCGGACGTGGTGTCGGTGCTGCTGGGCAACGGGGACGGCACCTTCGACGCCAAAGTCGACTACGGGACAGGGTCCTTCCCGTACGGGGTGGCGGTGGCCGACTTCGACGAGGACGCCAACCTCGACCTGGTCGTGTCCAACTTCGCTGCGGACACGGTGTCGGTGCTGCTGGGCAACGGCGATGGCTCCTTCGACGCCAAGGTCGACTACGCGACCGGAGCGGTGCCCAGCCGGATCTTGGTGGGTGACTTCGACGTGGACGCGAACGTCGACATCGCGGTCGCCAACCTGGACGCCGCATCGGTGTCGGTGCTGCTCGGTAACGGGGACGGCACCCTCGACGCCAAAGTCGACTACACAACAGGCGCTGGCCCGTTCTCAATGAGGGCGGTCGACTTCGACGGCGACACCAACATCGACCTGGCGACGGCCAACGCGTCGGAAAACACCGTGTCGGTGCTGCCGGGCAACGGAGACGGCACCTTCGACACCAACGCCGATTTCGCCGTCGACGCTGCCCCGTTCTCCCTCGCAGTGGGGGACTTCAACGAGGACACACTCCCTGATGTGACGACTGCCAACCTCGGGGCGGACACCGTGTCGGTCCTGCTCAACACCACGACCCCCTAGCCCCGGCCAACGCAGCAGCGAGCCATCGGACCGCTAGGCAACGGAGTGAGTCACGGTGCCGGTGTAGGTGCCTGCCACAGCCGAGGCAGGCACCGACATCGTCAGCGTCGGCAGCCAGGTCACGAAAGTGCTGGTCATGACGCCGTTGTAGGAGAATGCCGGGCGGGGGACATCTAGAGGCTGTGCGTCTGCCGCGGTGGGCTGTCCGGGGATCCAGGTTCCGGAGCCGGACTTCGTGACAATCGGGCCCGACCGGTACGACAGCTGGCTCTTCGAAATCGTCTCACCGACTGTGCCCCCTCCAGTGGTGAAGTTGCTCGCGGACACCGTGGCGGTCCAGCTACGAACGCCGATGTTGGTGACTTTCAGCTGCCCAAGTTGCACGCTCGTCGTTTGTCCGGGCTTCGCGGCCCCTATGGTGGCTGACCCCGGAGCGGTCACGGACGGGGCCAGAATCGCCTGGGGAATCGCGAAGACGGCAGGGGCCATCATGGCTTCTGCCCCCACTGCTTCCATGGGAGGCCACGCCAGGACGCCCACACACATCACCACAGTCCCGCCCCACACGCTGAATCGAGACTCTGAGCCGGACCGAACTTCCACTGACGCTCCCATATGCGATACGGCGACGGCCGGTACTTACTTACAAACATTCGGACAGGGGCAGATTTGCATCTGCCGAGCAGACGGCTGCGCTGACTGATCCGCCATTCATCCGCAGGTGTTACATATCGCGGGCACTCAGGGGCATCGTCGGCGCCGGTACCTGACAAGGGCCGCTGCAGAGCCGAGGACAATCAGGCCTCCTGCCAGGCCGTACCGCACCGTGCTGCCCGACGGGTCGGGAAGCCAGACGAAGGCCTTGCCACCCGGTTCTGGAAATGTCAGTCGTGCCGCAAGACTGCGCCGCACCGTTCCGCTTTCCAGCCGCAACCGTGCCCTCCACGGACCCGCGGGCAGACGCCGGTCGAGGTCGATCCGGACAGTACCCGCTCCCCCTGGGGGCAGCGTTGTGCCGGGAGTAACCTCGTACGCGCCCGCGCTCAGTCCTCCAGGACCCTCCGCGAGGTCAAGCTTCCCTCTAAGATCCAGTGCCCGCTTCCCTGTATTGCGAACGCGCGCGATGACGCGAGGCTGACCGTTCTCCTGGCGGATGGCGGTGAGCTTGTCAATATCGAAGGCTGCGTACTCTCCGCTGTCACTGACATCCAGATACACACGCACTCCTACGCGTGTGACGCTGCCGACGTTGTGCGTGGCATCCGGCGGCGTTCCGCTTTCGGCCCACACGACCGCATACCGCTCTCCCGGTGCCGCCACCTTCGGTACTTTGATCGTGACGTTCGCCTCCGTTTTCTCCCACGGATCGAGCGTCTGCCGGGCGGGATTGACGCCGGTCCATTCGGTCAGTTCGTTCGGCGTGTGCGCGTCGGCGAAGGTGAAAGTGTTCTTCTCGATCCTCGCCGCAGCCGCATACAACCTCACCTCCCGCCGGTTACGGCTTTCGTTGGCCACCTCGAAGCGGCGCTCGATGGTCGTTCCCGGCTTCAGGTGGTCGACGATGTACTTCAGCGCCCGCGGGTCATCGCGCCGGGCTACCGGCGCTTCGAGGAGCCGGAAACCGAGGTATCCGGGCTCGGCTGGCTCGAAGGGGAGAGTCGAGGCGGGAGCGGGCGTGGCCGGGAATGTACTCATGAGGACGGCCAGTGCCGCGCTCATGAGCCAGAAGGGTGCGCTCTTTCCTGTGCGGGCGTCCGTCAAATGCTCACGCTACCGAATGGGTAATGACGCCGCTGTAAGCACCGGACACATTGCCCGCCGGCACAGTGACGGTCAGCAGGGGGTTCCAGCTGACGGAGTTGGCTCCGTCGGCCGTGTTCGGCCGGGAGAACGCCGTACGAGGCGAGGCGAGGTTTCCCGGAGTGCCGGCCGTGAACGGGGGGTTGACCGGATTGATCGCAGTCCGGGGGTCATACACGACGGAGCCTCCCGAAATCGTCTCGGACGCCGAGCCGCCGCCCGTGGTGAAAGGCGTGCTCAGGCTCACCGTAGCAATCCAGTCAGTGCTGAGCTCGGAACGCTGGTCATTCACCGAGATATTGCCGAGCGCGCCAACCGCCTGGCCCCCCGGCGCCGCCGAAGAAAGAGAGGCACTTGTTGGCGCGCCGATCGTCAAACCCGTCGTGGCGGACACCGTGAAGGTCGTCGTCGTGTCGGCTGCAGTCGCCGGCACCTGCGTCACCGCGACAGCAGCGACCGCCAGAGCGACGGCGACAGCGGCGTTTCCAATACGCATGCTCACCCCTTATTCCATCAGCAATTATCCCGAACATATGCTTTTCCCTGATCATGGAGCGAGGCGAGATGTCATTGTTCACACCACAGAGGTAACGGCAGGAGGCTGGATGGCCTTACCCGGCAGAATGCGCACATGAACAGGCATCGATGGGGGGCTGCGATCCAACGGAACACCACCGAGACACCCCTGCTGATCGCACGTCCGGTCCCGTCTGCGTCGGCGCGATGGGCAGGCGTGACACCGGCGCTGAGCGTAACCTCCCGGGGAGGCCGCGGACGTGGTGACCTGCGCTCGGCGGCCGATCGGAATAGACAACAGGGAATGAGCGTCCCAGGTCCCGCAGAAGCGCCGCCGCGCAGGATTGGTTCGTGCGTGCGCGTGTCCGCATCCCCGAAGCGCACAGGTGCAGCTCCGTCGAACCTCTGCCCTGAGGACTGCCAGGGCGACGGAGGATTCTTCCGGGTGATCGGCGGTGTGCCGGTCGAGCCTGGCCAGCAGATCGTCCAGGTCGGAGGTGGTGAACCTCCACTGGAACGGCTGCGCTGTGGCGTTGTAGCGGTCTTCGAAGGCGCGGAGCCGGTCCCTGACCTCGCCGAGGTCGGTGAAGTCGTTGGGTGAGCTTGCGCTGGACGACGGAGAAGTAGATCTCCACCTGGTTGAGCCAGGAGGCGTGTACCGGGGTGTGGATCATGACCGCGTTCGGGAAGGCGGCGGCCAGGCGGTCGGCTGCCTTCTTCCCGCGGTGGGAGGAGCCGTTGTCGACGATCCAGAAGACGCACTTGGCGCTGGCGTACGGTTCTTGGCTCATGACCTGGGTGACCAGGGTCATGAACGGGGCGATGCCGGTGCGTGGTTCGGTGCGGCCGAACACGCGGGCGCGGTGGAGGTCGTAGGCGGCCAGGTAGGCCAGGGCGCCGCCGCGGCCGTAGGTGTGGTTCACGCATGGCCCGGGCTTTGCCGGGGGCGAGGGTGGGGTGGCAGCGGCAGCGGGCTTGGATGGAGGTCTTCTCATCCGCTCTGATGACGTACTCGTCCTCGCCGAGCGGGATGCCGTTCCAGGTGCGGGCGTACAGGTCCAGCACACGGGGCCGCCCTGAGGCGGAAGCCGGGGCCGGTAATGAAGATCCAGGAGCGGTGCTGCCAGGGCTTGAGCGCGTCCTGGTCCAGCCAGCGACGCACGGTGGAGGCCGACACGGACGGGGCGATGCCGCGGGCCATGGCCTCGCGGGCCAGCTCCGGGCACGACCAGCGGGACAGCGGCGCCCCGGCCTCAGCGGGCAATTGGCAGGCCAGCGCCTTGACCTGGGCGGCCTGCAGCGCCGTGAACGAAGGCAGGCGGCCGGGATGCCTGCGGTCGGCCAGCCCGGGCATGCCGTCCTCGGCGAACCGGCCCCGCCACTTCCGCACGGTGTCCAGGTGCAGGCCCGTCTGGCGGGCGATGCGCGCGTGGGAGCGGCCCCTGGCCGCATGCAGCACGATCTGCGCGCGCATCCGGGCCTGGTAAGGGGTCTTGTGGCCGTAGGCCATCTTCTTCAGCCAATGCCTCTGCGAGGCGGTCAGCGATATCAGGCAGGCGGAGGCAACGGGCAAGGCAGGCAAGCCAATCAGCAGAAGTGGATCTTACTGGCCGCACTGTGCCGCAGCACCAGGCACCGCGGCCGGGCAGGATGACCCCATGCCCACCGTGCCGGAGTCGACGAAGTCCTCCCTCGCCCAGAACCTGACCGCATGGTTCTGTTCACGAGGTTGGGTTTCGACAGCACCTACCTGCCTGGCGGGCCGGCCGGGTCGTTCGCGGCTGAGGTACGTTCGCCGGGGAGTATGGTGTGCCGCCGGGTGCCTCCCAAGGTTGAACAGCGGTTGTGCATCGTTTTGGGAGGCGCCCCGCAACCGGCGTGTTCGATGGTCGCGAGAAGCGACAGCACCGGGGGCGAGCGTTCGTACCGCGGGGCTCGAACAGGTCCCGCGGCGCGGATGCTCGGGTTACTTATCGCTGCCTTCGGCGAGGGTGGGGCGGGTACGGGAGCCCTTGTCAGCGGACGACGTCGAAGACGTTCTTCTGCAGGCCGTTGGCGTAGACCTCGTGCTCGACCAGCTTCAGCTTCTGGGTGTCCTTGTCTGTGGTGCTGAACAGCCGCTTGCCCGCGCCGAGCAGGAGCGGGAAGACGAGCAGGTGGTAGCGGTCGATCAGGCCGGCGTCGGAAAGGCTCTGGTTCAGGGCGGCGCTGCCATGGAGGATGATCGGGCCGCCCTCGGTCTCCTTCAGCGCGGCGACGTCGTCGAGCGAGCGCAGGATCGTGGTCTCGCCCCAGTTGGACACCAGGTCGTCCTTGGTGAGGGTGGTGGAGACGACGTACTTCGGCATCACCTTGTATTCGGCGAAGTCCTCCATGTCGGGCCACACCGGGCTGAACGCCTCGTAGCTGGTCCGGCCCAGCAGTATCGCAGTGGCTTCCTTCTGCTCCCGGCCCTTGATGGCGAATGCCTCGGGGAGGAACTCGATGTCCTTGAAGGTCCACCCGGAGTTCCGGTAACCGGACTCGCCGCCCGGGCTTCCACGACGCCGTCGAGCGAGACGAAGGCGGTGCTGATCAGGGTTCGCATCAAAGGTTCCTCGGGTCTCGTGTCTGGTTCTCAGCAGGTGCGGTCGTGCACGCTTCGACCACACTCGCGGCTGCGGCGCACCAACCATGATCTCTGACTGCGGATCACGGAGAAACTCATCGGCCGTCGCCTGCCGCTCCCCGCGGCCTCGGCATCCGGATCATCTCGGGAGCCACACATGTGCCCGACCGCGGGAGCTACCAGCAGCGCAACGTACAGCTCGGCGACCCGGCCACCTCCAGCACACGCCGCCACCGGCCACGCCGGAACACGACCGTCTCGCCGACTGCGGCTGAAGGCCCTCAGACGGGCGGTGTTCTGCGGTTCTCCCTGAACTCGAGCTCCTTGGATAAGGGTGATGAGCCGCTCCGTACGGTACCCGGTTAGCCCGTTATCGCTCGTCCCGTCGCGGATAGGGGAGTAGGAAGCGACCTGTGCAATACCCCGGTGAGGAGAGCATGAAATGGCCGTCCTTCATCAGTTCGCCAGACGACTGGAGCGTCTTGGCGCGCTGGATTCGGTGGCGGCTCCCGTGGCTCGAGCAGTCGGCCGCGTGGTGCGGCCGCGGCCGGTCCGCAACCTCCTCAGCGGAACGAACCTGGGCCATCCGCTGCATCCGGTGCTCACGGATCTGCCAATCGGGGCATGGACCATGTCGGTCCTGCTGGACACCGTGGGGGGGCGGTCCGCGGAGCCTGCAGCCGACCTGCTGGTCGCCGCAGGCATCGCCACCGCGGTGCCGACCGCCGCCACCGGCCTGAACGACTGGTCGGACACCTACGGAGAGGCCAGGCGCGTCGGCCTGGTGCACGCAGGAGCGAACGTGACCGCACTGACCTTGTACGTGGCCTCTCTCCTGGCCCGACGAGCCGGGAATCGCCGCTTCGGCAAGGCCCTGGGCATGGTCGGCTTCGGTGCTCTGCTGGCCGGGGGCTACCTCGGCGGCCATCTCGCCTACGTGAAGGCTGTCAACGTCAACCACACCGCGTTCGAGGACCACCCGGCGGAATGGACACCGGTGATCGCGGACTCAGAGCTCCGCGAGGGCGAACACCGTAGGGTCCTCGCCGCAGACACGCCGGTCCTGCTCTGCCGCGAAGCAGGTGACGTGCTGGCGCTGGGGAGCACCTGCAGTCACATGGGAGGACCCCTGGATGAGGGCAAGATCGACGATGGCTGCGTCACCTGCCCATGGCACGGCAGCACCTTCGCCCTCGCTGACGGACACATCGTCCGCGGCCCCGCCACCACACCCCAGCCCAGCTACGAAACCCGTGTCCGCGACGGACAGATCGAAGTCCGCGCACGTCAGTGACAACACCGCGAATGCCGCCCCGAGCGGCACAGGCCCGCTCATACAGGGCTGCGCACCGCTCGCTTCCCGCTCATAGCAAGAGAACCTCGCGGGGAACAATGACATGGCCGGGCGCGTGGGTGCACCGTCGCTGGATTGGGAGATGCCGTCAGCAACCGAGGGTGGTGAAACCTCCGACGCTGGCTCCGTAGCCGACGTGGGCCAGGTGGGTGGCCAGTGGGCATAGTCGCCCCGTAGTTGAGCATCAGGAAGCCGGGGGTTCCAGCGCCGGCCGTCGTGCCGGCGCGGGCGGCTGCCGCGGTGTCCGGGACCGGCTCGTATGGCCATGCCCTGGTGCGGCTCCCAGCTCGGCGACGAGCGCGGCGGCCTGTTCGGCCTTCAGCTCGCCTCCGGCGGCGCCCGGCCGGTGATGGTCGACCCCGCCCGCGGCCCCCGCGAGAACGCGTCCGCATCGATGGCGTTCACCGGCGAGCTCGGCGCCGGCAAGTCCGTCGGACTCAAGTCCGCGGTCTACAACGTCCTCGCCCGCGGCCACCAGCCCGGCAAGCCCAACTCGCGTGGCCGCGCGGTCATCGTCGACCGCACGAAGGAAGAGGAGTGGGCACGCTTCGCCAGCGCCTGCCCTGGCACCACCCAGGTCATCCGAATCGACCAGAGCGCCGAAGTCTTCCTGGATCCGCTGCGCCTGTACGTAAAGGACAGCCCGAAGGTCGCCGCCCGCTTCTGCGAGTCCTTCCTGACCCTGCTGCTCGGCGTGAAGCCGATGGACCTGGAAGGCGTCGCACTCTCCGAGGCGGTCCAGGCCGTCCTGGAGCGCCCCGAACCGTCCATGCGCGCCCTGATGGACGAGCTCACCCGGCGTGGAGAACAGGACACCCCGGCCCGCAACTTGGCCCGCAAGCTGAAGGCCGTTGCGCGCAAGGACCTCGCCGCGGTGGTCTTCGACGAGACGCTGCCGGTCGAAGACACCGCCCGGGCCGACTCCGTCGTCTTCCTGGTCAACTCCCTCGCGCTGCCGAAGAAGAGCGAGCTCGCCTCCGATCACCGCATCGAGCGCCTGGAGTTCGAGAAAGTCCTGGGCCGCTCACTGATGTACCTGATCGCCGCCGTCGCCCGCGAGACCGTCATGGCCTCAAAGCACGAGTTCGGCGTCGCCGTCTTCGACGAATGCTGGTGGCTCACCAGCTCGGACGAGGGCCTGGAGCTGCTGCTGGAGCTCATGCGTGACGGCCGCAAGCACAACGCCGCCGCGTACGTCGGCAGTCACGACCCGGACGACATCGGGCCGGCCGACAGCGAGAAAGGCGCCATCATCCGCGGCCTGATCCCACACCGGCTCCTCTTCCGCCAGACCACCCGCTCCCTGGCCTCCCGCGGGCTGGAATTCCTCGGCGTCGACGCCACCGACGCCGAGCTGCTGAGTCTCACTTTGATGTCCGACGAGGCTCTCATAGTGATGTCCTGTGTTCCTCTGTTGCTGCACCCCATGTCACGTGCTCATTTGCCGATCCCTGGCAGAATCAAGAGCGGCAGCCGGTGAGAAGTTGACGTGACGTCATATGGGACATTGCAGGACATTGAAGTGAGAATCCCGATAGCGGTCCCTACCTGACCTGCAGGTTCTTCCATTTAGCGGGGGCGAGGTCGGCTGCGTGGGTCGGGTGCCCAGTGTTGGGCGCCGGGTCCTGCGAAGGAGGGGACCCAGCTCCCTGCCACCTGAAGAGGGCTTGCTGTCGGATGACTCATGCTTCGGCAGGGACATGCAGGATGTCAGGGCCGCCCCCGGTGAGCGAATCAACCCTGCGTGTGCGGGGCCGGAAGTGGTTCGACCGCGATGTATGGACTGCCGTGGTGTCATCCCTGCGTGTGCGGGGCGGAGCCCAAGAAGGACGGCGGCCTGACCGACCGTGAGGTGTCATCCCTGCGTGTGCGGGGCGGAGACTTGTGAGCTGGGGCGTTAGAGCCCACTGCAGTTTTTGCTGTCCGCAAGACTGGTTCGCGTGGCTGAGCTTGGTCACGGCGGGTGAGATCGGTGCGGCAGTGGATTCGCCCCGGCCATCGGGGGAGTGGTGTCGTGGCCCGTCAGGACGGGGTCGGGGACGGCACTCGATGATACTGCGCCTGAGAGCCATCCCTGCGTGTGGCGGGGCGGAGTTCCTGGCGCGGGCGGTGAGGTTGCCGCTGGTCGAGTCTTCCCCGCGTGTGCGGGGCGGAGAAGATCTGTCCGTCGGTCATGAGGCGGCTCTCGGAGTCATCCCTGCGTGTGGCGGGGCAGAGGCGCAGTTACTCAATGGGGAGGCCTTCGAGTAGGTGTCATCCCTGCGTGTGCGGGGCGGAGGGGGCGCACCTGAGTGACGCGCTGCTGAGCCGGGAGTCATCCCTGCGTGTGCGGGGTGGAGTGGGCGATGGTGACGGCGCACGCGTACCGGACTGAGCCATCCCTGCGCGTGCGGGGCGGCGCCCTGATTGTCGTCGGGATTGGTCCACAGGCTGGAGTCATCCCTGCGTGTGCAGGGCGGAGCTCATCATGCTGTGGCTCGCGAGCGTATGCGCCGACTCATCCCTGCATGTGCGGGGCGGAGCTGTCCCAGGGCGTGCGCTGCGACTGGACCCGCGAGTCATCCCTGCATGTGCGGGGCGGAGCCGCCGAGGAGCCGGGGCTGGTAGGTCTGGCCGGAGTCATCCCTGCGTGTGCGGGGTGGAGCCCTGAGCGGCCAGGGTGATGAGGTCACCGAACGAGTCATCCCTGCGTGTGGCGGGGCGGAGGCTTGCTGAGCTGGGACGTTACCAGAGCCCACTATGGTTTTTGTCTGGTCGCAACACTGGTTCGTGTGGCTGATCTTGGTCACGGCGGGTGAGACCGGTGTGTTAGCGGATTGGCTCCGGCCACCGGGGAGTGACGTGGCCCGGCAGGACGGGGCCCGGGGACGGTACGCGATGGCACCTGCTACACCTGAGAGTTCGTCCCCGCGTGTGCGGGGCGGAGGGAATCCGTCCGGGTGTGATGGCGGCCGATCAGGAGTCATCCCCGCCTGTGCGGGGCGATTGGGGCCGAACTCGGTAAGCAGCATGGAGTCCTGAGAGTCGTCTCTGCGTGTGCGGGGCGGAGCTGTCCCAGGGCGTGCGCTGCGACTGGACCCGTGAGTCATCCCCGCGTGTGCGGGGCTGAGGACGAGGACGAACTGACCGACGCCGACTGCATGGTGTCATCCCTGCATGTGCGGGGCGGATTCGTGGGATCCGGCGATCAGGCCAGCGCCGTGCGAGTCATCCCTGCGTGTCTGGGCGGAGTTGGAGTTCGGCTTACCCCTCGTGGACACGAACGGGCCATTCCTGCGGGTGCGGGGTGGGGTCACCGGTACTGCCAGCCCCGCTCCTCACCGGCGTGTCATCCCTGCGTTTGCGGGGAGGGGCCCGCGGTGCCGTTGCGCGGGTTGGAGAAGACCGTGTCATCCCTGCGTGTGCGGGGCGGGAAGCGGGTGGAGCAATAAGCGCAATCAGGCCGCTGAGTCATCCCTGCGTGTGCGGGGCGAAGTCGGCGGTCTCGGTGCCGCTGGTGGTGCAAGGCAGGCTGTCCTGGTGTCCGGTGACATGCCGTTAAGCCTAGTGTGCTGAACGTGATCGACTGGTGCGATGAGTGGGACCGGGGCTGAAAGGGGTTGCGGGTGGGGGTGGTTGAGGATGCACGGTTCGGCGGTATCGACCTTAGGGTGTGGGCGGAGTTTGATGCAGCGACGTGGACGTCGTATCCGTTGCTGTTTCGGATGCTGGATGACGCGGCGGTTGCGGCGGTGTTGTGGGACCGGTTCTTGAGCGCGTCGCAGCGTGCGGTGATCGCTGAGGGCCTGGGTGTGGGCGAGGAGCAGGCGCGGTCGCTGACGGCGTTGCTGGCGGGCTTGCGGGAGTTGGGCAAGCTGGTGCCGGGCTTCCAGCGGCGTGAGCGTGGCGCGTGGGAGCGGCTGGGTGAGGATCTGGTGGCCGGGGCGGGCCGTATCCCGCAGGTACCGGTGGAGGTGGACCGGTCCTCGATGCATGTGGCGCTCGGTGTGCTGGGCGGGTTCGGCTTCGCCGTCGGCGGCAACAGCAGTCCGGCGCTACGTTGCGCGCAGGTGGTCGGGGGCATGGGGGGCCGGTTCCTGCAGGTCGATGTGAGCGGTGGCGCTGCCGTGCGGAGGGTCGCGGACACGGCGGGCGGACCAACCTGGCGGGAGTTACGGGCCCGCTACGCGGCGCTGCTGCGGTATCTGACCGGTGCCGTGACGGTTCCGGAGCGCGTTTCGGTGCAGGCGGCGGTTCTGCTGACCGGCGTGGGGATGCTGGCGGGCCGGCTGTCCGGGCAGCGCGGGCACTGGGAGGGGGCAGCGCACATGCCGGCGTTCGGCGCAGCCGAGCACTTCGCGACCGCCCGCGCTTGGGCGGTCGAGACGGTCGATGAGGCGGAGTTGGAGCGCGTCGACCTGGAGCCGCTCCCGTTCACCACCGCCCACCCGCACTTGAAGGGCCCCAACGCTCTGCAGGCTTCGCTGATGGCGCAGCTGCCCGGTTTGGTGGGCGAGTACGGCGTCGGCATCACGGTGATTGCCGACGGTACGGGATCGGGCAAGAGCGTCGGCGCGCTGGAGGTCAGCCGGATCTGCAACGGCGGGTGCGGCACGGCCGGCGTGGCGTGGCTGATGCCGACCACCGCGACCACCGACGCCGCGTGGGAGACGCTGGAAACGTATGTGCGCGCCCACCGGCCCGAGCGTGCGCCGGTGACGCTGGTCCACGGCCACAGCCGGCTGAACGCCGCCTACACCGACACACGGCTCACCAGCGAGGCGGCCAGCGGGCACGCTGATCCTGCCGGTGCCGTGACCACACTGATGCCTGACGGCACCCGCCCGGCCGACATTCCGGCACCCGCCGAGGGCGGTGCGGCCGGCCGGGACAGCGGAGCGCTGGAGCCGACAGAGGCGGGGGAGTGGCAGGCGGCGCGGGAGGTGACCGCGCCGGAGGGCTTCCTGCGCGGCCAGGACGCGGCGCTGCTGGCCCAGTTCAGCGCGGCGACCGTCGATCAGGCGCAGATGGCGGTGCTGCCGGTGCAGTTCAGCGCGCTGCGGTTGCTGGCCCTGTCGGGCAAGACGGTGGTCGTCGACGAAGCCCACGCCTTGACCCCGTACAGCCACCTGCAGTTGCTGCGACTGCTGCGCTGGCTGGGGAGTCTGCGTACACCAGTGGTGCTGCTGTCGGCGACGATGCCCGCCTCAACCAGCAGCGCCATGGTGGCCGCGTACCTGGCTGGCGCCGGACATGAGCCGGCCCGGCTTGCGGCCGCGGACTATGCGCCGGCCTACCCGGGGTGGCTGTTCGCCGATGCCGCCACCGGCACCGCCCACCGGATGGAGGACACAGCCCGCATCCGGCATTCCCGGGCCCAGAGCCGCCCACTGCGGATGACCATGCGCGCGGTGACCTACCGGCGGCTGCGTGACGTGAACCGGGACGTGGAACCGCACGAGCGGCTCGCCGTGATCGGCCAGACGATCGGACAGGTGGCCCGTGAGGGCGGCTGCGCAACGGTGGCATGCGCGACGGTCGCCGACAGCCAGGACACCTACCGATATCTGCAACGGTCCTGGACGGGCGATCCGGGGGAACTGCTGCTGCTGCATGCGCGGTTCCCCGGCTGGGTGCGCGAACAGCGCACCGGCTGGGTGCGCCGGGCTCTCGGGCCGTCCGGGCCCCGCCCGCACCGGCTGGTCGTGGTGACCACGAGCATGCTGGACACCAGCTTGGACATCGACGTTGACATGATGGTCAGTGACCTGGCCTCGATCGCCCGGCTGCTGCAGCGCGCCGGCCGCCTCGCGCGCTTCTACCTGGCCTGGCAGAACACCGCCCGCCGCCCGCGCTGGTGGAACTCCGACGGCGTGCCGCACCTGACGGTTCTACAGCCGCTCGGCGCCGCGGGGGCCACCGCAGTCCCGGCCGAGTGGCGCACCGTGGAGCCGGCATTCCTGCTGCACGCCACCGCGGCCCTCCTGCAGGCCAAGAATTATGACTTGCAGCTGGGCGTGCCCGGCGACGTGCAGGATCTGGTCGAGCAGGTCCACGGCGAGGACTCTCCGTTCGCCGAGGAGACGGCGAACCTGCGCCGGCTGCTGGCAGGACACCTGGAGCGCTCCAGGGCCGAGGAACACCTCAGCGCCGTGCACCTGATCCCGCCGCACGACCGGGTATCGGCCCTGGCCGACCTGCATCGTCAGTATCTGACCGCCGCCCAGGCTGCCACCCGCCTGGGCACCCTGCCACGACGTCTGCTGCCCTGCTATCTGACCTCTGGCGGCGAACTGGCCCTGGACCGTGCGGGTACGCAGTCGCTGCCCGACCAGAGGTACCTGAGCCCCCGCCAGGTACGCCATATCCTGCAGCACACCGTGCCCGTGCCAGCCGCCTGGGTCGCCCGCCGCGGCCCGCAGCACTGTCCTCCGGCCAGCTGGGAGCAGCATCCGCTGCTTGCCGACCTGGTCTTGCTGCCCACCCCTGCCTGCGACCACGCCCACTCCGAGCACTATGGACCTCATCGCCTGCGCATGGACGACGAACTGGGCCTGGTTCACGACAGGGTGAACTGACCCGCCCGAGGCCGGCGCGGCAGATCAAGCTGCGGGTACTGGTGTCGGGCGGGCGCATGCAGGGAACCGCAGCACCCGCTCGTCTATGACCTGCCGCATCTCAGCGGCGGGACGGGCCGAAACACATGTGGAAAATGCTGATAATCGCACTTTCTCACTCATTGGACATGGTTGGTTACGGTGTGATTGTCTCTGGGGTGTTCAGAGAGCCAGACGGCTCGGAGAGGGACGCAACCGTCACGCCACAAGCATGAGCGGCGGTGTGCCGGTCCCACTCCGTGCCTTCGGCATGAACGCGCGTTCCGCTCGACGCATCCGCCGAGCCGGACACCGCGTTGGGGCGCAGGCTGCCGTACCAGCCCCTGACACTTGGCCAGCTTCCTTTCCCCTCCCGCCTCGGCCCTTCGAGGCCGACACGTCGCACGACCTCCCCCTCTTCCTCTGCGTGGCCTGCCGGACCCGGACTGCTGTCCAGGGGCCCAGGCAGTGCTGTGTCTTCGTCCGCAGGAGACGCCCCTTGATGCCCTGTGTTCCCGCCCGTTTCAGTGCCGCCGACGATCCCTGGATCGATGTCCGACGCGGCACCACCTACCGCCAGGTGGGACTGCGGGAATTGTTCCTCGACGCCCACACCGTCGATGACCTGGCCATACCGATCGCGCCGTCCGCGTCCGGGCTGCTACGCATCGCTGCTGCCATCACCGCCCGCATCACCGGCCTGGATGATTCGACGTTATCCGCCGATCAGTGGAACACCCGCCGCTGGGATCTGCTGTCCGCACCCGACGGCTTCAAGCCCGCCGCGGTGAACGCCTATTTCGACAACAAAGCCCACTGCTTTGAGGTGTTCGACCTGGTGCGGCCCTGGCTGCAGGACCCGCTCCTGGCATCCCAGTGCAAAGCCCTCTCGGGTATCAACAAACTGGTCTTCGGCCGCCCGGCCGGCAACAACCTGGCCTGGCTGAGCCCGCACCACGACCTCGATCCGGTGCCCGTACCGACCGCCCAGGCCCTGCAACACCTGCTCGTCCACCACTACTACGGCGCCTGCGGCGGCGGCACACCACGCACCGTCGGCCGTCGCGCCCCCCGACACCTGGGCGGGCGAAGCGGACCGCTGCGCTCGACGGTCTCCTTCCACCCGCTGGGCCGCACCCTGCACGAGACGTTCCTGGCCCAGATCCCGAAACTCACCGGCGAGCAGACCGGCACCGATCTGTGCCCATGGGAAGACCCCACCCCGCCCGCCCCCGACGCCCCACCCGCCCCGATGACCTGGCCGGGGCGGATCCTGACCGGCCGTTCCCAGCATGCGCTGCTGCTGGTGCCCGGCCACGACGGCTCGTACGTCAGCGATGTGTATCTGACCTGGGCCACCGAACGTCCACCGCTGCCGGCCACCGACCCCTACCTGGTCATCCACACCAACGCAAACGCCAAACCCGAGCAGCGCCGGTACCCGCGGCGAGCGGACGCAGACAAGGCCTGGTGGCGGGAACTGGACGCGCTGCTGCTGGCTCCGGACGAACGCCACGCCTTCCGCCGCCCGCAGATCTTCGACACCCTCAACGACCTGCCCGAACACGTGCGCACCAGCCTCCGGGTCCGCGTCCACGGCTTCGACCAGGACGGCAAGGTCAACAACCGCCGCTGGTACACCGCGATCACCCCACCGATCCTGGCCTGGGCCCAGGAACATGATCCGGAACGCGCCGTGCGGATCGCCGAATGCGTCGCGGCGGCAGAACATCACGCCGGGCGGCTGACCTATCTGGCCGGCCAGGCATGGAAGCACACTGTCAACGGCCCCGGCCGCGCCGCAGATGGCCGCACCCTCGGCAAGGCCGAGAAGAAGTCCGCGTCCCCCTGGGCAGCATCGGCCCGCGCAGCGTACTGGCCACTGGCCGAGCACGCGTTCTGGCACCTGCTCGACCAACCGGACCTCTCCGCCCGGCACACGTTCGCCACCGCCGCGGAGCAGGCACTGCGTACCGCCACCGCAGGCGACCGTATCCGCCTGAGGCATGCCGCCCGCGCGGTCGCCGCCGCCGTGGCCGAACTCCACCGGCCCCCACGCACCCGCCCGGAAGAGGACCGCCGCTGATGTCCACGGCCGCCGAACGCCGCCGCCATTACCAGGACTTCACCGCCGAGGTCCTCGAACTGTGCACCGACCTCGGCGTGCGCAGAGACCTCCAGGACGGCCGCGGCCGACCGGTCAAGGAATGCCTGAGGATGCACAAGTACCTGACCGTGCGCACCGCCGGCCACGGCCAGCGCCGCGCCCACTACACCGTCGCCTCCCTCATCGCCCTGGCCGACCCCCTCGAAGCACTGCGCACCCGCCCCACCCCCGCCCCGCGGCAGACTGCCGACGAACTCGCAGCACAGCCCTCCCCGGCCGCCCCTCATCTGTCCGCCGCCAGCCCCAGCGGCACACCTGCGGTGCCCTCCCGCACAGCCGCAGACAACCCTCTGCCCAGCCCGTCGGACGCCCCCAGTCCCGGGCAGCTCGACCCCGATGCCTACACGGCCACAGCCTGGCGCAAGCGCCCCAACCTCGGCGTGACCATGGCACGTGCGGTGCGCCGCGCCGACTTCAACGAGGACCGTACGGACGACCTTTTGCACGTCATCGTCCGTGTCGGCGACGACCACCTGCACCAGCACCTGTTGCCTTCCCTGACCGGCCGGCTGTTGCGCGCCGGACTCGTCTGGGACTGGCCCGTTCTGCTCGACGACCTCGCGGTCCGCGTCTTCGACCCGGACCAGGTCGCCACCCGCTGGCTGGATGCGTTCTACCTCACCCTCAACCCCATCAAGGACTAAAGACATGACCAGCGGCTCCCGTTTCTTGGACCTCCACGTCCTCCAGCCGGTCACCGCCTCCAACCTGAACCGCGGGGAAAGCGGCCATCCAAAAACGATCAAACTGGGCGGCGCCGAACGCGGAATGGTCTCCTCCGCAGCCTGGAAGCGCCCGGTGCGCCTGGAGATGGAGGAAGAACTCGGCGAGAGCGCCGCCCGGACCCGCATGGTCCCCCCGGCCCTAGCCGACGCCCTGCGCCAACAGGGCTGGCCGGAGGACCTGGTGGACTTCACCGCCGCGCAGGTCGCCCTGGGCGCCAAGACCGGCGGGCTGAAGACCAACCCGCAACAAGGCCACCGCACCCAGGCCATGCTCTACCTGCCCGTCGACGTCACCGGCCGTCTGCTGCAGATCTGCGCCGTCCACCGCGGCGAACTCGAGCAGGCCCTGGCCGACCAGAGCGCCACCGGCAAGCAGGCTCCACCAGTCCTGCCCACCAAACAGATCGCCGCCGAGCTGACCCGCCGCACCACCACCATCAACCTGTTCGGGCGGATGCTCGCCGAGATTCCCACCGGACACGTAGACGGCGCCGTGCAGATGGCACCGGCGTTCACCGTCCACGACGCCCGCCTGCAGCCGGACTTCTTCACCGCCGTCGAGGACTGGCCCCGACCCAACGAGTCAGGCAGCGCCCACCTGGAGACCGCGTTCCTGACCGCCGGGGTTTTCTATCGCTTCGCCACCGTCAACGCCACCGCGCTCATCACCAACCTCGACGGCGACACCGCCGCCGCGGCGAAAGTGATCGACCTGTTCGTCTGGACGTTCGCCATGGCGATGCCCCGCGGCAAGCAGACCTCCACCGCCCCGCACTCCGTACCCGACCTGGTCCACTACGTCGTGCGCGACCGGCGGCCGATCTCCTACGGCGCGGCGTTCGAACAGCCCGTGACCGCCCGAGGACAGGGCTACACCGCCCCCGCCCGACAGACACTGGCCGACTACGCCGCCACCATCGACCGCCTGGTCGGCACCCGCCGCCGCATCGCGCACGGCCACGCCACCGCCGCCGGCCACCCCATCGACCATCTGGGCACCTGCCACCCGGGATTCGAGGACCTGGCCACCGCCTGCGCGGCCGCCGTACTGGCCCCCACCCCCCACGCCACCGGGGACGTGGCATGAGCAGGGGACTGGTACTGCGCCTGGCCGGCCTGCTGCAGTCCTGGGGAGAAACAGCCGCCTTCCCCTACCGCGACACCGCCGCCTTCCCCACCCGCTCTGCGCTGATCGGCATGTTCGCCGCAGCCCAGGGCCGCACCCGAGAACAGGCCCTGGACCCCTACCCGGAACTGCCCGGCACCCCCAGCCACCACGACCTGGTCTTCACCCTCCGCATCGACCGGCCCGGCACCCGCCACCGCGACTTCCAGACCGCCGGCGGCGGCCGCCCCCACGGGACGGGCCTGCGCACCGCCGCCGGCGGATACCGCAGCCAGGCCAAATCGACGCTGGTCACCTACCGCGACTACCTCGCCGGAGCCGTCTTCACCGTCGCGGTGCAAGCCTCCCCGCCACTGCTGCAACACATCGCCGACACCCTGACACAGCCGCGCTTCTCGCCCTACCTCGGCAGACGCAACTGCCTGCCCGACGAACCCCTGATCATCCACACCGATATCCCAGACCCGGTGGCCGCGCTACGCACCGCGGTCCCGCTGAGCCTTCTGCGCCCGCCCGCTCCAGGCGCCACCCACATCCCGGTCACCTTCGTCCACGAACACCCCCCGGCCCCCGGCGACGCTCCGCACTGCGAAAGCCCCAGCCAGCCCAGCGACTTCGCCACCCAAACCCGCACCCATCTGCTGCGGCCGCTGTGGCAGACCACCGAAAGCCTGTCGGCCGCCCTGTACGCCGGGCCCCAGCCGATCGAGGCACTCACCGACTACATCCTCAAGGACACCTCATGCCCATGACCTTGACCCGCATCGTCGTCAACCGCAGTCACCGCCAAGCCCGCGTTGACCTCGCCAACCGGCCGGGAATGCACAAGACCCTCATGCGGCTGCTCGCCCACCCCACCGGCCCCACGCCCCGCAAGAACGGCGGGCTGCTGTTCCGCCTCGAGCCCGGCCTGGACCCCCTACTGCTGGTGCAGACCGCCGACACCCCGGACCTGACAGGCCTACCCGGCGGCTACGGCAGCACCGACACCCGAGACCTGACCCCCATACTGACCGCCCTCACCCCTGGGCTGCCGGTCCGCTACCGCATCACCGCCGCCCCCACCGCATACCGCCCCACAGGCGCACCACCCGACCCGGTCACCGGCCGCCGCCCCCGAGGCAAGATCACCACCCTGCAAGGCCAGGACGCACAGGCATGGTGGCAGCGCCAAGCCACCACCGCCGGCCTGCACCTGACCGGACCCACCGAAACCCTCCGCCGACCCTTCCCCAGCCCCGACCGGCCCGCCCCCTTCTACAAACTCACCCAGTTCGACGGCACAGCCGCCATCACCGACCCGGACCTGCTCGCCACCGCCCTGCGCGAAGGCATCGGCAAGGGCAAGGCATACGGCGCCGGCCTGCTCACCCTCGCCCCCGCCTGACTCCCACCACCGAGCCCTAGAAGAACACCAGGTACTGATGAAGCACGCGCCCCCACCACCCCCCGACCCGACCCAACTGCGCGCCCTGGCCGTACGCCTGCTGCTGGAAGACGCCGACGAGCACACCCCCACCAGCGGTCGCATCGCCGCCCTCGCCCGCGCCCATGACGTCACCACCCGCACCGTGCGCCGCTGGATCGACAACGCCCACGCCAACGGCGGCACCTACACCCCGGCTGGCCGGCCGCACTTCGAACTCACCGAGCACATGCTCGACGTACTGGCGCGCTGGTACGGCAACGTCACCCGCGCCCACCTGGAACTGACCGCAGAAGCCCAAAAAGACCCCACGCTGCCCAAAGTGCCAGCCCGGGCCACCTTCCACCGCGCTGTGCACCGTCAGCTCAACCGCGGGCAACTCGCGGGCCTGCGCGGCGGAGAAGCCGCCCGCCGACGCTTCGACATCTTCGGCAAACGAGATCGCCACCACCGTAACTACGCCTGGGAGACCGACCACGTCGAGGCCAGCGTCAAAGTCATCATCGACGGACACATCCGCAAACCATGGATCACCTGGTTCGTGGAATGCGCCACCGACGGCATCTGCGGCCTGGCCGTCACCCCGCAGACACCCAGCCGGGAAAGCATCCTCGTCGCCCTGCGCGACGCCCTGCTCACCACCTCCGAACACGGCCCGTTCGGCGGCCGCCCTCAACGGGTGCGCGTCGACGGCGGCAAAGACTTCCTGTGCAAGACCGTCGGTGAAGCGATGGACCTGCTGGGCACCGAGCTCATCGTCCTGCCGCCCCGCCGCCCCGACCTGAAGCCCACCGTCGAGGCGGTCAACGGCGCAGTCAAGAAGATGCTCTTCGCCGACATGCCCGGCTACACAGACGCCCCCACCCTGCCCGGCGGCAAACCCATCGACCCCGACCGCGAACTGCTCCACTTCGAGGTCTTCGTCGCCCTGCTCCTGGACTGGGTGCGGCGCTGGAATACCGAGCACACCATCAAGGATCTGGGCGGCAAGACCCCCGCCCAGGCGTGGGCCGCCGACCCCACTCCCATCAGGACCGTCACCGCCAGGGACATCCACGCCTTCACCCTGGAACGCCTCGGAAAGCCGCTGACCATCACCAGCAAAGGCGTCCGCTGGCGCAGCCGCGACTACTTCGACCCCTGGATGGTGGGCAAGACCGGCGAGAAGGTCCACCTGCGCTACATGCCCCACCACGACCACTACGTCGAACTGTACGAACCAACAACCGGCCAGTACCTCGGCTCCGCCGTCATGGCCAACCAGGCTCCCCCAGCCGTACGCCGCGAACTGGACCGCGCCCGGCGACGCCAAGCCGACGAACTGCGCACACGGCAGCAGAAGGCAGAGAAGAGCCGCAAAGCCCGCTACGCGGCCGTCAACAAAGGCCCCACACACCGGCTGGACGCCATCACCCAGGACCAGGCCATCCAGCAACTGCACGACCTGGGCGGCGCCGACCTGAACACCCAAGCACTGCCCGGCTTCCTGCCCCTTCCCGCCCCCACAGACGGCTGGGCCGTGCCCCGCTCCCGCACCAGCCCCGCCAACGCCGACCGCCCCGACCACTCTGACGAGGGCAGCCAATGAACACCGAGCCCACCACGCCTTTCCGCGCCGGCCGCCTCCCCGAAGAAACCGATGACCACTTCCTCGGCCTTGAACGCGCCGCTCCCGTCGCCACCGACGCCGCCCTGCTCACTGAAGCCCTGGTCGGCAAAGCCATCACCCGCAAGGCCATGATCTGCATCCACGGACAGGTCGGCCTGGGCAAGACGTTCGCCGTCAACGCCGCCTGCCGCAAACTCGCCCCCGACGCCACCGTGTGGCTGCAGTTCGCCCAGGCCCCTCACATGGCACAGATCCGAGCAGCGCTGTGGGACGGCCTGGACCTCCCCGGTCCAGCACCGGTCAACACCACCCACATCTGCGACGACCAGATCAGGCAGGCACTGGCCAGCAGCTTCCACCTCCTCCTGCTGGACGAAGTGCAACACCTGGGGCCCACCGCCCTCGAGTATCTGCGGGAACTGTGGGACAAGAACAGCAAATCGGCGAAGAGCCTGGCCACCGTCCTCGTCGGCAGCGGCAACACCCGCCAGAAGATTCTGCGCTGCAACGCCCTGCACTCACGCGTCCACCGCTGGCAGCAGTTCAGCCCCCTCACCCCAGCCGAGATCCTCACCGTCATCCCCGGCTACCACCGACTGTGGAACGGCGTCGAGGACGAAGTGCTGCTGTGGATCGATGACTGTGCAGGACACGGCTGCTTCCGCACCTGGGCCAATCTCACTGTCATCCTTCAAGACGCCCTTGATGATGACCCGAATCTGACCTTCAGCAAGGACCTCGTCCGCTGGGCCTTCAGCCAACTTGATCCCACCACCCGATTCCCCGGCCAAGTCGGCTGAACCCGCTCCCAGCCCAAAAAGACACCTGCCGTGATCCACGCCCGAGGGGTCGGGGGGTCGCGTGGACCAGGCCCAAGGCATTGTCGTAGCTCGACCCGACACGCCCCATCGAGCGGCGGATCCCGTGCCTGCGAACGCACCACTGGTGTACTGCTCCCTGCCGGGGACTTCGCTGGTGCCGGGGCTACCAGAGGCGCTCTTGTAACCACCAACGCCCCGCCCCGCGACGTTGAAGTCGATGCGTCCGGTTTCTGTAACTGCCGCCCGTGCTGTGCGGGTTGGGTCTAGTCTAGGCGTCTTGTCGGGGCCGATTTGGGGGGGTGCCTCTGAACGTGAGGGACGCTCACCCGCTCCACCACGAGCCTGAATGCCGAGTACGTCCAAGATCCGCAACACCACCAGCAAGGTCGTCAGCCTGAAGGGCTGGACCCTCACCGACGCGGCGAACCACAAGTACGTCTTCGGCATGTAAACGCTCGGCGCGGGCAAGGCGGTGGCGGTGCGCACCGGCAAGGGACGAACACGACGACGAACCGCTATCAGGGGCGGGCCGCCTACGTGTGGAACAACGACAAGGACACGGCGACGCTGAAGAAGTCAACGGGCAGCAAGGTCGACGTCTGCTCGTACAACTCGACCGAGGTCGACTACAAGATGTGCTGACCGGCGGCCCAGAGCCTTGTGCCCCACCCCTTCAGGGTGGGCGCTCGTGCTTTATGGTGCGGCTGCGGGCGGGTGAAGAATCCACGTCAGATCCTCTGAGTCCGGTTCGAACTTCCAGGACGTGACGAATCCGACCTCGCCCAGGAGATCGAGCAGGTTGGCCAGTTCGTGCACTGGCAGGCCGCATGCGCGGCTCAACTGGCTGTTCTCCGCAGTCCCGTGTGCGGTTCCGGCGGGGGTGTGGGCGGCGACGGCAAGTGCGCCCAGGCGTCCGTAGGCGCCGCGGAGCCGCAGACGCTTCGTACAGGACACCCGCAGAGCCCAGTCAGCGGCGCGCGCGCGATCGCGACGAGTGGGGGCAGTGCGGAGGTCATCCAGAAGCTGCGCCGCGACGCTGCCGCGGCCGGGCCCCGTTGCGGGCTGCAGTCGCAGCCAATGGGCGTTCTCCAGCTCGTGCCACGGCGCGAGGCTGCCGCCCAGTCTCATTCCTCGTAGAAGGCCGGCTGGGAGCTGAACACGGCCCGATGCATCAGTGCGCAGCGAGCACTGCAAGGCCAACAGGCGAGACTGCGCACTGACGCCGGCGGGCAGACAAGCGGCGAGATACGAGAGCATCTCGCGCACCCGGACCTGCTCGGATGGCCCGCCGGATCGCCTCCGCAGCCGGGACCGTCCTACACGGGGAGAGGCCTCCGGCGACTGCGCTGCGGACGCGAGCACCGTGTCGGGGACGATGGCAGCATCGCTGGTGGCGCCGGCGCACGCGGCACAGGCATCGGCCAGCCGCCAGATGCGGCCGCCGCATTCACGCATGAGCACCAGCAGGATCGGTCCGGTGCAGCCGCGGTGGCGGGGGTGCCAGCGGCAGCCCCGCTCGTGGCACTGACAGGTGCGCAGGTGGGCGGGGAGAACGTCCCGGCGGGCGTGCCGGGCCAGGTGTGCCAGGGCGGCAGGACGCGCCGAAGTCGCCTGTAGGGCCTGCCCGCCCGGTGGGCAGTGCGGGCAGTAGAGGACCGGGCCGCCTTGCTGGGGGCGCAGTTCGACGGTCCAGGTTCGGGGCACCGGTGGGTGGATGGTGCACAGCCTCATGGGGCGGGCGTTCCTCCTGTCGTCGGCGCGGGGCCGCTCCGCTTCCCGTTCGCCTCGGAGGGGGAGCGGGGTGATGACCGCACCGTAGTGCAGACCTCTGCCCTGCTGCTGGGGCGGTCACCTGCGGAAATAGGGCAGAGGTCTGCACTGACAGGGCAGGTGTCTGCACCGTCGGATAGTGGAGTGACGATCTTCCCGCCCGACCCGAACCTCACCGCGCTGCGTTTGGAGCTGGCGCGCCTGAGGAGCGAGCGCGGCTGGACCTACGACGAACTGGCCCGCCGCAGCGGCCTGGCCAGACGCACCCTCATCGAAATCGAGCAGGGCCGTACGATCGGATCCCTCAAGACCTGGCACGCCCTCGCCCACGCCCTGAACGTGCCCGTCGACCACCTCTTCGCCACCCTCTGCGACGGTCACACGCCGCCCGCCGAAGCCGCCGACTAGCCCGGCGCAACCGCCGGGACAGTTCACCTGATCCGGTCACCGGCATCGCACATGCCTGCGACGGTCGCGCATCTGTTCCAGCCGATTGGGCCGATCGCAGGACATTGGCGGCCCGGGCGCCGTGCCTGCGGCGCGTTGCCTGCCACCTTCGCGGCCATGTGCTCTCTCCCTGCCCCGTCCGGCCGCCGCTGGGACGGCAGCCCCGCCGCTCCTCGACGCCTGCGGGCGCTGCGCGTTGCCGCCGACAGTCCCAGCCGGCTCCTGCGCACCGCCCAGCCTCAACGCTGCCGTGACTGCGGCCACCGCATCGACTGGTACACCGGCACCCATGGGCGACCCGTCGGCCTGCACCCGCAGGAACTCGCCGCGGCGGTAGTCCCGGTCTCCTGCCGGTGGCACGTCGACTCCGGCATCGCGCACGCCGCGGGCGACGGCAGCCGGTGGTGCCGTATCCCGCATCCCGTCCTGTGCCCCGCACGCCAGCCCACCGACCCGTTGACGCCGCAACTGGCCGAACTACGCCGCCGTCTCGCGGTGCGCACCCGCCGCCTGCTCGACACCGGCGCCCTCACCCCGGCGCCACTCAGTAACCCGCCAGCGGCAGAAGTATCGGTGTGCCGGCCGGCCCGGCCCGTGCTGCAGATCCTCTACGGCCGCTACCTCGCCGCCCGCCCCGTCGATGACATCCGGTGCGTCGCCCAGACCCGACCGCGTCACCGCTGCCCCCACCCCGTCCTCGCCCCGGACATGCCGACGGGCATCTGGACTCTCATGCCCGCCATCGCCGCCCGCGGTCAGCTGGCCCTGCCCGCCGCCGACATGGCCGTCTACGACCTCACCCACCTGCCCTACGCGGAGCAGCTGCGCTGGCGCACCCAACGCTGCCCAGCGCACGCCGCCGCCCCCGCAGCTGCGGACCTGGCACTCGCGGACTGGGAGGTCTTCGACCCGCTGCTCCACCACCAGCACATCCACGCCCGCCTCCCCGTACCCGTCAAGCACCGCCGCCAGGAGCCGGCATGAGGACAGCCCTCAGCCAGGGCACCTGGCTGCTTAAGGCTCTCTCGGCTGGCCGAGCAGCCTCCGTCTGCCACCAGCCCGCGTCATCGGCGGGCAGGCCAGCCTGCGCAGATCACCCTGACCCGGCCCGCCACCCAAGCCGAACTCGCCCGTGCCGCCCGCATCATGCCGCTCGCCGCCAGCTCTGATCGCACCCGCCTGATGACCGTGGCGAAGGCGAAGAATCCCGACCGGGCCCTGAGCCGCGCCCACCACCGCCTCAAGGAGCTGCTGCCCCTCGACGTCCTTGCCACCCACTACCCGGCCCCCGACGGACACGTCCTTCTCAGCACTGCCTTCAGCCCCACCGCCGACGCCTTCATCCGCCGCGCCGCCGAACAGATGGGCCAATCACCCCGCGTCTTCCTCCAGCAGACCATCCACCGTGCCCTGGCCCGCCACGCCCGTCAGGAAGCCGAGCGCCTCGACCACACCCTGCAGGCCCTGCTGGCCCACACCACCCCAGACCATCTCCTGGCGGCCGTCGGCCGCGCCCTCACCCTCTCTGGAATGCGACAGTGCTGAATCCGACCGATGAACAGACCGCAGCCGCCGACGTCTTCCGCGCCGAAGATCACCTGTCCCTGCAGGCAGGCGCCGGAACGGGCAAGACCAGCACGCTGATCCTGCTGGCCTCCTCCACCCGGCGCCGCGGCCGCTACATCGCCTTCAACAAGGCCATCGCCCAAGATGCCGCCGCCCGCTTCCCCGCCACCGTGGCCTGCAAGACGGCTCACGCCCTCGCCTTCGCGGCGATCGGCCACCGCTATGCCAGCCGCCTCAACGGCCCCCGCCAAGCGGGCTGGAAGACCGGCACGGCCCTGGGCATCACCAAGTCCGTTCGCATCGGCGAACGCGAGGTGACGCACAAGGCCCTGTCCCACGCGGTGCTGCGCACGGTGACCCGCTACTGCCACTCCGCCGACCGAACCATCGCCCCAGGCCACGTCCCGCGCCTGCGCGGCCTCGACGACAAAGACCTGCACGCCGAACTCGCCCATGTGGTACTGCCGTTCGCACAGAAAGCATGGGCCGACCTCCAGCGCCCCGACGACGGCGTGGTCCGCTTCGACCACGATCACTACCTGAAAATCTGGGCCCTGTCGGACCCGAAGATCGACGCCGACTTCCTCCTCCTCGACGAAGCCCAGGACACCAACCCCGTCCTCGAACAGGTCTTCACCGCCCAACGCACCCACGCCCAGCTCGTGATGGTCGGCGACTCCGCCCAGGCCATCTACGGCTGGCGCGGCGCCCGCGACATCATGACCGGCTTCGACGGCCACGCCCTGTCCCTGTCGCAGTCCTTCCGCTTCGGCCCCCGCCTCGCCACCGAAGCCAACCGGTGGCTGACGATCGCGAACGCGCCGATCCGCCTGACCGGCACCACCGCTATCCCCACCGAACTCGCGCCGGTTGATCGTCCCGATGCGGTGCTGTGCCGGACCAACATCGGAGCCATGACCGAAGTGATGGCACACCTCGGCGCCGGCTATCGCGTCGGGCTGGCCGGGGGAGGGGAGAGCCTGCGCTCCCTGGCAACCGCCGCCCGCGACCTCAAGGAAGGCCGCCGCACCGGGCACCCGGAGCTCCTCCTCTTCCCCCCTGGGGCGAACTGCAGGACTACGCCGAACACGACCCCGCCGGACGTGACCTGAAGCCATTCGTCGACCTCATCGACCAGCACGGCCCGGCTGCCATCCTCGCCGCCGTCGACCAACTCACCCCCGAGGCCCATGCAGACCTCACCGTCTCCACCGCCCACCGCGCCAAAGGCCGTGAATGGGAGACCGTCAGAATTGCCGACGACTTCACCCCGCCCAAGGACATTGACCAGCAGGACGCGAACGGCCGCCCAATTCCCGGCCCGATCGACGACAGCGAAGCACGCCTCGCCTACGTCGCCGTCACACGTACCCGTACGCGCCTCGACCTCGGCGGTCTGTCCTGGATTCACAACCATCCCGAGAGGTGCATCCCTAACGCCCCTCAGCCAGGAGCGGCTTGACCCTCCGAGAGCCTGACGGCCTCTGCGGTCGCGCTCCGCGAGGCGTGCGAGGCGCTGTACGTGGCCAATCTTCAGGGGGTAGATGTCAAAGACGCCCAGCTCCAGGCCGCGGACCTACGACGCGCCACCGGGTTTGACCTTGATCAGATAGATCAGGCAGTCAAAGACGAGTGAACACGTCTTCCAAGCACGCTTGACGGGTCACGACGGTGAGCACAACTCTGAAGCGCCTCTGTCGTCCTGGACGGCCTAACTTGACTAGTGCTGAGTTGGACTTTGGGGGTCATGCTGTACTTCCTGGGTGGTGTTGGCGTGGTGGCCGTGGAGTCGGTACACCATCTCGTCCGGCGCTCGAAGCATGCGTGCTTGTCGCCAGGCGGCGTCGTAGGAAATGCCGCTGCTGTTTCTTCGCTGTAATCGAAGCGCCCGCAGACTGGTGACGGGGGCGAGCAGGACTCTCCATAGCGTCAGCTTCATCGCATTCCTTTTGAGGTCTTCATATGTGCCCTGGAGATGCTGTGGCTGGTAGCTAGGGGCCGCTGGACTCGGGAATCGAGCCGCCGTTGAGTGACTTGAGCGAATCGAGCAACGCGAGCATGGCCTGGTTTTGCTTTTCGACGTCGCTGAATCCCTGGCCGAGCCGTTCCCACTGGTCGAGCAGGGGGTACCACCAGCGCTCGCAGGCTTTGATGGACCGCGCAAGGCGCTGCCAGTCAGCTACCTGCCGAGGGTCGATGGATCCGGGTTGCTGCTCAAGCCGGTCCAGCACGACGAGGTCAGGGTGTTCGTACAGTTGGGTTTTGAGGAAGCGAAGGCGCCTTACGCGGTCCGTATCCGCTCGCTGCTGGGCGATGCTTTCCCGGGATTCAGGCGACAACCGGAGTGCCACGTGCGCGGCCAGGCGCCGATAGTGCGGGGTGTGGACTCGATCTGGTGCGCCCAGTGCGGCGTTGATGGCGTCCTGGGCGGCGAGGAGATCGGTGGCCTCAAGACGGAGGGCAATCTCGGCGGCGCTTTTGAGGGTGTCGCAGCGGACAAGCTCCTCGAGGTTCTGCCGTGTCCTGATAGTGGGGCGCCACAGGATGGTGAAGGTGGCCTCGAACGGGACGCCGGTCGTGGCGCTGGGCAGCAATCGGGGGTGGGGGCAGGCAGTGGCGCGCGCTGCGCGCTGCCAGGGCCACCTCATGCAGTGTCTCCTTCGAGGGAGAACACCTTGTGCACGCGCTTGTCCACGAGATGGTCGTAAAAGTCCTCCGCCACGTTGACGCCGTGGATGGTGGGCAGATCAGAGAGTGCCTGCATGAGCTTCATGCCAGCCTTGAACATCTTCTGTCCGCGCAAGGGCGGGATGAGTCCGTCGCGGACACGCACGTAAGCGGTGGGGTCGGCGGCGGATGTACGGACCCACTCGGTCAGACAGGGAATGATCTCCGACGCGGTGGTGATGTCGCTGAGGAGGGCTTGCAGAGCGCGCTCGACGTCGATGTCCGGCGCCGTGTCCGACATGAGCCAGGGCATGCCGTCGTGATTCACCGACATCAATGCGAGGAAGGCCAGGCCGCCTGCCTTGCCCGACGTCTTCGACTGCTGCCAGGTCTGTACTTCGGCGACCAGCCGGCCAGTACCGGTGGGCTGTTTTGCCAGGTCCCTGAAGGCTTCGAGAACCTCGCTGCGTATCGTGTCGTCACCGGTCGCGTGGGCGACGCGACGCAGCCGGACCATGGCCATCTTGGCTGTGGATGGGGTGACGGCGGGATCGCGCAGGACACGGCGGCAGGTTGAGACCACCGCAGTTCCGTATTCCTGTTGCCCGGCCCACCGGTAGAGCGTGCCCCACGTGAGGCGGCCGACGTGTTCGTCCCGCACGGCAAGCACCATGACGGCACTCAACAGTTCGGACTTGTCGTTCCGGGCGACGCTTCCGAGGTTGTTGAGATAGTCGGAAGAACCGTGTCGCAGCGTGAGGGTGGCCAGTGCGTTGACTGCGGGGTCCGTTGCGTTGGGGCTGTCACCGACCTGCACAAGCCATTCGAGCAGGGGTCTACGCATGACCTCGTAGTTGTCCCAGACATACGCCAGGATGGCCCGGCCGTAGCCGGGCTGGTCGAATGTCACAGCGTCATGCGAGTCGACCGCGGCGCCGACATCCATGATGCGGCGACGCAGTCCGCGGCCGGCGAAGACTGCCTGGGCAGGGGAGGCGAAGACGCCCTTGCCCAAGTCTGTCGTGCCGATGGTGTCTTGCAGGCTGCGTGCGGTGGCGGCCACTTTCGGCATTGGCGCCGACTGCCGCACAGCGAGCGCCAGCAGAAGGCAGCGGTCCTCAAGAGGGAGCGACGTGTCCCTCCCCCCATGAGAGGTGACCATCTCCCCGAACAGGATGTCGAGCTTATCTCTCCAGTCGGACAGAGCCGCCGTTACCCGACCCTCGAGAGCGGTATCAATCTCGGCAGAGGCCGACAGCGGGTCCATGACGGGCAGGGACGATCGGTGAAGACGCTCGTGCTCCTGCCACGCCATGACAATCGTGCCGGCTGCCCGCACAGCTTCCACTGCGTCGAGATCGTGAAGGGAGACCTTGGTCGTGTCGAGAGACTGCACGTAGGGCACGAGGCCCGGATATCCGCTGGAGCGCAGATGGGCTTCCATCACAGGCTGGGCAGGAGGCGGTTGGTTGAGATGGACGACGTGGATTCCGATGCGGGCCGTGAGGTAGTGGTCGTCCCAGAGCTCTTTGGCCACGGTGAGAACGAGGTAGGAGTTGCAGGCTTCGAGATCCTCGGAGTGCTTGGTGAGCGCGTCGAGGAAGTCGGCCGAGAGCCGGTCGGTTACCGCGTCCTTGAGGTCGAGCTGGAATGCGCGGAACTCCTCCAGCGGCAGCCGCCCCCTGCTGGGGGTATTCCAGTCGGCATCCAGCTTCACCAGCGTGGCCCGGCTATCGGTGTGACGTGCCAGGAGATGGAGAGCAAAGGTGGTCGACCCGAAAGAGCGCGGCGCCACAACGATCAGTACACGTTGCCGGAGCCGTGCAGTGTCCGGATGGATGGCCTGCTCCCAGGCGTCGACCCACTGCCCCTCGCGTACCAGCGGCTGCTCCGTGATCCCCCGGCGGTCGAACTCCACTCCTTCGAGAACGTCGCGTTTCCGCGTCTCCAAGATCAGGTTTTTAACGTACGCTGCGACGACGTCCGGGTTCCCATTCACCGTGAAGGTGCTATTGCCTCCGGGCGTCAGGACACCGGGGACGGAGAGCCCTTCAGCGGCCGGTTCGCTCTCCTCCCCGTGCGGCGATGAAATGTCGCCTTGCGGCCAGTCGTCGCGGACGTCGTCGGCGCGGTCCAGGTCTCCCCGCCGCCACCGCGACAGGGACCAGCCCCCGCCGCTTTTCTGCGCTGCACCACTGCCAGGCGGCTCCCCATCGGGCTCAGCCTGATGGGGGGTGAAGTCGTTTTCAGACATGGAGTGTTGCCTGCTTTCGCGCGTTGGAAACAGCCGCGTGCGCGGCGTGGATCAGCGGCGGCGCTGGTCGATGCGGATGGTCTCGGCCGTGCCGATGACCGTGGTGTCGTTCATCGGCGCGTTGAACTGGAACAGGGGAGCGGAGCTTCCGGGCGCCGGTACTGCGGACACCGGCGCTCCAGGCACCTGGTTCGGGGCCGCTCCAGACGGCGGCCGGGCGGTGGTCACGGCCGCGATGTAGGGGCTGAGCACCTCCGGCGCCACCTGGGGAACGAGGAGCCTGCACGCTTCCTCGAAGCCCGGCTTGCCTTCCACACGAGCGGTAGCCTCCAGGAACTGGCGCTCCTCAAGGCTTGGTGTGCGACCCGCGCGCACCGTACGGCGAAACGCGGTCTCGGAGATGACGGCTGCCAGGAAGGCACCGTGCTCAAGCGCGGCGGACATGGCCTGGCGTGCTGCCTGACTGTCGATCAGCCGGCACGCCTCGTTGATGGCATCACCACGGTGGTCGGATAGCGACAGTGGACCCACGTGCACGCTTGCCCGCAGCCGGATCGCCGGTGCGCTGGCCAAGCGCATCTGGTCGTAGCGGATGAGGGCAGCGTTCAGGTGCTCGAGCAGCGGGTCGATCAGCCGCGCTGTGTGCCTGGCCGGCAGCACGAAGATGGCCCCGTCGCCCGTGTCCTTGTATGCGCCGTCCTGCGCCTGGGCGTCTTCCAGCCCGCTCTGGGCGAACACGGTGGCCAGGATGTCGTCCAGATCCGAACGCACCGGGGCCATCCTCGCCTCGGGAATCTGGCTGTAGCCCTTCATGTCGACGACCAGGAGCGCGTGCTCCGGCGGCACATCGAAAGCATCAGGTGGGACGGAGGAGCCCATGGAGTCACCGGCCTTTCAGCCACTGCAGTCGAGGTGGGTGCACCATGCTGACCGGGCCGGGATGAAGGTGGTGCCCAGTACTGGGCACCAACTCGGTGCGGTCCGTCACGTCTTGCTGTGCGCGTGCGCCTGAATGGAGGCGATGTCACGGATGAGGAGGCCGCCACCTGCTTCCGTGGCGATCCAGCCCTGCTCGCGCCACGGTTTGATGGCTGCTCCGACAGCGTTTCGGGACGCACCGATCATCTGGGAGAGCTCTGCCTGCGTCAGCCGCACGGAAAGCTCGGAGGCCGCCGTGGAGGCCGCGCTGACGAGGCGGCCCAGAGCCGCGGCCAGGCGCGTTGGGACCGGGGCTGTGGCGAGCTCGAGCCGTACTGCGTCTGCCTCGCGGACGCGGGCGATCGCATGACGCAGTAGCGGGGCCAAAAGATCGTGCTGCTCTACGAATGCGAGGAAGCCAGCAGCCGGAATGATGTGCACGCGGCAGGTCTCAGCCGCAATGACGGAAGACGTACGCGGTTGCGCGTCCAGGACAGCTAACTCGCCCAGTAACTCGCCGGCTCCGCGCACGGCCAGCAACGTGCGTTCTCCGTTAGGTCCCGTCAACGTCACGAGAGTGGATCCAGAGGCCAGCAGGATCACGTGGGTGCCAGGGTCTCCCTGCCGCAGGAGCATGCTCCTGGCCGGGCGTACCCGCACGGGCGCGAGATCGCACAGCCGTGACCACAATTGCTGGCCGATAACCGTGATGTGTGGCTGATACATATCCCCCCCCCCGAGATGTGGCGGCCGTCACATACATGATGCTCTCAGGAGGTGATGAAGGTGATCAATAACCCAATTCCGGCCATCAGGAGGGCAGCCACTGTACAATCCACGGCCACTTTGATCGCCCGGAACTTCCTGCGGGCAAGAATGGCCAACATCGACAACCGGAGTGCTTCCACGCGCAGTTGATCCTCAAGGCTCATGGCCTTAAGGGCTGCAACAACGTCCTCGATAGCGCCGTCAGAGCAAATGCCTTCCAGCCCTGTTAGCGCACTGTCCTTCGGCAGCACGGGACGGATGGCCAACAGAGCAGCACCGACAGCCAAGCCAAGAAGGCCGGATGCAAACGCCAGGGCCGCCGCCAGCACCCATGCTGCTTCAGACAGAGCCGACAGCGCCGCCGCGTCAAAAGCCAACAGACCGCCGGCCACCCCGCATAGTGCTGTCGCTTTCCCATCCGCTCGTTGTACCTCCACGAACATGTCTGCGGCCCTGACCCGCACCCTGTCCGCCGACCGCTGGTGAAGTGTCCTAGCCGTGTCCTCGCTGCATCCGTACACGGTTTCCCCTGCCTCGTAGCGAACCGCTCCGACCATGTGGATCCAATGTGCAGGAGTAAGCCCACCAGCTGTGCCCATCACCTGGCACAACGAGCGCCCAGCCGATCACACACGGATGGCGGGCAGACAACTTTCCTGGCACGCAGGGCGCGTCGTCTGGCCTGCTGGCCGACGCGGACGCGGCGGACGGGTGCTACTTGGGCGGCTGCCGCTGAGCGAGTCCACCAGGCTTCCCACGGTCTGCGACAACAGAGCTCCCTCGGCAGGGCGTAACCACGCGCGTGGACGAGGCTCGGTCCAGATGCCGCGCCTTGTCTTGTCACCTTCCGCTCCGGCCCGGCTCGCCGCAGAGGCCAACCGCTGGCTGACGATCGCCGACGCCCCGATCCGCCTGACCGACATCGAGGTGACCTCCACCACCCTCGCCCCCGTCAAGGACCCCGACGCGGTGCTGTGCCGCACCAACGTGCGCGCACTGGTGGTCAGTCCGCCGGCCGGACCAGGACAGCGACGAGCCGACTCTCTTCGTCCTCGTCGGCGACGACGGCCGCATCGCGCGCGATCGGTTGCTGTGCTCCGCCGGGATGGGGCCGACTGCGTCTGGAGCTGGCGCGCCTGAGGAGCGAACGCGGCTGAACCTACGACGAACTGGCCCGCGCCATGGCGGCCTGGCCAGGCGCACCCTCGTCGAGTCGGGCAGGACGCACGATTGGATCTGGCACGGCATGCCTGGAGGAAGGTTTCACCGCCTCACTCCGACGGAGTATTTCAGTGTCCTGCATCTCGTTCTACCGTGAAAAGTCGGCGCTTGAGGGCAGGGGCCGCAGTGGCGTCTTGGTTGTCGCGCGAACACCCATGGCGTGGCGGTGAACAATGCGGCGGTCATCGCACGTGTGTACGCTCCGGCGTGGCGGTAGCGCGTGCTACCTGAAAGAGCGCCGTCGGGCCCTGTCGCCGTGAGCATGCGTCCGCGTTCTCCTTCAGGCTGACACCGCGCCGTCAACCTGTCTTTATCGGATCATCCGTTCGTGACAGCGCCCCGCTTCTCGCTGTACCGCGCCGTGGGCTTAGGCCTTTCAGCGGCAAGGTTGCCGTTTCGGCAAGGCAGGGCATGCCCGCGGCTACGTGGAGGGTTTCTGACGGTTGTTGCGTATTGGACGTGCGCAAGCGCCTCATCCCCTAGGGTGACGGACTGTGTCCCTTGGGTAACTAAGGGGCATAGGCGGGGTGTTCGGGCTAGCAAGGGCGACTTGTGGGCGTGAGTCGAGGAACGGGGCGGGGGCACTATGGGCAGTTTCGTCGATGGTGTGCCGGAGCGGGATGCGTGGCCGCACGGTGTATTACACGAGCTGGAGAAGTTTCTGCAGGGCGATGTGGTGCAGGCTCCTGAGTTTGTCTTCTACGGGGCGCCGGGGGCCCCGGTGAACGCGGTCTCGGTGCAATATGCGACGGTGCACACGGACGACATGGTCATGATTGTTCCGGAGGAGCTCTCGCCTCCGCTGGCGATCATCACAACGGCGACCTGCGATGTCGCGGAGCCGGACGTGAAAAATCCCAACAGGCCGTTCGTGCAGGTGGCTCCGGTGGTCAACATGGCCGACATGCCCGGTGACAGCAAGGGCAATGTGCGGGCGAACAAAGTGGGCTACTTTTTCCACCTGCCGGCGCTGGCGAAAGACGAAGGCGATCTGTGGGTTGCGGACCTGCGGTACGACCAGCCAGTAGAAAAATCCTGGCTGGCCCGGCAGGAGCGGATTGAGGCCCTGGTGAGCGAGGACGAGCGGAACCGGTTCGGGCGTGCCCTTGCCTGGCAGCGCGAAAGGCCTGCCATGGGGCGCCGGTTCATCGACCTGGTTCAGCGCCCTCTGCATGAGGCCCTGGAAAAGCTGCGCAAGGGCGACAAGCCCCTTTTCGCCCTGATCGACGAAGAGGCCGAGGAGTGGGCGGTGAGGCTCGCTAGTCGGCTGGATCCTGAGTGGGTGGAGATCGTCCTGCTGTCGTCCGGTCAGATGAGTGAGCCGGCCCGGGAGTGGTGGCAGCTCGCCGTGAACGACCTTCGCGAGGGCGCGGAGACGCAGGGCCTGAGCATCCTGGGACCGCGTTTCGAGGACCTCGAGCAGCTATGCGTCAACGGATTCCGTCGGCTGACCGTGCTGGGCTCACCGCATCGCAAGCTCAGCACCGGGTAGTCACTCAAGTACTCATTGTCACCAAAATGCCTGTTCTGTATTGACAGCCGGGCCGCCTCGCGAGACAGTCGGGAGTGAAAGTTCGTGAAAGTCTGGACCACGGACCAGGAGACAGCGGGCCTTTGGAAACGGGGTGCAGCATGACGCACTGGCTCGCCGTCCCCCCTGGAGAAGTGCATCTAGCTCGCCCGCCGGTCGGGCTGGTTGTGTGTCAGATTCGGCACGAAAGCAGGATTGCAGCCTGCGACGGTGCCGTGGCGCTCAAGATCGACAGGGCGCTCGACTGGCGTACCTGCCTCGAAGAACACCAGCTCTCCTACCCGACTGCGGGCGATAGCCAGACCGGCGCCGCCGCATCCAGCGTGCCTGCCGCGGGGGGGTGGCAGATGCAATCGCTGGACAGGGAATGGACGGTGACGGTCCAGGCGGACCACTTCGCCATTGAAACATCCGCCTATCCAGGCTGGAGCGAGTTCTCCCGGAGGCTTGG